>CAVZRJ010000001.1:0-1492103 GCA_963777665.1 uncultured Acidimicrobiaceae bacterium
GGTTTAATTGCAAGCTAAATGTATTTGACACTTAGGGCTGCCATGAGGCACCAGACACCCCAGGTCAGACCCGTGAAGACCAATGGTCGGAACGACTTGCTTCCGAGCAATACGCCCGAACCGAGGACGAAGACATCCACCATCGTCCGGAACTCCCGAGGGTCGTTGTTCCAGACCGAAGAGGACAGGACGGCCAAGAGAATGACGGCGAAGACGAATGCCAGCCTCTCAAAGGAGGACGATCGGCTTTCTCGCAGATGGAAAAAGGCCAGAACGATTACTGCGATGAGCATAACCAACTGAATTAGCTCTAAGAGATTGGTCAGCTTTGGGTGTTCGATCCATCCCAGCACGACATGGACAGCCCCGGAGAAGGGCGTGGCAGCATTCCCCTTCTCCGAAGTCAGCGGAAGCTTCCCATAGGCAGCGAGACACATCGCCTGCCACCCTGTGAAGACGATCAGCGGGATCACCCACGCTGAGTCGGAACGACCGAAGTGATCACGTCGACGTGCCAGTTCGACAGTCCGGGTGACCAACAAAGCCGCGACTACCAACATCGCCGTCTCACGAGACAACACGGCACCGGAGAAGGCGAAGCCCGCCAGGACGAAGCGAGTCGACCTCCAGGCAACGATACCGGCCACAACGAGGGTTATCGCGGTGATTTCAGTGAGGTCTCGATCCAGACTCCAGACCATGCCGAAATAGCCCGCTGGCAGCAGGCCCCAGAGCGCATGGCGTCCGAGCGACTGTGCCCACTTTCCGGAGAAAAAGCCCATCAGTGCAAGCATCACTATGTTGACGCCCACCAGCACATACGGAACGGCTGCCGTTTGGCCTCCCGAGAACATCCAGGTGAGCCACGAGTACACGATCCGCTGGCGACGAAGGGCAAAATCGAACGTGATCCCGTGAGCACTCCAGGCCAGATTCCATGGCTCGAGTGCGAGGCGGTAGTAGTACTGGCCGTCGTACCCCGCACCGGGCCTGATCGCCAATCCGTGGGGTGCCTTCGTCGGGTTGACGAATTGTGTCCCAGCCTGGATGAAATTACTGACGTCTCCATGCGCCGCAACGGCAAGCCTGACGAGGACCAAGGCCATCGCCAGGATCAACAGAGTTCCGGCCGGCACGAAGGCGGAATTCATCCATGGTCTCTCGGTAATGAACGATCGACCGAGCGATTCATAGCGATGAAGTAGGCCTAACACTCCTTTTCCCCGCGCTTCGACTGATCGATCTATAGCGACCGCTTCCACGCCCGTTGTCAAAGTTCCCGCCACCCGTCATGTCGAATCTGCAAACCCATCCCATCCGTTCCACCTTCGGTCCGACGATCCACCTGGGTGAATCAACGGACCTCCCTACTCCAACCGAACGCCGCTTCATCTTTAGAAATGCAGTCCAGCCCAACAGCAACCTCGCATGTTATTGAAGGGGTCTTGACGTCCGCGCTCTCCTTGCACCCGTCGAACCCCGGCCCGACAGGTTCGCAACTTTGGATATCCCTGATCACCGGGTCAGTGTCATAGCGAAGACGTTATTTCGGACCGTAGTAGCGACCGGTCCAATCGAAGATCAGCGCCGACCGACCATCTGGAAGGGCTCGAACGTTTCGTGTGCGCTCATAGCGATGTTGCTGCCCGTCTGTCATGACCACGCAGAGTTCGTCCGTGTCGCTCTCCATCGGATGCTCCCGCCCGTCCATCGGCCCACCGTTTAGGACCGCTACTCTAGCCAGATCACTTCCAGCGTTCGGGGCCATGACACAGAATCCCAGAGGTCAGGACTCATCGCAACGGAAAGTGACCCATACCACCGGGTATGCCTGCCTCCGACCGGCACCATGGGGATACCCCTCAGCCTGACGAATCGCCCGGCGATATGAGGGCGATTGAGTGAACGAACCTCTTCAAGAGCGTGAGATTCGCCGTTGTGTGACCGTGGGCGCTGGCGATGTAACTGATCCCGTCTGCTGTCCAAACGAGGGCGAGGTGACCGACGTAGGCGCCCTCTCCATGCATAGCAACTCGCTGGATGTACGGGCTGTCGTTCGGGCAGGTGAACTCGCTCGTGGTCCAGATCCCGATGCGTGCTGTTCCCATGGTTCTCCCGCCAATGCATGGCTTCAACGGATCATCTGTGAACCGGTGAGCCTCAAGAGTCATATGACCAACTGGTTTGCCATTGATTCCTGAGTAGCCCTTGGGCACATCGAACCCGTAGAACTCAAGGAAGAAAATGGAATACTGAGTCGCTCCGTCCACCCCGACACACGGGGGCAATCCGGACGCGGCGCCCACGGGACGGGGGCACGACATGGCACGGCCTGAGAGCGAGGGTACGAGTTGTGGACACGGCACGGGGAACCCCAAGCGAGTAGCTGCCAAGACGCATTGGTCTCGTAACTCGCCCGAGGCTGGGACGAGCTTGGGGATTGATCGCGACCTCTCGGGCGACGGAGTCGAGACTTTTTGAGCGGCCGCTGGGCCTGTGCACCCCCCCAGGGTCGCGACGAGGACGCTAAGGAACATGGCCGACAGTGCGAGCGTCACTGACGCCCGTTGAAACGTCCCTTTCCTATCTGCCACGGACATAGCGTATTGGCACTCGGGTGCCCCATACCACCGGGTCATGGCTGCTTTTGCTGAAGATCACAGTGCCGCTGGCCGATACAGGACCAGTGGCGCTGTTTTCCACCAAAACGATCTTCGGCGGGTGCAATCTGCCGCTGGGTGGACGGCGGTTTCGCAGACCGTGGCCATTTTCTCGACTGAGCATCCAGCAAGATCGGATCGTCGTCCAGGCACTCGGCACTCGTCACAGGTGGGAGGCCAAATAGGACGACATTCACGGCGTTGAGCTGATCCAGCTCTCATTTGGTCAGGGTGTTCGGTTCGGAGGTCCCGGGGGAGATTGGTACATCTACACCTACGAATCGGGTGGTCTGGCCCTTGAACTCACAAAGGCAGGGGTTTCATTGCCGACGGGAGTAACCCGCCTGAAGCTCGCCGACCTTCCCAAGTAGGAGCCTCTGTCCCCGAACAACCTGATACGCATGCAATCGTCATCGCCTTTCAGTACAGCGATTCGGATGCGATTACATGCATGATCAGGCGTTATACATGCCCGAAGGGCGAGGTAATCTCCGATTACATGTATAACGCCGGGAGAGTGTCACACCCCGGCACCTCGGGAAGACCGCACGTTCCTCGGGATCAAGCTGCTGGTCGGTCGGTCCGATATTTGCTTCGTGGACCATGCACCGCCCAAGTCGCGGCGTTCAGTTGAGGTTGATCGAGCGATAGTGATGCTCCAGCCAGATACTCGGGCACGGAGGCTATTTTTTTGAATTCGCCCTGCCCCTCACCGGCTCGGAGGTGTAAACCCGCTTCCGAAGTGACAGCGTCGGTCGCTCAGAGCGAGTCGTGGGCGTTGGGCAGCGACGATGTCTGCCACGTGACCCCCACGCACATCTCGTCGGATGATCCGTCGCCGAACGTGACGAAATGCGGCGGCGCCTTGCGGAGGATCGGCAACTCTTGCGCCAGCTCTGGGTTATAGCTGCAGTTGACCTGTATCTGCTCGCCGCGACTCACCGGGATGGGCTCCACGTTGTAGGCCTTTTGGTAGTCGAAGTTGTAGTTCGGGACATTCAGGATGGTCCTGGCTTGCGGCGTCCCCGGATTGAGCACCATCGTGAACTTGACCCCCAACAGGTGCATGTGCGGTTGGATCCTGTCGATGTAGCCGTTCGATCCGATTCGCCACATGCACGTGGCCGTGTCACCGACGGGCGGGTCGTCCGGGTTTTCACCACATACCAGGTCGATGCCCTTGCTCATCTCAACGCCTCCGGAGCCGAAGCGCTGATTCAGGTAGTTGAGGGACGCCTGATAGTTGCACAGCGGCCCGGTCACACCGGCCGGGCATGGAATGTTCGGCGGGGCGATCAGGTATTGGGATTGCATCGGCAACAGTGGCGTGGACATCGGTACCGTGTGGAGTACGAGCCCGTTCGTGACCGGCTTGTCGCCTACGAGCAAATTGTAGTGCACCTGCTCGATCACCATGCTCCCCATGGGCAGCGAGATCCCCGTACCTTTGGGGAGCACGTCTTCGCCGTGCCCAGGCGCCCACACGCTCAGGAAGGGGGTGCTCATGAAAGCGGCGAGCGACGCACCGGGCAGCGCTGGCGCGCCGAAGCACGTCCATCCCTTGCCGCTGGTGGCCGCATTGGCGGCGATGGCCTGGGCGGTCATGGACGGGGGCACCAAGGCGAGCACGGCATGGTGGACCTCCGGACTGCCCGGATTGAACTGGCTCGAGATCACGTACGAGTTCCGGGTGACTTGCGGGTTGACCAAGCTGCAGTGGTAGTCGTCGGTCGCCCCCACGGCCGCCACGGGCTTGTACCTCGGTGACGCCACCGACACGGTGGAGACAGGCGTTTGCGACGACGGGTTCGCCTTGGTCGACCCCGAGGTGGCCGCCACCGCCACCGCGCCAAGCGCGCCCGCCACGAGCACCACGCTGATGGTCACGATCACGGCCCGCGGCGTGCCCATGGCGCCGAACAGGCGGCGCCGCTTCGGCGGGACGGGTCCTCGTGACGCCCCCTCGTCCGCTCGGTCGGCAGAGTGGCTGTCGGCGTGCTCGATTAGATCGGTCATGGTCTCCCCCCCTCCCTGGCACCGACTCGGCGTGTACCGGCCCTGTCCCAACGCGAGTGTGTCTGCTACGAAGGCTAACCCGCGCCCGACCCGAATGCCCTGGGTAGTGGGGGGAGCCGCCCAGGGAGCCGCAGGGGGGCGCCCACAGTCGTCAGCTTGTCGACGGTTCCGACCCCCACAAACGATTGCACCAGGTACCCCACTGGTCACCATCTCGACCGTTCCGCCGCCGCCGGGAACTTGGGAGTCGCGATCACGAATCGAGCCTGACGTGAGTATCCCCGCTGCCGGTCAGGGAGCACCCAGGGTGCCGCCAAACGGCACGAGTCGGGCACCCGGTCTCTCGGCCACGGGCCAGAAGGTCGGCCCACCGGCTCCGTCAGCCGATGCGTCCCGGGACCGCCACCCGGAGCAGGTCCTCGGCAGCCACCACGTCGGGGAAGACGGCCGCGGCCTCGTCGAGGAGGACCCGCACGTCGGGGTAGCGCTGTGAGAAGTGGGTGAGGACCAGCAGCCGGGCGCCCGCGTCACGTGCGATCCGACCAGCGTCCCCGGCTGTGAGATGCCGGTAGCGGCGGGCCAGATCGGCGTCGGCCCCCGAGAAGGTGGCCTCGCAGACCACGAGATCGGCGCCGCGGGCCAGGGTCACCGCCGCGTCGCACATGCCGGTGTCCATGACGAATGCCATCGTCTGGCCGGGCCGGACCTCGCTCACCTGCCCGAGTAGGACCCTGTCCCCGTCACGGTCGAGCGCCCCGTCCCGGAGCAGGCGCCCGACCTCCGGTCCCCGCACCCCCGCCCTCTCGAGCAGCTCCGGCACCATCCGACGCCCGTCGGGTTCGACCACCCGCCAGCCGAACGTCTCAGGGTCGTGGTCGAGACGGCCGGCCTCGATCACCGTCGACCCGCTGACGGACGCGGGTCCGTCGGCCGCGACCGGGACGGGACGGACGTCGAGGTGGTCCTGGTAGGCCGAGGCGTGCCGGAGCCGCTCGAAGAACTCGCCCCCGCTCTGTGGAAAGAGCACCTCGACCGGATGGACCACCCGGTCGAGTGAGAGGCGTTGGAGCATCCCGGGCAGACCGAGGCAGTGGTCGCCGTGGAAGTGGGTGATGCAGATGTGGTGGATCGGTGTGGCCGAGGCCCCGGAGAACAGCAGCTGTCGCTGGGTGCCCTCACCCGGGTCGAAGAGGATCGACCGCCCGTCCCAGCGCAGGAGGTAGCCGTTGTGGTTGCGGTGGCGGGTGGGGGTTTGGCTGGCAGATCCGAGGACCACCAGCTCTCGTGCGGGCACGGCCCAGTCCTAGCCCACGACGGGCTCCTGCGTCCCGGCCGGTGCGAGACTGCAGCGGTGACGACTCCGATCGGGACGTCTCCGGGCCGATCGGTCCGGCACCGGTGATGAGCGGGCCGTGCGGCTGACCGTCCACGTCCGTCCCGGTGCCACGCGTGCCGGCATCGGGGGGTCTCACGACGGCGCGCTCGTGATCCGGGTGCGCGAGCCTGCCTCCGACGGTCGCGCCAACGACGCGGTGGTCCGGGCAGTGGCCGACGAGCTCGGCCTTGCTCGACGGGCGGTGCGGATCGTGGCCGGGGCGCGCTCCCGCCGGAAGGTGGTGGAGCTCGACGGCGACGGCGACGCGCTCGCCGAGGGCCTCGCCCGGTTGCGGGCCCGGGGGTGACGGTCCGCCGGCCCTCGGGCCGGCGGCCGACTGCTGTGGTCCGGCCTTGCCCACCGACACCGCCGGGGGGGGCGATGCCGGCGGACGCCGGCCGGTGGCAGGAGCGGTCATCAGTCCAGCGCCGCAAGCGGGCCGGGCGTGGGGTGCCCGGTGGATCGACCGCGCCGCAGGATGCCGAGGGCGGTGCAGCAATGGTGCGGTTGGTCTCCGGGCCGCACCGGCGCGGTTCCCACCGATGCAGCCCCCGTGTCCGGCGCCGGATGTACCGGCGTCCTACACATACCAACGCCCCAGGCGCAGGTTGTGTTACACCACGGTGTCGGCAGTCGCTGCCGTTGACCCCGGCCGTCGGGCGCACCACACTGTGCGGTGGCCCGGAGGCCGGTCAGGAGCCAGGACATGGGACAGTGGACCAGGGACGAGATCGAAGACGCCTTCGGCGAGTACCAGCGGGTCGCGGCGGCCTCAGGGGCGACCGGCGACTGGCGGCAGTGGGCCGACCTCTTCACCGAGGACGCCCGGTACGTCGAGCACCTCTACGGGCGGATGGAGGGACGGGAGGCCATCTACGAGTGGATCTCCGCGACCATGCACGAGTACCCCGGCAGCGAGATGCCCGAGTTCCCCATCGAGTGGTACATGATCGACGAGGAGCGGGGGTGGGTGGTCTGCCAGGTCTGGAATCGGATGCGTGACCCGGGTGACGGCACGGTCCACCAGGAGTACAACTTCACACTGCTCAAGTACGCCGGGAACCGACTGTGGTCCTACGAGGAGGACATCTACAACCCGATGCACTTCGGCACCATGCTCACCGCGTGGGAGGCGGCACGTGACGCCGCCTCCGCCGGCTGAGGCGGGTCGGCCGGACCGGCGGAACGACGGTCCTCGTGGAACGACGACGCCTCGGCCGCACCGGGCACGACTCGTCGGTGGCCATCCTCGGCGGCGCCGCCTTCTGGGACGGCGACCCCGAGACGACCGGCGCAGCATTCTCGGCTTCGATCGCCGCCGGGGTCAACCACCTCGACGTCGCCCCGCAGTACGGCCGTGCGCAGGAAGCGCTCGGGCCGTTCATCCCGGCGGTGCGCAGCAGGCTGTTCGTCGCGTGCAAGACCCTGCATCACCGTCGGGACGACGTCCGGGCTGAGCTGGAGGAGTCCCTGGCCCTCCTCCGCGCTGAGCGGTTCGACCTCTATCAGTTGCACGCGGTCACCGACCTCGCGGAGCTCGATGCTCGGTCCGGGGCGGTCGAGGCCATCCTGGCGGCCCACGATGAGGGGCTGTGCCGGTTCGTGGGGATCACCGGTCACAATCTCGGCGCTCCTGCCGCCCACCTCGAGGCTCTGCGTCGTTACGACCTCGACACGGTGATGTTCCCGGTCAATCCCCGGCTCTGGGCCGACCGGCAGTACCGCGACGACGCCGAGGCCCTGCTCGAGTACACGACCGCGCACGACGTCGGGGTGATGGCGATCAAGGCCGCCGCTGCCCGCCCGTGGGGGGGACGGGTGCGTACCGCCACCACCTGGTACGAGCCCTATACCGCCGCACCGGACCTCGCCCGGGGCATCGGGTTCGCGCTCTCGACCCCCGGGGTACACGCCTTCTGCACTCCCGGGGACACCGGTCTGCTCCCGGCAGCCCTGTCCGCAGCCGGTGCGAACCGTCCGCTCACGCCCGAGGAGCGCGACCGCGCGATCGCCGCGTGCGCCGACGAGCAAGGGATCTTCCCGATGCCCACGGGGTGAGCCCGTCCGCTCGAGTCGGGTGGCCGGGTCAGTCGCCGGGGGACGACGTCCGATAGACGAGCACGGGTGAATGGGCATGGGACACGCAGTGCTGGCTGACCGAGCCGAGCAGCATGCCGGCGAACGCGCCATGGCCCCGGTTGGCCACGACCAAGAGCGCCGCATGCCGCGAGGCCTCCACCAGGACTTCGGCCGGATGTCCCTCGACCACCCGGTTGCGTATCTCGACCGACGGGAACGCCGCGCGCAGCGCGTCGGTGACCGGGTCCAGGACGGAGCGGGCGTCGGCTGCCGGGTCGTACCCGTCCGGCAGCGGGATGGTCGTTCCCCAGCTGATCGGAAACTGCCAGGCCGACAGCAGCAACACCCGCCTCCCGCTCAGCGCAGCTTCCGCGGCCGCCCACCGGGTCGCGCCGATCGAGGCATCTGAGCCGTCGACGCCCACCACGATGGTGTCCGCGGGGTCAGCACCCCCGTTCGCGCCTGCCAGCGGGTCGGTCATGGTCACGCTCCTTCATATCTCTCGGCTGTCGCGGCGCGGGCCTGCGGCACGACGGACCGAGAGTAGCGGCCCGGGTCCGGACACCGCCTCTGTCGGGATCTCGATCAGGTGGGTCAGTCGGGTCGGTCGAGTGCGCCAGCGCGCCGCTCGGCGACCGCCCGGAGCTGTTCGTGCCCGGGCCCGCCCGAGGTCGGAGGTTCGCTCTCGGGCGCGGCCCCGACCAGACGTCCCAGGGTCGCCGCCACAGAGGCGCGTACCGCGCCGAGGTCGTACCCCCCTTCGAGAAAGAGCACCAACCGCCCGGGGGAAGGCGCTGCGTCGGCGGCTAGGCCGGCCAGGCCGGCGAAGTCACCCGAGGAGAGGGCGAGGTCGGCCAGGGGGTCGTCGCGGTGGGCGTCGAACCCGGCCGACACCAGCACCCAGGTGGGGGAGAAGGCCGCCACCGCGGGGGCGACGATCTCGTCGAAGGCCCTCCGCACGACGTCACCGGTGGCTCCGGGAGGGAGCGGCACGTTGACCGTCGTGCCCCTGGCGCCTGGCCCCCCGACGTCGTCCGACCTGCCGGTACCGGGGTAGGCCGGCCACTGGTGGGTCGAGACGTAGAGGATCGACGGGTCGTCCCAGAAGAGGTCCTGGGTGCCGTTGCCGTGGTGGACGTCCCAATCGATGATGAGGACCCGCTCGCCGGAGTCGGCCAGCGCCGCCGCCGCCACGGCGACGTTGTTGATGAGGCAGAACCCCATCGCCCGGTCTGCCGTGGCGTGATGACCAGGGGGCCGGGCCGGAACGAACGCCGGCGCACCGTGGGCCGCCGCGGCCTCGACGGCCACCAGCCCCGCACCGGCCGCGAGGCGCGCCGCCTCCCACGAGGCAGTGCCCGCGAACGTGTCGGGATCGAGTGCACCGCCGCCGTCCGCGCAGAAGCGGTCCAGGCGTTCGAGATGCCCGGCCGTGTGGACCCGGCGCAGCTGGTCCATGGATGCCGGGCTTGCCGCGACCACCAGGAGGTCGGAATCGAGACGGAGGTCGGCCACGCCGCCCATCGCCGCGTCGATGCGGGACGGGCGCTCGGGGTGGCCCTCCTTGGCGTGGTCGGCGGCGGCGAGGGGCTCGACCACGATCAGCATGGCCGTGTGCCCGGTCTGATCACGGCGTGGCGCGCTGCACCGAGAACCAGTCTCTCGCCTCGAGGTAGGGAGAGAAGGCGGCGACGATGGCGGCGATGTCGGCCGGGCTCTTCGGCCGCTGCAGCTCGTAGAGGTGCGGGAACTCGAGCCATCCGGTCACCAGGTCCCAGAGGCGCACCGCGGCGTCGCCGACCGGAGGGTCGACCAGGACCGGCCCGAACAGCGCGTCGCCGTCATCGAAGACCAGGGTGGGTACGCCGAATCCGCCCTTCCCGACCACGAGCTCGTGCTCGGCGAGGACCTCCTCGCCGGTGGTGGGGTCGTCGATGGCTGCACGGACGGCGCCCGGGTCGATCCCCATCTCCGTGAGGATCTCCTCGGCCACCTCCGGACGATGGGGCTTGCGCCCGTCGACATGAAGTGCCTTGCCGGCCTCTGCATACCAGCGGTCGAGCAGCTCCATGTCCTGGCGTCGGAGCCAGGCCCCGATGCGCATCATCGACCAGCCGTAGGACCATTCTCGTTCCCAGGGGTGCTTCTTCCCTTCGACGCGGTTGATCTCCTCCAGGCTGAAGAACCGCCAGCGCACCTCGAGGCCGGTCGCCTCGCGGACGTTCCGGATCCAGAGCGAGGTCTGGTAGGCGTAGGGGCACATGATGTCGAAGTGGAAGTCGACCGCCGCCGGCCGTCTGGGGATGACCGCGCTCATTGCCCATCCTCCTTCGGACCGGGATTCCACTGCTCACCCACCGTGCACGGTACACGCACGACCTGTCGGACCGTGCAAGACCGGGGACCGGCAGCGCTCGTCGACGCAGGCGATCAGAAGTGTCAGAAGTGGCCGAGCACCGGGTGGGGCACGTAGGGCTCTTCGAGGCGGGCCACCTCGGACTCCTCGAGCTCGAGTGACTCTGCTGCCAGGGCGTCGGTCATGTGGCTGGTCTTGGTCGCGCCCACGATGGGAGCGGTGACCCCTGGGCGCTGGAGGAGCCATGCGAGGGCGACCTGTGCTGCGGGCACTCGCCGCTCCGCGGCCACCTCGGCCACCCGTTCGACCACGTCGAAGTCGGTGGGCTGGCTGTAGAGGTAGTCGGTGAACCCGTCGGTGTCAGATCGGGTGGTGTGCTTCTCACCCGACCGGCTGCGGTTGCCGGCGAGCACCCCACGGGCCAACGGGCTCCACGGGATCACGCCCACTCCTTGGTCGATGCACTGGGGGATCATCTCCCGCTCCTCTTCCCGGTAGATCAGGTTGTAGTGGGGCTGCATGGAGACGAACCGGGTCCAGCCGTTGCGGTCGGCGACCTGCTGCGCCTTTGCGAACTGCCAGGCGAACATGCTGCTCGCCCCGATGTAGCGGGCCTTGCCCGACCGGATGACGTCGTGTAAGGCCTCCATGGTCTCCTCGATCGGGGTGCGGCCGTCCCACCGGTGGATCTGGTAAAGGTCGACATACTCCATGTCGAGCCGCTGCAACGATGCGTCGATGGCGGACAGGATGTGCTTGCGGGAGAGGCCCGAACCGTTCTCGCCAGGGGTCATCGGCATATAGACCTTGGTGGCGACGACCACCTCGTCGCGGCTGAGGTACTTCGGCAAGAGGCGGCCGGTGGCTACCTCGGAGGCGCCCTTGGAGTAGGTGTCGGCGGTGTCGAAGAAGGTGACACCCCCTTCCACAGCGGCTCGGACGATCGGATCGGCCGCGCTCTCGTCGACCACCCAGGGCCGGTCGCTGTCGTTGCCGAAGCTCATCATGCCGAGGCAGATCCGGGACACCCGGAGTCCGGTGCGACCGAGATTGACGTAGTCCATGGGGACCTCCAGCGGGTCGGGGACGCGGGTTGCCGACGACGAATGCCCTCGTCCGGCGACCCGGTCCGTCCAGCGGTCACCATAGGGGATCGACCGCGGTCGTGACCAGGGAGTCCTTGGTCTCCGCGGTTCCCAGCCGGCTCACAGCTGGCGTTCGTGAGGATCTTAGATCGCACTGTTCTCATGTCGGTGGCGACCTGGGCCGCGACCCGAGCCGGACAGGGTAGGCAGACGACAGAGGTGGCGCGAGTCACCGGAAGGCAGGCGAGTCACAAGTGCGACATCGACAGCGAGCGGTCCGTTCGAAGAAGTGGATGCTCGCGGTTGGAGCGGTGATCGTGCTCGTCGGTGCCGGTCTTGGCACCTGGTTCGCCACCCGCAGCTCGGGTGCGGCCACAACGGGGATCACGACGACGACGTCCGTGCAGACCGTCGCCACCGGGACCATCACCCAGACGATCGCGGCCACCGGCACCATCGAGCCGGCCAGCCAGGCGAATCTCAACTTCGCCGTCTCCGGAACGGTGACCGCGGTGAACGTGACCGCCGGGCAGACCGTGGCCGCCGGCCAGGCCCTGGCCACGGTGAACCAGACCGCCCTCAACGCATCCCTGGCCCAGGCCCAGGCAGCCCTGGCCAACGACCAGGCGCAACTGTCCGCGGATCAAGCGGCAGGCGCGTCGGCCACGCAGATCGCCCTCGATAATGCCAACATCGCGTCGGCGCAGAGCCAGGTGACCAGCGCCCAGGCCTCGGTCAACGACGCGACCCTGGTGTCCACCATCGCCGGCACGGTGGCGTCGGTCGACCTCACCGTCGCGCAACAGGTGTCGGCCTCCGCCTCCTCGTCGGCGTCCGCCCCCTCCGGGTCGTCCGGATCATCGGGGTCGGGCTCCGCCGGCTCCGGATCATCGGGATCGGGCTCCGCCGGTTCCGGATCATCGGGGTCGGGCTCCGCCGGCTCGGGATCGACCGGCTCGTCCGGATCGACCGCCCAGGTGGTCGTGGTGTCGACCGGTTCCTACATCGTGAACGCGTCGGTCACCAGCACGTCGGTCTCCCAGCTCCTGGCCGGGGATCAGGCCACCATCAGCGTGTCCGGATCGACGACGCCGGTCTACGGGACGGTGGGTTCAATCGGATTACTGGCCAGCACGACCTCTGGGGTCTCTTCCTTCCCGGTCGTGATCGACGTCACCGGCAGCCCTCCGGGGCTCTTCGGTGGCTCGAGTGCCAACGTGACCATCACCGTCAAGGAGCTCCAGAACGTCGTCGTGGTGCCGACGACCGCCATCACCTACAGCGGGGGCGCTACGACCGTCACGCTCGACTCCGGCGGGCAGAAGGTGTCCCAGAACGTGACCATCGGCGCCGCCTCGGGTGGCCAGACGCAGATCGTGAGCGGCCTCTCCGTCGGACAGAAGATCTATGTGACCTCCGTGTCCTTCCGGCTGCCACTCGGCGCATCGGGTCGAACGGGAACCGGCGGCGGGGGTGGCTTCGGCGGCGGGGGAGGCTTCGGCGGCGGGGGTGGCTTCGGCGCCGGGGGTGGCTTCGGCGGCGGCGGCGGCGGCTTCGGGGGCGGCGGCTTCGGGGGCGGCGGATGACCATCTCACCCGTCGGTCAGTCCCGAGACAGCCACTCCCCGGACGAGACCGCCCAGATCCGCATGGACCACCACACCGACGAGCATCCTCGGGTCACGACTCCGGTCATCGAGGTGGTCGACGTGTGGAAGACCTACCGGAACGGCTCGCTCGAGGTCGACGCCCTGCGTGGGGTCTCCTTCGAGATCGACACGGGCGAGTACGTGGCGATCATGGGTCCCTCGGGGTCCGGCAAGTCGACGCTCATGCACATCCTCGGCTGCCTCGACATCCCCACCTCGGGCGCGTTCCACTTGGCCGGCGAGGACGTGAGCGCGATGTCCGAGGAGGAGCTGGCCCACGTTCGCAATCGGCGGATCGGATTCGTCTTCCAGCAGTTCAACCTGCTCTCCACCCTCTCGGCTCAGCGCAACGTCGAGCTGCCGCTGCTCTACGCCGGTGTCGAACGGCCCGAGCGCCGGAGGCGCGCCCTGGACGCGCTCGAGAGGGTCGGGCTCGCCGATCGGGTCGACCACCGTCCCGGAGAGCTCTCCGGCGGACAGCAGCAGCGAGTGGCGATGGCACGCGCGCTGGTGACCGATCCGGACCTCATCCTGGCCGACGAGCCGACCGGCAACCTCGACTCGGTCTCGGCCCACGACGTGCTCTCCCTGCTCATCGATCTCCACCGGAGCGGACGGACCATCGTGCTCATCACCCACGACGCGGATGTGACCGAGACAGCCAGTCGCACCCTACGGATCAGGGACGGTCAGATCCTCGATCTGGCCGCGGCCGGGGGCGGGGTGGTGGGTGCATGAATCTCCTCGAGACGTTTCGGACGGGCATGGAAGCAGTCGTCGCTCATCGGCTGCGGTCCGGCCTGACCGTGCTCGGCATCATGATCGGCATCACCGCGGTGATCCTCACCGTGGGCTTGGGCGAAGGTGCCCAGCAGCAGGTCGGATCAGAGATCTCGGCTCTGGGCTCGAACCTGCTGACGGTGACCCCGGGAAGCACGACCTCGAGCTCGGGCATCCGCGGTGGATTCGGCTCGGCGTCGACCCTGACCGTGGGCGACGCTGCCGCACTCGATTCGAAGGTGGTCGCGCCGGACGTCAACGCGGTGGCCCCGGCCACCTCCTCGAACGAGAACCTGGTCGCGGGATCGAACAACTGGACGACCACTGCGGTGGGCACCGACCCCTCATGGCTGACCGTGCGGGGCCGGTCCATCACCGAGGGGCGTTTCATCGCCGCCCATGACGTAGCCACCCGCGCGTCGGTGGTCGTGCTCGGCGCGACCACCTCCCAGGAGCTGTTCGGCTTCCGCGACCCGCTCGGGCAGACCGTCAACATCGCCGGTCAGCCGATGACGGTGATCGGCGTGCTGAACACGGTTGGGTCGTCGTCGACGTCGTCGCAAGTCGCCAATCCCGACGACCAGGCGATCCTGCCGCTCACCACTGCGTCGGCGCTCCTCTTCGGGCCTGCAAGCCGGAACTCGGTGAGCCAGATCCTGATCCAGGCCACCTCGGGAAACACCTTGAGCGCGGCGTACCAGGAGGCCGACGCGGAACTGCTCAGCCTCCACCAGATCACCTCTACGACCAATGCCGACTTCACCATCACCAGTGAGCAGCAGGTTCTCTCGACCGCCACCTCGGTCGACAAGACCCTGACGGTGCTGCTCGGAGGGGTTGCCGGCATCTCCCTGCTGGTGGGGGGGATCGGGGTGATGAACATCATGTTGGTCTCCGTCACCGAACGGATCCGAGAGATCGGCTTGCGCAAGGCCCTCGGCGCGACGCCGCGGGTGATCCGCCGGCAGTTCCTGGTCGAGGCTTCGGTGCTCGGATCGGTCGGCGGAGTGCTCGGCGCGGTGCTCGGTCTCATCGGGGCCGAGGTCCTGCCCCATTTCATCTCCAACCCGATTGCTATCTCACCCGTGGCGGCGGTCGGGGCCATTGCGGTGGCCATCGCGATCGGCATCGGCTTCGGCGTCTACCCGGCCAGCCGTGCCGCCCGTCTCGCCCCCATCGACGCACTCCGTAGTGAGTGAGCATCGTTCCCATCCCTTACCGACACCCACGAAGGAAGCAACCATGACCCACGACACGACCACCACCGCCCACGGAGATCCGGGAGCGCCCGTCCGGTCCGGCCGTCGGCACCGTACCGGCGCGGTCGCCGCCCTCGGGGTGGCCGCTCTCACCCTCGCTGCCTGCGGCGCGGCGTCGTCGGCCCCGACCACGACCACCTCGCCGAAGTCGACCGCCCCCGGCGGCGGCTCGTCCACACCCCGCTCGTTCCCTGGGACCTCGGGCACCATCGCGGCGATCAACGGCACCTCGCTCGAGGTGCAGAACCCGACCACCGGACAGACGACGGTGACCTACACGGCGAGCACGACATTCAGTCAGACCACCACCGCCTCTTTGGCGTCGGTGACCGCGGGCTCGTGCATCTCCGCCTTCGGCAAGCCCACCTCAGCGTCGTCGTCAACCACGCCGCTCGGTGAGCCCATCACGGCCACGACCGTCTCGATCAGCCAGCCCGTCTCGGGCTCCTGCACCGGCGGCTTCGGGGGCCGGGCCGGAGGCCGGACCGGAGGTGGCTCTGGCGCCGGTGGTGGATTCGGACCCGGGGGGACCGGTACCTCGGGTGGTCGCACGTCACCCCCCGCCGGCGGCCGGTTCGGAAACGGCCAGTTCGGTGCCGCGTCGGGCATGGTGACCGGAGTCAGCGGATCGGCGGTCACCGTCGCCGAGACGAACCCCCGGACCAAGGCGACCTCGAGTGTCGTGGTCACGCTCACAGCGGCCACGACCTTCACCGCGACTGGAACGGCGTCCCCGTCGGCACTGGCGGTCGGACAGTGCGCACGTGCCGTCGGGACCGCCAACACCACCGGAGCGGTCACCGCCCGGAGCATCACGCTTTCGTCACCGACCTCCAGCGGGTGCACCACCGGATTCGGGTTCCGCGGCGGCGCAGCCGCGAGCGCCGGTGCCTGACCGGCCACCGCCGCCCGCCGGACCGCCCGGTGAGCTCGCGACGAGCGAGCCGGCGGCTGCCGTGGCGTTGCCGGTGCCCGGAAGCAATCGGATGCGCGCACGGCTCTCGCCCTTTCGGGTGATCGTGGTCACGGTCCTGGTCGCGGCTGCCGTCTCCGCGTGGTTGCTCACCCGCCCGTCGACTCCGGCGTACCGGACCGCCGACGTCGGAACCGGCACGGCTGTGGCGACCCTCGCGTCGGTGGGCACGGTCACCCCGGTCAACCAGGCGGACCTCTCGTTCGCGGTGGCCGGGACAGTCGGGGATGTCAACGTGACGGTGGGTCAACAGGTGACCGCCGGCCAGGTGGTGGCTTCACTCGAGACCACCCCGCTCGAGAACGCCATCGTGGCCGCCGACGCGTCGCTTGCATCAGCTCAGGCCACGCTCGCCAGCGACGAGGCCAGTCAGGCGGCGGCGTCCGCCGCGTCCTCGGCATCACCGACCGGGTCGACGGGTACGTCCGGTGCGCCCTCTGTGGGGTCGGTGGCGGCCGCCGGCGGCACGGCCCCGACCACCGCGCCGTCGAAGAGCGGGGGACATCTTCCGCTTCGAGCGAGCAGGTCGCCAAGCTCCAGGCCACCCTGCTGGCCGACCAGAAGCGGTTGGACTCGGACTCCGCCGCGGCCGGTGCCGCACTGGCTCAGGCGAGCACGCTGTGCGTGCCTCCGGCCACCCCGGGCGTGACCGGTGCACCGTCAGGCGCTGCACCGTCAGGTGGCCCCCCGTCGGGGGGTGGCCCGGGACACCCCGCCGCGACCTGTTCGGCGGCCCTCAGCCAGGCCTCGGTGGCTCAGGCTGCCGTCTCCGCCGACATCACGACCGTCCAGAAGGACGAGGCGGCGCTCAACGCGGCCCTCGGCGCAACGGGGAGCGGGGGCACGACGTCCGGATCTCCCGGGAACGGTTCGGGTACTCCGGGTGCCGGTCAGTCCGGCACCGCTGCCACCGCGACCACCACCTCCGTCCCGATCACGACAACCACCGGACCCACGTCCACCACCGGGACCTCGAGCGGGACCGCGAATGGCGGCAGCTCGACGGCCGGGGCGGGAGCTTCCAAGAACAAGGCCGTGACTCCCGAGAAGCTCGCCCTCGATCAGGCCGACATCGATGTGGCACAGACCGCTCTTGCCAACGCCCAGCAAGCACTCGGCAACGCCAACCTGGTCAGCACGATCTCCGGGACGGTGGGATCGGTCAGCGTCGCCGGCGGCCAGTCGGTCCAGGCCGGCTCACCCTCAGGGACGCCACAGGTGGTGGTGGTCGGCTCAGGGTCGTCGTATGAGGTGGCCACGACCGTCCCGGTCACAGCTGTCAGCAAGGTGGCCGTGGGCCAACAGGCACTGGTCACCCCCGATGCGATCGAGGGGGCGCTCGAGGGGAGGGTGACCGCCATCGGCGTGCTCGCCACGTCCTCGTCGACAGCCACCACCTATCCGGTGACCATCTCGCTCGACTCGCCCGACCTCGGACCCTTTTCCGGAGCGGAGGCCACTGTCTCGATCGTGACGCAGCGCGCCGTGAATGTCACGACAGTGCCGACCTCGGCGGTGCACACGATCGGGACCAGCCACCTCGTCACCGTCGTCGACGGCTCGAAAGTGACGTCCGTGCCGGTCAAGGTGGGAACCGTCGGGGCCGAGCTCACCCAGATCATCTCCGGGATCACGGTCGGTCAACGCGTGTCCCTGGCGAACATGGCCCAACCGGTGCCCACGTCGTCGACCACCACGCGTGCAGGACTCGGAGGGCTGGGTGGCGTCACCATCGGGGGAGGAGGCTTCGGAGGGGGAGGCGGCTTCGGAGGGGGAGGCACGTCCCGGGTGGGGACCGCCAAAGGCTGACCCCTGACCTGAAAGGCGGGACCTGTTGGTGCGCGACCCCGTTCGGGTCGGCCACCGACCAAGGGTCGGTGAAGCCCAGAACGGTCCGGATCAAGCCATGGAGCCCGGCGGCGTGGCAGCATCCATGCCATGCCGATCCTCGTGGTCCGACATGCCCGGGCCGGGCGCCGGAGCGCCTATCACGGCGATGACCGGGACCGTCCGCTCTCGGCGCGGGGACGGGCCCAGGCCGAGGCGCTGGTGGGACTGTTGAGCGGGTACCGGCCACGGCGCATCCTCTCGAGCCCCTATGTGCGCTGCTGCGAGACCGTCCGTCCTCTCTCCGAGGCCCTGGGTCTGCCGGTCGAGTCGGTCGAAGAGCTGGGTGAGGGTCACGGTCCCGCGGCACTGACCCTGCTCGAACGCATGGCCGGTGAGTCCGCCGTGCTCTGCACCCACCGGGACATCTCCACAGCGTTGCTGGCCGTACTGGCCGATGGCACGACGGCCAAGGAACGCCACGCCCTGCGCCTCCAGAAGGCAGAAGCCTGGGTGGTCCAGTCGACGGGCGCCCGCCTGACCATCGTCGACCACCTCCGGTCGGTGGTCCCTCCATGAACCGGCGTCCCACCTCGACTCGGCCGCCGAGGGCGACCCGCGGCACCGGCCGGGGTCCGGCCTCGCTGCCACTACGCTGAACGTCCCATGCCCGACCGTCCCCGGTTCGATCCGGGCTCCTTCGGTGCCTTCCGGGTCGTCGGTCGGTCGTTCGACGCCGATTCGCGCACCGTGACCCTGCGGTACGCGCTCGACGACACCCATCACTTCGTCGAGACCGTCACGTTCGAGACGCCCCCCGGCCCGCAGTCAGCTCCGGCCGGCCCGGGCTTCGATCGGGCACTGCTCCACCTGCACATCGCGGCCGGCACCAGCTACTACAAGACGGCTGCGCCGTCCGAGGTCCTCGTCGAGGACGACGCGCTCTCCCCGGCCGAGCTCGACTTCCACCACCACCTCTACGACGAGGGACTGCGGGAGTTCGCGCTGACCAACGGGCTCGCGGTTCCCCGCACCGTCACCATCCGCCCCCAGCACGCGTGGCACGGTGGGAAACAACTCCCGGCGGAGCCACCCGGGCGGGGGCTGCTGGTCCCGATCGGGGGCGGCAAGGACTCGATGGTCCTGATAGAGGCCGTCCGTCATCTCGGACCGCGCCTCTTCGCAGTCAACCCGCATCCCCTCGTGGTGGAGCTGGCGAGCCGGACCGGTCTCGAGCTGGTGGTCGTGCGCCGACGGCTCGATCCGGGCCTCTCCGCACTGAACGAGTCCGGGGCGCTCAACGGGCACGTGCCGGTCACCGCGATCGTCTCCCTCATCGCTGTCGTGGGTGCCTTCGTCTACGGCTACGACACCATCGCGATGGCGGTCGAGCGGTCGGCCAGCGAGGCGACCGTGTCGGTCGACGGGGTGCCGGTCAATCACCAGTACACGAAGAGCCTCGAGTTCGAGCAGCTGCTCAGCGCCCTGGTGGCCGGGAGCATCTCGCCGGGTATCACCTACGGCTCGGCACTCCGGCCCTATTCGGAGCTCGCCATTGCGCGCACCTTCGCCGGGCTCACCGGCTACCACGACGCGTTCTGCAGTTGCAACACGGTCTTCCGGCAGACCGCGCCGGCGGGGCAGCGGTGGTGCGGGAACTGCCCCAAGTGCCGGTTCGTCGGTCTGATGTTGTCACCGTTCCTCGGACGCGAGGAGCTGACTGCGATCATCGGCACCGACATGTTCGCCGATCCCGCACAGGTGCACGGCTTCGCAGCCCTGATGAGCGACGAGGACAAGCCGTTCGAATGCGTGGGGGAGCGCGGTGAGTCGGCCGCCGCCCTCCGCCTCCTCGCCGGGCTCCCCGAGTGGCGCGACTCGCCCGTGGTGGACGCCCTCGGGGGGTTCGCCGAAGAGATGGTCACCGCCGCGGAGGTCACCGATCTGCTGACTGCCAGGCGGGAGCTCGCGTTCCCCGACGACTCCGTGGCCGCGGCGGTCGACGAGGTGCTGTCGGGGGAGACATGACACTCGACGAGATGCTCTCCGGCCGGGTGGCCGTCTGGGGGCTCGGACAGGAGGGCCTGGCCGTGGCCCGCATGGCCGTGGAGCGCGGCCTCGAACCACTGTTGCTCGACGACCGGCCGGCCGAGGCGGCCTCCCGGGTGTCGACCGCGTTCGGGGGGGACCGCCCCGTGTCCCGGCCGGGGGGGACGGACTGGCGCGAGGTCGACGTCCTGGTGCGGTCGCCCGGGATCAGCCGCTACCGGACAGAGCTGGCAGACGCCGAGGCGGCCGGCACCCGGGTGACCACGGCAATGGCCGTCTGGCTCGAGGACTTCGGCGATGCCCGGGTGATCGCGGTGACCGGGACCAAGGGCAAGAGCACCACGGCCTCCCTGGCTGCGGCGATCCTGGCGGAGGACGGCCGGCGGGCGGAGCTCATCGGCAACATCGGCGTCCCGGTGGTCGAGACCTACCAGCGGGCCCGGGCCGACGTCTACGTGGTCGAGGTCTCCTCGTACCAGGCGGTGGACGTCACCCGGTCGCCGGGCGTGGTCGTCCTCACCGGACTGGCCCCCGACCACCTCGACTGGCACGGCGGGATCGAGCCCTACTACCGGGACAAGCTTCGCCTGGTCGACGCGGGCCCTCCAGGCGCGCTGGCGGTGAGCGCGGCGAGCCCCGAAGCGGTCCGCCGCACCGAGGCCCACCCGTTCCGCACCCTGTTCGGTCCGGAGGGCACGGTCCGGGTGTCGGCGTCAGGACTGGTCGAAGTCGACGGCGTCGTCCTCGCTGACAGCCGGCGACTCCGGATCCCCGGTCGGCACAACCTCTGGAACCTCTGTGGGGCGATCGCCGGGGTGCTGCTGGCGACCGGCGCGCTGCCGTCCGCCGACGCAGTCGGAGCGGCGGTCGAGGGGTTCGACGGGCTCCCATCGCGGTGCCGGACCATCGGAGAGCGCTCGGGACGGACCTACGTGGACGACGCGCTCGGCGTCCAACCCGTCCGCCTCGGCAGCCTCGGTCGAGGCCTTCGCCGGGCGCAGCCTCACGGTGATCGTCGGCGGGGCGGACCGGGGTGTCGACCCCGAGCCCCTGCTGGTCGCGCTGGCCGGCCACCGGCCGGGGTTGGCGGTGGTCGTCGTGCCCCCGGACCCGGAGCGCATGGCCGGCCTGGTCTCGGACCGCCTCGGGCCCGCAGGGGTCGTCCACGTCGCGGACGACCTGGCCGATGCGGTGGTCCTCGCCGACCGCGACACGCCCGACGGTGGCGTGGTGCTCTTCTCTCCGGGTGCACCGACTCCCGAGGGCGGGGGAGGATACGGTGCCCGCAGCCGGGCGTTCGCCGATGCCGCCGGTCTCGTGATCGACCCCACCGCGCCTGCCTGACCCATCCATAGCGCGGGCCGCGTGCCGGTCTGGATCGGTGCGCGGCACTAGCGGGAGCCCCGGCGCCAGTGGACAGCTGGGATCCGTTCCGGTGTGGATGGGGGCCGGTAGAGTTTCCCCGGGACCGCTGGGCGAGGCCGCCTGGACCAGAGGAGCAGCAGGATGCGAGTTCGGATCGACATCGACCTGTGTACCGGGCACGGCAGGTGTTACACCCTTGCCCCGTCCGTCTTCTCCTGTGACGACAGCGGGTTCGGGGAGGTGCTCACCGAGGGGGAGCTCGACCCGGGGCTCGTCCGCGAAGCCGAGCTGGCCGCTGCAAACTGCCCGGAATACGCGGTCATCCTGGAGACGGAGCCGCCGGCAGGATGACCCGCCCTCGGGCGGTCGCTAGCCGGCCCGGGGCTCCCGCGGCAGTTCGAGACCGAGCTCACCGACGATGTTGAGATTGATCTCCGTGGTGCCCCCGGCGATCGTGGACTGGCGGGAGGCGAGCAGGCCGTAGGCCCAGGTGCCGCACGTCCCCTGCGGGCCGAGGACGTCGAGGGCCAGCTCGGCGAGGCGCTGCTCGGTGCGTCCCCAGGCCAGCTTGGTCAGGCTCCCGTCGGGCCCGGGTGGCTGACCGTTGCGGGCCCTTGCGAGCGAGCGATTGGTCATCCAGCGCATGCAGGCGATGTCGGCATAGAGCGCGGCGACCCGGTCGCGGATCCTCGGGTCGGCGAGCGCCGTCGAGGCCGCCGGTTCGGACAGGAGCTCATCGAGCTTGCGGGAGAGACCGAGGTGGAGCCGCGCCACTCCGGCACGCTCGAAGCTGAGCGTGGTCACGGCCACCTTCCATCCCTCGTGGAGGGGACCGAGCAGCGACGACACGGGCACTCGGGCGTCGGTGAAGAAGAGCTCGGCGAACGGCTCGTCCCCGGTGATGGTACGGACGGGTCTGGCCTCGACCCCGGGCGTCCGGAGGTCGACCAGGAGACAGCTGATCCCCTTGTGCTTGGGCACCGACGGGTCGGTCCGGACGTAGAGCTGACACCAGTCGGCCCGGTGGCCGAGGCTGTTCCAGGTCTTCTGGCCGTTGATCACGAACTCGTCACCGTCGGGCACGGCGCTGGTCCGCAGCGAGGCCAGGTCGGAGCCCGCATCGGGCTCCGACATACCCTGGGACCAGATCTCGTCGCCACGCAGCATCGGCTGGAGGAACCGGTCCTGCTGCTCGGTCGTGCCGTAGGTCATGATCGCGGGCGCGATGTTGGAGATCCCGATCCAGTTGATCGGTCCAGGGGCAGATGCCGCGCTCATCTCCTCCATGTAGGCGAGCTGCTCGTCGATGTCGGCCCCCCGCCCGCCGTGTTCCACCGGCCAGGCCGGCGCGGCCCACCCGGCAGCGGCCAGGCGTCGGTTCCAGGCCCTGAGCGGCTCGAGGTCCGACGGTTCGGACGACCGGTGGCTCGCCTCGGCGAGCTCCGGCGGGAGCTCCTCCCGGAGAAAGGCGCGCAGCTCCTCCCGGAACCCCGCGGCCGGCTCCTCCCCGGTGGGCGGGGGCGCGTGCTGCCCGCCTGGGGACGGAGGTGCGGTTGCGGTCATGTCGGTTGGCTCCTGGGCGAGGGGACGTCCGGCGCCTCGTCCGGGCCGGTGGGTGAGACCTCTTTTCGCGCAACAGTAGCCAGACTCGTGGAGCGGGCACCAAGCGGGCCTCCGACCGGTCAAACTCGGGCCAACGGTACGCTCATGACCGGCGTCCCGACGGCCGATCCTCCTGGAGGCACCGAACCATGACCGCACTCGACGAGCTCCTCGCCGTGTTCACCCTCGAGCCCACCGGCGAAGGGACCTGGACGGGAGCGAGCCTGCCCTTCGGGGAAGGCTCGGTCGTCTTCGGCGGCCAGCTCCTGGCCCAGGCGATTCTCGCCGGGGCGACCGCGGATCCGGCCAAGGAGGTCAAGTCGATCCATACCGTGTTCGCGCGCGGGGCCTCGTCGGACACGCCGCTCGAGTTCGACGTCGACGTCATGCAGAACGGCCGGTCGTTCGCGAGCTCCACGGTCACCGTCCGCCAGGGTGGGCGGATCTGCACCCGCTCCCTCGTCCTGCTCCACGCCCCGGACCCCGACCTGATCCGCCATCAGCCGCCTCTCCCCGAGGTCGGATCCCCGGAGGAGGCGGTTCCTTCGTCCCACGGCAACGGCTTCTGGGAGATCCGGACCGTGGGCGGCGTGGACATCTCCGATCCGGATGCGGTCGGACCGGCCGAGCTGAGCGTCTGGGTCCGATTCCCCGGTGCTCCGGACGATCCGACGACCAATCAGGCCCTCCTGGCCTATGCGACCGACGGCTTCCTGATCGGGACGGCCATGCGGCCCCACGCCGGGGTTGGCCAGGCACTGGCCCACCGGACGATCTCGACCAGCGTCATCACCCACACCTTGACCTTCCACGAGCCGGTGCGGGCCGGCAGGTGGATGCTGCTCGATCACGGGAGCCCGGCAGCCGGTCGGGGTCGGAGCTACGGACGGGCCCACGTCTACACCGAGCAGGGTGAGCTGGTGGCCTCCTACGTCCAGGAGAACATGATCCGCGCCTTCGCCGAAGGGAAGGCGCCGGCCCCGGGGACGAAGTCGGCCCACTGAGCGCGGTCAGGAGCCCGCTCCGGGCCCGTGTGTCATTCCTCCACACGAGCTTCGACCTGGCCTCGGTGATCCGCGAGGAGTCCCCGGGTCAGCCGAGCCGGAGCGAGCGGCCGATGATCTCCTTCATGATCTCGGTCGTGCCCCCGTAGAGCGGGGTGACCCGGGCGTCGATGAAGGCCTTGGAGATCGGGTACTCGGACATGTACCCGTATCCGCCGAAGAGCTGGAGGCACTGCGTGACGACCCTCCCCTGGAGCTCGGTGCACCACCACTTGGCCATCGCCGCGTCCTCGGCCGTCAGCTCGCCGTCGTTGAGGGCCATCGCGCAGCGGTCGATGAAGACCTGCCCCAGCTCGAGCTCGGTGGCCAGCTCCGCGAGGACGAACCTGGTGTTCTGGAACGATCCGATCGGCACACCGAAGGCGGTGCGCTCCCGGACGTACTCGGTTGTCCAATCGAAGGCTGCCCGGGCACCGGCCAGCCCGCCGGCTGCCAGGGAGAGGCGCTCCTGGGGGAGGCTGGTGACGAGTTGGCCGAAGCCCGCCCCCTCGTCGCCGAGCAGGTTGTCCACCGGGATCCGGCAGTCGGAGAAGAAGAGCTCGGCGGTGTCCTGGGCGTGCAGGCCGAGCTTGTCGAGGTTCCGTCCCCGGGTGAAGCCAGGGGCTCCTTCCTCGACCACCACCAGGCTGATGCCCCGGTGGGTCTGGGAGGGGTCGGTCTTGACCGCCGTCACCACCAGGTCGGCGTTGATCCCGTTGGTGATGAAGGTCTTCGCGCCGTTGAGCACGTAGTCGTCGCCGTCCCGGATGGCCGTGGTCGCGATCGAGGCCAGGTCGGACCCGGCTGAGGGCTCGGTCATGGCGATGGCCAGGATCTGTTCGCCGCGGGCGATGCCGGGCAGCCACCGCTTGGACTGTTCCGGGGTGCCGTAGGCGAGCAGGTAGGGAAGGGCGATGTCGTTGTGGAGGGCGAACCCGAGGGCGGCGCCGTTCATCCCGACCCGGTGGAGCTCCTCGGTGAGGATCAGGTTGAACCGGAAGTCGTGGCTACCGCCCCCTCCGAATTCGGCGGGGATGGCCATCCCGACGAATCCGTACGCACCGGCCCGGGTGAAGGCCGACCGGTCCACGATCCCGGCCCGGTCCCAGTCGGCGGAGTGGGGGAGCATCTCGGCCTCGACGAAGCGGCGGAAGCTCGCCCGGAACTCGTCGTGTTCGGGAAGGAGCAGGCTCCGTCGCATGAGGTCTCCTCGCTTCGGGCGGGGACACCCCACCACGCGCCCCGGTGCCGGTCCTGGCCTCCGGATCAGGCCGCCCCGGCAGTCTAGAGCCCGAGCAGTCGGCCACTATGCTCGTCGCGGGGCCGACCAGGGGTTCCGGGTCACCAGATGACCCGCCGAGGAACGAGGACGGAGGAACGTGCGCGCTGGGATCGTGTCCTGGGGGACCTACCTCCCCTACTGGCGGCTCCAGCGTCAGGCCATCGGCGCGGTCCTCGGGGGCACGTCCGGCCGGGGCACGCGGAGCGTGGCCTCCTACGACGAGGACACCACCACCATGGGCGTGGCGTCCGCCCGCCGGGCGCTCGCCGCTCTCGACGGCCCCGCCCCCGGCGACCTCTTCTTCTCGACTCCGGCCCCGGCCTATCTCGACAAAACCAATGCCACGGCCATCCACGGCGCCCTCGACCTGCCCTCGTGGACCGGCGCCTACGACATGGTGGGCTCCGTGCGCTCCGCGGTCGGCGCCCTGCGGGCGGCCCAGGCCCAGGCAAGCAACGGGCCCTCGCTGGTCGTCCTCTCCGATCTGCGTTCCGGACCGGCCGGGGGCCCGGAGGAGCGGGACAGCGGCGACGGAGCCGCGGCCTTCGTCTTCGGCGGGTCGGGTGGGGACGCCCCGCTCGCGGCCGAACTGGTGGCCCACGCCAGCACGACCGCCGAGTTCCTCGACCGCTGGCGTACGCCCGGTGAGCCCGACTCGAAGGTGTGGGAGGAGCGCTTCGGCCAGGAGGTCTACGTGCCGCTGGTCGAGGCGGCTGCGGCCGAGGCCCTCAAACGGGCCGGCGTGCTGGCCACCGACGTCGACCACCTCGTCCTCGCCGGTCTCCAGCAGCGGGCCGTGCAGGCGTGCCGCACCACCCTCGGCCTGCGCCCCGCCGTCACGGTGGCCGACCGCACACCGACCCTCGGCAACCTCGGGGCGGCCCAGGCGGGAGTGCTCCTGGCCGACACGCTCGAGCAGGCAGGCCCGGGCGAGCTCGTCGCCGTGGTGGTCGTGGCCGACGGCGCCGACGCCTTCCTCTTCCGGACCACGGACGACCTGCCGGCAGTGCGGGCGACCCGCGCGGCAGCCGGACTCGCCACAGTGGCCGACCAGGCGGCCTCGGGCCGCGACGACCTGCCCTATGCCCGCTTCCTCACCTGGCGCGGAGAGCTCCGCCGCGAGCCTCCCCGGCGGCCCGACCCCGAACGACCGGGTGCCCCGGCCACCTGGCGGTCCACCCCGTGGAAGGAAGGGTTCGGCGCGAGCGACTGCCGGGCGTGCGGCTTCCGCCATCTCCCTCCGGCCCGGGTGTGCCTCCGGTGTCGGACCATCGACGAGATGGACCCGGTGCGGCTGGCCGACGTGGCCGGGACGGTCGCCACCTTCACCGTCGACCGGCTGGCCTTCAGCCTCTCCCCGCCGGTGGTCGGTGCGGTGATCGACTTCGACGGTGGCGGCCGGTACCGGTGCGAGATGACCGACGTGGACCCGGACACCATCGCCGTCGGCACGCGGGTCGAGATGACCTTCCGGCGCCTCTACACGGCCAAAGGTGTCCACAACTACTTCTGGAAGGCCCGGCCGGTCCACGCCCGGCCGGCCGCAGACGACGAGGGAGGCGACCACCCATGAGCAGCAACGGGATCCGCGACAAGGTGGCGATCGTCGGCATGGGGTGCACCCCCTTCGGCGAGCGCTGGGACAAGGGCGCCGACGACCTGTTGATCGACGCGGCCAAGGATGCCATCGCCTCGGCCGGGGTCGGTCTCGACGACCTCGACGCCTTCTGGCTGGGGACCATGGCCTCCGGCGTGTCCGGGCTCACCCTCTCCAAGCCCCTCAAGATCGACTACAAACCGGTCTCGCGCCTCGAGAACTTCTGCGCGACCGGCTCGGAGGCCTTCCGCAACGCCTGCTACGCGGTGGCGTCCGGTGCCTACGACCTGGTCATGGCCATCGGTGTCGAAAAGCTGAAGGACTCGGGGTTCTCCGGCCTCACCGGCGTCCGCCCGGTCGGGGACGGCACCGACGCGGGGCTCTCCTCTCCGGCCGCCTTCTCCTTCCTGGCCCCGGCCTACGCCGAGCGGTACGGGGTCGACCCCGAGGAGTTCAAGCAGGTGATGGCCAGGATCGCCTGGAAGAACCACGTCAACGGGGCGGTGAACCCCCGGGCCCAGTTCCGCAAGGAGGTCTCCATCGAGACGATCACGAAGTCACCCTTGGTTGCAGGGCAGCTCGGCGTCTTCGACTGCAGCGGGGTGAGCGACGGGTCGGCGGCGGCCATCATCTGCCGGTCCGAGGACGCCCACCGGTACACCGACCACCCGCTCTACGTGAAAGCCCTGAGCTTCATTGTGGGCCCGGGTGGCGGGGCGATCGACCCCGCGTACGACTACACGACCTTCCCCGAAGTGGTGCGCTCGGCCGAGGACGCCTACGGCCAGGCCGGGATCACCGACCCGCGCGCCGAGCTAGCCATGGCCGAGGTCCACGACTGCTTCACGCCGACCGAGCTCGTGCTGATGGAGGACCTGGGTTTTTCGGAGCGGGGTCTCGGTTGGAAGGACGTGCTGGCCGGTACGTTCGACCGGGACGGCGAGCTGCCGGTCAACCCCGACGGCGGCCTCAAGAGCTTCGGCCATCCCATCGGCGCCTCGGGGCTCCGCATGCTCTTCGAGTGCTGGCTCCAGCTCCGGCGGGAGGCCCCACCCGAGCGGCAGATCGCATCGGTGGGTGAGGGACGCTCGCTCGGCATGACCCACAACCTGGGCGGGGGACCGGGGGAATGCGTGAGCTTCGTGTCGATCGTCGGCCCCGAGCGCACCGCCTGAGGCGACGCCCAGCCCCGCGGGTCAGGGCTCGGACTTGGCGACTGCCTTCACCGGCGGTGCCGACCGCCAGTCGGCGATCCCGTCCTCGGGAAGGGCGACGGGGTACCCGCCACCGTGGACGTTGGCCCAGTGCGCATGGTTGAGCTCATGGAGGGTGAAGCAGGCGTTGAGGGCGTTGTAGAAGCCCATGTTGTCCACGGTCTGGTTGACCGACTCCTTGATCAGGAGGGCGGTCATGGTCGGCAGCTCGGCGATCCGGCGGGCGAATTCGACCGTCTTGTCGGCGAGCTCGGCCGCCGGAAAGACTTTGGAGACCATCCCGAGCCGGTAGGCCTCATCGACGTCGAGCGAGTCCCCGGTCAGCATGAGCTCCTTGGTCCGGCGCGGACCGAACTCCCAGGGGTGGGCGAAGTACTCGACCCCGCACATGCCGAGTCGGGTGCCGACCACGTCTGCAAAGGAGACGTCGTCGGCCGCCACGATGAGGTCGCAGGCCCACATCAGCATGAGCCCGGCGGCAAAGACGGTGCCATGGACCTGGGCGACCGTGATCTTCCGCAGGTTGCGCCACCGGCGCGTGTTCTGGAAGTAGTAATGCCACTCCTGGAGCATCATCTTCTCGGAGGCCTGGCGCGTGCCGCCGTTGATCAGCGAGGAGGGGTGCGGATTGTCGCCGCTGAACTCGGCGGTGGCCACCTTGGAGCCCATGTCGTGCCCCGCCGAGAACATCGGTCCCATCCCACCGAGGATCACCACCCGCACCTCGTCGTCGGCTTCGGCCCGTAGGAACGCCTCGTCGAGCTCGACGAGCATCCCGCGGTTCTGCGCGTTGCGGGCATCGGGCCGGTTCAGCATGATCCTCGCGATCCGACCGTCGTCCAGCGTCTCGTACGTGACGAATTCCTCCGACATCACTGCTCCTGCCTCTCTTCGGTGCCGGTGGTCCGGCGGTTGGTCTGGATGGCGAAGGCCACCGTGGCGACGGCGCACAGCTCACCGGAGCCCGCATCGAGGATATCGACATTGACCACCGCCAGGCTCCGGCCGCGCCGGACCACCCTGGCCGCCGCCCGGGCCGGCCCCTGGGTGATGCCCTGGAGGTAGTGGATGGTGAGGTCGGCGGTGGCGGCCGAATCGAGCGGGGACGACGCGACGATCGCCCGGCCGGCGACGATGTCGGCCATGGTGGCCACCAGTCCTCCCTGGAGCGCCCCCCGGGGGTTGGTCAGCCGGGAGTCGAAGTCGAGCTCGATGGCCAGGTCGGCCCCCGGATGGTCGACGTCGCGCAAGACGAGCTGTTGGAAGAGGTGCGCGCCTTCGTCGAGGACGCGGCGGTGCTCGATGAAGGCGTCGGCACGGGACACTGTTCCCGGTGGGCCGGCCTTGGGCTGGTCCACCGGGTCGGGGTCGATCACAGGCCGCCGGCGATGGTCTTCGTCTCGAGGTACTGCTCGAATCCCTCGACTGCCGTTCTGACGACCCAGACCGCTGGCCTTGTAGCCCCCGAACGGGGACGCGGCGTTGTAGTAGACGCCGCCGTTGACGCTGACCGTGCCGGTCCGGATCCGTCGGGCGACGGCCAGGGCGCGCTCCTCGGAGGCCGAGGTCACCGCACCGGACAGGCCGTACTGGCTGTCGTTGGCGATGCGGACCGCGTCGTCGTCGTCACGGAACGGGATCAGCACCAGGACGGGACCGAAGATCTCCTCCTGGGCGATGGTCATCGAGTTGTCGACGTCGGCGAAGAGGGTCGGCTCGACGAAGTAGCCACGCTCGAGGTGGGCCGGCCGTCCGCCACCGGTCACCAGGCGGGCACCTTCGTCGACGCCCTTCTCGATGTAGCCCAGGATCCGCTCGCGCTGGCGGGCGTTGATCACCGGACCCTGGATGACCCCTGGATCGGTTGGGTCGCCGTAGGTGACGCCCTCCACGGCGGCCTTGGCCAGACCCACCGCCTCGTCGTAGCGCGCCTCGGGGACGAGGGTGCGGGTCAGCATGGCGCAACCCTGCCCGGAGTGCATGCACATGAATCCGAAGAAGGCCATCTTGGCCTCGAGATCGGCGTCGTCGAGGATGATGTCGGCCGACTTGCCGCCGAGCTCGAGGAACAGGCGCTTGAGCGTCGGGGCTCCGGCGGCCATGATGCGGCGCCCGGTGGCGGTCGACCCGGTGAAGGAGATGAGGTCGACCCGGGGGTCGACCACCAGCTGTTCGCCGATGAGGTGGTCCGAGGACGGCACGACGCTGACCACACCGGGCGGGATGTCGGTCTGCTCGGCGATGAGCCGCCCGATCCGGGTCGCGTTCCACGGTGTGTCCGGAGCAGGCTTGACCACCACGGTGTTGCCGGTGGCGAGCGCCTGGCCCAGTTTGTTGAGGGTGATCTCGACGGGATAGTTCCACGGGATGATGGCCCCGACCACTCCGACCGGCTCCTTGACCACCTTCTGCCAGCTGTGCGTGCCGAAGGCGTTGTTGTCGGGCAGCGGGCGCTCCCACGCAAAGCTGTCGATCTGCTCGGCAGGCCAGAGGAGGGCCTCGGCCAGGGGCGCGTCGAGCTGGGCCATGTGGGTCACCATCACCGGGGTGCCCACTTCGGCCACCAACTCGGAACGGAACAGCTCCTGCTCGCGAGACGATGGCCTCGTGGAGCTGGCGCAGGCACCGCTGGCGGAGGGCCCGGTCGGTCGCCCAGTCCGTCTCGTCGAAGGACCGCCGCGCCGCTGCAATGGCCCGGTCCATGTCGGCCGCCGTGGCGTCTGCCGTCTGGCCGAGCACCTCCTCGGTGGCCGGGTTGATGTTGTCGAAGGCCCCTCCGCCGGTCGCCTCGACGAGCGAGCCGTCGATGAGCATGCGGAATTCGCCGACCGTGGAGTCGGGCGCTTTGGTCGTGGTCATGTGCGGTTCCTTCCGTTCGCTCGCCCCTGCGGCGCTTGCGCACTGCGGCGGTGGCGGCCTCGTCGAGGCCCGGGCTCGGCACCCGCGAAAACGGGGCGCCACCTGCTCGGGGCCGAGTATGGCACGGTCCGGACCGGACCGTCTGCACGGCGTGCGTGGGTGGGCTACAACGTGGGGCGATGCGTACCGGCTCCATCCCCGTCGCCGTCACCCGCGGGCATTGGGGCCCGGAAGGGTGAACCTCGCCCTGACCGACGCCGAACGGCGGTTCCGGGACGACGTGCGGAGCTGGCTCGAGGCCAACGTCGAGCCCGGCCCCGAGTTCGGCTCGTTCGACGAGGAGTTCGAGTGGGGCCGGCGGTGGCAGGCCCGCCTGGCCGCCGACCGCTGGGTCGGGATCCACTGGCCGGCCGAGTTCGGCGGGCCGGGGGGCCTCGCCCGTCGAAGTGGCCATCTTCAACGTGGAGTACGCCCGCGCCCGGGCGCCCCAACCCGTCAACCGCACCGGGGTCAACCTGGTCGGCCCGACCCTCCTCGCCCACGGAGACGACGCAGCAGCGGAGCCGCTGGCTGCCGGGCATCCTGAGCGCAGAGGAGATCTGGTGCCAGCTGTTCAGCGAGCCCGGAGCCGGGTCCGACCTGGCCGGGCTCTCCACCCGGGCCACCGCGGTGGAGGGCGGGTGGGTGGTCGACGGACAGAAGGTCTGGACCAGCTATGCCCAGCACGCCCGGTGGGGGATCGCCCTGGTCCGGACCGACCCCGACGCCTCGCGCCACGCGGGCATCACCTGCATGGCCATCGACATGGAGGCCGAGGGGATCGAGGTGCGGCCCCTGGTGACCATGACCACGGACGCCGAGTTCAACGAGGTGTTCTTCGACGGGGTCTTCGTCCCGGCCGACCAGGTCATCGGTGGGCTCCACGCCGGCTGGTCCGTGGCCAACACCACGCTCGCCCACGAGCGGGGGACCACCTTCCCGTTCAAGGAGCAGGTCGTGCACGAGATCTATCTCGAACAGATCCTCGACCTGGCCGTCGCGAACGGGGCACTCGACGACCCACTGGTGGCCGACCAGCTGGTCGACGCCTACGTCAAGGTCTCGATCCTGCGCCTGCACAACTGGCGGACGATGACCCGGCTCGCCCGGGGCATCGAGCCCGGTCCCGAATCCAGCGTGGTGAAGCTGGCCTGGACCGACATGACCCAGCAGCTGTCCGACGCCGCACTGGCCGTGGTCGGTCCGGCCGCGCCGTTGTGGGGTGCGGCAACGGACAACCCGGCACGGGGCCGGTGGCAGCGCCAGTGGCTCTGGGCCAAGGCGTCACCGATCGCCGGCGGTACCTCCGAGATCCAGCGGACCATCATCGGGGACCGCATCCTCGGGCTGCCCCGTTGACCTGCGGAGGGGATCGGTGAGCGAACGGTTCGATGCCAGCATCGAGCACTACCCGATGTCCGGACTGGACGAACTCCTCATCCACAACCATCCCCACCCGGTCCGGGTCATGTGGACCTCCGACGTGCAGGCGTACGAGCGGATGTGGTTCACCAGTCAGGACCGCACCGGCGACCTCCTGGTCGTTGCCGGCATGGGCATCTATCCCAACCTGGGCACGGCCGAGGCCTTCGCCATCGTCAACCGACGGGGACGGCATACCACGGTCCGGGCCCACCGCAAGCTCGGGCTCAACCGGGTGGACATGACGGTCGGGCCGATCCGGTTCGACCTGGTCGAGCCGTTCCGCCAGTGGAGGCTGCAGCTCGGCCCGAACGAGCACGGGACCTCCTTCGACATCTCCTGGTTCGACACGAAGCGCCCCGTCTACCGCAACCAGGGCTCGGGACTGTTCGTGGGCACCCGACCCTTTGCCGGGGTCGCCGGCTACGACGGGTTCGGTCGGCAGGAGGGGTGGGTTGCGGTGGACGGCGAGCGGTTCGAGCTGACCACCCGGACCTACCTCGGCACCAGGGACCACCACTGGGGCACCCGCGACGGCGTCGGTGGCAGGGCCCACTGGAGCGGTCATCAGCACCCCCACTCCGGAGAGTGGGTCGAGTTCGAGGAGTACGGCATCTGGGGGGACCACGTGCTCTACAATCTCGGCGACCCGCGGCGGGGGAGTGGGTCCCTGGAGGACCGCCACTACCGGCTCCGGTTCGAACCCGAGACCCACCTGCTCCTCTCCGGCGAGGTCGACTACGTCTTCGCCGGGGGAGCAGTCCGCACCGCCACCTTCGAGCGGCTCGGCAACCAGACCGCCTACCTCCGGTGTGGCATGTACGGCGGCCCCAACGGAGGGACGCCGGACGGCGACATCTGGCAGGGCATGGACGTCGGGGACGGGGTGGTCAGCGGTGAGACCTACGACACCACCGACCCTGACGTCCGGGCTCGCATCTGCGGGCTCGACCAGCACCACTGTCGGTTCGAGTCCGAGGGAGAGACCACCTTCGGGATCGTCGAGCCCTACGACACGCTCTGCTACGACATGGCGCGGCGGGGCACCGGCGGCTTCTCGCTGCTCGACTGAGTCCGGTGCTCAAGGGGCGCGGGTCCGTACGCACGGTTGAGCGGTCCGGAGTGCCTGTCGACGATCTCTCGAGGTGTTTGGCTGGTTGTCTCTCTGCCGACTAGCGTCATCGCGGTGAATCCGACGGTGGGGGAGCAGTGATCCAGAAGCCGGTCGCGGACGTGTTCACCTGGCCGGAGGATGACCCGCAGCTGATCGGTAGCCGGTGCGAGGGCTGCGGGGCGGTCACGTTCCCGGTGCAATCCCGGTGTCCGCGCTGTGGCGGACCGGGCATGGCGGAGCTACTCCTGCCACGCCGCGGCACCCTTGTGTCCTGGACGACCCAGGGGTTCCCACCGAGCTTCGACTTTATGGGCGATACGACGGGGGCGTCCTTCGAGCCCTTTGGGGTCGGGCTGGTACAGCTAGACGACGTCGTGCGGGTCGAGTCGCGGCTCACCGAGAGCGACCCCGAAAAGCTCGACTTCGGCATGGAGGTCGAGCTGCGAATCGTCCCGTTCTACGTCGACGGTGACGGCAATGAGATCATCACCTTCGCCTTCGCCCCGGTCGGGGTCCAGAACAACGAGGAGCGCTAGATGGACGACGTCGCAATCATCGGGGTCGGCCTCCACCCCTTCGGCCGCCACGGCGACAAGTCCGCGTTCGAGATGGGCGCCGATGCTGTGGAGCTGGCCCTGACCGACGCTGGGGTGCCGTGGAGTGACGTCCAGTGCGCATTCGGCGGGAGCTGGGAGGTCTGGACTGACCCCATGACCAGTCTCGTGGGCCTCACCGGCATCCCGTTCATCAACGTGTTCAGCGCGTGTGCGACCGGCGCCGCCACCATCCAGCAGGCGGCAAACGCCATCCTCGCCGGCACAGACGACATCGTCATGGCCATCGGCACCGACAAGCACCCTCGGGGCTCGTTCAAGGGCAACCCGATGCTGACCAACGTGCCTGCCTGGTACGGCGACAACGGACAGTACGTCACCACCAAGTTCTTCGGCATGAAGATCAACAAGTACATGCACGACCACGGTGTCTCCTCTGCGACGCTGGCCAAGGTGGCGGCCAAGAACTTCCGCAACGGTGCTCTCAACCCGAAGGCCTTCCGCCGCAAGCCGATCACCGAGGAAGAGATCCTCAGCTCACCGATGCTCAACTACCCGCTCACCTCGTACATGTTCTGCGCCCCCGACGAGGGCGCCGCGGCGGTCGTACTGTGTCGCGCCGACATCGCCCACCGGTACACCGATACGCCGGTGTACGTAAAGGCGACTGCCATCCGCACACGCAACTACGGCGCCTATGAGGTCAACACCACATCGGCCCCCGTAGAGGAAGATGTCGCCCCCACGGTGTACGCGTCCCGCGCCGCCTACGAGGTAGCCGGGATCGGGCCCGAGGACGTCGACGTGATCCAGCTGCAGGACACCGATGCCGGCGCCGAGGTCATCCACATGGCTGAGAACGGCTTCTGCGCCGACGGCGAGCAGGAGAAGCTTCTCGCCGCGGGCGCCACCGAGATCACCGGCTCCATGCCGGTCAACACCGATGGCGGCCTCATCGCCAACGGTGAGCCGATCGGCGCCTCCGGCCTCCGCCAGGTCCACGAGCTTGTGCTCCAGCTCCGCGGTCAGGCCGGCGATCGGCAGGTCCAAGGCGACCCGCGCGTCGGCTACGCCCAGGTCTACGGGGCCCCCGGCATCGCCGCCGTCACCATCTTGGCCCGCTGAGTGCCCAGATCTACGGTTGCGTCGTAGGGCCGCGATTACTTGGTCGCGACATCACCCACAACCAAGGCTGCAAGATTGTCGACCGATCTCTGCATCATCGCGTCGGGGACGATTGGAAACTTGTCCCTCGCCCGCTCGGGAGTGTTGGTCCAATCGCAGTAGTTGGTTACCTCGGTGTGGGTGCTGTCTACCGGTGATATCTCCCACCCGTAGACGTGACCGAAGGGTCCTCGCTCTTTGCTCCCGACATTCCATTCGAGCAACTCATCCTGAACGATCTTCGTGACCGTGTTGAGGGCCTTGTACTTACCCATTGGGAGGTCACCGAGCGGCTCCCGATCCATATCCAACTCGAATTCGTCACCGACCGCCGTGACCGGCTTGGACTCCGGTGCGGCCTGGAGCATCCCTGAGCCGTCGATCTCCACATGCATCTCCGGGTCGCAGATGATGCGAAACACAGTGGAGGGTGAAGCCTCGAAAATTCGGCTGACCGCGAGCCGGTTGACGCTCATATTCGATCCCTCCTCACATCCCCTTGCAGGAGAACCTACCGTGCAACCGAGCACCGGTCGATCCCCCCTCAGAGGGCAACGAGCCACCCCGCCTCCCTGGCAGTGACCCGTTGCACGTTCGGGTACACGGATAGCCGCCCACGGGTAGCCTCCGCTGTCGACTGAACAACCCAACAATGATGCGGGGTACGTGGTTGATCGTTGATCGAAGCGGGCCCTTTAGGGTTTGCGTACTGCCTTCTACCCCAACAGGATTACTGGAGGAGTCGATGAACGCGATGTCCAAACCGGTGGTTGTCCTCTTTGATGTGGACGAGACGCTGGTTCACACCGGGGGCTCTGGAGCGCGAAGTTGGAAGGCCGCATTCGAGAAGCTCTATGACATACCCGCAGACATCGGAGAGCACAGTTCGGCCGGGGAAACCGACCCCCAGGTAGCGGCAGCAACCTTCAGGGCCGTCGTTGGCCATGAGCCAAGCGACGTTGAGCTGGATCAGCTCTACGTCCAATACCTCCTCTTCTTGGCGGATGACATTCTGGTCTCTGAGGGCTATCGCATGCTGCCGGGGGCAGATCACTGTCTCGCCGCCCTGGGGAAATCTGGAGTTCTCTTGGGCCTGGTCTCTGGTGCGATGGAGGGTGCTGCACGCACCAAGCTCATCCCAGCTAATCTCAATCGGTTCTTCATCTTCGGAGCATACGGATCTGACTCGCCAGACCGGGCCGAGTTGACGGGTATCGCAATTGAGAAGGCCGCTCGCATGCACGCCCATCTGACACCCGCACAGGTGTTCGTGGTGGGGGACACACCTCGCGATGTCGATGCCGCACGCGAGGCCGGGGCTGTCTCCGTTGGCGTTGCAAGCGGCCGCTATTCGGTCGATGAATTGGCCAAGGCTGGTGCTGACCATGTGCTCGGCTCCCTCACCGAGCCATTTCCCGGATGGTGAAGGGACTTGGGCGCTCCCTGATCGCCGGCTCAGGCTCGCGTGACGGAAGGTCTCGAATGCACGAGCGATCGATCAGGAGTCAGAGGGCTACCTCGACAATTCCGGATGCTGACCCGCGCTCCTCGCCGAAGCAGCCACCTTCAGCCTCGGTGCGCTTCGTCTGAACGTCGATGGGTGAAGGCCGCCATGCTCGAGCACCGTCTCGAGTTCCGGGGCGGGCTTGGGTCTGCACAGCAGGAATCCCTGGGCTCGATAGCAACCCAGTTCGAGGAGTTCATCCACGAGATCCACCGTCTCGACACCCTCAGCGACCACCTCGAGTCGGAAGGACTGGGCCAGGCGGACGGTCGCATCGACAATGGCCCGGTCGCCTGCGTCGATACCCAAACCAGCAACGAAGGTCTGATCGAGTTTCAGGGCGTCGACCGGCAGGTGCTTGAGCTGCGACATCGAGCTATAGCCCGCACCGAAGTCATCGATGGCCAAGGTGATGCCGAGCGCCTTCAATTCACGCAGCACGTCCACGGTCTCCTCCACATCCTGTACGACGGCGTGCTCCGTGATCTCGAGGCAGAGCAAACCGACCAGGAAGGTGATTTCCGACGAGGCACTCTTTGACGAGCTGAACGAGATTGCGGGTGGCGAGCTGTGCCGGCGACACGTTGACTCGCATTGTGATGCGGAGAAGGGAAAACCGCTCGCGCCACACGGACATCTGACGGCAGGCCTCGGTCAATACCCGTCGGCCGAGGTCCGCGATGAGTCCGGTCTCCTCTGCGACGGTGATGAAACTGTCGGCGGGGAGCACACCGCGTTGCGGATGATTCCATCTGACCAAAGCCTCCACGGCGAGCAACTGTCGTGTACGGAGATCAACCTCTGGCTGGTAGTACAACAACAAGTTCCCGTGTTCGATCGCATCGCGCAACTGCATTTCGGTCTCGGCTCGCTGCTCCACCGAGGCTCGTAACGCCGTGTCGAACATGGCTGTCTGATTCCCGCCCAGAGCCTTTACTCAGACGGAGTGCAGAATCTGCATGAGTCAACATTTCTTCGACCGGCACTGACGATCCGTTGCTGAGCGCAATTCCCAAGCTCGCCATTCGACTGACCAGATGCCCGTTGATCTCTGCGGGTTCGGACAGAATCTCCAAGAGCCTGTCTGCCATGGCGAGCGCCTCGAGTTCCACGCCGGGCCGCTCGATGAGGAAGGCGAACTCACCGCCGACCAGTCGAGCCACGAAATCGCCCGTACCCATGGTGTTGCGAAGCCGTTCCGCAACCGTGACCAGAAACTGGTCACCGGCGTCGTGACCCAGGAAGTCGTTCAAGGCTTTGAACCGGTCGAGATCGAGGTAGAGGAGACCTGTCGTCCGATTGCCCCCAGCATCAAGACGCTTGTGGAGCTCTTCCAGCAGTGCGCGTCGATTGGGCAGTCCGGTCAGGTCGTCGCTGTGGGACTGGTGGCGAGGATTCTCTTCGGCAAAGACACGCGCCGCGATCTGCACCATCAGGGATGCGACGGCTTGGAGGGCGTTTGTCTCGGCCGTCTCCCACGGCCGGTCGCCGAACTTCACAAAGCCGAGCACCCCTGGGTCACGTCGGCGTGGATGAGCGGCACGATCGCCAAGGAGACCTCACCGACTCCCGAGCCCTGCTTCACGCGCTCCTGGTACGTGTCGGGTGAGAGTTCCGGTCGGACGGTGAACGGCTCCTTCAGATCACGGGTTGCGTCGAACATGGGGTCGGTGCCGAACGGGACCTCGCCGAGGGGATCGGGATCCGGAATCTTCTCTCTTGGCGGCCATTCGGCAACGAGGATCGAGGATTCCCGAACGAAATCTGTACGACGCAGAAAGCTGACGTCGACCTCGAAAAATTCGGTCAGGACCCGCAGCATCCACTCCAATGACTCGTGCATCGTCAGTTCGTACACCGACATCAGCTTTACCGCAATGCGGGTGACGAGCGCATCGAGGCCCGCCTGGGAGGACAGTGCGGAGTCGCGGTCTTCGCCGCTGGCTGCCGAGCCACACAAGCCGGCGAACGTTTGGAGACAGGTGATCTCACTGGAAGACCAGCATGGGGCTTCGTCATCTCGGCGGGCCATGGCGATCGCCCCGATTCGCACACCTGACTCAGAACGGGACCGGGACATGACGAGGTGCCATCCCGAATCGGCCACCGTAAGAGACTCCTGGGTGAGAGGCTGGTCGGTACAGGCCATCCGAGAGAACACCCGTCTCCTCAGCGCGATCATGGTCGCCGGAGGGATCGCTGGAACCGCGGCATGGCTGACCGCGAGATCGGAGGCGGTTGCTGCCGACGGCAGGAAGATGACAGAGGAGGTCTCGAAGAGGGACTGGAGTGCCTGGATCACGAGAGCGATGCCTCCGGTACGGGAGGTGACTCCATAGAATCCGGCGGGACCGGAATTGCGTCTGCGCGATCAGCCATCTCATGCTTTCGATCGAAAGGCTCTGGTTTCGCATCAGCACAGTCGACGCGACACTTGAGCCACGCTCCACGTACCTGACCTCCCTCCGCAGCCACTCATGTTCGCAAACGGTCGGGTAACGAGGGAAGCGTCTCCGACCACCCGGAGGGTGGCGGTTATCGAGCGGCCCGCCCTTGCGATAGTTGCGTGTCCGACGGCACCTGTGCCACGCGTCCCGCATGGTTATCGCCCGCACTAAATGGGAGCGCAAGCCTGTTCGAATTTGGCATGTTGGGCACGGGGAGCTGACGAACCAGGCTCAGACCGAGGCCTTGCAATGCCGCCTTGGGCGCTATGGGCTGACGGTGATTGCTGTCGGTGACGAAGCGATTCCGTTGGCGACCACTACGAGCGTGCTGGCGCCGGCCTCTGTACCTGCTGGAAGTGTGAAGCTTGCAGTGGACGGCGTGCCAGGAGCCACGGACATCGACGACATGTGCGATGTACGTGCATACGTCACATCTCCGGTCGCAACGTTGGTGATCCTCACCAGCGGATAGTTGGTGGCGCTCTGGTAGTCATCGCCGTACCCTGTATCCTGGGTCAGACCGCCCATTTGGTTGCCTGAGACCGTGTAGGTGTCGCCGGCAGTCACGGCTGTGGGAACGCTGGTGACGTGTGGTAGCCAACCTGCCTGCGGTGAACCCCCGGCGTTGTACACGTAGAAGTTGCCGAGCCCATCATTGAACAACACCTGACCAGTCGGCAGCATGACCATTGATCCGTAATAAGACGAGCTGATGCCGGCATTCGGTGCATCGGCCACCTGCGAGAGCGTTGTTCCGTTGAACACGAAGCAGTGTGCGGGCTTCTGGTAGACACCTGGACTGGCGTCCACGAGCACGTTGCCGTCGGGCAGAACGGCACCAGGACCGTCGGCCGCGTCAAATTGCATTCCCCCGATGACTGGGAACTTGGGAGCGCTGGACCACTTGTGGGTCGTAGTGTTGTAGACGGCGTTGTATCCGGAGGCCCCTGTGGCGAACACGGTCCCGTTGGGACGGAGCATCTGTGGTCCGATCTCGTGGACGCTGTCCTCGAGAGCCTGTGGCGTCAGTCCGGCGCTCGTCCATCGTCCGGTGGACGGGTTGTAGATCTCGGTGTTGCGGTGCGACACCGTGTTGGCGAGGTCCGTGTCGACGGTCAGGACATCACCGTTCGGCAGCAACGACCAGCCCTCCTCTCCGTTACCATCGGCTTTCCCGGCGCCAGTGGCCGTCCAGGTGAGCGTCGTCTCGTTGAGGATGGCCTGAACCGTGGTCGTCGTGTACCCGGACGCCCCCATCATGAATTTCCCGTTGGCCAGCACAGTGCTCGGCGCATCGCCGATGCGTGACCACTCACTACTTCCGGTCGGGGGTGCGACCGACCTCCACGTGTTGGTCAGTGGGTTGTAGATGGCCCCTTTGTTGGTCCACACCTCGCTGCCGGAGTTGTATTCACCACCCTCGACGATGAACCGTCCGTCGGGGAGCACGGCCGAGGCGTAGTCCGCCGGTGCATATCCCGACGGCATGGAAGCAAGCTGGGACCAGGTGCCAGCGACGTAGCTTCCCTTGTTGTTGGGAGTGAGACGCCACCACTGGCCGGTGCCGACGTTGCTCGGGCCGTTGTCCTGGACCAGCACGGTCCCATCCGTGAGGACGAACATGGAGCCGGGGACGAACGGTGGGGTCGGTAACGCCTGCCACGGAGACCCCGGAACGGCTGGGACGTGGAGGGAGCCGGGGCTCGGGGGTGGCCGGAGTGGGTCAGCGACACGGGGTCCGGGAGCGGACGATTGAGCGGCTGCCACGTCAACCTGTCCGATCACCAGGGCCAAGAGGCCTGCCGCCAAGCAAAGGGTGACGAATGCAAACCGCTTTGGGTGGTGACCATTAAGGAAGCGCATCGCTCACTCCTATCCCGGCAGATCCGCCTAGTGCCGTCCGCCGCATTCCCGTCATCGGGCGCCGATGCTGTCGAGCAGCATGCCACCCTCTGGCTGAGTGGCAGCAATCGTATCCACGACTAACGGGTCTGTCATCCGAGATGTCGGCGAGGCGATGTCGGCCACTTCGTGCGAACCTGGAAGACGCTCTCTCTTCGCCTCTGGCAGTAGTCGCAGCCGCGCGCAGAGTGGGCTGGAGGTTCTTGGGGTTTCTGGGAGCGACAGGGGCTGTGTTGGTCTGCCTGTCGCTGACCGCCGGCTCGGCGGCTGCTCGCGCTCACGTGGTCACCCAGCGAAGGCGATTGGCGCGAAGCCGAAGGATCCTCCAAGTCCCGAGGTGGCGACGATGACACACTCTCCTGAGCAAAGGACTGCGTCAGTGCTGAGGGGTCTGGTTGCGGCGCTCGATTGGACCGTGAAGGACGCGGATCCTTGGCCATTCTCGTCGGTGAGGCCGAATGGCTGGGCTGCCAACTGCACACCGCAACCTAAGCGGTTCACCTGTCTCGGTGTCTCACATTCTGACAGATAGAACTTTGTGCTCGGGACAAAGCCCTCCACGCTGACCATCACCTGTTGTCCATCGTGGAGGCCTGTCCAAGGTGCGGCGGTGACCTCCTCTGCCATGAGACGGACAGATGGCCTCGCTGTAGTCGAGGTTGCTCGCTGGCTGGCCGCTGAGGATGAGGATCCACTCCCGCATCCGGTCGCCAGCAAGGCGACGGAGAGCAAGGACCCAACGCCGGCAACTGCCCATTTGCTCATACTGGCAAAGTGTTCCACGAGACATCCGACACCGTGGTTCCCCAGTCGGGTCCAATGCCTACCGCTTGGCAGGCCTCTACGGCTGGGCTGAGCCGACTTGGGCTACAACTCGACGACGGCGACCGGGACACCAGAGCTTGTGGTGGTCCCGTCTCCCAGCTCACCGAAGTGGTTGAGGCCCCAGCACTCAACCGTTCCACCAACCAACGCACACGTCTGGAAGCCGCCTGCGCCGACAGCCGTTGCCCCAGTCAGACCCGTGACTGCACCTGGGGCCGGGTTGCACGCAAAGCCAGCGGCGCAGGTGTCGGGGCCAGAGTTCGTCCCGTTGCCGAGTTGGGCAGCCTCGTTGTCTCCCCAGCACTTGACGGTTCCTCCGCTGATGAGCGCACAGGCGTGGAACTTCCCGGCGGAGATGGCAGTCGCACTGCTCAGACCGACGACCGCGACCGGGTTCGGGTAGCAAGTCCGGAGCCCGAGACTGCACGGGCCCGTTGCGCCAGCGGTCGTCCCGTGACCCACCTCGCCGAAAGCATTGTCTCCCCAGCACTTGGCCCTCCCCGTGTTGAGCAGGGCACAGGCGCTGTAGTCGCCGACAGAGACGGCAGTCACCCCGTTCAGGCCCGTGACGGAAACTGGGACGCCCGAGCCGACAAGGGTCCCGTTTCCCAGCTCGCCTTCGTTGTTCTGTCCCCAGCACTTGGCCCTCCCCGTGTTGAGCAGGGCACAGGCGTTTTCGTAGGAACCGGCAGCGACGGCAAGCACCCCGCTGAGCCCGGTGACGGCCACTGGCACCGACGATGAGGTGCCGGTTCCGTTGCCGAGGATCTCGCCCCAGCACATGGCCCTCCCCGTGTTGAGCCGCACACAGGCGGTGGTGCCGCGAGCGGAGATGGTGGTGGCCCCGCTCAGCCCTTTGACGGCTACTGGCACCAGCGAGCCGATTCTCGTCCCGTTGCCGAGCTGACCGTAGGCGTTGTTCCCCCAGCATGTGATCGTCCCGGCCCTGAGCAGCGCACAGGTACTTTTGTCAGCGGCGGAAATCGCCGTGACCCCGGTCAATCCCCCAACAGCCACCGGAACATCCGAGTTGGTGGTGGTCCCATTGCCCAGCTGACCGTTCGTGTTGCGCCCCCAGCACCGAACCGTCCCTCCGGCGAGCAATGCACAGGCGTGGTCTCGACCAACGGCGATGGCGACAACGTCCGTAGCAGCAGTCCGCGAATGCTGTGCTGCGCCGACCGTCGGATTCACCGAGAGCATCGCCCCCGCCAGTCCCGCCGCCGCCAGGATCCGAGTTCCTCGACCGCTCATTCGCTCACCCCGGTTCACGCTGGGAGGCCCAACCCACGAGATATCGCTGACGGTATCATCGATGGACCACGCAACGCCGAGTTGATTCGTTCGGGAAACGGGCGTCGTCCCTCATGGGTGCATCGTCGAGGTGGTCACGCCGGACGCCGATTCCCAAGTCGCAATGGGCACGAACGAGATGGACCCGGCGACCCGCATCCCCTCCGCCCGTGCCGGTTTCGCACAAGGCAAGCAGGAAGCGACCAGCGTGAAGTTCATCTGACGATTGCACGGCGACGACCAGCGCCACACTGCATTTGTGAAGAGCCCTGAACGCCAGCTCTCGGCGGCGCTATTCGACTCACGTGAGGAAGGGACCTAAGTTTGTCCTAGCGGTGGATGACGGTCGCCGATGCGCTGCGTTCGTCGCCGAGCGCCCAGACAACTGCGATTCGGAAACACGAGGAGATACGTGAGGAGATCAACAGATGTCGGCAACGCTGAAGCTGACGCATAAGGCAATCGGAGCGGAGGTCCGTCGTGACCCGTACGATGTCGTAGTCGACGGCGAGCGGATCGGGTCGGTCGATATGAACGAGACGATCGAGATACCAGTCGAGCCAGGACTTCATGCTCTGCAGGTTCGCAATGGTCGAAAGTCGAGCAGTACTGAGACCTTCGAAGCAGCTGAGGGCGAGATCGCCGCTTTCCGATGCACCGGAAAGAGGTTCTTGCCGATCTTTCTGGCATCATTCATCGTCCCCAGGCTTGCACTGAAACTCGTTCGCGATTGAGTCGGCGTCGCTGTCATGGCTCCATCCTCGTCTACGACGGAGACTGCGGGTTCTGCACCACCGCGGCCGGGTGGGCCGCTCGAAAGTTCCATCATGGAGAACGGGCCGAGGCGTGGCAGTTCCTCGATGAGAGCCTTCTCGAACAGCACGGGCTCAGTCTCGACGACGTGCTGGGGGCTGCTTGGTGGGTAGACGACCGCGGGCATCCCGAACGAGGGCACCGCGCCATCGGCAGGGCGCTGCACGCCGGCGGCAGGTTGCGCTGCGCCTTCGGTTGGTGCGTCCTCACCCCGCCGACGAGTTGGCTCTCCGCTGGCGTCTACCGGCTGATCGTGCGCTGGCGCTACCGGCCGCCGGGAGGCACGCCGGCCTGCAGAGTCGACGCCAGGCCGCCGAAGGTGTGAGACGAGCCGTGCCGTCGTCAGCCGGTGAGCAGGTCGGCACGGCCGTTGGCGACGAACTCGGCGCGCAGGGCGGCCATGTCCGCCGGGGTCATGCGCACGTAGTCGGTTCCCCGCTCCTCCCGCTGCCAGTAGGGGTCGTCCGACCACCACTGCCGGGCGCGGAGAGGTGCCTTGTCCACTTTGTGGGTGCCTGTGGTGGGCAACGCGTCGACGATGCGCACGTACCGTGGCGCCCACTTGGTACCGAGGTCGGGCTGGTCAGCGAGGAAGTCGGTGAACGCGCCGGGGTCGAAGGGCCGGCCCTCCTCGAGCTCGAGAGCGGCCATCACCTGGTCCCCGGTCCGGCTGTCGGGCACGGCGTAGACCGCGACCCCGCGCACCCCGTCCATGCGGCCGAGGATCTGCTCGATGGGCGCGGCGGTGAAGTTCTCGCTGTCCACCCGGAGCCAGTCACCCGTCCGCCCGGCGAAGTAGAAGATCCCCTCGTCGTCCTGGTAGGCGAGGTCACCGGACCAATACCAGCCGTCGCGCACCCGCAGCGCCTCGGCATCGGGGTCGTTGTAGTACCCCTCGAATGCGGGAACCTCCGTGCGACCGACCAGTTCGCCGATGGCTTCGTCGGGATTTGCCAGCCGGCCCTGTCCGTCGAAGCGGGCGGTGGGGCACGGCTCCCCGGTGGCCGGGTCGACCACCGCGATGTCGGTTCCCCTCGGGGCTCGGCCGAGGGCACCGGGACGGGCATCCGGCACCGGGTGGAGCACGATGGCCCCTTCGCTCGACCCGTATCCCTCGATCACCGGGACGCCGAAGCGACGGGTGAACTCGTCCTTGTCGGGCCCGGAGGTCTCGGGGCCGAGCACGAAGCGGAGTGAATGGTCGCGGTCGTGCTCGGTGGGCGGCGTGGCCAGGATGTGGGCGATGGCCCTGCCCACGGTATTGGCGAAGGTGGCGCCGCAAGCCCGGACGTCGGGGAGGAACCCCGACGCCGAGAACCGTCGCCTGAGGGCCAGGGTCGCCCCGCCGGCCATCCAGGGGAAGACCGACGACGAGAGCGAGTTGCCGTGGAAGAGGGGCATCGCGCAGTAGAGGACGTCCGTCGCGGAGAACGGCATCTTGGCGCCGGCCCGTGCCGCCCGCCCCTGGGTCATCCGGACCGCCTTCGGGTGGCCGGTCGATCCCGAGGTGAACAGCAGGAGGTAGAGGTCCTCCGGTGTCGGCTTCCGGACCTCTTCCGCGGTCGTGCCGGCAGCCACGTGTTCCAGGCGGGAACGGTAGTCGTCCCCGTCCACCGCGAGCACGTGTCCGGCCGCGCTGCCGAGGTCGAGCCCATCGAGGTCTCCGACGTGGGCGAGGTCGGTGAGCAGGACCCGGCAGTCGGTCTTGCGGACGTCCCGGGCCAGCGCCTCACCGCGTCGGGTGGGGTTGAGCCCGACGACCACCGCTCCGGCCAGCGCCGCGCCTCCGAGGATGAACACGTACTCGTCGGTGTTCTCGAGGAGCACGCCGAGGTGGAGCGGGCCGCCGTCAGCGAGCCCGGCGAAGACGGTCGGCCCGTCTGCGCGACTCGGAGACCACCTCGCGCCATGACCACTCGGACCCTTCGAAGAGAAGCGCACGGTCGTCGTTGTCGGCCTGCCGGAGGAGCAGCTCGGCCACCGTGGCGGCTGGTGGTGGCACGGCGTGGTCCGGTGGCACGCGGGTTCAGTGGGCGGCGGGCCGGACGAGTTCGAGCAGCTGGCCGTCCGGGTCGCGGACCATGACCGCAACGCCGACGTTGCTCTCCTCGAGGACTTGTCCGCCGAAGGCGGGCACCAGGGACAATATTGCGTCGAGGTCGGTCACGCAGAGCCCGGCGTGGTCAACGGTGATCCCCGGCGCACCGCCGGCCGAGGGTACCGCGGTCATGTCCTGGCGGCGTCCTGGGAGAGCCCCTAGGGCATGACCATGCCGACCGTCTGGAGGTGCTGGCCGAGCATGCCGTCGAACTGGTCGGCCACCGACTCGGTGTCCCAGCCGCCGTCCTTGTGCATCCAGGCGATCTGCTTCGGGTGCTGGAACAGGGTGTAGCTGAAGTCGGTCCGGCCGAAGATCTGGCCGTTCACGTGGGCGGCCCGGTCGGAGGCGAGGAACGCCACCAGCGGGGCGTTCATGGCCGGGTCGAGCCGGGGGTCGGGCTCGCCGTCGTCGCCGGCCAGGGCAGCGGTCATCCGGGTGGCGCCGGCCGGGGCGATGGCGTTGACGGTGATGCCGACCTGGGCCAGCTCGAGGGCCCAGACGAAGGTCATCCCCATGATGCCGGCCTTGGCCGCGCCGTAGTTGGTCTGGCCGAAGTTGCCCGCGCAGTCCGGCCGACGAGGTCACGTTGACGATCCGCCCGTACCCGGCCTCCTTCATGACCGGCACGGCGTGCCGGGTGCAGTTGAACGCGCCCTTCAGGTGGGTGGCGATGACCGCGTCGAAGTCGTCCTCGGTCATCTTGACCAGGGTGCGGTCGCGCACGATGCCCGCGTTGTTGACCAGGATGTCGAGGCGGCCGAAGGTGTCGACCGCGGTCTGCGACGATCCGCCCGGCGGCCTCGAAGTCGGTGACCGACTCGTGGGACGGGCACGGCCCGCCCGCCGAGCGGCCTCGATCTCGGCGCAGACGGCGGCGGCCGGGTCCTCGTCGGAGGCCTCGCCCCGCAGGCCGACCCCGAGGTCGTTGACCACGACGGCCGCGCCCTGGCGGGCCAGCTCGAGGGCGAACTCCCGCCCGATGCCGCGTCCGGCTCCGGTCACGATGGCCACGCGGTCGTCCAGCAGCATGCGTACGTCTCCTCGGAGGTTCGGCTCGGGTCGGGCCCCGTCGTCGGCGCCCGGGATCAGCATCCTACGGCACACCGTCGGGCCGGCCATCGGTGCCGCCCACTGCTGGCTATCCTCGCAGTTGCTCGGCCAGAAGGATGGCGCAGCGATGTCGAGTGCCAGGGGTACGGATCCGTTCGCCGAGAGCCGAGGACCAGAGCGCCCTGCGCCAGCTGGCCCGGGAGGTGGCGCCGCCGGGCCGTGGCACCCGCTGGCCCGGGACGCCGACGCTGACCGGGGTGCTCTCGACCAGGACGCCATCCGCGCACTGGCCGAGGCCGACCTGTTCCGGGTCACCATCGGCGAGCAGTGGGGCGGGCTCGGGCTGGGCGACGTCGAGGCGGCCATCGTGCTCGAGGAGATCGCCCGCCACGACGTGTCGACCGCCATCTGCTGCCAGCTCGCCTTCAACGGTCCGTCCCGCGGGCATCGAGCACCTCGGCGGGGACGCCCTGAAGGACCGGTGGCTGCCCGGGGTGGCCGACGGCGAGGCCATCGTGAGCATCGGCATCACCGAGCCCGACGCCGGTTCGGCCGTCCAGAACATGCGCAGCGCGCTGGTGGAGGACGGGCCCGGCCGCTGGCGGCTCAACGGGTACAAGAACTACTCGACGCTCGGCGACGTGGCCAGCGGCATCCTGGTCTGGTGCCGCTGGCCGGGCGGCGACGGGGCGAAGGGCATCGGCGCGGTGGTCGTCCCCATGGACCGCGACGGGGTGGCGATCACCGGCCGCCACCACGGCATGGGGATCCACGCCGCCACCGAGGCCGAGGTGGCCTTCGACGGCGTGGCGATCGGCGAGGAGGACGTCCTGGTGGCCGGGGACCCGTCGACCACCGAGGCCTTCAAGGTGCTCCTCGGCCACCTCAACCACGAGCGGTGCGGCAACGCCGCGATGTGCGTCGGGGCCGCCCAGGGGGCGCTCGAGCACGCGGTGCGCTACATGCACGACCGCGAGGTCGGCGGCCGGCCCATCGGCGAGCTGCAGGGCCTCCGGTGGAAGCTGGCCGACATGGCCATCCAGCTCGAGGGGGCCCGGCTGCTCCTCACCCGGGCGGTCCACCTGGCCGGCCCCGGGGGCACGCCGCCGCCCGCTCGAGACGGCCATGGCCAAGGCGGCCGCCAACCTGGCCGCCAAGTTCGTCTGCGACGAGGCCATCCAGATCCACGGCGGCTACGGCTACAGCCAGGAGTACCCGGTCGAGCGCGCCTACCGGGACATCCGCGGCCTGTGCTTCGGCGCCGGCACGGTCGAGGCGCAGCGCAACTACATCGGCGGGGCCGTGGCCGGCGGACGATCGACGGTGTCGCCCGGGCTGGGTCGACCCGCTGGCCGACTGAGACGGCCCGTCGCCGGCTCAGGCGCCCGGGCCGGAGGAAGCGGCCCTGCGGGTCCCACCGGCGGAGCCGCTCGACCTGCGCCGGGTCGGGCGGGTCGAGCTCGGCCACCCGTCGGCGACCCGGAGGTCCCAGGGGCAGAGGGCGCGCACCTGCTCCACCCGCTCTGCGATCGCTGCCGTCGCCGGGGGCGACGGCGGTCAGGGCCAGTTCGCCGGTGTCGTCCTTCTCGAAGAGGGCGAGGTCGGTGACCAGGGCCCGGACCCGGGCGCCCACCGAGGTGACGTAGGGCACCTCGGCGACCAGCCCGGCGCGGGGTGAGGGTCGTCATCACCACGATCTCGTCGGCCGTCGAGGCCACGTCGTTGCCCCCGCCCGACCCGACCAGGAAGGTCTTGCCGGGGATGACGGTCGAGTTGATGTTGCCGTGCCGGTCGATCTGGGCCGCGCCGAGGCAGCCGAGGAGGGTGGTGCCCGGTCCGCTGACCAGCGTGCCGAGGACCTGGTCGGCGTCGCCGAGCATGGTGGCCGTCGGGAAGCTGCGGTGGTTGAAGACGAAGGGGTCGGCCGGGGTCGGCTCGTAGCCCCACAGGCCGAGCTCGGCCGTGAGCACCACCTCGGAGCCCCGGCTCCGGGCGAGCTCGACGGCCAACCAGGCGGCCAGGTTGGCGACCCCGGCCCCGGCCAGCACGGCGTCGGCGCCGAGCGTGACGACCCGGTCGGCCAGGTACCGGGCCCCGTGGACCGCGGCGATCTCCCAGGCGCCCGGCGGGGCGTCGAGGTCGGGCGGGAGGGCCGCCTCGTCGTCGCGCCACGAGTCGGGCTCGGCCCGCCGGCGGAGCCGGCGATGCGCGCCGGCCCGAGCCGGTCGAGGTACTCCTCCTGGTCGGCCGGCTCGAGGACCCAGTGGTCGATCCACCGGTCGAAGTCGTCGCCGTGGCTGGCCGTACGGGCCTCGGACCAGAACTCGAGGTCCTCGCCGTAGGGGTCGACCGGGGTGTCCCGGGCGAACAGGCCTCCGGGGTGGGCCCCCATCGGGGTCTCGGCGACGGCCAGCACCCGGTGCCCGGGGACCTTGACCAGGTGGGACCACGGCCGGATGTCGTCGACCACCCGGTCGACGGTGGCCACCGCTCCGCGCCGGGCGGCGAGCGCCCCCCAGACGCCCTCGAGGCCCGGGGCGTTGAAGGCCAGGTTGCCCTGGCGGTCGCCGATCGGCGCGTGGAGCAGGGCGATGTCCGGCGCGTAGGCCTCGAGCAGCCCGACCTCGCCGAAGGGGGTCGCCGACCCGGGCGTAGCCCGGGTTGTCGGCCATCGACGAACCGGCCAACGAGGCGGTGGTGACGGCCGGAAGGCCGCGGGCCGCCGCCTCGAGGCGCTGGAGGAAGGTGAGGAACGACCAGTGCTCGACCTCGACCCGCCCGTCGAGGTAGGCCTCGGCGAACCACGGGTTGGGCGAGAAGTTGGGGAAGACGTCGCCCGAGTAGCCGGTGACGACCTTCGAGACCAGCCCGCCGCGGAAGAAGAGCGCGCCGAGGCTCGAGAGGCTGAGCATGACCAGGGTGAAGCCGGGGTCCCGGCCCCACCAGGCGCGGACCAGGTGGCGGGCGGCGGCCGTCCAGCGGGTGTGGTTGGTCACGATGTGGACCGCGTCGCCGGCGCGCACGTGGCCGACGGCCTCGTCCAGTGAGCAGACCTTGTCGGGCATGGAGGCAAGCTACTGGAGTCGGGCTCCGGTTAGCATCCGGCGATGATCCACTTCCAGGTCGGCGCCGACCATGTCGGTCGCATCACCCTGGATCGGCCCGAGGCGCGCAACGCCCTGACCGTCGAGATGCGCGACGACCTGGTCGCCGCCGTCCGCCAGGCCCGCTCCGATCCGTCGGTGCGCGCGGTGCTGGTCACCGGGGCCGGTGGCTCCTTCTGCGCCGGGATGGACCTGCGGGCCTCGACGGTGAGCCAGGCCGGGACGTCCGGGTTCGACCCGCGCACGACGAGCGAGGCGCTGCGGGTCGGGGTCCAGGCCTTCATCCGCGAGCTCTGGGAGCTGGACAAGCCGACCGTGGCCGCGGTCAACGGGGGCGCGGTCGGCCCCGGGGCCCACCTGGCCCTGGCCTGTGACTTCGTGCTGGTCCACCCCGCGACGCGGTTCATCTGGTCGTTCGCCCGCTGGGGACTGGTGGTCGACGCCGGAGGGGCCTACCTCCTTCCCCGGCTGGTGGGCCTGCCCCGGGCCAAGGCCATGGTCCTGCTCGGCGGCGAGGTGGTCGGCGCCGAGGCGGTGGAGGAGGGTCTGGCCTACCGCTGCGCCGACTCGGCCGACGCCCTGGCCAGCGAGGCCGAGGAGCTGGCGGTCAGGCTGGCCGCGGGCCCGACCCGTTCGCTCGGCCTCTCCAAGCAGCTGCTCAATGCCACCTTCGAGACCGCCCTGCCGCTCGCGCTCGACCACGAGGGGCAGGCCCAGTCGCTGGCTGCCGTCTCGCCGGAGATGGCCGAGGGGATGGCCGCGTTCAAGGAGAAGCGGGCGCCGAGGTTCGTGCCGGAGGGCTGAGCGATCGGGACTGCGCCTCCGTCGGGGTCGACTCAGCCTCGCGGCACGCGCATCGTGTAGAAGTCGATCCGGTAACGCCCGGTGCCCTGTGTGACACCTCCCCCCACCAACCCGACCGAGGAGAGGTCCGACGGGGAGAACGGCACTGAATAGCCGAGCGTTGAGCTCGGACGGAGGAGATGAAGATCGGCCGCCGTCGCAACGATGAATCGATAACTGCCCGCAGACGTGGTGATGGACACCGTCGGCGGTCTGAAGAACAGCGACGACAGCGTGTAGCGAAAGGACAGAGGAAGTTCCACAAAGCGTGCAACAACAGCGTCTCCAACCGGCGCAACGGGGACGGACACCTGCTGTCCGAAGACCGCAGAGACTTGCTTGACCAAATGAAGTGATCCACAACGATCCGGTACGCGCCCCAGGACCTGCCACTGCGCGGTCGCGCTCGAGCTGCCTGTAGTGGCACATCGTGGTGACCCAGGTGCTCGGTGGCTCGAAGAGCGGGTCCCGACCGTCGATGGCGACGGGAGGCTGCTCGAGGATCCTGCTCGGCGCAGCATCGGAGCGCAGGAAGCTGGCATCCAACTGATCGAGAGGAGTGGTATATGCCGAGTAGGCCTGCACGACCGGCTCCGGATCCCATCTGATCGATGGATAGGCCCACGCGACGTTGTTGTCCCATGGTTCGATGGCCACTGTGTGATCGAGCAAGTCGGCAAGCTGGGTCGGGGAGATCCCGTAGGACGCCTGCACGGCGTTGCGTGCTGTGTTGATGACCGCCGTGCGAGAGCTCGGGCCGAACGTATTGACGAGCTCCGATCGAAGTCCATTGGCGTCATGGAGGACACTGAGCATGTTGGGAGGAACGGATCCGGCTGCTGTCCATGCGATGACGGTCAAGAACGCAATCGACGCCACCAGGTGAGGACGTAACCCCTGCCTCGGAATCCCAATGGCCGGGAGCAGGGCCAACGCCAGAGCGAAGAAGATGACGGTGTGGCCCGGCGGCCGGACGAATCCCTCTTTGAACGCCCACCAGATCACGACCAAGAGGAGCATGACCAGCGCGACCCGTACCTGGAAGCGCCTCCGCCAGAGGCTGACTGTCGCGAACGTCCCGAGCAACAGAACGGCTGCCGAGAGATCCCACCAAGCATCAGCATTCGGGACAGCCTGCTGCATCGCGCTCGAGTAACCACCCGCCACGCCGGCCGCATTCCGAACGTATGCGGCGAGATCTCCCAGGCTGTTCCCAGTCGCCACCCACGCGATGACGACCGTGACGGCCAGCGTCATTCCGCCGATGGTTGCGTCCACCAAACAGCGTCGAACATCTCGAGCCGATGCCACCAGGACCAGCAGGACGACGACGGCAATGAGGCCGTCCGTGAACTTCCCGAGAAGAGTGACTCCGGCCACCACGCCAAGCACAACGATCCATACTCGTCGTTGCCGAAGGTCTTCTTGGAGAATGCAGAGCACGCCCAACACGGTGATCGGAACCATGATGAGATCGCCAGGATCGACGAGGGCAATGCAGGTGGCACCGATCACGTAGCTGATGAATGCCGCAACAGGAAGCGAGAAGCTTCGGCGACACGCGTGGATCAGAAGCGAGAACATCGCCGTGATCACGATTCCCAGATACGCGAGGGACAGGGCAGCCGTGGAACCGAAGAAGAGCGTCTGCTGGCTCAGGAAACCGAGCGGACCATAGGTGAAGGTCATGCGAGGTCCCCATGCGAGATGCTGTACGAAGGCCATGCTCAGAGCGCCCTGCCACGAGGTGTCGAGGCCAGGACCGGGAACGAGAAGCGCGTCGACAGGAAGCCATGTCGCGATGGTGAACAACACGGCGATCCCGACCGTCTGAGAGCACCGGAGACGTGAGGATCAATTCCCGGCGAGTATCGCCACCTTGCCGCCCCGATTGGTTCGGAGGTCGCCGTTCAGAAGGCACCTCCTCTTCTGACGCCACCTCGGTGACGGTCATCCCACCAATTGTACCGAGTGTGCGTGACCTGATTCGTCGGTGCCCGCTCTCCCTCGAACGAGGAGGTCGGCAGCGCTCGGGATTCGTTGCATGCTCCACGACAGGAGATGCGCGTGCAGACCGAGCGCAGAGCCGGAACCCGGGTGACCCATGGTGACGTTGTAGTCGATCGGCCAGTCCTCGAGGAGGACCGGTACGTCGAGGTTCGTGGCGGGGGGCTGAGCGGGGTGACCGCGCTCGTGGGCCTGCGGGGCCGCGGTCAGATCACGCCGGCGGACCGGTAGCCCTCGAGCTCCTCGCCGGAGAGACCCACCAGCCCGCGCCACACCTCGTCGTTGTGCTCGCCGAGCAGCGGCGCCGGGCGCGGCGGGGTCGGCCGACGGCCGTCGAGCCGGGGGAACGGTGCCTGCTGCTGGTGGGGCCCGGCGACCGGGTCGTCGATCGTGACCAGGTCGCCCCGCGCGGCGAAGTGGGGATCGGCCAGGATGTCGGCTGCGCTGTAGGCGGTGCCCACCGGGACCTCGTGGGCGATGCAGCACGCCTCGATCTCGGCCGCGGTGAGCGACGAGGTCCAGGCGGCCACCAGGTCGTTGATCTCGTCGGAGCGGGCCGCCCGCTGGGCCAGGGTGGGCCACTGCGGGTCGTCGGCCAGTTCGGGCCTGCCCATCGCGGCGCACAGCCGCCGGAAGTTGGTGTTCGAACCGGCCACGATGCACACGAAGGTGCCGTCGGCGGTCGGGTAGTTGTCGAGCGGGGCCGAGGTGGCCATCCGGTTGCCCTCGCGTTGGCGGGTGATGCCCAGCCGGTCCTGGGCGGCAACCGTCCACTCGAGGACCCGGAGGATCGAGCCGTAGAGGGGAGCGTCGACCACCCCGCCGACCCCGGTGCCCCCGGGGCCGTCCCGACGGTAGAGGGCGGCGTTGACCGCCGCGGCGGCGAAGGTGCCGGTCAGGTAGTCCGAGATCGAGACGCCGGGCCGCACCGGGGGGCGGTCGGGGTAGCCGGTCAGGTGGAGCAGGCCGCCGTACGCGATGCCCATCCGGTCGAGCCCGGTGCGTCCCGAGTACGGGCCGTCCTGGCCGAAGACGCTGATCCGGGCCCAGACGAGGCGCGGGTCGCAGTCGTCGGGCCCGATGTGCCACGCCTCCATGGTCCCGGGGCGGAAGTTCTCGCACACCACGTCGGCGGTGGCGGCCAGCCGGCGGAACAGCTCCTGGCCCTCGCTCCCTCGCAGGTCGAGGGTGACTCCCTTGCGCCCGCGCCCCTCGACGGCCCACCACAGCGAGTAGCCGGGGCCCTCGCCGTCGGTCGGGGCGAAGGGGCCGATCGTGCGCATGAAGTCGCCGCCCCGCGGGTCCTCGACCTTGATGACCTCCGCTCCCATGTCACCGAGCAGGCCGGCGCAGAACGGGGCGCTGATCCGGGTGCCGACGTCGATCACCCGGATCCCGGCGAGCGGGGGCCCGGTCCGGGGGGCCGGTGTCCGAGCCTGGCGCGCTCGCCGGGTCAGTCACGGTGCTCGGCGAAGACCTCGGCCATCGACCCCTTCTCCTGGCGGGCCCGGAGCGCGGTGGTGGCCGTGGCCGTGTTGTGCATCCAGTGGTGGGCCATGAAGTGGTACTTCCACGACGCGTCCTTCCCCATCAGGGTGGCGGTCTGGTTGAGGGAGTCCTTGACGACCTGGGCGGTCACCGGCGGCACCAGGGCCACCCGGTCGGCCAGCTCCTCCACCCGCTCGGTGAGCTCGGCGCGGGGCACCACCCGGTTGACCAGGCCGAGCCGCCACGCCTCCTGGGCGTCGATCAACTCGCCGGTCCACAGGAACTCCTTGGCCTTGCGGATCCCCAGCTCCCAGGGCTCGACCAGGAGCTCCACTGCGGCCCCGGTCATGCGGAGCACCGGGTTCTGGAACCTGGCGTCGTCGGCCGCCACGATCAGGTCGCACATGCAGGCGAGCATCAGGCCCGCGGCCACGCACGACCCCTGCACCGCGGCGATGGTCGGCTTGCGGAACGAGTAGAGCCTCTTGCACCGGTCGTAGTACATGATCTGTTCGTGGCGGAACTTGCCCTCGGGAGTCTCGCGCATGCTCGCGCCACTCGGCTGGGCTCGGCGTCGCCCACCAGCTCCTTCAGATCGTGGCCGGACGAGAAGTGGCGCCCGTTGCCGGCGAGCACCACCACCCGCACCTCGTCGTCGTCGTCGGCCCGGTCGAGCGCGGCGTCGATGCCGTCGATGAGCGCGGTGTCCTGGGCGTTGGCCACCTCCGGGCGGTTCATGGTGATGGTGGCCACGTGCTCCCGCGTCGTGTAGAGCACGACGTCCTCGTCGCCTGCGGCAGTCGCGTCTCGGTCGGTCACGTTATGACACCTTCCTCTCGGGCCCGCCTCCGGCGGCCTGTCGCGCGCTTGCCGGGTCGGGGCAGGCCGAGGACCCGCTCGCCCAGGATGGTCCGCTGGATCTGGTTGGTGCCCGCCCACACCGAGGACGCCTGGTAGTAGAGCCACGACCGCTGCCACGCTCCGTTGCCCGGGAGGTGGGAGGCACCCTTCCAGAGGGGCGCCGCATCGCCGAGGACGGCCATGGCCGTGTCGTGGAGCCGCTTGCTCATCTCGCTCCAGTAGAGCTTGAGCGCGCTGCCCTCCGGGCCGGGCTCGAGTCCCTTGGCGAGACGGCTGACGCTGCGGAGGTTGTGGAGCTGGAAGAGCCGGACCTCGACGTAGGCCTGGGCCAGCCGCTGGCGGAGGCGGGGGTCGTCGAACCGGTCCAGCGCGACGGCCTGCCGGAGGAGCTCGTCGAGCAGCTGGAGGTGGATGACCAGCTGGCGCGGGTTGACGCCCCGCTCGTGGGAGAGCGTCGAGTTGGCCACCTTCCATCCCTCGTGCTCGGGACCGACCAGCTGGTCGTCGGGGACGAACACGCCGGAGAGGAAGACCTCGTTGAACTCGGCCTCGCCGGTGAGCTGGACCAGCGGGCGGACCTCGATGCCGGGGGCGTGCATGTCGACCACCAGGTAGGAGATGCCGTGGTGCTTCGGGGCGTCGGGATCGGACCGGGCCAGGCAGACCCCCCAGTCGGCGAACTGGGCGTAGGAGGTCCAGACCTTCTGGCCGTCCAGGACCCAGCCGCCCTCGACCGTGGTCGCCCGGGTGGTCACCGACGCCAGGTCGCTGCCCGCGCCGGGCTCGCTGAACAGCTGGCACCACAGCTCCTCGGCGCTCAGGATGCCGGGCAGCCAGCGCGCCTTCTGCTGCTCGGTCCCGTGGGCCAGCAGGGTGGGGCCGGCCAGGTTGATCCCGATCCGGCCCACCATCTCGGGCGCCCGGGCCCGGGCCAGCTCCTCTTGGACGATGAAGTGCTCGGTCGGGCCGGCGCCCCTGCCCGCCGTACGCCTCGGGCCAGGTCACCCCGACCCAACGGTCGGCGGCCAGGGAGGCCTGCCACTGCCGGCCGAAGGCCACCTCGTCGGCCAGATCGTCGAAGCGCGGCGGGAGCGCCTCGCCGTACTCCCAGGGCAGATGCTCGATGAGCCAGGAGCGGATGTCGGACCGGAAGGCAACCTCGGTCAGCCGTTGGACTCAGGTCCATGGGCCCCACTCGATCGGCGGCATCGGGGTCATACTATCCAGCCATGGACTTCGACCTTTCGGCCGATCAGCGCGAGCTGCAGGACGCGGCCCGCCAGCTGCTCGACGACCGTTCGAGCTCGGAACGGGTCCGTGCCCACCTGGCGTCCGGCGAGCCCTACGACCGCTCGCTGTGGGAGGCCATGGTCGAGCAGGGGTGGCCGGCCGTCGCCGTGCCGGAGACGGAAGGCGGACTCGGGCTCGGGCTGGGTCGAGGCCGCCGTGCTGCTCGAAGAGGTGGGCCGGCATGCCGCCCCCGTGCCGCTCGTCCCGCAGCTGATCGCCCTGGCCGCCCTGGCCGGGCGGCCGAGCGTCGGCGAGCTGGCCCGCCGGCTCATGGCCGGGGAGGCGCTCGGTGCGGTGGCCTGGACGGCGTCCGACAGAGCGGTCGAGCGATCCGGAGACGCTGACCACCCGTTGCTCTCCGGCCGCCTGGGCCCGGTCGAGGGCGCGTCGGTGGCCGACGCGGTCGTCGTGATCACACCCGACGGCGTCCACCTGGTCGACCTGGCCGCCATCGGCCGGCCCCCCGCCGAGCCGTCCATGGACCTCACCCGGAGCCTCTCGTGGCTGACGCTCGACCGGCACCCCGTCCACCCGGATCGGCGACGCCGACGGACGCGACCCGCCTCGGCGCCCTCGGCGCGCTGGCCTCCTCGGCCGAGCTGCTGGGCGGCTCGTCCCGGGTGCTCGAGATGGCCACCCAGTACGCCAAGGACCGGATCCAGTTCGGGGTGCCGATCGGGAGCTTCCAGGCCGTCAAGCACCTCTGCGCCGACATGCTGGTCGACGTCGAGGGGATGCGATCGGCCACCTGGTACGCGGCGTGGGCCCTCTCGGCCGGACGAGCCCGGGCGGCCCGATGGCCGCGGCGACCGCCAAGATCTGGTGCGCGGACGCCTCCAAGCGGGTGATGGCCTCGGGCCTCCAGGTGCACGGCGGGATCGGCTTCACCTGGGAGCACGACCTCCACCTCTACATCAAGCGGGCCCAGTTCTCCCAGCTCGACTACGGCGACGCCGCCCATCACCGGACGACGCTGGCCGCCGACCTGCGGGCGGCCGTGCTGAGCGGCAGCGGTGTGATGTGAAGAAGGCGACACCAGGCGCAGCCTCCCCGGTCGCAGACCCCGGGCTGGGGGAGGCCGCCCTCCCCGCGGCCAGCGCGGCCGAGCTGCTCGGAGGAACGCCGCCGACCCGACGATCGGCGGCCGGCCGGCCATCCGGTTCGAGGACCGGGTCGTGACCCACGCCGAGTACTACCGCGAGTCGTGCCGCTGGGCCAACCTGATCCTGGCGTCGCGCCGGCCCGACCGGCCGCTGCACGTGGCCGTGCTGCTCGACAACATCCCCGAGTACCTGTTCGCCTTCGGCGGCGCCGCCCTGGCCGGCGGCGCGGTGGTGGGTATCAACCACACCCGCCGGGGCGAGCACCTCGCCCACGACGTCCACCACACCCACTGCGGGCTCATGATCACCGAGCCCGCCCACGAGGAGCTGATCGCACCGGTGCTCGACGAGCTCGGCGAGGTCCTGGTCGTCGGGAAGACACTCGAGGAGGCGCTCGGTGCGCAGCCGGACACCGACCCCCACGCCGAGGCCGGCCTCGAGATGCCGTTGGGCCCTCATCTTCACCAGCGGCACCTCGGCCGCCCCCAAGGCGGTCATCTGCTCCCAGCGCCGCATCCTGGTCACCGGCAGCCGGATGGGCCAGATGATGGGCCTCGGTCCCGACGACATCGGCTACGTGTCGATGCCACTGTTCCACTCGAACGCGGTCATGGTCGGGTGGGCCCCGTCGGTGGTGGTCGGGGCGTCGGTCGGCCTGGCCCGGCGCTTCACCGCGTCCGGATGGCTGCCGGACATCCGGCGCTACGGAGCGACCTACTTCAACTACACCGGCAAGCCGCTGGCCTACATCCTGGCCCAGCCCGAACGTCCCGACGACGCCGACAACACCCTGCGGGTGGCGTACGGCAACGAGGGGGCACCCGCGGTGGTCGAGGCGTTCGCCGAACGCTTCGGGGTCCGGGTGATCGACGGGTTCGGGGCCACCGAGGGCGGCCTGGCGGTGACCCGGATCGAGGGCGCGCCAGCCGGCTCGGTCGGCCGTGCCGGGCCCGAGCTCCGGATCGTCGACGAGCGACGGCGGACGAGCTGCCCCGGGCCGAGTTCGACGACCAGCGGCGCCCTGGTCGACCCGGTGGCGTGCGTCGGAGAGATCGTCAACACCTCGGGGACCGGGGTGTTCGAGGGGTACTACAACAACGACGAGGCCAACGCCCGGGCCACCCGGAACGGGTGGTACTGGAGCGGCGACCTCGGCTACCTCGACGCCGAGCGGCTTCCTCTACTTCGCCGGGCGGACCGCCGACTGGATCCGGGTGGACGGCGAGAACTTCCCGGTCGGCCCCATCGAGACCATCGTGGGACGCCACCCCGACGTGATGCTGTGCGCCGCCTACGGGGTGCCCGACCCCGAGGCGGGCGACCGGGTGATGGCCGCGCTCGTCCTCCGTCCGGGGGCGGCCTTCGACCCGGAGGGCTTCGCCGCCTGGCTCGACGCGCAGGCCGACCTCAGCCCCAAGTGGCGCCCGACCCACATCCGGATCGTCGGCGGCCATCCCGACCTCGCCGACCAACAAGGTGCTGATCCGTACCCTGGTGCACCAGAAGTACCGGCCGGACCGGGTCGACGGGGACGCCCTCTGGGTGCGGACCCGCGGGGACGCGGCCTACCGGCCGTTCGGAGAGGCCGAGGCCGAGGAGCTCCACCGCCAGCTGGTCGAGCACGGCCGGGCGCGGTTCTGGGACCTGTAGTGCCCCGGGGAGCACGTGTGAGCGCACCCGAGTTCTTTCTCTACCTGCCCCAGATGCGGATGGATGTCGATGCCGTCGTCGAGCGGGCGTTGGCCGCCGAGGCGTCCGGCTTCCGGGGGATGGCCTTCATGGACCACATGGCCCCGCCGCTCGCCGAGTCCCAACCGATGTACGAGGCGATGACCCTGGCCACCTGGGTGGCGGCACGCACCACCGATCTGGTGGTGAGCCACCTGGTGCTGTGCGACGCCCTCCGCCACCCGGCGGTGCTCGCCCGCCAGGCGGTCACCCTCGACCGGGCCTCGGGCGGCCGGTTCGAGCTGGGCATCGGCTGGGGGTCGATCGGCGAGGAGCTGGTGGCCTACGGGATCACCGACGACGGCCCCGCCGAGCGGGTCGGGCGCCTGGCAGAGAGCCTCGAGCTCATCCGCGCCCTGTGGGGTGGAGTGCCGGTCCGGTACTCGGGCCGGCACTTCACGGTCGACTGCGGCGGCCAGCAGCCCACACCCGGCGGTCGGCTCCCGATCGTCGTGGGCGGAGCCGGCCCCAAGACCCTCGACCTCGTGCGCCGTCACGCCGACTGGTGGAACCTCCCGATCTACGCCCTCGACCGCCTGGAGGAGCTCCGCCCGCAGGCCGGAGCGGCCCGGGTCTCCACCCAGCACCTGCTGGCCCACGTGGCCGACCCGTCACGACGCGGCGAGATCGCCGAGCTGGCCACCCGGCGCTTCGGCGGGATGGGCGGTGGGCCGCTCATCGGTGACGGTCGACGAGCTGGTCGAGCACTTCCGGGGACTCCACGAACGGGGGGTGCGAGCGGTTCTACTGCTGGTTCTGCGACTTCGCCCCGGTCGAGACCCTGGCTGCATTCGGCGAGCAGGTCATCGCGACCTTCGGGCGGTAGTGCCGGCAGTGCGGGGCGGCGGTGCTCACGCGGAGACGTCGTCGATCAGCCCCCACTCGAGCGCAGTGGCCAGATCGAGGACATCGAGACCGAGTGCGAGGAGCAGCGTGCGGTGGCGGCCGATGCGGCGGGGGAGACTGACCGTGCCCCCGGCGCCGGGGACGAGCCCGAGCCGGACCTCGGGAAGGGAGATCCGCGTCCCGGGGTGCGGCCTCGACGCGGCGGGCGAAGGCAGCCAGCTCGATGCCGGAGCCGACCGCGTCACCGTGGAGGTGGGCCACGGTGCGGTCACCGACGGTGGCGAGGGTCCGTGCCGGGCTCCGCAGCAGGCGGATGAGGTGGGCGGACGGCGGGTCGGACCGCGTGCCGAACTCGTCGAGATCGCCACCGCTGCAGAAGGACGGTCCCGCGCCGCGGAGGTGCACGACGGTGATATCCGGGTCGAACGAGGCGATGCGGAGCGCTTCGTCGAGCCCGTCGCGCATCGAGGCGTCGAGCGCATTGCGCACCCGGGGCCGGTTGAGGGTGATCCCGAGCTCGTCGCCGCGGCGCTCGACGAGCACGGCGGGGCCCTTCGTCGCGCGGCCGGTCGACCCGGATCCGCCCGGCCCGCCAGCGGGCGAATTCGGGACCGGACTGGAGGAGCCCGTAGGCCGTCGACTCTGCCACCAGCCCCTCCGCGATCGAGCGTCCCTCCCCACCCCTGAGCAGGAGAGCCAGCGCGGTGGCGGCCAGCGGGTCGGAGGCGACGGTGGCCGTCACCCGGTCGACCGAGGGGTCGTCGGGCACGAGTGCCAGATCGGCCCAGCCCGGACGCCGGTCGGCGTCGGAGACGAGCGCCACGACGACCGAAGGGAGGCTCCTGAGGTGCTCCGCCGAGGGTGCATCCAGCGCGTCGGGCAGGTCGTCCCCCTCGACGAGCACGAGGCCCCCGCCGGGTTCGGCGATCTCGTCGTAGACCGTCCCGTCGGCCAGGGCCCGGGCGAACGTGCGGCCGGGCACCGGGACGCTCTCCATGCACACGAGGGTAATGTTCGCCGTCCATGGGCAACGGGGACGGTTGAGATGCGGAGCGGCGTGCCGATCCGCGATGCCACCCGGGACCAGGATGCCGAGGCGTCGGCCTGGGCGGCCACCGGGCTCCGGGAGCTGACGGGCCGGCCCGACGGTCCCGGGCTGGATCCGCCGCCCGGGCTGGTCGCCGGGGTCACGGCCCTGGCCGATCAGATCGCCGAGTTCTCCGGCCATCTCGGCATGCAGGTGCGGGTGGACCCGCTGGGCGTCCTCGCCGCCCGCGCCGCCGAGGCCGGGCTGCACCGTGGCGGGGACCGCAGCTGCGGGGGGAGGGCCCGGCTGCTCGCCGCGGCCGACGGGTGGGTGGCGGTGAACCTGGCCCGTCCGGACGACTGGGTCCTGGCCGCCGCCTGGCTCGAGCTCCCCGGGCCGGTGGCGGAGGAGGAGTGGGGCCCGATTGCAGACAGGGTGGGCCGCACCGCCCGGGCGACGCTGCTCGACCGGGCCATCCTGCTCGGTCTGCCCGTTGGCGCCCTGGGAGAGCGGACCCCGGTCACCGGCACCGGTCCAGCGCCCGGGATCCGGACCCGCGTGTCGGCGGAGGGCCGGCCGTTCGCCGCTGTGTCCGACCTGATCGTGGCCGACCTGTCGACCCTGTGGGCCGGGCCCCTGGTCGGCGCACTGCTCGGCGAGTGCGGTGCCCGGGTCGTGAAGGTCGAGTCGTCGGGCCGGTTGGACGGGGCCCGGTACGGCCCGCCCTCCTTCTTCCATTCCCTCAACGGCGGCAAGGAGTCTGTCGTGGCCGACCTGACGTCGGCCGTGGGCCGCCGCCTGCTCCACGAGGTCGTCGCCGGTGCGGACGTGGTGCTCACCTCTGCCCGTCCCCGAGCGCTCGAGCAGTTGGGACTCGACCCCGACGCCGTCGTGCGCGACGGCCGACCCCGGGTTTGGCTCTCGATCACCGGCTACGGGTGCAACGGCCGCGCTGCTGGCCGGGTGGCTTTCGGCGACGATGCCGCGGCAGCTGGCGGCCTGGTGGTCTGGGACGACCGCGGGCCCTGCTTCTGCGCCGACGCGGTCGCCGATCCTGCGACGGGGTTGGCCGCGACGGCGGCCGTCCTCGAGGTGCTCGACACGGGAGGCGACGCGGTGGTCGAGGCGTCGATGGCCGACGTGGCGGCCGGCCTGCTCGCATGACCGTTCTCCCCTCTGGGGTCCAGGGTCGCGGCAGCTGAGGTGACACCCTAAGGTGGGGTCTGCCAGAATCGAAGGGTCCGGGTTCCGGGTCCATGGGGGAATGCACTGATGCAGATCGACGAGATGGTGATGGTGAGTGTCGACGACCACGTCGTCGAGCCGCCCGACCTGTTCGAGGGGAGGCTTCCGGCCAAGTACGTCGACCTGGCGCCGAAATTCGTCACCAACGAGGACGGCACCGACGCCTGGCTCTACGAGGGCCAGGTGCTCAACAACGTCGCCCTCAACGCCGTGGCCGGCCGGCCGCCCGAGGAGTACGGCCTCGAGCCCACGTCGTTCAGTCAGCTGCGCCCCGGCTGCTACGACATCGACGAACGGGTGAAGGACATGAACGCCAACGGGGTCCTCGGGTCGCTCTGCTTCCCGTCCTTCCCGCAGTTCTGCGGACAGCTCTTCGCCCGCACCGAGGACAAGGACGTGGCCCTCGCCATGGTCCGGGCCTACAACGACTGGCACATCGACGGGTGGTGCGGGAGCCACCCGGGGCGGTTCATCCCCTGTCCCATCCCGGCGATCTGGGACCCCGAGGTGATGGCGGCCGAGATCCGGCGCGTCGCGGCCAAGGGCGCCCACGCGATGACCTTCTCGGAGAACCCCTCCAAGCTCGGCTGGCCGAGCATCCATTCGGACCACTGGGATCCGGTGTGGAAGGCGTGCAGCGACGAGGAGGTGGTGCTCTGCATGCACATCGGCTCCTCGTCACAGCTCGTGATCACCTCGGACGACGCGCCGATGGACTGCCTGATCACCCTCACCCCGATGAACATCGTGCAGGCCGCCGCCGATCTGGTCTGGTCGCCGGTGCTCCGGAAGTTCCCCGGCCTCAAGTTCGCCCTCTCGGAGGGTGGCATCGGCTGGGTGCCCTACTTCCTCGAGCGGGTCGACTACAACTACGGTCGCCACCACCTCTGGACCGGTCAGGACTTCGGCGACACGCTGCCGAGCGAGGTCTTCAACCGGAGCGTGATCACCTGCTTCATCGACGACAAGTTCGGGGTGGCCAGCCGCGGCTTCCTCGACATGGACAACGTGACCTGGGAGTGCGACTACCCCCACTCCGACTCGACCTGGCCGCGCTCGCCCGAGATCCTCGCCGAGCAGCCTCGATGGGGTCTCCGACCACGACATCGACCGGATCACCCATCTGAACGCCATGCGCAACTTCCACTACGACCCGTTCACCGCGCTCGGTGGCAGGGAGCAGTGCACTGTGGGGGCCCTCCGGGCGCAGGCCGTGGGCCGCGACGTCTCGATCCGCTCGGCGGCCCGGGCGGGAGCGGCCTCGGGCGGCACCCTGGCCAAGGATCTCCTCAGGGTCGGCAGTTCGGGCGGCTCGGGGGCCTGAGCCTCCAGGTGACCGTCCGCACCGCCCTCGACTGACCCCCAACGTCTGCCCCGGCGCCGGTCCATCCGGCCACTCGAACAAAGGATGCCGCCATGTCCGATGCACTGAAGGGCTTCCGGGTCCTCGAGGTCGCCGCGTGGACCTTCGTCCCGTCCGCCGGGGCGGTCCTGGCCGACTGGGGAGCGGACGTGATCAAGGTCGAGCACCCCGAGACCGGCGACCCCCAGCGGGGCCTGATCTCGATGGGCCTCATCCCGGGCGGCCCGGACGCGGTCAACTACATCATGGAGCAGCCCAACCGGGGCAAGCGGAGCATCGGGCTCGACATACGCAGCGACGCCGGCCGCGAGCTGCTCTACCGGTTGGTCGAGCGCTCGGACGTCTTTCTCACGAGCTTCCTGCCCGACGTGCGCCAGCGCCTCAAGATCGACGTCGAGCACATCCGCGAGGTCAACCCTGACATCGTCTACGCACGGGGCACCGGGCAGGGTCCCCTCGGAGTCGACCGCAACCGACCCGGCTACGACGGGTCGGTCTACTGGGGGCGCGGCGGCATCTCCAACGCCTTGACCCCACCCGACTCCAAGCACCCCATCGGTGGTCGGGCCGCCTTCGGCGACCTGGTCGGCGGCATGGCCATCGCAGGAGGGATCGCGGCCGGGCTGCTCCAGCGGGCGACCACCGGGGAGGCCCCGATCGTGGACGTCTCGCTGCTCGGGTTGGCCATGTGGCAGCTCTCACCGGACATCGTGGCCTCCGGCCTCTACGGGGGCGATCCGATGCCCAAGTTCAACCGTTCCGCAGCGCCCAACCCCCTGGTCGGGCACTACCGGACCAGCGACGACCGCTTCATCATCCTGATGATGCTCCAAGGGGACCGGTACTGGTCCGAGTTCTGCACCGTGGTCGGTCGCCCCGATCTGATCGAGGACCCGCGCTTCAAGGACGGCGCAGCCCGCTTCGCCAATCGCGAGGAGTGCGTGGCCGAGATCGACCGGCTCTTCGCCAGTCGGACCTACGAGGAGTGGAAGGCGGTGCTGGCCGCCCTCTCGGGGGCGTGGGCGCCGGTACAGATGGCGAGCGAGCTCGTCGAACGACCCGATGGTGGGGGCCAACGGCTATCTGGCCCGGGTGCACCGTGAGGACGGCAAGGAGTACGACCTGGTGGCCAATCCGGTCCAGATGGACGAGACGGCCGACGAGCTCCGGGCAGCTCCGGGCCACGGGGAGCACACCGACGAGATCCTCCTCGAGCTCGGGCTCGACTGGGACGACATCGTCGCCCACAAGGTGTCGGGCGCCGTCCTCTGAGCCTCGGGTCGACCCGCCCGGGTCGGCCGTCGGGCCGGGTTAGGTGGCCGCGGTGAACACCATCGGGAAGGTGTCGATCGAACGGATCGACGGCGTGTAGACCAGGGTGTGGCCCTCGGCAACCGAATACTCCGGAATGCGTCGGTGCCACTCGCGCACCGCCGTGCGGAGCTCGAGCCTGGCCAGGTGCGACCCGAGGCAGCGGTGCACGCCGCCACCGAAGGCGACGTGGCGGTTGACCTCGCGGTCGAAGCGGACGACTTCGGCGTCGGGCAGGTCGGCCTCGTCGGTGTTGACGGAGCCGAGCATGATCATGACCCCGTCACCCTTGTGCACCGGGCAGCCCTCGATCTCGGTGTCCTGGAGCGGCCACCCTCGCCACGCCCATCACCGGAGTCTCCCAGCGGAGGAGCTCCTCGACGGCTGCCGGGATGATCGAGGGATCGTCGACGATCTGCTGGCGCTGCTCTGGGTGCTGGGCGAGGTAGGCGAAGATGCAGTCGAGCGAGGAGGTCACGGTGTCCAGACCGGCGATCAGGAACAGGAAGCAGATGTCGAGGATGTCCTCGCGGGTCAGCTTCTCGCCGTCGACCGTGGCGTCGAGGAAGCGGCTCAGCATGTCGTCCTGGCGCTCGATCTCACGCTGGTCGAGCACCGTGTTGAAGTAGTCGTAGATCGAGTCGGCCGTCCGCTTCTGGTAGGCATTGGTGTCCTCGGCCCCGTACTTGCTGCCAATGACGATGTGGGGCCGGATGATCCCGTCCTTCATGGCGAGGAAGGTCGGGAGCTCTTCGACCGGAAGGCCGAGGAGGCCAAGGAAGACCTTGGTCGGGAAGAGGGTCGAGAACTCCTTGGCGAAGTCGACCTCGCCCCGCTCGATGAAGCCGTCGATGAGCTCGTTGATCGCCACGACGAGCGAGTCCTCGAGCACCGCCACCTCCCGCGGGGCGAAGATCGGGTCGAGCAGCTTGCGGAACTTCTTGTGCTCCGGCGGGTCGATCTGGAGGGGGATCAGGGGCCGCACGTTCATCAGGTTCACCGCGTCGAAGTTCGACGAGAAGATCTCGGGGTGGCGCAGGACCTCGTCGACGTCGACCTTGCGGGTGAGGACGACCCCGGTTTCCACCGGCATGACCGGCACTCGTCCCGCAGCAACTTGAACACCGGCTGCGGGTGGGCTGCCATCTCGGGGTCCATGGCAGACAGCGGATCGATCTCGTCGGTCGGCTCGGCTGCTTGCTGCTGATTGTCCATGCTGCTCCTCCGGGCGTGATGAAACCATTGTCATATTGGCACAGACGCCGTTCCCACCACGAGCTGATGCTCCCCTCGGGTGCGGAGGGGTGGGCTACCGACAACCGTCGGAGGGGGTACGCAACCCAGGTTGTCAGCGGTCCCTTCCGGTCGGGGAGTCGGGGGTTCAGACGAGCCGGCTCCGGAGGAGATCCAGGATCGGGTTGTCGTCGATTGGCAGCAGGGGCGCTTCTCCCGCCTCCTGGCGGACGTAGCCGAGACGGGTCATGATTGCCGTGCTCCGGAGCATGGCGAGGGTCTCGTACCAGACGAGGTGCCGGACCGGCCGGCCGCTCAACTCCTCGAAGAGCGCCACCGTTGCCTCCCGGTCGGGGAATCCCTCGGCACGGCGCCCGAACAGGTGGGTTGCGGTGAGGTCGAGGCCGGTGAACCAGGCCAGGTCGTGCTCGGGAGCGCCGACCGACGTCATGTCCCAGTCGAGCACCGCCCGGACCGCGAGGTCGTCTCCCAGTACGGCGTTGCCGAAGCGGACGTCCCCCCAGAGCAGGGCCGGCGCCGCCTCGTCGGGGGGCAGGCGCTCGCGGCACCACCGGAGCGCGTCCACGAGCACTGCGACGGGCGACCCCCCGCTCGACCAGTCGAGGTACTCCTCCCAGTAGCGGAGCTCGGCGGCGTTGTCGCGCTGTGGGATGGCCGATCGCGTCGGGACGACGGCCCGGTGGATCTGGGCGACCGCGGTCAGGAGCGCCCGGTGGACCTCGCTCCGGCGCGCGGCGCTGAGGGCGGACAACCAGCGATCCAGGTGTGCGACCTCCCCGATGATGTGCCCCGCGACGAAGGGCATCGAGACGAAGGGTGCTCCCAGCCACGTGGCGTCGGCCTCGAGCACCGGGGTGGCGACGGGGACACCGGCCGCGGCCGCGGCGAGCTGCGCCTCGACCTGGGCGCCGAGGTCGTAGTGCGGGAAGGTGCCGCGCCCCTCGGGCGCCATGCGCACCACGAATTGCCGGGCGACCGGTCGACCGCGGTCGCTCCAGGCCGCGTCGACGATGACGGTCTGGCTCGAGTGCCCGGCCGACGGCCGGCGGAGGCCGCGCACCTCGGCCGCCTCGTGGCCGTGGCGGTCGGCGAGCCATCGGACCAGTGCCGCGGCCAGCGCCGCGTCATCCCGCGTGGTGGGTTCGGTCACGGACATCCTTCCCGGTCGTCGGCGTCCCGGTCGTCGTCGGCGGTTGCCCGTCGTGGACAGGCATCCGGAGGATAGGCGTGCCCCCGGCCGGTTGCTGTCGCGGCGCTGCGCTCGGGTCGCAGCTGTCCCGATCCGCGGGCCACCACGTAGAGTGGCCTCTGCCGCGACGCTCCCGCTCTGATGCGCGGGCGCGAGGACAGTGAGCGCGATGGAGGAGCGAGCGGGTGAGAACGACCGGTCCGGAGGGTGGTGCACGGTGAGGGGACGGTGAGGTTCCGGTCCACCTACCGTCAGCCGGACGCCGCCCGCTACCGCGCCAGGGGGGGAGCCTGGGACGTGCCCACGCTCGACCGGTTGCTCTCCACCCCCCGGTTGCCCGATGCCGCGGCGATCGTGGACGGGGAGACGGGCATCGACTCCCGCACCTTCGACCGGCTGGCCGACTCGGTGGCCGCCGGACTGCGGGCCCGGGGTGTCCGACGCGGCGACGTCGTCTCCTGGCAGCTCCCGAACTGGTGGGAGGCGCTTGTCCTGTTCCACGCCTGCTGGCGGAGCGGGGCGGTGGCCGCTCCCATCCACCACCAGGTGGGCGCGACCGAGGTGGCCCGCATGCAGGCCGACCTGCAACCGACCGTGGCCCTGGCCGGCGGCGACCTCCCCCTCGCCGCGCTTGGTCGACGCCATCGGCGTCCGCTACCGGCGACCCCCGGTTCGAGGACCTGCTCGATGCCGCACCCGTCGCAGCGACCCGTCCACGTGGCTCGGACGTGGCCGTCGTCCTCTTCACGTCGGGATCGACGGGCTACCCCAAAGCGGTCTTCCACACCCACCGGGGGCTCGCCTACAAGGCGCACGTGATGGCCCGCGCCCACGGCCTCACCTCAGCACGACGTGGCCCTCATGCCGTCCCCGCTGGCCCACGTGTCCGGTCTCCTCAACTCGGTGCTGGTGCCCGGCGCGGCAGCCATGACGGTGGTGCTCATGGAGAAGTGGGACGCCGAGCGCGGCGTGCGCCTCGCCGCCGAGCACCGGGCCAGCTACATGATCGGGCCGCCCACCCTCTTCCTCGGGATGCTGGACGTTCCGGGCTGCCGGGACCAGGTCACCACCATGCGGGTGGTCTCGTGCGGGTCGACCGGGGTGACCCCCGAGTTCGTCGACGCGGCCCGCGAGGGGTTCGGCGCGATGGTCAAGCGCACCTACGGGTCGACCGAGGCGCCGACCGTGACCACCACCTGCTGGGACGACCCTCCGGAGATGGCCCGCGACACCGACGGGCGCGCGGTGGGTGACGCGGAGATCTTGGTGGCCGAACCCGGAACGGTCCGCCCGGTCCCCTCCGGCGAGCGCGGGGAGGTCCTCGTGCGCGGGTCCCGAGCTGTTCGTGGGCTACGGCGAGCGGTCGCAGACGGCGGAGGCGGTGCGCCGCGGGTGGTTCGCGACCGGGGACCTCGGGACGCTGGACCCCGACGGGTGGCTGACCATCGTCGGCCGGCTCAAGGAGTTGATCATCCGTGGTGGGGAGAACATCGCCTCGGCCGAGGTCGAGCGGGTCCTCGAGCTCCACCCCGGCGTCCGCCAGGCGGTCGTGGTCGGGAACCCCGGACGAGCGGCTGGGCGAGCGGGTGGTCGCGTTCGTGGTCGGGGATCGCGCCGTCGACGTCGCCGAGTGCCGACGCTGGTTCGCCGACCGGGAGGTGGCCCGGTTCAAGACACCCGAGCTCGTGGTCCACCTCGAGGAGATCCCGGTGCTCGGCGTCGGGAAGCCCGATCGGACGGCACTCCGCGAGCGCTGCCGCCGCGCCGGTGTCCGCAGCAGGGTGAGGCCGCAGTCGGCTCGACGCCGGCGAGGCTCAGCGCAGCCGCCAGTCGATGCGCTTGCCCGAGGTGAAGCGCGCCTGCCCCTCGGCCAGGGTCGCGCGGTCGGTGCCGACGTTGGTCACCAGGAAGGCGTGGTCGAGGGCCTGCCGGCGCGAGAGCTCGAGTCCCATCCAGAGGGCCCGCAGTGTCCCCTGGACGGCCAGTGCCGGTTGGTCGGCGATGGCCTGGGCCGCCCAGCGCGCCCGGTCCGCGAGCTCGGCCGCCGGCGCGACCTCGGAGACCAGACCGACCTCATGGGCGCGGTCGGCCGACATGCGCTCGTGCGCACCGAGCAGCGAGAGCCGCACCACCTCCTGGAACGGCATCTTGTGGAGCAGGTGGATCGGCTCGAATGCGGCGGGCATCCCGTAGGTGACGTGCGGGTCGAAGAAGGTCGCGTGCTCGGCCGCGATGATGAAGTCGACCTCACCGAGGATGTAGAAGGCACCGCCGCAGGCCATCCCGTTGACCGCGGCGACCACCGGCTTCCACAGCTCGTTCGACTTCGGGCAGACGCTCTTTCCGGGGTCGTCGAAGTCCCACGGCGTGTTGTAGCCGGGGAGCGCCCCCGGTGGGAGGTCGTCGAACGAGCCGACACCGGCACGGTCGAGGCCCGTGCAGAATGCCTTGTCGCCGGCGCCGGTGAGCACCACGCACCGGACGTCGTCATTGGTCCGGAGCATCAGCCAGAGCTCACGCAGCTCCCGTTGCATGGTGGGGTCGAACGCGTTGAGGGCGTCGGGACGGTTGAGGGTGACCCATGCCACCCCGTCGGTCTCGTCGTAGAGCAGGGTCTCGAGGTCGGCCATGGCTGGCCATGGTATCGGTGACTACCCGGGCCGACCGGCGGGCTCAGCGGCAGTGTGCGTCGGGCGGGGGCAGGTCGAGGCTCGGGTTGCGGTCGAAGAAGCCCGCGGCCACCAGGTGGAAGCCGCAGTACTCGACCGGCATGACCGGCCAGTCCTCGGGCCGGGGAGAGTGGGTGACCCCGAAGGTGTGCCAGGCCACGATCTCGGTGCCGAGGAGCGAGCGGTCGGCCGCGGTCCAGCGCGGCAGCCCGTCCCCCCCGGCGTGCTGGTTGGGGTAGTCCCCGGCGGCACGGCGCTCGTCGGCGGCGAACGGGGTGACCCACAGGTTGTGTCGGGCGAACCCGGCCCGCTGCCCGACGCTCGAGTCCGGCTGCGCGAGCAGGGTCGGGGTGGACCCGGGACCAGCTTGTAGGCCGACCGGCCTGGCCGAGGCCGTTGTGCCTGGCCGGGTTCACGAAGCGCCAGTGGCGGCTGCCGGCCGGGTCCACGTCCCGCGTCGCCTGCAGCTCGGACTCGAGCCGGGTGACCCGCTGGCGCGATCGCGTTGCCCATCGGGTTGTCGGGTCCGGTCGGGCACCGGCTCGAAGGAGACCTCGTAGGACCTCGTTGACCGGCCCGTCCACGCTGAGGTCGAGCCGGGCGCAGAAGAGGTGCTGGTGGAACGGGGCGGCGAGCCCCGGTGCGATCACCGATCCCCAGCCGGTGTCCTGTCCTCGGCGAGCGCCTGGGTCGACATGATCCCGGTGAGCTTGACCTCGAGCTGGATGGTGCCGTCGAGGTAGAAGTACCAGTAGAAGCCGTACTCGTAGTTGCCCACGGTGGCGATGAAGGACACCACCAGACGTCGCGAGCGGCGGACCTCGACGTGGCCGGTGTTCATGTCGTGGTGCTTCCAGAGGATGCCGTAGTCCTCCTCGTGGATGCAGATCGCGTTCTCGACCACGTACGGCGTGCCGTGCTCGCTGCAGAGGGTGGCGTCGAGGTAGGTGATCTCCCCAAGGCAGTCGCAGTCCGAGGCTCAGCGAGTTGGCCATCCGGCCGAGTCCCCATTCGCCGACGTCGAAGGCGTTCTTCCATCCGTGCATCGGTCCCGGGTCGCCGTAGGGGACGACCATCTCGCTGATCGCAGCACGGTGGAGAACGGGCCGGACGACCTCGCCGTCCGTCGTAGCCGACGGTGTGGAGGACAAGGCCTTCGAGGGGGTCCATCGAGAGGCGCATCGACCACCGTTGCCAGCGCAGGAAGTTCCCCTCGACGGTGTAGCTGACCCCGTCGGGCTGCACGATGTCGAGGGGACGGAGGTCGGTGCGCGAGGGACCGTTGTCGCCCGGCGCGGTACGTGCCGCGCTCCGGGGGAAGGGGCAGCACGCCGAGGTCGACCACCTCGAGGACCTCGCCACGGGCGCCGTCGACGGTGGCCACCACCCCCTCGATCGGGACGCGCGTAGCCGTTGTCCTCGGGGTGCTCCCGGTAGTAGGAGATGCAGCGGGTGATCCGGCGTCCCTCCTCGGCCGGATTGGCGAAGTTGCCGGTGGGCCAGGGGTCGATCTGCACCTTCTCGAAGTCGGTGATGCCGCGCCGCCGCATGGCCTCCTGCCAGTCGGCGTCGGCCTTGAGGGCGAGGATCGCCCGGAGCGAGTCGTCGAACAGCAAGGCCGGCCGGACCCCATCGTGCTGGGTCCACCCGACGATGCGACCACCGGGCAGGTCGACCACCGCCTCGATCAGCGTGGCCACGGGCCCGGGGACGATGACCAGGCGCACCCGCCGGTCGACCGGATCACCCGGCCGGTGGTCGGCGACCACCCGGCGGGTGGGCTCGTCCAGGGTCACCATGGAGAACAGGGCGCCCTCTGCGAGCCTGCCGCTCTCCCGGACGGCAGCGACGGCGGCACTGATCTCGTCGGCGCGCAGTGCGTCCAGGGGGTGGATGGCGGTGGGCACCGTCGCAACCATGGGTGTCATTCCTCCGGTGACTGGATTCGTGACGGGTCGTGCCCGGAGCGGTCGCCCGGGTCGCTCCTCCGACAGGGCGCAGGATACTCCGAAGCGTCCGGGTGGGCCCACCGGGGATAGTCTCCCCGGCATGACAGAGGGGACCGGGACGAGTGCTGCCCGCGGGCGCGATGACCCGGTGATCCGGGTCGCGGTGGACCGCGAGCGCTGCGTGGGCTCGGGGAACTGCCTGTTCTGGGCGCCGGGCACCTTCGACCTCGACGACGACGGCGTGGCCGTGGTGATCGACCCGGCCGGCGAGGAGGAGGAGCGGATCGCGGTCGCGGCCGAGGGGTGCCCGACCCGGGCCATCTCGGTCGTGCGCCGGGAGTGACCGGCCGACGAGGACCGGCCGGCTGACGACGAGCCTGCGGGCTGACGATCAAGAGGAGGAACGGTGCCGATCGCACTGTCCGATGAGCACGAGGCACAGCGTGAGTCGGCCCGACGGTGGCTTGCCGCGCACTGCCCACCCGAGGTGCCGCGCGCGCTGCTGGACACCGAGACCGAGGAGCCACAAGCGGTCTGGAAGGGCGTTGCCGACCAGGGCTGGCTCGGGATCCACCTGCCGGAGGAACACGGCGGTCAGGGATTCGGCCTGTTCGAACTAGCGGTCCTCCTCGAGGAAACCGGGTGGTCCATGCTGCCCGGTCCGCTGCTGCCCACCGTTGTCGTCTCCGCGCTGATCGCCGAGGCACTGGCCCCTTCAGAAGCCGCGCATCTGTTGCCGGGACTCGCCGGTGGTGGCACGGCCGGTGCGGTCTGCCTCGGCCCCGGCGCCCTCGACATCGTCGGCCGGGGGCCGGCCGGCGATGTGACGCTCTCGGGGACGCTCCGCCCCGTCCTCGGGGCCGGTCTGGCGGACCTGTGCCTGGCCCCGGCCCGCGACGCCGACGGGGGCACGATCTGGTGCCTCCTCGAGCTGAGCGGCGGCGACCCGGCGGTCCGGGTCGAGCCGCTGGCGAGCCTGGACCCGACCCGGCGGGTGGCCGCGGTCGAGGTCAGTAGGTACCGGGTCCCGAACGGGCGCCAGCTTCCCTCGCTGCAGACCGAGCGGGTCCGCCAGGTGGTCGTCGCCCTGATGGCGGCCGAGCACGTCGGGGGGGCCCGTTGGTGCCTCGAGACGGCGACCGAGTACGCCAAGGTCCGGGTCCAGTTCGGCCGGCCGATCGGGCAGTTCCAGGCGGTCAAGCACCGCCTGGCCGACATGGCGGTCCGGGTCGAACAGATGACGGCGGTGGCCTGGGACGCTGCCATGGCGGTGGGCGAGGGGGCCACCGAGGGCGCGGCACTGGCAGCCGCGACCGCCGGGGCGTTGTGCCTCGACGGATACGTCGAGTGCGCAAAGGGGTGCCTGCAACTGCTGGGCGGGATCGGGTTCACCTGGGAGCACGACCTCCACCTGCACCTCAAGCGCGCCCTTGCCGACCGTCAGCTCCTGGGCGGATCCGACTCCTTCGTGCGGGAGGTGGCCGCCGAGGCAGGACGCGGCGTGCGGCGCACGCTCGCCGCCGACCTCCCCGAGGAGGCCGACCGGTGGCGCGCGGAGCTGGCCCCGGTGGTCGAGGCGGTGGCGGCAGCCGACGGCGGCGAGCGTCGAATGCTCCTCGTGGACGCCGGACTGATCGCCCCCCACTGGCCCCATCCCTGGGGCCGGGATGCCGGGGCGGTCGAGCAGGTGGTCATCGACGAGTTGATGAGGGGGGCCCGCATCGATCGTCCCCACATCGGCATCGGCGCGTGGGCCCTCCCGCCGATCATCGCCCGTGGCAGCGAGGACCAGTGCGCACGCTGGGTGCGCCCGACGCTGCTCGGCGAGTTGGCCTGGTGCCAGCTCTTCTCCGAGCCCGGGGCCGGCTCCGACCTCGCCAGCCTGACCACCCGGGCCGTACGCACCGACGGCGGTTGGACGCTCGACGGACAGAAGGTGTGGACGTCGATGGCAACCCTTGCCGACTGGGGCATCTGCCTCGCCCGGACCGACCCCTCGGTCCCCAAACACGAGGGGATCACCTATTTCATCGTCGACATGCGCTCGCCGGGACTGGACATCCGGCCCCTCCGTGAGCTCACCGGCGCGGCGATGTTCAACGAGGTCTTCATCGACTCGGTCTTCGTGCCCGATGACTGTGTGATCGGCGAGGTCGGCGGCGGCTGGGGACTCGCGCGGCTGACCCTCGCCAACGAACGGGTGTCCATGTCCTCCGGGTCGACGTTCGGCATCGGGGTCGAGTCCCTGGTCCGTCTTGCGGTCAAGGCGGAGCCCCCACCCGGGAGCGAGACGATCCACCTGCTCGGTACGTTGCTGGCCGAAGCGCAGTCGCTCGGGCTCATGACCCACCGCTCGACGCTGCGCTCGCTGGCCGGTGCCGATCCCGGACCTGGAGCGAGCCTCCGTAAGCTGCTCGGCGCCGAGCACGAGCAACGGGTTCAGGAGCTGGGGCTGTCCATGCTCGGAGCCGAGGGCGCGACCACCGAAGGGCGGTCGGCCCGCTGGGTCCAGGGGTTCCTGGCCACCCGGTGCCTCACGGTCGCCGGGGGCACCAGCGAAGTCCAGCGCAACATGATCGGTGAGCGGATCCTCGGACTGCCCAGGGATCCCGAACCGGGAGGCTGACCCGCCCTCGGGCGGGTTGGCGCGGCCAGGGGACGGAACGCTGTTTCAGAGTTCCATCAGCGCAGGGGCCAGTTCTCGGTAGGCCGCGAGCGGGAATGAACCGTGATCGGCGAGGACTTGGACGCAGACATGGCTCGCGCCGGCGTCGAGATGCTGGCGTACGTGATTGGCGATTCCGTCCGGTTCACCCCAGGCCACAACGGCATCGATGAGTCGGTCGCTTCCTGCTCCGGCGAGGTCGTCGTCTCCGAAGCCGAGTAAGCGGAGGTTGTCGGCGTAGTTCGCAAGGGAGAGATAGCCCGTGGTGAATGCCCTGGCCGCCTCTCGCGCCGTGCTTGCATCCTTCTCCAGTACGACTGTGACCTCGGGTGCCAGCAGCGCATCAGCTCCCAAGATCTCGCGGGCTCGAAACGTGTGTTCAACGGGTACGAAGTAGGGGTGGGCACCCGCTGCCCGCTCGGCCGCAAGTCGCAGCATGCGAGGTCTCAGGGCTGCGAGTAGCCTTCGCTCTCTCGCCACCGTAGGTCCGGCTGCGTCGAGGGCATCGAGGTACCCGACCATGCGGCTGTACGGACGAGCGTAGTTCTCGACAATCGGGGCGTGACTGGCCCCGAGACCGAGGACGAAACGTCCCGGATAGCGGAGATGAAGGTCCGTGACGGCCGAAGCGATCTCGACAGGAGTCGTTGACCAGATGCTGACGATTCCGCTGATCACCGTCATCCGATCGGTCGCCGCAAGCAATCGCTCGAAATGCGGCGAGAGCCCCGGTTGAAACCCGCCCGAAGACCACAATGCCGTGTAGCCAATCTCTTCCAGCTCGGCGGCTACATCGACCGAAGCGTCATCCGTGGTCCGCCAGGTACCACTCCACCAGACGCCCACTCGCCCGAGATCCACCAAATCACGCTACCTGCCCTGACCCTCGGGAGAGGGGCGGTTATTGACCGTCGCAAAACGACACGGTCGCTCTCTCGCCAACCGGAAGCGGTCTCAGGTGAACTTGAAACCTGTGGCCGTTTTCGTCCATCCGCCGTGAGTGACCACGATGATCCTGCCGGTCGTTGCCCCCTCGGGCACTGTGACCTTGATCGTGGTCGTCGTGTCTTTGGTGACGGTTCCAGTGGCGCCGTGGAACGACACCTTGCTGACACCATCGAGGTTGGTGCCCTTGATGGTTACCACCGTTCCCGCCGGTCCGGAGGCTGGACTGAAGCTGAGGATCGTCGGGGGAGCAAACTTCGACGACAGATAGGCGGGCTGGTCACTCTCCTGGTTGCCCACAGCGGTGCAAACCCCGGCACTGAGACAACTGACGGCGTAGAGCCGCCCGAATGTGTCGCGGGTCTCGGTGGCCGGGCCCCAGACACCGTACGCTTCCCTCGCGATGATCGGTGTCGAGTTCCCGTCGTCGCCCACAGCCGTGCACGTCCCGGCTCCGGTGCAACTCACGCCCAAGAAATAGCCAGCGCCCCCGCTGGAGCCGGGCACCTCGGTGCCCGGGCCCCAGACACCGCCCTTCTCGGTCGCGTAGATCGGTTGCTGGTTGCCGTCCTCACCCACGGCTGTACACGACCCGGCTCCAATGCAACTCACGCTCACGAAGCTGCGAAGGCCGTTGCCGGATGCGGGCACCTCCGTGGCCGGGCCCCAGACGCCGCCGGCCTCCGTCGCGTAGATCGGTTGGCCGAGGTCGTAGCCCGCAGCAGTGCACGTGCCGACGCCGGTGCAACTCACGCCGCGGAAATAGCCTTCGCCCCCGCCTGAGCCAGGTACTTCTGTGATGGGGCCCCAAACCCCGCCGGTCTCGGTCGCGTAGATCGGCTGGATGTTGTTGTCTTGGCCCACAGCCGTGCACATCCCGGCTCCCGTACAGCTCACGCCCCAGAAATACCCCTCACCCCCGCCGGAGCCAGGTAGCTCGGTGACGGGGCCCCAAACCCCACCGGCCTCGGTCGCGTATGTCGGCTGATTGCCTTCGTAGCCCACGGCCGTGCACGTCCCGACCTCAGTGCAACTCACACCTTGGAGGGCCCCAAGCTCGATCAAGCCGGTTGCTTGGACGACTTGGCCCCAGACACCGCCGGTCTCGGTCGCGTAGATCGGTCGCTCGTCGGCGTCGTACCCAACGGCCGTGCACGACCCGGCTCCAACGCAACTGACGCTATAGAGGTAGCCCTGTCCCCCGACGTAACCTCCCAGTGAGGTGGCCGGGCCCCAAACGACGGTGGCACTGGCGACCGAGTCGGACACAACCGAGAGTGCGGCAGTTGCAATCGAGACTCCGGCGATCACCGTGATGATCGCCACAGTCGTGCGGAGCATACGAGCCAAAGCTGGCGCAACCATCGGACCCTTTCAAACCAGGGAAGCTGTTCCCACTCCGACTGGACCAAAACCCAGGCTGGCATCGGCACAGGCAGAATGTCAACGGTCTTCGGCGTGATTGTGCGAATGACGATGGGGGTCGTCGGACTGCGTGGATGTGTACTCGACAGCATCGCGTGTCAGAACATCAACAACCGCCCTTTGCCGCGTCCTCGATCACCGGTTGAGCGGCGGTTGTGCCCTCCCAACCCGCACCGATGGAGGTGTGGGTCAGCCGGTTACCGACGGGCTGTACCGTCCATACCAGGTGCGGGTGCCGTCGGGGGCATTTGGCCCAACTGTTCCGTAGTACGTCCCGACCTCGCTGCCGGTTGAGCCGTATGCAACGCAGGTAAATGTGGATCCGACGGCCCAACTGATCGGTGGTTCGCACTGGACAGCGCTGACATCAGCGGCGTGGAAGTCACTGGGACCGGCGCCTGAGATCTGGTTCTCCACGCTGTAATCGAGGTTCTGGATCGACGGACCAGAGTGGGTGACACCGAGGAATGTCGGGATGGCGATGGCAACAAGGACCAGTCCAATGAAGGTGAAGCCAACGATGAGTGCTGCGAGGGCGAGCCCGGACCCCTTCAGTGCACCCCCGCTCTTTCGGATGCGCGACCTCGCCACAAAGGCCATCGGGATGCCAGCGAGCGCGCCCACTGCTCCGAGCAGGATGACGAGAAGGAGGGCCCAAAGTGCCATTCTGCTCGTCTTCGGGGCGGGCAGCCCGGCCCACTGAGGGACGAGACCCGGATAGGGGGTCCCGTATCCGGCAGCGCCTGGCGGCATACCTCCCGGAGGCAGCGTCGTGACAAAACCGGGTTGAACCTGCGTGTTCTGCGCTGATCCAAACGCCGTGAGTGGGGGCAGTCCCATGGGTGGCGCCGACGGCGGGGGCATCGCCGCCGGCGGCGCTGCCATCTCGGGGGGGTACCACCTGCCGTCCGACGCCAGCCACCACCCAGGCCCAGGGCCCGTTTGACTCATCTGAGCCATCCGACGAGGCGGACCAGACGGCTCTTCCGTCCGCGCAGGCTTGAGGGCATAGCAGTCTCATCGGCTACCGATGAGACTGGCTTGAGTGCCCCGATTACCGGATATGCGAGGACGCTCCCTACCATGACCGTATCGGCTCGATCGCTCCCAGTTCTCCTCGAGGCCGGCGGCGAGCCCGACCTGCTGGGGGAAGTCGTCCACCGTTTCGTGAGTGCTGTCCACATCTCCCCAGCACGAATCCACAACTTCAACCTGTATTTCCCCAGGAAGCTGGGCTTCCCTTCCACAGACCCGTTGGGCGAGAGTGGACGATGGAGGGGTGCGAGAGTGGCCGAGCGAGGAGTTTGCTCCATGTTCGCAGAACCGGGCAACCGCACCATTGAGCTCCGCCTGGAGAGCTCCATCTGCAGGCACTGCGGCACGGTCATCGAGCGGTTCCTGGCCTGCGAAACCGACCGCAACTGGCACCACGCACGGACCGGCGAGCTCGGGTGTCCCCACCGGCGGTCGGTGATGCGCTCCCGTGCCGTCGAGCTCGTCCTGCTGCCTCCGCTCGAAGGCGATGACGAGAGTCCGAGGCGGAGTTGACGACCATCGAGGCTGAGGCAGTACCGTCATCGAAGAGGCACCCCGGCCATCCGGTGTTCAAGCTCACAGCCACCTCTCCCTGACTGCCCCCGATCACACCGGTTCAGGGACAACCCAGGGTGCCTCCGGCACGATTGCGGCAACCGCGGCTAGGCAGGCAGCAAGAGCACGACGAATCTTCGAACCGGCCGATGCGAGATTCTGGAAGCTGGGACCGGTGCGGCTACTGAGTCCGCGGGTTCACGGCTTCATCGCTGTCAACGTCGAGGTCAGCGTAGGCGTCCGACTGGCACTGCGTCGCTCAACCCCTCTGCGTCTTGGTCCACACGCGGATCTCTCGAGCTACGCCAACTGCAGCGGTACCGACTGCCACTGCCATCAGAGCGACAGTGGCGAGAAGCCAACTGTCCCACGGTGAGCCCGAGGCACCGGCCGGGCTGGCGGTCAAGAAGGCCGGTGCGCCCTTCGCCATCGCTCCCCACCAGACTGCTGTTGCGCCGGCCATGACCACCATTGCCACAGCGACGGCAGCGGCAAGCGCCGCCTCCGCTGTGAGAATCGGTGACGTGAGGTCTACCCGCCTGCCTGCCGCAATCGCGGCCCCCGTCCATAGCGTCAGGGTGATGACGATGAGCGCGGCCCACATCAAGTAGAGCGCCCCGTACCAGTGGAAGCCGCTGTTCCGTTGATGTGATGTGAGGTGGTGGGCCCACACGAGAAGGGGGACCGCGACTGCGACCGTCAGCCCGGTGCACGCGAGGGCCCGCAAGAAATGACCGCGCACTGAGGCCCAGCCGCCACCTCGCATGAATCGAAGGAAGGCAGGTACGGCGAGAAGAGCCCCAACGACGACAAGCATGCTGGCCACTCCTGCCGCTGTTTGGAGCACGGTGAACGCCAGGTCGGGTAAGCGATGCGCGCTCATGCTGCGGGGCAACGCCTGGTCGAAGTGTTCCGAGAACTTGGCGAAGCTGGCTCCTGCGATTACGAAGGCGGTCCAGGCAGCAAGGACCACGAGTGCCCCGACCCGGAGGCTGACGGTCGGCGGGGCGGAGTCACCCGTCAGTGCCGACTGTCTTGCCCGCTGTCGGAGTCCGCCGGTGACCAGACCGAGGCGAACCAGTACCGGGAGACGGCCGCGATACGCATCGTCGAGCAACGCGATGAACTCTTTACCGTAGCGGGCGCGCCACGACGGCGGATACCAGCGGAGACGGGGGTCGCCGGCTCTGTCGTCCTGGCCCCGGTGAGCGTCCGCCGCTCGCGGACCGTCCGTTCGCATCACGCCAGCCTTGGGCGCGGAGTCCGGACCAGCTTGAGCCGGGCTTGTCCCTCTCGAACGAGGTCACGCATCTGGGCGACGGAATCGGCGAGAACCTGCGAGCCCGAAGCGGTGATCCGGTACGGGCGACGGCGGTCATCAGATTCGAGCGGCTCGATGAGTCCCCGTTCTTCCAACCTGGTGATCGCCCCGTAGAGCGCACCGGGCCCGAGCGTGACACCCGCGAAGTCCTCGATGTCCTTGAGCAGGGCGTGCCCGTGTTTGGGCCCGCCGGCAAGGCTCATGAGAATCAGGGTCGGCGGGTCGTTCGACCGGCGCCGAGATGACGGCATTCGATTGCTGACGGCATCGGGGTGTCGGGTTGACATGAGGAGCATAGTACTACGTAGCACGTAGCTACGCAATACGTAGATATCCAGGGATCGGACTGGAGACTGAGTCAGTACACCGGGTGTGTGTCGAGCTGCTCAACGTCCACACCGTGTGAGGTGAAACTCGCTCTACGCTTCGAGAAACGAATTGGTCGAGGAACCGCACCATGTAGGCAATCGTCGCCAACGTCCGAGTGGACAATCCTGACGAGGCCCGCCTCCTTCTGCCAGAGGCGAGGGTGGCTCTGGTGTCTCGTGCCCCGGGCATCGTCAGCGGTTACTGGCTGGAACCAGTCGACGGCATCGGAACATCTGTCCTCGTCGTCGAGACCAAGGAATACGCTGACCAGGCTGTCGAGTATTCGTTACCCCCGATTCCGGGCGTCTCCCTGCTCAATGTGACGATCCGTGAGGTGTTTGCTCACGTCAGAGGGTCAGATTGACGCACCACATCATCACCGGCACTGTCGACCTTCGACCCCAATGGTCCCAACAGGGTTGTGTAGGGTCTGTCTGATCGAGCATGGCGTGAGTGTCGTAACATCGCCTCCAGGGAACCTTCATAGAGGGGATCGTCGGCGGGGGAAGTCACAATGCAATCGACCAGGCGGGACCGAGAAGAATTGCGCACGACGCTCGTCGAAGAAGGACGCGAGATCCTGTTCACGGAAGGGCTCAAGGCTGGTTCGAGCAGCCTCACCTTCAAGAGAGTGTTCGACCGGGTTGAAGCGAAGACGGGCTTGCGGATCACGAACGCGTCGGTGATCAAGCGAATTTGGGAGAACCAGGCGGACTTCCAGGCCGATGTGTTCGTCACCATCGCTCGAGACGAGGAACGGCGGGCCGAGGGAAGTGGCCAGCGAGTGGCTGCCATGTTGAGAGATTTCGACATGACGACACCTGAGTCCCGCAGGCGGGTTCTGCGCGAGGTGTGTCGTGTCGAAGGAAACGCAAGCAGCACGGCAATCAACGAATCCACCAGCTGGGAGTTGTGGATCGGCGTCATTGCCATGGCAACGTCCACAGGGGAGCCGGAATTGCAGACTCGGATCAAGGCGGCCGTTGCAGACGGCTACCTGTCGGTCACGAGATTCTGGAGCAAGAACTTTCTAGCCCTCAGCGCCCTGCTCGGATTTCGGATCCGTCACCCCTGGTCGATGGACCATTTCAGTACGGCGGCCATTGCCTATGCCGAAGGGTGTGCTCTTCGTCAACTGGCGAGTGGTGAAGTTGAAATGGTGATCCGAGACACGGGACCGAACGGGGAAAGCCAGGAGTGGTCTCCATACGCCACCGGAATGGAAGCCCTTGTTGACCAGTTCCTCGAACCGGACCCGGAATTCACACCATTGCACGGTGGCGCGGAGACCCGGAGAGAATGAGCTCGAATCCGTCGCCCGCCGTAGCAATGCAAGTCCAATTCAGACGGCGTCTCTGTTCCTGCTCGAGCACTGGACGGGAGCCATCGACTGCGAGTAGCGAGACGAACCTGCAGACAGCGTCTCGCCGCCTCCTTCGCGACGAGCAGTCGAGGGGATCCGGTCAGGGCCTACAATCCCGGGATGCCCACGTCCGGCGTTGTCGTCCCCGACACGCGACCCTGTGGTCACCGCGCCCGCCGCGTCCACCCGACGCGCCGAGACGTCCACGTTGGATGTCAGACGGTGAGCCGGCAGGGACCGGCCGCGGCATGAGTGCATCGGACGGCGCGGGAGGCCGCTTCGACCTCACCGGCACGGTGGCGCTGGTCACCGGCGGCAGCCGGGGTCTCGGGAGGGCGATGGCACTCGGCTTTGCCGAGGCGGGTGCCGACGTGATCGTCGCGAGCCGCAAGCTCGACGCCTGCCAGGAGGTGGCGGCCGCGGTCGAGGCCATGGGCCGCCGCTCGCTGGCCATCGCTGTCAACGTGACCCATTGGGATGGACTCGACGGCCTCGTCGACGCGGCCTACGAACGGTTCGGCAAGGTCGACGTGCTGGTCAACAACGCCGGGATGTCGCTGCTCTACGGCGACCTCGGCGACGTCACCGAGGCCATGTGGGACAAGGTGGTCGGGCTCAACCTGAAGGGCCCCTTCCGCCTGACCGCGCTGGTCGGCCCCCGGATGGTGGCGACCGGCGGCGGGTCGATCATCAACGTCTCGAGTACCGGGTCGATCCGGCCGGCGCCGTTCATGCTCCCCTACGACGCCGCCAAGGCCGGGCTCAACGCGCTCACCGTCGGCTTCGCCCACGCGTACGGGCCCACGGTACGGGTCAACTGTCATCATGGCCGGACCGTTCTTGACCGACGTGAGCAAGGAGTGGGACCTCGCCTTCGCTCGAGGCCGAGCTCAAGCGCCGACATGCGCTCGGACGGGCGGGTCAGCCTGACGAGATCGTGGGGAGCGCTCTCTATCTTCGCCTCTGGGGCGTCGAGCTTCACGACGGGAGCGGTGCTCCGGGTCGACGGCGGCATCCCCTGAGCCGTCGTCGGACGAGTTTCAGCGTCCGCCGGCCCGGTCCTTCGCGGAGACGAAGTCGGGATCCTGCTGGATCTCGACCGTGTTGCCGGCAGGGTCGACGAACCAGATCTGGATGGTCGTGCCCTGGGCCCCGCGCACGATGGGGATGCCCTGCTCCTCGAGCTCGGCGATCGCGGCCGTCGAGATCGGTGACGGCAAAGCAGACGTGGGGCCCGGCGGGCCGGATCTGGTTGGTGCCAGCGGTCGGCGTCGACGAGGTGGAGCTGGGCGTTGCCCGTGCCGAACCAGTGCCCATCGATCCCGGGGATGACCGGACGGACATCGTCAGGCAGCTCGAGCAGCTGCTGGTAGAACTCGACGGTCGCAGCCAGGTGGCCCTCGACGTTGAAACTGTGGTGGAGGGTTCTGGTGACCTTCACACCCGACACCTCCTGCGGTCCATGGCAAGGCCCCGGATCGGGTCGGCTGTGCAGCTCACTTCGGCCATCCGTCGGGTACCACCACGTCGGTGATCGTGCGCGGGTCCACCGGTTGGTGGGTGTTGCCGGCCTCGTAGACGGCGAAGCAGAGCTGCAGCGCCTTGATCGCCTCCTCGGCGCTCATCTGGGGCGGCGCGCCGGAGACCAGCGAGTCGACGAAGTGGGACGACGACCTCCGGAATCCGGTGCCCCAGTCGGCGTCCAGGTGGGGGAAGGAGGTTGTGGTCTGGCTCCCCTTGGTGCCGTCGTAGAGCACCACCGCGGGCAGGTCGAGCAGCTCACCGGTGCACCGGGTCACCCAGAGGAAGCCGGAATCCCCCTGGACCTCGAAGAACTCGTCGGCCCCGTAGTAGCTGCTGCGCATCCACATCTGGGGCGCGTAGGAGACCTCCATGGAGCCGAGGACCTCGGGGTCCTCGTACTCGAAGATGGCAGCCAACGGCTCGAAGAAGTAGTCACGGCGGCGGACGACCGCCTGCACCGACACGATGTCCTGGTCGAGGAGCCAGAGGGCCACCGCGTACTTGTGGATCATGTCGTCGAAGAGGTGGCCGCCCGGGCTCGAGGAGGTCATCCGCCAGACGTAGCCGTCCGCGTCCAGACCGGCCTGGAAGGGGGACTCGGTCTGGCCGACGATCGTCCTCGTGCGCAGGTTGGTCGGCTTGCCGATCGCTCCGTCCTCGATGAGCCGCTTGGCCAGCTCGAGCGGCGGGTAGTGGCGGAAGCACTCGCTCACCCGGAGGACGAGGCCGGCCTGCCCGGCGGCCGCAGCCATCTCTCTCGCCTCGGACCACGGTGTTGGCGAGGGGCTTCTGGCACGAGACGTGCTTCCCGGCGGCGAGCGCGGCGAGCACGTGTTCGTGGTGGAGGTTGGTCGGGGTGAGGATCTCGACGGCGTCGATGCCGGGGTCGGCCAGCATGGCGTCGAGATCGGTGTACGCCGCCGGTGCTCCCCAGGCCGCAGCCATCTCGGCGGCGCGGCCCTCCCGTGGGTCGCAGACCGCGACCACCGAGCAGCGGGGGTCCTCGAGATAGCCGGCCACGTTCATCGCGGCGATGTTTCCGGCTCCGACGATTCCGATCCTCACCATGTCGTTGTGTGCGGGCATGGCGACCACAGTACCGGTCCGCCCCGCCCCGCAGCGCTGGTCATCGGTCGGGGGTGGCGTGCGGGCATCGCCGTCCGGTGTCGCACCGGACCGGAGCTTGTCCTTGACCACCTTCCCGGTGGCGTTCCGGGGCAGGGCGTCGACGAAGTGCCACCGCCGGGGCACCTTGTAGCGGGCGAGGAGCTCCAGGGTGTGCTCGCGGAGCTCGTCGGGAGTCGCCTCCATACCCGGACGGAGGGCCACGAAGGCCACGACGTCCTCGCCGAGGACCGGGTGCTCGACGCCGACCACGGCCACCTCGTGGACGGCCGGGTGCGACTCGATGGCGTACTCGACGTCGGTCGGGTGGATGTTGTTGCCGCCCCGGATGATGACGTCCTTGCTCCGCCCGACGATGTAGAGGTAGCCGTCCTCGTCGAGGCGGCCGAGGTCGCCGGTGACCAGCCAGCCGTCGACCCAGGTCCGTGGCCGTGGCCTCCGGGTCGCCGTAGTACTCGCGCGGGCCGCCCGGGGATCCGCATCCGCACCTGGCCGACCTCGCCGGCGGCCACCGGCCGACCCGTCGTCGTCGACGCAGACGATCTCGGCCGGTGGCAGCGGCTTGCCGACCGAGCCGGGCCGGCGCACCGCCTCGCCGGGTGGCATGAGGCAGTAGACCGATCCGGCCTCGGTCATGCCGTAGTTGTTGGAGACCAGGGCGGTCGGCATCCGCTCCTGCAGCCGCTCGAGCACCTCGGGGGAGAGCGGTGCGCTGCCGACCGAGCAGAGCTGGACCGAGCTCAGGTCGGCCGCTGTCGAACCGCGGGTGCTCGAGCAGCAGGGTCGCCATGGCCGGGACCAGGAAGACCGATCCCGGGCGCTCGGACTCGACGGTGTCGAGCCAGAGCCCGGCGTCGAAGGACGGGCAGGTAGATCCCCCGGAGCCCGAGCTTCATCGGGGTGGTCACGAAGGACAGGCCGGCGAAGGTGTAGGGAGGGCTGGCATGCAGCCAGCCGCCCCCGCTCCACTGCGGCTTGCGGAAGGGGACCAGGGAGGAGTTCTCGTGGCGAACCGCAACGGCCTTCGGGTTCCCGGTGGTGCCCGAGGTGTAGAGGATCTCGGCGAGCTCGCCGCCGTCCCGGGGAACCTGGAAGTAGGTCGGGTCCGCCGCCATCGCATCCGCCCACGACGCGGTGGCCCCGGCGGCGCGGTCGCCGATGCCGGGACCGACCGGGTCCTCGCCCTCGTGCGCGGCGGGGACGGCGACCACGACCGGACGGGCCGCTCGTCCGGCGTACCGGGGGAGGAGGGACTCCTCGACGACGACCGCACCCGCACCGCAGTGGGCCAGCATCCGGGCCACCTCGGGTCGGGTGAGCTGCGGGTTGAGGGGCACCGCGACCCCTCCGGCGCGGTGGACGGCCGAGTAGGCCACCATCCACCGGAGGGCGTTGGTCGGCTCGAGATGGATGGCCACCCGATCGCCGGGCACGACGCCGGCGTCGACCAGGACCGGGCCAGCCGGCTGGCCGCCGTGTCCCACTGGGTGAAGGTCAGCGAGCCCGACGCCGACCACCCGGTAGGCGGACTCGTCGCCGAAGGCCTCGGCCATGGCGTGGAGCTGTTCGGAGGGGAGCGTCGTCACGTCATCCGACCGCTACTGGGCGACCATGGCGTCCTCGGCCTCGGACTCGGGATCCAGCCACGGCTGGGCCGTCGACGTCGATGGCCACCCGTCTCGAGGCTGCCGGTGAAGCCGGAACGGTGCCCGGTAGCGGCGGGTGACCGGGAGCCCGTCGCTGTACCCGCAGGTGAGGCCGGCGCCGGTCAGCGAGAACCGGGTCACGGTGAACCGCGGGATCTCGACGACGGCGACACGGCTCGCCGTCGACCTCGAGATGGCCGACGCCGCGGTGGTCGCCCGTGCGCTCGAACCGGAACCCGATCTCGTGCCGGCCCGGCGGCACCGGCCGGTCGGCCTCGACCACCGTCTCCTCGAGGGAGACGAAATTGTGGACGTAGGCGGGCCTCCCCTCGGTCAGGTACAACGACCATCCCCCGAGCCCGGAGCCCTGGGCGACCAGCACGCCCTCGGCCGGCGGTCCCGCGCCCGGTTCGCGGGATGTCGACGATGGCCCGGATCCGGTGGTCCCGGTTGCGGACGTTGACCGCGACCATCTCGGGCACGGCCGCGGTTCCCGGGTAGTAGACGTAGCGCGGCCGCTCCGGCACCGGGCGCGGCCGGTTGAAGACGAGCTCCGAGAAGGGCCGGTTGTCGAGGGGGAGGGCCCCGTAGGTCCGGGCCTCCTCCCACCAGCGGTCGACCATCCGGCGCAGCCGCTCGGGTTCCTCAGCGGCGAGGTCGTGGCACTCGGAGGGGTCGACGGCCGACGTGGTAGAGCTCCCACTGGTCCTCCTCGAATCCGTGGGAGGTGTCCTGGATCGGGTGGTAGGAGACGGCCTTCCACCCCTCGAGGTAGAGGGCGCGGCACCCGAAGATCTCGTAGTACTGCACGAGGTGGCGATCGGGAGCCGCAGGCTCGGTGAGCGAGGCGGCGAACGAGGTGCCGTGGACCGGTGACTGGGCCACGCCGCCCAGCGAGTCCGGCGCGTCGATCCCGAGCAGCTCGAGCAGGGTGGGCATGATGTCGATGGCGTGGACGTACTGCCGGCGGGGGTTGGCGGTCCGGTCGGTGCCGGCCGGCCAGTGCACGATCAGCGGGTCGGCCACCCCACCTTCGTGGACCTCGCGCTTCCAGCGTCGGAACGGCGTGTTCCCGGCCACCGTCCAGCCCCACGGGTAGTTGTTGTGGCAGAGCGGGCCGCCGATCTCGTCGATGCGACGCTCCGCCTCCTCGACCGAGCGGGGCGCGCCGTTCCAGGGACGCAGGTCGTTGACCGAGCCGGTCGGCCCGCCCTCGGAGCTCGCCCCGTTGTCGGAGAGGACGATGAGCACCGTGTCGGTCGAGGTCACCGGTCCGCTCGAGGAAGTCGACCAGCCGTCCGATGTGGTGGTCGGTGTGGGAGAGGAATCCGGCGAAGGCCTCCATGTACCGGGCGTAGAGCCGCCGCTCGTCGGCGGCAGCGAGTCCCACGCCGGCACCCAGTCCGGCCGGGGGGAGAGCTCGGTTCCCTCCGGGAGGAGGCCCGGCAGCCATCTGGCGCGCGAAGGTGCGCCGCGCGCCAGGCGTCCCATCCGGCGTCGAAGCGGCCGCGGTAGCGGTCGATCCACGGCCGCGGCGACTGGTGGGGCGAGTGGCAGGCCCCCGGGCAGAGAGTAGAGGAAGAACGGTTTGTCGGGGTCGATCGCACGGAGGTCGGCGACGTACCCGATGGCCGTGTCCACCAGGTCCTCGGTCAGGTGGTAGCCGTCCTCGGGGGTGGCGGGGGGCTCGACCTGGTGGTTGTCGGAGATCAGTGCGGGCACGAACTGGTGGGTCTCGCCCTCGAGGAACCCGTAGAAGCGCTCGAAGCCCCGACCCAGCGGCCAGTTGTGCCGGGGGGCGGCGTGGTGGCACTCGTCCTCGGGGGCGAGGTGCCACTTGCCGACGGCGTAGGTGGCGTAGCCCTGCTCGACCAGGATCTGGCTGAGGAAGCCGTTGGCCCGGGCGATCGTCGCGTCGTAGCCCGGGAAGCCGGTGGCCAGCTCGGCCACCCGGCCCATGCCGTTGCTGTGGTGGTTCCGCCCGGTGAGCAGGCAGGACGCGCGTCGGCGAGCAGAGCGCGGTGGTGTGGAAGTTGGTGTACTGCAGGCCGGCTCCGGCCAAGCCGGTCGAGGACCGGCGTGTCGATGTCGGAGCCGAAGCAGCCGAGCTGGGCGAACCCGACGTCGTCGAGGACCAGGAGCACCACGTTGGGCGAGCCGGCCCGGGGCCGGCGCGGCTCGGGCCACCACGGGACCGAGGTGGTGAAGTCGTCACCGATGACGCCGCGGAACTCGCCCGGCTCCATCTCCCGGTCAGTCCCGTCGGCCGCGTGCCGACGCATGGACGTCAGTCGGAGACTACAGGGACGGGTGGTCACTGCGCACCGGCTCACTCTATGCGGGTCGGCGAACCACCCGCCGGGGACGCGTCGCGGACCGGGATAGCATCGCGACGGTCCGCCGGGTCCACCGGCTCACCCGAGTCGCCGGATCTCCCGGCCTGCCCGAGGAGGTCTCGACCGATGCGCCGCTCCGAGGAAGCACCGGCGACGGTCGGCTCGGGTCGGGTGCGGGCCCGGCTGGACGAGCTCGGCCTCGTGCTGCACGGACCCCATCCGCCCCACGACCCGCTCGACGCCGTCGTGGTCCACGGCGGCATTGCCACGGACCTCCGGCCAGCTCCCGCGGATCGACGGGGAGCTGACCTGCTGCGGCACCCTCGGGACCTCGGTGAGCGTCGAGGAGGGGGCCGAGGCGGCGGCCGTCTGCGCGCTCAACGCCCTCGCCGTGCTGGAGTCGGCGCTCGGGCACCCTCGACCGGGTCGAGCGGGTGCTCACGGTGACCGGGTACGTGGCCTCGGCCCCCGACTTCCACCGCCAGCCGGACGTGGTCGACGGGGCGAGCGCGGTGCTCTCCGCCGGTGTTCGGCGAGGCCGGCCGCCACACCCGCTCGGCAGTCGGGGTGGCGGCCCTGCCCCGGGGGGGAGCGGTCGAGATCGAGGTGACGGTGGCGGTCAGGGACTGAGCCGGCGGCGGCGCCGCGCCACGTTGCCTCGGTGACGATCGACCAGCGAGAGACGAGGAGACCGTGATGGAGAAGCGGGACAGCGACGCGGACCGAGACCGCTGCGAACGACGCGACCGGCGCAGCTCGGCGCACTGGGCGCGGCCACCCTCGGGGAGAGCGGCGCGCTCCGGATGCCCCCGCGGATCCGCCCGGTCTGGCCGGGCGCCGCACTGGCCGCTCCGGCCTTCCCGGTCGGGTGCACGCCCGGCGACAACCTGGCCATCCACGTCGCGGTGGCCCGGGCCCCGGCCGGCTCGGTCCTGGTCGTCGACGTCGGCGACGTGCCCGATCGCGGGTACTGGGGAGAGGTGCTGACCACCGGCGCCCAGGCCCGCGGTCTCGCCGGCCTGGTCATCGACGGGGGGGTGCGGGACGTGGGTGCCCTCGAGCGGCTCGGGTTCCCGGTCTTTTCGACGGACGGTGTCCTGCCCGGGGCGACCAAGTCGTCGCGGGGCACGGCCGGGGTGGCGACGACGGTGGCCGGGGTTCCCGTGTCGTCCGGCGACTGGGTGGTCGGCGACGTCGACGGCGTGGTGGTGGTGCCGCGGAGCGAGCTGGACGGCGTCCTGGCCGCCGGCCGGGCGCGGGCGACTGCCGAGGAGGGCTACTTCGACAGCGTTGACGGGCGGGGCGACCACCGTCGGGCTCCTCGGCCTGGACGCAGTCGCTCATCGACACCGGAGGGCCGCCGGGCATGAGCCGGTCCGGCCAGTCGACCCGAACTCCGAAGGCCGGCTCGTCGAGACCGTCAGTGGGTCGTGTAGTCGATCGGCCCGGCGCCCTTGACGCCGATGGCGAAGCAGAAGCAGTGGATGGACGCGTGGTCGCTGACCGGCCGGAGGCTGTGGACGGCATCCGGCGGGATGTGGACCAGGTCACCCTGGGCGATGAGCCGGTCCTCGTCCCCGATGGTCATGATGCCCCGGCCGCGGAGCACGTAATAGAACTCGTGGGTCGGGTGCGAGTGGGGGTCGACGTAGCCCGCCGCCGGCCACCTCGAATCGTTGACGAGCTCGAGGAAGCCTCCGTCGGTCTGCTCCTTCATCTCGCGGGAGTGCACCATCCACCACACCGGCACCGTGCCGTTGTGCTCGACGACCGGGGCGACGTCTTCGATGTTGCGCACGTCCATCACCGTGTGGTCTCCTTTGGGCACGACACTCCGGCAGATAGTACCGAACCCGCTGAGCCGGGACGACTGGGCGCCCTTCGGGTGGCTGCCGGTGGAGGACACCGACCCCGCGACGGCGCCGAGCGCCTGGAGTTCGCCTGGGGGGACGTCCACGTCAACCGGATCGCCCACCGGCGGGACGAGGTGCCGGCCACCGACGGGGGCCTCCGCTGCGAGATGCTGTTCCGGCACGCCACCCACACCCAGGTGCTGATGCCACTCGACGTGCCTGGCGGTGGTGGCGGTGGCCCCGCCGGGTGCGGACTGACCGCCCCGACCGGTGCCGACGAGGTCCGGGCCTTCCTGCTCGAGCCGCTCGCGTCCGTGGTGCTCCACCGGGGAACATGGCACTGGGGGCCGTTCCCGGTGGAGGCGGAATCGGTGACGCTCTTCAACGTCCAGGGGCTGCGCTACGTCGAGGACAACGAGCGCGCCGACCTGGAGGCGCTCGGAGTACCGGTGGAGGTCCGTCTCTGAGGGTGACCGCCGACCGCCTCGGGTCGCCGGGGACGTCGTCGGAGTCCCCGTGAGCAGGGCATGCCGGAAGAACCGCTGTTGACATCGCTAATGTCAGTGCCCTAGGAACTGGGCCAACGATCTGTCGTTCCCGGGGGGACGTCGCTGCGGCGACGGTCCGGTGCGATGGGTCCCGAACAAGGGACGTGAGACATGGGTCGCAGTCGGGGGAACCGGTTGATCGGGGCAGCAGTGGTCCTGGGAGTGATGGCGATCGCGGCCGGGTGCTCGAATGGCGGCTCGGCGACAGGCGACGACGAACACCACCTCGACCACCGGAGCGTCGTCGACGAGCTCCACAGGGGCATCCACCGGCCAGGGCGTCTCGATCGCTCCAGGGGCCCAGATCCCGGTGGCGGTCATCTCCATCGAAGACGGGTCCTCTGGCCGGCTACTTCAACGGCCTCGCACCGGGCATGAACGCCTACTTCAAGATGATCGACGCCGAGGGCGGGATCAACGGACACCAGATCGTCTGTCACCGCCAACCTCGACGACGGGGGATCGCCGACCCAGTTCACCCAGCAGGTCCACACGGCCATCGACCAGGACCACGCCTTCGCGGTCGGGGTGGCCTCGGCCTGGTTCACCCCCAACTACTTCGTCTCCACCGGGACGCCGACCTACGGGTACAACGTGAGCTCCAACTGGCAGACCGCCCCCAACCTCTTCGCCGCCGGGGGCTCGACCCAGTTCTACGCACCAGGGGTCCCCTCCTTCGGCATACGTCATCAAGAAGACCAAGTCGAAGTCGGTCGCCGTTCATCAGCTACGGCCAGGCGGTCGCCTCCTCCTACGACGCCTGCAACGCCTTCGCCACCATGCTGAAGGCCGCCGGCTACAACGTCAGCTTCGTCGACGTGAGCGCCCAGCTCTCCGGGAGCTTCGCCTCTGACGTGCAGCGGATGCAGCAGGCCGGCTCCGACCTGGTGGTCTCGTGCATGCAGGCCTCGGACAACATCACCCTGTCCCGGGACATCCAGCAGTACGGCCTCAAGATCAAGCAGGTGTGGCTCAACGGCTACGACCAGACCCTGCTCGACCAGTACAGCAGCCTGATGCAGGGCGTCTACCTCAACATCAACGGGAACGTGCCCTTCGAGGCCGGCCAACACCGCCAGGTACGGCAACACCTACCCGGGCATGCAGCAGTACCTGGCCGCCATGAACAAGTACGAGCCGGCCTTCACCTACAACGGTGTCGCGATCCAGGGCTGGCAGTCGGCCGCCCTGCTCGTGCAGGGCATCAGGGCGGCCGGCAGCAATCTGACCCAGGCCAACGTGGTCGCCCAGACCAACAAGATCACCGACTTCACCGCGGCCGGGATCACGACGGTGACAACTGGACGGTGAGCCACACCGGGTTCACCGAGCCGAACTGCACCGCCTGCGTCCAGGTCCAGAGGCAAAGTTCGTCCCCGTCCTGGGCTCGGGAAAGCAGGTCTTCGTCTGCATCGGACCGAACGCCGAAGAACCCGGTCCCGGTGACCCCGCCGGCCGGCACGCCGGGCGCATGATCAACGGCCACCCCGGACCCGGTAGGGGGGCGGTCCGGAGTGGAGCACTTCCTGGGCTTCGCCATCCCCGGGGTCCCCTACGGCTGCACCTACGCCATCGTGGCCGTCGGGCTGGTGCTCACCTACCAGGCGACCGGGGTGTTCAACTTCGCCTACGGCGCCCAGGCCTACGTCTCGGCCTACCTCTTCACCCGGCTCGTCCAGAACCAGCACCTTCCGGTCTGGCTGGCCTTCGTCCTGTCGGTGGTGGTCCTCGGGCCCGCTCATCGGGCTGGCCTTCGACCGCTTCCTGTTCCGCAAGATCGCCAACACCAACACGACCGCCAAGCTGGTGACCGGGATCACCCTCTTCGTCGGGATCCCCGCCGTCCTGGCGGTCTTCTTCGGCAGCGCCAACCAGTACAACTCGCCGAGCATCCTCTTCGACCCGAACACCGTCTACTTCCGCGTCGCCGGCACCCCGGTCAACGGGATCTTCCTCACCACCGTCCTCGCCACCGTGGTCATCCTGGTCGCGCTCGGGGTGCTCCTGCGGTTCTCGAACCTCGGACTGCAGATGCGGGGCGCGGTCGAGAGCCGGCGGCTCATCGAGCTCGACGGGGTCAACGCCGGCCGGGTGGTGGCGGTGGCCTGGGCCATCTCGGGCTTCTTGGCCGGACTGGCAGGGGTGCTCCTGGCCCCGAGCTACGGCCAGCTGCAGTTCGACGACTACGCGGCCCTGATGGTCGCCGCCTTCGCCGCCGCGGCCTGGGCCGTGCTGCGCTCGCTGACTCTCGCCGCGCTGGTCGGTGTCGCCATGGGCGTGGTCACCACGATCCTCCAGGGCTACCTCCCGGTCGGACAGCGTGTGGTCCTCGGCCCTGTTCACCTCGCTTCCGTTCATCGTCCTGGTCGCCGCCCTGCTGATCGTCCCCGGGCTCCGCTCGCTCGACCGGACCAAGGATCCGCTCTCCTCGGTCGACCCGCCGACCCCGCCCTCGATCGCCTCCCTGCGCGCCCCGCAGCTGGACCGGGTCATCCGGATCGCGCTGGTACATCCTGCTCGGCGCCTTCGTGGTGTCGATGCTGACCTGGCTGCCGACCACCTGGGAGAACGTGTTCAACGCCGGGCTGGTCTACTCGATCATCTTCCTCTCGATCACCCTGATCACCGGCATGGGCGGCCAGCTCTCGCTGGCCCAGGCCACCCTCGCCGGGGTCGGCGCCTTCACCGCGGCCCAGCTGGCCAACCACCTCGGGCTCAACTTCTTCGTCGGAGGCCTGGTGGGAGCCGTGCGTCGCCGCCGGCGGTCGCGGTCATCCTGGGCTTCGCCTCGGTCCGGCTACGCGGCCTCGGCCTGGCCCTCCTGACCATCGCGGCAGCCCTCTTCTTCGACAACACGGTCTTCCCGCAGGCGCTGTCCGGCGCGAGCGGCCAGTCGATCAGCGTCCAGTCCAGCTGGGTCGGCTTCGGGGTGCTCGACCCCAACGGGCACGCCTTCTTCGTGCTGGCCATGGTGGTGCTGCTGGTGTGCATCGCCGGTGTCAAGCTCGTCCACCGGGGGACGACCGGGCGGTTCCTCGGGGCCATCCGGGGGAGCGAGACCGGCGCCTCCGGGATGGGCATCAACCTGACCTGGCAGCACGTGCTGATCTTCGCCCTCGCCGGCCTGGTGGCCGGCGTCGGCGGCACCCTGGAGGTCATCCAGCAGCAGTCAGGTGAGCCCGGGCCTGTTCAACTACCAGTTCTCCCTGGTGTTCGTGGTGGTGGTGGTGACGACCGGGGCCAGCTCGGTCGAGGGGGCCCTCCAGGCCGGCTTCGGGTTCGTGATCCTCCAGCAGCTCCTGACCTACGTGCCGGCCCGACTCGGCGGCAACAGCCTGGTGGTGGTGTTCTTCGCCTTCGGCGCCCTCACCTACGCCGCCCACCCCGAGGGGATCCTCGAGTTCCAGAAGCGACGGTGGACCCTCCGGTTCGAGCGTCTGATCTTCCACACCGACCCGTCGCGCGCCGGACATGGGTCCGGCCAGACCGGACGACGGACTCGGGGTCGTGACCTCCAACGGCGCCCCGGTGACCGCCTCTCCCGAGCCGATGGCGACCGATCATGGCTGAGCCGGAGCGACCCGCTGCTCCGGGTCAACGGGGTGACCAAGACCTTCGGCGGGATCGTGGCGGTCGAGCGACGTGAGCCTCGACGTGCGGCCGGGGGAGAGCATCGGGCTGGTCGGACCCAACGGCGCCGGCAAGACCACCCTGTTCAACTGCATCTGCGGCCAGCTCCGCCCCGAGCACGGGGTCATGGAGCTCGACGGGGTGAGCCTCGCCGAGCTGCCCACCTACAAGCGCGCCCGGATGGGGATCAGCCGCACCTACCAGCGCATCGAGGTCTTCCCGGACATGACCGTCTGGGAGCACCTGGTGGTGGCCGTCCGGGCCCGGTGGTGCACGGGGCGGCTCTGGCGCGACCTGTTCAACCTGAGCGCGACCACCTCCGAGGAGCGCGATCGGGTCGACGTCGGTGCTCGAACTGGTCGGGATCGCCGACCAGGCCGACGTGCCCGTCTCGACCCTGGGTCTCGGGTCGTGCCGTCTGGTCGAGCTGGCCCGGGCCCTGGTGTGCGAACCCGTCCTGCTGCTGGCCGACGAGCCGTCCTCGGGCCTGGACGTCCACGAGACGGCGGAGCTGGCCCAGGTGCTGCGCACGCTCCAGCGCGAGCACGGGACTGGCCCTGCTGCTGGTCGAGCACGATCTCGGCATGGTCGGCGAGGTGGTCGACCGGACCATCGTCATGAACCTGGGCAGCGTCATCGCCGAGGGGCCCTTCGACTCGGTCATGGCCGATCCGGCGGTCCGCCAGGCCTACCTGGGGCTGAGCGCGTGCAGCGTGCAGGTCGCGCGACGCCCCGGCGCTCGAGGTCGACCACGTGAGCGCCGCCTACGGCCCCTACCGGGCGCTGTTCGATGTGACCTTCTCGGTGCCGTCCGGAGGGGTGACCGCGCTGATCGGCTCCAACGGCGCCGGCAAGTCCACGGTGGCCCGGGTGGTGACCGGATTGCTGGCCAGCCTCAGCGGAGCGGTCCGCCTCAGCGGCACCGACGTCACCGGACAGCCTGCCTACAAGATCGCCCGGACCGGGTGCGCCCACGTGCCCGAGGGCAGAGGGATCTTCGCCAACCTGACCGTCGAGGAGAACCTGAGGGTGCTGTTCCGCCAGAAGCTCGGGAGGCAGCAGGTGCCCGACGCGCTGGACCGGGCCTACGAGTCGTTCCCGATCCTGGGCAGTCGCCGCAAGCAGCACGGGGGCACGCTCTCCGGCGGCGAGCAGCGCATCCTCTCGTTGGCCAAGGTCCTGGTCGCCCCGCCCCGCCTCCTGGTCGCCGACGAGATCTCCCTCGGCCTCGCTCCGGTGATGGTCGACGCCGTCTACGAGGGCCTGCGCAAGATCAACGGCGCCGGGACCGCCCTGCTCATCGTCGAACAGCAGGTGGACCGGGTCCTGGACATCGCCGGGACGGCGGTCGTCCTCGAGCACGGCTCGGTGGCCTACGACGGTTCGGCCGACGGCGCCCTCGTCGGCGTCGAGCGGGTGCTGGCCTCCCGGGGGAGCGGGCGGCCACCGGTGCGGGCGGCACGGGCCGGGAGGCCGTGGGAGCGCACCGACGGTCAGCCAGACACGCATCGCAGCGAGCGAGACGACACCGGACAACGAGGAGAGCACATGAGCGACGAGGGGCGCGACGCAGTCGTCGTCGACGTGGTGCGGACGACGCTGGGCAAGCGGGGAGGTGCGCTCGCCACCTGGCACCCGGTCGACCTGCTCGGGCTTCGCCCTGACCTCGCTGGTCGAGCGCACCGGGGTCGACCCGGAGCTGGTCGACGACGTCATCGGGGGCTGCGTGACCCAGGCGGGGGAGCAGAGCACCAACGTGACCCGCAACGCCTGGGTCGCCGCCGGCCTGCCCCAGCAGGTCCCCGCCACGACGGTCGACCGCCAGTGCGGCTCGTCCCAGCAGGCCATGCACTTCGCCGCCGCCGGTGTGAAGGCCGGCCACTACGACCTGGTGATCGCCTGCGGGGTCGAGTCGATGAGCAGGGTGCCGATGGCCTCCAACGCGCGGGGAGGCACCGGACCGTTCCCGCCCTCGTTCCTCGAGGTCATCGACGGCCGCCTCTGGGCCCAGTTCCGGGTGGCCCAGGTCCTCGCCGACCGGTACGGGGTGACCCGGAAGGAGATGGACGAGCTCGCGCTCGAGAGCCACCGGAGGGCGGCCGACGGCGTGGGACACGGGACACTTCAGCCGCGAGGCCGTACCGGTGCCGCTCAAGGACGAGGAGGGCGGGCGGACCGGCGGCTCCCTCGACACCGACGAGGGGATCCGCCGCAGCGGAACGATGGAGACCCTGGGCGGCCTTCCCCCGGCCCAGTCCTGGGAGCCCGACACCGCCCCCGACATCACCGCGGGGAACTCCTCGCAGATGACCGACGGCGCCGCGGCCATGCTGATCGCCGAGCGCTCGGTGGCCGAGCGGCTCGGGCTGCCCGTGCGGGCCCGGTTCGCCCACGCCACGGTGGCCGCGGACGACGCAGCGATCGTGCTGTCGGCCCCGGTGCCCGCCACCCAGCGGCTGCTCGACCGGTCGGGCATGACCGTCGACCAGTTCGACGCCGTCGAGTGCAACGAGGCGTTCGCCGCCATCCCGCTGATGTGGCTCCGCGCCTTCCCGATCGACCCCGAGCGGCTCAACCCGCGCGGCGGGAGCCATCGCCATCGGGCATCCCCTGGGGGCGAGCGGGGTGCGTCTGGCCGCGACCCTGATCAACCACCTCGAGGCCACCGGCGGTCGCTACGGCTTCCAGACCATGTGCGAGGGGGGCGGCCAGGCCAACGCCACCGTGATCGAGCGGCTGCCCTAACCGCCGGCCTGCTTGGCTGCCTGCGACCGGACGTACTCGGCCGTTCCCGCCAGGAAGCCGTCGACGTTCTCCGCCTTGCCTTTGGCGAACTGCGCGAAGTACTCGGGGACGTAGACCGAGATCGATCCTGCGGCCATCCCGTCCAGGATGGTCCGGGCCGCCTCCTCGACCGTGATGAACTCGAGGCCCGGGTCGAAGGGGTCGTTGTCCTCGATCGTGAACAGCTCGGTGTCGACCAGGCCGGGGTAGACCACGGTCACCTTGACCCCGGTGTCCCACAGATCGACGGCCATCGACTCGGAGAAGACGGCGAGGGCGGCCTTCGAGGCCCCGTAGGGGGCCTCTCCCGGGGAGCTCAGCGTGGCGGCACAGGATGAGATGTTGACGATGCGGCCCGAGCCCCGCTCCACCATGTGGGGAAGGAGGGCCAGGGTCAGCCGCACCGGCGAGTTGTAGTTGATGGCCATGACCGCGTCGACCGTGGCCGGGTCGAGCCGGGTCACGTGCCGGTGCTTGGGGATGCCGGCGTTGTTGACGAGGATGTCGACCGCGCCGAGCTCCTCCACGGCGTCCCGTGCCAATCTGTCGACGGCATCCGGGTCGGTGAGGTCGGCCACCCACATCCTCGAGCCGGGCGCGTGCTCCTGGCACCGCTCGAGGACCTCGGCCAGCCGGTCGCGCCGACGGGCGGCGATGCCCACGGTGGCCCCCTCGGCCGCCAGTGCCTCGGCCAGTCCGGCACCGATCCCCGAGGACCCTCCGGTGATCAGGACCCGGGCTCCTGCGAATCCGTCGGCCACTGACACTCTCCCCGTCCGGCCGGGACCGACCCGACCCGCTCGAAGCTGACCTGACCCTGGGATCGTGCGGCGCCGGGCGACAACCCGGGCGAGCTACGATGCCTCGTCCGGTGCGGCCCGCTCAGCGGTTCTTCCACTCCGGTGTGCGCTTCTCGGCGAACGCCTTCGGGCCCTCGACGGCGTCCTCGCTCGAGAAGACCTCGGTCGAGATGGACGACTCGATGCGGTAGGCCTCCTTCATGTCGACGGCGAGGCCCCGCAGGACCGACTCCTTGGTCTTGCGCACGGCGAGCGGCCCGTTGGCGGTGATCCGCCGGGCGTAGGCGTCGGCCCGGTCGAGGAGCTGGTCGGGCGGGCAGACCTCGTTGAGCAGCCCCATCTCGAAGACCCGGGCTGCCGAGATGCCGGTCGGCGCAGAGGAGGAACTCCATGGCGGCCGGGAAGGGGATCTGGCGGGGCAGGCGGACCGTGGTGCCCCCGCCGGCGAAGAGGCCCCGCTTGGGCTCGAGGACGCCGAAGGTGGCCGTGTCGGCCGCGACCCGCAGGTCGCACCCGCCGAGCATCTCCATGCCGCCGGCCACGCAGGTGCCGTTGACCGCGGCGACGATCGGCTTGTACAGCTTGACGTTGCGCAGGACGGCCTTGACCCCGTCGTCGAGGCGGTAGCCGTCGATCTCGGTCAGCCCCTCCTCCTGCATGCGCTTCTGCATGGCCGTGACCTGGGGGATGTAGGTCTTGAGGTCGGCCCCCACGCAGAAGTCGAGCCCGACCCCGGTGACGATGGCCACCCACGCCGCTCGGGTCCTCGTCGAACCGGTCCCAGGCCATCCGGAGCTGGGCGAAGTGCTCTGCGTCCATGGCGTTGCGGGCCTCGGGCCGGTCGATGGTGATCCGGACGATGTGATCGTCGTCCGGGCTCGTAGTGGACGGGCATGGGTCTCCTCGCGGGTCGGGCGTGGTCGGGTGAGCGCTGACGTTCAGGTCGTCGGGCCGGCGAGCGTGGCGGTGTGGGCTCCCCGGGGTCCGGGGGTCAGGGTGACGGTCGCGCCCACGAGGTCGATGTCGGCGGCGGCGGATCCTCCAGGCGCGCGTAGCAGCGGCCGCCGTCGGGGAGGTCGCAGATGAGCGCGGTCGAGTCCGGTCCGTTGCGGTCGTAGACGGTCGAGAAGGTCGCGACCCTGGCCGCGCCGTCGGCCCCGTGGACGACCGGTACGCTCTGCGGCTCGAGCGGATCGGGCCCGCGGGAAGGAGTGAGCTCGCCCGGCCGGGTCGACCACGAGCGAGGCGCCGTGGTGGGTCATGTGCATCCCGATCCCGGTGACCAGCCCGAGCGAATCCGGGATCGGCGCGGAGCACCTCGACCATGGCGGCCAGGGCATGGGTGCAGTAGTTGCTTCCCGGGTCCGCCGTGGTAGGGGAGTCCTCCGGTGACGGTCAGGCTCCGGCCGTCGGTGATCCCGAGGGCGTCGCGGGCGAAGGCCAGCGAGCTGGCGAAGCAGGAGTAGAGGTCGAGGTGGGCGACCTCGTCGATGGAGGTGGGCCCGAGGGCCGCAGGCCGTCGCCGCGGCGAGCGCACGGAGACCGCCCGAGGTCCGGCCGGGCGGCCATCGGCCGGCGGCTCCTCGCCGAAGCCCAGCCCGCGGAGGTAGACCCGCCGGTCGGTGGGAACGCCCAACCGGTCGGCCTCGTTCACCGGTGGCGAGCAGCACGGCGGCGGCCATGTCGACGTCCATGATGGCCGTCATCAGCTTGGTGTACGGCGTGGACACCATCCGGTTGTCGGGGGTCGGGGTGGTGATCTCGTCGGCGTCCCGCCGATCGGGAACCAGGCGTGCTCGGGCTGTGCGGCCGCCACCCGGTCATCGGGGCGAGCAGGCGCCCGAGCTCGTCCCGGTGCTCGGCCGGGCGTGCGGCCCGAGATCGGCCCGGCGGGCCGTGTCGAGCAGGGCGAAGGTCAGGTAGGCCTGGTAGATCCCGTTGGACGCCTCGTCGCGGTCGATGGTGATCGGATACGGGCTGGGCCTCCTCGGGAGCGAAGGACCACGGCGGGTTCGGGGAGCCGGCGCCTGGTGGCGAGTGCCTCGCCCCCGACGCACGAGGGCGAGGTCGAGCTCGCCCCGGGCCATGGCGTCGGCCGCATCGGCGACCAGGCGCAGCGGGACCGAGCCGCCGAGTCCCGGAGTAGACCCGGTGGGCCGGATCGGCCCCGAGCCGTTCTGCCAGCCGGCCGCACGGGTCGTCGTACTCCCACGCCTGGCAGAAGACGACCTGGAGGCTCTGGAGTGACCGTGACCGCGTCCGGACTGCCCGCGTCGGCCGCTGCCGCGCGGGCCAGCTCCTCCCACATGGCCAGGGGCTCGGGAGCAGGGATCTCGCGCCAGGTCCGGCGCGCGACCCCGACGATGCACGGCGCCCGGGGGTCGACGGCCACGACAGGACTCAGGAGGTGCGGGCCTGACCGGGGAGCCGGATCGCCCGGTCGGCGATGATGTTCTTCTGCACCTCGGTCGAGCCGCCGCCGATGGTGCTGTAGCGCTGGAAGGCGTAGAGCCGGGTCCACTTGCCGCGGTCGACCGCGTCCGGGTCCACCCCGTGCCAGCAGCCCGGACGGTCCGAGCAGGTCGACGGCCAGGTCGGCGAGGGTCTGGGCCAGTACCGACCACTGCAGCTTGGCGAAGGGGACCTCGGGCCAGTTCTTCTCTCCCTTGATGATCTTGCTGAGCGCGCGCAGCGTGAGCAGCCGGGCCAGCTCGATGTCGGTCCACGCCCTGGCGAGCCGGTCGCGGATGGACGGGTCGTCGAGGGCGGCGGGATTGACCGAGCGGGCCGCCATCACCATCGCCCGCAGGTCGGCGGCCAGGCTCGAGATCTGTCCGGCGATGCCGACCCGCTCGTGGCCGAGGGTGCCCATGGCGACCATCCACCCCTCGCCCTCCCCACCCAGGCGGCTGTCGAGGGGCAGGTGGGCGTCGCGGAAGTACACCTCGTTGAACATCTCCTCGCCGGTCATGTCCCGGATGGGCCGCACCTCGATGCCGGGGGTGTGCATGTCGACGATGAAGGCGGTGATGCCCTCGTGCTTGGCACCGCGCTCGATGGCCGTCGGATCGGTGCGCAGCAGGAAGAGTCCCCACCGGGCCAGGTGGGCGGTGGAGATCCAGATCTTCTGGCCGTTGACCACGTAGCCGTCGCCGTCGCGCAGGGCGGTGGTGCGCAGGTTGGCCAGGTCGTTGCCGGCATCCGGCTCGGAGAACCCCTGGCACCAGTGGTCGGAGGCGTCGAGGATGCGAGGGCAGCCACCGTTCCGCTGCTCCTCGGTTCCCCAGGCGATGATCATCGGCCCGATCTGCCAGAGGCCGTTCGGATTGGCCAGCCCCGGGAGTGCGGTACTCGGCCATGACCTCGGAGTAGATGATGCGCTGCATGGCGGTGGCGGCCCGGCCCCCGTACTCCTCGGGCCAGTGCACCGCGGCCCACCGCCCCTCGTTGAGGACGCGCTGCCAACTGGCGCGGCGGTGCTGCAGCTTCTCCGGCGACATGGCGGTGTCGTCGGCCAGCTCCTCGCCGGCCAGGAACGGCTGGAGGTGCTCGTCGAGCCACGAGCGCAGCTCGTCCCGGAACGCCTCGTCTTCGGGTGCCAGTGCGAAGTCCACGGGCAGTGAGGCTAACGGATCCGGGTCTACACTGTCGGAACGCCGGACTGCCGGAACGCCGGCGACCGTGCCTCGGGGGTACCAGGTGGACTTCACATTCGACGCGGAACAGCTGGCGCTCCAGGACGTGGCGCGCCGGGCCATGGACGAGGTCGGTGGCGACGCGGTCAGGGCCATGGCCGACGACCCGGTCGGGTTCTCGCCGGAGCAGTGGGAGCGGCTGGTGTCCCTCGGGTGGACCGCACTGCTCGAGCCCGGTTCGGGCGGCGGGCTCCTCGAGGCCTGCATCGTCCTCGAGCAGATGGGGCGGGTGCCCCTGCCGGGCCCGTTCTTCTCCTCCTCGGTGCTGGCGATGCTGGCCGCACGGGCCCTCGGGGCCGGCGACCTGGTCGCCGAGCTGGCCGCCGGCGGCCAGCGGGGCACGGTGGCACTGCACGAGCAGGGGCACGGCCATCCCCTGGACACGGTGCGTGCCCGCGCCCGACGGCGGGGGTCCGAGTGGGTGGTCAGCGGAGCCAAGCCGACCGTCGTCGACGGCCACGAGCGCGGACTGGGCGATCGTGGTGGCGCTGGCCGAGGACGGGATCCGCTCGTTCCTCCTGCGCTCCCCGAAGGCCGAGGCCGTCCCCGCCCTCGACCCGACCCGCAAGCTCGCCCGTCTGGTGCTCGAAGAGGAGCCGGTCGAGCCGCTCGGTCCGTCCGGTGACCAGACCGCAGCTCTGGCGAGCGGTCCTCGACGACGTGTCGGTGGCCCTCTCGGCCGAGCTCATCGGCGTGTGCGACCGGGCCATGTCCGAGGCGGTCGAGTACGCCAAGGGCCGGGTGGTCTTCGACCGTCCCATCGCCACCTTCCAGGTCGTCAAGCACCGCATCGTCGACATGTTCCACGCCCTGGAGATGGCACGGGCCGGCATGCACTTCGCCGCCTGGGCCTCGGACACCGGCGCACCGGAGCGGTCGCGGGCGGCCGCCATGGCGGCCGCTTATGCCGCCGAAGCCGCGATTCGGCTGACCGGCGACAACATCCAGGTCCACGGAGGCGTGGGCTTCACCTGGGCCGACGACGCCCACTTCCTCTTCACCCGGGCCAAGCAGAACCAGGTGCTCATGGGGGGCAGCGGCCACCAGTGGCACCAGGTGGCCGCCGAGCTCATCGGGGCCTGACCGGCGGCGGCGCACACCGCGCCGCTGTTCTAGATTGGCAGGTACCCACTGGTGCCCATCGGGGCCACGGGGTCCAAGGGGGAACTGTCCGATGCCGACGCAGCAGGGTGACACGGTCGGGGCGACCGGTGGGATGGCCCCGTTCGACCCGTTCGAGCTCCAGGACACGGTGTCCGGCAACATCCGCGATCCCTACCCGAGGATGGCCGAGCTGCGCCGTGAGTCCCCGGTCCACCTCGGCCCGGTCGACCTCGGGGACGGCATCGCCGACCTCGATCGACCCCGACGCACCGCCTCGGGTCACCGTGTTCGGCTTCGACGAGGTGGTGCAGGTCCTCCGCGACAACGAGACCTACTCGTCGACGGTCTACGAGGGGCTCATGGGGACCGTCATGGGGCGGACCATCCTCCAGATGGACGAGCCCGAGCACCGGCTGCACCGCGCCCTCGTGTCTGCGACCTTCCGTTCGAAGGTGCTCGAGCGGTGGGAGGGGGATCTCGTCCAGCAGGTGGTCAACGAGCTGGTCGACGGGTTCGTCGACCGGGGTGCCGCCGATCTGGTCCAGGAGATCACCTTCAACTTCCCCGTCCAGGTCATCGCCCACATCCTCGGCCTGCCGCGGTCGGACTTCCCGATCTTCCAGCGGTGGGCCATCGAGATCACCAGCGTGGCCGCCAACTGGGACCGCGGCGTCGCCGCCTCCGAGGCGCTGCGCGACTACTTCGCCGGCGTGCTCGCCGAGCGCCGCCGCCGCCCGGCGGACGATCTGATCAGCGACCTCCTGGTGGCCGAGGTCGACGGCCGGCGCCTCGACGACGAGGAGATCTACTCGTTCCTGCGCCTCCTGCTGCCGGCCGGAGTCGAGACCACCTACCGCGCGTCGGGAAACCTGCTCTACGGGCTGCTGACCAACCCCGACCAGCTGCGGGCGGTGGTCGATGATCGGTCGCTCGTGCCGGTGGCGTTCGAGGAGACGATCCGGTGGGAGCCGCCGGTCACCGTCATCCTCCGCCGGGCCACCCGCGACGCCGAGCTCGCCGGTCTTCCGGTTGCGGAGGGCGCCGACGTCGGGCTGCTCCTCGGCTCGGCCAACCGCGACGAGCGCAAGTACGAGCACCCCGACCAGTTCGACATCTCCCGGCCCTCGCGCCAGAGCGTGGGCTTCGGGTTCGGCGTCCACGTCTGCCTCGGCATGCACCTGGCCCGGATGGAGGCCAGGGTGGCCATCGACGCCCTCTTCGACCGCCTGCCCGGGCTCGAACTCGCGCCCGAGCCCGATCAGGATCTCCACATCAAGGGGATGGCCTTCCGGTCCCCGATCGCCCTGCCGGTCACCTTCACCCCCAGTTGACCCGACGGCGGACGGGGTGAAGCCGGTGCCCGTGTGGTTGACCGACGACGAGTACCGGGCTGCTCGCGGCTGCCTGCGACCGGATGATCCCCGCCACGGACGGGGGACCCGGTGCGGTGGCCGCCGGGGTCCCGGACTACATCGACGGACTGCTCGGTGCGTTCACCGTCGATCCGCCCCGGATCTGGGCCGGAGGGCCGACCTCGGGTCGGATGGGCGGGGATCCCGCCTTCGCCACGTTCCATCGGCTCACCGCGCTCGACGAACTGGCCTGGCGTACGCGCATCGAAGGGTCGCTCGGCATCGAGGAGCGGGAGTTCAACGGACCGGTGGTCGGCTTCCAGGAGCGCTACCGGCAGGGCCTCGCCGCGCTCGGGGACGACTTCGCCCGTCTCGGTCCCGCCGAGCAGGGCGCACGCCTTCGCGGCGACCCCGAGTTCGCCGACCTGCTCCACGACCACGTGTGCGAGGGGATGTACGGGGCGCCCGAGTACGGCGGCAACCGGGACGGTGCTCGCCTGGCGGGCCATCGGGTTCGCGGGGGACGTGCAGCCGCGGGGTTGGACCGACGCCGAGGTGTCCAGTCCGTGACCGTCGACGCGGTGATCGTGGGGTCGGGGCCCGGCGGCGCCACAGCGGCCGACGTCCTGACCGCGGCCGGCTGGACGGTGACCATCGTCGAGAAGGGGCGCAACCACCTCCTCGACCCCGACGACCCCACCCGGCTCGCCTCTGACTTCTCGAACGACGAGATCAAATTCCACAACCGGTACTTCCTCGGCCCCGACCCGCTGGTGGAGCCCCGGACCTTCCGGACCGCCGAGACCGACGGTCCCCGCACCTTCGTGGGCGAGGTCAACTCGGTGTCGTCCACGGTCGGCGGCGGAGGCGTCCATGCCGACGGCAAGGTGCCGCGCTTCATGCCCGACGACTTCCGGCTGCACTCGGTCCTCGGCCCGCAGCCCGGCGCCGACGTGGCCGACTGGCCGGTCGGCTACGACGGGCTCGAGCCGTACTACGCCGAGGTCGAGCGGTTGGTGGGCGTGGCCGGCACCGAGGGGGCCAACCCGTTCGCGGGTCCCCGGTCCGGTCCGTTCCCGATGCCGTCGGGAGCGCCGATGTACGGCGCCACCCTGTCGTCCGCGGCGGCGGAACGGCTCGGCTACCACCCGTACCCGGCCCCGACGGCTGCCAACAGCGTGCCCTACGACGGGCGGCCGGCCTGCAACAACTGTGGGTTCTGCGCGTTCTTCGGCTGCCCGATCCACGCCAAGGGGGACCCGGTGGCCATGCTCCGACGGGCGATGGCGAGCGGTCGGGCCGAGCTCCTGGCCGAGACGTTCGTCTCCCGGGTACGCGTCGAGGGTCGTCGGGCCACCGGAGTCGATGTCGTCGGTCCGGACGGCGTCGAGCGGATCCTCACCGCCCGCCACGTGATCGTGGCCGCCGGTGCCATCGAGACCCCCCGGCTGCTGCTCCTCTCGGGATTCGACGATCCGTTGATCGGCCGCTACCTCATGACCCACTTCCAGACCATCGCCGCCGGCACGATGCCCTTCCGCACCCATGCCGAGCGGGGTCGTGCCGTGACCCACGTGCACGACGACATGATCGTCGGTGACCGATCCTCCAAGGAAGCGGCAGCCGAAGCCGGGCTGCCCTGGTTGCGGGGCGGCATGGTCGAGCACTCGGGATCCGGCCTGCCGATTCTCGAGGCCAAGCACTACCCCTGGGGTGCCCGTCACCCCGGCCTGATGGCCGACTCACCGATCCGTCGCCGGCTGTGGGCGTTCATCATGCAGGGTGAGGATCTTCCCTACCCGGGCAACCGGGTCGACCTCGACCCGTCGATCCGGGACGCCCGCGGCTTCCCGGCGGCGCGGATCACCTACCGACCCGGTCACCACGAGCTCGCCGCCTCGGCGCACTTCGGGCCGAGGCTGGCGGCGATCCTCACCGAGATGGGCGCGCAGTGGACCACGGTCACCAGCTCTCCGGGGGGCGGCAACGCGGCCTCGCCCCATGCGATTCCCGAGAGCCGGCACAACATGGGGACCGTGCGGATGGGCACCGACCCGTCCACCTCGGTGGTCGACCCGAACGGACGCTTACACGACCTGGACAACCTGTTGGTGGTCGACTCCTCGGTCTTCCCGACGTCGGCCGGTTACGGGCCCACCCTCACACTGGTCGCGCTGGCCGCCCGGGCCGCGCACGTGCTGGCGGGGACGGCGCCGACGCTCAGCCCGCTCCCCGGAGTGAAACGGGCTGGCCGGTAGCGGGCAGTCGGCCCTCAGCAAGCGCACCACGTTCGATAACGCAGCTGAACCGGTGTCGGGGATACCCAAGCCAGTCTCCGCCCGTTCGAGGTAGACATGTGGCGTGCCGGAAATGGAGTTGCCCGACGACGTTCGCGAGTACCTATTGGACGCTGGCGCGACTGAAGAAGAGATCGATCGCGTCACGAACGACGACGCGCTCTTCACCCTGACCGGAGATGTCATCCGTCGTCGGGACATCAAATGGTTGCCCATGGAAGATGTCGCCGCTACCGCCCGCGTTTCGATCGAGGACGTCAAACGCTATCTGCTTCTCGTCGGCCTTCCGGCAGGCGACAATCTCGTGCCCGACTGGACACTCTACGGCCTTGAGTCTTACCAACTCGTCGTCTCGTTCCTCGGAGAGGAGGTGGCTCGGACGTGGTTTCGCGTCCTCGCTGCCTCCGCTGCCACGGTGGCCGCCGCAGCCACTGCGATGGCACTCAACGACGTGGTGCCGCAGCTGCGCGAGTTGGATGCACCACCCCTCGACACACTCCAGCTCCTTGAGCCCATGGTACTCGAGCTGGTCACTCGCACTCCGAAGGCGTGGCAGCAGTTGTTCCGCCAGCACATACTTCTCTCGGCGCGTCGCGGACGTGCGGAGCATGAGGCCGAGCTGTCCCGCGTCGCCATTGCCTTCGTCGACCTCACCGACTCGACGCAGTGGGCCGAGCAGGTATCCCGCACCCTCCACTCCTCTGCTCTGTCGCGATTCGAGGACGCGGCTTGGTCGTCGGCTTCGGCACGTGGGGTCCGGTTGGTGAAGCTGATCGGCGACGAGGCCATGCGGGTGGCCACCGATGCCCGCCATGCCGTCGAAGCGGCTGCCGACATTTGTGCCATGGCCAGAGCCGATCCGGATCTTCCACCAGCACGTGGAGCTGTCGGTTATGGGTCCGTCTACGCGCGTGGCGGCGACTATTTCGGGTCGCTCGTCAATCTCGTCGCACGCGCCGTCAAAGTCGCCAGACCGGGGCACCTCGTCGTGGCCCCGGAAGTCGTGGCAGCGTTGGACAACTCCGGGTTCACCCTCGGTGCACCTGAGCGGCACACGCTCCGTGGAATCGACTCTCCAATCGATCTCATCCCAGTAGAGGTTCCAGAAGATGGGAAGCAATACGCACCCTGACCCGCTGTTGGGGGATACCCGTGGGCTTGGAATGCCTCATGGCCCTGTCGGGCGCGAAAATCATCCTATGACGACGGCTCAAGGCTCAATGATTGTCGTAACCGGCCCGCCCGGAGCGGGCAAGACCACCGTGGCCCGCCTTGTTGCGGACAGTTTTGACCCATCGGTGCTTCTGGTGGGTGACGACTTCCACCATTTCGTCCGAAGGGGCTACCTCCCTCCCTGGTCGGCTGAGTCTGAGCACCAGAATGAGGTCGTGATCAGCGCGACAGCAGTGTCAGCGCTGACCTACGCCCTGGGCGGATACTGCGTCATCGTTGACGGGATCATCGGCCCTTGGTTCGTAGAGAGATGGCTAACTCACGTTCCGACTGAAGTTGCGGTGCACTACATCGTCTTGTTTCCCACCGCGGAGATCGCCCTGAAGCGTGCCATCGAACGCACCGGCAAGGCTGACTTGATCGACTCGGCCCCGGTCACGCACATGTATCAGGCGTTCACCCGGCGGCGAGGCTTTGACGAGCACTTTCTTGACTCTTCGGGATTTACTGCTGCGGAGACCGCCTTCGAGGTGACCAGGCTCGTGACGGAAGGGCGTCGTCTGCTAGCGAGATGACCGTCGGTATCGCCCGTTCTCAGGTGGCATCGGCACGCTGAGCAGTCGACCTCCAGGTCGCTCCCGTCCGCCTAACCGGCGAACTGGGTCACGTGCGAAGCGGAGGTCCGATCCGTTCATTGGGCATCGGGAACGCGATACGGGGCACGTGGCTGAGGCTTCCAACGGAAAGCTCGAGGACCGGCACATCTTTCCCGGTCCGCCTCGCTTCGGGAGCTGAAATTTACGAGGCCGCCGCAGTGCCAACCAGCACGTAGAATTGCCCCGCAAACAGGACCACACCACCGACTTCGGCGGCCAACGCGTCCGCATCAAAGTGTCTGCGGAAGACTCTGTAGTGATCTCCCTCCGGAAGGGTCCGCTCTTGCCACTCCTCGGCGTTCACTCCCTGGGGGCGACCGGCGTCAAGGATTACGACCTCGGACGCAACCCGGTGCGCCTCCGCAAGAAAGGATTCACGCTCGCCTGGAAGAAGCAAGCCATAAAGGTGGGCGGAGAAGCAGCGGTCGACGGCGTGGGGTCCTACGGGTAGGGCTGTAGCATCTGCCTGGATCACAGGTACTCCCGGAGCTTCGGTGCGCAGAACGTCGAGCGCCTTTCGACTCTGGTCGATGGCTATGCCACTCCCTGAAAGGTATCGGGTGAAAGTGCCTGGCCCGGCACCTACCTCGACAAAGCGGACTGCAGAGAGTCCACGAAGTAGGCGTTCAATCTGCGCAGCTTCAGCGGCGATGTCTTCGACTTCGACAGTGACGCCTAGACCCGTCCAGTAGGCGTGGGCGTTGGCCAAGCCAGGCAAGCGCCCAGCCACCCGCCGGTCGTAGTACGCCCAGAGTGATCGACGATGCTGCTCTCGTTCGTCGGACGATTTTCCGATCATCGACAGAGCGCCATCATCCGGATACCACGCATCCATGCTTGCAGACTGTTCCTGCCGCGAATTCGCACTGACCCCGTTGTGCCGTTGCGGGCGCATGCAACTGTTGCGAGGATGCTGTCGGTCGACGGACCGCTCCAGCTCCCCCGGTGACCTTCAGCCCACTCCCCGGGTGAGGAGCAGTGTGCCGGCGATTGGGCCGCCACCGTTGCTCACCGCGGCCACCTCGGGCAGTCCACCGCCCGCCCGTCGCACCTGGCGGTCGCCCCCTTCGCCCCTGAGCTGTACGCACGCTTCGTGGATGAGCCCGAACCCGTGGAGCCGCCCGCCCGAGAGCTGTCCACCGGCGGTGTTGAGCGGAAGCACCCCGTCGAGGGCAATGGCCTTCCCTCCCTCGACGAACGGCCCGCTCTCGCCCCGGCCGCAGAAGCCGAGGGCTTCCAACCAGACCATGGCGAGGACGGAGAACCCGTCGTAGAGCTCGGCCACGTCGACGTCGGCCGGTCCGAGCTCGGTGCGCTCCCACATCGAAGCGGCCGCGTCGCGGCCGGCCATGGTGGTCATGTCGTCGAACTGGTCCCAACTGGGCCGTCCCCGGAGCGCGGTGCCCACGGCGTTCACGTGGCAGACCGGGTTCGGCGCGTCCGGGGCGTAGTCCTGGTGCGACACCACGAAGGCTGTCGAGCCGTCACTCGGGGCGTCGCAGTCGAAGAGGCAGAGCGGACTCGAGATCATCCGCGACGACAGGTAGTCGTCCATGCTCAGCGGATCACGGTAGACGGCCTTCGGGTTGCGCCCGGCGTTGCGGCGGCCGTTGAGCGCGATCTGGGCCAGCTGCTCGCGGGTCAGGCCGAATTCGTGCATCCGGCGCTCGGCGACCAGCGCAATCCAGTTCACGGCCGAGACCGCGCCGAACGGCAGGGTCCATTGGAGGAACCCCCCGAACCTCGGGGCGCCTCCGCCGCCGCCACCGCCGATACCGCCGATACCCTGGCGACCTCCGGAGCCCTGCGCGGTCGACTCGGACACCGTTCGGTAGACCAGGACGTGCCGGGCCAGTCCGGCAGCTATGGCGAGACAGGCGGTGATCACGGCGCGCATCTGGGCCGGTCCCTCGCCGCCACCGTCGTGCCAGTTCAACCGCAGCCGCAGCGCATCCTGGACCTCGGGGCTCGACGGTCCGGCGAATCCCGCGGTGCCGGCGCCCATCCCCGGGTAGGTGGCCAATCCATCGATGTCGTCACGGGTGAGCCCGGCGTCGGCGACGGCAGCGAGGCATGCATCGGTCGTGAGGTCGAGATCGGTGCGCCCGAGGCGCCGGCCGACATCCGACTGCCCGATCCCCGAGATGATCGCCTGGCGCTCCGCCGGCTCGGTGGCGGGACTCATCGCGACGGCGCCTCTGCCTCGGTCCTCTGGCCCCGCAGGCCGGAAGAGGGGGAGATAGACGTCGTCCTGGTGTTCGAAGACGACCTCGACCGGCATGCCCGTACGCACGTCCTCGGGCTCCACATCGACCAGGTTGGTGGTCAGGCGGACGCTCTCCTGCTCGTCGATGGCGACCAGGCCGATGAGATACGGCTCGCTCCCCGGGATCCAGCCGTGCACGTTGAGGGTGTGGGCGACGAGGGTGGCTCGGCCGCTGACCTCGGCGGGAGCCAGCTGGTTCGAGAGGCAGTCGGGGCAGACGGGGCGACGGTGGGTGCACGTAGGTGAGGCACTCGGTGCAGCGGAGGAACCGGAGACGGCCGTCGGCGCCGCTCGTCCAGAAGAACTCGTTCTGCTTGATCGAGTCCGCGGAAGCAGACGGAATCGCAGGACCGCGTGCGGTCACCGCCGGTCGAGCACTTCCGGGTTGACCACGTGGAGCGGGCGCGCGCCGGCCATGAGGCGGCAGAGGTCCTCTGCGATGGTCCGGGTGTGGTTGGACTCGGTGTCGTAGGTGGCGCCGCCGATATGGGGCGTGAGCACCACATTGGTGAACCCGGTGAGCGGGTGGTCGGTGGCCAGGGACTCGCCCTCGAAGTGGTCGAGCCCGGCAGCGGAGACCTTGCCCGACCCGAGAGCAGCCACCAGCGAGTCGGTGTCGTGGAGCGCTGCACGGGCGGAGTTGAGGAAGACCACCCCGTCCCGCATGGCGGCGAACTGGCCGCTGCCGATCATCCCGGTCGTCTCCGGGGTCACCGCGGCGTGCATCGAGACGACGTCGGAACGCGTGCTAGCAGCTCGTCCAGGGACACCGTCGGTCCGTCGGTGTAGGGGTCGTAGACGACCACCTCCATCCCGAGGCCGCGGAGCCTCCAGCGCAGGGCGCGTCCGACCGCACCGAGGCCGACCAGGCCGGCCGTACGTCCCGTTCAGCTCCCAGGCGCGGAACCGCTGGTAGGGGATGGTTCCGTCCTTGTAGATCTCGCCCCGGCGGACGTCGCCGTCGGCAGGCACCAGGCCGCGGGTGGCGGCAAAGAGCAGTGCGACGGTGAGCTCGGCCACCGCGTCGGCGTTGCGCCCCGGCGCCCGGAGCACCGGTACCCCGGCTGCGGTGGCGGCCGGCACGTCCACGTTGGTGGGGTCGCCCCTGCAGCTGCACACCGCCACGAGTGGCAGTTCGAAGAGCGGTCCGGCACACCGGTCGCTCTCGACGACGGCGATCGTGGCGCCCTCCGCAGCCATCCGCTCGGCGAGCTGCTCCGCGTTGTAGATGCGCAGCGTGGGCTGCTCGAGCCAGGAGTCGAGGGTCAGATCGGCCAGCTGGCCGAGGAGGTCGAGTCCCGGTCCTCGTACGGCAGCCGTCACCAGTGCCTTGGGTCGTCCTTCAGACATCGGTTCGGCATTCCCCCCGTTCGGCGTCTCGGCAATGCCGGAGGGTAGCATCTGCCCGCGATCGCGATCGCGTCCATAATGACCCCCCATGACACGACAGGCCGACCAGTGAGCTCGGAGACCCGGGTTGCAGGGCGACGACTGCACGATCGGAGTCGACGTCGGCACGACGGCCGTCAAGGCGGTCGCCGTCGACGCCCGGGGTCAGGTGCTGGCCCGGACCCGGGTGCCCCACACCGTGTCCACCCCGACCGCCGACCATCTGGAGCACGACGCGGCCCGGGCCTGGCGCCGGGGACCGCGGCGGGCGTTCGCCGAGGTGTCGGCCGCACTCGAGGGACCGGCCGCCGGTGTGGTGGTGACGTCGATGGTGCCCTCGATCACCGCGGTCAACCGGCGGGGCGTCCCCCAGGTGCCCGGCCTGCTCTACGGCGACGTGCGTGCCCGACGCCGGGACCTCGGGTCCCGACGACTACGGGGGCGAGCGGGATCAGGGCATGCGGATGCTCACCTGGGCGGTCGGCCACATGCCCGGTGCTTCCGGGTACTGGCCCTGTCAAGCCGTGGCCAGCAACGCGCTCTGCGGCGTGCCGGCCGTCGACACGGCGACGGCCACCTCCTTCGGCGCGCTGTTCGACCGGGGGCGGTGGGACCTCGAGTGCACTCGCCGAGCTCGGCATCGAGGAGCGACAGCTGTCTGTCGTCACCCCGCTCGGTCAGTCGGCCGGCACGGTCACCGGGAGTCCCACCAAGGTCGGCGGTGGTTCGATCGACGCCTTCTGTGAGCAGATGGTGGCCGGAGCGGACCGCCCCGGCGACGTGCTCGCCATCTTCGGCGCGACCCTGATCGTGTGGGTGGTGACGGAGGAATGGCGCGAGATCCCCGGACTGATCAGCTACCCGAGCACCGTTCCCGGTCAGGTCATGATCGGCGGGCCGAGCAACGCCGGGGGACTGTTCGCCGACTGGTCACGGGCACTTTCGGGGGGAGGACCGGTGGCGACCGAGGGGCGGGTGGGAGATCCGCGTCGGGTCCCGGTCTGGCAGCCCTACCTCCGGGGTGAGCGGACGCCGTTCTACGATCCCGATCTTCGGGCCAGCCTGCACGGTCTCGACATCACCCAGGGCCCGCAGGCCGTGGTCCGGGCCGCCCAGGAGGCCAGCGGGTTCGTGATCCGGCGCATCATCGAACGCGCCGGCGGGAAGGCCAGTCGGATCGTGGCCACCGGCGGGGGGTCGCGTTCTCTCCCGTGGATGCAGGCGGTGGCGGATGCGACCGGGACCCCGGTGGAGACGGTCGGCGTCCCCGAGGGTGCCGCGCTCGGCGCGGCGTTCCTCGCCCGGATGGCGGCCGGTATCGAGTCGGACTTCAATGCGGCCGCCGCGTGGGCCTCACCGGGACGCCGGATCGACCCGGACTCGGCGTGGGAGGCGGCAGCCGCCGAGCGCTTCGCCGTGTTCGAGGCGCTCGGCCCCGAGGGGTGAGGTCAACCGGATAGGTCCGGGCCCGCCGGGCGCCGGTGACTATCCGGCGCGGCTCGAGGTGAAGGTCGACTTGAGGACGCCGCTCGCCTCCGGGCGGGCCAGGGTCTTGAGGGCGTCCCACCACCCCTCGAGCGGGTACCGGTGGGTGACCATCGCGGTGAGGTCGATCCTGCGGTCCTGCACCAGCGAGAGGTAGTGGTCGATGGCATGGCGTCGCCGGCCCTCGAACTCCTCCGTGGCGAAGGCGTTGGATCCGACGATGGTCAACTCCTTGAAGTACACCGGGGTCGACTCCCAGCGACCGGGGACGGCCACCCCGGTGTAGACGAGCATCCCCCGCTCCGCGAGCACCCGTACCCCGACCTCGAGCGTCTCGGGCCTGGCCACCGAGTCGTAGATCATGTCGATGTGGCCCGGGTGCGCCATGGGGAGGCCGTCGAGGGCCTGGTGCAGGACGCCACCGGACCACTCGGCGAGCGCCTCGACCACCGCCAGGCTCGGTTCGTGGGCGACGACCAGTGCGGCGCCCATCCTGCGCGCCATCTCGGCCTGGGCCGGGAAACGGGCTACCACCGCGACCTCCACCCCCGGGTAGAGGGCGGTCAGGATGGCCAGGCTGCTGAGACCGAGCGCCCCGGCCCCGTAGACGACGACCTTCCCCTCGGACGGCGGCGGATGGTTCACCACCGCGTGGAAGGAGACCGAGAACGGATCGGCCATCACCGCGGCCTCGTCGCTCACGTCGTCGGGCACCGGGTGGAGCATCGAGTCGTGGGCGGCCATGAGCTCCGCCCACGCCCCCGGTGCGCCGGTGACCACCCCGATGTGCACTCCGGGTCCGATCGGACCCTTGGTGAACGACCAGCATCGGTTGACGGCGCCACTCTGGCAGGGCGGGCAGAGCGGCTCGATCCCGCGGGGAGCACAGCTCAACCACGGATTGAGGACGACCCGCTGGCCGACGTCGAGTCCCCGGGCATCGGGACCCAGCTCGACCACTTCCGCGACGACCTCGTGCCCGGGCACATGGGGCAGGGACGAGAACGCAGCCATCGGGTTGTCGATGTCCCCGTCCGCGAAGTCCCCGAGGACCAGCTTGGCGTCGGACCCGCAGACGCCGGCCAGGATCGGACGGGTCACCACCCAGTCGGGCCGGACGGGCGTCGCGTCGTCCACCTCGTGGAGGCCGAAGGGCAGATGGACGAGCCGCTCCTCCAGTTCGTCGGTGGCGACCGGTCGGGGCTCGTCACGGTCGGGTCGGGCCCCGAACACGAGTGCCTTCACGATCCTGCCCCGCCGGACCTTGACCGCGTCGGTCGCCGTGTCGGCCATGGACCGCATGGCGGTGACGAACCCGTCGAAGTCCTTGGTCTTCATCTCGACCACCGCCTTGAGGTCGGGCACGTAGAGCTCGAAGTGCTCGCCCACGATGCAGTCGAGGATGCCGGAGGCGACCTCCTCGGGCGGGACCAGCGGGCCGGTGTACATCGGCGGGTCGTTGTCGGGCTGGTCCCAGATCTCCGTGTCGACGGGGCCGGGCAGGACCAGGCGGACCGAGACACCGGTCCCGAGCAGATCGGCGGCCATCGCCTCGCTCCACCCGGCCAGGGCGAACTTGGACCCGCTGTAGGCCGCCTCGGTGGCGATGCCCACTCGGCCCCCCATGCTCGAGACGTTGACGATCGTTCCGGACCCCCGCTCGAGCAGCCGCGGCAGCAGGGCCAGCGTCATCGCCACCGGCGAGAAGTAATTGACCGTCATCACCCGGGTGACCTCGGCAATGGTGAGGCGGTCCACGGGGCGTCGCATGGGGATGGCCGCGTTGTTGACGATCACGTCGAGCGGACCGACCTCGTCCCAGATCCGGACGGCCAGGTCGGCTGCAGCGTCCGGGTCGGACAGGTCGGCGGCCCAGAAGCGCGAGTCCGGGGCGCTCTGCCGGCACTCCGACGTGATCTGCTCGAGCCGTTCGGCTCTGCGTGCGACGAGGGCGACCGTGGCTCCTCGGGCGGCCATCATCCGGGCAGTGGCGGCACCGATCCCGGAGGAGGCTCCGGTGACGAGGGCCACCGTTCCCGGACCCACGGCCCGATCGGGGCCCGGGTCAGCGGGCATCGAGGTCATCGGCCGAGGATAGGCGTTCCCAGCCCGGAGGCGGGGTGTCGAGCCGCCAGTATTGCTCCGGCACGTTGCCGTCCAGTCGCTCGGAGAGCAGGTGGTCGCGTTCGAGCGGCCCGATCTGGCTCGCGTAGCAGGCGATCGCGGTGCGCTTGGCGTCCATGTCCGGGCGGACCGGGACCACGGCCGGTGTCGGCCACAGCGATGCTCGGAAGAGCTTGGCGATCCGCCAGGCCAGGAGGCCGGGCAGGTGCTTGTAGCCGGCGTCCTCGTAGCCGAACCAAAGGGGGGCTCCCGGTGCCCCGTCCTTCGCCGCGCGGACCAGCAGGCCGGCGTCGTGGGTGAGGACGTGGTCCGGATTGGCCAGGCCCATGGGAAGGAAGACCGCGGTCGGGCGGGCGTCGTCGATTGCCGTGCGGAGCGCGGGTACCACGTCGGTCGGGGAGTAGCGCTGCTCCGCCGACAGGTACTGGTGGTCGGAGAACTCGAGCCAGACCGTTTTGGCGCCCATCGAGGTCATGGCGGCGCGGTCCTCCTCGCGGCGGACCGCCACGACGTCGTCCCCGGTCGCGAAGCCTCCGGCGGCGTCCCAGTCGGTGACCTCGTCCGGGTAGGTCGGTGGCCGACCGGCAAGCACGGTGACTACGGTGCTCCCCGGGTAGGAGGTGAGGAGGTGGGCTGCACCGAGGGCGGCGTCGTCGAAGTGGGGGGAGACCACCACGATCCGGTCCAGTGCCCCGTCGGGAAGCGCGCCCCACAGCGTTCGAGTCGTCCATCACCGGAGCGTAACGGAGCAGCCGGACCGACCGGCGGGCCGCTCAGCCGAGTGCCCGGCGGATGAAGCCGATCATCCCGACGATGGTGAGGACGACGAGGAACACGACGCACACCACGAAGCAGAGCCAGGTCTGGATATGGGGGACGCTCGGAACCATCAACCCGCGGAGTCCCTCGCTCACGTAGGTCATCGGGTTCAGTGCCGAGAGGACCTGGAACCACGGGAGCTTGCTCAGTGAGGGCCAGGGGTACTGGCTCGAGCCGGTGAAAATGAGCGGGGTGAGCACCAACGCGAAGGTCACGTTGATCCGGTTAGGAGGCACATAGGTGCCGAGGATCAGCCCCATCGCAGCGCCCAGGAGCGAGCCGAGGACGGTCATGACCACGACGGCGCCGGCCGTCGACGCCCGAAACGGGATCGATCCCAGGATCCACACACCGATCGGGAACATCACGGCGGCCGCCACGAAGCCCCGCATCGCGGCAAAGATCACCTTCTCGACCGCGACCGCGCCGATCGGGAGCGGCGCGAGCAGGCGGTCTTCGATCTCGTTGCTGTAGGAGAACTCGATGACCAGGGGAAGCGCGGTGCTCTGCAGCCCGGTGAGGACCGCCGCCAGGGCCACCAGGCCGGGAAAGAGCACCAGCTCGTAGCCCGGACGCGCGTACCCGAGCTCGGTGAGCACCTTGCCGAAGACGAGGAGCAGGAAGAGCGGTTGGAGGATGACCTGGGCCAGGAAGATCGGGAACTCCCGACCGGTGACGAAGAGATCCCGTCGGAGGATGGCCAGGCCGGTCCGCCAGGGTCCCCGATGGGGGAGTCGGCCGGGCGCCGGACCCTGGGCGGGCGGTGCGGACGGTGCAGGGGGTACCGAGCCCACGGTGGTCAGCGGAGTGCCCTTCCGGTCAGGTGGATGAAGACGTCCTCCAGGTTGGGCTCACCCAGTCTGGCATCCACGAGGCTCGCGCCGGAGGTGCTGACGGCCTGGGCCACCGGAGCCACGAACGTGGCGGGCTCACCCTCGACGTGGATCCGGATGCGCCATCCGCTGACGGTCGGGTCGTCGAGCCGCTCGGTCTCGCGCACCCCTGCGAGGGCGCCGATACCGGCGACCAGCGCGGTGGCGTCGGCCTGGCTTCCCGCCGCCGGTTCGACCGTGCAGTCGAGAGTGCGCTCGCCGGCCATCCCCCGCACCAGCGCGTCGGGAGTGTCGAGGGCCAGCAGGGTCCCGTGGTCGATGATGGCCACCCGGTCGCTGAGGGTCGCAGCCTCGTCCATGTCGTGGGTCGTGATCACCACCGTCGTCCCGGACGCCTTGAGCTCGGCCACCTTCTCCCAGAGGAAGAGGCGGGCCGCCGGGTCGAGACCGGTCGACGGCTCGTCGAGGAACAGGACGGCGGGCGAGTGCATGAGGGCCCGGGCGATCATCATCCGCTGGATCTGACCGCCCGAGAAGTCGTCGGGCCGGCCGTTCGGCCGGTCGGCGAGCCCGAACTGCTCCAGCAGTGCATCGGCCAACCGGTTCCGCTGCTCACGCGGCACGCCGTGGTAGCTGGCATGGAAGAGCAGGTTCTGGCGCACCGACAGCGCGCGGTCGAGATTGTTCTGCTGCGGCACCACCCCGAGGACCCGGCGTGCGCCGACCGGATCGCTCGCGACATCGACCCCGGCGACGAGCGCCCGTCCCCGGGTCGGTCGGATCCGGGTGGTGAGGATGCCGATGGTGGTGGATTTGCCCGCACCGTTGGGCCCGAGGAAACCGAAGACCTCGCCGTGGTCGACCTGGAAGCTCACCCCGGCCAGTGAGTCCACCGGTGCCTTGGGGTACCGCTTGGCCAGGTCGGCGACCTCGACGGCGGGCTCGGGCGCTGCACGGCGCGAGGACCCGCCGGGACGGATCGCGGTCAGCTCACCGCTGAAACGTCCCGGGCCGGAGTCACCGTCCGTGTCGTGAGGTGCTGCGCTCATGCCCCCGTCTCTCGTGTCGTGGCGGGTCCTCGGCGGACCGTTCCTGGATCGACGACGTGTCCCCGACCGGTGCCGACGATACGGTACGGGAAGCACGGACGGCACAACTCCGACCCTCGACTGCGGGATCGGCCGGCCCGCGGGGAGGTGGAGGTGAAGGTCGTCACCGGAAGCGGGGTGTGGCGGCGAGCCGTCCGCGGGCACACCTGGCGCGCACAAGGATCGTCCGCGTGAACGGGTGGTCGCGGTGGAACCCGCTGTCCGCGCTCGCCCGATCATGGGGTCACTTCGTCCGGCGACCGCGGGCCACCCAGGTGCGGACCGTGGTCACGGTCGGGGTGGTGCTCGTGGGGACCGTGCTCTGGGTGGTGACGGCTCCGTCGAGCGCGTCCCCGACGGCCACGTCGACCACAGCGACGACCAGTCGGGACGGTGCCGGCGACCGACGGGGCCAGCACCTCGACCCGGGGAGTGACCGCTCACACGATCAACGTGGTCTTTCCCGGTGGTGTCCCTCAACTCACTGGCCGGACAGGAGGGATTCGCCTCAGGACCCCGAATACGCCGAACAGCAGAAGGCCATCAACTTCTACGTCGATCAGATCAACCGGAACGGGGGGATCAACGGACGCACGATCAACCCGATCATCACCGCCTTCGACCCGACCAACGAGGCGGTCATGCGGTCGCTCTGCAAGACCTGGACAGAGGGCTCCCCGGCCGCCTTCGCCGTGCTCGACGGGATCGGGGCGTGGACCGGGGACAACGAGCTCTGCATCACCCAGGAGGGTCGGACCCCGTTCATCGGGCAGTGGACCACGGTCACCGACTGGACCGATCAGGGCGCGCCCTACCTGTGGTGGACCGGACCCGATCAGGCGGTCGATCCTGCAGGCGGTCGTCGGGTGGGGCATCCACTCGGGCATGCTCGGGAAGACGAGGAAGGTGGGGATCATCGCCGGGGACCGGGCCTCGGACCAGTTGGCCCTCAACAGCTACCTGCTCCCGGACCTGCGCGCCGCCGGGGTCACCCCTCTGGTCGAGACCATCGCCTCGGACCCGACACAGACCGCGACCACGGACAGTCAGGCCCCACTGGTCATCCAGCAACTGCGCAACGCCGGGGTCAGCTCGGTGATCCCCCTCGTCCCCTTCAACGTCTTCTACCCGGTGCTCCAGGCGGAGACCGACCAGCAGTACTATCCCAAGCTCCTCCTCAGCGACTACGAGGAGAGCATCGAGTCGGCACTCGGACTCATCCCCATCCCCTACGAGAAGGCGCTCGACGGTCAGCAGGGTCTGACCACCCAGACCCTCGGGGGAGGGCCGATCCCGTCCGGCTACACCGGTCCGCGGGGTTACGACACCGGGGTGCACACGTGCTGGGTCCCCTGGCACAAGGCCTACCCACAGGTACCGGCAGGCGCCACCACCGACTTCCTCGAGGAGCAGGGGCCGGTCGTGAGCTGGTGTCAGGCCATCCAGCTCTTCGCCACCGCGGCCCGGGCTGCCGGACATGACCTCAACCGGCGCACCTTCGTCACCGCCATGTCCAAGGTCACCGACTTCCCGGGCACGAGCACCCCGGTCCTCAGTTTCGGGCCCGACAAGCACTTCGGACCGACCGAGTACAAGATCGTGCGACTCCACAACAACGTGCCCCCGTCTTCCGCGTGCCAGCTGACCTCCCAGGGCAAGGCCCAGGGGACCTGCTGGGTGACGGTGCAGCCGTTCGCCCCGCTTCGGTCCCGCTGAGCTCCACGTGCCCGGCAACCGCACCGGCGACACTGCCGATCCGCCGAACCCGCCATGGTGGCGGGCAGGTGTCCTCTACCAGATCTACCCCCGGTCGTTCGCCGACTCGAATGGCGACGGCATCGGCGACCTGCAGGGGATCATCGATCACCTCGACCACCTGCGCTGGCTGGGGGTGGACGGTATCTGGCTCGGTCCGATCAATGTCTCGCCGCACGCCGACTGGGGGTACGACGTAGCCGACTACCTGTCGATCGATCCCGAGCTGGGGAGCGAGGACGACGTGGACCGGCTCATCGCCGAAGCCGAGCGACGCGGGATCCGGATCCTCATGGACCTCGTTCCGAGCCACACCAGCGAGCGCCACCCGTGGTTCATCGATGCGCGGTCGTCGAGGACCGCAGTGCACCGCGACTGGTACGTCTGGGCCGATCCGAAGCCCGACGGATCGCCCCCCAACAACTGGGTCTCGAGTTTCGGCGGGCCTGCATGGGACCTGGACGAGCAGACCGGCCAGTACTACCTGCACACCCACCTGAGCGAGCAGCCAGACCTCAACTGGTGGGAGCCGGAGGTTCGCACCGCGTTCGACGGCGTGATGACCTACTGGCTGGACCGCGGCATTGCGGGCTTCCGCATCGACGCCTGCACCGCGATCGTGCACGACGTGCAGCTGCGGGACAACCCGCCGGCCCGGGAGACGGACGCGTTGGACGCCCGCGTCTTCGGGCAGCGTCCGGAGTTCAACAGCGACCGTCCGGAGGTCCACGACGTGCTCCGCCACTGGCGCCGGCTGGCCGACGGCTACCCGGACCGGGTGCTGTTGGGGGAAACCCCGGTACCGACCGTCGAGGCGCTCGCCCGCTACTACGGCAACGGCGATGACGAGCTCCATCTGGCGTTCGACTTCCCGTTCATCAGCGCTCCGCTCGAGGCCGACGCGCTGCGCGGGGTGGTCGAGGCCAGCGAGCGCGCACTCCCACCGGGCGCATGGCCGGTCTGGACCGGATCGAACCACGACGTCGGCCGTTTCGTCACCCGATGGGCCGCGGGCTCCCCGGCCAGGGCGAGAGTGGCCTTGCTGCTGCTCCTGTGCTTGCGGGGGACTCCGGTGCTCTACCAGGGCGACGAGCTGGGTCTGCCCGACGTACCGGTGCCTCGCTCTCAGCTCCGGGATCCCCTCGGAGCGAGGTTCTGGCCCCACTGGGGTGGTCGGGACGGCTGTCGGACACCGATGCCTTGGCGCGACGTCCCGGGCGGCGGCTTCACCCCGCCCGACGTCGACCCGTGGCTCCCGATGGGTGACGTGGGTGCCTGCAACGTGGAGGACCAGAGGGCCGACCAGGATTCGATGCTGCACTTCGCCCGGGAGCTCATCGCCCTGCGGCGGGCAGAGCCAGCGCTGCAGACCGGGTCCTACCGGTCGATGGCGACCACCCCCGGCGCCTGGGCCTGGAGCCGGGATGAGGGGCTGGTCGTCCTGGGCAGCCTCTCCGACGGGGCGGCCTCCCTGGACGCGATCACCGGAACGATCCGCCTGGCTACCGACCGCTCACGCGAAGGCGAGGCAGTGGACGGCACCCTGGTCGTCTCCGGGTGGGAGGCCGTCCTGGTGGAGCGTCCGGCGCGGTAGAGCACGGCCGCGACGCAGGCATTTTCTCGAATGCGGTATAGGCCATATGCATACGCCCTACGTATGCGTATGCCATATACCGAAATTCCAATTCGACACCGGCGGCTGTCTGCCCTCGCGAACGTTGTCTGCCACGCAACGCGACATGCGGGCGCGTGGTACCTGCCTGTCGGATTGGGTCGAAACGGCCCATGCTCAGTCAGTTCGGAATATCTACTCTGTTCACGAGTGTCGGGACAGTTGGATCGGGGCGAAGGGGGTCGGTGGAATGATCGGTAAGAGACTGGGCCCGACGGCTCTGATCCTGGTGGCCGTACTCACCATGTCGGGAATCGCGGATCTCGGATCACCCATCCCGGCTGGCGCAACCTCATCCTGGACGGTCTCATCCAGCCCCAACCCCGGGAAGAGCGCAACGCTCTCCGACGTCTCGTGCGTGTCGACCACTTCATGTGTGGCCGTGGGTAGTTACTACAACGTCAGCGGCGTCGAGCGGACCCTGATCGAGTCGTGGAACGGTACCACCTGGACGGTCTCAGCCAGCCGCAACCCCGGGAAGGCGGAAGCACCCTCTGGGGCGTGTCGTGCGCGTCGGCGATCTCGTGCAAGGCCGTGGGTGAGTCCTTCGCGAACGCGCGTAGCGGAGCCACCCGGACCCTTGTCGAGTCGTGGAACGGCACTGACTGGACAGTCTCGGCGAGCCCCAGCATCGGGACGTATCCGACGCTCGACCGTGTGTCTTGCGTATCGGCCACGTGGTGTGTAGCCACAGGTTTCTACTCCAACGCCGCCGGCGGCAGCGGCTTCATCGAATCGTGGAACGGCAGCGTCTGGACGATCTCCACCAGCCCGAACACCGGGACGGGCGACAACCTTCTCCTCGGTGTGTCGTGCGTGTCGACCACCTCGTGCATGGCGGTGGGTGTCTACTACAGCAATGGCGGCGGCAGTATCGGTCGGATCCTGACCGAGTCGTGGAACGGCAGCACCTGGAGGCGCTACTACGCCCCCAGCCCCCTCAAGGGGCCTTTCGGAATAGTGGGTCTCGACAGCGTGTCGTGCGCGTCCGCCACTTCGTGCCAGGCCGTGAGCTCCTACGCCGCCAGCCACCAGGTTGCCTTCATCGAGTCCTGGAACGGCACCGACTGGACGGTTTCGGCCAGCCCCAACCCCGGGACGGGTGGAAACTCTCTCTCCGGCGTGTCGTGCGTGTCGACCACCTCCTGCAAGGCCGCGGGCAGCTACTACAACGCCAACGGCAGCGGCGGAACCCTGATCGAGGCGTACGGCTGACAGGCTCTGGGAGAGGGTCGTCTACCGAGCATCCAATGCGACACCCCGGTCCGACGGCCTCTCCCCCCGGTACGGACCGCGCCAACTAACTGTCCTAACTGTCGCTGGCAGACGAGGTCACCCATTCCAGCCCCCCGGCAAGATGTCGCAGGTAGCCGGGGTTCTCCCAGGCATGGGCGAAATGGCCGAGCGAGGTCGAGAAGACCCGACCGTTCCCCTCGGTGAAGCACCACGAGAGGGGATAGCCCGCTTCGCGACCCGTTCCCGTCGACCGCGCAACATCCCCGGGGTGCTCTCCGGGCCCGAGCTCGTCCGGTCTGGCCGTGAGCAGGATGCGCGCGTCGGGACGGAGGTCACGGAAGAGGTAGACCTCGTCGTGCCAGGTCAGGGTGGGTCCGAAATGGGCGACCGCGGGATGGGTGGGCTCGAGCACGTCGACGGTGAACGAACAGGTCCATGGATGGCCGGCGAACCGGCCGCCGACCAGCAGCCCGTAATCGTCCCAGCCGTGACAGGAGTCGGTGGCCGAATGGACCGCCACGACCGAGGTGCGGCCGCTGCGGACCCCCTCGACGAACGTGGCACGTTGGGTGGGTGACCACGGGGTCTCGCCGATGGTGAACAGCGCCACCACGGTCGCCTGCGCCAGCAGGTCGGCGTCGAGCGATCGGACGTCGGGCACCCGGTGGAAGGCGAGACCGGCCGACTCGGCCAGCTCGGCGAATGCCGTCGCCGATTGGTCGAGCACACCGTGCACTCCTGCCGGCCCGTCCTGGTACGGGGCGACCTGCGTGACATAGAGCAGGGACGGCGCAGGCACGCCCGGATCCTACCGTCGGGTCTTCAGTCGGACACTGTCCGAATGACGGCAGGCCGTTAGGGTCTCCGGGATGGGCGGGTTCCCCGAGGACAGAAGGAGGGGCGACTGGGTCTTCAGCCGCCGCAGTCTGCTCGGCGGGGGATTGGCCGGGGCGGTCGGGCTGCTCGCAGGTGGGTGCGCTCCGTCCCACGGGGCATCCGCGCAAGGATCGGCCGGCGGTCCGGGGCGACCGTCGGGACTGACGGTCGACGGGCTGGACGAGCCGATCGGGCTCGACCCGTCGGACATGTTCTTCGCCTGGCAGGTCGGCGACTCCCGGAGGGGTGCGCTCCAGAGTGCCTACCGGATCGCGGTCGAGGGGCCCGTGCCCGGACCCGCGCCCGAGCCCGACGGTCTGGGACAGCGGACAGGTGTCCTCAGCCGAACAGGCCTTCGTCTCTTACGGGGGCCCACCGCTCGCCTCCGACGCGGCCTACCGATGGTCGGTCCAGACCTGGGACGAGGCCGGGCTACCCGGTCCACTCTCGTCGCCCGCTGTGTTCGAGACCGGCCTCAGGAACCACGACTGGTCGGCCCATTGGATCCGCAGGCCGGCGGATCCGGCGACGGAGCCCGACCAGTACACCTATGCCAGGACCGAGTTCACCCTCGCGTCGGGGCCGATCGTCCGCGCCCGGGCGTACGTGTCCGGCGACCAGCAGTACGAGCTCTACGTGAACGGCACCCGGGCGGGGAAGGGGCAGGCCTACAGCTACCCGGACCACACCTACTACGAGACGCTCGACGTCACGGGGCTCCTGCGTCCCGGAGCCGCCAACGCGCTGGCCATCGTCACCAACTGGCAGGGCGCCACCAAGGGGCACCCTGCCGGCGAGCCCGGTCTCATCGCGCAACTTGCGATCCACCACGCCGACGGGCGGCGCTCGACCGTGGGCTCCGACGGGTCGTGGCGGGTGCAGAAGGGAGCCTGGCTCCCCGGTTCACAGCGGGACCTCGAAGGCGACCTCGTCGACTACACCGAGCAGATCGACGGCCCTGCGCAACCGGTGGGCTGGCTGCTCCCCGGCTTCGACGACGCCAGCTGGCCGCGGGCGACCCAGCTCGGCCGGGGAGCCAGCGCGCCCTGGACCCGGTTGGTGTCGGTACGAACCAGGATCGTCGAAGCTCCGGTGCACCCGGTGTCGCTCACCGTCCTCTCCAGTGGGTCGGTGGTCGCCGACTTCGGCGCGGTGGTGGCGGCGGTTCCCACCGTCCAGTTCCACCAGGGCGTGCCGGGACGGACCGTGCAGATGCGGGCCGGCTACCTGCTGGACGAGCCGGTCCCGGGCGAACCCTTCGACGGAGTGCCCGGGCAGGTCTCGACGGTGCACGGTACCCAGCACACCGACATGGGGTACAGCTATGTCCAGCGGGGCGGGACCGAGGAGTTCCATCCATTCGACTACCTCGGCTTCCGCTACTTCCAGATCGATCAACCCGGGGAGACGCTCGGTCCCGACGACGTCGTCGCCCTCGCACGCCACACGGCCCTGCCCGCCGCGCCGCCGGCGACCTTCTCGTCGGACCAGCCGGTGGTCGACGCCATCTTCGGACTCGGACTGCACTCGGCGGTGTTCACCGCCCAGGAGCAGTTCATCGACACGCCGACCCGGGAGAAGGGTCCCTGGCTGTTCGACGGGTTCAACGAGTCGTGCACCGCCATGGCCGCGGTCGGCGAGCAGAACCTCACCCGCAAGTCGCTGCTCGAATTCGCCCAGTCCCAGGCGCGCTACTGGCCGAACGGGGCCCTCAACAAGATCTACCCGACCGGGCTCGGTGCGCTCGACATCAACGAGTTCACCGAGATCTATCCCGAGTGGGTCTGGCAGTACTGGCTCCACACCGGAGACAGCGCCCTGCTGGCTGCGGTCTACAGCGTGCTCGGCGGCATCTCGGACTACGTCCAGCGCGCGGTGTCGAAGCGGACCGGTCTCGTGACGTCGCTCCCGTCCACCAACGTCTACTACGACATCCCGGTGGTGACCCGGCTGAACGTCCTCGGCGTCAACGTCTTCCGCCGGGTGGCCGACGTGGCGGGGGCACTCGGGCGACCGGCGGGCGAGGTCGGCCGCCACCGAGGGCGCCAGCAGCACCTCACAGCGGCGGTCAACCGGCAGCTGACCGGGGCCGGCGGCATCTACGTCGACGGTCTCGCGCAGGACGGCACGCCCTCGGCCGTCTCGTCCCAGACCGCCAACGCCTGTGCGGCCTGTTACGGGATCGTGCCGGCCGCACGGCTGGCCGCGGTGGCCGAGCACGTGGCGGGCCTGGGGATGCAGGCGCCTCCGCAACGGCTGCGGAGGTGCTGCGCACCCTCGACCTCGCCGGCCGCCACGCCGACCTGGTGACGCTCCTGACCGATGCCACCATCGACGGCTGGGCCAACATCCTGGCCCGGGGGGCGACGTTCACCTGGGAGGTGTGGAACCCCTCGGATGCCAACGGGGACAGCATGTCCCACGGGTGGGGGTCGAACGTGCTGGTCGAGATCCAGCGCTCGCTGCTCGGGGTGCGGCCGACCGGTCCCGGGTTCTCGACCTTCGCGGTCACTCCGCCGACCGGCGGCCTCGACCGCGCACGTGGATCCGTGCCGACCCCGCGGGGCACCGTCTCGGTCGTCTGGAGCCGGTCCGCCGGAGGCGCGGCGGGCGTCCAGCTCGAGCTGACCGTGCCGCCGAATGCCGTCGCCCGGGTCACCGTCCCCGGCACGCGGCAGGGGGACGTGACCGAGGGCGGGAAGCCGATCGGCGGGGCGGCCGGGGTCCGCTGGGTCGGAGCGGCCGCCGGGCGAGCCGAGCTCGAGGTCGGGTCGGGGACCTACCAGATCGTCTCCCGGTCGGGGTGACGGTCCGGTCCCACGGTCGGGCCCGACGGTCCGCCGAACGGTGCGGCCCCACGCCTCTTCCGCCGGCCCGGTGCCATACTTGGCCGATGCGTCACCCCGCGGCGAGTGGAGGGACTCGCCGGTGACCCCCCCGCCGGAGACGGTCGCACTTCCCGACGGTTTCCTCTTCGGTGTCGCGACCGCCGGGTTCCAGGTGGAGGGCGGCTACAACGGGCCGGGCGAGCCGGCCAACAACTGGGCGCGGTGGGAGGCCGGCGGCCGGATCGAGCCCTCCGGCAACGCGTGCGACTTCTGGCTCCACCCCGAGGAGGCCCTGGACCGTGCCGCAGGCATGGGGTGCAACGCCTTCCGGCTCTCGGTCGAGTGGGCACGGCTCGAGCCGGCGGAAGGCCAGTTCGACGACACCGCGCTCGATGGCTACGTGCGGATCCTCGACGCCTGTCACGAACGGGGGATGGAACCGATCGTGAGCCTGCACCACTTCACCCATCCGGCATGGCTGGGAGAGGAGTTCTGGCTGGACCCCGACTCACCCGAGCCGGTTCGCCGCGCACGTGGCGCGGGTGCTGCCGGCGTTGGCGGAGCGGTGCCGCAAATGGATCACGATCAACGAGCCCAACATCGTGGCCCTGATGGGATGGGTGGAGGGGGCGTACCCGCCCGGACGCTCGCGGGCGTTCACCGAGGCGTTCACCGTGCTGGACAACCTGCTCACCGCGCACGTCTCGGCCCACCGGGTCGTGCACCGGCTGCAGCCGGACGCCCTGGTCACGGTCAACACCAGTTCGTCGTCGATCTACGAGCACGACCGGTTGCTCACCGACCTGCTCACCGTGCGGGCGGCCGGGGTGGCCCGGGACGATGTCGACACCTGGCTCGACGAACGACGGGCGCTCCACGACGAACGGGTGCCGGCAGCAGGACGCGGGGAGCTCCTGCTCCGCCGGCTCTTCGCCGCCGCCTCCCCGTACGGCGACGCCCGGCACGGCTCGGCCTTCGCCGGCCTGCTCCGCTCCCGCCTGCGCCAGAACGCGCCCAGGCGTGTCCTGGATGCCGTCTACGACGTGGCCGACGAGCAGCGCCCCCTCGACGCGACCGGGTTCGACTGGTACGACCCGGTCGCCAGCCACGCCACCCGGGTCCCCGGCCACGAGACCTCGGGCGGCCGGCGCTGGGAGCCCTCGCGCGCCATCTGGGACGTCCGCGCCGACCCCGGGGGCCTGACCCGCTGGTGCCGTGGACCAGCACGAGCTGCTGCCCGGGCTGCCGCTCTGGATCGTGGAGAACGGGCTGTGCAACCGGGTCCGCAACGGCCGCTCGTACCCGCGGCCCGACGGGTGGGACCGCCCGCGCTACCTCACCGAGCACGTCGCCGCGGTGGTGGACGCCGTCGCCTCGGGTGCGCCGGTCACCGCCTACCTCCACTGGTCGCTGGTCGACAACTACGAGTGGGGCACCTACGAGCCCCGGTTCGGCATCTTCGGCATCGACCGGGCCAGGGGACCGCGGGGGTTCCGCTGGCTCGACACCGACGCCATGGGGCAGGGACTCGGCCGGCGCCTATCGGCGGCTCATCGCCTGGGCGCGCGAAGGGGCGCAGGGCACACCGCCGGCTCCGACCGGGACGCCATGAACACCAGTCCGGAGCCCACGGCGTGCCGGCAGCCGTGCTGCGGAGGGCGGCTGGATAGAGTGAGCGCCATGGCAGACGGTGGCGATCGGGCACGGCGGAGCGTCTGAGCGACGTGCAGATCACCATCGTCGGAGGCGGCAGCTACCAGTGGACGCCGGAGCTCCTGGCCGACCTGTTGGGCACCGAGTCCCTCCACGGTGCGCACATCGTGCTCGAGGACATCGACCCTGCACCGCTCGAGAAGATGGAGGCGCTCGGGCGCCGGCTCGCGGAGGACGATGGGGGCGGGAGTCACCTTCGTCGACGACCACCGACCAGCGCCGGGCCCTCGCCGGGGCCGACTTCGTGATCGTGACGATCTCGACCGGCGGGTTCGACTCGATGGAGGTCGACATCGAGGTACCTGCCCGGTACGGCATCCGCCAGTCGGTGGGGGACACGGTGGGCCCGGGTGGGATCAACCGCTCGCTGCGGAACGTGCCGGTGCTGGTCGGTGTGGCGAAGGACATGGTCGAGGTCTGTCCGGACGCCTGGCTGCTCAACATCACCAATCCGATGACCTGTCTGACCCGGGCCGTGTGCCGCGAGACCCCGCTCAAGGCGGTCGGCCTCTGCCACGAGGTCGGGAACTGGACGATGGATCTGGCCATCGCGCTCGGCCGCCCGGCCGAGGCGGTCGAGGCCACGGTTGCCGGGGTCAACCACCTCCCCGTGGTCACCGAGCTCCTCGTGGACGGAGAGGACGGCTTCGCCGTCCTCTCGGGGATGGTGTCCGATGCAGGCGGGCTGGACGCGTTGGTGCCCCATCCGGGCCAGTCCGAGGCCGAGCCGTTCTCCCGTCTCGACTTCGTCCGTCGCCATGTGCTCTCCCTCACCTTCCTGGAGATGTGGGGCGCGCTGCCCGCCGCGGGGGACCGGCATATCGCCGAGTTCGTCCCCTGGGCGCTCACCGAACCGTCGCGGTGGGGCGCTGACTTCAACATCGAGCTGACCCCCATCGCCAAGCGGCGCAAGCACCAGGACGGGTATGTCGCCGACGTCGACTCCTGGCTGGCCGGCACCAAGCAGCTCCAGACCTGGCCGTCGGGGGAGCTCCCGGCCCCGGTCATCGACGCACTGGTGACCGGCTCGGCCACCACCGTCCCGGCCAATATCCCGAACACCGGGCAGGTGCCCGACGCGCCGCCTGGAGCGGTGGTCGAGTCGATGTGCGTGGTCGACGGGGACGGTATCCGCGGCCGTGACCGCGCCGTCCTCCCGGCCCCGTTCGCCGAGCTGGTGCGCCGGCACGCGGCGATCACCGAGCTGACCCTCGACGCCGCCCTCGACGGGGACCGGTCACTCGCCACCTCCGCCTTCCTGCTCGATCCCCTGGCCGGCAGGGGCGATCTCCACCAGACCGAGGCGATGGTCGGCGAGCTCCTCGTCGGGCACCGCGTCCTGGCTGCCGCAGTTCAGCTCCTGATTCCACACCCGGGCACCGGTCCGCACCAGGTCAACGATCCACGCACCCGCACCACGTACCGGGCACGGTTGAGGAGGACATCCATGCAACTCGGATTCATCGGGCTCGGGGCCATGGGCCTGCCCATGACCCGCCATCTGCTCGAAGCGGGTCATCAGGTGACCGTGGCGTCGCGCAGCCCCGGCCCCGATCCAACGTGCCGTCTCGCTCGGTGCCGTCGACGGCGGATCCCCGGCCGGCGTGGGAGCAGCCGGCGAGATCGTCTTCCTCTGTGTGCCGAGCTCCCCGCAGGTGGTCGAGGTGGTGTCGGCGATGCTCCCCACCCTGGGCCAGGGCAAGGTGGTCGTCGACTGCTCGACCATCGACCCCGATGTGACCCGGGAGCAGCACGCGCTGGTCACCGGGACCGGTGCCGGGTTCCTCGACGCCCCCCTCTCCGGGGGGACGGCGGGAGCGGAGGCGGGGACGCTGACCCTGATGGTCGGTGGCGAAGAGGCCACACTGGCACGGGTCCGACCGGTACTGGACGCCTTCGCTGCACGCATCGTCCACGTCGGCGGCCCGGGGATGGGTCAGGTGGTCAAGCTCTGCAACAACCTGATCTACGCCGCGCAGATGCTGGCCACCGCCGAGGCGACCGCGATGGCCCTCAAGTCGGGCGTGGACCTCGTCAAGTTCCACGACGTGCTGACCCACGCCACCGGCGACTGCGTGGCGGTGCGCACCCGGCTGCCGGTGGCCGGCGTGCTGCCGGAGAGCCCCGCCTCCAACGGGTGGCGCCCGGGCTTCATGACCGACCTCATGGCCAAGGACCTCGACCTCGCCCTTGCCTACGGCGCCCGCGCCGGCGTGCCCCTCGCGTCGACTGCCACGGTCCGTCAGACCCTGACCGCGGCGACCGTGGCCGGGTACGGGCGGGAGGACTTCTCGTCGTTGGCCAAGGTGGTCTTCGCCCTCTCCGGTCTCGGGCAGGAGGGGTGACCGCGGCCGACCGGTCCGCCGCGCACCCCCGCCCTGATCCTGGCGGCCGACCACCGGGCGAGGGGTGTCGCGACGATCGAGCGCTACGCCGACTACCTGGCCGCCCTGCAGGCTGCCCTGCCCCACTGCGACGGCATCCTGGCGACGGCGCAGCCCCTCTCCGACCTGGCGGCGTCCGGCTCCCTGCGGACCGATCAGCGGACCTACCTCTCGATCAACCGGACCGGACTGGCCGGATCCGCCTTCGAGCTCGACGACCGGCTGGTGGCCAGCGTGGGCCGGGCCGCCCGCGACGGCTGGACCGGTGTCAAGCTCATGACCCGGATCGCCATGGACGACCCGGACGGGGCGGCAGCACTCGAGCTCCTCGGACAGGTCCTGGAGGAAGCGCGCGCGGCCGGCCTCGACGCCCTCATCGAGCCGGTGTTCTGGCGCGACGGCCGGATGTCGCACCGGACCGACGACGTGGTGATCGCCGCGGTCATCGCCCACGATCTCGGCGCACCCCTGCTCAAGGTGCCCGTCCCCGAGGCCCGCCCGGGAGCCGAGCGGGCCGATGCGGTCCACCGGGTGGTGTCCGCGGTGGGCGTCCCGGTGCTCTTCCTCGGCGGACCACGGCGCGAGGGGGGCGAGGATGTGCTGGCGATCGCCCGCGACGTCCGGGAGGGGGGTGGAGCCGGCCTGGCAGTGGGTCGTGCCGTGCTCGAGGACCCCGACCCGGCCGACATGGCCGAACAGTTGGCTGCGCTCGTCCACCGGCGGTGATCCTCACCCTCGACCTCGGGACCACGGTGACCAAGGCGGCGCTCTGGGAGCGGGACGGGATGGTCGACCGGGCCGAGGTCGTCGCTGGACATCGACGAGCCCGGAGCCCGGATGGGCGGAGCAGGACCCGCGCCTGTGGTGGGCGTCGGTGGTCGAGGCCTGCGCCCGTCTGAGAGCCGGTGATCCCGCCCGGCTCGCGTCGGTCGAGGTGGTGGGGTGCACCGGCGCCCGCGAGACCTTCGGCCTGTTCGACCCGTCCGGCGATCCGATCGGTCCGGCGATCCTGTGGTCGGACAGCCGCGCCGGGTACGAGGCGAGACCGGGGCGCGGTGTCGGTCGGGGGCGAAGCTGGACTGGGTGACGGTCCACCGACGCGGCGAGCTGGAGGCCAGCGCATGGATCCTCGCCCCGCGTGACCTGGTGGTGTGGCGGCTCACCGGGCAGGTGGTGACCGATCCCACGCTCGCCTCGCGCACCGGCGTCTACGAACCGGACGGCCGGATCTCGGCGGAGGTGGGCACAGCGGTGGCCGGACGCCTGCCCCCGGTGGTGCCCTCCGCACGGGTGACCGGCGCGCTCGGGAGCGCCGCAGCGGACGCACTCGGGCTGCACGCCGGCGTGCCGGTGGTCATCGGGGCCGGGCGACCGGCCCTGCGAGGTGCTCGGCACCGGCGCGACCTCGTCGCGACCCATGGTGAGCTGGGGAACGACCGCCAACGCGTCGGTGCCCGTGGCGGACCCACCGCTCGACGGGCCGGCGGGCATGGTGATCACGAGGGCGGCGGACGACGGCTGGCTCCTCGAGGGGGGAGTCTCGGCAGCAGGGTCGTTGCTCGCCTGGCTGGGCCGGCTGTGCGGGCGCTCGCCTGCCGCCCTGGCCGCGCTCGCCGCACGGTGCCCCCCGGGAGCCCGCGGGGTGACCGCGGTCCCGTGGTTGGGTGGCGCCCGTGCTCCGTGGTGGCGGCCCGAGGCGGGCGCCGCGTTCCTGGGACTGGCCGACGCCCACGGACCGGCCGATCTGGCCCGGGCACTGTTCGAAGCCGTGGCCCGGGACGTCCAGCGGTGCCTCGAGGCGATGCCCGAGGGGCGTCCGCCGGGAACGCGCATGAGCGAGCTGCAGCTGGCCGGAGGCGGTGCCGACTCGCCGGTCTGGGTCGAGGTCCTCACCGGGTGCACCGGCCTCCCGGCGCGGCGACGACGCTCGGGCCAGGCGGCGTCGGCCGGAGCGGCGCTGCTGGCTGCGGCGGCGGTCGGGCAGCAGTGGGACCTCGACGTGCTCGATCCCGTCGTGGCACGTGCCGAGCCCGACCCGGACACGGTCCGGCGGTACGCGGAGCTGCGGCCACAGACGGAGAGGATCGCGTCCACCCTCATCACGCTCGACCCGCCCGGCCGCTCGTAGCAGCCGGACCATCCGTGCACAGGTACGGGCCCCGAGCGTCACACCCCCGGCCGAGGACCGTCTGAGGATAGGGTTCCCTGCGATGGCCGACCGGGTGGTGTTCGACTTCGCCGTTCCCGATGAGCTCCTTCAGGCAGTCGTGGCAAAGTCCGGCACGGAGGAGAGCGTCGCCGACCTGGCCGTCATGCCCGGCACCGGAGAGGGGAAACCTCCTCCGCTGATCGGGATCCTTCGCCAGTACGGGTTCGCCCCACTCGTGCTGCTCACCGCTGCAGCCATCGTGCCCGGCACATTCGGCAGCGGGATCACGATCATCGGCAGCAACCTCGAGCACTCGTTCCGCATCCACGACGCGGCGCTGGGCGCTCTCGTCTTCGTCGCTGCGGTTGCCCAGCTGCTGTGGGCGGTTCCCCTCGCCCTCTGGGCCGATCGCGGGAGCCGCAAGGTGGTGGCGGGAGTGGCCCTCCTGGTGTTCTCGGTGGTTGCACCCCTCATGGCACTCGCCCCCAACGTCTGGGCGTTCACCTTCCTCTATCTCATCGCGTCGGTGGGCTTCAACGTCAACCAGACCGTTCACAACTCGTATCTCTCCGACGCCTACCCCACTGAGGCCCGCGGCCGGGTCTTCAGTTGGCACAACCTCTCCGACCCCCTGTCCAACACCATCGGCATCCTGGTGTTCGGGCTCATCGTCACGATCGGGCACAATTGGCGATGGGGGATGTTGATCGCCCTCGCAGGGATCCCGCTCGCGCTCTCGCTCTTCACCCTCCACGAGCCGGAAAAGGGTCAGAACGAGTCGAGCAGCATCCTCAAGGCGTCCGGCATGGATGTCCACTCCCAACAGGAGGCGGCACCCCGGGTGCTGCTCGGGTCGGCCGTCACCCGCCTCCTGCGCATCCGTTCGATCTACTTCGAGCTGGTGGCCGTCGCCATCATCGGATTCGCCGGGACCGGCGGCCCGCTGTTCGGCAGCCTCTACTTCGCCCGCAGGTGGGGCCTGGACACGGCGCAGCGGAGCGAGGTCTTTTCGATCATCAATCTCGCGGCGTTCGTCGGCTTGCCATTCGCGTACCTCATCGGCGACCGGATGTTCCGCCGCGCCCCCGAACGTCCGCTGGTGATCGCCGCAGGGTGCATCTCGGCGTACGGCGTCCTGCTCGTGACCTCGCTGTACATGCCCCACCTCTGGATGGTGGTCACCCTCCAGCTGCTCGCGCAGGCAGCCGTCTCTCCGCTCGCCATCTGCATCTTCCTCACCCTGGCCGCGACCGCTCCTGCGGAGATGCGCACGATCTGCTTCGCCATGTTCGGGGTCTATGCGCTCGTCTTCGGCGGGTTCGCGGGCGCCGTGCTGCTCGGGGCGGTCAGCGACGCGGTCGGGTTCCTGCACGGTCCGACCGTCGCCTTGACCCTGATCGGGCCGGTCTGCGTCCTCGGGGGGTTCATGCTGCTGATCGGCTCCCGATACGTGAGGCGGGACATCACCATGGTGATCGAGGACGTCCTCGAACGGCACGCAGAGGGGCAGCGTCGCCAGGAGGGAGGGGAGCTCCCCGCGTTGCAGGTCCACAACCTCGACGTCTTCTACGGGGCGAACCAGGTGCTCTTCGACGTGGACTTCGAGGTCGCCCAGGGGGAGATCGTGGCGCTGCTCGGCACCAACGGCGCCGGCAAGTCCACGCTCCTGCGCACCGTGGCCGGGCTCGAGCACCCCCATCGGGGGGTGATCCGGATCCAGGGCACCACCTGTACCTATCTCGAGCCCGAGCAGATCATCGATCGGGGGGTCGGGCTCCTGCTCGGAGGAAAGATGACCTTCCCCGGGCTCACCGTCCGTGACAACCTCCAGATCGGGGCCTACTCCCTCCGGCACGAGGGCGCACGTGCCCGGTCGTCGATCGACGAGGCACTCGGGCGGTTTCCCGCCCTCGTCCCGCACCTCCACCAGCCGGCCGGGACCCTCTCGGGTGGCGAGCAGCAGATGCTCGCGCTCGCCCGGGTCATGATGACCAGACCGAGTCTGCTCCTCATCGACGAGCTGGCCCTGGGCCTGGCGCCGATGGTGGTGGACCACCTGATGACCCTGGTGCGCGAGGTCAACGCCGAAGGGACCAGCGTCGTGCTGGTGGAGCAGAGCGTCAACCGGGCGATGACCCTGGCCCAGCGCGCCGTGTTCCTCGAGCGGGGCGAAGTCCGCTTCGACGGGCCCATCGACGATCTGCTCGCACGTCCCGACCTCCTTCGCCCGGTCTTTCTCGGTGCCGTAGCGGACGGCCTCGGGTAGCCCGGGTGTCGATCCCGAGCTTCGTCCTGGTCCAGGGGGTCGCCACCGGCGTGGTCTACGGGCTCCTGGCCATGGGCCTGGTGCTCATCTACCGGGCCAACCGGGTGCTCAATTTCGCCCAGGGACAGCTCGGGGTCGTCGGGGCGGTGTTCCTGGTCAAGTGCTATTACAACTTCGGGTTCAACTACTGGTTCGCCCTCGCCCTGGCCCTGGCCCTGGCTGTGGGGATCGGCTCGCTGTGCGAGCTGTTGCTGCGCCGTCTCAACGACCGCCCGCGGGTGTTGGTGATGGTGGCAACGATCGGGCTCAGCCAGGTGCTCTTCGTCTTCACCGCGCTGCCGTTCATCCGCCCGAGCAACCTCTACCGCCCGTTCCCCGTTCCGTTCGACCTCAGCTTCCGCGTCGGCACGTATCTCTTCACTCCGGGACAGGTGCTTGCGCTGGTGGTCGCCCCGCTGGTGGCGCTTGCCCTGGTGGCGTTCGTCCGGTGGTCGCCATGGGGTCTCGCCATGCGGGCCACCACCGAGAACAGCGACTCCGCCAGGTTGTCGGGCATCTGGGTCCGGCGAACCTCCAACGTGGCATGGATGCTCGCCGGGCTCCTGTCCGCCTTCACGGCTGTCCTCGCCGCGCCGGGCCAGACATCGTCCCTCACCCAGGTGCTGAGTCCGGAACTGCTGCTGCTCGCGCTGACCGCCGCCATGGTCGGCGCCATGGTCAATCTGACCGTGGCCTTCGTCGCCGCGGTCGGGGTGGGGGTGATCCAGGAGGTGCTGGTGTGGAACCTGTCCAGCACGGCCCAGGTCGATCTGGTCCTCTTCTTCATCGTGTCGGCGGTCCTGCTGGTCCGCATCGCCGCCCTCCAGCTCCGGGGATCGGACGACGGGGCGACCACCTGGCGCGAGAGCTCGCGTGCTGCGGTCCGCGTCCCCGATGCACTGCGACGCACGGTCGGGAGGTCCGGCACGGTCCTGACCGTGGTGGTCGTCGTCCTCCTCCCACTGGTGGTCAGCACCGGACGGTCGTTCCTCATCTCGCAGATCTGCGTGTACGCCATGATCGCCCTGTCGTCTGACCGTGCTGACCGGCTGGGCGGGCCAGGTCTCGCTCGGACAGTTCGGGCTGGTGGCGTGCGGGGCGCTGATGGCGACCCATCTCGGTCGGAGCGTCCCCCTCGTCCTGCTCCTCCCCTTCGCCGGGGTGGTGACCGCGGTCATCGCGGTGCTGGTGGGCCTGCCTGCCCTTCGGGTACGCGGGCTGTACCTTGCGGTGAGCACGCTGGCGTTCAGTCTCTGGCTCATGCAGTCGGTCCTCTCGACGCCGTGCTGGAACCTTCCGCTGCTGGGCAGGCGCCTCTGCACCGGGCTCCCGAACCCGCAGTCCACGCTGCTGGCCCGGCCGACTTTCCTCGGCATCGGTCTCAACTCGGAGCGCGCCTTCGCATGGTTCAGCCTGGCCCTCCTCGTCGCCACCGTCGGCATGGTCACGGTCTGGCGCGACCGTGGCGTTGCCCGTCGATTGGTTGCCGTGCGCGACAACGAGACCGGTGCAGCGGCGCTCGGGGTCCCTCTCGCCCGCACCAAACTGCTCGCGTTCGCACTCTCCGGGTTCATCGCCGGGTACGCCGGGGTGTGCCTCGCGTTCGCCACCGAGCGCATCTCGACGGCCACATTCGATCCCACCCTCTCCATCCTGGTCGTCTCGATGGTGGTCATCGGCGGGATGGACTCGGTGGCCGGAGCGGTGCTCGGCGCCGTCTACCTGGTGGGGTTGCCGGCGCTGGTCGGGACCACGCCGACCATCCAATTCCTGACCAGCGGTCTCGGATTGCTGGCCTTCATCCTCTACCTCCCCGGCGGCCTGGCCGAGCTGCTCCACCGCTTCGGCGATCTGGTGGCGGAGGGAGTCGTCCGCTTGCGTGCAGGGGGGTCTCGTGGCCCCGGGGCAGGTGCGGCCACGACGGAGGCGGAGCCGGATCCGGCGCCGGTGGCGGGAGTGGCCACGTGAGGGAGCTGCTCCCGCGGGACCACTCCGGGGGACCGGCACGGCTCGACGTCCGCGGCGTGGCCGTCCAATTCGGAGGCGTCCTGGCGCTCGACTTCGTCGATCTCCTCGCCGAGCCGGGGTGGATCGTCGGCCTCATCGGACCGAACGGCTCGGGCAAGACGACCTTGCTCAACGTGATCTCCGGCCTGATCACGCCGCGGGCGGGGACGGTCACTCTCGACGGCGTGGCGCTCGACGGCTACCTGTCCGAGGAACGGACCGGCATCGGGGTCGTCCGGTCCTTCCAGGACTGCCGGCTGTTCCCCGACCTGCAGGTGGAGGACGTCCTGCTGGTCGCGCTCGACACCCAACGTCCGGTGGGCGTGGCGTCGTCCACCCTGCAGATGCCGTGGGCCCGCCACTCCGAGCGGTCCAAGCGCGCCGAGGTGAACGACGTGATCGGGTCGTTCGGCATCGGGCCGTTCCGGCACCACCGCATCTCCGAGCTGTCGACGGGGACCCGGCGGGTGGTGGATCTGGCCTCGATCGTGCTGGCCCGACCCAGACTCCTCCTGCTCGACGAACCGACCGCCGGGATCGCCCAGCGCGAGGCGGAGGCGTTCATCCCACTGCTGTCCCGACTCCGCGAGGTCGCCGACACCACCATTGTGCTCGTCGAGCACGACGTCCCGATGGTGTTCGAGCTGTGTACGAGGGTGGTGATGATGGAGTCCGGCCGGGTGGTGTCCACGGGGACCCCCGACGAGGTGGCACGGGACCCTCGGGCGGTCGCCGCCTACCTGGGTGCGAGCGACGCAGCGTTGTCGGTGTCGGGGATGGCACCGGCCCGGGTCAGCGGACCGGACGAGTCGGGCGGGCCGGCTCCTGGGGACGGGTCGTGAGGGGCCGGTCCCTGTGGGATCAGCGCTCGGGCATTGCCGGACCGAAGGGGGCGTCTCCCTTGAGGGTGACCCGGTGGGCCAGCCGGAGTGCGTCGCCGTAGTCGTCGATGGCGTAGTGGAGGGTCGCCCGGTTGTCCCAGAAGGCGACCGATCCGGGTTGCCAGCGGAAGCGGCAGGTGAGCTCCGGCTGCTGACAGTGGCGGTAGAGCATGTCGAGCACGGCCGAGCTCTCGTTGGGCGACAGACCGAGGATGAGCTGCGTGAAGTGGGGGTTCACGAAGAGGCCGCGGCGGCCGGACTCGGGATGCGTGCGCACGACCGGGTGGATGCTGGGCAACAGCTTCTCGAAGTGTTCGCCGTGCCAGTCGTATCCGCCCCGCTCGTCCACCTCGGCGGCGAACCACGGGTCGTGGTGCACTGCGATCAGGGTGTCGCACATGGCCCGTACCGGTTCGGCCAGTCGGTCGTAGGCGTCCTGCAGGCTCGCCCAGCAGGTGTCGCCCCCGGCCTCGGGGCAGATGGTCATGTAGAGGATCGAGCCGAGGGGGGGCGTCTGCAGGAAGGTCACATCGGTGTGCCACCAGTTGGCCCGGTCCTCGCGGCTGTCGATCGCCAGCACTTCGGGGTGCGCCTCGACGGCCGGGATGACCGGGTGCCCTTCGGTGAGCTCGCCGAACTGTCGGCCGAAGGCGGCCTGCTGGCCGGGGGTGAGCTCCTGATCGCGAAAGAACACCACGTGGTGGGTGTTGAGGGCGGCACGCACCTCCTGCACCTGGGTGTCGCTCAACGGCCGGGAGAGGTCGAGGCCACCGATCTCGGCACCGATGATCGGGGACAGGGGCCGGATGTCGAGCCGCTGGTCTACTGGCATACCCCCAGTGTGGCCGGACAGGGATGGCCCCTCAACCCCGATCGTCGGATGCCGGCGGTGCTCGGGCCCCGGCCGTCCGTTCGGAGGGCGGGACGGCCCGTGTGGCAGCGTGGAGGAGGGCCCGTCCGGGGCCGACCCGGATGATGCCCGAATGGGAACCCGCACGAGAGGACGACCACCGTGACCACCGTGAGACCCGAGGAACCCCGGCTGCGGAACTTCTCGCCCTGGTTCCAGGTGGTGAGCCGCCTGATGATCACCGAGGAGGTCGACCCGCTGCCGGACGACGACCTCCCCAGCTTCGACTCGTGGCGATCCCGGTTCGAGGCGCGGTTCCGAAGCGAGCTCGAGCCGTGGCCCGTGGCGGTGCCCCTGCAGCTCGAGGTCGACGACGGGGTCCCCTGCGACGGCTTCCACCGACACCGCGTGGTCTTCGACTCAGAGGACACGATGTCGGTTCCGGCCTATCTGTTGGTGCCCGACGGACGGCAGGCTCCCGGATCCGCCGTGTTGGCGGTCCACGGGCACGGCCCCGGGAAGTCGCGGATCTGCGGCATGTTGCCCGACGACGAGCCCGGCATGGACTATGCGGTGCAGCTGGCCCGCCGGGGCCACGTCGTCCTCGCGCCCGACCTGCGCTGCTTCGGAGAGCGGCTCGACTGGAACCCCCCCGATCACTACGCGTGCGACACCAACCTGGTCCACCAGTTCATGGCCGGATGGAACCCGCTCACCCAGAACCTGTGGGACCTGGCCCGGTGCCTCGACGTGCTGGAGCAGCATCCGCTGGTGGACGGATCACGCATGGGCGTCGTGGGCTTCTCCTACGGCGGGACGGCCGCCCTCTTCCTGGCCGCCTGCGACACCCGGGTGGCCGCTGCAGTGGTGAGCGGGTACTTCTCGTCGTGGGCGGAGGCACACAAGATGCCCTGGAACATGTGCGGCTCACAGGTGCTCGACGCCATGCTCGGCCGGATGGAGCACGCCGACATCGGCGCGTTGATCGCCCCCCGACCGCTGTTCGTGGAGACCGGGCGCGACGACCCACTCTTCCCCGTCGCCGCGGCCACGACGGCGGTGGCCCGCCTCCGCCGTGTCTACGACCACTTCGGGTCCGGTGACCTCCTCGAGCACGAGGTGTTCGAGGGAGAGCACCAGTGGCACGGCGTGGGTGCCCTCCGCTTCGTGGACGATCGCTTGGGTGGTCGCGCCGTCGGGGACATCCGACCGTGACCGCCCGGACAGGGTTCAGCTCGCGGCTGACCTCAAGAGGTGGCGGGCAGCGCCCCGGCTGAGTCGGAGTCGAGGAAGATGGTGGCCTGGGGCGTCTGGCGGAGGATCGACGCCGGGCACGAGGTCGCGACCGGGCCGTGCAAGGCATCCCGTACCGCGTTCGCCTTCCGGGCCTCGGGGACGATGGCCAACACACGCGTCGCACGGAGCAGTGCGGGGATGGTGACGGTCATGGCGAGCGCCGGGACGTCCGCATCGGTTGCGAAGTGCCCTTCCCCCACCTGCTGGCGGCGGCACGCCGCGTCCAGCTCGACCACCTTGACGTCGAGGGGGTCGTCGAAGTCGGCGACGCCCGGGTCGTTGAAGGCCAGATGTCCGTTCTCGCCGATCCCGAGGCAGCACAGGTCGAGCGGATGGGTGGCCAGCAGTTCGCTGTAGCGCTCGCACTCCCGTGCCGGGTCGGCGCGTCCGTCCAGATAGTGGGCAGCCCACGGGTGGGTCGGCTGCTCGATGCGCTCCCGGATCCACCGCTGGAAGCTGGCAGGGTGCTCGGGACCCACACCCGCGTACTCGTCCATGTGGAAGATCACCACGTCACCCCAGGGGATGTCCATGGACGGCTCGACGAGGCGGTCGACGAAGGCCAGCTGGGAGTTGCCGGTGGCGAACATGGCGTGGGCCATGCCGTGTCGCGCCGCGGCGTCACGGAGCAGCGCTGCGGCCTCGAGGGCCGCCGCTCGTGCCAGCGCCGCAGCATCACGAAGGATGCGGACGTCGGTGCGTTCGCGGCTGTCCGGCGCTGGTCCGCTCATGGAGGCACTGTAGGGGAGGGCGTCGCCGAGCGGCTCCGCCACCGCGACCTGGCTGCACGGGACCGGCTGCGGTCCTAGAGTGGCGCCGTGCCGGCGTCCGGGCACGCCACGCGGTGAACCGGAGCCGGCCTGACGGGGGAGGTGGCGTCCTGAACGGACTACCGGAGACGATGCCGGTCGCGGTCTACAGACGGCCGGGCTTGGTCGAGGTCGAGGTGCGAACGGTGCCCCGGCCCGGACCCGGCGAGGTCCTGGTCGAGGTCGACCACTGCGGGATCTGCGGTTCGGACATCCATCTCATGTTCGAGGGATGGGCCGGCTCTCCCGGCCTGGTGGCGGGCCACGAGTTCACCGGCAGCGTCGCTGCCGTGGGTGACGGCGTGACGGGGTGGGCGTCCGGCGACCCAGTGGTCGGTGGCCCTTCTCCCCGGTGCGGACGCTGCCGCCGTTGTCGCGAGGGGAAACCGTCTCAATGCGAGGAGCGCGGTTCGGTCGTCGACAACCGGGACGGGGCCTTCGCCGGCTACGTGGTGGTACCGGCCGCGTCACTCCTGCGTCGGCCGGAGGGACTCACCGCCCGCCGTGCCGCGCTGGCGGAGCCACTTGCCGTCGCGCTCCACGGGCTGACCCGGTCGGGCGTCGCGCCCGGAGACTCGGTCATGGTCATCGGTGCGGGACCGATCGGCGCGCTGTCCATCGCTGCGCTGGTGGCCCGGGGTATCGGTCCGGTCATCGCAGTGGAGCCCGCCGAACGCCGACGACGACTGGCCCGCGACCTCGGTGCCTCCGAGGTGCTGGACCCATCTGCGCTCGAGACCTTCCCGAGCTGGGAGCCGGAGCGGATGGCGGAGCGCGCCGTGCACGTGGTGCTCGAGTGCTCGGGGAAGAAGGCGGCGATGGAGGCCGGATTCCAGCAGCTGCGGCGGGGTGGCACCCTGGCCCTGGTCGGGGCCGGGATCGATCAGCCGACGTTCGACCCCAATCGCTGGATCCTCAACGAGCTCTCCGTCGTCGGGTCGTTCATCTACGACCTGGGAGGATTCGCCGATGCACTGGAGCTCCTGGCCTCCGAAGGGTTCCCGACCGATCGGATCATCGAGGCGGACGACGTGCCCCTCGACGGCATCTCCGACGCGCTCTCCGGTCTGGCCCACGGCCGCTTCGCCGGCAAGGTGATGGTGGTGCCCCGGCTGTCGGAGGGCGCCGATGGAGCGTCCACCGCCGGCAGCACAGTCAGGAGACGACCGATGACCCACCCCTTCTATCCGACCGGCACCCCCCGGTTCAATCACGTCGCGATGAGTCTCGATCCCGACCTGCTCGACCGTGGCAAGCGGGAGGAGATCTGTCGGTTCTTCAGCGAGGTCTTCGGCTTCGAGGAGCTGGACATGTTGACCCTCGACCGGCGCAGGTTGGTCCTGTCGTGCGTCCACTGGGACCAGTTCCTCTTCTTCGTGGCCGAGGACGAGCCCATGCGCTGTCCCCGGATGGACCACTTCGGCTTTGCCGTGGGGTCCCTGGCAGAGCTCACGGGCGCACGCGACCGGGCCGCCGCCTACCTGGCGAAGGACGAGCGGGTCGACCTGATCGATGTGAAGGTCGACGACCAGGGAATGGTCAAGATCCACTCGTTCTACGTCGGGTACCTGCTGCCGATGATGTGCGAGGTGCAGTGGTGGGAGTTCGCGTCATGATCGGTCCGCTCGAGATCGGCGTCTTCGTCCCGCAGGGTTGGAAGCTCGAGTACGAGGGCTGGAGCGGACCCGACGCATGGGCCCGCTCGGTCGAGCTGGCCCAGTTGGCCGAATCGCTCGGCTACGACCATCTGTGGGTCTACGACCACGTGGAGACCGTCCCCCGGCGCAAGCCGAGCCATGTCTTCGAGACGTTCACCATGCTGGCCGCGCTCTCGCAGCGCACGACGGGTGTGCGGCTCGGTCAGTTGGTGACCTGCGCGTCGTATCGGAATGCCGGCCTGTTGGCGAAGGAGGCCGCGTGCATCGACGTCTACTCGGGTGGGCGGTTGATCCTCGGTCTCGGTGCGGGATGGTTCCACGAGGAGTACCACTCCTACGGGTACGAGTACCCGCCCGATCGTGAGCGCCTTGCCGTGCTCGACGAGACCCTCGACGTGGTCCGCCGATTGTGGTCCGAGGAGACGGTCACCCACCACGGCGAGCACGTGCGTCTGGACGGTGCCTACTGCGACCCCAAGCCGGTCCAGGAGCTCCCCCCGATCCTGGTCGGCGGGGGAGGGGAGCGGGTCACCCTGCGTATCGCGGCGCAACGGGCGGACCTCACCAACTGGCAGGTCGGGCTCGAGGGTTTCCAGCGCAAGTCCGGGGTCCTCGAGCGATTCTGCGAGGAGGTGGGGCGGCCCTTCGACACCATCACCCGCACCCATGGCCCGGACTGCCGGATCTTCGATACCGAGGCGGAGACCCTCGCCTGGTGCGAGTCGGAGGGCGGCGGGGATCTCTGGGGTCACACGCCCACCGCGACCTATCTGGCGGAAAACCTGGTCGGCACGGTCGAACAGGTGGCCGAGCAGTCCCAGGCCTTCGTGGACGCCGGGTGCAGGGGCTTCATCCTGTGGCTCCGTGACTACCCCTCGGACGAGACGCTTCGGCGCTTCATGACAGAGGTCGTCCCCCTGCTCCGCGTTCCGGCACTCACGGGCGGGCCCTCGGCACACCCGTGACCCGATCGGGTCGCCGCGATCAGCCGTCGACCACCTCTTCGCGCAGCTGCTGGCGCAGCACCTCCTTCTTCACCTTGCCGGACGGTGTCCGCGGGAGGACCTCGACGACCCGGAGCTGCTCCGGCCACTTCTGACGCGCCATGCCGGACTCCGCCAGGCGCCGCTGCACGCCGGCCAGGTCGAACGATCCGCCCTCAGCGGTCACCCGCACGAACGCGCAGGCCTGCTCGCCCAACCGGGGGTGGGGAGCGGCCACCACCGCCACCTCGGCCACACCGTCCATCCCCATCAGCTGCCCTTCGACCTCGGCGGCGCTGATGTTCTCGCCACCGCGGATGATCACGTCCTTCTTGCGGTCGGTGATGGTGAGGTACCCGGACGGGTCGAGCACGCCGATGTCCTCGGTGCGGTACCACCCCTCGTCGTCGAAGAGGACAGCCGTCAGTGCCGGATCGGTGTAGCCCATGCAGCAGTCCGGTCCACGGGACCAGATCTCACCGGGCTCGCCCGGCTCGACCGGTCGTCCCCTGTCGTCGAGCAGCCGGATCTCGACTCCCTCGAGCGGTCGCCCGTCGGTGCGGAGCCTGAGGGATTCGGGGTCGGTGTGGTAGGACCCGGTCACCGAAGGATGCTCGGTGGAGCCGTACATGCGGACGATCGAGATTCCCTGGGCTGCGGCCCGCTCGGCAACAGCCGCGGGCACCGTGGCCCCGCCGAGCCCGATGTGTTCCATGAGCCCGAGATGGGCCTCGGTGCGGTCCGGGTGGTCGAGCAGGCTGGTGAGGAAGTAGGTGGCCCCGGAGCCACAGGCCAGCTGGAACTCCGTCATCAGCCCGAGCACTCGGGCCGGGTCCCAGACGTCGACCAGGTGGACCGGATTGCCCTTGAGCACCGGGATGAGCAGGGCTCCCAACATCCCCATCGCGTGGCCCACGGGTGCTCCGGTGAGGGTCGCCCGTCCGGCGGCGGCGTCCATGGCACCGAGCTGGCGGACCTCGCACCCGATGGTGCGGTGGGTGTGGATGACCCCCTTCGGATCGGCGGTGGTCCCCGACGTATATGCGACGATCGCCGCGGAACCCGGGTCGACGGGGACCGGCTCCGCGATCGGCGTGCCTGCGGCCTCGAGGTCGTCGAAGGCCAGGAGTCCGGAGGGGAGCGATTCGGCGGGAGGGCCCACAACAGCGATCGTGTGGACGCTGTCGAGCGCTCCGCCCATCCGCCCGAGGCCTGCGAGGTAGTCGGTGCGGCCGAATGTGGCGGCGGTCACCAGGACCTTCACCCCGGTGCGCCGGAGGATGTACTCGACCTCCTTCGGGCCGTAGAAGTGGACGATCGGGACGATCACCGCCCCGAGGAGGGCTCCCGCGTAGAAGGTCACCGCTGCCTCGACCCAGTTCGGGAGCTGGAAGGCCACGGTGTCGCTCGGTCCCACCCCACGGTCGATGAGCGCGCCGGCCAGCCGCCGGGCCCGCTCGTCGAGCTCGCCGAACGTGCCCCTCCAGGGGCGCTCCTCCGAGTGGATCCGGAACTCCTGTCCGGGAGCGGCCCGCAGGGCGCGGTCGAGCTGGCCCCCGAGTGTCCGGTCGTCCCAGAGCCCATCCGCGAGCCAGCGTCGCTCGAGCTCCGGCGGCACGGTACGGAGCGACCACCCGTGGGGCGACAGTGCCCGGTCGGCGGTCAGGCCCACGGAGGCTTCACCGGGGTCGCCTCGTAGACGGCCATGTCGACGTAGCGGGAGGGGACCGGCGGCTCCGACTGGGACCCAACCGATGGGGACCCGGACGAGCGCAGGCCGGCCACATGTGCCTCGAGGTCGCCCATCTGTTCCCAGCGTTCGAGGAGGCGTACCCGACAGGGGTCGCCGGCATCTGCGGCGAAGGAGTAGTCGAGGCACCCGGTTTCCGCGAGGGAGTTCGTGACCTGCTCCCGTCGGCCGTCGAGAAAGCGGTCGCGGTCGCCTTCGGCGACCTCGATGGTGCCGACAACGATGATCATCTGGGCGTCCTTTCCCCGGGCTGGCGACCGGGTGTACGGTCCTGGGTCCGGTGACCCTGCACACTACGATGACCGGTGCCCACGCGGCGGGTGCCGCAGCGACCGGTGGAGGGGAACCAGCCGACACCGAACCGGCCGGTGATGGGGGACAGGTCATGGAACACTCGGGATACGTCGAGCGACGCCGACTACCGGGTCGACATCCTGGCCCGCCGGAACCGGGTCACCGTGACCCTCGGGGATCTCCATCCTGGCCGACAGCGTCCGGACGCTCCTGGTCGACGAGCAGGATCACGGCCTCGTCTTCTACTTCCCCCCCGACGACGTACGCATCGACCTCCTCACCCCCGACGACCGCACCAGTGTCTGCCCGTTCAAGGGGATCGCCACCTACCGGCGTCTCGTCCACGACGGGGTGGAGGTGCTGGCGTGGACCTACTCCGACCCACATCGCGAGGTGGCCCGACTGGCCGGCTACCTCGCCTTCTACCAGGACGTCGTCGACCTGCGGGTGGGCACTGCGGACCCGGCGGTCTCGGGGCGGTGAGCGTCGGCCGGAGCGCAGTCACCGACGACTCGAGCGTGACCCGGATGATGGAGATCTTCGACGTCCCGGAAGACGTCGGGCAAGATGACGACGACGTCCCAGGACGCGGGCGGTACCGCTTCGTCGGGACCAGCGACGGTGGTGTCCGCAGGGTGGTGGACGGGAGCCAGCTGCTGGCCCAGGCGGTCGTGGCCGCCTCGAAGGTCATGCCCGGTCACACCGTGCACTCGGCCCACGCCGTCTTCACCCGGGCCGTCGACGACGTCCGGCCGCTCTGGTTCGAGGTGGACGTGACCCACCGGGGTCGCACCTTCGGCGGTGCGGTGGTGAGCGTCGGCCAGGGGGACCGCCGGTGCGCAGCGGTGAGTGTGCTCCTCGGTGGCACCGCTCCCGACGTGATCCGCCACACGGCCCGGCATGCCGGCGGTCGGTGGCCCGGCCGATGCGCTGGAGGTCACCATGCCGATGGCCGGCCGCGAGCTGCGACTCGTCGGCGTGGCCGACCCGAACGACCCCGACGAGGTCGGACCGCCGGTCCTCGACGCATGGGTGCGCTACGACACCGGTCCCCGACCGGTCCGATCTCGCCCGGGCCCTGATCGCCCACTTCACCGGCCACCTCTCGATCTCGGCCACCATGCGTGGCCACCGGGGCATCGGCACCGCCCAGGCCCACCGCACCGTGTCGACCGCGGTCATGACCATCACGATCGTCTTCCACGAGCCGGTGACATGGGACGGCTGGCTGCTCTACCACCACGAGAGCACCCAGGTCGGCGGGGGCATGTCGTACGTGCGCGGTCAGGTCTTCACCGAGCAGGGCGCACTGATCGCCTCCTTCGCCCAGGAGGCGATGATCCGACCCTTCGAGGAGGGTCCCGATGCCCCGGTCCTGCCAGCAGAGGCACTCCTCTGACCGCTGCGGCCCGGATCCGAGCGGTGGGCGCCCGCGGCGGCTACATCTGTACACCGGCAGGTGCCGGGTGAAGTTCGCGCTCTCCCTCGGGGTGCTCAATCCGACCGCGTGGGTGGCGGTGACCGAGGAGGCAGACCGGCTCGGCTACGACTCGGTCTGGATCCCCGAGCACCTGGTGCTTCCGGTCGAAATGGGGGGAAGCCCGCACGACGGTCAGGATCACCCGCCCATCCCGTCCGAGATCCCGGTCTTCGACGCGCTCGTGTACCTGTCACATCCTGGCCGCGCGTACCGAGCGCATCCGGTTCGGCACCCAGGTCTACAACATCGGCCTGCGCCACCCCTTCAGCACGGCACGGGCCGTGGCCACGCTCGACGTGCTGTCCGGTGGCCGGGTCGACTTCGGCATCGGTGCCAGCTGGCTGCGGGCCGAGTGGGACGCGGTGGGCCTCGACTTCGACACCCGCGGCGCGCGGGTCGACGAGTGCCATCGACATCTGCCGCCGGCTCTGGTCGGAACCGGTCGTCGAGCACCACGGCACGCTTCTTCGACTTCGCTCCGGTGAGGTTCGAGCCCAAGCCGGTGCAACAGCCCTGGCCCCGCCTCCACATCGGAGGGGACGGTCCGGCCGCGCTCCGCCGTGCGGCGACGGTCGGCGACGGCTGGGTGCCGATGAACCACACGCTCGAGCAGATTCCCGCCGCGGTGGTCCGGCTCGCCGAGCTGCGGGACCGGGCCGGACGGCCCGGGCGCACCGAGGTGACCCTCGGCGGTGCAGATCAGCTCCAGGGCCGACGTCGAGCGCTACGCCGAGGCCGGGGTCGATCGGGTGTTCGTCAAGCCGTGGAGCCGCACCTCGGATGCACTCGACGGGATCCGCCGCTTCGCCGAGGAGTTCCTGCCCGGCTGACACGTCCCGCCCCGGCTGACCAGGCTGCCGTCGACCCGACCGGCTCCGGCGTTGGCGGGGAGCCCGGCTCACGTGTCCGGGCGCGACACCCTCCCCTAGTATGGGGCCGCGGGGAGCACGACGGCGGGTTCACCACAAGGAGGCGCCGAGTCCAGTGCCAGGTGATGACGTGCCCACACAGGCCAGTGCCGGACCCTCGGGTGCGGCTGCCGCCTGCCCCGGACAGAAGTAGGGATCGTGGTCTACGTCCTCGCCCTCGACCGCGGCGCTCGCGAACGCGCTCACCAGCATCCTCCAGCGGATGGGCGTGGAGGACGCACCCGACGGACTCGACGCTCAGGCTGAGCCTGCTGACCCACGCCCTCAAGCGGGGGGTGTGGCTGCTCGGGTTCGCCATCATGGTGGGGTCGTTCCTCTTCCAGGCGGTCGCCCTCCATCTCGGGAACCTCAGCCAGGTCCAGCCCATCCTGACCACCGAGCTCCTGCTCCTGGTGCTCCTGCTGGCCACCTGGTTCCGCTACCGGATCGGTGGCATCCGTCTGGCTCGGCGTGCCTGGCAGCCGCCGGCGGGTTGGCCGGATTCCTCATCTTCGCCCAGCCCGAGAGTGGCGACCTGAACCCTCGCCCCCTCGGATGGATCATCGCCGGGTCCGCCTGCGGGGTCCTGGTGGTCGTTGCGGTCCTGCTCGCGCTCCGTGGGCCCCGCTGGTGGCGGGCGGCCATGTTCGGGGCGGCCGGGGCGGTCGGATTCGCCTTCACCGCCGCGCTGATCAAGTCGGTCGGCGACTACGTGGCCACGGACTGGGCGCAGCTGTTGGTGCACTGGCAGACCTACGCGCTCGCGCGTGTGCGGGGTGGGTTCGGTGTTCCTGGCCCAGAACGCCTTCCACGCCGGCCCCATCGCCGCCTCGCAGACCGCGCTGGTCCTCGTCGACCCGCTGGCGAGCCTGGCCACTCGGCATCGGGCTGTTCGGCGACAATCTGCGCACCTACGGCGCCTACGGCCCACTCGAGGCGTTCTCGCTCCTCATCATGTTCGTCGGCGCCGATCTACCTGGCCCAGTCATCGTTGATCTCGGGGGTCAAGGGCGAGGACGAGCGGTACAACGAGCTGTTGTCCCTGCGGTCCCGGTCCCAGCGATTGGCCGAGGCCGTCCAGGACCAGCTCCCACCCGATGCCGTCCAGCCTCCCGGGCGTCGAGTGACGCTCGCCGGCCACATCCCCGATCCCTCCGGTCCGACATGAACGCTGGGACACGCGATCGACCCCGCCCTCGAGCGGGTGCCGGACCGGACCGCACTGGTGGTGGACGGGCAGGAGCTCACCTATCGGCAGCTCGAGGAGATGACCCGACGGGCCTGCGCGGCGTTGTCCGGCGGCGGGGGTCCGGCCAGGGGATCGGGTCGCGCTGGTCAACCTGGGCAGTGCGCTGTCGGTCGCGACGATCCTGGCCGCCGCCCGCCTGGGCGCGGCCTCGGCCCAGATGAACGCGTACCTCACCACCGGGGAGCTCGCACAGCTGGTCGAGCTCGTCGGTGCTCGCGTCGGCGTGGCCGGCGCCAGCCTTCGCCGACCGGCTCCGCTCGGCGATGGTCGGACCGGTCCTCACGGAGGAGGACGTGGCGGCCGCTCCTGCCGACGCCGCTCCGGAGACGACCGGGGCGGGTGACGACGTGGCGCTCGTGCTGTTCACGAGCGGCACGACGGGACTGCCCAAACCCGTCTCGATCAGCCACCGTTCGATCGCCGACCGGCTGGCCTTCTACGGAAAGCCCATCGATCCCGAACTGCCCCAGGTGGTCGACATGATGTCGGCTCCCATCTTCCACATCGGCGGGACCCTCGGCCTCTTCGTCTCCCTCTACCAGGGCAAGCAGCTGGTCCTGCTCCCGAAGTTCGAAGCCGGTGAGTGGCTCTCGCTGGTGGAATCGCCGCCGGGTGACCCAGACGTTCGTCGTGCCCACCATGCTCCGACGGATCCTCGACCACCCGCTGTTCGCGAGCACCGACCTCTCCTCGCTGCGGTCGCTCAACTACGGGGCCGCCGCCGCCCCGGTCGAATCTCGTCCGCCGGGCGGTCGCCGCGCTGCCTGACGTCGACTTCTCCAACACCTTCGGGCAGACCGAGACGTTGGGGGCCTTCGCGGCCCTCGACCCCGGAGGACCACCGGCGTGGTGACCGGTTCGACTCCGTGGGAAGGCCGCTCGCAGGGGTCGAGGTCAGGATCGTCGACCCCGGGGACCGACCAGCCGGTGGCTCCCGGGGACCCAGGTGAGTTCCTGGTGCGGGCCGCACAGAACACGACCAGCGAGTGGCTGCACACCGGGGACACCGGTTGGCAGGACGACGAGGGCTACCTCTATCCTGGTCGGACGCCTCTCCGACACGATCAACCGGGGGGGCGAGAAGTTCGGCCCCGTCGAGGTCGAGGAGGTGTTGCGGGACCATCCCGACGTGAGCGACGTGGGCGTGGTCGGCGTGCCCGACGCCGAGCTCGGGGAGCGGGTCGGCGCGGTCGTGGTCGCCACAGGCCCGGTCACGCCGGCCGATCTGGTCGGTCACTGTGCGTCCCGGCTCGCGAGCTACAAGGTGCCGGAGTACCTCGACTTCGCCGACGAGCTCCCCGTCACGGTGCTCGGCAAGCTGGACCGCCGTGCGCTGCGGGACCTGCTGGCCGAGACACCGGTCGTCCCGCGACCGGTCCACTGAGCCGGGCGGGCCACCCGCTACCCGAGGGACCGCTCGGGGTCGGGGGTGGCAGCTCCGGGCCCCGCCTACGCGCGACGGCGCGCTACGGTGCCCACCGGGCAACCCTCCGGACGGCCGGAGCCGCTCAGAGAACTGACGACAGGGAGGCAGCGACAGTGGCAGACGACAACCTCAAGGCCATCATCGGGACGCCGACCGGCACCACGGTGGTGACGGTCGAGCGGGGCCAGCTGGCCTTGTTCGCCACCGCCGTGAAGGACCAGAGCCCCGTCTACCGCGACCCGCGGGCGGCCGCCGGGGTCGGCCTGCCCGGCATCCCCGCGCCTCCCACCTACCCCTTCGTGATGGGGAACTTCGGGGCGTACCCCGAGCTGCAGCCGGACGATGCGCCGCCGGGCAACCCGATGGCCGAGGTGCTCGGCCCCCTGATGGCCGGAGGGGGCATCATCCTCCACGGCGAGCAGGAGTTCACCTACCACCGCCCCGTCTTCGCCGGCGACGTCCTGGTCGGCCGGGGAGCCGTCGCCGACGCCTACCGGAAGGAATCGAAGGGCAAGACCATGACCTTCGTGGTGGTCGAGACCGTCTGGAGCGACGAGGACCAGCGGCGAGCCGGTGTGCACCTCGCGGATGAACATCATCCACCGCGTCTGATGGCGGACGGTTCCCGCCGACCAGGCGATCCTCCGGCAGTTGGAGGACGGGGTGGCCTGGATCACGCTCAACCGTCCCGACGCGGGCAACGCCATCACCCCGGCCATGCGCGACCAGCTCGGGCTCTGGCTCGAGGAGGCCTCGGCCGATCTGGCCGTGCGGGCGGTCGTCCTCACCGGGCGCGGAGAGAAGGGCTTCTGCACCGGAGCCGACCTGCGGTCGCCGGGGTCCCGAGACTGGCCCGTCCGGAGGGGGCGCCCGACCGTGCCGTCGGCGACGCGGCCCGGATGATCCGCACCGGGTGGCAGCGCCTGGTCAGCGCCGTGCTCGACTGCGAGAAGCCGGTGATCGCCGCCGTCAACGCCACCGCGGCGGGCGGGGGCATGCACCTGGCGCTCGCCTGCGACCTGGTGCTCGCCGCCGAGGAGGCGAGCGTTCATCGAGGTCTTCGTCCGGCGGGGCATCGCCCCCGACGCCGGAGGCGCGTACCTGCTGCCCCGCCTGGTCGGTCCGCAGAAGGCGAAGGAGCTCTTCTTCTTCGGGGACGGTCTCCCGGCCAGGGATGCCGAACGGATGGGGCTCGTCAACAAGGTCGTGCCCCGGGCCGATCTGATGGCCGAGGCCGGCGCGTGGGCGGCCCGCCTGGCCGCTGGTCCGACCAAGGCCATCGGGGCGGCCAAGTACCTGACCAACCGGTCTCTCGAGTCGGATCGGGCAGGCGCCCTCTGGGACGAGGCCGTCCTGCAGGAGCTGGTGACCGACGACCGACGACTGCCGCGAGGGCCTGGCCGCATTCGCCGAGCGGCGGACGCCCGGTCTTCCGGGGCTGGTAGCCGGCATGTCGACCGCAGTCGGCCGTTAGCGCAGGTGGCGGCCCATGACGGCGCCGTCGCAGCGGCAACTGATTCCGAGTCACGGTCCCGCGAGATGCTAGAAACTCACCCGTGACACTCGACCTGGCTGACCACCGCCGAATGGCTCGCCGTCCTGCGGATCGGGCTCGGACTGTGGTGGATCAAGAGCTTCGCCCACAAGGACCTCGGGGCTGGCTCACCAGCGGGGTCGGGCATCGAGTGGGGCGGTTCGGTCGCCGAGAAGCACAAGTGGGCCTTCGTGAAGACCGGCTTCGACAAGGTCGTCCGGCCCCAGCCGATCCCGATGGCCTACGTCGTGGTCTTCTCCGAGCTGGCCATCGGCCTCGGGCTGGTCCTCGGCTTCCTGACCCCGATCGCCGCCTGGTGGCCAGCATCCTGCTCAACCTCCTCTACTTCGTGCTCATGATCAGCGACTGGGCCGAGCAGGGCCAGAACCTCATGATGGTCCTGGCGGCGGTCGTCGTCCTGGGCACCCACGCCTGGGACGTCTGGTCGGTCGACCACCTGCTCCACCTCTTCGGAGCCTGAGACACGTGGCCATCGGCATCCGGGACGAGCACGAGGAGCTCCGGGCCTCCGTCCGGCGTTGGGCCGAGGCCGCGTGGCGTGGCCGCGGCCGTCCGGACAGCCCTCGACGCCGAGGCCGACGTGCTCCCGCCGTACTGGGAGGATCTCGCCGCCCAGGGGACTCCTGGCGATCCATGTGCCCGAGGAATTCGGCGGGCAGGGCGCGGGCTGGTCGAGCTGGCCGTCGTGGCCGAGGAGCTCGGGCACGCTGCGGCGGTCGGCCCGTGGGACACCGACGGCGGTCGTCGCCGGCGGTCGTCGCCGCGGACGGCGGTGCCGGCCTGGCCAAGGCGATCCTGCCCGGCGCTGGCCGACGGCTCGTCGACCGCCTCACTGGCGGTGCCGACGGCGGCCCCCGACGGATCACCCGTCGCGCCGGCCGGCCTCGACCGGCCGGACCCGAGCCCCGACGGCTCGCTGGTCGTCGGCGGCGAGCTCCGGCCGCTGCGTGCACGGGGCGCTGGTCTCCCACGTGCTGGCCCCGTGGCGGTGGGCGACGCGATCCGCTGGGTCGTGCTCGAGCCGGGCCGACGCGTGACCGAGGTGGCCAGCTCCCGAGCTTCGACCCGACCCGCCCGCTCGCGCCGTGGACCCTGGACGGGGCCACGGTCGCCCCGGGAGCGGGTGCTCGACGCACCCGGACCGGTGCCGTCCGCGACCTGGCCCTCGTGGTGCTGTCGGCCGAGGCCGTGGGCGGGGCCCGCTGGTGTCGTCGAGATCGCAGCCGAGCACGCCCGGACCCGCGAGCAGTTCGGCCGGCCCGATCGGGCAGTTCCAGGGGGTCAAGCACCGGCTGGCCGACATGCTGGTCTCGGTCGAGCAGGGGGTGGCCGCCACCTGGGACGCCGCCAGTCGGTGCTGCGAGGCCGAAGGGCGCCGGTCGACGACTCGGGCGAGGAGACAGGACCAGGGGAGCCTGGCCGTGCAGCTGGCCGCCGCCCTCGCCCTCGACGGCTACGTCGAGCGCGGCCAAGGGGGCCATCCAGGTCCTCGGGGGGATGGGATTCACCTGGGAGCACGACGCCCACGTCCACCTGCGCCGGGCCACCACCCTGCGCCAGCTGGTCGGGCGGAACCGCGCCGCTCCGGGCCGAGTCGGCCCGTCTGGCGCTGGCCGGTGGCGCCGCCGACAGCTGTCGATCGACCTGCCGCCCGAGGCGGAGGCGCTCCGGGCCGAGCTCGACGCCCGTGGTGGCCGGAGCTCGCCGCCATGGAGGACCCGGCGAGCGCAGCGGCGGGCCCTGGCCGACCGCGGGCTGCTGGCCCCGCACTGGCCCACTCCCTGGGGCCGGGACGCCGGGGCGGTCGAGCAGCTGGTCATCGACCAGGTCTGCGCGGAGGCCGGGGCTCCGGCGACCCGACCCTGGCCGTGGCCGCCTGGGCCCTCCCGACGATCATGGCCCACGGCACCGCCGAGCAGACCGAACGGTGGGTCGGGCCCGACGCTCCGGGGCGACGTGATCTGGTGCCAGCTCTTCAGCGAGCCGGGCGCGGGATCCGATCTGGCCGCGCTGAGCACCCGGGCCACCCGGGTCGACGGTGGGTGGTCGCTGACCGGCCAGAAGGTCTGGACCTCGGTGGCCGCAGCGTGCCCACATGGGGATCTGCCTGGCCCGCACCAATCCCGACGTGCCGAAGCACCGAGGGCATCACCTACTTCCTGGTCGACATGCGGTCAGCCGGGCATCGAGGTCCGGCCACTGCGGGAGATCACCGGGGACGCACTGTTCAACGAAGTCTTCTTCGACGGGTGCTTCGTGCCCGACGACTGCGTGGTGGGCGAGATCGACGGTGGGTGGAGGCTGGCACGGACCACGCTGGCCAACGAGCGGGTCTCGCTCTCGTCCGACTCGGCGTTCGGCGGGGCGCTCGAGGGGGTGCTCTCGCCGGGTGACAGCGCACCCCGAGCTCCACGACCCGGTCACCCTCGACCGGCTCGGCGCGCCTGCTGGCCGATGCGCAGTCCCTCGCGCAACTGGGCATGCGGGCGACGCTGCGCTCGGTGGGTGGGCTCCAGCCCGGGTCCGAGTCGAGCGTCGGAAGCTGCTCGGCGCCGAGTTCGACCAGCGGGTCCACGAGTTCGGACTCGACCTCTGCGGGCCCGAGGGGGCCGTCGGTGACGGTGAGGCGGCTGCATCCGCCCATGGGTGCTGCAGAGCAAGTGCATGACCATCGCCGGAGGGACGAGCGAGGTCCAGCGCAACGTGATCGGTGAACGCCTGCTCGGGTTGCCGCGGGACCCGGAGCCCGGCCGGTGAGCCGTCGGTTGATCGAGAGCCCCGGGTCGGTGCACAGTGGGTGGATCGGTCGCCGGATCGACGAGGGAGGACGGGACGATGGGTGACGCGGTGCTGTACTTCGAGGATGTCAGCGAGGGCGACGAGGCCCCGGTGCTGACCCACGTGCTGACCCGGACCGACCTGGTGGCGTACGCCGGGGCATCAGGGGACTTCAACCCGATGCACCACGACGAGGTCGAAGGCTGTGGCGGCGGGTCAACCCAGCGTCTTCGGTCACGGCATGTTCTCGATGGGCCTGCTGGGCACCGCGATCACCGACTACGTGGGCATCGGGAACGTCACGTCGGTTCCAGGTGCGGTTCGCGCGTCAGACCTGGCCCGACGAGAAGCTCAGCTCGAAGATCGTGGTGACCGGAAAGCGGGCGGAGGGCGACGAGCACCTGATCGACCTCGACGTGCGCCTGCGCAACGCCGACGGCGAGGAGAAGGTGGTCGGAGAGGCCACCGCACTGGTTCCCTCACGCGGCTGACCGGGCGCCCGGCTGACCGGGCGCCCGGGGCGCTCTGCGTCCTACGAGATGCTGAAGGGGGGCACCCCTGAGGACACGCCCTTGAACAGTTCCCCCTTGGCTGCGGCGAGCTCGGCGGGGCTCCACATCGACTCGCGGTGGATCTCGCCGACCGGATGGAAGCCGCCCATGGCCCAGATGTCCCCCCCGTAGACGACGAAGTTCTGGCCACTGATGTCGGCCGCTTCGCCCGTGGCGAGGAAGGTCACCAGCTGGGCGACGTTGCGGGGATCGAATTTGTCGAATCCTTCGGTGGCCTTGGCCATGTCGCCGAAGAGGTTCTCGGTCATCCGGGTGCGTGCGCGCGGCGAAATCGAGTTGACCGTGATCCCGTACCGCCCGAGCTCCCGGGCCAGCACCCAGGTCATCGAAGCGATCCCGGCCTTGGCCGCCGAGTAGTTGGCCTGCCCGGCGTTGCCGAAGAGCCCGGCCTCCGACGAGGTGTTGATGATCCGGCCGGTCACGTCCTCTCCGGCCTTCGCCCGTCCCCGCCAGTAGACCGCGGCGTGATGGGACGGGGCGAAGTGGCCCTTGAGATGGACCCGGATGACGTCGTCCCAGTCGGACTCGTCCATGTTGAAGGACATCTTGTCCCGCAGGATGCCTGCGTTGTTGACCAGGATGTCCAGCTGACCGAAGGTCTCGATGGCCTGGTCGACGAGCGCCTTGGCTCCGTCCCACGAGCTCACGTCGGAGGAGTTCACGGCGGCCTTGCTCCCGCCGGCCTCGATCAGTTCGACCACCTCCTCGGCAGGGTGCTTGTCCCCACCCTGTCCCTCGACCGAAGCCCCGACGTCGTTGACGACGACCTTGGCCCCCTCAGAGGCCAGGAGCAACGCCTCCTCGCGTCCGATCCCCCGGCCTGCGCCGGTGACGATGGCAACCTTGCCGTCGAGCATTCCCATGGTGTCCTCCTGTGGTCGATGCGGTGATCGCTGTCCCTGGCCGTGCACGGCTCGCTGTGGCGGAACCGGGGAAGCATGGCCGATACCCACCGGTTGCGGCAAGACCGGCCGGGTTCGGCTCGTCCCGGGCCGGGCACGGCAGCGCCCGGGACCCCTCCAACTCGGGGTCCGGTGTGGTCGTCCGGCCCGGGTCGGCTCGTTCCTGGCCAGGCGTCCGCTGTGCGAGCATCTGGCAGTGCTGAGCTCTCAGGTGTGCAAATTGGACAGCCTGGCCTCACCGGAGCTTCGGGCCTGGGGCGAGCGGATACGCCCGATGTGGGACCCGGACGGCACCGATCCCAAGGAGATGATCGTCCATCGCAAGATGTGGGAATGGCTGTTCATCTGCGAGGCCCTCGCTGAGCGGGGGCAACTTCGACCGGGTCGTTCTGGTATCGGGTTCGGAGTGGGCCGGGAACCCCTCGTGGCTCTGTTCGCATCGAGCGGATGCAGCATCCTGGCCACCGATCTCGACCCCGTCCAGGCAGAAGAGGCCGGATGGACGACCTCGGGTGAGGAGTATGCAGAGAGCCGGGCCGGTCTGAACGACTTCGGACTCTGTGACGCGGACAGCTTCGAACAACTCGTGAGGCACCGGTACGTGGACATGACCCATCTGCCTCGCGACCTCGGCGTGTTCGACTTCTCCTGGTCCTCGTGTGCGTTCGAGCACCTCGGGTCACTGGAGGCGGGAGCCGAGTTCGTGGTCCGGTCGATGGCGCTCGTCGCCCCGGGAGGCGTCGGAGTCCACACCACCGAGTTCAACGTCACCTCCGACGCGGAGACTGTCGAAGCCGGACCGACGGTGCTCTACCGTCGCCGGGATCTCACAGAACTGGCGGAGCGTCTCCAGCACGAGGGCTACCGGATCACGCTCGACCTCTCGGAGGGAGAGACACCCGCCGACTGCCACGTCGATGTACCGCCTCTGAGCGACGTCCATCTGCGGACGATGCTGGGGGAGTTCGTCACGACTTCGGTTGCACTGGTCATCGAGAAGCCGGAGGATTGGGTCCCCCGTCCCCACCGATGGAAGTTCCGCCTTCCTCCTGCTCGGAAACGATGAGGGAGCCCACAGCAGTGATCGGTGGGGCAGGATCCGGGTCCACCCACGGTCACGAGCGTGCGATCGCGAACGCCCGGGCCCGCTCGTTTCCGACGTGCCGCCTGGGTGCGGGCGAGAGGATTCGAACCTCCATCCCCGAGGGGACCGGGACCTAAACCCGGCGCGTCTGCCAGTTCCGCCACGCCCGCGTGCAGGTCAGCCTAGTGAGAGGCGTGCAGCGGACGGCACCCGCTCCCTGGAGCCCGGAAGGGCCCTGGCTATAGTCAGCCTGTGCCGACCCCGACCTCCCCGGCGTCACCCGCGGCCCCCGACGGTCCGGCGACGGCCGGTCCGACCGGCGACGACGATCCCGCCGAGCGGATCCGCTACCTGGACCAGGTGATGGCCGAGATCGACGCCGAGGTGCGGCGGCGACGCGCCTCGGGGACCTCCCCGCCGGCCTCGAGCGCGAGCTCGACGAGCTGTTCCTCGAGTTCTCTCCGGTGGGTCTCCACGGTCGTGGCCGCCTGCGCGAGACCCTCACCCTGGTCGACGGCAGCGCGCACGTGGACATCGCCGTACCGGTCGAGTCCCAGAAGATGGTGGGCAGCTACGTCAAGCGGCTCATCCGCCAGGGGCTCGGCTGGTACATGGGCTTCATCGTCCACCAGATCGTCAAGTTCGCCTGGGCGGTCTCCCGGATGTTGCACGTGGTGGTCGACCACATCGAGGACCTCGAGGCGACGGTGGAGGCACACCGGTCGCCGGACCTGCCTCCTGACGTCGTGCCCCGCACCGAGCCGGGCCACACCTGGTGGGCAGATGCGGCCGTCACCGCCCTCGGCGGAGCACCGGGACGCGTGGTCCACGCCGACTGTGGTGACGGCTCACTGGTCGCGGCCCTCGTGGACGCAGGAGTCGACGCGTACGGGATCGACCCCTCGGAGACGGCCATCGAGCCCGCCCTCGACCGCGGCTTGGACGTCCGGACCGAGACCGTTCTCGGCCACCTCGATGTGGTTTCCGATGAGGTGCTCGGCGGGCTGGTCCTGAGCGGCTCGGTCCAGTGGCTCCGACCCAACGAACGCGAACAGCTGGTCGATCTTGCCGCCTCACGGTTGACCCCGGACGGCGTCCTGGTCCTCCATTCGACAACCCCGGAATCCTGGTCGGCCGCCGTTGCGCCGATGGTGCGTGATCTGGCACCGGGAAGTCCGATCCACGCTGAGACCTGGACCCATCTGCTCGGGTGTCGCGGCTTCCGGGTCGATCCGCTGAAAACCGGGGGGGTGGACCGGCGTCTGGCCCGGGTCTCCACCCCGGGACCCGATGCGGATGCGCTCAACGCGACCATCGACACGATCAACGAACTTCTCCTCGGCCCCGGGGAGTACCTCGTGGTGGCCACGCGGGAGCGGTGACCGCAGTCCACCAATTCGTCCCCGCGCTCCTCCCGAGGGACGCCACCGGCCAGCACACCCTGGCCCTGCGCGACGCGTTGCGAGCGGAGGGGTGGGAGTCGGACATCTATGTCGAGGCGGCGCACGACGAGCTGGCCGCCGAGGCCACCTACTTCGAGCGCTACCCGCACCAGTCCCGCCCCGGCGACATCCTCCTCTACCAGCTCGGGACAGCGTCCCCGCTGGCCGAGTTCCTGCTCGGTCGCCCCGAGACGCTCGTCCTCGACTACCACAACGTGACGCCGGCTGCCTACTACGCGGGCTGGGAGGATCACACGCACGAGAAGGTCGTCCGCGCTCGAGAGCAGGTGACCGCACTGGCACCGCACGCCGTTCTCGGCATCGCCGACTCGGCTTTCAACGCGGCGGAGCTCGATCGTCTCGGCTGTCCGGAGACCGTCGTCGTCCCCATCCTGGTCGACATCGAGCCGGACGGCGCCCCGGCCGACCCGCGTGAGCGCAGTCTCCTCGCCGCGGAGCACGGTGGTCGGACCGTCCTCCTCTTCGTTGGCCGGATCTCCCCGAACAAGGCACAGCACCGCCTGGTGGAGGCTCTCTGGCTCTACCGCCGCTGGTTCGACCCGGAGGCCCGGCTCCATCTGGTGGGCCCAACGGTGACTCCCGCGTACGCCAGTGCGGTGACCTCCTACGCCCGTGAGCTCGGGATCGGCGACGCGGTCCGCCATGGCGAAGACCTGACCGCCGCCCAGCTGGCCGCGTGGTACGAGGATGCCGATGTCTTCGTCTGCCTCTCGCGCCACGAGGGCTTCTGCATCCCGCTGCTCGAGTCCATGCGCGCCGGGCTGCCCGTCGTCGCCCTCGACGCAGGAGCCGTCGGAGAGACGCTGGGCGATGCCGGTCTGCTGCTCGCGACCGACCGCCCGTCCACGGTGGCGACGGCAGTCGACCGGGTGCATCGGGATCCGTCCCTCGCCGACCGCCTTTCGAGCTCGGGCCGTCGGCGACTCGGTGACTTCGCGGCCGCGACCACCAGAAAACGCTTCATCGAGGTCCTCGGCCGGCTGTCCGCGGAACGGCGGGTCGTGGCGTGAAGCTCGCCTTCGTCACGCCGCGCTACGGCACCGAGGTGATCGGGGGAGCGGAGGCGGCCGCCAGGATGCTGGCCGAGCGACTGTGCCTGCGCCCCGGTTGGGAGGTCGAGGTGCTCACCAGCTGTGCCCTCGACCACCTCACCTGGGAGAACGTCGAGCCGTCCGGACGCAGTGTCCTCAACGGGGTGACCGTGCGCCGGTTCCCGACCGTGTCGCGGCGGACCCTCGAGTACTTCGCGCTCGACGCCAAGCTCCGGGTTGCCCCGGAGACCGCCACCCTCGAACAGTCTCGCCGATGGGTGGCGCTCAACGGCCCGGTCTGCCCCGACCTGGGCGACGCGGTCGCGGTCACCGATGCGGACGTGGTGGCCTGCTATCCCTACCTGTTCGCGACCACGGTGGACGCCCTCGCGCTGTCCGGTGCCCCCGTCGTCCTGCACCCGGCGGCCCATGACGAGCCGGCGCTCTACCTGTCCGCCTTCCGGCGCAGCTTCCGCCAGGTCGACGGTCTCGTGTACCACACCAGGGCGGAGCGGGATCTGATGGAGCACGTCTTTACGATCGGGGACCGACCCCAGATCGTGCTCGGACTCGGAGTCAACGATCCGTCCGGCACCGGACGTCCCGGCGGCGGTCTCCTGGGCATCGGCGACCGGCCCTACCTCTGTTACCTCGGGCGGGTCGACGAGCACAAGGGCTGTGGCATGCTCGCCGACTACTTCACCCGCTACAAGGAGCGTCACCCCGGTGACCTCGCGTTGGCCCTGGTCGGCCCGGTGTCCGACCGGGCGCCGGGCCACCCGGACATCGTGGTCACCGGAACGGTGTCCGAGGCCGACAAATGGGACATCCTGGCAGGGGCGCAGGCGATGGTCACGCCTTCGGCGTACGAGTCGTTCTCGCTGGTGCTGCTCGAGTCCTGGACGTTGGGCCTCCCGGTCCTCGTCAACGCCGCCTGCGCTGCGACCATGGAGCACTGTCGCCGTTCCGGGGGCGGGTTGTGGTTCGACTCCTTCCGCTCGTTCGAAGTCGCCGTCGACCGGCTCACGTCGGACCCACCGCTGCGGGACGCGCTCGGCGAGGCCGGGCGCCGGTACACGGCCCGGTTCTACCGGTGGCCGACGATCATCGACCGGTACATCGAGTTCCTCAGCGGTGTGGTCGCCCGCGGGCGCCGGGTGCGGGTGGCCGACCACCGTCTCGAGACGCCGGTCGGCGGCGTCGAGTACGTCCGGGGGGCGTGACCGTGCCCGAAGGTCGCCCCGACGGTCCGGCCGACGACGGGCCCTCGGACGACGGCGCTTCCGACGACGGGACGTCCGATACCCCCGGGGCCGGCACGACGGAGCTGCGCCCCGACGAGCGGGAGCTCCTCGCCGCCTTCGACCGGCTCAGTCCCGAGGGCTCCCTGCGGTGGGGATTCGACGACGCCATGCGCCGGGTCAAGCCCTCGGCCGCCGAGACGCCGGAGCTCCACCCCTGGGAGGGGCTCCCCGACGATCTCTGGGAGAGAGGGAGGTCGGCTCGCATCGGCGGGCGATTCGTCGGCGACGTGGCCGGGGTGTTGGCCGGACTGCTTGCCGACGACGCACGACGCGCAGCGGTGGAGGCGGTCGCCAACGCCAATGTGGCGACCTGGGATGCGCTCCGCTACCTGGCGGCGCGGGTCGAGCAGCTGGAGGCCCGGACCGACCCGGCGGGCCTCGCGCCGTCGCTTCTCGCGCTGCCGCCACCTGACGTCGGCGGACGGCTTGCCGACGTGGTCCGATTCGTGTGGCCGCCCGGAGAACGAACGGCGGCGCACCGCACGGTGGTGGTGGGAGAGCTCGGGGACCCGACCCTCTGGGAGGGGCTGGCCGCCCAGGCGGGGCACGACCGTCGCGTGCGCGGGGTGGATCCGCGTGGTGCGGTTGTCTGGCGTTCCTGGCCGGCCGCGGGACCGGACACCGAACTCGTCACGGCGGAGGTCGTCGCGCATCTCCGGACCCTGGACGACGACAGCGTGGGCGCGGTAGTCCTCTCGGGCTGTGCCGACCGGGTCGACCTGGCCGGCAAGCTCGAGCTGGTCGACGAGGCCCTGCGGGTGACCGTCCCCGGCGGGAGGTTGGTCCTCCTGGTCGACGACCAGTCCGCGTGGGACGCCTCGCTCGCGCCGCGGTGCGCGATCTGCTCCCCGGCCGGCCGCTGCACCCGCAGACCTGGGAGCTGCTGCTCGGACACCGTGGCGTGCAGGCCCGCATTCTTCCGCCAGACGGTGGGACGATCTCCGCCATCCTGGCCGTCGTGCACCCATGAGCGGCATCCACCAGTTCGTCCCCATGCTCCACCGACGGGACGCGGTGGGGGAGCACACCCGGGCGGTCCGCGACCATCTCGTGTCGGCGGGGATCACGTCGCGCATCTACACGGAGCTTCCCGACCAGGACACCGCGTCGGAGACCCGGCCGTACCGCTCCTACGAGGAGGACGCCGAGCCCGGGGACGTACTCGTCTACCAGGTGGCCACCCGGTCGGCACTCGCCGGGTGGTTGGCCACCCGTCCGGAGCCGCTGGTGCTCAACTATCACAGCATCACCCCGCCCGAGTTCTTCACGCGGTGGAACAACGCCATCGCCCGGCTCCAGGTCGGTGCCCTCGCGGAGCTGCGCCAGTTGGCCCCGCGCGGCACTCGGGATCGGGGTCTCGTCGTTCGACGCCGAGGAGCTCCGCCGTGCCGGGTGCGCGTGGACCACGGTCATCCCGGTGGCCAGCGTCGCCGTTCCGCCTCCCCCCGCCGATCCGGCCACCCTCGAGCGGCTGACCGATCGCCGGGACGGCACCGGACCCAAGTGGCTGTCCGTGGGTCGGCTCGCGCCCAACAAGGACCACCAGGAGACGATCGCCGCCCTCTTCGTGGCGCGACGCACCTCTGCGCCGGGTGCCCAGCTGACCCTGGTCGGATCTCCGACCGAGCCGGCCTACGCTGCCGCGCTCCACCGCTATGCGGACTCACTCGGTCTCGACGACGCGGTGACATTCGAGTCGGGGCTCAGTGACAGCGCGCTCTCCGCCCACTACGACGCGGCCGACGTGCTGGTCATGCTCTCCGACCACGAGGGCTTCGCGGTGCCGGTGCTCGAGGCCATGACCCACGGGCTTCCCGTGGTCGCCTTCGACGCCGGGGCGGTGGCCGAGGTGCTCGGAGGTGCCGGGGTCCTCCTCCGCACCAAGGGCCCCCGGCATGTCGCGGCAGAGGTGGCCCTGGTGACGGCCGATCCGGAGCGATGGGAGACCCTGGCCTCCGCCGGGAGGGATCGGGTGGCCGTGTTGGGTCTGGAGAAGGCCGGCACGGAGATGGTCAAGGCGTTGAGCGGCATCGCAAGTGAGGGTGTTCCGGTGCGGTGACCAGGGCCGCGACCGCGCTCGGCGTGCGTCCGTATGGGGCATCCAGCCACTAGGCTTTCGCCCCATGGACTCCCTTCACCTCTCGTCCCCCTATGCCCGCCTCACGACAGTCGGTGGGCCCGCCGAGATGACGACCGCAGCCGAGGTCGGCCCGAGCTCGGACATCTTCCAGCGGCTGCTCAAGGAGCGGATCGTCTTCATCGGGTCGGCCATCGACCAGAACACGGCCAATCTGGTCTGCTCCCAGCTCATCCTGCTCGAGGCGGAGAACCAGGAGCGGGACATCGCGGTCTACATCAACTCTCCGGGCGGATCGGTCACCGATGGCCTGGCCATCTACGACACCATGCAGTACGTGCGATGCGACGTGCGCACCATCTGCGTCGGCCTGGCTGCCTCGATGGGACAGTTCCTGCTCTGTGCAGGGACGCCCGGGAAGCGCTTCGCCCTGCCCCACAGCCGGATCCTCATGCATCAGCCGTCGGGCGGGATGCAGGGGCAGGCCTCCGACATCGCGATCCAGGCCGAACAGATCATGTACCTCAAGCGGATGATGGCCGAGCGCATCGCGTTCCACACCGGCCAGAACATCGAGCGCATCGAGGCCGACTCGGACCGCGACCGCTGGTTCACCGCAGAAGAAGCCCGGGAGTACGGCTTCATCGACGAGGTCATCCAGAAGGACGCCATGGAGGTCCCGACAGCCGGCACTGGGGCTGCCGCGAAGTGAGCCTGGGCGTCGAACAACCGGCGTCAGCCGGTTCCGACCCCGAACGCCCGGCGATCATCGGGGGCAGTACTCGGTTCGTGCCCGGGCAGAGCAACGACCGGGTCACGATCGTCAACGGCAAGGTCCAACTCGGCCAACGCCTGAGGGACCTGTGGGTCAATCGCGATTTGTTGGTCCTGCTGACGCGCACTGAACTCAAGGTCAAGTACAAGAATTCGGTCCTGGGCTACCTCTGGTCGATGCTCAACCCGGCCCTGGTCCTCGCCATCTACTACGCGGTGTTCAAGATCATCGCCAAGAGCCCACAGCCGCACTTTGCCATCTGGCTGTTCGCCGGCTTGATTGTGTGGAACCTCTTCAACACCTCCGCAATGTCCTCGACGACGGTGGTCGTTGGCAAGGCCGGGATCGTGAAGAAGGTCGCCTTCCCGCGTGAGCTTCTGGCCATCTCGGTTGTTGGAGTGGCGCTCGTGCTCTTCGCGATCCAGGTAGTCGTCCTGATCCTCGCACTACTCCTCTTCGGGCTGTCACCCGACTACACGTTTGTGACCATCCTGCCGCTCGCCCTGCTGGCCCTCGTCGTCTTCACCGGTGCCGTTTCGGTGTTCCTCTCAGCGGTCAATGTCTACCTACGAGACACACAGCATTTGACCGAGGTGCTCCTCATGGCCTGGTTCTGGGGAACACCGATCGTCTACGCCTACGGTCTGATCCAGAACACGCTCACTACCAAATACCCGCAGTTCCTCTGGTTCAAATGGGTCTATCTGTGCAACCCGATCACACCGATCGTCATGACCTTCCAGCGTGCGATCTACGGAACGAATCAATACGTGACAAAGGATCCGAAGACGGGAGCGGTCACCGGTGTGTACCACCTGCTCCCGAATTTGGGGTGTCGGGACCTATGCGGGACTGCTCGGCGCAGTGCTGGCAGTCAGCGCCGTCCTCTTCCTCCTCGCCCTCATCGTCTTCGGTCGACTCGAGGGCAACTTCGCCGAGGAGCTCTGAGCGGTGACTGTCGCCATCGACGTACGGGGCATCTCCAAGCAGTTCAAGCTCTACGACGAGAAGCACACCTCGTTGAAGGAGCGGGTCATCCACGGGGGAAAGATGCCCTACACACCGTTCTGGGCCCTCCAGGACGTGAATGTCGAAATCATGCAGGGGGAGACGTTCGGGATCCTCGGCCGGAACGGAAGCGGCAAGTCGACCCTGCTCAAGTGCATCGCGGGCATTCTCAAGCCGACCTCCGGGGAGATTCGGGTGCGGGGGAGCCTGGCTGCGATGCTCGAGCTCGGAGCAGGCTTCCAGCAAGACCTCTCCGGCCGCGACAACATCTTCCTCAACGGCTCGTTGCTCGGACTCTCCCGCCCAGAGATCGAGAAGCGGTTCGATGCGATCGTGGCCTTCGCCGAGCTCGAGGACTTCATCGACAATCAGGTCAAGTTCTACTCGTCGGGAATGTACGTGCGGCTCGGGTTCGCAGTGGCGGTCAACGTGGAGCCGGACGTGCTGCTCGTCGACGAGGTCCTGGCGGTGGGGGATGCCGCCTTCCAGCGGAAGTGCCTCGACCATGTGAAGCGATTCCAGCGCGAGGGCCGGACCATCGTCGTGGTGAGCCACGCCACCGACGTGATGCGCCAGAACTGCGAGCGGGTGATGGTGATGAACCACGGCAAGGTCGTCACCGTCGACGAGCCGGGTGAGGGGATCCGTGCGTTCCTGGCCGACCTCCTCGGCATGGGCACCCTCGAGGGATCGGAGTCCGGCGGTATCGCCGGCAATGTCCTTGCGATCGGGATGGTGAACGTCGACCACAGTGGTAGCGGCGACCGGCTGCACCTGTACCCTGGCGAGGCGCTCACCATCAGTGCCGAGGTGGACAGCCTGGCGCCGGTCCCGGACGGCATGGCCACCATCGCCATCCACGACGCCGGCGGCAATTTGGTCTTCGCGTCCGACCCGGACGACCCGATGTGCGCCCTCGACATCCCCGAGGGCGGCGGCGTGGTGCGCTTCAACTTCCCCGAGGTCCCGCTCCTCGACGGCGCCTACTCGGTGAGCGTGGGCGTTCGCAGCGCCTCCGTCACCGCGATCTACGACTGGAAGGACTCGGCCACCACGTTCGAGATGGCCAACCCGGGTCGGTCGACCGGTTGGGTGCGCCTGCCGCTCGATGTGAGCTTCCGGCTCGGTTCCGCCGTCTCGACCGGTGAGGTGCCCGTGGTCGGCGCCCAGTTCGGGCCGCTGCCCGGCTGGGAAGAGTCCACTGCGTGACGGTTCCCGGGGTCTCCAGGATCGATCAGGTCGTCCCCTCGCTCGCCAGCCGGGACGCCATCGGCGGCCACGTCATCCAGCTGCAAGGTCTTCTCCGGTCCCGTGGGTATGCGTCCGACATCTATTACGGGATTGCCACCCCCGACCGGCTCGACCAGGGGCTACCGGTGTCGCGCATCGGTGATCACCAGAGTGCCCGCCGGGTCCTGCTCTACCAGCTCTCCATCGGGAGCGGGGTGGCGGACATCTTCCGCGAGCGCCCCGAACGCAAGTTCGTCAACTACCACAACATCACCCCGGCTCATCTCCTCGAGGCGTGGCTACCTGCGGTCGGGGAGGAGGTGCGCTGGGGTCGGGCACAGCTGCGCGACCTGGCACCGGTCACCGAGTTTGCGGTTGCCGACTCCACGTTCAACGAGCACGAGCTCCGCGACGCCGGGTACCGGGCGACCACCACCGTGCCGCTCCTGATCGACCTCGACGGATTCGCGGGGTTACCGGACCCTGCCCTCGCCAAGAGACTGGCTGCCCAGCGAGCCGGCGGGGGGACCGACCTCCTCTTCGTCGGAAAGGTCTCCCCCCACAAGGGCCAGCACGATCTGATCAAGACGTTGGCCGCCTACCGACGGCTCTACGATCCCGAGGCCAGGCTGCACCTCGTGGGTGGGGCGATCAGCGACGAGTACCTTCGGGCACTCGAGCGGTTCGCCGAGGAGCTCGGACTGCGCGACGCGGTGGACATCGCCGGCTCGGTCACCCACGAGGAGCTCATCGCCTACTACGCCGCCTCCGACGTCTTCGTGTGTCTCTCCAATCACGAGGGATTCTGCGTGCCCCTGCTCGAGGCCATGTTCCACCGGCTTCCCATCGTTGCGTACACCACCACCGCCGTTCCCGAGACGGTGCAGCAGGCCGGGCTCATCCTTCCCAACAAGGAGCCGGCCCGAGTGGCCGCGGCCATCGACCGGGTGGTCAGCGATGCCAGGCTGCGCCACGAGCTGTCCAGGGCCGCAGCCGAGCGGGTCGCCTCCTTTGCCCTTCCCCGGGTCAAGGCCGGCTTCGCCTCGGCGCTCGAGGCCGCCTGCGCGGCGTGACGCCGGACCCCCTGCCGGCCCCGCCCGGGCGATGAGGGTCGCCTTCGTCGTTCCCCGCTACGGTCCGGCCATCGTCGGTGGCGCCGAGACGGCGGCCAGACTCCTCGCCGAGCACCTGGCGTCACGACCCGGCTGGGAGGTCGATGTGTTGACCACCTGCGCCGAGGACTTCGTCACCTGGGACGACGTCTACCCCGAGGGCGAGGAGTGGATCGAGGGCGTGCGCGTGGTCCGGTTCGCCTCGGCCGCAGGACGCGACCCCTCGTTCCATCCGCTGTCGGCCGCCCTGCTCGCCGATCCCGGGTCGGCAAGCGACCAGGACGCCGAGCGCTGGCTCGACCTCCAGGGCCCGGTCACGCCGGCGCTGGCCGGGGCCGCGACCGACTGGCCGGCGGACGTGTTCGTCTTCTACCCCTACCTCTACTACCCGACTGTCCACGTCATCGGCCGGGTCGGAGCTCCGACCATCCTCCACCCGGCCGCTCACGACGAGCCCGCTCTGCGCCTCCCGATGTTCCGCCGGGTCTTCGCTGCGGCCGACGGACTGGTCTTCCAGACAACGGCCGAGCGCGATCTGGTCGAGGCTGTCTTCCCGGTGGCCACCCACCGCCAGCTGCTCCTCGGCCTCGGGGTCGACGACCCAGACCTCGTCGGCGCCGGAGGAGCCGCCGCACCGGGCGTCGGCGGGGAACCCGGCTGCCCGTTCCTGGTCTGCCTCGGCCGCGTCGACAGCCACAAGGGGACCACCCTGCTGGCCGCGTTCTTCGCCCGCTACAAGGAGCGTCGTCCCGGCCCCCTTCGCCTGGTGCTGGCCGGTCCGGTCGTCGACACGCCGACTCCCCATCCGGAGATCGACCTGCTCGGTGCGGTCGGGGACGAAGTCAAATGGGGGCTACTGCGTTCGGCGGCGGTGCTGGTGTCTCCGTCCCCGTGGGAGGCGTTCTCACTGGTGGTCGCCGAGGCGTGGAGTGCACGCACGCCGGTCCTGGTCAACGCCGCCTGCGGTGCGACCGTCGAACAGTGCGCCCGCTCGGGAGGCGGACTGCGATTCGATGGATACGGCGAGTTCGAGGTGGCGTTGGATCTGCTCCTCGGCGATCCGGACCTGCGCCGAACACTCGGGCGCCGGGGTCGCGCCTATGTCGACGGCCGGTTCCGGTGGCCGCTGGTGACCGACCGGTACGCCACCTTCGTCGAGTCGGTCGCCGGGCAGAAGAAGCGTGCGCGGTGAGGGCGGGGCCGTTTCACGGTGGGTGCGGTGGGTCACCGTCGCCCGGGTGGAGCGCGCCGGTCAGAGGCCGCGACCGAGCGGACGCGGCCCTGCTCGTTCGGTGATACGCACGCCGAGCAGCGTGACGCCCGGCACGACCTTCCAGACCCGGTAGCCGCCGATGGGCAGGGGCGTAGGCAACGGCAACGCGAACCCCTGGGCCACGAGTGACGAGAGCCCGGGTAGCGCCGGTGAGGCCACCAGGACGACGGAGCCCGCGGGCCCGACCACGACCGAGGAGCCCGTGGCGTAGTAGAGGGCGCCGTGCTGCTGGTTGTAGAGCAGCCTGCCCGGCGTGATCAGTGCGATCCGGTCCGCGGGCAGCTCCCAGCCCGCGTTGCGGTAGATGGAGGCCCCACCGTCGGGCGTGTCGAGGACGATCACGTCCCGGCTGGCTCGGACCTGTGGCCCGAGGTCGGCGAACCCGGCGTCGATCACATCGATGGAGCGGATTGCGGAGCGGGTGTCGAGGTAGGGCGCCTGGTAGCGGGGTTGGCGGAGCCACAACCCGGTGGACGAGACGGCGCGATCCGGCAGCACGCCGTTGCCCGAGAGGAACCGCTGGGTGCCGAGGCCGGCCACCGCCACGATCGCCACCGTGGCCGCGACCGTCCACGCGACCGGAACGCGCCCACCGGCGGTACCCGGACGCACCAGCGCCCCCGGCACGAGGAGCAGGGCGATGACCGCAGCGGGCAGATAGGCCAGCAGGTATCCGCCCTTGGCGAACTGGACGAGCGCCACCAGGGCCATTGCCGGAACCAGCGCGGCACCGAGCACCGCGGTGCGGGACTGGTACCAGGGGCGCACCCATGGCTCTCCGGGAGGGGCCTCTGGAGGCGGGTCGGGAAGGAGCCCGGTCGCGCCCCGACCGACCCGGGCCCTGGCGACCGCGCGGGCACCGAGTGCTGCACCCGAAAGCAGGGCCACGACGACCAGCGGAGCGAGAGCGACGACCGTGAAGGCGGCGAACGTCCCGAGGTTGGTGGTCCCTCCGGGCGCGTGGTCGAGGATGGACGTGGCCTGCGCCGCACCGTCGGCCTCGAGCCGGGTCGCGTGCAGCCAGGCCGCTGCACCCCCAGGCTGGGAGAGGGCCATCGGCACGAACCACACCGCGACCGCGACGGCACCGGCCGCCACCGTGAGCAGGAGGTCGCGCCAGCGGCGGATCGATCCGGCCACAGCGATGCACGCGAGCAGCGCGAACGACTCGATGATCGACGGACGGAAGCCGGCGAGGAACCCGAGGACCACCACTGCCGCGACCCCGTGGGGACTGCCGGGACGAGCCCGCCAGGCGAGTACCAGCAGCGCTGCGCAGGCCAGGAGGTCGAAGGAGTGGGTGGCCACGATCGACCCGCTGAACCACGCGAACGGAGAGGTGGCAACCACCACTCCCGCCGCCAGGCCGACCCACCGTCCGCCGAGGTCGCGGCCCGCCACCACGGTGAGCCCGGCTCCGGCCGCAGAAGCCAGCGCTGCCAGGAGCACCAGCGAGTGGATCACCCCGACACCCGTGGTCTCGTGGATGAGGTGGCCGACGGCGACGTAGAGCCAGTACCCGGGCGGCTGGGGGAGCCCGTGGGTCACGTCGAAGTGGCCGACGGCCGAGGCGTACTGGGCCGAGTCCCAGTCGGTCGGGCCCCTGGCGGCCGTGGACAGCCGGGCGACCAGGGTGGCCGCGCCCACCAGCCACGGGGCGATGCGATCGACCATCCGTCCGTATGGCCGGGCCCGACGGGGGTCCGAATGGCGGCCCTGCCTCACGACTCGATCCACCGTCGCCACGGCAGCCCCAGGATCCCCGAGTGTGGCGCCGCCCCCGGCCACGGGCGTGACGGGCGGGTCGAAGACCATGGCTCAGGGTAGCGAGCCCTTGTCCGTGTCCCGGGGCATTGGCGGTCCGGCGCGGCGGCCGGGTCCGCCGTCGCGGTGGATCGACGGTTCAGTTCCGCCCACCCAGGGCCGATACCCATGGGACGGGTGAGAGCCGTGTCGCGGGCTAGCCACGTCCGGCCACGTGCCGGAGGATGACCATGAAGACGAGGGAGGACCGAGGAGGCGTGAAGATGACCATGAGGCGTGAGAACCCGGACGGACCGACCCCGAACAGGAGCGCACAGGAGTCGAGCCGATCCGTCGCCCGATCTCCCCTCTTCCTGCTGGCCGGCACACTGCTCCTGACCGCCACAGTGGCCGCCCTCACCCCGGGCGTCTCCGCCGCTGCACCCGCACCGCGTGGCGCTCTCCCGATCTCGCTCGTCTGGGAGCAAGTGCTGCCGGATGCCGGATCACCCGTGGCACAGGGGTCACCATCGGTGGCGACCCTCGACGGCGGCGGTCCGTCGGTCGTGGTGGGTGACCGGGCAGGCGGTGTGTACGCGTTCCACCTCTCGAACGGCTCGGGGGTTCGCGGGTGGCCCGCCCAACTCGGTGCCCCGATCGACTCCACCCCGGCGGTCGCGCCCGGCGGTGGGGGAACGGACACGGTGTTCGTCTCGGCCGGCAACGCCGCCCAGCCGACAGTGGGCGGTTACGTCGCGCTCGACAATCGGGGGGGACAGATCTGGTCTCACGGTGCGCCCGATCCGAACGGGACCCACGGCGTGCAGGCATCGATGGCGGTCGGCCAGCTCCAGGGAACCACGTCGGTGGTGGCGCCGTCGCTCGGCCAGGACGAGTACGCCTTCCGCACCGGCAACGGTGCGCTCCTGTCCGGCTGGCCGTTCTTCACCGCCGACAGTGGATTCACCACGCCCTCGCTGGCAGACCTCTACGGCAACGGCCAGACCGAGATCGTCCAGGGCGGCGACTCGACCGCGGGTCTCGCAAACGGCCAGACCTACTCCAACGGGGGGCACCTGCGGGTGCTCGGTGAGAGTGGCAACCTGATCTGTTCCTACAACACGAATCAGACGGTCGATTCCTCTCCTGCCGTCGGCAACTTCCTGACGGGCGGGCAGACGGGAATTGCCTTCGGTACCGGCACGTTCTACCCGGGCGCTTCCGACTCGAACACCCTGTTCGCGTCCGACTCCCACTGCAACATCGTGTGGCGTGACGCTCTGGGCGGCAACACGGTCTCGAGTCCGGCCATCGGCGACCTCAACGGGAACGGCAACGTCCAGGTGCTCGAGGGTGCCGACACCGGCAGCAGCGGGCTCGTCTATGCGCTCAACGGGTCCAACGGCGGGGCCGTGCCGGGATGGCCGCAAGCCACACCGGGCCGGATCATCGGAGGGATCACCACCGCAGATCTGACCGGAGGCGGCTACAACGACGTCCTGGTGCCGACGACGGAGGGCCTGGTCATCTTCGACGGCCGCACCGCCCAGCAGGTCGCCACGCTCGGCGCCGGTTCGGTGGCCCTCCAGAACTCGGCCGCGGTGACCGTCGACCCGAACGGGCTCATCGGGATCACCATCGCCGGGTACAACGCCTCCAATGCCGGCGACATCCAGCACTACGAGATCGCCGGGTCCGCCGGACACTCACTCGGCAAGCGGGCGTGGCCGATGTTCCACCAGAACTCCCAGTTGACCGGCTGGCTGAGCCAGAGCGCGCCGGGCCACCTCAACGCCCCGATCGTCGGTATGTCGGCAACGGCAGACGGGCGGGGCTACTGGAACGTGGCGTCCGACGGCGGCCTCTTCGATTTCGGTGACGCGGGCTTCTACGGCTCGATGGGCGGCCATCCGCTCAACCAACCGGTGCTCGCAATGGCTGCGACGCCGGACGGGCGCGGCTACTGGGAGGTCGCGTCCGACGGCGGCCTGTTCGCCTTCGGCGACGCCCACTTCCACGGCTCGATGGGCGGACAGCACCTCAACCGGCCGATCGTCGGGATGGCGACGACGCCGGACGGGCGCGGGCTACTGGGAGGTCGCGTCCGACGGCGGGCTGTTCGCATTCGGCGACGCCCACTTCTACGGGTCGACCGGGGCACTGACCCTCAATCGACCGGTCGTGGCGATGGCCCCGACGCCGGACGGCCGCGGCTACTGGCTGGTCGCGTCCGACGGGGGCATCTTCGCGTTCGGCGACGCTCGCTTCTACGGCTCGATGGGTGGACAGCACCTCAACCGGCCGATCGTGGGGATGGCGTCGAACGGCGGCCGCGGCTACTGGCTGGTCGCCTCCGACGGAGGGATCTTCAGCTTCGGGACTGCTCCCTTCTGGGGCTCGACCGGCAACCTCTCGCTCGTGCTCCCGGTGGTCGCCATGGCGCCGGTGCCCGGCGGCCAGGGGTACTGGATGGTGGCGGCCGACGGCGGCATGTTCGCCTTCCACGCCGGGTACTTCGGGTCTCTCCCACAGCTCTTCTCCAACGTCGGGGTCGATTGAGTGCCGACCCGATCCACTGCTCGCTCGTGACTGGTGATGCGCCGCGTCGCCGGGCCACCCGGGCGACCGTGTGCCTGTCGACGAAGGCCGCACGGCGGCTGGCGACACTCGTCGCTGGCGTCGCCCTCGCCGCCTCGGCCAGCGGTGTGGTCGTCTCCCCGCCGGCGGCATCGGCCTTCCCCTCGACAGATGTGACCCTGACCGGTCACGGCTGGGGACCCGGGCTCGGCATGGGCCAATGGGGCGCCTTCGGCTACGCGCTCGCCGGGACCACGTGGCAGCAGATCGTCGGGCACTACTACACGGGAAGCTCCGTCGCCGCGCTGTCCTCCGCTCAGGACGCCTCGTCCGTCCGGGTCGCAATCACCGAGAACGCCGGCAACAGCGTGATCGTCACATCGGGATCGTCGTTCACCGTCCCCGGAACCTCCGTCGCGCCCGGTCAGGCGGTCGAGATGGTCCCGACCGGCGGAACATGGGATCTCTCCACCGGACCGGGCTGCGGCGGTCCCTGGACCCAGTTCGCCACCGGTGTCACCAATCCGACCGCTACCGAGACCAGCGCGCTCGAGCACGTTGCAGCTCTGCCAGGTCAACGGGAACCTCACGGTGCACGGCCCGATCGAGGCGGTCTACAACTCGGACGGCCAGGCGCGGACCGTCAACATCGTTCCCCTCGAGACGTACGTGGCCGACGTCGTGCCGAGCGAGTCCCCGGCCTATTGGGGCACGCTCGGGACCTCCGGTCCCGGCGGTCAGCCGTGGGGCTTCCAGGAGCTCGAGGCACAGGCCGTGGCGGTCCGCTCCTACGTGATGGCCAGCCCGGGCTCCTACGGCGGGTATGCGGACATCTGCGACCTCTCGTGCCAGACCTACCGGGGCACCCTCAACCAGAACGCGTTGACCGACCTCGCGGCCCAGGACACTGCCGGCGTGGTCCTGGCGACCGGCGGGGTGATCAAGTCGACCCAGTACTCGGCGTCCACGGGCGGCTACACGGCCCCGGGCACCTTCGCCGGGGTGCCCGACGACGGGGACGCGGTCTGCGTGCCCGGTGCTTGCAACCCGAACCACACCTGGACCGCGTCCGTTCCGGTGTCGACCATCGAGTCCACCTGGCCCCAGCTCGGCGCGCTCGAGTCCATCTCCATCACCGGCCGCAACGGTCTCGGCGACTGGGGCGGCCGGGTGACCTCCATGACCCTGGTCGGGTCCTCGCAGAAGGTGTCGCTGTCGGGTGACGCCTTCGCCGGCGCGCTCGGACTGCGCTCGGACTGGTTCACGGTGACGTCGACGCTGGCCGGCTCCGCAGCCGGCATCGCTGCGACGCCCGACGGCAAGGGCTACTGGATCGACGGATCGTCGGGAGCGGTGCTCGGCTTCGGAGACGCGACCGTCCCAGGGTCGGCCGGCGGCATACCGCTCACCGCACCGGTGGTGGGCATGGCCGCCACCCCCTCGGGCCAGGGCTATTGGGAGGTCGCGTCCGACGGCGGTGTGTTCGCGTACGGCAACGCGACCTTCGAGGGCTCGGCCGGGGCCATTCACCTCAACCGGCCCATCGTGGGCATGACCGCCACCCCCGACGGACGCGGGTACTGGCTGGTCGCCTCCGACGGTGGCATCTTCGCCTACGGCGACGCCCACTTCGCCGGGTCGACGGGCAACCTGGTGCTCAACCGCCCCGTCATGGGCATGGCGGCCACCCCGGACGGCCGCGGGTACTGGCTGGTTGCCTCCGACGGCGGTGTGTTCGCCTTCGGCGACGCCCACTTCGCCGGGTCGATGGGTGCACAGCACCTCAACCGGCCGGTGGTCGGCATGAGCGGGGCCCCCGGTGGTACCGGCTACCGGCTGGTCGCGTCCGACGGCGGCATCTTCTCGTTCGGGGCCCCGTTCTTCGGGTCGACGGGCAACCTGGTGCTCAGCCAGCCAATCGTGGGCATGGCCGACTCCCCGGACGGTCTCGGCTATTGGATGGTTGCCTCCGACGGCGGCATCTTCTCGTTCGGCGACGCGCACTTCTACGGTTCTGCCGCCGGCTGAGCCGACCGCGGGACCGGATCGTGGTCGCCCGGGAGAGGATCGCTCAGGTCATAGTGTTCGTACTCGCATGATGGAGAGCGCCCCGGCCGACCCCGACGTGTCTACGACGACTGCCGCTCCCCTCGACGGAGCACAGGAGACGGAGGACGGGGCCGGCGCGCTGGTCACCGACCGGCTCGAGGCCGGAGCACAGCAACATGGTGGGGCAGGGCGACCCTGGCGGGCCATCCTCTTTGCCCCGGTCGGCGACGGAACGACGCGGCGGCGGGGGAGTGACGCGGTCCGCCTCGGACTCTCGGCACTGGTCGTGCTGGCGTGCTGGCTCGTGGCGCTCGCCAACTCGAACACCGAACACTCGATCGCCTCCACACTCTCTCCGGCACCAGACGGCCTCCGGTGGCTGGTGTCCTCGGTCTGGGTGATCGCCTCGTTGGGGCTGATCGGCCTGGTCGGGGTCCTCGCCCTGCTCTCCCGACGCTGGACCCTGATTCGTGACTGCCTGATCTCCGGGCTCGGCGCCTGGGTGCTCTGTGTGATCGCCGGTGTGGTCTTCGGCACCGACGGCGGCCGCCCTCCGGACTCCGCGTTCCACGGGTTCGCGCTCTCCCTCCCGATCGCCCGGGTGGCTGCCACGGTGGCTGTGGCCACGGCCGCGCTCCCGTTCCTGAGCCGCTGGCTCCAGCGCACCATCGAGGCCGCCATCGTCCTCATGGCCCTTTCCGCGGTGGTGACCGGCAATGGTCTCCCCATGGCCGTGCTGGCCAGCTTGGCCATCGGCGTCGGGGTGACCGCCATCGTGCGCCTCGCACTCGGCTCCCCGCTCGGACTCCCGTCGGCCGGGGAGCTCCTGGTCCTCCTCGGGGACCTGGACATCCCGGCCACGGACGTCGTCCCACTGCCACGGCAGGAGTGGGGGGCAGGGCGCTTCGCCGCCGATCTGGCCGGGACCGCGGTCGACGTGTCCTTCTACGGGCGGGACGCTGCCGACGCCCAGCTCCTGGGCAAGACGTTCCGGTTCCTGCTCTTCCGCAACTCGGGGCCCACGCTCACCTTCACCCGCCGCCAACAGGTCGAGCACGAAGCGTACGTGACCCTGATGGCCGAACGGGCCGGAGCGCGGGTGCCGAGCGTGCTGGCCGCCGGACCGGCCGGGCCCGCCCGGGACGCGCTGCTCGTCACGCGGCCACCCGCCGGACGGCGTCTCAGCGAGTTCCCGCCCTGGACGCCTCCGGGCGAACCGCCCACAGACAGCCCTGTCCCCGACACGGCCCCCGCCGAGCCCGCCCCCGCCAACGAGGCCCCCGCCGACCTGGCTCTCGACGACGAAGCGCTCGACGACATCTTCCGTCAGGTCGGGATCGTGCGGGCCGCGGGCATCGCGCACGGGTCGCTCTCGGTCGAGACCATCGTGGTGGACGACCGGGGCCGCTGCGGCCTGCTCGACCTGCGGGCCGCGTCCACCGTCTCCGGCTCCGACCAGCTCGACCGCGACCTGGCCGCCACCCTCGCGGCCGTGTCGCTGGTGGTCGGGCCGGAACGGGCGATTGCCGCCACCGCCCGCACCACGCCGCCGGAGGTCCTCGTCGCGGCGCTGCCCTTCCTCCAGCGGGCAGCCCTCGATCCGGCCTCTGCCCGATCCCTGCGCGGAAGGAAGGCCGTGCTCAACGCGGTGCGTGAGGAGGGGGCCAGGGCCGCCGGCGTGGAGGTCCCCAAACTGGTCGAGCCGCACCGGATCAGCTGGGTGAGCCTCGCCCTGGTGGCGGGCTCCCTGATCGGGGGGTGGGCCCTGCTCGGCGTCCTCGTCAACGTGACGAAGTCGTGGGGCACGATCACCGGAGCCGATTGGGGGTGGGTGGCTGTGGTCTTCGTGCTCGCGCAGGCGGCGTATCCCGCGATCGCGGTGACGACCATCGGCTCGGTCACCGATCCACTCCCTTACGGTCGGGCAGTGGTGCTCGAGTTCGCGGACGTGTTCGTCGGGCTGGCCGGTGGATCGATGGCCGTCCTCGCCACCCGGGTCCGGTTCTTCCAGCAGGAGGGGTATGACGGGACCCTGGCCGTGAGCTCGGGCGTCCTCGCCTCGACCGCGAGCTGGATCGTCAAGGGAGCGCTGTTCCTCATCGCGCTTCCCTTGGCGTGGTCCCAGTTCCACTTCGGCCAGGAACCCTCGAGCACCGGAGGCGGCTCGGGGAGCAGCACGGCCCACCTGGTCTGGCTCATCCTGCTCGTCGTGCTGGCTGTGGGGGTGGTCCTCGGGATCGTGCTCGCCGTTCCGCGGTGGCGCAGGCTTGCAGCGGAAAAGCTCCGCCCCAAGTTCTCCGAGGTCTGGGGCCACCTCCGGGTGCTGTCCACGCACCCGCGCAACCTCGTCGAGATCTTCGGCGGCAGCGTGGCCGCCCAGCTGTTCGTGGCCATGGCTCTCGGAGCGTCGCTGCACGCCTTCGGCGACCGGCTGAGCCTGGCTGCCCTCATCATCGTCCTCACCCTCGGGTCGATGCTCGGCGGGATCTCGCCGGTTCCGGGTGGCATGGGTGTCGTCGAAGCCGGGATGATCATCGGGCTCACCGCGGCCGGGATCAGTGAGACCGACGCCGTGGCGGCGGTGTTCGTGCAACGTCTGTTCACCGCCTACCTGCCGCCGATCTGGGGCTGGTTCGCCCTCGTCTGGATGAGGAAGAAGGAATACCTGTGACGTTCGCTGACCCGGTCCGAACCTGCTGACGGCGACCGCTCGGCATACGGCCGCTCAACCGTCTCGCCGATGCGGGCCGGTCTGGTCCAGGCCCGGGAAGCCCCCGAGTGTTCCGAGCCGTCCGAGGCGTCCGACGTTGACACCGGTGTCGGCCATGCCCAGCATGCGCAGGTCGCCTCGGCTGTTCCCGTACGCCCAGAGCCGCCGCCCGTCCAGGTCCTGCTCGGCGATCCAGCGTCGGAGGCGCCGGACCTTCTCCTCGCCCCGGCAGTTGCGTCCCTCGTAGCGTCCGGTGAGCCGGCCGTCTGCGCCGACCTCGAGCCTGGTCGCGACCGAGCCGTCCGCGCCCAGGCGAACGGCTGCCACCGCGACGTAGACCTCCGGTGAAGCGGACACGACGACCACCGCGTCGCCCCGGCAACGGTGCCACTCGAGCCGGCGGCGGACGTCGGGGCGGAGGTGGGCGGCGAGATGCCGCGTCGCGAATTCTGCCGCCACCTCGTGCACCCGGGTCGCCTCGACCCCGGCCAGGACCCGGATGAGGAGACGCTGCTTGGTCTCGTCGGCTGCCGTGCCACCGGCGAGCGCGGCCCGAGCCAATGCAGGGGCGAGCGCGGCCCCGGCTTCGATCACCGCCCGACGGCCGGCTACGGCGACCAGGAAGGCGAAGACGCTCCCTCCGTCGGTCAGGGTGCCGTCGAAGTCGAAGGCGGCGACGTCGGCCACGGTCCCGGACCGCTCAGCCCGGCGGGGCAACGGAAGCACCACCGCGTCCGGCGCCACCGGTGAAACGCGCTGCTCCGCTGATCGCCTCTCCCGAGCGCAGGCTCTCGAGACCGAGCCGGGTCTCGAGAAGCAGCGCCTCGGAAGCGGTCACGCCCCACTGGGCCACGGCCGACAGGCGATCGCTCCGGAGACAGGTCTGCGGCAGCGCGGCCAGCTCCTGCGCCCAGGCGAGCGCGGCGTCGCCGGCCGTGCCCGAGGGGACGACCCGGTTGGCCAGACCGATGGCCAGGGCCTCCTCGGCGCCGACCGCACGACCGGTCAGGATGAGATCGAGGGCACGGCCGTGCCCGATCAGCCGCGGGAGGCGGACCGTACCTCCGTCGACGAGCGGTACCCCGAAGCGGCGGCAGAACACGCCGAAGACCGCGTCCTGCGCCACCACCCGGAGATCGCACCAGATGGCCAACTCGAGGCCACCCGCGACCGCGTGCCCCTCGACCGCGGCGATGACCGGTTTGGAGAGCTCGAGCCGGGTGGGGCCCATCGGGCCGGCGCCGTCCTCGCTCACCCGGTTCCCTTCGCCACTGGCGATGGCCTGGAGATCGGCCCCTGCGCAGAACGTCCCGGCGGACCCGGTCAGCACGGCCACCGAGGCCTCGGGATCGGCATCGAACGCGGTGAACGCGGCGAGCAGGGCGTCGGCCGTAGGCCGGTCGACGGCGTTGCGCCGCTCGGGCCGGTCGATGGTGATCAGGGTGACCGAGCCGTGCCGGTCCACGCGCAGGGGGGCACTCATGACCCCAGCATCGCGGACGCAGCGTCGACGGGCCAGAGACCCGGCTCGCCGGCGGACGGGGCGATCAGATACTTGACTTCCCCGGTCGACAATTGGTCCGACCCCGACTACGCTGGCGACGCGCCGGAACCGATGATCCGGTTCGGGTCCGACGACCCCACCGGATCGGCGCACCAGTACTCGACATATCAGGAACCAAAGGAGCAGCACATGGCAATCCGTCTGGGCGATGAGGCCCCCGATTTCACCGCTGACACCACCGAGGGCACCATCAACTTCCATGAGTACCTGGGAGACAGCTGGGGCGTGCTCTTCTCCCACCCCAAGGACTTCACCCCGGTGTGCACCACCGAGCTGGGTGCCTTCTCCAAGGCCAAGCCCGAATTCGACAAGAGGAACACCAAGTTGATCGGTCTGTCGGTCGACGACGTCTCCTCCCACAACAAGTGGGCGGGCGACATCGAGGAGACCCAGGGCAAGGCCCTCAACTTTCCGCTGATCGGGGACGAGGACCGCAAGGTGGCCGACCTCTACGACATGATCCATCCGAATGCCAGTGACACGCTCACCGTCCGCTCGGTGTTCATCATCGGTCCCGACAAGAAGGTCAAGCTCACGCTGACCTACCCGGCTTCCACGGGGCGCAATGTGGACGAGGTCCTCCGGGTCCTCGACTCGCTGCAGCTGACCGCCGACTACAAGGTGGCCACCCCGGTCAACTGGAAGGAAGGGCAGGATGTGATCATCGTCCCGGCCGTTTCCGACGAGGAGGCCAAGGAGCGCTTCCCGAAGGGGTTCAAGGCACTCAAGCCCTACCTGAGGGTCACACCCCAGCCCAACAAGTAGCCACGGGGCGGCCACCCGGCAGGCAGGCAGCCTGCTCTCACCGCCCCGCTCGTGTCGCCCGGACGAGCGGATCCGGCCCCCGCGGCCGGATCCGGGCGCGCCGGGGCACAGCCGCTGACCGGGTGCGCCTTCCGGGGGGATCCTGCTACCATGGGCCGGTCGATGTGTTCCGTCCGTCGGCCGTCACCACGACTCCAGAGGTCTACGTTCCACATGCCAGACAAGCAGGCGACCATCACCGAGTACCGCCTCCACGAGACGGATACCGGGTCTCCCGAGGTGCAGATCGCCATCCTGAGCGAGCGCATCGGCCATTTGACCGAGCACCTCAAGGTGCACAAGGGGGACCACCACACGCGGCGTGGACTCCTGAAGCTCATCGGCCGACGCCGACGCCTGCTCGACTACGTACGCAACAACGATGTCGAGCGGTACCGCGAGATCATCGGTCGCCTCGGCCTCCGCCGCTGACCACACACCAGTCGCCCCGCCCGGCTTCGGCCGGGCGGTCGCATGTTCTCCGCCGGTTGCATGCCGGCGGGTCGCAGGACGGCACAGTGCCTGCCTGCCGCAGGACCGGCCCCCGCCCAGCGGGCGGCCGTCGACACACGTCAGAGACACACAACACACAGATTGGGCTCCCATCGAGGTCAGTCACCAGTTGCCGATCACCCGCCCCCAACCGATGAGTGGGTGGCCGACAACTGGGAACTGGCACGGGGAGTCCCCGAGCAACCAAGGAGCGTCATGTCAGACGCCATTTCCGTTTCGGCGCCGATCAGCGGCACCGACAAGACACTCAGCTTCGAGGCCGGAAAACTGGCCCAACTTGCCGACGGCGCCGTCGTGGGCCGCATCGGCGACACCGTCCTGTTGGCTACAGCCACAGCGGCACGGACGGTACGGGAGGGGGCGGACTTCTTCCCCCTGACCGTCGACATCGAGGAACGAGCGTACGCGGCGGGCAAGATTCCCGGTTCGTTCTTCCGCCGGGAGGGAAAGTCCTCGGACCAGGCCATCCTGACCTGCCGGCTCATCGACCGCCCGCTACGCCCCTCGTTCCCGTCGGGCTTCCGGAACGAGGTCCACATCGTCGGCACCATCTTCGGAGCCGACCAGGTCAATCCGCACGACGTCCTGGCCATCAACTCGGCCTCGGCGGCACTGATGCTCTCCGGCATCCCTTTCGATGGTCCGATCGGCGCCGTCCGGGTCGCCTACTCGACGGACGGCCAGTGGATCCCGCATCCGACGTTCGAGGAGGGTGACGAGTCCACCTTCGAGCTGGTGGTGGCCGGTCGCGCCCTGAGCGAGGCCGCCGATGCCGACGTCGCCATCATGATGGTCGAGGCCGGCGGTTCGGAGCGCTCCTTCCAGTTCTACGACGAGGGTGCACCCCAGGTCACCGAGGAGGTGCTCGCAGACGGTCTCGAGGCCGCCAAGCTCTGGATCCGCGAAGCCATCGTCCTCCAGCGCGCACTGGTCGCCGCATACGTGGCTGCTCGCGGGCCGATCGAGTCCATCGCCTATTCGAGTCTGGCGGACTACGGCGACGACGTCTGGGCGCGGGTGGAAGCGTTCGGTACCGCCGGTCTCGCGGCCGCCAACGTGCTGACCCCCAAGGCCGAGCGCAGCGCCGCCCTGGCCGAGGTCACCGAGTCGATCCTCTCCGAGTTGTCGGGCGAGTTCCCCGACCGCGCCGGCGAGATCAAGGCCGCCGTCCGGAGCCTGACCAAGAAGCTGGTACGCAAGCGCATCGTCGAGGACGGGCTCCGCATCGACGGCCGCACCACCACTGACATCCGCGCGTTGTCCGCCGAGATCGACCTGTTCCCGACGGCTCACGGATCGGCGCTCTTCCAGCGCGGCGAGACCCAGGTCCTCAACGTCACGACGCTGGGCATGCCCCGGATGAGCCAGATGCTCGACACCATCACGCCGGACGACTCGAAGCGGTACATGCACCACTACAACTTCCCGCCCTTCTCGACCGGCGAGACCGGGTTCATGCGCGGCCCGAAGCGCCGCGAGATCGGGCACGGCCTCCTGGCCGAGCGCGCGCTGCTGCCGGTCGTCCCATACGAGGAGGACTTCCCCTACACGCTCCGCTTGGTCTCGGATGTCCTCGCCTCCAACGGATCGACCTCGATGGCCTCCGTCTGCGGGTCGACCCTTTCGATGATGGCCGCGGGAGTGCCTTTGAAGGCCCCGGTCGCCGGCATCGCGATGGGTCTCGTCTACGAGGGGGGCACCTACGTGACCCTCACCGACATCCTGGGTGCCGAGGACGCCTTCGGCGACATGGACTTCAAGGTGGCCGGGACCCGGGACGTGGTCACCGCGCTGCAGCTCGACACCAAGATCGCCGGACTACCGCTCGATGTGCTGACCAAGGCCCTGCTGCAGGCGAAGACCGCACGGCTCACCATCCTCGACGTGATGGCCGCGGCCATCCCCGAGCCGCGTGGTGAGGTCGCCGAGTCGGCCCCCAAGATCGTCTCCTTCGAGATCCCGATGGACAAGATCGGTGAGGTCATCGGACCCAAGGGGAAGGTGATCAACGCCCTGCAGCAGGAGACGGGCGCGGACATCGCCGTCGACGACGACGGCATGGTGGGCACGGTCACCATCGGGGCCAAGGACGGGACCGCGGTCGCCGAGGCCAAGCGGCGTATCGAGACCATCCTCGACCCGCCACTCGCCGAGGTCGGCGCCACCTACCAGGGCAAGGTGGTCAACATCACCAAGTTCGGAGCGTTCGTCAACATCCTCCCGGGTCGGGACGGCCTCCTGCACATCTCCAAGATCGGCCAGGGCAAGCGGGTCGAGCGGGTCGAGGACGTCCTCGAGCTGGGCCAACCGGTCGAGGTCCGTGTCGATGACATCGATCCCCAGGGGAAGGTCTCCCTGTCTCTGGCCGGAGACGCCCCTGTGGCCGACTCGGCCGGTGGACGCGACGGCGGCGGCCGCGGCGATCGCAACGAACGTGGTGGGCGCGGTGACCGTGGCGGGCGCGGTGGACCACCGCGGGGCGACCATGCCGACCCGGACAACGGGGGCCGCCCCGCCGGGCGGGCCTCTGCCGCCGCCCCGGCCGGAGCCGCGTCCTTCGAGGACGCCTTCGAGGTCGAGCTCGTCCAGGAGTTCGGTGACCTCGGGCCCGCGGTGGTCGAGTCGTCCGAGCGGCCCAGCGGGGGCGGCCGGGGTGGTCGCCGGCGTCGGTGAGCGCAGACGCCTGCCGTGGTCCGGCCCTCGCTGCCGGACCACGACGGGCCAGCATGCCGGCGTGCCGGTCCGCGAGGTCCCGATGATCCGCACCGAGGTCCTTCCGTGCGGGCTGTCCCTGGTGACCGAGACGATGACCGAGGCCCGTTCGGTGTGCATCGGCTTCTGGGTGGGCACCGGCTCACGTGACGAGGACGTGGTCCACGCCGGCGCGAGCCACGTGCTCGAACATCTCCTCTTCAAGGGGACCGACGAGCGGTCGGCCGCCACGATCGCCGAAGCGGTCGACGAGGTGGGTGGCGACTTCAATGCGTTCACCACCAAGGAGTACACGTCCTTCTACATCCGGCTGCTGGCCGAACATCTCATTCTCGGCCTCGACATCCTCTCCGACATCATGTGGCGTCCGGCTCTCCGGAAGGAGGACCTCGACGCCGAGCGCCAGGTCATCCTCGACGAGATCCTCATGCACGCCGACGAACCGGCGGACGAGGCGGCCGAGCAGAGCTCGGCGGCCCTCTTTCCCGACCACCCGCTCGGTCGCGAGGTGCTTGGGACCGTGACATCGGTCTCGGACATGACCGCCGATGGGATCCGGGACTTCTTTGCCGAGCACTACCGACCCGGCAACATGGTGGCGGCCGTGGCCGGGGACTTCGATCACGAGATGGTCGCGGCCGGTCTGGAGGCGAGGTGCGGGGGGAGTGGAGGCGGCTCCACGCCGACCCGGTCCTCACCCGACGACCGGGTGGACGCCCTGCGGGTCACCCGGCGGCCCACCGAGCAGGTCCATGTCGTGCTGGCGGCACGGTCCGTCGACCGCCGCGACCCGAGCCGCTACGCACTTGCCGTCCTCAACCACGTCCTCGGTGGTGGTCTGTCCAGCCGTCTCTTCCAGGAGATCCGTGAACGGCGTGGGCTGGCCTACTCGGTGTGGTCCGAACGAGTGGCCTACCACGACGCTGGGTTCCTGAGCGTCGGTCTCGGCACCGCTCCGGAACACCTCAACGAGGTCCTCGACATCGTGACCGCCCAGCTGACGTTGCTGGGCCAGGACGGGATCACCGGGCGGGAGCTGGCCATCGCCAAGGGGAACCTGCGCGCCGAAACCCTGCTCGCCTGCGAGGACTCGGGCGCACGCATGAGCCGGATCGGCGCGGGCATGCTGCTCCACGGGGAGGTCCTGCCGGTCGACGAGGTCCTCGCGCGGGTGGAGGCGCTCACCGTGGACGACGTGCACGCCGCGGCGCGTCGGGTGGTCGCCGCGCCCCGCACCCTCTCGGTGGTCGGCCCGTTCGATGCGGACGATTTCGACCCGGTCGGCCTCGTGCTCGGCTGAGCCGGACCGCACACCGTCACCTGCCGACGACCGGAACAGGCCCGGGCCCGCTGACCCACTTCGATAGGGTGGCCGCCATGCGGGTCGGTGTCGTTGGGGCCGGTGGGCGGATGGGCCGCGAGGTCTGCAAGACAGTGCTGTCCCGATCCGGTTCGGAACTGGCGGTCGCGGTGGACCCCGCACACGCCGGCGCCGACCTCTCCGCGCTGCTCGGTGTCGACGCCGGCGGCATGGTTGTCGCCGGCACCCTCGATGACCTGGTCGATGCCTCGGTCGAGGTGGCGGTCGATTTCACCCGTCTGGAGGCCGCCCGCGAGACCCTGGCATTCTGTGCCGAGGCCGGCATCCATGTCGTGGTCGGGACGACCGGATTCACCGAGGCCGACCTCGACGACCTGGCCCGACGGTTCGACCCGGCCGGTGGGAAGGGGGCCAACTGCGTGCTCGCCGCCAACTTCGCGGTCGGTGCCGTCCTGATGATGCGGTTCGCAGCCATGGCCGCCCCGTTCTTCGAGGGCGCCGAGATCATCGAGCTCCACCACGACAAGAAGGTGGATGCACCCTCCGGCACGGCGTTGCGCACGGCGGTGGGGATGTCGGCGGCGCGGCGCGACGATGGCAAGGGGGAGTTCCCGCCGGACGGCACGAGCGTCCAGGTCGTCGAAGGGGCCCGCGGTGGGAGTGGTCCCGGTGGGGTCCGTATTCACTCGGTGCGCCTCCCGGGCCTGGTCGCCCACCAGGAGGTCCTCCTCGGGGCCGCCGGCCAGGGGTTGACCATCCGTCACGACGCCTATGACCGCACCTCGTTCATGGACGGCGTCGTCCTCGCCGTCGAAGCGGTGGCCAGCCGACCCGGACTGACTCTCGGCATCGAGCCCCTGCTCGGGCTCTGACAGGGCCCGCACGTGTCAGACGACGCCCGGCAGCGCATCGTCGAGGCGACCTACGCCTGCGTCTCGCGCCGGGGCCTTGCGAAGACCACGGTCGAGGACGCCGCCCGGGAAGCCGGGGTCTCGCGGGCGACGGTCTACCGGGCCTTCCCCGGTGGACGCGACGAGCTGCTGAGCGCCACCGTGGCCTGGGCCACCGTCGACTTCTTCCTCCGCCTGTACGAGCACGTCCAGGGGGCCGACAGCCTCGAACAGGTCATGGAGTGGGGGATCATGTTCGCCCACCGGTCCATCGTGGAACACGAGGTCCTCCAGCGGGTCATGCAGACCGAACCGGAGAAGCTCCTTCCCACCCTCACCGTCGAGAGCAACCGGATCCGGGAGGGGATCGCCGCCTTCCTGGCTCCGTACCTGGTCGCCCGCGGGATGGCCGCCGGAGTGGATCTCGCTGAGGCAGCCGACTTCCTCGCCCGGATGGTGCTCTCCTACATGTCCGCGCCCGGGCGGTGGGACCTGAGCGACCCTGAGCAGGTCGCCCGGCTGGTCCGCTCGGAGCTGCTGGCCGGCGTCGTCGTGCCGGACTCCGGTCCGGTCCGCGGCTCGCATGGTTGACAATGAGACAAATGGAGGCATAACGTTCCAACGTGGGTGTTCCGGGCGGTTCGCTGCGGGTTCTGGACGGCGGGGGAGCCGCGGCCGAGTCGGCAACGAGTAGTGCCTCGCCCAACCGGATCCGGATCATCGACGCCACGCTCTGCTGCCTCGCCCGACACGGCACGACCAAGACCACGGTCGACGACATCGCACGGCAGGCCCGGCTTTCGAGAGCCACCGTCTACCGCGCCTTCCCCGGCGGGCGGGACGAGGTGCTCGGGGCGGTCGTCGACACGGAGATGGCGCGGCTCTTCTCGGCCCTCGGCGTGTGTCTGGGTCAGGCCGGTGACCTGTGCGCGGCACTGGTCGGCGGCATCGTCGAGGCATCGACCCGGCTGCGCGACCACGCCGCACTGCACTACCTGGCGGAGCACGAGCCGGAGACCGTTCTCGGACACCTCGCCTTCGACGAGTCCGACCGGCTGCTGGCCACGGCATCCCGCTTCACCGCACCGTTCCTCGCCCGGTGGATGGCCCCCGAGGAGGCCGGTCGGGTCGCCGAGTGGGCCACCCGGATCGTGCTCTCCTATGCGATCGCGCCCTCCGACCGCGTCGACCTCACCGACCCCGCACAGGCAGCGTCGATGGTAGAGACGTTCATGCTCCCCGGGATCGAGGCGCTCGGCACCGTGGCGGACGGCCCGATCGCCATCACCCCGTTCGAAACCACACCCGACCCGACTCTGGAGGAACTGGTATGACCACCGAGATGAGCAGCACCGAGGACATCATCGGACGGGCCGAGATCGACGACTTCGAGGCGATCCTCTCAGTGGTCGGGACCGAGGAGGCCGACGGACGTCACGTCGTGCACTCCGAGTACGACTCCATCTTCACCTGGGACTACGAGAAGGGCACCCGTCCGAAGCTCAACAAGCTCTACGAGAAGGCCAAGGGCGCCCAGTGGAACGGCGAGACCGATCTCCCCTGGGACACCGAGGTCGACCAGGAGCGCCTGGTCATCGAGCAGGCGGAGGCGTCGGGCGGCTTCGGCATCGGCTTCGACCTGAGCGGCACCCCCGTCGAGAAGTGGGGCGACAAGGAATGGATCGCGTTCCTCGTCGAAAGCCAGAACTGGACGCTCTCCCAGTTCCTCCACGGCGAGCAGGGGGCGTTGATCTGCACGGCCAAGATCGTGGAGTCGGTTCCCTGGATCGACGCCAAGTACTACGCCTCCACCCAGGTGATGGACGAGGCGCGCCACGTCGAGGTGTTCGGCAAGTACCTCGACGAGAAGATGTCCGGCCACTATCAGGTCAATGCCCACCTGCGGCTGCTGCTCGACGACATCATCGCCGATTCGCGGTGGGACATGACCTACCTGGGCATGCAGATCATGATCGAGGGCCTCGCCCTGGCGGCGTTCGGCTTCATGCACGCGACCACCCTCGACCCGCTGTTGCGCCAGCTGCTGCGCTACGTCATGGCCGACGAGGCACGCCACGTCGCCTTCGGAGTGCTGAGCCTTCAGGAGTACTACCAGCAACTCAGCGCGGCGGAGCTGCGCGAGCGCCAGGAGTTCGCGTTCGAGGCGGCAGTGCGGATGCGCGACCGCTTCCTCCAGCAGGAGGTGTGGGACCGGATGGGGGTCGACCCGAAGGCCATCGTGCCGGTCGTCCAGCAGGCTCCGGACCGTGCCGAGTTCCAGGCGGTCCTCTTCTCCAAGATCGTGCCCAACTGCAGGAAGCTCGGGCTGCTCGACGCGGCCGACGGCTGGCTGCGGACCAAATTCACCGAGCTCGGCGTCATCCAGTTCGAGATGGCCGTGGACACCTCCGAGGAGTACGACGCCATGGCCGGAGTACCCCCGACCAAGCGGTCGCTGGAAGGGGTCTGACCGCTGCACGGCGCCGACGGGGGGGCGGAGCGCTGCTGGTACCCTGGGTGCCCGTGACCCCGTTCCCCATCGTCGTCCCACGGACCGGGAGCTGAGCACCGTGGCTCGCTTCGGTTCGGTGGTCACCGCGATGGTCACCCCATTCGGGACCGACGGGGAGCTCGACCTCGACGGCGCGGCCGTCCTCGCCCGTCATCTGGCCGGTCACGGGAGCGACGGCCTGGTGGTGGCCGGCACCACCGGTGAGGGCCCCGTGCTCACCGACGCCGAGCGCATCTCGCTGTTCCGGGCGGTCATCGAAGCAGTCGACATCCCGGTCATCGCGTCCACCGGGACGAACGACACCGCCGAGTCGATGATGCTCACCAGGGAGGCCCGATCGGCGGGCGCGGCTGGGGCCCTGGTCGTCACGCCCTATTACAACCGCCCCTCGGCGGCCGGCCTGTCGTCCCACTTCCGGGCGGTGGCCGCTGCGACCGACCTGCCCGTCGTGCTCTACGACATCCCGGTCCGCTCCGGCCGGCGCATCGGGCCCGAGCTCACCGTGCAGCTGGCCCGCGAGGTGCCGAGCATCGTGGCCGTCAAGGACGCGACCGGCGACGTGGCCTCGGCCGCAGAGGTGGTCGACGCCAGTCCCGACGGCTTCGAGGTCTACTGCGGAGACGATTCGCTCACCCTGCCGTTCGCCGCCGTCGGGGGTGTCGGGGTGATCAGTGTGGCGTCACACTGGGCCGGCCCGGTGTTCGCCGAGCTGTTGCGCAGCTACCGCGCCGGTGCGGTCGACCGGGCCGTCGAACTCAACAGCGCCCTCTTCGAGTCGTACCGCTTCGAGACGTCCGACGAGTACCCCAACCCGGTGCCGGCAAAGGCCGCATGCCGGGTGTTGGGCCTTCCCGCCGGGCAGTGCCGTCTCCCCCATGCACTCCCTCCGGCGGCACTCGAGGACCGGGCCCGGTCGGTCGTGGCGGGTGTGGACCGGGTGCTCCGGACCCGGCAGTCGGTTGCCTGAGGCGAGGGGGTCCTCCCGCAGGACGACGGGGTCGGACCGCTCGACAACGGCGCCCAGGGGCGCCGGTCGTCCCCGGGGATCGGCGACCAAAGGCGCCTCCGCAGTCCGGATCGTCTTCCTCGGGGGCCTCGGCGAGATCGGACGGAACTGCGCCTGCGTGGAGGTCGACGGCCGGATCCTGGTCCTCGATGTCGGCATCATGTTTCCGGATCCGGACATGCCCGGAGTCGACCTGGTCCTCCCTGACCTGACCTACCTCCGGGAGAACGCCGATCGGGTGGACGGGGTCATCCTGACCCACGGCCACGAGGACCACACCGGGGGCCTGGCCTACCTCCTGCGCGACTTCCCGGTCGAGGTCTACGGCTCCGAGCTCACCCTCGCGCTGGCTCGCAACCGCGTCGACGAGGCCGGCATGACCAGCCGCGCGACGTACATCGCGGTCGCAGACGGCGAACGGCGGCGGATCGGTCCCTGCGACGTCGAGTTCATCCCGGTGACCCACTCGGTCCCCCACGCGTTCGCCACCGCATTCCACACCCCGCAGGGGATCGTGCTCCACTCGGGCGACTTCAAGATCGACCTCCATCCGGTCGACGGGCGCCGGACCGACCTGGCCAGGATGGGTGCGCTCGCATCCGACCCCGGCATCCGCCTGCTCCTCTCCGACTCGACCAACGCCGAGGAGCCCGGGTTCACCCCGTCCGAGTCGACCGTGGGTGCAACGCTCGAACGGGTCTTCCTCGCCCGCCCGGACCGCCGGTTCGTCGTGACCTGCTTCGCCAGTCACATCCACCGCATCCAGCAGGTGGTCGACGCGGCCGTGGCGGGGAACCGGATGGTCGCGACGCTCGGCCGGTCGATGCAGAAGAACGTGGCACTCGCCCGGCGGCTGGATCTCCTCCGGGTTCCCGAGGCCTCGTTGATCGACATCGAGGACATCGACGATCTCGAGCCCGGCCGGGTCTGCGTGATCTCGACCGGCTCCCAGGGCGAACCGATGTCCGCCCTCTCCCGACTGGCCGCCGGCGAGAACCGCTTCTTCAAGCTCCGCGAGGACGATGTGGTCGTGATCAGCGCACATCCCATCCCGGGCAACGAATGGTCGGTGGGCCGGGTCATCGACAGTCTCCATCGCCGTGGGGTGGAGGTCATCCACTCCGGTGTCGACGCCGTGCACGTGAGCGGTCACGCCCGTCAGGGGGAGCTGGCGATGCTGATGACGGTCACCCGGCCCGAGTTCTTCATCCCCGTCCACGGCGAGTACCGGCACATGGCCAACCACGTGCGCCTCGCGGCGAGCATGGACATCGGGGGTGACCGGGTGCTCCTGTGCGAGGACGGTGACGCGGTCCGGCTCGACGAGAGCGGACTCCACCGGGACGGCACCGTCCCGGGTGGCTATCTCTTCGTGGACGGCAGCTCGGTGGGCGACATCGGACACGGCGTCCTCCGGGACCGGATGGTGCTCGCCGAGGAGGGCGTGGTCATGGCCGTGGCCACCGTCGATCTCAAGCGGGGCGAGGTGATCGGCGTGCCGCAGATCGTGACCCGAGGGTGGGCCTACGACCACGACACCGACGCGTTGCTCGACGATGCCAGGGCACAGGTCACCAAGGCTCTCGAGCAGGCGCTGTCCGCCGGGAGCAACGACCACGAGAACCTCAACCGGGTCGCCCGCAAGGCCTTGGGCAAGCTGGTCGGGGAGCGCACCCGCCAGCGCCCGATGATCGTCCCGGTCATCGTGACGGTCTGAGTCCGTCCCCCTCACCGGCACTCTGCGGGACTAGCCTGATACGCACTGTGACGACCGCCACCAAGCGTCGGGCGGGTCGATCCGGGGCGCCGCGACCGAAGGGCAGGTCGCCATCCTCGTCTCGATCGGGCTCGGGCGCCCACGCGAGGAAGAGCCCGTCCACCAGGGGTGCTGCCCGGACGGCCCGGAAGGGAGACCACGACGGGCGGACCGGCCTGGTGGCCTCGATGGGAGCGGTGGCCCGCGGGCATGCGGCCGACCTCTGGGGCGTGGTGCTGGTCACCGTCGGGGCCCTCGCGGTCGTGGCCTTCTACGCCCGTTCGCTCGGCCCGGCCGGCCGGGAGGCCCGTCTGGCCGCCGGCGACCTCCTCGGCGAGGGCCGGTTCCTGGTGCCCCTGGTGCTGGTCGCGGTCGGTGTGCGCCTCATGGTCCGACAGGGCGAGAGCGACGCCGACCACCCACGGCGAGAGCCGGCCCGGGCCGTCATCGGCGGCACACTCACGCTGCTCGCCGTCGCCGGTTTCGCCGGCCTGGCCGGAGGCTCGCCACCCCTCCGGTCGACCACGGCCGAGCTGTCCGCGGCCGGGGGCTGGGTGGGTGCCCTCGTGGCAGACCCACTCGGTTCGGCGCTCGGAGGGTTCGGGGCGGTCACCGTGCTCGCGGCACTTCTGCTGGTGGCCCTGCTCCTCTTCACCGGCGTGTCGGTCCGGACGGCCGCGAGTGGTGTGGCCCGGGCCGTCCGGTGGGCGGCGGAGGTGGCCAGCGGCGCCCGCGGGCGAGCAGGCCGCCGTCGAACCCGATCCGACCGACCCGACCGACCCCTTCGGGCGTGCCCTGGCCGGGAGCACACAGCCCCGGCTCGACGGGCTGGACGGCGAGGCGGACGGGGCGGGACCCGACGCGCCCGAGGCCCCCCCGGAGGCCGAGGCAGTGGCACCGCCCGAGGTCGCCGTCGGCCAGGGGAGTGGCGGGCAGCTCGAGATGCGGCTCGGGCCGTCGGTCGGCGACTGGCACCTGCCACCGGACACGCTGCTCAAGCGGGCCAAGGCCCAGGTCATCGACGAGCAGGAGGTGGACGCGGCGGGCGCCGCGCTGGTCGGTGCCCTGACTGCCCACGGGGTGGAGACCCGGCTGGTGGGCCGGACGGTCGGCCCCTCCGTGACCCGCTACGAGCTCGAGCTCGGGGCTGGGGTCAAGGTGGCGAGGGTCACCTCCTTGTCCAAGGACATCGCGTACGCCATGGCCTCCCCCGACGTCCGGATCCTGGCTCCCATCCCGGGTAAATCGGCCATCGGGGTCGAGGTCCCCAACCGCCGCCGCCAGCTGGTGGCCCTCGGCGACATCCTGGCCTCGCCTGAGGCCGCAAACGCCACCCACCCGCTCGAGGTGGCGATGGGCAGGGACATCGCCGGTCGGGCGGTGATGGTCAACCTGGCCGAGATGCCACACGTCCTGGTGTCGGGGTCGACCGGCTCGGGCAAGTCGTCCTGCATCAACTCGGTCCTCACCTCGATCCTGACCCGGGCCACGCCCGATCAGGTCCGCCTCATCCTGGTCGACCCCAAACGGGTCGAGCTCGGGCAGTACAACGACCTGCCCCACCTCCTGACCCAGGTGGTCGTGGACCCGAAGAAGGCCGCCAACGCCCTCAGTTGGGCGGTGACCGAGATGGAGCGCCGCTACGACCTGCTGGCCGAGGTCGGCCAGCGAGACGTCACCGGGTACAACGCTGCCTTCGATGCCGGGGAGCTCGCCGAACAGGAGGAGACCCACCGGCTCCGGATGCGGGGCACCGCCGACGACGCGGACGCAGTGGAACCGGACGAGCCCCGCTACCCCAGGCTCCCGTTCATCCTCATCGTGGTGGACGAGCTCAACGACCTCATGATGGTGGCCGCCCGCGATGTCGAGGAGTCGGTCTGCCGGATCGCGCAGATGGCACGGGCCGTCGGCATCCATCTCGTCCTCGCCACCCAGCGTCCGTCGGTCGACGTGATCACGGGTGTGATCAAGGCGAACATCCCCTCACGGATGGCGTTCTCGGTCTCCTCGCTCGCCGACAGTCGGGTCATCCTCGACCAGCCCGGTGCCGAGCGGCTCATCGGCAAGGGCGACATGCTCCTCCTGTCCGCATCGTCCTCCATCCCGCACCGCCTCCAGGGTCCTTGGGTGAGCGAGGCTGAGATCCGGGCTGTCACCGCCCACTGGAAGCGGCAGCGCCCGATGGAGGTGGTGGCGGGTATCGACGAGGTGGTCGCGACGGGGGGCCCGCGCGGGAGCGAGGACGACGGGGAGGACGACGACCTGCTGGCACAGGCCGTGGAACTGGTGGTGCGGTCACAGCTCGGGTCCACCTCGATGCTCCAACGCCGGCTCCGGGTGGGCTTCGCCCGCGCCGGTCGATTGATGGACCTGATGGAGCGGAGGGGAGTGGTCGGACCCTCGGAGGGATCCAAGGCCCGAGCGGTGCTCATGACCGCGGAAGAGCTGGACGCACGCTGAGCGAGCGGGACCCGCTGACCTCCGGTGAGGACGCAGTGCCCGTCGACACCCTGGCCACAGCGGTCCCTGCCGCGCCCGCGTCCCTGCTCGGCGGCACCGAAGTGGTGTCCACCGTGGAGGGCCCTTCGGCGGTGCCCGAACTGGGCGATCCCCCGCCGGTTCACCGTCGTCATGCGCGGCGCAGGCGACGGCTGCCCTGGGTGCTCGGTGCAGCGGCGGTCCTGCTGGTCGGCGCCGGTGTGGCGGTCGCGGCGCAGCGGATCGACCGGCCACTGAGCCAACCCTCGGTCCAACAGGCCCCTGCGGTCGCGCTCGAGGCCGCCGGCGCGGTCCCGGCCCTGCCGTGGCCGCATATCGGGCAGGGAGCGGTTGCGGTCCCGTCGCTCGGGTACGCAGCGCAGTCCGGTCCCGAACAGCCGGTGCCGGTCGCCTCGCTGACCAAGCTGACCGCGGCCCTGGTCGTCCTCCGGGACCACCCCCTGCCGGTCGGCGCGCCCGGACCGTCGATCACGGTGACCAGCGCCGATGTGGGCGAGTACGACTACGAGCTCAACAACGACGAATCGAACATCCCGATCCAGGTCGGCGAGACGCTGAGCGAGCAGCAGATGCTCGAGGCGCTGCTGACCCAGTCGGCGAACGACATCGCCTACTGCCTGGCGCTGTGGGATGCCGGGACGCTCCCCGCATTCGTCGAGAAGATGAACGCGCTTGCTGCATCGCTCGGGGCCACCGGCACCCATTACGTGGACGCCAGTGGATACGACCCGAACAGCGTCTCGACCGCCTCGGACGTCCTGCGGGTGGCCACCGCGGGGATGGCCATTCCGACCTTCGCCCAGGCGTTGGGGATGACCTCGGTCACCCTCCCCCTGGTCGGGACGCGTCCCAACATCGTCACCGAGGTCGACCAGCACGAGGCGACCGGGGGCAAGTCGGGGTTCACCACGCAGGCGGGTGCCTCCATGATGCTGGCCGGAGAGCGCACCATCCAGGGCCGTCAGGTACTCGTCCTCGTGGCAGTGCTGAGTCAGCCGACGGGGCTCCCGCCCCCGCCCCCTCCCAACGCCACCACGACCACCACGACCACCACGGCTCCGGCCGCCGGCGGGCGTACCGCTCCCAAGCCACCCCCGATCATCGACCCGTTCAAGTTGACCCGCCCGGTCATCGACCGGCTCCTGGTCGCCGCCGAGGCGGGGGTGGTCCCGGTGACGGTGGTCACCGCGGGCGCTCTGGAGGGATCGGTGTCGTCGACCTGGGGCGGGGTGGCACACCCCACCCCGGTGGTGGCCGCCAATGGGGCCTGGCTGGCGGCCTGGCCGGGCCAGAAGGTCCGCTCGTTGCTGCGGTTCGTCGCGGTCCGACCCGGGAGCGCGGCGGGGACCACGGTCGGCATGGCGCTCTACGCGCTCGGGACCCAGTTCACCGCGGTCCCGCTGCGGCTGTCCGCCCCCCTGCAGGAACCCACGTGGGTGTGGAGGCTGCTCCACACCCAGTGACTACTCGGTGACACCGCCTGGTCTCCCGGGGTGCCCAACGGGGGGTCAGGGGAGCGCGGCGCCGGAGCCCTTCCCGCTCCCGCCAGGCCCGACGAGTACCGTGGCGGTGTGCGCGCCCGAGCTCCTGCCTCGTCGGCCAACCTCGGACCTGGCTTCGACACCCTCGCTGTGGCCCTCGACCGGTACGTCGAGGTGGACGTGGAGCCCGCTTCGCGCCTCATCGTGCGGTCGGAGGGTGAGGGGGCCGGCATGTCCGACGATCCGTCCCACCTCGCTGCCCGGGTGGCCATCGACGTGGCAGGCACCGACCGCCTGGCCATCACCGTGCGTTCCCAGATCCCCATCGCCCGGGGCCTCGGGTCCTCGGCCGCGCTGGCCGTGGCCGCAGCAGCGGCGGCCGGGGCCGCTGATCCCCTCGCCGTGGCGGCAGCCATGGACGGCCATCCGGACAACTCGGCGGCCTCGACCGTGGGTGGCCTGGTGGCGGCGGCACGGGTGAGGGGCGGGGTCCACGTCGTACGGCTCCCGCTCGACGTGAGCCTTGCCTTCGTGGTCATCGTGCCCGACGTCTCGCTCTCGACGGCCCGAGCCCGGCAGGCCCTGCCCACAGAGGTGAGCCGTGACAGCGCCGTGTTCAACCTGTCTCGGATGGCCCTGCTGGTCGCCGGTCTGGCCGACAGCCGGCTGCTCATCCCCGAGGCGACGGAGGACCGCCTCCACCAGGACTACCGCAGCCCGCTCTTCCCCGCCGCCCCCAAGCTGCTCTCGGCCATGATGGCCGGTGGGGCGCTGGCTGCCTGCTGGTCGGGTGCCGGGCCCTCGCTCCTCGGGATCTGCCTGCGCATCGACGCCCACGGCGTCCAGGCCGCGTCCACCCGCGCACTCGCCGAGGCCGACCTGGCCGGGGAGGTCCTGGTGCTGCACGCGGACATGGACGGCCTCATCGTGGACCGCGACGGGACGGGCGGCCTGTACGAAGAAGATCGCTGAGCTCCCGGCATGCCCACAGAGCCCAGTCGAGACCTCCGGACCGTCGCCAACCCGCACCCGGGGCGCGACTACGAGGTGCGCTGCGACGCCCCCGAGTTCACCTGCCTGTGCCCGCTGACCGGGCAGCCCGACTTCGCCACGGTCACCGTCGCCTACGTGCCCGACCGATCGCTGGTAGAGCTCAAGTCCCTCAAGCTCTACCTGTGGAGCTTCCGCGAGGAGCGCGGGTTCCACGAGGATCTGACCAACAGGATCCTCGACGACCTGGTGGCGGCCGTGGTTCCTCGTCGGATGACCGTGACCACGGACTGGCGGGTGCGCGGCGGGATCCACACCGTGGTCGAGGCCTCCCACCCCTGACCCCACTTGCGGCGTGTGCCTCCGCCACGTGTCCGGGGCCGTAACCTGTGGCGGTGACGACCGACAGTGGGACTCGGGAGGGTGCGGTCGGTCAGGACGACGGCGGACCTCCCCGGACCTTCCATATCCGCACCTTCGGGTGCCAGATGAACGACCACGACTCCGAGCGGCTGGCGGGCGCGCTCGCCGCCGACGGCCTGGTCGCCACCGACGACCTCGAGGCCGCGGACGTCGTGGTCTTCAACACCTGCTGCATCCGTGCGAATGCCGACCACAAGTTCTACGGGCACCTGGGGAACCTCAAGACCCTGCGCGAGCGGCGTCCGGAGATGCAGATCGCGGTCGGGGGGTGCCTCGCCCAGATGGAAGGGGACCGGATCCGCGAGCGGGCCGGCCACGTCGACGTGGTGTTCGGCACCCACAACCTGACTGCCGCGCCCGAGCTGCTGCGACGGGCGAGAGTATCGGGCCCGGTCGTCGAGATCCTCGACGGGCCCCCGCCGGCCTCGGACCCGACAGCGGCAGACCAGCAGGCGACCGCTCTGGCAGCAGTGCGGGACCTGCCCTACGCCGCCTGGGTCACCATCCAGACCGGGTGCGACAACTCGTGTGCCTTCTGCATCGTGCCGTCGGTGCGCGGACCCGAGGTCTCGCGACCGATGGACGACCTGGTGACCGAGGTCACGGAGCTCGCGCACCGGGGGGTGACCGAGGTCACCCTGCTCGGCCAGAACGTGAACTCCTACGGGCGGGACCTCACCCGCCGGCGACCCCTCTTCGCAGACCTGCTGCAGGCCGTCGGCGCGGTCGACGGCATCCGTCGGGTGCGGTTCACCAGCCCCCACCCGAAGGACCTCCGCCCAGAGACCGTCGCCGCCATGGCCGAGACACCCGAGGTCTGCAACCACCTCCACCTCCCCCTGCAGTCGGGTAGCGACGCTGTCCTGGCTGCGATGCGCCGCGGGTACACGGCCGAGCGCTACCTCGGCCGCCTTGCTGCGGCCCGATCGGCGGTTCCGGACCTCGCGGTGACCACCGACCTCATCGTGGGCTTCCCGGGGGAGTCCGAGGAGGACCTCGAGCGCACGCTCGAAGTCGCGGCCGAGGCGGGCTACGACAGCGCCTACACCTTCGTGTTCTCGCCCCGTCCGGGCACCCGGGCCGCGGCGATGGAGGACCGGTACGTCGCCCCCGAAGTCGTGGCCGACCGGTTCGAGCGCCTCCGGGCGGTCGTCGAGCGCTCGGCGCTGAGCCGGCACCGCGAACGGGTCGGCCGGGTCGAGGAGGTGGTCGTCGAGGGGCCCTCCAAGCGCGACCCCTCGGTCCTCACCGGCAGGACCGGCCAGAACAAGCTCGTGCACTTCCCGCACAGCGGTGGCGAGCGCCTGCCCAGCGGCACCTTCGCCGAGGTGCGGGTGACCGGCGCAGCCCCGCACCACCTCACCGGCGAGTTGGTGCGGGTCACCGCCCGGCCAGCCCACCGGACGCGGATCCCCGTCGCCGCCGGCTGACCGGTGACGGTCGCGCTGGTCGGCCCCACCGCCTCGGGCAAGTCCGCGATCGCCCTCGAGGTGGTCCGCGCCGCCCGTCCGGGCGGTCGGGCTCCGGGGCGGGCCCCGATCGAGCTGGTCTCGGTCGACTCGAAGGCCGTCTACCGCGGCATGGACCTCGGGACCGACAAGCCCACAGCCGCCGTCCGGGCGGAGGTCCCCTACCATCTGCTCGACCTCGTCGACCCGTCCGAGGAGTTCACCGTCCACGACTTCCAGGCGGCCGCCCGCCGGACGCTGGCAGACATCGCCGGCCGCGGAGGGCAGGCTGTGCTGGTCGGCGGCACCGGGCTCTACCTGCGCTCCGTCACCGACGACCTCTCCCTCCCGGGCCGCTTTCCCGGAACTGCTGCAGAGCTCACCGCCTCGCTCGACGCGGCCGGCGCGATCGGCAGCGCCGAACGCCTTGCCGCCTGCCGGGCCCTCCACGACCGGCTGGCAGGGCTCGACAGCCGGGCGGCCGCCCGTATCGAGCCGGCCAACGAGCGACGTATCGTGCGGGCGCTCGAGGTCACCCTCGGGTCCGGACGCGCCTTCTCCTCCTTCGGGCCCGGACTCTGCCGCTACCCGCCGTCCGCGGTGGCACAGATCGGGATCCGCCGTCCGCTGGACGATGTCGACCGCCGGATCGCCGAACGGTTCACCCGGCTGATGGACGCGGGCCTGCTCGACGAGGTCCGCGAGCTGGGGGCTCGGCCCGGGGGCCTGTCCCGGTCGGCCCGGCAGGCACTCGGCTACCGCGAGCTGCTCGCGCACCTCGAGCGGAGGGTGCCACTCGCCGACGCGGTCGACGAGGCGATCCGGCGGACCCGGGCCCTCGCCCGGCGGCAATGGGCCTGGTTCCGGCGCGATCCCCGTATCGTGTGGGTGGACCCCGACGACGATCCGGTCGGCACCGTGCTCCTCCGGCTGGGGGAGCGCTCCGGCCAGGTCCCGGTGGGAGACTGAGACCTCCATGACCCCACAGGCCACCGACCGAGCTCCACTCCACCTGACCAAGCACCACGGCATCGGCAACGACTTCCTCGTGACCCTCGACCTGGAGGGGGCTCGACCCCTCTCGTGCCACCTGGTGCAGGCCCTCTGCGACCGCCGCTTCGGCGTCGGCGCCGACGGGATCATCCGGATCCTCGGCGGCGGCGACCGGGCCGACCTGACCATGGTGCTGCAGAACGCGGACGGACGCGAGGTCGAGATGAGCGGGAACGGCATGCGCTGCCTCGCCCAGGCGGCGGTCCTGGCGGGACTGGTCGACCCACCCAGGTTCACCGTGGACACCGCGGCCGGCATCCGGACCGTCGACTACCAGGCGGGTGCCTGCCCGGATGCGGCCGTGGCCTCGGTCGACCTCGGCACAGCGACCCTGGGGCCCGACCAGCCCCAGGAGTTCGCCGATCGACGCGCCCGACAGGTCGACCTCGGCAACCCGCACCTGGTGCTGCTCGGTCCGGATCTGCCCACGGTCGACGTCGCCGAACTCGGCACCCGGCTCCAGGAGATCCATCCGGGCGGCATCAACGTGGAGTTCGTGGCCCAAGGGCCCGGGGCTGACGCCCTGACCCTGCGCGTCTGGGAGCGGGGTGTCGGTGAGACCGAGGCCTGTGGCACCGGCAGTGCCGCGGCCGCCGCGGCCGCCCACAGTTGGGGACTCGTCGGCGAGCGGGTCGCCGTGCACAACCCGGGGGGCACCCTCGAGGTGCAGCTGCTCGACGACCGCGTCGTGCTGTCCGGCCCCGTCCACCGGGTCGCCGAGCTGGTGGTCGATCCGGCCGGCCTCCTCGAGGCCGCTCGCCGGTGAGCCCGACCGAGTCCGCCTTCACCGACACACTCATCTCGCGCGCCGTTCGGGAGCGCATCGTGCTGGTGGGGGTCACCTTCCCCCATGGCACCCTGGCTGCCACCGAGGCGGGGCTCGACGAGTTGGCGCTGCTGGTCGACACGGCCGGTGCCGATGTGGTCGGCCGCGTCCTCCAACGTCGCGCCGCGCCCGACGCGGCCACCTTCCTCGGTCGGGGAAAGGCCGAGGAGCTGCGTGCCCTCTGCCTGGAGGTCGACGCGGACACAGTGGTCTTCGACGCCGACCTCTCCCCGGCCCAGCAGCGAAACCTGGAGAAGCTGCTCGGGCGGACGGCGATCGACCGCACCGCGGTGATCCTCGACATCTTCGCCCAGAACGCGCGGACTCCCGAGGGGCGTGCCCAGGTGGAGCTCGCGCTGCTGCGCTACCGCCTGCCGCGACTGCGCGGGCGCGGCGGCGCACTCAGTCAGCAGGCGGGTGGCATCGGCACGCGTGGACCTGGTGAGACCCAGCTCGAGGTGGACCGTCGGCGCCTCGTGCAGCGGATGAGCCGACTCGAGTCCGACCTGCGCCAGCTCGCGCGGACCCGGCGCACCCAACGGCGCGGAAGGCAGCGCTCGCGGCAGCGGACGGTCTCCCTCGTCGGGTACACCAACGCAGGCAAGTCCACCCTGCTCAACCGGTTGTGCGGCGCCGACGTGCTCGTCGAGGACCGGCTCTTCTCGACCCTCGACCCGCGGACCCGCCAGCTCGACCTCCCTGGAGGCGAGACGGTCCTGCTGACCGACACGGTCGGGTTCGTCCGCAAGCTGCCCCACCAGCTGGTCGAGGCGTTCCGGTCGACTCTCGAGGTAGTGACCGAGTCGGACCTCATCGTGCACGTCGTCGACGGGTCGGCCCCGGACCTCGAGGGGCAGATCGACGCGGTGCGGACCGTCCTTGCCGAGATCGGCGCCGACGGGTTGCCCGAGCTCCTGGTGGTCAACAAGGCCGACGCCCTCGGGACGGGGGACGACTGCACGGGCCAGGAAGCCAGGCGTCTCCTGGCCGCGCATCCCGGCTCGACGCTGGTGTCGGCACGGACCGGCGACGGAATCGGCGAGCTCCTCGAGACGGTGGGGGATCGCCTCCGCATCGGAGACAGGGTCGTCGAGCTGCTCGTGCCCTGGGCCCGGGGCGATGTGCTGGCCGCCGTCCACCGCGAGGGGGAGATCGTCGGCGAGGAGCCCGGGGACCTGGCCGCTCGCATCCAGGTCGTGCTCGACGACGCAGGGAGGGCCAGGTTCGCGGAGTTCGTGGACCCGTGACCGTGGTTCCCCCGCTGCCCACGCGGTCGGCGGGATTTTCGCCGCCGCCGTACCCCTACGACCGGCTGGCGGGTGTCCGGGCACGGGCCGATGCCCGGTTCGCCGGGTCCGGGGGGGTCGTCGACTGCTCGATCGGGACGCCGTGCGACCCGCCACCGGCCGCAGCGCTGGCGGCCATGTCCTCGTCGGGCACCGAGCGGGGCTATCCGACTTCGCCGGGATCACCGCAGTTCCGGGAGGCCGCCGCGGCGTGGCTGCTCCGCCGGTTCGGCGTGAGCGTGGACCCCGAGCGCGAGCTCGCGGCATGCGTGGGGACCAAGGAGTTCGTGGCAGGCACCGCCCATCACCTCCGGCTGCGGACTCCGGACCGGGACACGGTCCTCTACCCGGCCACCTCCTATCCCACCTACGCGATGGGTGCCACGCTGGCAGGTTGCCGGTCCCTGCCCGTTCCCGAGTCGTCCGCGGGTGGCCTGGACCTCGATGCCATTTCCGCGGGCGATGCGGCCCGGGCCCTCCTGCTCTGGGTCAACTCGCCCTCGAATCCGACCGGCGACCTGTCCGATCTGGTCCGTGCCGCCGAGTGGGGACGTGCGCACGGCGTCCCGGTCCTCTCCGACGAGTGCTATGCCGAGTTCACCTGGAACGGGCAACCGCACACGGTGCTCGAGTGCGGCACCTCCGGCGTCGTCGCGGTGCACTCGTTGTCCAAGCGCTCCAACCTGGCGGGCGTACGGGCCGGCTTCTACGCAGGCGACGCAGACCTGGTCGGCTACCTGCTCGACGTTCGGCGCCATGCGGGACTCATGGTCCCCGGGCCGGTGCAGGCCGGTGCGGCCGCTGCATTCGCGGACGACGCGCACGTCGAGGCCCAGCGCGAGCGGTACGCGACACGACTGGCCATGCTCGCTGAGGTCCTGGGGGGAGCCGGGCTGCCGGTCCGCCCGCCGCAGGGGGGCTTCTACCTGTGGGTCCCGGTGCCGTCCGGACACGGCGACGGATGGGATCTCACGGAGTGGCTGGCCATCGAGGCCGGCCTGTTGGTGAGTCCCGGCGACCTCTACGGCGCGCCGGGGTCCGGCCATGTGCGGGTGGCGGTGGTCCAACCGATACAGCGTCTCGAGCTGGTCGCGGCGCGCCTGTCCGCGGGTCCGGGGCTGCCGACGTCGTCGGGGGATGCCGGCTGACCGGATCACCCGGTCACCCAGGAGGGCACGTGAGACGGCACGGGATCAGCGCGGCGCTCGTCCTGTCCGCCGTAGCGGCGGCCGCGGGCTGCACGGCGTCGTCGCACTCCGCTCCGTCACCGACGATCCGTCCACCGCCGCCGACCTCGACCTCGACCTCGACCACGGCGCCTCTCCCGGTCGCCCCGATCTCCTGGGTGCCGTGTGGCGCGCTGCAATGCGGCACGGTCACGGCACCCCTCGACTACGCCCGTCCGGATGGGCCCTCCATCCAGATCGCCGTGGCCCGCCATCCGGCCGTGGATCCCGCCGAACGGATCGGATCCCTGGTGATCAACCCCGGTGGCCCCGGAGGCTCGGGCATCGACGACATCCCCAACGAGCTCCCCGCTCTCGACCCGCAGGTCCTGGCCCGCTTCGACATCGTCTCGTTCGACCCACGCGGCGTCGAACGGTCAGCGCCGGTCGACTGCGCTCCCGTTGGCGGCACGTCAGCCACCGCTGCAGCGACGCCAGCGCCGCTTCCGGATCCGGTGCCCATCACCCCGGCTGCGCGCACCGGGCTCCTCGAGAACGACCGGGCATTCGCCGCCCAGTGCGAACGCGCGAGCGGAGACATCCTCCCGTTTGTCGGCACGGTCGACTCGGCGCGCGACCTCGACCGGATCCGCCAGGCGCTCGGAGACACCACCCTCACCTTCGTCGGTCACTCGTACGGCACCCTGCTCGGTGCCACCTACGCCGCGCTGTTTCCGACCCACGTCCGGGCGATGGTCCTCGACGGAGCGATTGACCCGGCGCTGTCCACCACCCAGTACGCGACCGACCAGGCCGCGAGCTACGAAGCGCAGTTCGAGCAATTCGCCACCTGGTGCACCATGTCCGCGGCCTGCGCGTGGCACCCGACCGGTGACCCGACCGCCGCCGTGCTCGCCCTCATCCAGGAGACCGAGACCAGGCCGCTCGCCGCAGCGACCGGCACCGCAGGCCCCGCTGCACTCTACGATGCGCTGCTCGCCGCCCTCGAGCACGAGGGATCCTGGCCAACGCTGGCCGGTGCCCTCGCTGCGGCGGTCGCGGGCGACGGGGGTCCGGTCTCCTCGCTCTCCGCGAGCTACGCGAACAGCGGCTCGAGCAACGCACAGGAGGCCGAACAGGCCATCGACTGCCTCGACCATCCGGTCGCACGCGACCCGGCCGGCTATCCGGCGCTGGCCGATCGCATGGGCAGGGACGCGCCGGTGTTCGGGCCACTGCTCGCCTGGGACCTCCTCGGCTGCGCCGTCTGGCCGGTGTCCCCGACCCGCATCCCGGCGCCCGTCTCGGACCCCGGGGCTCCGCCCGTCCTGGTGGTGGGCACCACCGGCGACCCGGTCACGCCCTACTCCTGGGCGCGCTCGCTGGCAGGCGAGCTCACCGGTGGCGTGCTCCTGACCTGGAGCGGGCGGAGCCACGTGGCCGAGTTCTACAGCCCGTGCGTGCGCAGCGCGGTGCAGTCGTATCTGATCGACGGGGTGACACCGAGCGCGGGGACCACCTGCAGCGACTGACCGGCGGGTCTGCATTCGGCGCGCGCGCCCAGGGCTAACGTCTCTGCGCATGGCAGACCTCGAGGCACAGATCGGAGCCCTCTGGGAACGGGCAGCCGGATTGGGGCCGACCGACACCGACGCCCTGGCCGTGGTGACCGAGGCGGTCGATCTCCTCGACCGGGGTGAAGCCCGGGTGGCGGAGATCGATCCTGCCACCGACCGGGTCGTGGTGCACGAGTGGCTCAAGCGCGCGATCCTCCTACTCTTCCGGTTGCGATCGATGGAGACCGTGGAGGTCGGTCCGTTCGAATTCGCCGACAAGCTGCCGCTCAAGCACGACTTCGCGTCGTCGGGTGTCCGGGTGGTGCCAGGGGCCTCGGCCCGCTGGGGGTCGTTCCTCGGCGCCGGCGTGATCTGCATGCCCAGCTACGTGAACATCGGGGCCCGGGTCGGCGCCGGCTCGATGGTGGACACCTGGGCGACGGTCGGCTCGTGCGCGCAGATCGGCGAGAACGTGCATCTCTCGGGTGGGGTGGGGATCGGCGGCGTCCTCGAGCCCGCGCAGGCCGCACCGGTCTTCGTCGAGGACGAGGCGATGATCGGCAGCCGCTGCATGATCACCCAGGGTGCGCGGGTCGGACGGGGATCGGTGGTGGGGGAGGGGACCATCCTCAACCCCTCGATCCCGGTGATCGACGCCGGGTCCGGCGAGGAGCTCGGACGCGGTCACGTCCCTCCGTGGTCGGTGGCGGTGCAGGCCTCGCGGCGGCGCGAGTTTCCCGGTGGGGAGTTCTTCCTGCCCTGCGTGCTGGTCCTCCGTCGCCTGACCGAAGGCCAGCGCCACGACAAGGCCCAGCTCAACGAGCTCCTCCGCGAGCACGGGGTGTCCGTGTGACCGAGGCGACCCCGGGCGGTCTGCTGGGCCTGGCCGCCGCCCTGGTCGCCATCCCATCGGTCAGCCACGATGAGGGCGCCATGGCCGATGCCGTCCAGGCGGCCCTCGAGCTCTGCCCGTGGCTCGAGGTCACCCGCGTGGGCAACAACGTGCTGGCGCGGACCGACCTCGGCCGCGATCGCCGCCTCCTCTTCGCCGGTCACCTGGACACCGTCCCTCCGGCCGGAGGCAACGACAGGCCGCGGGTCGACGGCACCACCCTCTACGGGCTCGGAGCGACCGACATGAAGGGCGGCCTGGCCGTCTTCCTGCATCTCGCCGGGACGATCCCCGAGCCGGCCGTGGACGTGACCTGGTGCTTCTACGCATGCGAGGAGGTCGTCGCGGAGTTCAACGGGCTGCGCGACCTCTGGGCGGAGTGCCCCGGCCTACTGGCCGCCGACGCCGCCGTCCTCGGCGAGCCCACCGGAGGTCGGGTCGAGGCGGGGTGTCAGGGAACGCTACGGGTACAGATCGACCTGGCCGGTGCGCGGGCCCATACGGCGCGTCCCCACACCGGACGCAACGCCATCCATCGCCTGGGCCCGGTGCTCGAGGCGATCGCCGACTACGAGGCCCGCCGTCCGGTGCTCGACGGGTGCGAGTTCGCCGAGCAGCTCCAGGCGGTCCGGGTCGAGGGAGGGGTGGCCAACAACGTGGTCCCGGACCTCGCCTCCTTGGTGGTCAACCACCGATTCGCCCCCGACCGGACCCCCGAGCAGGCCGAGTCCGGAGTGCGCGACCTGCTCTCCCCCCACCTCGAGCCGGGTGACCACTGGGATCTCCTCGAGTCCTCGCCGGGTGCCCCGCCCGCCCTGGACCACCCGCTGCTGACCTCGCTGGTGGCGGCCACCGGGGTCGCACCGCGGGCCAAGCTGGGTTGGACAGACGTCGCCTCGTTCTGGGCCCACGGGATCCCGGCGGCCAACTTCGGGCCCGGGGACCCGCTCCTCGCCCACACGCCCGGGGAGCTGGTGACCGCTTCCGAGCTCGAAGTCGCCGCAGGAGTGCTCGGCAGGCTGCTCCTGCCCGGCGGGTAGGGTCGGGGGTCAGAGGCGCCGGAGGACCGTGACGACCTTGCCGTAGAGCGTGACGTCGGCCGGATCGAACTCCATCGGCGAAAGGCTCGGGTTGGCCGGGGTGAGGATGATCCTGCCGCCCCTGGTCGAGAAGGTCTTGACGGTCGCCTCGCCGTCGGGGATGCCGGCAACCACCACGTCGCCCCTCTCGGCCTCGGGCTGCTGGCGCACCACGACGAAGTCGCCGTCCACGATGCCCGCTTCGATCATCGAATCACCCTTCACACGCAACATGAACAGGGAACCGGTGCCGGTGAAGTCCTCCGGCAGCGGGTAGAGCTCCTCGACGTTCTCCTGGGCCAGCACCCCGGTGCCGGCGGCCACGTCGCCGACCAGGGGCACGTGACGCACCGGCCGTGCATCCTTGATGACCTTCGAGGACGGGTCGTAGCAGACCTCGATGGCGCGGGGTTTGGTCGGATCGCGGCGCAGGTAGCCCTCGCGCTGGAGTACGGCGAGGTGGGCGTGGACGGTGGAGGATGAGGTGAGGCCGACCGCCTCACCGATCTCACGCACCGACGGGGGGTACCCGCGATCGCGGACCGCCTCCGAGATGCAGTCGAGGATCTGCCTCCGCTTGGGGCTGAGTACCTGTGCCATGTCTCCCCTTGTCTGCGACGCCTTGTGCTCCACCGTGCTGTGGCTCAGCACCGTGCTCGTGCGGCGAACATCTGTTTGCAGAAGCTAGCCCCCGGCGGCGCGGAAGGCAAACACCCGTTCGAAAACGCTCTTGACATCGAACAGGTGTTCGTGGTCAGATTGCTGCGGGCGAACAACAGTTCGTCGGATCACCCGAGGTGGGATGTCACAGCCTCCCGGTACAACCGAGGGAGGACAGGCCACCCCGCCACCGCCCGAGGGTTCCGGCATCGAAGCAGCCAGAGACACCGAAACAGCCACAGGAAGGTCCCCCGATGACTGCGCTTCTCACAGCACCCCGCATCGACACCACCGAGACCTTCGACACCCCGGGCGCGGCATCGCGGCCGGTCCTGCGCTTGGTGGATGGCCGCGATCGATGGGATGCCGGGCGGCACCCCGGCGATGGTCCGACGTCCGCTGCGCCGGTCCGTCCGGCCATCCGGCGCCACCCGTCGGCTGCGGTACGACGCAGGCGCGCCCTGCTGGCGGTGATGGCACTGGCCCTCATCGCCCTCGTTTTTCCGCTGGGTGGAGTCGATGGTCCCTCCCACGCCACCGGCTCCACCCTCGCGGGAAACGGCACGACGGACTACACGGTGCGTCCGGGCGACTCGCTGTGGTCGATCGCGGTGGGGATGGACCCGAACGCGGATCCGAGGCCGACCGTGGCCCGACTGGCTGCAGAAATCGGTACCTACCAGGTGGTACCCGGGGAGCAGCTCGCCCTTCACTGACCAGGTGCCACCCGCACCGAAGCGGCTCCGACGACACGGAGGTGGACCGATGGGGACGGGTGTTGGGCACTAGCCTCGAGTGCGTGCGCTGTCCCTGGTGCCTGGCCGACGACGACCGGGTGATCGACTCGAGGCTGGCCGAGGAAGGGACCGCCATCCGTCGCCGCCGGGAATGCGCCGGATGCGGACACCGGTACACAACGTTCGAACGGGTCGACGAGATCCCGCTGGTGGTGATCAAGCGATCGGGCGATCGTCAGCCGTTCGACAGGGGCAAGCTGGTCGACGGCCTGCGGGCGGCCACCAAGAACCGTCCGGTGACCGAGGAGCAACTCGACGAGGTCGCCCGCGAGGTCGAGGACGCGCTGCGCGAGGACGGTTCCGAGCCCACCTCGGAACAGGTCGGCATCGCCGTCCTGGACCGCCTGCGCTCCGTCGACGAGGTCGCGTATCTCCGCTTCGCGAGCGTGTACAAGGGATTCGAGGGGGTCGACGACTTCCGTCGGGAGGTCGGCCTGCTGACCAAGACCACAGCGCCGAAGCGGCCGGAGGGCTGACGGTGGCCGAGCTGTTCACCGACGTCCCTGCCTGCGCCCTGGCGGTGTACGCGCACCCGGACGACCCGGATGTCTCCTGCGGTGGCACCCTGGCCGCGTGGGCCAAGGCCGGATCGGAGGTGCATGCGCTGCTCTGCACGGACGGCGGCAAGGGAACCTCCGATCCTGACGAGGACCCGTTGGACCTCGTTCGAAGGCGCTCGGCCGAGGCCGCAGAGGCCGCCGCAGTGATCGGCCTGTCGGGTCAGGAGTGCCTCGGCTACCCCGACGGCGACCTGGTCGACGAGCCGAGCTTCCGGGAGGCGTTGGTCGCGGCCGTGCGCCGGATCCGTCCGGACACGGTCCTCTGCCCCGATCCGACCGCGGTCTTCTTCGGGCAGGAGTACTTCAACCACCGGGATCACCGGATCACCGGGTGGGCGGTCCTCGATGCCATCGCCCCGGCGGCTGCCCTTCCGCTCTACTTCCCGAAGGCCGGGCGGGCCCACCAGGTCTCCACGGTCCTCCTCTCGGGCGCCCTCGAGCCCGACGTGTGGGTCGACATCTCGGGCACGGTCGACCTCAAGGGCGAGGCCGTCGGCTGTCACCGGAGCCAATTCCCCGACGGGGTCGAGTGGGCGGCGACCGCGGTGCGCCTGGCCGCCGAGGATGCCGGCCGCCAGGCTGGCGTTTCCCTCGCCGAGGGCTTCCGGAGACTGCGCCTCGGCGGGTGACACAGGCCACCCCGCAGGAGCGGTCGGAGTGCCGATCGGCGGCGGTCGAGCGTTCGGCGCCACCCGACCGGGTCATCCTCCACGTGGACATGGACGCCTTCTTCGCCTCGGTCGAGGTGCTCGACGATCCGTCGTTGGCCGGGCTCCCGGTGATCGTCGGTGGGAGTGGTGCACGCGGCGTCGTGGCCGCGTGCACCTACGAGGCACGCCGGTACGGAGTCCACTCGGCCATGCCCTCGTCCGTCGCGCGCCGGCGCTGCCCGCAGGCGGTCTTCCTCGACGGACGGTTCCACCGGTACATGGAAGAGAGCCGCCGGTTGCACACCGTGCTCTCCTCGTTCACCCCGCTGGTCGAGGGCATTTCCCTCGACGAAGCGTTCCTCGACGTGACCGGGAGTGTCCACCTGCTCGGCGGAGGCCCCACCGTCGCACACGCCATCCGGCGCCGGGTGCAGGAGGAGCTCGGCCTGGCCTGCTCGGTCGGCGTGGCCCGGTCGAAGCTGATGGCCAAGCTGGCCTCCAAGGCTGCAAAGCCGGTGGCCGGTGCGGACGGCATCACCCCCGGTCCGGGTGTGTTCGTGGTCGACCCCGCAGACGAGCTCTCCTTCCTTCACCCGATGGCGGTGCGGGCGCTCTGGGGGATCGGCCCGGTGACCGAGCGGCGGCTCCATGCGCTCGGCATCACGACCGTCGGGGAGCTCGCGTCGGTGCCGGCATCGTCCCTCGAGCGATATCTGGGCCCGACCACGGGTGGCCATCTGGCTGCCCTGGCCCGGGGTGAGGACAGCAGGCCGGTCGTGCCGGAGCAGGCGGCCAAGTCGATCGGCCACGAGGAGACGTTCGCCACCGATCTGTGGGACCGGGCGGATCTGCACCGCCGGCTCCAACGGATGGTCGACGCCGCCGCGACGGCCCTTCGCGCCTCGGGAAAGGCAGCCCGGACGGTGACGGTGAAGCTCCGCTTCGGTGACTTCGGGCAGGTCACCCGCTCCCACACCCTGGACAGCCCGATCGACACCGGACCGGCCATCGGGGTCGTGGCGGCCGCGCTGGTGGACTCCGTCGAACGGGACCGCGGGGTGCGCCTCCTCGGGGTCAGTCTCTCCGGCCTCGTCGAACCCGCTGGGGGCACCCAACTGCGGCTCGCTCTCGGCCTGGGTGGCGAGGCTCCGGCCGCCGGAGGATCCGGCAGGGAGATCGACCCGGTGGACGCGATGGTCGCGGCCCACGAGGATGCCGAGCGCCTTCAGGGGTCCTGGTCTGCGGTGAGTGCGGCGGTGGACACGATCCGGGCGCGTTACGGCGGCGAGTCGGTCGGGCCGGCCTCCCTGGTGGGGGCGGATGGCCTGCAGGTGCGCCGCCGCGGCGAGGCACAGTGGGGACCCGCCGGTCCGGGATCGGGAAAGACCGGACCCCCGGACCCGGGGGCATTGTAATATGAGCGTGGTGCACGATCATGACCGTCATGGCTCACGGCTGGACCCCGGATACGCGCTGTGTTCGGGGCTGCGGTGCGCGAGGATGGTGGGGACGACCACCGCTGGAGTTGACGAGAGGTGGAGGGGACGAGTCGGTGCCGCTCTCTGAGCATGAACAACGGATACTGCATGAATTGGAGCAGTCCCTCTACCAGGAGGACCCGGACTTTGCCGAGCGGGTGCGCTCGGAGACGGTCTACCGCCACGCGGGGAGGTACTGCATCTGGTCAGCGCTGGTCTTTCTCGCCGCCCTCGTCTTCATGCTCTTCACCTTCGCCAGCAACATCGTCCTCGGATTCGTCGGCGTGGTCGTGATGTTCCTGTCCGGTGTGGTCTTCGCCAACAATGCCCGGCGCATGGGCAAGGCCGGGATCGACGACATCTCGCGTTCGCTCCACAGCCGCAGCATGAGCAACCCGGTCCACGATCCCCGTGACTGGATCCGTGGGCGCTTCCACCGGGACGACTGATCCGTCCACGGGCAGCGCGTCAGCCGGTCCCACAACGGGCGCCGGCGCCCGCGGCGCGGCAGCTCCGGACGGCCCCGGGGCCCGGGCACCCCTGCTGGCGATCGACGTCGGCGGCACCAAGATGGCGGCGTCGCTGGTCGATCCCGTGGGCCGCCTGCTGACCAGGTCCGGTGCGCCCACTCCGGATGTCGACGACCCGGAGGTCGTGTTCGCCGCCCTGGTCGGGGTGGTCCGGGCCGCGTTGGAGGGATCGCCGGTGTCTCCACTGGCGTGCGGCGTGGGCTGCGGGGGCCCGATGGAGGACGCAGGGGAGACGGTGTCGCCGCTCAACATCCGTGCGTGGCGGAGGTTCCCGCTCCGGGGAAGACTTGCCGACCAGCTCGGGGTGCCCGTGTGGGTCGACAACGACGCAAAGGCCCTTGCGCTCGGCGAGGGGTGGCTGGGAGCCGCGGTGGGATGGTCCAACTACCTCGCCATGGTCGTCTCGACCGGAGTGGGCGGGGGAATCGTCCTGGACGGGCGCCTGCTGGACGGCGACGCGGGCAACGCCGGGCACATCGGGCACGTGGTGGTGGAGCCGGACGGCCGCGAGTGCGTCTGCGGCGGACGCGGGTGCCTCGAGGCCGAGGCCTCGGGTACCGCCATCCGGGCTGTCACCGGACGGCCGGCCGCCGAGGCCGACGAGGCGACGCGTCGGCAGGCGGGGACCATGGTGGGCCGCGCCGTCGCGTCGGTGGTCAACCTGCTCGACCTCCAGCTGGCTCTCGTGGGGGGCTCGGTGGCGCTCGGGTTCGGGGCGGACTTCTTCGAGGCGGCCCAGCGGGAGTTGGCTCTCCGGTGTGGCCTCGCCTTCGCCCGTCCGGCCCGGATCGTCCCCGTCGGGCTCGGGGCAGACGGGCCACTGCTGGGTGCTGCAGCGGTCGCACGTCGGCAACGGGTCGTTGCGCAGGTGGGTGCCCGATGAGCCGGGCCCCGGGGATCGCGTCGTCGCGGACGTCGACCACCGTGATGGCGGCGCTGTTGGCCAGACCCGACCTGTGGCTGCCGGCGCTCGGAGTGCTCCGTCGGATGGCACCACCGGGCTGGTGGCGCAGGGCCCCGCACCTCCCGCTTCCCGACCGTCGCCTGTGGCAGTTCCGGATGGTGACCGCCTACGGACGCGGCGACGCGGTGCCCGTAGCTGCCGACGTGGTGACCTACGTCGAATGGTGCCGTGACACTGCGGCCCTCGACGGGGGGCACCGGTGAGCCCGTCCGACCAACCGAGCAAGCCCGTGCGCCGCGGCGGACGGCGCTAATTTCCGGCCATGGACCGAGTGCTCAAACCGGCGGGGACGAGAGCGTCCGGGCGCGCTGCGGCATCCGGGCATCCCGATCCGGTGCGATCCCCGATGAGCCCGTCCCGCAGGGCGCTGGTCCTCAACGCCACGTTCGAGCCCCTCGGGATCGTGTCCTCCCGCAGGGCGGTCCTCCTCGTGCTCGACACCAAGGCCGAGTTGATCCACTCGACCGAACGCGTGTTCCGGGCCGAGCGGCTGAGCGTCCCCGAGCCGTCGGTGGTGCGGCTCGTGCGGTACATCCAGATTCCCCACCACTACCGGGTGGCGGTCAACCGGCGCACGGTGTTCGCCCGGGACGGTGCGCGCTGCCAGTACTGCGGTTCGGCGGCCGAGAACCTCGACCATGTCATCCCCCGGAGCAAGGGTGGGCCCCACACGTGGGAGAACGTGGTGGCGGCCTGCCGGCGCTGCAACACCCGTAAGGAGGACCGCCTGCCCCACGAGGTGGGGATGGTGCTCCGATCGACCCCGGTAGCCCCCCGCCACAGGGTGCAGCTCCTCGCCTTGTGCGGAGGCACCAGCGCCGAGTGGAACACCTATCTCGGTCCGGGTGTGGGTGCGGATGCCGACGACGACCGCCAGCTGACCGCCTGACAGCGCGGGTCACGCCACGCCGCCGACCGCTGTGGGCTGGCGCGAGACTGGCCGGGTGGTGCCGGGTTGGCGGGTGGAGGAGCGGTTCGGTACGGCTGGGGAGCTCCATGCAGCATGGCCGTCGGTCGACCTCCGCCCTGAGGAGCGGGCCGTCGCCCGTTGCCACCCGTCCGGCCGGACCGTCGTGCTCGGCTCGACCCAGCCCGACTCGGTGGTCGACCGTTCCGGTGCGGCACACGCTGGGGCGTCCGTGGTCCGGCGGCGGACCGGTGGGGGAGCGGTGCTGGTCGGACCCGGTGACCCGGTGTGGATCGACACGTGGGTCCCGGCCGGTGATCCGTTGTGGGACGCCGACGTGTCGAGGGCATTCGGTTGGCTGGGTGCCGTCTGGCGGTCGGCCCTGGGCTCGCTCGGCGTCGAGGGACTGTCGGTGCAGGGGGTGGCGCCCGGGATCCGCACCGAGTGGTCGAAGCTGATCTGCTTCGGCGGGGTGGGGACCGGTGAGGTGACGGTCGCAGGTGGCCGCAAGGTGGTGGGGTTGGCGCAGCGCCGGACCCGGACCGGCACCTGGGTCCAGGGAGCGTGCGCCGTCCACTGGGACCCCTCGACCCTCCTCGGCGCCCTCGCCCTTCCCCCGGAGGCTCGGCGAGCGGCGGTGGGCGGGTTGGAGGAGGTGGCCGTGGGCGTGGCCGATCTCGACTGGACCGGCCGCCCCGTGCCCGACGCCGATGCGGTGACCGCCGCATTCCTCGCCCACCTTCCCTGAGCGGAGCCTGCCCGGCCCTTGAGCTCGGGGACCGGGGCGCCCGGTGCCTCGCCTCATGGCCCCGACCACTTCGGTCGGACGGCCCCACGGATGGCAGCTGCCCGGGGCTGCTCCGCGGGCTGTCGCCTTCGTGCCTTCGTCTTCGGAGAGGCGCAGATGGGTCTTCGAAGAGTCGCGGATGGCGGAAGTTGGGTCGTTGCGGTTGACGAGTGGAGCACTGGGGAATAAAGTGGCGCAAAGTGGTGTGAAAGGGAGGGGCCCGATCCCCGGGTCCCCGGGCACTGCGGGGAGCATCGTGGGAGCACGCACCAGTGGCACGGTTCTTCGGAAGGTACGAGCACTCGCTCGACGACAAGGGAAGGATCATTCTCCCGGCGAAGTTCCGCGCCCACTTCGAGCGCGGCGGGTACCTGACCGAGTATCAGGACGGGTGCTTGTCGCTGTGGACGCCGGACCAGTTCGAGCTGCAGATGGACTCCATGACCGAACGGGCGACCTCGGGGCGGAGCGACCGCAACCTGGTCCGGCTCTGGGCCTCGACCTCCCACGAGCTGGAGATCGACCGACAGGGACGGATGGCCATCCCGGCCCGGCTCCGCGAGTACGCGGGACTGGTCGGCGACGTCCTGGTGCTCGGGGCGATCGACCGGGTGGAGCTCTGGAACCGCGAGTCCTGGGAGGAGAAGGTGCTGCCCGAGGAGGCACGTCTCACCCAGGGCGACGGGTGAGTGACCCGGTGTACCTCCACGTGGTGCCCGCCGGCTCCGGAGCGCACCGGGCCGACCCGAGCCGCCCGCTCGACCCCGGCCCGGGAGCGGTGGTGCTCTCAGCCGTCGCCGACTTCGACACGTGCCACAATCACGACAATCACGACGATCTCGAGACCCACGGCGATCAGGACGCCTCCGGCGCCGGCTCTGGGCCGGTGGCCGGGCCGTTTCCCGTGGCAGCCGCCGAGCTCGCGGAGCGGGCCGGGCACCCCTCAGGGATGCTGCGTCGTCCGACCCCGACCGAGTCGGGGGCTGCCGCCGTGCTCCGCCACGAGGTCCACATCGAACGCGTCTGGCCCATGCGCAGTCCTCCGACCGGACCACTGGAAGTATCCTCCTCCGCCTCCTTCCAGTCGGACGGTCGCGGCACTCCACCCGCACGACTCGTGCCGGTCGGGGGACTGCGGATGAGCCGGGCCTTCCCCCATGAGCCGGTGATGGCCGCCGAGGTGGTTGCCGCGTTCGCGGACATCCCGGACGGTCTGGTGCTCGATGCCACCGTCGGGGGAGCCGGTCACGGTCGGGCCCTCCTCGAGGCGAGGCCCGGCATCTCCCTGCTCGGCATCGACCGCGACCCGGAGGCCGTGGCCGCGGCCAGCGACGAGCTGGCCCCGTTCGAGGGTCGGGCCGTGGTGCGGCAGTCTCGCTTCGACGACCTGGCCCGGGTGGTGCGGGACACCCAAGCCGCTCTGGGAACCCCCACCGGTGGGCTCGGCCTCGCCGGATGTCTGTTCGACCTCGGCGTGAGCTCCCCCCAGCTCGATGTGGCCGAACGCGGCTTCTCCTACCGTCGGGACGCCGCCCTCGACATGCGGATGGACCCGACCTCGGGCCGCACCGCAGCGGACGTGGTCAATCAGTACGACGAGGCAACCCTGGTCGAGCTGTTCGCCGAGAACGGTGAGTCACGGTTCGGCCGTCGCATCGCCCGGGCCATCATCGCGGCCCGCCCACTGACCACGACGGGACAGCTGGCCGACGTCGTCCGCGCCGCCATCCCCGCGGCCACCCGCCGGACGGGCGGCCACCCGGCCCGGCGGGTCTTCCAGGCGATCCGGATCGCGGTCAACGAAGAGCTCGATCAGCTCCGGATCGGTCTCGACGACGCGCTTCCCCTGCTGCGTCCCGGAGGCCGGTGCGCGGTCATCGCCTACCACTCTGGCGAGGACCGCCTGGTCAAGGCGGTCTTTGCCCGTGCTGCCACCGACAACTGCCAGTGCCCGCCGGGCCTGCCCTGCGTGTGCGGCGCCACCCCGCGGTTCCGACTCGTGTCCCGTGGTGCTCGGCGCCCCTCGGCCGAGGAAGTCCTCCGGAACCACCGGGCCGAGGCGGCGCGCCTGCGTGTCCTCGAGTGCCTCCCGGCTCCGGCCGGGACCGGCCGTCCCGACGACGAGGTCGCCTGATGCCGCCTCCCGCTGCCGCCCCCTCCCGGCGGCCCGCGTCACGCCCCGAGTCGCGCCCCGCCGCACGGCGACCTCCGCTGCGGCTCTTCGAGGCCGCGCCCCGAAGGAGGTCCTCCCGACGCCCCGGACGGCGAGCACAGCTGCTGGTCTCGGGCGTGGCTCGTGCTCGGGAGCCTGCTCGCAGTGGTGGTCGGGGACACGATGGTCGCCCAGGGACAGGTCCGGCTGTCCGGACTGCAGAGCCAGGTCAACGCGGCCGAGATCGCGCAGAAGGCCGCCCAGAGCACGGTCGCCCAACTGGCTGCACCGACCGGGTGGTTGCCCAGGGACTCCGGTTCGGGCTGAGCGCTCCGGCCCAGGTGGTCGATCTTCCCCAGGTCCCGCTCGGCGTCCCGCTCCGGGCTCCCGGGACGGTCGCTCCGTCGAACGGCGCACGCCCGCCCGCCGGAACGCCCGCCACCGCTCCGCCGACGCATTGAGCCCCGAAGTCCTCATCAGGCGGCGCTCCCGCGCGATGCGGCTGCTGGTGACCCTGATCTTCTGCGCCCTGGTGGCCCGGTTGGTCGGGGTCCAGGTGCTCAGTCATCAGCACTATGCCGCGCTGTCCACCTCGGAACTCTCGCAGACCGTCACGGTGCCGGCCGTCCGCGGGGGCCTCTACGACCGCAACGGCGAGGTGCTCGCCGAAACGGTGACCCGCCAGACCGTCGTGGGCGACCCGCTGCTCATCACCCGCCCTGCCCCCGTCGCCGATGCGCTCTCGCCGCTGCTCGGGGTCCCTGCTGCCACCCTCCGGGCCGAGCTGACCGGGCGGACCGGATTCGTCTACCTGGCCCACCGGGTGTCCGACACGGTGGCGTCGGCAGTCTCCAAGCTGGGGCTCCCGGGCATCAACCTCATCCCCGAGACCCAGCGGGTCGTCCCGGTCGGGCGCCTCGCCCAGCCGCTGGTGGGCACCGTCGACTGGGACGGCAACGGCACGTCGGGCCTCGAGTACCAGTACCAGTCGCTCCTGGCCGGCACCGCCGGGTCGACCGACCTCCTGCGCTCTCCCGGCGGGGTCGTCCTGCCGGGCGGAGGCCCGACCGTGCCGGCGCGACCCGGTACCGGCCTCGAGCTCACCATCGACGAGTCGGTGCAGTTCATCGCCGAGCAGGCCCTCGCCGCCGAGGTGCGTCGCATCCCATGCCCGTTCGGGCACGGCCGTGGTCATGGACGTCAAGACCGGTGACATCCTCGCCATGGCCAACCTCGACGCCGCCACCTCGGGGACCGGCACCCGGGCGGTCACCGCCAGCGGCACCGGCGTCAGGGGCGGCCTCGAAATCGGGCCCGACCCTGCTGGCGGCGTCGGACACCCTGCCGGCGGGGGTCGTCGAGGCACCGTCGAACAGTGCCGTCACCCAGGTCTACGAGCCGGGTTCGGTCTTCAAACTGGTGACCTTCTCCGCAGCCCTGGCCGACAACGTGATCTCACCCAACCGGCCCCTCACCGTGCCGAGCTCGCTGCCGATGGGGAAGTACACCTTCCACGACGCCGAGAACCACGGGACCGAGCAGCTCACGGCCACCCAGGTGCTCGCCCAGTCGTCGAACATCGGGACCATCGAGGTCGCCCAGGGCCTGGGCGAGGACCGGCTCCTCAACCAGATCTCGCTGCTCGGGTTCGGGCATCCGACCGGGCTCGGATTCCCGGGCGAGTCCCAGGGCCTGGTCCCCGGGGCCTCCCAGTGGACGGGGACCTCGATCGGGTCGACCCCCATCGGCCAGGACGACGCGGTCACCGCCCAGCAGATCCTCGACGCCTACAACGCTGTGGCCAACGGCGGCGTCTTCGTTGCTCCCCGCCTGGTCAGGGCCACCGTCGACCCAACGGGTGGGGTGAGTCCCGTCCCGTCCTCGCCCTCCCGCCGGGTGATCGACCCGACCACCGACGCCGAGCTGGTCTCCATGCTCGAAGCCGTGGTCGCCTCGGGGACCGGCACCGAGGCCGCAATCGACGGCTATACCGTGGCGGGCAAGACGGGAACCGCCCAGATTCCCGACCCGAGCCATCTCGGCTACATCACCGGGGCCTATGTGGGAACCTTTGCCGGATTCGCCCCCGCCCAGCACCCGGTGCTTTCTGCGGTGGTGGTCCTCGACCACCCCACCCCCATCTACGGTGGGGCGGTCGCCGCTCCGGTGTTCTCGACGATCATGGCCTACGCACTCCACCACTTCGGCATCCCCACCACCGCGGCAGGCACCGCCGCGGCCTCGACGACGGCCGTGGGCGGCACCGGCTCGGTCACCGTACCGGCCGGAGCGGCCACGGAAGGGCCGTAGGTGGTCCGGGGCACGATCCGCGCAGGCCAGTCACGTCCCCGACCGCCACGACCACAACGACCACAACGCGATGCTGATGGTGGACCTGCTCGACGACGTCGAGGTCGCCGGCGTCCGCGGCGACCCCAGCGACCACCGAGGTCCGCTCGGTCGAGTTCGACAGCCGGCAGGTGACCCCCGGCGCGCTCTTCTGCTGCGTGCCCGGCGTGCGGACCGACGGTCATCGCCACGCGGCAGAGGCCGTCTCCCGCGGTGCAACCGCGCTCCTCTGCGACCATTTCCTCGAGCTCGGGGTCACCCAGGTCAAGGTGGTGCCCGGTGGGGTCAGGCCGGCGATGGCCGCGGTGGCGTCGGCTTTCCACGGTCACCCGTCCCGGAGCGCTCTCGACCGTGGGCGTCACCGGCACCAACGGCAAGACCACGGTCACCCAGCTGGTGCGTTCGATCCTCGAAGCCGACGGTCGCGCCACAGGAGTGATCGGGACACTGGACGGAACCCGGACCACTCCCGAGGCGCCCGCCCTCCAGGCCCAGCTGGCCGGGTTCGTCGGCGACGGGAAGCAGGCCGTGGCGATGGAGGTCTCGTCGCACGCCCTGAGCGCTCACCGGGTGGACGGCATCGTCTTCTCGGTCGCTGCGTTCACCAACCTGAGTCGGGAGCATCTCGATCACCACGGGACCATGGAGGAGTACTACGCGGTCAAGGCAGCGCTCTTCGACCCGGCGCGCTGCAGACGGGCGGTGGTCTTCGTCGACGACCCGTGGGGGGCCCGACTGGCCGGCGAGCTCATGGACCGCGGCGCGATCCCCGTGCGGTGTGTGCGCCGGGCCGAGGCCGAGGACGTCACCCTGGCCGTCGGCGCGACCGGGTTCCGGTGGCGCGGACAGCAGGTGACCCTCCCCTTGTCGGGAGGGTTCAACGTGGACAATGCGCTGGTCGCGGCCGCCGTGGCAGTCACGCTCGGGATCGGGGATGACCGGGTGGCCGAAGGGCTCGACGCGGCGCCGGTCGTGCCCGGGCGGATGGAGGTGGTCCGTTCGTCCGCCCCCGTGGCGGTGCTGGTCGACTACGCCCATACGCCCGCGGGGCTGGAGGTCGCCCTCGAAGCGGCCCGCGCCCTCGCCGGCGGCGGGCGGGTGCTCTGCGTGTTCGGCTGCGGTGGCGACCGCGACCCGGGCAAGCGTCCGGAGATGGGCGCTGTGGCCTCGCAGCGTGCGGACGCGGTGATCCTCACCTCCGACAATCCCCGGTCGGAGGATCCGGAGGCCATCCTCGATCAGGTCCGGGCGGGGATCGCCCCCGGCACCGATCTCACCGTCGAGCCGGAGCGGTCCACGGCCATCCGTGCCGCGGTGGACCGGGCCCGACCGGGGGACGTGGTCCTCCTTGCCGGCAAGGGTCACGAGGTCACCCAGACGGTCGCTGGCAGGACCGTCCCGTTCGACGACCGGCTCGAGGCGGCGGCCGCCCTCGAGGAGCGGTTCGCGGGACCCGGCGCATGATCTCCTTGATGACCTCCGGGGGCGTGGCACTGTGGGTGGCCGTGCTCTCCACGCCGGTCCTCATCCGGTGGCTGGTCAGGAACAACATCGGGCAGCAGATCCGGGAGGACGGCCCCCAGGTGCACATCGCCAAGGCGGGGACCCCGACCGCGGGCGGGATCTCCATCGTGGGAGCCGTGCTGGTCGGTTTCCTGGCTGCCCACGCCGTCCCCGGGGTCCACTTCTCGCGCTCGGGCGCGCTGGTCATGCTGGCCATCGTCGGGGCCGGGCTCATCGGGTTCGCCGACGACTGGACGAAGGTGCGGCGCCGGCGGAGCCTCGGTCTCAACAAACGGACCAAGTTCGGGGCGCAGATCGCACTCGGTCTCACGTTCTCGCTGCTCGGCGTCTACTGGGCGCACTCCTCGACCACGCTCTCCTTCACCCGCTACAACTCGGTCGGCCTCCACATGGGAACAGCGGTGTGGGTGATCTGGGCGACGGTCATCATCGCGGCGTCGGCGAACGCGGTGAACCTCACCGACGGCCTCGACGGCCTGGCCGCCGGGTCGTCGACCTTCTGCTTCGCCTGCCTGGCGATCATCGGGTACTGGCAGTACCGGCACTACGCGATCTACCACGTCGGAGACGCCCTCGACCTGGCGCTGGCCGCGGTGGCGCTTGCCGGAGCCTGCCTCGGCTTCCTCTGGTGGAACGCAGCTCCGGCCAAGATCTTCATGGGGGACACCGGGTCCCTCGCCATCGGGTCGGGGCTCGCCGCGCTCTGCCTGATGATGAACCTCGACCTGCTCCTGGTCGTCATCGGCGGGCTCTTCGTGATCGTGACCCTCTCGGTGGTGATCCAGGTCGTCAGCTTCCGGCTGTTCCACCGCCGGGTCTTCCTGATGGCACCGCTGCACCACCACTTCGAGCTGCTCGGCTGGCCCGAGACCACGGTCATCGTCCGCTTCTGGATCCTGGCCGGTCTCTTCGCCGCCCTCGGCCTCGGAATCTTCTACGGCGATTTCCTCTCGGTGGGGAAGCTGTGACCTCCCGCCTGCCACCCCGGCCCGCGCCGTCCCCGGCGGGGTTCCACCACTGGGACGCCCACGTGGACGAGGCTACGGGGATGCAGTCCGTCGATCGGTCCGAGGGCGGGTTCCAGCCGATGTGGGCACGGAGCGCCTCCGGAGGCGACGGTGGCTGAGCGCAGTGCGACCGCCCGGCGGTCGACCCGGGAGCGCCATCCCACGAAGGCCCCGCGGCCGACAGCGCGGGAGGTCGCCCCGGCCTCGTCGCCCGCCCGGTCCGGCCGACTGGCGCACGTCCCGACTGCGACCGCACTGGCGGTGTTGGTGGCGGTGCTCTGCGTGGTCGGCCTGGTGATGGTCGGATCGGCCTCGCCGGTCATCTCCCTCGGGCTCTACCACTCCCCGTGGACCATCCTCATCCGCCAGGCCCTCTGGATGGCGGTCGGGGCATGTGCGACGGTCCTCTTCTCACGAGTGGACTACCGGCGGTGGCGCGTCCTCCGTGGCCCGCTCGTCGTGGTCAGCATCGCACTGCTGGTCGCCGTCCTCGTCCCGGGGCTCGGGGCCGCAGCGGGCGGCTCGTCGCGCTGGATCGGCTTCGGGCAGCTCAAGCTGCAGCCCTCGGAGCTCATGAAGCTGGCACTGGTCGTCTTCGTCGCCGACCTGGTCACCCGCCGTATCGACCGGATGGACGAGCCGAAGCTGGTCCTCACCCCGGTGCTCGCCGTCCTGGGCATCTCCGGGGCCCTCATCCTCAAACAGCCCGACATGGGCACCGTCCTCGTGCTTGCCTGCATCGCGTTCGGGATCCTCTTCGTGGGCGGAGTGCCGATGGTCCCGATCCTCAAGGTGCTCGGGACCTTCGCCGTCCTGGCCGTGGTGGTCGGATTGGCCGACCCGTACCGGCGGGACCGGATTCTCTCGTTCCTGAACCCGGGGGCCCACCAGTCGGGGTCCGGCTACCAGGTGTGGCAGTCGTTGATCGGGTTGGGAGCGGGACACCTGTTCGGCCTCGGGCTCGGCGGGGGGCGCGAGAAGTGGGGGAGCCTGCCCAACGCCCACACCGACTTCATCTTCTCGGTCGTGGGGGAGGAACTGGGCATGGTCGGGGCGGTGGTGCTGCTCGCACTCTTCTTCGCACTCGCCTGGTTCGGGTTCCGTGCCGCCAGCCAGGCGCCCGACCGGTTCGGGAGCCTCCTCGCGGTCGGAGTGACCACCTGGATCACCAGCCAGGCGGTCATCAACGTCGGTGCCGTGATCGGCGTGCTCCCGGTGACCGGGATCCCCCTCCCCTTCATCTCGTTCGGCGGGTCCTCCCTGGTCATCACCATGGCTGCGGTCGGCATCCTGCTCAACATCGCCGCCCAGGAACGGTCGGGCAAGCGCGCCGTGCTCCCGCGGCAGCGTCCCTCCCGGGCGTGACCGGGCGTCGCTATGCGGTGATGGCGGGTGGGGGGACGGCGGGGCATCTCCAGCCCGCCCTGGCCATCGCCGAGGCGCTGGTCGACCGCGGACACGACCGGGGATCGATCGAGTTCGTGGGCTCCGAGCGCGGCCAGGACGCGCTCGCGCTGGACGGGCGCGGATTCCCGGTCACCCTGCTGCCCGGGAGGGGCGTCGTCCGCAGTCTCGCTCCACGGGACCTGGTCGGGAACGTCGTGTCCCTGGCCGAGCTGGCGGTGGCCGCGGTCGGCGGTCTCCGGCTCGTTGCCCGGGCCCGGCCCCGGGTCGTGGTCTCCGTCGGCGGCTACGCGAGCCTGCCGGCGGCGTTGGCCGCAGTGGTGCTGCGGATCCCCCTGGTCCTGGTCAACACCGATGCGGTCCCCGGCGCGGCCAACCGCCTCTTCGGCCGGTTCGCACGTGCCAGTGCGGTGGGGTGGGAGGGGGTCCGCCTGCCCCGAGCGGTGGTGACCGGGACGCCGGTGCGCCCCGAGATCGGTGCGGTCCGGCGGGGTCCCCCCGACCGGATCGCAGCCCGCCGGCTGCTCGGACTGCCGCCCGACCGGACGGTGGTGGCGATCTTCGGCGGCTCGCTCGGCGCGAGGACGATCAACCGGTGTGTCGAGGGGTTGACCCTGCGCTGGAGGCACCGCTCGGACCTGGCGATCTACCACGTCGTCGGACGCCGCGACTGGGAGGACGGCGCCGCCACCGGCGTGACCCCGGACGGATCGGCCGCGGACGGGGCCGGCGACGGGGCGGACCGCCCGGGTCTGGTCCTCGTGCGGGTTCCCTTCGAGGAGCGCATGGGTGCCCTCTACGCCGCGGCGGACGTCGTGGTCTGCCGGTCCGGCGCGATGACCGTGGCCGAGCTGGCCGTTGCCGGGGTGCCGGCGGTACTGGTGCCCCTGCCGGGAGCGCCGGGGGACCACCAGACGGCCAATGCCCGCGTGTTGGAGCGGGCCGGGGCCGCCGTGCTCCTGGCCGACGAACTGTGCGAGCCGGCCCGCCTCGCCGGGATCCTCGACGGGCTCCTTTCCGACGGGGGTGCGCTCGACGCCATGGGCACGGCGGCATCGCGACTGGGTCGTCCCGACGCGGCGGCAGCGGGCGCAGAGGTGGTCGAGGCCGCGGCCGACCCGGCCGACCGGGGCGCAGCGTGAAGGGGCCGCCTGCCCGAACCGGTCTCGGCGACCCCGGGACGCTCGGGCGCGTCCACATCGTCGGCATCGGGGGGGCCGGGATGAGCGCCATCGCCACCGTCCTGCACGCCATGGGGCACACGGTCTCGGGCAGCGACCTGCGGGCCTCCGCCACCACCGAGCGCCTGCGGGCGGGAATGGCGGTGGCCATCGGGCACGCCCCGGCCAACCTCGCCGCTGCCCAGTTGGTCACGGTCTCCTCGGCTGTCTCCGCGGACAACCCGGAGGTCGTCGAGGCGCGTCGGCTGGGCATCCCTGTCCTGTCCCGGGCCGAGACCCTGGCCGCGGTCGCTGCCCTGCGGCGCTGCATCGCCGTGTCCGGGACCCACGGCAAGACGACGACGGCGTCGATGCTCGCGCTGATCCTGGTCGAGGCCGGGATGCGCCCGTCCTTCCTCATCGGGGGCGACGTCAACGAGATCGGGACCAACGCGGTCTGGGACGTGGGCGAGTGGATCGTGGTCGAGGCGGACGAGAGCGACGGCACCTTCCTCTCCCTCCTGCCCGACACCGCCGTCGTCACCAACGTGGAGGCCGACCACCTCGACCACTACGGCTCCTTCGAGGCCGTGCGGTCGGCATTCACCGAGTTCCTCGCATCCGCCCTCCGGCACCGGGTAGTCGGGGGTGACGATCCCGAGGCGGCCACCATCGGCCGCGCCGCGGGTGCCGACACCGTCGGCTTCACCCCCGGTTGCAGCCATCGGATGGTCGACGCACTGGCGGAGCGGAGCGCGGTCTCCTTCACCCTCGACGCGCCCGGAGGACAGCGATTGGGTCGCCTTGCGGTCGCCGTCCCGGGACTCCACAACGCACGGAACGCTGCGGTGGCCACCGTCGCCGCCCTCTCGGCCGGTGCCCCGTTCGACGCCGCCGAGCGCGCGCTGGCGCGATTCGCCGGTGTGGCCCGCCGCTTCGAATTCCGAGGGGAGCGCGCCGGGGTCACCTTCGTCGACGACTATGCACACCTGCCGGCCGAAGTCCGGGCCGCGCTGGCGGCAGCCCGCGACGGTGGATGGCCACGGGTGGTCGCGGTGTTCCAACCGCATCGCTACACGCGCACCGCCCAGCTGTGGAAGGAGTTCGGGGGAGCCTTCGACGACGCGGACGTCGTGGTGGTGACCGACGTCTACGGTGCCGGCGAGGCTCCGGTACCCGGAGTGTCCGGTCTGCTGGTGGCCGAAGCGGTGGAACGGGCCCGGCCCGATCTCCCCGTCCACTACGTGCCCGGCCGGGGCGACCTGCCGGGGGCGGTGGCAGCCGTGCTGCGACCGGGCGACCTCTGCTGCACCCTCGGCGCGGGGGATGTGACGTCCCTCGCCGACGAGCTCATGGCGATGCTCGGAGAAGTGAGACCGCCATGAGCCCGTGCACCGGCGATCTCGGGCGCCTGGCCGGACGCCTCGGTGGAGCGGCCCGTCGCCACCAGCCGCTCGGCGCACGCACCACCTACCGGGTCGGGGGGACTGCGGCGCTCACCGTCGAGCCGACCGATGAGGATGCCCTGGTCGCGGTCGCCCGGGCGCTCGACGGACTCCAGGTGCCCGTGCTGGTGGTCGGGAACGGCTCCAATCTCCTGATCGCCGACCGGGGCTTCGACGGCCTGGCCATCTTTCTCGGGTCGGGGTTCTCATACCTCGCCGTCGACGGCAGCGAGGTACGGGCCGGAGCGGCGCTGGACCTGCCGGCACTGGCCCGCCGCACGGCCGCGGCCGGCCTGCGGGGCCTCGAGTGGGCAGTCGGGGTGCCCGGCACCGTGGGTGGGGCACTGAGGATGAACGCCGGTGGGCACGGCTCGGACACCGCGGCCACCCTGGTCGCGTATCGCCACGTCGACCTTCGAGCCGGCACCGTCACCGAGGCCCGTGCCACCGACCTGGCGGCCACCTACCGGCACACCTCCCTCTCGTCCACCGACGTCGTGGTCGAGGCCACCTTCGGCCTTGCACCCGGAGATCCTGCCGAGGCCCGGGCCACCATCGACGAGATCGTGCGGTGGCGGCGGGCCAACCAACCCGGGGGCAGCAACGCCGGATCGGTCTTCACCAACCCACCGGGTGACTCGGCCGGCCGCCTCATCGACGCCTGCGGTTTCAAGGGCCGGCGGGTGGGTACGGCCGAGGTGTCTCCGAAGCACGCCAACTTCATCCAGGTCGACCGAAGGGGCTCGGCGGACGACGTTCGCCGCCTCATCGAGCAGGTCCGGGAGGACGTGGCCGCGGCCACCGGGACCGGACTGGTTCCCGAGGTCCAGATGGTCGGATTCGAGGGCGCCGAAGGGGGGTCCGACCAATGACCCCGTCGGGATCGTCCGGCACGGCGACCGCCATCGACCCCCGGATCCGCAAGCGGCGGGAGGAGATCGAGCGCACCCAGAGCCGCCGCCGATGGCGCCGGCTCTGGGTCGGGGTCGCGGCGCTGACCCTCGTCGGGCTGGCCGTGGTCGTGCTCCACACCCCGTGGTTCGGTGCACGGGTCGTCACCGTGAGCGGGTCCCACCCCCGCACCAGCGACGCCGCCATCCTGGCCGCAGCCGGTCTCACCGGCCATCCGGCGCTGATCAGCGTGGACCCGGGGACGACGGCCGGACGGATCGAGTCCCTTCCCTTCATCGCCACCGCCCGGGTCAACCGGCACTGGCCCGACGGCATCTCCATCGCGGTCACTGAGCGTGAGCCCGTGCTCACTATGGCGGGTCCCGGCACCGGGTGGGCGCTCCTCGACGCCGCAGGCCGGACCCTCGCGATCAGCCCGGTCCGGCCCGTACCCCTGGTCGTCCTCATCGTGCACGCGCCATCGGGACCGGTGCCCCCGATGCCCGTGGGCGGTACGCTGCCGCCCTCTGCCGCCCCGGGTCTGACGGTAGAACGCACACTGCCGCCTGCCTTCGCCGGACAGGTCGTCTCCATCACCACCGCCACCGACGGCACGGTCTCCCTTGCCCTCGACTCGGGACTCGTGGTGCAGCTGGGCACCGACACCGAGCTTCCGGCCAAGTACGAGGACGTGGCTGCGATCCTCGCCAACGCGGCACCGCAGGGCGCCCGGATCATCGACGTGACCGTGCCGCAGTCGCCGACGGTCGGACGCTGATCGCGTCGTTCGCGGCCGGTCGGGCGGTGATGGCGCGGCCCCGAGCGGCCTCGGTGTGCTTGACCAGGAAGTCTCCGAACCCTATCGTTGCCCTCAACTCGCCGGTTGGAACGGATTCAACCTTTGGTCGAGGGTAAGGGATTCCCATGACCGTTCCGGCACAGAACAACTACTTCGCCGTCATCAAGGTGGTGGGTGTCGGCGGGGGCGGGGTGAATGCCGTCAACCGGATGATCGATGCAGGACTTCGGGGCGTCGAGTTCATCGCGACCAACACCGACGCCCAGGCGCTCCTGATGAGCGACGCAGACCTGAAGCTCGACATCGGCCGTCAGCTGACCCACGGTCTCGGCGCGGGAAGCGATCCGGAAGTGGGACGCCTGGCCGCCGAGGAGCACCGTTCGGAGATCGAGGAGGCGCTCAAGGGCGCAGACATGGTCTTCATCACCGCCGGCAAGGGCGGCGGCACCGGCACCGGTGCCGCGCCGGTGGTCGCCGAGATCGCCAAGGGGCTCGGCGCCCTGACCATCGGCGTGGTCACCCGCCCGTTCACCTTCGAGGGGAGACGCCGTTCGGTCCAGGCCGAGGCGGGCATCCAGAACCTGAAGGAGAAGGTCGACACACTCATCATCATCCCCAACGACCGGCTCCTCACCGTCTCCAACGAGAAGACCTCCATGGTCAACGCGTTCAAGATGGCCGATGAAGTCCTCATGCAGGGCGTCCAGGGCATCACCAGCCTGATCACCGTGCCCGGCCTCATCAACACCGACTTCGCCGACGTCAAGATGATCATGTCCAACGCCGGGACCGCCATCATGGGGATCGGCTCGGCCACCGGCGAGGGGCGTGCCGTCAATGCGGCCCGCTCTGCGATCACCAGCCCGCTGCTCGAGGCCTCCATCGAGGGGGCCCGCGGCATCCTGCTCAACATCGCCGGCGGTCCCGATCTCGGGCTGTTCGAGGTCAACGAGGCCGCCGAGATCATCCACGGCGTGGCCCATCCCGACGCCAACATCATCTTCGGCAGTGTCATCGACGAATCCATGGGCGAGGAGGTCCGGGTCACGGTCATCGCCGCCGGCTTCGAGCGCTGGGAAGCCCAGCCACGTGGTGGGGCGACCACGACCGAGTCCAGTGGCAGGGACGAGTCACGCAGTCGGGTCCTCGGCGCGGACGCCGCCCACGAGGACATCTTCGCCACGCCGACCGACGACGACCTCGACCTGGGCGACGACGACTTCGACGTGCCTTCGTTCCTTCGCTGAGCGGACGGTCGCCGATCACGGGGGCCACCTGCGCCACGATTGTCGGCGCGGTCCACGCGGCGTGGACCACGGTCGACCGGGGCGACCTCCGACCTGCGGGCGAGGCTCCCTGTTCCGCCGAGGGGCTGGTGTCCCTCACGCTCGACATCGCACGGACCGGTCCGGGCCCGGGGCCGCGCGAGGTGGCGTGGCTCACCCAGGTGCACGGTCGCACCGTGCTCGAGGTCGCGCCCACCGCTCTGGCCGGGGACCGGACGGCGCCGGTGGCCCGGCACGCCGGTATCGGTGACGCCCTCGTCGCCACCGACCCCTCGATGGCCCTGGCGGTGCTGACCGCCGACTGCGCCCCGGTGGCCCTGGGCAGCCCCGAGGGGGTGTTCGCAGCCGTGCACGTCGGGTGGCGTGGCCTGCTCGCGGGCGTGGTCGAAGCGGCGGTGGGACGGATGCGCCGGCTCGGGGCGGGCGAGGTGGCCGCGGCGATCGGCCCCTGTGTCCACGCCGGCTGCTACGAGTTCGGAGACGCCGAGATCGACCGGGTCTCGGCGGCCTACGGCGAGGGGGTCCGGGCGGGTACCGGCAGCGGCCGTCCGGCCCTCGATCTGCCGGTCGCGGTCGGAGCTGCCCTCGACGCGGCGGGAGCGGCCCGGGTTCCCGGGGTGGATGCCTGCACCGCCTGCGACGGCGGGTACTTCTCCCATCGGGCACGCCGCGACCCGGGTCGTCAGGCGATGGTGGTCTGGGCCGACGGCGGGGGTCCGGACCGGTGAGCACCGCCCAGGTGCCGGGAGACTTCGCCGAACGACTCGCCCTGGTCCGGGACCGCATCCAACGGGCGGCACCCGACCCGGGACAGGTGACGGTGGTGGCGGTCACCAAGGGCTTCGGGCCCGACGCGGTCCGGGTTGCCCTCGATGCCGGCCTCGACGCGATCGGCGAGAACTATGCCGACGAGTTGGTGGCCAAGGCGGCGGCCCTCCGCGAGCAGCCGGTGCCGTCGGGGCGCCGCGCTCCCGCATGGCACTACCTCGGCTCGGTCCAGCGCAACAAGGTTTCCCGCCTGGCCCCGCTGGTCGCCTGCTGGCAGACGGTGGCCCGCCCCGAAGAGGGACGGGCGATCGCCGCCCGCCGTCCCGGGGCGACCGTCCTCGTCCAGGTCGACGTGGCCGGACTGCCGGGTCGGGGAGGCGTTCCCCCGGACCGGGTCGCCGGCCTGGTGGCCGCCCTGCGCGAAGAGGACCTCGAGGTGGCCGGTCTGATGGCGGTCGGCCCGCCCGGGTCCCCCGAGGACGCCCGTCCGGGATACCGCGAGGTGTCCGCTCTGGCGGACGCGCTCGACCTGCCCGTCCGGTCGATGGGCATGACCGACGACCTCGAGGTGGCGCTGGGGGAGGGGTCGACCATGGTGCGGCTCGGGCGCGCCCTGTTCGGGGACCGCCCACCCCGGTCGTCTCCCGGCTGACCGGCGTCCACCCCCGGTTGGGGCCACGCACTACGCTGGGACCAGGAGGGAACCATGCCTGCTTCGTTCATGAAAAAGACGATGGCCTACCTCGGTCTCGTCGACGACGACTACGACGACTACGACGACTACGAGGCCCGTTCCTCGTCGCTCGCGACGCGCTCCGGTCAGCGGGCTCCTGTCGCCGAGGAGGTCGAGGAGGCACCCGTGCCAGCAGTGACCAGCCCGCGTATCCGGACGCTCGGCCGGGACGAGGCCAACGGCTCGTCGGTGACGCCCTCTGTGTCCGCGCTCAGCCCGCGGACCGGCTCGTCCTCGGTCCGGCCGATCTCCCAGGACGCGGCCGGTGCCCGCGTGCACATCGTCGCACCCGGGCGGTTCGCCGACGCGCAGGAGATCGCCAACCGGCTCATGAACAACCAACCGGTGATCGTGAACATGCAGAGCGCCGATCGCGACCTCCAACGTCGCATGATCGACTTCTGCAGCGGGGTGACCTATGCCCTCTCGGGGGGTATGGAGCGGGTCGCCGACGAGGTCTTCCTGCTCACCCCGTCCAACGTGAAGGTCTCCGACGAGGAGCGCCAGCGGCTGGCCGACCGTGGGCTGGTGAATCCCTGACCTGCCCACGGAACGCAGCAGGACACGCCGAGGGGGGTGAGACCGGATGCTCGGTCTGATCGCCGATCTCCTCTACCTGTTCCTCCTGGTGCTGATCGCCTACGCGGTGCTGAGCTGGTTCACCGTCTCGGGGCGGCTCGCCTACGACTCGCCCGTGCTCAAGATCCAGCGGGTCCTCGCATCCATCTGCGAGCCGGTGCTCCGACCGGTCCGCAATCTCATCCCGCCCGTCCGGGTCGGCGGGGTGGGCATCGACCTGTCGGTGCTGATCGTCTTCCTGGTGGTGGACGTCCTCATCTCGGTGTTCCGCTGACCGCAGCGCCGCGAACAATCCCTGGAAATGGCCGTGCGCGCCGCTAGCATGGGGGCCATGGATGCTTCCCAGTCTGCGCTCGATTCGCTCCGGACCGTCGAGTTCCGCGAGACGCTCAAGGGGTACCACCGGGACGACGTCGACGAGTACCTGGAGAAGGCCGCGGTGGAGGCCGAGGGCCTCCAGGAGCAGCTCCGCCAGAGTGGCGAGCGCATCCGCCAGGCTGCAGAACGCGTCGCCGAGCTCGAGGCCGAGCTCGCGGCCAAGCCGGCCGCGCCCCCACCGGCCGAGCCCTCGGTCGCCGACGATACGCTGCAGCGCACACTGCTGCTCGCCCAGAAGTTCGTGGACGAGACGAAGGCCGACGCCGAGGCCCAGGCCACCCGCGTCCTGGCCGAGGCCGACGCCAAGGCCCGTCTGCTCACCGACCAGGCGCAGAGCCAGGCGTCACAGATCCAGGCCGAATCAGAGCAGCGACTCCGCGAGGAGATCGCCCGCTTGGAGGGATCCCGTGGGGAGCTCTCCCACCAGATCGAGTCGATGTCCCGCCACCTGGAGAGCGAGCGGCAGCGCCTCCGTTCGGCACTGGCCGATCTCCTCGAGTGGGTCGACGAGAACGTGCACCCGTCGTCCGGCCAGACAGAGGGCCGACCCGCCGCCACCCCCGACGGGTCGGGAGGGCCCACGGTCACCGGCATCTCCGAGACCGCCCGACCCCTCAGCAGTCCGCCGAACGAGGTGACCCAGCTGCGCCCCTCCGTCACAACCCAGCGGCCGACCACCTCCAACGCGTCCCTTCCCCTCTAGGGGGATTCCCTGACCGGCGCTCGGCGCCGGCGATCGAACCGCGTGCCCCGACCGGTATGGTCGCCGGGGCACCCACACGGTGTCGGATTGCCGCAGGCACCCGGGCACGGTAGGGTCACCCGCTCGTCACTGTCCGGGACGATCCCGCGCCACGGTGATCCGGCGTAGGCGGTGCGACGGGCTGGTCCGTTGAGGAGGTCGATGTGACGCCAGTGAAGAAGCCGGCGGCGAACGCCAAGAAGCCGGCCACGGCGAAGAAGCCGGCGGCGAACGCCAAGAAACCGGCAACGGCCAAGAAACCGGCAACGGCCAAGAAGCCGGCGGCGAACGCCAAGAAGCCGGCCACGAAGGGCAAACCCGCGGGAAGCGCCGCGCCGAAGGCCTCCTCTCATCCGAAGCAGGCGACCCAGGTGAAGAAGGCGGTCCCGAAGAAGTCAGCGCCGAAGCAGACCACCCCGAAGAAGGCGACCCCCAAGAAGACCGCGCCGAAAGCGGCACCGAAGAAGGCGACCCCCAAGAAGACCGCGCCGAAGACGAAGCCTGCGGTCCCGGTCAAGGCCGGCGCGGTCACCAAGAGAGCAGCTCCGCCCGCTCCCCCGAGACGACCGACGATCGGTCCCTACGCCAAGGAGGCGAAGTTCCTCGAGGAGCAGCGGACCCTCCTCCTCGAGGAGCGCGGCATCCACTCCGGCCAGGCCGTCGATCTGCGCGCCGAAGCCGACTCCTTGGCACTCGAGCGCGAACCCGGAGACGTCCAGTTCGACGAGGAGTCGGGGGAGGGCGGCACGGTCACCGTCGACCGCGAGCGGAACCTGGCCCTCTCCGCCCAGGCCGTACTGGCCGTCGAGGAGATCGACGACGCGCTCAAAAAGATCGAACGGAAGACCTACGGAGGGTGCGAGCGCTGTTATCAGCCGATCCCGAAAGCCCGCCTCCGCGCCCTTCCCTTCGCCCGGCTGTGCGTGGCCTGCAAGAGCGGTGGCCTGTCGCGGCGCTGACCGATGAGCCCGCCCCGGTGACCGATGCGGACGCACGCCGGGCATCGTCGAGCGGTCCGGTCCGCATCGGCATCGCCCTCGCGATCGCGGCCGCCGTGCTCCTCGCGGACCAGCTGAGCAAGTGGTGGGCGGTGCAACGGTTGGCCCACGGCCCGATCCACGTCGTGAGCCGTCTCGATCTCGAGCTCTCCTTCAACACCGGATCGGCGTTCAGCGTCTTCCAGGGTCACACAGCGGTCATCGTGGCCCTTGCCCTGGCCCTGGTGGCCGTCCTCCTGGTCATGGTGTGGCGGGCACCCACCTTGGCACGGGCAGCGCTACTCGGGCTCATCCTCGGCGGTGCGCTCGGAAACCTGGCCGACCGGTTCTTCCGGTCCGACCACGGCGCGGTCGTCGATTTCATCGCCCTCCACTTCTGGCCCACGTTCAATGTGGCCGACTCGTGCATCGTCGTCGGGTGCATCCTGCTGGTCGTGTCGCTGCTCCGGGGATCGGCCGGATCGTGACGACGCTCTCGGTCGTGGTGCCGGCCTCGCTTGACGGGGTCCGACTGGACCGGGCGGTGGCCCTGCTCGCCGATGTCTCCCGCTCCTCGGTCGACGCACTGGTGGCCGCCGGGCGGGTCGCGGTCGACGGCCGGGTGGTGCGGCGCCGGAACACGCTCCTGCGGACCGGTCAGGGTCTGGTGGTGGACCGACCGGACGAGGTGACGCCATCCGGGCCGGAAGGGGATGGCACCGTCGTCGTCCCGGTGGTCCATGCCGATGACGAGATCATCGTGGTCGACAAGCCGGCCGGCCTGGTGGTCCATCCAGGCTCCGGGCACCGCTCGGGCACGCTCGTCCACGGGCTCCTGGCCCGGTTCCCCGAGCTGGCCTCCCTCCCTGCGGCGGTGGGGGCCGACCCGGACCGCCCTGGGATCGTGCACCGGCTCGACCGGGGCACCTCCGGCCTCATGGTGGTGGCCCGGACTCCTGGTGCCTACCGGTCGTTGGTGGCCCAGTTGGCCAGCAGGCAGGTCACCCGAACCTACCGTGCGCTCACCCTCGGAGCCATCGAGGGGGAGCGCGGCGTGGTCGACGCGCCGATCGGGCGCTCGGTCAGCTCGCCGACCCGGATGGCCGTGTCGCGCAAGGGGAAGCAGGCCCGCACCCGGTACCGGGTCGAACGGCGGTTCACCGAGCCGACCCCGACCACGCTGCTGCAGGCCTCACTCGAGAGCGGCCGCACCCACCAGATCCGGGTCCATCTGTCGGCCATCGGCCATCCGGTCGTCGGGGACGAGACGTACGCCCGCGGGCGCGCGCTGCCCGGCGCCACCGTCACCAGGCCTTTCCTCCACGCCTACGAGCTCTCCTTCGAGCACCCCGGGAGCGGCGCTCGGGTGTCCTGGACCTCGGAGCTGCCAGCCGACCTCACCGGTCAGCTCGAGGCCTTGAGCGGCTGACGGTCCGGGGGGGACCGGACCGGGGGTCAGGCAGCCTCGTGCGCGGCCTCGAGGACGTCGTTGTCCGAGAGCAGCTCGAGGGCCTCGGCCTCGGCCTGGCGCACTTTGCGCACCCCGATCCCCAGCCGCTCCGCGGTCGTCTGGAGTGACGCCGGATCGGCCCCGTCGAAGCCGAACCGGTGGCGGATGACCTGGCGCTGGAGGTCGGTCAACCGGTCGACCGCCTTGCGCACGAGCTCGAGTGTGAGCTCCGAGGTCACCTCGTCCTCGAAGTCGCTCGGGTCGGTGGACACCAGGTCCCCGAGGGTCGCGGTCGAGTCCGACGTGGCCGGCTGGTCGAGGCTGGCCACCACCCGGGCGACCTGGCTCAGGTCCGACCGGGTCGCGGCGGAGGTGTTGGTGGCGTTGTCGAGCTCGTCGTCGGTCGGCGGCCGCTGGAGCTGATGGGTGAGCTCCCACTGGGCGGCGTCCACCTGCTGGTTGCGTTCGGCTACCTCCATCGGGAGGCGGATGGTCCGACCGTGCTGTTGGACGGCCCTCTGGAGCGCCTGACGGATCCACCAGGTGGCATACGTCGAGAAGCGGAAGCCCCGCTCCCAGTCGAACTTGTCGACGGCCCGCATGAGCCCGAACGTCCCCTCCTGGATGAGGTCGGGGAGGTCGACGCCCCGGTCCTGGTACCGACGGGCCCAGTGGACGACGAGCCGGAGGTTCGACGCCACCATCTCGGCGCGGGCCTCCTCGTCCCCCGCCGCCACCCGCTTGGCCAACTCGGTCTCCGCGTCATGATCGGGCAGTGGGTGGTGATCGAGGTCGCGTAGGAACAGTCCCAGACTGTCCGCGTCCGAGCCACGGTTGCGGCCGGCACCGACCTTCGGGGCCGGCGCCTTTCTGCCCGCGGCCCCTCCGCTGGGCGTGGCATCTGTTGCTGAGTCTGGACGGTCGGGAACCTGTTGCTGCACGGTCGCCGTTCGGGTCGTCATCCGTCTCCTCGTCCTGGATGTGAAAGTTGCGTACTGTGCAACGCCCCGCCGGCCCGGGACATTCCTGAGCCCGCGATTCTGGTCGGACACGACGAACCCCCTGTTCACCCGCCCGGTCGGGCTTGCACTCGGGGACAGCGGGATGATCGGCTGCAGGCATGACACCACGGCGTCACCGATGCGTCCTCATCCGCCACGGCGAGACCCTCTGGAGCCGCGAGGGACGCCATACCGGTCGGACCGACCTTCCGCTGCTGCCCGACGGCGAAGTGCAGGCTGAGGGGCTCGCCCCCCGGTTGCGTGGCTGGGAGTTCTCGCTGATCCTGTGCAGCCCGATGACCCGGGCACGACGGACGGCCGAGCTGGCCGGCCTGACCGGAGCCGAGGTCGACCCCGACCTCCTCGAGTGGGACTACGGAGACTACGAGGGCCGCACCACGGTCGACATCCGCACCGGTCGATCCGGCTGGAACCTGTTCGACGACGGGGTCCCCGGAGGGGAGACGCTCGAGCAGGTGACCGAGCGGGTGGACCGGGTCATCGAGCGGGTGCTCGCGCAGCCGGGTGACGTGGCCTGCGTCGCCCACGCCCACCTGCTGCGGGTGATGGCCGTCCGCTGGCTCGGGCTCGGCCCCGGAGCGGCCCGGTACCTCATGCTCCGCCCCATCTCGGTGAGCGTCCTCGGCTGGGAGCGCGAGCAGCCCGTGGTCGAGCGATGGAACAGCTGAGGGCTCGAGCGGCCCCCCGGGGGCCGGTCAACCGGGCCGAGCGGCCCCTTGACCGAGGACGGCCACCTTGCCCTGGGCCCGGGCGACCATGTCGGCGAGATTGAAGGAGTCGAGGTGGGTGCGCATGTGCTCGCCGACGTCGGCCCAGACGGTCAACAGGACGCACTGGCCCTCGTGGTCACAAGCCCCGTTCTCGTGCGGGGGGCCGAAGTCACCGGCGACGATCGGCCCGTCGACCGCCGAGACGATCTGGGACAGGGTGATCTCCGCGGGGGAGCGGGCCAGCACATAGCCGCCGCCCACGCCCCGCTTGGAGCGGACCAGGCCGGCACCCTTCAGGGCCAGGAGGATCTGCTCGAGGTAGGGCTGGGGAAGCCCGGTCCGTTCGGCGATGTCCCTGACCGCGGTCGGCCCGTCCCCGTCCGCGTGGAGCGCGAGTGACAGGAGGGCGCGGCTCGCGTAGTCCCCCCGGGTGGATACCTTCACGTGCCCATGCTATTGCCTGCGCCCCCCTCAGGGGTGTCCGAGCGGTGCTCAGCGTCCCCCGAGCTTGCCACCGGCCAGGTCCTCGGCCATGGCCCACCCGAAGGTCACCAGGCGACTACCGCCTGCGGTGTCCACCTGCTCGAAGAAGGCGAGGAGCTCGGGCGGCGGGTCCCCCTTCGGGCTCGTGAAGTCGAACCCACCCGACTCGCAGCCGTCTCCCGAGACCACGAAGGTGCGGTCGTCGATCCGGCCGTCGGCGCCGAAGCGCTTTGCGAGCCGGCGACCCCAGGCCCGCTCCTCGCCGGTGGCCTTCTGGTCCGGGGCGGGCACCACGTCGGTGAGCCCCGAGAACGCCCGGAAGCCGTCGGGGCTGATCAGCCTGGTTCCCACGAGGACGTCCTCGTCGGGAAAGGCCAGCAGGGCCCGCCGGTACTTGTCCCCCATCATGGCCCGCAGGACGGTGTCGGCCCGGGAGGTGCGATCGACCGCGGCGAGGCCGATCAGCAGGGAGGGCGTCCCCCCGATGCGCTCGAGGGTGGAGAACGAGTACCCGCGGAGCTTCGTCCCTTCACGGGCTCGGGTGACCAGTACCCACTCCTCCCTCTGTTTCGAGAGGAAGCCGATGTCGAAGCGGGGCTCCCGTTCGGCGCAGAGGTCGGCCATCTCGGCCAGCTCGGCGTCACTGATCGACGTGCAATCCTTGGTCTCCACCTGGATGGACATATGCCGTTCCGTACTCCTCGATCATCCTGCGGCAGCAGCCGCCGGCCCGGGTCTGGTGCGCATCCCCCGGAGCGCCCGGTCACAGGGACGGGCGGTTCGACGGGGATCCGAGCCAGGAGCCGTCCGACGATTTTACGGGATTTGCGGGCCCCTGTCGTATCCGGTGTCTTCCGGGCCCTGCCACGGCACCCTCGTGGGCCCCCGGGAGGGGGCGTTCAGGCCTGAATTGCCTTCGGGCCGAGCAGGACCCGGAGCTCGCCGACGAGGCCCCGGCTGCTGTCCACGTTGAACTCGGAAGGGAGGCGGAGGACCTTGGCGCCGACGTGGAGGAAGACGGGGGAGTCGCCCGGGTGCTCGGTGAGGAGACGCTTGAGGTCGGCGACCGCCCGGTCGGTGAGCGCGTGCAACGGCAGGGAGATCCGCAGGTCGCGAGGTCCGTCCACAGCGAGATCGGGGCGCTGGACCTCCATGCACACGAGCTTGAGCCGATCGTCGCGAAGGTCCATCCGGGCCCTGACCACGACGATCGCGTCGTCGTCGAGCAGGGCCCCGTAGTCAGCCATGGTCTTCGGGAACACGAACGTCTCGATGGAGGCGTTCAGGTCCTCGAGCACGAAGGTCGCCATGAGGTCGCCCTTCTTGGTGTAGCGGCGGGTCAGCTCGGTGACCACGCCCCCGACCACCCGGAGTTGGCCGTCGTTGCCGAACGCACCGGCGGCCAGCAGGTCCGGGTCCACGTCCCGCAGCTCGGCCAAGGTGCAGTCGGTCAGACGGGAGAGCGATCCCTCGAGACCCATGAGCGGGTGATCGCTGATGTAGAGACCCAGCATCTCCTTCTCGAAGGCCAGCCGGACGGTCTTGTCGAACTCGGCATCCGCGATGGGCAGGCGGGTGTCGGCAAAGCCCGTGGTCCTGCCTTCGGTCTCCTCTTCCAGGGTGGCGAAGAGCGAGACCACCCCTGCGTCGTGCTCACGACGGCGCTCGAGGGTGCGGTCGACGATCTCCTCGAAGGCCAGGACGAGCCCCTGGCGGCTGTGGCCGAGCGCATCGAAGCCGCCCGCCTTGATGAGCGACTCGATGGTCCGCTTGTTGAGGACCTGCGGGTCGACGCGCTGGCAGAAGTCGTAGAAGTCGGCGAACGGGCCGTCGGCCTCCCGCTCGGCCACGATGAGGGCGACCAGGCCCTCTCCGACGTTGCGCACCGCCGCGAGCCCGAAGGTGATCGCGCTGATGCCGTTCGCGGCCCCGGTCGCGGTGAGGTCCGGCGCGAACTCGGCCAGCGACCGGTTCACGTCCGGGACGAGCACCTCGATCCCCATGGAACGGCACTCGCCGAGGTAGACAGCGGTCTTGTCCTTGTTGTCCTTGACCGAGGTGAGCAGGCTGGCCAGGTACTCGACCGGGTAGTGGGCCTTGAGCCACGCGGTCTGGTAGGCGATGAACCCGTACCCGTAGGCGTGGGATTTGTTGAAGGCGTAGTCGGCGAAGGGCTCGATGATGTCGAACAGCGCGATCCCGAGGGACTCGTCGTACCCCTGCTCGACGCAGCCGGCCACGAACTTCTCACGCTCGGCCTTGAGGAGCGCACGGTCCTTCTTCCCACACGCCTTGCGCAGGTTGTCGGCCTCGGCAAGGTCGTACCCGGCGATCTTCTGGGCGACCCGCATGACCGACTCCTGGTAGATCATCAGGCCGTAGGTGTCCCCGAGGACCTGCTCGAGGTCCGCGTGCAGGTAGCTGACCGCTTGGCGGCCGTTCTTGCGGTCCGCGTAGTCGCGGTGCATGTTGGCGGCCATGGGTCCGGGCCGGTAGAGGGCGACCAGCGCGGCCACGTCGTCGAAGGTGGTCGGCGCGAGCGATCGCATGAGCGAGCGCATCGGTCCCCCCTCCAACTGGAACACGCCCATCGAGTCACCCTTGCGCAGCATCACGAAGGTCTGCTCGTCGTCGAGCGGGATGCCGTCGATGTCGGGCCGGAATCCGGTGGAGATCTCGATGAGGTCGAGGGTGCGTTCGATCACCGAGAGGTTCCGGAGCCCGAGGAAGTCCATCTTGAGCAGCCCGAGGTCCTCCACCCCGTGCATCTCGTACTGGGTGACGACGGGGGAGTCGTCGGGGTCGTTGCCGTCGGGCTTGCGCTGGACCGGGACGTACTCGGTCAGGGGTGCGTCGGTGATGACCACCGCTGCGGCGTGGATCCCGTCCTGACGCCGGAGGCCCTCGAGGCCCTTGGCCACGTCGATCACCCGTTTTGCGTCGCCGTCGGTGTCGTACATGGCGCGGAGCTCGCTCGCGGCGTGGTAGCCATCCTCGAAGCCCTCGGTCTTGTCGAGGCACGCGGCCAGGGGAGTGTCCCGGCCCATCAGCAGTGGCGGCATCGCCTTGGCGATCTTGTCGCCCACCACGTAGGGGAAGCCGAGAACCCGCGCGGCGTCGCGTACCGCCGCCCGCGCCTTGATGGTCGAGAAGGTCACGATCTGGGCCACGTGGTCGGACCCGTAGCGCTCTGCTGCGTACCTGATCATGTCCCCGCGGTAGCGCTCGTCGAAGTCCATGTCGATGTCGGGCATCTGGATGCGGCCGGGGTTGAGGAACCGCTCGAAGAGGAGGTCGTACCGGATGGGGTCGAGGTCGACGATGCGGAGGCAGTAGGCCACACAGCACCCGGCGGCAGACCCGCGACCAGGGCCGACCCGGATCTGCTCCGACCGGGCGTACCGGATGAGATCCCAGACCACGAGGAAGTACGCCGAGAATCCCATGTCGGCGATGACCCCGAGCTCGTAGTCGAGACGGCCCATCACCTCGGCGGGGACCAGCGCGCCGTAGCGCTCCTTCGCCCCCTCCAGGGTCAGGTGGCGGAGGAAGGCGGCCGCTCCGTCCTCGTAGGTCTCACCCCGGAACTCGTCCGGTACCGGGAAGCGGGGGAGGCTGGGTCGGCCGAAGTCGATCTCCACCGAGGCCCGTTCCGCGATGAGCAGGGTGTTGTCGCACGCCTCGGGCAGCTCGGCAAAGAGATGGCGCATCTCGACGGCCGTCTTGAGGTAGTGCTCCTCGCCCTCGAATTTGAAGCGATTGGGGTCGTCGATGAGCGCACCGGTCTGCACACAGAGCAGGGCGTCGTGGGCCACGTGGTCCTCGCGGACGCGTGTAGTGGCTGTCGTTGGTGGCGAGGAGCGGCGCCCCGATGCGGCGGGCGATCTCGACCAGTGCCGGGTTGGTCTTGTGCTGTGCGGGAAGGCCGTGGTCCTGCAGCTCGACGAAGAGGTTGTCCCTGCCGAAGATGTCCTGCAGCCGCCCGGCCAACGCCTCGGCCTTGACCTGGTCGTCGGCGAGGAGGGCCTGGAGGACCACACCTCCGAGACACCCGGTCGTGGCGATGAGGCCGTCCGCGTGACGCGAGAGCAGCTCCCAGTCGAGGCGGGGCTTGTAGTAGTACCCCTCGAGGTAGGCGGCGGAGGAGAGCTTGAGCAGGTTGCGGTAGCCGTGGTCGGACTCGGCCAGCAGGGTGAGGTGGTAGTAGAGCTTCTCTCCGCCTGCCACGTCGCCACCGGTGTCGTCGACCTTGCCCCGGCGGACCGGACGCTCGTGACGGGACTCGGCCGCCATGTAGGCCTCGGTCCCGATGATCGGGTTGATGCCCGCCGCGCGGCAGGCGGCGTAGAAGTCGAGCACCCCGTACATGTTGCCGTGGTCGGTGATGCCCAGGGCGGGTTGGCCGTCCGCCACCGCGGCCGCCACCAGGTCCTTCACCCGTGCCGCGCCATCCAGCATCGAGAATTCGGTGTGGGTGTGCAGGTGGGTGAACGATCGTGGTGCCACGGTCTCCGGTGCCCTCCTCGGTCCGCCGTTGCCGCTCCGCGGGATGCTCCGCGAGACGGGCGAGTTACAGCTCTGTCATTCCGACGATAGCGCGGGCGGACCCGGTGCGCGGTGGTGCCGGCGGCCCGGATCCGGCCATCCGGACGGGGCTGCCCCGTGGCTCAGAGGTAGGTGCCCGGACGGCCGGCTGTGGGGTCGCCGCCGGGTAGCGCGCGCTGGCGCATCTCGTCGAGCTGGGCCCGTGCGGCCACCTGCTGGGCGACCAGCGTGGCCTGGATGCCGTGGAACAGGCCCTCGAGCCAGCCCACCAGCTGTGCGTGGGCGACCCGCAGCTCGGCATCCGACGGGGTCGGCGAGTCGAACGGGATCGAGACCCGGTCGAGCTCGGCCACCAGGTCCGGCGAGAGCCCGTCGGCCAGCTCCCGGACCGATTGCTCGTAGATCTCGCGGAGCCGGCCTCGGCTCGCCTCGTCGAGGGGTGCCGATCGGACCTCGTCGAGCAGCTGCTTGACCATCGAGCCGATGCGCAGCAGTTTGGCCGGCTGTTCGATCGACTCGCTCCGCCCCGCCTGGTCCCCTTCGCCCTCGGGCTCGCGGGGGGCCACGGCCGTCCCCGGCGGGCCGTCCACGACTTCCGGACGGAGCGCGGCCCGGTCGCCCTCGGGGATCTGCGTCGTGTCCGGTTCCAGGTCGTCGTTCACAGTCGCTCTCCTCCGAATGCCACCAGGGGCACCAGCATCTCATCGGCGGTCAGGGAACCGTGGCGGCAGGCGAGGCGGTTCTCCCCGGTGTCCGCCGGGTCCACGAAGGCCAGCGGCGAGAAGGGGATCAGGGCGACGTCGCCGAGCCGCGAGGTCAGGCCCTCGGCCAGGGGACCGCCGAACCATCCGTCGTCGACCAGTCGGTCCCGGTCGCGTACCCAGGTCGTCGCGCCGTAGCGTTCGTCGAGGAGCTCGGCCAGGTCGCCCGCCGCGCCCGGGCGGGCGTGGATCCAGCGGAACCTCCCCTCACCGGAGAGGAACTGGGTCATGGCCATCACCTCGCGTCCGAGGAGCTCCACCCGGGGACCGACGTCGATCTGTCCGTGGTCGGCCGTGACCACGAGGACCGCTCCGGGCGGGAGCTGCTCCACCACGTCGGCGACCAGGCGGTCCGCCGCGCGCAGCTCGGCGTCGTAGTGCTCGTCGAGTCCGTGGGCGTGGGCGACCTTGTCGATGCCGTCGTAGTAGGCGTACACGAAGGACTCGCCCTCGCGCAGCAGTCTGCCGACTTCGACGGGCAGCGACGAGAGGACGCGGTAGCCATGGAGCGGGGAGTTCCCGAGGTGGGCCGCGGTGAACCCCGTTCCCCCGAACTCGTCCTTCGACACGACGGGCACGGGGCCGGCCGCACCGGCGAAGGAGGGGAACGGCTGGAACTCGCGGGCGGGGACCCGTCGCCTGGCGTCGTTGCCCGGACCACCCCCGAGGGTCCACCGCAGCATGTTGAGGATCTCGTCGCCGGCTGCGAGGCGGTACCCGAGGATGCCGTGGTCGGCGGGTGCGCGCCCGGTGGTGATCGAGGTGAGCGCGGTGGCAGTGGTGGTCGGCGCGACCGAGGTGATCGCGCGGTCGATGCCCTCTCCGCCCGACAGGGTGGGCGCCAGATGCGACCGCGAGCGGAGCTGTTCCCAGCCGAGGCCGTCGAGGACGAGGAGCACCACCTGGCGGGCCCGGCCCGCCGACGCCGGCAGCCAGTCGCCGCCGCTGCCGACCTGTCCGACCGTCCCGAGCAGGCCCGGGACGAGGTTCGCGATGCAACCCCCCGAGTAGTCCGGCAGGAGGGGCGCGATCGCAGTGGGATCGTCGGCGGTAGCCATCGGTACGCGACTGTAGGCGAGGAGCTGCGGGCGCCGGCAGCCGCCGTACCGGTCCGTCAGCGCCCGCCGGCCCGCAGGACCGTTACCCGCGGGGGAGGAGGGCCCGGACCGTCTTGTAGCAGTGCCCGTCCCTCGGAGTGCTCACCGCTGCCACCACGTAGTGGGGCTTGAACCCCAGGGCCGAGGCGAGGTCGCGGCCATGGAGGCGGTCCCGCCGAGCCACATCGAGGGCGCGCTCGGAGCGGGGGTCCTCGACCGGTAGCCAGTTGTCGCTGCGTCCCCACCCGAAGCGGACCCATGCTGTGCGGTCCCCCCGCCTCCGGAAGAGGACCGGTCCTTTGCCGGGCTCGATGAGGGCGAGGGAGGGCCGGAACCCGCGAAACTCCCAGTAGGGGGCCGACGCACCGGGGAAACCGAGGACGTGTTCCTCCACCGGGGCGGTCAGCGGGCGGAGCAGGTGGCGAACCCGTCGGCCGTGGAGGGTCCCGAGGTGGCGGGGGAGCCCTTTGGCGGTGACCGCTTCGGGCTGGGCCAGGTCGTCCCGCTCCGGCTCCTCGGCCAACTGGGCCTCGACCACGTCGAACGGGACGAGGTCGGGGCCGTGTTCCTCGGGCCATTCGACCCGGACGCGCACCAGGGCTCCCGAGGCCAGATCGATGCCGATCGTGTCGTCCGGATGACAGGAGAGCACGAGGAGGGTGAGTGCGGCGCCGCCGTCGACGGCCACCCGGTCCCGGTGCTGGACCGCGCGGGCCACCCCGCGGGCGGTGCCGCTGCGCGGGGTGCGGGTCGATCGATGGGCCATCAACGCACCGCCTCCAGCTGGGCGCCGAGCAACTCGGGGTCGCCCGCCGGCAGCTTGCAGGTGCCGTCGCGGCAGACGTAGGCCAGCCCCGGAAGGCGATCGTCCCAGAGGGGCGAGCCGGTCGGTTCGCCCCAGGCCAGGACGGATTCCGGGAGCCAGCGGGTGCGCACCGCGTCGAGCAGGTCCGGGCGGTCGCCGACGACCACCACCTCGGTGGACCCGCGGGCCAGGAGATCCGCCGCGAGCACCATGTGGGCGAACGCGGTCGGGTGTCGGGTGAGCAGCTCGCCGACGAGGTCGACCGCCCGGCGGGCGTGGTCGGTGTACTCGGGCGCGCCGGTGAGGGCACCCAGTCGGGCCAGCGCCAGGGCGGCCGCCGCGTTGGCCGACGGCGTGGCGCCGTCCAGGACGTCCTTGGTGCGCACGATGAGCTGTTCTGCGTCGCGTGCGGTGGTGAAGAACCCGCCGGCGTCGGTGTCTGCGAACCGGTCGACGAGCGCGTCGGCGGTGGCCGTCGCCCGGTGCGTCCAGCGCGCCTCACCGGTGAGCTCGCCGAGTCTCGTGAAGCAGTCGACCAGCCAGGCGTGGTCGCCGGCGTAGGCAAGGTGGCGCGCGCCGCCTTCGCGCTGCCAGCTGCGCAGCCACCGCCCGTCGTCGCCGACCAGGTGGGTGCAGAGGAACTCCCCGATCGCCACCGCTGCGACGGCCCACTGCGGATCGCCGGTCGCCGCTGCGGCCTCGGCCAGTGCCGAGCCGTACATCGCGTTCCACTCGGTGAGGACCTTGTCGTCTAGCCCGGGCCGGACGCGCTGGGACCGTGCACGCAGGAGGCGCCGACGGCCCTCCTCCACCGGGACGGGACCGCGGAGAGGGGCTCCGACCGGGCGACGGAGGATGGTGCTCTGCTCGAAGTTGCCCCGCGCGGTCACTCCGAACCACGCCGAGACCGCCTCTGTGATCGCCTCTCCGTCGGCACCGTCGCCGACGGCCTCGGCCACCTGCTCGGGTGTCCACACGTAGAACCGGCCCTCCACCCCTTCCGAGTCGGCGTCCTCGGCCGAGTGCACGCCGCCCTCGGGGAGGGTGAGGTCGCGGCTCACGTAGGTCACGATGCCAGCCATCACCGAGCGGTACTCGGTGGAGCCGGTCACCTGCCAGCCGTGGAGGTACGCGCGCAGCAGACCGGCCTGGTCGTAGAGCATCTTCTCGAAGTGCGGCACGAGCCACTCGTTGTCGGTGGCGTAGCGGGCGAAGCCACCACCCAGGTGATCGTGGATCCCCCCGGCGGCCATGCCGTCGAGGGTCCGGACGGCCATCTGCTCGACCTGCGCGACCCGGTCGGTACCGCCACCGGCACGGTTGCTGCGGACCTCACGGAGGACCAGGTCGACCTGCGAGGGCTGGGGGAATTTCGGGGGCACCCCCGAAGCCGCCCCACTCCCGGTCGAACCGCTGGGACAGCTCCTCGACGGCCGGCTCCAGCAGGTCGGGCGGACGGTGATCCCCGAGCGCGTCCAGGACGGAGGTCGCACCGGGGCGCGGCCTGATGATCGACCGTGTCGCGATCGCCGCGGACAGTTCCTGGGCCTGCTCCTCGACCTCGCTGCGCCGGTGCTCCCAGACGTCGTCGAGGGCGGAGAGGACCGTGGTGAACGAAGGGGCACCGGGGCGGTCACGCGGCGGGAAGTAGGTGCCTCCGTAGAACGGTCGGCGGTCCGGGGTGAGGAAGACACTCAACGGCCAGCCGCCCGAACCGGTGATGGCCTGGACGGCCTCCATGTAGACGGCGTCCACGTCCGGTCGTTCCTCGCGGTCCACCTTGACCGGCACGAACGAGGCGTTGAGCTGCGCGGCGACCGCTGGGTCCTCGAAGGACTCGTGCGCCATCACGTGGCACCAGTGGCAGGCCGAGTAGCCGATGGAGAGGAAGATCGGGCGGTCGGTGTCCACCGCCCGGGCGAAGGCCTCCTCCCCCCAGGGGTACCAGTCGACGGGGTTCCCCGCATGTTGCCGCAGGTAGGGACTGGTCTCCCGTGCCAGGCGGTTGGGGGCGGCCACCGGGCCAGCGTATCGGTCCCGGTCAGCGACCCGAGAGGTCACAACGACGGAACGCGGGATCGCCGAACCAACGGTCGGCGGCACAGCCACCGGTACCTGTCGAATTGCGGCGCTTCAAAGGAGGGAGCTCTGCCACTCGCGACAGCAGGGACCCGACGCGATGCGGGCCGGACCGTGTCCGACGGAGCCGGTGATCAGGAGCGATGCGGATGGCCCGCTGAAGGTGCTCGTTCGACCACTTACCGATCGGGTGGGATCGCGTAGGTGACCTGAGCCTTGGCGACCAGTTTCTCAGTTCCGGCCGAGCGGATCGACACTTCGATCACCCCAAGAGTGCGGCCAAGCCTCAGAACGACACCATCAGCGATCAGATCGTCCGGTTCGGGTTTCCGCAAGAAATCGATATGGAGGCTCGTCGATACTGGCGACATGTCGGGTCCCCTGTGAGACAGAACAGCCGCCCACGCGGCTCCATCGGCGATGGCCATCAGGGCTGGGCCAGATATGGTTCCACCGGGACGAATGTGCGCATGTGCAATTGGCAATCGCAGGCGCACGTCGCCGTTCTCTTTGACCTCGTCCACGGTGTAGGGCGACTCGACCTGATTCAGAACCTTCTGCAGGGCCTCTCCGTCCATCTCGGGCATCGGTGCCGACTGTAGCGGCCCGCGTGTCGCCGCCTCGGTGGCAGGCCACGGTAGCGATGTGCGCCTCCGAGCCGGCGTTCCACATGGGGATGGGTCGGCGAACCGGTTACCCTCGTCTCGTGAGGCCTCTCCGTTTGGGTGTGCTCGTCGTGGTCGCCCTGCTGGCAGGCTGCTCCAGCCATGCAGCTTTGCCGCCCGCTTTGCCTCCGGCCACCTCTCACGGTCCACAGGGGTACCGGTTCTCGGTCTCCTTCGGCAAGCCGCCAACTGTACGGACACTTCAGCTGTCGGACGGCGAAGGCCAGGCGCTGTACGGAACGAGCGTTGCAACTCGGTGGATCTGGTCTGGCGGCACGACCTCGGTATGGGTCGACGCCCTGACGAGGTCGGTTCGTCCTGGCCGCTTGCCGTACTTCCTGCGAAGCTATCTTCCCTCGGGACCGAGCGGCCGCAGCCTTACGAAGGCCGGAGATCCGGCGATGATCGGGGTTGTTCCCGGCTGCGATCCGTCCGGTCAGTGCTCGGGCTTCGTGGGCGGTCTGGTCATTCTGGATGGCCAGACGATCTACGACCTGACCACGACGCAGAACACATCGTCAGCGGCGAATGCAGTGCTGGGCTCCTTTCGGATTGCCCACTGAGCGGTGAGCCATGTATCCGACTGATCCGGTGAGGGGGGGGTCATTCTGGGAGCAGTGAAATCGTCTACCCGGGCGATCATGGAGCCTGGGGGTGGATGGTCTCACCTCGGGCCAACATCTCGACAAACTGGCCGATGCGCCTGGAGCGGGTTTCGGATTTCTTGGCGTTTCCGATCCTGTAGAGGATGGTGTACCGATTCGCACTGGTGAGCGTCTCAAACATCGCCTTCGCGCGGGGATTGGCACTCAGGGCAGCGAGAAGCCCCTCCGGCACCTCAATGCTGGCTTGCCCGGCGTAGGCGGCCTCCCATCGACCGTCCTCTTTCGCCTGCCGCACCTCGTCTTCGCCGGATCGATGCATCCGGCCGGTGGCGATCAGCCTTTCAGCGATGGCGGCGTTCCGTTGAGACCACGGGCTGCGAGCCTTTCGGGGCGTGAAACGTCGTCGGAACGTGGCGCTGTCACGACGCCCTAGTTGACCATCAATCCAGCCGAAGCAGATTGCCTCGTCGAGCGCCTCGTCGTACGAGACGGTTGTCGGATCGACCGTTCCCTTCTTGGCCAGTACCAGCCAGACACCCAGTGAATCGGCGTGATGGGCGCTCAACCATCTTCGCCATTCGCCGGCGTCCCCGACCAGTAGCTCTGGGAGATCCACGGCATTCACCGTATCCCCCATGTGTCGTCATGGGCAGTTGCCGAGCTGCAAGTCCGATCGCGTCCGAACACGGATAACGCGCCCATCAGCCGGTGATGGGAAGGGTCGGTCGGATGCCTGCCACCACGCGTGATTCGATGGACTGGGATCCAGATGCGGACGCCTCAACACTTCGAACTGTCAGTAACGTGATGGGATGGCAAAGTCATCGTGGGTATCTACCGTCCTTCGAGTCGAAAAACCTTGGGGGCACGAGGAGCATTTCGCGCTCGTCGAGGGTCGTTACTGCGGTAAGGCGCTGCACGTCAATGAGGGTCACGCTCTCTCACTTCAGTATCACGAGCAGAAGGAGGAGACGATTGCGGTGCAGTCGGGTCGACTGCTCTTCGAGGTGGGCGGTCCACACGATCCGTTGGAGTCATTCGAGCTACTCCCCGGCGAGGCGGTTCATCTCCGCCCCGGTACTCGACATCGGATGACGGCCCTGGAGGACACGGTCGTTCTTGAGGCCAGCACCACCGAACTCGGTGACGTGGTGCGTCTCGAAGATCGCTACAACCGCTCATAAGAGGCGCGCCCATGATCCGTCGATCGGGCGCAGTGGCTCTTCAAGGAGTGTGCCCGCCAATAGCGACACCGTAGGCTCGTCCCGATGAGCCACTTCGAGTTGGTGATCTTCGACTGCGACGGGGTCCTCGTAGACAGCGAGCGGCTCGCTGTGCGGACGGAAGCGGAGATCCTGTCGGGGCTCGGATGGCCTCTGACGGAAGCCGACATAGTTGAGCGGTTCGTCGGGCGCTCGGCCGCCTACATGCACCAGGAGATCGAACGACACCTTGGCCTCAGCGTCGATTGGGACGCTGAGTTCGAACCTCGCTATCGGGAAGTGTTCGAGCGAGAGCTTGTCGCCGTCCCGGGAGTCATGGAGGCCCTCGATGAGATCACCACGCCAATGTGTGTGGCATCGAGCGGAAGTCACGACAAGATGCGGTTCACCTTGGGCAAGACCGGGCTCTTCGATCGTTTCGATGGCCGCATCTTCAGCGTCGACGAGGTGGAGCACGGCAAGCCAGCACCCGACATCTTCTTGTTCGCTGCGGAGAACATGGGTGCAGCACCCGGTCGATGTGCTGTGATCGAGGACAGCGTATCGGGCGTAACGGCTGGATTGGCAGCGGGAATGGCGGTCTTCGCATTCGCTGGTGGTGTGACCACCGCTGACCAGCTCTCGATCGAAGGAGCAGTGGTCTTCCAGAACATGCTGGACCTTCCAGCCAAGTTGCGAGCCGAGTAACGATCTGGACAGCGAGGTGTCGCACGTAGCTTGGTGATAGGGGGCACCCCCTACCGATGTCGGAGTCGCCGGAGGTCCGAGCACGCGGTGGTGGCCGATGTTGTAGCCATGTCACCGAGGTAGCCTGTTGGTAAGTCTTGGGCTGGGATGCGGGGCGGGCCGGGCGGACGGCGTGCCAGCATGGGCCCATGGAAAGTGTGACATCCCCTCGTAGCGCGACCGGCGACGCTGAGGGGTGGGACCTGCGACCTATGGCCCTCGATGACGTCGAAGCGGTGATGACCATGGTCGAGGCCGCCAATGCCGCGCAGGCAGAGGCGAGTCAGCTTCCGCCGCGCACCCCACCGAGCGATGCCCAGTTGGAGGCCACCCGCGTGGGCCATGCCCGTTTCGTTCAGCACGACGGGCCCGGTGCTTGGGTGGCGATCTCGGAAGGGCAGGTGGTGGGCGTTGCCGAGTCTGTCCGACGGGAGAGCTTCTGGGGGCTGTCCATGCTGTTCGTTGATCCAGCGTTCCAAAGCCGGGGAGTGGGCAGGCGGCTTCTCGAGGCGGCCTTGGGCTACGCCGCTTGGGCCACCCAGCGCATGATCCAGTCCTCGTCCGACCCCCGAGCCATGCGTCGCTACTTCCTGGCCGGACTGGCCATGCACCCGACGGCCGAGATGGCAGGCCAACCCGACCGCCGGGCCATCCCACCCTCGCTGCCCGGTCGGGATGGTGACGAGGGGGACCTTGAATTGGTGGCCGAGGTGGAGGCACGGCTGGGCCGTTCGCGTACCGAGGATGTGGCATTCGGGTTGAGTGACGGGCGTTTCCGCATTGACGTGGTGGACGGCGACACTGGGCGAGGGTGGGTGCTTTGGCACCCGGACCGACTGGTCATGCTGGGGGCAACTAACGAGCAGACAGCGGCCGTCCTCCTGTGGCGGTTCCTCGCCGGCTCCGAGGGAGAAATCCTGGTCCACGGTCTTACCGCTTCCCAGCAGTGGGCGTTCGACGTACTCCATCAGGCGCGTCTCACGGCGAAGATACACGGGTCTTTGTTCGTTGACGGCATGGCCATCCCAGTCCCCTGGATCCCTTCAGGCTGGTACTTCTAGACCGCGATGATCCATGCGCGCATGCACAGCTCGGTGATAGACGAGAACGGAAGACCTTGCGCTAGCTGTAGTTGCAATCCCCAGCTTCTGGCGAACGTCAGCGGACACCCGAGTCCGGTGACGTTCCTATCAATGTCAAGCCCTTCGATGGGGCTCCGGGGTGAAGACAGCGGACACAACAATGATGAGCCACTCGAACGGTGAGGGCATGCTCTTACGAAGTCACGCGTCTTGGAAAAAGTGGTCCCGGGTCGTGGGTCGGCGGGTCACCGGCAAGTCAGCCCCGGGGGGCGACAGTTAGCCTCGATAATTCGTCCCGCCCCTGATCCGGTGGTGTCCGCGTCCGCGGAAAACCCTCCCTGTTCTGGGAGAATGTGAGTCGCTGAACTACGCATTCACCAGAACCAGGAGGGCTCCTTGAAGGTGCACGATAGTCGCGCCACCCAGTCGATGAGGGTGACCACCGACGGGAAGAACCTGGTGTCCCACGCGGGCACCGCGCTGCTGTCCGAACTGGCCGATCGCAGCGGCCTGACCGAAGCGATGTCGGTCGCCATGGCGGGGTGCGGGATCAACTGGCACACCCATGATCCGGGCGTCGTTCTCACCCATCTGGCCGTGGCCATCGCCGACGGTGCCGACTGCCTGGCCGACATGGCGTCCCTCCGTGAACAGGCCGAGCTGTTCGGTCCGGTGGCCTCGATCGCCACCGCCTGGCGGGCGGTGGAGGCGACGACGGCCTTCGAGCTGCGGGCCATCCCCGAGGCGATCGCCGCCGCCCGGGCCAGAGTGTGGGCAGCTGCTCCTCCCGGGGAGTCGTTGGTGCTGGACTTCGACGCCACCCTGGTCAACTCGTACTCGGAGAAGCAGGACGCCACTCCCACCTACAAGAAGGGGTTCGGGTTCTTCCCCCTCGGCGGTGTGGTGCGACACGACCAACGAGCCACTGGCCGCCATGCTGCGCCGAGGGAACGCTGGGGCCAATGACGCCGACGACCACATCGAACTACTCGACCGGGCGCTGTCGGGACTGCCCGAGGAGTACCAGACCGGCCACTTCGCTGACGACCATCCCGCCCTCGTCATCCATCCGATCCTGGTGCGGGCCGACTCGGCCGGTGCCACGCACGGGTTCGTCAATGCCATCGTGGCTGCCAACTGCGACTTCTCCATCGGATTCCCCATCGACCAGGGAGTACGTGACGCCATGGCCCTCGTCCAAGAGGAGGACTGGATCCCGGCCAGAGAGACCGACGACTCGGTCCGCGACGGGGCCTGGGTGGTCGAGCTCACCGACCTCATCCCCCTGGCCGGATGGCCGGACAACACCCGGCTGATCATGCGACGGGAGCGTCCCCACCCCGGGGCCCAGCTGACACTCTTCGATACCTCGGAGGGCTTCCGCCACACCTGCTTCATCACCAACACCAAGGGACGTGACATCGCCGCCCTCGAGCTCCGCCAACGGGGACACGCCCGGGTGGAGGACCGGATCAGGAACTGGAAGGACTGTGGGCTCACCAACCTGCCCTTCGACTCCTTCGTCCGCAACGAGGTCTGGGTGGCCACCTCCCTCATCGCCGGAGCGCTCCTGGCCTGGAGCCAGATGGTCTGCTTCGAGGGCGCACTGGCCAAGGCCGAACCGAAGACCATGCGCTACCGGGTTCTCCACGTGGCCGCACACCTCGTGCACAAGTCCAGGGGCCTCACCTTGCGGCTGGACCAGACATGGCCGTGGGTGGACGAGCTGGCCAACGCCTTCGTCAAACTCCGGGCGGCCATCCCCTGACGGGCGGGTCAGAACGCCCGACCCGAAAGCAGACCTGCAGGGCGTGACATCCGAAACCGAATGACAACACCGGGGCGCATCACGTCCACGATGCAGCCGGGACGACGAAGCCGGTTATGTCCACCGCCTCGGCAACGATTCCGCAGTCAGCCGGGGGTCGGACGAATGATCGAGGCTAGGGGAGGAGCCAGACCCACGGCCCGGGGATTCAGCCGCGAGGGAGGTAGCGATAGACCTCGCGGGCGATGTAGCGCTGGAGGATCCGGATGACGTCCCGTTTGGTCCGTCCTTCCTTCACCCGGCGGTCGAAATAGGCGGTGGTCTCGGGGGTCATGGGCGATCCGGACCATTGCGATGCGCCACAGCGCGCTGTTGGCCTGACGATCGCCACCGTCGTGCAGGCGAAAGTGACCGGCGGTCTTCCCCGAGCCGGCCGGGACCGGGGACACGCCGCACAGGTGGGCCCAGGCAGCCTCCGAGCGGAGCCGCTCGGGGTTGTCGCCGGCCGTCACCAAGAGCGACGCAGCAGTATCGGGGCCGACGCCGAATCGGGCCAGGAGGTCAGGAGCCGTGGCCAAGAGAAGTGACTCGATTTTCTCATCCAACTCGGCGAGCTCCCGGTCGAGACTCTGGACCCGGTGCGCCAGTGACGACAGCGATGCCTTGGTGGCTGCGGTCACCGGATCAGGCGATCGGGCCGATCGGAACGCTGCTGCCTCGGCAACGAGCGCTGTGACCGACAACCCCTTCAGGCGGGAATGCAGCTGCTCAGGGGCGGTGATTCCCAGATGACGCATCTGGACGATGGCCTTCACCCGGGCCTGTCGGGCCGAGCGCTTGGCCACCACCAGGACCCGGATGGCCTCGACGGGACCGTCCTTGGTCTTGCCCGCACCCGAGGCCCGACCGCTGATGGCAGCCCGGGCGGCTTCCACCGCATCTAAGGGATCGGACTTGCCCTGGTTGCGCCGAGACTGCCGGTTGGGTCGGTTGACCTCGACGACCTCGATGCCCTTCCGCCGCAGGAACCGGGAAAGCCCGACCCCATAGGAGCCGGTGCCTTCGACCCCGACTTTGGTCACCTGGCCGAACTCCTCGAGCCAAACCAACAGGGCTTTGTAGCCGGCGGCATCGGCATCGAACGACTCGGTGCCGACCAGCCGACCCAGGGGGTCGAGGGCTGCGGCAACGTGTTTGTCCAGGTGGGTGTCCACCCCACCCGTGATCCCGGGAGCAGCTTCTACGATGGTCATTGCCATCCCTTCCTTCCTTAGCGGTTGAGGGGTGGCACGGCCGTCCTCGATCGGAGTGACGGGCGGTCTGGATTGTTCTAGCAATCCGGACCAATCACCCAACCTCGGAGACGGGGCGTGCCGTTGTCAATGTGCCGCTGGAAGAGCTCGGCCGACGACGCCCGAGGACGCCTCATGACCACAAGTCAGGCCGAATCTCCCAGTGCTCCCGAAGCTATTGGGGACCAGCAACGAAGCGGTGGACCCTGAAGACCATTGTCATTGTTAGGTGACAGGCACCTGGGGCACGGGTCGAGGCCATTCGGCTACGAATTGAAGTCGTACCTGTGGCCGGAAGTGAGGCGTTGGGAGGCCTCGGAAGAAGCCGAACCCGCTAGGAGTGTGGGTCAGTATCCGCATTTGACGAGGTAGTCCTCTGACTCGCGATTGATCGGCGGATCGGCAAGATTTCCTGGGTATGGCAAACGACCCCATCGAGGACGCGCTGTTCGAGGTCCCGCAAGGTGACAGCAGGCGTGACGCCAAGTCTCCCGCCGGGCGGTCGAAGACGTTCCGTCACTACGACCAGAACCAGTCGTTCCTGCTGCCACCCTCGTTGGACGACTGGCTGCCCGAGGACCACACCGCTCGGTTCATTGCCGAGATGGTGGACGAGATGCTGGAGTTGTCCTCGATCTACGACTCCTACGTCGAGGCCGCTGGGTGCCCCTCCCTACCACCCGACGATGATGCTGAAGCTCCTGCTCTACGCGGTATCGATCGGGGTGACATCGTCTCGGGAGATGGAGCGGCGGTGCCAGGTGGACGTGGCCTTCCGCTGGCTGATCGGCCAACGAGGCTCCGGACTACCGCTCGATCTCCGGTTCGGCGCCGGCACCTGGCCATTGGACGACCTGTTCATCCAGGTGCTGACTCTGTGTGCGAAGCCGGGTCTGGTCAGACTCGGCCGGGTGGCCCTCGACGGGACGAAACTGCGGGCGTCGGCGAGTAGACACAAGGCCATGAGCTACGACCGCCTGGGTCAGAGGATCGATGAGATCAAGCAAGCAGAGGTGACCGCCATGCTGGGCGAGGCCGAAGCGAGTGGACCGGGACGAGGACGAGGAGTTCGGCGAGGACCGACGGGGCGACGAACTGCCCAAGGAGCTGGCTACCAGGGAGGGCCGTTTGGCCAAGCTGCGGGCGGCCAAGGAAGCTATCGAGGCCGAGGCCAGGGAGAAGGCGCGCAGCGAAGGCGGCCACCAAGGTGGCCGAGGCAAGGCGGGGATGACGCCGCGATCGAACACGCCGCCGAGGTGGCGGCAGCGAGGGCGACGCCGAACGAAGCGAGCCCAACGCAACTTCACCGACCCCGAGTCGCGCATGATGAAGACCGACGACGGTCGTTCCACTACTGCTACAACGCTCAGACGGTTGTCGACGAGCACGCCCAGGTGATGATCGCCGCCGAGCTCGACCAAGCAGGCTACTGATGTGGGAGAACTGATCCGCATGATTGAAGCATCACCGAGTACAACCTGGACGCGCGCCGACATCGACGACAGCCCCGAGTGCTCCTCGCCGACGCCGGCTACTGCTCCGACGCCAACTCACATGGACCGCCGACAGCGGGAGTCCACGACGTGCTGATCGCGACGGGCAGGATCGGAGCATGGCGAGCGGGTCGCCGGACTCACCGCGGGGCCGCATCCCGAAGAACGCCTCGCCAGCGCGAACGGATGGGCCGGAAGACTGCGGACGAAGCACGGACGAGCCGACTACGCGCGACGCAAGGCGATCGTCGAGCCGGTCTTCGGCCAGATGAAGGTCCGACAACAGCCGGACAGCTCCGACTACGCGGACTGGCCGGAGCAATTCGCTAGCAACTGGCATTGGTTCCACTCAGTGCTTGAGTTGAGCGTGAGCATGCTCGGTCTGATCCTTGCAAACCACATACCGTGACGCTCCGACCGCGGCGCGCCACCCTCACTCTGAACCTCCAAGGGCATGTATGGAGCATTGGTTGTTGTCTCAGATCCATTATGCCAAGCTTCCGAATTGCAGATTCGCGGCAGTGGCGGGCAGGCGGCAAGTGTTTTCACTCTGCTCGTTGAGAGGAAAGCTGGCCATGAGCCAGGTTCACACCTCGGAAGGGTGACATGCGGAAGCATACGTTCGTCGTCGTTGTGTCAGCAGCACTCCTACCAGTCCTGGGACTGGTTACCTCAGCGCCTGTCAGTGCGTCCGCGGCAGTTGCAGCTGCCACCGGTCACGCGCCTCGACTGTTGGCGGACTCCGCGGCGACGATCACAAATTGCCCAACGAGTCAGGGGACGCAAATGGTGGGCACCAATACAGCGGACCACCTCGACGTTTGGGCGTGCGGCAATGGACCGACGCCAAAAGCATACGGCACTGCAGTCATCAATACGGTGAATGGCTTTTACAAAGCAATGACAACCATGATGGGTGGACCTCCGCTGCCCGACACGGGAACAGTCGGTGAGGGTGGGAATCCCGACACCAACATCGACATCTACGTGCTCGCAACAGGCCAGCAGGTGATGCGTGGGGGCCAAACCTCAAGCGTCGGCACGGAGGCCTTCGGTCAGGCAGTTCAAGTTCCAACGAGCCAGACGGGTACGCCAGCAACGGCAGCCTCGGGCTGGATCGCAATGGACGCGAGCGGTGGGGTCACAACCTACTTCAAAGGTGCCTTAGCCCACGAGTTCTTTCACCTCGAGCAGTACCGAACAAATGTGAGTAGCTGTGACGGCGGCACATGGTGGTTCTTAGAGGCTTCGGCCACTTGGGCGGGGGCCTACTTTGTGCCGACCTCGGCTACCCAGGTGTATCAGCCCTTCTACACTGCCTTCGAACAGCAGAATTCTCCGAAGTCACTTAACAACACTTCGAACGATCCCTCGGGCCGGTCCCACGCCTACAGCGCCTTCATCTGGCCATACTTCATGCAGCAACAAGCTGGTGGTATTCAATCGATCGGCCAAGTCTGGCAGAGCGTGGGTGGTGTGACGACTTGTCCGGCACTGGACCAGAAGCTCAACGCGGTGGCGTCCTTTACCAAGTACTTCAAGAAATTTGCCCTGGAGAACCTCGACGCGCCCTTGCCCAATTACAACCCGGACGTAACATCCGTGCCGGCGAATTTCGGCCACACCTATCAGGAACAGGTTTCTAGTTTTCCGCCGTACTATCCCACGCTTGCTGCTCCGAACACGCAAAGTCTTCCAACCGTGAAGCCCGCGTCGTACACTCTGCCGGTAAATCCATCAAAGGATGCGTATCCGTTCACGACGCCGACGCCGGTGAGTACTAAGCTCCCTGCTCTTTCCGCCCAGTACAACTTCTTCAAGATCCGTTCCGGGTACAACGACGTGCAGTTCAACTTCTCAAAGCTCCCCGCGGGCAACACGGACGTGACCCTCATAGGACAAGAGGAGGGAAGCACGAAGACCACCTACACGGTCGCAGTAACACCGGGGAGTTCGACACCGGTCAATTTCAGTGGGGCCAGTGCACACGTGTGCCTTGCCCTGGACCTCAAACCCCAATTTGGCAAATTTGGACAGTCGCCGGCGGGTCAGGGCGCAGCGTTCTGGGTAGTTATCGACAACCACAGTCTCTCGACTACTCCCTTGAATGCGAGCTACACCGTGACGGTCCGCACGGACTGCGCCGACACGGTGAGTGGAACCTTGACGGACATAGACACGACCACGTTGACGAGTGCCATCGTCACGTCCGTGCTGACGGAAAACGATACCTGGAAGGTTCAGTTGCAGGACTCGAAGAATGGGTTCGATCCGAAGGGGAGCTCAGACAAATTCGACGTCACTGAGAGGGGCACCTCAGTGCTGGGGACATGCCACCAGGAGACGCAGACCTACAATGGGAGCGCGGGTGTGAATCTCGGGGCCACATACTTCTACGGCTTCGGCCCTCTCAACATAACGCCTCAGTTGGTAGCAGTAACCAACTATGTGCCCGTCACGGTGACGAAATCTGCGTGTGGTTCCATAACTACGACCTCGGGAAATACCCGCGCGGCCACAACCTTCTGTGAGGCTCCCGCAGAGTCCTCCTACGCGACGGCTAGGATCGCGCTTACTTTCGGCTGTTCGGACAAGTCGTCGAACCAACCAGGCACCGAGGAGACTGTCACCGGTGGTGGGACGTTGACCGCGACGAAGGTGGACGCGTGCGGGCTATGGACAACGGGGTGTTCGATCAAAGCATCAACGTGAGGGGAGCCCTGCCAATTTGGGCCATCTTGGGCGTGCCCCACTCGTGCCGTTCCTGGCGAGGTAACCATCGCGAGCGCGGACGTCGGTCAGGGCACCTGACCTCGCTTACATCCGAAGACCCCGATTTGCAGCGACGGGCGACGGGACGCGGAGCGATCAGCGGCGGAGGGCGCCGGTAGGGTGTCCGACCATGGAGCTGCGACTCGACGGGAAGACAGCGGTGGTCACCGGCGGCTCACGCGGGATCGGCAAGGCGGTCGCCCAGGCCTTCGCGGAGGCCGGCGCCTCGGTCATGATCGCGTCGAGGCGGGCCGACGCACTGGCCGAGGCGGCCGAGGAGATCTCCGGGGCGGCCGGTGATCGGGCGGGACCGGTGGCCTGGACGGTCGCCAACGCCGGCGATCCGGAGCACGCAGAGGCGTGCCTGGACGCGACGGTGGACCGGTTCGGCGCGGTGGACATCCTCGTCAACAATGCCGCCACCAACCCCTACTACGGGCCGATCATCGACATCGACCGCGCACGGGCGGACAAGACCGTCCGGGTCAATCAGACGGGCTATCTCGAATGGGTGCAGGCCGCGTGGCGGAAAGGGATGTCAGTTGATGGCGGGGCGGTCCTCAACCTCGCGTCGATCGGAGGGCTGACCGTGGAGGGTGGCCTCGGCTGGTACAACGTGACCAAGGCGGCGGTCATCCATCTCACCCGGCAGCTCGCCGGTGAGCTCGGTCCCAGGGTCCGGGTCAACGCGATCGCCCCCGGCCTGGTCAAGACCCAGATGGCCCGGGCGCTGTGGGAGCCGGGGGAGCAGGCCATCTCGAAGCGGTTGCCCTTGCGCCGCCTCGGTGAGGTCGAGGACATCGCCAACGCGGCCCTCTTCCTCTGCTCGGACGCGGCCTCGTGGATCACCGGCGAGACCCTGGTCGTCGACGGCGGCTCCCTCTGCCTGACGACGGGGTCGCTCTCGTAGGTTTCGGGCGGGGTTGAACAGACGAGCGTCGGTCAGACGAGCTCGGCCCGGCGGACCTTGCCCCCGGCGGTGCGCGGGAGGCGGTCCACGACGACCAGCTCGCGCGGGGCGGACCAGGGGGCGAGTCTGGCGGCGACGAGCTCTCGCAGTGCACCGAGTGGCGGGGGGTCGACCCCCTGAGGAGGAACCACCCAGGCCACCACCCGCTCACCCCAGTCCGGGTCAGTGCGTTTCCAGACCGCCACCTCGGAGACAGCCGGGTGTCCGGCCAGGACCTCCTCGACTGCTGCGGGCCAGACCTTCTCGCCGCCGGTCACGATGACCTCCGCCAGGCGCCCGGACACGGTCAGGGAGCCGTCGGCCGCGAGCCGGCCCGCGTCGCCTGTCGGGTACCAACCGTCGGGGAGGCGGGGATCGGTGCCGTCGCGGTAGCAGCGGAGCAGGAAGGGTCCGCGCACGAGCACCTCGCCCTCGACCCCGAGCACCCCGTCGCCGATGCGGAGCTCGACGCCGTCGAGCGCCCACCCGTCGTAGACGACTCCCGATCCGGTCTCGGTCGTCCCGTAGGTGGCGATCACCGTGGGTGGGAGCGACGCGGGCGGGGCGTCGCCTCCGAGGAGGACGACCCGGAACCCGGACGCGTCCATGCGACCGAGGGCGGTGGCCACGAGGGACACCAGGGTGGCCCCCGCCCGGCATTCGGCCTCGACCGCGCTCGGTTCGAACCGTTCGAGCACGGTGCACGGGGTGCCGGTGACGAGCGAACGGGTCACTACCGAGAGCCCCCCGATGTGGGCGAGGGGAAGGCAGGCCACCCAACGGTCGGTCCCCGGGTCGACCCGGAGCCTGCGGGAGGACGCGACGGCCGAGGCGCTCACCGACCCGTGGGTGTGGACTGCGCCCTTCGGCTCCCCGGTCGTGCCGCTGGTGGCCACCACCAGCGCGTCCCCGGGCTCGGTCGGGAGGCCGCCGGCCAGGGACCGTGTTCCGTCGGGGGTCACGATGCGGGACGGGCGAAGTGCCGCGAGGAGACGGCGCACCGAGGGCACCGGCAGGCGCGGATCGACCGGGAGCACGGCGTTCCCGGCGTCCCAGACCGAGCGCAGGGCGTCGACGAAGCCCGGTCCCGCCGGCAGGTCGAGTGCTACCAACTCCGGCATGCGGGTAGCCTAGGCGACCGTACGAGTGACGACTCTAGGAGTGAATGGTCGAATGGTTTCCTCGGAGCGGCAGGATGCGGGACCGGAGACCCTCGGGACACAGGTGGAGACCGTCGTGACGGGGCCGCCGCTCGACCCGGTCGAGCGGTTCCGGGGAGCGCCCCTGCCGGCCTGGGACCGCCGCGGCGACTACAAGGACATCCGGATGGATGTGGCCGATGGCATCGCCAAGCTCACCATCGCGCGGCCCGAGGTGCGGAACGCCTTCCGTCCCCAGACCCTCTTCGAGCTCGCAGATGCGCTCTCGGTCGCCCGGGACGATCCGGGGGTGGGCGTGGTCATCCTCACCGGAGAGGGCCCCGATGCCTTCTGCTCCGGCGGTGACCAGCGGATCCGCGGCGACGACGGCTACATCGGGGACGACGCCGTCGCCCGGCAGGGGATCGGGCGGCTCAACGTCCTCGACGTCCAGATCCAGATCCGGAGGCTGCCCAAGCCGGTGGTGGCCATGGTGGCCGGCTACGCGATCGGCGGGGGCCACATCCTCCACCTGGTCTGCGACCTGACCATCGCCGCGGACAACGCGCGCTTCGGCCAGACCGGCCCCAAGGTCGGGAGCTTCGACGGGGGCTACGGGGCGAGCCTGCTCGCCCGGACCATCGGGCTCAAGCGGGCCAAGGAGGTCTGGTTCCTCTGCCGCCAGTACGACGCGGCGACCGCGCACGACTGGGGCCTGGTCAACGCTGTGGTCCCGCTGGCGGACCTCGAGCGGGAGACGGTGGCCTGGTGCCGCCAGATGCTCTCGCTCTCGCCGCTCGCCCTGCGCATGCTCAAAGGAGGGCTGCACGCGGCCGACGACGGGCTCGCCGGGCTGCAGCAGTTCGCCGGGGACGCCACCATGCTCTTCTACATGAGCGAGGAGGCCCAGGAGGGCCGCAACGCCTACCGGGAGCACCGGCCCCCGGAGTTCGGTCGCTTCCCCCGCCGGCCGTGACGCACCCGTGGACCCGGGTCCGGCCGGAACGGGCCGCCGGGCCCGACGGCAGCCCGCCGGCTCCGGGCGAGATCCGCAAGTGGTGGCTCGGTGCGCGGCCCCGCACCCTGCCCGCCGCCCTGGTCCCGGTGCTGGTCGGGACGGCCGCAGCCCATCCGCGTCACCCGGGTAGGTGGAGCCAGGTGAGCGTTGCCACCGTGACCGGCGGGGTGCACGGCGGACCGCGGGTCGACGCCTGGTGGTGCGCGATCGGCGCGCTCGTCGTCGCTCTCGCCGTCCAGATCGGGACCAACTACGCCAACGACTACGCTGACGGCATCCGGGGCACCGACGACGTCCGGGTCGGCCCGATCCGACTCGTCGCATCCGGGCTGGCCTCTCCCGGGGCGGTCCGGCGGGCGGCACTGGTCTCGTTCGGCGTGGCGGCCGTGGTCGGGTTCGGGCTGGCCTGGGCCACCTCGTGGTGGGTGCTCCTGGTCGGTGCGGCCTGCCTGCTCGCCGGGTGGTTCTATACCGGTGGGCCGCGTCCCTACGGCTACGCCGGCCTCGGCGAGGTCTTCGTCTTCGTGTTCTTCGGCCTTGTAGCGACCCTGGGCACGTTCTACGTGCAGACGGTCAGCCTCGCAGCTCCGATCGTCTGGTTCGCGGCCGTCCTGGTCGGGTTGCTGGCGACGGCGCTGCTCCTCGCCAACAACCTCCGCGACATCGCGACCGACCGCGAGACCGGCAAGCGGACCCTGGCCGTCCGGATCGGGCGCAAGGGCGCGGGCCGGTGCTTCGCGACGTGCATCGTGCTGCCGTTCGCCGCGGTGGCGGTGTGGGGGATCCTCTCGGTGGCAGGAGCACTCGCGTCCGACGTCGCGGCGGCGGCGTTCGTGCCCCTGCTCGCGTTGCCGTTGGTCGTGGTGCCGCTGCGTCTCACCAGGAGCGACGCCGAGGGTCGGGCGCTCCTGCCGCTGCTCGCGACCACCGCCCGACTGCAGCTCGTCTTCGGGGTCCTGCTCTCGGTCGCCCTCTGGCTGTGGATCGGGTGACCGCGGCCCGATCGGCCGACCGGGCACCGCGTGGGCGCAGATCAGCCCCGGGTGTCGGCCGCCAGGAAGGACCGCACCGCGTCGGTCACCGCGTGCGGTTGTTGCAGATGGGGGGCGTGGTCGGTTGCCGGGACCACGACGCTGGTGGCGTTCTCGCCGATGGCACGGACCATCCGGCGCCCGAGCGCGGTGAACTTGGCGTCGTGCTCGCCGCTGAGCACGAGGACCGGCATCCCGATCGCGCCCAGCCGGTCCCAGAGCGGCACCTGGGTTCCGGTTCCGGCCAGACGCAGACTCGAGGCCAGCCCGGCCGCGGTGTTGCGCTCGCGCTCCTCGACCCCGACGGCCTCCTCGGGGACCTCGCCGAAGATCGGGCCGGTCACCCAGCGGCAGACGAACTCCGCGACGGTGTCCATGGGAGGGCCACCACCCGGAGGGTCCAGTCGGTCGGCCAGCGTCTGGTCGGCGCGACGCCGCTCCGCCCGGTCGCCTTCGTCGTCGATGCCGGCGGTGCCCGAGATGAGCACCAGGCGCCGGACCAGGTCCGGCCGATCGAGCGCCAGGTGGAGGCAGAAGCGTGCCCCCATCGAGTAGCCGAGGTAGTCGCCTGCCCCTCCGGCGAGGCCGAGGAGGCGGGCTCCGGACGGGAGGTCGGCCCGGACCGCCGCCGATCCCCCGTGGCCGGGGAGGTCGACCAGCACCAGGCGACGGCCGGGAGCCAGTCCGGCCTCGAGCCCGCCCCAGAGTCGACGGGTCTGGGTGAACCCGTGCGCGAGCACCAGGGTCGGCCCGTCCCCGGCGGATTCGGCGTACAGCTCGGCCGCTGGCCCGGGCACGGCAGCGGCGGTCGGGGTGGGCTCGTGCGTCGGCATGGGACCTACGGATGAGCGTACCGACCGGGCCGGGGCAACCCGGGGACGGCGACCGGCAGGCGGCGTTCGCCGCCTGCCTGGTCGACGAGTGGGTGCGGGGCGGCGTCTCCCACGCGGTGCTCTGCGCGGGGTCGCGTTCGACTCCGCTGGCCATGGCCGTGGCGGCCGACCCCCGCATCTCCCTCTGCGTCCGGCTCGACGAACGGTCGGCGGGATTCGTGGCGCTCGGGATCGGGCTCGCGACCGGCCGCCCGGCCGCGGTCGTCACGACCAGCGGGACGGCGGCAGCCGAGCTGCACCCGGCGGTGATCGAGGCCGACCTGGCGCGGGTGCCGCTGCTGGTCTGCACGGCCGACCGCCCCCCGGAGCTGCGCGGGGTGGCCGCGCCCCAGACCATCGACCAGACCCATCTGTTCGGGAGGGCCGCACGCTGGTTCGCCGATCCGGGTGTGCCCGACTCGGCCGCTAGCGCCACCTGGCGGTCGTTGGCCGCGCGGTCGGTCGCCGAGTCGGTCGCCGGACCACGCGGTCCGGGCCCGGTCCACCTCAACCTCCCGTTCCGCGATCCGTTGTTGGGCGACTCGCGCGGGGCGGAGGGCCGGCCCCCGGACGGCCGGACGGCGCTCCCTGGCACCAGATGGAGGTGGCCGCGACACCACCGTCGGACGCGCTGATCGATCGTCTGGCGGGGTCCGGGCTGCTCGATCCCGGCTCGCGCGGTGTGATCGTCGCGGGGTCCGGATGCGGAGACCCGACGGCAGTGCTCGGCCTTGCCGATGCCCTCGGTTGGCCGGTGCTTGCCGACCCGCGCTCGGGCCTCCGCACGACGGAGGCGGCCGTCGTGGCAGCGGCCGACGGCATCCTGCGCTCACAGCGTTTCGCGGACGCCCACCGACCCTCGTTCGTGCTGCGACTCGGAGGGCGGTGGGCCTCCAAGGTGGTCAACGCCTTCGTGGACGGTGCACCCGCGCTGGTGGCCGACCCCTTCGACCAGTGGCCCGATCCCGAGCGGAGCGCGGAGCGACTGGTCCGCTGCGACCCGACCCTTCTGTGCGAGGCGCTGTCGGGCGCGGCAGGCTCGGGCGGGAGTCGACCGCGACCGCACGGAGCGCTGCGTGGAGATCCGACTGGGAGGGTGCAGAGGCACGTCCGCGACGGCGTGCTCGCCGGCTCGCTCGGCGCTCGGATGCCGCTCACCGAGCCGGCGCTCGCCCACCAGGTGTTCGCCTCCCTCGCCGGCTGGGGCCACCCTCGTCGTGTCGTCGTCGATGCCGGTGCGCGACCTCGAGTCGTTCGGGATCCCGCGGAGGGACCCGCCCACCGTCTACGCCAACCGCGGCGCCAACGGCATCGACGGCGTGACGTCCACCGCGCTCGGTGTGGCCCTCGCGGCACCCGGGCCGACGGTCGCCCTCCTCGGCGACCTGGCATTCCTGCATGACGTCTCCGCGCTGATCGGGCCGAAGGGGGCCCGTCCCCCGCTCACCGTTGTCGTGGCCGACAACCAGGGGGGAGGGATCTTCTCGTTCCTGCCGCAAGCCTCGGTGCTCGACGCCGTCGCGTTCGAGCGACTCTTCGGCACACCGCAGGGCGCCGACGTGGCCGAGGTCGCCCGGGGGTGCGGCTGGGTGGTGGAGGACCTCGACCGGAGCACGTCGCCGGACGACCTCCGGAACGCACTGGACCGAGCCGTGGGCATCGGCGGGGGAGTCCTGCTGCGCGTACAGGTGCCGGACCGCACGACCAACGTGGCCGTCCACGACCGGGTCAACGCGGACGTCGTCGCCGCCGTCGAGCAGGGCTGAGCCAGGATCACATCGCGGCCGGCGAAGTCCTCAGCAGGGGCGCGGGTCGAAACGCAGGGATCGCCGGCGGGGATGCGGGGGTGTAGGGGCCGGCTGGGCCGTCGGGGGGCGCCGCCGGTGCGACGGGCGCGGTGGTGGGTGCGGTCAGTGCGAGCGGGTTCCCGTACTGGTCGATCGGCGGGGTCAGGATCGAGCCGAACGGCCCACCCAGCAATTGGGTGATGGTGGTCGCCGCGGCCGCGGGATGGACGATCTCGACCGAGCCGGCCGTCTGTGAGGTAGCCCCGACCGTCGGCAGCGTGTAGTTCTGCAACTGAGAGCCGGAGAAGGCGTGGTACCGCTGGGCCAGTGACAGCAGATCGGTGGCAGAGAGGTTGTCGTCCTTGGAGAAATCGTGGACCACCGAACTGAGCAGCGCGTTGAGCCGCAGGGGGTTGTAGGTGCTCTTGGCCTTGTCGATGGTCGCCTCGATGATCAGGTTCTGGCGTTCGATCCGCCCGAGGTCCGAGGTGGGGTCGGACTGCCAGGAGCCGTCCACCTCGTACTCGAAGTACCGGGACCGGGAGAGGCTGAGTGCCTGGCTACCGTTGAGCACCTGGCATCCGGTCGTGGGGATGTCGAGGCCGGAATTGTTGTAGCAGGTGCCGCGTCGAGCAGTCCTGGTCGCGTACCGGGTAGGGGAAGTCCATCGAGATCCCCCCGAGCGCGTTGACCGCGTCCTCCACGCCGAAGAAGTTGACGACGATGTAGTGGCTGATCGGGATCCCGAAGGTGTGCTCGATGGTCTGGACGAGTGCGTCGGGCCCGTTGCTGAAGGCGGCATTGATCTTGTTCTGGGTCGCGAGCGGCGAGTTGGCGGGGAGGCCGGTGATGGTCACATAGGTGTCGCGGGGGATCGACAGCGAAGCGGCCGTTCCCGTGGTCGGGTCGATGTGGAGGATCTTGATGGTGTCGGAGCGCTGTCCTGCCGTGGCGGTCGGGCTGCCGAAGTGCTGTGCCTCGGCCGCAGTCTCGCCGGCCCGGCTGTCCGAGCCGATGAGCAGGAGGTTGTAGGGCTGCCCGTTGGCCGCGGCCACGCAGCTGGTGCACGGGGCGGAGGCGATCTTCCCCCACTGGTACCGGAAGTAGCCGAACCCGAGACCGGTCACGACGAGGAGGGCGACGACCAGCACGACGAGTGTCCGGAGCACGCGTTCGGGACGGCTCCGGCGACGGCGCATCGCCCGGCGCCGCTCGCGCCGGCCTGGGACGGCCACCTGTCCCCCGAGGATCGGGCCGGTGAACCGGGGGTCCGATCCTGTCGGGCCGGAGCCGGCGGTGGTGCCACGCGCCCGACCGGTCGGGCGGCCGCGCTGGTCCCCCGATGGTCGGGGCGGACGCGGCGGCGGAGGGTTCGAGGGTGCCATGGCGAGCGACTGGTGCAGCACGTCGGCCGGGATGGCCGGCGGTGGGTCCCGGGGGCGGCAGGTAGGGCAGCCCCAGTGTCCCACCTCGGCGAGGTCGGCAGGGGTCACCCACCCGACGGCCGGGTCAGGGGTGCGAGGGCATCCAGGAGCCGTGGAACCCGAAGGGCACCCGGGCGGGGAGGTGCACCGTGGCCACCGGAGGGCCGGCGAAGGAGGTGGCGTCGAGGATCACCAGGTCGCTCGCGTCACGGGTCGCGTCGTAGACGACGACGAGGATCCAGCCCTCGTCCTCGCCGGTGCCGTCGGAGGCGCGCACGAAGACCGCCTCCGAGGCCGACCGGTACGGGCCCGGTTCGTATCGTGTCGACTCGTCGCGTTGTAAGTCGTACTTGACCAGGCCCTCCCAGGAAGGCTCCTCGGGACGGTCGCCGGCCCGCGTGCAGTAGCCGTAGCGGTGCCGCCGGCCCGCCACCGCGTCGTCGATCCTCGGGAACTCGACCGGGGTGTCGTCGAGGCGCGCCTCCGAGACCCGGTCGGCGGTCGGGTCGATGGTCCACCGCCAGAGCGACGGGGAGGACCGGGAGATGACCTCCCCCGGTCCGGTGTCGAAGGCGGTCTCGTACCGGATGACGTCCATGACCACCGAGTCGCCGTCGTCGAAGGCGTTGAGCACGTGGAGGACGACGCTCGGGTCGGTGTCGATCCAGTGCAGCTCGCGTCCGGTCCCGCCGCGGGGCAGGATCCCGATCCGCGAGCCGGTCTCGGCCGACCAGCGGAAGGGGAAGGGACGGCCGGACGCGGCCAGGGCGAGATCGAAGAGGACCGGCTGGTCGAGGAAGACGACCGCGGGTGGCGGTGAGTCCGAAGTCGTGCATCAGCGAGGCACCGGGGATGTCGAGGTCCTCGGTTGTGACCAGCTGCCCGCCGGCATCGACGACGTGGTAGCGGAGGAATGGGGGGCCGAAGAGGTCGACGCCGAAGAAGACCAGGTCGCCGGTGTCCGGGTCGACCTTGGGGTGCGCACACATCGGCGATGACAGCGTCCCGTCGAAATCGTAGACCTGTGCGCGCTCGAGGTCGGAGGAGAGCCTGTGGGGGAATCCGGACTCCATCAGGGCGAGGGTGATCCCGCCGTGGCCGATCACGTGGGTGTTCGCCTGGCCGTCCACCGGTTCGGCGGGACCGCGCGGGGGGGCCGTGGCCACCTTGGCCGCGAGGGCCCGGGTGCGCACCCACCGGTTGCGGTAGCCGGTGGCTCGCCCGTCGGCGAGGGAGATCGCGTGGACCATGCCGTCGCCGGCGAACCAGTGGTAGTCGGCGGGATCGGCAGGGACCGACACCGGGTTGGGTCCGTTGCGGAGCAGCCGGCCCTCGAGGTCGGGGGGAATCACACCGGTCACCGGGAGCGCAGCATCGGTGCGTTCGTCGAGCACCGGGGCGAAGTTGCCTTCCAGGTACGGGTTCACCATCGGGGTTCCTCGCGCTCTGCACCGGTGACCCGACCGGCCGGGGGGCGATCGTAGCGTCCGTTCCGGGGTTGGCGACGTGGCAGGCTGAGGCGATGGCCGGTCTCCTCGAGGACCTCCGATTCCGGGGGTTGATCCACCAGATGACCGACCCCTCGCTCGGTGACCGGCTCGATGCGGGTGGCCTGACCGGCTACAGCGGGTTCGACCCCACGGCAGACAGCCTCCACGTCGGGCACCTGCTCCAGGTCTGCACCCTTCGGCGCCTGCAGGAGGGGGGACACCGGCCGATCGCCCTCGCCGGCGGTGGCACCGGGCTCATCGGGGACCCCGGCGGCAAGTCCGAGGAGCGGAATCTGCTGACCGACGAGGCCCTGGCGGCCAACCTCGCCGGGATCCAGCGCCAGCTGGCGCGCTTCGTGGAGTTCGACCAGGGCGCCGCCCACTCCGGAGCGCTGCTCGTCAACAACGCCGACTGGCTGCGCTCTGCGGACCTGATCGGCTTCCTCCGCGACGTGGGCAAGCACTTCACCGTCAACCAGATGGTGGCGAAGGAGTCGGTCCGTCACACGGCTCGAGCGCGCCGACCAGGGGATCTCGTTCACCGAATTCAGCTACATGCTCCTCCAGGCCTACGACTTCCTCCACCTCTTCGACACCTACGGGTGCACCGTGCAGCTCGGTGGGAGCGACCAGTGGGGGAACATCACCCTGGGCATCGAGCTCGATCCGCAAGGTGCGCCAGGCCGAGGCCTTCGGTGTCACCACCCCGCTGGTGCTCAAGGCCGACGGCACCAAGTTCGGCAAGACCGAGTCCGGTTCGGTGTGGCTGGACCCGGACCGCACCACCCCCTACCAGCTCTACCAGTTCTTCCTCCGGAGCGAGGACGCCATGGTCGGGACCTACCTCCGGTACTTCACCTTCCTCTCCCACGAGGAGATCCTGGCCCTCGACGCCTCGACCGCCGCACACCCCGAGCGGCGCGAGGCCCACCGCGAGCTCGCCCGCCAGGTCTGCACCCTCGTCCACGGCGAGTCGGAGACCGCCCGGGCCGAGCAGGCCGCGGCCGCACTCTTCGGTGAGGAGGTGGCCGACCTCGACGAGCGCTCCCTCCTCGACGTCTTCGCCGACGCGCCGTCGACCGATCTGGCGCGGACCCGCCTCGACGACGGGGGCGTGCTGCTGGTCGATCTGCTGGCCGAGGCCGGCCTGGTCTCGTCCAAGAGCCAGGCCCGCACCACGGTGGCCCAGGGCGGCGCCTACGTCAACAACCGTCCGCGAGGACGACGTGACCCGCAGGCTGGGCCCGGCCGATCTGGTGGCCGGACCGGTACCTGGTGCTGCGCCGCGGCAAGAAGGACTATCACCTCGTCCGATTCGGCTGATGCCGCCGACGAACCGGTGCCGACGGGCGCGGGGGACCTCGTCGGCACCGGTCCTACACTGGCTCCCATGAGCGCACCCGGCAGTCACGATTCCGGCGGGTCGGCGGTCCGGCTGACCACCGGACTGCCCGAGACGGTGCTGCCGGAGGAGCCGGCGGAGGTCCGGGCGGCCCTCGAGTCGGCGCTGGGCCAACCGGCCGAGCGCCGCCGCCACGCGGTGTCCGACGTGGTGCGTTCCGATCCCGGATCCATGGCGTCGTGGGCAGCACTCGGCTCGCTGGCCCGTGACGACGTCGAGGCGTACGCCTGCTTCCGTGTCGGCTACCACCGGGGCCTCGACGCGCTGCGCCGGGCCGGGTGGAAGGGGTCGGGACTGGTCCGCTGGTCCCGACCGTCCAACCGCGGGTTCCTCACCTGTCTGGACGGCCTCCGGTCCGCGGCGGGGGCCATCGGTGAGCACGGCGAAGAGGAGCGGTGCGCCCAGTTCCTGCGCCAGCTCGACCCGGACTGGAGCCAGGACTGGACCGGCTTCCCGGCCTGATGCGGGCCCGCGGCCGGCGCTCCGACCGGGCTGTCCCGTGGAGATCCGCCCGCTGCGTCGGGCTCCTTGTCCTCGGTGCCGCATTCGCGACCGGCTGTGCCGGACAGGAGCAGTCGGGCCCGCCGGCGGCAGCGGGTTACGGCCTGGGTGCAGGGCGCCGGGGGCGGCTCCGCGATCGGCACCGTGGAGGTCGACAGTCGCAACATCGACCAGGCCCTCGCCCGTCACGATCCCCCTTCTGCCATCCGGACCGTGTGCGCGTTGCTGACCACCGATGCCGAGACGGCCATCGGCAACCTGCCGACTCACCGGACACCCTCCTGACCGATGAGCTCAACACCGCATTCGAAGACGCCGCCGCAGCAGGGGACGACTGCTACTCGGCGCCGGCGGCAACCGTCCATCTGCTCCGGCGCTCCGCCTCGGAGCGGGCCAAGCTCGCACCGCTGCTCTCGTCCGTGGTCGCGCGGATCACCGAAGTGACCGGGCACACCCCGACCACCGCCACCACCGCGCCCCAGGCCGGGCCCGGCGACCCGTTCTCCGGGACCTGATGCGCGGGCCCTTCACCTTTGCCGCCTGGTTGCTCCACGGTCATGGTCGGCACTGACGTGGTCGGGCCGATCCCGGCCGGTCGTGACCCGGAAGCGTACGACCGGCTGCGGCGGCGGGTGCTGTGGGCGATGCCCACCGGCTTGTTCGTCGTCGGGAGTCGGAGTGGGGAACGGCGCAATCTGATGACCGCCAACTGGGTGATGCAGGTGGCGATGACGCCGAAGTTGGTTGCGGTGGCCCTGGAGTCCGGCTCGGTCACCCGCGCCCTCGTGGAGGAGAGCGGGTTCTTCTCCGTCAACCTGATCGCCGTCCGCGACCGGGCCCTCGTCCGGCGGTTCGTGAAGCCGGTGCGCGAGGTGGAGCTCGATGCCGACGGCGTTGCCGTCTCGCTGCAGGGGGAAGCCGTGCACGAGGTTACAGCGGGTCTGCCCTGCCTGGTCGCCGCGCTCGCCTGGTTGGCTTGCGAGGTGCGCGACGTGACGCTCGGCCGCAGGTGCCGAGGAGGAGGCGAGCCACGTGCTCGTCGTCGGGCAGGTGGTCGACGTGGGTGCGACGGCGCCGGCGTCCGGGGAGGGGGACGGGGAGGGGACGGGGATGCCGAATCGGCCCTCCGGATGGGGGACACCCGCATGAACTACGGCGGGTGAGGGCGGTGTGGAGCCGGTCAGGTCGCGGCAGGCCCGTCCCCGGGTCTCAGGTCGATCCGGAAGACGAGGATGCCGTCCTCGATCGACACGTCCGCGTCGCCCAGCATGGCGAAATCCATGAAGTCGACCTGGGCCTGCTCCTTGAAGCGCTGCCTGTCGGGACCCTCCACCGGCGGGAGGCCCCGGGTGCGGACCGCCTCGGCCCTGGCCCGGAAGCGCTGCACCATGTCCGCGGGATCGAACTCGTCGGCCACGGAGCGACTGTAGCGGCCCGCCGCCGGACCGACCGCCGCGGTCGCGACCGGGTGGCGCCCGCACTACACTGGAGTGATTGTGAACGGTGGTGCCCGCCGCCGCAGGCGCGGGTGACACGCCACCCAGGTGGGGCAAGGAGTTGTTTCCGTTGAAGAAGGGACGCCATCGCCGCTTCGAGGAAGCGCGAAGCCTCAAACGGTCGGTCGCCACGGCCAGCAGGAGCTGCCCCGAGTGCGGTGCCGCGCCGGACGACGAGCACGCCTCGTGGTGCCTGGCCACCGAGGACGCCTACGACGACATCCTCGGCACCTCACCGAAGGACGCGTCGTCGGTCGAGGACGACCCGCTGGCCGAGTAGGTCCGCTGCCGGCTCGGTCGAAGCGCGACCCCGGGAGCGCTCAGCGCCGTACGGTCGGATGGGGCAGCAGGGTGACCTGCGCCTTGGGACCGGTGCGGTCGTCGAGATACGCGGCGAGCCGCTTGTAGACCTTGGTCCCCGCCATCGTCTCGAGCTCTGTGCGCATGGTCTTGTAGACGGGCTCGCTTCCCGTGAAGGCCGCCGGGTCCTCGGTACACCACCAGTGGAACTCCTCACCACCCTCGCCCCAGTGGCGCCGGTCCCATTGGCGGACGACGGAGGTGACCCGACCGTCGAGCGCAGTCTCGTCCTCGCGCCGGAGCGGGAGCTGCCAGCAGACCTCGGGCTTGAACTCGACGTGGCTGCGCCCCTCGGCCTGGGCGGCCAGGTGCAGCGCGCACCCGGGGCCGGCCGCGAACCCGGGTCGGTTGAGGAAGATGCAGGCTCCGTCGACGAGCCGGGTGCCGAGGTCCCCGTCGGCCAGCTTCTTCACGACGCCCCGCTGTCCCTTGGCGTGGAACTGCCAGAGCTCGGCCGGCAGCCGCTCGGCAGCCTTTTCGACGGCGCGTGCATCCTTCTTCCCCGTGAAGTGGGCGCCGTACGAGCAGCAGCCCTGGGCCAGCTCGGGGGCCGGTCCGGTGAGCACCCCCTGGCACCCGCAGCCGAAGATGCAGGTCCAGCCGCTGACCAGGAAGGTCACGTCGAACAGCCAGGTCCGCTCCTCGTCGGGATCGTCGAAACTGACCCATTCATGGGTGTCTGCAGGGACGTGCTTGTGGGGAGACGACACGCCCTTATGATGGCAGGCATGAGTGAGGACCGTGACCAGGTGGCGCCCGTACTGATCATCACCCCGGAAGCCCGGGCCACCGTGCTCGAGGTGCTCGCCAACGAGAGCGAGTCGGACACTCTTGCGCTCTGGCTCGAGATCAGCGGAGAGAACAACGGCGCGTACACCTACGACATGTACTTCGAGGCCCTCGCGGACGCAGCCGATGGTGACACCGTCCAGCGCACGGACGACCTGCCGGTGGTGGTGCCTGCGGCGAGCGTCGACCGGCTGCAGGGGTCGACCCTCGATTCGGTGACCGACGCGTCGGGCGAGAGTGGACTGGTCATCGTCAACCCCAACACTCCGCCGGTCCCGACCCTCCAGGGCATGGCCTCGCTCCCCGAGGTCGACCTCTCCGACCCCCTTGCCCGGCGCGTGCACTCGGTCCTCGAGGAGCAGGTCAATCCCAGCATCGCCGCCCACGGGGGCCGGGCCGATCTGGTGGCGGTCGACGACGCGTCCGTCTACCTCCGGTTGAGCGGCGGGTGCCAGGGATGCGGCATGGCCAAGGCGACGCTCGCCCAGGGCATCGAGGTGATCCTCCGCGAGGCGATCCCCGAGATCGTCCACATCGTCGACGTCACCGACCACGCGGACGGGGCCAACCCCTACTACCAGCCGGCGTAGCTGAGCCGGCGTCGGGCTCTGCCCGGGCGGGGTGCCGGCCACAGCGCCGGGCGGGCCATGCCCGTTTGCCGACCGCTCGTCCGGTACCTTGCCGTGGGTGGACATCCCGCTCGTCACCGGTGCTGCACTTGCCGGTGCCGTGGGCGGCGCGGTGCTCGATCCCCTCGGTCAACGACTGGCGGAGCGTAGCCGGGCGGCCGAGGAGCGGCGCAAGGCCGAGCGTGCCCAACGCAGGGCCGAAGAGGACACGGCACAGCGGGCAACCCCTGCCGAGGCCACGACCGGGCCGGTGACGGCAGTGCCGTCACCGGATGAGCCCTCCACCCCCGATGTCTCGACACCGGTCGACCCCCCACGTCACCTGCTCCCGGAGGGCCCCTCCGCGATCCGGACCCTGGGCGCGGCGCTCGCGACCGCCGTTCTCTGTGGCGCCGCCGCCGGCCACTTCGGCCCGCACCTCCTGCTCCTTCCCTTCTGCGCCTTCTTCGCCATGCTGGTGACCGTCTCGGTGACCGATCTCTCGCACCGGTTGGTACCGCGACACCTCGTCTACGGGGGCCTCCTGGTCATCGTCCCCCTGCTGGTCGTGGTCTCGGCCACCGACGGCACCTGGCACGACCTGGTCGGCAGCGCCATCGCCGGTGCAGTGGCCTTCGGCCTCTTCTTCGCGGTCTGGTTCCTCGTCCCGAAGGGGATGGGCTTCGGGGACGTCCGCCTGGCCGGCGCCATCGGGATCGCTGTCGGCTACCTCAGCTTGTTGCACGCCTACGTGGCCTTCCTGGCCGGCTTCCTCCTCGGGATGCTGTTCGGCCTGGCGATGCTGGTGGGTGCCCCGTCCGGGCGCAGGACGCACATCCCGTTCGCGCCCTCGCTTTCCGCCGGTGCGGTCGTTGCCGTGTTCTGGGGCGGTTCACTGGCCCAGCACCTCTTCCATGCGGGTTCCTGAGCGTTCCCGCGGACCCACGGGTACCGTGCAGCGACCGTGACCCCGGGCGCGCGGCCGGGCAGGGCCAGCGGCCGCCCCGAGTAGATTTGCGCGGATGCTGCGTTTCCTGACCGCCGGGGAGTCCCACGGACGTGCGCTGGTGGTGATCCTCGAGGGGATGCCGGCCGGTCTGCCGGTGACCAAGGAGGACGTCCAGCACGGATTGGCCAGGCGCCGGCTCGGGTTCGGGCGGGGCCCGCGGATGCGCTTCGAGGTCGACGAGGTGAGCCTGCTGGGTGGCATACGCCACGGCCGGACGCTCGGGGGACCGGTGGCCATCGAGATCGCCAACACCGAATGGCCCAAGTGGGAGGAGGAGATGTCGCCGGCTCCCGGCCTGCCTGCGAAGGTGCTGACCCAACCCCGTCCCGGCCACGCCGACCTGTCCGGCATGCTCAAGTACGGGCTCGCCGATGCCCGGGACGTCCTCGAACGGGCGTCGGCACGGGAGACCGCGGCGCGGGTGGCCGCCGGGACGGTGGCCAAGCTGTTGCTGGGTCGGATCGGGATCGAGGTGCTGAGCCACGTCATCCAGTTGGGGCCCGAGCGGGCGGCCCCGGGGGCGCTGCCGCTGATGGAGGACCTGACCCGGATCGACGAGTCCGAGGTGCGCTGTGCGGATGCGGACGCCTCGGCGCGCATGGTCGCCGCGGTCAAGGCAGCCGCGAAGGCCGGCGACTCGCTCGGTGGGGTGGTGGAGGTCGTCGCTCACGGGGTCCCGGTCGGACTGGGGAGCCATGTCCACTGGGACCGACGGATCGACGGATTGCTGGCTCAGGCGCTCATGAGCATCCAGGCGGTCAAGGCGGTCGAGATCGGGGAGGGGTCGGAGCTCGCCGGCCTGCGCGGCTCGGTGGCCCACGACGCCATCCGGATGGCCCGTCCCGCGTCGGATCCGGCCGAGGAGTCCGCCGCCCGCCTCGGAGGCGGCTATGTACGTGACACCGACCACGCCGGCGGGGTGGAGGGGGGGATCACCACCGGATCCCCGGTGGTCGCCCGGGTGGCCATGAAGCCCCTCGCAACGCTCAACCGCCCGGTGCTCGGCACGGTCGACGTGGCGACCGGGGAGTCGACCGTCTCGTTCAAGGAGCGCACCGACGTGACCGCGGTGCCGGCCATGGGCGTCGTGGCCGAAACGATGGTCGCGTTGGTGCTGGCCTCCGAGGCGCTGCGCAAGTTCGGCGGCGACTCGGTCGCGGAGTTCTGTCGCAACCGGAACGGGTACATGGCGACGCTCGGCGCGACCCCCTCCGCTGCGGGCGCGGCCGCGGTCGATGGCTGACCACGTGATCCTGGTGGGGATGATGGGGGCGGGCAAGACCACGGTGGGCCGGCAGGTCGCCGAGCGGCTCGGGTGGGCGTATCTCGACTCCGATGCCGAGGTGGAGGCGGCCACCGGGTCGACCGTGCCCGAGCTCTTCGACGCCCGCGGCGAGGCCGCCTTCCGGACCGAGGAGTCCCGGGTGCTGGCGGCGGCCCTCGCACGCTCCGACCCGGTGGTGGTGTCGGCGGCCGGGGGAACGGTCCTCTCCGAGGAGAACCGGCGACTGCTCAAGCGCTCGGGCCCGGTGGTGTGGCTCCGCGCCGACCCGTCCACGCTCTCCGCCCGGGTCGGGGACGGCTCGGGACGTCCGCTGCTCGGCGGTGACCCGGCGGCCGCCCTCGCCGAGCTCGACGAGGTGCGCCGCCCGTTCTACGCGGAGGTGGCCGATGCGGTGATCGACGTCGACGGCCTGCCCACCGGCGAGGTGGTCGACCGGGTGCTGGCCGCGGCCCGCGGCGGCGGGCGGACCCGCTGATGCGGGTCGTCCCGGTCGAGCTGGGCGAGCGGCGCTACGACGTGCTGGTGGGCGAGGGGGTCCGTCAGGAGCTGGCCCGGGTGATCGCCGCCGCCGTCCCCGGGGCGAGGCGCGCCGCGGTCGTGACCCAGGAGCGGATCGGGGTGGACGTCGAGGCCGGGCTCCCGAGCGAGGTGTTCACCGTGCCCGACGGTGAGCAGGCCAAGTCGCTGGCCGTGGTCGAGGAGTTGTGTCGCGGCTTCGCGCGCTCCGGCCTCAGCCGGGCCGACGTGGTGGTGGCGGTGGGCGGTGGGGTGGTGACCGACGTAGCGGGGTTCGCGGCGGCCTCCTTCCACCGTGGCACCGCCTACGTGACGGTGGCCACGTCGCTCCTGGCGCAGGTCGATGCTGCCATCGGCGGCAAGACCGGGGTCAATCTCCCGGAGGGCAAGAACCTCGTCGGCGCCTTCTGGCAGCCGAGTGCCGTCCTCTGTGACACCGGCGTCCTGGCCAGCCTTCCGCCGCGCGAGTGGGCCTCGGGGCGCGGCGAGGTGGCCAAGTACGCACTGCTCGGCATCGGATCGGCGACGGGGGGTCCTCCGTCGGCGGACCTCGAGCTCGACGAGCAGGTGTCCCGGTGCATCGCGATCAAGGCCGCGGTGGTGACGGCCGACGAGCGGGAGGGAGACCGGCGGATGCTGCTCAACTACGGGCACACCCTCGCCCACGCGCTCGAGGCCGCGGCTTTCGGTGGAGAGGGCGGTGCGCTCGGTCACGGCGAGGCGGTGGCGATCGGGCTGGTCTACGCGGCCCTGCTCGCCCGGCGCCTGGGTCGGATCGACGACGCAGCGGTCGACCGCCACCGCCAGGTGGTCTCCGCCTTCGACCTGGCAACGGCCCTGCCTGCCGGGGCCCGACCCGAGCGAATTGCTCCGGTTCATGGCCCGGGACAAGAAGTCCAGGGGCGATCTCACCTTCGTCCTCGACGGCCCCCGGGGGGTGGAGGTGGTCCGGGGCGTCGACCGGGACGACGTGATGGCTACCCTTGCGGAAATGGAGCATCGGGAGACGGGCGCTCCGGCGTGAGCGCACGTGGGCGGGTGTTGCTCCTCTCCGGGCCGAACCTCAATCTGCTGGGCGACCGCGAGCCCGCGGTCTACGGCACCGACGACCCTCGACGAGCACGTGGCCGCTGCCGCGGGCCGCGGCCGAGGACCTCGGGTTCGAGCTCGAGCACGTCCAGTCCAATCACGAAGGCGACCTGATCGGTGCCGTCCAGGGCGCGCGCGGGTCGGCGGTGGCCGTCATCGTCAACGCGGGGGCGTTGACCCACACCTCGTGGTCGTTGCACGACGCCCTGGCCGCATTCGACGGGATCGTGGTCGAGCTCCACCTCTCCAATCCGGCTGCGCGGGAGCCGTATCGCCACACGTCGGTCGTCGCTCCCGTCGCCGACGGCTCGATCGCCGGGTTCGGCGGTCTCGGCTATCCGCTGGCCGTCGAGGCGGTGGCCCGGATCCTCGACGGGCGCTCGTGATGCCGGCTGACCGGATGCCGTCCGACGACGCGAGCCCGCTCCCGCCCCTCCGGGTGGACGGCCGTCTCGACCGGGTCCGGGCCCTCCTGGCCACAGCGGACGCAGCAGGCGATCCGGTTGACGCCCTGCTGGTGACCGCGCCGTCCAACGTGCGCTGGCTGACCGGGTTCTCCGGTTCGGCAGGCGTGCTGCTGGTGACGCGGGAGTCCGCGCTGCTCACCACCGACGGACGCTACCGGTCACAGTCCGAGGAACAGCTCGCCGCTGCGGGCGTCTCCGGCGAGGTCGACAGAGAGGTGGGCGGGGTGGCCGCCCAACGCGAGGCGTTGGCGGCGGCTCTCGCGGGAGCCGCACGCCTCGGGCTCGAGGCCGAGCATGTGAGCTGGTCGGCGGTACGCACCTGGGAGTCGGTGTTCACCGAAGCCGAACTGTGCCCCACGCGTGGCGTGGTCGAGGGACTCCGGGCGGTCAAGGACGACGGCGAGCTGGCACGCATGGCGCGGGCCGCAGACATCGCCGACGCGGCCCTCGCCGCGGTGCTGCCCCTGCTGGCCGCCTCCGCACGGCCCGGCCGCCGGACCACCCGCCCGCTCACCGAGGCCGCCTTCGCCGCTGCACTCGACCATGCCATGCGCGAGCGCGGGTGCCGAGGACCGGGCGTTCGAGACGATCGTGGCGTCCGGCGAGAACTCGGCCAAGCCACACGCCCGGCCCGGCACCAGGGAGATCGGACCGGGCGATCCGGTCGTGGTCGACTTCGGAGCCGTCTTCGACGGGTACCGATCGGACATGACCCGCACCTTCTGCGTCGGGGGCCCGCCGGCCGGCGAGCTGGCCGCCGTCTTCGACGTGGTGTCCACCTCCCAGCGGGCCGGGGTCGACGCGGTCGTGGCCGGCGTGACCGCGGACGAAGTCGACCGGGCGTGCCGCGAGGTCATCGCCGCGTCGGGCTGGGCCGAGCGCTTCGAGCACGGAACGGGGCACGGCGTGGGACTCGACATCCACGAGGACCCTCCGGTCGGCCCGGGTGCGACTGCTATCCTCGCACCCGGCACCGTGGTCACCGTGGAACCCGGCGTGTACCTTCCCGCCGTCGGCGGGGTCCGGATCGAGGACATGCTGGTGGTCACCCCGAACGGCAGCCGCACGTTCACCCGGTTCCCGAAGGAAGTCGCCGTCTGATGTCCGTCTCCACCAACGATCTCCGCAACGGGATGACCCTGAACCTGCCCGAGGGACTGTTCAACGTCGTCGAGTTCCAGCACGTCAAGCCCGGCAAGGGCGGTGCGTTCGTTCGCACGAAGCTCAAGAACCAGCGGACCGGAGCGGTCATCGAGCGCACCTACCGGGCCGACGAGAAGCTCGAGCAGGCGATCATCGAGAAGCGGGAGATGCAGTTCCTCTACCGGGATGGCGCCGAGTACGTCTTCATGGACACGAGCTCCTACGAGCAGCTCCAGGTGGAGACCGGCATGCTCGGCGACGCGGCGAGCTACCTGAAGGAGGGGGACGACGCCGTGCTCCAGTTCTTCGGGGTCGAGATCATCGGGGTCGACCTGCCGGCCGCGGTCGAGCTCACCGTCGCCGAGACCGAACCGGGCCTGCAGGGCGATCGCGTGTCCGGTGCCCGTAAGCCGGCCACCCTGGAGACCGGGCTGGTCATCCAGGTCCCGCTGTTCGTCAATCCGGGCGAGAAGGTCAAGGTCGACACCCGCTCCGGGGAGTACCTGACCCGGGCCTGAGCCCGCTTTCGACCCGTCCGGCTCCACCTCGACGGTCGAGCCGGGACGCCCCCCGCCGCCCATGGACCCCGCACCCCGCCACCAGTCCCGCGAACGGGCACTGGCCCTGCTCTACGAGGCGGACCTCAAGGGCGCGTCGGCCGGTGAGGTGCTCGCGGCGCTGCCGATGCCCCCGGACGGCTATGTGGTCAGGCTGCTCGAGGCGGTCGGGGGACGGACCGAGGAGATCGATGCTCTGGTGGGTGCGGCAGCCATCGGCTGGGATCTCGGGCGGATGGCGGCCGTCGACCGCAATGTGCTCCGGCTGGCCACTGCCGAGCTCCTGGCCTGCGACGACGTCCCGACGGCGGTCATCCTCAACGAGGCTGTCGAACTGGCCTCCGCGTACTCGACCGACGACTCCGGCCGGTTCGTCAACGGCGTGCTGGCGACCGTGGCCGCCCGGACCCGAGGCTGAGCCGGCATCTCCGCAGTCCGCACGGCGCGGGCTCGGCGACCCGTAACATCGGCGGCACCGGCCGCGCCTGGGCATCCGCGCTCGGGAACGGAACCCCGGGCTTACAAGGAACGCGATGACCTCGAGCGACACCGTGGGCAGTCCGCCCGACACGCCCCCCGGTCCCGACCGCGGGGGCATGCTGGCCGGCTTCGACCCTCAGCTCAAGCGCCTCGCGCTGGTGGTGGTGATCGGCAGCATCATGTCGATCCTCGACACGACCATCGTCAACGTTGCCATCGCCACCCTCGCACGGGACTTCCGTGCCCCCCTGTCCACGGTCCAGTGGGTGTCGACCGGCTACCTGCTGGCCCTCGCCATGACCATCCCCCTCACCGGCTGGGCGGTCGAGCGCTTCGGCGCCAAGCGGATGTGGATCACCTCCCTCGGCCTGTTCCTCCTCGGGTCGGCCCTCTCGGGTGCGGCATGGTCCATCCAGAGCCTGATCTTCTTCCGGATCCTCCAGGGCATCGGCGGCGGCATGATCATGCCGATCGGGCAGTCGATCATGGCCAGCGCAGCCGGTCCCCAGCGGATGGGTCGGGTCATGAGCCTGCTCGGCGTGCCCATGCTCCTGGGCCCGATCCTCGGCCCGGTCATCGGCGGGCTGATCCTGGACAGCGTCTCGTGGCGGTGGATCTTCTACGTCAACCTCCCCATCGGAATCGTGGCCATCGCGCTCGCCGTCCGGATCCTCCCGGGGCACGAGCGCACCGACCGGGCCAACCGGCTGGACGTGCTCGGGCTGTGTCTGCTCTCGCCGGGGCTCGGCCTGCTCGTCTACGGCCTCTCCCAAGCCGGACAGGGCTCGCCGGAGAGCGTGTGGCTGCCCGTGGCTGTGGGTGCAGCGCTCATCGTCGCCTTCGCCGTTCACGGGTTGCGCACCAAGCTGACCCCGCTCATCGAGGTGGTCCTCTTCCGCAACCGGAGCTTCGCGGCGGCCGCTGCGACCACCTTCTGGTTCGGCGCCGCGCTGTTCGGAGGCATGCTGCTGCTCCCGCTCTACTACCAGGTGGTGCGCGGGCAGAGCGCCCTCAACGCGGGACTGCTCATGGCCCCCCAGGGGATCGGGGCAGCGATGGTCATGCCCCTGGCCGGCAGCCTGACCGATCGCCTCGGCGCGGGGCGGGTCGTCCCGGCCGGACTGCTGGTGGCGATCGCGGGGACAGTCGCCTACACCCAACTCGGGGCCCACACCAGTATCGCCCTGCTCGCCGTCTCGCTCTTCGTGCGGGGGATCGGGTTCGGCTTCGTGATGATGCCGGCGATCTCGGCGGCGTACCAGACGCTCTCGAGGGAGCAGGTCCCCCGGGCGTCCACCGCGATCAACATCGTCCAGCGGGTGGGCGGGTCGATGGGCACCGCCCTGGTCGCGGTCGTCCTCGACCACCAGATCGCGACACGGGTCCACACGTTGGCCGGCGGGCTCTCGGCGGCCTCCTCGGCGCCGCCGGCCGTCGTGGTGCGGGTGGTCCAGCCGTTGGCCGCTGCATTCGGCGCAACCTTCTGGTGGGTGCTCGGGATGACGGTGGTGGCCCTGGTCCCGGCTCTCCTCCTGGTCCGGGGACCGGCGACGGATCTCGAAGCGCCGGTGCCGGTGACCTCGATCGCCGAGTGACGACGGCAGCGACACGAGGGCTCGCGTTCGTCGTGCTGCCGCGGCAGTCGCTGCGCCGAGCGGGTAACATCGGGGCCTGACCGTGAAGCGGGTCCCGTGAGGCCCGTACGGACAGGAGGATCAGGTGGCCGAACGAGAGCGCAGTCACACCCGTCCGCGGGGTGCTGTGTTCGTCCCCCGTGCGCAGGTCATGTCGGCCGACGACGTGCGCCGTGCGATCACCCGGATGGCCCACGAGATCGCCGAGCGCAACCGGGGCCTGCACAACGTCGTCCTGGTCGGCCTCCAGACGGGTGGGGTGGGCATCGCCCGCCGGCTGGCCGAGACCCTCTCCACGATGGAGGGTGCGTCCGTCCCGGTCGGCACCCTGGACGTCGCCTTCTACCGCGACGACATCGGTCTGCGCCCGGTGCTGCCCGAGGCGGCGACCGACATCAGCTTCGATCTGACCGGGACGACCGTGGTGCTGGTCGACGACGTCCTGTTCACCGGTCGGACCATCCGGGCGGCCCTCAACGCGCTGGGCGAGTACGGGCGTGCCCAGATCGTCGAGCTCGCGGTGATGGTCGACCGTGGCCACCGCGAGCTCCCCATCCGTCCGGACTACGTGGGCAAGAACCTGCCCACCAACCGCGACGAGATGGTCGACGTCTCCGACGAGGGCGTCTCCCTCGGGGAACTGGTCAGCCGGTGAGCCCCTTTCCCGCCCATCTGCTCAGCATGGAGGATCTGGACGCCGAGGCGATCGGCGAGGTGCTCCGGGTCGCCGACTCGATGGCCGAGGTCGGTCGGCGGACCAATCCCAAGGTCCCCGCCCTACGGGGCCGCACGGTGGCCACGCTCTTCTTCGAGGAATCGACCCGGACCAAGATGTCCTTCGAGACGGCGGCCAAACGGATGTCGGCCGACGTGCTCTCCTTCGTCGCCGGATCGTCGTCGGTCAAGAAGGGCGAATCGCTGCGCGACACGGTCGAGACCGTCCAGGCCATCGGGATGGACGCGGTGATCATCCGGCACGGCTCCTCGGGCGCACCGGCGCAGGTGGCCGGCTGGGTCGACCACTGCGCGGTGATCAACGCCGGCGACGGGTGGCACCAGCACCCGACCCAGGCGCTGCTCGATCTCTATACGGTCTGGCAGTCGCTGGGCGGTGGGCCCGAGGGGCTCGACCGCTTCGTGGGCCTGCGGGTCACCATCGTGGGTGACATCCGACACAGCCGGGTCGCCCGGTCGCAGATCACCGCGTACGCCGCCCTCGGTGCAGAGGTCACCCTGGTGGCTCCGGCGACCCTCCTGCCCCCCTCCCTGGAGGGGTGGCCGGTGGCATCGGTCAGCCACGACATCGACGCCGCCCTCGCCCGAACGGACGTGGTCTCCCTCCTCCGGCTCCAGACCGAACGGGGGAGCGGGGCCTACGTGCCGACCCTGCGCGAGTACACCGCCTGCTTCGGGCTGACCGGCCGCCGCGCCGCGCTCCTCCCGCCCGACGCGGTCATCCTCCACCCGGGTCCCATGGTCCGGGGCGTCGAGATCGCCTCGGAGGTGGCGGAGCTGCCGGCGGCGCTCATCACCGATCAGGTCAGCAACGGGGTCGCGGTGCGGATGGCGGTGCTGTTCCTCCTCCTGGGCCAGGGCTCGTTGGACGGGGCGCCGCGTGCCTGAGGGCGGGTTGCCCGAGCTCATCCTCCGCGGCGGCACCGTCGTCGACGCGACCGGTGAGCGACGCGCCGACGTCCGCGTCGTGGACGACCGGGTGGCCGAGGTCGGGGTGGATCTCGAGACGCGCCTCGGGGCGACCGTCCTCGACGCCGACCGGTGCGTGGTGGCGCCCGGTCTGGTCGACCTGCACACCCATCTGCGGGAACCCGGCCGCGAGGAGGCCGAGACCATCGAGTCGGGCACCCGGGCAGCAGCGCTCGGCGGGTACACCGCGGTCGTGGCCATGCCCAACACCGATCCGCCGCTGGACTCGGCCGAGGCGGTCCGCAACGTGTTCGAGCTGGCCGACGGGGCGATGGCCCGGGTCGCGGTGGCCGGGGCGATCACCGTCGACCGTGCCGGTGAGGCGCTCGCCCCGATGGCCGAGATGTCCGCCCTCGGGGTCCGGCTCTTCACCGACGACGGAGACGGTGTGCAGTCGTCCGGGCTCATGCGCCTGGCGCTGCTGTACGCCCGGGGGCTCGGCGTGACGCTCTGCCAGCACTGCGAGGAGCGGAGCCTGGCCGCGGGCGGGGTCATGCACGAGGGCGCATGGTCGAGCCGGATGGGTCTGCCCGGGACGCCGGCCGAGGCCGAGGAGGTCATGGTGGCGCGCGACATCGTCCTGGCCCGGCTCACCGGGGCCCGCGTCCACTTCCTCCACCTGTCGACCGCCGGCTCGGTGGAGCTGGTGCGCCAGGCCAAGGCAGAGGGCGTCGCGGTCACCGCCGAAGCGGCCCCCCACCACTTCACCCTCACCGACGGGTGCGCGGCCGGATTCGACCCGGTCTTCAAGGTCAGTCCACCGCTGCGACCTCCGTCCGACGTCGCGGCGGTCAGGGCCGGGCTGGCCGACGGCACCATCGACGCGGTGGCGACCGACCACGCCCCGCACGCGCCCGAGCTCAAGGACCTCCCCTTCGACCAGGCGCCGCCCGGCATGCTCGGCCTGCAGACCGCCCTGGCACTGGCCGTGACCGAGCTCGACCTGCCCATCGCCCGGATCCTGGCGCTGTTCAGCTGGCAGCCTGCGGTCATCGCCGGCCTCGATCCGGACCACGGCGGTGACCAGGGCGGGACGATCTCGCCCGGCGCGGCCGCCAACCTGTGCGTCATCGACCCGCGGGCCACCTGGACGGTCGACCCCGCCGCGCTGGCCAGCCGGAGCCGCAACACCCCGTACGCGGGACGACGTCTCACCGGGCAGGTCCGCCACACCGTCTTGGCCGGCGAAGCGGTGGTGGTCGACGGCGAGGCCCGTCGGTGACCACGCGGAACGGCACCGTCCACCGGGCGGAGGCGCTCCTGGTCCTCGCCGACGGAGCGGTCTTCGAGGGCGAATCGGCCGGTGCCCTCCCCGAGGGTGGAGTGGTGACCGGAGAGGCCGTCTTCAACACGGTGCTCTCCGGCTACCAGGAGGTGATCACCGACCCGTCGTACGCCGGGCAGATCATCGCCTTCACCTGCCCCCACATCGGCAACTACGGCGTCAACCCCACCGACGACGAGGCTTCCCGGCCCCACTGCCGGGGCGTCATCGTGCGCGAGCTGTCCGACCGTCCGAGCTCGTGGCGATCGACCGGAACGCTCGAGGACTTCCTGCACCGACACCGGCTTCCCGGCATCACCGGCATCGACACCCGTCGGCTGACCCGGCACCTGCGCGTGCACGGCTCGCTGCCGTCCGCGTTCGGCACCGCCGGCGAAGCAGAGCTGGCCGCCGCGGCCCGCGCCGCGCCGGCGACCGACGGGAGGGACCTGGTGGCGTCGGTCACCTCTCCGGTCATGGTGACCCGGGGGACCGGGCCGTACCGGGTGGTGGCCTACGACTTCGGGATCAAGGAGGCGATGCTCCGCAGGTTGGAGGGGCTGGCCACGGTGGTCGTCGTGCCCGCGTCGACCGAGGCAGACGCGGTCCTGGAGCTCGAGCCGGACGGGATCTTCCTCTCCAACGGTCCCGGCGACCCGGCCGCCCTCCCCGGGGTGATCGACCAGATCCGCCTGCTGGTGGCGCCGGGGAAGGTGCCGGTCTTCGGGATCTGCCTCGGCCACCAACTCCTGGCGACAGCCCTCGGGGCGACCACCTACAAGCTCCCCTTCGGGCACCACGGGGGGAACCACCCGGTCCGGCGTACCGAGACCGGCCGGGTCGAGATCACCTCGCAGAACCACAACTACGCGGTGTCCCCCGACTCGCTTGGGGCCAGTGAGGTGACGCACCTCAACCTCAACGACGGGGTGATCGAGGGGCTCCGCAGCACCGCGACCCCCGCCTTCAGCGTGCAGTACCACCCCGAGGCGGGACCCGGTCCACACGATGCCCGTTACCTCTTCGACGAGTTCCGGGCGCTCATGGACACCACCGGCGGCCCGAGGAACCGGGACACCTGATGCCGCGGCGCGACGACATCGAGTCGATCCTGGTCATCGGCTCCGGCCCCATCGTCATCGGACAGGCGTGCGAGTTCGACTACTCGGGGACCCAGGCCTGCCGGGTGTTGGCGGAGGAGGGCTTCCGGGTGGTGCTGGCCAACTCCAACCCCGCCACGATCATGACCGACCCGGACATGGCCGACCGCACGTATGTCGAGCCGCTCGATCCCGATGTGCTGGCAGCGATCATCGAGCGCGAACGACCCGACGCCCTGCTCCCCACGCTCGGGGGCCAGACGGCGCTCAACCTGACCATGGCCCTCGCCGAGCGGGGTGTGCTGGACGCCCACGGCGTGGAGGTCATCGGGGCCAACCCGGACGCCATCGCCACCGCGGAGGACCGGGGGCGGTTCAAGGCGGCCATGCAGGAGATCGGCCTCTCGGTTCCGGAGTCAGGCTTCGCCCACTCGCTGGAGGAGGCACTGTCGATCGGCGAATCGATCGGCTACCCGATCATGGTTCGTCCGAGCTACATCCTGGGCGGCGCCGGCACCGGTCTCGCGCCGGACGTCGAGGCCCTCCTCCGCCTCGCCGCCGAGGGTCTCGACGCCTCGCCGATCAGCGAGGTGCTGATCGAGCGCTCCGTCGCAGGGCAGAAGGAGTTCGAGCTCGAGGTCATGCGCGACCGGGCCGACAACTGCGTGGTCATCTGCTCGATCGAGAACGTCGACCCGATGGGGGTCCACACCGGTGACTCGATCACCGTGGCTCCTGCCCAGACCCTGACCGATGTCGAGTACCAGGAGATGCGGGATGCAGCGTTCGCCTGCATCCGGCGGGTCGGCGTCGAGACCGGGGGCTCGAACGTGCAGTTCGCCGTCGACCCGCGGAACGGCCGTCAGATGGTCATCGAGATGAACCCGCGCGTGTCGCGGTCGTCGGCCCTGGCCTCCAAGGCCACCGGATTCCCGATCGCCAAGATCGCCGCACGCCTGGCCGTCGGCTACCGGCTCGACGAGATCACCAATGACATCACCGGGGCGACCCCGGCCTCCTTCGAACCCACCATCGACTACGTGGTGACGAAGATCCCGAGATGGGCCTTCGAGAAGCTGCCCGGGGCCACCGACGTGCTCGGGACCCGGATGCAGTCGGTGGGCGAGGTCATGGGCATCGGACGGACCTTCCCCGAGTCGCTGCAGAAGGCGGTGCGCTCCCTCGAGCAGGGCCGCTCCGGGGTGAACGCCGATCGTGCCGAGGCCGTGCTCGACAGCGAGCCGACCGGCGCGTTGCTCGAACAGGCGGCAACAGCCACTCCGGAGCGCCTGTTCCAACTCGAGGCGCTGTTGCGTCGGGGGATCCCGGTCGACGAGCTTGCCGCGATCAGCAACATCGACCCGTGGTTCCTCTCCGAGATCGCACGCATCACCGATGCGCGGATGGCCCTCGGCCTCCAGGTCACCCTCGGGGTGACCGTCGGGGACCTGGACCGGCTGGCGTGGCGCCGGCTCAAGCGGCTCGGCTTCTCCGACGCGCAGCTGGCCTATCTCTTCGGTGACCCGGTGACCGAGGCGGACATCCGGCGGGCCCGGGTGCTCGCGGGTGCCGGAGTGACCTTCAAGACCGTGGACACCTGTGGTGCCGAGTTCGAGGCACACACCCCGTACCACTACTCGACGACCGAGGAGGAGGACGAGGTGGAACCCTCGGACCGGCTCCGGGTGATCATCCTCGGCTCCGGGCCCAACCGGATCGGCCAGGGCATCGAGTTCGACTACTGCTGCGTCCACGCCTCGCTGGCCCTGCGCGAGGCCGGATTCGAGACGATCATGGTCAACTGCAACCCCGAGACGGTCTCGACCGACTACGACACCTCGGACCGTCTCTACTTCGAGCCCCTGACCCCCGAAGACCTGGCCAACGTCATCGAAGCCGAGCAGGCCGCGTCGCGCAACGGGGGTCGGTTGGTCGGGGTGATCGTGAGCCTGGGCGGCCAGACGCCGTTGAAGCTGGCAGCCAGCATCCCCGAGGGCCTGGTGCTCGGCACCTCGCCCGGATCGATCGACCTGGCCGAGGACCGCGAGCGGTGGAACCGGCTCTGCGGTCGCCTCGGAATTCCCCAGCCCCCGGGGGGCACCGCGACCACGGCGACCGAGGCGGTGGCGGTCGCGGCCACGATCGGCTATCCGGTGCTGGTGCGCCCGTCGTACGTGCTCGGTGGCAGGGCCATGGAGATCGTCTACGACGACGACCGCCTCGTCGAGGCCGTCGACGCCATGTGCGGGGCGAGCGGGTCGCTGGGTCGGGAGGGCGGGGTGACCCCCGACCGCCCGGTCCTGGTCGACCGGTTCCTCGAGGATGCGGTGGAGGTCGACGTCGACGCGGTGCGGGACGCCACCGGTGAGGTGGTGATCTGCGGCGTGATGGAGCACGTCGAGGAGGCCGGGGTCCACTCGGGCGACTCGGCCTGCGCCCTTCCCCCACAGACCCTGGCGCCCGAGGTCGTCGCCGAGCTCGAGCAGCACGTGCGGGTCATCACCGATGCGCTCGATGTCCGCGGCCTGTGCAACGTCCAGTTCGCGGTCAAGGGGGACCGGGTCTACGTGCTCGAGGCCAACCCGCGGGCCAGCCGTACGGTGCCGTTCGTGGCCAAGGCCACGGGCGTCCCGGTGGCCAAGGTGGCCGCGCGGGTCATGGTCGGTGCGACCCTGGCCGAGCTCCGGGACGAGGGTCTGCTCACCGATCCGGTCGGGGGTCACGTCTCGGTCAAGGAGGCGGTGCTCCCCTTCAACCGGTTCCCCGGGGTGGACACCCTCCTCGGGCCCGAGATGCGCTCGACCGGGGAGGTGATGGGGATCGGGGCCACCTTCGGCCTGGCCTTCGCCAAGAGCCAGATCGCCGCGGGCAACCGGCTGCCGGTGGGCGGCACCGTCTTCTTCTCCCTTGCCGACAGGGACAAGGCTGCCGGGCTGGAGGCGGCCCGGCAGTTCGCCGCCCTCGGGTTCGAGGTGGCCGCCACGGCGGGCACGGCTGCCCTCCTCGAACGGGAGGGGATCTCGGTCTCCACGGTGGTGGCCAAGGTCGGTGAGTCCCACCACGGGGTGGTCGACGCGGTCGACCTCATCGCCGGGGGCAAGGTCCAGCTGGTGGTCAACACCCCCCGGGGCCGGGGTCCGCGTGCCGACGGCATCCACATCCGGGCCGCCGCCCTCGCCCACCGGGTGCCCTGCCTGACCACGGTCGCAGCGGCCAAGGCCGCCGCGGCGGGCATCGCCGACTGGGTCGCCCAGCCGCTGTCGGTCCGTTCCCTGCAGGAGTACCAGGGGAGATGAGCAGATGAGCGCAACCCGTGGTGGTGCGGTGGTGCGGCCGCACCGGTTGCACCGGTCCGGCAACGGGCCCGGCCCGGCGGCGGTCGATCTCACCACGACCGTGGGGTCGGTCGTCCTGCCGAATCCGGTGATGACCGCGTCCGGCACCGCAGGGTATGCCGACGAGCTCGAGGCCTACCGGCCGCTGGCCGCGCTCGGAGCGGTGGTGGTCAAGTCCCTGTCGGTCGACCCCTGGCCGGGCAACCCCGCCCCGCGCGTGCACCAGGCAACCGCCGGCATGGTCAACAGCGTCGGACTGCAGGGTCCCGGCCTGGAGGCCTGGGTCCGTGACCAGCTTCCTCGTCTGGTTGCCGTTGGCGCCCGGACCGTTGTCAGCATCTGGGGGCAGCGGGTCGACGACTACGCACGGGCCGCCGCGATGCTGGCGGGGGTCGACGGACTGACCGCCGTCGAGGTGAACGTGAGCTGCCCGAACGTGGAGGACGGCCGGGCCATGTTCGCCCATTCGACCACCGCCACCGCGGAGGTCGTCTCCGCGGTCGGCGAGCACTGTCCGGTCCTGCCACGGTGGGCCAAGCTGAGCCCGACCGTGCCCGACCTGCCGGCGGTTGCCGGCGCCGCCCTCGGCGCCGGAGCCGAGGGGGTGACCCTGATCAACACGGCACTGGCCATGGCCATCGACATCGAGCGGTCGAGGCCGGTCCTCGGGTCGGGTCCGGCGGGGGGCGGGTTGTCGGGGCCGGCCATCCACCCGATCGCGGTGCGGGCGGTGTTCGATGTGCGGGCCGCCCATCCGGACGCTGCGATCATCGGTGTCGGGGGCGTGGCCCACGGACGCGACGCCGTCGAGCTGATCATGGCCGGAGCCGACGCCGTCCAGGTGGGCACCGCTACCTTCCGCGACCCGCGTGCGCCGTGGACGGTCCTCGAGGAGCTCCGGGAGTGGTGCGCGTCCCACGGGGTGCGCACGGTCGCGTCGCTGCGGAGCGCCGCCCATGGATGAGCCGACGGCCGTCCCGATCGGGTTCACCACCCGGGTCGCGGAGGCGGTCGCGGTGACCGGCCCGCTCTGTGCAGGCATCGACCCGTCGGCGCCGCTGCTCGCGGAGTGGGGCCTCGCGGACTCGGGCGAAGGCGTGCGCGAGTTCGGGCTGCGCTGTGTCGACGCGTTCGCAGGGGTGGTCCCGGTGGTCAAGCCGCAGGTGGCGTTCTTCGAGCGCTGGGGTGCGGCCGGGATGGCCGCCCTCGAGGCGGTCCTCTTTGCTGCCCGCGGAGCCGGTCTCCTGGTCATCGCAGACGCCAAACGTGGCGACATCGGATCGACGATGTCGGCCTACGCGTCGGCTTGGCTCGACCCCGCCGGACCGTTGGTGGCCGACGCGGTCACCGTGCTCCCGTACATGGGGATCGGTTCCCTCCAACCGACGTTCGACCTCGCGGCGGCCTCCGGCCGGGGAGTCGTCGTGGTGGTGCGGGGATCCAACCCTGACGGCCGCGTGCTGCAGGAGGCGATCGTCCGGACCGCCGACCTCGCGGGACGCGGAGAGGGCCGATCGATCGAGGACATGCTCCTCGGCTCGATCGCGGAGCTCAACCGGGGCGGTCTCTCGCCACCCGGAACGGTCGGAGCGGTGATCGGCGCGACGCTCGAGCCCTCCGCGTTCGATCTCGCCGGCCTCGGCGGGGTGATCGTGGCCCCGGGAGTCGGGGCACAGGGTGGCACGGCCGACGGCGTGGCCCGCCTCTTCGACGGGTGCGCGCCCGGCACGGTGCTGCCCAGCGTGTCGCGCTCGTTGCTCGCCGCCGGTCCTGACGTCGCGGCCCTGGCCCGTGCCGCCCGGATCGAGCGCGATGCGATGTGCCGCGCCCTCGGGTGACCGGTGATCGTGGGGATCGTGCAGCGCCGGGGCGAGTGGCGTTGCGCGGGTGCGCTCAGCGATCTGCCGTGGGCAGGTCCGCGGGGAACTCGATGAAGGCGGACGGGGGAAGGTACTCCTGTGGAATGTCCGCCGGACTGTCGAACCAGTCGACGTCGAAGACGTTGGCGAGCCCCTCTTCGTCGACGGTGCCGCTGAGCCCGGGCTCCGATGAGGTCAGGAACGCATGCCGTCCGTCGATGCGGCCGGCCTCGAGCGCCTCCCAGGTGGCCCGGTCGACACGGGCGACGAGGCTGTAGGTACACCCGTCTGTCGTGGCGCCCACCCGGCGGCCGATCATCGCGTGGTGGGCGCCGTCGTCGATCGCGTAGACCGCACTGTCGCCGTCGCCGGCTCGGGCGCGGATCCGGTGTGGGTGCCCGAACAGGTGCACCCCACCGTGGCGCCGCTCCTTCATGGCCCACAGCGGGCTCGGTGGGACGATCCCCTCGGGTTCGTCCTCTTCGAGCGGGGTGGCGTTGGCCGGTGCGGTCACCGGAAAGGTGTAGCCGGCGGTGTCGGGGCGGAAGTGGAGCTGCCCGTCGTCGCGGGGCTGGATCAGCCCGCCGTCCTCGGTACGGTCCCCGTCGTGCATGTCCGGCTCCTCTCGTCGGGACGGTGCGCCCGCTCCCCGCGAGCCCGGGGACGGTGCCGGCACGTGGTGCGTGCTCGGGGACATGCTGCCACGCCGCATGCGTCGTGGGTGCCGCAGCCGGAGGTCAGGTGCCGGCGGCGGTCGGGTACCAACCCGAGACGCGGCTGTCGAGGTCCTGTCGGGCCCGGCGCAGCGCGGCGCGGGCTTCGTGCCGGTCGCAGAGGCGCACGACCACCCGGTCGCCCGGTGACAGGCGCCCGAGGACGGGGAGGTCGGCTGTGATCACGCAGGCAGCCACCGGGTACCCGCCCACCGTGGCATGGTCGGGGAGGAGGACGATCGGTGTTCCGTCGGGAGGGATCTGGACCGCTCCGGTGACCATGCCGGTGGACGCCGTCCGGTCGGTCACCGGCAGCCGCGCTCCGGGCGCCTCGAGCCGCAGTCCGATCCGGTCGGAGCGGCTGCCGATCTGCCAGACGGTGCCGGCCAACCGGTCGAGGAGGTCCGGGGGGGTCGGGTGGGGTCCGGCGAGGGCCCGCAGGACGGTGGCCCCGCCTCCGGTGTAGGTCGACTGTGTGGACGGCGGTGGCGACAGCGCGCCCCGGACGGGCCCGGGCCGACCGCGGGCAAGCCGGTCACCGGCTCGTAGCGGTCCGGGACCGAGACCCGAGAGCACGTCGCTGGCCCGACCGCCGACAACGGTCGGGGTCTCGAGGCCGCCCGCCACGGCCAGGTAGGCCCGCAACCCCTGGTGGATTCGGCCGACCGACACGATCTGCCCGTCGGCGACGGGGACCACCGTGCCGCCGTCGACCGGGCGGCCGTCGACGAGGGCGGCGACGGCCCCGGGACCCGCACCCACCACCGCCAGGTGGCCGCTCCCGCCCATCCGCACGGTGGGCCCGACCGCGGTGCACTCGACGGCCGCGGCCGTGTCGGGATTGCCCACGAGCCGGTTGGCGAGGACGAGGGTCTCCGGATCCGCCGCCCCGCCGCGGGGGATGCCGAGGGAGGCCGTGGCCCGGCGTCCACCGTCCTGGATCAGGCTCAGGACCCCCGGGTCGAGGACTTCGAGATGGTCGCAGTCGCCGGCATCGAGCAGGGGACGTGGGTCGGGGTGCCGCTCCTGCGCAGGTGCGCGAGAGGCGCCGGCTGCGATGGTGAAGCGCACCCGATCACCGGGGTGGACGAGCGCATAGGGCGGTGCATCGGGGTCGAACAGCGGGACGTCGGTCCGCCCGAGGAGCTGCCAGCCGCCGGGCGAGGCACGGGGATAGACCGACGCGAACCCGCCGCCGATGGCGACCGAGCCGGTCGGCACCGAGGTGCGCGGCCCGTCGCGGCGGGGGAGTGCTGCGAGTTCCGGTGGCAGCCCGGTGAGGTACGGAAAGCCCGGTGCGAAGCCGATGAACGCGACGCGCAGGTCCGCGCCGGTCATCCACGCGACGACCCGGTCGGTCGAGCTGCCGGTGCGGCGCGCGACCTCGTCGAGGTCCTTCCCGTCGAAGACGACGGGAAGGACGTGGGTCTGCACAGCGGTCGGCTCGGGGGTGCCGCGTGGGGGCGAACCATCCCCTTCGTCGCAGAGTGCGGCGAGCAGGTTGTCCACCCAGGCTGCGCAGCGATCGGGGTCGGTGTCGTCGAGCGACAGGTCGAGGACCACGACCACGTTGCCGAACCCGACGACCGCTTCCTCGATGCCGACCGGTGCCGCTCCGGCGCGGGCCCGACCGGCCACGGCGCGAGCCAGGGCGTGAGCCTGCTCGACGCCGGACGTCTCGACCAGCAGCGCGCCGTCGCCGAAGGCGACCACGGCACCCGGCGGCGCGGTCATGTTCCCGGCGCGACGGAAAAGGCGCGGACCGCCAGCCCCGCGTGCTCCAACATCTCGCGGACGGCACGGGCGGACGCAGCGGCCCGGGGCGAGTCGCCGTGGATGCACAGGGTCTCGACCCTGAGCTCGATCCACCGGCCGCCGCGGGTGGCGATCCCACCGCGTTGCACCAGCGTGAGCGCACGGAGTGCGACCGCTGCCTCGTCGTCGACCACGGCGCCGGGCAGGTCGCGGGGGGTGAGCCGGCCGTCCTCGCCGTAGGCGCGGTCCGGAAATCCCTCGGGGACGACCCGGAGCCCGGCCTTCCGGGCCGGTGCGTCCACAACACTGCCCGGAGGAGCGACGACCGTCGTGCAGTGAGGTGCCAGCGCCTCGACGACCACCTCGGCAACCTCGGGATCGGTCGCCATCCGGTGGTAGAGCGCGCCGTGCGGTTTTGCGTAGGCCACGGTGCCGCCCACGGCTGCGGACTCGTCGGCCAACGTCGTCCACTGCTCGAGCACGTCGGCGGTCAGTCGGTCGGCGGTCACCTCGCGGTCACGCCGCCCGAACCCGCTCCGGTCGCGGTACGAGAAGTGGGCACCGATGGCCACCCCGCGCTCCACGCAGGCCGCGGCCGCCGCCCGCATCACCGAGCGATTGCCGGCATGGAAGCCACAGGCGATGCTGGCACTGGTCACCGCATCGAGCAGTGCTCGATCCCGGTCCGTCCACCGCTCACCCTCGGCCATGTCGGCGTTGAGGTCCACGGACGGCACGACTCCAGTATCGGTGATCGACCGCAGGCCGGCTCGCCGGAGCGCCTCCCAGGTCCGGATGACCCGGCGGCCCGGAGGCGCTATCGTTCCGACCATGCCGCAACCGCCCGCACTCACGCCCGAACAGCGCCAGGCCGCCCTGGCCAAGGCAGCCAAGGTCCGCCGCGAGCGGGCCGAAGTCAAAGAGAGGCTCAAGTTGGGCTCGATCAACCTCTCGGAACTGCTGACCATGGCCGACGACGACGAGACGGTCGGCAAGATGAAGGTGCTCTCCGTACTCGAGTCCCTCCCCGGTCTGGGCAAGGTCAAGGCCCGACGACTGATGGACACCGTGGGGATCTCGGAGAGCCGCCGGCTGCAAGGACTGGGCTCGAACCAACGCGAGGCTCTCCTGCGCGAGACCGCCCGCTGAGCGGACCCTCGGGGACCGCGCCGGACCGCGGGCCGACTCTCTGATGTTCGTCCTCTTCGGCCCCGGCGGGGCCGGCAAGGGAACGATCGCCTCCCGCCTGGTGGCGGACGACCCCGGGCTGTCGTTGAGCCGGTCGTGGACGACACGCCCCCGGCGCCCCGGAGAGTCGGCAGACGCCTACGTCTTCGTCGACCGGTCGACCTTCGAGGCCAGGGTCACCGACGGCGGGTTCTTCGAGTGGGCGGAGTACCTCGGGCACCTCTACGGGACGCCGAGCGTCGAGCCGCTGCCCGGTCGCGACGTGCTGCTCGAGGTCGATCTGCAGGGGGCCCGGCAGGTCCGGGCGCTGCGCCCCGATGCGACCCTGATCCTGCTGCTGCCCCCCTCCGTCGAGGCGCAGGTGGAGCGGCTCCGGTCCCGCGGCGACGACGAGTCCCACATCCACCGCCGCCTCGCCGAAGGGGCCGAGGAGGAGCGCTCGGGCCGGGAGATCGCCCACCATGTGGTGGTCAACGGCACCGTCGACCAGGCCACCCGCGATGTGGCCGGTATAGTGGAAGGTTGCCGCACCACCCGGACCGGGGGGTAGCGCGCGCCGGACCTCCCGACGCGGAGCGGGCGGGAGACGCGTTCCCGCCGACGACATGCCCGAAGGAATCGTGATGGCCCAGCACAAGACCACGCTCATGGACCCACCCATCGAGGTGCTCCTCGACAAGGTCGACTCGAAGTTCACCCTGGTCGCCCTGGCCTCCCGCCGTGCCCGACAGGTCAACAGCTACTACAACTCGCTCGGTGAGGGACTCGGCGTCGTCGTGCCGCCCCAGGTGGCGTCCGCGTCGGGCAAGCCCCTCTCGATCGCCTTCGAGGAGGTCGCCGAGGGCAAGGCGACCTACTCCCGGCCCGACCCCGAGGAGCTCGCCCGTGCCGAGGCGGCGGCCCTGGCCCTGCTCGAGGGAGAGGGGATCGAGGGCATCGAGGGCGTCGAGGCTGCAGAGGGCGTCGGAGGCCGCGCCGCCCGAACCGATCGAGTAGCAGACCATCCGGCCGCTCCGGCCGGGGGGTCGGATGTGGGGTGGTCGTGGCAGACGCGAGACCGGGCCATGGGCAGCCGCAGCTGGACGGTGCGGCCGGGGACCGTCCGTTCGTGGTGCTCGGTGTGTCCGCGGGCATCGCTGCGTACAAGGCGGTCGAGGTCTGTCGTCGCCTGGTCGACGCCGGCATCCATGTCGCCCCGGTGCTGACCGAGCGGGCGACCCGGTTCGTCGGGCGGGCCACCTTCGACGCACTCGGCTCGGAACCCAGCCAGACCAGTATCTGGGACGGTCCCGAGCCCATTCCCCACACCCGGCTCGGCCGGGCATGTGATCTGGTGGTGGTGGCGCCGGCGACCGCCGATCTGCTTGCACGCTACGCGGCCGGCCTGTGCGATGACCTCCTCACCGCCACGCTGGTGGCCACCGCCGCCCCGGTGATCGTGTGCCCGGCCATGCACACCGAGATGTGGGAGCACCCGTCGGTCCGCCACAACCTGGACGTGCTGCGGTCCCGTGGCGTGACCGTGATCCCGCCCGAAGAGGGCCGACTGGCCGGCGGCGACGTCGGAGCGGGACGGATGGCCGAGCCGCCGGTCATCGTGGACGCGGTGCTGGGCCTGCTCGGGGCGGGCTCCCAGGCGGGGGCCGGCTCCCTTTCCGGCGGACCGGGCAAGGGGCGCTCGGACTTGGTCGGAGTGCAGGTGGTGGTCTCCGCGGGTGGGACACGGGAGCCCATCGACCCGGTGCGCTTCATCACCAACAGGTCGTCGGGCAAGCAGGGTCACGCCCTGGCCGCGGCGGCCCGGCGTCGCGGGGCGGAGGTCGTGCTGGTCACCGCGAGCCCGTTGGACGGGCCGGCGGGGGTGACCGTCGATCGGGTGGACACGGCGTCGGAGATGGAGTCGGCCGTGCTGGCCAGGGCCGCGGTGGCCGACGTGGTGGTCATGGCCGCGGCGGTGGCCGACTTCCGTCCGGCGGTGGCCGCCGGGACCAAGATGCGCAAGGCCGACGGGATCCCCGAACTGGTCCTCGAAGCGACACCCGACATCCTGGCCGAGCTCGGACGGAGGCGGCGTCCGGGCCAGGTCCTGGTGGGATTCGCGGCCGAGACCGGGCTGGTGCCCGAGCGAGCACGTGCCAAGCTGGCGGCCAAGGGCGTCGACCTGATCGTGGCCAACGACGTCTCCGTCGACGGGGTCGGATTCGACCACGACACCAATCAGGTGACCATCTTCGGAGCCGACGGTTCGGCCGTCGGGGTGCCGCTGTCCGCCAAGGACGCGGTGGCCGACGCCGTCTTGGATAGGGTGTGCGCGCTGTTGTTCCCGGGGAAGACCGGGGGCCCGATCAGCCGAGCAGAATGGACTACCCCGTGAGCACCCGATACACCTTCACCTCTGAGTCCGTCACCGAGGGACATCCGGACAAGATGGCGGACCAGATCTCCGATGCGGTGCTCGACGCGTTGCTGGCCGACGACCCGGGGAGCCGGGTCGCGTGCGAGACGCTGCTGACCACCGGCCTGGTGCTGGTGGCGGGGGAGATCACCACCTCGACCTATGTGGACATCCCGAAGCTGGTGCGCCAGACCGTGCTCGACATCGGCTACAACGACGACGCTTACGGCATCGACGGGAACACCTGCGGGGTGATCGTCTCGCTCGACGAGCAGTCGCCCGACATCGGGCAGGGCGTGGACAAGGCCTTCGAGGTTCGGGCCGGCACCGGGGGAGAGGACCAACTCAACGCGCAGGGCGCCGGGGACCAGGGGATGATGTTCGGCTACGCCTGCGACGAGACGCCCGATCTGATGCCGCTGCCGATCTGGCTCGCCCACCGGCTGGCACAGCGGCTGGCACAGGTGCGCCGCGTGGGCACGCTGCCCTACCTCCGCCCGGACGGCAAGACCCAGGTCAGCGTCCGCTACGAGGACGGGCGGCCCGTCGCGCTCGAGACGGTGCTGATCTCGACCCAGCACGATCCGGGCATCGACCTCGAAACCCTCCTCCTGCCCGACTTGCGGGACAACGTCATCAACCCGTTGCTCCCCCCCGAGCTCGACTGCTCAGAGCTCCGGATCCTGGCCAACCCGACCGGCGTCTTCGAGCAGGGCGGTCCCCACGCGGACACCGGTCTCACCGGGCGCAAGATCATCGTCGACACCTACGGTGGGATGGCACGCCACGGCGGCGGAGCGTTCTCGGGCAAGGACCCCTCCAAGGTCGATCGTTCGGCCGCCTACGCGGCACGCTGGGTGGCCAAGAACCTCGTGGCTGCCGGCGCGGCGACCCGCTGCGAGCTCCAGGTGGCCTACGCGATCGGTGTGGCCCGACCGGTCTCGGTGCTCGTCGAGACGTTCGGCACCGAACGCACCGACCCCGTCCGCATCGCCAAGGTGGTCGACGAGGTCTTCGATCTGCGCCCGGCGGCCATCGTGCGCGACCTCGACCTCAAGCGGCCGATCTACCGAAAGACCGCGGCCTACGGGCATTTCGGGCGGTCCGACAAGGAATTCACCTGGGAGGACACCTCCCGAGCCGACGACCTGAAGCAGGCGCTCGGACTCTGAGCGGCCGCTCCGCCGTTCCCACGCCGGCCGGGGACGGGTCGTCCCGCCGGGTCGTACGGGTGGTGCCGGACGTCCCCGCCATCCATCGCCGGTTCGACTACTCGGTGCCCGCCGCGCTCGATGCGGCCATCGCCGTGGGCGCCCGGGTGCGGGTCGAACTGCACGGTCGGCGGGTCGGGGGCTGGGTCGTCGAGGACGGGGTGACCCCCCCGCCCGGGCTGGTGACCAAGGACCTCGCCGGGTCGAGCGGTCTCGGACCCCCTTCGAGGGTGGTTGCGCTGGCTGAGTGGGCCGCCTGGCGGTGGGCCGGACCGCTCTCCTCGTTCCTCGGCACCGCGTCACCCGACCGGGTGGTGCGCTCGATGGTCCCGCCGGCAGCGACCACGACGGATGCGCGGCCGGCTTCGCCGGGCGGAGGCGCGATCCGTCTGGTCGACGAGGCACTCGGCGGCGAGGGCCCCGGGGTGATCCGGCTGGCCCCGGCGCTCGACGCGGGCCGGATCGTCCTCGAGGTGGTCCACCGGGTCGGTCCGGCCGGAGTGCTCGTGGTCGCCGCCTCGCGTGCGCGTGCCGAGGCACTCGCCGCCCGGCTCCGCGATGCAGGGCTGCCGGTGGCGCTCCTGCCCGAGCAGTGGGCGCTCGCGAGGCAGGGAGCGAGCGCAGTGGTGGGTACCCGGGCGGCGGCCTGGGCGCCCTTGGAGCGCATCCGTGCCGCGGTGGTGCTCGATGCCCACGACGAGGCCCACCGCGAAGAGCGGGCGCCGACGTGGTCGGCGGTCGACGTCCTCCTCGAACGCGGGCGACGCGACCGTGCGCCGGTGGTGCTGGTGAGTCCGTGCCCGCCTGTCGCCATCACCGAGGCGGTGCGACTGGTGACCACCGACCGCGCGGTCGAGCGCAGCGGGTGGCCGCCGGTCGAGGTCGTCGACCGCTCCGGCGACGACCCCCGGACCGGGCTCTTCTCCGAGCGGCTCGTCGCAGTCGCACGCGCCGAGTTGGACCGCCAAGGCGGACGGGTGGTGTGCGTGCTCCACCGGACCGGGCGGGTCCGGCTCCTGGCCTGCGCGGTCTGCGGCGCGCTCGCACGGTGCACGCGCTGTGGCGGAGCGGTGAGCCAGGCGGAGAGCGGCGGTTCCCTGTCCTGCCGGAGGTGTGGGGAGACCCGTCCCAGCCTGTGCGCGGTCTGCGACTCGACCCGGCTCAAGACCCTTCGGATCGGGGTCACCCGTGCCACCGAGGAACTGGCGGCCCTCCTCGGCACCGAGGCCGTCGAAGTCACCGCCGCCGCCGTACCCGACGGGAGGCTGGAGGTGGCTCGCCTGGTCGTCGGCACGGAGGCCGCCCTCCACCGCATCGACCATGCCGGCGTGGTGGTGTTCCTCGACATCGACCAGCACCTGCTGGCCCCGCGGTTCGCCGCCAGCGAACAGGCCCTCGCGGTCCTGGCCCGGGCCGCCCGGGTGGTCGGTGCGAGGTCCGGCGGCGGGCGGGTGCTCGTCCAGACCAGGCTTCCCCACCACGAGGTCCTCCGCGCTGCGCTGCACGCCGACCCGGGGCTCGTGACGAGACAGAGCGGGGCTTGCGCCGCGGGCTCGGCCTGCCCCCCTTCTCCGCCCTTGCGCTGCTGAGCGGGCCCGGCGCCGAGGTCTATGCCGCCGGCCTGGCGGACGTGGCCGGCCTCGACGTCTCCGCCCTCGGCGCCGACCGGTTCCTGGTCCGGGCGGGCGGGCACAGCTCGCTCGCCGACGGGCTGGCAGCGGTCGCCCGTCCACAGGAGCGCTTGCGGGTCGAGGTCGACCCGGCCGACGTCTGAGCAGGACCACGCGGCGATGTCCCGTAGAATGGGCCGATGCCTTCGTACTCCGTGCGCACCTATGGCGACCCGGTCCTCAAGCAGGTCGCCCGAGAGGTCGACCGGATCGACGGCGGGCTCGCGAAGCTGGTCGACGACATGGTCGAGACGATGTACGACGCCGAGGGAGCCGGCCTGGCCGCGCCCCAGGTGGGTGTCCAGAAGCGGGTGTTCGTCTACGACGTGGGCGACGGGCCGGAGGTGCTGATCAACCCCGAGATCGTCGAATCCGAGGGAGAGTGGTACCACGACGAGGGATGCCTCTCGATCCCCGGGCTCCGGCTCGGGATCATCCGACCGCAACGGGTCCATCTCCGTGGGTTCGATCTCGAGGGCAACGAACGGTCACTCGAGGGCGAGGACTTCCTCGGGCGGGTCTTCCAGCACGAGGTCGACCATCTCGACGGGGTGCTCATGGTCGAGCGCCTCGACGAGGACATGCGCAAGCAAGCGTTGCGCGTCCTGCGCGACCGGGCGCTCGGCCTCGACACCTCGGCCATGGAGGCCAAGTTGGTCTCGGCCGGCAGCGACCGCGAGATCTGACCCGCCGGTGGGCACCTGTCGTTCCGGCCTCCTCCGGACCCGGGACCTCTAGCGCCGCCGGCGATGGCCCGCCTGGTGTATCTCGGCACGCCCGAGGCCGCCGTCGCCCCCCTGCGGACGCTCGTGGCGGCCGGCCACGACGTGGCCCTGGTGGTGACCCGACCCGACCGGCGGCGCGGGAGGGGGAACGCGCTGATCCCGAGCCCGGTCAAGGCCGCGGCCCAGGAGTGCGGTCTCGCGGTCACCGACGACCTGCACGACGCAACCGCGGTGGGGGCAGAGCTCGGCGTGGTGGTCGCCTACGGACGGATCGTCCCGGTGTCGGTGCTCGACGTGCTCCCCATGGTCAATCTGCACTTCTCGCTCCTGCCCCGGTGGCGCGGTGCCGCCCCGGTCGAGCGGGCCCTCTTGGAGGGGGACTCGGAGACCGGCGTCTGCCTCATGGCCGTCGAGGCCGGCCTCGACACCGGCGCGATCTACGCCGAGGTCTCCACCCCGATCGGTGAGGAGGAGACGCTCGACGAGCTCCGGGACAGACTCGTCGCCATCGGCTGCTCCCTGCTGGCGGAGCACCTGGCCGGGGGTCGCGCCGGTCTTCCGGCCCCGCGGGAGCAGGCCGGCACGCCCAGCTACGCGGAGAAGCTCCTGCCGCACGAGCTGGAGCTGGACTGGCAACGGCAGGCCATCCACCTGCGTCGGGTGGTCCGCCTCGGTCGTGCCTGGACGACGATCCGCGGGCGCCGGGTCCGGATCCTCACGGCCGCCGCGCACCGCGAGGAGCCGGGCACCGACGAGGAGCCGGGCACAGACCACGGCGTCGACCCGCTCGCCCCGGGTGCGTTGCGCGGTGCGGTGGTCGGCGCCGGTGAGGGGACGTCTCTGCGCCTGCTGACCGTCCAGCCCGAGGGGAAACGACCGATGGAGGCCACCGCCTGGCTCCACGGGGTGCGCGCCGGCCCGGACGAACGGCTCGGAGGGTGAACGCGGACGACCCAGCTCCGGGCGCACGGACGGCCCCGGTAGGCTCGGCGGCGATGGCCGCACCGGAGTCCCCGCCCACGCTGCGCGTCGCTCCGTCGATCCTCTCCGCGGACTTCGGCGGTCTGGCGGCCGCCGTGGCGTCCGTCGCCAGCGGCACCGATTGGCTCCACATCGACGTGATGGACGGCCACTTCGTCCCCAATCTCACCGTCGGCCCGCCGGTGGTCGCGTCCCTCCGGGCCCACAGCGGGCTCTTCTTCGATACCCACCTCATGATCACCGACCCGGCCCGCTATCTCGGGCCGTTCCGGGATGCTGGGGCGGACGGGTGCACCGTGCACGTCGAGGTGGGCGAGACCGCCGCCCTGGTGTCCCAGATGCGCGATCTCGGCCTCCGGGTCGGTCTGGCCGCCAATCCGGACACCCCCTTCGAGGCGCTCGAGCCGTACCTGTCCATGGTCGACCTGGTCCTGTGCATGACGGTCTTCCCCGGTTTCGGTGGACAGTCGTTCATCGAAGGGGTGCTGGCGAAGGTGCGCCAGGTGCGCGATGCGGCCGACGCCGCCGGTCTCTCGCTCGACGTGGAGGTCGACGGCGGGATCGACGAGCACACGGTGGTGGGGGCCGCACGAGCCGGGGCCAACGTCTTCGTGGCCGGTTCGGCGGTCTTCGGCCGGGAGGACCCGCTCGGCTCGGTGTCCGGCATCCTCGCGGCGGCAGAGGCCGAGCGGGCCGGGGTCAGGCCCTGAGCGTTCTGCTCCGCCCCGGGCTCGGGGGGGACACCGGCTGGATGTTGCAGGCGGTCGAGGCCGCCGAGCGGGTGCGTGGCCGCACCGCTCCGAACCCGTGGGTGGGTGCGGTGCTGGTGGCTCCCGGGGACTCGCACACCCCGACGACCTGGTTCGTCGGGGCCACCGCCCCGCCGGGTGGACCCCATGCCGAGGTGACCGCCCTGACCGCGGCCGGGGACCGGGCCCGGGGCGCGACGTTGTACGTGACCCTCGAGCCCTGCGCGCACCATGGCCGCACCCCGCCGTGCACCGAGGCGGTGCTCGGGGCCGGGGTGGCCCGGGTGGTGGTGGGGATGGTCGACCCCGATCCGCTGGTGGACGGACGGGGTGTCGAGGTCCTGCGGAGCGCGGGGATGGACGTCGAGGTGGGGGTGGCCGCCGACGTCGTGGGCGAGCAGTTGGCTGCCTATGTGGCGCACCGGCGCACCGGGCGGCCATGGGTCGTGCTCAAACTGGCGGCCACGCTCGACGGCCGGATCGCCGCCCCCGACGGCTCGAGCCGTTGGATCACCGGTGAGGCCGCCCGTCGGGACGTCCACCGACTGCGGGCGGTCTCCGACGCGGTGATCGTGGGGGCAGGGACCGTGCGCGCCGACGACCCGAGCCTGACCGTCCGGCTCCCCCCGACGACCCGCTGTTCCGCGGGCCGGACGATCAGCCGTTGCGGGTCGTGCTCGGACGTGCCCCCGCCGCGGCCGCCGTGCGGCCCGCGCTCGAGCTGGGTGGCGACCCGGTCGGGGTGCTCGAGCAGCTCGGCAGCCGGGGACTGGTCCAGGTCCTCGTCGAAGGCGGAGCCACCGTGGCCCACGAATTCCACGCCCGAGGCCTGGTCGACCGGTACGTGCTGTACATCGCCCCGGCCCTCTTCGGCGGCGACGACGCACGACCGCTGTTCGCCGGCCCGGGTGCGGCCACCATCGGGAGCCTGTGGCGTGGGGAGGTTCGCTCGGTGACTAGCCTGGAGGGCGACGTGCGGGTGGAGCTGGCTCCGCTCGCACCCCCGGTCTGAGCGCCGGGGCCAGGCAGTCGTCGCGTCGCCCGGGTCCCGTCCGCAGAAATCGCCCAAGGTCGGCCCGCGAGGAGCCGACAACAAGAGCAGCGGTCACTCAACCGAGGGAGACAGAGGGTCGATGCCCTTCTCAGCAGTCGAGGATGCGATCGAGGCGATCGGTCGGGGCGAGATCGTCGTCGTCGTGGACGACGAGGACCGCGAGAACGAGGGTGATCTGATCATGGCCGCCGACGCGGTCACCCCGGAGAAGATCGCGTTCTTCCTGGCCCACACTTCAGGCCTCATCTGCGTTCCGTTGACTCCCGAGCGGGTCGAGCACCTCGACCTCCCCTTGATGGTGATCTCGAACACCGAAGTACAGCGCACCGCCTTCACCGTGAGCGTCGACTTCCGCCACGGCACCTCGACCGGGATCTCGGCCGCAGACCGTGCCGCGACCATCAAGGCCCTGGTCGACCCCCATACCCGGCCCGCAGACCTCAACCGGCCCGGGCACATCTTTCCGCTCCGGTACCGACCGGGCGGCGTCCTCAAGCGGGCCGGTCACACCGAGGCGGCGATCGACCTGGCCCGCGCTGCGGGTCGGGCGCCCGCCGGGGTCCTCTGCGAGGTCGTGAGCGAGGACAAGGCGACCATGGCGCGCCTGCCCGAGCTCCAGGTGTTCGCGAAGAAGTACGGCCTGCACCTCATCTCCATCGCCGATCTCATCCGGTACCGCCGCCGCAAGGACAAGCTGGTGCGCAGGATTGCCGACGCGCGCATCCCGACCGATTTCGGCGAGTTCACCGTCTACGCCTACGAGTCGGTGCTCGACGGCGAGCATCACGTGGCACTGGTCAAAGGAGACGTCCGTGGGCAACCCAACACACTGGTCCGGGTGCACAGCGAATGTCTGACCGGGGACGTCTTCGGGTCGCTGCGCTGTGACTGCGGCCCGCAGCTCCACGCGGCGATGTCCCTCATCGATGCCACCGGCAGCGGCGTCCTGGTCTACCTGCGTGGCCACGAGGGCAGGGGGATCGGGCTGGCCCACAAGCTGCGGGCCTACAACCTCCAGGAGGAGGGATACGACACGGTGGACGCCAACCTCGAGCTCGGTCTTCCGGCCGACTCGCGCGAATACGGCATCGGTGCCCAGATCCTGGTGGACCTCGGCGTGACCACGATGCGTCTGATGACCAACAACCCGACCAAGTACGGAGGACTCGAGGGATTCGGACTCGACATCGTCGAGCGGGTCAACATCCAGCCCTCCCCGACCCCCGAGAACATCGAGTACCTGCGCACCAAGCGCGAGCGGATGGGGCACCTCCTCGAGGGTCTCGATGACGTCCTCTGACCGGACCCTCCTGCCGGACGATGCCAAGGCGCGTGCCGGGGGGCGGGTCGGCACCTCCCTCGATCCGGCGGGCGCCGCGTCGGCTGCCGCCGGCGTCCGGATCGCGTTCGCCTGCGCAGAATTCAACGGCGGGATCACCGACCGGCTGCTCACCGGCGCCCTGGACTGGCTCGAGTCGGCGGGGTGCGACCTCGGCGACGTGACCGTGGCCTGGGCCCCGGGAGCGTTCGAGCTCCCATTGCTCGCCCAGTCCCTGGCCGCGTCCGGGCGCATCGACGCGGTGGTCTGCCTCGGGGCGGTCATCCGGGGTGACACCGGGCACTACGAGTTCGTGGCCGGGGAGTGCGCCGCCGGAATCCAGCAGGTCCAGCTCGACACCGGCCTGCCGGTGGTGTTCGGTGTGCTGACCACCGACACCGTGGAGCAGGCCCTGGTCCGCTCGTTGCCGGACGAGACCAACAAGGGCACCGAGGCGGTCCGCACGGCGTTGGAGACGGTGGCGGTGCTGCGGGCCGTCGCCGACGTCTCGGCCACGGCGCAGGCCGGCTACTCCGTCGGTGGGCGGTGAGCGTGCTCCGTCTGGTCCTGCCCAAGGGCTCCCTCGAGAAGGCCACCCTCGAGCTCTTCGCAGACGCCGACCTCGCGGTCAGCCGTTCGTCGAGCGTCGACTACCGGGGGACCATCGACGACCCTCGCATCGACGACGTCCGCATCCTGCGGCCGCAGGAGATCCCGCTCTACGTCGCCGACGGGCTGTTCGACATCGGGATCACCGGGCGCGACTGGATCGAGGAGCGGGGGAGCGCGGTCACCTCCCTCGGCACCCTCCAGTACTCGAAAGCGTCGGCCAACCCGGTCCGGGTGGTGCTGGCGGTGCCCACCGAGCTCCCCGTCGATTCGGTCGGCGACCTCGCCCGGTCGGCCACCGGGGCGAACGGCGCGCTGCGGGTGTCGACCGAGTACCCCGAGCTCACCCGCCGCTATCTCGCCGACCACGGGGTGCGCGCCGCGGTGAGCGTCTCCTACGGGGCGACCGAGGCCAAGGTGCCCGACATCGCCGACTGCGTGGTCGAGATCACCGAGACCGGGCGCGCCCTGCGGGCTGCCGGCCTCAAGGTCGTCGAGACCCTCCTCGTGTCCCACACCGAGCTCATCGCCAATCCGGCCGCGGCGGCCGACCCGACCAAGCGTCATGCCATGGAGCAGCTGCTCACCCTCCTCCAGGGTGTCCTCGAGGCCCGGGGCAAGGTCCTGGTGAAGCTCAATGTCGCCGCCGACCAGCTCAAAGGGGTCATCGAGGTCCTGCCCTCCCTGCGTTCGCCGACGGTCTCCGAGCTGTTCGGTGAGGGAGGCTTCGCCGTCGAGACGGTCGTGCCCAAGTCGGAGATCAACGTGCTGATCCCCGCGCTGCGCGACCGCGGCGCCACCGACATCATCGAACTGGCCCTGTCCAAGATCGTCCACTGAGCGCGTCGCGTTGACCCCTCCCTACCCGACCTCCCCCTCGGACCTGGTCCCGGTGAGCCGAGCCCCCCTGATCGGCTATGTGGTCTCGTTCGACGAGGAGCGCGGCCTCGGCATGGTCGAGTGTGGGCCAGGGCGCACGGTCCCCTTCCACTGCTCGGTCATCACGGACGGTTCGCGCACGATCGATGTCGGGGCGGTGGTTGCCGTACGGATCGTGGCCGGCCGGCTCGGCATCCTCGAGGCCCGGTCGGTCCGCCCACTCCCCGGGGTGGTCTCCCCGGGAGGGTCCCTCGCCGCCGGCGAGCAGGCCGATCAGTGGTCGGGCGTTGCGTTCGCCGCGCCGTCATCCGGATCCGGGTCGGTCCCGGGCTCCGGGACCCGCTCCTCCGAGCCCGCCTCCGCCGGGGTGGCCGGCGGGGTGTCCGAACCCTGGCCGGTCCCGTCGTCGTAGGGGTTGCCGAGGACCGAGCGCGCCATGTCGATGACCACCGCGCTGTCGGCGTCCTCCTCGGTCACCACGCCGAGGAGCGGAGCGGCCAGGAGACCGGTCAGGATGCCGGTTTCCGCCATCGACTCGGCCTGCACGATGCTCCACTCCCACAACCGCCGGACCATGTCCGGACTGGCCGGGTTCCGTTGCGGGTACCGCAGCCAACAGTTGACCACCGCGTGCGCCACGCCGGTCGCGGCCGGGAAGAGCCAGATGAGGCGGTAGTTGCCGGTGGCGTCGATGACGATGGCGGCGATGTAGGCCAGGATCACGCTGCACAGGTTGAACGGGGCGAGCAGCACCCCGATCCGCTCGCCGAGACCCCCTGCCCTCGGGAGGAGCCGCAGGAGCAGCGGGGCCATCACGATGATGTAGGCGCCGACGAACGGGGCCCCGATGAATGCCAGGGCGACCGCCTGCCAGAGGTGGGTGTCGAAGTACTGGACGCCGGCGAGCAACGCCCCGACCAGCGGGGCACCGATGGCCAACTGCATCGGGGTGAGCTTGCGGCTGAGCGGGATCCCGAGGCCGATGCCGATGAAGAAGACCGGGATGCCGGTCACCAGCCCCGCGATGGTCTGGGCGCTCGCCCCGGCGTGGAGCACCCGCTGGAAGAAGAGGATTGCGACGTACGCGGTGGACCCGACTCCGGACCAGAAGAGCAGCGAGCCACCGATGAGCACTTTGGCGTTGGGTCCCGCCAGGATCTCGCGGAGCTCGTCCCGGGCCGGGCGGTCCCGCTCCTTGCGGTCCGCCGCTGCCCCGAACGAGGCGGCTGGCGCCTCGCGCACCAGGAGGAGGACGACCAGGCCGACCGCGACCAGGATCACCGCGTCGATCTGGAAGGGCAGGTTCCAGGTGGCCGGGTTGCTCTGCTTCCAGGAGGTGATGACGGTTCCCTTGATCGTCCAGCTGGCGAGCGTGCCGAGCACGGTGGTCAGCAGCAGCGCTTTGAGCCAGCGGCTGCGACCGAAGACCTCGGGCACCACCGCGACGTTGGTCAGGGTGAAGGTGGCCGACGCCTGACCGGCGATGAGGATCATGAGCACGAGGAGCCAGTAGCCGTGGACGACCGTGAACATCCAGGTCGCCGCGCCCATCAGGATGAGGCTGCCGGCCATGTAGGGGGTGCGCCGCCCGACCCGGCTGCGGGTCCGATCGCTCAGCCGTCCGGCCACCGGGTAGGTCAGCCAGCTCACCAGCCGGTCGGCGGTCAGGGCGAAGGTGACCGCGAGCGCGCCGGACGCGCGTTGCTGGACGAAGAGCGTGATGAGCACCCCGGAGACGGCGAGATTGGCCCGGGGGCCGACCAGGCCCACCGAGAGCCCGATGAAACTCCGGAGTCGGGAGGCGTCGATGCCTCCGGCGGGTCGGGCCGCCGGAGGCAGGTCGGCCTCGCCCGGCGGGTCGCTCACCCCGGGGTGTCGTCGTCCGGCGGCGCGCCCCCGTTGGCAGCGGTTGCCGACGCCGCCCGTTGCGCGTCGCCGTCGGCTCCTGACGACGCGGTCACGTCCGCCGCCACCCGCCGGGCTCCGTCGATCTGCACGTAGGCCAGCCGGAGCTGGCTGAGACCGTCGCGCAACCCGCCCTCGCCTTCGCCGAGCCGCCCTTCGAGGCCGTCGACCAGGTAGCCGAGGGCGTCGATGGCCAGACGGGCCTGGTCGAGCAGCGGAGGCTGCTGCGAGAGGTAGACCGCGGCCAGCTCGAACAGGCCGTAGCAGTGGTTGGCGACGACCGCCTCGACCGGGGAGTTGGCGAGCTCGGTGCGCAGTGCTTCTACCTGGGCGGCGAGCTCCTCGTCGTCCGGCTCCCCAGGGTCCCCGGCGCCCGCACCGGGCGGGTCGGAGGACGGCCGCGCCGGGCCGGGATCGCCGGGCGTGGAAGGGGGCTTTCCGACCGGGTGTTCGCCGTCGGGCGTCCAGAGCGTGCTCACGACTGATAGCCTAAAGCAACTGATAGACGAGGAAGCGGGGCTTCGCGGTGCGAATCCCCCACCCGGCCACAGTGGCTGACCGACGGTCGGTCCCCGGTGCGCCGGGTCTACCGGGCCCGGGAACCGACACCCGTCGGTCGCCCCGGTGCTGGCTCCGCTCCTTCATCATCGGTCACGGAGTTTCCGTGACCCGCAGACAGGGAGTGAAGTCGCATAGCAACCAGCACCACCACCACCGATCCTCGTATCAACGACCGCATCCGTGCCCGTGAGGTACGGCTGGTAGACCCGGAAGGGGAGCAGCTCGGCATCAAGCTCCTGCCGGAGGCACTGGCCATCGCCCGGGATCTCGACCTCGATCTGGTCGAGGTGGCACCAGGCGCCAATCCGCCCGTCTGCCGGATCATGGACTTCGGCAAGCACAAGTTCGACGAAGCCCAGCGAGCCAAGGAATCGAAGCGCAAGGCCGTCCACGTCGGGATCAAGGAGATGAAGTACCGGCCGAAGATCGGGCCAGGCGACTTCGACACCAAGACCCGCCAGGTGGCCAAGTTCCTCGACGAGGGCCACAAGGTCAAGATCACCATCATGTTTCGCGGTCGGGAGGTCTTCCACCCCGAACTGGGCAAGAAGATCCTGGATCGGATCGCCGAGCAGATGGACGGGATGGGGAAGCCGGAGGCGGTGCCACGACTCGACGGACGGAACATGGTGATGGTATTGGCACCCGAGAAGCGGGCAAAGCAGTCGGCAGCGGCCAAGAGCGCCTCCTCCAAGGGAGCGGACGCTTCCCGGCAGCCTGCCCGGGGCATGACCGAGGCCGCCGACACTGCCGTCCCGTCCCCGCCCCCGGTGGCCGGCGCACCTGATGCGCCGACCGGGGCGGACGAGGTGCCGGCTGCCGTCGAGACATCGCCCGGGGTCGTGGCGCAGACGACCGCCGCGGTGGGGAATCTCCCCCCGCGCGGAGACGATCCAACGAGAGGGATAAGACCATGCCAAAGATGAAGTCCGACAGCGGAGCCCGCAAGCGGATCAAGGTCACCGGAACGGGACGCCTGCGTCGCCGCAAGGCCTTCCGCTCGCACCTGCTCGAACACAAGTCGAGCGAGCGCAAGCGCAGGCTCGGCCGTGAGACCGACTTCGCCACGGGCGATGCCAGGCAGGTCAAGCGCATGCTCGGGATGTAGGGGGCGCTCCACCCGGTCCACCCGCATCACCGGTTCGTTCCGGCCCGCCTCGCGGACCCGGTACCGGGTCACCTCCACCTCTCCACCGCTACCTGCACCGTCGGACCCGCCGGCACACCGCCATCCCGGACCGGTCGATCGCGACGGGCCAGGTCAGACAGACCCAGACCGAAGGCCCCCTCAGACAAAGGAGTTCTCCCATGGCCCGAGTCAAAGGCGCAGTCCACGCCAAGAAGCACCACCGCGCCATCCTCGAGCAGGCACAGGGCTACTACGGCAACAAGAGCCGTTCCTTCCGCGCCGCCAACGAGCAGGTCATGCACTCGATGCAGTACGCCTACCGGGACCGCCGCGCCCGGAAGGGAGACTTCCGCCAGCTCTGGATCCAGCGCATCAACGCGGCCGCCCGGCTCAACGGCACGAGCTACAGCCGGTTCATCGCCGGGCTGCACCGTGCGCAGGTGGACGTCGACCGCAAGGTCCTGGCCGACCTGGCGGTGACCGAACCGGAGGCCTTCGCCTCCCTGGTGCAGCTGGCCAACGAGGCACTGGCCGCGGCCGCCCCGATCGCCGAGGCCGGTTCCTGACCCAACCCGGCCTGGCGGTCACCCACCAGCGGGTGCGGAGGCTTCGCCAGCTCCTGCGCAAGCGCGGCCTGCGCAACGCCGAGCGGGTGCTGGTCGTCGAGGGCGCCGAACTGCTCGCAGTGGCACTGGCGGCGGGTGCCCGGGTCGAAGCTGTCTACGTTGCACCGGAGGGCGCAGACGTCCCGGCGGTCGCCGAGGTGACCGGACGGGCACTGGCCGTCGGAGCCCGTGTCTTCGACCTCGGCCCGGGGGTGATGGAGCGTGTCGCCTCCACGGTGACCCCCCAGCCCGTCCTCGCGGTTGTGGGCTGGGAGGCCGCCGCGCTCGACGATCTCGCGGCCGCGACCTTCGTGGTGGTCTGCGCAGACGTGCGCGACCCGGGCAATGTCGGCACGGTCATCCGGACGGCCGACGCGTCGGGCGCCGATGCAGTGGTGTGCTGCGAGGGAACGGTCGACCCGACCAATCCCAAGTGTGTGCGTGCCACGGCCGGCTCGCTCTTCCACCTCCCCGTGGTGGTCGGCGGCGCTGCTGTCGACGTGGTGGCCGATCTGGCGTCACGGGGACTCTCCTCGGTCGGCGCTGCGGTGAGCGGCGGCCAGGACTACACCGAGTTCGACTGGCGCCGCCCGGTGGCCCTGGTGCTGGGGAACGAGGCGTCCGGGCTCGACGCGCAGGTCGGAGCCGCCCTCGACGCCGGTGTGAGCATCCCGATGGTCGGTCGGGCCGAGTCCCTCAACGTGAGCGTTGCAGCCGCCGTGCTCTGCTTCGAGGCACTGCGCCAACGGCGGGCGGACCGCCCCGCGGGTGCTCCCCTGGGTCGGGGCGCGTCGGGCTCTACGATGCCCGGCATGGATCACGGACCGACCGGCCGGGCTGGCGGGAGCGCGGGGGGTCCGGGATGAGCGACCAACTGGACGTCGGAGCCCTGGTCGAGGCGGCCCGAGCCGCCGCAGCCGGAGCCGTCACGACCGAGGACATCCGCGAGGTCGCGGCCGCGGTGTCGGGCAAGCGGTCGCCCCTGGCCGAGGCATCGCGCGGTCTCGGCACGCTCGATCCCGAGACGCGCAAGGAGCTCGGTCGGATCCTGCACGAAGCCCGCGCCACCATCGAGGAGCTCCTCGAGCGCAGGAAGGAGGAGATCCGGTACGAGGAGCTTGCCAGCGAGATGGCAGCCTCGCGTCTGGACCTCACCGAGTACGTGCCGGGCAGGGTCCGCACACCCGCCACCCGGGGTCACCTCCACCTGGTCTCCCAGACCCGGGACGCACTCGAGGACGTCTTCGTGGGGATGGGGTTCGAGGTGGCCGAAGGTCCCGAGATCGAAACCGACTGGTACAACTTCGGCGCACTCAACATCCCCCCGGCCCATCCGGCCCGCGGCATGTGGGACACCTTCTACCTCGAGCTGGGCGAGCCGGAGACCGTCCTCTTGCGGACCCACACCTCGCCCGTCCAGATCCACCTCATGGAGCAGGCCGTGCTGGACGGTACCCTCCCGATCCACGCTGTCATCCCCGGCCGCTGCTACCGGCGCGACACTCCGGACGCCAGGCACCTTCCGGTCTTCCACCAGATCGAGGGACTCGTCGTCGACGTGGGCATCACCTTCGCCGATCTGGCGGGCACGATCGAGACCTTCACCACCGCCTACTTCGGTCCGGACATCCACTCGCGGCTGCGTCCGGCCTACTTCCCCTTCACCGAGCCCTCGGCCGAGTTCGAGGTCACCTGCACCATCTGCCACGGGGCGGGATGCCGGACCTGCTCGCAGACCGGTTGGATCGAGCTCGGCGGCTGCGGCATGGTCGACCCGGCGGTGTTTGCCGCAGCGGGCATCGACGCGGACGAGTGGACCGGGTTCGCATTCGGATTCGGCATCGACCGCTGCGCACAGATGCGGCACCAGATCGCCGACATGCGGGCCCTGATCGAGAACGACATCCGATTCCTGCGCCAGTTCTGAGGCGCGTTCCCCCGAGAGGACAGCTGTGCGCGTACCCCTTTCCTGGCTTCGGGACTTCGCCCCCTTCGGGGACGATGTGGCCACGTTGGCCGCCACGCTCGACGACCTGGGGCTGGTCGTGGAGGCGATCGAAGTGGTGGGCGAGGGTCTGGCCGATGTGGTCGTGGCCCGGGTCGTCGAGGTCGGACCCATCGACGGGGCCGACAAGATCAGACGGGTGGTGGTGGACGACGGGTCCGCTCCGGTCGAGGTCGTGTGCGGCGCGTGGAACTTCGCCGCCGGTGACCTGGTGCCGCTCGCCCCGGTCGGAGCCACGCTGCCCGGCGGGATGGCGATCGGTCGCCGCAAGCTGAAGGGTGTTGTCTCCAACGGCATGCTCTGTTCGGGCCGCGAGCTCCGCCTGTCCGAGGACCACGAGGGCATCCTCATCCTCAACGGTGTCGAGGGGGCGGCGCCGGGCGACCCGCTCGTCGCGGTGCTGGGCATCGACCCGGACGTGGTGTTCGACATCTCGGTGGAGGCGAACCGGCCCGATGCATGGAGCATCGCCGGCGTGGCACGGGATCTGGCTGCGCGGTTGACGCTCCCGTTCACCGTGCCCGACACCGCTGCGGTGGTCGCGGCCGCCTCGCAAGACGACGGCCCGCACCCTGCTGGCACAGCCCTGCCTGCCGGCCCGGACGTCGGGTCGCTGACCACGGTCCGGGTGGATGATCTCGAGCTGTGTCCGCGCTTTACCGCGCGGGTCCTCACCGGGAGTCGAGGTGACCGACTCCCCGGCGTGGTTGTCGCGCCGTCTGACCGCGGCCGGCATGCGACCGATCAACAACGTGGTCGACGCCTCCAACTACGTGATGCTCGAGCTCGGTCAGCCGACCCATCCCTACGATCTCGACCGGCTGGCCGGCAATGGACTGTTGGTGCGACGGGCGGCACCGGGGGAGCGGGTCACCACCCTCGACGGCGTCGAGCGCACGCTCGGCACACCCGGACCGGGTCTCGGCGACACCGGCCAGGACTGTCTCATCTGTGATGCCGCGGGCGCCCCGGTCGGCATCGGCGGGATCATGGGGGGTGCCTCCTCTGAGATCGATCCGTCGACGACGAGGGTGCTCCTCGAGGCGGCCTTCTTCGTGGCCATGGCCATCGCCCGCACCGCCAAGCGGCTCAACCTGCGCACCGAGGCCTCCGCCCGGTTCGAACGCGGCTGCGATCCCGCCGGGATCGATCTCGCCGCCCAGCGCTTCTGCGAGCTGTTGGCCCTGACCGCGGGTCCGCGACTCGCACTCGCGCAGGGGGTCATCGACGTGGTCGGCGACGTGCCGACTCCGCTGACCGTCCCGGTCCGCCCGGACCGGGTCAACGCACTGCTCGGGACCGACTTCTCCGCACCGGCGATCGCCGGCCTGCTCGCGCCGCTCGGCATCCGGGGCGGTCAGCCGGCGCCGGTCGGGGACGAGACGCTGAACGCCGTGGTCCCGACCTTCCGGCCCGACATCCGCCCCGCCCCGATGGGGGAGGCAGACCTGACCGAGGAGGTCGCCCGCACCTACGGGTACGCCCGCCTGCCGCGTCGGATGCCCGCCTGGCCCCAGCCCGGACGGCTCACCGACTACCAGCGCGCACGCAGGCTGGTGAAGGACGTCCTGTGCGGTGTCGGGGCCACCGAGGTGTGGACCCCCACCTTCGCGACCGAGGCCGACCTGGTGGGGGTCGGCTTCAGCCCGCCCTTCGTCGAGGTGGCCAACCCGCTGGTCGACGCGGAGCGCTTCCTGCGGACGTCGATGGCCCCCGGGCTCCTGCGGGCGGTGCTCTACAACGTCGAGCGGCGCCAGGACGAGCTACGGCTGTTCGAGGTCGGTTCCGTGTTCGGGCTCGCCGAGGTGCAGACCCCGGACGAGCCACCGGCCGAGTCGGATGAGCGGCTGTCGGCGGTCTTCGTCACTGCGGAGGACGACGCCTGGGCCGCGGTGGCCGCGTGGCGCATCCTGGCCGACGCACTCGGCGTGACCGGGTGGCACCTCGAGCAGAGACCGCGCCAGTCACCGGTCACGCGTGTCCTCCACGAACACCGGTCGGCGACGGTGCGCTGCGATCCGGGACCGGACGCACCGCCCGGTCATTCCCTCGAGCTCGGGGTGCTCGGTGAGCTCGACCCGACCGTGGTGGAGAGCTTCGGGCTCGTGGACATCGCCGGACGCCCCCGGCGGGTCGGATGGTTGGACCTCGACCTCGAGGTGCTGCTCGACCCGGGACAGACCCCGCGCCGGCCCCTCGAGGCGGTTCCGGTGAGCCGCTTTCCCTCCTCCGACATCGACCTGGCCTTCGTCGTCCCCGACCCGGTCCCCGCAGGCTCGGTCGAGGCCACCCTGGCGAGCGCGGGAGGGGATCTCCTCGAGTCGGTCCACCTCTTCGACGTCTACCGCGGCCCGACGGTCGCCGACGGGTCGCGCAGCCTGGCCTACCGTCTCCGCTTCTGCGCCCCTGACCGCACCCTCACCGACGAGGAGATCGGCAGGCTCCGGTCGCTCTGCATCGCAGCGGTGGTGGACCATCACGGGGCCGCTCTGCGCTGACCTGGGGGCAGGCTTGCTCCCGACCTGTCGCTCCTGCTGCTCGGGCATGTTGCATAATCATGCGCTATTGTGCATAGACTTGCAGCATGGCAGCTCCCCGGAAGGTCGGCGTGGTCGGGGCGTCCGGCTACACGGGTGTCGAATTGCTCCGGCTCTGCGCCGTCCACCCCGACCTCGAGGTGGCGGTGGCCACGGCGGGATCGCACGCCGGACAGTCGGTGGCCGACCACTCCCGCTCGCTGGCCGCCGCCTATCCCTCCCTCGTCTACAGCCCGACCGATCTGACCCACCTGGACGGCCTCGACCTCGTCTTCTGCGCTCTGCCCCACGGGGAGTCGCAACGCCTCATGCCCGAACTGGTCGAACGGGTGGGGGTGGTGGTCGACCTGGCGGCCGACTTCCGTCTGCGCGACCCGGGCCTCTATCCGGCCTGGTACGGCGCCGAGCACCTCGCGCCGGCATTGCTCCCCACGTTCACCTACGGCCTGCCCGAGCTCCACCGCGCCGCGCTCGAAGGCGCGACCCGTATCGCCGCGCCCGGGTGCTACCCGACGGCGGCCCTGCTGGCCCTCACCCCGCTGGTGGAGGCCGGCGCGCTCGACCTGCCCGACGCGACCCCGGGGGGTGCCGCGCCCCTGCTGGTCGATGCGGCAAGCGGGGTGTCGGGGGCCGGTCGCTCTCCGACCGAGAGCCTCCACTTCGGCACCGTCGACGAGGACTTCGTCGCCTACGGCCTGCTCGACCACCGCCACACCCCTGAGATCGAGCAGGGACTGGGCACCAGCGTGCTCTTCACGCCGCACCTCGCCCCGATGGTCCGAGGCATCCTGGCCACCTGTTATGCGCGCCCCGCGCACGACCGGGCACTGACCACCGAGGACGCCCTCGAGATCCTGTGGAGCCGCTACGCGGGCGAGCCCTTCGTGGTGGTGGGCGAGGGTTCCCCTTCGACCAAGTCGTCGACCGGATCGAACACCGCCCACCTCACCGTGCGGGTCGATCCGCGCACGGGCTGGGTGGTCGTCCTCTCCGCCATCGACAACCTGGTCAAGGGGGCGTCGGGCCAGGCGGTGCAGTGCGCGAACCTGGCGCTCGGAATCCCAGAGCCGACCGGGCTCCCCGTGGCCGGCCTCTACCCATGAGCATCACCACCCCCGCCGGGTTCGTGGCCGCCGGGTTCGCGGCTGGCATCAAGAGCTCGGGCGCGCTCGACCTCGCTCTCCTCGCCACCGAGGACGGCCGGCCGGTGCCGACGGCGGCAACCTTCACCTCCAACCGAGCCGCGGCTGCTCCCGTCCAGGTCAGCCGCTCCCATCAGACGGCCAACGGCGGTCGGGCCGCCGCGGTCGTCGTCAGCAGCGGCAACGCCAACGCCGCAACCGGCAGCCAGGGTCGGCTCGACGCCGAGGCCATGTGCGCCCTGACCGCGGAGGGCCTGGGCGTCGCACCCGAGGAGGTCCTGGTGTGCTCGACCGGACTCATCGGCGTCCCCCTCCCCATGGACCCGATCACGGCAGGGATCCCGCGCCTGGTCGCAGCCCGAGCCGGGGGGCCCGGGGCGGGGGCCGACGCCGCCCTCGGGATCCTGACCACCGACTCCGGTCGCAAGGAGGTGCTCGTCGAGTACCCGACCTTCGCTGTCGCCGGCATGGCCAAGGGGGCGGGCATGCTGGCCCCCGACATGGCCACCATGCTGGCCTTCCTGACCACGGACGCTGCGGTCGGTCCGGTTCCGCTCGCCGACCTCCTGCGGAGCGCCGTCGACGACTCGTTCAATTCCCTCTCGATCGACGGCTGCACGTCGACCAACGACACGGTGATCCTGATGGCCTCGGGCCGGGCCGGGCCGGTCGATCCCAACGAGGTGGCCGACGCGGTGACCGAGGCCTGCGCCGACCTGACCACCCAGATGGCCGCCGACGCCGAAGGGGCCTCCAAGATCTTCCAGGTCCAGGTCACCGGGGCACGCTCCGACGGCGAGGCCCACCGGGCCGCCCGCAAGGTCGCCGACTCCCTGCTCGTCAAATGCTCGGTCAACGGTGCCGATCCCTACTGGGGACGGGTGGCCAGTGAGCTGGGCTCGGCCGGCGTCGCATTCGACATGGACCGGTTGAGCATCGCCTATGGCGACGTCACCGTCTGCCGGGGCGGGGTGGCCGTTCCCCATGACCGCGCAGCAGCGGTTGCACAATTGTCCGGGTCGATGATCCGGATCGAGTGCGGGCTCGGCCTCGCCGACGGGACCGGCGTCGTCATGGGGGTCGAGCTCGGCTACGGCTACATCGACGAGAACCGGACGACGTCGTGACCGCCGCGGCGCCCGTGGACCAGCCCGTGCTCCCCCCCGGCGACAAGGCCGCGGTCCTGGTCGAGTCGCTGCCGTACATCCGCCGCTTCTGGGGAAAGGTCGTGGTCGTCAAGTACGGAGGCAACGTGCTGGCGGCCAAGCCCGGAGCGGATGCGATCGCCGAGGACGAGGCGCTGGCTTCGTTCGCGGAGGACATCGTGCTCATGCGCTCGGTCGGCATGTTGCCGGTGGTCGTCCACGGTGGCGGCCCGCAGATCGGCGCACTCATGGCCCGGGTCGGCAAGCAGGCCGAGTTCCAGGACGGGCTGCGGGTGACCGACGCCGACACCATCGACCTCGTCCGCATGGTCCTGGTCGGGAAGGTCAACCGGGACATCGTGAGCTCGATCAACGTGCACGGCGCGCTCGCGGTCGGGCTGTCCGGTGAGGACGCCAACCTGATCACCGCTGTGGCCCGGTCCGAAGCGCTCGGGTTCGTGGGCGACGTGGTCGGGGTCGACCCGGTCATCGTCCACCAGCTGCTGGCCCAGGGGCTCATCCCGGTGGTGGCCACCATCGGGACCGACGAGTCCGGCCAGGCCTTCAACATCAACGCCGACACCGCCGCCGGAGCACTGGCCGCAGCCCTCGAGGCCGAGAAACTGGTGTTCCTCACCGACGTGGCCGGGCTGCGCGCCGACCCGGAGGACCCCGGCACGCTCATCCACCGCGCCAGCGTCGAGGACCTCGACCGCATGCTGGCCACCGGCGGGGCCACCGGCGGGATGATCCCGAAGCTCGAGGCCTGCATCCGGGCTCTGCGCGGCGGGGTCCGGAGTGCCCACCTCCTCGACGGCCGGACCCCGCACGCCCTCCTGCTCGAGATCTTCACCGACGAAGGGGTTGGCACGATGGTCGGGGCCGACCGGTGACCGGGGTCCGGCGATGAGCCCGGCGCCCGGTGCCGACCGCTCGGCCCTCATGGGCACCTACCCGGAGCCCCCGGTGACCTTCGTGCGGGGTGAGGGCAGCACCCTCTACGACACCGAGGGGAACGCCTACCTCGACTTCCTCTCCGGCCTGGCGGTGACCTCTCTCGGCCACGCGCATCCGGTGGTCGCCGAAGCGATCGCCGAGCAGGCGCGCACGCTCAGCCACGTCTCGAACCTGTTCGGCACGGTCATCGGGCCCGAGGTGGCGGTCACCCTGGACCGCCTCATCGGAGGGGGGACCGAGCGGGCCGGGGGACAGGTCTTCTTCGCCAACTCGGGGGCAGAGGCCAACGAGTGTGCGCTCAAGCTGGCCCGTCGGTGGGCCGGTGACGACCGGTTCGTGGTGGTCTCCACCTGGGACGCCTTCCACGGCCGGACCCTCGCCACCCTGGCGGCCACCGGGCAGGTCGAAAAGCAGGCCGGCTTCGCGCCGATGCCCGACGGGTTCGAGCACGTCCCGTTCGACGACCTCGACGCCATGGACGCCGCCTGCGATCCGGTACGGGTTGCCGCGGTGCTGGTCGAGCCCGTGCTCGGCGAGGCGGGCGTGGTGGTGCCGTCGTCGGACTACCTGGGAGGCCTCCGCCGGCTCTGCACCGAGCGGGGCATCCTGCTCATGGTGGACGAGGTCCAGACCGGGCTCGGGCGCACCGGCCGCTGGTTCGCCTTCCAGCACCTGGGGATCGACCCGGATGTGGTCACGATGGCCAAGGCACTGGGTAACGGCATGCCGGTGGGGGCCTGCTGGGCCAAAGCCGAGGTGGCCGCGGCGTTCGTTCCCGGCGACCACGGGAGCACGTTCGGCGGCCAGCCGCTCGCCCTGTCGGCCGTGCGGGCGACGCTCGCGGTCATGGAGCACGAGGACGTGCCGGCGCGTGCAACGAGAGCGGGCGCGCGCCTTCGGACCGGTCTCGAGCGACTGCCCGGTGTCGCATCGGTGCGCGGCGAGGGCCTCCTGCTGGCGGCGCTCCTGACCCGGGACCTGGCCGGCCAGGTCTGCCGGGAGGCGCTGCACGCGGGGCTGGTGCTCAACGCCCCCCGCGCCGACGCCGTGCGCTTCGCGCCTTCGCTGTTGGTGAGCGACGACGAGATCGACAGGGCGGTGGACATCCTCGGGCGGGTCCTGGCCGCGGTGGCCGCCTCCACCGGTTCGGATGCCGTGGCGGGCACCGGAGCCGACGTGGAGCCGCCGGCGGCCCGGGGGGGTGTCCATGACAGGTGAGCGGCCGTCCGGCGCGAACGCCGACCGGACCGGCCGGGCGGGAACCCCTCACGTCCTCGAGGTCGATGACCTCGGGCCTGCCGGCGTGGCCGCGGTGATGTCGTTGGCCGAACTCGAGCCGGACGCCCTGTCCCGGGTGCTCGCCGGTCGTGGGGTGGCCCTCCTCTTCGAGAAGCCCTCCAACCGGACCCGCAACAGCTCGGAGATGGCGGTGGTCGCCCTCGGAGGACATCCCGTGTCCATCCAGGGCAGCGAGGTCGGTCTCGACGTACGGGAGACCGCGGCCGATGTGGCGCGCACCCTGGCCTGCTACCACGCGGTCATCGGCGCGCGGGTGATCGACCACGGCACGCTCGAGCGAATGACCGCCGCGCTCGACGGCGCGGGGGTCGCGGTGCCGGTGATCAACCTCCTGAGCGACCGGGCCCACCCGTGCCAGGCCCTCGCCGACCTGCTCACCCTGCGCGACTGCTTCGGGGCGGACGGCGTCGCCGACCGTACCGTGGCCTACATCGGCGATGCGAACAACGTCTGGAGGTCCCTCGCGCTCGTGGCCTCGATGGCCGGCATCCCGACCAGGGTGGCATCGCCGGCCGGGTACGGCCCGTCCGCGGCCGACGTCGACCTGGTGCGGTCGTTCGGCGGCGACCTGCTGGTCACGACCGACCCGGGCGAGGCGGCATCGGGAGCGGACGCCCTCTACACCGATGTGTGGACGTCGATGGGCCAGGAGGCGGAGCGCGAGGCCAGGCTGCGCGCCTTCGCCGGCTTCCAGGTCGACGAGGCCCTGCTCGCCCGCGCCTCCCACGACGCGGTGGTGCTCCACTGTCTGCCCGTCCACCGGGGCGAAGAGATCAGCGCAGGGGTGGTCGACGGCGAGCGGAGCGCCGTCTGGCGCCAGGCTGCCAACCGGATGCACGCGATGCGGGGCCTCCTCGCCTGGGTGGCCGGCGTGGAAGCGGATGGGTGACCGGGTGACCAAGCACCAGCGGCAGTACCGGATCACCAGGCTCCTCGAGGCCGGAGCCGTGACCAGCCAGGCCCATCTGGTCGAGCTCCTTGCGGCCGAGGGGGTCGAGGCGACCCAGACCACGGTGTCCCGGGACTTGGAGGAGCTCGGCGCGGCTCAAGGTGCGCCTGCCGGGGGGCGAGACGGCCTACGCCCTTCCGGAACTGCCCTCCCACCAGGTCGCCCCCGAGGACCACCTGCGACGGGTGCTCGGGGAGTGGGTGGTGGAGGCCGACCACTCGGGCAACCTGGTGGTACTCCGTACGCCGCCCGGCTCGGCCCATGTCGTAGGCTCGGCACTCGATCGCAGCGGCCTCCCCGGGGTCATCGGCACGGTTGCCGGGGACGACACGGTGCTGGTGGTGGCGTCCGAAGCGGTGGGCGGAGGGGCGGTGGCCGCGCAGCTGGCCGCCCTTTCCGGAATGGAACCCGGTGGGACGATGGGTGGTCGGGACCGGGGGGTCGAGGCATCCGGTCGGGCACCGGGAACGCGCGGCACGCGAACGACCGAGACAAGGGGTGTGCAATGAGCAAGCGGGTTGTCCTCGCGTACAGCGGGGGACTGGACACGTCGATCGCGGTCCGGTGGTTGATGCAGCACCAAGGGGTCGAGGTCGTCGCGGTCGCCGTCGACGTCGGCCAGGCTGCCGGGTCCGGTGGCGAGGACTGGGACGTCATCCGCAACCGGGCGCTGGCCGCGGGTGCCGTCGAGTCCATCGTGGTCGACGCCCGCAGCGAAATGGCCGAGGAGTACTGCATGCCCGCCCTTCTGGCCAACGCCCGGTACGAGGGCAAGTACCCGCTGGTGTCGGCCCTCTCGCGACCGGTCATCGTCACCCACCTGGTGGCCGAGGCCCGGCGGCACGGTGCCACCGCAGTGGCCCACGGCTGCACGGGGAAGGGCAACGACCAGGTTCGCTTCGAGGTGGGCACCCGGGCACTGGCCCCGGATCTCGAGGTCATCGCGCCGGCCCGCCTCTGGGGTCTGAGCCGCGAGGACTCGATCGAGTACGCGGCCAAGTGGGACATCCCGGTGTCGGTGTCCAAGGAGAAGCTCTACTCGATCGACGAGAACCTGTGGGGACGTGCCATCGAGTGCGGGGTCATCGAGGACCCCTGGAGCCGCCCGCCCGAGGACGTCTATGCGATGACCGTGCCCACGGCCGCCGCGCCGACGGAGGTCACCATCGGCTTCGAGTCGGGTCTGCCGGTTGCCATCGATGGCCGGCACCTCATGCCGGAGCCGCTCATCGCCGAGCTCAACCGGCTGGTCGGGTCCTACGGCTTCGGGCGCCTGGACATCGTCGAGAACCGCCGGGTGGGGATCAAGAGCCGCGAGATCTACGAATGTCCGGGGGCGCTCGCCCTCCTCCTGGCCCACGCCGACTTGGAGGATCTGACCCTCGAGCGCGACCTCCACCACGAGAAGCTCCGCCTCGAGCCACGCTGGTCGGAGCTGGTCTACGACGGCCTGTGGTTCTCGCCTCTCAAACAGGCCCTCGACGCCTTCTTCGCCGAGTCCCAGCGGCACGTCACCGGCGAGGTGCGCCTGCGGCTCGATCAGGGGCGGTGCTGGGTGGTCGGCCGTCGGAGCCCGCTCAGTCTCTACGACCACGGGCTGGCCACCTACGACGCCAGCGACACCTTCCGTCACCAGGACGCAGAGGGATTCGTCCGTCTCTGGGGCCTCGGCGTCGCGACCTGGTCGGCGGTCCAGGAGCACCGCGGGGATGGCGGGGTCCCCGTGGACGCGGGCAGCTGATGACCCTCTGGCACGGCCGCCTCCGCGGCGGCACCGCCGACGTGGTCATGGACTACTCGGTCAGCCTCGGCTACGACCGGCGACTGGCCCACGACGACATCACCGGATCGCGGGCCCATGTGCGCGGGCTGGGCAGGGGGGGTCTCCTCTCCGAGGAGGAGGTCGAAGCCCTCGTGGCCACTCTCGACGCGATCGAGACCGAGATGGACGCAGGGACGTTCGAATTCCTGCCCGACGACGAGGACATCCACACCGCGGTCGAACGACGGGTGACCGAGCTGGCCGGCGATCTCGGGGCCAAGCTGCACACCGGCCGGAGCCGGAACGACCAGATCGCCACCGACCTGCGCCTCTATGCGAAGCGGGAGCTCCAGGTGGTCGCAACAGAGGTGCTGTCCCTGCAGGACGTGCTGGTGACCCGCTCCCGGGAGGTCGGAGACACCTACCTGCCCGGCTACACCCACCTCCAGCGGGCGCAGCCGGTTCTACTCGCGCACCATCTGCTGGCCCACGGGTGGGCGCTCTCCCGGGACGTGGACCGGTTGGTGGCGACGGTCACCCGGCTCGACGTCTCGCCGCTCGGGGCCGGGGCCCTGGCCGGTTCGTCGCTCCCGCTCGACCCGGACGGGGTGGCTGCAGACCTCGGGTTCGCGCGCCGGTTCGAGAATTCGCTCGACGCCGTGTCGGACCGCGACTTCGTGGCCGAGGCACTCTTCGACCTCGCCATGCTCGGGGTCCATCTCTCGCGGATCGGTGAGGAGCTCGTGCTGTGGTCGAGCGGCGAGTTCGGCTTCGCGGTCCTCGATGACGCCTTCGCCACCGGCAGCTCGATGCTGCCCCAGAAGAAGAACCCCGACGTGGCCGAGCTGGCCCGCGGGAAGAGCGGTCGGCTGATCGGGAACCTGACCGGGCTGCTGGTGACGTTGAAGGGGCTCCCCCTCGCGTACAACCGGGACCTCCAGGAGGACAAGGAACCGCTGTTCGACTCGATCGACCAGACCCGGCTGGCCTTGGCCGCGCTCTCGGGGCTCCTGACCACCGTCGGCTTCGACGCCGGCCGGATGCAGGAGGCGGCCGACGAGTCGGCGGTGGCAGCGGTGGACCTGGCCGAATGGCTCGTCGAGCAGGGCATGCCGTTCCGAGAGGCGCATCATCTCGTCGGTGGCCTGGTGCACGATTCGATCGAACGACACGTCCCCCTCTCCGAGCTGGTCGAGGCGCATCCCTCGCTCGGGACCGGGGCGGCGGCTCTGCTCGAGCCCGGGGTCGCGGTGACCCGCCGCACCACACCGGGCAGCGCCGGGCCGGCTGCGGTCGCTGTGCAGTTGGGTCGCTTCCTCCACCGGTTGGAGGCCGACCGGATCCGGGTGAGCGCGCTCGGCTGAGCCCGGCGGACGGGGCCCGCGTGTAACGCGCTCAGCGCCCGCAGTGACCGCAAAGGGGTGAGCAGAGCGCTGTGGTTCGCGGAGGCGTCGGGTGCTGTCAGGCCTGTCCGTGAGGCCCGGCTGCCCTGCCGCGCCGCGATCGACCGTGGGAGGCTACCCGGGTGATCGTCCTCCTCCTGGTCGGCTTCCTGGGCGGACTGGTCACCGGGATCTCCCCGTGCATCCTGCCGGTCCTGCCGGTGATCTTCGCCGCCGGAGCTGCAAGCGGCCTGGACGACGGGCGTCCCCCTGAAGCGAAGAAGCCGGTGCCCGTCCTGGTGGCTGCCGGCGGTGAGAGTGCCGCCAGCGGGATCGACCCGGCCGTGACCGGGACCGCCGGGATCCCGGGATCCGCGGACGAGGCACTGGTGCACCAGGCCGATTCCCGACGGCACCGGCGCCCGTTCGCCGTGGTGGCCGGCCTGGTGGTGAGCTTCTCGGCGGTCACCCTCTTCGGGACGTGGGTGCTCAGCGCGCTCGGGCTGCCGTTGGACCTCCTGCGGTGGCTCGGGCTGGTGGTCCTCGCCGTGGTCGGGCTGGGTCTGGTGGTCCCGGCGGTGGGCGACCTCCTCGAGCGCCCCTTCGCACGCCTGACTGCCGGGGCCCCGGCCACCGAGGGCGGCGGGGTCGTCCTGGGACTGAGCCTCGGGCTGGTCTTCGTGCCCTGCGCCGGGCCGGTGCTTGCCGCGATCACGGTCGTGGGGGCCACCCACCACCTCGGGTTCTCCGCGATCCTCCTCACCGTGGCCTTCTCCCTCGGGGTGGCCATACCGCTGCTCGTGTTCGCCCTGCTCGGCCAGAGGCTCGCGAGCCACATGCAGCTCGTGCGGACCCATGCCGCCCAGGCCCGCAGGATCATCGGGGCCGTGCTGCTGCTCACCGCTCTGATTCTGGCCCTCAATCTGACCAACGGTCTGCAGCAGGCCGTTCCGGGGTACACCAACACCCTCCAGACCCACCTCGAGTCCAACGCATCGGCCAAGCGCGCCCTGGCCGGGGTCACCGGTCAGGCCACCGGTGGGGCACTCGCCGACTGCACGCCGGAGAGCCCTGTGCTCCAACGGTGTGGTTCGGCACCAGCGTTCCTCGGGATCACCCGCTGGCTCGACACGCCGGCCGGGCGGCCCCTCTCGATCCGGGGGCTACGGGGCAGGGTGGTGCTGGTCGACTTCTGGACCTACTCCTGTATCAACTGCCAGCGCAGCCTGCCCCACGTCGAATCCTGGAACGCGGCATACGACAAGGACGGGCTGACCGTGGTCGGGGTCCACACCCCCGAGTTCGCCTTCGAACATGTGATCTCCAACATCACACAGGCCGCCGCCCAGTTGGGAGTGCACTATCCGATCGCAGTGGACAACGACTACGCCACGTGGAACAACTACCAGAACTCCTACTGGCCGGCCGAGTACCTCATCGACGCCACGGGCCAGGTGCGCCACGTGGACTTCGGCGAGGGGCAGTACTCCCAGACCGAGACCTTCATCCGCCAGTTGCTGACCGCGGCAGACCCCCGGGTCGTGCTGCCGGCCAGAGCCGACCTGCCGGACCTCACTCCCCAGCAGCAGACCACGCCCGAGTCGTACCTCGGATACCAGCACGGTGCGCCCAACCTGGCGGGTCAGGGCCTGGTGCCCGACCAGATGACCGACTACGCGACGCTCACCAGCATCCCTCAGGACGAGTACGCCTACGGCGGCCAGTGGGATGTCGGGAGTGAGCAGTCGACGGCCGGCACCTCGGCCACCCTCGGTCTGCACTTCCAGGCCGGTGACGTGTATCTGGTGCTCGGCGGCTCGGGCACGATCCAGGTGTCGCTCGACGGTCGTCCGAGCCGCAGTGTGGTGGTCAGCGGTGAACCCAAGCTCTACCAGCTGGTCGGTCCGGGTTCCTATCAGGACGCCACCCTCACCCTTGTGGTGTCGCCCGGCATCAAGGCCTACGATTTCACCTTCGGGTGACGAGCCGGGCGGCGGCGGGCCAGAGCGCTACCGTAGGGCAGCCGGTTGACACTGCCGCCAGCCGACACCGGACACCAGGACCAGCGAGGAGAGGCCAATGAGCGATGACCGGTCGGGTGACGGCGGCACCGGGGTACGGCGGCGAGGGGGCCGACGGGCCCTGCTCGGCGTAACGTTCGGGACGATGGCGGTGATCGCTGCTGCCTGCAGCTCGGGCAGCAGCACGCCGACCACCTCGGGGCCCACGACCTCAACCACGACGCCGTCCACAACGACGACCGCGACCGCTACCGGCACCGCCTACGTGGTCGGGTCGGCCACCCGGGGTTCCCTCGGGGCGATCCTGGTCGACCACTCGGGGGCGACGCTCTACCGGTACACGCCGGACGGGACCGGAAAGAGCACCTGCACCGGGGGATGTGCGACCGTCTGGCCGCCGCTCACGGTGCCGGCAGGGACGGCCAGCGTGGCGGCCGGTACCGGGATCCCCTCCGGGGCCCTCGGGACGACCACCCGCTCGGACGGCACCCTTCAGGTCACTTACAAGGGGATGCCCCTCTACACCTACGCGGCCGACACCTCGGCCGGTCAGACCAGCGGCCAGGGGGTGGGCGGGACCTGGTACGTGGTGAGCCCGTCGGGGGCACCCTCCACCACGACGACCACTGCGAGGGCTTCGGGATATTGACCCGGTACGGTAGCCGCACGCTGGGGCAGAACGGTCCCGGCACGCCTGGCCCGATTGACACCTCGGTCCGGGTGGGCTACTGTAACTAGTCCCGGTGAACGCCCTTGCGGGCGGCGCCAGGCACCTACGGACATGGGGCTTTTGCCTCGGTCTGTCGAATTCGCGGCACCGACGCCTTTTGGCGTGTGCCCGGTTGCTCCTTGAAAACGGAATAGTGATGGCCAAAAGTCAGTGCGGTCGATCCTGGGGAGACCTGGGATCGCCGGTCAATTTCAAGCAGCGGACGGACGTTGTCTGTTTGCTGTAGTAGTCAGTTGACCGAGAGGATGCAGTGTCCTCGAGGTCGGCTCTTCGATTTCGGTCAGGCCTCCGGGTCTGAACGAGGTCTCAATGGAGAGTTTGATCCTGGCTCAGGACGAACGCTGGCGGCGTGCCTAACACATGCAAGTCGAACGAGGTCTAGTCGGTAGCAATACAGACGAAAACCTAGTGGCGAACGGGTGAGTAGCACGTGAGCAACCTACCCCGAAGACCGGGACAACACCGGGAAACCGGTGCTAATACCGGATGTCCCCACCAAGTCGCATGGCCTGGTGAGGAAATGGATTCCGCTTCGGGAGGGGCTCGCGGCCTATCAGCTTGTTGGTGAGGTAACGGCTCACCAAGGCTTCGACGGGTAGCTGGTCTGAGAGGACGATCAGCCACACTGGGACTGAGACACGGCCCAGACTCCTACGGGAGGCAGCAGTGGGGAATCTTGCACAATGGGCGAAAGCCTGATGCAGCAACGCCGCGTGAGGGACGAAGGCTTTCTGAGTTGTAAACCTCTTTCAGCAGGGACGATTATGACGGTACCTGCAGAAGAAGCCCCGGCCAACTACGTGCCAGCAGCCGCGGTAATACGTAGGGGGCAAGCGTTGTCCGGATTTATTGGGCGTAAAGAGCTCGTAGGCGGCTTGGCAAGTCGGATGTGAAACCTCCAGGCTCAACCTGGAGTCGCCATTCGATACTGCCATGGCTAGAGTTTGGTAGGGGACCACGGAATTCCTGGTGTAGCGGTGAAATGCGCAGATATCAGGAGGAACACCAGCGGCGAAGGCGGTGGTCTGGGCCAATACTGACGCTGAGGAGCGAAAGCGTGGGGAGCGAACAGGATTAGATACCCTGGTAGTCCACGCCGTAAACGTTGGGCACTAGGTGTGGGGACCTATCGACGGTTTCTGTGCCGCAGCTAACGCATTAAGTGCCCCGCCTGGGGAGTACGGCCGCAAGGCTAAAACTCAAAGGAATTGACGGGGGCCCGCACAAGCGGCGGAGCATGTGGCTTAATTCGATGCAACGCGAAGAACCTTACCTGGGTTTGACATGTAGGGAAAAGCCGTAGAGATACGGTGTCCTTCGGGGTCCTACACAGGTGGTGCATGGCTGTCGTCAGCTCGTGTCGTGAGATGTTGGGTTAAGTCCCGCAACGAGCGCAACCCTTATCCTATGTTGCCAGCGCGTTATGGCGGGGACTCGTAGGAGACTGCCGGGGTCAACTCGGAGGAAGGTGGGGACGACGTCAAGTCATCATGCCCCTTATATCCAGGGCTGCACACATGCTACAATGGCTGGTACAACGGGTCGCTAATCCGCGAGGAGGAGCTAATCCCCAAAGCCAGTCTCAGTTCGGATCGCAGTCTGCAACTCGACTGCGTGAAGTCGGAGTCGCTAGTAATCCCGGATCAGCAACGCCGGGGTGAATACGTTCCCGGGCCTTGTACACACCGCCCGTCACACCACGAAAGTCGGCAACACCCGAAGCCGGTGGCCCAACCCGTAAGGGAGGGAGCCGTCGAAGGTGGGGTCGGTGATTGGGGTGAAGTCGTAACAAGGTAGCCGTACCGGAAGGTGCGGCTGGATCACCTCCTTTCTAAGGAGTCACTGTTCGGGCCATTCCGGCTCGAATACTCCTTGTCGATCACTGGCTATTCGCTGTCACCTGCATCCCGCCCCTGGCGGACCGCACCCCTTCGGGGGTCCCGTCCGTGAGGCTCACGGGCCCTGTGGATGGCTGCGGGCATCACTATTCCGTTTTGAGGGAGTGACCTCCGGACCCTGCTCACCGAGCAGACCGGGGCGATTCCGTCCCTCCGTTGCGACGCCGGCTGCCCGTTCGGGCGGCCCGGCCGCTCGCCCGCCTGAAAGGCACCCGACCTCCGCTTTCTTTTGTGGTGGTCGAGGTCCCCTGCGTGCGTGGTTGCGCCCCTTGAGAATTCCATAGCGAGCACGAGCATCTATGTTCTCCAAGTTATAAAGAGTCAACGGCGGATGCCTTGGCGCCTGAAGCCGAAGAAGGACGTGGGAGGCTGCGATAAGCCACGGGGAGTTGCCTACCAAGCGCGGATCCGTGGATGTCCGAATGGGGAAACCCGGCACCCGTCATGGGGTGTCACCCTGGTCTGAACGCATAGGACCAGTGGAGGGAACCGGGGGAATTGAAACATCTCAGTACCCCGAGGAGAGGAAAACAACAGTGACTCCCTGAGTAGCGGCGAGCGAAACGGGATGAGCCTAAACCGGGTTGGTGGTAAAGCCTGATGGCGTTGCCAATCCGGTGTTGTGGGAGCCGATGGAAGGTGCATCAGAACCTTCACGGAGTTACAAAACCGATTGCTTAGTGGAAGCATCCAGGAAAGATGCGCCGCAGAGGGTAACAGCCCCGTACACGAAAAGCGTTGGACTCCGATCGGATTTCCCGAGTAGCGCCGGATCCGGGAAAGCCGGCGTGAATCTGCGAGGACCACCTCGTAAGGCTAAGTACTCACAGGCGACCGATAGTGAACTAGTACCGTGAGGGAAAGGTGAAAAGTACCCCGGGAGGGGAGTGAAATAGTACCTGAAACCGTTGACTTACAAACAGTCAGAGCGTCGTCAGCACTTTGTGCTGGCCGTGATGGCGTGCCTTTTGAAGAATGAGCCAACGAGTTACGGTGTGTGGCGAGGTTAACCAGAGATGGGGAGCCGAAGCGAAAGCGAGTCTTAATAGGGCGAATGAGTCGCATGCTGTAGACCCGAAGCCGAGTGAGCTAGCCATGGGCAGGCTGAAGCGGGGGTAAGACCCCGTGGAGGGCCGAACCCACCCTGGTTGAAAACAGGGGGGATGACCTGTGGTTAGGGGTGAAAGGCCAATCAAACTCGGTGATAGCTGGTTCTCCCCGAAATGCATTTAGGTGCAGCGTCGGGCGTTCAGCATCGGAGGTAGAGCACTGAATGGGCTAGGGGGCCTACAAGCTTACTGACCCCAATCAAACTCCGAATGCCGATGCTCTAGAGCCTGGCAGTGAGACTACGAGGGATGAGCTTCGTTAGTCGAGAGGGAAACAGCCCAGACCGCCAGCTAAGGCCCCTAATTTTTGACTAAGTGGAAAACGATGTGGGAACGCGAAGACAGCCAGGAGGTTGGCTCAGAAGCAGCCATCCTTGAAAGAGTGCGTAATAGCTCACTGGTCGAGTGGTCCTGCGCGGACAATGTAACGGGGCTCAAGTCAAAAGCCGAAGCTGCGGATTTCCATTCCGCCCGAGTATCGGACGTCCAGAGCAATGAATCACTTCGGTGGTTCGGCGCCCGAGGACGCCGTATTGACGCTTGGGAGTCACGGGATGGGAGTGGTAGGGGAGCGTCGATCCTGCTGAGAAGCGGCGGTGGAAACCGTCGTGGAGCGTGGTCGAGTGAGAATGTTGGTATGAGTAGCGAGAGAGGGGTGAGAAACCCCTCCGCCGTAAGCCCAAGGGTTCCTGGGGAAGGCTAATCCTCCCAGGGTAAGTCGGGAGCTAAGGCGAGGCCGAGAGGCGTAGTCGATGCACAACTGGTTGATATTCCAGTACTTCCGTGTCCGCGCCCAATCCAATACCGGTGTCCTAAGGGGCTGTCCTTCGGGGCGAACCGACCGACCCGGTGGCGGATAGCGAAGGAGGGACGCAGGAGGGTAGGTGAGCCCAGGCGTTGGTTGCCCTGGGGTAAGCGGGTAGGGAGAGGTCCAGGCAAATCCGGACCTCATCAATCCTGAGACGCGATGCCGAGCCACACCAGGCGAAGTCACTAATCCCATGCTGCCGAGAAAAGCTTCTAGCGAGCTGGCACGGAACCCGTACCCCAAACCGACACAGGTGGGCGGGTAGAGAATACCAAGGCGATCGGGAGAACTGTGGTTAAGGAACTCGGCAAAATACCTCCGTAACTTCGGGAGAAGGAGGGCCTCACTAGGATGACGAACTTCGCGTTCCGAGTCTGAAGAGGCCGCAGAGAATAGGGGAAAGCGACTGTTTACTAAAAACACAGGAGCGTGCGAAGTCGTAAGACGATGTATACGCTCTGACGCCTGCCCGGTGCCGGAAGGTTACGGGGAAGGGTTAGCCCTCGGGCGAAGCTCTGAACCTAAGCCCCGGTAAACGGCGGCCGTAACTATAACGGTTTGTATACCACTGGCCGTTATAAAACCCCGCTATATGCTGGAACATCCGAGTATCCGGTGGTACTCGTCCATGTCACATCCGCTTCATAGGGTGTTGTGGGCAGTGAAAATCCATCCGGTGCGGACGATCAGCAGGAAACTGCCGATTCAAATGGTGTGCTCGACTTCAAACTGGACGGCACCATTCCAGAAGGACCGAGTACCAAGTGGCAGGATCCTCAGAGACTGCACGCGAGGCTCTCCGGCGAAGACCGGTTCAGTTCCCACTGAGCACGGGTTGTCGAAGGTGAAGATACAGTCCGACCCCCATGGCGACATGGGGAGCCAGGCAGAAATGATCTGGCCGCTTATTCAAAGAATGGCGAAACTGCCAGTCGATGAGTAAGTAGTAACAAAAGTGCCTAAGGTAGGGATGCCCTTTGACGTGCAAAGGGTGCTGCCCCTCGTATCGGTGACGGTACGTGAGCAGTCGGCTATATGCTGGAAAACCCGGTGAATCCTCCACTACTCGTCGGCCAAGAGCGATACAGCAGTTTTGTATCGTTCATCTGTATGGCTGGCAGTAACAATGTGAGAGGTGCGGACAATCAGCAGGAAAGACTCTGGATCTACGGATGGATAGCTGGTTTCGTCGACGGAGAAGGCTGTTTCAGCGTTCCCATCTTTCGAAATCAAGAAGCGAAGCTTCGCTGGCAGGTGCAACCGTCGTTTGTGGTTGTCCAGTCAGCGTCGAGTCGTGAGGTTCTGGACGAACTTGCAGGCATCTTCGGGTGCGGCAAGGTGTATGTGAATCAGAGACACGACAATCGTCGGGAGCAGTTGGCCCGGTAGTACGTGGGAAGATTTGCAGATCTGCGGGATGTCATTGTCCCGTTCTTCCAAGAACACCAGCTACGGACCTCGAAGCGTCAGAACTTCGAGAAGTTCGTGAAGGTTCTGTGTCTCATGGAGGAGCGAAAGCACCTCTCAGTTTCCGGATTGATAGAGATCGCGGAAATCGTTGAGACGATGAACCATCGCAAGCCATCCGAATTCCTGAGAATCCTCAGAGACCATACGCCGACCAACTCATGAAAGTCTGTGAGTTGAAGAGATGGTCCGAGCCTTATGGCGACATAAGGAGGCCGGCGGAAACGACCGGCCCACCACATCGAAATGGTTTATTTCGATGTGGTTGTAACAGAAAGAGCGAAATTCCTTGTCGGGTAAGTTCCGACCTGCACGAATGGCGTAACGACTTTCCTACTGTCTCAACCACAGACCCGGCGAAATTGAAGTACGAGTAAAGATGCTCGTTAGCTGCATCAGGACGGAAAGACCCCGTGGACCTTTACTACAGCTTGCTGTTGAGTTTTAGTTCATATTGTGTAGGATAGGTGGGAGACTTTGAAGCATTGGCGCCAGCCAGTGTGGAGTCAACCTTGAAATACCACCCTTTATGTGCCGGAACCCTAACCTCGGTCCGTGATCCGGATCAGGGACAGCGTCAGGTGGGTAGTTTGACTGGGGCGGTCGCCTCCTAAAACGTAACGGAGGCGCCCAAAGGTTCCCTCAGGCTGGTTGGCAATCAGCCGTCGAGTGCAATGGCACAAGGGAGCTTGACTGCGAGACCTACAAGTCAAGCAGGTGCGAAAGCAGGGCATAGTGATCCAGCGGTTGCTTGTGGAAGCGCCGTTGCTCAACGGATAAAAGGTACCCCGGGGATAACAGGCTCATCTTCCCCAAGAGTCCATATCGACGGGAAGGTTTGGCACCTCGATGTCGGCTCGTCGCATCCTGGGGCTGAAGCCGGTCCCAAGGGTTGGGCTGTTCGCCCATTAAAGCGGTACGCGAGCTGGGTTTAGAACGTCGTGAGACAGTTCGGTCCCTATCCGATGCAGCCGTAGGAGATTTGAGGAAGGCTATCCCTAGTACGAGAGGACCGGGATGGACGAAGCTCTCGTGTGTCAGTTGTCCTGCCAAGGGCACTGCTGATTTGCGACCTTCGGGTGGGATAAGCGCTGAAAGCATCTAAGCGCGAAGCTCGTTCCAAGATGAAATCTCCCACAGGGTGAACCTGGTAAGGCCCGTGGCCAGACGACCACGTTGATAGGCCGGAAGTGTACGTGCGGTAACGCATTCAGCTGACCGGTACTAATCGGCCGAGGGCTTGGGAACTTGCTCGTGCTCGCTATGGAACGCTCAACGTGACCGCTCGCGGTCGCGTCGGGCCGGAATTCGACCGTGGGGTCGTCTGTCCGGCCCGAGGGCGCACAGTTTCCGGTGGCCATGGCGGCGGAGAGACACCCGTTCCCATTCCGAACACGGCAGTTAAGCCCGCCAGCGCCGATGGTACTTGGGGGGTAGCCCCCTGGGAGAGTAGGACGCCGCCGGATGCTCTCTGACTACGCCCCCGCACCGCGGGGGCGTAGTCATGTCCGGACGACGGTCCACCCGGTTCGTGCTCCGGCTTCGGGATCAGCGATGTCAGCCGGCTGTCACCACGTGGTCGCCTGCATGAATCTGATACATCGTAGTCGTCTTACCGGGCAGCTCGAAGTGGGGCACGACCTGCCATCGCTGCATGCCGATCTTCTCCATCACCCTGCCGGAGGCGACGTTGTCCGTGCGATAACGGGCGATGACGCGCTCGAGGCCCAGCACGCTGAAGCCGAAGGTCAGTGCCTCTCGGGCACCCTCCGTCGCCAGCCCCTGGCCCCACATCTGACTGTCGATGAACCACCCGATCTCCGTTTGGCCGACGAGGTCGCGATGGTCGAGCACCTTGTTGAGCCCCAACCATCCGATGAATCGGGCTGAGGGTCGACGTTCAACGGCGAAGAAGCTGTACCCCACCTCCTGCCACAGACCGACGTGCCACTCGAGCCAACCCCTGCTCTCATCGCGGGTGTAGAGGTGACCGTCGCCGAAGTATCGCTGCATCTCCGGGTTCTGGTGCAGCGCAAAGAGCGCATCGGAGTCGGACATCGTGAGTGGGCGCAAATGCAACCGTTCGGTGCCGATCTCAATCACAGCACTCTCCGTCGGGCTCAGCGTAGCCCCTGGCCCCGGAATTCCCCCGGGCCGCGGCCGCTGCAGGTAGAGGGGGCACCGCAGTTGGAGCGGGTACCGCAGGTAGAGTTGGCGGATGGCAGCGTACAACCCCCCTCGTTCTCCGCGCCCGCGTGGCTCGGGAGGGGCATCACGGGCCGCACCGGCTCGCCGGGGGTCGGGCGCGCCTTCCGGTGAGAGGGACGGCAAGCCCGGGCGGGCGAGAGGTTCAGACGCAGCCGGCGGCGGTCGACGCGGGACACCCTCGGGGGCAGGGCGCTCGGATCGCACCGGACGTTCCGCCGGTGGCGCCGCCGGAGGGTCCCGGGCGGGTCGCAGCGGACGTTCCACCGCCAGCGCCGCCAGAGGGTCCCGGGCGGGTCGCAGCGGGCGTTCCACCGCCAGCGCCGTCAGAGGGTCCCGTGGGGATTCCCGTGGGGTCACCGCCTCCGCCCGTGCTCCCCGGACCGCGGACGGCGCGGGGCGCAACCGGGTGGTCCGAAAGGGATGGGGGAGCGTGGCCCGCCGCGGGGCGAGCACCGTCAGGGATGGGGGACCGGGGAAGGGCCCCGATACGGCAGAGCGGGATCGGCGGCTTCGCGACGGCGCCGGCGCGAACGAGTTCGTCCCCGAGACCTTCGCCCGCGTCGACGACCGGACCAGCTCGGAACAGAGCGCAGTCCGCGCCCCGCGCACCGTCCGGTCCGCCCTCCGACCGACCTGTCTGCCGACGTGGCCCAGGAGCTGGCTTCTGCCGCCGGACCGGAGTGGAGCACCCTGCGAGAGCGGATGACCGAGCGCATGGCGGCCGGCATCGGCGCCTACGAGCGCGAGCGCTACCGGGACGCGGCCCGGATCCTGCGCACCGTGGTCGACACCCTCCCGAACGCCGCAAGCGCCCGCGAGCTGCTCGGGCTCTGCCAGTACCAACAGGGTCAGTGGAAGGCGGCCCTCTCCAGCCTCGACACCTTCGCCACGCTGACCGGCTCGGTCGGCCAGCACCCGGTGCGGATGGACTGCCAGCGGGCCCTCGGGAAACCCGCCCGGGTCGAAGTCCTCTTCGAGGAGCTCCGGAAGGGCTCGCCCGACCCCGATGTGCTCGCCGAGGGCAGGGTGGTGCTGGCCGGGACCCGGGCAGACCGCGGCGACCTCGAAGGGGCGGTGCGCCTGCTCGTCGATGCCGGTGCAGGGCGACAGGTCCGCAACCCGGCCGACCGGCATCTGCGGCAGTGGTACGTGCTCGGGGACCTGATGGAACGCTCCGGCGATCTGTCGAAGGCCCGCGAACTCTTCCAGCGCGTCCAGGCGGCCGACCCCGAGGCGTACGACGTCGCGGAGCGGCTGGAGTCCCTAGGGCCGCACACCCGGGCCAGGCGCCGGCCGAGCAGACCGCGTGACGGCCGTTAGGCTCTCGGCATGACTCTCGAACAACTGCTGGGCGACGAGGCAGACTCCCTCCTCGACCACACCGCGAAAGCGTTCCCGTCCCACCTCCTGACCCTGCCCGGGCCAGGCGTCATCGAGGAGGTCTTCCGCGATTCGGACCGCTCGGCCACGGTGCAGCGCAACCTCGGGACCCTCTGTCACACCGGGCGGTTGGCCGGTACCGGCTACCTCTCGATCCTGCCGGTCGACCAGGGGATCGAGCACTCGGCTGCGGCCAGCTTCGCGAAGGAGCCGGCCTACTTCGACCCGGCCCGACTCTGCGACCTGGCGCTGGCGGCCGGGTGCAACGCGATCGCGACGACCCTCGGCGGCCTCGGGATCGTCTCCCGGCGCTACGCCGACCGGATCCCCTTCATCGTGAAGCTCAACCACAACGACTTCCTCAACTATCCCAACACCTACGATCAGGTGCTGTTCGGGAACCCGGGCCAGGCATCGGACCTCGGCGCGGTCGGTGTCGGTGCGACGATCTACTTCGGCTCCGAGGGTGCCGACCGCCAGATCGTCGAGGTGTCCCGGGCGTTCGCCGAGGCCCACCGTCTCGGGATGTTCACCGTGCTCTGGTGCTACCTCCGCAATGCGGCCTTCCACCAGGGGGACACCGACTACCACCTCTCGGCAGACCTCACCGGCCAGGCCAACCACCTCGGGGTGACCATCGAGGCGGACATCATCAAACAGAAACTGCCGGTGAACAACGGCGGGTACAACGCCCTCAAGTTCGGGAAGACGGATCCGCTCGTCTACAGCCAGCTGACCACCGACCACCCGATCGACCTGGCCCGTTGGCAGGTCGCCAACTGCTACGCCGGTCGGATCCCCCTCATCAACTCCGGCGGCGAGTCGAAGGGCGCGGACGACCTGGCCCAGGCGGTGCGCACCGCGGTGATCAACAAGCGGGCCGGCGGCGCCGGCCTGATCGTCGGGCGCAAGGCGTTCCAGCGGCCGACCGAAGAGGGAGCCGCCCTCGTCCGTGCCGTCCAGGACGTCTACCTGGATCCCTCGGTCACGATCGCCTGACCGTTCCCTGCTGCGGGACGGCGACCTGACGTGGTTCGGTCGGACCGGGGGTCGGCGGTAGACTGGCTGCAGGTTTCAGCCACCCGATGCCGCTGCCGGGCAGCGGGGGGCGGAGCGGCCCGCTGTCGGGGCCACGCGACAGACGCGGAAGAGCAGTACGAAGAGGAGCACGGTGTCCAACACCACGATCGACCCGAAGTCACCCCAGTCGATCGATCGCGTCGTCATTCGCTTCGCCGGCGACTCGGGCGACGGCATGCAGCTCGCGGGAGACCGCTTCACCACGTCGTCCGCGTTGTTCGGCAACGACCTGGCCACCTTCCCCGACTTCCCGGCCGAGATCCGCGCACCGGCCGGTACCCTCGCCGGGGTCTCTGCATTCCAGGTCCACATCTCGGACCACCAGATCTCGACGCCGGGTGACTCGCCGAACGTCCTGGTCGCGATGAACCCGGCCGCCCTCAAGGCGAACCTGGAGGTGCTGCCTCAGGGCGCCACCATCATCGTCAACTCGGACGCATTCGAGGAACGCAACCTCGCCAAGGCCGGGTACGAGGCGAACCCACTGGCCGACGGCTCGCTGTCCTCGTTCACGGTCTACGAGGTGCCGATGACCTCGATCACGACCGAGGTCTCCAAGGAGGCCGGGGTCAAGCCGCGCGACGCCGAACGTTCCAAGAACTTCTTCGCCCTCGGCCTGATCAGCTGGCTCTACACGCGTCCCATCGAATCCACCATCTCCTGGATCGAGGAGCGCTACGCCGGCAAGCCGCTGATCCTCGAGGCCAACCAGCGCGCCTTCAAGGCCGGGTACCACTTCGGGGAGACCGCCGAGCTGTTCGAGTCCTCCTACGAGGTGCGGCCGGCCGTCCTCGCCCCGGGCGAGTACACCAACGTCACCGGCAACACCGCGACCGCCTGGGGCCTCATCGCCGCCTCCCAGCGCAGCGGCCTCCCCCTGTTCCTCGGGACCTACCCGATCACCCCGGCCTCGGACATCCTCCACGAGCTGTCCAAGCACAAGCAGTTCGGGGTGCGGACCTTCCAGGCCGAGGACGAGATCTCGGGGATCGGCGCGGCACTCGGTGCTTCGTTCGGTGGCGGGCTCGGTGTCACCGCCACATCGGGCCCGGGGATCGACCTCAAGTCGGAGACGATGGGGCTGGCCATCAGCCTCGAGCTCCCGCTGCTCATCATCGACGTCCAACGGGGTGGCCCGTCCACCGGGCTGCCCACAAAGACCGAGCAGGCCGACCTCCTCCACGCCATGTACGGCCGGCACGGTGAGGCGCCGTTGCCGATCGTCGCGGCGAAGACCCCCAGCCACTGCTTCGCCGCCACCCTCGAGGCGGTGCGGATCGCGGTCAAATACCGGACCCCGGTCATCCTGCTGTCCGACGGCTACCTGGCCAACGGGACCGAGCCGTGGAAGCTCCCCGATCTGGACGACCTGCCGACGATCGACCCGGGGTTCGCAACCGAACCCAACCACGTCGAGGACGACGGGACCTCGACCTTCTGGCCCTACGTGCGCGACGAGCAGACGCTGGCCCGGCCCTGGGCCCCGCCAGGGGTGGCCGGCCTCGAGCACCGCATCGGCGGGCTCGAGAAGTCTGACGGCCAGGGCAACGTCTCCTACGACGGCGCAAACCACGAGCGGATGACCAGGCTCCGTGCGGCCAAGATCGCCGGCATTGCCAACGACATCCCGCCGACGGAGGTCGACGACGAGGAGGGGGCCGAGGTCCTCGTGGTCGGGTGGGGCTCGACCTACGGCGCCATCGCGGCCGGCGTGCAACGGGTGCGTGCGCGTGGCCACAAGGTCGCCCAGGCCCACCTGGTCCACCTCAATCCGTTCCCGGCCGACCTCGGTACGGTGCTCCGGCGCTACCGGAGGGTGCTGGTCCCCGAGGTCAACCTGGGCCAGCTGAGCCGCCTGTTGCGGGCCGAGTTCCTGGTCGATGCGGTCTCGTTCACCCAGGTCCAGGGGATCCCATTCCGCGCCGCGGCGATGGAGGCCGCGATCCTGGAACAGATCGAGTCAGCGGGTGGTGGAGTGGACGGCTCCACCGATGGTGGCGGCACCAACGGGTCCGGACGATGACCGACCTGGCGGAACCCACAGAGGTGGCCGACGCGGCGTCGGTCCCGGTGACGACTCGCAAGGACTGGTCGTCGGACCAGGAGGTGCGCTGGTGCCCGGGTTGCGGTGACTATTCGATCCTGGCAGCGGTGCAGATGCTCATGCCCGAGCTCGGGGTGCGCCGGGAGGAGACCGTCTTCCTCTCGGGCATCGGCTGCGCTGCCCGGTTCCCGTATTACATGAACACCTACGGGTTCCATTCGATCCACGGTCGGGCCCCTGCCATCGCAACCGGCCTGGCGACCACGCGGCCGGACCTCGACGTGTGGGTGGTGACCGGGGACGGCGACTCGCTCTCGATCGGTGGGAACCACCTCATCCACGCGCTCCGGCGGAACGTCGACATCACCATCCTGCTCTTCAACAACCAGATCTACGGGTTGACCAAGGGGCAGTACTCTCCGACCTCGGAGGTGGCCAAGGTCACCAAGTCGACGCCCTTCGGCTCGCTCGAGCAGCCCTTCAACCCGCTCAGCCTCGCACTGGGCGCGGAGGCCGGCTTCGTGGCGCGGACCCACGACATGGACCGCAGGCACATGATGGAGATCTTCCGCCGGGCCCACGATCACAAGGGTGCCTCATTCGTCGAGATCTACCAGAACTGCAACGTCTTCAACGACGGTGCCTTCGAGCAGATCACCGCCAAGGACCACCGGGCCGATATGCTCATCCCGCTAGTCCACGGAGAGCCGATCCGCTTCGGCTCCGAGGGTCAGTTCGGCGTGATCATGGACCGCGACGGATCGGTCGAAGTGGTCGACGTCGCCTCGGTCGGAGAGGACGCCCTGATGGTCCACGACGAGCACAGGGAGAACCCGGGCCTGGCCTTCCAGCTCAGCCGGCTCTCTCGGGGGCCCTACGAGCCCACGCCGATCGGAGTCTTCCGGGATGTCGAGCGCGCCGACTACGGGCAGCAGATGGCCGACCAGATCGCGCATGCCACTGAGCGTCGTGGTCCCGGAGACCTGTCGGCGCTCCTCCGCTCCGGATCCTCCTGGACCGTCGAGTAGTTCACCCGCAGGACTCGCTCGATGGGCACCTTCGTGGTGATGCTCCGCAGCATCAACGTGGGCGGCCGCAACAGGGTGGCGATGGCGGATCTGAAGACGCTGGTGACCTCCCTCGGCTTCTCGAACGTGGTGACGTACCTCCAGAGCGGCAACGTCGTCTGCTCGGGGCGGTCCGGGCCACGCGTAGTGGCCAGGACCATCGCCGGAGGTATCGAGCAGACCCTCGGACTGTCCGTGCCCGTCGTGGTCCGCACCGACCGCGAGCTGGCCAGGGTGCTGTGCGGTAATCCGCTGGCCCACCTCGAGGACGATCCGACCAAGCTCCATGTGACGTTCCTGGACCGGGTCCCGGACCAGGACCGGGTGGACCGCCTCGAGGCAGAGGCGGAGCGGTTCCACCCCGACCGGCTGACCGTGGTCGGGGCGGACGTCTTCCTCCACTGCCCCGGCGGGTACGGGGAGACAAAGCTCAACAACGTCTTCCTCGAGCGGCGGCTCGGGGCGACCGCGACCACCCGCAACTGGCGCACGGTCGAGGCCCTCGGCGAGCTCGCCGGCGTGAGCGGCCAAGCGACAGAGCGCTAAGCCCAGAGTGGCACTGTTGCGAACATCCTGGCAGTGGTCGACGCTTCGCCAGTGCAGCATGGCTGGCGGAGGCAAGGCGCCGCGCCTGAGTGCGCTGTCGCCCGTTTTCTGGTCATCATGTCACCGGTGAGGACCTGGCCCGGCAGGCCGGCGGTCGCTGAGCGATGAACGATCCGGTGACGCCGCAGTCCTCAACGGTCGCAAGGCTCCGCAACAACTTGCCCTTGCTCCAGAGCTCGCTTTCTTTTTCCATTTCTTTTGGAGGAGCGGCGATCGGCGGATTCGTATTCTGGCTGATCGCCGCTCGGGTTGCGCCCGCCGAGACCGTCGGCAAGGCCGCGGCGCTGTGGAGCTCGACCCAGTTCGTCAACTATGCGACGGCACTGGGGTTTCCGATTGCCGTGGCTCGGTACGGGGGGAGCAGGAGAGGGCAATCCTCTGTGTTGTTCAACTGGTCGATCATCCTCACCGTGGCCAGCTCCTTTGTCGGGGCCGCCTTGTACTTCGCCTTCGTTCCGCGCGAGCTGGACGCGCTCTCGGTCTTCGGGGTGGCCGGATCGATCCTGCTCTTCGGGCTCCTCGTTGCCGGCACATCTATCGGCAACATCCTCGATGTTCGGCTGATCACCCAAGCTCGCCGACCCTGGGTCGCGGCGAGAGCCACCTTTACGGGATTGGTGCGCCTGCCGTTCATCCTCTTCGTCCCCGAGTTGCGAAGCGTCGTTGGCATCTTCCTTCTCGCCGCTGGCGCACCCGCTCTCTCCGGATTCGCTGCCTGGGTCCTCGCCGACCTGCGCGACGGCCACTTCGCCTTCCCACTGCGACCCCTGCCCTCCAACACCGCGTCGGCGGTGAAGTACTCCGCCGTCAACAGCGTCGCACAACTCGCCGTCCAGGGACCGTTCTACGCCCTACCGGTCATCGTGTTCCTCATCGTCACTTCGGGGGATAACGCCTCCTTCTACGTCGCGTGGAGCATTGCCACGGTCTTGTTCCTCGTGGTCCAGGGCGTCGGTCAGGCGCTGCTGGTCGAAGGGAACCGCAGCGGTCGCCTCGAGGCCCAGATCCCCGCTGCTCTGCAGTTGGCCGTCATCTTGGCGAGTGTCCTAGCCGTCGCGTGTGCGCTCGGATCGCGGGTGCTGCCATTCCTCTACGGCGACGCCTATCGGGCCGCCGGGACCCTCCTGCCCCTCTTAGGGGCGGCCGCCATCCCGTGGGCAGTCTTTTCCATCGCTCTCGGCGCCACCAGGGTGCACCACTACCACCGACGGGTCCTTATGCTGTCGACGGTGTTCGCCGTGTCCGTTCTGGTGCCGGCCGTCTTCCTGGTCCTCGAGTACGGAATCAACGGTGCCGGCATCGCCTGGCTCCTCGGCAACATCGTCGCGGCCGTCGCTTCTGCCATCGTGCTGCGACGCCTTCCCAAGTCGCCACCCGCCAACTGAACCGCGTGACCCGACGCGGGGATCCCAGAAGCCTTCGTCGAGGCCTTGTGATGCGGCTCGCGTGCGACCATCCCTAGGGGCCGATGCCTCCGTACTGCGGTGTCCCCTCGGATCACCCGTCGGGAGTGTCCAAGAGTCATCGGTATTGACCGGGCGGAGAATGTTCTGAACTCGGACTGTGACCAGGTGGGCTGTGCGAGTCTCGACCTCGCCACCTTAGGATCAAAGCTCTTGAGAAGACCCTCTAACGGATCTCCGAAGTGTCTTCAACGTTTCTGCTGCGTCGACAGGTAAGTCCTGTTGAATCATTTGCGGCACCCAGGTGGAAGCGGCGGAAGACCTTCGACGCGATAAGGCCGAGATTCACCATCCGCGAACATCATGAGGTGTGCCTTCCGAGCGCTCGAGAGATAGCTCTCCAAGAAATACGGAGAGCTGGGAGCCAGCAAGTGATCAAAGAATATGTAGTGAGTCACATAGCAAATCCGGTGCGGAGGCGGAATGCGGCTGAGGTTCACGGCCGTACGGGTGTCGACGTTCTTGGCTGTTCCCATCAATTGCGCGTAGTGCGTCCCGAATGTGGCACCGGAAACTGTCAACCCAGCAACGAACACTCCGAGTGCCGCCCACTCGAGACGGTGGTGGCGATTCCTCGCTGGCAAACTTGCGAACGCTGCTATGACGATTCCCACGACCAAGACGACGTTCGGCATCAGGTACCGGTCAACCAGTGCCCCAAGGGTCCCCTCTCCAACCCGGCCGGCCACGATCATGGCGTCGAAGAGAAGTGCGAACGTCACTAGCAACAGTGGAAGGGGAAATCGAGGTTCTCGTTTCCACACGCCGTGCACGATCACGGCGACAGCCACAACGAGAATCCCGACGCCGAGCAACTGTTTCCAAGCGAGTTGTGTCCCACCATTGCAAGCAACCATGATCGGTTGATGGCAATAGGTGTTCACAGTAGCGCTCGCACTTCCGGTCGGAACGACGTTACCGATGAGAGTAACGAGGAATCGGCCGTCAAGGGCCGGGTGCTTGACGGCATATGCCGCCGTGCACGTCTGACAACCGATGTTCCGATAGTCACGCAGATAGAACGCCACCGCGGTGACACCGACCACAACCCAGACGGCGACCTCGACGAGCTTGCGTCGCACTCGCAGTCGCATGCGCCAGAGCACGCAGATCACTCCTAGAGGCCAGACGACAAGGCCCTGTGTCATCGATAATGACGCACCTATTCCGGCCAGAACCGCCAGCGCGAGACTGAGGTGCTGATTTCGTGGCCACACAAAGAAGAAGAAGAGCATGGATATGGAAAAGAAAAGAGCGAGGTACCAAGCAAGCTGAAACGCCCAGAGCGCATTCTGCGTGTCGCCCAGGCTGAACCACACAACACCGACAGTCAGAACCGAGAGCGCGCTCGGCGTTCGGTTCAAGTAGGTGCGAAACATGACAAGAATCAACGCGTATGTCGCGATGAAGATCAGGGCACTGGTAAGTATGACGGCCCGGAGGTTCAGGTGATCGACGAAACCGAACCCGACATACACCAGGCGTAAGAGAACGTAACGGGCATCACTGTATTGCGCCCAGAGGTCTTGTAGCGACAGTCCACCGTGGAGAGCATGGCTCACCACAGTTGACTGAGACCAATCGTCCTGCGTATATGGAGCGTTGACGGCGTAATGCCAGACCCAGACGAAGTAGGTGATCGGGGGGACCGCGGCGGCAACGCAGAGCGCGACAGATAGCGACTTCGTGCCCCCTGCGTCGGCCACGGAGGGTACCGCAGTGCTTTCAGCCATGTCGACCATGCCGCGCTTTCCGATCAGAGTCGGAGGAGATTCCCCTCGAGGTCGAATCCTATCTGTGATCGAGCGCCCGGACGGTGAATCCAGAACGCGAGCGCCACCCTCGGTCACGCGTAAGGTGGTTCATTCCTCACGTCGACGCGCCGGCCGAATGCGCCCATCATCGGAACCCGAGTGAATCATCCGTCGGAATCGAGGAGGATTATGAGGCCGCTTGGTTGGTCGTCGTAACCCATCGCCGTGGACGAGGTGGCCGAGGCACACGGCACGCCTTGAAGCACGTTGGTACTCGGCGACGCTTCGGGGCGGAGGACACCGAGCGGTGCCGCTCCAGGACTCAATGAAGGTCGTGTAGAAGTTGTTCGCATTCTGGCAGTCGGACTGAGACCCACCGACGGCCATGTAGGAGGATGGCGAGGCACGCTTGGGGCCGCGCGGATAGGGTGACCATCCGCCTGTCGTCGTGTTGGCTCGGGTTTGATCCCATTGCGGCCCAACAAACGATGACCCAGTGGAGGACCCCGTTGTCATCGCGGACTCGAACCCGAAGTGCTAGATGCCGGCCGAGCAGTAATCGGACCCATGATCCCGCCCTCTCCGGAGAGCACCCGTTGGGCTGCCGTCGCCCGCGGGTCCCTTCTCCGTGCTCTCGGATTCAGTATCGCCAGCCCGCTGCACCGTTCGAACCCTCACCGGACCGATTGGCCGACTTTGTATCCGGACCCCGTGTTCTTGAACTCGGTGAACCGCTCGTGGAGGAACGAATTGAGCCAACCCCAGGGCCGAATACCTTCGAGATGTTCCCAGAACTTTAGGTCGTAGGGATTCGTGATCACACATGCGTCGTGGGTGTCGACGAGGGCTGGCTGGATCTTGGAACGCTCCTCGGGCCGTTGCCAGTTGATCGCGTCGGAGACCACGACGTTGTGGGGAACCGGTAGACGCGTCCAGACGTAGAAGCTGAGCATTCCGGGATAGGTGATCAGCGAAGTGCACGCTCTGGATTGGACGTCATGGACGGTTCGCTCCAATGCAATCGCCTGTGACGGAGGGACGTGCACGAAGTCGCTCCCGGTGAGCCGTAACGGCACGCCCTGGGAGTAGAGCGACCATTGCACCGACGAACCCCTGGCCACTACGAAGACTGAGACGCCGGCCAGAACGCAGATCAGTGCGGCGACCGCTTTGGCGCCCACCTGTTGCCACCGACCTTCACGGGCGAGGCTGTGCCTCAGATCGGCGAGCACAATGAAAGCGGCAGGGACCGTGAGAAAGGTCGCGAAAGCCAGTTGAGTACCGGGAACCGGATATGCCTGGAGCTCATTGAAGACGATCATCGCCGTCAGGAGCAAGCGAGCCGTTCGCTGGGTATCTTCAGTGTCTCCCTCGGGAATGAGGAGAACCGGAACCACCATCCACGCGATCGCCATTGACCCGGGGTGTTCGGAACCTAGGCCATTTCCGATGACCAAGAGGTAGACGGTGTAGAGGACGGAGACGAGGGCCGCAATCCGTACGGCGCTGACGAACCACGGGTTCTGTCGCCAGCTCCCATACGCGTATACAGCGAATGACAGTGCGCAGCCGATCGCGGGAAGGATTGGACGGAGGCTAAATAGCGTATTGGTGGATGCGTAGCTGAGCGGATGGATGAGCACCGTCTGGAGGACAGCGTCCGGCGCATCTCCCTGAAGCGCGCCGCCGCCGAAACCCACGACTACAGCGAGCAAGCCGCCGGCGCCCAAAAGACCGAAGTTCGCAGACCGTGACCCATCCGACGGCGGTGCTTGCATAGCCAACACGGCCACGCCGGATTCGACGATCAGCAAGAGAAGGAAGACCTCGAGGTCTCCTCGAGTCAAACCGGTGTGCAAGATCGCGAACGGAAGGAGGGTGGCTCCAGCGAGCACGGGGAAGCGAAGCCAACGAGGACACGCGGTCGTCTGAACGATCGCGATGCTGACGGCGGCGATGGCGTAGACGCCGAGATTCACTTTGACGAAGATGAGGGACACGCACAATCCACCGATGATTACTGCGTTGATGCCATCCCAGGGACGATGACGTTGCGCAACCAATAGAAGGATCATGGCCAAGAGGGTTGCGCAGCCGGCAGGCTGTCCGGGTTCGCCCTCCATGGACTGCAGCCAAAGGAACAGAGCGACGACCGCTACCACTCCTAGCGCGACCGATGCCGTCTGTCGGAGCACGAAAAGGCCGGCCAGCGCGGCGGCGGCGAGCCAGAGAACCAAGGTGAGGACCCTCTGGCCATTATGGTCGAGCGGCACGCGCGTGATCCACGAGAGCGCTGTCATGAAGACGTCGTATACGGGGCCATACTGCGAATAGATGTGGGTGAGAGGCCCAACCCGCTCCTGCGCCTCTCGAAGTTGGAGAAGATAGAGCCCTTCGTCGTTGTAGAACAAGAAGCGGTTGAACGTCGCCGGATACGCGTAGACGGCCATGAGCGCTCCGACCACGAACACTGTCGTCACACCAAGGGCTCTCTTCATCGCTTGCCGAGTTGGACGAACCATGGTTCAGTTGCGGTCCGACCGGCCGAATTCATTTCCACGCCCTGTGCTTGTGAACCCGGTGAACTGCTCGTGGAGGTACGAGTTGAGCCAACCCCAGGGTTGAATATCGTCGAGGTCCTCCCAGGCTCTGAGAACGAAAGGATTCGCGATCAAGCTGAGCATTTCTGGGTAGGTGTGATCAGCGAGGTGCACGTTCTGGATCGGACATCATGGACGGTCGTCTCTAGCGCAACCTCTTGCGACGAAGGGACGGGCACGAGGTCGCTCCCGGTGAGGCGTAACGGCACGCGGTGGGAGTTGAGCGTCCATTGCGCCGATGAGCCCCTCGCCAGCACGACGGCAGCGATGCCGGCCACGACGCACAGCACTGCAGCAACCGCCTTGGCGCCCACCTGGCACCACCGGCCTTGACGGACCAGACTGTTCCCCAGGTCGGCGAGTACGACGAAGCCGGCGGGAACGGTCAGAAAGGTCCCGAACGCGAGCCGATTACTGGCAATTGGATATACCTGGAACTCGTTGAACACGATCATTGCAGTGAGCAGCAATCGGGCAGTTCGGTGGAGCTGCACCCGCCGGCGACTGACCCCATGATGCCTCCTGAACTGCGCTCAACTGCGGCCGCTTTGGTCCCATCCGACCTGGTCAGACGGCCCGTTGTAAAGCGTTTAGTGAGAGGATACCTGAGGGTCAAGAGGTCCCGGGTTCAAATCCCGAGTTATAACCAGAACTTGTGGATGCACCACCTGACCGAGGGCGCGACGTACCTTCCTCTTTGAACACATCAGAGAAACGCTGGCAGTGGAACGCCGGCGAGGAAGGAACGCCAATGTTGAGAGTACATGTTGATGAGGCCGCGGGCGCGGAGATGCAGGGCACCCTGGACGAACTGATCGCCGAAGGGGCCCGGCGGATGCTGGCCGCTGCCCTCGAGGCCGAGGTCGACGCCTACCTGACCGGCCTGGCCGACGAGCGGGACGAACAGGGCCACCGTCTGGTGGTCCGCAACGGGCATGCGAATGCCCGGTCGCTGGTCACCGGAGCGGGCCCGGTCGAGGTCCGGGCCCCACGGGTGGACGACCGCCGGGTCGACGAGGTGACCGGGGAGAGGATGCGGTTCCGGTCCTCGATCCTGCCCCCGTGGGCGAGGAAGTCCCCGAAGGTGGCCGAGGTGCTGCCGCTGCTGTACCTCCACGGGATGAGCTCGGGGGACTTCGTCCCGGCTCTCGAGGAGTTCTTTGGCGCGGCCGCCGGGCTGTCGGCCTCGGTGATCACCCGGCTCACCACCGAGTGGCAGAAGGACCAGGACCAGTTCGCCCACCGGTCCCTCAAGGACGTCGACTACGTCTACGTGTACGCCGACGGCATCCACTTCAACGTCCGACTGGAAGAGGCACGCCTGTGTGCCCTGGTCATCGTGGGTGTGCGCACCGACGGGACCAAGGAGCTGATCTCGATCAGTGACGGTCATCGGGAGTCGACCGAGTCGTGGGCGGACGTGCTGCGGGGATTGAAGCGGCGGGGCATGACCGCCCCGGTGCTGGCCGTCGGCGACGGAGCGCTGGGATTCTGGGGGGCCCTCTCTGAGGTCTTCCCCGAGACCGTCCACCAGCGGTGCTGGGTGCACAAGATGGCCAACGTCATGAACGCCCTGCCCAAGTCGGCCCAGCCCGCCGCCCGGGCCGCACTCAAAGAGGTTCGTGACGCCGAGGACAAAGAGCACGCCGAGCAGGCCCTCGATCAGTTCGTGAAGGACTACGAGGCCAAGTGGCCAAAGGCAACCGAGAAAGTCGAAAAGGACCGCGAGGAGCTGCTGGCGTTCTACGCCTTCCCGGCCGAGCACTGGATCCACTTGAAGACCACCAACCCCATCGAGTCCACGTTCGCCACCGTGCGACTGCGGACCAAGGTGACCAAGGGACCGGGCTCACGAGCTGCAGGACTCGCCATGGCCTACAAGTTGATCGAGTCGGCCCAGACCCGGTGGCGGGCGGTCAACGCACCGCACCTCGTCGCGCTGGTTCGGGCCGGTGCGAAGTTCGAAAAGGGGGTGATGATCGAGCGATCAGACGAGCTGGACGAGGAGGTCGCCGCGTAGTCGATCAGATTTCCATCCACAGGTCTTGACTATTTCTCTGAAGGGCTCCCGGCAGCCCGACGCTTTGGGCTTGATCCCATTCAGTGGACCACTGTTTAGGACAACGTGGCCTGCTGGGTGGTGGTTGAGTGTAAATCTTCGAACTCGTTCGGGGTGAGATAGCTGAGCGAGCTGTGTCGGCGGTCCGGATCGCTTTCGGGTCGAGCTCCCGAGGCGGCGCCGGATTCGCAACGGTCCAATCGAGCAGCCGTTGTCCACCGTCGTCACCACCCTCCTGATCCGACGATCACATCGTCACCGATGGGGTCGTTGGGCGATCCGGGTCTCGCCCGATTTCGCTGTAATGTTGCGCCATATGGGCGCTATGGGGGGAGTCGACGTGCTCCAGGAGGCGGACCTGGTGACCACCGACACCGAACTGGCCGATGCCGACGAGCCGGGTGCGCCGAGCAGATCCAGCGTCGACCGCGAGGGCCTCGGAGGCAGGTGACCCCGCTCTCCACCAGGCAGACGTCGGAACGGCTGCCGGAGTTTGTGATCGGCGGAGCGCCCCGATGTGGCACGACCTGGCTCTATCGCGTGCTCGACCGCCACCCGGCGATCTGGCTGGCCAAGCCCGTCCGGCCAGAGCCCAAGTTCTTCCTGGTCGACGACGAGTACGACAAGGGTCTCGACTACTACAGATCACGCTGGTTCTCGGCTGTCCCCGACGAGAAGATCGCGGGCGAGAAGTCCACGAATTACCTCGAGAGCACGAGCGCCGCGGAGCGCATCGCCGCAAATCTGCCAGAGGTCAGACTCGTGTTCCTCTTGCGCGAACCGTCGTCTCGCGCCTTCTCCAATGTATCGCTTCTCGCGGATGAACGGGCTGGAGGACCTTGAGTTCGCAGAGGCACTTCGGCAGGAACCCAGCCGGGAGAGGGCCTACGGGGAGAAGTTCCGTTTTTCACGCCCATTCTCCTACTTCACCAGGGGTCTGTACGCACAGCACCTCCAGTCATGGCTCGACCGGTTCCCGAGAGAGCACATACTCATCAAGAGGTACGAGGACCTCGAAACCGATCCGTCGGCAGTCGTGGCCGACGTGCACCGGTTCCTCGGTCTCGAGCCTCGCCCAGCGGACGCCGAGGACATCGGTGTCGTGAACGCAGCCGAGCCGGAAACGGTAGACGTGTCTCTACTCACCTCGTTGCGGCACCGATACGCGGAGCCGAACCAGCGGCTGTACGACCTGTTGGGGACGACCCTTTGGAGCGACGAGTGAGCGGCGAACCGCCGGTGTGGCGGTCCGGGGTCTGCCGCCGTGATGTCCCTGTGCCTCCTGACGTCCAACATGGCGGGCCCAGTTGCGTAGACGAGGCGGAGCGTGTCCGCCCCAGGGCAGGCGGGCGACGCCGTGACTTCCCTGTAGATTGAGCCCAACCCGTCCAATGCTCAACCGAAGGGCCGAGCCGGCAATCGTGTCCGTTCCAACACCGTCCTCCTCAACAACGCTCACTCCGGAACCAGGAACCGCTCATGCGATCCTGTGCCTCGACCGCCGGCGTTGCGGTTGTTCCGGCCCCGCCAGTGCGAGTCGTCGCCGGTGGTCAACCGATGCTTGACACTCCCATTCCGTTCAACCGGCCGTGGCAGGGGGGGCGAGAGCTCGACTACGTGACGCAGGCCATCCGATCCGGGCACCTCTCCGGGGACGGGCCGTTCACTAAGCGGTGCCAGGAGGTGCTGCGGACGGATTTCGGGCACGACCACGTGCTGCTGACCACGTCGTGCACGTCCGCTCTCGAGATGAGCGCTCTCCTCCTCGACCTCAGACCCGGAGACGAGGTCATTGTGCCGAGCTTTACGTTCGTGTCATCGGCGAACGCCTTTCTGCTGCACGGAGGCACGCCGGTGTTCGTCGATGTGGAGCCGTCGACACTGAACATCGATCCCCGACTCATCGAGGAACGGATCACGGAACGCACCCGAGCCATCGTCGTCGTCCATTACGCTGGGATCGGGTGTGACATGGAGGAGATCGGTGCCATCGCGGAGGCGCATGGTGTCACGGTGATCGAGGACAACGCGGAGGGCCTCGGAGGGTACTACCGCGGGCGACCTCTCGGTTCCCTCGGGAGTCTCGGCGCGCTCAGCTTCCACGAGACGAAGAACTTCACCTGTGGAGAGGGTGGTGCCCTCATCCTCAACGACGAGAACCTCCTGGAGCGCGCCGAGATCATCCGGGAGAAGGGCACCGATCGTTCACGATTCTTCCGCAGCCAAGTGGACAAGTACGGGTGGATGGATCTGGGATCGAGCTACTTGCCTTCGGACATCCTGGCCGCACACCTTCTCGCGCAACTGGAAGCAAGGACGCTCATCCAGGAGCGGCGCGAAGCGATCTGGGACCGATATGACGAGGGGCTTACGGGCTGGGCGGCGGAACACGGTGTGGGCCTGTCTGTTGTCCCGAGTGATCGGCAGCAGGCCTTTCACATGTTCTATCTACTCACGCCGAGTCTGGAAGCCCGGACCTCGCTCATCGACCAGTTGAAGCAAAGGGGCATCGCTGCGGTGTTTCACTACCTGCCCCTCCACCTTTCCCCCATGGGACTCCAGCTGGGCTTCTCGGAAGGTGACTGCCCTGTTACCGAGGACATCTGTGACCGCCTGGTGCGGCTGCCCTTCTTCACTGGGATGACCCGGGGCGAGCAAGACGAGGTGATCTCTGCGGTGCGGGACGCAAATCTGTAGACAGAGCGGAGGCGGCGGATGGTCAGCGCCACGGGCTGGGGAAGTGGACTCCCCTGGGCAAGCCGGATGACCATCCCCTGACTGGCCGGACACCTCGACCAGGAGGTCATTCATGGCAACAGTGCCAGCCTGTTCTTGCGATGGGGATCGGGCCCGAGCCCCCTTGGGAGTACTTGGACCGAACGACAGTGGCAACGGGTCATCCCGCGGACCCAGCACTATGTCGGCAGGCGAAGCGCGCTTGCGAGCACACCTTGGAGAGTCAATGCGAACTTCCAGTTCAGGTGGGCGCTATCCGCATAGACCAGGTAGTGCGTCCCGATGATCTCTGGGCACGTCTTTTCACACAGCCACGGGATGACGTCGATGTACTGGGCACCGCGCTGACGGGCGACGGTCTGTTCCGCCTCGTTGGTTGCGACGTGCGCTGGTGTCCTAGGTTGACTCGAACAGGCCTGGACGTCGTGCGCATGCAGGCTCAGGCAGTCAGGACCATCGCTCAGCGGTAGGTTACCGAGGATGACGACCCTCGTGTGGGGTGTCCGAAGTGAGTCGAACATGTCCTGCAACCCCTGCTCCCACCGCCGACCGGTGTAGTAGGCGCGCTGCGTTGCAGAGAAGCGAACCGGCAGCTCTTGCGTCACGATGAGCAGGTCAGGCTGTAGGCGGTTGATGCGGTTGAGGGCGAAGGTGTGCCACTGGCTACAGGCTGGCCAGGGAAGCTCGTCACGAGCGGGGTCACCGAAGGGAAGCATCTCATCGGGGCAACCCGACTTGGCCAAGTATGCAAGTCGCCAATGTGCTCGAGCTGCGATGGCCTTGATCGCGGGGAACCACATGGCGGCGTGGGAGTCGCCGTAGAGGACCATCGTGTGCGTCCATGTGCTCGGGCCGAAGATGCAGGCGCCTACACTCGCCTGCTCGTCCTGCACGAAGCACTGGGGGCCCTGGTAGGCGGTTGCCTGACTGATCGGCGGATCGAGATTGGAGGGCAGGTTCGTGAGTCGTATGCCCGCTGCGACCCGCTCGCGCACGACCGAGAGGGCCGCTAGTTCCTGCTGGAGCGTGGGGGAGTCGGATGGGGAGCTGGCGGCGTTGGCCAGTACCGTCTGGGCGCTCACGATGGCGAAGGCCCCAAGGCTCAGTGTCACACCGAGCCCGATGCTGGCCAGACGCCGGCGGGTGAAGAACCGGGAATGGCGGATGGGGTTCTCGACGGCCGTGTACGTCACGATCGCCAAGAGCAGCGAGATGGCAACGACCCCGAGATTGGCGGGAACCGACAGGCTCGCCTTGCCCGTCGACTGTGCGGCCAAGGCGAGGGCCGGCCAGTGCCAGAGATAGAGCGAGTACGAAAGACGGCCCAACCAGCGGAAAGGCGGCAGTCCGAGGACCAACTCCACCCCGAAGGATGCTGCTCGGACCCCGCCACCGATGACGAGGGCTGCGCCCACCACTGGGATGGCGACGAGGGAGCCGGGATACGGCGTCTGACTCGTGAACACGAGGGCAGAGATGACAATGGCCCCAAGGCCGGTCCAGGTGGCAAGCACGGCAAGCTTGGAGGGGAGCTTGAGGAGCCACGGGGTCGCAACGGCCACCAGCGATCCGAGGGCCAACTCCCAGGCTCGCGTGAACGGCGAGAAGTACGCCACAACGGGATTCGACGATGTCTGGATCACGGACAGCGCGAAGGACCCGGCGATCACTGCAGTCAGACCCATGGCCAGCTTGGCCCGGAGCGGAAAGCGGCCACGAAAGCTCGCGATGAGCAGGAACAATGCGGGATAGACCAGGTAGAACTGCTCCTCGACTGCCAGTGACCAGTAGTTCTGAAGTGGCGATGGCAGTTGCGTCGCGCTCAGATAGTTGGTGCCGGTCGAGATGAAGTGGAAGTTGGCCAGGAACACGCTGGCCCACCGTCCGTCGTCGGCGGCGCGGTTTCCCGGACCGACCCCCAGCAAGAGGTAGCTGAAGAACACGGTCACGACGATGACCAGCGTGGCGGCGGGGATGATCCGACGGCACCGGCGCCCGTAGAACGCGAGGATCGACGTTCGACCTGACGATGCCCGCTCTCGGAGCAACAGCCCAGTGATGACGAAGCCGGAGATGACAAAAAAGACGTCGACGCCGATGTATCCCCCAGAGACGCCGGGAACCCCGGCGTGGAACAAGACGACGAGCAGCACGGCGACGGCGCGCAGGCCCTCCACGTCGGGACGGAAGGGGCGGTCGCCAGGCGCCGTACCGGACTCATCTCCCGAAGTCAGGAACCGGTCACGCTGCGTCAGCGTTTCCTGCTGGACCACGTCTTTTCCCCCCGTTGCCCTGGCGTTGTCGAGTTGTAGGTTACATTCCGTACCACTGTGGACTGAAGCGACGACCGAGTACTGCTATCTCACCGTTGAAGTGGAAGGGTTCACCGTCCCTCTGAACATGAGAAATGGTGATTGCGGCGATGCCTGGAGCCTGCCGAACTGAGCCGGAGGCATTCGGTTGCGGCCTTGAGGGCCCGCACTGGGCAGGACTTCGCCAACTGCGCGTCGCGTTGTCGTCGAGTCGCCCTGGTGGTCCAACTCCGACTTGCCGCCATTATGCATGGCGCTGACGTCGTCAACAATGGGCACGCGATTCTTCGCCAGAGGACGCCGGAGGAGTTGCGGACAGGCCTCAGGCAACGTGGGGCCGGTGCCTTGGTTGCGGTATTCGGTTCCGAACGGCGAGCACCCTCCGAATACGAACGCGCTGGCCAGAGCTGAACGTCATCGACATGTTCAGGTCGACGTAGCTAGTGCTCTCACCGTTCGGGATTTTGTTGCGGCGTCGACCAACTGACGACGTACGGTGGTTTTTCCATCATGCGGTGGTACATGCGGGCAAGGTATTCTCCGATGACCCCGAGGGTGAAGAGCTGGGCGCCAGCAAACAGAGCAATGATCGAGGCCAGGAATGCAAAACCCTGCACCTTGCCGCCCGTTTGGAAGTAGCGGGTCACCACATAGACGAAAAATTCCGATACCGGTCAGAGTGAAGACGAAACCGACCATGCTCGCGAGCCGCAACGGCTGCGTGCTGAACCCCGTCAGCAAGTTCATCGTGTGGCGAACCAGATGGCGAAAGGTGTAGTTGGAGCGTCCGATGGTCCGTTGATCGTGGCGTACGAGCACCTTGTGGTACTTCGTCGTCGACCAGCTCAGCAGGACATCGATGTTGACCACCGGGCCAGTCGCCTCGGCGAACCCGTCTCGCAGCGTGCTGTAGAAGGCTCGAAACGGGCTGACACTCGATGCGCCGTCAGCCCCCATGACGTTCTGGAGCACCAATCTGGTGACCCGGGATGAGAGCCTCCGCGGGAGGCTGTGCGACACCTCCTGAGGTCTCCCGTAGATCACGTCGGCACCGGTGGCGAACGCCTCGAGGAGTCTGGGGACCTCCTCAGGGGGATTCTGGAGGTCGTCGTCCATGGTGACGATGATCTCGTACTTGGCTTGTCGTATTCCGGCCAGGAGTGCGTTGTGCTGTCCGTAATTGCGCAGGAGCCGCAGACCTCGACACTCCGGCCGGTCGGAGGCCAGGCGGCTGACCACGTCCCAACTCGCGTCCCGGCTCCCGTCGTCGACGAGGATGATCTCGTACGCGCGGGTGCAGGTCGGAAGAACGTGTGACAGCCGCTCGACCAGCGGATCGAGCGTGTGCTCGCTGTTGTAGACCGGCACGACCACGCTGACCGTCGGTGGAAGCGTGGGCCGGATGTCGGCACTGCTCGTCGTCGGGCTTCTGATGACGTCGGTCGCGCCGACAGGCTGGTCGGGATCGGGGGACATACCGCTGCTTAGCCTACTTGTCCACCAGCAGCGCATTCTGAAGGGCCGCAAGCCGCGCCCGGGGATTCGCAGACAAGTCTCGAGCCAGGGTCCGTCCCCAGTATCCGAGCACCACCGACCCGACCCTCATCCCGTCCCCCTGCCTGGAGCTCGAGGCCGCTCCGCTTCCGACCAAGACTGGCTGCAAAGAGACTATCGCTGAACTGATCAGTTATCACGGCTGTGGCTCAAACCCAGGACCTTCTCCAGGCCCCCGACTTCGAAATCGCCAGCCCGCTGAGCTGTAGCTCCTCAGTGCAACGATTGGCCGACGCGATATCCGTAACCCGTCCTCTCGAAGCCGGTGAACCCTTCGCGGAGGAACGAGCTGAGCCAACCCCAGGGAGGAAGATCGGCGAGACCGTTCCAGGCTTTGAGATCGTAGGGACTCGTGATCAAACATGCGTTGCGGGCATCATTAAGGGCCGGCTCGATCTTGGAACGCTCCTTTGGTCGTAGCCAGTTGATCCCGTCCGACACCACGAGGTTGTGGGGTGCTGGTAGCCCCGTCCAGACGTAGAAGCTGAGTATCCCGGGGTACGTGATCAGAGAGGTGCACTTTCTGGACTCAACGTCCTGGACGGTCGTCTCCAGGGCTACCGCCTGTGACGGAGGGACGTGCACGAGATCGCTCCCGGCGAGGCGTAACGGCACGTTCCGGGAGTACAGCGACCATTGCGCCGATGAGCCTCTGGCCAGCGCGACGACTGAGATGCCGGCCAGAATGCACACCATTGCGGCAGCAGCGTTCCCGCCCACCTGTTGCCACCGCACGTGACCGATCAGGCTCTGCTTCAAGTCATGCACCACGACGAGGCCGGCTGGGACGGCAAGAACGGTCGCGAACGCAAGCTGGCTGCCAGAGATCGGATACGCCTGGAGCTCGTTGAACACGATCATCGCCGCCAGGAGCAATCGCGCCGTTCGGTGGCCATCCTCAGTCCCTTCGTCGGGAATGAGCAGAATCGGAACCACCATCCAGGTGATTGGCATAGACCCGAGAATCTCGTAGCCGGTTTGGCCGCTACCGATCACCAAGGGATAGACGACGGAGACGAGGGCGGCGACCCGGACAGCGTTGACAATCCACGGGTTCTCTCGCCACTTCCCATACGCCATGACGACGAAGGACACTGCGCAGGCAATCGCGGGAAGGACCAGGTGGAGGGTGAATGGGGTATTGGTGGATGCGTAGCTGAGTGGGTGGATCAGTACCGCCTGGAGGATCGCGAGCGGTCCATCTCCCTGAAGCGCGCCCCCGCCGAAGGCCACAACCACTGCCAGGAGGCCCCCGGCGCCCAAGAGGAGGAAGTTCGCAGACTGCGACGAACCGGACGGCGATTGGTGCATCACCAGCGCGATCACTCCGGATTCGACGATCAGCGCAAGGAGAAACACCTCTATGTCACCTCGAGCCAGGCCACTGTGCAAGATGGCGAGCGGAAGGAGGAAAGCACCACCGATCACGGAGAAGCGGAGCCAACGAGGAGACGCAGTCGTCTGAACGATGGCGATGGCGACAGCGGCGATGGCGTACACGCCCAGATTCACTTTGACGAAGATGAGGGAAACGCACAATCCACCGATGACCACTGCGTTGACGCCATCCCAGGGACGGTGACGTTGCGCAACCAGCAGAACGATGATGGTCAAGACGAACGCGAAGGCGGCGGGCTGGTCGGGTTCGTTGACGATGGTCGTCATCCAAATGAAAGAAAAGACAACCGCGAGCGCGCCCAACACGATCGATGCGGTCTGCCGCAGCACGAAGAGGCCGGCGAGCACGGCGGCCGCAAGCCAGAGGAGTAAAGTGAGGATCCGCCCACCATTGGTGTCGAGCGGCACCCGCGTGATCCACGAAAACACTGTCATGGAGAGGTCATAGGCGGGGCCGTACTGTGAATAGATGTGTGTGAAGGGGCCGGCTCGCTCCTGTGCCTCTCGGAGTTGGAGGAGGTAGAGCCCTTCGTCGTCGAAGAACAAGAGACGGTTGAACATTGCCGGATACGCGTAGACCGTCATGAGCGCGCCGACTGCGAACACCGTGGCCACACCGAGGGCTTTCCTGGTCGTCTGCCCCCTCATACGGACCATGCCTCACCTGCGCTTGTAGACGGCCACAGCCATCGAAGCGAGGTTCGGGCCCCAATCACACCGGCCCTCATGCGTTCCCCCCCACCTGGAGCTCGAGGCGGCTCCGCTTTGGCCGGCACCCTGCGAGAAGACTACCGCCGAACTGACCAGTTGTCAGGGTGAGAGCACGAGCCCGGGGCCTTTCTTTTCACCTCGCACTCAGCAATTCCAGCTCGCCGAACCGACTCTCCTCAGCGCACCGATTGGCCCACTACGTATCCGTACCCCCTCGTGCTCTTGAACTTTGTGAAGCCATCGTGGAGGAACGAGCTGAGCCAGCCCCAGGGAGGAAGATCGTCGAGACGTTCCCAGAAATTGAGATCGTAGGAATTCGTGATCAAACATGCGTTGTGGGCGTCGATAAGGGCCGGCTCGATCTTGGAGCGCTCCTTGGGACGTTGCCAGTTGATCGCGTCGGACACCACGAGATTGTGGGGTGCTGGTAGTCCCGTCCAGACATAGAAGCTCAGCATTCCGGGGTAGGTGATCAGAGAGGAGCACTTTCTGGATTCAACGTCATGGACGGTTGTCTCCAGGGCAACCGCCTGTGACGGAAGGACGTGTACGAGGTCGCTTCCGGGGAGGCGTAGCGGCACGTTTCGGGAGTAGAGCGACCAGTGCGCCGACGAACCCATCGCCAGCACGACGACCGAGATGCCGGCCAGAATGCACACCAATGCGGCAACCGCCTTCCCGCCCACTTGTTGCCACCGGACCTGACGGACCACGCTCTGCCTCAAGTCATGCAACACGACGAAACCGGCTGGGACGGCAAGAAATGTCGCGAATGTAAGTTGAGTACCGGGAATGGGATATGCCTGGAGCTCGTTGAACACGATCATCGCCGCCAGGAGCAATCGCGCTGTTCGGTGGCCATCCTCAGCGTCCTCCTCGGGGATGAGCAGAATCGGAACCACCATCCAAGCGGCCGCCATGGATCCGTGCATGTCGTAGCTGGCATGGCTGTTCGTGGTCGCCCAGGGATAGACGATGGAGACGAGGGCCGCGATCCGCGCAGCGTTGACAATCCACGGGTTCTCTCTCCACTTCCGATACGCCATCACGGCGAAGGACGCTGCGCAGGCGATCGCGGGAAAGATCGCGTGCAGGGTAAAGAGGGTATTTGTTGATGCGTAGCTCAGTGGGTGGACCAGTACCGCCTGGAGGATCGCGCTCGGCGCATCTCCCTGAAGCGCACCGCCGCCGAAGGCCACAACCACAGCCACGAGGCCACCGGCACCCAAGAGGAGGAAGTTCACAGACCGTGACGAACTGGACGGCGACTGGTGCATCACCACCGCGACCACTCCGGATTCGACGATCAGCGCAAGGAGGAACACCTCGAGGTTCCCTCGAGCTAGGCCACTGTGCAAGATGGCGAGCGGAAGGAGGAAGGCAGCACCGATCACGGAGAAGCGGAGCCAACGCGGAGAAGTAGTCGTTTGAACGATGGCGATGGCGACGGCAGCGATGGCGAACACGCCCAGATTCACTTTGACGAAGATGAGGGACACGCACAATCCACCGATGATCACCGCGTTGACGCCATCCCAGGGACGATGACGTTGCGCAACCAGCAGAACGATCATGGTGAAGACGAACGCGAAGCCGGCCGGCTGTCCGGGCTCGGCCACGGTGGCGGTCAACCAAAGGAAGGAAATGACGACCGCGAGCGCGCTCAGCACGATCGATGCGGTTTGCCGGAGCACGAACAGGCCGGTGAGGATGGCGACGGCCAGCCAGAGGATCAAGGTGAGGATTCTCAGTCCATTGTGGTCGAGCGGCACCCGCGTGATCCACGAGAACGCTGTGATGAAGAGGTCGTAGGTGGGGCCGTACTGTGAATAGAGGTGGGTGAAGGGGCCAATTCGCTCCTGTGCCTCTCGGAGCTGGAGGAGATAGAGCCCTTCGTCGTTGTAGAACGAGAAACCGTTGAACATATCCGGAAAGGCGTAGACAGTCATGAGCGCACCGACCGCGAACACTGTGGCCACACCGAGGGCTCTCTTCATTGCCTGCCGCCTCAGACCGACCACGCCTCAGCGGCGCTTGTAGACGGCCACGCCCATCGAACCGCAGACGGCGACCAACACGACGATCCAGACGGCTGCGTGCCACGAGTATCCGGCCACGGAGCCGCTCTCGGAGGCCTGGGCGCTGGCGAACACCTTGCCGAGCTCTCGAACCTCGATCGTCGAGGCAGCAGTTGCGGTCACCCTCACCCCCCTTCGCGAGCTGTCGACGGCCAAGCTAGCTCAGGGAGTGGCCGATTCCGGGCAGGAGCCGACCGACGATGATGCTCTCCTGCAACAGGAGGGCTTCACCAGATCTGCCACGATCGAGCGATCGTTGGGTGCCTCCGCGATCGGGACGGTCAACGAGCGCACGTTCGGGGAACGGCCACCACACCTCGGCGCGCAAACGGCATCCTTTGGCGACGGCGAGGCTCACCTTCCCTGGGAAGCCCATCCGGCTGCTGACCACCGTCCATTCCACGCGTGGCGAACCGCGGACAGCAGCCCGGTAGGTGCCCGGTGCGCCGCGGCCCGGACCCGGTCAGGGCACAGCCGGTACCGAGGTCGAAGGGGCGTTCGCCGGCCCGGGACCCTGGTAGGTGGCGTAGTCGCCGTCGCCGGTGAGGACCATGCAGAAGTGGGCGCTCGAGCAGGAGAGCGTCGTCCCGTCACCGGTGTACTCCGTTGCGGAGGGGACCACCTTGATCGGCGCCGACCACGGGCCCCCGGTCCACTGGAGCACGTTGCCCGAGGCGTCGGCCGCCATGCAGAAGGTCGCCGTCGGGCAGCTCAGCGCGTCGAGGCCACCGGAGGGGTCGATGACCCGCGGTGGCAACCATCCCGACCCCGCGGTCCGCACCGACACCGAGGTGCCGTGGACGATCGCGCACAGCGAGACGGTCGGGCAGGCGACGGCGGAGTCGCCCGGCGCGATGGTTGCCGGGGACGCCCAGGGTGACGCCTCCTTGGCCCAGCCCGACCCGCCCCAGTCGAGCACGGCGGCTCCGATGGCGGCGACGCAGGCGGAATCCCCGTTGCAGGTGAGTCCGACCCGTCCGGTCTGGTAGAGGGCGACCGCGGGTCCGGAGCCGGCCAGGGTCGGGCTGGCGAACGTCTGGGGTACGGACCAGACGCCGGCGTGCAGGGTGGAGACATGGCCGGTGTTGTCGACGAGCGCACAGAACCGGGCGTCCGGGCAGGAGACGGCCGCGGATCGTGATCCGGCGTGTCCCGGGCCCGGATCGGCCGGATCGACCAGGGCCGCCGGAGCCGGCGCGAGGGGGTCCGGCGGGGACCAGTTGGTCCCGTCGCCGCTGCTCGTGTGGTCCGATCCGTCGACGATCGCACAGAAGGGGCCGTCCGTGCAGGAGATGGCGGGCAGGAACGGCGCAGTCACCGCCCCGGATGCCGGTGCCGGGAAGTAGACCGACGGGTTGGACCAGGCGGCCCCGTCCCAGGACAGGGTGATCCCGGCTCCGGCGGTCCCCGCTGCGTCCGCGCTGTTGGCCCCTCCGCCAACCGCCACGCAGAACACGTCCGAGATGCACGAGACCGAGGTGAACCCGCCTCCCGGCGGCAGGGTGGTGAGGGGCTGCGACCATCCGGGAGCCTGGACCACCGGCGTGTGCACCGTGGTCGGCGTGGCCGAGGGCTGGGTGGTGGTCGGTGCCGGGGTGGTGGTCGTGGTCGAACGGACGGCGGTGGTCTGGTGACACGCGGGGACCGCCGCCGGAGCTCCGCAGGCCGTCGCGGCCATCAGTAGGGACGCGCCGGAGAGCGCCGCGGAGACCCTACGGCGCCGCATCGAGCGGTCGGAAGACCATGCCGGTGCGGGGCTTGGGGTGAAAGTAGGTGCTCTTCGGCGGCATCCTCCGACCGGCGTGCGCCCACTCGGCGATCTGGGCGACCGTGACCGGGCGCAGAAGGACCGCCGCCTGGGCCTCCTCCCGCCCCACCGCGTCGATCGCCTCCTGCCAACCGTGGGCGAAGCTGAGCTCGTGGTCGGGCAGCTCGGCGATGACCAGCGCCACCATCGAGGAGTCCAGGTCGGCGCCCGCCGCCTGCGCCGTTCCGTCCTTCGGTGAGAGCAGCCAGGCTCCCGAGGGCATCACGAGCGCGAGGGCGACCGATCCTCCGAGCGCGTCGGTGGTGCGCGGTTCGAAGTCGCCGGCCCGGGTCACGTCGAACCACGAGGAGAACGCGTCGGCCAGGTCGAGCCCGTCGGGAAGCCCGGAGAGCATCCGGTGGATCGGGCCGACCTCGAGCTGGTCCTCCGCCAATTCGACGACGAGGGCGAGCACACCACCCGCCCCCGGGTCCAGCTCGTCCCCGCCTCGTCCGGCCCGGTATGCCTTCGCGGTCTCGTAGCGGTGGTGACCGTCGGCCACCACCACCGGGGCCGCACCCACCGCGGTCTGGATCGCATCGACCGTCGCAGGGTCGTCGATCACCCACAGCTCGTGGAGCACCCCGTCGTCGTCCCGTGCCGACGCGTCCGGTGGACGATCCTGGAGGACGTGGGCGGTGAGCCCCTTCTGCAGGGACAGGCCCCAGATGGGGGAGAGGTTGGTCCGGGTCGCGCGCAGCAGTTCGAGGCGATCGCTCTTGGCCTTCGGGAGCGTCTGCTCGTGGGGGAGGATGGTGGCGGTCGACCCGTCGTCGAGACCGAGCGTGCCGAGGACCCCGTTGGTGGCGTGCCCCCCGACGTCGGTCATCCGGTAGGCATAGAAGACGGGCGCCGGATCGCGCCGGAGGATCCCCTCGTCGGTCCAGAGGGCCAACTGGGCCGCAGCGCCCTGGTACCGGTCCTGCCCGGTCCGGTGGTCGGGCTCGGGCAGCTCGACCCGGATTGAGTTCGCACTGTGGCGCGCGGCGAGACGTGCCCGTTCCTCGGGCCCGACCACGTCGTAGGGAGGGGCCAGGACCGTCGACAGGTCGACCCGGACGGGGTCGTACCGGAGTCCGGCGAAGGGTTCGAAGCGGGGCATGGGCACTCATTACCACATCACCGTGCCTCCACACGGTCCCGCCCCAGCAGGAGGTGCCGGGCGCGTCATTTGTGCCGGGACCCGCAACCGTGCTCGTAGACTCCGGTCGTGGACGGAGTCGAGGCGAGGCCCAGGGCAGCGGCCGCCGGGCTCGGCGCCACCCCGGGAACGGTCACACCGGACGAGGATCTCGGGCGCATCCTGACCGTTCCCAACCTGATCACGCTCGTCCGGCTGGCCTGCATCCCCCTCTACGTCTGGCTGCTCTTCGGCGCCCACCGCCAGACCCTGTCGGCGGTGCTCCTCGCCGCCCTCGGCGCGACCGACTGGGTCGACGGCTACGTCGCCCGCCGCTTCCACCAGGTCTCGACCGTGGGGAAGATCATCGATCCGGTGGCAGACCGGGTCCTCGTGGTGACCGCGGTGGTCACCATCACCATCCACGGTGCCGTCCCGGTGTGGTTCGGCGTGGCCACCCTGGCCCGCGAGGTGGCGGTGTCGGCCGCCGTGCTCCTGCTCGCCTCGCTCGGCGCGGCCCGCATCGACGTGCTCTGGGTCGGCAAGGCAGGCACGTTCGCCCTGATGTTCGCCTACCCCGCGTTCCTCGGGAGCGACGGCTCGGCCCCCTGGCAGAGCGTCCTGCACGTAGCGGCCTGGGTCACCGGTCTGATCGGCCTGGCACTGGCCTGGGTGGCAGCCTGTTCCTACGTGCCGGTGGCCCGCGCCGCGTTGGCCGACGGGCGTCGGACCGGCAGAAGGGGGAGGACGGGATGAAGGCAGTGATCATGGCCGGCGGCGAGGGCACCCGGCTCCGGCCGCTGACCTCGAACCAGCCCAAGCCCATGCTCCCGATGGCCAACATCCCGATGATGGAGCACGTGGTCAACCTGCTGCGCCAGCACGGGTTCGAGGACATCGTCGTCACCGTCGCGTTCATGGCCAACGCCATCCGCACCTACTTCGGGGACGGCTCCGAATTCGGGGTCCGGATGGTCTACGCCACCGAGTCGACCCCGCTCGGTACCGCCGGATCGGTGCGCAACGCCCGAGACGAGCTCGACGAGCGGTTCCTGGTCATCTCCGGCGACGTGCTCACCGACATCGATCTGACCGCTGTGCTCGACTTCCACGACCAGCACGGTGGTCTGGCCACGCTGGCGCTCAAGGCGGTCGAGAACCCGCTCGAGTTCGGGATCGTGATCACACGCGAGGACGGCTCGATCGAGCGGTTCCTCGAGAAGCCGACCTGGGGACAGGTCTTCAGCGACACCATCAACACCGGGATCTACGTCCTCGAGCCGGAGATCTTCGACTTCATCGCCGAGGATCAGGTCGTCGACTTCTCGGAGCACACCTTCCCGTCGGCGCTGCGCGCCGGAAAGGGCCTCTTCGGGTACGTCGCCGACAGCTACTGGGAGGATGTGGGGACGCTCGAGGCCTACCTCAAGTCGCACCAGGACATCCTGGACCGCAAGGTCCAGGTGGACATCGCGGGCTTCCCACTCCGGCCGGGGATCTGGGTGGGCAAGGGGGCGGAGATCGATCCGAGTGTGGAGCTCGACGGCCCGGCGGTGATCGGTGACAACTGTGTCGTCGGCCCCGGGGCAAGACTGGGGGCCTACTGCACCCTCGGGCGCAATGTCCGGGTCGGCGACAATGCGGTCATCGAGCGGTCGATCGTCCACGACAACACCTACCTGGGGTCCGGGGTCCGGATCGAGGGGAGCGTCATCGGACGGGGCTCCGACCTCCGCCAGGGCGTGCGCTGCGAGGAGGGTGTCGTGCTCGGAGACGAGTGCTTCGTGGGCGCGCTCGCCGAGATCAGTGCCGGCGTGAAGATCTACCCGTTCAAGACGGTCGAGGCCGGGGCCATCGTGAACTCGTCGATCGTGTGGGAGTCGCGGGGCGCCCGGTCGCTCTTCGGGCGGGACGGGGTGCGGGGCCTCGCCAACGTCGACATCAGCCCCGAGCTCGCGGTGCGGCTCTCGATGGCCTGGGCCTCCACCCTGGAGAAGGGGGCAACCGTCACCAGCTCGCGCGACACCAGCCGGGCTGCGCGGGTGCTCAAGCGGGCGATCATGGTCGGGTGCAACGCGGCGGGGGTCAATGTCGACGACCTCGAGGCCGCGACCGTCCCGGTCACCCGGTTCCAGATCACGTCGTCGACCAGTACCGCCGGGGTCTCGGTCCGGCTGGCGCCCGACGATCCCCAGTCGGTGGTACTCCGCTTCTTCGACTCGGATGGGCTCGACGTCGACGAGACCACCCAACGGAAGATCGAGCGGCTCTACCACCGCGAGGACTTCCGCCGCGTCCTGGCCCGCGAGATCGGCGACCTCGGCTTTCCGCCGCGGACCCTCGACCACTACACGGCCGCCCTCATCGACTCGGTCGACCTGTCCTCGGCGACGTCGGCCGATCTCAAGCTGGTCCTCGACTATTCCTATGGGACGGCCAGCTTCGTCATGCCCAATCTGCTGGCCAAGCTCGAGGCCGACGTGCTGGTGGTCAATCCCTACGCCAACACGGCCAGCGTCCTGGCCTTCGACCGGCAGGCGGCGGCGGCACGGGTCTCGGAGCTGGTGCGGGCGTCGGGAGCCAGCCTGGGTGCGGTCATCGACCCCGGAGGCGAGTTCGTCGACGTGGTGGACGACCGGGGCCATGCCCTCAGCCACGACGAGATCCTGCTGGTCCTGTTGACCCTGGTCACCGAGTCCCACCCTGGGGCCCGGGTGGCGCTCCCGGTGGCTGCGAGCGGCGCGGCCGAGGAGATCTGCCGCAAGGCGGGGGCGGAGATCTTCTGGACCAAGCTGTCCGCGTCCCATCTGATGGAGGTCGCCCGCTCGGAAAAGGTCACCCTTGCCGCCAGCCAGTCGGGGGGGTTCATCTTCCCGGCGTTCCTTCCGGCCTTCGACGGGGCCGCCACCCTGGTGAACCTGTTGGCCATGCTCACCACCGCCCGGCGGCGGCTCTCCGACATGGTGGCCGCGCTGCCGCCGGTCCGGATCGCTCACCAGGCGGTGCACACGCCGTGGGATCAGAAGGGGATGCTCATGCGGACCCTCGTCGAGCGCTCGCAGGGGAGGGAGCTGGTCCTCGTCGACGGGGTCAAGGTCATCGAGGACGACGGGTGGGCGCTCGTCCTACCCGATCCCGAGGAGCCCCTGACCCACGTCTGGGCCGAGGCTCCGAGCGCCTCCGCCGCCGAGGCCCGGGTCCAGGAGTACACCACCCGGCTCGAACAGCTCATGCGCTGATCCGGGACATGCGGGAGGGACCGGTCGACCGCACGCCCGCCGGGGCGGCGCCGTACCCGGGGGTCGGGTATCGTCCGCACCCATGGATGTGCCCGACGGTCTCCGCTACTCGAGCGACCACGAGTGGGCACGGACCGACGGGGACCGCGTGCGGGTCGGGATCACCGACTACGCCCAGGACGCGCTCGGTGACGTGGTCTTCGTCGACCTGCCGGAGGAAGGGGCCTCGGTGGATGCCGGCGGCCTCATCGGCGAGGTCGAGTCGACCAAATCGGTGTCGGAGATCTACGCCCCTGTCGCCGGCACGGTGGTGGCCGTGAACGCCTCCCTGGCCGACGCCCCTGAGCAGCTCAACGCCGATCCCTACGGCGAAGGTTGGATCTGCGAAATCGCAGCTTCCGACCCGGGATCGGTGGGAGCGCTGCTCGATGCGGACGGCTACCGCCAACTGACCGAAGGGTGACCGCGGTCAGCGGGGTGGGTCTCGGGAGCGCGCCGATGGGAGCGACTACCGTGGGTGGGGTGTTCTGTCACAGCTGTGGCCACAGGAATCCGACTGGGGTCAACTTCTGCTCCTCGTGCGGCGCATCCATGGTTGCCGCCGCTCCGGACACCTCGGTCTCCGTGCTCCCGGTGGAGGAGCTGTCGGAGACCACCGACCTCGATGCGCAGATCGGGGCGCTCGAGCTGCCGCGTGGCGTCGGGTTGCTGGTCGTGGCGCGCGGGTATGACGAGGGCGTGCGGTTCGTGCTGAAGCGGGACGTCACCACCGCCGGTCGGCATCCCCAGAGCGACGTCTTCCTCGACGACATCACCGTGTCGCGACGGCATGCCGAATTCGTGACCCGCACCCAGACGACAACGGTTCGGGACGTCGGGTCGCTCAACGGCACATACGTGAACCGTGAGCGCATCGAAGAGGCGATTCTGAGCAGTGGGGACGAGGTCCAGATCGGCAAGTTCAAGCTCCTCTACCTCAAGGCTGCGGGCGAGTGAACGGCTCCTGCCGGTGAGCGCGCGGTCCTACCTCTCGATCGGCGACGTGCTCACCCTGCTCCGCCAGGAGTTCCCGGACGTGACCATCTCCAAGATCCGGTTCCTCGAGAGCCAGGGCCTGGTCAACCCCGAGCGGACCCCGTCCGGCTACCGCAAGTTCTACGAGCACGACGTCGAGCGTCTCCGATGGGTGCTGCGTCAACAACGCGAGCACTTCCTACCCCTCAAGGTGATCAAGGACCGCCTGGGTGATGACCCGTCCGAGGCGGCCGCCCCGGTCGATCCGGCCGACGCCGAGCCCGCGGTCGTAGAGCGCGTCCTGGTCGGTCAGCGGACGACCGCCGGGAGGGCCACCGCCGGCGCGGCCGGACGCGCCGCGCCTGATGCCGCCGACGACGGAACGACGTTGCCGGGGATCGAGACGGCGCCCGGTCCCGGTGCGCACGCCGAGCGTGTGTCGACGACGAGCGTTCCGCCGCACGCGCCAGCCACGAGCGTCGGCGCTCCGGCGACGAGCGCACCCGGACTGACGCATGAGGCGGCGGTCGACCGGGGCTCCCACACAGGCACCCAAGCCCCGGCGCGTGGCCGCGCGGCCGGCAAGCGGGACCGGCCGGCCGTGACGCGGGCCGCCGCCGGATCGGACAACGGATCGGGATCACACGATGCCGCGGAGGCACCGAACGTCATGGCCGCCGCCGGAGCCGTCCGCGCCTCCGCGGCCCGCGACCGTGCGGCCTCTCCTGACGACGCGGGCCCGGTGGGGCGCGTAGCCCCCGCGGCTGCGGCAACCGCCAACGTGCCGACCGGGTCCGGGTCCGGGGCCGCGGGTGCGCCCGCGCCCTCGACGCCCTCGACGAAGTCCGGGCCGCCGACTGCCGGCGGCTCGGGGGACGGGGGGACGGTGCCGGTCGATCTCAGCGGCGCGAGCCTCTCCCAGGGGGAGCTCGCGGCGTCCAGCGGGCTCTCCGTCGGCGCCATCATCGAGCTCCAGGAGTTCGGCCTGCTCAGGGCCACGATGGTTGCCGGCATCGAGCACTTCGACGAGGAGGCGCTGGTCGTGGCCACGGCGGCGGCCCGTTTCGCCCAGTTCGGAGTCGAGCCCCGTCACCTGCGGCTCTACAAGAACGCCGCCGATCGCGAGGCGGGGTTCGTGGAACAGCTGGTGGTGCCCCTCGTCCGCCAGCGAAATCCCGATGCCAGGGCACGGGCCATCGAGACCGCGGAGGAGGTCACCCGACTCGGCCAGCAGCTCCGCAGTTCGCTCCTCCGGTCGGCGCTGCAGGACCTGCTCAACGGCTGAGAAGGGGCGAATCCTCTTGTCGAGGGCGGCGGCGGGGCAAAGTTGCTGAACGCGTTCGCGTCTGGCCGCGAGTACATTTGGTCCATGGTCGAGGTGCGGCTGCGAGCGGTGCGAGTGGACCTGCAGTCGAACACGCCGGTCCTCCTGCTCCAGGAGTCGGAGGGCCTCGGCCGCACGCTCCCGATCTTCATCGGCGCCCCGGAGGCCACTGCCATCGCCTTCGCACTGCAGGGGATGGACACGCCGAGGCCGATGACCCATGATCTCATCCGCGAGCTCCTCGACGCCCTCGGCGCGGACGTGCTCCGGGTCGTGGTGACCGAGCTCAAGTCGGCCACGTACTACGCCGAGATCGTGCTCCACCACAGCGATCGTGAGATACCGGTGTCGTCCCGCCCGTCGGATGCGGTGGCGGTCGCCGTGCGGACCGGCGCCCCGCTCTATGTCGCCGACGACCTCATGGACAGCGAGGGCATCATGCTCGCGGTGGACGGGGAGGAGGACGGCGACGAGGAAGAGGCCGAGGAGAGCGCCAATCCCGACGAGCTGGTCGGGGAGTTCCGTATGTTCCTCGACTCCATCCGCCCGGAGGACTTCTCACCCTGAGTACGCTCGTCCGGGTGGACGGGCGCGCGCACATGCCGGAGTCGTCGACGGCAAACAGCGAATCGGCAAAGGTGGGGTCGCGGGCGTTGCTCGTGATCACCGCGGTCACGCTGGTCGCATCGTTCCTCGGAGGATGCTCGTCGGGAACCGCGTCGTCCACCACCACCTCCTCCTCTTCGGCCACCTCCAGCTCCACCAGCTCCACCGCCACCACTCGAGCCACCGGCTCCTCGAGCACGTCGTCGACCTCGGGCGGCCCGGCCCGGTGCCCGACGACGGGTCTCAGCGCGTCTGTCGGTGGGGGCAACGGGGCCGCGGGGACCATCGAGACCACCGTCGTCCTGCGCAACGCGTCGGGCGCCACATGCGTGCTCGGCGGCTATCCGGGCCTCCTCATGCTCGGCCCAGGGGGCACCCCCCTCCCCACCATCGTTGTCCGGAAGGGGGCGTACTCCTTCACCTCGCAGACCCCGGTCGTGGTGACGCTCACCCCCGGGGGGACGACGTCATTCAACATCGGCTACTCCGACGTCCCGGTGGGTGGCGAGACGTCCTGCCCGTCCTCGGTCTCGCTCGAGGTGACCCCGCCCGGTGCCTACGACCATCTGACCACACCCGCCACGCTTGCGCCCTGTGCCCGCGGGACGCTCGTGGTCTCCCCGGTCCTCGCCGCATCGGAGGCCCCTGCCACGACCGGGTGAGCTGCATCCCGGTGACGGCCCTGCGTCCTCCCGGATCGCTATTCCGGGCGGACCAGCATCCGGCCCCGCACGCGACCGCCGAGGATCGCCTCGAGCACCGGGGCCAGCCCGCCGAGGCCGACCTCTCCCGCTGCCATGCCGTCGACCAGCCCCGCCGGGAACGACGCGGCCATCTCCGTCCAGACCTCACGCCGCTCGGTGATCGGGGTCAGGACGGTGTCGACGCCGAGGAGGGAGGCGCCCCGGACGATGAAGGGGTACACCGAGGTTTCGACGGTGCTCCCGCCGGTGAGCCCGCTCGCGGCCACCCCGGCGCCGTAGCGCAGGGTCCGGAGCACTGCGGCGAGGGTGGCTCCCCCCACGCAATCGATCGCCCCCGCCCACCGCTCGGACCCGAGGGTGCGCTCCGCCGGGCCGAAGACGTCCTCGCGACCGATGACCTCGGCTGCCCCGAGGCCCACCAGGTAGGCGTGCTCCTCGGTCCGGCCGGTGCTCGCCACCACCTCGTAGCCGCGGGCCGCGCAGAGCGCCACCGCCATCCCCCCGACGCCGCCCGAGGCTCCGGTGACCAGGACCGGTCCGTGTCCCGACCGCAACCCGTGGTGCTCCAGCCGGCGCAGGCTGAGCGCGGCGGTGAAGCCCGCCGTCCCGAGGATCGCCGCCTGCCGGGCGGTGAGACCGTCCGGGAGCGGCACCACCCACGCGGCGGGCACGCGCGCGTATTCGGCAAATCCACCGTGCCGGGCCACCCCGAGGTCGTACCCATGGACGATGACCTCCCGACCGGGCTCCACCGCCGGGTCAGACGACTCGACCACCGTCCCGACGAGGTCCACCCCGGGCACCAGCGGCGAGGTGCGAGCCACCCGGTTCCCGGGACGGGTGACCATCCCGTCCTTGTAGTTCACGGCCGACCAGGCCACCTTGACCAGGACCTCGCCGTCGGGGAGATCGCCGGGAGCGAGGGTGGCGACCCGGGCCTCGAGGGAGTCCCCCTGGCCGCTCACCAGGAAGGCGGGGAACGACCCGGGTGGCGGGGCGGCGGGGGTCATGACGGGTACCGTACTGAATGTCCATGAGCGGGGAGAATGCGATCGAGGCAACCCCGACCGGGGCACCTGTCCCAGCTCAGGCGGCCGGTTGGTGGCCGTCGTCCTGGTCGGCGTCCGAGGTTGCGGCCGGGAAGGTCTCGCGGGGCGGGCTCCAGACCGACGGCGGGTGGGTCTACTGGACCGAGAGCCGTCCGCACGAGGGCGGGCGCAACGTGGTGGTGGGTCGGGCACCGGGGGCGCCGCCGCGGGACATCTCGCCGCCGGGGGTGAGCGTCCGGAGCCGGGTCCACGAGTACGGAGGGGGTGCGGCGACAGTGGTCGGGGGTGTCCTCTTCTACGTCGACGAATCCGACCAGGCATGGCGTCGCCTGGTGTTGGACGGCGCACTTCCCCCATCGGACCTCGATGCCGTTCCCCCGGTCCTGCCGGGCTCGGGCACGGGCGCGGTCCGCTACGCCGACGGCCGCCTCTCGGTCGGGGGGCGTTGGTTCGTCACGGTCGAGGAGCGCATCGTGGCCGGACGCACCGATCACCGCATCGTGGCCCTCTCGGTCGACGGCCGCGCGCCGGCCGTTCCCCTCTGCGACGAGGACGACTTCGTGGCCGCGCCGCGTCCGTCGCCGGACGGCCGCTGGCTCGCGTGGGTCGGTTGGGACCACCCGTCGATGCCGTGGGACAGCTCCTCGGTGTGGGTGGCACCGCTCACCGAGGACGCGGCGACGATCGGTGTGGGCGGCCGTCGCCGGGTGGCCGGCGGGGAGGGGATCGCCGTCGGCCAGCCTCGCTGGTGCCGGGACGGGAGCCTGCTCCTCGTCGACGACCGGAACGGGTGGTGGCTCCCGTACAGGGTGGCGTCATCCTCCTGGGTCGCGGCCGGCCCCGAGGGGACTCCACCCGCGCCACCCCTGGCGGATCTGGCAGCCGAGTTCCATGCGCCCGACTGGGTGTTCGGGCAGGCGTCCCTCGCTGAACGGGACGACGGGTCGATCGCCGCCCGGATGCATAGCTCCGGCCGTGACGATCTGGTGCTCCTGCGCCCCGGGCCCGGCGGCCCGCTCTCCGGCGGCTGGACGGTGTCGATGATCGAGCAGCCCTGTGTCGCGCTGGCCGGAGTGGCCGCCCTGCCCGGGGGGGCGGTCGTGGTGCTCGGGTCCACCGCCACCGAGGTCCACGTGGTGCTCGAGATCGACCCGAACGGCGAGCGGCCACCCCGTGTGCTGTCGGACCCTCCGCGGGTCACCGTCCCCCGGGAGGAGGTCTCGGTGGCCCGACCGGTCCCGGCGCGCTCGGCCGGCCACGGCGTTCCGGGCCAGTTCTTCGCACCGGTCAATCCGGTGGTCGATCCGGCCAGCTGCTGCTCCTCCTCCGCTGGTGGTGTTCTGCCATGGAGGACCGACCGGGGCGGCCGAAGGTGGCTACGACCCGGTCGTGCAGTTCTTCACGAGCAGGGGGATCGCGGTGGCTGCGGTCGACTACCGCGGGAGCACCGGGTACGGACGCGCCTACCGTGACCTGCTCCGCGGTCGGTGGGGCGAGGACGATGTCGACGACTGCGTCGCCTTCGCCGAGGCCCTGGCCCGGGAGGGGCAGGTGGACGGATCCCGGATGGCCATTCGCGGGACGAGCGCGGGCGGACTGACCGCCCTCGGCGCCCTCATGCGATCCAGCCGGTTCGTCGGCGCTGCGGCCTGGTACGGCGTGACCGACCTCGAAGCCCTGGCCGCCGACACCCACGACTTCGAATCGCGGTACCTCGACGGTCTGGTCGGTCCGTTGCCCGAGGCGGCAGCCGTCTACCGGGCCCGGTCGCCGATCCACCATCCCGATCGTGTGACCGGGCGGGTGCTCCTCTTGCAAGGAGCCGATGATCCGGTCGTGCCGGCCTCCCAGTCCGAGGGGTTCGCCGCTCGCCTGGCTGATGCCGGCGTCGACTGCCGGCTCGTGGTGTTCGCCGGGGAGTCCCACGGCTTCCGCAGGGCCGAGACCATCGAGACCGCCCTCGAGACCGAGCTCTCCTTCTACCGGTCGTTGTTCACCCCCGGCGCCACCCCCGACCGTGACGACCCATGGCGTGGTGCTGTACCCGCACCCCGCGGTGGGCCCCGTGGCGGCTGAGGCCGCGGTGGGCCCCGGTCCCAAGCCGTGGAGTGGCCTGATCGACCGGGCCCGGGCCCTGTCGCCAGAAGGCCGTGACGCAGTCCTCTACGCCGCCTCGGCCGTCTTCGCCGCGGTGACTGCCTTCGGGGTGGGTATTCCCCTCTACCGGCAGTGGGGTCAGATGGCCGTGGTGCCGTACGCGGCGGCCGCCGTGCTGATGGGCGTCGTGGCGATCTGGATCCGTCGGACCGCCGCCCGCGAGCCGGAGAACCGCACCGCACCCCGGGCGCGGGGCCGCGGCCCGAAGGCGGCGCGCATCGTTGCGTTCGCCATCGTGTTGTTCGGGGCGACCGTCGTACCGCTGGCCCTCGAGGTGGTCTGGCGGTCCGAGGGAAACGCCGCCCTCCACGTGCAGCCCGAGGTCCTGGTGGTCGAGCGTGCAGGGGTCCTGGCCGCCCACGGCCAGGACCCCTACCGGGTGGTGGACCGGAACGGGCACATCCTCATCCCCCACAGCACCGTGCCGGTCTACGAGCTGTACTACCCCTACCTGCCCGGCATGGTCGTCTTCGGCTTCTCGAGCGTGAACAAGATGGAGGCGCGCCTGACCGATGCGCGCATCCAGTTCCTCATCGTGACGTTCGTGGCCACCCTGTTCGCACTCAGCCGGCTGCGTCCCCCGACCGACGCCCGCACCCGGGCACTCCAGGTGCTCACCGTGCTGCCGACCGCTGCCCTGCCCCTGGCCACCGGGGGGGACGACATGCCGGTCGTGGCCCTGATGCTCCTCGGCCTGGTCGCTCTCCAGCGCCGCCGGCCGCTGCTGGCCGGGCTCGCCCTCGGTGCGGCCTCCACACTCAAGTTCACCGCGTGGCCACTCGTGCTGCTGGCCCTCTGGGCCGCGACCGACCGGGCACGCCGCCGGGCAACGGGTTGCTACCTGCTCGGCGTCCTGGCGCTGGTGGTCCCGGTCATCCTGCCGGTGGCCCTCCGCAACCCCTCGGCGTTCATCGACAATGTCGTCCGCTACCCGCTGGGCCTGGCCGGGGTCTCGTCGCCGGCAGCCAGCGCCCTGCCCGGGCACATCCTGGTGACGGCGTTCCCGGCTGTCCGCCGGCCCTATCTGGTGACCGCTGGGGTGATCGGCCTGGCGGTGCTGCTCCGCCGGCTCGTCCGCAATCCCCCCCGCGACGCCGCGGCGGTCTCGTTGCTGACCGGGTGGGTGATGCTCGTGGCGATCCTGCTCGCGCCGGCCACCCGTATCGGGTATCTGCTCTACCCGATCAACCTGTTCGTCTGGGCCTGGATGTTGCGCCGGGCCGAAGACCCGGTGGTGGTCGCCGATGATCCGGTCGACGACCGGGCGGACCAGGTTCACACGGAGTCGGAGACCTCGTACAGCTCGATCGAGAACGGCGTCACGCCGGCACTGGTGGTCGGGGAGACCACCACGCCCGCCTCCCAGTAGTACCCGTCCCCGCTCGCGTGTTTGGCGAGCACCTCGGTGCTCCCGGCACCCTTCTGGGGAGCGGACCCGACGTAGAGCAGTTGCCACCCGAGCTGCGGCAGGAGCGTCCGGTAGACGTCGACCACCTGCGTGGAGCCGATCAGGGTGGAGAGCGACACGGTGCGGTCGAACTGGGACGCGCCCCGATCGGAGTCGAGCGTCCCGACGACCCGGCTTCCCGACGGCACCCCGAGGTTCCCGAGGATGTCGGCAGGGGGCTCCCCGGTGCTCACGATGCTGTGCAGCGAGGAGGTCGCCGGGGTGATCGCAACCGTGCTGCCGTCGCGCAGGGTCACGTGTCGGGCGGTGAGCACCGGCGCGTTGCCCGAGATCAGGGCCGAGGCGACGATCCCGATGGTGAGGATCCCGACTGCGATGCCGAGCACGATCAGGGCGGGCCCACGCGTCGAGACGGGCTCGAAGAGCGGCGCCGTCGGATCGGGACCGTCGACGCCGTCTGCGCTCCCCGCTGTGGCGGGTGCGCCGGGCGCGGCCGGCGCACCGTCCGACGTGGTCACCATGCCCCCATGCTACCGGTGGCGGCCAGCGCCTCTCGGCGCGTCCGGCCTGGGTACACTCCCTTGACCCGGCCCAGCCGTGCCGGCCGCACAGCGCTACCGAGCGGGAGGAGCCGACGTGCCCGTACAGCCCGAGCGGACGACGGACACCGAGGCCTCGCCCCCTCGACCGATGAGCCGGCGCGCTCTGCTCGGAACGGCCGCTCTGGCCGCCGGCACCGCACTTGCCGCCTGCGGAGGGACGTCCGGAGGGACCTCCGGGTCGACGGCATCGACCGCACGCCCGGCAGCCGCCGGGAAGACCCGGGGGGTCGGCATCCCCCCCGCTCCGGGGGTGGCGGTCGGCATCGACATGCTCCCCGAAGTCGACCACATTGTGGTCGTGATGATGGAGAACCACTCCTTCGACAACGTGCTCGGCGTCCTCGGCCGGGGGAACGGTCTGCCGCGGGCAGCAGACGGGAGCCCGGCGGCAACCAACCCCGACGGCCACGGGGACCTGGTGCGGGCCTTCCACATGCCCACCCCGTGCCAGCAGACCGGTCGGCCGTCGCAGTCGTGGAACGACTCGCACATCCAGTTCTCGGGGGGCACCAACCAGGGGTTCGTGATCAGCCTCTCCGGACCGGTGGCCATGGGCTACTGGACTCCGGCGGACATGCCGTTCACGAACTCGCTCGCCCATACCTACCCGCTGGCCGACCGCTGGCACAGCTCGGTCCTGGCCCAGACCTACCCGAACCGCCGGTACCTCATCTCGGGCACGTCGCTGGGTCTCGTCAACGACACCCTCCCGTTGGAGCTCCCGCCCAACGGCACGATCTTCGACGCGCTCAACCGCCACGGGATCACCTGGAAGAACTACTACGCGACCCTCCCGACCGCGGCCGTCTACCTGCCCCTCTACTCCGAGCCGTCGATCCACGCCGGTCTCGCTCCGATCGGCGACTTCTTCGACGACTGCCGTGCCGGCACGTTGCCGTCGTTCTCGTTGGTCGACCCCGCGTTCGACCACTCGAGCGAGGAGGACCCCCAGGACATCCAGTTCGGAGACGTCTTCCTTTCCGAGGTGGTCAACGCGGTGACGTCGGGCGCGGCCTGGTCGAAGACTCTGCTCGTCTGGTGCTACGACGAGCACGGTGGCTACTACGACCACGTGCCCCCTCCGCTGGCGGTCACCCCCGACGACGTGCCGCCGGCGTTGACCGCGGGTGAGCTGCCCGGCACCTTCGGCCGGTACGGCTTCCGGGTTCCGGCCGGTCTGGTGAGTCCCTACGCCCGCCCCGACTACGTCTCGTCGACGCTCTACGACCACACCTCGGTGCTCCGCCTGGTCGAGACCAAATGGAACCTGCCCGCGCTCACCCGCCGGGACGCGGCGGCAAACGACCTCCTCGACATGGTCGACTTCCACGCAAAGCCGCACTTCCTGCACCCGCCGGCCCTTGCAGCACCGGCCGACCCCGCCCAGCGTGACTCGTGCCAGTCGACCGGTCCGGGGACGATCCCTCCGGCCGCCGCCGTCGTGCACGCTCGCTGACCTGATCACGGAAAGAAGTCATCCCAGCACTCTGCGTGAGACGCATTCACGGAATGTTTACATTTGAGATGGGATACCTCACAATGCATTTGAGCATCGACGGGGTAGGACGAACCGTCATGAGGAGGGGCGCTCCCGCCGGCAACGGCGAGTGATTCCTGTGAATCCGGGGGGGTTCCAGGGGGGCAGTGGCCGGGTCGTCACGACCCGGCCACTGGCATGTCCGGGCCCGGTCGATCGCGGCCAGCGCGCACCCCTGAGGAGATCACCCGCAGCCGGTGTCGCGCTCAGCGAGGCGAGGACCAGCCGAACGGGTCGAGCGGACCATGGCCCCCGCCGAGCTCCCAGCCGGCGGCCCCGACGAGTGCCCTGTGCACGAAGCGCTTGGCTGCGCTGACCGCGGCGGGAACGTCGGAACCGGAGGCGAGCCCGGCGGCCGTTGCCGCCGAGAGGGTGCACCCGGTGCCGTGGTTGTTTCTGGTGGTGACGCGAGGTTCCTCGAGGACGGTCACCACCCGGCCGTCGAAGAGGACGTCGGCCACCTGTCCGGGTCCGCCCCCCTTCCCAGGGTCGTGGACCCCGGGGAGGTGACCGCCCTTGAGCAGCACCCATCCGGGTCCGAGCTCGTGGATCCGCCGGGCCAGTGAGACCATCCCCGCGAGGTCGCACGCTCCGGGCGGCTCGACCCCGGCGAGGATCGCGGCCTCCCAGAGGTTGGGGGTCAGCACGAGAGCGTGGGGGAGCAGGAGGTCCCGGTAGGCGGCGACGCCGTCCCCGTCGAGCAGCGGGCGCCCGGTCGATGCAACCATCACCGGATCGACCACCAGGCGCGGCAGTTGCCCGGCGGCGGCCCGCCCGGCCACGAGCGCGATGGTCTCCACCGATCCGAGCATGCCGGTCTTGACCGAGGCGACCGGGAGGTCGGCCAGCACGGCCGTGATCTGCGCGTCGACCACCCGGACCGGCACGGGGTGGAGGTCGACGACCGCGGTCGAGTTCTGGGCGGTGACCGCGGTGACCACCGTCGCAGCGAAGACCCCGAGCGCGCTCATCGCCTTGAGATCGGCCTGGATGCCGGCGCCCGCTCCGGAGTCGGACCCGCCGATGGTCAGGGCCACCGGCGGGGTCGGGGCGCTCACCTCCCGACCATCCCCTCGAACGAGGAGGAGGCCTCGGCGTGGAACCGACGCGAGATACGCCCCGCGGTGCGTGCCGCCCGACCGGCGCGGACCGCGTCGCGTATGCCCGCGGCCATGAGCGCGGGCAGGGCGGCGCGGGTGATGGCGGACGCGACCAGGACCGCGTCACAGCCGAGCTCCATGGCCAGGCAGGCGTCCGATGCAGTGCCGATGCCGGCGTCGAGCACCACCGGGACGCCGGCGGCCTCGACGATGAGCTCGATGTTGTGGGGGTTGCGGATGCCCAACCCGGAGCCGATCGGCGATCCGAGCGGCATGACCGCCGAACACCCCACCTGCTCGAGCCGTCGGGCGATTACCGGATCGTCTCCGCAGTACGGCAGCACGACGAACCCGTCGTCGACCAGTTGCTCGGCCGCGTCCACGAGCTCGACGGCATCCGGAAGCAGGGTCCGGTCGTCACCGATGACCTCGAGCTTCACCCAGTCGGTTCCGAACGCCTCACGGGCCAGCCTGGCGGTGAGCACCGCATCGGTGGCGGTGAAGCACCCTGCGGTGTTGGGCAGGATCCGGATGCCGAGGCCGGTGATGATGTCGACCAGGGAGTGACGGGTCGAGGGATCGACCCGTCGGACCGCCACCGTGGCCAGCGCGGTCCCCGACGCGACCAGGGCGTCGGTCAGTGACTCCGGGCTGGCCATGCCCCCGGTGCCGACGAAGAGCCTCGAGTCGATGACCGTCCCGGCGATCACCAGGGGATCGTGGGGGTCGGTGACCATCGCCAGCCACCGTATCCCTGCTCGTGGGGGCGCCGTTCCCGGACGCCCGGACCCGGAGGGTGCAGGCGTCAGCCGCCCGCCGCAGCGGTCACGATCTCCACGGCGTCGCCCGCCTCCACGGCGGTCGCCTGCCAGGCGCCGCGGTGCACGACGTCCCCGTTGACGGCGACCGCGACCCCCGCGGGGGACGGGCATCGGGCAGCGACCAGATCGGCGACCGTCGTCCCCGCGGGTCGCGTCGACGGTCTCGCCGTTGAGGGTGATCAGGGGGCTCACCGTGCCGGGTGGCCGGTGACCGCGCCGCGTCCGGCGCCGACGGCGGCTGCTGGCCGGTCCGCTGTCGGCGCGGGTGGCCGGTCGTCCCCGGACGCCGGGTGGAAGCGGGCCGGACGGAAGGAGTCGAAGGCGCTGCGAGCGCCCGGTGCGCCGTGCTCCACGGCCCCCGGTCCGGCACCGAGGAGGCCGAGCACCTCCTCCGCGGTCAGCGGCGCCAGCAGGATGCCGTTGCGGTAGTGGCCGGTGGCGAGGAGGAGGCCGTCCACCCCGGTGATCCCGACGATGGGGCCGTTGTCCGGCGATCCCGGCCGTAGCCCGACCGCGGTTTCGACCAGCACGTACTCCTCCACCGCAGGAACCAGCCGCCTCGCGTCCTCGATGAGGTCGCCGACGGCGCCGACCGTCAGGGAGAGGTCGAAGCCCCGTTCCTCGACGGTCGCCCCGACCACGACGGTCCCGTTGCTCCTCGGCACCAGGTAGCAGGAACGCCCGTGGACCAAGCCGCGTACCGTGCGGCGGAGGCGCGGCGCACCCACCGGGGCGCGGAGCCGGAGGGTCGCACCGCGCACCGGGCGCACCGGGGGACGCACCGCCTCGGGCAGACCGGCGATCGTGCCGGAGGCACTGCCGGCGGCCACGACCAGCGTGTCGCAGGGGAGGTGTCCGCCGCCGGTCAGGTCGACGGCCGTCACCCGCCCGCGGGCCACCCCGATCGAGCGGACCTCCTTGGCGAGGAAGGAGACCCCGGCAGACCGGCAGGCGGCCAGGAGCGCACCGGTGGCCAGGCGGTTGTCGACCTGGTGGTCCTCGGGGAGGTCGGCACCTCCGGAGACACCCGGGCTCAGCAGGGGCTCCGCCGCACGGCAGGCGGTCCCGGCCAGGCGGTCCGCGGCCAGGTCGAGCGAGTGCCGGAACGCGAGCTCTCGGTCGACCGCGGCCCGGTCGGAGGGGTCGACCGCGACGAACAGCGTGCCCGAGGGCAGGTACCCGATGTCCATGCCCGATGCGCGCTCGAGGGAGGCGGCGAACGCCGGCCAGGCCCGGGCGGCGGCGAGGTCGAGCCGGGCCAGCCGCTCCTCGCCGAAATGGGCCTCGCCGACCGGGGCCAGCATGCCCGCTGCAGCCCAGGTCGCTCCGTGGCCCGGGGCGGGGTCGATGACGGTCACCGCGAGGCCCGACGACCCGGCACGCCAGGCGATCGAGAGGCCGATGACCCCACCGCCGACCACCACGACCTCGACGGGGGTAGGGGCGGGCACGGACCCATGCTACGGCGCCGCCCGGCCCGCTCAGGGCCCGTCCCCGCCGGCGGTGTCCTGCGGAAATTCCTTGCCCGACCTGCCACTCGTGCGTGTAGAATTCTCCGACCACGCATGGGCCAACGTCGTCCCGAGCGGTAGATCCACATCCCTCGTTGGAGCGACCCGATGACGACCACCGCAGGCTCAGCTGACGGCACCTCCGGCTCCGGCGCGCAAGCGAGGCCGCCCCGGCCGCCGGTCGGGGGACTCTACGATCCGCGCTTCGAGCACGATGCCTGCGGGGTGGCCCTGGTGGCCGACCTCCGGGGCCGTGCGAGCCACGAGCTCGTCCAGCGGGCGGTTGCCGCGCTGGAGCACCTCGCCCACCGGGGTGCGACCGGCAGCGAGGAGGACAGCGGGGACGGCGCCGGCATCCTCCTGCAGGTGCCCGACGACTTCTACCGCCAGTCGGTCGACTTCCCCCTTCCCGGTCGCGGCCACTACGCCACCGGCATCGCCTTCCTCTCCCGTGACCCGGGAGAGGCCGCCACCGCCCGCACCCAGGTCGGGAAGCTGGCCGCCGAGGAGGGACTCGACGTGCTCGGATGGCGGGAGGTCCCGGTCATCGAGGACATGCTCGGGTCGATCGCCGACACGGCACGACCCTCCATGCACCAGCTCTTCGTGGCCCCGTCCGAGGGCACGCCGCTCGGGCCCGGCGATCCGGCCCTGGCCCTCGACCGGCTGACCTTCGTGCTGCGGAAGCGGGCCGAGCGCCACATCGACGACTGCTACTTCGCGTCGCTCTCGGCCCGGACCATCACCTACAAGGGCATGCTCACCTCGCACCAGCTTGCCGGTTTCTTCCCCGATCTGGGCGACCCGCGGTTGGTGAGCGGGCTGGCTCTCGTCCACTCGCGCTTCTCGACCAACACGTTCCCCTCCTGGCCGCTCGCCCACCCGTACCGCTACATGGCCCACAACGGTGAGATCAACACCCTGGCCGGCAACCGGAACTGGATGCGGGCCCGTGAGGCGCTCTGCGCGACCGAGCTCATTCCGGGTCTGGAGCGGGCCTTCCCGGTGGTGACGCCGGGAGCCAGCGACTCGGCCTCCTTCGACGAGGTCCTCGAGCTCCTCCATCTCGGCGGGAGGCCCATCCAGCACGCGGTGCTGATGATGATTCCCGAGGCGTGGGAGAACCACCCGACGATGGACCCGGCCCGCCGTGCGTTCTACCGGTTCCACGCCGCGCTCATGGAGCCCTGGGACGGGCCCGCCGCGGTGGCCTTCACCGACGGGACGGTCGTCGGCGCGGTCCTCGACCGCAACGGCCTCCGGCCGGCCCGGTACTGGGTCACCGACGACGGGCTGGTGGTCCTCGCCAGTGAGGTCGGCGTCCTCGACGTGCCACCGGCGAGGGTGGTGCGCAAGGGACGTCTCCAGCCGGGCCGGATGTTCCTGGTCGACACCGAGGCGGGGCGCATCGTCGACGACGACGAGATCAAGGAGATCCTGGCCTCGGAGCATCCCTACGCGGACTGGCTCGAGGAGGGGCAGATCGAGCTCGACGACCTGCCACCACGCACCATGCTCACCCCTCAGCACGGCTCGGTCGTGGGTCGACAGCGTCTGTTCGGCTACACGGACGAGGAGCTCCGCCTCATCGTCCAGCCCATGGCCCGGGTCGGCGCCGAGCCCCTCGGATCGATGGGCACCGACGCGGCCATCGCCGTGCTGTCGGAGCGGCCACGCCTGCTCTACGACTACTTCACCCAGCTGTTCGCCCAGGTCACCAACCCGCCGCTCGACGCCATCCGCGAGGAGCTGGTCACCTCGCTGCAGTCCACCCTCGGCCCCGAGGCCAACCTGCTCGAGCCGACCCCCGACTCCTGCCGACAGATCGTGTTGCCCATGCCGGTCATCGACAACGACGATCTCGCCAAGCTCCTCTACGTCAACGAGGATGGCAGCACCCCGGGGTACCGCGCCTTCGCCATCGACGGGCTCTTCGAGGTGTCCGGGGGTGGGGACGCCCTGCGGTGGGGCCTCGACGATGTCCGTGACAAGGTCGGCGCGGCCATCCGGGAGGGCGCCGACGTGATCGTGCTGTCCGACCGGAACTCGACGACCGCACTCGCGCCGATCCCCTCGCTGCTGCTGGTCAGCGCGGTCCACCACCACCTGGTCCGCGAGCGGACACGCACCCAGGTCGGCCTGGTGGTGGAGTCGGGCGACGCCCGCGAGGTCCACCACATGGCCCTCCTGAAGGGATTCGGCGCTGCGGCCATCAACCCTTACCTCGCCTTCGAGAGCATCGACGACATGATCTCCTCGGGCCTGCTGACCGGGGTGACCCCCCGCCAGGCCCAACGGAACTACATCAAGGCGGCCTCCAAGGGGATCCTCAAGGTCATGTCCAAGATGGGCATCTCGACAGTGGCCTCCTACACCGGCGCACAGGTCTTCGAGGCGGTCGGTCTGGCCGCCGAGGTGGTCGACGAGTACTTCACGGGCACCGTGTCGAGGATCGGCGGGGTGGGACTCGACGTCCTCGCCGACGAGGTGGTCCGCCGTCACCGCTTCGCCTACCTCGCGCGGCCCGCCGAGCTGGCCCACCGGGAGCGGGAGGTGGGTGGCGAGTACCAGTGGCGCCGCGAGGGCGAGATCCACCTCTTCAACCCGAAGACGGTCTTCAAGCTCCAGCACGCCACGCGGTCCAAGCGGTACGACGTCTTCAAGGAGTACACGCGGGCCGTCGACGACCAGTCGAGCGCGCTGGCCACCCTGCGCGGGCTGATGACGCTGCGGACCGGGGTCCTTCCCGCAGTTCCCCTCGAGGAGGTCGAGCCGGCGTCGGCCATCCTGGCCCGGTTCTCGACCGGAGCGATGTCCTACGGATCGATCTCGGCGGAGGCACACGAGACCCTGGCCATCGCGATGAACCGACTCGGAGGCAAGTCGAACACCGGCGAAGGAGGTGAGGACCCGGACCGCTTCACCCCCGACGGGGACGGGAACCTCCGGCGCAGCGCCATCAAACAAGTGGCCTCGGGTCGCTTCGGGGTCACCTCCGAGTACCTGGTCAACGCCGACGACCTCCAGATCAAGATCGCCCAGGGTGCGAAGCCCGGCGAGGGTGGCCAGCTGCCCGGCAGCAAGGTGTACCCCTGGATCGCCAAGACCCGCTTCTCGACGCCCGGGGTGGGACTCATCTCCCCACCACCCCACCACGACATCTACTCGATCGAGGACATCGCCCAGCTCATCCACGACCTCAAGTCCGCCAATCCGGTGGCCCGGGTACACGTCAAGCTGGTGGCGGAAATGGGTGTCGGAACCGTGGCCGCAGGGGTCGCCAAGGCACACTCCGACGTGGTCCTCATCTCGGGTCACGACGGCGGGACCGGCGCCACGCCGCTCACCTCGCAGAAGCACGCAGGCATCCCCTGGGAGCTCGGGCTGGCCGAGACCCAGCAGACCCTCATGGCCAACGACCTGCGGGACCGGATCGTCGTACAGGTCGACGGCCAGATCAAGACGGGCCGGGACGTGGTGGTGGGCGCCCTGCTCGGTGCGGAGGAGTTCGGATTCGCCACCGCACCGCTGGTCGTGTCCGGCTGCATCATGATGCGGGTCTGCCATCTCGACACCTGCCCGGTCGGGATCGCCACGCAGAACCCGGCCCTTCGCGCGCGCTACACCGGCACCCCGGAGTTTGTCGAGACCTTCTTCGAGTACATCGCCGAAGAGGTCCGCGAGTACCTGGCCGCACTCGGCCTACGCTCGCTGGTGGAGGCGGTAGGGCGGGTCGACCTGCTCGACACGGTCGCCGCAGTCGACCACTGGAAGGCCTCCGGGCTGGACCTGGCCCCGATCCTGCTGGCTCCCGACGCGGCACCGGGGGCGGTCCGCCACCGCATTCATGAGCAGGACCATGGCCTCGACCGGGCGCTCGACCACAGCTTCCTCGAGGTCTGCCGTCCGGCCATCGAGCGCGGTGACCGGGTGGCCGCCGACCTGGAGGTGACCAACGTCGACCGCACGGTGGGCACCCTCCTCGGCTACGAGATCACCAGGCGTCACGGCGGAGCCGGGCTACCCGACGGGACGATCGACCTCACCTTCCACGGATCGGCCGGCCAGAGTTTCGGCGCCTTCGTGCCGCGGGGTGTCACCCTGCGGCTGTTCGGAGACGCCAACGACTATCTGGGCAAGGGCCTCTCCGGCGGCCGGATCGTCGTGCGCCCACCGGAGGAGGCGCCGTTCGCCGCCGAGGAGAACATCATCGCCGGCAACGTCATCCTGTACGGGGCCACCGCCGGGGAGGTCTTCCTCCGTGGTCAGGTCGGTGAGCGGTTCTGCGTACGCAACTCCGGCGCGATCGCCGTGGTCGAGGGTGTAGGGGACCACGCCTGCGAGTACATGACGGGTGGCCGGGTGGTGGTGCTCGGCCCGACCGGGAGGAACTTCGGCGCGGGGATGTCCGGGGGTGTTGCCTACGTCTACGACCCACAGGGACGGCTGCCCACCATCTACAACCAGGAGATGGTCGATCTCGAGCCCGTCGACCAGGATGACCGGATGTGGCTGCGGGACCGGATCACGCTGCACGGCGACGAGACCGGATCCGAAGTGGCCGGCCGTATCCTGGCCGACTGGACCGCGGCCTCCGAGCAGTTCGTGACCGTGATGCCGCGTGACTACCGGCGGGTGCGCGAGGCGACCGAGCGTGCGGTGGCGGAGGGCAGGTCGGTGGAGGAGGCGGTCATGGAGGCGTCACATGGGTGACGTCACCGGGTTCCTCAAGTTCCGGCGCATCCTGCCCGCCCGTCGCCCGGTTTCGGTCCGCTTGCGCGACTGGAAGGAGGTCTACGAGCCGTTCTCGGCCGAGGCGGCCGCCGATCAGGGTGCGCGTTGCATGGACTGCGGGATCCCGTTCTGCCACGAGGGTTGCCCACTCGGCAACCTCATCCCCGAGTGGAACGACCTCGTCTACCGCGAGGACTGGTCCGAGGCGATCGAGCGGCTCCATGCCACCAACAACTTCCCGGAGTTCACCGGGCGTCTCTGCCCGGCTCCCTGTGAGGGCGCCTGTGTCCTCGGCATCAACGACGACCCGGTCACCATCGAGCGGATCGAGTACGAGATCGTCGAGCGGGCATGGTCCGAGGGATGGGTCGTCCCCGTGCCCGCCGCGGGGTCGACCGGCAAGCGGGTCGCGGTGGTCGGGTCGGGCCCGGCCGGGCTGGCCGCGGCGCAGCAGTTGGCGCGTGCCGGACACGGGGTGGTGGTCTTCGAGAGGGCTGAGCGACCCGGCGGGCTGCTGCGCTACGGGATCCCCGAATTCAAGATGCAGAAGGCCGTCCTCGACCGTCGCCTGGCCCAGCTCGAGGCGGAGGGCGTCGAGTTCCGCTGCGGGGTCTCGGTGGGGGAGTGGTCCCCGGAGGTCGACCGGGCAGTCGCACCGGGGGTCACGGTCGTCCCTGCCGGAACGTTGGTCGAGGAGTATGACGCCGTGCTGCTCGCCGGAGGAGCCACCCAGCCGAGGGACCTGCCGGTGCCCGGGCGGGATCTCGACGGCGTCCACCCGGCGATGGACTACCTGAAGCCCTCGAACATGGTGCAGGAGGGATCGCTGCCATCGTCGCCCATCAGTGCTGAGGGGAGGTCGGTGGTGATCATCGGAGGCGGCGATACCGGGGCGGACTGCCTGGGCACCGTCCACCGGCAGGGCGCGCACAGCGTGCACCAGTTGGAGATCATGCCGGAACCGCCGCACGACCGCACCGAGGACAACCCCTGGCCGACCTGGCCGCTCATCCTGCGCACCTCCGCCGCGCTCGAGGAGGGAGGGGAGCGGGTGTTTTCGGTGACGACCGACGAGCTCCTCGGAGACGGAGCGGGACGGGTCCGCGCGCTGCGCGGCCACGAAGTCGAGATGGTCGCCGGCGACGACGGGAGACCGGCCTTCCGGGCGGTCGAGGGGAGCGAGTTCGAGCTCCCCTGCGACCTGGTGCTGCTGGCAATGGGCTTTCTCGGTCCTGAGTGCCACGGGGTGGTCGCGGACCTCGGGCTCGAGCTGGATCCCCGTGGATGCGTGGCCGCCGACGCCCGCTGGTCGACCAACGTGGACGGGGTCTTCGTCTGTGGGGACATGACCCGGGGCCAGAGCCTCATCGTGTGGGCGATCGCCGAGGGGCGCTCGGCCGCCGCCGCGGTCGACCGCCACCTGATGGGTGAGACCGCTCTACCAGCGCCCCTCGTCCCCGGGCAGCTGGCCCTCCGTTAGAACCCGGACCCCGGCCCGTCGGATCAGCCGCTACTCATCAACGGACGGGAGGGCTCGGCGCCGAACGTGCTGACGCGGTTCCCTCCCTGTTGCTTGGCCTCCGAGCAGGCCAGGTCCGCACGCGACAGCAGGTGATCTCCGGCCCGACCGATGTGATCGAGCGCAACCCCGATGCTGGCGGTCACCGAGATCTCGGTGCCCCCCACCTGGAGCGGCTGCCGCAACTCGGCAAGGACGCGATCGGCCAGCCGGGGCACCTCACCCGGCTCGGCGAAGTCCTCGACCAGGATGCCGAACTCGTCACCACCGAGGCGGGCGGCGGTGTCCGCGCTCCGCAGGCAGCCGAGGAGCCGTTCCGCTGTGGCCAGCAGGATGGCGTTGCCGGCCGCGTTGCCCATGCTGTTGTTGACGGCACTCATGTCGTCGATGTCGACGACGAGGACAGCCAGCCGGCCATGGGTCCGCTCCTGCCGTGCCGAGGCATGCTGCAATCGGTCGAGGAAGAGCACGCGGTTGCCGAGCGCGGTGAGCGGGTCGTGCAGCGACTGGTAGGAGAGGCGCTCCTCGAGCCGCTTGCGGTCGGTCATGTCCCGGAAGCTCCACACCCGGCCGATGGTCCGGTCCTCCAACCGCTGTGGCGTCGAGTACCGCTCGAACAGTCGGCCGTCGAGGAACTCGAGGTTGTCGAGGCTCTCGGCCTCGGGCTGGCTGTAGAGCTCGTCGACTCTGGCCACGAAGGCATCCGGGTCCACGAGCTGTTCGCGCACGAACGCGATCGCCCGGGCGTCGTCCCGGCTCAGCGCGATCGAATCGGGGATGCGCCACATGTCGACGAAGTTCCGATTGAAACTGGCGAACCTGCCGGAAGAGTCGACCACGAGGATGCCGTCAGCCGTGGCATCGAGGGTGGCGGTCAGCAGCGACTGCGCCTTGCGCAGCTCGAACTCGGCCAGGGTGCGGGCGGCGGTGTCGTGACCGGTGACCACATAGCCCGCGACCGTGGGGTCGTCGACCAGGTTGATGAAGGAGAGCTCGTAGGGGACCGACCCCCGGTTTCCCTGGCGGAGCAGGGCCACCTGAACGGTCACCGGAAAGGCCGCGGTGGCTCCCTGGCCAGCCCGCTCGAAGGCCCCGGCCAGTGCCGGCCGGTCGGCCTCGACCACCAGATCAGCCAGCGGGTGACCCTCGACCAGCTCGGGATCGTGTCCGAGCCGGCGGGTCACCGCCGGCGATGCCGACTCGATCTGGCCCTCCGGCGAGACCAGCATGGTCACGCTGGCCGAGTTCTGCACCATCGAGTGGAACCGGGCGTCCTGGTTGTGGGCGAGCTCGAAGCGACGGCGCTCGGTCAGATCGCGGAGGGTGAACAGCAGGGCGTCGGCCTCCACCCACGGCACCGGAGTGCCGATGAGCTCCACCAGGCGCCACCCCGAAGCGGCCCGGAACCGGACCTCGATCGGGGAGCCGACCTCCTTGCCGTAGATCGAGGCGAGCGACCGGAGCACGAGCTCGGTGTCTTCGGGATGGACGAAGTCGAGACCGGCCGCTCCCCGCGACTCAGCCAAGGTGGTCCCGAAGAACCGCTCGGCGGCCGTGTTGACCCACAGCACGTGCCCACCGCCGTCGGACACGACGACGACGTCGGGAATTGCACGCAGGAGCCGGGCAAGGGTGGGCGGGTCTTCGGCCTCCAGGGCTGCAGGGATCTCGCTGCCAACTGTCGGCATGGACTACTCATCGTCGTACGAGGCGGCAAGCTTGAGGTGGGCGGAGGCACCCTGAGTTGCGTCCGACTGGCGATACTGGGAGTGGAACCTGGACACGGGACCGGATGGGGGCAGATGACGGTCCCGGCGGCCGCGGGTGCGGGGTGGCAAGATGCCCACCATCAGCAGCTCAGGGCGCCGCGGGCGCCCAGCGAGGTCCCCCGGGTGGTGTGCTCGTGACGATGAGGAACCCGTTGCGCAGGGTGCAGATCGGCCTGGCGGCGCTCGCCCTGATCGTCGTGGCGGGCACCGTGGGCTACGCCGTGCTCGGGTTCGGGCTCCTCGAGGCCCTCTACCTGACCGTCGGCACCATCTCGACCGTGGGCTACGGCTTCCCCCATCCCCTCGGGTCGGCGGGCAAGATCTTCACCATCGCGCTGATCCTGGTCGGGGTGGGAACTGCGCTCTACACATTCACCGTGACCCTCGAGGTGCTCATCGACGGTCACATGCGGGATCTCGTGAGGAGGCGTCGAATGGAACGGCAGATCGCCGGTATGAAGGGCCATGTGGTGATCTGCGGGTGGGGCCGCGTCGGGCAAGAGGTGGCCCGCTATCTGGATCGCGCCGGCCAGCAGATCGTCGTGGTGGACCGGGACGCCGAGCGGATCTCCACCGTCGACCATCCCACGGTGGCAGGTGACGTGACCGACGACGAGACGCTGCTGCGAGCGGGGATCGAGCGGGCCGGAACCCTGATCGCGGCCCTCGACACCGATGCCGACAACCTGTTCGTCACCGTCTCCGGTCGGTCCTTCCAACCGTCCATCCACGTGATCGCCCGGGCTCGCAGCACGATGTCGGAGGCGAAGCTGTTGCGGGTGGGGGCGGACAGGGTGGTGAACCCGCAGCGGCTGGGCGGGGACCGGATGGCCGCCTTCGTCACCCAGCCGCACGTGGTCGACTTCGTCGACGTCGTGATGCACGACGGATCGCTCGAGTTCCGCCTCGAGGAATTGCAGGTGGGACCCGACTCTCCGCTGCACGGCATGACGCTCCGTTCGACCCGGGTCCACGAGCTGACCGGCGCGCTGGTGATCGCCGTTCGACACCCGGACGGGACCTTCGCGACCAACCCCTCGCCCGAGACCGAGGTCAATGCCGGAGACGTGCTCATCGGGGTGGGAACGTCCGCCCAGTTGGGGGCGCTGCAGGAATTCGCGTCACAGCCCTGACCCGCGCTCTGGTCCATCCGCACTGCTCCATTGCCACTTGGGCAAGAATGCCTGCAATGCCGTTCGGTCAACAGTCGGGCCCACCGGCGTCGGCAAAGCAGGTACGAGAGCTGCTTGCCCTCCTCCAGGACGCCGGCCACACCGACTTCCGCGATGCACGGGGCCCGATGGGGTTCACCCAGCGCCAGGCTGCGGGCAAGTTCGCCCGCGACGAAGCGACGGCGTTCATCGGCCAGCTGGAGGACGCAGAGTCCGAGGGCAGAACGCCGGTCGCTGGGCCGGTGTGGCGGCGGTCCGCCCAGGAGCAATTGCTCAGTCGGATGCCTTCCGAGGAGCTTGCAGCGGAGCTTCGTCGTCGCGGATGGACCGCCACCGAGCCCAGAACCGGTGCGATCGGAGATTCTCGGCGGAAGCGCGCCACCGAGGATCAGTAGGGCGTAGGCTGGAGGAAAGGACAATCTGGCCCCCATTCGGGCGTCGATTGCATTCCTTTCAGATCGCCGCCCGACGGGCGGCCGATTGGAGCACCGTGTCCACAGAAGCGGCAGTCCTTGCGGGTAGCCAGCTCGACGGTCACCATTTGCCAGAGACGAACGGGCGGATGTCTGTGTGCCGACGATGCGGATCCCAGACGGATGGTCCCGAGGGTCTCCACCACCTTCCAGCCGAACGACAGCTCGTCCGTTCTGGCGAATGGCTGATCGCACAGTCGAGAATCGGGCGCATCGATCAGATTCGTGAGCTGCGAAAGGAACACTCCGGAGGCGCCACATAGCCGGTGCAATCGGGGACATCCCCAGCGCAGGCAGCCGCCACCGGAGCTGAGCAGACTGTGGGTTGGAGCTCCTAGCGCTTGGCGTCGACCGGGTAGAGCCTGAACAGAGGGAAGCCGGCCTCAGAGTCATGGGGCATGAAGTGAAAGTTGCCCTGTGGATCGAATCTCAATCGGTCGTTTCGCAAGCAGATGGTGCAGGTCATGCGGTCGTGTTCCATGGCGTCTCCCCGTGCGCTCAACGCCCCTCTCGGTAATTCCTCGGCTCAGAGCGCCAGAGACTTGACCGTTCGGCACGAAGACCCGCTCCACCCAGCGAGTCAGCACGTCCAAGATGGTCAGTCCAATTGTCATGGCCGTCGACCGAGGAGGTGGAGGAGGCGGGTCTGGAGGGGCTCGTCTCCATGGACGGCTGGTACCGGAGGTGCAGAGAGGCCCGACCGGGCAATCGTGTCCTGTATGGGACCCAGGTGGTCGAGGAGCTATCGGACGAGGTCGTCGTCCAGGCGTTCGTCCAGACCGATTGCACGTGCGAGGTCCCAGGAATGCACAGCCAGTTCATCAACACGCAGGATGCGCAGGTGGGCTCCTGGCATCGTTCCGGATTTGGGATGGTTGACCATCGCCGTCGATGCGCCCGGTCTGGCGAATGCTTCAGTGACCTCCCGGAAGCCCGAACGGAACGCACCAACGGGGTCGGAGCCGAGAACATCAAGACGATGGGTGGCGAGCACGGCGGCGGGCGCTGCGCCGTCGAGGATCATCGCATACCGGAAGTTGCCGCCGACGACGTGGTTGACGAGATCCCGGACAGTCCAGTCGTCGCACGGCGTCGCCCGCTCCCAATCGCTCGTGACGACGAGCTCGAGCCTGCCGGCGAACTCGGCGCCCGCTCGGTGCAGGGCCTCTGATCCCTTCACGTCGGCGACCCTGACGTCAGACCGAGCGGCGTCGGGCGTCGGCGCTCCCTGGCGGACGGTGCGATTCCGAGCCGGCTCTGGGCGCCGTGTCGTGAGGGTGCACGGTCAGCCCTTGGACGTGATACCCACGATTGACGTGCCAGAGATCTGACCCTGTGCCGATCCGGAGAACGGGGCATCACCGAAGGCGAAGACGCCACCGTCCGAGGCCGCGGTCCAGTATCCCGTCCCATCGGGGTTCGCCGCGATTCCGACCATCGGTGCGTCGATGGTCCTCCCACCCATCGAGCCGGAGTACCGGGCACTGCCGAACGCGAAGACCCCTCCGTCCGAGGCAACTAGCCAATAGCCCATGCCATCTGCAGTCGAGGCCATCCCGACGATTGGTTTGTTCAAGATCTTGCCGCCCATCGAGCCGGAGTACCGGGCACTGCCGAACGCGAAGACGCCGCCGTCTGCAGCCACCTCCCAGTATCCGTTTCCGTCCGGCGTTGCTGCGATCCCGACAATGGGAGCGGCGAGCCGAGTACCGCCCATCGAGCCGAAGAAGCGAGCGCCACAAATTGCGAACACCCCGCCGTTGGACGTGGAAAGCCACGCACCGGATGCGGCCGTGGCGATCCCGACCAGCGGGGTTGGTTGATAGGCGCCCGCCGACTCGGGTCCGTTGCATTCACCTGCGACGTAGCCTTGGGGTATTCCTGCGTCGGCATACTGCGAGACGCCTTGAACGAAGTACGAAGACTGCGCGATCCAGTACCCCTGACCATCGGCATTGGCTGAGATGCCCTCACACTGGGTCACAGATGGGATAGGGGTCCCTGGTCCGTTTCCGCAATCTGTCCTGTCGATGTCGTCGAGTGGGTCTCCGGCCCTGTTCGTCGCAATGCCGGCGAGATACGGGGCGTTGTATGCATACGTGGCCCCACGAGCCGTCATGAGCCAGTAACCGGGAGAAGGCGTCGGCGACGGCGTTCGTGGATGTGTTGCCGTTCCCGCTGGTTCGACGCCGAGGATGGCGACGAGGAGAGGGATCGCTACGAGGAGCGGGACCCAGCGCTTCATGCTGACCTCCTGGGTTGGGGCGGCTTGCCCGGTGGACTTCGGCGGCAAAGCCCAATTGGTAGCACGGTGGGGTTGACCCCGTTGTCCCGTTCAGCAAACGGTCGGGCGGAATGCCGCTGAGGCATCCTCGCGAAGTCGTCGAGCCCTTCGTTCACTGACCCACCGTCATCCCGCCCGTCGTCGGGCCGGCCGACGGTACCGTCAGTCCGACAGGTGCCCGGCGAGGACCTCGAGGTCACCCAGCGAGCGCAGCGTGTCGTTGAGGTGGGTGCAGGTGGACCGTCCGGTGAACTCCCGTCGCACCCGGATCCGGAGCTCGGCGATGGACATGCCGGACAACCGCTCGGCGCTGCCCACTGCCCCTGGGCACTCCATCCACGGGAGCACGTGCGCCTTGGCCCCGATGTCGAGCACCCGGCCCTCGACGATGTCGAATGCGCCGGACGCGGAGTACTCGTGCACGACCCACTCCGCTCCGTCCTGGTCCATGTGGCTGTCACGGAAGTGGGCGTCGAAGCGGTGCGCCTGCCCCGAGGCGCCCGGGCCCACGACGTCGAGACGGCGGCGGCGGCGCATGACGTGGGGAGCGAGCGGCGGCATCTTGTGCCAGGCCAGCGGGTCGCCAGACCGCTCGAGCACCGGGGCGGGCGGCCCCGCCGACACCGGAATCTCGCCGGTGGAGCGGATGGTCACCATCAGGGTGGCGTCGCGGGCCCATCCAGCGCAGAGGTCGTCCTGGGATGCCATCACCCGGGCCGGGCCAGACGGGATCGCGAGGCCGGCCTCCGGCCCCCGCTGGGGCTGATCGAGCACCCCGGCCCGCTGCGCCGAGTAGCCCGAGACCAGGGCGGCACCCGGGAGGTCGTCCAACAACAGGTGGAGCAGGGTGCCGTTCTCGCGCTCGCCGGGGCAGGCCTCGTTGACCCGCGCCCGGAAGCCGGGACCGACCGGGCACCCGACGAGCTGATTCAAGCCCGGGAGAGCCGGAGACGAGGTGATCGAGAGAACCTGCCGGTTCGATCCGTCGACCCGCAGCGAGAGGTCGACCTGGTCGATCACCACCGATGCGGCGTCGGACGCCGTCCAGAGGTCGCGTGCCCGTGCGGTCACGACCAGATCACCCTGGAATCCGTCCGGCCGCGCCGTGTCGATCGTGGACGTCCGGCGGACCGAGCCAGGCGCACGGTCGATGGTTGCGGGCACAGGTTCACTGGGACCGCTGGCTTCGGGGAGGAACAACATCGCTCGTTCGACGATAGCTGTGCGGCACATCACGGGAATCACGCCTCGCGGGTGGGGAGCCCAGAGAGGCGGACTTCGCTGACCATTGCGTATCCCGGACCCCGCCGGATCACCTCGCCCCGGACCATGACTGACGCTGCCAGGGGAGTGGTGGATCCGCCGCCCTCAGGGCACAGCAGCTGATCTGGGCAACCCCTATGGATCAGGAGGCCCGTTCGTGATTCCACTCTCGTCCGGATCGACCGGAAGGCGGTCGGGACCGGCCCAGAAGGACGGGGGATCGCTGGCCGGACTTGCGTCCCGCTCGGTCTCGTCGACCTTCTCGTCCACCGACAACGGGTCCGTACGGCCTTCGTTGATCGGTCCGGTGGGCGTACCCATGTCCCCGAGACTAACGGCATCCTCGTCGTGGAGCATCGGTTCTGCCCACCAAGGCCAGGAGCCTCTCTTCGGTTGGAACGGATCCCATCTCCTGCCGGGAAGAGCCCTCTCCCGGTGTTGAATCAGGGACAGGCCATCCCGTCGGTGCTCGCATCTGCCGGAGGTGTCTGCTGAGTGGTACCCCTGGCGGGTCATCGCGAGTGGGGGTCAGCGGCGGCGGCTTCTGTCGCCGTCGGGGCGGAGGAACACTGCCGAGCAGCCTTACGCCTCGTCCGATCACGAACCGGAGAACGAGTGAGTTCGAAGCCACGGCGGCAGGCGACGTTGATTTGAGTGATGCTGTGTGCACGGCGGACCGGGCTTTTCACAAGTAGTGGATGGCGGGCATGGTCGGATGAAACATCGGGCCGTGGAATGGACTCTTCGTGAGAACGACCCTGAGACGGGTAGCGGTGGTAACGGCGCTCGCAGTCGGCGCCGTGCTCGTCACGGGGGCGGGCTCTGTCGCCATGGCTTCGAATCTCCCTACACCTAGCTACACATTGTCCAATGCGGGGCCATCGAACTGCACCGTCGAGGCCTCCAACTCGGGAGAGTTCGTTCCAGCCCTCGAGATCGGAGTTTCGGGACTTGGAACCGGCTCCCATGCCGTGGCGGCATGGACCGACGACAACGGATACGTTGCCGCAACGATCGACGGGGACAGCGGCACGTTGAGCCTCGGGTCGCACGCGGGAACGGTCACGATCATCGAAGTCGTCGAGTACACCGACGCTTCCATGACGACCGTGCTGTCCTTCCTCACCGGTCCAGCATCGATCGTCCTGTCCCCCTGCTCGGGAACGCAGGGTTGGATGGGTCCCTACGCTGGCATCGCGTCAACCCCAGACGGACTTGGCTACTGGATTGCCTCCGACGGGGGCTTCGTCTTCAACTACGGAGACGCCCGCTTCTGGGGGTCGTTTCCTTACTTGGCCTCGCCCCCTGGCTCCCCCCAGTACCGCCCAGTGATCGGCATCTCCAGCACTTCTGACGGCAAGGGGTACTGGATGGCGGGATATGACGGAAGCGTGTTTGCCTACGGAGATGCTCACCTCCATGGAGCGATGAACAGTACGCACCTCAACAAGCCCATCGTCGGCATGGCCGCATCCCCTGACGGAAAGGGGTATTGGCTGGTCGCCAGCGACGGCGGCATCTTCGCCTTCGGCGACGCCGTCCTTCCATGGATCGATGGGAGGTACGCACCTCAAGCAACCGATCGTGGGCATGACACCGGCATCCGGTGGTCGTGGGTACTGGATGGTGGCATCCGACGGCGGCATCTTCGCCTTCGGCGACGCGTCCTTCCATGGATCGATGGGAGGTATGCACCTCAATCAACCGATCGACGGCATGGCACCCGCATCGAATGGTGCGGGCTATTGGATGGTGGCATCCGATGGAGGCGTCTTTGGATTCGGCGACGCAGCCTTCGAAGGCGCCCCCTGAATCGCACCTTTAGACAGAGACGACGACCTTGCCTCGAGCATGACCCTCGTGGAAGTAACGGATTGCCGACGCAGTGTCGACCAGAGGGGAGGTCCGGTCGATGGCCGGCCAGACCGTTGCCGATTCAACGAGTTCCCGGAGAACCGAAAGGTCCGCAGCGTTTTCAGATGCCGTCAGCATGCCCAGCTGTTGGCTCACCAGAGGAGACAGCAGGACCGCCCGGAGCTGTCGGTCGAAACCGCCGAGCCACCGTCCGTCGGTCTCGCCTCCGACGATGACGAGTCTTCCATTCGGGTTGAGCGCTCGCCGAAGGCGGGACAGACGGCTGTTGCCTCCGATGTCGAGGATCACGTCGTAGCGCCGTCCGCCATCGGCGAAGTCGTCGAGTCTGTAGTCGATGACATGATCGGCACCCAGAGATAGGACCAGCTCCGTCTTTGCTGTACTGCAGACACCGGTGACTTCGGCACCGAATACCTTCGCGATCTGTACGGCGAACGTGCCGACGCCGCCCGAAGCACCGATGATGAGTACCGTCTGTCCTGCCTGTACATCGGCGCCGTCACGCACGCCCTGCAACGCGGTGAGCCCCGACACGGGGACCGCTGCCGCTTGCTCGAAGGAGAGGTTCAAGGGCTTGAGGGCCAGAACCGTGACACTGTCTGATGTGCGCGACAGGCGTCTACCGGCGATCCGCTCGAGCTGGCGAGGCCGTCCTGGAGATGAAGTCTCCCTCCTGGTGACCTGACCCCTGACACACGTGTTCGTCGAGGCGGGTCGGCTCCAGACCCCGCAGCGCCATTCTGAGACTGAACCGTGGCTCCGATGGCGCGTGCAAGCATCGAAGCAGTGCGTTGTCCTACGGTTTCGGAATGGACACGCCGAGCGAGGATGTCCGGGGCGAGAAGCGCTGGCCGATGGCCTTCACGCTGATCGTTGCCATAGCACTGCCGTTCTTGCTCCCTCCCAAATACGCTCTTGGTCCGAGGTGGATCATCCCCGCGATCGAAGGGGTCTTCCTGGTGGCGCTCATCGTCGCCGACCCAGGTCGAATCGACCGTCGGTCGAGCGCTGTTCGGACACTCTCGCTCGCGCTGGTGGCCATCCTGGCTGCCGGCGCCGCCGGAGCGACGGTTCGCTTGGTCATCGATCTCGTCAGAGGCGGCGTGGAGACGAACTCACCAGGTGGGCTTCTCAGGATCGGCGGGGTGGTGTGGATCTATGTCGTGATCACCTTCTCCTTTCTCTACTGGGAGCTCGACGGCGGGGGCCCAGAGGTGCGCGCCCGGTCGACACCCGAATACCCGGACTTGGCCTTCCCCGAACATCTCAACGCCCACGTCGCACGTCCGGGATGGCGGCCCGAGTTCTTCGACTACCTCTATCTCGGCTTCACGGATTCGACGGCATTCAGCCCCACTGATGTGATGCCACTTGCCCGTTGGGCCAAACTCGCGATGGCGATCCAGGCTGCCGCGTCACTCGTCATCTTGGGACTGGTGATTGCACGTGCGGTCAACATCTTCAAGTAGTGCATGAGCCCGACGCTCGGCCGAGCGTCTGGACTGCATCGTCACGGTAGAGCTGTCCTCCGCCACCAGTGCCCGTGTTGAGTTGCCTGTCCGGTCTCGGGCGTGGGCAGTTGACCAGTACCTCGGTCAACCTAGCGGGACGGTGGCGGCGCACTGCCGCACGCAAGCAAGGTCTTTGCTCTGGTGCTCGGCGTCGCCTGCGACAGCGGTCGTCAGACCGGCGGTCGTGTGGGGACGGTGTAGCACCCGATCGCCCCATTATCACCGGTGACGAACACCTCGCCGTTGACGACGGTGGGGGGCGACTGCAGTGTTCCCCCCAGCGACGCCGTCCAGGCCTGCGGCTCGCCAAAGAGGAACTGGGAGCCAACAACGATGCCCGAAGCGAGATCGGTGACGGTGAAGCCCTGGGCTCCGCCGATGCCGGAGACCGCTGCGCCGAAAGAGTTCCCGTACATCCGGGCTCCGGTCGCCGGATCCAGGTAGACCTCGCTCCCGTTGGCTGCCCCGACCACGAGCAGGCCAGAGATGAGGGCGGGAGTTGAACTCACCGGTCCACCGACGGAAAACGTCCAGATCGTTGATCCCGAGGTCTCATTGAGGGCTAAGACGTCCCCGTCGGAAGACCCGATGAAGACCATGCGGCCGGATATCACCGGAGAGTCACTGACGGCACCTCCGGTCGTCGAGGTCCACAGCGGTGTGCCCGCAGTCGTGGAGAATGCACTGACGTCGCCAGATGCGTCACCCACGACAACCACGCCGGTCGACGGATCGACTGCCGGAGAAGATGTTCCCGGAGCGCCGGCCAGGGTTGCCGTCCAGACCAGTCTCCCGGTCGTCGCGTCGAGGGCAGACAGGTAACCGTCTTCCGAGGCTACGTAGATATCGGTCCCGTTGAAGGTTGGTGCCGCCTCGATGGCCCCGTGACTCAGGACCGTGGTCCAGGTCAGCTTGCCCGTCCCCGCATTGATGGCGATGACCCTGCCTGCCGCAGTACCGACGATGACGTTCCCGCTGGTGACTGCCGGTGTACCCGTGACGGGCGACCCCGAGTCGTGGTAGGTCCACATCTGTCGTCCGGTCCCCACGTTCACGGCGTACACGTCGCCGGCCGTGTCGGCCGCATACGCCCGGTCATCCAAGACGGCGACCGATCCGTCGAGCGGAGCGGCGGCCACGAACGCCCACGCCTGCTCGAGGAACGTGCTCGGAGCGAGCGAGGTAGCCCTCCAGAAGACAGTGTCATTCGGATCGTTCCCCTGGTGGAGCGAACTCTGCTGGAACTGGTCCCATGCGTTGGAGACATAGATGCTGGCGGCGGCCGACGCCTTCGATGTGGTCCCGGTTGCCGTGAGGCTCTGCGGACCGAACGGCGCGGAGGCCGGAAGCGCGACCGTAGCGCTCCGGATGGTGCCGGTGGAGGAAGCGGTCAGGGACGTGACCGACGTTGTCCCCAAGGCAATGGTGACCCTCTCGCCGTGTGCGAACCCGCTCCCGGCGACCGTGAGCCCGGCCCCTGGCGCAATGAATCGTGCTGAGGTCGAGATCCTCGGTGCCGAGGCGCTCGGTAGCACGGTGAAGGTCGAGCGAGAGCCAGTTGGTGCCCCCTCTTCTGCCGAGCGGTCCGAGATGCCGCTCGCATTGCCGGCACTCGCCATGGCCTCCAGCAGACCGCCGCCGCTCCCGACGGGCACGGTCACCGACCAGTTCGACTGGATGGTGCCCGGTGATGTCAGTACGGCCGGGTTGGGATACGGAGCGACGGACCAGGAACCGGTCGCGGAGTCCCACCACCGCCCGGTTGAGCCTCCTTCCTGGATGGCCACGCTGACCTTGCTGATCTTGGAGGAACTCTTCGCCGATCCCCTGATCGTCAGCCTCCCATTCGGATTGCCAACGGTGGAGGAGTCCGCCGGGGACAGCACGGTGGTCGTGGGCGGACCGTCGTTCCCCCCTGCCACCGCGAAGTCGTAGACGTAGCCATCCGCGGAAGAGACGATCAGGTTGCCGTCGGTTTCACTGGGGGACGCAGAGATGGATTGGCCGGTCTGATAGTGGTAGAGCAACGCCCCAGCCGCCAGTGAGAGTACATAGAAGCCCCCGTTCACGCTGCCGAAAGCGACGATCTGGGCACCCGTCGGACCGACGATGGCGGGAGATGAGTCGGTCTCTGCACCGTCAATGAACCGCCACTGCCGTGTGCCGGTCACGGCATTGACGTCGTAGACGCCGCTTCCGTCGCCGAACACGAGGTCCGTACCGGACAGTGCGGCTGTCGAAAAGGAGCCCGACGGCTTCACCCCATTGTCGGCACCGAAGTTGTACTGCCAGATCAGGCCGCCCGTGGTCATGTCCAGTGCGTACATGATCCCCGATTTGCTCTCCACGTAGGCGACCCCGTCGGCAAACCCGTTGATTCCCGGGAGGGAGAGCACGACTCCCGCACCGACGTCCTGCACGCCGGACGGATCCGCGACCGCATAGCGCCACACCGGGGCTCCGGTGATCGCGTCAACCGCGTAGACCGCACTGTCCGGATCGGACGTCCCATAGAAGACCAGGGGCTCGCCGGAGGCGTCGACCCCGTAACTCACCGGATCCCATATCCCCCCCGTGCCCGCGATCGGCGCGGTGGTGACCGAGAAGTCCACCGCGCAGTCCGCCTCGTTCACGGCAGTGAGCGGACCGCTGGTCGCACCGATGTCGTTGGCTCCGATGTACACGGTCCGTCGACCGCCAGGCGGGGTGGCCAACGTCGGTTCGGAGTCAACGGACTCCCCGTGCCCGGCAGTCACCGGAGCTGAGCACTCGGTGGTGCCCGTCGACACGTTGAGCTTGTAGAGCCTCCCACCCGCTGAGGGGGCGATCCAGACGCTCGAGCCCTCGAGGAGGGGTGTGCTGACGATCAGGCTGCCCAACTGATCGGACCAGACGGGCAGGCCGGTCGACTGGTCGTAGGCGACGAGGTACCCGGCACTATTCGGTACGATCACGAGTGTCCGATTGCGGATCGGATCCCAACCCACGACCGGCGACCCGAGGGCCACCGAGCCGGTGTTCGTCATCCATCGGACACCCACGGTCCCCGCGTCGGAGGTGGAGAGCGTCGGGTCACCGGAGACCCCGGTGTTCTGGGGGTTCTGGTGGATTTCCGGCCAGGAGTACGCCGGCGCGGTGGCAGGTCGTTGCGATGCTCCGGACGGCTGTGCCCCCGCTCGGGAAGCGACCCCGAGGGCAACGAGCACCACCGCACCCACGGCAGCCACACGGATGACTCGATCGATCCGGTCGTTCACCGGCCCCCCTTCGTGCGGCAGCGTCCCCTGCCTGGACCGCGCCGACTGAGGTGACCGTACAGCATAGCTGGCGCCGACATCAGAGGCAGCCCCTCCTGTTGGTGATCAGCGTGCCGCTCATGCTCCGGTTCGGGTTGGATCAGTGCGGCCGTTGCCGATGTGCTTGACGCTCGTTCCACGGCGGTGACGTGTGCTGCAGTGGTCGCCGCGGCGTCACACCCTCAGCCGTGGGTGTCTCACAACTTGAGCGGCGGGTATCGCGCGTCCATCCCCCTACTCAGCGCCTCGTCGGAGGTCGGCACCACGCCCACCCGGTACGTATCGTAGGGAGCGAAGTTGATCTGGATCACCGGTGACCCCGACGGCGTGAGCTCGGTGACGTAGTTCGATGCACCCCAGTAGATGACCCAGTTCCCCAATCTGAACTTGTCGACACTTCCGCAGCACGGGGAGGGACCGGGGTGGTTTGCATCTGTCACATCCTCGACGATCGTCGCAGTGTTGGTCGCAGTGTCGATCTGGAAGCGGAGCGCCCTGGACGCATGCCCGGTCTCCTGGGTCGCGTTGTCGTGAACGGTGATCGAGCCGTCGGCCAGACGACGGGCATCGTGCTGACCGGAGAAGACCTGCGGATAGGTGTTGCCGACCACGGTCAGGCTCTGGGGGGTCGGCGTGCCCCCGAGCTTCCAGATGATGTTGCCGGTCGTCATGTTGATGTCGTACACCGCATCCAGCTCCCGGGCGCTCATGATGATCTGGTTGCCGACCTCCTGGATGGAATTCATGTGGATCACGTCGGGGACCTCGCTATGCCAATTCGCGTTCTCGGTCGCCACGTCGATATGTGCGACCGTGCTCCAGCTCCAGACGAGCTGACCCTGCGGGTTGAGCTCGACGATCTGACAGTTGAGGATCGGTTGTGTCGTGGAGAGGCCCCAGGAGGAGAGGTCGAGGGTCGCGTTCACGTACTGGATCCCGAGGTAGTCGCCGTTGGGGAGCACCTGGAAGTCGTGGAGATCGAGGCCGGTGCCCGCGGACGGGTTGCCGACCGCGACCTTGACGTTCCCGTTCAGGTCCCGGATCGTGTACGTTCCCTCGTCGAACCCGGCACCCGGAGGCTCCAGCCACCAGCCGATCTGGTCCTGTCCGTAGAAGGCGGCGTTGATCGGATCGCTCGGGTTGTCGTACCACCAGACGGGCACGCCGTGGTTGTCGAAAGCAACGACGTAGTGGGCGTTAAATTTTGCCGTGGTCGGAGTGAGCCCGACGAGATAGCCGTGCGCCTGCGGGGTGCCGTCGACCACTGAGCGGTAGCTCGGGAAATCCCCCGGCAGGCACCGGATGGTGTACGCGTGCCCGTCCCCGTCCACAGAGACGGCCTGGTTCGCCGTGAGCGCCAGCTTGAGGCTCACCGGCTCGGTGAAGGACTTGCCGCCGATGGACACCGTTCCCGCTCCGGTCGAAGAGAGGGTCGTGGTCGCGTGGCCCGCGCAGCGCACCGCGTAGTCGTAGGTGGTCGTGGCGAATGCGGGGGTGAGGGGCGGGTTCGTCGTGATGGAGAACGGCGTCGATGCCGAGGCCGGGGGGGTCGACCCACCCACTGCGACGAACGCTAGGAGCAGCGGGAGGAGACCTAACCACCGGTAGCTCCAGGATCGGGATCGATGGGCGCCGAACGGAGCGTGGTTACCCAGCTTCAAGCCCTCAGCGTCCTGAGTCAGTGACACGACGACCCCTTCTTCGTTAGCTTCTGAGCCGCTGACCCCAGGCCAGGCCCGCTAGACCCCAACCAGCATGCCGCGGGGCCCGAGCGCCGGCCACCGTCATATTTGATGAACTTGTCTGCAGCGGCCGAGCTTCGATCTCACGGTGGAAGGCATCTCCGAGCGCCTGCACAGCCGCTGTCTGAATGTCGCCACTACACCGTGCCCCGGAGTGTACCGTGCGTCCGTCCCCCGGTTCAGCGAATGCCGGACACGACGTCTCATTTGGCTCCCGACACCCTGGCGACGAGCAAGTGGCGATCCCCGGCGTCCGGGTTGCATCCGTCGGTGACGCGGTGTCCCAATCCGACGGCGTCATTCTGGGGCTACGCCAGAGTGCCCTACGCCGGTCGGGTCGCTCCGACCAGGTCCGGCCAGTCGGCGCTGTCGAGGCGGACCGCCGCACCGGTGTGGGGGGCGTCGATCATCTCGCCGGCTCCGACGTAGAGCCCGACGTGGTCGACCGCGTCGGTGCCGCTGCCGAAGAAGAGGAGATCCGCCGGCTGGACCCCTGCCCCGTCGGGCACAGCAGGTCCCGCGTCGAATTGGTCCTGGGCCACACGTGGCAGGTCGATCCCGGCCTGCTGGTAGGCCGCCTGGACCAGCCCCGAACAGTCGAACCCGCCCTGTCCCGTGCCACCCCAGACGTAGGGCGTCCCGAGCTGTTCGGCGGCGAATTGGATGGCAGCGACCGCGCTGCCGGTGACGGTCGGGTCATCGGCGAAGGCGAGCGAGAGGACGAGGACCGTGTCCGCGTAGGCGGGGGAGTGGTTGTAGTCGAGGACCGAGCTTCTGAGGCCGGTGGCCCCACCGGCCGCCCCCGCCCCGTCCGCGCAGAGGAGGGCCGCAGCGGTGTAGGCGGCGTCGACCGGATCGTAGGGTGTCGGTGGATCTGCGCCTCCCGGTCCGATCGTGGCGTGGGCCGCGAAGGTGGACGGTTCGAACTGGAACGGCCCTTCGGCGCCGGCGGCGTTGGCACCGCTCGACACGCCGGGGGCGGTCGAGCGCCCACTGTCGGACTCGACCGTCCCGATGGCGGCCAGCACCGACCACGAGAGGCCCGGGCAGGTCGCTGCCGCAGCCTGCTCGAGCGCGGCCCACCCGGACGGGAGGGCGGCTGCAGGGTCGACGCCGTCTGGGCCGCCGCCCGCTGCACGACCTCCCGGAGCGGGTTCCGGGCTGGTCGGCGTACCCCCGCCGGCACCGGCGGCGGCCGCCAGGACGGCGACGCCCACGACCAGGCCGATGATCGAGAGGGTGACGGCACCCATCACCTTGCCCACGGAGGACTCCTCGCGACGGAGGGAATCGGTGTGAGCTTCGGGCTCAGAGCGGACCGGTCCGACGGGGCGGTCACGCGGACCGGTCCGGCAACCCCACGGACCGGTCTCGTCGGCGATGATGCCGAGCCACGTCCAGTCCAGCATCCGAGCCCGGCCCGCGCAAGACCCGAGGACGGGGATGACGGCCGCTGGCTCGGTAAGCTCGGTTGTCCGGGAACCAGATGGGAACAGGGGAGGAGCCGCCATGCTCAGCACCATGCAGGAGGGCCCGTTGCTGGTGAGCGGAATCCTCCGCCACGGCCAAACGGTCTACCCGGACAGCGAGGTCGTGACCATCGTCGGGCCCGAGGGCGAGTCGGTCACCGCCTCCTTCACCGAGGTGGCCGAGCGGTCCGAGCGCCTGGCCAAGGCGCTCGGCCGGCTCGGGATCAGAGACTCCGACCGGGTGGGCACCTTCCTCTGGAACAACCAGGCCCACCTCGAGGCCTATTTCGGGATCCCCTCGATGGGGGCGGTGCTCCACACCCTCAACCTGCGCCTCTTCCCCGAACAGCTCGCCTACGTCATCAACCACGCCGAGGACAAGGTCATCATCGTGGACGCCTCGATCGCGGGGCTCCTGGCCCGGGTCCGCGACAAGCTGACCACGGTCAAGCACATCGTGGTGGTGGGGGAAGGCGACACCTCCTCGCTCGGGGAGACCCTGGCCTACGGGGAGCTGCTGGCAGCCGAGGAGCCGGGCTACGACTGGCCCGTCTTCGACGAGCGGCTGGCCGCTGCCATGTGTTACACGTCAGGTACCACCGGTGATCCGAAGGGGGTGGTCTACAGCCACCGGTCGACCTACCTGCACTCGATGGCGGTCTGCTCGGCGTCGGCGCTCGGCGCCTCCGAACGCGACCGGGTGCTCTCCATCGTGCCGATGTTCCACGCCAACGCCTGGGGCACCCCGTATGCGGCCATGCTCACCGGGTCAGACCTGATCATGCCCCAGCAATTCCTCCAGGCCGCCCCGCTGACGGCCATCATCACCCGGCACCGTCCCACCCTCTCGGCAGGGGTACCCACCATCTGGAGCGACCTGCTCCGGTACTCCCAGACCCACGACGTCGACCTCTCCTCGTTGCGCATGATCACCGCCGGCGGCGCAGCCGTCCCGCGCCAACTCATCGAACGCTTCCGCGACGAGCTCGGTCTCCAGCTGGTGCAGGGGTGGGGCATGACCGAGACCAGCCCGATGTGCTCGCTGGCCTTCCCGCCCCGCCAGGCAGCCCCGGACGAGGAGATCAAGTGGCGCTCGATGAGCGGTCGGGTCATGGGCGGCGTCGAGGTGCGGGTTGCGGCCGACGACGGCAGCATCCTGCCCAACGACGGCGAGTCGGTGGGCGAGTTCGAAGTACGCGGTCCGTGGATCACCGGCTCCTACTACCTGGATCCCGCCCCTGAGCGCTTCCACGACGGGTGGCTGCGCACGGGCGACCTCGGATCGCTCGACCGTCTCGGGTACATGCAGATCAGCGATCGCACCAAGGACGTCATCAAGTCAGGCGGGGAGTGGATCTCCTCGGTCGAGCTGGAGAACCAGGTGATGGCCCACCCCGAGGTGGTCGAGGCGGCGGTCATCGCCGTCCCCGACGAGCGGTGGAGCGAACGTCCCATGGTTGCCGTGGTGCTCGAGCAGGACTCGAAGGCGACTCCTGACGAGCTGCACGCGTTCCTGACCGGCCGGGTGAGCCGGTGGTGGCTTCCCGAGCGCTGGGCGATCGTGGACGAAGTGCCCAAGACCAGCGTCGGGAAGTTCGACAAGAAGGTCCTCCGCGCCCGGTACGCCGAAGGCACCCTCGAGATCGTCGAAGTCGCGCCTGCAGTCGGTGACGTCGCGCCCGCGACCGGTGAGTGAGCGGGCGGCCGACGAGCTCGCCGACCTGGCCGACCGTCTCGCCGCGATCGGTGAGGAGCTCGCAGACCGCGCGCTCGACCGGCTCCGCGCATCGGGCGACGCGGTCCGGGCCGGCGAGAACCCGGATGCGGCCCTCGTGGAAGAGGAGCGGCGGATCACCCGGGCACGCCGGGCGGTGGAGAAGGCGGTGATCCTCCTCGGCGGCCCTGCCCCCGGGGGCCCCGGTCTGGACGACGGACCCTGAGGACGCCGGCCCGGAGTGGTCAGCCGGGCCCGTCCGTGACGAGGGGGTCGACCAGATCGTTGATCGCGTCGATGAGCTCGCGGAGCCTGCCGTAGTGGACCTTGTCGAACCGCAAGGCGAGGCGGGGGAGATCGAGGTGGTCGTCGTCGGCTCGTTCCGGCGGGAGCGGCCGGGTGGAGCGGATGACCCCGCTCGCCACGATGTCGGGGAACCGGCGGTTGAGATCGGCCAGTTCCGTCCGGTCGGGTGCGACGGCCATCCGGATGACCAGGAGGTCGCCCACCCACCGGCACGAGCGGTAGTTCCGGTAGAAGGCGAGGAGCGCACGGGAGGCGGTGTCCACGTCGTCGGTGAGGGTGAAGAACGCACGGTCGTCTGCCGAGACCAGTCCGCGGGGCTCGACCTCGTCGCGAAGGAACCGGTTCCACCCCTCCCAGTAGGTGCCGCCGGGCACGTCCAGCATGACCACCGGAGCGGGCTCGGCCTTCCCGGTCTGGAGCAGGGTGAGCAGCTCGAACCCCTCGTCGAGCGTGCCGAATCCGCCGGGCAGGACCACGTACCCGTCGGACTCCTTGAGGAGCATGAGCTTGCGGGTGAAGAAGTAGCGCATCTCGACCAGCTTGGGATCCTGGGCGATGAACGCGTTGGCCCCCTGTTCGTACGGGAGCCGGATGTTGACGCCGATCGACTGCTCGCGGCCCGCGCCCTCCATCCCGGCGGCCATGATCCCCGGTCCGGCGCCGGTGACCACCATCCACCCTGCACCGGACATGGCCGCTGCCAGATCCCGCGCCTGCCGGTAGGCGGGGTGCTCGGGCTCCGTCCTGGCCGAGCCGAAGATGGTCACCTTCTTCCGGGCGCGGTAGGGGCGGAACACCCGGAACGCAACGGCCATCTCGGACAGCGCCGTGTCGGCCACCTTGAGATCGATCACGTCGGCGCCCTCGCCGACCAGGCCGGCAACCGTGGCGAGCAACGACCGGTAGAGGCGGCGCTCGGCCGGAGTCGGCGCCGCTGCGATCAGCGCCTCGATGGAGGGAGTGGCCACCGGATCTGCCGCGGGGCCGGCCCCGGACGGTCGTTCGGCCATCTCAGCGGGCAGCGGCGAGCACGGCTCCGTGGCCGTCGGCATCGCCGACGCGGCCGTAGAGCGTGGTGCGTTGGGCCAGGGTCCGGCCAAGGGGGGTGACCAGCGCCTCGAAGTCGGCGGCATCCATCATCTGGCCGTGCGCCGCGCCAGCGGCCCGTGAGATGTTCTCGTCCATGAGGGTGCCCCCGAGGTCGTTGACTCCGGCACGCAGGAGCTGACGAGCACCGGCCACGCCCAACTTGACCCAGCTCAGCTGGATGTTGTCGATCGCGTCGCGGTAGGCGATCCGCCCGACCGCGTGCATGAGCAGGGTCTCGCGGAAGGTCGGCCCCCGACGCGCCCGCCGTTGCAGGTAGAGCGGGGTGGCCATGTGGACGAAGGGCAGGGGGACGAACTCGGTGAAGCCTCCGGTCTGGTGCTGGAGCTCTCGGGTGCGCACCAGGTGTCGCGCCCACGACCGGGGATGCTCGATGGCACCGAACATGATGGTCACGTTCGAGCGCAGGCCGATCCCGTGCGCGGTGCGGTGGGCTTCGAGCCACTCGTCGGAGGTGATCTTGTCGGGGCAGAGGACCGCCCGCACCTCGTCATCGAGGATTTCTGCGGCGGTGCCGGGAAGGGTCCGCAGGCCCGCCTCGCGGAGCAGGACCAGATAGTCGGCGAGCGGGAGCCCGGAGCGGCGCGCGCCCTCGGTGACCTCGAGCGCGGTGAACGCGTGGATGTGGATGGTGGCGGAGGCCTCGCGCACCGCCCGGAGCACGTCGAGGTAGTAGTCGCCGTCGAAGTCGGGGTGGATACCCCCCTGCAGACAGACCTCGGTGGCCCCGCGCTCCTCCGCCTCGCGTACCCGGTCGGAGATCTCGCTCAGCTCGAGCAGGTAGGGGGAGCCCCGCAGGTTGAGCGAGAGGGGGCCCTTGGAGAACGCGCAGAACCGGCACTTGAAGGTACAGACGTTGGTGTAGTTGATGTTGCGGTTGGCAACGTACGTGACCTCGTCGCCGACCGTCTCGTACCGCAGGTGGTCTGCCACCTCGGCCACGGCCCGGACCTCGGGCCCGCGGGCGGAGAACAGGGTGACGATCTCCTCCTCACCGACCTGGGCGCCCTCGAGCACGCCTGCGAGGACCGCGCCCACCGGTCCACCCACGGGCTGCCGGCCCACGACCGGACGGGGGGAGAGCGATTCCTCGGGCGTCGGGGGTATCGGACGCACCGGGGCCTGCAGGAGGACGGGGGGCGGGGTGTCGGCACCCGATGCCCACGGGTGGTCGCGCCCCAGGCCCTCGGCGTCGGATGCATCGAGCACCGGGAAGCGAAGTGCAGGGTCGAGCCACCGCTCGGGGTCGCGGGCGAACTCGGGGTAGAGCGTCAGGCGAGGGGCGAGCGTGTGGCCGCTCGCCTCGGTGGTCGTCCGGAGGACCCCGAGGGCCGGCCAGGCCCGCTCCGGGTTGACGTGGTCGGCGGTCACCGGCGAGACGCCACCCCAGTCATCGATGCCGGACGCCACCAGCGGCGCGAGGTCGTCGGAGAGGTTGGGCGGCGCCTGCACATGGATGTCGGTGGGCAGCACCAGGCGTGCGGCCGCGATGGTCCAGAGGAACTCGTCGGTCGGGCAGGCGGCGGAGCGGTGCATGGCGGTTCCCGGCTTGGGCAGGAAGTTCTGGACGATGACCTCCTGGACGTGGCCGTGGCGGCGATGGCTGGCCGCGATCGCCTCGAGGGTGGCCAGGCGGTCGGCCCGTGATTCGCCGATGCCGACCAGGAGACCGGTGGTGAAGGGGATCCGCTCCTCTCCGGCCGCCTCGAGGGTGGCCAGGCGGCGGGCGGGATCCTTGTCCGGCGCCGAGCGGTGCGCGGCGAGGTCGGGGTTGACCGACTCGATCATCATTCCCTGGCTGGCCGAGACGGCACGCAGGGTGCGCAGCTCTTCGGCAGACAGGGCGCCAGCGTTGGCGTGCGGGAGGAGGCCGGTCTCCTCGAGCACGGCCCGGCACGCCGCGGCCAGATAGTCGACCGTCGAGGAGTAGCCGTGGTCATCGAGCCAGGCGGCGGCCTCCGGGTACCGGGTCTCCGGGCTCTCGCCGAGGGTGAAGAGGGCCTCGTGGCAGCCGGCGCTCCGTCCGGCCCGAGCGATCGCCAGCACCTCGTCCAGTGAGAGGAAGGGGGACCCGAGCCGCGCCGGTGCTTTGGCGAAGGTGCAGTAGCCGCAGCGGTCGCGGCAGAGCATGGTGAGCGGCACGAAGACCTTGGGGGAGAAGGTGAGACGGGTCCCATATGCGGTGTCCCGCACTGCCGCGGCCCACTCCCGGAGCTCGGTCAGCGGTGCAGCGAGCAGGGTCTCCGGGTCGGGCGCGCCCGGCCCGAACGGCGGGTGTGAGCCGTGGTCGGCGGGCATTGGGGACACCCTACCGGAGGTCGCCGCGGGCCAGTCCGGGCGCCGCGTCGGGCCTCGTATCACCGAGCGCCGCGGCATCGACCAGCCAGAGGACCTCGTCCGCCGACACCCTCGCCGCGGGCAGGTCGAGGCCCGCTGAGATCCTGGCGAGCGCGTCGCGCTTCGACGCTCCGGAGACGGTGAAGACGGCCGTGCGGGCACGGGCGATCCCCTCCAGGGTCAGCGTGACCCGGTCGTAGGGGTTGATGCCGCTGGGGTCCCGGTTGGCGGTCACCAGCCGGCCGGCAACCGGGTGGAGGAGGGCTTCCGAATCGGAGAACAGCGAGGCGGTGTGCCCGTCCGGCCCGAGGCCGAGGTGCACCAGATCGGGGCGCGCCGAGACAGCGAGGAGCCGGTCGTAGGCGTCGGCGGCCTCCTCGGCGGTGCCGGAGACGTACACGGGGTGGTCGGAGCGGACAGGTCCCACGCGGGCGAGCAGGGACTCCTCGATCATCCGGTGGTTCGAGTCCGGGTGGTCCCCCGGCACGCACCGCTCGTCGCCGAGGAAGATGTCGACCGAGGACCAGTCGGTCGGGCGGCCGGCGAGCGCCCGGTAGCACTCGGCCGCCGTCCCGCCGCCGGACAGGTACAGCGAGCAGCCCCGGGTGTCCGCGGCAGCCACCAGACCCTCGACCAGTTCGGCGAACGCCTCGGGCACGGAGTCGACGAGCTGTATCGTGCCGTTCACGGCCCGCCGGCCGATTCCGCAGGGTCCGTCACTGGGGGAGGGGGTTCTGACGCCCGCCGCTCAACTCGAGGTCGACCTCCGGATTGCGCCATTCGTCGCCGGACCGTTCGACTAGGAGATCGGCCATGTGCGGGCCCCAGGATCCCGCCGGGTAGAGGTGGAGCCCGCCCCCCGGCTCTGACCACGCCTGGAGGTACGGATCGACGATGCGCCAGGCCTGCTCGACCTCGTCGGACCGGATGAACAGGGTGGCGTCCCCGACGATGGCGTCGTGGATGAGCCGCTCGTAGCCGTCGGCCGCTTCGGTCCCCGCGAAGACCTCTGCATAGGAGAAGTCCATGGCCACGGAGCGGATGTGGAACTTCTCGCCGGGTACCTTGGCTCCGAACTCGAGGCTGATCCCCTCGTCCGGCTGGATGCGGAGGACCAGGGTGTTGGGGCGCAGGTCGCGGCTCGAGCGGTGGTCGAAGAGGAGGAAGGGCACCTGCAGGAAGGTCAGGGCGACCTCGGTCACCCGTGCCGGCAGTCGCTTGCCGGTGCGCACGAAGATCGGCACCCCGGCCCACCGCCAGTTCTCGACGCGCAATCGCAGGGCCAGATAGGTCTCGGTCTGGCTGTCGGGGGCGACGTCCTCCTCGTCCCGGTACCCGACCACCGGCACGCCGTCGACGGTGCCGGCCGCGTACTGGCCGCGCACGGACTTGTCGACGGCTTCGTCGGGTGTCGGGATCGCGATGGCCTGGAGGAGCTTGACCTTCTCGTCGCGCACCCGGTCAGCGTTGGTGCTCGTGGGCGATTCCATGAGGGTGAGGGCCAGCACCTGCATCACGTGGTTCTGGACGATGTCGCGCAGCGCCCCTGCCGTCTCGTAGAACCCGCCCCGGTGCTCGACGCCCAGGCTCTCGGCCACGGTCACCTGGACCTGCTCGATGTACCTCCGGTTCCAGATCGGCTCGAAGATCGCGTTGGCGAAGCGGAGGGCGAGGACGTTCTGGACGGTCTCCTTGCCCATGTAGTGGTCGATCCGGTAGATCTGGCTCTCGTCGAACGCGGCGTGCATCGTGTCGTTGAGGGCGAGGGCGCTCTCGAGGTCGTGCCCGAACGGCTTCTCGACCACGACCCGGGCGAACGTGCCGTGTTCGCCCGGTCCCGAGCAGCCGTGTTTGGCGAGGGCTCCGGTGACCAGACCGAAGACGCTCGGGATCGTGGCGAGGTAGTACAGGCGGTTCCCTCCCGTGCCGTCGAGGCGGTCGGCCTCGTGCAGGTGGGCGGCGAGCCGGTCGAAGGTGTCCGGGTGGTCGTACTCGCCGCTGACGTACCGGAACCGCTCGCAGAGCGCCTTCCACTTCGGCCCACCGTGCGGGGTCGACTCGGCGACGTGGGCACGGAACTGCTCGTCGGTCCACTCGGTGCGTGCGATGCCGATCACGGTGAAGCCGTCGTCGAGCACGCCGCGGTCGGCCAGACGGGCGAGCGCGGGGAGCAGCTTGCGTGCGGTGAGGTCGCCGGAGGCGCCGAAGATGACCATGGCCACCGGAGGGACCTTGGAGAGCACCGGTGGGAGCGACCGGCGTGTGCCCGCTGCCGCGGATCCTGCGCTGCCGGCATCGTCGTGGTGGGCGTCGATCGTGGTCATTTCGGGGTCAACGTCTCTCCGCCCTGGGTGCCCTCGGTGGTGGTGAAGGCGTGCCCCCCGAACTGGTTGCGCAACGCCGACACCAGCCGGAGACCGAAGGCGTTGGTCTTCTGGGAGGCGAACCGGGCGAACAGCGCGGCGGTGATGACCGGCGCCGAGACGCCGCGTGCGATGGCCTCCTCCACCGTCCAGCGTCCTTCGCCTGAGTCGACCACCACCCCCTCGATCCGGTCGAAGCCGGACTCGGGCCGCAGGGCGCGTTCGGCCAGTTCGAGGAGCCAGCTGCGGACGACCGAGCCGTAGCGCCAGATCGAGGCGATCTCGTGGAGGTCCAGATCGAACTCGGGGGCCTCCGAAAGGATCTCGAATCCCTCGGCGTAGGCCTGCATGAGGCCGTACTCGATGCCGTTGTGGACCATCTTGACGAAATGGCCCGCCCCCGGCGGGCCCACGTGCGCGTAGCCTCCGTCAGGAGCAAGGGCTCGGAATGCGGGTTCGCAGACGGCGACCGCCTCCGGGGTCCCACCGACCATGAGGCAGTAGCCCTCGCGGAGCCCCCAGATGCCGCCCGAGGTCCCGGCGTCGACCAGGGCGATGCCCTTTGCGGCGAGTGCGCCGACGAGGGGCGCAGTCTCCTTGTAGTCGGAGTTGCCCCCGTCGATGATCACATCGCCCGGCGCGAAGAGGTCGGCCAGTGTCGTGATCGTCGAATTGGTCGGTGCGCCGGATGGCACCATCACCCAGGCCACCCGGGGTGGTGCGAGGGCGCCGGCAAGCTCCTCGAGGGTCGCCACCGGCTCGGCCCCGAGGGCGGCCACCCCGTTGCGCGCCGTCTCGGAGAGATCGAACGCCACGACCTGGTGACCGTGTTCGATGAGCCGCTGGGCCATGTTGGCGCCCATCTTGCCGAGTCCGACCATCGCGAGCTTCATCTGGGCTCCTCCTGTGGGGATCTGGGGGGTGGTGCTCCGGCAGGCGGCGGTCGGTCCGGCACGCCTGCGGCGGCGTGCTCAGCCCGCGGTCAGGGCAGCGGCCTTGTCCGAAAGGGTCCGCATGAGATCGTCGAAGGAGGCCGCGAAGGAGGCCACGCCCTCGACCTCGAGGGTGGCGGCCACCTCCTCGATGTCGATGCCCGCGGCGGCCAGGTCGGCGATGAGCGCGGTGGCCTCGTCGATCCCGGTGTCGACGGTGCGGGCGACCGTCCCGTGGTCGAGGAAGTCGGCGACGGTCGCGTCGGGCATGGTGTCGACCGTGTCCGGGCCGATCAGGGTGTCCACGTAGGCGAGATCGGGGTAGGCGGGGTTCTTGGTGGAGGTCGACGCCCACAACGGCCGCTGCACACGGGCGCCGCGTGCGGCCAGGGCTTCCCAGCGGGGACCGGAGAACTGCCGAGTGAAGAGCTGGTACGCGAGGCGGGCCTGGGCCACCGCGGCGCGCCCCGTGAGCGCGAGCAGTGCGGTGCCGGCCCCGTTCCCCGCGGCCTGCTCGATGCGACGGTCGATCTCGGTGTCGACGCGGCTGACGAAGAAGGAGGCGACGCTCGACACGCCGGAGAGGTCCGCTGCGCCGGAGGCGGAGAGCGCCTCGAGCCCGGACAGATAGGCCTCGATGACCTCGGCGTAACGGGTGACGCTGAAGATGAGCGTCACGTTGATGGAGCGGCCCTCGGCGATCATCTGGTGGATGGCCGGAACGCACTCGCGGGTGGCCGGGATCTTGACCAGCACATTGGGCCGGGCGATCCGGAGATGGAGGCCGCGTGCCGCGGCGATGGTCCCCTGGGTGTCATGGGCCAGGGCGGGGGCGACCTCGACGGAGACGAATCCGTCGGCTCCCCGGGACTCGTCGAAGACCGGGCGCAGGATGGTGAGCGCCCCGAGGATGTCCTCGATCACGAGGTCCCAGTACGCCTCTTCGACCGGTGTGGTCGGGATGAGGGAACGGAACTGCTCGTCGTAGGTGTCCTGCCCGCTGATGGCCTTGGCCAGGATCGTCGGGTTGGAGGTCACTCCGCGGATGCCCTGGTCGACGAGGCCGGCCAGGATTCCGTCCTGGAGCCAGTCGCGGCGGAGGTTGTCCAACCACGGGCTCTGACCCTGTTGGCGGTAGAGATCGTGCAGTCTGGTCATCGGGTTCCTCTCGATCAGGTGGGCCGCGGCGGTGGGGCCCTCAGGCGGGCGAGCGCTGGGCGAGGAGGGCCGAGGCCCGCTCGGCGACATGGGCAGCGGTGAATCCGAACTCCTCCATGACCCGCTCACCGGGGGCCGAGGCACCGAAGTGGTCGATGCCGAGGGACGCGTCGGCATATCGCTCCCACCCGAAGGTGGTGGCGGCCTCGACGGACAAACGGGGTACCCCGGGGGGCAGGACCTCCGAACGGTACGCCTCGGGCTGCGCCGCGAACAGCTCCCAGCACGGGAAGGACACGACCCGGGCGCCGGTGCCGCGCCCTGCCAGCACCTCGGCCGCCTCGAGGCAGAGGTGGACCTCGCTGCCGGTGCCGAGCAGGACGATGTCGGTGGATGCACCCGCCGGCTCGCGCAGGACGTACGCGCCGCGGGCCACCCCACCCGGGGCGAGGGAGGCGGTGTCGGCCAGAACCGGGAGCTCCTGGCGGGTGAGGATGAGCGCAGTGGGCAGCGCATCCTCGACGGCCAGTCGCCAGGCCTGGGCGGTCTCGTTGGCGTCGGCCGGTCGGATGACCCGGAGCCCGGGCATGGCCCGGACGGCGGCCAACTGCTCCACCGGTTGATGGGTCGGGCCGTCCTGACCCAGACCGATCGAGTCGTGGGTCCAGGAGTAGATGACGTGGGCGCCCGAGAGCGCTGCGACCCGGACCGCGCCGCGCATGTAGTCGCTGAAGACGAAGAAGGTGCCTCCGACCGGGAGTACCCCCCCGTGGGCGGCCATCCCGGTCATGACCGCGCCCATCCCGTGCTCGCGGATGCCGTAGTGGATGAGACTGCCGCCCGGCTCCTCGATCGACTGGGCGAGGGCACCGGCCATCGCCATCCCCGTGTTGCCGGTGAGATCGGCGCTGCCGACCACGAGGCCCGGGATGGAGTCTCCGGTGGCATCGAGACAGGCCTTGATGGCCTTGCGCGTGGCCATCGGGCCGTCCCCGGGGGCGAACGTGGGCAACGCGTCCTCCCACCCGGCGAGGCCGCGGCCACCGAGGGCGGCCTCCCAGCGGGCGGCCTCCCCGTCCGAGGTGGCGATCTGCGCCGATCGCCCGGTCCGCTCGGCGCGACCACGCGGGATGCACAACCGGTACATCGCGAGGACGTCCTCGGGCACCCAGAAGGTCTCGTCGGCGGGGAGGCCGAGGAGCTCCTTGGTCAGGTGGATCTCCTCTTCGCCGAAGGGATCGCCGTGCGCCTTGGCCGTGTCGGTCAGGTGGGGGGAGGGGTACCCGATGTGGCTCCGCAGGATGATCAGCGAGGGCCGGTCCTCGTGGGCCCGGGCCCGCAGGAGGGCGGCCTCGAGGACGTCGAGGTCGTTGGCGACCTCACCGATGTCGTCGACCGACCAGCCGTAGGCGGTGAACCGCCCGGCGACGTCGTCGTTGTAGGAGAGCTCGGTGGGCCCGTCGATGGTGATGTGGTTGTCGTCGTAGACGTAGACCAGCCGTCCCAGGCCGAGGTGCCCGGCCAGCGAGGCGGCCTCGTGGGAGATGCCCTCCTCGAAGCAGCCGTCACCGGCGAACACGTAGGTGTGGTGGTCGCAGAGGTCGGGGGAGAAGTGGGACCGCAGCCACCGTTCGGCGATCCCCATGCCCACGCCGTTGGCCACGCCCTGCCCCAGGGGTCCGGTGGTCAGCTCGATCCCGAGCGAGTGCTCGAGCTCGGGATGACCGGGGGTCCGACTGCCGAACTGCCGGAATGCCCGCAGGTCGTCGAGCGTGAGCCCGTAGCCGGTCAGGTGGAGCATGGAGTACAGCAGGATCGACGCATGGCCGTTCGACAGCACGAACCGGTCGCGGTCGGGCCAGAGCGGGTCGGAGGGGTCGTGGTGGAGGATCCGGGTGAAGAGGACGTGAGCCAGCGGGGCGAGCGCCATCGCGGTGCCCGGATGTCCCGAGTTGGCTGCCCGGGGGGCGTCCATGGCAATGCCCCGGATGACGTTCACCCCGAGTTGTTCGAGGGCGCCGTCGGGAGTGGGCTCCAGTCGTTGTGGCGCGGGGTGGCTCATCGCAGCAAACCCTACCGGCCGGGCACCGCACCGTGGCACCCGCGGTGCCGGTCAACGCTCGCGGAACAGGGCCATCGCCGCGGAGAAGCTGTGCACGAAGTTGGTGCCGCCGACGGGCCCGAACTCGCCCCCGGCGAACAGTCCGCCCACCGGCACCGGTCCGAGTGCCCGTTCGAGGGCCCTGGCGTCGTGGTCGTTCACGTCGAAGAGGCGGGTCCCCCGGCCGTTGCAGAGGAAAAGGAGTGCGGCGTCGGCCTGGCGGGTCCGCAGCAGGGCGGTTAGGTCGTGCGCGGCGGTCTCGGCGTCACGGATGTGGAACTGGATGGTGCTCCCGAGGGGCACCCGGTCCTCGACGGCCACCGCCCCGGTCGTCCGGTCGACCCCGACCACGCTGCGCACCAGGAAGTCCCCGGGCCCGGGTTGGGTGACGTGCTCGTCGACCAGCCGGCCGATGTAGAGCCCGTTGCCCTCGATGCCCGCCACGTCGGCGGGGCGGAGGCTTTCGGTGATCTGGTCGACCAGGCACTCCATCGCCGGCTTTCCGGCGACCTCGTAGACGATGTTCCGGTCCGACCGGGTCACGGTGAGCAGCCGGCCGTAGGGTTGGCACCCCTGGGAGACCACCGGTTCGACCTCGACCCCGGAACCGAGGAGGACCATGGCCGCCCCCGAGTGGAGGACCCGGGACCCGAGCACCAGCCGACTGCCACCGGGTCCCCGGGCCCCCGACGCGTAGCCACCGATGACCGCAAGCCCCGGCCGCATGTCCGCGAGCCAGCTCAGGAACTCGGGCATCGGGAAGGTGAAGGGGTCCGCTATGGCGAGCAGCGCCGACGGCTCGAAGTCGACCGACTCCGGCCATCCGCCGAAGTGCCAGGTGTCGTCTGCCAGCCGGACCGCGGTGAGCTCGACCGGGAGGAGCGGGCCGACCCGGCCGGCCCAGAGGCTGATGGCCGGGGTCTCCTCCACCTCGATCCCGCGGCCGACCACCGACTCGGCGGCCGCGCCGAGGGTGGCCAGGGGATGGAGGGCAGCCTCGACGGTGGCGACGATGTCCTCCAGCGCTCCGGCGTGCGGGCGGGTGACCGTGAGCACCACCAGGTCCGGACGGTCGCCGACGACCTCGAGCACCGCTCCGGCCACCTCGCCCACCGCCTGGGAGGCCACCGGGTGCCGGGAGACGGAGCTCGCGAACTCCACCGTGCTCAGGCGTTCACCGGGACGGACCGGACCTCGAGGGAACGAACAGACGTGTGGCGACGGACAGCTCGGGTCCGGTCCTCGGCCAGTGGATCCAGGGGCACGGCCGGTCCCGGCGATCTGCTCCGTTCGGTGGTCATCCCCCCAGTATCGACGCGAGCGGGGAGCTAGCCTCGCACCGTGGCCGACCAGCGGATCCAGGTGCCCGCCAACTGCGAGCTCACCCTCGGGATGACCTGCGTCGAAAAGTCGGTGCCCGGGCGCACGGTCTGGCGGATGCGGGCCGATGAGCGGTTCGCCAACCCGGCGGGCATCGTGCAGGGGGGCTTCGTGGGAGCGATGGCCGACTCGGCCATGGGCTCGGCGGCGATCACCTTCGCCCGGGCCGCGGGCCGGAAGATCTTCGCTTCGAATGTGGAGATGAAGACCAGCTTCCTGGCAGAGGCCCGGGTCGGGAGTGTGCTCGACTGCACCGCGGTGATCGTGTCGGGCGGCAACCGGGTGGCCTTCGCCGAGGCCGAGGTGGTCGACGACGGGGGCCGGATGGTTGCCCGGGCCAGCTCCACCTACCTGTTCACCGGCCGTGACTGAGCCACCGGGTCGCGCCCGCTGACTAGAGTTGGGCCGTCCAGCACCCCGTCGGTCCGGACCTGAGCTGGGCACCGGGCAGCGCTGAGCCGGTCCTGGCATCCATCCGGGTGCCGTTACAGACCCGAGGAGGAACGTGGCGCCAGGTCGCAGCGGCAGCGGGAGGGGACTCGGTGGTCTGCGCGGCGACAGGCGGCGAGACCCTCCAGCTCGTCATCGACTACGTCAAGCAGGAGACGCTCGACCCGGTCAAGGGTCTCGGTCGGTTCGTCCTGTTCGGCGTGGCCGGGTCGGTGGCACTCTCGATCGGGTTGGTCATCCTCGCGGTCGGGTTCCTCCGGCTCCTCCAGGGGGAGACGGGGAGCACCTTCACCGGCAATCTGTCCTGGATCCCCTATCTGATCTGTGCTGTGGCGGTCGTCATGGTCGCGGCGCTCTGCGTGTGGGCCGTCGGTCGGGGGCAGCGACCACGTGGCGCCAACCCCGAGAAGGAGCAGGCGTGACCAGCCGCGATGGCGAGACGATCACCCGGGACCAGATCGAGGCCAAGTTCCGCGAGCTCACCGGCGGGGTGACCGAGGAGGTCGAGGGGGCCAAGTCGCAGGCGCTGACCGTGGGTCTCGCAGTGGCCGTGGTGGCCGTGGCGGTCATCTTCCTCATCGGCCGTCGCAGCGGCCGGCGCCGCTCCGCCGTCGTCGAGGTACGGCGGATCTGAGCCCGTGGACTCGCTCCTCCACTACCTGCAGGTGAAGGCCTTCGGCCGGGGTCTGCGCGGCTACCACACCGCATGGGTCGTAGTCGGGGTCGCCATCTGGATGATCAACCGCGCCCGGCATCAGGACGATGTGATCTTCCGCACCAAGCTGAAGCCCGGTGAGCGCCTGGTCATCGGCGCCGGCCGACCCGTCTCGGCCTCACCACCCGGCTGAGCACCGTGGACCCCGCACATGACCCGAGCCTGCTCCGTGCAGGCGAGCGGGTGCTGCTCGTGGACGCCAAGGAGCGGCGGTACCTGCTGACGCTCCGCACCGGGGCGACCTTCCACACCCATGCGGGAATCGTTGCCCACGACGACCTCGTCGGCGCCCACGAAGGCGCGACCGTCCTCGGGAGCACCGGACGGCAGTTCCTGGCGGTCCGCCCGACCCTCTCGGACGTCGTGCTCAAGATGCCACGGGGCGCGCAGGTGATCTACCCGAAGGACCTCGGCGCCATCCTCATGGAGTGCGACATCGCGCCGGGGGCCCGGGTTCTCGAGGCGGGGGTGGGATCGGGTGCCCTGTCGATGGCCCTGCTCCGGAGCGGAGCCGAGGTGGTCGGCTACGAGCTGCGGGAGGACTTCGCACAGCTGGCGAGCACCAACGTGCGCGGGCTGGTCGGTGACGACGCGCACTACCGGGTCGAGCTGCGAGACGTCTACGAGGGAATCGGCGAACGGAATCTGGACCGGATCGTGCTCGATCTCCCTGAGCCATGGCGGGTGGTGCCGCACGCCGAGGTGGCACTGCACTCGGGGGGCATCCTCTGCGCCTACCTGCCCACCATCAACCAGACGGTCCAGCTCCGCCAGATGCTTAGCGCGAGCGCATTCGGCCTGGCCTCGACGCTCGAGGTGCTGCACCGGACCTGGCACATCGACGGCCGGTCGGTCCGGCCGGACCACCGCATGGTCGGGCACACCGGGTTCCTGACCACGGCACGCCTGCTGCGGCCGGCGGGAGGGGACGCACCCACTCCGGGCAACGGGGACCTGCCCGGCAGCGTCACGGGACCGCCGGGATGACGGGAAGGGTCAGCTCTGCTCGATGAGTCAGCTCTGCTCGATGAAGATGCACTCGCCGGGGCATTCCTCGGAGGCCTCGACCACGGCATCCTCCAGATCTCCGGGGACCGCGGCCATCCCTCCCGACCCGCCGGGCTCGTTCTTCACGTCGGCATCCTCCTTTACATAGGCGAGGCCGTCGTCGAGCAGGGTGAAGACCGCGGGAGCGATCTCCTCGCAGAGGCCGTCCCCGGTGCAGAGATCCTGATCGATCCAGACCTTCATCAGTCGTGTCACTCCTAGGTATCGCTCGGCTCGCCCGGTTGCGCCCGACCTGGAGGATCGCTCCGCACATGGACGGGGTGGGCCTGGGAGGGCCTCGGAGGAGGACTCCGGCCCCACTGCCCGGTCAATGCTATCCGGAAGACGCTCCCTCGTAGCTGACGGTGGATCAGGTCGGGTTCACAGGCCGGTCCACGGACGCCCGAACGGGTCGGAGAGACGCATGGCGACCAGGTACCCAGGTGTATGGTCGCTTTCAGGGCAACTCATGGAAATGGGGTGATTGCGACGGGTGAATTGGATGATGCCCCCCGCGCCCGACGGGCGCCGGGCGCTGATCACGAGGATGACGAGGATCTCGAGACGCTGCAGGCGCGCGCCCTTGCGGCCGAGGAGGAGGTCACCGTTCTCCGCCGTCGGCTGCAGGAGAGCCCGCGCCGGGTCCAGACGCTCGAGGAGAAGCTGCTCGAGACCAAGGGCCAGCTGGCCCAGGCCATCTCGCAGAACGAGAAGCTGACCTTCACCCTCCAGACGGCCAAGGAGCACGTCGCCAACCTGCGCGACGAGGTGGAGAAGCTGACCCAACCCCCGTCGGCCTACGGGACCTACCTCGGGTCCAACGGCGACGGCACCGTCGACGTGTTCTCCGGCGGGCGCAAGATGCGGGTCACCCTGCATCCCGACATCGAGAGCGACGACCTGCGGCGCGGCAACGAGGTCGTGCTCAACGAGTCGCTCAACGTCATCCTGGCCCGTGACGGCGAGGGCTCCGGTGAGGTGGTGGTCCTCAAGGAGCTCCTCGAGGGCGGGACCCGTGCCCTGGTCTTCGGCCGGGCGGACGAGGAGCGGGTCGCCGAGCTCTCCGACGCGTTGCTCGGGGTCAAGCTCCGGTCCGGGGACACCATCCTCATGGAGTCGCGCACCGGACTGCTCATCGAGAAGCTTGACCGGCCGGAGGTCGAGGAGCTGGTGCTCGAAGAGGTCCCCGACGTCACCTACGCGGACGTCGGCGGTCTCGACGAGCAGATCGAGGCGATCACCGACGCGGTCGAGCTGCCCTACCTGTACCGGGAGCTCTACACCGAGCACAAGCTCCCCGCTCCCAAGGGGATCCTGCTCTACGGCCCGCCGGGCTGCGGCAAGACCCTCATCGCCAAGGCGGTGGCCAACTCCCTGGCGAAGAAGGTGGGCGAAGTCACCGGGAACACCAACGCCCGCAGCTACTTCCTCAACATCAAGGGACCCGAGCTGCTCAACAAGTACGTCGGCGAGACCGAGCGGCAGATCCGACTGGTGTTCCAGCGGGCTCGTGAGAAGTCGGAAGAAGGCGTGCCCGTCATCGTCTTCTTCGACGAGATGGACTCCCTGTTCCGCACGCGCGGCAGCGGCATCAGCTCGGACATGGAATCGACCATCGTGCCGCAGCTCCTCGCGGAGATCGACGGTGTGGAAACCCTCAAGGACGTGATCGTGATCGGGGCATCCAACCGGGAGGACCTCATCGACCCGGCCATCCTCCGCCCCGGCCGCCTCGACGTGAAGATCCGGATCGAGCGGCCGAACGAGGCGGCCGCCTCCCAGATCTTCTCCCGCTACCTGACCCCCGACCTCCCGCTGGACGTCGAAGAGGTACGCACCCTCGGCGGTGGCGACCCGGGCAAGGCGACCCAGGCCATGATCGAGGCCACCGTCGCCGAGATGTACCGCAACGACGACGAGAACCGGTTCCTCGAGGTGACCTACCAGAACGGTGACAAGGAGATCCTCTACTACCGGGACTTCTCGTCGGGCGCGATGATCGAGAACATCGTGCGCCGGGCAAAGAAGCTGGCCATCAAGCGGACCATCGCCGACCAGGGCCGGGGGATCCGCACCGCTGACCTCCTCGAGTCCATCCGCCAGGAGTACAAGGAGAACGAGGACCTGCCCAACACCACCAATCCGGACGACTGGGCGAAGATCTCGGGTAAGAAGGGCGAGCGGATCGTCTACATCCGGACCCTGATCAGCGACCGCGAGGAAACGACCGGCGGACGGTCCATCGAGCGAGTGGGCACCGGTCAGTATCTCTGAGCGGATGCCGGGATAGGGTCGACTGCATGGCCATCCCCAAGGTCTGTGGCATCGAGACCGAATACGGCATCCAGGTGGTCAACGGTGATCCGAACCCCATCACGGCGTCGTCCATGCTGGTCAACGCGTACGCGCACGACGTAGCGCGTCAGCAGGTCGAGTGGGACTTCGAGGACGAGGCGCCGGGCAACGACGCGCGTGGGTTCGCCCGCGAGGGGTCGATGCCTCCCCAGGTCGAGACCCATCTGGTGAACACGGTCCTGACCAACGGGGCCCGGTACTACGTCGATCACGCCCACCCCGAGTACTCGACCCCGGAGTGCCGCGACGCGCTCGAGTGCCTGCGCTACGACCGTGCCGGCGAGCTCATCCTGACCCGGTCGATGGAGGCGGCCGACCTGGCACTCCACGACGGATCCCACCTGGTCGTCTACAAGAACAACTCCGACCGCAAGGGGAACTCGTACGGGGCCCACGAGAACTACCTCATGGACCGCGCGGCCCCCTTCACCCGCGTCGTGACCGGGATCACTCCGCACTTCGTGACGCGACAGATCTACGCCGGGGCGGGCAAGGTCGGTGCTGAGACCGCCGCCCACGACGGCACCGCGGTCGACTTCCAGCTCTCCCAGCGGGCCGAGTTCTTCGAGGAGCCGATCGGCCTCGAGACCACGCTCAAGCGGCCCATCGTCAACACCCGCGACGAACCGCACGCCGACCCCCACCGGTACCGGCGGCTCCATGTGATCGTGGGGGACGCCAACCTCGCCGAGGTCGCCACCTTCCTCAAGGTGGGGACCACCGCACTCGTGCTGGCCATGATCGAGGACGACGCCTCCGTCGGCCGGAGCCTGGTCCTGGCCGACCCGGTCGCCGCCATGCACCAGGTGGCCCTCGACCGGACCTTCACCCGGCCCCTGGCGATGGACGACGGGTCCACTGCGACCGCACTCGCCATCCAGTGGGAGCTGTTCTCGTCGGCCCGCAAGTACGCCGACGACGAGGGCCTCGACTCTCTGGGGGCCGAAGGGGTGGGGGAGGAGGTGCTGCGCCGCTGGGAGCAGGTCCTCCACGGTCTGGAGACCGACCCGATGTCGTTGGCCCGCCAGCTCGACTGGGTGGCCAAGCTCCAGTTGCTCGAGGCCTACCGTGGGCGGCACCAGTGCGGATGGGACGACCCCCGTCTGGCCGCGGTCGACCTGCAGTACCACGACCTGCGCCCGGCCCGCTCCCTCTTCGCCCGCCTGGACACCGAGGTGCTGGTCGATCCGGACTCGGTGCTGGCCGCGGTCACCGAGCCACCACGGGGCACCCGGGCCTGGTTCCGCGGCCAGTGCCTCAAGAAGTGGCCGGCCTCGGTGGCCACCGCGAACTGGGACTCCTTGGTTTTCGACCTCGGATCAGACCCCCTCCGGCGCATCCCTATGATGGATCCGCTGAAGGGGACGGCAGAACATGTCGAAGCACTCTTGGACGCGTGTGCGACTCCGTCCGAGCTGGTGGACCGGCTGAGCAGCTAGGGAGCAATGATGGCAGAGCGAGAACAGAAGAAGAAGACCGCACCTGAGCGCACCGACGAGGTGGTCGAGGAGGTGCCGCCGTCGTCCGCGGCAGGCGAGAAGCTGAAGGCAGAGCTCGATGACCTGCTCGACGAGATCGACGAGGTCCTCGAGGACAACGCCGAGGAGTTCGTGCGCAACTACGTCCAGAAGGGCGGCGAGTAGCCCCGGTGACCCTGCCCCTCTTCACCACGACCGAGGACCCGGGCCCCGATTTCGCCGGGCTCATCCGCCGGTTGCGGGTTCCCACTCCTCCACTCGACGCGGGCGCGGGGACCGGCGGCCCCGACCGGTTCCGTCACGGCACCACCGTGGTCGCCCTCCGCTCGGCCGACGGCGTCGTCATGGCCGGCGACCGCCGGGCCACCGAGGGGCACGCCATCGCCCACCGGGCCATGGAGAAGGTGTTCCCGGCCGACCGCTTCTCGGCGGTGGCCATCGCCGGCGCGGCCGGGCCGGCCGTCGAGATGGTGCGGCTCTTCCAGACCCAGCTCGAGCACTACGAGAAGGTCGAGGGTGTGGTCCTCAGCCTCGAGGGCAAGGCCAACCAGCTCGGCCAGATGGTCCGCGAGCACCTGCCCATGGCCATGCAGGGCCTGGCTGTCGTGCCGCTGTTCGCCGGGTACGACGTGTCGCGCGGCACGGGACGCATCTTCACCTACGACGTGACCGGTGGTCACTACGAGGAGACCGAGTACAACGCCACCGGCTCCGGCGGCAGGGATGCCCGCACCACGATCAAGCTCGGCTACCGGGAGGGGCTGACCCAGGAAGAAGCGGTCGAACTGGCGATCCAGTCGCTCTACGAAGCAGCCGACGAGGACTCGGCCACCGGTGGCCCCGACCTCGTCCGGGGCATCTACCCGTTGGTGGCCACGGTCACGGCCGCGGGCTTCGCCGCGGTACCCGAGGACGAAGTGGCCGACCGGTTCGCCTCGCTCATCGAACGGCGCCGCACGGAGGGTCGCCAGCCATGACCATGCCCTACTACGTGGCGCCCGAGCAGGTGATGAAGGACCGTGCCGAGTACGCCCAGAAGGGCATCGCCCGGGGCCGGTCGTTGGTGGCGACCACCTACGACCAGGGGATCGCCATCGTGGCCGACAACCCGCAGCGGTCGTTGCACAAGATCAGCGAGATCTACGACCGGATCGCATTCGCCGGGGTCGGCAAGTACAACGAGTTCGATCAGCTGCGGGTCTCCGGTATCCGCCACGCGGACACCAAAGGGTACGCCTACAGCCGCGAGGACGTCGAGGCCAGATCGTTGGCCAACCTCTACGCCCAGTACCTCGGGCAGGTCTTCACCCACGAGATGAAGCCGCTCGAGGTCGAGCTGCTGGTGGCCGAGCTGGGTAGCGGACAGCGGCCGAACCAGCTCTACCACATCGCCTATGAGGGGACCATCACCGACGAGGACCGCTATGCGGTGCTCGGTGGGGAGACGGAGACGATCGCCCAACGCCTCGAGGAACGGTGGTCCGCCACCTGGACATTGGCCGACGCGGTGCAGGCCGCGGTGGCCGCCCTGGCCGGGGCGGACCGTACGCTCGGGCCCTCCGAGCTCGAGGTTGCCGTCCTGACTGCCGGAAACGGCCGGCGGGCCTTCCGGCGACTGGTCGACGAGCAGCTGGAGTCGTTGCTGGGCTGACCCGCTGAGCGCCCTGGTGGACGCTCCGGGTGGCGGGTGCAGTGTGAAGGGCCGTCCTCACGGTACCGTGAGGACGATGGACAAACGCATCTACGGGCTGGAGAACGAGTACGGGGTCACCTGTACGCTGCGCGGCCAGCGACGTCTGAGCCCCGACGAGGTGGCCCGCTACCTGTTCCGACGGGTGGTCAGCTGGGGTCGCTCCTCCAACGTCTTCCTCGAGAACGGGGCCCGCCTCTATCTGGACGTGGGCAGTCACCCCGAGTACGCCACCCCGGAGTGTGACGACATCGGGGAGCTCGTGGCCCACGACAAGGCAGGGGAGTGGATCCTCTCCTCGCTGGTCGAGGGAGCGGAGGCACGCCTGCGCGAGGAGGGCATCCGCGGCGACATCTACCTCTTCAAGAACAACACCGATTCGGCCGGCAACTCCTATGGCTGCCACGAGAACTACCTCACCAGCCGGCGTGACGATTTCGTCCACTACACCGAGGTGCTGATCCCCTTCCTGGTGAGCCGCCAGGTCTATGCCGGCGCCGGCAAGGTGCTCCAGACCGCACGAGGCGCAGTGTTCTGCCTGAGCCAGCGGGCGGAGCACATCTGGGAGGGGGTCTCGTCGGCCACCACCCGGAGCCGACCGATCATCAACACCCGCGACGAACCGCATGCCGATGCCGAGAAGTACCGCCGCCTGCACGTGATCGTCGGTGACTCGAACATGAACGAATACGCCACCTTCCTCAAGGTGGGCGCGACCAGCATCATCCTGCGGATGCTCGAGGACCCCTCGACCGTCATGCGCGACCTGACCCTCGAGAACCCGATCCGGGCCATCCGCGAGATCAGTCACGACATCACCTGCCGGCGGCCGGTGCGGTTGGCGAACGGCCGCGAGATGAGCGCATTGGACATCCAGGGCGAGTACCTCCAGCGGGCCATCCGGTACCGCGACCGCCAGGGGTTGTCGCCACAGGAGGACCGCGCGCTCGACATGTGGGAGCACTGCCTCAAGGGCCTCGAGTCGGACCCGCTCTCGCTGCACCGCGAGTGCGACTGGGTGGCCAAGCACCGGCTGATCGACCAGTATCGCGCTCGCCACGACCTCCCCCTCCACAGTCCCACCGTGTCGTGGCTCGACTTGCAGTACCACGACGTGGACCGGGCGCGGGGCCTCTACTACCGCCTCCAACGGCATGACGAGGTCGACCGGATCTGCGAGGACCTCGACATCGCCGCCGCGATGTCGGTACCGCCCCAGTCCACCCGGGCCCGGTTACGTGGCGAATTCGTGAAACGCGCCAAGGAGCGCCGGCGCGACTTCACCGTCGACTGGGTCCATCTCAAGCTCAACGACCAGGCGCAGCGCACGGTCTTGCTGAAGGACCCCTTCAAATCCAAGGACGAACGGGTCGAGAAGCTCATCGCCGGACTCTGACCTGCGCCGGAGCAAGCTCTCCGGGGTGCGGTAGCGTCGCTGCATTGTGACCGGCGAACTCACCGAGCCCACGCTGGCGCCCGAGCCGTCGGTGATCGACGGCGGTGGGGGAACGCCTTCCGAGCACTCGTCCGATGCCGGTGGAGGGGCGCACCAGGGTGGCCGCTACCGCTGGGTCATCGAGTGGGCGGTGATCCTGATGGCGGTGCTGCTCTGCACCGTCCTCCTGCGGACGTACGTCGTCCAGTCCTTCTACATCCCATCACCCTCGATGTACCCCACCCTCCAGGTGGGCGACCGGATCATGGTGGACAAGCTCAGCTATCACCTCCACGGCGTGAACCGGGGCGACGTCGTCGTGTTCAAACGGCCCCCGCTCGAGCAGCAGCCCTTTCCCGACCTCGTCAAGCGGGTGATCGGCCTGCCCGGAGAGACGATCTCGACCCGGAACGGCCACGTCTACATCGACGGGAAGCGGCTCGACGAGCCCTGGCTTCCTCCGGGACCGAGCAGCTACACCGGGGCGCTCCCCGGCGACGCCAACCAGCAGTTCAACATGCCCGGGCCGGTGACCATCCCGGCCGGCCAGTACTACGTGATGGGGGACAACCGGACCGACTCCGAGGACAGCCGGTTCTTCGGGCCGATCCCGGCGTCTCTCATCGTGGGCCGGGCGGTCGCGGTCGTCTGGCCGCTCTCGCACGTCAAGGGCGTCTAGTTCGAACGTCGGCAACGCTGGGATAGCCTCACCCTGCAGTGGACCCCGACCACAAACCTGTACCGGTGGGGGTTCCCCTTGCCCCCGCCCCGACCGGAGTGACGCCGCCCGGCGCCGACGCCGTGCTCACGGGCGCGGAGGCGCCCGCGCATGCCGGAGCCGCGCCCTCCGACCGGGGCCCGCGGTCGGGCCGGTGGGTATTGGAATGGTCGGTCGTCATCGTCGCGGCGGTGCTGCTGGCGTTCGGCGTGCGCACCTACGTGGCGCAGATGTTCTACATCCCCTCGGGCTCGATGCTCCCGACCCTCCAGGTCGGCGACCGGATCGTGGTGGACAAGCTGGCCTACCGGGTCGGTTCGGTCCACCGGGGGGACATCGTCGTGTTCGCCCGACCGCCCCTGGTCAGCGCCGACTACACCGACCTGGTCAAGCGGGTCATCGGGCTCCCTGGGGAGACCATCGGCCTGTTCGACGGCCACGTCACCATCGACGGCAAGATCCTCGGCGAGCCCTGGTTGCCGCTCCCGGAGCCGCAGAGTGAGCCCAGTTCGCTCACTGATGGCTTCAGCCTCACCCACCCCTACACCATCCCCGCCAATCACTACTTCGTCATGGGGGACAACCGCCCCGACTCGGAGGACAGCCGGTACTTCGGCCCGATCCCGGGGTCTCTCATCGTGGGCAAGATGGTGCTGCGGGTGTGGCCGATCGACGGGACCGTCTGGCTGGCGGCGCTCGCCGTGCTCGCCGTCGTCCTCTTCGTCGGGTTGTGGACGGTGCTCCGCCGCTCACGGGCCGGACCGCCCGACGACACACCTGGCAGGAGCGCACCCAGCTGACGCGGCCTGCACACCCGACACGGCGACCATCCAGGGCCACCGGTAGACTCGCAACGTGCCGTTTCTCAGCCCCGCCAAGCTGCTGGTCATCCTGGTGGTGGCCCTGGTCGTCCTCGGGCCGGACAAACTGCCCAAGGTGGCCAAGCAGATGGGGTCGCTCTGGGGGGACTTCCGCCGCTTCCGCGAGCGGTTCGAGTCCGACGTGCGGGGAAATTTCCCCGACCTGCCCTCGGCCGAGAAGATCTCCCAGGCGGTGCGGTCGCCGATCACCTTCCTCGACTCGCTGGCCGACGCGCACGCCGAGGACAACGGAGCGACAGCCTCCCCGGGCGCTCCTGCGCCCGAGCCCGATGGCGACGCGTTGGAACCCTCCGGTCAGTCGAACCGGCCGGCCGGGATCGTGCGCGCCGCCGAGGAGAGCTCCGTGCCGGGCACCACGATCAGCGATCCCCAGGGCGCCGTCCACCAGGTCCGGGTCGTCGGCCGGCAGCCGCCGGACGACCCGGGGATGAACTGAACGGGATTCCACGTGAGCCCGCAGGGTGAGCCCGGAGGCCGGTGGGCGTGGCCCTCCTCCTGAAGCGACGGACCGAGGAGCGTCCGACCCCGGACGCGATGACCCTGGCGGAGCACATCACCGAGCTGCGCCGCCGGACCCTGGTCAGTGTCGCCGCGTTCCTGGTGGGGGCGACGGTGGCGTTCCTGACCTACAACTGGATCCTGGGACTCCTCAAGCATCCGTACTGCCAGGTCAACCCGCACCACTGCGGGTTCTACGTGACCGGTCCTCTCGACGGTCTTGCCCTCCGGATCAAGATCTCGGCCTACGGGGGGCTGTTCCTCGCCTCGCCGGTGTGGTTGTGGGAGGTCTGGCGGTTCATCACGCCCGGGCTCCACCAGAAGGAGAAGCGGTACGCCATCCCCTTCATCGTGGCGTCGATCGCGCTCTTCGCCCTCGGGTGCGCGGTGGCGTTCCTCATCTTCCCGCACGCCCTGGCCTGGTTGGACAGCATCGGCGGCCCGACGCTCACCCAGATCCTCGACCCCAACAAGTACCTCGGCCTCATCATCCTGTTGATGGTGGCCTTCGGCATCACCTTCGAATTCCCGGTCCTCCTGGTCTCTCTCGAGCTGGCCGGGGTGCTCTCGCCGCAACAGCTCTCCTCCTGGCGACGGTGGGCCATCGTGGCCATCGTGGTGGTCGCCGGGGTGGTGACCCCGAGCTCCGATCCGTTCTCGATGATGGCGATGGCGGTGCCCCTCTACGTCTTCTACGAGCTCTCGATCATCGTCGGCAGGATCGTCCGTCGATGATCCCCGGGGGTGCCCGGGGATCCGACCCGAGTGCCGCGGAACCGCCGCGGGAGGAGCTCCGTGATCGCTTCGAGCGCGAGACCGGATTCGCGCTCGATCCCTTTCAGGAGCGGGCGCTGGAGGTGATCGACCGGGGTGAATCCGTCCTGGTCAGTGCTCCGACCGGGTCGGGAAAGACGCTGGTCGCCGAGTACGCGGTCGCCAGGGCCCTCGAGTCCGGCGGAAAGGCGTTCTACACCACGCCGATCAAGGCCCTCTCCAACCAGAAATTCGCCGAGCTGACGGCCCGCCACGGCGGCCACCGGGTCGGGCTGCTGACCGGCGATATCTCCCACCAGGCCCAGGCACCGGTCGTGGTGATGACCACCGAGGTGCTCCGGAACATGCTCTTCGCCCGGTCACCGCTCCTGGACGGGCTCCAGGTGGTCGTGCTCGACGAGGTCCATTATCTCCAGGACCCCTACCGGGGATCGGTGTGGGAGGAAGTCCTGGTGCTGACCCCTCCAGAGGTCACCTTCGTGAGCCTCTCGGCGACGGTGAGCAACGCCACGGACTTCGGCAGGTGGCTGCGGTCGGTGCGCGGCCCGACCCGCGTGGTCGTCGAGACCCACCGTCCGGTGACCCTCCACAACCACTACGCAGTCGCCGAACGGGGACGCGACGGACTCGTCGTCCTGCCGCTGCTCCGGGACGGTCGGCCCAATCCGGACGGCCTGCGGCTTGACGAGCGTCGGGGGCGCTCTCTTCACCAGCGGCGGTTCCGGGCCCCCCGGCGCACCGAGGTGGTCGACTACCTGGCCGGGGAGGGGATGCTGCCGGCCATCACCTTCATCTTCTCGCGTGCCGCCTGTGACGACGCGACCCGTCAGTGCCTCGAGGACGGGATCAGGCTGACCACCGAGGAGGAGCGCACACGCATCCGGGTCCTCGTCGAGGAAGCCGTGGAACGGCTCGACGACGACGATCTGCGCACGCTCGGCTACGGCCCGTGGTCGGCTGCCCTCGAGGCCGGCGTTGCGCCGCATCACGCAGGGTTGGTCCCCGCCTTCCGACAGGCGGTCGAGCAGTGCTTCTCCGAGGGACTGCTCAAGGTGGTCTTCGCCACCGAGACCCTCGCACTCGGCATCAACATGCCGGCCCGCACCGTGGTGGTCGAGCGGTTCGCCAAGTTCCGTGGCGCGGACACGTCGGCCCTGACCGCGGGGGAGTACCGGCAGCTGACCGGCCGGGCGGGCCGGCGGGGGATCGACACGGTGGGCCACGCGCTCGTGCTCTGGTCGCAGGCCACCACCTTCGCCGCGGTGGCCCGGACAGCGGTCGCCCCGCCCCCCGACCTGGTCTCGTCGTTCCACCCGACCTACAACCTGGCCGTGAACCTGGTCCGGCGGTGGACCCGGGACGAGGCCTATGCCCTGCTGGCCGCCTCCTACGGGCAGTGGCAGGCCCCGAAAGGGTCGGAGTCGCTCGCCCGCCAGCTCGAACGGCGCCTCTCCATCCTCGACGATCGCGGCTTCGTGGACGGCTGGACCCTGACCGATGCGGGCCGGATCCTCTCGGGGATCTACCACGAGTCGGACCTGTTGGTGGCCGAGGTGCTCCGCGGGGGCCTGCTCGATGACCTCGACGCGGTCTCGCTCTCCGGGGTGGCCTCCGGCCTCACCTTCGAGGCGCGCCGGGAGGGGGAGGATGGGCCGCCGCCCCGCGGGGCCCGGATCATCGAGCGGCTGGGGTCGGTCGAGTCGCTGGCGGCTGGCCTGCGGGCGGACGAGCGCCGGGTCGGGCTGCGCCGCACCCGACGACCGGACGGGGGCCTGGCCCGGGCGGTGGTGGGATGGGCCGGCGGGGCGACCCTGGACACGGTGCTGCGGGACGCCGGGATCGCACCGGGGGACTTCGTCCGCAACCTGCGGCAGCTCATCGACCTGATCCGCCAGATCGCCCAGGTGGCCACCGAGCCCGGGACACGCGAGGCGGCCGGGATGGCGGTGGTCCTCCTCCGGCGAGGGGTCGTCGGGGCCGACGATCCCGCGGCACTGGGGTCCGCCACCGCGCGCCTACTGCCGTCCTAGTGTGATCCGGGCATGTTCCCCTACGCCGAGGAAACGTTCACTGTCGAGGAGGAGGACGTCCTCCGGCGCTACTTCACCAATTTGGACCGCCCGGTGTTCGCCCTGGTCAACCTGCCCGAGGTGGTCAAGGGGGCCCTGTTCGCCCGGTACTCCCGGTCCCAGAAGAGCCTGCGGCGGCTCTTCCTGGACGAATTCGTCGGGGAGCTGGACATCTCCGGCGACGCATCGGTCGACGCCACCGTCGGGCTGAAGCGGGCTGTCGAGCTCTACGAGAAGGTGTTCCTCGAGTACGGCGACGACTCGGTGGCCCAGCTCGGGGGGGTCCACCTGGCCTGCGAACAGGCCTCCAACGTGCTCACCAAGATCCTCGAGTGGGGCCGGCTGATGGCGTACCTCGAGCAGTCGACCCGCTACATCGCCTACAACCAGCGGCTCGTCACCGGTCACTACCGCTACTACCGCGACCCCGGCCTCCTCGACTCGCCACTCGGCGCCCGGTACGTGGGGGAGATGGACCGGATGTTCGACACCTATGGCCAGCTGCTCGACGAAGCCCAGGCCTGGCTCTCGGTCCGTCACCCCGCGAGGAGGGCGACTCCGACTTCGTCCACCGCCAGGCGGTGCGGGCGAAGGCTCTCGACGCGCTGCGGGGCCTGCTGCCGGCCGGCTCGCTCTCCAACGTCGGCATCTACGGCACCGGGCAGTCCTACGAGATGCTGCTCGTGCGGATGCGCTCGCATCCGCTGCCGGAAGCCCGGGCCTACGCGGACCTGATGCTCGAAGAGCTCCGCAAGGTGATCCCCTCCTTCCTCCAGCGGGTCGATCGACCGGAACGTGGCGGCGCCTGGTCGGAGTACCTGCGGGCCACCCGGGAGGAGACCGCCCGCGTGGTGGGCGAGGTCTTCCCCGACCTGGTGACGCCCGCCGAGCACCCGGTCGGCGGTCCTGCCGGCCTCCCCACCGTGACCCTGGTCGACTTCGACCCGGAAGGTGAGGACAAGGTGGTCGCGGCCATCTGCGCTCCGCGCACCGGCCGGTCGGAGCAGGAGGTGCTCGCCCGGGTGCGGCAGCTGAGCGCGGACGAGAAACGGTCGCTGTTGCGGGCGTACGTGGGTGACCGGGTCAACCGGCGCCACCGTCCCGGTCGCGCCTTCGAACGGACCGACTACCGCTTCGACGTGGTCACCGACTACGGGGCCTTCCGTGACCTCCAACGCCACCGGATGCTGACCCTCGAGTGGCAGCCCCTCGGTACCACCCTCGGTTACGACGTGCCGCCGGTGGTCGAGGAGGCCGGCTTGCGCGACCGCTATGTCGCGTCGCTCGAACGTTCGCGCGAACTGGGCGAGGCACTGGCCGGTCCCTTCCCGCAACAGGCTGCCTACGCGGTGGCCCTCGCCTACCGGATCCGGTACTCGATGCAGATGAACGCACGCGAGGCGATGCACCTGTTGGAGTTGCGCTCGGGCACGCAGGGACACGCGAGCTACCGGTGGGTGGCCCAGGAGATGCACCGGCTCATCGATCAGCAGGCCGGACACCACATGCTTGCCGAGGCCATGAGTCATCTCGAATCCGACGTTCCCGACCTCGAACGGCTCGCGTCGGAACGACGCGCCGAGGACCGTCGGAACTCGTTGTCGGCGGCCGGAAATCCTGTAAGACGCTGAACAGGGGTGTTGCACGTACCCCCTGGTAACCGGGGGTACGACGCACTTGACGACCCACCCGCCGCATGGCCTATGGTGCGCGTGGTCCCAGTCGCCCCACGGGTCGCATCGAGCGGTTGATCGCAGGGTGCGGCCTGAGGCGGGGATGCTGTGAGAGGCGGAGGGAGACCCAGGGGATCGAGTAGAAAACAGTCCCCCAAGACCGGCGGCGTGAGCTGGAGGTCTTGGGGGGGTGGTGCCAAAGACCCCTGGGTCCGCCCGCCTGGCCGGCACGAGCAGCCACAGCGGACCATCGCCACGAGCAGTGGAGGCGGAACGCCGCAGCGGACACAGACGACACCGTTCGGTTCCCGGCCGACCACCGGACCGGACCGCTGGACGGCTACCATCCGGGCTCGCGCGGTCGTCTCACGGCCCGCCGGAACAGACCCCACACACAGGCCCGACCCGGCGCTCGAGCATCCGGGGCCACTCGCCCCGGACGGTCTGCCGGGTGCACGATCGCACGGCCGGAGCGTCTATGCTCCCGGCCAACTCACCACCGAAAGACTGACATGCCACAGGAACTCGACGAAGTCGAAGGCCCGGACGAGCTCATCGAGGGAGACCTGGACGAGATCGTCGATGACGACGACCTGATCGCGGACGATGCGCTCGTTCTCGCCGATGACGACGACGCGGATGTGGACGTGGTGGTCATCGAGGAGGAGGACGAGGTGCTCCCCGTGGTCGAAGCGAAGGTCGCCACGAAGACCGGCGAGGAGTCCGAGGAGGATGAAGAGGAGGAGCCCGACGACGAGGACGTCGAGGCCAGCCTCGACACCATCCTGAAGGAGCGGTTGGTCGTCGAGGAGGTCGAGGAGGACGAGGAGTCCCCCGAGACCGAGGACCGCACCGGTGACGGCGTCGAGCGGGTCCTGCCCAAGCAGCCCGGCGAGTTCGTCTGCCGTTCCTGCTTTCTCGTCAAGCACCCCAACCAGCTGGCGGACCGCAAGAAGATGCTCTGCCGGGACTGCGTCTGACGGGAGCTCACATGGCTGATCGAACGGAAGAGGCATCCGGCGAGGTTCCGCTGAGCGAACGGGTCCTCGACCTGTTGGTCTTCGTGCCGGCGGGCATCGTGGCATCGGTGGTCGAGGAGCTCCCGAAGTTGGCGGAGCGGGGCCGGAGCCGGTTGGGGGTCCAGATGTCCTCGGCCCGGGCGGTCGGCGAGTTCGCGTTCAAGGCCGGCCACCGCGAGCTCCGCCGTCGCTCGGACGGACTGCGCCAGCGGGGTGCGGAGCCGGCGCCGCGGCCGGCCGGCCGCCCAGAGGCGCGCTACCCGATACGCACGATCCCCCGGAACCCACCACAACGGAACCCGTCCCGGACCGGTGGTCCGCCGCCGACCGGGCCCGCGCCGGTCCCCGGTCCGTCGGCCGTCCCGAGGCCCGGCACACCCACCTCCCCCGCCAACGGGCACGTCCCCGAGGTCGGCACTCTGGCGATCCCGGGGTTCGACACGCTGTCCGCCTCCCAGGTCGTCCAGCGGCTCGACGGCCTCACCCGCTCCGAACTGGTGTCGGTGCGCGCGTACGAGACCGCCAGCCGGCGCCGGCGCACGATCCTCAGCCGGGTCGACCAGCTGCTCGACGAGCGGTCCTGAGCCCGTCCGCGGGCATCCGGCGAGGAGGGAGCGCATGGAGTCGGTCCGGGAGGCCATCGCCGAGGACGCCGGACGCGTCGTCGACCTGGCGAAGGAGTTCGAAGCCGAGATGGCGACCCGCCGGGGGGCCGCGCTCCTCCGGCCGGACGACCCCGGGGTCACCGATCCGCTGAACGGACCGCAAGACGTCACCGCGCTCCTGGCCGACCCGGCACGGACCGCCCTGGTGGGCTCCCTCGACGAGTGGATCGCCGGAGTCGCAGTGCTGCGCATCGCCGAGGGCCCGGGGAACGACCGCAGGGGTGTCATCGACTCGTGTTACGTCGAACCGGGTGCGCGCGGCGTGGGTCTCGGCCACCTCCTCCTCGAACAGGCCCTCGTGTGGTTCACGGCATCCCGGGTCGTCGGAGTCGACGGGACCGCCTACCCCGGCGACCGCGAGGCCAAGAGTTTCTTCGAGTCAGCCGGGTTCAAGGCCCGGTTGCTCGTGATGCACCGCCCGCTGGGCTGATCGCGCCGGGTGCTCCGGCACACGGTTCGGACGGCCAGTGTGGGGGAGGGGTGTGGGCGGGTCCCCGGATCAGGAGGCGCCGCGGGCTGCCCGCGCCGGGACCGGGCGGCGGGGCCCCGGCGGCGGCGGAATCGGGATCCCCATGAGCCGGGCGAGCTCGGGCACGTACCCGGAGGCCTTGCGAGCCTCCTGGAGCAGCGATTCGTCGGCGCCCACCGGAAGGCCGGCGGGCTTGACGGTGCGGCGGACCGGCGACTCGACGACGACCTCGAGCAGTGCCAACCAGTCTTCGGGGGAGGTGTCGGGCGCCATCGACTTCCCGGCGGCCTCGGAGAGCCGTACCGCGAGCTCGGCGGCGAGCCGGGTCGACGGCTCCGGTGGCCGGATGGAGGCGCGCACGGCGTCGACCACCCGACCGGCGTCGAGTGAGGTCGTGATGCGCTCCACCCAGCGTTCGCGCAGGGCGGTGATCCGCTGCTGCAGTGCGGCACGCAGTGCGGTGGCCAGCTCGGTGCCCCCTTCGTCGAGGGTCACCGTCGACGAAGAGGCGACGATCGAACGCAGCTCGCGCAGAGGGGTGTCCTTGCCCGCGGTGCGCGCCACCGAGGCGCGGTCCTTCCAGATGGCCAGGTTGATGACCGGTCGCAACTGTTCGGCCATCGCCAGGAGCGGACCGGGGGTGACTTCGGGTCGGCCGTCCGCCCGGGCCCGGACGTTCTGTTCCTCGATGGCCTGGCGCACCGCGGGGATGCCACCCCGGAGCAGCTGCTCGGCCACGGGGAGCTCCTCGGGCTTGAGCGTGGCCAACGCGGCGTTGCGGTACGCGGTGGAGGCGGCGGGACGCCGCGGATGGTCCCGGCCCCCGGCCTCCCGTGCGCCCGGGCGGGCCGGGGCGGTGCGGCGGCGGGAGGGCTCCCCCTCGACGTTGGTGGCGGGCCCGGGGGAGTCGCGGCTGGCGGTCTCACGGTCCGTACCCTCGCGGCGACGGGTGCGGCCGCTCCCCTGGGATCTGTCGCCGTCCCCGGTGCGGGGCCGCCGCTCCGCGGGGCGACGGGATCCGTCCCTCGGTCTCTCCTGCCCGTCGTCGCGGCGACGCTTCCCCTTGGAGGCGAGCACGACGTTGACGTCCGGTCCTTTGGGGGGCGTGCCGACGACCTCGATCCGCTCCACGGGGCGCACCTCGCTCTTGCCCTTGGGAGGGAGCAGGGCAACCACCGAGGTGCCGTCGAGGGTGATCTCGACCTCTGCGCGGAGCACGCTGCCGACTCCGGCACCAGTCGGGACCAGATCGCTGCCCACCGTCCCGCGGGGCTGCTTGGCACCGGCCGCGCGCCAGGTCCAGGTGGAGTCGCTGGTCTGACTGGTCAGTTCGACGTCGATGCGATGGGCCATACCGGGCGAAAGGCTACTGCCGGACCGATCGGAGCGCGAACGGGCCCCGCGGACGCGGTGTAAGAAGCAACTAAGAACTCCTCACTCGATGGGTTTGCCCTGTTCAACGCTGTTCAACGCGTCGTAGCATGGACAGCGACGAGGGAGCCCGAGTCGCGGCGAGGTGCCGGGGCATGCGCGGGTCGAGAGACGAAGGTCACTCGGCGCACGCGTGGGTAGGGGAGGCAGGACGTGGAGCATCCCGGAGCCAACGGCGCCGGTCAGTCAGTGTGGCACCCGCTCGGCCCGGACGACACGCACCCGGTCGCCGATCCCGCTCGCGCGCCGTCACCCGGTGCCCTCTCGTTCCTCCCGCCCGAATGGCGCGAGCCGACCCGGACCGACCCCGACGGGTGCGCACCCGACGGCTCCGGGCCCACGACGGAGAGTCCGCCAGCCCACCGCGACGCGGCGACACCGTGGTCCCCGGACCTCCACCCCCCGGCGACCCGCGCGCCCGCGCCACGCGACGGTCTCGGGTGGCGCGTGGCGGGAGTCACACTGGCCGCCGCCATGCTCGGTGCGGTGATCGGCGGCGGCATCGTGGCCGCGACCTCTGATCAGGGTGGCGGGACGATCACCATCCGACAGATCTCGGCCGGCCCGGCGCTGCTCAACGGCACGACCAACATCCAGTCGGTCATCGACAAGGTCCTTCCGGCGGTGGTCTCGATCGATGCCACTTCGCCGGCGCCGTCGTCACAGTCGCTCCTTGGGCAACAGGAGGACCAGGGGACCGGGATGATCATCACATCCGGCGGCGAGGTGATCACCAACAATCACGTGATCAGCGGCGCGACCACCATCACCGTGACCCTGTTCGGGAGCCTTCGGGCGCTTCCGGCACGGGTCATCGACACGGATCCGGTCGACGACGTCGCATTGCTCCAGATCGAGGGCGCGTCCGACCTACCGACCGTTTCCTACGGCAACTCCGACGACGTCCAGGTCGGTGACGCGGTGGTGGCCATCGGGAACGCCCTCGGACTTTCTGCCGGCACACCGACCGTCACCCAGGGGATCATCTCGGCCAAGGGGCGCACCGTCGCCGCCGGCGACTCGACCGGCGTGACGACCGAGACGCTGGGCAACCTGTTCCAGACCGATGCCGCGATCAACCCGGGGAACTCGGGCGGGCCCCTCGTCGACAGTTCCGGACGGGTCATCGGGATGAACACTGCGATCGCCTCGAGTGGGAACGGCACCACCGAGGCCCAGAACATCGGATTCGCCATCCCCTCCAACAAGATCGAACGGTTGCTCCCGTCCCTCCGCCGCCAGTCAGTGCCCAATCCGGCCATCTCGGGAACCGCATTCCTCGGGCTCTCCGTCGAGACCCTCACCCCCCAGGTACGCAGTGCCTACAACTTCGTGCCCACACAGGGAGCGGTCGTCCTCCAGGTCCAGAGTGGCACGCCCGCCAACGTGGCCGGTCTGCAGCAGGGTGACGTGATCGTGTCCTTCGGGGGGACACCGATTACCAGCGCCGATCAACTGACCACCGCCATCCAGGCCGGCCATCCCGGTCAGACGGTCACGATCCGCTTCTACCGCGGCCAGACCGAGATGACGGTCAGCGCCACGCTGGGGTCGACCAGCCAGTACCCGCAGAACACCGGGGGCTGACCCTTTCCGCGGTGTGCGCCCTCTACGCTCGGGTGAGCGGTGCCGCCGGTGGCCGGGCGCAGGTTCGAGGCACCGACGGGAGAGGAGCGCGGTCAGTGGGCACCACGATGGTGGGCGCATGAGCGAGACGTCCGGGACAACGACGCCCGGGACGGACTGGGTGGAGCGATTGACCGCGCCACGGCCCGAACCACAACCCGGCGGGCCGGTGCCTGACGACGCCTCGCTCTCCCGGATCCTGGCGGCCGCGGCCGCTGTGCCCGACCACGGGAGCCTCCGGCCCTGGCGGTTCACCGTGGTGTCCGGCGCGGGACAGGAGCGGTTCGGGCAAGCCCTGGTCGACGGGCTGATTGCGGAGCGCGGTCCTGGGGTGCCCGATGCGCAGGTGGCCAAGACCCGGGGCAAGGCATTCGCTGCTGCGTGCGCGGTGGTCCTCATCGCCTCTCCGGATCCGACCTCCAACGTGCCGGTCTGGGAGCAGGAGGCCTCGGCGTCGTGCACCGGCTACGCCATCGTGCTGGCCGCCACCGGACTCGGATTCGGTGCGGTCTGGAAGAGTGCGGCGGTGCTGGACACGGTCCCGGTGCGGGAGCTCTTCGAACTCGGCCCGCAGGAGCGTCTCCTCGGCTGGGTCAACATCGGGACGCCGGAGGCCCCGAAGCGACAGGCGCGGCTGGCCCCAACACCCGATCTCGAGGACCACGTTCGCCGACTCGACAGCTGAGCACCCGAGCCGACTGCCGGTGGGGGAGCGGCGGACCGGCTACCAGCCCCAGCGGGCGAGCGGGGGGCCCAGTCCGGACTCCTCTGCGCAGACGCCGCACAGGTCCATCCGTCGGGCCCCCGGTCGGTCGGAGGCCGCCACCCGTCGCCATCCGTACCGTCGGGCCTCCTCGAGACAGGCCGACTCGGACCAGCGCGGCGCAGTGCGGGCGCCACAGCGCCCACAGGTACGGAAGTAGGCATCGTCGTCGTAGAGGTCCTCGAATGAGACCTCGTCCGGGTCGTAGTTCATGGCGGCTGCTCGCCCCGAGGATACCGTTGCGGAGCGGCGTCGAGATCGGCCAGTCGACGGCCTCACCCGTCCGCCGCGAGGCCCGGGCCGCACCGTCGGAGCGAGCGGGGGACGGGTCCTGCCAAGAAGACGGGAAGAGGGCTAATATCGTCACAGTGACGCAATTGGCAGAGGGTGCCCGGTGCGGCTGGTGTCATCGACCATTGGTCCTGCCGGAGGGGCCGGGTCGTCCTCGCATCTTCTGCAGCCCGTCCCACCGGCAACGGGCCTACGAGGCACGCCGGAGGGCGGCGGACCTGCAGATCCCAGTGGGACAGTGCATCGTGAGCGAGCAGGATCTCGGGAGGCTGCACGACCGTCTCTACCGGCTCGAGGCGGCCGTCGAAGACGTCACCGAGGACCTGACCCGTGATGCCCGCCTGTCGGCCTGCCGTCAGGCCCTCGACCACCTGCTGGATGCAGCGGGGGACCTGGTCGGTCTCGTGGTCGAGCCATTTCGGGGGTGACGGTGACCTTTCGCCCACTGACATCCACACGTGTTCGAGGGGGGTCAATTGGCTGGTCAGCAGGTGGGTGACATCGGGAGCGCTCGGCGGATCGAGTCTTCACGACTCGGCTGACTGACGTCAGGCTCTTGGAGTGGAGCACCGAACCGGGAAGCAACCGGTGGGAGCCCAGGTGCGTCGCGCACCGGTGATGCGAAGGTGCGGTCCCGGGCGCTCTGGAACGGACTATACTATAGCCCATACCATCGCGACCGAACCCGTACACTCCAGGGGCCGGCGACCCTCCGCGCACCCTGGTCGGGCGGGACGAGCAGCTCGCCTTGGCCGACACGGTTCGGACCCAGCTGGAGGCCGGGTATGCGGCCAACTGCCTGCTCTTCACTGGACTCCGTGGGGTCGGAAAGACGGTACTACTCAAAGAGGTCCGCAACCGGTTCGTCGGCCGAGGATGGCTGGCCATCTACGTGCAGATCCGTCCCTCGCTCCCGGTCGACCGGGCCTTCGCCGAGGTCGCCCTTCGGGCGGCCCGCCAGCTCCCGACGGGTGCTGCACATACCACCGGCGCTGTTGTCTAGGCCGAGGCGGCGGGCTTAGGCCCTATTCACTGGTGGCAGACGGGTGTCGTAAGCACCCGCCCGCCGATCAACCAAGGAACGTAAGAAACTTGATTGAAGTTATAGAGGGTACCCGGTCGGCGGTCGATATACACGCACGGATCAATGAGCGGGCGAAAGTGCCTGCTCGGAAGCGTGCGAGCGCCGATAAGGGATATTATGTCAAGTCAAGAGTTATGTCGCCCCAGGTTGGGACACCTGCCGGGCGGACTCACGCAGATGTCACACCCACCTCCTACCCTCCGATGGCAGTCTCAAATCGGGACGGCGACATAGTTGGGCGTTCACAGAGGGGCACTCTGAGCGACTCCCAGAGGGATGGTGTGCACGTGGCTGATTCGGCAGTAGACGTGTCGGTGGCCCTAGATCGGTTCTATTCCTGCTTGCTCTACGAGCTAGGGGAGTTTGCCCGGAGGCCTTCAGCAACGGCCATTGGCGCTGCCGTGGTCGTCAAGAGGGTGGCGAAGGAGCACGGTATCGCAGTAGCCGAGCGGCTACCCCTCCCCCGCTTCAATCGTGCCGAGCTTCAAGACCGCGCAGATACACGGTGGCTGGCGGAGCAATGAACCCCCTAGAGGATCTACAGGCCATGTGCCGGGTGCGCTCTGAAGTGGAGCAACAGGTCGAGATTCTCGCCGAGCGAGCACTTCGCAACGGTGCGGATCGATCAGCCATAGCTGCAACCCTTGGGATTTCCCGGTCACACCTCTACCGACTCTACGCCGGCCGATTGTGCCCCACCCTCGACGACTCTCCACCCGCGACGGCGGACGCCTCTCAACAATGAGCGGGCCGCTATTCAGCGGCCCTCGATCATGCCCTTACCGTCCCCCCGTTTTTCAACGGCGGAACCCCACCCACTATGACCTTCGGACCCCGACGGCTGGCAGCCAATCGGACAGTTAGAGCGCGTGCAACGCATCCGGCACTACCCGGTCAACACACACGGAGCTCACCGCCCGTCTAACGGGGGACCACCGACGCTGCACCTGCCATCCCGTTACGGGAGGTGTCGAGCTAAGTCGGGGCACATGAACGATCACCAACTTGGTGATGGGAACCACAGCGTTGCGGTCTGTTGGGTTCTCCAGAGCGCCGCAACCGTGAAGAAGGCATGGCGTTCGCCTGATCGTGGACGGCGGGTCTACAGCCGATAGCGCACTGGCACGGCTTCCTTGAACGCTGCCCAACGCTCTAAACGGGGGTCGACTCTTCCCGTCCCTGCGAATTCTTGCACCCGCTTGTGACCGATTGCTAGTCGCCTCACGCTCTGCGGTGACGTCAATTCGGTGCGTGGTCAGGACGGTGGGCTTCCCACGGCCCCCCAAGGGGGGCCGGTAGCCAGTATGTCGGACGACGTTGGCCTGTCAACCCCGCTCCGCTTCGCTCCGGGGGTCGGCCTTCGGCCTTGACTGGCCCGCCGTCGCCCAGGGGGAGAAGAGGCAGCGGGCGCCCGTGTAGCCACACGTGTCTGTACGGCCGCCCGCCCGCCTCTCCTTCCCAGTCCGACTGGGGGCCTGTCAGTGACCTTTGGCGAGACTCCGAGTGAACGGGAGCCAGAGGTGCACCTTGCCGCAATCACCCAGGCATCCCCACAACCGACAAACGTCCTCGAGGTCGAACCGCACTCTCTTCGGAGTGAATCTGCCCCCCTTTCTACGACACTTCTTCGGCATCGACCAGCAGAGGGTTTCGCTCAACCGGAAATGGTTCTGCACGCGTGTCCTGTCCCGGCCGACCCCGCCACGAGCAGTGCAGGTTGCCCGAATAGATCCGGCGACCGCCTGCCTCGTCCTCCTTCACCATCCAGACGTGGTGCCACACTCCATCGAGGAATTTCACTGCCTTGCCGCAATTCCGGCACATGTTGCGAGCCATCGTGGCCTGCCTTTCGCTCTTGGCTTTCCCCCACCCTGGGGGAGGCGAGAGCCGACTTTCTAAGCGGAGGGAGTGGGTCAAGCGCACCGTCTACGAGCGGAGCGAGTGGTGCCCTTGAGGCACGACCGGAGCGAACTCACGCTTGGGCGGCGCTCCCCCAGGGCCTTTGCCTGTCCCACACTCGCCCAACTCGGGCTGAGCCGCCACAACCCGGGGGTCGTCCTGTGCCCATATCCGGTGTTCTGGGTCACCCCTCAGCAAATGCAGTTGGAACCTTGTACTTCTCGCACCACGCCTGAAGACTGAGTAGGTCATAGTCCCGCTCAATCGCCGCCATCCGGTCCTCGGCCAGCTCTTCGGTATCCGCTGCTTCCAAGACATGGTGCTTCCCGGCCTCGTTGAAAGCGACGATCTTCGCTTTGCCGGAGTAACTGCTACTCATGCCTCCGCCAATAGCGGCACCGACGATGTCGAGGGCGACCCCCGCCCATTGGACTCCCGGCTTCTTGGTCTCAAATCTCAGCGCCACACCGCCCAGCCTTCCATCCATTCGTCAAAGGTGCCCCACCGTCCCGGTGATCGGGGGCACCCCTTCAGAACGGGAAAATCGTTCGTTTCGAGTACCTACCAGCTTTTACTGCGCAGATGTGGAGGAACGAGCCAGTGCGGCCGAGTGAAAAAAAGGAGAGATACCACGAGACCGATCGCGATTGCTGTCGACACGGCCATTATCAGGGCGATCGCAGCCGATATGGCGTCAACAACAGGGTTGTGTGACTTTCCATGAAGCCAGAGCATCAGACTTCCGATCGACAACGACAACATAAACAACGACCCAGGGATCACAAGGACGGACAGTGGGATGCCGCGTTGTGTTTCTTGCGGGGTTCGTGGTACGCGACCTCGCCACAGTTGCACTCCAGCGAACGCCTCAACCAGTCCGATCAGCCCAGTTGCCAGTATTGCCGTCCACCCTGGATTTCCACCGCTCGACACCAAATTATCTGCCCAATGCGTACTGCAGCGCCGTGTCCTTCCAGGGGGCCATCGCCCCATTCTGCCGGACCAGCTGGGTCATTCGATGCATGCCATCAAAGTGCCGTTCTGGGTCATTGCCGACTGGCTCTCCGGAACGCACCCTCGCAATCCCATTAGTCGGACGCCCTGTGGCGTTCCCGTAGTGCAGGAGTGCAGGTAGCGCACCAGATATCCGGATTCGTAAATCCACCTTCTGGGGCCAGATCGCCACGAACTGCCACACCGCACACAGTTGCGTCGGCTGGCACGTTGTCCTCGATCCGAACTGCGTGTGTTTTGACCGGCTTGTCCCAGTACTCGGCGACCAGGGAGCCTCTTTGCGCATTCCGCTGTTCGGGTCGTGTCTGGTCCCACTGCCTATAGGTGATGGCCATGGCAACAATCGTAGAGCCGCACCCGGGGATCCGTAACGATCGGTAACAAATCGGCGTCTGATAACCGTAACGATCCGTAACGCTATAAGGTTCCGGCGTGGGCGACATCGACCGTCAGTGCTCTGTGTGTAGCAATTTGGTACATGGTGACCGGAGAGCCATTTACTGCTCTCCCGCGTGCAAACAGTTGGCCTATCGTCTCAGAAAACGACAGTTATCCAACGCCACTGAGGGATATTATGTCAAGTACAGATTTGCCGTAGTCCCAGGTTGGGGCACCGACGCCTGCTCCCCGATCGATGTGGCACCCCCGGGCGTATCAACCACCCGAGAAACAAGCACTACATCGAGCGCCGGCTGACCGACGGCCGGACAAAGATGGAAGCGATGCGCTGCCTCAAGCGCTGCGTGGCTCGAAAGGTCTCAGCGCAGCTTCCGAGGTCGGCACCCGCCCTTGACAATCCAGAGGAACATCGTTTGGGGGTCACCCTCACGTCTTGGTCGGGCCGATGCTCGGATAGGGGCGCTCGGGATCACCATCCTTCCGGCTTGCGGGGATCGTTCCCCGGGCGGAATGATCTGCCTGTCGGCGGACAAGGGGTCCTCGGCGTCGGGGAGGCATCGTGAAGGCACGGCTGGTGGTAGCGGGGCTGGTGCTCGGCGCCCTGGTGGTCGGGGCGTTGGCTTTCGGCGTCGCCCGGGCCAACGGTCGCATGAGCGAGGCAGAACTCCAACGACGCGAGCGGCTCGAACGAGCGCGACGCCCCGACTCGGCGCGCGCGGCGGGTCGGTTGGCATAGCGTCTGCCGCCCCAAATTCGTCGCCTCCTTTCGGGAGGGTGGCTCGAGCGGAGGACGGCGAACAAGATGGTTGAGGCCGACCACACTGGCTAGTGCCGTAACCGGCAACGTTACTGGGGCGCGTCCACCACTTCTGAGCTGAGGTCGCGCAACATGGGGCATGGCCGAACGAGTGCGTGTCCGAGAGATCACCAACGTCGAGGGGAACAAGCTCCTCTCGATCGTCCGACGTGGGACGGGCTCGGTGGTGCGATGGCGAAGAGCCCAGGTGGTGCTGTGGTCCGCCCAAGGAATGGACGTGCCCCAGATCACCACGATCGCCTTCACTTCTGAGGACCGGGTCCGAGAGGTGATCCACAACTTCAACACCGATGGATTCGACTCCCTGGCCCCGAAGTACTCAGGCGGACGACCTCCGAAATTCACGTTGCCCGAACGCAGAGAGATCAAGAAGATCGCGCTGTCCCGCCCGCAGGACCACAACCTGCCCTTTTCGACCTGGAGCCTGTCCAAGCTGGCCGAGTTCCTGGTCGCCGAGGGGGTGGTCGACGACATCAGCCATGAGGGCCTCCGGGTCCTGCTCCGAGAGGAGGGCGTGTCGTTTCAAGTGATCAAGACCTGGAAGCAGAGCAACGACCCGGACTTCGAGGCCAAGAAGAACCGGGTCCTCCACCTCTACGACATCGCCGACGGCAAGGCGAAACCAGGGAAGGGAGACCCGACCGTCGTCATCTGCATGGACGAGTTCGGACCGCTCAATCTGTTCCCCCGACCGGGTAAGCAGTGGGCACCCATGGCGAACGCGAGCGAATCGGAGAACCGGGACCTGCCCCGCAGGCGTCGCCGCCGGGCCACCTTCACCCGGAAGCATGGGGTCCGTCACCTCCTGGCCGCCTACGACCTCAACCAGGACAAGATGTACGGCCACATCAAGACGACCAAGGACCGGACCAAGTTCCTCGAGTTCTGCCGCTATCTCCGCACCCTCTATCCGGCGGACGTCCGCATCGCCATCGTGATGGACAACTTCAGCCCCCACCTCTCGACCAAGGTGGACACCAGAGTGGGCGACTGGGCGAATGCCAACAACGTCGAGCTGGCCTACGTACCCACCAACGCCAGCTGGCTGAATCGGATCGAGGCCCAGTTCCAGGCGCTCCGCTACTTCACCCTGGACGGCACGGACCACAAGTCACACGAAGAGCAGAACTCCATGATCCGCCGCTACATCATCTGGAGGAACCGCAACGCTCACGACAAGACACTGCGCGAGTTGGTCAAGCGCGCAAACGTTGCCTGATGCGGCACTAGTCAGGACCGCGGCTTGAAAATCACCCCCAGCTTGCCGTGCTTGATGACGGGCTCCACGCCCTTTTCCTTTGTGAATTCCATGAGGGCCTGGTAGGCACCCTCCCAAAGGCCGCCCTCCTCGCAGTCATCGATGACGATGACTCCGCCCGGAGACACGAGGTCGTAGATGGCATTGAGGGTCAACAGGACGGGTCGGTATAGGTCCAGATCGACCAGTACCATGCGACACGGCGAGATCTTCGCGTAATCGAACGTACCGGCATCTGCTTGGAAGGACGTGACTCGTTCGACGCCGTTTCGCTTCATCGTCCGATCGAACCTGGCTTTGCTGTTTCCTCGGAACACAGGGGCGTACCAATAGTCGCGACCGAGTGCATGTTCGCTCTCGAGGTCCTCGCTAGTAAAGCCGTTGAAGGTGTCAATTGCATAGTAGTTGACAGCCAAGCCAAGGGTACCAATATGACGATTCAGAAAGACGGTGGAGTGTCCCGTTGCACATCCCACTTCTACGATCGATCCAGGGATTTCGGCAACGTTCGTGATCTGCTCACAGAGAAATGACAGCTGTGCCGGTGAGAACATATACCCATAGCGGTAGTCGAGTAAGTCGCCGACGAATGGAATCTGAAATACGACTTGTTTCAAGCCAAAATAGACGTCCCTGATGATCGGAGTCCGGTAGACGAGCCATTTTGTTCGCTGGCGTAGCGCCGAGAGAATGTGTTGGCCTCCCCCTTCCCGAATCCGCGTCATCCTCTCGGTCTGTGCACTGAGTGTCATCTTGTGAGTTTACTGACCGCAATCGGTGAGGGTTCCTGGGCGGGTGGCGTAAGCCCGAGGCATTGATGCTGCCGTTCGTTGCCCTCTCCCCCGTTTGCCTCGGAGTGAGCTCGGGCGTCATGGGTCGAACCTCAGTTTCGAGTGGTTCGTGTTCGAGCTATCGCTTTCATTCGCGGGCTGATACATTCGGCCAGGTGGCTGCGCGTGGGCGCAGTAGGCAGGAGACGCTCACGTGTACGATCGTTGGAACCGACTGGTCAGGTCCGCGCGAACAACCTCGGACCGATCTCCGATGCGCGGGATTGCCGCAGGTCTGCTTGCCGCCGCCAGTGTCCTCCTGAATCTCACGCTGGTGAGCTCAGCCGGAGCGACTCCCAACGTGACACCCAGCTTCGCTGCCGCGGCGGGTGCGAGCGGCGCCATTAGCCATGAGAGGGACCTCAGCCCTGCCTGCGATCGTGTCGTCCCACGTTGTCGCCACTATGGAACGTGGTGTACACACGGAGCAGCCCCACGTGCTGCCTTCCTGTACCTTCAACGGAGTGGCGGGCAACGGAGCAGCGCCCATCGTTCCGAACGTGAGGCCAGGGTCGTCGATCGCGATGGTCTGTTCTGGATGGACTCCTTTCGACCAGGTCTCCGCTACTGAGTTCAGTCCGCTGTTCATCTCTCCCTCTCCTTCACTGACTGATCTCGACCTGAATTTCCAGTTCTTCACCGCTGATGCTCAGGGCAATCTCAGTGGCACCTATGTGGTGCCCAACCCATTCGCCGCTACAGATCCAAACGCAGTGTGTCCACCGACGGCCGCCCAGGTGGCAGCAGGACTCCTGCGGTGTGGCATGGGACTTGTCGACCAGGCAGCGATCGGATCATTCGTCGCCCTCGACTATGCACCGCCTGCACCACCGCCTCCTGCCTCCGCCCGGGTCGTCGGAATGGCAGCCACACCTGACGGAGGCGGCTACTGGCTGGCGTGGTCGACTGGGAACGTCACCAACCACGGAGACGCGCAGAACTATGGCAACGCTTCACAGTTCGGCCTCAACCAGCCGATCGCTCATATCGTCTCGACCCCTGACGGAAAGGGCTACTGGTTGGTGGCCGGTGACGGCGGCACGTTCGCGTTCGGTGACGCCGGCTTCCATGGGTCGATGGGAAGCACGCCACTCAACAAGCCTGTCGTCGATATGGCCCCGACCGTCGATGGAAAAGGCTACTGGTTGGTGGCCAGCGACGGCGGCATCTTCGCGTTCGGCGATGCCCACTTCATGGGCTCAATGGGTGGCCAACGGTTGAACCGACCGGTTGTCGGGATTGCTGCAGACGATGCAACCGGTGGCTACTGGGAAGTCGCGACCGACGGGGGGATCTTCGCATTCGGCGCACCATTCTTCGGAAGCACCGGAGCGATCCACCTCAATCAGCCGATCAACGGCATGACACCGACTCCGAATCCGCGGGGCTATTGGTTCGTTGCGTCTGACGGCGGGATCTTCGCCTGCGGCAATGCAAGGTTCTGGGGCTCGATGGGCAGCGGCACGCTCAATGCTCCGGTGGTCGGGATGGCGACTGACAATGCCACCGGCGGCTATTGGTTGGTGGGATCTGATGGAGGAATCTTCTCCTTCAATGCCCTCTTCTACGGGGCCGCCTGACGGACCCGTAGCTTCTGTATCCCCCGCCGGACGGGCAGGGATGGGGCCGTGCCAGGGCTGTGAGGCCGGCGGGGCAGACGGCATCAGCGAACTGCGACGATGAGGTCCTGCATTCGTCTGAACCCCGGATGCATGGGTTCGATGATGCTCAGACCACTGGCTGAGTGTGCTTGGCGCACAAAGCTTTCTCGATAACCGATCCCCGCCTCTGGAACGTCTGGGTCCAGGACCCCGAAGACTTTCGACGGATCTCGGACCATGTGAGTGGCCTGCGTGTGGGAGTAGTCGGACGGTTCGTCGTTGAAGAGGAACCAGGTTGTGTAGCTGATTCCACCAGGACGAAGGACTCGCTTGGTCTCACGAAGGTACTGTTCGGCGACATCCGGCATCAGATGCGTGAACACCGAGTGGGCCAACGCAAAGTCGAACGATTGATCAGGATACGGAAACTCGAACTCGGCAGCTGACGGGAGCATCGGGTCAGAGCTGTAGTGCAGATTGAAGAGGGGCGTGAACGTGAACCGAAAGTTGGGGAACCGTGGGGTGATTTGTGTCTGGCACCATTGCACCGTCTCTTCGACGACATCGAAGCCCTCATACCGAGCGTCCTTGTTCAGATAATCGGTGAGGTAGCGAGCAGTTCGTCCCACACCACAGCCGATATCGAGTACATCGTGATCCGGGCGCAAACCCGCCACGTTCATCCGCCCCATTCCGACCAGGGCCACGTCCTCGAAGACGGAAGCCCTCCCAACGGTGCCTCGTAACTGTTGGTCTGGCATCGGGATCTTCATCTCCGCCTGAAACAATCGACCCTGTTGCGGCGAGGTGTTGGGCTTCTCGCCGGAGAACGTACGACTCACTACTCGTTTCACCCGGGAGCCATACGCTCGAAGACTCATTGCTGTCAAGGCTCCACCCTCCAGGTTCTGTGCATTCGGTCCGGATCTTCCTATCACCGGGCGAGCGACAGCCGACGACTGTTCGTTACCCCATACCCGAGTGGCTGACGGAGATCAGCGGATCCGCTGGAGGGCGGCGTTGGCAGTGGCCAGGTCGAACTCGGTCGCATCGAAGGGGCCACCCACCCATTCGAGGTAGTGGTCGTGCTCGTCGTCCTTGGGGTTGGCGATGGCCTCGAGGAAGCGCCCGTACCCGCCTGCACCACCGACGTCCTCGGGCGGACACGCATTCTGGCCATCGAGACACACGGCGAACTTCAATCCGAAATACGACCGGGTCAGCGTCTCGATCACCACATCGTGTTCCCAGCTGTCACCGAAGTCGTAGTCATAGAGAAACCGTCGCTCGTCCCGGAGGACCTGGAGCACGGTCACGCTCTTCTCGTCGATCTCTTCCTCGGGGTAGTCGTCGAAGCACATCCCATAGCGCTTGTCGCCCACTTCGAAGGCGTGGAGATGCGAGTTTGTCCAGCCCATGGCGGCCAGGAGCATCTCGCTCAGTTTGGCCATTCTGACGGCGCCCGGCACGAGCACCCGCCTCCAGACCACCGGGTGGATGTCGGCCAACTGGATCCGCAGTTGGAACACGCTCTGGCCGGGTGTCTGGGGCGTGCTCGAAGCCACGCACCAAGACTACGCGAGTGTCGCCTCGAACCTCAGGACATCAGAGGGTGAGGGCGACAGAGGCGAGCCAGGGGGCCGATCCACGTCGACTTTCCGATCGCCCGATACCAGCGCGAACCGATTCACCCTGTCGGGAGTCATACTTGTTCATCGGACGCTCCGTCAGCGTTCTTGGCTTGGGGCATGCATTCTCGAGGAGGTCGGACGACGAGCCTCATCGCATTGAGAGCACCTGCACTGTGCGTCGTTGCGGTCATCGGAGCCGCGTGTGGAGGAGTCGCGCGGTCAGTCAATCCGTCAACGACAACTCGACCAGTGGCGTCGGTTTCTCTGGAGCAAGCCGTCAGGGCAGGACAACTGGTGTTCACGCTCCCGTCCTCGTGGGCGGTCGGCTACGGAACATGCAGGTGCGGCTGGGGAGAACCCGACACCGCAACGCTGGACAACGGCCCTCAGGGAGGAGGGGTCGTGTGCAACTGTCCCGCAGAAGGCGCAACTGCGCCATCCGGCCTCCACCTCTATGTGGGATCCACGGGGCTCATCCCGGGTGGCAAGCCGACGGTGATCAATGGTCTGCAGGCATCCGTCTCGCTGGATACGTCGACGGCAACGATGACCGCCACCTTCCCGGGCGTCGATCAGTGGATCACGATCAGCCCTGCTCCCGCCTCGGGCTCTCTCTCGACCGAAGAGCGACAGGTGGCCCTCGAGACGCAGATCCTGGCGACGGTCAAGATGCACCCCGCCAGCGCCGGGGTTCCCTGAGCGATGAGTCCGACCGAGCTCGGAGGCTGACGGAACGCACTGTCCAGTGCCCGGGACCATTTCTGCCGCTCCCCCACCTGTCGCGCTCCATCTCAGGATGAGCCAGTTATCACTCGCCTACGACCTGCATTATGTCAAGCACAGTCGGGGTCCCTGGATGGCTTCGAGGGGCTGAACGGCTGGTCGCCTGGCCTCACTCGAATCCCTCAAGTTGGGGCTGGCCTGGGACGATAGTGAGAGCGTAGGTCACGGTCTGCTCGGCGACAGAGGTCTCAACGACAGCGAGTGCATCTCCTGATGTGTGAACGATGAGACGACCCACCCCCACCAGTAGCGATCTGTTCATTCCCAAGAAGACCGTCGTCTCACGTGGGAAGAGACTGTTCACCGGTCCGGCGAGACGGATGAAGGATCGAGACAGGCCCGTCAAGACGAGCGAGGTCGACGCCCAGCGCATATTGGACTGGCGCGAACGACAGGAACACACGCACAAAGTGATCCAGTCGATCATCGCCAACCGGGCATTCGAGACCTACTTCCAGCCCATCGTCGATCTGCAGACCGGTCGACCGGTGGGGGCAGAGGCACTGTCTCGCTTCGCACCGCTCCCAGTGCGAGCGCCCGATGCCTGGTTTGCCGATGCAGCGTCAGTCGGTCTTGGCGTCGAGCTCGAGCTGGGTGCGCTCGAAATGGCGATCGGGCAACTGGGTGACCTTCCGGCGAACCTCTATCTGTCCGTCAATGCGTCAGTGCCGACCCTGATGTCGGGGCGGTTCCGGGAAATCATCGCTGCGGTTCCCGCTGAACGGATCGTCGTCGAGCTGACCGAGCACGCCGAGGTGGCCGACTACGAGCTGCTCGAACAGAGCATGAAAGCAATCCGATCGACGGGCATCCGACTCGCCGTGGACGACGCTGGTTCCGGCTACTCCAGTCTCCAGCACATCCTCAATCTGCAGCCGGACGTGATCAAGCTGGACATCGGCTTGACCCGAGGCATCGACCAGGATCCGGCCCGTTTGGCTCTGGGTCGAGCGCTCCTCAAGTTCGGGTTCGATGCCTACCGGGCATCGATCGTCGCCGAAGGCATCGAGACCGTCGGCGAGTTCGAGACGCTGCGCGCCTTGGGGTGCCCCGCCGGTCAAGGGTTCTACCTGGGGAGACCGAGCCGACTCGCGATCCAGCACCTCGCGCCGATCGCCCCGATGCCCCTGCTTGCCGAGCGGGGCAGAGCTCTCGAGAACGGGACCGCCGGAAACGGGTCTGGGTCGAACCGATCCACCAGGCGGTCCGCGAACGGATCCACCAAGCTGTCCGCGAACGGGGTCGGAGCGGTCGGACAGCACGAGGAAGAGGACGCGACAGAGTCCGCGGACGGGCACCCCGAGGAACGAGAGACTCCCGTTCTGTACCGCCGGGCTTGAACCCGGGCGGTTCGGGGCGGCCCTACCGGGCCGCCCCGAACGCTCAGGAGGTCATCCCGACGATCGGCTTGTTGAGGGTGATCGCCCCGGTCGAGCCGAAGAACTTGGCGTCCCCGTAGGAGAAGATCCCCCCGTCGGAGGCGACCAGCCAGTAGCCCTTGCCGTCCGGGGTCGTGCTCATCCCGACGATCGGCTTGTTGAGGGCGGTTCCGCCCGTCGAACCGTGGAACCCGGCGTCCCCGAACCCGAAGATCCCGCCGTCGGAGGCGACGAGCCAGTAGCCCTTGCCGTCCGGGGTTGCGGCCATCCCGACGATCGGCTTGTTGAGGGTGATCGCCCCGGTCGAGCCGTGGAACCCGGCGTCCCCGAACCCGAAGATCCCGCCGTCGGAGGCGACGAGCCAGTAGCCCTTGCCGTCAGGGGTTGCGGCCATCCCCACGATCGGCTTGTTGAGGGTGATCGCCCCGGTCGAGCCGTGGAACCCGGCGTCCCCGAACCCGAAGATCCCGCCGTCGGAGGCGACGAGCCAGTAGCCCTTGCCGTCAGGGGTTGCGGCCATCCCGACGATCGGCTTGTTGAGGGTGATCGCCCCGGTCGAGCCGTGGAACCCGGCGTCCCCGAACCCGAAGATCCCGCCGTCGGAGGCGACGAGCCAGTAGCCCTTGCCGTCAGGGGTTGCGGCCATCCCCACGATCGGCTTGTTGAGGGTGATCGCCCCGGTGGAGCCGTAGAAGCCGGCGGTGCTCCCGTAGGAGAAGATCCCCCCGTCCGAGGCGACCAGCCAGTAGCCCTTCGATCCGGACGCAACCACCCCGTTAGTGGTGCAGGACTTGGCGTAACTACCCACCCATCCGAGCGAGACGGTCAGGTTCGTGGCCGAACTGTTGTCACCCTGGATGGTGATCACGAACTGGGACAGCGGCGGCGAGCCGGTGAGCGCCAGCGATGAGAGGTTGATCTTGCCGTTCGCATCCACCGATTCGGTCGGCACCCCAGCGAGCGGCGCTCCGGTGTTCGACTCGAACTGAACGGTGGCGGACGTGTAGTTGGACCGCGCCGGTTGGGTGATCTGGAACGAGGTGTACTGCTGAGGAGTGCACGCTGTGCCCGCAGGCACGATGTTGGCGACCTGTACGGCAACCGGACCCGTCGGGCAGGGACCGCCGGTGCTGGCGTCGAAGTTCTGGATCTGCGAGCTGCCGCTGGCCGAGTTGACCCAGAGACAGGCCGGGCGCACCGGGTCCGGGTTGACGGTGTAGAGGTTGGACAGCCCGGAGAGGGTCTTCGGGAAGTTCGCGCACGACGACGACGTGGCGTAGTCGTAACAGTCGACCTGACCTGATGTGAAGTTGGCGACGTAGACGCTGCTCCCGATGGTGACCGCCGGGCCGTTGAATCTGGCGTTGGGCCCGATCGTCATCCCGGCCGGCGTGGCGACGAGCGCCCCTGCCGAGCTCCAGCAGGGGTGGCCGGCCGTCGGGAGGCAGAACCCGGTCGGCGTGCCCGAAGCGCTCAGTAGGGGGAAGGGAGACCCGGCGATCGCCGTGACAGTGACGGTGGCGATCCAGCACGGTGCGTGGGTCGAGGCGTCGAAGCAGGTGAGAAAGTCGCCGGCAGACCCGGGGACCTGGATGATCACGTCATTGCCGGTGGAGCCCAGCGGCGTCGCGTTCGCGAGGGCCCCGAGCGTGTGGCCACCGAGCGGGACCGGGAAGACAGGACCGGCGGTGCACGCCGCGGCCAGTACGACGTCGAAGCAGAGGAGGTGGTTCTGCGTGCCGCCGCCGGCACCTCCCCCGGTCCCGCCGACCTCGTTGAAGGAGTACCACTCGTTGCCGATCTGCACCGGGGCCGAAAGACCCGCGAAGCCGCTCGTGTCGAGGGGGGCGTCGCCACTCGCTGAGAGTTGGGTGTACCCGCAGAACCTCTGGTCCGAGGTCGCCGAGGCCGGCTGCGTGGTGTCGATGCAGACCACGCCTGCGGAGAAGTCAGCCTTATGGACCGCGTAGACGTAGAGATGACCGGTGTTGGGGTCGAGTACGAGACCAGGGGCGATCGACGTGGCGAAATTGCTGCCCAACCACGTCACGGTCTTGAGCCCGCCCCAGCACGCGGACGCGTTGGAGAGTTGATGGCAGTCGACCTGGAGGGTGGACTGGTTGTTGAAGACGTTGAACACCTGGGTGTTGCTCACGGCGGTCGCCCACCCGGGCCCACCGGACGCGCTGGCGAATTGGGACGGCAGTGGGACCGACGTGGTCCCGGATCCGCTGTATGTCGTCGAGGCCGCGCCGGCGGTCTGTTGGCCGGCGACAGCGGCAGTGACCATGAGCCCACAGCCGAGGGCGAGCGCGAGGAGGGCGCGGACCGCCCCGTGCGAGCGAGTGGGGGATGTGTTCACGTCAGTCTCGATTCTCTCGGGCCGTTCGACCGATCGGTGCGATTCGCGATCGCACCACGAAGAGACTCAACGCGCTTGTACCGACCCCATGCGCCCGACGACCCCTCGTTCGGCGAAGTCCGCATTTCCTGCGAACCCACGGTCACGCTACCCCCCTCCGTGACATACGAAAAGACTCCACAACGGAGAGTGGTGATCCCATCACTCCTGGTAGTTGTTCTATTCCGGAGCGTGGGATGGCTGCGGGCATAGGATTGGGGTGATGACCGTCCGCCGGTGCCGGCGTCGTCGGTCGAGAAGGAGGATCCCGTGCCAGACATCGTGCAGCCCCCGCCGCGGATGACGTTCGAGTCAGCGGAGGAGGAGCGGCTCTACCGCAAGCAGCGGCTCGCCGCCGCCTTCCGGCTCTTCTCCAAGTTCGGATTCGACGAGGGCGTAGCCGGGCACATCACGGCGCGTGACACGGAGCGGCTCGATCACTTCTGGGTCAACCCCCTCGGCATGCACTTCGGCCACATCTCGGTGTCCGACCTGATCCTGGTCAATCACGAGGGTGAAGTGGTCGAGGGCGACCGACCGGTCAACGTCGCCGCCTTCGTCATCCATTCCCAGATCCACGCTGCCAGGCCCGATGTGATGGCTGCCGCCCACGCCCACTCGGTCTACGGGAAGTCGTGGTCCTCGTTGGGGCGGCCGCTCGATCCGATCACCCAGGACGTCTGTGCGTTCTTCGAGGACCACGCCGTCTTCGACGACTACACGGGTGTCGTCATCGACATCGACGAAGGGAAGCGCATCGCCCACGCCCTCGCCGACAACAAGGCTGCGATCCTGCGAAACCACGGGTTGCTGACGGTCGGACACTCGGTCGACGAAGCAGCGTGGTGGTTCATCACCATGGAGCGGTCGTGCCAAGCGCAGCTGATGGCCTCCGCCGCGGGGACGCCGGTCCTGATCGACCCCGAGATGGCCCGGCACACCAGTGGTCAGGTGGGCTCCCACCTGGCGGGCTGGTTTAGCTTCCAGCCCCTGTTCGATCGCATCGTCCGCGAGCAGCCCGACCTGCTGGACTGACCCTCACCTTCAGTTCCGGGCGTCGAACGTCGGGATGAGGGTGCGGGCCGCCCGCGCCTCGTCGAGCCGACGCACCGGGGTCTTGTGGGGGAATTCGGCGAGCCACCCCTCCCCCTCGGCCACCGCCTCGGCGGCGATGCGTTCGAGGGATTCGGCCAGCGCCTCCAGGGTCTGGGGGCTCTCGGTCTCGGTGGGTTCGATCATGAGGGCTTCGTCGACGACGAGCGGGAAGTACACGGTCGGTGCGTGGAACCCCTCCTCGAGGAGGCGTTTGGCCACGTCCAGGGCCCGCACGCCATACTCCTGTTTGAGCGAGCGGGCGGAGAGCACCACCTCGTGCATGCAGGGCCTGTCGAAGGGGACGTCGTAGGTTCCGTGCAGCCGGACGCGGATCCAGTTGGCGTTGAGGACGGCGATCTCCGCGATGCGCCGCAGGCCGTCGCCTCCGTTGACGAGGATGTAGGCGAGTGCGCGGGCGAGGACGAGGGCGTTCCCGTGCCACGTGTGCACGCGGCCGATCGAGCGGGGCGGCTGCACCCAGGCGAAGGATGGCTCACCGTCGGTGGTGACCCGCGTCGCCCGCGGACCCGGGAGGAAGGGGACCAGCCGCTCGGACACCGCGACCGGACCCGCTCCCGGGCCGCCCCCACCGTGAGGGGTGGCGAACGTCTTGTGGAGGTTCATGTGGACGATGTCGAAGCCCATGTCGCCCGGCCGGACGACGCCGAGGATGGCGTTGAGATTGGCGCCGTCGTAGTACAGCAAGCCGCCGACCCGGTGGACCGCCTCGGCGATCGCCGTGATGTCCTCCTCGAAGAGCCCGAGTGTGTTGGGGTTGGTCAGCATGATGCCGGCAACGTCCTCGTCGAGCACCGACTCGAGGGCGACCATGTCCACGCAGCCGCGGCTGTCGCTCGGCACGGTGACTACCTCGTAGCCGCCGAGGGTCACCGAGGCGGGGTTGGTGCCGTGTGCCGAGTCGGGGATGATGACCTTGTGGCGCACCGAGCCGCGGGACTCGTGCCAGGCCCGCATGAGGAGGAGACCGGTGAGCTCGCCGGCGGCTCCCGCTGCGGGCTGGAGGGTCGCCGCGGCCATCCCGGTGATCTCACAGAGGATCCCCTCCAACTCGACCAGCAGTGCGAGCCAGCCCTGGGTCATCGATGCCGGCGCAGCGGGGTGAACACCGGCCAACCCGGGAAGGCAGGCCACCTCGTCGCAGACCTTCGGGTTGTACTTCATCGTGCACGAGCCGAGCGGATACATCCCGAGGTCGACCGAGAACTGCCGGTGGGAGAGCCGTGTGAAGTGCGCCACCAGGTCCCGCTCGGAGACCTCGGCGAGCGGGACCTGGTGGTCCCGGCGGTGCGCAGCGGGGACCAGGTCGTCGAGATCCACCTCGGGGATTCTGGTCGTGCGGAAGGAGCAGGCCCGCCGACCCGGCTCGGAGAGCTCGAAGAGGGTGGGTTCCGCCTCGCGGCCCATAAGGGGGGCCGAGGCGGCCTTCCCGCCCGGAGCACCCCGACTGGCGTTCGTGGTCATGACCGTCCCCTCCCCCACCTGGTCCCGTCCCGCATCAGGCGATCGCCTTTGCGAGCGCGGTGACGTACGCGTCGATTTCGTCACGGGTGCGGCGTTCGGTCACGGCCACCAGCAGACCGTATTCGCCGTCGACCACATCCCCTGCGAGAGAGATGCCCGCCAGGAAGCCCGCGTCGGCCATGCGCGCGATGACCGTCTCGGCCGGCAGCGGCAGGCGGACCGCGAACTCGCGCAGCACCGGAGCCGAAGCGAACGGAGCCACTCCGTCGACTGCCAGCAGCGCCTCGCGCATATAGCGGGTGCCACGCGCGCAGCGGAGGGCGACCTCGGCGAGCCCGGACGTCCCGAGCCAGCCCAGCTGGACGGCCGCGGTCACCGCCATCAGGGTCTGGTTGGTGCAGACGTTGGAGGTCGCCTTTTCGCGGCGGATGTCCTGCTCGCGGGCGCGCAGCGTCGTGACGTAGGCGCGGCGGCCCTCGACGTCGGCGGTCTCCCCCACCAACCGGCCGGGCAGGCGACGGACATGGGCCGTGGCGCAGGCGAAGAGGCCGAGGTACGGCCCTCCGAACCCGAGCGCGGTCCCGAAGACCTGCCCCTCCCCCACCATCACGTCGGCCCCCCATTCGCCGGCCGAACGCAGGAGGCCCGCAGCCAGTGGATCGGCTCCGACCACGAGCAGGGCTCCGGTCCGGTCACAGAGGGCCCGGGCCGCGGACAAGTCCTCGAGACAGCCCAGGTAGTTGGGGTACGCAACCAGCACGACCCCCGGGGTGTCCCCCGCCTCGTCCTCGACCGCCGGCCACGCGGTCACGCCGTCGGCCAGCGGGACGGTGCGGATCCGATGGCCGGTCCCGATCGCAAAGGTGGCCAGCATCTGGCGCCAGTGGGGATGGATCCCCTCGGAGACCCACACGGTGGGGCACCCCGAAGCTGCGACGCCGAGGTTGACCGCCTCCACCGCCGCGCTCCCGCCGTCGTAGAGGGAGGCGTTGGCGACCGGGAGGCCGGCGATGCGCGACACCATGGTCTGGTACTCGAAGAGGGCCTGGAGGACGCCCTGGGAGACCTCGGGCTGGTAGGGGGTGTACGAGGTCACGAACTCGCTGCGACCGGCCAGCGCACGGGTCACCGACGGCGTCTCGTGGTCGTAGGCACCACCGCCGGCGAAGCAGACCAGACGGTCGGACCGGGCGCGATTGCGTTCGGCGTACCCGGCCATGGTCGCCAGCACGTCGGGCTCACCGGTCCCGTTGGCCACCTCCAGGGCACGCTGCAGCTTGACCGCCTCGGGAACGGCGGCGAACAGCTCGTCGACGTCGGACAGCCCGAGGAAGGCGAGCATGCTCGCGACCTCCTCGTCAGTGTGCGGGATGTAGGTACCCACGTGGGCTCCTCTTACGGCTCGGGTGACGTTCGGTGACGGACGGTGTCGATGGCCCGGACGGACGGCCGGTCACGCGGGGACGGCCCACTGCCCGGGCCGGACGAACGGGGTGTCCACGACGGTTGCCGGACGGGCCCGGCCACGCTGGACGATCTCCAGGGCCCCGGGCGGCGCCGGGCCGGTGGCCGCGTCGATGAAGGCGAGGCGCGATCCCGTGTCCGAGCATGGGCGAGAAGTTCCCACTGGTGACCGTGCCCACGCGGGTTCCGTCGATCCGGAGCTCAGCGCCCTCGCGTGGCGGCTGGCGCCCTTCCGTGCTCAGACCCACCAGACGGCGGGAGATCCCCCGCTCGCGTTCGGCGAGGAGGGCCGCCCTGCCGCGGAATGCGTGCTTGTCCCACCCCACGACCCACCCGAGGCCGGCCTGCAGTGGCGTGATACCGGGGCCGAGCTCGTGGCCGTGCAACGGAAACCCGGCCTCGAGACGGAGCGTGTCCCGCGCGCCGAGCCCGGCAGGGGCGATGCTGCACCCGAGGAGCTCGTTCCAGAGGCGCTCGGCTGACCCGGCCGGCACGGAGACCTCGAACCCGTCCTCCCCGGTGTATCCCGTCCCGGCCACCACACAGCGGGCGCCGTGCCAGTCGAACACCCTGACTCCGAAGCGGGGGACCGCGGCTGCATCACCCAGCACCGGGGCGGCCAGGTTCCGTGCGAGGGGGCCCTGCACGGCGATGATGCACCGGGTCGGTGTGGTGTCCGCTCCGCCGACGGCTGCCAGCACCCGTTCGGTGTTGGAGGCGTTGGGCATGACGTCGAACTCACCCTCGGCGATCCACCAGACGATGATGTCGTCGACCACCGACGCGTCTGTTTCGTCGAGGAGGTGGGTGTACTGGGCCCGCCCCGGATCGATGCGGCGGAGGTCGTTGGAGAGGGCAGTCTGGAGTCGGTCGAAGGCGCCGACGTCGTCGACCCGCACCGTCCCGAGATGGCTCACGTCGAAGAGGACCGCCGCCTCGCGGCAGGACCGGTGCTCGGCGATGGTGCCCTCCGGGTAGGCCAACGGCATCTCCCAGCCTCCGAACCCGACCAGTTTGGCCCCGAGCCGGCGGTGGGACTCGAAGAGGGCGGTGCGCCGAAGGGCGCGCTCCGGCGCGGGACCCCTGCTGTCGTCAGTGTGCGGGGTCGTTGCCGGGTCGGGAGTTTCGAGCACGTCGAAAGGTTACCGGCGGGTGCCGTCAGGCGGAATTGGCCACCGTGGCCCGGGCACCCTCGCCGGCCAACCCGTACTTGGCGAGCAGCGCCAGGGTGTCCCGCTGGTAGAGCAGGGTCACCCGTACGTCGGGGTAGAGCTCGGCCAAGCGCCGCACCTTCCCGTTCTTCTTGGTCACGAGCCGCTGGTTGAGGGTGGTGAGCTCGACGAAGAGCCCGGGCCGCGGCAGCCAGAAGTCGGGTCGGAAGGCCGCTCGGGGTCGTCCGCTGCCGTCCCAGTCGAGGGCGAACTCCACCGGTTCGTACTCCCACTCGACACCGTAGAAGTCGAGGATCCGGGCGAACCGCTCCTCCGACTCATGGGCGAAACGCACAGGCCGGCGCGCCGCAGGCGGACCGAGTGCGGTGATCCGGGTGGTCAACGCTCGGCGGCCTCGGTGGCGGCCGGGTAGGCGGTTGCCGGTCGGCGATCCGTGCGCCCAGGCGGGGTCTTGGCGGTGGTGGGCGCGGTGATCTCGACGATGGCCGCCTCGAGCTCGGACACCACACCGGAGAGGGGCAGGACGTTGAAGACCCCCTGGCCGCCGGCGAGCAGGTCCACCAACTCACCGTCGGAACGGGCCAGCGCTGAGCGGCTGTCGGCGAGGACCAGCTGGGCAGAGGCGAGGTCGACACCGAGATCGCCGCGCAGGCAGTCGACCGCCTGGCGCGCCTGACGGAGTTTGAGCCCCGCGTCGAGCAGCCGCTTGATCACCTTCAGCTCGAGCACGTCGCCGTAGGAGTAGCGCCGCTGGCTGCCGCTTCCGGTCGCGTCGGCGATCGACGGACGGAGCAGGCCGGTGCGTGCCCAGTAGTCGAGCTGCCGGTAGGTGATACCGACCACGGCGCACACCTGCGAGCCCCGGAAGCCCTCCGTCGGGCCGGAGGCATGCCCCCCAACGGGCGTCGTGGCGGGGCGCTTCGGGGCCTTGGCGGTCCTGCGAGCGGCCATCGTCATTCCTCCACCTCGATCAGAGGTCCACCCTCAACCGCAACCTCACGGTCAACCTGTGCAGTCAGGGTATCACACTGCCGTAATTACGTCTCTGTGACCTGGCGTCCAGATGCTCGTGGCAGCTGCTGTGCCCCGCCCTCCACCGATTTGGAGGCCCGTCCGACCCGGGCCATGATCGGCAGATGCCCGAAACGCCCCCAGACCGCACCGCCGCCGGGGAGCGTGACCCCTCGCCCGAGGGTCAGGAGGTGCCCCTCCATCAGCGCTCGATCGACTTCCGTGCCTTCGACGCGGGCGAGGAACTGCTCGTGATCGGGCGGCTCCGGGACTCCCGTCCGTGGGCGGAGGGTGGAGACTCGGTGACCGTCGTGCACGACATGGAGCTCCGTGTCCGGGTGCGGCTCGCCGACCTGACCATCACCGACTCGACAGCGGTGATGCACACCTTCCCCCATGCCGAATGTCCCGGTATCGAGGAGGCCTTCGCCGGACTCGCCGGTCTCGACGTGGCCCGCGGGTTCACCCGGGAGGTCGCGCGCCGCTTCGGCGGGCCGCGGGGATGCACCCATCTCGAACACCTGGCCCGCTCCCTCGGGCCGGTGGTGATCCAGGCCGTGACCTCGCGCCGCGCCCGTGCGATGAGCAGACAGGAAGCCCCCGACCCGCTGTCGGGGACACGGGGCCCGTGGGTGCTCGACTCGTGTCATGTCTGGGCGGCAGGAGGGGTCGCCGAGCAGAAGCTGGCGGCCGGATGGCGGCCGGGCACGGGACCCTACCCCGCCCCCGCCCTGGTCACCTTCCGCCGGACGCGGGGACCGACGTGAGCGGCGGATTCGCCGTCTGCCGGCTCGCCGCGGCCTGTGCGGTCGCAGTGGTCGCCGTGTCGGCTGTCGGGTGCTCGAACGGCACGTCGATCACGACGCCGTTCGACACCAGCCCCCCGGTCCTCCAGCGAGGTCCAGAGTACGAGCTCAAGGCGGGACAGATCGCCGGTCTCGGGACCGTCGTCGTCGACGGCCAGGGGATCACGGTGTACACCTACGCGACCGACCGTCGTGGGGGTCCGTCGCGGTGTTACGGCATTTGCGCGGTGCAGTGGCCCGCGCTCGTCCTGCCGACCGGGGTCGACCGGTCGATGGCGGGTCCGGGCGTCAGTTCGGCGCTCATCGGCGCGGTGCCCCGCACCGACGGCACGACCCAGGTCACCTACGACGGATGGCCCCTCTACCTCTGGCCGCCCGATCGTGCCCCCGGCCAGGCCACCGGGCAGGCGCTGACCAACGCGGGAGGGCTCTGGTACGTGCTCCGGCCCAACGGCACCGTCGTCGTCACCCCGGCGTAACCGGTCCACGCTCGCTCAGCCGGGCAGCCTCCTCGGCCCGCGGCGCGAGTCGTCTGTCACCCGGGCCGCAGGCTCAGTCAGTGGGACCCCCGAGCCAGCCGCGCTTGCGGAAGAGATAGAGCAACCCGGCCGCACAGACCACCTCGAGTCCGATCGCGAAGATGAAGAAGGGGGCACGTCCGGTGATGTGGGCGATGAGGAACGAGAAGTTCTGACCGAAGAAGCCTGTCAGGAAGCTCAAGGGCAGGAACACGGTGGCGATGATGGTCAGCTGCTTCATGACCACGTTGAGCCGGTTGGAGACGGTCGAGAGGTGGGTGTCCATCACCCCGCTCAGGAGGTCACGGTAGCCGTCCACGAGATCGCTGATCCGGATCAGGTGGTCGTAGATGTCCCGCATGTAGCGCTGGCCTTCGTCGGTGACCCCCGGGAGGTCGATCACCCCGGAGGTGACCCCGGCGAACATGTCCCGCTGGGGCGTGATCACCTTGCGCACCGCGATGAGGGAGCGCTTCATGGCGAAGAGGGTGCCCAGCTGGACCTCGGTGGGCTTGACCAGGATCGCATCCTCCAACTCGTCGATCTGGGAGTCGAACTGGTCGAGCATCGGGAAGAAACTGTCGACCAGGCCGTCGACGATGAGGTAGGTCAGTGCGATCTGACGGGACTCGATCGGCGTGACCCGGTGATGGCTGATGCGGGCGCGTACCTCCTCCATCGCCTTGCAGGCGCCCCGGCGCACGGTGATCACGAAATGCTCACCGAGGATGAAATGGACCTCCTGGACCGAGGCGCCATCGCCGGACGCCCCGTGGGCCACCATGTAGGTCACGGTGTCGTAGTCCTCGATCTTGGGCCGTTGACCGAAATTCTGGACGTCGTCCACCACGAGCTGGTGAACGCCGATGCCGTGCAACAGAAGATCGCGGGTCTCGTCGTCGACGCCGTCAAGGTCCAACCAGAAGAATTCCGTACCGGACAGGCACTGGCGGACGGCGGTCGCGGTGGCGTCGGTGGCCGCGCCGTCGACGGTCAGGATGCCCTGCACATCCCGAGTCTGCCCCATGGTGCGCCGTGACCGGTGGAGGACGGTCACTCGAGCAGGCGGAGCGCCTCCCGGTACCGCCGGCCGTTCTCGACATACTCGGCGGCGGAAAACCTGATCAGGGACACGTGCGACGCCCCGGGCCGGATCGTGGCCGGCACCCCGACCGCCAACGCGCCGGAGGGCACCTCCATCCGGTTCGGCACGACCGCGTTCGCCCCGACCGTGGCCCCGGTGCGGATCACCGCGTGGTGGAGGATCACCGACCCCGACCCAACCAGCGTCTCGTCCTCGAGCACGCATCCCTCGAGATGGGCGAGGTGGCCGATCACACACCCCTCCCCCACCACCGTGGGGAAGCCCGGTCCGGCGTGGATCACCGTGCCGTCCTGGACCGACGATCGTGCGCCGACGGTGATGGTGCCGAAGTCGCCGCGGAGGACGGCTCCGGGCCACACGGTGGCCTCCGGCCCGAGCGTGACATCGCCGATGATCACCGCGTCGGGGTGGACGTAGGCCTCGGGGTGGACGACGGGGATCTGGTCGCCGAGTCGGTAGATGGGCATCGCCGGATCGTAGGTCCCGGTTCACGGCAGGCTGCGACGACTCCTGTCCGACCGGCTCCGCACCGACCGCTGCCGCCTGGGAGACGGCCGTTAGGATGTGCTGGCTCCGCAAGGGGCAGCGAACCAGGAGAGACCATGAGTGACGCTGCCGATCTCGGCCATCCGGTGTTCGATGCCGACAACCACTACTACGAGGCGATCGACGCATTCACCCGGCACCTCGATCCGGCGCTCGGGACCCGAGTGGTGCAGTGGTGCGAGATCGACGGGCGCCGGTACCACGTGCTCGGGGGCCGGGTCAGCCATGCCGTGACGAACCCGACCTTCGACCCGATCGCCCTTCCCGGGGCGATGTACGACTACTTCCGCGGGAATCTCGGAAGGGCGGAGCCCCCTCGCGATGCTCGCGGACCGCGAGCCCATCCGGGCCGCCTATCGCGACCCGGCCGCCCGTGAGGCCACCCTGGATGCGCAGGGTCTGGCCGGATGCCTGCTGTTCCCTACCCTCGGGATGATCTACGAAGCACCGCTCGCCGACGACCCCGGAGCGGTCTGCCACCTCTTCCGGGCATTCAACCGATGGCTCGTCGAGGACTGGACCTGCAACTACCACGACCGGATCTTCGCGGCCCCGTACCTCACGCTGGCCGACCCCGCCTGGGCGGTCGAGGAGCTGACCTGGGCCCTCGATCAGGGTGCCCGGATGGTGGTCATGCGACCGGCCGCACCCACCACGGCGCTCGGGCGCCGCTCCCCCTTCGACACGATGTTCGACGGCTTCTGGCGCCTCGCCGACGACGCCGGGATCACCGTGGTGGTCCACGCTGCTGACAGCGGAGTCTCCTCGAACGGCTATGCCGAGGACCGGTTCGCCGCGACGTTCACCGGTGGGTGGAAGCCCTCGATCAAGTCGTTCGCCATCGAGCAGGCCATCCGCGACTACCTGCTGTCGCTGATCTTCGAGAACCATTTCGACCGATTCCCCAACCTGCGGATCGCCTCGGTCGAAAACGGTGCGCAGTTCCTCCCGGACCTCCTCGCCAAGCTTCGCTCGACCGCCCACAAGATGCCCGGGTACTGGAAGAACGACCCGGTCGACACATTACGTCGTCACGTCTGGATCAATCCGTTCTGGGAGGACGACATCACGGTCGTCGCCGAATGCATGGGGACCGACCGGGTGATCTTCGGCTCCGACTGGCCTCACGTCGAAGGGCTTCCCGAGCCGCTCGACTATGTGCGCGAGCTGAAAGGATTCGACACGGACGGCACCCGGCGGATCCTCTTCGACAACGTCCAGGAGCTGCTCACGCTGCGTCCGACCACCTGACCCCCGGTGGGTGCGACAGCGCCTCAGTGACCCCGGCCCCGGCCGCGAGACCGCCGGGCTCCCTTCCCGTGATGGGTGGTTGCGTGCCCGGACTGCGCCCTGGACCGGGTCTGGCGGTTGCGCCCGACGAATCCTCCTCCGACGATGACCACGAGCACGATGGCCAGGATGATCCAGATGAGCATGCGCGTCCTTTCGGGGGAACCGACTTCCCACAGTCTGGTCGAAAACAGTCTTTCCGGGGTCGACGGCGCGAGGGAGACCCGCCCCTGATCGTGGCGGCGCCGTCCGTTCCCCTATGCCCCAGCCGTCGGACACCTGCACCCGGTACTGCCGCCCAACCAGGCGGCGAGGGACGTCCGGCAGCGCCGGCCGATGCCGGTCCGGCCCTGGGGTTGGCTACGATCCACCCTTCGGGATGGACCCGGTGACCGGTCGATCGTGGGGGCACCTCGCAGTCGGTCCACGTGTGCGCGAAGTCGAGGCGACCGATACTGTGTTCCGACCGTCTAGGCACAGGAGGGCAGGGGGATGACGGTTTCAGAGGCGCCAGCGCTGGACGAGCGCTACCTCGCCTCGGGGGACGAGTCGGGCACGGCACCCTCGGATCGCCGCTTCCGCCCGGACGTCGAAGGTTTCCGCGCCGTGGCCGTCCTCCTCGTAGTGTTCTACCACGCCGGCCTGCCCTGGCTCAGTGGAGGCTACGTCGGGGTCGACGTCTTCTTCGTCATCTCCGGGTTCGTGATCACCGGAGTGCTGCTCCGCGAGCGCGAGTCCACAGGAAAGCTCTCGATCCTCGGTTTCTACGGGCGCCGGGCCCGCCGGATCATCCCGGCAGCCACCCTGGTGATCATCGCCGCCACGGTGGCGTCCTACGGCCTGCTCGGAGTGGTCTATGGGGACCAGACCGCGACGGATGCCCGGTGGGCCTCGGTCTTCCTGGCCAACTTCCACTTCTCGACCATCGGGACCAACTACCTGACCGCATCGCAGCCTCCGTCGACCCTCCAGAACTTCTGGTCGCTTGCGGTCGAGGAACAGTTCTACCTGGTCTACCCGGCGGTCTTCCTGGTGGTCGCCTCGCTCCGCACACGGCTGTCACTCGCAGCCCGACTGGCCATCACCCTCGGCGCCGGAGTCTTGGTCTCCTTCCTCCTCTCGGTCCTCCAAACGTCGACCGACCCCAACACCGCCTACTTCTCGCCGTTCACCCGTGCGTGGGAGCTCGCCCTCGGTGCGCTGGTGGCCGTCAGCACCCAGTGGCTGCTCCGGATACCCCGGCGCTTCGGCTCGGTCATGACGTGGGCAGGCCTCGCCGCGATTGCCGTGTCGGCTCTCGAATTCACCGCCAACACCCCGTACCCGGGATCTGCGGTGGCGCTTCCGGTCGTCGGGGCCGCCCTGGTGATCGCAGGAGGGGTCACCGCCCCGGGCCGAGGGGCTGAGACACTCCTGCGGCTTCCTCCATTCCAGTGGATGGGCAAGCTGTCGTACTCGATGTACCTCTGGCATTGGCCGATCCTGGTCATCGCCGCCTACTACGCCGGAAAATCCAGCCTCTCCTTCACACAGAACATCCGCTGGATCCTGGTTGCCCTGGTCGCCTCGATCGGCACCTACTTCATCCTCGAGAATCCGGTACGCCACGCAAAGGTGCTGACCAGGCGGCGCTGGCCGCCGGTCCTGCTCGGGCTGGTCCTGATCGGCGCCTCGCTGGGTGTGGCCGGACTCGAGCTTGGGGCACACTCCAGTAACAATTCGAGCTACACCGCGACACGTGGGGAGACCGTCGCCCAACTGGTGGCTGCCGCACCGTCCATCAAGACGGTGCCCACCGACCTCGAACCCTCGCTCGGACGCGCCACCCACAACTGGGGCACGCCTGGATACGGGTGCTGGCCGGGGTACAGCGAGCAGTCCCTTCCAGCGTGTGTCTTCGGGGACCCGAACGGCACCAAGACGATGGCCCTCACCGGTGATTCTCACATCGGGATGTGGTTCGCCGCACTGAATCAGATCGCCAAACGTGTCCACTGGAAGCTGGTCTTCGTGGGCAAGGGAAGTTGCCCAGCCGGGCAACTTGTCGTGAGGAACCCCGCGGGGTGGGGAATCCCCGGCGGCCCGTTCCTCGAGTGCAACAACTTCCACAAATTCGCCATCAACCGGATCAACCAACTCAAACCCAACCTGCTCATCGTGAGCCAGGAGCACCAGGCGAATGCCCAAGGCGTGCCGTTCACGGAGAGCCAGTGGCGCAAGGGCCTCGAGGAGACCTTCGCCAAGTTGACCATCCCCAAAGCGAACATCGTGGTGATCGGGAACGTGCCCCACCTCCCGGTAACCGGCCCACAGTGCCTCTCCGAACACCTGACCGCCGTCCAGGTGTGCTCGGCTCGACCCGACAAGGTGACATCGAGTTACGACACCGCCGACAAGGACGCCGTGATATCGGCAGGCGGCCGATACATCGACGTGACGCCGTGGTTCTGTTCCAACACCTGCACCGCGATCATCGGGAAGTACGAGGTGTACATCAACAAGGGCCATGTGACCAAGGTGTACACCTACTTCCTCGAGGACGCGATGGAGCAGGCTCTGGGACTCGCACCGAAACTCTGAACAGACGACGCAACCCGGACGGGGTCCGGGCACGTTTCGTGGCGGACGTCACGCAATGTTTCCCGAAGATTTGGTTTCCCGTGATCTTCCCGTAATGCTCGCCTTGCTAGACCGGTGACGGGTCCCCGCGAGCCGGGCGCAACCTCTCTCGGGGCCAGAAATCGGCACGACGGCGTGCCGGTGGTTTGGGCAGGCACGGACCACCGGCTCGCCGTAGCCGCCCACACAGGCAGGGCACGGGTGGTCAGCCATCGCATGGACACCTTGTTCCCTCCACTCCACCTCCAGGAGGCCGCACGCCCCCCTCGAAGGCGTTCATCCTCACCGTGACCGTGAGGGCGCAGATTGCCGATGGTGACGCTGACGCCCCTGTCTCCGCAGTCGACCAGGCGATAGGCAACCTGACCAGGGCCTCGGTGACCTGTTCACCGAGCCGTAACCGACAGGTCGCAAGCGGTTCACATCGGAGGCGTACAACTGAAGCAACCCGACCCGCACGCCCCCCCAGTGCGCAGTCGGCGGGCGTCGGTTGAGCCGCACCCCGTCCTGCCCGGCAAGCAGGTGGGACGGGGCGGCTCCCGGCTGTCTGACGAAAGGGGCCAGACCCGGAGCAAGGTGGCGGAACGATGCTCAACGGGTCTGGCCTTGGCGGCGGACCATAGGCAGGGCAACCAGGGTTGCCGCAAATCCAGGGACCGGAGCGCCGCTGGGTAGCGGTCGGCCCCCTCCGCAGGGCGGTTTCGCTTCGCCAACCCGGTCGCTCCATCAGTGTGAGGCCGTGTTTGCACGGTTGGCCGATTAACGGATGGTGGCCTGACCTGGCCGGATGCGAGTGTGGGCGCTCGCCGGGAGACAGCATTGACCGGGCCTAGCCGGTTGGCTACTTTGGCCCCTGGCAGGCCGGTCGCTGCGCACATTGGAGGAGCCGTCATGACAGATATCGACGACGATGTGAAAGAAACGTTGTCCAACGTTCGGAAGGTTGGCGCCGATTACGACGAGCACCAGCAGGTGGTTGGACTCGACATACCAGTCGATCTGGTGCACTTCAAGAAGTTCCCGGTCATCGATCCGCCGGGCACCTACAAGAAAGAGGGACACGACACCCGATCCGATATCAGTCCGGCCGACAGTCTCGAGCTACCGGACTACGGCGGTCCGTTCAATCAGGGCCTCAGGTTCTCGGATTTCTCGAATGACGCGCTCATCAACATGTTGGAGATGAGTGACGAGTACTACAGGGTGTGCATCGCGGGCTGGGCGGACTCGGTCGCGGAGCGCTATGGACGCGATGACATGCAGCACATCCAATCGGAGGCTTGGCAAGACACGATCCTTCCTCAACTGCGGGGGATGATCGACGAGTGGATGGAACTCACTGACGATGAGGCCGAGACCCTCATCACCGAGACCCGGAAGGAAGTGGCGGCCCAGATCGCGGCCGGAGATGTCGTCCTTGTCAACCCATACAAGCCGGGGCCGGAATGGGCGCAGTACCTGAAGGAGCGCCTGGTGAAGCTCGCGCTCGGGAGCCATGAATACCTGCTGGCAGCGATCGAGTCGTGGGCGCTCGCGATCGTCATGAGGGACGGCCTCGACGAGATGTTCGCCTTCCAGTGGGCTCTGTGGAGTGAGACGTTGCTGCCCGCGGCAAAAGACATCAAGGCGCGCTGGATGAACATCTCCGGTGACACGGTTGAGGCCTTCATGAAGGACATTCAGGTGGACGCGACCTCCTTTCCCGGCAAGGCCTTCGAGCTGACATTCGAGATGCCAGAGGAGGAAGTCGGGATCTTCACGTTCAACAAATGCATTTCGGTCGACCAATGGGAAGCGATGGGCCGCCCGGACATTGCCGAGAAGGCGTCTCATATCACCTGTCCCGCCGCCATCATCGAGACGGCGAGAATGTACAACCCGAATATGAAGGTCGAGATCCTGGCAATTCCGCCCCGTGTGAGCACAGACGATGTGTGTTGCAAGTGGCGGCTTTCCATTCGGGACGAATCCGATCCCGAGTACGTACGCACGGACGAGGGCAGCGAACAGACGACGACGTAATGTGGACAAGGGCCCACATCTTGCGAGGTCCTGTTCAGGGCCAGTCGGGACACTCCTGGCCACCGATCAACGATCCGGGCAGACTGATGTGATGGCAAACCTTCAGCATTCGGAATCGATCGTCATCGCCCGTTCTCCGGAGGACCTCTACGACCTCGTCTCCGATATCACACGCATGGGGACATGGAGCCCCATCTGTACAGCCTGCTGGTGGGACGACGGTGCTGGTCCAACGGTTGGGGCTTGGTTCACGGGAAGGAACGAGCTGCCGGAGCGAACCTGGGAGACCCGTTCGGAGATCGCTGTCGCTGATCGCGGACGCGAGTTCGCATTCATCGTCAATGGTTCCTGGACGCGCTGGGGATATGTCTTCACTCCAGTCGACGGAGGGACAGAGTTGACCGAATCCTGGGAGTTTCTGCCCGGTGGTGTCGCGATGTTCGAGGATCGGTTTGGCGCTGATGCTCAGGCGCAGATCGCCAGCAGGCTGGACCTCGCCAAGGAGGGCATTCCAGTGACACTTGCGGCGATCAAGAACGACGCTGAATCACAAGCGTAGCGATCCGCATCGACCTTCTGCCGGTGTTGCAAGGTCCGCCAGCGTCCGCGCTCAGCCGTCAATTGGGCGGAGCAGTACCAGGGGTATCTCGCGCTTCGTCTTGCGCTGGTATCCGGCGTAGTTGCTGTGATCAGCGGTAATCAGCGGCCATATCCGTGCCCGATCCTCGGGATCGGCGGTCTCGGCTCGCATCCGCTGAGGCGGCCTGCCACCCACGGATACGGTCACCTCCGGGTGGTCCTTCAAGTTGAGGTACCACGCGGGATGGTGGTCATCGCCTCCTCGTGACGCGACGAGAACCGTCGTCGAGCCCTCCTGATAGGGCGACGTCAGCATGGTCGTACGAGGTTGTCCGCTACGCCGTCCCGTGGTCGTCAGTTCGATGACCGGCATCCCACTGGCCCTCCAGCCGAGCCGACCACCAGTGGCTCCGAGCACCATGCGGTGAACACGATTCATGGTCTTCAGGGCGAGGTCCGAGGGCACGCAGAGATGCTAGTGCGGTGACACTCAAATAGCGCGCGATTGACTCACGGTCTCAAGGGCCACCCGTCCCCGTCGGACCTTGGTGATGATCTGCTTGGCCGTCTTGGTCCAGATGAACGGAATTGGGTCCTGGTTGTGATGGGCGATGTAGTCCTCGATGGCTTCAATAAGTTCAGGAACGCTGCCGAAGCTGCCCCGCCGGATCCGTTTGTTCGTGATCGCACCGAACCACTGCTCGATCATGTTCAACCAAGAAGAGCTCGTCGGCGTGAAGTGAAAGTGGAAGCGCTTGTGCTTCTCCAGCCACGCCACCACGTCAGGGTGCTTGTGGGTGCCGTAGTTGTCCAAGATGACGTGGATCTCCTTGCCCCGAGGGACTTCGCGATTGATCAGACGCAAGAAGGCCAAGAACTCCTCATGGCGATGACGTGAGAAGCACTGACCGATGAGCTCGCCGGTGAGGACGTTGAGGGCCGCGAACAAGGTGGTGGTTCCGTAGCGCTTGTAGTCATGGGTGATGGTTCCTGGACGTCCCTGCTTCATCGGCAGGCTCTGCTGGGTGCGGTCGAGGGCCTGGATCTGGGACTTTTCATCGAATGACAGGACGATGGCACCGTCGGGTGGGTTCATGTACAGGCCGATGACGTCGATCAACTTGTCCTCGAAGTCCGGATCGTTCGAGATCTTGAACGTTTTGACCAGATGAGGTTTGATCCCACGGGCCTGCCACTCGCGCTGGACCGTCGTGCGTGAGAGGCCGCAGTGATCGGCCATGGTGCGATTCGACCAATGGGTGGCATCAGGCGGCGTCGTGTGCAAGGTGTCGCTGATCATCTGGTCGATCTGTTCCTGGGTGATGACCGGTTTGCGACCACGGCCTTCGTGCACCTCGCCCACCCACTCGACTCCATCTGAATCGAAGTGACTCCGCCATTGGAGAACCGTCGAACGTGAGACACCCAGAGCCTCGGCGATGCTCGAGTTCGCCACGCCGTCACCAGCCATCAACAGGCCCTTGGCTTCCCTCACGGCCCGGTGCGGCAAGGAAACGCTTGCTGCGATACCTTCGAGCGCGGTGCGTTCTTTCTTACTCAGGCGTAGTGGTGGCGCAGGTGGTCGGGCCATGAGCCCATCCTACACGTATCGCGCGACTATTTACATGTCACCACACTAGATCAGACCTTGTGCGTCGGCTGGGACAGGGATGAACGCCTGCATCCCACTGAATCAGGGATAGGTCGCCCGGTCCCCTGGGGCAGACCGGCAGCAGCTGCCCGTGGTGCGCTCAGCAAGATCGGGACGCCCAACTCCAACAGCGATGACCAGCAGGGCCTTCGTGCGCATCAAACGAGTGACTATGTCAGGTCCACCTCCTCGTTCTCGGGAAACGGATTGTCTGCCAGTGAAATGGGCCGCTGACCTCACGTTCAGTTGCCGGGGTGGTCCGGTCGCACCGATGTAGGCGGCGCCATCAGGTGACCGGACGGACGAGCAAGGTCACTGATAATGCTGTTGCTGCCCTCGTCGAGGACGTTGGTCGAATAGCCGTTGAACGTGTTCCCCGATACGGTGGTCTCATCGGTGTAGCAGCCGGTCGGCGAGGTGAGGACAGTCGGACTGCACTCGAAGATCCACACACCGTCGTTACCCGCCGGATTCCCGTGACTGTCGAGGTCGGTCATGGTGTTCCCGATGACCCCGTTCAGGTTGGCCTGGCCACCGCACGTGGGTGGCACGTTGCTGTTCTGATACGACGCCACCCTAACCCCGTTGTAGGCGCCCGTGATGGAGCTGTTGTCGATGCCGTCGTTATTGGCGAACTTGTGCGTACTGCAGCTTGTATAAATCAGTGCCCCGTCACCGAGACTTCCGCTGATCGTGTCATCGTCGGCAATGATGTTGGATGCCTCGTTGATGAAGATCCCCGCCACGTCGTAGATGCTGTGGGGACAACTGCTTTGGATCGTGTTGGTGTTCACCTTGCCCGAGCCGGTCTGCCGGTAGTTCGAGCCGAACATGTCAATCCCGTCACAGCCCTGCGTCGACTTTGCTTCGAGGTCAATGATGTGGTTGTTAGTAATGAGCGGCCGCGGTGTAATCGATCCGCCTGAGTTGTAGTCGATATCGATTCCTGTAGCTCCGGTCTGGGAGTTGCCGTTGTAGGCAGCCAGGTTGTTATGGTTGATCGTTGCAACAACATTGCCGATGACGTAGATGCCAACACCGACGTACCCGTCCAACGTGCTGTTCTCGATGGTCACTGCGTACCTGTGGGTGGCACTCTCACCACCGTCGATGGCGATGCCGTAGCTTCCGTCGTAGCCCACGGTGCAGGTGTTCCCGGTGTTCATCCCCGAGATTGTCACGCCGTTGATAGTGGCGGAGGCGAGGTCGATCTCGATCCCCTGTGCCTGCGGATTTCCGCTCGGATCGCAAGTCTGCGTGTAGGAGCCCTTGATTGCGACGTTCTCCACCGTCACCGAGGGCACGGTCCCGCTGTCGAGCAGGACGTCACCGCTGAAGGGGGCACTGCCGGCGCCATCGGTCACCGTGATCGTGTGGTGATTTCCGTTGAAGGTCTTCTTGCTGATCTGGATCGTGGTGTGGGTCGAGCAGTTACCGTTAAGCGTCTGGGTGGTGCTGGTCAACGTGAAGCTGCACGCTGTTCCCGTTGCCGATGCCGGGGCCACAGCCGGTCCCAGGACGAGGACCAGGGCCCCGGTGAATAGCCCGATGCACAGGGCAATAGCAGCATGCAAGACTCCTTTAGGTGCAAACACAGGGACGTCCCTCCGATCAGAATGAGCCGACCGACACTCTCCGCCGCTAATCAAGCACGCTCCGCAGCAATGCTTGGGCTCCCGCAACCGCAACAACACGAGAACCGTTACATGGCGGCCACGGCATGTCAAGGGTGGTTGCAATACGGTCTCGATATGTGCCGTGTGGCTCGACCCCGGATGATCCCTGGGACTCGCTACCAGCAACGCCACCGAGTTGTCGACCCAGGCTCCCCAAGGCCTGGCTCGACGTCATCCTGCACCTGGAATGCAAGAAGCTCCCCATCCAAATCCGTGACACGATCGCCTAATGGCGGGGGGTCATAGATGGCCACCTCTGATTGGCCACCTATGCGGCGAACGAGCGGTGTCTTGGTTGACGCCGTCTCAAGCTTCATGCAGTGACCACCTTGTCCGCCGAACGCAGCACTGACCGGACGCTCATGGCCTGCCACGGTCCTCCCCGCTTGGTTGGTCGTTGCTCCAGATTCAACCTCTCGGCGATTTTGAAGTAGCCGAGACCATCGGAGCGCAGATCCTCGGCCCGAGAGAGAGTGTCTCCTGCTCAGTCGCATTTGCAACCAGTCGGCCGTCAACGGTGTCCCACCCAAATGGGGCTTCTGGGGCTCGATGCAGATCGAACTCCTGAATCGGCAGAAGTGGCGGACCCATCTCGAGCTGGCCATCGTCATGGCCGACTACATCGAGCACTTCTACAATCCGGACCGCCGACACAGCTCGCTCAGCTATCTCACCCCGAACGAGTTCGAAGATTTAGACTCAACCACCACCCAGCAGGCCACGTTGTCCTAAAAAGTGGTCCACCCAATGGGGTCAACCGCAAGTGGTCGGGCTGCCGGGATTTGAACCCGGGACCTCTTGACCCCCAGTCAAGCGCGCTAACCAAGCTGCGCCACAGCCCGTTACTGTTGTCCCTGGTCAGAAGCACTTTCCAGGGTCCTACTCTGTTCGACTCCCCTGCCAGGCAACAACGGAGGCAACAACGCTGGGCAGGGATTCGGACAGGGAGGCAACAGTAGTTCACCCGACGGCCGCCCTGTGCCTCGCAGCAGACCGGACCTCTTAGGGCTCACGCCGCGTTTGATTGAGCGTTGATCGTGTAGTTCCACTCGCCGTGGAACGCATGGGGCTCGAGGGGGACGGCCGCCAGCTCCTTGTTGGTGATCTTGATGCCGGTCGGGTACCAGTTCGGGTCGTAGTCGGCTTGGATGCTGAGCCCGGTCTTGGTGGTGGTGGCCGAGATCAGCTCGATGATGGTGCGCAGTGTGGTGAGGGGGCGGCCGCGCCAGTTCATAGTGATGAAGCTGAACATGCGGTGCTCGATCCGGTTCCACTTCGACGTCCCCGGCGGGTAGTGGCACACGGTGATGTCGAGGCCGGTCTCGGTGGCCAACTTCGCCAGTTCGACCTTCCAGGCGCGCAGGCGATAGCCGTTTGATCCCCCGGCATCCGCGGTGATCAAGAGGCGCTCGGCGCCGGGGAAGCGACTCTTGCCCATCTGGTTCCACCAGCGACGGATGGATTCGATGGCGAAACGGGCCGTGTCGGCCACGTCGCCGACGTTGACCCAGCCCTCGTCGTTGGCCACGTCGTAGATGCCATAAGGGATCGCCTTGGCATGTTCGCCGAGGTCTCGATCCGCAAAGTCGTGGACCTGGACGCGTTCGGGCTCACCCGCCGGTGACCACTCGCCGCCACCGTTGGCGTAGTCGCCGATCAGCTCCTTCTTCTTGGTGTCGACGGAGATCACCGGCTGGTCGCTCTCGATGAAAGCGTCGGCCTGGTCGTTGAGGTAGTGAAACTGGGCGTCGCGGTCGGCGTGCTGGCGCCCCTCGGTCACCTTGGCGTTGGCCTGGAGCGAATAGCCGAGGCGGTGGAGCAGGCGCAGCACAGAGCGCGGCGAGATGTCGTAGCCCTGGCGCACCAGCTCGTCGGCCAGCTTGGTGGAGGACTTCGATGTCCAGCGCAGCCTCGACATCGGGTTACCGCGGGTTTCTGGGTAGACGAGGTCGTCGAGAGCCTCGAGCAGACCCGGCTGGGTGTCGAGCAGCGACTTGTCGCCACCCCCGGGGGCGCGCAACCGGGTCGACGGCTCGATCCCGGCGACGACCTCTCCCTCTGCCTTGATCACCGTGTTGCGGCTCATGCCCGACGCGTCGGCCACCGCCGTCTTGCCGCCGCGCCCGAGCATCTCGGCGGTCGCGCCGGCGACGACCCGACGCTGCAGCTCGTTCATGTGCGGCAAGACCACCTCGAAGAATCGCGCGAGCGCCTCCTCAGTGACCTCCACACGGCCAGGATACTACGCGCGTATTAATCTGGCGTGGACCCTTAGTCCTGTTCTCGTCCGATCTCACGGAAGATGACGTGTCCGATCCGCAGCCGACGTTTCCTGAGCACTCGACCACGGGTGGTCTCATAGGGCCCACCCCGCTCGGGTAGGCGGGCACGTCGCGACCCACGGTTCCTGTTAGGTCACCGTGAATGAGGTGCTGCTGGTGACGGTACCACCTCCGGTGGTGACTCGAATCTTGCCCGATGTTGCTCCAGCCGGAACGGTGATCGTGATGTCGGCGAACGAGTCTGTCTTGATTGTGGCGGACTTCCCGTTGAGCTGAACGGCGGTGGCACCAGCCAGATTGAGTCCGTTGATCGTGACGGTCGATCCGACTGCGCCGGAGGCCGGTCTCACATCGGTGATGGTAGGTTGGCCGACGGTCGCTCTCGTCGTAATCGATCCAAGGGATCCGAAGGGTGGTGACGATGGCGTCGTATCGCTGGCGAACCAAAGCGACCCATCCGGACCTGCAGTGATTGCAGCAGGGTAGGCGATGCCGTCGCCGGTGCGCTTGGTGATGACTCCTGCGGTGGTTATCCGACCGATGGAAGGCCCGTCGAAGTTGGTGAACCACAGCGCACCATCGGCACCTGCCGTGATGCCTTCCGGGCCGCTGATGCCGCCTCCCGTGAACCTGGTGGCGACCCCGGCAGTGCTGATTCGGCCGATCGAGTTGTTGGCGCCGTTGGTGAACCAGAGCGCGCCGTCGGGTCCGGCTGTGATCCCATCCGGACCGTCCATCCCCGTCCGGCTGAAGTGGGTGATGACCCCAGCGGTCGTGATGCGGCCGATCGAGTTCCCGATTGAATTCGTGAACCAGAGCGCGCCGTCGGGTCCTTCCGTGATGGCGTTCGGTTTATCGGTGCCACCTCCGCCGAACTCGGAGACGACCCCGGCGGTCGTGATTCGACCGATCGAGTTGTTGAGGTAGTTGGTGAACCAGAGGTTCCCATCGGGGCCGGGCGTGATTCCTTCAGGTCCGTCGATGCCGGTGCCGGTGTGTTTGGTCACGACCCCGGCGGTCGTGATTCGTCCGATCGATTTGTTGAGGTAGTTGGTGAACCAGAGCGCTCCGTCCGAGCCGGCTGTGATCCCACTGGGAAAGTCGATACCCGGGCCTCGGAAATTGCTGACAACCCCGGCGGTCGTGATTCGACCGATCGAGTTGTTGCCGCTGTTGGTGAACCAGAGCGCTCCGTCCGGACCAACTGTCACGGAACTTGGTCCGTTGATCCCGTTGCCATACCCCGAGAAGATGGCGATCGTTCCCCCGGTAGTCACCCGGCCGATGGAAGACCCGTAGTTGGTGAACCACAGCGCACCGTCCGAACCAGAGGTGATGTCTATGGGATGGGAGGCCCCCGACTTCGTGTAGTTGCTGACGACCCCAGAAGTGGTGATTCGTCCGATCGAGTTGTTGGTGTAGTTGGTGAACCAGAGGTTCCCATCGGGGCCGGCCGTGATCCCTTCAGGTCCGTCGATGCCGGTGCCGGTGTAATTGCTCACGACCCCTGCCGTCGTGATGCGACCGATCGAGTTGTTGGCGTAGTTGGTGAACCAAAGCGCACCGTCCGGACCGCTTCTGATCCCGTTCGGCCCATCGATGCCGGTGCCGGTGTAGCTGCTCACGACCCCTGCCGTCGTGATGCGACCGATCGAACTGTGGCCGTGACTACCGCCGCTGTTGGCGAACCAGAGCGCACCGTCCGGACCGGAAGTGATCTCTTGGGGGTCGTCGATCCCGGTCCCCGTGTAGGTGCTCACGACCCCTGCCGTCGTGATGCGACCGATTGTGTTGATGCCGTCGTTGGTGAACCACAGCGCCCCGTCCGGACCAGACGTGATCCCATTGGAATCGTTGATCCCGGTCCCCGTGTAGTTGCTCACGACCCCGGCCGTCGTGATGCGACCGATCGAGGAGTTGCCTGCGTTCGTAAACCACAACGCTCCGTCGGATCCCACTGCGATCCCGGTTGGAAGGCGAATCCCGGTGCCGGTATAGGTCGTGAGTACTCCCCCGGTTGTGATCCTCCCGATGGCGTCCTGCGTGGTGAACCACAAAGCGCCATCGGGACCCGTGACGATTTCCCCGGGTGACTGGATCCCGGTAGCGGGGTAGTTCGTGATTGTCCCGGCGGTGGCACTGGCCACGCCGCCCGGCACGGCGGAAGCAAGCAACGATGCGAGCATCAAGGAAGCGAGAATCAGCCCGACGCTCTTGAAGTGTTCGAGGCGATGCCGGAGTCCGCGGACTGTTCGCGACCTTGCCGTCGAGTGACGATGACTGGCGCTGGGCGTTCGGTTGTCCGTCCGCATACCAGGAGCCACCGACCCCCTGCTGCCCTCCAGCCGATGAATCGATGTCGGTGTTATTGGACTCCCCACGGCCCACCCCCGTTCCTCGCTGACTGGACGGTAGCACCGGTCGAAACTGTTGTCCTTGGGATCTCCCGGCCGATCGAAAGCAGGGAGAGTCTTTGGGTTATCCACACGCCCGAAGGTGCCGAATCAGTGACTGGGCATATCCGGTTGTGGGCCACCTCTACGTGACAGCCACGTTGGTCGCTGGAGCGCAACCTGCAGTTCTTCAGCCGTTCGACTCGACGAGAGTGTGGCCGTCGGTCCCGAACAAGTATCCACACGCCCCATGTGCCTGGTTGACAGGCAGGCAACTATCGCGAGCGCTGGCAATCACGGTCGGTCGCGGTGACGCTCCCCCGCCGAGCATCAAGGCTGCAACCTTTTCGGCTGCCCCCTGGTCGACGTCGGGCCGCACGCGGGAATAGACGTCACTGGTGATCGAGATGGACGAGTGGCACAAACGGTCGCCCACGACCGGAGTCCGCGATCCGCTAGGGAGCGACGGTGCTTGCCTTCACCGTCGGACAGCTCGAGCCGACGCTGGTCACGAGTGCGTTCCAGCTGGCGTTCACCTGGGTGACCGCGGCCGGCACTGCGCTCGTCCCCGACTGCTTCCGGACGGCGGTTGCGAGGGATTTGATCGACGCCTGGAGCCCCTTGATCTTCTCCTTGACGTCTTTCGTCACCGTGGGCCGGAAGTTCTTGTCCGCCTTCTGGATTGCGTGGATATTGCGGATGGCGGCGGCCTTGTCGCTGGATGAGACGTGGGCGTCGTTCAGGGCGGTGAAGGCCGACACGACCGAAGCCCAGGTCGTGCACTTGGCCGCGGCGTCGACGGTGGTCCTGGTGCTGCTCGTGGCCGGTGACGAGGTGCACCCCGCTGCGGTTGCGGCGAGTGCGGAGATCGCCACGGCGACCAGGGCGAAACGCGTCCGGTGGCGGAGTGTCAGACGCGGACGTTCGGCAGAGATCGGATTGAGCATCCGTGCAATCTAGCGCGCCGCCTGACTCCGGGCCGGGCGGAACACCAGGTCGCTTCGGCCGATGGACGGAGTGGGCTCTCTAGACGTGGTGGACGACCCAGGTGACGCCCTGGAACGCCCGATAGCCCAGGTAGATGACGGTGGCCACGGCCATGAACTTGAACCACCACGGCGACTTGCGATGCTCGAGTGGCTCCCTCCCACAGACCGGGCAGGTCCCCTCATCGGTCAGGGTGTCGTCCTCGAGCTGTCGATCGCATTCCTCACACCAGGGCACGGCAGGCCCCACCCCCACGGCTCATCGCCGTCGACCCCCACCCCCGTCGGCGCCCTTGGCCCGCACCCGCAGTTTGATCGGGGTCGGTCCGAGGTCGAAGCGCTCACGCAGTCCCCGTTCGACATAGCGCAGGTAGGTCGGCTGCAGTCGGCCGTTCGTGAACAAGGTGAAGGTGGGCGGGTCGCTGGCTCCCTGCACGCCGTACTTGATGCGGGCGCCAACCGGAGGATGCGTCGCCTGGATCGATGTGAGCGCCCGGTTCAGCGCACCGGTCGGGACACGCGAGTGGTAGGCATCCTCGGCCGCCACCACCGCAGGAAGGATGTGATGGACTCCGAGCCCGGTGAGGGCGCTGAGCTTGAGCACCGGCGCCTCCCCGAGGAACGCAAGCCGGTCCCCGACGTCGGCCAGGATTCCGGTCCGGTCCTCGGTGGCGACGAGATCCCACTTGTTGAGGACCACGACGACCGGGCAACCGGAAGCGCCGATTCGCTCGGCCAGTCGCTGGTCCTGGTGGGTGACGCCGTCAGTGGCGTCGATGACGAGCAGCGCGATGTCGGCCCGGTCCAGCGCCTCGAGGGCGCGGAGCACCGAGAAGTACTCGGTCCCCCGGTCGGTGCGCGATGCGCGGCGCATCCCTGCGGTGTCGATGAAGCAGACCGTGCCGTCCGGGGTCTCGACGACGGTGTCGACCGCGTCGCGGGTGGTACCCGGCTGGTCGTGGGTGACCGACCGTTCGTCGCCGACCAATCGGTTGAAGAGGGTCGACTTCCCCGCGTTGGGCCGGCCGACCAGCGCCACCCGCGGGATGCCACTGCCGCGGGATGCCGACCCCGGCAGCTCGGCCGCTTCCGTCTCGCCCTCCGGTCCGCTCTGGTTGGTCGTGGTGTCCGGATCGGCGTCGGGCAGGAGGCTGACCAGCTCGTCCAACAGGTCTCCGGTTCCCCGACCGTGCAGGGCGCTGACCGGCCAGGGGTCGCCGAAGCCGAGGGACAGCGCGTCCCAGGCGTCGGCCTCCCTCTGGGACGAGTCCACCTTGTTGACCACCACCCGAACCGGCCGTCCGGACCGCTTGAGCACCTTGGCGACGGCCAGGTCCCCGTCGACGAGCCCGACCGTCACGTCGACCACGAACAGGACGACGTCCGCCTGGGCGATGGCCCGTTCCGTCTGGGCGCTGACCTGCGCGTCGAGCGGATCACCTGTCGGCTGCCAGCCGCCGGTGTCGACGACGGTGAACGAACGGCCGCACCACTCGGCGTCGAGCTCCTTGCGGTCGCGGGTCACCCCGGGACGTTCCTCGACCACCGCGGCCCGATGGCCGACGACGCGGTTGACCAGAGTCGACTTCCCGACGTTCGGCCGACCGGCCACGACCACCGTCGGTGTTGTCCGTCCTTGGTGCAGGGGCGTTACCGGAGTCCGGCTCATCTCGGCGCTCCGAGGGCGACCGGGACCCGGGCCGCGCCGCCGGCGGCCGGCGCGGCAGGCGGGACACCGCCCCGCTCGAGGGCGCGGCGCAGCGAGAGGCCGTCACTCGCCACGACCTCGACCGGGCGTGGCAGGTCCGCCACCGTCAGGTCGTCGAGGAAACGCCCCTCGGACAGGCAGGCGTCGGGAATGAGGTAGCGGTGGCCGTCGGGTTCACCGGCGAGGACCCTCCCGAGGTCGGCGCCGGTCATCAGCCCCGCCACCCCGATGTTGCCTCCGAAGAACCGGTTGTCGACCGGCAGGATGCGGATGTCCCCCCGGCCCATCGACTCGACGAGGGGCGTGAGCACCCTCGCCCCGTACACCCCGGTCAGCACGGCCACCGGCGCGTCGGCGGGGCTCGGCCGCCCGGGCAGCGCTGTCGACCCCGGCGCACGCTGGCTTCGGTAGCCCCCCGCTGGAGCCCCGTCGACGGACGCGAAGAACCCGGGGCGCACCCCCATCGCCGCGTGCTCGTCGCCCCGGAACGCGGCCTCGAAGGCCCGGGCCATGCCCAGCCCGTTCTCGTGCTGGGGGAAGCCCTCGTAGGTGACTGCCTCGGGAAAGGGTCGCTCGGCCATCAGGTAGTACTCGTCGGCGGCGAAGACCATGCGCCGCCCGATGGACCCGAGGAAGGTCTCCTGCCAGGCGGCGACCGTGTCGCACACCCGGGCCGCCTCCCGCGGGTGTGCGGGCGCATGGCCGCTTCGTGTGAGAAGCGGCTCACCCCGAGGGGCACGCAGGCCACCGTCGCCAGCTCCGGGTAGCGGTCGAGCACACCGCACAACGTGTCCTCCAGCACAGCGCCGTCGTTGCGCTCGGGACAGACCACGATCTGCCCGTGGATCTCGATGCCTGCCGCCAGGAGGGCGCTCAGCCAGCGCAGGCTGGTGGCTCCCCGCCGGTTGCGGAGCAGGTCGGCCCGCACCTCCGGGTCGGTCGAGTGGATCGAGACGAAGAGCGGGCTCAACCGCTCGGTCAGCACCCGCTCGAGATCCATCTCGGTGAAGCGGGTGAGCGTGGTGAAGTTGCCGTAGAGGAAGGAGAGCCGGTAGTCGTCGTCCTTCATCGAGAGGCTGCGCCGCATCCCATTCGGCAGCTGGTGGATGAAGCAGAACTCGCAGTGGTTGTCGCAGGTCCGTACCCGGTCGAACACCGAGGAGGAGACCTCGATGCCCAGCGGCTGCCCGGGGGCCTTGGACACCGAGACGGCCAGCGGCCCGTCCTCGCCCCGTCGACCAACGACGAGGTCCAACTCCGGCTCGTCGACCAGGAGGCTGTATTCGATGACGTCGCGGGGCGTGCGGTCGTTGAGGAACAGCAGATCGTCGCCGGGACGAATTCCCGCACGTGCCGCCGGCGATCCTTCGGTGACGGCAACGACCCTGGGTGCCGTCGTCACTCTGGGCGCCGACATGCCCTCAAGGCTACCCGTTGCACGCGGGACCCAGTCAGCGACCAGGTGCGACCCCGGAGCAGGGATCGGAACCGCTGCCAGTAGCCTTGGATCGTGCCCGTCGAACGCGTCCTGCTGGCCGAGCCCAGGGGGTTCTGCGCCGGGGTCGAGAAGGCCATCAAGGCCCTCGCCTGGATGGTGCGGGTCTTCGAGCCTCCCGTGTACTGCTACCACGAGATCGTCCACAATCGTCACGTGGTCGACCAGTTCCGGTCCCAGGGCGTCATCTTCGTCGACGACGTCGACGACGTCCCCGCCGGTGCCCCTCTCATGCTGTCGGCCCACGGTTCGGCTCCCGAGGTGGTCGAGGCCGCCCGCGACCGCGGTCGGGTCGTGGTCGATGCGGTGTGTCCGCTGGTCACCAAGGTCCACCACGAGCTCAAGGTCCGCGCCCGGAAGGGGTACACGGTGCTCTACGTCGGACACCACGGCCACGAGGAGGCGGTCGGCACCATGGCGGTGGCCCCTTCCTCGGTCCGCCTGCTGGAGCGGGCGGAGGATGTCGACGACCTCGACGGGCTCGACGGCGCCGGCGGCGACGACCAGCCCGCACGGGTGGCGCTGCTGGCCCAGACCACGCTCAGTCACGACGAGTGGGCCGGCATCGTGGACCGCGCCAGGGAGCGGTTCCCCGACCTCTGGATGCCCAACCGGAGCGATCTCTGCTTCGCCACCACCAACCGCCAGGCCGCCCTCAAGGCCCTGGCCGGGAGGACCGATGCCGTCGTGGTCATCGGCTCGGTCAACTCCTCGAACACGGTGGCCCTCGAGCAGGTGGCGGTGGCGTTCGGCTGCCCGCGGGTGGTGCGGGTCAACGACGCCTCGGAGCTCCCTGACGACCTGACCGGCACGGTCGGGGTCACCGCGGGGGCCTCCGCGCCCGAGGCTCTGGTGCAGGCGGTGGTCGAACGACTGGCCCCGCGGCTCGGGGTCGAGAGCCCGGCGGGCGCCTTCGAGGAGGAGTACTTCCCTCCCCCACCCGAGCTGCGCGAGCTGCTCCGCGCGCTCGAGGTCGCCCTCACCCTCTGCAACGGGGTCCCCGACCGGGCGGGCACAGCGGTCGGGCCGCGCCCCCAGGTGTTGGGCGACGACCGGAGCACGGCGGCGGCCGACGTTCTCGAGGGCCTGGCCGGAGCCTCCTGATCCGTCACCGTCGGCGGATCGGCGCGAGAATGATGACATGACCACCTCCTTCACCAGCATGGACGTCTCCACCGCCGAGCAGTGGGCACGGATCGGCAACGAGACAGCGCTCCATCAGGGCCGGGTCGCCGACCGGGTCCTCGGACTCCTCGAATCGCTCGCCGAGGTGGTCGACGGGTTCGCCGTCGACCAGCTGACCCACAGCCTGCAGACCGCGACCCGGGCCGAGCAGGCCGGGGTCGACGACGAGCTGGTGGTGGCGTCGCTCTGTCACGACATCGGCAAGGCGGTCTCGGTCCCCAACCACCCGCGGATCTCAGCGGAGATCCTGCGTCCCTACGTGCGACCCGAGGTCACCGAGACCATCCTCCACCACCAGGACTTCCAGGGACGCCACTACTACAGCCATTTCCACATGGACCCGAACCTGCGCGACCAGTACCAGAACGAGCCCTGGTACCCGCTTGCGGCGCAGTTCGCCGACGAGTGGGACCAGAACAGCTTCGACCCCGACTTCCCGACCCAGTCGCTCGCCCACTTCGAGCCACGAGTACGGAGTGTGTTCGCCCACCCCCACACCTTCTGATGGCGCCCACCCAGCGGCACGGGTGGCTGACCCTGCCGGACAGCCACTCCCGGAGACGCACCGCCGGGCTCGTGCACTACGCCCTCGACGTCGCACGCGACGACTTCGAACAGCGTCACCCGGCCGCCCGCTTCGGTCCCGTCGTGGCCGTCATTGCGGCCTACGAGGAGGAGGCGAACATCGGGGCGGTGCTGAAGGCCATGCCCACCCTCATCGGGGACCTCGAGGTCTCGACCCTCGTCGTGGTGGACGGAGGAAGCGACGACACCGCCCAGGTCGCGGACGACGCAGGGGCGTACACCTGCGTGCTCCCGGTCAACCTGGGCCAGGGGGCGGCGCTCCGGCTGGGCTACGAGCTGGCCTCGGCCCACGGAGCCCGCTACGTGGTGACCCTCGATGCGGATGGGCAGAACGACCCGGCAGAGATGGCGAGCATGCTCGAGCCCCTGCTCGACGACACGGCCGACTTCGTGATCGCCTCCCGGCGCATGGGCACGGACGGGACCACCGACCGCTTCCGGCGGGCCGGGGTCCGGATCTATGCGTGGCTCCTCAACGCCATCATCAAGCAGCAACTCACCGACTCGTCGAACGGCTACCGGGCGTTCCGGGTCGAGGTGCTCGAGGACATCGCCCCCCACCTGATCCAGGACCAGTACCAGACAGCCGAGGTGGTCATCACCGCCTCGGGCCGCGGGTGGCGGATCGCCCAGCGGCCCACGGAATGGCATCCCCGGGAGTCGGGCGTCTCCAAGAAGGGCGGCAACCTCATCTTCGGCTTCGCCTACGGCAGGGTCATCCTGACCACGTGGGCCCGGGTGACCCTGGGCAATCGCCACCGCAGCTGACCGGGATCGGTTGACCGGGTCAGCTCTGGGCCCTGGATCACTCAATAGCGGCCGGTGGCCTCGACCGCCCGGTCGTAGAGCTGCTGGATCGTCTCGGCGAGCTCCGCGGTGAACTGGTGGATCCGGCTCCGGGACACCCGGCCCTGCTCGGTCCGTGGCGGGCCGGTGAGGGGACGACCGACCACCAGATGGATGTGTCGTGGCCGGGGGAGCTTGCGCCCCTTGGGCATGACCGAGGCAGATCCGCCGATCCCTACCGGGATCACCGTGGCCCCGGTGCGGGCGGCCAGGAACGCGACTCCCTCGTGGAGATCGCCGATCACCGGACCCTCGCGGCGCTCGCCCTCGGGGAACAGGATGAGCACCTCGCCGGCATCGAGCACCTGCTCGGCGCGCCGGAGCGCTTCGCGGTCGGCCGACTCCCGGTGCACGGGAAAGGCTCCGACAGCAGGCAGGATGCGGGCCAGCAGCGAGTTCCGCCAGAGCGAGTCCTTGGCCATGTAGTGCAGCTTGCGCCGCGTGACCTCGGAGGCGACGAAGAAGTCGATGAACGAGCGGTGCACCGGCGCGATGATCACCGGGCCCTCGAGCGGGATCTGTTCGGCGCCCTCCACCGTGGTCCGGAAGAGGAGCCGGTTGAAGAGGCGTACCAGCACCCGGAGGAACCGGTAGATGGGGGTGAACCGGGTGTCGACCCGGGTGTCGAGCTCGAGCGGCCCGCGGGTCCCGATTTCGTCCTTCGGGCTCAGAGCCACCCGACCACCTCGTCCACGATCTCCTCCACAGTATGTTCGCCGCTGTCGATGACCCGGGCGTCCTCGGGGATCTCGAGGGGCGAGACCGCCCTCGTGCTGTCGATCCGGTCACGCCGGGCCACCGCCTCGGGCGTCTCCTCGGGCCGTCGGGCGGCGCGCACCCGGTGGGGCGCGGTCAGGAAGACCTTGAGGTCGGCAGCCGGAAAGACCACCGAGCCGATGTCCCGGCCCTCCACCACCCCCCCGTCGTGCTCGGCAGCCCATTGCCGCTGGCGCCGCACCATGTCCTCCCGCACCTCCGGGTTGGCAGCCACCGCCGAGACTGCCGCGCTCACCTCCGGCCCGCGGATGATCTCGGTGATGTCGGTGCCGTCGGCCACGACCCGCTCCCCCACCACCAGGGCGAGCCCACGGGCCAGGCGGGCCACGGCCGGTCGGTCGTCCGGAGCGACGCCGTCCCGGAGGGCGGCCCAGGCGACCGCCCGGTACATCGCACCGGTGTCCAGCCGGTCGAGGCCGAGCCGTCGGCTGAGGGCACGCGAGACGGTGGACTTGCCCGACCCGGCGGGACCGTCGATGGCGATGATCAGCGGTGGTCGCCTCTCGGGCTCGCACGCGGCTGTCACCGGGGCGCTCCGGCCCGGGCCAGTCCCTCGAGCGCCGTTGGGAAGCCCGGGTAGCTCGTGGCCACCGCCTCCCACCCGGTCACCACGCTCGGACCCGGGTCGGCACAGGCCGCCGCTGCCACGGCCGCGGCCATGGCCATCCGGTGGTCGCCGCGGGCGTCGAGGTGCCCCGGCACCAACCGGGCTCCACCCGCGACGAGCAGATCGTCGCCCTCCACGGCCGCCGTCCCCCCGAAGGCACGCACGAGTTCGGCCGTTCCCTCGAGGCGGTCCGACTCCTTGATCCGGAGCTCCCCGACCCCCCGGAACCGGGTCGGCCCCTCGGCCACCGCCGCGGCCACCGCCAGGACGGGGACCTCGTCGAGGGAGGGGATCTCCGCGGCCTCGACGGTGGTGCCGGACAACGGGGCCGACTCGGCGGTCACCGATCCGGTGCCCGTGCCGTCCTCGACCACGGTGATCCCGGCACCCATCCGGTCCAGCACCGCGAGGAAGCCGGTCCGCTCCTCGCCGAGGTGCAGGCCGGTGACGGTCACCCGGCTCCCGGGCACGACGACCCCGGCCACCACCCAGAACGCAGCCTGGGAGGGATCGCCGGGGACGACGAACCGCCCCGGCCGAAGGGCGCTCCGCCGGACCCGGATCACCCGTCCGGTGCCGGCGCGCTCCACGGTGACGTCAGCGCCGGCTGCGGCCAGCATCTCCTCGGTGTGGGCACGGGTGGCCACCGGCTCGCGCACCACCGTCACCCCGTCCGCGTCGAGCCCGGCAAGGAGCACGGCGGACTTGACCTGGGCGCTGGCCATCGGGGGCGTGTAGTCGATCCCGTGGAGTGAACCACCCGCGACGGACAGCGGCGGCAGGCACCGCGGACCGTCGCCCTCGACCGTGGCTCCCATCCGGCCCAACGGCTCGGCGACCCGGTCCATCGGCCGGGACCGCAGGGAGGCGTCCCCGGTGAGCCGGGTCGTCCCGGACAGGGTCGCCACCACCCCGGTCAGCAGGCGCATCCCGGTGCCGGAATTGCCGAGGTCGATGGTGCCGACCGGCGCCCGGAGCCGTGAACGGCCGCCGGACACCGTCACCATGCCGTCCACCCTCTCGACCGTGGCGCCGAGGGCCCCAACCGCCCCCGCGGTGCGCTCGACGTCGTCACCGTCGGAGAGCCCGGTCACAGTCGAGGTGCCCTCGGCCAGCGCGGCCACCAGCAGTGCCCGGTGGGAGATCGACTTGTCCCCCGGGACGGTGAGCGTGCCGAGCAGGGCCCGGCCCCCGGGGATGGCGTGTTGCACGACAGCGGGGTCGGTCACCGCACCGTGCCGATCGGGGTGATGCCGGACCGATGCCCGCGCTCGGCCAGCGCTGCCGCGAAGGCCGGAGCGGAGGCCGCGTCGATGACCATCACCAGCACGCCGCGGTCGCCCTCGGCCGAGTGGGCGATCTCCATGTCGAAGATGTTGATCCCGAGCGCGGGGGCGAGGGTGGCGACGGCCGCGATCGCCCCCTCCTGGTCGAGGACCGGGACCCGCACCTCTGCCAGCTCCTCCGGACGGGGTGCCCGCCGGCTGAGCGCCCGCCGGGCGGTGGCCGCCCTGTCGAGGACCTCGAGCAACGAGTCGTGGTCGCGGTCGGCCACCCGCTGGCGCATCGCCCCGAGTGCCTCGATGAGCAGGTCGAACGTCGCCACGATGGCGTCGGCGTTGTCGTCGCAGATGTCCGGCCAGATCGAGGGCTGCCCCGCGGCGATCCGGGTCATGTCCCGGAACCCCCCCGCAGCCAGCTGCAGCAGGGGTCCGTGCTCCTCCCCGAGGTCGGCGGCGAGCGCCATGAGGGTCGCGGCGGTCAGGTGGGGAACGTGGGAGACCACCGCCACCAGCGAATCGTGCTCCGCGGGATCGAGGGCGACCACGTCCGCCCCGAGGTCGGCGAGCACCGCGCGCAGGCGTGCATAGGCTCCCGGATCGGTCGCCGCGGTCGGCGTGAGCACCCAGGTGGCGCCCACGAAGAGATCAGCCGACGCTCCCTCGACCCCGACCTGTTCCGATCCGGCCATCGGGTGCCCGCCGACGAAACGCGGGCTGTCGACCGCGGCCAACAGCGGGCCCTTCACGCTCCCGACGTCGGTGATGACCGCCTCACGGTTCCAGGCCGGGGAGGCGAGGACCTCGGAGACCACCGCGGCGGTCACCTGGACGGGGGTCGCCACCACGACCAGGTCGGCCTCCACGTCCTCGCCCTCTGCGTCGAGCGCACCGAGCTCGACCGCGCGCGCCGCGACCCCGGGGGCCACGTCCGTCCCGGTCACCCGCCAGCCCCGCTCGCGCAGGGCCATCCCCACCGAGCCGCCGATGAGGCCGGTCCCGAAGACCATGGCCCGTCCGGGCGCGGCGGTGCCGTCCGAGGCAACCCGCGGTCGGCTGCCGTCAGTCGGGGAGGTCGTCACGGAGCCCCTGCGCGCCCTCGAGGTAGACGTGGTGGATCTCCTCGCGCGGGCGTTCGGTGGTGACATGGAGCATGACCCGGATGCAGCGGGGCACCGACCCGACCACGGCCAGCTCCCGGGCGCAGATGAGCGGGACGGCGCCGAGCCCCATGTTGCGGGCTGCGGTGGCCGGGAAGATCGACACGATGTCCTCCGTGGCGGTAAAGAGGATCGAGACGATGTCGTCCTCACCGAGGCCGTTGCGTTCGAGGATCTGGCCGAGCAGGGCCACCACCCGGTCGGTGACGCCCTCGGGCGTGTCCTCCTCGACCGTGGTCGCGCCGCGGATCGCTCGCAGGGAAGGGGGCATCAGCCAGGCATGTTACTCAGCGGCTGCAGGTCACCTGCCGGCTTGGTGGCTCTCGCCGGCGCCACCACGCCGCTCGGCGGCCACCGTCGGCACGGCCGCCGCCGCGAGGCCTCGGACCTCGTCGAGGGTGAGGGGCCGGTAGGAGCCCGGCGGCAGCGAGGGGTCGGTCAGGGGGCCGATCCGGGTGCGCACCAACCGGACGACCGGGTGGCCGATCGCCTCGCACATGCGGCGGATCTGCCGGTTGCGACCCTCGTGGATCACCATCCGCATGAGCGAGGGGGTGACCACGGTCACCCGGGCCGGCGCGGTTCTCCCGTCGTCGAGCTCGACGCCCTCGCGTAGCCGGCGCACCTCGCCCGCCGTCGGATCTCCCTCGACCTGGACCAGGTACTCCTTTGGCACGCCGAAGGAGGGGTGGGTGAGACGATGGGTCAGCTCGCCGTCGTTGGTCAGGATCAGCAGCCCCTCGGAGTCCATGTCGAGGCGGCCGACCGGGTGGAGGCGGGGGGTCGCCGGCACGAGGGAGACCACCGTGGGCCGGTCGTGGGTGTCCTCGGCGGTGCTGACCACGCCGGCGGGCTTGTTGAGGAGGTAGTGCACGAGCCCTGGACGGACGGAGAGTGGCACCCCGTCGAGCTCGACCAGGTCGACCTCGGTGTCGATCCTGCGGCCGAGCAGCGGTATCTCGCCGTTGACCGTGACCCTGCCGGCGGCGATGAGGTCCTCGCAGACCCGGCGGGAGCCGACACCGGCCCGGGCCAGCACCTTCTGGAGGCGCTCTCCTCCGGCGAGGGGCGCCGGGTCAGCCATCCGAGGCCGGGCGCATCTGCTCCTCGAGCTCAGCCAACGCCTCTGGCCCGGGCAGCAGATCCTCCACCGGCGGGAGCTGCTCGAGCCGGTCGAGGCCGAGGCGCTCCAGGAAGGCGTCGGTGGTCGCGTAGAGGACGGCCTGCCCCGGCCCGGGAGCCCGCCCGACCGGGATGATATAGCCCCGTTGCTCGAGCAGGCGGACCACCCCGTCCACGTTGACCCCGCGCAGGGCGGCGATCTGGGCTCTGGAGACGGGCTGTTTGTACGCCACGATGGCCAGCGTCTCGAGGGCGGCGGCGGAGAGCCGGGAGGAGACCCCGAAATTGGCGAACCGCTCGACGTAGGGGGCGAGGTCCGGATGGGTCTGGATCCTCAGTCCCCCGGCGATCCGTGCCACCTCGAACCCGCGACCCCCGTCCCGGCAGGAGGCGATCAGTTCGTCACAGATCGGCTCGAGCTGCTCGACCGGGACCTCGAGCAGCTCGGCCAGCAGACCGGTCGGCACCGGCTCGACCGCGACGATCAACACGGCCTCGACGGCCCGGGCCTCCGGCGAGAGCACGCTCAGCCCTCGTACTCGTCGGTCTCGTCCAGTTCGCCGGTCGGACCACCGCCGACCGTCACGGCCATGGGCGCACGTGACACCCACTCGACGTCCAGATCGCCGAAGGTGTGGCCCTGGTCGAGGGAGACCCGGCCCTGTTTGAACAGCTCGAGGAGCGCGAGGAAACGGACGATGATCTCGATCCGGGAGGTCAGGTGCCCGGTCAGTTCTCGGAAGGTGGAGCGGCCTGTACCCGGCAGGCGGACGGTCAGCTCGGCCACGGCCTCGGCGACGGTCACCGCGTCGACGGTCACGTGCTCGAGGTCCACCGTCGGCGCGGGCCGCTCGCTCGTCGCACGCGTGTAGGCCGCGGCCACCTGCTCGGCAGTGACCCCCTCCAGGAGGTCCGGGCCACGGATGATCAGGTCGGCGTCGAGGCCGGCGGTCCGGGGCACCGAGCGAGCGGCCTGTTCGATGAGCAGGGCGAAGCCGTCGGCGGCGGCCGCGTAGGCCTGGCACTCGAGCAGCCGGGCAAGGAGCAGGTCACGTTCCTCCCACCCGACCAGCTCCTCGTCGGGCTCGACGTCCCCGCTCCCCGGCAGCAGGCGCCGGGACTTGAGCTCGACGAGCAGGGCGGCCACGACCAGGAACTCGGACAGGGCGGGGAGGTCGATCTCCTCCCACGAGGCGATCTCGGCGACGAAGGCATCGACCACCTCTGCCAACGGGATGTCGAAGATGTCCAGCTGGTGGTCCGTGACCAGCTGGAGGAGCACGTCGACGGGTCCCTCGAAGACGGGGGTGGAGACGGTGGTTGCCACGGAAACCGACCATACCGGCTGGGCCGGGACACGCCGTGCACCCACGGGGGCGGCGTACGATGACGCCCTCATGTCCCGAGTGCTCTCCGGCCTGCAGCCAAGTGGCGATCTCCACCTGGGCAATTATCTGGGTGCCGTCCGCAACTGGGTGGCCGACCAGGACACCCACGAGGCGATCTACTGCATCGTCGACCTGCACGCGCTGACGCTGGACATCGACCCGGGCGAGCTGCGTTCCCGGACCTACGAGACCGCGCTGGACCTCCTGAGCGCGGGATTGGACCCCGAGCGCTGCACGCTGTTCGTGCAGAGCCACGTTCCCGAGCACCCCCGGATGTCGTGGCTGCTCGAGTGCCTCGCCACCATGGGCGAACTGGGGCGGATGACCCAGTTCAAGGAGAAGAGCGCGGGTAGGGACTCGGTCCGGGTCGGCCTGTTCACCTACCCGGTGCTCCAGGCGGCGGACATCCTCCTCTACGACGCCGAGCGGGTGCCGGTCGGCGACGATCAGCGTCAGCACCTCGAGCTGGCGAGAGAGGTGGCCGTGCGGTTCAACCACCGGTTCGGGGACACCCTCGTGGTGCCCGAGGCGGCGGTTCCCAAGCTGGGGGCCCGGGTGATGGATCTCCAGCATCCCGAACGCAAGATGTCCAAGTCGGTCAACTCGCCGCTCGGGACCGTGCTCATGTTCGATGAACCGTCCGAGATCGCCCGGAAGATCAAGAAGGCGGTCACCGACACCGACGGAGAGGTCCGCTACGACCCCGAGGCCAAGCCGGGGGTGGCCAACCTCCTCGACCTGCTGGCGGTGGCCACCGACCGGACGCCGATCGAGGTGGCTGCCTCCTACCAGCGGTACGGGGACTTGAAAGCCGACACTGCGGACGCGCTCATCGCACTGCTGGCCCCACTCCGCGAACGGCGGGCCACCCTGGCTTCCGACCCCGGAGCCGTACGCGGCCACCTGGCCCGGGGGGCAGAGAAGGCCGGCGAGATCGCCTCGGCGACGTACTCCCGCTCTGCGGAGGCAATCGGTCTGCTCGCCCCGGGCTGACGGCTTCGATACCGACCTCGCTCCGCAACGGCTGGGCCCGGGAGGCCGAGCCGGGAGGAACCGCCTCCCCCTGCTTCACGTCCTCGAGACGCGCGCCGAGGCGCGCCTCCTGCGGGAGAGCACCCACTCCCCGATTCCCCAGGCCGCCCCGGCAACCACGGTCAGCGCCGAGAGGGCGAGCCCGACCCACGCCGAGGCGGGACGGTACTGGTAGGTCACGACCCAGGTGCCTGCCGACGGCAGTGCCACCTGCTGGACCAGTCCGTCCCGGAGCACCGTGAGCCGCACCGACCGGCCACTCCCCTGGTTCACGGCCGTGGCCTGCCAGCCGTCTGCGAACGCGACGCTGCGGTCGATCGTCCGCGGGCCGGCGGCGTGCACCACGATGCGCTGGCCGCCGTCCGCCGACGGCGGCCCGGCGGTGACGCTCGTCGCTCCCGGCGGCGTCCCGCGGGCGGGACCGGGTGACCACGCCCATCCCCGGGCCCGCGTGTTGACGAAGACCCCGAATGAGCCGAAGTCCCCGCGGTAGGCCCAGTGCGGCCAGGTGGTGCCGTACTGCATGGGTCCGTCCAGCGTTGCCCATCCACCCTGGTCGGTCTCGACCGTCGGGATGCCGACGGTCAGTGTCGACGACGAGGTGTTGCGTACGACGAGACCTGCCGCGCGTGTGCCCTTGGGGATCCGGACGGCCACCAGTCCGGTCGACGGCCCAACCGCACTCTGATCACCGGTCACGTCGAGCCAGGACACCGTCCCCCGCGGCCCTATGAGGCCCACCGCGGAATGCGGCGTCCCCTTCCCCACCGCCAGCGAGCCGGGGAACCGCACGTACCGGAGGGTGAGCGCACTCCCGAAGTACCAGTGATGGGACGCACCGGGGCGAAGGGAGACCGGTCCGGTTGCCGCATGGGGGAACCCGTTGTAGGGACTCGAAGGGCTCGGATAGGCGACGGTGGTCGGGGCGGATCCGCTGACGGGGAGCGGAGTCATGAAGTAGCCGGGCAACGACAGAAGGGTGCCCACGTCGAGGTCGTCCCAGGTGCTGCCGGCCAACGAGGCGGGAGCGAGGTCCTCCTGGTAGTGGGCGCCCGTCACTGTCGCGTACGTCCATTCGGTCAGGGCGGCGTACCCCTGGCCGCTACCCAGATCGTTGTAGATGTTGAGGTCGGTCTGGCCGAGGGCGAGCAGCTCGCTGTCGTTGAACGTGTCCGGGTCGTAGATGGCGAACCGGGCATTGCCGACCAGTGCCGTGAACTGCCGGGCCGGGGCGCCCTTGGCAGTGGCCAGATCCTGGCTGGTGGGCAGGGCGACCAGGAAGACGTTGAGGAAGACGAGGTCGAACGCGAGTACGGTGCCGAGTGCTCGCCGCAATCCGCGTACGGTGAAGCGCGCCTCCCAGAGCACCAGGGCGGTCGCGGCCACGGCGACGATCAGTCCTGCCGTGACCACGAGTGCGTCGCGCAGGTGGGTGGACGAGCTGATCGGGAACTGGACTCCCAGCGCGTTCTGGAAGGGAACGCCGACCGCCCAGACCAGAACGCAGATGAGGGCGATCACGGCCACGGGAGCACACGTGGCCACGAGCTCGCCCCTGCCCCCGTTTCGCCAGCGCTCCCGCAGACCGGATGCGGCCGTCGAGGCCGCATGGGCGGGTCGGGTCAGCAGGAGGTGTACCCACCAGGCGGACAACACGGCCAGTGCGGTGTCCACCAGGAGCAGGTTCCGGTTGAGCAGTCGCTCGCTCTTGATGACGGGAAGGAGGAACAGCAGGCGCGCGAAGGGCGTGGCCCCCCCGATCGCAGCGATCGCCCCGAGGCCGAGCGCGGCGTACCAAACCCACCAGTTCCGGGACTCGGGTCGTGAGCGCCACCGTCGCAGGCCCAAGGAGCAGGCGGCGATCAAGGCGAGGACGCCGGCGTAGCTGGTGACCTCCTGGAGGTTGTAGGTCCCCGCGTAGTAGGCGAGGCCGGTGTGGTTGGTACCGAGAAGGAACGGGGCGGCCACCAGGGTGAGCAGGCGGTACGGGAGCGATCCGCTGGTGAAGAACCCGTAGCCGCTGCCGGCGCGCTGCGAGCTGGCCTGGAAGGCCAGCCCGGGAATCCACTGGGCTGCCCCGAGTGCCAGGCCGATGAGCGCGCCGGCCATGATCCGGATGAGCGAGCGCACTGCCTGGCGGCGGTTCTCGCTCCGGAGGGCTCCGAGGGAGACCATCCTCCCAACCCAGTACATGGCCAGCAGAACCCCTCCGTCGATGACCGCCTCGGCTCCGCCCGAAAGGAGGGCGAGCCCGAGGCCTCCGCCCAACAGGAAGACCCAGCCGCGCTGCGGACGTTCCCGGCCCGTGTCGGCTGCGGGACGGGTCAGCTCATGGACTGCCAGCAGCACCCACGGCAACCAGGAGGCGGCCTCGATGAGATCGATGTGGACCATCTGTGCGGCCATGTAGCCGGCGAACGCAAAGGTCGCGGCTCCGAACGTGGCGGCCGTCGCGTCCAGCGGTTGGCGACGCAGGAACAGGTACATCCCGAGGATGGCGACGTCGTAGGCGAGCGCCAGGTTGACCGTCCATCCGGCGAGGAGTGGGACCACGGCGAACAGCCAGGTCGTCGGGTAGGCCGCGGCGGCGTTGAAGCCGGCAAGGAGGGGGGTTCCGCTGAAGAGGTAGGGATTCCACAAGGGCAGGATCCCGGCGCGCAGGTCGTGCCCGACGAGGGCACGCAGCGGCAGGTTTTGGATCGCGTTGTCACCGTCGAGGAAGACCCGGTCGAACGGGAGCGGTGCGACGAGGACGACGAACGGAAGGAGCAGGAGGACGATGAGGCCCGGGTGGCACCGCGCCCAGCGAGATGCCCGGTGTCGGAACGACTCCACGGTGGCGTCAGCGACGGAGGGTGGGACGTGCGCCTGATCGACTGTGCTCACCGGGTCGAGGGAGCGTTCACACCAACTTGCCTGACCACCACTGGATCAGATTGTTGAGCGCTTGGATCCACTGATTGCGGAAGAGCAGGAGCAGGATGAGAGGCAGGAACATGAGGAACGGCTGCAAGTTGTAGTAGCCCGGCAGCAGCCGCGCGGGAATGAACCGCTCGAGGACAGCGGCGCCGTCGAGCGGCGGGCACGGGATGCAGTTGAAGAGCCCGAGCACGATGTTTGCGATGGCTGCCAGATAGAGGATCTGCTGCAACAACGTGGGCGGGAGTGCTCCGGTTGCGTGAACGAACTCCCTCACGATCAGCGGAGAGCTCGTGACGAAGAGCACGCTCATCAGGGCAGCGAGGGCGAAGTTGGTCAGCGGACCCACCAGCGCCACCAGGACGATGTGGTTACGGGGGCTGCGCAGGTTGCCCGGGTTGACCGGGACGGGCTTGGCCCAGCCGTAGGCACCCACCCCCGAGAGGGTGAGGATGGCGGGGACGAGGAGGGTGCCGACCGGGTCGACGTGGCGGACAGGGTTGAGGTTGATCCGCCCTGCCCGCTTGGCGGTGGTGTCGCCGAACGCCAGCGCCACCACCCCGTGGGAGATCTCGTGGAGGATGATCGACGGGATGAGGACGAGGAAGTAGATGATCTCGAACCGGGTGATCCGGTGGGAGATGATCAAGGCAGCGATGAGGACCACCGCGACCACCACGATGATGGTGGTCCGCTGGTCGGGCTGAAAGCGCCGCCGGCGCCAGGCACCGGCGCCGGCGGGGGTCACGGCTCCGGGCCGCTCAGGACCGAGTGGCGTGATCGATGCAGTACCTGGAGGCGGGCATGGCCTCGAGGCGGGCCGGCTGGATGGCCACACCGCAGGCCTCGCAGCGGCCGTACGTGCCGTCCTCCAGGCGGGCCAGGGCGAGGGCCACCTCGTCCAGGGACTCCTTGAGCTGCCCGGCCAGCACCTCGGCTTCACCCCGTTCGGCCGTCACCTGGCTCGAGTCGGCGAAGTTGGGGTCGTAGTCGAGCCCGCCCTTCTCGCCGAACCCCATCTCCGAGAGCTCCGACTGCAGCTGACGCTGCTCGATCTCGAGCAGGTGGCGGTAGTCGAAGGGGGGGGCGTCCGTCGGGGAGTCCGTCGGCGCGTCGGTAGCGGCATCTCTCGGCACGGCATGATCCTACTTGGCCCAGGCCCCCCCGGCCCGCGGATGCGCCCCTTCATAGGCGGTCCGGAGGTGATCCCGGCTCAGCCGGGTGTAGATCTGGGTGGTGGCGACGGACACGTGGCCCAGCACCTCCTGGACCACCCGGATGTCGGCACCGTGGGCCAGCATGTGGGTCGCACAGGAGTGCCGCAGCACGTGGGGGCTGACCACGTCGCCGAGGCCCACCTTGCGTGCCCGGCCCTGGACGGCGGCCCAGGCACCCTGCCGCGACAGACGGCCGCCGCGGTAGTTGACGAACACCGCCTCAGCGTCGTTGCGGCGCGCCAATCGCTCGCCGGTCATCCGGGGCCGCCCGCCCGGCCCCAGCCAGCGTTCGAGGGCGTGTCGGGCCGGTCCACCCAGAGGCACCAGCCGCTCCTTTGCTCCCTTGCCGAACACCCGCAGCAGCCCGTCGTCGTCCTTCAAGTCGAGCAACGAGAGCCCGACCACCTCGGAGATGCGCGCACCGGTGCCGTAGAGCACTTCGAGCAGCGCCAGGTCCCGCAGGTCGACCGGATCGTCCCCCGCGACCGAGTCGAGCAACAGCTCCACCTGGGCCTCGTCGAGGGCCTTGGGCAGTCGCCGCGGGAGCTTCGGGGAGCGCACGTCGGCGGTCGGGTCGACCGGCAGCACACCCTCTCCGACCAGGAACCGGAAGAGTCCGCGCAGGGCGGTCGTGGCCCGGGCCAACGAGGCGGGATTCCTCCCGGCCGCCCGGAGCACATCCAGGTACCGTTCGACCGCCTCTGAACCGGCGGACAGCGGATCGACCCCTTCTGTCGCAGCCCAGCTCTCCCAGGCGGCGATGTCCCTGCGGTAGGCGAGGAGGGTGTTCCTCGACCTCCCCTTCTCCACGGCGAGCCAGGAGAGGTACTCCTCAGCACCGATGGAGAGGGGCGTGGCCACCGGACCGGGCTACCCGGCCCTTCCCGGTTCCAGCGGGCCCGGCCCAGCCCGGTCGAGGCGACGCCTGGCCAGCGCCACACCGAGGATGGTGGTGGCGTCCACGATCGAGCCGTCGTCGACCATGGCGTCGAACTGGTCGAGGGGGACCTCGATCACCCGCAGGAAGCGTTCCTCGGTTCCCTGCCGGTCCGAAGCCACCGGACGGAGACCCGTTGCCAGGTACACGCTGGACACCTCGTCGCAGAAGCCCGGCGTGATGACGGTCCGGGTGAGAAGCGTGAGCGACCCGGTTGCGTAGCCGACCTCCTCGGCGAGCTCCCGGTGGGCCGTCGCGTCCGGCGGCTCTCCGTCGACGTCACAGGTACCCGCCGGGATCTCGAGGACCCACCCGTCGACGGGTGGTCGGTACTGGTGGACGAGCACCACGCAGCGGTCGTCGGTGACCGGCACGACCGCGACCGCTCCCGGATGGCGGACGATGTCCCGTTCGAAGGTCTCCCCGTCGGGATCGCGGAAGGTCGCCCTGCGCACTGAGATGAACCGACCCTGCAGGACGGTCTCCTCGCCGAGCGCGGTGAACACGGGGAGCCCGTCGGTGTCCGCCGGGGCGCCCGCCGGCTCAGCCGACGGCACCGAGGTCGATCAGGCGCGGGTCGCGTCCTTCGGCCCGGACCAGCGCAGCCCCCACCAGCTCGCGGAAGAGCGGGTGGGGCTGATCGGGTCGGCTCTTGAACTCCGGATGGGCCTGGGTACCGACCCAGAACGGGTGGCCCGGAAGCTCGATGAACTCGACCAACCGACCGTCGGGCGACATGCCCGAGCAGACCAGGCCGACCGCTTCGAGGGTGTCCCGGTACCGGGGATTGACCTCGTAGCGGTGGCGGTGGCGCTCGGAGACGACCACGTCCCCGTAGGCCGCGGCGACCTGTGAGCCGGGGAGGAGCCGGGCGTCGTAGGAGCCGAGACGCATCGTGCCACCCTTGTCGGACACGTCGATCTGGTCGTCCATCAGGTCGATGACCGGATGGCGGGTGGTCGAGTCGAACTCGCGCGAGTTGGCTCCCGTCAGACCGGCCAGCGAGCGCGCCACCTCGATGATCATGACCTGGAGTCCGAGGCAGAGACCGAGCAGGGGCAGCTCGTGCTCGCGGGCATGGCGGGCGGCGGCGATCTTGCCCTCGATCCCGCGCTCGCCGAAGCCACCGGGGATGACCAACCCGTCGAAGCCGCGCAGGGCGTCGTGCTCGAGCAGGTCGGGCACCGTGGCCGCCTGGACCCACTCGATCTCGACCTTCGCACCGTGATGGAAGCCGGCATGGCGGAGCGACTCGACGACCGAGAGATAGGCGTCGGGGAGATCGACGTACTTGCCGATGATCCCGATCCGCACCGGGCGGATGGCGGCATCGACCTGCTCGACCAGGTGCTCCCACCGGCTCAGGTCGATCGGATGGCCGGCCAGGTCGATCTCCAGGTGGTTGAGCAGGTACCGGTCGAGACCCTCTTCGTGCAACACGAGCGGGATCTGGTAGATGTTGGCCGCGTCGACCGCCGAGACCACCGCCTCGATGGGGACGTCGCAGAGCAGGGAGATCTTGCGCTTGAGATCCTCCGAGATCATCCGGTCCGAGCGGCACACGATCACATTGGGCTGGATGCCGCGGCTGCGGAGCTCGGTGACCGAGTGCTGGGTCGGCTTGGTTTTCTGCTCACCCGAGGGGCCGAGGTAGGGCACCAGGGTGAGGTGCACATAGGCCACGTTGTCCGGGCCGACGTCCCGCCGGAACTGGCGGATGGCCTCGATGAACGGGACGATCTCGATGTCCCCGACCGTGCCACCGATCTCGACGATGACCACGTCCACCCCGGTCTCGCCGAGCTTGCGGATGTGGTTCTTGATCTCGTCGGTGACATGCGGGATGACCTGGACGGTCTTGCCGAGATAGTCGCCACGCCGCTCCTTCGCGATGACCGAGGAGTAGATCCGGCCGGTGGTCGCGTTCGAGCCCTTGTGCAGGTTCTCGTCGATGAACCGCTCATAGTGGCCGAGGTCGAGGTCGGTCTCGCCGCCGTCCTCTGTGACGAAGACCTCACCGTGCTCGAAGGGGTTCATCGTCCCCGGGTCCACGTTGATGTACGGGTCGAGCTTGCACATCGTGACCTTGAGGCCACGACACTTGAGGAGCCGCCCGAGAGAGGAAGCGGTGAGTCCTTTGCCCAGCGAGGAGGACACTCCCCCGGTGAAGAAGATGTACTTCGTCCCGCTCTCCCTCACGGGCGGGCCATCCACGTCGAGCACCCAACGAGGTTACCGGACGCGTCCCCCGGACCGTGCGGACCCCGAGCGGTCACGCTCGCGCTGCGCCGTCCTCCGCTCCGTGTCCCGCCTGTGCGGCGAGCAGCTCACGTGCGTGGCGACGGGCTGATTCGCTCTCGGGGCTCCCCGAGAGCATCCGGCTCAGTTCGACCACCCGCTCCTCGCCGTCGAGGTGCACCACCTCCGAGCGGGTCCGCCCACCCTTCTCGCGCTTGGTGACCGCGATCTGGGCATCGGCGCGGGCGGCCACCTGCGCGAGGTGGGTCACGACCACGACCTGGGCCCTGCGCGCGAGACCGGACAGCGCCGACCCCACCGCGACGGCCGCCGTGCCACCGACGCCGGCGTCGACCTCGTCGAAGACCAGCACCCCAGGGGAACCGGTCAGGGCGAGGCGGAGGGCGAGCATGGTCCGCGAGAGCTCTCCCCCCGAGGCGGTGCGGGCCAGGGGCAGTGCGGCCTCGCCGGGATTGGCGGCCAGATCGAAAGAGACCTGGTCGGCGCTGCCCGCGCCGTCGACTCGGACGGTGAAACGGGCCGAGGGCATGGCCAGGACGTGCAGGGTGGTTTCGATCTCCGCCGCCAGGACCGGCGCTACCCGGCGTCGAGCGCTCGCCACGACCGCCTCGGCCCTCTCCACCTCCCGGCGAGCCGCTTCGATCTCCGCGTCCATGAGCGTCGCCCGCTCGTCCTCGGCGGCCAGGGTGGCGAGCCGGGAGCGGGCACCCTCCGCGAAGGCGAGTACCTCACCGGGAGTCGGGCCGTACTTGCGCCCGAGCTCGCGGAGGAGCTGACGACGAGACCGAACCTCGGCGAGACGCTCCGGATCGTCCTCCCAGGTCTCGATCACCGTACGCAGCTCGGAGCCCAGCTCGGCGAGATCGAGCATGTGCGAGCGGACCGCTTCGTCGAGCCCCGCCAACGGAACCCGACCGGCAAGCGCACCGGACGCCTCTGCCAACCGATCGATCGCGCCGGGCTCGCGCACCCCGTCGTCGCCGGTCAACGCTGCCAGCGCCAAGGCCGCGGCCTCGCGGTGTGCGGCGGCTTCGGCCAGCCGATCCTCCCCGGTCTCGAGCCGGGAGTCCTCGTCCGCATCCTCGATGGCCGCCGCATCGATCTCCTCGATCTGGTAGCGCACCATCTCCACCTCTCGGGCACGCTGGCGGGCATCCCCCCCGAGCGAATCCGACTCGCGCATCAGGGCGGCAAGCCGGTGCCGGGCCTTCTCCAGCTCCGTGAGGTCGATCGAACCGAACGAGTCGAGGGCCTGCCGCTGTGCGGCCGTGTGGACCAGTGCCTGGTGCTGGTGCTGTCCATGCAGTTCGAGCAGGTCGCGCGCGGCATCGGCCAGCGCTCCGATGGCGGCCATCCGGCCGTCGATCCACGCGCGCGACCGACCCTCACGCGCCACCGACCGTGCGAGCAGCACCCCATCCCCGGCGCCTTCGGCATCCTCGGGTGGCTCGGATTCCTCGGCACCCTCGCCGTCGACCCGGGCGAAGCGGGCTTCGACCAGCGCCTCGGCTGCCCCGGCCCGCACGATCGAGGGGTCGGCGCGCCCGCCCAGCAGGAGGCTGAGCGCGTCGACGAGCAGGGTCTTGCCGGCACCGGTCTCGCCGGTCAGCGCCGTCATGCCGGGCCCGAGCGTGACGGTCACATCGTCGATGACGCCGAGATCGCGTACATGCAGCTCGACGAGCATCCGACCCACCCGTTCACCCCCTACCGGTCGGCCAGGTGGAACTTCGCCCGCAGGATCGCGTGGAAGTCCCGGGCCCCGAAGGTCACCAGTCGTGCCGGTCGGACCCCCTCGCTGCAGCTCACGGTGGACCCGGGGACGAGCGTGGCCACCGTGATGCCGTCGACCACCAGGACCGCCGATCGCGGGCCGATCACTTCGAGACGCAATCGCTCCGACCGGTCGAGGACCAGTGGCCGGTCGAAGAGCATATGGGGCGAGACCGGGGTCAGGACGATGGCCCGCAGACGCGGCGAGAGCAGGGGTCCGCGGGCGGAGAGGTTGTAGGCCGTCGAGCCGGTCGGGGTGGCGACCAGCAGCCCGTCGGCGGCATACGTCACGAATGGTCGGTCGTCGATCGAGGCGGCGATGCGGACGGTGTGCCCGGGGACGGTCTTCTCGACGATGGCCTCGTTGAGGGCGCGCTGGTCGGCTACCAACGCGCCGTCGGGCGACCGAGCGGTGACTTGCAGAGTCATCCGTTCCTCGACCCGGTAGTCGCCGGTGAGGTATCGTTCGAGGGCGTCCTCCAATCCCGCCGGTTCGACCTCGGTGAGGTAACCGAGCTGACCGAGATTGACCCCGAGCACCGGGATGGATTCGTCCTCGGCGGAGTCCACCGCCCGGAGCAACGTCCCGTCGCCGCCGAGGCTGACCACGAGCTCGGCGCCGTCGACCACGACGGACCCGTCCGGCTGGAGCGCGCTGCGCGCGTCGTGCCCCCGGGCTCCGAGCCAGGCCGTGGCCCGCTCGGCGAGGGCGCTCGCCTCGGCGCGTACGGGATTCGTGTAGAAGGCGATCCGGGCCATCCCGATCAGCCTCCTGCCGGCGCAGCGTCGGGATGGGCCTCGTCGACGGCGGCGTCCAGCAGCGCGTCGACCCCATCCGCCGTGGTCGGTCGCTGCCCTGTCCCCCCGGAACCCGCAGGCCCCAGGCGGGCGTAGAGCAGGAATTCGACGTTGCCGGAATGGCCGGTGATCGGTGACGGCATGGCCCCCATGATGACTGCTCCGGCGGACCGGAGGGAGCGTGCGACTTCGCCCAGCGTCCGGCGGTGCACCGCCGGGTCCCGGATCACCCCGCGTCCCCTGGAGGCCTCCCGTCGCCCGGCCTCGAACTGCGGCTTCACGAGGAGCAGCATCGCAGCGCCCGGCACGGCCACGCCGCCGGTCAGGACGGGTACCGCGAGATTCGTCGAGATGAACGAGAGGTCCACGGTGATCAGGTCGACCGGCCGTCCCCCGAGCGTCTCGAGCGTGAGCGCACGCACGTCGAGGCGTTCGTGCACCTCGACCCGCGGGTCGGACCGCAGCTTCGGGTGGAGCTGGCCGTGCCCCACGTCGACCGCAACCACCTCCCTGGCGCCGGCCTGCAGCAGGCAGTCTGTGAATCCCCCGGTGGAGGCACCGGCGTCGAGCGCACGCAGACCCGTCGGGTCGAGGGCGAACCGCGCGAGCGCGGCGCTGAGCTTCTCGCCGCCCCGGCCGACGAAGCGAGGGGGATCGCCGCGGAGCTCGATCGGTTCGGCGGGCGACACCAACCGGGCCGGTGTCTCGGCGATCGCTCCGGAGACGAGGACCGCACCCCGGCCGATCAGGGCGACGGCTTGCGGTCGGCTGTCGACGAGACCCCGGGCAACCAGCGCCCGGTCGAGCCGCTGGCGGGCGGGAGGAGTCAGCCCGCCGATCCCGTCCGGGGTGCCTTCTTGGCCGCGGCCTTCTTGGCCGGTGCCTTCTTCGGGACGGCCTTCTTTGTCGCAGCCTTCTTTGCGGGTGTCTTCTTGGCCGCGGCCTTCTTGGCCGGTGCCTTCTTCGGGGAAGCCTTCTTGGCGGGCCCCCGCTTCGAGGTGGCACTCCGACCGGCCTGGGCGCTCCGGCCCAGCAGGGCTGCCACCTGGGTGGCCAGATCCTCGAGGCTGGTGATGCCGACGTGGTCCAGCTGCCGGGTGACCTCGCTGCGGATCTGGCCCATCAGGGCCTCGCTCCGCTTTTGGCTGCGCTCGATCAGTTCGTCCACCTTCGCCCGGGCGTCTCCGCCCTGGAGCTCACCGCTCTCTACGAGCTCGTGTACGAGCTCCTCGGCACGGCGTCGGGTCATGTTGCTGAAGGCGATCCCCGCGTCCAGATATCTCTGAAATGCATCGTTGTTCTTGACCATTTAGGCACTCTACCTGGACTGCTAGCTCATAGCAAGCACTTTTTCCGCAAGCAGACCGGACGGACCTATCCGGCGGAACTCTCGCGAACCAGGGTGGCGAAGTCGGGTGCGTGGACCGCCACCGGGCAACCGTCGAGCGGGGTTCCGGGGGTGTACACCCCGGTCTCCACCAGGGCGAAGGGGATGGCCAGCCGTTCCGCCAGGCGGCCGTCGGTGCGCGGTTGATCGCCGACCAGGACCACCCCGGGGTCCCCCGCCGCGAACCCGAACCGGGACTGCAGGAACCCCACCATCGCCGAGTGCGGCTTGCCTGCGATCTCGGGGGTGCGTCCCGAGGCCGTGGCCACCGCCGCCAGCAGTGCCCCAGCGCCGGGGACCAACCCGTTGGGTGTCGGGTGGGTCGGGTCCTCGTTGGTGGCGATCAACCGTCCCGAAACGCGTGCCGCGTCGGCCGTCGCAGCGAGCGACTCGAAGTCGAAGGTGCGACTCCATCCGACCACCGCGGCATCGCACGGGCCGGCGGCAACGACACCGACAGCGCGAGCCTCGAGCGCCTCGACCAGACCGGCCTCGCCCAGGAGCCGCACGGTCTGGCCCGGGGCGAGCAACGAGGCCGCGACCGCGGCGGAGGTCACGAGGTCGGCCTCCGTCGCCTCGATGCCGATCCGGGAGAGGCGCGCGAGCAGCTCTGCCGTGGTCGGAGCGGAGTTGTTGGTGGCGAAGACCACCCGCGCGCCGCGCGTCCGGAGGGAGGCCACCGTCGCCGACGGATCGCCGATCGGCTCACCCGACAGCCAGATCACACCGTCGAGATCGACCACCCAGAGCGAGGCGGCGCCGAAGGCCGCGCTCGGATCGGTCATCCGTTCAGAGGGGTCACAGCCGGTCTGCTCATGGAACGACACGCACGCCGGGGCGTCACGCCGGCAGGGGAACGCACGGTCATTCGGCGGTTCGTTCCGCCCCGGTCGACTCCGCCCTGGTCCCTTTGCGTGCGCGCCTGGTCACAGCTGCCAGACGGTCCGCGGAGGCCAGCGCTTGTGCGATGAGGCCTGACAGGTTCGAGAGCGGCTCCTCGTCCGGTGCGGCCGGGGCCGCGGGCCCCGGTTCGGGCGGCGGCGGCGGTTCCGTAGCCGGGTGCGGCGCGGCGCCCTCGGGCGACGGTGAGGTCGGGCGGGCGCTCAGGTCTGCGATGCGCTCGCCGGTGATGCGGGCCGCCCGTTCCCAGTAGGAGCGGAACATCCCGATGTCGAACGCCCCGTCGCGGACCCGGGCCTGGTGCAGCAGGCGGGAGGGGGGCTTCTTCAGATCCCCGACCACTCGGAGGGTGGCGAGGCCGCGCAGCACGTACCAGGTCGGGTCGAACTCCCACCAGGTGAAGCCCTGTCGCACGGAGGCCGGGAGGTAGTGGTGGTTGTTGTGCCATCCCTCACCGCCGGTGACCAGGGCGACGAACAGGGAATTGCGGCTGGTGTCCGGGGTCGCGTAGCGCCGGCGTCCGATGATGTGCGCGAGGGAGTTGACCAGGAAGGTGGCGTGCCAGAGCAGCACCGTCGAGAGGAAGAAGCCGATGAACAGGGCGCCCCAACCACCGATCGCGAAGCAGGCGATCCCGAGGGCCCACGGCCCGACCCAGTTGAAGCGCTCCAGGAGCCGGAGCTCGGGGTAGGCGGCGAAGTCCTTGATGTCGTCGAGATCGGTCTCCTTGTACTTGGTCGAGAGGATCCATCCGACGTGGCTCCACCAGAAGCCGTCCCGGGGCGAGTGGACGTCGTCATCGAGGTCGGTGAACCGGTGGTGGGCGCGATGGTGACTCGCCCACCAGAGCGGACCCTTCTGGACCGCGGTCGTCCCGCCGAACGCCATCACGAACTGGGCCACCCGGCCCATCTTGTAGCTGCGGTGGGAGAAGTAGCGGTGATACCCGGCCGTGATGCAGAACATCCGGGTCACGTAGAGGACACCGCACAGGACCCAGTCCTTCCAGGTCACCTGCACGAAGAGGGCGCCGAGCGGCAAGAGGTGCATCAGGAAGAACGGGATGCTCGACATCCAGTCGGTGCGCGGCGGATCCGCATCGGCCGATTCGGGCCCCGGGGTGGCTGTCTGCTCGGTGGTGGGTGCGGTCATGGGTACGGGCCGCCTCCTACCGACGACAACGTGAGAAGCCTATCCCACGATGTGCCCCGGGAGCCATGACCGGGAGGTGCGATCAGCTCGGGACGTAGAGATCACCGTTGGGGCCCTCGGTGATCTTGATGGAGGTGAGTCCACTCGAAGCCGGCCCGGTCTCGACCGCACCCGTGCGCGAGTTGAACTCGGAGCCGTGGCACGGGCAGACGATGATCTTCGCCGACGGCTGGTAGCCGACCGTGCACCCGGCGTGCGGGCAGATGGCGTCGAAGGCGAGGAACTGCCCCGACGTCTGCTGGATCACGATGGCCGGGTCACCGCTCGCCGGATCGGTGAAGCTGGCCGATCCTCCGACCGGCACGACCGACCCCGAGCCGAGGTTGGTGCCCTTGGGTAGCGGCGCCGTCGTGGTGGACGAGGCCGTCGAGCCTTGCCCGGCAGTTGTGGAGGTGCCGGTCGGGGCCGAGGTGGACGTCGCACCTCCCCCGCCCCCGCCGAGGCTGGGTCCCCCGTTGCCCGAGGCCGAGGTCGGCGACAGCGCCCGACCGATACCCGCGGCGATCCCTGCGATCAGCACCGCTGCCCCGGCGACGACCCCGGCCACCACCCCGGTCGAGACGACGGCGCGGCGGGACACGGCTCCTCTCCCACCTCGTGGACCGGGCTGCCTTGAGCCGGGCTGTGGAGCGCGGCGATCGGCCAGCCAGGTGTCGATCGCCGGCGCGCCGGCAGCGCCCGCCAGGAGCAGCGGCGTCCAGGCGAACAGGAAGACGATGTCCGCGCCGGTGTAGTAGGGCCGGCTGTGGAACGACACGGCCAGGAACAGCCCGAGCGAGAGCGCCACTCCCCCGGCGGCGGCTACCCGGGTCAGCAGGCCGACCAGCGCGCCAATGCCGATGGCCACCTCGGACACTGCGATGAGCAACCCGATCGCCGGCGAAACCGAGACCAGGTGGCTCAACAGTCCGTGGATGGGGCTCGTGCGCGCCGCGCCCGCCAGCTGGGCATGGATCGAGATCGGGCTCGCGTTGCGGAAGAAGTCGGGATTGGCGAGCTTCTGGAGCCCGGCGAACAGGAAGGTCACGCCAAGGAAGAGGCGCAGCGGGAGGAGGTACCAACCGGCGGCGACGGTTCCGTCGGCGCGCCGAACCTGCCAGGGGTCAGAGGTCCCTCCCATTCCCCGGCACGCTACAAGCTCCCGACCGCCGATCGCTTTCGCCCTCACGCGTCTACCATGGGCACGTGGACCAGGCAGCGGCGACCGTCACCCCTCCTGTCGGAGCCCGAGGACGCACCGTGACCCGGGGACCGGCACGCTCCCGAGCCGACCAGACCATGCGGCGGGTGCTGCGAGTCCCGGAGCAGCGTGCTCCGATTCCCGAGTCCGACACCCACCGCATCTTCGGTGTCTCGATCCTCCTCTCGGCCACCCGTTGCCTGCTCGGCTACATCGTGCTGCCGATCGTGCTCCCGGCAGTCGGCATCGCCCGCGGGCTCGGGCCGGCCGTCTCGATTCCCATCGGGATGCTGGCGCTCACCTTCGACTACCTCGGGATGCGGCGGTTCTGGCTGGCCGACCACCACCGCCGCTGGGCCTTCTCGGCGCTCTACGCGGCGGTGGGGGCGATGGTGGTCGCGCTTCTGATCGTGGACATCGCCCACGTCGTCGGCTGACGCGCACGATGCACAGCACGCACGAGCGGGCCGGTCTGTGCTGACCGTCGGCTTCAACCACGTGGGCACCCTCACCAACGACGCGGGCCGGCTGCACCGGTTCTACGAGGAGGTCTTCGAGGCCGACGTGGTCCGGGACGGTCCCGAGGTCGAGGGGACCGGCGGCGTCCGCCTCTCGATCGTCAAGATCGGACCCTGGTCCGAGCTCAACGTCTTCCAGATCGAGGGGAACACCGAGGCCGACCGGCAGGTCCCGATGTTCGGTCGGGGTCGGCTCGACCACTTCGCGCTCCAGGCGGCGTCCCTCGACGCCTTCGAGACCATCCGCGACCGGCTCATCGCCCGCGGCGCGGCCGACTCGTTCGTCACCGATTTCGGTCCCGTGCTCAGTCTCTTCTTCCGCGATCCGGACGGGCTCGAGGGCGAGGTCTGCGTGACCAACCCGGACGCAGCGCCGGGAATCACCAACCCGCCAGGCACCCCCGCCAACAGGTACGTGGCCACCGCCGACTGAGGGCGGGGACACTCCGAGCAGGGATCCGATCGGGACCCTGGTGGCCGCCGGCCTGCAGGGTGCTGCCGCGGCCCGAGGCGCCCTCCCACTCGCCGCATGATCGGGCTGCGTATCCTCGGGGCACGCACTGAGACGGGAGAGGGAAGATGGGCGACGAACGGATCGAGACGGAGTCCCTCGTGGATGCCGCCCGCAAGGCGACCGGGCTCGAGGACCTCGGCGAACCCTCCTGGCGGGAGGGGCTTGACCGGCTCCTCGACGATCTCGCCGGGCCCGCCCGCCTCAACGACCTCGGCCGCACGATCGTCGAGACCGAGATGGCGGGCTACCTCTCGACGCGGATGGAGATGCTCGACTGGCGACGGGCCCATCCGGAGGTTGCCGACGGCCCGGTCAACCGCCCGATCGTGATCGTGGGCCAGCCGCGGACCGGCACCACCATCCTCCACGACCTGCTCGCCCAGGACCCCGCCAACCGGGCACCGTTGACCTGGGAGGTCGACCGGCCCTGTCCCCCGCCCGAGACCGCCTCCTACGAGGACGACCCGCGGATTGCGGAAGCGGATGCCAGCGCTGCACTCCCCGACCTGATCATCCCCGGCTTCACCCAATTCCACCCGATCGGGGCGCGGCTCGCCCAGGAGTGCGTGCGCATCACAGGAGCCGACTTCCGGTCGATGATCTTCCCGACCCAGTACGACGTCCCCGAGTACAACCGGTGGCTCCTCCACGAGGCGGACATGGCCCCGACCTACCGGTGGCACCGGATCTACCTGCAGCACCTCCAGAGTCGTCACCACGGCGAGCGGTGGCTCCTCAAGTCACCCGCGCACCTCTGGGCCCTCGGAGCGCTCATGGCCGAGTACCCCGACGCGGTGATCGTGCAGACCCACCGTGATCCGGTGCGGGTCATCTCCTCGATCAGTGCCCTGGTGGCGCTCCTGCGGAGCATGGCCAGCGACCACAGCTCGGTTGCCCGGGCTGCCGAGCAGTACTCCGAGGACATCCTCCTCGGCCTCGAGCGGTCGATCGAGGCCCGCCGGGACGGCACCCTGCCGCCCGGGCAGGTGATCGACGTCCAGTTCCACGAGTTCATGGCCGACCCCTTCGCGACCATCGCGGCGGTCTACGCGGCGCTCGACCTCGAGTACACAGCCGAGGCCGAGGCGCGGATGCGTGTGTTCCTGGCCACCCATCCGGGCGACGGCGGGGGTGCCGGCAGCCGCTACACCTTCGCCGAGACCGGCCTGGACGCCACGAGCCTCCGAGAGCGCAGCCGTGCCTACCAGGAGTACTTCGACGTCCCGAGTGAGGCGATCGTCTGACCGCGCCGGACGCCGTCCTCAGGCGGTATCGGCTCGGGGCTTCTTGATTCGGTCACCGGACGCGGGACGCCAGTCGGGATGGAGTCCCTCGACCAGGGCCAGCTTCTGGGCCCGCACCGTCTGTCCGTTGTCGAGGGACTCGGGGTGGTCGACCATCCAGGCGATGGCCGCGGCCGGCACCGAGGGAGGCGCCCCCGAATAGCGTCCGAGCAGGCCGAGCGCAGCTGCGTTCGCCTGCTGGCGTTCGGTCTCCACGTAGCCAGGATCGACGTTGTAGGCGCGGATCCCCTGGCTGCCGAGCTCGATGGCGAGGAGCGGGGCGAACCGGTGGAACGCAGCTTTCGACGCGGCGTAGGCCAGGCCCCAACCACCCTCGCCGACCGGCCCGGGCGGGTCCTCCGTGGCGACGTGCGAGCTCACGTCGACGATGGTGCCGCCGCCCCGAGCGAGCATTCCCGGGAGCACCGTCTTGACGGCGACGAACTGGGCTACCGCGTTGGCGGACAGCTTGGACTCGAGCTGTGCGATCGAGAGATCGACGACCGGGACCATGCTGCCCGGAGCGGTGTCCACGGCATTGTTGACGAGGAGGTCGATCCCGTCCCACTCGGTGAGCGCCCGTTCGAGGGCAGCCTCCAGCCCCACCCGGTCGTGGAGGTCGGCCACCAGCTCGAGTGAGCGCCGGCCGTGGGCACGGATCCCCTCGCCGGTCTCTTCGAGGCTCCCGGGCAGGGGCCGGCCGTTCCCGGTGTCCGAGTCGTCACGACCGTCCCCACGCCGAGCGGTCCGCCCGGTCACCGCCACGTCCCAGCCGGCCGCGGCCAGTGCGAGGGCGGTCGCTCGGCCGATGCCTCTCGTGGCGCCTGTGACCAGGGCTCGTCTCGGCGGTGGGGCGGTCGGCATCCGTCCGTGTCTACCAGATCCCCTGTCCACAGGATCACGGCTCTCCGGGACGGGTGTCCCATCCGGTGTCCTCCTGATCCGGACGGACAGTCAGCGGTGTGCGAGCATGAGCGGGCTGCCCGGGGCCGAACCTTCCGGGGACCCCTGGGGGAACCGTGGACGATCTGGCCGGCAAGGTTGCGGTGGTGACCGGAGGGGCCGCCGGCATCGGGCGGGGCATCGTCGGGGCCCTGCTCGACGAAGGCGCCCGGGTGGTGGTCGCCGACATCGAGGCACCGGTGCTCGAGCGGGCCGTGGCCGAGCTCTCCGATCGTGGTGACGTCCGCGGAGTGGTCACCGACGTCTCCGATCCGGTGTCGATCGGGGCGCTCGCCGACACCGTCTACGACGAGCTCGGTGCGTGCCATGTCCTGTGGAACAACGCCGGAGTCACCTCGGGCGGCGGGGGGAACCCCTGGGAGCAGGAGCCGAACGACTGGCGCTGGTGCTTCGGGGTCAACGTCTTCGGCATGGCCAACGGCGTGCTCGAATTCGTCCCGCGGATGATCGCCGGGGGTGAGGAGGGGATGGTCGTGGCCACCTCCTCCGGGGACGGCGGCATCGCGCCGGTCCCCTACGCCTCCGTCTACGCCTCGTCGAAGGCGGCGGTGAGCTGCTTCACCGAAGCCCTCGCCCACCAGTTCGCAGCCCAGGGGACCAAATTGCAGGCGGCGGTCTTCTACCCTTCGGGGGGACTCCTCGAGACAGGTCTCTGGGAGGCCCAGCGCAACCGGCCGGCCGAGCTGGCCCGGGTACGACCCCGCCCGCCCGCACCCGGCACAACGTTCGCCGAGTTCAAGGCGTCCCTCGCCGCCGCCGGGCGCCCGACCGACACCGTGGACCTCGACGAGCTCGGGCGCTTCGCCGTCCAGGGCGTGAAGGAGGGACGCTTCGTCATCGGGCACGACCTCGACCGGGCGGGTCGGCTGCTCCACGCCCGCGCCGACGCCATCGCGAGGGGCGACCTTCCCCCCTCCGCGCTCGACCTGCTCACGTGATTGGTACGGTGGGAAGCCTGGGACCAGGCTTGAGGAGCAGGGGGACCCGATGAGCACCGAGCTCGCGCCAGACCGCAGGTACACCGTGATCTCCTCGGATGCCCATGCGGGGGCGGACCTCTTGGACTACCGGCCCTACCTCGCTTCCCGCTGGCACGACGACTTCGACGACTGGGCAGCCACCTATGTCAACCCGTTCGCCGACCTGCTGGCGCCCAACGCCTACCGCAGCTGGGACTCGGACCGGCGCCTCGCAGAGAACGAGGCTGACGGGATCGCCGCCGAGGTGCTGTTCCCGAACACGGTCCCCCCGTTCTTCGAGGAGAGCAGTCTGCTCTCGCTCCCGCCGACCGAAGAGGCCTACGAGCGACGCTGGGCCGGCCTGCAGGCGCACAACCGCTGGCTCGCCGACTTCTGTGCCCGGGTACCCGGTCGTCGGGCGGGTGTGGCCCAGATCTTCGCCAACCGGATCGAGGACGCCCTCGCCGAGGTGCGGTGGGCAGCCGCGACGTTCGACCCACCCTTCGGCGGCATCCTCCTGCCCTCCCTTCCCCCGGGATCGGACCTCCCCGGCCTGTGGGAGCCGACCTACGAGCCGCTCTGGGAGCTCTGCGAGGAGCTCGGGGTGGTCATCAACATCCACGGCGGCGGCGGCATCCCCGACTACGGCGATGCCGAGGTGGCTCGGGCCATCATGTTGGTCGAGATCCCCTGGTTCTCGCACCGGTCGGTCTGGCATCTCGTGTTCGGCGGGGTGCTCGAACGGCACCCGGGTCTTCAGGTCGTGCTCACCGAGCAGGGCCTGGCCTGGTTGCCCCGCGGGCTTGAGACCCTCGACTGGTTCTACGGCCGGATGACCCTCGGGGACGCGGCCGAGGCCAATTTCTTCGGGGCAGCCGCGAAGGGGATGTCCATGACCCCATCGGAGTACTTCGCCCGCAATTTTTCGGTCGGTGCGAGCTTCCTCCGGGCCAGCGAATCCGCCGTCCGCCACGAGGTCGGGGTCGAACGGATCATGTGGGGCGCGGACTATCCCCACTCCGAGGGCTCCTACCCCTACAGCACCGAAGCCCTGCGGGCGGCCTTCGGGACCTGCGACCCGGCGGAGACCCAACAGATGCTCGAGACCAACGCGTCCCGGGTCTACGGCTTCGACCTCGAGACCCTGCGCCAGGTGGGAGACCGGATCGGCCCGACCGTGGCCGAAGTCTCCACCCCCTTACCGGTCGAGGGGTACCCGCTCGACTCGACCTGTAACGCCTTCGATCGCCACCAGGTGCTGCGTTCCTGGTGAGAGCCGCTGGTGAGCCGGCGGCTCAGCCCGGTGGCCGCGCCGACGGTATGGCCGCCCGCATCGACGACTCGGTGGTCGCCGGACCCGGTGGCTCCACGCCGTACTCCGCCTTCCACCACCTGGCCTCGGCCCGCGCCGCTGGATCGCTCTGCAGGGTGGAGTCCTGGCCGAGCGAATCGGGCGTGGGACCGATCCTCCCGGCAATAGGCCGCAGTTCGTCGAGATCGAACCCGTAGACGCGCGCCGCGGTCAGACCCAGGAGGTCGGCGGTGTCGTCCACCGGCACCGACGCGAAATCAGCGCGCAGCCGGGCCTTCGTGTTCGGCCAGGTTCCCTCCGGGTGCGGGTAGTCGGTTCCCCACATGACCACGTCGGTCCCGATCACGTAGCGCCGACGGATCTCCTCCTTCGACATGGTGGAGGCGCCGATGAAGATGTTCGTGCCGAAGTAGTCGGAGGGAAGTTTGGAGATCTTTCCCTTCAGCATGGCGGAGAGCTTCTTGGTGGTGTGGCCCCCGCCCATGTACTGGTCCCACTTCCACATCATGTCGGGAGCCCAGTAGGCGGCAGCCTCGGTCACGACGAACATGAGGTCGGGATGGCGTTCGAAGGCGCCGCTGAAGAGGAGGTGCCAGGCCGGCCGGACCGTCCACCAGACCACCTCCGCGAGGTAGACGCCGGTGTGGTCGCCGAACTCCTCCATCGGAGCCTCGCCGGAATGGGTGTGCACGGGCAATCTGGCTTCGGCGCACGCGGCCCAGACCGGGTCGTAGGAGGCATCGTTGTAGGGCAGCCGGTCCCGCCACATCGTCGGGATCATGATCCCGCGGATGCCCGGTTGAGCCGACACCCACTCGATCTCCGCTCTCGCCCTGTCGATGTCGTGGGTGATCGGAACGAGGGCGATACCGCCCCGGCGCTCGGGGGAGTGCGAGCACATCTCGGCCAGGAACCGGTTGTGGGCGTGGGCACCGGCGAACGCGAGCTCCGGATCCTCGATCGCGCCGGCGAACAGGCCGGCACCGAACGGGGGCGACGCCATGCCGGTCACCGCGTCGGCGTCGGCGAAGAGGACGTCTGCCGCGACCCCGTCGGCATCGAGCTCCTTGTCGCGGATGACGGGATCGAATGCGCCCTTGAGGCCCTCCTCGTTTCCCTTCTCCCACCCCATGATGTAGTCGTAATTGAACGCGAGCGCCTCCTCGCGCTGGGCCATCCGCTCCGCGAGATACTCGTCGAAGGCGGGGTGGTACTTGGCTTCGAGATACGGCCGGTAGTCCTCGCAGGCCAGCCCGGCGTGCCCATCGGCGGAGACGACGATGTAGCGATCCGAGCCGGTGGACGGGACGTCGCTCACGACTTGGCCCCGAGCACACTGAGGTCGTCGTACCGCTGGTGCATGAAGGGCACCAGCCACTCCGCCGGCACGCGCTCGACGATCTCCCCGACCTGGGAGGAGGCGAGCTCGGCGTACTCGAAGGAGCGGACGGCCCGCACCGGGAAGTCAGCCACCGGATCGAGCGGCGCCTCGAGGAGCTTGCACTCCCCCACCACCGGACGGACCACCCGGGCCGTCTCGTGCCGGCGGCAGTACACGAGTGCCGGGTCGCCCTCGAGTCCCTCACCCGAGGGATCGGGGAGGAGCTTGAAGTAGAAGTCGAGCTTGTCGATCTCGTAGCCGGCCTGCTCGGCGCCGAGTGTCCCGGTCACCTCCGCGAGGATCGATCCCATGCGTGCGATCCGGGCCGAGAGGCGGTCACCGTCGATGTCCAGTGAGAGCTCGGCGATCTTCTTGGGTTCTCCGAACGTCTCGCGCCCGCCGATGGTCGCCTGTTCGGTGGTCATCGGCATGAGGAGCGCGTACTCACCCCGGCGGTCGCCGTGACGGGCCCGGACCCCGAACCAACCGGCACCGAACGGGGGGAGGCCGGTCCCCATGTCGACCACGGCGATGCGCAGACGGGCAGTGGCCTCGGCAGGCTCGAGCGGCCTGGGCAGGACCTCGGCGATCGCGTCGGGATCGGTGTCGAAGACGATGGTGACCGCCTTCGACCAGATCGTGCTCCTGGTGGCCTCGACCTCCCGGTTTCTCACCCGCTCGGGCGGACGAGCTCCGTATCGGACCTTTCCCATGATCACTCCTTCCCCCGGCGGGACCCCCTGCCGCCGGGACCAGTGTTGCACGGCGGGCGGCGTCCGTGCGGACCGCGGCGAGGGACGCGGCCGGGCCGCACAGGGGTGGGCTGGGTCCCTCCCAGGCTGCCGGGACGCGATCGTCAGCCGGGATCTGCGGCGATCGGCAGGGTGAGGGTCGCCTCCCCCGAGACGTGCTCACCGAGATCATTGGTTGCCCGGAAGGTGACCTCGACCACCCCCTCGTTCCCGTCCTTCGAAAGGCCGCGGACCTCGCCGGTGTAGACGAGCGGGTGTCCGGGGAAGGCCGGGACGCCGAGCCGGATGGCGAGCCGGGTGATCCGGGCCTCCGGACCGGCCCAGTCGGTCAGGAACCGGCTGCAGTACCCGGTGTCCGAGAGGATGTTCATGAAGATGTCCGGCGCACCCTGTGCGTTGGCGTAGTCGCGGTCGTGGTGGACGGGCATGAAGTCCCGGGTTGCGATCGCCCCGGCGACGACGACCGTCGGGCTCATCTCGATGTCCAGACGGGTGAGCTCGTGACCGACCTCGAGTCTCTCCCACGCACGCGGAGACGGTGTCGCCGGGCGCACGGTCACGGCGTCCCGTCCGGGGCGAACTTGAGGATGCGGAACCGCTGGCGGCCGACGACCTCCCCCGTGTCGACCGTGTAGGTCGTGAGCCAGGTGACGAATCGGCCCATCCCCAGTCGGGTGGACTTCTCCTCCGAGATCGATTCGAGGACCGTTCCCGATGAGACCACCTCGCCCAATGTGAGGTAACGCACGATCTCGAACTCGGAGTCGGTGGCAACCGTGCCGACGTAGCCGGCCCGGTCCAGGACCCCGAGGGGACCCTCTTCCTGGGCCTCCACCGGGGAACCGCCCCGCTCGCGGATCCCGGTGATCATCGGTGTGGGCATGGTCCACGTCTGGAGCATGAGGGGCGGCGCGACGATGGCACCGAAGCGTGAGCGGCTCGCCGCCTCGGCGTCGACGTAGACCGGATTGGCATCCTCGAACGCCGCCGCCCAGTGACGGATCATCGGCTGGTTGACCGGATCCGGTGCCGTCGAACCGTCAGGGGAACCCATCGGGCGGCCGATCAACGCTGCGAGCTCGTCGTCGAGTGCGTCGTCGGTCATCGGTCCCCCTGGCGCACGCTGTCTCGGCGGAATGCGGAGCGGCGGTCTATCCGTGTGCCCGGATGAACGGGATCACGGTCGGACGGATCGTGCTCCTGGAACCGGCCGGGTCGCGGTCCCGGCACAGGAGCGTCTCGGTGGTGCTGCACGTCTTGGATCGGAGTGCCTCGACCATCGAGGTCGCAACCTAGGGCACGACGGCCCGGTTGCGCCACCAGATGAGCGCACTCTGTTCAGGCGTCGCTGGCAGCCCGGGTGCATCCGCTGTCGGCCAATTGTCGGGCAGTACTCTGCCGTTGTGTCAGGACCACCACCCGACGTACCGTCCTCGATCGAGGGTCTCATCGAGGCAAACCGGACGCTCCGCAGCCAGCTCAAGGCCAACGAGCGCATCCTGCGTCGCGCACTGCTCATGCTGGCCGACGGCACCGGTGTGGCCCGCACCCTCCAGGCGTTTCCATCCATCGACGCGCGTGCGGCCGCCGAGACTGCCGTGAAAGCGCTCTACGAGGCCCGCCACGAGGTGCGGGTGGCGGTGACCGGCGCGGCGCTCGACGAGGGGATGACGATCGCAGACATTGCCGCGTCGTTCGGTATCCCTCCGGAGCAGGTGGTGGGCTACTCGCTCGACACCTCGGCAGGACGCTGATCCGGCACCCCCGGTTCTGTCGCTGATCCGGCAGAACCGCTCAGGTCACTGGTCCGTGCGCGTCCGCCTCTGCGGGGAGCCGTACGGATCCGGCGGGAGGGCGCCGTCCAGCACCTGCCAGTCGAGCAGGTCGCCTGCATGCTCGATGCAGGCCTCCACCTCGTGCCACCGCCCGTCTCCGCTCTGGAACCTGCCACGGACCTTGATCGGCTCCGGGCAGTGCATGGCATGCCCCGTGCTGCCTTTCTGGATCATCCGGAAACACTGTCCGGGGTCTGTCGTGAAGACCTGGGCGTAGTGGTCCATGCATCCAGTATCCCCGACCAGGACGCTTAGGGACAGGATCCCTGCTCCGAGGTCCCAGGACCGCCTGTCATCCAATCGTCTCTTGATTCATCCGTTTCGTGGCGCGAAGGTGGACGAGGGGAGCAAGGGCGCATTACTGCAAGGTGGAGAGAAGCCCATGCCGATGTTCCTTCGTTCGCTGTATGTCATGGCCGTACAAGGAACGGTGTTGGTGGCTTGGCGGTCGATCGCCACTGCCGAGACGGTTGTCTGGTCGGTCATCTTCCACGACGATCTCGGGGGCATCGACGATTCGTGACGCCTGACCCGCCGCTTGGCGCGGCAGGTCGCCGGCCGCTCCCCGGCGCGTGGCACATCGCTATCAGCGAAGGATTGACAGAACCCCAGGTCCCCAATCGACCTTCGCACGCACCAGGAGGTGCTGCTCGACCCGGGCGATATCGCCACTGGTGTTGTGGGACATTTAGCATGACGGCCTGGTCACACGAGGATTGGCCCGCGCCCGCTTTCGTTTCGAATGAGCACGGCGAGGTCACGGTCGGCGGCGGTGTACTCGTGCCACCAGGCCTCCGGGGCGGCGTGAGGGCCGGTCAGCACCGCGTCGAGTACCGGCAGCTCGGGGCGCATGGTCCGGCCCACCGAGGCGCTGACCACGGCGATCCTCCGACGGAGCTCCCGCATGTCGACCCGTCCTAGTGCCGTAACCGGCAACGTTACTGGGGCGCGTCCACCACTTCTGAGCTGAGGTCGCGCAACATGGGGCATGGCCGAACGAGTGCGTGTCCGAGAGATCACCAACGTCGAGGGGAACAAGCTCCTCTCGATCGTCCGACGTGGGACGGGCTCGGTGGTGCGATGGCGAAGAGCCCAGGTGGTGCTGTGGTCCGCCCAAGGAATGGACGTGCCCCAGATCGCCACGATCGCCTTCACTTCTGAGGACCGGGTCCGAGAGGTGATCCACAACTTCAACACCGATGGATTCGACTCCCTGGCCCCGAAGTACTCAGGCGGACGACCTCCGAAATTCACGTTGCCCGAACGCAGAGAGATCAAGAAGATCGCGCTGTCCCGCCCGCAGGACCACAACCTGCCCTTTTCGACCTGGAGCCTGTCCAAGCTGGCCGAGTTCCTGGTCGCCGAGGGGGTGGTCGACGACATCAGCCATGAGGGCCTCCGGGTCCTGCTCCGAGAGGAGGGCGTGTCGTTTCAAGTGATCAAGACCTGGAAGCAGAGCAACGACCCGGACTTCGAGGCCAAGAAGAACCGGGTCCTCCACCTCTACGACATCGCCGACGGCAAGGCGAAACCAGGGAAGGGAGACCCGACCGTCGTCATCTGCATGGACGAGTTCGGACCGCTCAATCTGTTCCCCCGACCGGGTAAGCAGTGGGCACCCATGGCGAACGCGAGCGAATCGGAGAACCGGGACCTGCCCCGCAGGCGTCGCCGCCGGGCCACCTTCACCCGGAAGCATGGGGTCCGTCACCTCCTGGCCGCCTACGACCTCAACCAGGACAAGATGTACGGCCACATCAAGACGACCAAGGACCGGACCAAGTTCCTCGAGTTCTGCCGCTATCTCCGCACCCTCTATCCGGCGGACGTCCGCATCGCCATCGTGATGGACAACTTCAGCCCCCACCTCTCGACCAAGGTGGACACCAGAGTGGGCGACTGGGCGAATGCCAACAACGTCGAGCTGGCCTACGTACCCACCAACGCCAGCTGGCTGAATCGGATCGAGGCCCAGTTCCAGGCGCTCCGCTACTTCACCCTGGACGGCACGGACCACAAGTCACACGAAGAGCAGAACTCCATGATCCGCCGCTACATCATCTGGAGGAACCGCAACGCTCACGACAAGACACTGCGCGAGTTGGTCAAGCGCGCAAACGTTGCCTGATGCGGCACTAGTCACTCGCCCAGGATCTCCACCACCCCGCGCGTCGGGCCGGAGGGACCGCCCTGGGCGGTCGCGCACCGGACCGGTCCACGGCCGAGCCTGAGCTACTTGACCGCGACGATGGCGTCCTGGAAGCGCCGAAATCCTTCATGAATGGGCTCGACGATCTTCAGGCCACTGGAGGCGTGCATCTCGCGCATGAACTCCTCGCGGTACCCGACGTTGGCCGGTTCGCGGACGGCGAACCTCCCGGACGGGTCGTCGACCATCCCGTTCCGGCGGGGATTGCTGTAGGCCGACGGCCCGTCGTTGAACAGGATCCAGGTCGAGTAGCTGGTGCCGCCCGGTCGCAACACCCGGGACACCTCGTTGAGGTAGTTGGCGGTGACCTCGGGCAGCAGGTGGGTGAAGACCGAGTGGGCGAACACGAAATCGAACGACTCGTCAGCATAGGGAAACGTGAACTCCGCCGCAGACGGCAGCGTCTGGTCGGGGTCGTAGCTCAGGTGATACAGCGGGGTGTGGGTGAAGTGGAAGTTGGGGAACAGTGGGGTGATGTTCTCCTGGCACCACTCCACCAGCACTTCCGTGACGTCGAAGCCCTCGTAGCGGGCATCGCCTTCCAGGAAGCCGCACAGGTAGCGGGCCGTGCGCCCCACGCCGCAACCGATGTCCAGGACGTCATGGTCCGGACGGAGACCGGCCATACTCATCCGGCCCATCGTGGTCAGGGCGACGTCGTGGAATTGGGGAGCCGAACCCACTTTGGCCTGCAGCTCCTCGGGCGGCATGGGGATGGTCGACTCCGCCGGGAACTGCCGCCGTTGACGCCAGGGGTCGCTGCTCCTAGAGGGACGATCGTTGCCCTTGGCAGGAGGAGCAGTCGGTGCGGGTGGCTCGCCGGACAGCTTGTGCTTGAGGCGAGAGCCGTACGTGCGAAGCTTGCTTGGTTGCGTCATCGATGACCTCCTGGAAAGGAGTCATCATTGCACACGGTCACCGGGCCGGGTCGCGCTTGATGTCCCCCCGGGGAGCGTGCGAGGCCTCAGCCGCCGCCGGACCATGGCAACCTGCGGGTACCGCCGGTGAATTGCTGATGTCCGGGCGATACGAGCCCGGCTCGGCGAGCGGTTCCCGTACGACAACCAAACGGGAAACATCGGTCGGATCCGGGGAAGCAGAGATATCAATCCGCGTCCTGTTGATGAACTGCGACGTCGGCAGTTACCGGTTGAGTATCGCCAGAGATCCCTAGTGCATCCTCGCGATAATAACACTGATGTGATTTCATGGAGGGATGCGACTCCCTCCACTCAAACTCCGCCGAGGTGACCGTGCCGAGCTCGAGGCGCGGGTGCGTTCCAACACCATCGAGGCTCGGGCAGGTAAGCGGGCGCGCATGATCCTGCTCATGGCCGACGGCGAGTCGAACCGCACCATCGGCGAGCTGGTCGATCTGCACTACAACCAGGTCGGCATCTGGCGGAAGCGCTACGAGGAGTTCGGCCTCGCTGGCCTCGAAGACGAGGAGCGTCCGGGTCGCCCCGTCGTCTATGACCATGACGACGTGCTGCTCTTGGTCAAGCTGGTGACCGAGGACCCGCCCGATGGCGCGACCCGCTGGACCATGGAGGCGCTGGCCGAGGCCATGGCGGATCATGGCGTGGCCATCTCGGCCTCCCAGGCCTGGAGGATCTGCAAGTCGTTGGACCTCAAGCCCTGGCAGGTCGAGTCCTGGATGACCAGCCACGATCCGGACTTTTGGGCCAAGGCCTCTGATGTCTGTGGTCTCTACCTCAACCCACCCCAGAATGCCGTGGTGTGGAGCGTGGATGAGAAGTCGGGCATGCAGGCCAAGTCCCGCATCAACCCCACAAAGCCGGCCATCCCGGGAAAGCCGGTGCGCAGGGAGTTCGAGTACAAGCGCAACGGCACCGCGGTGCTCTTCGCCGCCCTCGACGTCCACGACGGCGGCATCGCCGGCTGGGTCACCGACTCGACCCGCTCGGAGAACTTCGTGGAGTTCCTGGGCGATCTGGTGCGTCAGACCCCCAAGGGCCTCGACCTGCACTGCATCGCCGACAACCTCAGCGCGCACAAGACCGGCGATGTCGCTACCTTCTTGGAGCAGAACCCTCATGTGCACATCCACTACACGCCGACCCACGCCAGCTGGCTCAACCAGGTCGAGCTGTTCTTCTCGATCCTCGAACGCAGACTGCTTCGACGTGGTGGGTTCGCCTCGGTCGAAGAACTGGCCGATCGCATCATCGCCATCATCAAGGACTACAACAGAAGAGCCGCACCCTTCCGTTGGACCTACGATGGCCGGCCCTTACGAGTCGCGTAAGTCACAATGACTTACGCGCGAGAGCACTAGACTCTCTGGCCAAGTCCGCTCTCAAGAATGCGCCATGATGCCACCCAGCCTTGCTCAGCAGGAACGCAAGACGCTCTGCGACCTCTTTGTCGAGCGTGGTCCCGACGCACCCACGTTGTGCGAGGGTTGGTCCACTGCCGATCTGGCTGCGCACCTCGTTGTCCGTGAACGGCGGCCCGACAGCGGGCCCGGACTCGTCTGGCCCCCGCTGGCAAGATACACGGACAAGGTACGGCTAGCGGTGCGGGATCGCACGCCATGTGAAAGGCTCGTCGAGACCGTGCGGCGTGGGCCGCCGTTGCTCCTCCGTCCCTTCGATGGGCCGATGAACACAGTGGAATTCTTCATCCACGTCGAAGATGTACGTCGGGCACAGGACGGCTGGGAGCCCCGCCCGATCTCCCGGGAGTTGGCCGATGCCCTCTGGGTGCGGGTCGGGCCCGGTGGGATGGCGAAGAAGGTGCCCGCGACGATCGTGATCACCTCGCCGGGAAGAGCCGACAAGGAGCGTGGCACCGGACCGCGCCTCATCGTGGCCGGCGACCCGGGTGAGCTCATCATGTTCGGTGCAGGCCGCCAAGGGGCAGCCAAGGTCGAGATCAGCGGCGACGCTGCGCTCGCCGCCCACCTGCGCGCCGCGCCGCTCGGTGTCTGACCTCCGAAGCGGGCGCCAGTAGTCGGTTTTCGGTCCATGTTTCGGGGCCTCTCTGCCGACCACAGCTCCGAGGTTGGTTTCCCGCACCGAATGGGTTCGCTGTGTCCCGCGGTGACCACCGACGCACAACTGTGTCGGTGGAGAACGGATCCGAACTCTGCCCGGCTCTGCCCGTCGGACCAACGGCATAGGTTTCGGCAGTGGTGGCGATCAGCAAAGATCGGAGCGACGGGGCCTACAGGTCTGGGACGGATCATCGGTCCGATGGAACACCAGCAGGCCGGGACTGGTCAATAGAGTCGAACCGGCCCGCAGAAGGTCGCGAAGTTCAGGAAGATTTCGCCTGCACCCAGCCGCGCGGGTGGGGCATCGTGAGATCGGCATAGGTCAAGATCCCCGAAGGTCCTCCCACGACAGCGGGTATTGCGTTGAGGGCGGGGACCGCGGTGATGATGTGCCCGATGGCCATGAATTCCTCGATGGTCTCGGCATGGAAGTCCGGTGGCGGGAGGAAGTCGAGGCTAGCTGTGACCGTCGGCAGTCCCTCGACGGTGATGACCCAGCCATCCTTCTCGATGACCCATTCCGGATCGAGCGTGGAGCCTTTCTTCCAGCGGACGTTGAGGTCGATGATCGTGCGGCCGCCAATGCGACCCTGCCAGCTCGCGGCGACCCCGGCGACGTGGCCGGCGGGGATCGTCCAGGACGCCATCACGAGCTCAGCGGTGGTCTGCGCGAACTCGGACTCACAGACGATCTCGTCGAGTTCGACCGCGAGAACATCGGCGACCATAGCGACGGCCTCACCGAACACCGCGGTACCGGCGCGGGCCATGTGGGGCAGTTCTGGATCGTCAATCGGCTGCCCGAAGCCAGCCTTCCGTTCGGTGTCGGGAGAGTCATAGAACGTGGTGTCAGCTGTCTCCGAGACGATGACCTTGTCGATCCGGCTGCAGATCCCCGCGAGAGTGACGGCGACGAGCTCGGCGAACCCGGGGCTGACACCAGTGCCGAAGAGCGACGAACCCCCACGCGCGCATGCGTCAACGAGGCGGTCCCGCTCTGCGCCGAGATTCTTACCGGTGATGAACGCAGCGGTGGCAACGACGTTTATGCGAGCCTCGAGAATGCGGACGAGTTCGTCCACCGACGGCCACATCAAGTTGTACACCACACAGTCAGGCTTCAAAGCGAGAAGTGCCTCGACGTCGTCGGTAGCGCTCACCCCCAGGGGAGCGATGCCGACCAGCTCGCCGACGTCGACGCCGACCTTGGCGGGCGACCAAGCGAAACACCCGACGAGTTCGAGCCCCGGGTTCGTAGTGATCGCCTTGACTGACTCCTTGCCGACGTTTCCGGTCGTCCACTGCACCACTCGAATTGGCATGTCCAAGAGCCTCGATTCCTTGCCTGGGCCGTACTGGGTACGCGACAGAGAGTACATTTTGAACCACAGCAGCGACGCCATCTCGTTCTGGCATCAGCCTGGTGTGTTGTCGGGAGCGTCGCAGGAACCAGGGATAGCAATATCGGTGTCGGGAATTGTCGATGCAGAGCTCGTCGCCATTCAGGTCGGTGCTCCGCTTCCTCCGCCATGGCATCCGAATCCACAGTGTCGAGCAACACTGAACGCGTTCCGCAGCGTCGTCTCGGCGTTCCCGGCACCCTAGGATCTTGGTCACATGGGAATGTGACCCACGCGATCTATGTCCGGGCAACCCAATTGGGAGAACCCGACTTCTTACTCAGGTGGGTCGCGATCGCATCTCGCCCAGCCCTCTTCACTTGGTAGAGCGCAAAGTCAGCATCGTCGAGGAGGTGCTCCACACTCGGCGTTGATCGATCGAGAGTACCGACTCCGATACTCAGGGTGACCGGAACCTCCACTGCCGCAGGGAGGTCGCGACGAATACGTTCGGCGACTCGCACGGCGCCAGAGACATCGGTGTCTGGGAGGAGCAGGGCGAACTCATCCCCTCCAATACGGCTGACCACATCGAATGCTCTTCCGCTGTTCCGCAGTACAGCTCCGATGCTTGCCAACACGTGATCACCTACGACGTGCCCGTAGGTGTCGTTGATGGCCTTGAACTGATCGACATCAATCATCAGGAGGCTGACGGGACTCTGACTGCGAACTGATCGGATGATCTCCTCCTCCATCCGCTGACGTAGCACTCGGCGGATGGCGCAGCCCGTCAATTCGTCAATGGCCGCCATGTCTGCCAGCGCTGCCTGAAGCTGTGCCTCGTGCTGTTCAATATGCGTCCGGTTGATTGCGGCAGCAACTGTGAGCACTGAGGCACCAGTGAGTGCCGCAAAGAGAAGGAATGTCCGTCCAGGAGAGCTCGCGACGTCACGGTCGATCAGGGCCACAAGTGCCAACGAGACCAGGGCGGCAATGCCACAGATTCCCGCTGCTCGGGGAGTAAACATCAGTGTTCCGTAAATCAACGGGAGGAGGAGGAGAATGAGGATCGGGCTGTTCATGCCGTTGTCAAGAACTGCGACAATGCCGACTCCAAATGCCGACAAAGCCGTCCAGGTCACCGAATAGGTGACACACCACGGCTTCGAGGCCACGGCTGGCGCCAGGAACATGCCCACGAGGGCCAACAAGAGCCAGAAGACAACCACCGCCCACAGGATCGAACGATGGGGCCCTTCGGGTGTCATGGTGAGGTAGCCGATGACCACAACCGTCTCAGCCAGGAAGATCCCGAATCCGATACGAATGTGCGTGAGCCAGAAAGCTCGCCACGCGGCCCGTTCCGCGTCCGCTCCAAGCGCGCTGACGAGCAGATCTTGCTTGTTCGAGTTCATGGGCGACTCTGCCCTTCAACGGTGCCTCTTGGTGTCATCGACCAACTCGCCCCGCCGCTTGAATACGGCCCAGCGAGAGCTCGGTTGATCCGCTTGGTGCCACGCTGGGTGGGCCGTCGTTGGCTGGTAGCCAGCTCTCGCTGCGACCTTCCGACGCTTCCTCAGCATTGACCCCAGAGAGAGACGACCGGGTCATGGGTTCGAACGGTCACGCTGCCGTCAGCCACCTTGTCGACGCGGAGGCATTGCACATGCATGTTCTTGAACGCAGTCAGACTGGTCGGGCGCAGCCGCGGATCGCCGTTGTCTGGCGACTTCGGTTCTGCACTTTCTGCATCGACTGGTCAAACCATCGCACTTTCCCTTGTCATTACCGAACGCCTCCAGAGGGAGAACGCACGCACAACGAGAGCAGCGTTTGAGGTGCGGGGGCAGGTCAACTTGAGAGCGCGGACGCCGGAGCGGAACTTGCGCGACATTTTCGATCGCACCCATTGATCTCGGGAAAGGACCAGTTGACGGCTCTCGCTCATCCTCACCGGTGCCCGACGCGCCAGAGGTGGAGAGATCGGTCAGGATCATGAACTCGGCCTGGGAGGCTGTGGGAGCGGGGTCGTCAGTCTCAAAGGCATCCGGGCCGGCCGTTCCACCTGCAGCTGTCTGCATCGGCCTCATCAACTGATCGCCCACTGCCACCAAGATCAGAGGAGTGAGGCACGCCAGGACCACCAGGACCCAACCCCACCACGGGAGGGCGGCACTGATCCTGATATCGAGCACCGAGGGGTGCTTGGGGGTCCACCCGGTCACCAGGACCTCCTGTCCCGGAACGGCGTGGACGACGCCACCGCGGGTTGGCGTGAAGCGGACGGGCAGGATGCCGGTGTCGATGATGTTTGCGGCGACCTGTGGGCCCCGGCGTCCCGAGCCATAGAGGAATCCCCCGATGAGCGGCCGGTACCACAGCAGTGGGACGGCCAAGACGACTGTCGGTCCGAGGGCGAGCATCCATCGCCGTTGGCGTTCGCCCACGTAGAGGGCGACGATCAGCAGAGCGGCGGCGCCCAGGAACAGCCAGGTCGCGCACTTGTAGATCCAACCGATGGCGGGGATGATTGCTTGTGGGGTCCCCACGATGGCGCTGCGGGTGATCACCCATGGGTCGGGCCCTGGGTTGAGGTCGCCCTTGGTCAGATACTCCCCTTTGGGCAGGGCCTGGTAGATGCGGTGCACGTACGTCAACGAGCGTCCGGCATGGGGCTCGAACACGACGATCTCGCCGACGCCCAGCACGGCCGACGGTGCCAGCGGCTGGGTGGCCACCAGAGAGCCGACCGGCGCGACCGTGCCCATCGATGGCGAGCCGACCAGGTACAACCCGCCCCCGGAGATGAGCCATCCTCCCCAGGTGAGCGCCAGTGCGACGAGAGCTGCCGAGATCAGGAAGACGGGCCAGCTCCGGGCGGTTCGCCGCCCCGAGTCGGCTGCCCCGTCCTTCTCCGGATCGGTGGTGACCGCCGACTCCTCCGGATCGGTGGTGACAGCGGACACCGAGGTCTTGTCACCGTTCCGAGACCGACGACCTGAACTGCTGGCGTCGTGCTCGAGGTCGATCTCCTCGTCAGGAGCCACTTCCTCCGGCCGAGAAAACGCTGGGTCAGGCGCAGAGGGATTCACAGGAGCACGTAGCCCGAGTTGTGGGTCAATGTGGAAGAGAAGCCGTTGGCGTCGTCCGTGATCGCCCACGGGACAGAGACATGGAGACCCACCGCGGCCGCGGGAACCGCCCCCGACGTGGCCGTGGTGAAGGTCAGCACCGGCAGGGCGACCGGGATCGACGCGCTCATCGACAGCCAATTCGACGGCGGTACGGCCGGGCAGGCCCCGACGGCCAAGGGATACGCGCACTGGGTACCGGCCAGCACGGTCACCGCGATGTAGGTGCAGGCAGGAGACGCCGGCTGGGCGCGTTCGTCGAGCGGCCAGAAGGCGTTGGATGCAGCCACCCCACCGGTGACCGCAGTGAGGTACGCCGAGGTCGAGGGCGCGGCATACATCGTGGCCACATTGGCCGCCGTCAGCACCGACGGGAACACGGCGATCTGACCCAGCGACCCTCCCCAGTAACCGCTGGTCGGGCCGTCCGTCCAGCCATTGACAGCGTTCGACCACCCGAGGTGCCACCAGCCGCCGTAGACCTGCGCGGGGTCACTGCCGGTGATCGTCTCGTTGCCGCCCGCTCCGGCCACCAACGAGCCGTCGACGTAGAGCAGCACCGTGCCGACCGTGGCCGACACCGGTGCCACCGTGGCCACAACGAAGTGCCAGTTGCCATCGGCGTAGTTCTTGGCGGTCGTGGCCGAGCTGTTGACCTCAAAGATCGCATTTGGATAGACGCCGAACACGACGTGTCCGGCCGGGTCGAGCCACAGGTGGCGATCCCACGTGGTCGGTGCGGCATTCGACTGCAGGTTGGTGAAGCCGATGATCGAGCCACTGGACGTGGTCTTGAACCACCCGGCGATCGAGAAGGTCTGCGGTCCCGGTGACGCGTAAAAGGCGGTCGGCGTGCCCACCGCCGTCTGGATCCACCCGGTGGTGCCGTTGAACTTCGTGGCGGTGTCGCCGATAGGCCCGGTGGCGTCCACACCGAGTCCCCCCTGACCAGTTCCGGTGTTGGTGCCCGGGTTGTTGGACGAGTCCCGGAAGCTGGTCCCGGCGCCGTTGACGGTGACGTTGGCGATGGCGCCCGAGTACAACGAGGTACCCGTGTCCTGCAGCGCCCAGTAGGCGGTCGGTGTGTTGGCCAGGACCTGGGTCGAGAAGGCAGACTGGGTCGTCTGGCCGTAGAGTGCCGTCACCGTCGCCGCGCTGAGGGCGGTCGGGAAGACCGCTTCGTCGGCGATGTTGCCGGCGAAGTAGTTGCTGGTGGGCAGGTCGGTGAACCCCGAACCGACGGCCGCGCCCCAGCCCAGATGCCAGAAACCCGTGTAGTTCAGTGTGGCCAGCGCACCTGCGGTGACGTCGGTGTTGTTGGCCACCCCGTTGATATAGAGGCTCATACCGGTGGTCGTCGACTTGGTGGCCACGATGAAATACCAGGTGCCTGTCGCCAGCGCCGAGCCTGCCGTCGCCCGCAGCGTGGTCACGTCGTTGCCGAAGTCCAACCGCCCGGCCGCATCGATCCAGACCATTCGGTCCACACTGGCGGCAGCGATGTTGGACTGGGTGCTGGTCGCCCCCAGGAGGACCCCGTTCAGCGCCGAGGGCTTGATCCACGCCATCAGTGTGTAGTTCGCCGGCATGGCAAGCCCGGAAAGGGTCTCACCCCAGCCGCTTGAGCCGTCGAAGGCGACGGAGCTGGGCGAGTCGGTGTAGCGGGTCGGTCCGGCCGCACCGTAGGTCGTACCGCCAAGCGGCAGGCCGGTATTGGTGCCGGCCACTGAGGTGTCGGCGAACTGCTGGACGCCACAAGTGCCGGCGGTGGCCACCGACGCCGACGTGGGAGTAACCGATCCCTGGTTGCCAAGAGTGGTGGTCGACGCAGATCCCACGGTGGTCGACAGCGGGTAGGTCTTGGTGCACGCCGCTTGGTTGGTGGTGATCCCGGCCGACGAGTTCGGTGACGACAGGCAGGTCGTGCCCCCGATCGCGTCGGAGAGCAGCTGTGTCCCACTCCTGAACGTCCCGGTACCGGCGGCTTGACCCGAGAAGGTGGCACCCCAGCCGACAAGTGGCCCGGTCAGCAGGGAGAGCATGCCGAGCACGGTCAACGGCCCCAGAACGGGACTGACCCAGGGTTTCCCCTGGATCAGTCCCTTCCATCTGGTGTGCATTTGATCACCCGCCTGTGAGGATCCGGCTCCCGGGAGCCGTCTTTGAGCGACTACTGACCGAGGGTGTAGGTCATGGTCGCGTTAGCCGCGAGACCCTGATCGGCGTTGGTGGCCGATGCGTCGAGCTGCGTCGTGATGGTGAGTCCGACGCTGGCGCCCGATGCAAGGGTGGCGGCCAAGGTGAACGGACTGGCCGTTGCCAGCGTGACCAGGGTGTTGGCGCTCGACGGGGCCGGGCAGGCACCGGCAGCCGCCGGGTAGATGCACTTTGCCGCGGTGGTGCTGTAGATGGTGATGTCGACCTTGCCGCAGAACCCGGCGGTGTCGCTACCCGAGGACAACGGGTTCAGGACAGACGCTCCATAGGGAGCGCCCACTGCCGCGCAGGCCCCCGTCGTCAAGGTGAGTCCGCTGGCAGAATTGATCGAACCCTGGTTGGTGAGGGTGACCGTCGAGGTCTGGTTGACCTGGGGCACGTTGGTCGTGCCAGCACCGAGGTCACTGCCGGGACAGGCGGCGTTGACATTGGTGACGATGCTGCCTGCCGAGTTGGAGCTCGACAAGCAGGTTCCCGCCGCGTTGGTCTTCGACAGCAGCAGCGTCCCTGACTGGAACGTGCCGGTGCCACCGACTTGGGCGGAGAACGTGGTCACACCGAGGGTGACCGCTGCGGTCAGCCCGAGGGTGGCCACGCCGATGAGTGCGGCGATCAGACCGCCTTTCCGTGACTTCTCTTCCGAGTCCATGGTGCTCCTTCGCCAATAGGTGCTGTACGGCAGATCGAATACCCACCAGATTCACGTATCGACATCGCCAACGAAAACTTGACAACAGGCGTTGCGCCTACAGGATTCGGGCGTAAATCACCCAGGTGAAGGGATAGAAACGATGCACTCCGTCACCTCCGATTGGCAGTCGGAAATGAGTCCCCCAGCCGGGTCGGGCGATCGTGAAGCTAAGCACCCCGGCGCGAGGTGACCGGACCGTGCCCCACCGATCGGTTTGTCCTCAGCCTGCCCACGCACCACCGGGCTCGCCGGGCGAACAATGAGTTCGTCGAGCACGAGGTGTCGAAGTGTGGAAGTGATGCTCCGATGGAGACCAGAAGACAATCCGGAACATGCGCGAGGCGCTGAGTCCCTGTCAGCGCCTCGCCATACTTCTCTGTAGGCAAACGGTGTCGCTCAGGAAGTTCATCGCCGACTACGGCGGCAGAAGAACCACCTTGTCCCGGCTCTTTGCGCACGCCGGTCGGTCCGGGGAAACTGGTGGTCTGCCCATCGGGACCGTCAACCAGCGGACAGCGGCGCATAGGGCTGAACGGAGACCCAGCATGTTGCAGGCGGAGGCTGGCCCGCGGTCGGCTTGCACAGGAGAGGCGAGGGTGGTGAGTTGACGCGCAATTTGACCACCTGATACTCGGTGGGCCCGTACCGCTTGTCCGGTCCATAGCTGAGGACATTCGCCCAGGTACCCGGGAAGTCTGTGATCTTGGACATGGCGGTGACGAAGGTGCGCCTGTTGAGATCGGGTCCGGCATCTTTGGCTGCCGTGGCGAACAGTGCGATGACTTCGCACCAGCCGGCGACGGGGCCCTGCTCCTCGATGACGTCGTTCATGTTCCCCGGCGGTGTCTGGGGATAAGCTTTGTGCCAGATGGTCCAGCACTTGCGCACTCCGGTGTTGTAGCCGCCTTGGCTCTCCGGGCGGGGGCTGTCAACGCCCCCGAGCGTCTCGGTCGTCAGGCCCTCCTGGCCGTCGAGCGCCTTCTCGTAGGGGATGGGGATGAGTCCGAGTGCCGACTCGATGCTCTCCTCGTAGTCGCTGAGGAGGAGCTTGGGATAGTACTGCTGGTCGGTCTCGGCCTGGAGCACCGGGTAGAAGACGTTGAACGGGATGAGGGGGATCACCGAGCTGACCCCGGCGTTCCGCAGTTGCTGGATGACCAGCGGGGCCTGACTGTCCGTGGTCGCGGTCTGTGTCGGGTCCGAGGCGATGGTCTCGACCAGAGGGGTGACCCCGGCGGCGCGGAGGTCCGGGAGCAGATAGCTGTTGAGCGCCAACTGGTCCGAGGCCCGGTCCCCGGCGATGATCCCCACCTTCCTCGTCTTCCCGAGCAGGCCCGAGTGGATGCCCCACCCGACGACCGCCTGCAGGATCGCCGCCTGATCGGGTCCCGTCCACCACAGGTAGGGCGAGCCCTGATTCGTCCAGTCGGTGACCGTGGTCCACTGTCCGATGAACGGGGTCCGACCCTCCTGGGTGATGCAGAGCTCGTTGTCCCCGGTCCACGCCCCGATCCCGTCGAGCACGGCAAAGGCGGCCGGGGAGCCCTCTGTCCAGGTCTTGCAGTCCGCCCGCATGACCGCCTCGTTGGTCGGGTCGAAGGCGGTGATGATCGGGTTGATCGTGCGTCCGTTGATCCCCCCGTGGTCGTTGATCTGCTTGACGAAGAGGTTGATGGCCTTCTGCTGTTCGCCGTACTCGGCGTCCGCAGCGAATCCCTCCTGTCCGGCCAGTGAGTTGAGGGACACCACTGGAAAGACCACGTTGATCGTGTGAGCGGTCACTCCCCGGGTCGAGGTGCTGGCCGAGCTGACCGGGGAGTGGCCGGCGCCGTCCGAGCCACCGTTGGCCGGGCCGACGGTGGATGTCGTGGCGGAGGAGCCCGACGGCGCGGTGGCCACCCAGATGCTGATGCCAACGATGACCGCAGCGATCACGACGACCGTTCGGACCTGGGTGGCGCGGGGGCGTCGGACAAAATGGCCCCACGATCGGGCCAGCGCTCCCAGTGGGTTCAACCGGTTCTGTCCGCTCATGCGCATCGCTCCTTCGCACCGTGCCGCTCGTCGTACCCATGCCCCTGATCGTCGGCTCGGGGCGCATCATCTGCCGACGCACCTTGCTACTACTGGGCACCCACATACAACACCTTCGGGCGAGACATCCTGGCTACTATCCCGAGATGTCGGCCTCTGGTAACAATAAGCCTGCCTCCGGCGACGATCCCCGCCGCCCGCGTGTGAAAGGGATGACACCATCGTGACTTCACGACTTGCAAGCGACTCCGAAGTCACCACATGGAAGGAGGACGGTTGGATCCTCATCGAGGGTTTGGTCGGCACTGAGGAGATCGACGCCGTGGTTGAGGACCTTCGGGAGATCTTTCCAAGTGCCGAGGAGTTCCACGCAGACCCGGAAGGGGTGACGGAACGGTGGAAGGGCCACCCGGTTCAACCCAAGGAGGTGTTCGTGTGGCCAGACCAGGGTCCGGGGTTCCGACCCGACCAGCAACGATGGTCAGCCACGTTTCCCTTCCCGGGCATGGCGCTCAACCGGCTGTGCGTCCACCCGTCGATCATCGACTTCGCAGAACGCGCTCTCGGGAGCACCGACATCCGGCTTTACCAGGCCGGCGCGAGTGCGAAGTACGCCGGGGCAACGAACTATGAGCAGCCGATGCACATCGACCGTAACCACTCGTGGCTCCCCCCGAGCAGTGAATTCCCCTGGTGGAACCTGGAGGGTTTCCTGTACCTCAGCGACATCTCCGACGCCGACAATCCCACCCGTCTCGTCTCGCTGCGCGACTCCAACCAGATCGAGTCTCCATACGGAGTCGTCATGCCCAACATGGAGCCTGACGTCTATGCGGCCGAGCGACCCGCTCCAGGCCGCCGCGGTTCGTATCTGGCGTACCGGTCCGATTGCTGGCATCGGGGCGCCCCTTTTGCCTCGCCCTCCGGAGCCCGGTTCGTGGCCGCTATCGCCTTCAAGAACGCAGCGGTCGAATGGATCGGCTACGACACCCAGCAGTCCGTGTCGACGAGTATCGAGTGGACCGCGTTCGTGGAGGGCTCGACTCCTCGGGAGCTGGCGCTCTTCGGCTGGCCGCCACCCGGGCACTCGGTTTGGAACGAGCGGCTCATCGAGCAGACCCAGGAACGGTACCCCGCGCTCGACCTCGGATCGTGGCGGGCGGCGCTCGGGAAATAACCGCATCAGGGGGGTCAATAACTATGGTGAGGTTGGGCTGAAGGGGTCGCAGAACCGTGGTGTCGGGGGGACGGAAACGGATTCCGACTGGCGACTGCTTCCCTGGTCCGGTGCGTAACCGGTGCCCGGGGGCAGCTCACCCTGGCAGTGCACACCATGTCTCCCAGGCCATCATGGAACCATGACCGAAATCGAAATCCCGACTGTTGGCGTGCTTCCGGCCTATGTGGCAGTGCCGACCAGCGAGGGAACCTGGCCCGGCGTCGTCGTCATTCACGATGCGTTCGGAATGAGCACCGACCTCCGAGGACAGGCGGACTGGTTGGCCAGTGAGGGATACCTGGCGGCGGCCCCCGACCTCTATCACGGGGGCAACAAGCTCCGGTGCATGCGAACGGTGATCAAAGACGCTCTTGCCCGTCGGGGTCGGACCTTCGATGACCTGGAGGCCACGCGGGCATGGCTGGCTGACCGACCAGACTGCACCGGTCGGATCGGTGTCATCGGCTTCTGCATGGGAGGTGGATTCGCTCTCCTGCTGGCTCCACGAAATGGATTCTTCGCGTCAAGCGTCAACTACGGCGCAGTACCGAAGGACGCCGAAGACCTCCTGCGGGGTGCGTGCCCGGTGATCGGAAGCTACGGAGCGAAGGATCGTTCACTGCGCAAGGCACCTCGCCGTCTCGAAGAAGCGCTGCGCGCCAACGGGGTCGAGCACGACATCAAGGTGTATGCCGATGCCGGGCACTCCTTCCTCAACGATCACGATCCTTCAGAGGCTTCGATGATGTTCAAGGTCCTGGCGAAGCTCTCGGGCTCGCAGTTCCACGAGAGCTCCGCACTCGACGCTCGCCAGCGCATTCTCACCTTCTTCGACGAACACCTCAAACAGTCGGTCGCCTAGGACCAATACGGCGTCACATCTGGGGGTCTCCCAGTCGCGTTGGTCAGCCACGGGCGATATTCCCCACCGACCCGGTGGTCAGAGGCAGTCAGGGAGAAATGGCGGTGAGCTTGAACACCGGATGGCGGGGGGCCTCTTCGATGAACTTCTCCACCGAGTCGTCGCCCTTGGCATCGAAGAAAGGGGCGGTTACCCGCACGTTGTGGACGTAGCGCTGGAGGACGGGACCGGCTGTCACTGGGTCGATCTCGTCGGCGTGAAGCGTCTCCGCCCGCCTGCCATGGCGAAGAGTGACCTCTGGCTGGGCACGCACGTTGTGAACCCAGGCCACCATTCCGTAGGGCGCCACAAGCCATCGTTCCCCAGCGTTCTCGACCAGGATCACTGGTGTGGTCCTCTGCTGCCCTGTCCTACATCCGGTGGTGGTAAGGAGATACGTGGACTTACCGCCGATACCAAGACGAGCCAGCGGCTTCACGATCACATTGACCGCTCGACGGGCAGGTCCGAGCTGGTAGATCTTTGCCATCGCCACAGTCTGCCTTGGCAAGGGCACTCATGCACCACTGATCCCAGATGTCAGTCGATCTGCCTGAGCCGCACTCCCAGCGATCGGAGACATCCCGTGCCAACGTTCAGAGCAAGGCGTGTCCGAGGTTCATGAGGTTCGCATTGGGGTCTGGTGACCAAAGCTCCTCATCGCCTGTGTCATACCAGCGCACGAGGTACGGGGGCTCACCCGAGATGTCCCGGATCTCCACCAAACCGCAGACGCGGTCATGGCCACCTGCCAAGCGCCCAGTCAACACCAATCGGTCTCCAATTTCTGCGTCCATCTCTCGTTCACCCACTTCCGGCTTCCCGCCAATCGGCAGAGTGCGAGCGGACCCCGGCCCCAGGGGGAATGGGGCCGGGGGTCCCTCACACGGTCCCAACTCGCCGCCACCCGGCGAACATGGACATTGTGCGGTGGAATCTGATCTCATGACAGGGTCCAAAGTCCTGATGTCCGCAAGTCAGAGGATCCATCGGGAACCTCCTGCAAGGTCACAGAAGGTTGGCGCAGGTGCTCGGCATCGGGTCGGCCGCTCGCCGGCGCCATGACGCCGTCGTAGAGGATGGCATCGAGCCAAGATGCACCTCCCCCCAAATCTCTACGGATCGGCAAGGGAACCCTCCTCGACCAAGACGACGAGCGCTTGGTGGAGGCAACGGCTGGCCTCAAGAAGCTCCATCGTTGGGCGCGAGGTCGCACACAAGTCATCGACCTCGGAGACAACACTGGCCAGCTCGGCCTCGGCTCGGCGCAACACCCGCCTTGAAACCCCAGCGTCCGTCGAAGCGGCCACGTCGCCCTCCCTGTGCTCTCTGTCCGAGATTCGCCTGGCTTCCGGCCGAGTCAACCCGATTTGGGGCCAACCAGCAGCAACTAGAAAATGAATCTACGCGACTGCCGCGAGTGCGCATAGGGCCGAAGGACCCTAGCAACTGCCGGGCGATCGTTGGTGGTTTTCCACACGCCCGGATGCCGTTGAGGGTCACTCGATGATTCCCGACACCAGGAGTCGACCAACTCGTGTGAGATTCTGTCCGTGATCCGCTGCATGCGGCCCAGTCGAAGTTCTGGGGCTACCGCCCGAGGGCATACGCCGCGCGCCGGGGGTCGGCGCCGGCGCGTAGGGTGCTTCGTTTTCCGGTCTCTGGCGCAGAGCGTTGGCGGATCATGCCCACAGATCCCGCCTCGAATTCGAATGGGGGCCATTCCCGGACGTCATGTCCGAGAGACGTTAAACCCTCGAGCGTGGCCTCGGGCACCCGGTTCTCCACCGCCACCATGCCTTCATGGTGGCCATGGGGGTGGAAAGAGTTGGGGAAGGCCATGGAGATAGCGCGAGGAGCTTCTACGGCCTGTTGCTCGGTCATGCCGAAGACGGCAACGTTCAGCAGAGACTGAAGCGTCGCCTGGACGATCACGTCGCCGCCCGGGCAGGTAATAGGCCACACCATTCCGTCCTCGTCGACGACGATGACGGGCGATGGGGTGACGCGGGGCCGCCGGCGCGGACCCAGACAGGCAGGATGATCGGGATCGGTGCGGCTCTGTACTCCCCGGCCCGACACGAGCACACCCAGGTCGGGGACGATCGGGCCCATGGCGAGTGGATCGCTCGGTGCCGATGCAAAGGCATTGCCCAGGCTGTCGACGACCGTCACCTGAGTGGTCGAGTTTGCCCGATCGGCCTCGTGACGGAGCGTGAACAGGTCGGGAAGCGACCGATCGGGTCGTATGAAGGCAGCCAGCTCGGCCGCGTGCTCGTCCGACAGCAGATAGGTCATGTCGACGCTCCCGGCGTCCCCGTAGTAACGCTCACGGTCTGAGAACGCCAACTTCACTGCTTCGACGAGGTGGTGCAAGTACGCCGTTGAGTTGTGTCCGAACGAATCCAGGTCGAATTGCTGGAGGATCGCAAGCGCTTGGAGGAGCGCGGGGCCCTGTGACCACTGCGGTGGGGTCGTATGTACCGTGAGGTGACTGAGGCCCGGAAAGCACCGACGGGGTGCTGGCGCCACCTCGGCTCGGAACTCAGCCAGGTCCTGGACCGTGAGGAAACCCCCTCCCTCCGTTACGAACTCCACCATCGTCTTGGCCACCTTGCCCTGGTAGAACGCTCTGCGCACGCCGTCGAGGCGAGTTCGACGGCGGTCACTGGATGGCAAACCGTCCACATTCGACTGGGAGGTCGCCTCGGCATCGGCCAAGTGGACGAGAAGGCGGCCGAGATCCGGTTGTACGAGGCGATCCCCTGGTTGGGCCCGACGACCGTCGACGCAGTAGACGGCCGCCGACGAGGGCCATTGTTCGTAGACCCAGGCGAACATTTCGAGTCCCGTGGCCACAGTCGCATCGAGCACGAATCCTTCGGTTGCTAGCTCGATCGCCGGGGCCGCCACGTCGGCGAACGACCATGTGCCAAAGGCCTCTAGTGCCGACAACCAGCCGGCCAGGGCTCCCGGCACGATGCTCGCTGCACACCCGGGCGGCATCTCCGACCCATGGCGTCCGACATACGCGTCCGCAGTAGCAGTCGACGACCACCGTCCGATCCCGGCCACGCTCACAACGTCTTGCGCGCCAGCTGGCCGGATGAGTATCGGTGCGATCCCGCCGAGATTGCACATGTCAACCTGGACGACATTCGTGGCTAGGGCAGCGGCGACGCCGGCATCGATGGCGTTTCCCCCCGATTCGAGAACCCGGCCGGCAACCTGAACGGTTATTGGGTGTCCGGTAACCGCCATCCAACGATCTCCGACCAGCGTGGGCCGGGAGCTCTCAGAGGGGGGCAGGCCCCGAGGGCCGGGCTGCATTGGCCACAAACCTAGTACGACGTACGCCTCTGAATGCTATCGAGCTGGGTCAACAAGGTTGCCGATACCCGACGCTCGGGGACAGGCGACCCACAAAGGTGACTCATCCCATCGCACTCGCTGTCTTCAGGGCCAGGCCCAGGGACGTTGAGAGTGCTAGGAAGGTCCTCATGGCCACGACGACGAACGGTGAAGTGTCCCTTTACTACGAGACCTTCGGCGCCAAGGGGAATCCGGTTCTGCTCCTGGTCAACGGACTCGGGTCCCAATGCATCAACTTCAAGGTCGAGTTCTGCAAGATGTTCGCCGACGAAGGTTTCAGAGTCGTGCGCTACGACAATCGAGACGTGGGCTTGTCGAGTCATCTCAAGGGCGGTCCGAAGTACTCAGTGCACGACATGGCCAGAGATGGCTTCGCTGTGCTCGATGCCGTCGGTGCCGACGCCGCCCACATTGCCGGTTGGTCTATGGGCGGCCAGATCGTCCAGGCGATGGCCATAGAGCGTCCCGAGCGGGTTCTGTCAATGACCTCGGTCATGTCGGGTGCCGGAGAGATCCCGGCCCCGCGCGACCCTGATGTCCTGGCCGCCCTTATGGCCCCGGCAGCGACGAACCGTGACGAGGCGGCCGAGCGCCACCTGGCCGGCCTCAGGGCGTGGGGCAGTCCGGCCTACTTCGACACTGACCGTATTACCGCCGATGCTCACGCCGCATATGACCGGTGCTGGGACCCCGAAGGACGGGCCCGCCAAGCCATGGCGATCGCGTCCTCCCCGTCTCGGCTGGAGGCACTCAGGTCCTTGCGGGTGCCGACCCTCGTTGTGCACGGCGACGCCGACCGCCTGGTGGTCCCAGAGGCTGGCCGGGCTACCGCCGAGGCCATCCCCGGTGCGCGCCTGGAGGTCGTGCCGGGGATGGGTCACGACTACGCGCCACAGCTCTGGCCCCGCCTGGTCGAGCTGATCGCGGCCCACGCTCAATCTGCCGCGCCAGCACATTGAGCGTCCCACAGCCGGCAGCGGGCGAGGCACCCTGATCCAAAATGTTTCCTCTGTGCGAATGCGGTGACCTGCGTCCGTGGGATCAGCAGGACTGCTGATGGCCGGGTGCTCTGGGTCTGCGTCCTCCAACCGGGTCAGGTCCACTCACGACAACATCGGGGAATGTGGCCACTGATCGATGGCCTCTGGGGTTCAGACGAGATCGGTAGTGCTGTCAGTGTTGCGGAACACCGATTGATTGTCCTCGGTAGAGATCTCAGCGTGGAGCAGCGCACGAATCAGAACTCAATCGGGATCAGATGGCGGCCATCTGCCAGATCCGCCAGACCCACTCCGAAGGCCGGGCCTACTTCGAGAAGAAGGTGGCCGAGGGAAAGACCAAGCGTGAGGCCATTCGGTCACTCAAGCGCCAGATCTCCGACACCGTCTATCGACGACTGGTCCTCGACGCTCCGGTGCCTGTCAACCTTTGAGAGACAGAAAGTTCGGATAATCACTGTGCCGTCGTTGCATCCTCCTTCGGTTCGTTGATCCAGGCCACTATCGGTAGTTCCGGAGGGGTGGGTACCTTGCGGACGAACCGCTCGGGGTGAGCCGCATAGGCGTCGTGGAGCACCTGGCCGCGCTGCTCTCGGACGAGTTCCGCTCTGCCGTAGTGAACGTCGGCCGGTGTGTGGAACCCGATGCCCGAGTGACGGTGGTCGTCGTTGTACCAACCGAAGAACCGAGAGCAGTGGGCATGGGCGTCCTCGAACGACCCGAAGCTCTTCGGGAAGTCCGGCCGGTACTTCAGGGTCCGGAAGTGGCTCTCCGAATAGGGGTTGTCGTTGCTCACGTGGGGTCGGCTGTGGGACTTGGTGACACCGAGGTCGGCCAGCAGGTGGGCGACCGGCTTGGCGATCATCGGTGACCCCCGGTCCGAGTGGATGGTGAGCTCGCCGGCACCAATGCCCTGCTTCTCGATGGTCTCGGCCATGAGGGCCTCGGCCAGGCTGGCACGCTCGGCTCTGGCCAGCATCCACCCGGGCACGTATCGGCTGTAGATGTCGATGATCGAGTACAGGTAGTAGTAGGTCCACTTGGCCGGGCCGTGCAGCTTGGTGATGTCCCAGCTGTAGACCTCATTGGGTCGGGTGGCCACCAGCTCGGGCTTCACCCGGGCCGGGTGGGTGGCATGGCGTCGTCGGTCTCCGACCTCGTCGTGCTCACGCAGGATCCGGTACATGGTGGGGACCGATCCCAGGTAGACGCCTTCGTCGAGGAGCTTGGCGTAGACCGTGGCCGGCGCCTCGTCGGCGTGCTCGGGGCTGTTCAGCACGCGTCGGATCTCCTTCCGTTCGACCTCCGAGAGCGCTCGGGGCTGGGGTGTCACCACCCGCTCGGGCTTGGCCGGGGCCGGGGACTTGCGGTGCCGGCGGTAGTGCCGGGCCCGGGGCTCACCGACCGCCGCGCAGGCGGCCCGCACTCCGACCGCCGGGGCCAGTTCGTTGATGGCGTCGTCGATCACCTGGTCTCGCCTCTCTCGTCCGGCACGCTGTCGGTGGCGAGTTCCTCCAACAGCGCCGAGAGTTTTCCCTGGACTTCGATGACCTTCCTCGCCTTCTCCAGGTCGCCGGTCAGTCGCTCCTTGTCCTTCTTCAGTCGGGCGATCTCCTTGTCACGGGGATCAGCGGCCTTCCGGCCGGCCGGTCGGGCCAGGGCCTCTTCGGCTCCGCGGTCCCGCTGGCGGCGCCACTCGGTGAGGAGCGAGGAGTAGAGGCCCTCCCGGCGGAGGAGGGCTCCCTTCTCGGCCTTGCCGAGGGTGTCGTACTCAGCCAGGATCCTCGCCTTGTAGGCGGCAGGGAACCGTCGTGGCCCCTTGGCCCGTTCGGGGACCTCGGGGTCCGGGTCAGTGGTGTCGTCCATGCCACCAGCATGATGGCGCGTGTCGTCAGAGTGGTTGATTGTCGTGGTCATTTTCGGGGCTCGTTTCCCCGCCCTCAGTTCAATGAATCAGCAGCTCGATCTGCCCCACTGAAGGTTGACACAGAGGGCTCAGAGATAAGGGCCCGGGAGGACAAGCGGGAACGGCTCATAGCCTGCGTGACCGGCTCTCCACCCTGACGGCCGGCTCTTCGGCGAAGTCACTCCCGGACCAACCAAACCATAGACAGTCGCCTGCCTCGACGGCGGACTATTTCGACACGCCCCAAGGCCGCCAGAATTGCCCTCTTGACACAAAGAGGATTCGGTCGGAGGCACGCTGGGGTGCGCCCTGAACGGTGTTCTGAGTCACCCAGCTCCAACCCACGTCACGTTGCTGCGGATCACTGAAATTCCCCACCCTCGATCACTGAAATTCCCCACCCTCGATGCGGGGTGGCGGGCCACTTGAAGGGTCCGCCAAACCGGTGGAGGGCCCCTCGAAGCTGGCGGTGTCCAAGCCGACCAGCCCGAGGAGCCCCCTGCCATGTTCTCAGTGGGAGAAGACGTGGAAGCAGATGCACTGTTCAAGCGGGGGTGGACCGTCTCGGCCATCGCCCGCCACCTGGGTCGTGACCGTAAGACGGTCCGGTCCTATCTGTCGGGCGAGCGCGCACCAGGTGTCCGCCGTTCCGACGTTCCCGACCCGCTCGACGAGTACCGCGCGTATGTCGTCGCCCGGTTCGCCGACGACCCGCACCTGTGGGCCTCGGCCCTCTTTGACGAGGTGGTCGCCCTCGGGTATCTCTCGTCCTATGTGAGCTTCGCCCGCCAGATCCGCCTGGCCGGGCTGCGTCCGCACTGCGAGGCGTGCTCGGGGGTAAAGGGCCGAGAGACCATCGAGATCGACCATCCGAGTGGCGAGGAGATCCAGTGGGACTGGTTCGAGCGGCGTCACGTTCCCTGGGGGCAGACCGCCTATGGACTCCTCGGCACGCTGTCGCATTCGGGACGCACCCGGGGGGTGCTCGCCGAGTCGATGGACCAGGCCCATCTCATCGAGGCCATGGACGCAGTGATGCGACGCCTGGGTGGCACCGCCCGCAAGTGGCGCACCGACCGTCTGGCCACGGTCATCGTGCCCGGCACCGCCGACGTCCAAGCCAGCTTCGCTCCGGTGGCCAAGCACTACGGAGCCATCGTCGTCCCTTGCCCACCGAGGAGGGGGAACCGCAAGGGGGCCGTCGAGTGCGGCGTGAAGTTCTGCTGCGGCCGCTGGTGGCGCACCATGACGGCCACCACCATGGCCGACGCCCAAGTGAGCATGGATCGGTTCTGGTCGACCACCGGGGACGCCCGCCTGCGGCCTCCGGGGCGCTATCTCGACCCTGCCGAGCTGGCCAAGGAGCAAGGCCGCCCGAAGTGGCCGAGTGTGGGTGAGCTGGCCGACGCCGAGGTGCTGATGGCCCTGCCGGCGGTTCCCTACCCGGCCACCATCGAAGAGCACAAGGTCGTCGACGACAAGGCCAGCGTGGCCTTCCGGGGCAACCGCTACTCGGTGCCACCGGGGATGGGCGGTGCTGAGCTCACCCTCCGGCACCGGCTGGGCACCGGCAGCCTCGAGGTCTTTGCACCCTCGGGCATCGAGCTCGTGTCCCACCGCCTCGCCCAACCGGGGGCAGGCGCCATGGTGCGCACCGAGGCCCACCGGGTTGCCCTCGAAGCCGTGGTGCTCTCCCAGTTCTCAACCGAGCGTCCCTGTGACCGCAAGGCCAACAAGCCACCCGGTCGAGCCGCCCTGGCAGAACGGGAACGGCTGGTCCGAGGACCGGGAACGGAACCGAGTGTCGACCTCGACGCCATGGCCGAGATCATCGCCCTGGCCTTCCCCGGAGGGACCGAGGCCCGGGAGGTGCCGGCATGAGCGAGAACTCCACCTACCAGGAGCTCAGAGCGCATTTGGCCTTCCTGCGGATGACCGCGGCCGCCGAGGCACTGCCGGGCGAGCTCGACCATGCCCTCAAGTCCAACCTCAGTCACCAGGATTTCCTAGAGCGACTGCTCGCCGTCGAGGTGACCGCAGTCGACGAGCGGCGACGGGCCAGCCTGTCCCGCTTCGCCTCGCTACCCTCCCCGTTTACCTTGTCCGACTTCGACTTCTCCGCCCAGCCGTCGGTGGACAAGAAGACGATCGACGAGCTGGCCACACTGCGCTTCATCGAAGATGCGACCAACGTGCTCCTGATCGGCCCGCCAGGGGTGGGCAAGACCATGCTGGCCGTCGGACTCGGACACCAAGCGGTCGCAGCGGGGATGCGCACCTACTACACCACGGCGGCCGACCTGGCTGCCCGCTGTCACCGGGCAGCCCTCGAGGGCCGGTGGGCGACGACCATGCGCTTCTATGCCGGACCGCGCCTTTTGATTATTGACCTATGCCGACACCGGAACTATGCCGACACGGCGTGGCGGGTGGCTCCGGCAGCCTGACGGCGGAGGGCTTCTGCACCCACTGGCGGGCAGAGAGGTCGGCATAGTTCCGGGACGCAAGGCAGCCTGCTGGCCTATCGGAGCACCGTGCTCTGAGGGGAGGCGACGCCATGTCAGGGACAAGAAGAACGCCGGGCCGGATGGGCCCGTTCATCGAAGGGTTCAGTGCTCGTCTGCTGGAGTCGGGCTATACGCCGGGCACCGTCAGGAACGCATTGAAGGATGTCGGCCAGCTCGGCCTATGGATGGAGAGCGAGGTCCTGGAGGTCTCGCAGCTCTCCGAAGATGCGGTCGAAGGGTTCCTCCGTTCGCGCCGAGCAGCTGGACGCCGCCGCGTGCCCACCGTGCGCGGGTTTGCGCCGCTGCTTCAATACCTGGACAGCCTGGGCGTGCTCATTCCAACGGTGGCGCCTTCGACGCCGGTCGACGATCTCGTGGTCCAATACAAGGACTGGCTCGTGCTCGAGCGGGGCCTGGCCGCTCCAACCGTGCTTCGCTACGAGATTCTCGCTCGCCGGTTCCTTGAGGAGCGGGCCGCCGCCGCCGGCAGCCGGTTCGTCGAGGACCTCGCCGGGTCCGACGTCGTCAGCTTTCTTGTTCGGGAATGCGCCCGTCTCACGGTCGGAGCGGGAAAAGGCCGGGTCGCGGAGCTGCGATCGTTGCTGCGCTTTCTGTATCTGAAGGGCTTGACCCCGCTTCCGCTAGCGACGGCCGTGCCCCCCGTGGCTGGCTGGCGCGACACTCGGGTGCCCCTCGGAATCGCGACGGGAGATGTGCAGCTTCTGCTGGATAGCTGCGATCGGAACTCGCCCGACGGGGTTCGCGACTTTGCCATCTTGACACTGGTGGCGCGTCTGGGCCTGCGCTCGGCCGAAGTGGCGCGTCTCGAGCTGGGCGACATCGATTGGCGCGCTGGTGAGATCGTCGTGCGGGGCAAGGCCCGCCGGCAGGACCGCATGCCGCTGCCGAGCGACGTGGGCGAGGCGCTCACGGCTTATCTGTGCGATGTCCGTCCGTCAGTTCCGATCCGCCAGGTGTTCCTCGTGCTCAAGGCTCCGACACGCGCCATCCGTCCCGACCTGGTGAGCGACGTCGCACGTCGGGCGTGTGACCGGGCCGGCGTTCCCCGTGTCGGAGCGCACCGCCTTCGCCACGCGCTCGCCACCGAACTGCTTCGGCGTGGGTCGACCCTTGTCGAAGTGAGCCAGATCCTCCGACATCGGGATCTGGGCACCACGGCGGTCTACGCGAAAGTCGACCCGGTCTCGCTTCGCAGCGTCGCCTTGCCCTGGCCTGGAGCGGCGTGATGAGCGCACTTTCCCGAAATGCCGAGGACTACCTGACGCTGCGTCGCTCCCTCGGCCACGACCTGGCGGAGGCCCACCGGCTCCTGCCCCGTTTCGTCGCTTACTTGGACCGCATCGGCGCCACGACAGTCACCATCGAGGCGGCGCTTGCATGGGCCCAGGAGCCGGGTGGCGACCCGTCCACGAGTGTCTGGCCGAGGCGGATGACAATCGCCCGCGGCTTTGCCCGCCACATGGCGGGTATCGAACCAGGCACGCAGGTGCCGCCCCTGGGGTTGATCCCGAGCCGCCAGCGATGGCGGCCTCCGTTTATCTACAGCCCCGCCGACGTCGGCGCGTTGATGGATCGGGCCCGTGCGATGCGCTGGCGGCTTCCGGCCGCCACCCACGAGACGGTCATCGGGCTGCTGGCCGCCACCGGTATGCGCGTCGGCGAGGCGCTCAAGCTGGACCGGGGCGACATCGATTGGACCGAAGGCGTCCTGTTCATCCGCGAATCGAAGTTCGGCAAGTCCCGGCAGGTTCCCGTGCTGCCCTGCACGCTGGCCGCTCTCAGCCGTTATGGCGAGGTGCGCGACCGGCTCTGTGAGCGACCAGCGACGGCCAGCTTCTTCGTCTCCGTGCGCAGCACCCGGTTGATTTATCCGGTCGTCCACCAAGTCTTCAGCCGCCTGCGTGCTGACACGGGAGTCGGCGCCGGTTCGGCGACGCAGCCGCGCATCCATGACCTTCGACACACCTTCGCCGTGCGGACGCTGCTCGAATGGTATCGAGCCGGCGAGGACGTCGAGGCTCTCCTCCCGAGGCTGTCGACCTACCTCGGCCACCGAGATCCACGCTCGACGTATTGGTATCTGTCAGCGGCGCCAGAGCTGTTGTCCCTCGCCGCCGGCCGCCTCGAGTTGTCTCGGGGGGTGATCTCAAGATGAGCCTGGTCGCACCAACTCTCGAGAGTTTCTTCGTCGACCGCCTGGCCCGCCAGCGCCACGCCAGCCCGCGCACCATCGCCTCATATCGAGACTCGCTCAAGCTGCTTATGGTCTTCGTGCACCATCGAACCGGGAAGACCCCGAACGCCCTCGAATGGGACGACCTCGACGCGGAGACGGTGAGCGCCTTCTTGGACCACCTCGAGGTCGAGCGCGGCAACGGGGCGCGGACGCGCAACCTGCGCCTCACTGCGGTCCGGTCGCTGTTCGTCTATGCGTCCCTACGCCATCCCGAGCACGCCGGACTCATCCAGCGGGTCCTGGCCATTCCGCCGAAGCGCTTCGAGAAGCCCGTCGTCTCGTTCCTCAGCGCTCCTGAGATCGATGCGCTGATCGACGCCCCAGATCGATCCCGGTGGGAGGGTCGACGCGACCGGGCGATGCTGCTTTTGGGCGTGCAGACCGGACTGCGCGTGTCCGAGCTCACCGGGTTGGACTGCGGCGACGTCAGCCTCGGCGTCGGCGCCAACGTCCGATGCGAGGGAAAGGGCCGCAAGCACCGGGCAGTCCCGCTGACGTCGCCCACTGAAGCGGTCCTCGGCGTCTGGATTAGCGAGCGGTCGGGCCTTCGTGACGACCCGTTGTTTCCGACACGGACGGGGCGCCGACTGAGCGTCGATGCAGTCGAGCGCCTCGTGCGGAAACACGGAGCCATCGCCGCATCGAGATGCCCGTCGATCCGCGCTGAAGGGCTGCACCCGCACACCCTCAGGCATAGCTGCGCCATGTCACTCCTCCAAGCCGGCGTGGACACTTCGGTGATAGCGCTATGGCTCGGCCACGCCGACGTTCGATCCACACAGCCCTATCTCCACGCGGACATGACCATCAAGCAACGCGCCCTCGATCGGACCACGCCAACCTCGGCCGCCCCTGGTCGATACCGTCCCGGCGACGCTCTGCTCGCCTTTCTGGAGGGGCTGTAACTATGCCGACCTCTCTGCCCGCCAGTGGGTGCAGAAGCCCTCCGCCGTCAGGCTGCCGGAGCCACCCGCCACGCCGTGTCGGCATAGTTCCGGTGTCGGCATAGGTCGAGCTATGCCGACGTCGGTATAGCTCGACGAAGTGGGATATCTGCCCCTCCCCGCCGAGGCCGCTGCCGCCTTGTTCCAGGTTGTCAGCCAGCGATACCTGAAGGGCAGCATCGCACTCACGACCAATTTGGGGATCGCCAGTTGGGGGAAGGTCTTCAACGACGACCCCATGGTCGCCGGTGCCATGTTGGACCGCCTGTTGCACCGGAGCGTCGTCCTCAACATCGACGGGGACTCCTACCGGATGCGCTCACATCGAGCTCGGGCCGAAGCCGCCCGCAAGGCGGTGGCTGGATCGTGACGACCTGTCCTGTCTGCTCCATCCCCGCTCCCGCCGACTGGTCGAGCAGCGAGCCGTGGCTGTGCTCGATGGCCTGCTTTCGCACCTTTTGGAACATCCCTGAGCCCGAACCTCAGGAGATGGACGTCAGCGAACTGCTCGTTGAGGAGGTGGTCGCCACGGACTGACCTACACTCGACACAAGCTCGCCGCCCCGCGCAACATGAACCGGCCTGGCTTTCCTGGAGGCTCCAAACCTTGGAAAGGTTGGAGTCATGGAAGGACAGAAACCATCATCGAAGCGATATCCACCTGAGCTGAAGGAGCGGGCCGTACGCATGGTCCAAGAGCTCCGGCGCGAGGATCCCGGCGACAAGGCGGTGATCTCGAGGGTGGCCCGCCAGCTGGGCATCGGCACCGAGTCGTTGCGCAACTGGGTCAAGCAGGCCGACATCGACGCCGGGGATCGCGGTGGCCTGACCACGGCCGAACGGGCCGAGCTCGTCGAGCTGCGGAAGAAGAACCGCGACCTGCAGCGCTCCAATGACATCTTGCAGGCTGCAGCAAGTTTCTTCGGGGCGGAGCTCGACCGCCGACAAAGGAAGTAGTCGCCTTCATCGACGCCCATCGGGACCGGGAGACCGGTGGGCGTCGATGGGGGGTCGAGCCGATCTGCACGGTGCTGCAGTTCGCCCCCTCCACCTATTACGCCGCCAAGTCCCGGCCACCGTCAGGGCGGGCGCTATCCGACGCCATCTTGGGGCCCAAGCTCCTCGAGCTGTGGAAGCACAACTACTCGGTCTATGGGCGGCGCAAGCTCTGGAAGGCCGCCGGTCGGGCCGACCTCGACGTCGGTCGGGACCAGGTGGCCCGCCTCATGGCAGACCAGGGCATACGCGGTGCGAGCCGGGCCAAGAAGCGCTTCACCACCAAGTCCGATCCGACCGCGGTCCGGGCCCCCGACCTCGTCAACCGCAACTTCAGCGCGTCGCGTCCCGACGCCTTGTGGGTCGCCGATTTCACCTATTGCTCGACGTGGTCGGGCGTCGTCTACGTGGCTTTCATCATCGACGTCTTCTCCCGGCGTCTGGTCGGCTGGAAGGCGGCGCGCTCGATGACGGCGGCGTTGGTGATCGATGCGATCAACATGGCGGCATGGACCCGACGGCACACCACGATCGACGGGCTCATCTGTCACACGGATGCGGGAAGTCAATACACGTCAATTCTCTACACCGAACGCCTCGACGATGTTGGGGCCGCGCCGTCCATCGGGACCGTCGGTGACAGTTTCGACAACGCCATGGCCGAATCGGTCATGGGACTCTTCAAGACCGAGCTGCACCGCAACCCGGCCGCGCTCGCGGCCAACGGCGGCCCCTGGAAGGGCCTCGACGACCTCGAACCGGCGACGTGTGGCTGGGTCTCATGGTTCAACGAGGAGCGACTGCACTCAGAGCTCGGCGACCGCACGCCGGCCGAAGCCGAAGTCGACTACCGTCAAAGATCTCAGCCCGATGTGGCATGAGAAAACAAAGCCAGCGAGTCTCCATCAGACCCAGGCCGGTTCAACAACTGGGGAATCTCGGTGATCGAGTCTGGGGAACAATCCGTGATCCCTACCAACGTGGCCTATCGTTGTAGCGAGCACAACCCAGTGGGGGATGGGAGGGCCTGTGGCGACGTTGCAAGAACGAGTTGAGGCGGAGCCGTACTGGTTCCTCAAGATGGACCTGGGCAACGGCGTGGTCACGCCTGGATGGTCTGATCCCGTAAGAGACAAACTCCCCTGGTTTGGTCTACCCGACGACATGACTGGTCTTCGGGTCCTCGATGTCGGCTGCGCCGAGGGGTTCTTTTCCTTCGAAGCAGAGCGACGAGGAGCCGCCGAGGTCGTCTCGGTGGACTTCGAGCCCAAGTGCATCAGGCGGTTCGAGCTGTGTGCCGAGGCCCTCGGGTCGAAGGTCACCCACCCGCAGGTACTCAGCGTCTACAAACTGGATCCTGCGCTCTTGGGTACCTTCGACCTTGTCATGTTCTTCGGGCTGCTTTACCACCTCGAACACCCCCTTATGGGGATCAAAAGGGTCGCCGCCATGACGAGCGGGACCCTCCTCGTGGCGTCCGTCACGATTGAGACCAATTCTCTGAGCGACCAGTCGCTCGCTCGTTTCCACCCTCACGGTGTCATGAGTCGGACAAGGGCGAAACCGGTCCTAGACCGCACCGTGTACTGGGAGCCGAACGCTGCCTGCATTAGAGACATGCTGGACTATGCCGGACTAGCCAACATCGAGCAATTGCCTGGTCCCCAGGCCCCATTGAAGCAACGCGTTGCTCGACACGTGTCCGTCACCGCATATGGAATGGAAGCGCCCAGTTCAGAGCCCAGGCGGCACATCAAGCCCCAGGCACGCCTCCCTAGCCCATACGTGCGATTACATGGGCAGACATATCCGGTGACAGCCATCACGTCCCGTTCGGCCCCGAACCTGAAGGTGTACCATCTCGCTCGACCCAGATGATGGGGCTGCTACAGGTACCGGGGGAAATGATGAGCACTCTGAGGATTCGCTCCGTACTGGCCCTAGGAGCGTGGGTCAGAACCCACAATTGACGAAGTAGGCCTCTGATTCGCGATTCGCCGATGGATCGGCAAGAATTCTGGGCATGGCCACCGACCCCATTGCTGGGGCGTTCTTCGAGGTCGAGGGGGTGGATCCTCCTGAACGAGTAACTCGACCAGCGGGGGCATCTCGGACCTTCCGTGACTATGACCAGCACCAGTCGTTCCTTCTTCCCCCGTCCCTCGATGACTGGCTGCCTACAGACCACACTGCCCGGTTCATCTCCGAAGCGGTGGACGAGATGCTCGACCTCTCGTCGGTCTACGCCTCCTATGAGCGCTCCGACGGCGCCCCTCCCTACGACCCGAAGATGATGTTGAAGCTGCTGCTCTACGCGTACTCGACCGGGGTGACGTCGTCCCGGGAGATGGAGCGGCGGTGCCAGATCGACGTCGCCTTCCGGTGGCTGTCGGCGAACAGTGCGCCGGACTACCGGTCGATCTCCCGGTTCCGGCGGCGTCACTTGTTGGCACTCGACGACCTGTTCATCCAGGTGCTGACGCTCTGCGCCGAGGCCGGGTTGGTCAGTCTCGGCCGGATAGCTCTCGACGGGACGAAACTCCGGGCTTCGGCGAGTAGACACAAGGCCATGAGCCATGACCGCATGGGACCGAAGATCGAGGAGCTGGCCGCCCAGGTGGCCGCCATGCTGGCCGAGGCCGAAGCGACAGACCGGGCCGAGGACGAGGAGTTCGGGGAGGACAGACGGGGCGACGAGCTCCCCGCGGAGCTGGCCACCAAAGAAGGTCGCCTGGCCAGGATGCGAGCGGCCAAGGCCGCCATCGAGGCAGAAGCTGCAGCCAAAGCATCAGCCAAGGCAGCCACCAAAGCCGCGGACAACGGTGGTGACCAGGCCGCCGTGGCCGAGGCGGCCGAGAAGGCGGCGGCCACGGCCACGCCGAATCCGAAGACCCAACGCAACTTCACCGATCCGGAGTCCCGGATGATGAAGACCACGGACGGCTTCCACTACGCCTACAACGCCCAGACGGTGGTCGATGAAGGGTCCCAGGTGGTCCTGGCTGCCGAGGTCACCCAGCAGGCGGCCGACATCGATCAGCTCTTCTTCATGATTGGTGTCACCGAAGGGAACCTGGATGCCGCTGACATCGACGACAGCCCCGAGGTGATCCTCGCCGACGCCGGCTACTGCTCGGAAGCCAATCTCCAACAGATCGCCGACGCGGAGATCAATGCCCTCGTCGCCACCGGGCGGATCCGCGGCAAGGAGCGGGTCTCTGACGCCCCACGCGGCCGGATCCCGAACAACGCCACGCAACGCGAACGGATGGCCCGGAGACTCCGGACCAAGGCCGGGAGGGCCGACTACGCCAGACGCAAGGCCATCGTGGAGCCGGCCTTCGGCCAGATGAAGGTCCGACAAGCTGCCGGACACCTACGACTCCGAGGATTGGCCGGAGCCCAGGGCGAGTGGACACTCCATGTCATCTGCCACAACCTCCGCAAGCTGGCCAATGCCAACGGAGTGACCCTCGGGGCCTGCTAAATCCCATCATGGCTCCTTTGGACCCGAAATCGACCACGGTCAAGGCACATTGCAATCGCTCGGCCGGATGGTTCCAACGGAATGCCTTCGCCGATGCAGAATCAGCGGTGTTGGTCACCGTCACCTGGCTTGGCCCGTTCTGACCCACGCTCCTAGATAGACAGGTGTCCTACTTGGCAGTAGCCGCCTAGCGCCCCAGCTCATCCCACGAGACTCCGTACTGGACGGCCAGTCTTTCGACCAGGCGCAGTTCGATTTCGCTGAGCGGGATGAGCCCCGGCCCACCGCGACCAAGACGGTTGCGTGAGACGCCAGGACCGTGATGTACGAACTCACCCTTGAGACATCCCTGAGGAAGTCCCGCAAAAAACTTTCCGGGAATGCTGCGACACCACCGGTACACCTCGGCACCGGTGTCGTAGACGACATAGCTCGGACGGCGTTCATCGATTGTCTGTCTGGCCCAGTTCAAGATCGGCAGCGTCGACTTGGTCAGACGTTTGCGAACGGGTTCAGGTAGTCGGGTCACCCAGCTGTCGGAGGGGACGAAAACCCAGGGGTCATCCAGCCGGGCAGCCAGGAGATTCGAGATACGAGGGCTGAAGCAAAAATCGTTGGACACCGCCCGGTACTCGAAGGAAACTCCCGCGGCTAGGCAGTCCTGAATGTCCCGAGTCCGCAGCATCATACACGGTGTGAGGGGACGTTCAGGAGCGTAAATCTGCGGGGTGACCCTTGCGCTCTTGATGAAACCTGCACCGAATACTTTGCGGCGATCGAGGTATCGGCGCATTTGCGCTACCCAGGCGCTCCCCCCGCCAAGTAGTTCTGCGTCAGAGTCAAGCAGCAGCAGTTTGTCCGCCTTCGGATTCCGAAATACCCAATCCAGCGTCGCCCCGTGGGTCCGAATCGGCTGCTCAACAATGTCGAAGCCCCACCGTTCCTGCAGCTTCTTGAAGGTTGCCCGGCTCTGGTCAGTAGGCTCGCAGTTGACCAAGAGCGCAGGGAGTCGGGTCCGTTTGTTTACGCTCGCAAGCGCCACGGCAGCGGCTACGTCGGTATCGACGTTGATCACAACGGCACGGGCCTCAGCTTCAGCCAGATGATCAGTGTCGGACGACGACACCGCCGCCTGGACCGTGCCTTCGGACATTGCCCGAGGATAGGCGCGACGTAGCCGGGTGTGTGCTCGCCGCTGCCACAGGAGGCGTAATCGCGACTGCCAGAGGGACATCGGGCGCCCGATCCTGACCAGCTGGCCGGTGTCGGGATTCTGTGGCCACCTGGCGGCCGCTGAGACACGCTCGTCTCTGGCACGGTCGTCGTGGGTCGGGAGTTCCGTCCAGACCACCATCCTGCCAACCTCAACTTTCGCTCAGCTCGGGTGCTCGGTCGGCGAACTCGAAGAAGGCATCGGCCCGCTCGCGCCCGATCGTCTGGATCACGTCGATCGCTCCGGGGTCGCCCTGTGCTAGCAGCTCTCGCGCTCGTTGCAGTTCGTTGTCGCGTCTTCAATGTTCATATGACTCCCTTCGTCGACTCCGTTCCCCACCGGACCGACCGCGCAAGCGCCCACCGACCCGGAACAGATCACTCGGCGTAGCTGGTGACGGCGACCGTGCCCGCGCTCCCGCCGCTCGGCTTGATGGATTGCTGCACCTGGAAGCACTCCAGGCTCCTGAACGCGACCGCCTCAATACCTCGACGAACGTCTCGTAGTCGTTGGTCGAGGCCAACAGGCTGTCCGTTACCACACCGGGGTCGGGACGGCCACCGTCAACGAACTGGAAAGTGCCCTCTGCGTCGGTCTCGGGGTGACCGCCACCTACCATCCCGTCCAGCGGCAGGTGGTCGACGTCGCCTCGGGCCTAAAACGGCGCGCCCTGGGGTTCAAAATCCCGAAGACGAGCAATCATCTAATGGAGTTCTACGAGAAGGTAGCGCAGATCTATCTGGCGTCGACCGAGATAGACAGCCGAAGCCCGGGAGGGGACAGCTTTCAGGCGAACGAGGACCAGCAGTGTGTCGGAGGGGGGACGGAACCGAACTCCGATTGGCGGATCCAACCGTGGATTCAGAGGGCAGGGCCAGTCAAGGCCGGGACGGGCAGCCTTGACGAGCCCGGTGAGTTGCCGGCGGGACAATGGGCTGCGGAGCCGCTACCGGCTCCTGGTTGCCACTCCCCCATCCGTACCGGCAGATCCCTGGCATTGCACGTTGATCTGCCATCGTAACAGCACGAGTTGGGCACCCAGCTGACCGATCGTTCCATCGGCTAGCATCGCCGGATTCGTCGCTCCACATCCTCGTAGGCTCGGCGGCGGTCATCAGCACAGGGGGGATCGACATGGCGGAGGTCGTTAGGTCCCGATTGTCCCGGGTAGCGCTGAAGGCGGGTACTGCGGTCGGTGTGACCGCAGTCGCGGCCGTTGCATTGATGCCCGTGGGAGCGCCACAAGCGGTTGCCTTGACAATCCCTTACGCCTATGTGCCCAACGGCAGTTCCAACACCGTGAGCGTGATCAAGACCTTCACCAACACGGTGGTGAAGACGGTGCCGGGCTTCCACCGGCCAGACGCGGTTGCTATCACACCCAACGGGAGCTACGCCTACGTGACCAACGGCAATTCCAACACCGTGAGCGTCATCAAGACCTCTACCAACACGGTGGTAAAGACGGTGCCGGTTCGCACCGGGCCAGTCGGGGTGGCCGTCACACCCAACGGGAGCTACGCCTTCGTGACCAACGGCAGTTCCAACACCGTGAGCGTGATCAAGACCTGCACCAACACCGTCGTGAAGACGGTGCCGGTTGGCACCGGGCCATTCGGGGTTGCCATCACACCCAACGGGAGCTACGCCTACGTGACCAACGCCGGTTCCAGCACCGTGAGCGTCATCAATACCTCCACGAAAGCGGTCGTGAAGACGGTGACGGTCGGCAGCGAGCCATTCGGGGTTGCCATCACACCCAACGGGAGCTACGCCTACGTGACCGATCTTTCCAACACCGTGAGCGTCATCAAGACCTCCACCAACACCGTGGTGAAGACGGTGGGAGTCGGCAGCGAGCCATTCGGGGTTGCGATCACACCCAACGGGAGCTACGCCTACGTGACCAACCGTTCTCCCGACACCGTGAGCGTCATCAATACCTCCACAAACGCGGTGGTGAAGACGGTGGGAGTCGGCAGCTTCCCAGTCGGGGTCGCCATCGCCCCCAACGGGAGCGACGCCTACGTGACCAACTTCAGCTCCAACACCGTGAGCGTCGTCAAGACCTCCACCAACACGGTGGTGAAGACGGTGACGGTCGGCAGCGGGCCATTCGGGGTCGCCGTCACCTGAGGTTCTAAACGCACCCCCTGTCCGTTGCGCCAGCAGGCGGCAATCCGAGTGATCAAGACGGCAGCCACCAAGCAGAGTGCCGAGTTGTGCTGCTTGCCCCCGGTCAGGACAAGCCGGTGATAGCGGGCTGCAAGGGTGGGGTCGATCCGTCGGGTCTTATCGGCGGCTAGGAACAGCGCCTGGCACACTCCGGCATCCCCGGCTTTGGTGATTCCCTTGGGTGAGTCCTGTCGGGTTCTCCACTGGCACAAGACCGGTGAAGCTCATGAAGGGTCTGGCTTTGGGGAACCTGCGCCAGTCGAACACTTCGGCGGCCAGACAGAGCGCACCGATGCGGGTCACACCCCGGTAGGCGGCCACCTGGGCGTCATTGCCCAGGGTCGGGGCTGACAAAGCTGACCAGGGTGCTTCGCCCTTCGAGGGTCGCCGAAGGGCGAGTTCAGGCGTTGTAGATGTAGACAGACCCGGCGTTGCTGTTGGTGGCATCGGCGCCGACGGCGGCGGTCGTCCCCGACACCGCCACCGAGCCGAGGGAGGCGCTTCCGGCCGGGGTCGCCAGGGACTTCGTCGGTGTGGTCGGCCAGCCCGACACATCCTTCACGTACATGTAGGCAGACCCATCGGCACCGACGACGACGGTCGTCCCCGACGCCGCCACCGAGTAGCCGAAGGAGAAGCTTCCGGTCGGGGCCGCCAGGGTCTTCGTCGGTTTGGTCGGCCAGGTCGACACACCCTTGACGTAGATGTAGGCCCGTCCAGGAGGACCAGCACCGCCGAGAGGGGCACCGACAACGACGGTCGTCGCCGATACCGCCACCGAGAAACCGAAGAAACCAGGCCCGGCTGGTCCCGCCAGGGTCTTCGCCGGTGTGGTTGGCCAGCCCAACGCGCCCTTCGCGTAGATATAGGCAGACCCGAAGCCGCCGGTGGTGGCATAGGCGCCGACAACGGCGGTCGTTCCCGATACCGCCACCGAGTAGCCGAAGCCGACGCTTCCGGCCGGGGCCGCCAGGGTCTTCGTCGGTTTGGTCGGCCAGCACAACGCGCCCTTCGCGTAGATATAGGCAGACCCGAAGCCGCCGTTGTTGTCATCGGTGCCGACGACGGCGGTCATCCCCGACACCGCTACCGAGTAGCCGAAGTTGACGCTTCCGGCCGGGGCCGCCAGGGTCTTCGTCGGTGTGATTGGCCAGGCCAACGCTCCCTTCACGTAGATGTAGGCAGCCCCGAACCCGGCGCTGTCGTCAGTGGCGCCGACGACGGCAGTCTTCCCCGACACCGCCACGGAGTAACCGAAGCCGACGCTTCCGGCCGGGACCGCCAGGGTCTTCGTCGGTTTGGTCGGCCAGCCCAACACACCTTTGGCGTAGATGTAGGCCGCCCCAGCGCCGCTGTTGGTGCCTTCGGCACCGACGACGGCGGTCGTCCCTGACACCGCCACCGAGTAGCCGAAGAGGTCGAACGCGGTCGTCTGCGGGTCGGCGAGGCGGGCGAGCAGCGCCCCGATCGGCGTGGCTGTCGTCGCCACACGCGGGCTTGCACCCGCGCTCGCCACCGGCAGCAGGGTAATCACAGTGCCAAGGCAGGCACCCAGCAGCCGCCACCCCACTCGTCGAGTCCTAGTCACTGCCCGCATTAGGTCGCGCCCCCGCGGCTTCCGCCCCCCACCTCTGAAGCCGCACATGCTAGACCACGACACTTCGCTTCGCCGGGGAGAATGCATCGGGTGGGTTGTTGGGTATCCTGCTCGGGCCACCATCGCCGGCCAGGGCGCCCCCCACCCCAACGACGAAACGGCCAGGTGAAGGGGAGTGGCGTGGAGCGGATGCACCTGGTGGACGTCCCCCTGATCCGTCCCCAGCCAGGTGTGTCGAGGGGGGCTCTCCCCGGGACCGGGGCCTCTCCCACGGGGTGGCAGCCCCGATGAATCCCGGGGCGCCACCCCAACCCTTGCTCCTCGGCATCGTCGGTGCTGCGTCGGACACTGCGTCTGGCCCCTCGTAGCGGGGGCTCACGATTCCAGCCAGGTGTCTCGCAGCCCAATGAGGGTGCCCCCGAGGTTTCGGTAGGTGGCAGGCGATTCGGGTGGGTGCCGGTTCCATCGACCGGACCGATCCGCTCGATCCCGTACCAAAGGTCACTGGCGGCTTGACCCCTGGTCGTAAGTGCTTGCTGGTCGCCGACGGGGGGCGGTCAAGGCCGTCCGCAGGCCGCCCGCAGGGGCAGCCTTGACGGGTCCGTTCAGCCCCCCAATGGGTCCAGGAGCCGCCCTGGCGGCTCCTGGGTGCCCTCTCCCCCGCCCACAGCCGGCGTTGGGGGGCAGGCCGTTGATCGGGTGGAATGCAGAATTAATCCTGGTCCCGGACACCTGTTGCGCCGCCCAGAGCCCGGTGACAAACTCCACAGTGTCCGCCGTCTGGCAGAAGGAGCCAAAGGCGACACAGGGCGGAGCGCTTGGCGAAATTGTTGGGAGCTTGCGTGGGGGGCGTCGGAGCCGGGATACCCGGCAGTACAGCATGACCCATCCGTCAACAGTAGGGGGAAGAAGAGTGCACACTCATCGAACGCTAGGTATATCAAAGTCAATCAAGATCGCAATAGCGATCGTGATTCCGCTCACAGCCGTCGGCACGTTCGTCGCCGTCGGGGGGGCGGCTAGTGCGAGCACGACGCCGGTCACCTTCAAGGGGAGCATCAGCTGTAGCCTCACCGGCACCGCCACGTTCAAGCCGGGACTCACGCTGACGAAGGCGACTACGGCAACGTCGTCTACGGCCACCTTTAAGGGGAAGAACGTCAACTGCAAGGGCATCACCTACAAGGGCGTCAAGACATCGCTCACCCAAGGGAATCCACCAGAGACCCTCAAGAGCAGCACGGAGAACTTCACGTTCAAGATCGCCATTGCCGTGGGTTCTTCCGGCTGCGCTGGCCTGGCCAGCGGGGCGGCTCCCGCCATTACGGGCGCAGTGGTCACCTGGATCGGCACTTCACCGATCACCCCCACCAAGATGAATTTCAAGGCGGGCACGATTACCACTGCAGGCCTGATCACGTACACGCTCGGCACCGTCACCTCCGGGTCTTTCCCCGGCACGGCTAAGGTGCAACTACAGGCTTCCATGGTCAGTAGCTCCCTCGGGAACAAGCCCTACACCATCGCCAACGCCCTCGCTGCGTGCAAAGCCCCGGGTGGCTTGACTGACATGGTGTTCGTCCAGCCCAAGCCGTCAACGACCTTCCCGTTGAACGACAACGAAGAGATCGGCGCCGCCTTCTGAGCTGCTGAATAGCATCCGTCAATGACGTAACGACTGAGGGTGGGGATTATCCCCACCCTCAGTCGTTGGTCACTACCTCGACACGGTAAAATTGGCAGACTGAGTCGTGGAGAGCACACAAGAACAGGGGCAAAGCCAACCGATGCGTCAGCCCGGACACGCTGCCTGATTGTCATCGCAAGGTGCGTAATAGCCATTGAGGGTAAGCGTCACCTGCAACGGTCCAGAGAGTGAAACGAACAGACCGATTTCCTGCAACCCGGAGAAATTGCGCCCATTGCGTGTGGTACTCAATCCAGGTGCAAACGGGATCGTAGTGTTCCCGATAGTTGGCGGATTCACAGCCGCAATGATCGTAGCGACACACGTACCGCAGGTTGAATCATAAATCATTACAGCCGAACCTGCCCCCGGTGACGGGTCTTTCGAGGTATCGAGTTGTACTCCGGTGAGTACAGGAAACTCCTCTGCAGGTACGTTGAAGTACACCTCCACAATGCCGGGAGATGAGTACTGAGTAGAATGTGTCCATGTATTTGCCGGTGAAGCCTCGGTTGTCAGCAACTGACCTGCACCAGTGACGTTCGCTTCGTGGCCGCTCGTTCCTACGATGCCGTTGTAGATGGAAGTGGCAGCGGAGGCGGTGGGAATCAATAACAGGGCGATGACGATACCAATAACGATGTATCCAGCTCGGGACATGCTCTTGAAATTCGACATTGCTCCTCCTTGGTTTGTCAACTGAGAAGTTAGCCCCTTACCCTCCTTCCGCCGAGGGTAACGTCGAGGTTGAGGGTTTACCCATCGAGGACGTCGGGGTATCCCACTCGTGCGATTACATGGGTGATCCGTGGGTCCTGGACTTGGGTCATCGAAACACATTCAGCCGTCCTGGTCGTGCCCCTCGATAAAGCTCTCCAGAAGCTGAGCTCGGTCTTCTTGTCCATGACGATCGGCGTCGTCTCGTTGCCGGCGCAGGATCGTGAGGAACTGAGGTCCGGTCTCGAAGAAGCCGCAGCGCTCGCAGACCGATTTGAAGGTGCAATCGAGGCCGGTCGGCCGGGTGCAGTGACCATTTTCCAAGAGCCGTCGGTGCTCGGCGGCGATCCGGCGCATGTTGGCCCCCTCGACGCTGGCCGGGAGGGGTTGGCCGCTCTCGTAGCTCGCCTCGACGGCCTGGGTGACCCGGAAGTACTCCTCGGCGACGGCCCGGTTCGAGATGCGCGCATAGGTCAATGTCATGCGCATGGAGCGGTGATCGAGGAGGGCGGCGATGGCTTCGAGACTCATGCCCCGATTGATCATCCGGGTGGCCTGTGTGTGGGCGCAGCTGATGGGGATGGACGTGGCCGACACCGGCGCGCTTGGCCACCCGATCGACGTAACGATGGATGGTGCGTTTGTCGAAGGGATTGCCGTCGTCGCGCTCGACCAGGCGACCTGAGCGGCTCGGTCCCCGGAACTTCTGGTAGTCAATGATCAGACGCACCAGTCCGGGGTTCCGCGGCTGGTAGGCATATTCGGGGGTCTGGCGTGACATCGTCCCTGGTCAACGCGCTGCGAGCGTTCTGAAAGAGGTAAAAGGCGTAGGCACACGAATACTTGACTGAGCTGGGAGAGTCGGTGAAGATGTAGGCGTGTACTTGCGTGAGTCGAGTCGGCGGAACAAGAACGGCTCGAAGGTCACCTATCTCCAGCTGGCTCACAACGAGCGCCACCCGGTCACCGGTTCGCCGGTGGCCAAGGTCATCCACAACTTCGGCCGGAAGGACAAGGTCGACAAGGTCGCCTTGGCCCGGCTGGTGTCCTCCATCAGCCGGATCCTCGATCTGTCCATGACCGACTCGTCGGTCACCTCAGCCGACGTCGAGATCGTCGACTCCCGCCGGTTGGGCGGTGCCTTCGTGCTCGACCAGCTGTGGAGCCGGCTCGGGATCGCCGATGCCCTGCGTTCTGTTGCCACCGGGCGTCGACTGGATGGTGATCTCGTCGAACGGATCTGTTTCGCACTGGTCGCCCAGCGCTGTCTCGAGCCTGCGTCCAAGTTGGCCGCCGTCCAGTGGGTGGGTGAGCGGGTGGCCATCCCCGACTGTCCGGAGTTCGGTGACGACGCCACCTATCGGGCCATGGACTTCTTGTTGGCGTCGTTGCCGGAGATCGCCGAACGGATATTCTCGACGACGGCCAATCTGTTGAACCTGTGCTGCGACATCATCTTCGTCGACACCACCTCCACCTACTTCGAGCGGGACGTGGCCGACGGCGAGGCCGACCTCGACTTGGCCAAGGGTGCAGAAGAGAAGGCCAAGGCCACGGGCGTTGGTTCCGACGATCCTGGGCCGCAAGAGCAAGCTACCCGCCACTTCAACAAGCATTCGAAGGACCACCGGCCCGACCTTCCCCAGGTGGTCATCGGCATGGCGGTCACGGCCGAAGGCGTGCCGGTGCGGTGTTGGACGTTCCCGGGCAAGACCTCGGACCAGGTGATCATCCGCACCATCAAGGACGACCTGGCCGGATGGATGCTGAACCGGGTGGTGTGGGTGGCCGACCGGGGCTTCAACTCCGCCGCCAACCGGGCCTATCTGCAGAAGGGCGGGGGCCACTACATCGTGGCCGAGAAGCTGCGCAACGCCAGCGGTGAGGCGAAAGAAGCACTCTCCCGTCCCGGCCGTTTCCACACAGCCGCCGGCAACCTCCAGGTGAAAGAGGTCGTGGTGGGCGACGGCGAGCGCCGCCAGCGCTTCGTGGTCTGCTTCAATCCCGAGGCGGCCGAACGCGACCAACAGGTCCGGGCCAACCTGGTCGCCTACCTCACGACCCAGATCGCAGGCACCGACGAGTGGACGAAGTCCAAGCGTGACGAACTGGCCGGCAGGTTGCGCACCACACCGGCACTCTGGCGACTGGTGCGACGTCTGTCCGACGGACGGTTCCGCATCGACAAGGCGGCCATCGCCGCGAGGAGAAACTCGACGGCAAGTGGTTGCTGCGGACCAGTGACGACAGCCTCACCCCCACCGATCTCGCCCTCGCTTACAAGCAGCTCCTCGAAGTGGAACGCGGCTGGCGGGACATGAAGGGATCGCTCGGACTGCGTCCCGTCTTCCACCACCGGGAGGACCGGATCCGGAGCCACATCCAGCTCTGCTGGTTGGCCCTCCTCCTCATCCGGGTGGTCGAGAACGGCACCGGTGATACCTGGCGTAACGTCCGCCACGAACTCGACCGCATGCACCTCGTCACCATGGAGAACTCCGACGGCCGGGTGTCCCAACGCACCACCACGACCGCCGGCCAAGCCGAGATCCTGGCCAAGCTCGACATCGCCGAGCCCGGTCGCTTCCTCGATTTCGAGCTTCCGACGCCCTCCGCGTAGTCCCAGGTCACAGGCTCGCGTAGTAACACGCCTCCGAAAGCCGATCGCGTTCGTTCTCCCAGCTCAATCCCTATATCTGGGGGTGCTGTGTGCCCATCATCTGCGGAAGTCCGGCCAGTTCGGGCCCGATCGGCACGACCTTCTCGTAAGCCTGGCCCTCGCTACCGAAGGCAGCAATGCCATCGTCACCAGAGATGCTTCCATTGTCACGGAGGGTGATACCGGCCGGTCCGTGCCGGAGCGCATCGGGCATCACTGTGCTAGAAACCGGGCGGAGTGGGTGGGGTGGCGGCCGAAGAGGAGAGGTCTCATGAAGCAGTCGGTGCAGTCAGGTCGAGGCAGGTCGGTTCTCGTGGGGGTGGCGGCCGTGGCCGCGGTCGCCGCCGCGGTCTTGACCCCCCCGCGCCGGCCGGTGCCGCCGCCGGGCACGGCTCGACGACCCCAGCGGCGTCAACCGCCCCCGGGGTGCTGATCGCGTCGAAGGCGGTGACCGCCAGCGGAGTGAACGGCAGCGCCTACCTGGTCGAGTACTGGTCGAAGTCGGTCCCGGCCAACACGCCGGTCAAGGTGACCGGGATGGTGTACGTCCCCACTGGGACACCACCGGTGGGCGGGTGGCCGGTGGTCAGCTGGGCACACGGAACAGACGGGTCCAATGGGTCGTGTGCTCCCTCGCTCAATCCGGCGACCGACGTCCCCAATATCAACAGTCTGCTGGCCAAGGGCTGGGTGGTGACCGCCTCCGACTACCAGGGTGAGGCCAACGCCAACATCCTGACCGGGTCCAGCGGGATCCTCCCCTATCTGGTCGGGGCAGAGCGCGGCCCGCAACACCATCGACATCGTCCGGGCTGCACGGCATCTTGCTGCTGCCCACGCCAGCACGCACTACGTCGTTTGGGGACACTCCGAGGGCGGGCAGACGGCGATGTTCGTGCTCAAGATCGCTGACTACTACGCCGGGGGGCTCCATCTCGACGGTGTGCTGGCCCTCGCCCCACCGTCGAATCTCAACTCGGCCGAACTCCCCTACGCCGAAGGGACGCTCAACTGGCCCTTCTTGTTCCTCGCCGTGGGCGGGTTCAACGCCGCCTACGGGAACACCCTGGCCCCGCTGTCCCAGGTGCTGACGCCCCTCGGCATGTCGGACCTGCCGTTGCTGAACACCGACTGCCTCGCCACATTGGCCAATGCGCTGTTCGCCCAGGGGTTCAGCAAGGTGTTCACGATCTCCGCCGGTGGTCAGCTGCCCGCCCAGTGGAAGGCGCTGACCAACCTGAACGATCCGGCCAACTTCACAGCGGCGCGGCCGGTCCCCCTGGTCATCGTCAGTGGCGACGCGGATACGACCGTTATCCCGTCGACCACGGCGTCCCTGGCCTCCGAGCTCTGTGCACTGAGCCCGGCCCAGAACCTCGAACGGTGGCTCTATGCGGGGCTCACCCACGGGGGGATCGTGACCAGTGCCACTATCAACGACTACGTGCAGTGGACGCAGGACCGCTTCGCCGGCGACCCGTCACCCGGCTTCTACACGCCGACCGGGAGCGGGGCCAACACGGCAACCGTCACCAACCTCTGCGGCTAGGGAAACCCCTTCTGCGGTGAGGGAAACCGCTGCTGCTCGGAGGGCAGGCCGACCGAGTTGCCGCGAAGATGGGAGGCCGTTCGGCCTCCCAGCTGCGCGTTCTGTGGTCTGACCGCGGGGCCGATGATCCGAAGGTTCGCGGTGCGTTCACCCAGAATTACCCGCATCGCCCGTGCCGATCACACTGGCCGGACTTACTGAGTTCGTAGGCATTTTCGGGGGTCCGGCATGACATCGTCCCTGGTCAGAGTGTTTCGGGGGCTCGGAAAGTCTGAAAAGCGTAGGCACACGATTAGTTGACTGACCTGCGGGGTTCAGTCACAATGTAGGTGTGTACCTGAGAGAGTCCAGTCGACGGAACAAGGACGGCTCCAAGGTCACCTATCTCCAGCTCGCCCACAACGAGCGGCACCCGGAGACGGGCGTCCCGGTGGCCAAGGTCATCCACAACTTCGGTCGGAAGGACAAGGTCGACAAGGAGGCGCTGGCGCGGCTCGTCTCGTCGATCAGCCGGATCCTCGATCTGCCGGCAACGGGCTCGCTTGTTGGATCCGACATCGAGATCGTCGACTCCCGTCGACTCGGTGGTGCCTTCGTGCTCGACCAGATGTGGGAACGATTAGGCATCGCTGACGCCCTGCGGTCGTCGGCCAGCGGTCGGCGCATCGATGCCGATGCAGTGGAACGCATCTGCTTCGCGCTCGTCGCCCAGCGGTGTCTGGATCCGGCTTCGAAGTTGGCGGCGGTCAAGTGGGCGAAGGAACGCGTCGCCCTCGTTGACTGTCCGGACTTCGACGATCAGGCGGCCTATGCAGCGATGGACTTCCTCCTTGCCGCGTTGCCTGAGATCGCCGAGCGCATCTTCTCCACCACCGCCAACCTGTTGAACCTGTCCTGCGACATCATCTTCGTCGACACCTCCTCCACCTACTTCGAACGGGACGTGGCCGACAGCGAGGCCGATCTCGATCTGGCCAAGGGTGCGGAGGAGAAGGCGACGACCGGTGGTGTCGGTCCCGACGACCCGGGACCCGATGAACAAGCGGTCCGTCGGTTCAACAAGCACTCGAAGGACCACCGACCCGACCTGCCCCAGGTGGTCCTCGGCATGGCCGTCACGGCCGAAGGGGTGCCGGTGCGGTGCTGGACGTTCCCGGGCAACACCTCGGACCAGGTGATCATCCGCACCATCAAGGACGACCTGGCCGGATGGATGCTCAACCGGGTGGTGTGGGTGGCCGACCGGGGCTTCAACTCGGTGGCCAATAGGGCCTACCTGCAGCGGGGCGGGGGGCACTACGTGGTGGCCGAGAAGTTGCGCAACGCCAGCGGCGAAGCGAAGGAGGCACTCTCTCGTCCGGGCCGCTTTCACACCGCCGCTGGCAACCTCCAGGTAAAAGAGGTCCGGGTCGGCGAGGGTGCGCGGTCTCAGCGCTTCGTCGTGTGTTTCAACCCCGAGACAGAAGAGCGGGACCAACAGGTCCGGGCCAACCTGGTCGCCTATCTGGAGACCCAGATCGAGGGCACCGACGAGTGGACGAAATCGAAACGTGACGAACTGGCCGGACGGTTGCGCACCACGCCCGCGCTCTGGCGTCTGGTCCGTCGGCTCAATGATGGACGGTTCCGCATTGACAAGGCGGCCATCGCCAACGAGGCCAAGCTCGATGGCAAGTGGTTGTTGCGCACCAGTGACGACAGCCTCACCCCCACTGATCTCGCCCTCGCCTACAAGCAGCTGCTCGAAGTCGAGCGCGGCTGGCGGGACATGAAGGGATCACTCGGACTGCGTCCGGTCTTCCACCACCGAGAGGATCGGATCCGCAGCCACATCCAGCTCTGCTGGCTCGGGCTGCTGCTCATGCGTGTCATCGAGAACGGCACCGGTGACACGTGGCGCAACGTCCGCCACGAGCTCGATCGCATGCATCTCGTCACCATGGAGTCCGCCGAGGGACGGGTGGCCCAACGATCGGCCACCACCACCGGTCAGGCCGAGATCCTCTCCGCCCTCGGCATCCCCGAACCCGGTCGCTTCCTCGACTTCGAGCTTCCGACGCCCTCCGCGTAGTCCCAGGTCACGGGCTCGCGTAGTAACACGCCTCCGAAGCCCCTTCGCGGCAGTTCCCCCTGGTCAACCGCTACTTCCGGGGTGCTCGTGTGCCTGCCATCTCAGTAAGTCCGGACTGGCCGCGGCCGCCATTCCCGGTGCGGTCGCCTCGGCTACACCGCTGACATTGTCCTGCACGGGGCTTACTGGAAATGCCACAACTCAGGCCATCTCCGGATGCACGGGTAGCGCAGCAAACGCTGCCAACGCGGGCAAACCGGCTCCGGTCAAGGGCACCTCCGGCTGCTCCGTGACCTGGACCGGCCCGGGGACTGACCCCGTGTCTGGCCAGACCGTCATGGTCAATGGCGGATATGGCGCGAGTTGTGATCAGGCCAACGCCGTGGCCGAGCTCCATCCTGGAGCCGTGGTCACCGTAATGACCAACGGCATGGACACCGCCACGTAGAGGCTTCCGGCGTGGTGTTCAGTTGAGCGAAGGGGTGACCCGCAACGAATCCTCTTTGAGTCAGAAACGCCAAGAAACCCGAAACCCGCTCCAGGCGCATCGGCCAGTTTGTCGAGATGTTGGCCCGAGGTGAGACGATCCACCCCCAGGCCCCATGATCACCCGAGAAGAAGATTCACTGCCGACGGAATGTCCCACATCGCCGGGTATGCCCCGAAGCGGGCGATAGCCTCATCCCCGAGGCGGGTGCGATCGAAGCGAACCTTCATCCACCGAACCGCACCTCAGTCAGGGGCCGCGCCCTGGTCGTGACCGGTGGGGCATCGGGAATGTCGATCCATCGGACAATCACGAATCCACGGTGCCGACCACCCGTGTCGAGCCAGTTGTGCACGCCCGGGTCGCTTCCGGCTATGACCATCCGCACCTTGCCGTCGGCGTCGGAGACGGCGGCGGCGTTATGGAACTGCGTCGACGCCGAGCATCGATACGATTCGCGAAGTATCGCGAGTGGGGCGGTTTCCAGGGCCTGGCCGCTCCCAGAACCCAGGACTACCACCTCAACATCCTCGTTCTCGAGCTCTGGGGCCAACTGCGTCGGGCGCCGGTTGGTGCCGCGCGGTGCAGCAGGATGATCCTCTCAGCCGGGCGGTGCCACCAAGCTGTTCGCCCTGACTACAGTCCCGAACCACGATGCGCTCGGCTTGGCACGGCGGGCGAATGTCTTCCGATCGACGCTGTGGAGTCCGAACTTGGGTCTGAACCCGTGGGACCACTCGAAGTTATCTAGCAGACTCCACACGAAGTACCCACGTATGTCCACCCCATCATCGAGAGCGCGCCGCACACCACGCAACACTTCGGCGAGATAGGTGATGCGCTCGGCGTCGTCGTCGGTGGCGATCCCACTCTCCGTCAGGAGCACCGGCACACCGGTCATCGCCGCGGCTCGCCGGGCGCAGTGCTCGACTCCCTGCGGCCAGTACTCGTATCCCATTTGGGTTGTGGGCACCCCCGGGTCGTTGGGAGCCTGGCCCTCAGGACCGAAGTGCACACGCGAGTAGCACTGGACACCGATGAAATCGTCTCCCTCGGTCGCCCGAAAGAACCTGTCCTCCAGAATCTCGCGGGCCGCTTCGAGAACGCTCTCCCCGCCCGGCTCTGCCACCATCTCGTCCATGGACAACGTCAGACCTATGGGAAAGTCGCCAGGTCCCGATCGCAAGGCATCGACGCACAGGCGATGTGCTCGCACCATGGTCTCGTTGATCGCCAGGTGGCGGGCGAAGCTGTCCTTCACCCCGGGTGAGGAGGACCCAAGGTCGTAGGTCCTGACCCCGATGAGGTTGAGTTCGTTGATCGTGCATGCCCAGCCGATGAGGTCGCCGAGATGGGCTCCGGCCCGGGTCACGAAGCGGGCAAATGTCTCGGGCACGTCAGCGGCCTCCCACCCGCCGCGCCCGGTGAGCCAGGTCGGGGTCGTGAAATGGTGGAAGGTCACCACGGGAACAATGTGCCGCTCGCGGCACGCCGCGCAGATCCGGCGGTAGTAGTCCATTGCGGCGTTGGAGAACTCGCCTTCGGCAGGCTCGATTCGGCTCCACTCCAGTGAGAACCGATAGGCACCGAGCCCCATGGCGGCAATGAGCTCGATATCCTCGGGCCAGCGATGCAGCGAATCACATGCGTCCCCGCTCGACTCGGCGTAATCGGAGCTGGGGTCGTGTTCTCGTGCCCACGAGTCGTTGTTTACATTGCCACCCTCGATCTGATGAGCTGCGGTCGCCGTGCCCCAGAGAAATCCTTCGGGGAGGCTGAACTCCACCGTAGAGGCGCTGGCTTGGTCCACGAACGATCACTGTAGTGCCCGACGGTTGTTGTTGGTCCGACTTGCCAGGAGGGCCGTGACACGGATCTGACGGTAGTGCGTTGTCAGCCGGTCCCATTGGCGGCAGAATCGCGTAATGCTCACTCGTTCGTCCGGATTCCTGACCCTCCGTTCCGACCCAGTCCCCGCTTCGGCGGAGCGCCTCCAGTCGGATGGATATGTCGTACTCGACAGCGTTTTCGTCGAAGAGGAGATCGCAGCTCTATGTGCCGATGTCGAGCGGGTCTTCGAGGAGTACCCACCCGATGAGCGTGGAGATCCCCCCGAGCAATCGGTCCCATTTCGCTACGAGATGCTCAATCGAAGCGGCATTGTGCAGCGCGCCATCGGCCACCATCGGATCCTCGAGGTGGTCGAGCCTCTGTTGGGTGAGGACTGCCACGTCATCGCCAATACCGCCTGGTGGCAACAGTCGGGCGAGAATGACCACCTCGGGCGCTTCTGGCATATCGACGGAGGCCCGCACGTCCCTCGTGATCCCAGTGTCTCCTGGGACACCCGGATCCCCTATCCCGTGTTCGCCATCGCGGCACACCTGTATCTCTGGGACTGCCCGATCGCGGCCGGCCCAACCGGGTTGATTCCCGGAAGTCACGCATCGGGACAGGCACCACCGGTGGAACGGCTCGCCGACGACGACCTTAGGTGGAATGGCCAGGGCGCCATTCCCATCGTGGCCCGGGCAGGAGACGTTGCCCTCTTTGCCTCGGACGTATGGCACCGGCGGATGTCACCTGGGCCCGGTGATCCTGGACGGATGTTCGTCCAGTGCCACTACGGGCGTCGCGATATCGCCCAACGAATCCGACCTACCTCCTCGGTCAACCACCTCTCGGCGGAAGCGTTGGCGCGTGCCCGGACGCCAAGAGAAAGAACACTTGTCGGCTACCACCCACTGGGATTCTACGACGGTTGACGCATGTCCCATTTGCCCACCGCACCACCGGTCTGAAGGGCACAGAGTCTGGTGAGCATCACCGAGGAATACGGCGGCGGCTCACAATCCGGCACCAGTGGGTGGATCCTGCATCGAATCCGGCTCGCTGCCCGCGATCGATCTCGGATACCTTGGAGCTAGTGCCCTGACCACAAAGGTTCGCGCGTCTGTGGGGTGAGAGGATCAGGGCTCTGGGTCCTCGATGAGCTCGGGGGGCCGTGACCTGGGCTGAGAGTGGTCCATCGGTCGCGACGATCTGGGCTGCGCCGGTTGTGGGCCGCGTTGGTCCACGGGTCCGAGCAGTGAGGCGGAGGGCGAACGATCGCTACGCGGCTCGTGCTCTGGGTTGGCCCCAGCGGCGACGAGCCTCGCCGCGCATCATGGCTCTGTGCTTACGTTCGAGGGCGAGGATCTCGGGGTCTTTGGTGTGGGCGTTGCGCCACTGGATGTAGCTCCGGATGGCCTTGGCCATCTCGGCGTGGCTCTGGTAGTCCGAGTTGTTGATGGAGAACTGGCGCAATGGTCCAAAGTGCGCCTCGATCGGATTTGCCCAGGATCCATAGGTGGGGGTGAAGGCGAGCTCGACCGCGTTGTCCTCGCACCACTGTCGGATCATCGGGCCTCGGTGGTGGTTCAAGTTGTCGAGGATCACGTAGATCTGCTCGCCGTCGGGGACGCTGGCCCGGATGGCCTTCAGTGCCCGCAGGGTGGGGCGTGCCCCCTTTCTGGGCTCGATGCGGCCGAAGAGGCGGTCGGCACCGACCGAATACCAGGCGAAGAGCTGCCTCGTTCCGTGGGGCTTGTGGTAGTTGGCCCGAAGTCGCTGTGGCCTGGACTTCTCCGCCCAGCACGACCCGCCTTCGGGCTTGATGGCGAGCGGTCCGAACTCGTCGAAGGCGAAGGTCCGGTCCCGTTCGTGCTCGAGCAGGTACTCGATGCGGGCCAGCTTCTCCTCGCGTCTCGGGTCGGGCGATTCTTTCCAGGTCTTCGTGCGTTGGAACGTGACGTCGGCATCGGCCAGGATCTGGCGGAGCCGCTCTCTCGAGACGGTGACCTTCCTGCCCTTCTTGGTCGCCAGGTAGTGGGCCAGCTTGCGGATGCTCCAACGGGTGAAGGGCTGCCCAAGACTGCGGGGGCGCTTCTTGGCTGTCTTGACGATGAGCTGGCGCTCCTCAGTCGTGATCCGGCGGGGACGGCCACCCGCCCACTGAGGGTCCAGGGCGCGCATCCCCTTGTCGTTGAAGGAGTGGATCATCTCTCTCACCCGGTCCGGGCTCGTCTGGACCAGTCGGGCGATCGTCGCCACGTCGTTGCCGCCCGCGGAGGCGAGCACCACCAGCGCCCGTCTCCACTTCACGATGGACTTGTCGGTCTTGCCGCCACCACGACGGACGATCCGCTGCAACTGCCGGCCCTCTTCATCGGAGAGTCGGCGCACCTTCACTGGAGTAGCCATGCCAAATTCTCCGCGACCAGGTCGCTCAGGTGGTGGACGCGCCACCCCGAAGGATGGTGGTCAGGGCACTAGCAGGTCGAACCACCGATGGGTCGTCTCGCTGCGGCTCATCTCCCGCTCGGCCATCTCGTCGATGACCTCATTGAGCTGATCGACGGCCCCCGCGAAAAGCGCGTTCGGCACGCTCAGGTACCCTTGCAGGTCGAACAGGTAGCGGTCCTGGTAGCGCACGACTCTTCTCCTTCGGACGTCGCCGAAACTACTACCGCGTGAAGCGGTCGTGGCTCCCGCGAATGGCTGTGAGCGGCCTGTGGCTAGAGCTGTGAAGAGCTGTACTCCAGGAGCTTTACGTTCGACGGACGCCATGTCAGCTGCATCGCCCGCACGCTCTACATGACGCGTAGCGGCCTTCACGGCTTCCGCTTCTGGGCGATGCCACTGTCCGCCTGTCGAAGCTCCACAGCCCGCGCATCGCTAATTGTTCGCCCGTTCATTGCCACTCGTCATAGTGTGGCGGGCATGGCAGCCCGTCGCGTCGCAATCGTTCCGCACACTCACTGGGACCGTGAATGGTACAAGCCCTACCAGGAGTTTCGTCTGGATCTGGTCGACATGTTCGACACCCTTCTGGATTTGCTCGAATCCGACGACAGCTATCCCTACTTCATGCTGGACGGACAGATGGCCGTCGTCGACGACTACCTCGAGGTGCGGCCCGAGGACGAAGAGCGCATTCGGGCACTGGCAACGGCCGGGCGCATCGGCATTGGGCCCTGGTACATCCTCATGGACGAGTTCCTGACCTCGGGCGAGACCATTATCCGTAACCTGCAAATGGGTCTTCGCCGCGCCGCGGCCTTTGGTGGCGCCATGGACGTCGGCTACCTTCCCGACATGTTCGGTCACATCGCGCAGATGCCGCAGATCCTCCGACTGGCCGGATTCACCAACGCCGTCGTCTGGCGAGGCGTGCCGTCCACAGTCACCAAGAACGGATTCTTTTGGGAAGCGCCCGATGGGTCCACCGTGCGGGCCGAATATCTTCACGATGGCTACAGCAACGGGGCTACCCTCCCGGATGACGCCAAAGCACTTGTGCAACGTCTTGTCAGCTATCTTGAAGAAGTCGGGGATCTGCTCATCGATGACCTGTTGTGCATGAACGGCTCTGACCACCTCATGCCCCAGCCTTGGTTGGGACAGGTCGTGGCCGAGGCCAACGATCTTCAAGACGGCCTATTCTTCGATATCACATCCCTTCCCAAGTACCTGGCCACCGCACCGACAAGAGGCCTGGAGCACTGGAAAGGAGAACTCCGCTCGGGATTCCGCGCCGACATGCTGATGGGTGTCACTTCGAACCGGGTCGACGTAAAGCGCATGGGTGGATTGGCCGTGCGCGAACTGGAGCGAAGAGCGGAACCTCTCGCCGCACTCTTCCAGACGCCGTCGGAGTGGCCAAAGCGTCAGCTCGAGCTGGCCTGGACGGAAATCGTACGCAACTCGGCCCACGACTCCATCTGCGCATGCTCGGTCGACGATGTCGTCGATGCCGTCATGCACCGCTACGCCGAAGCGCGCACTATTGCTAAGGGAGTGGCTGAGCGGGCCGCCAAATCGTTGGCTCAATCGCTGGCCGAGCCCGGATCCTACGTGCTCAATCCGGCCCAGCGTAGGCGTTCGGGTGTCGTCGAGTTGGCGGTCGAAGTAGCCGGACCACCGACCGTGGACGTGCAGGTGCTGTCGGAACGCACGGACCATTCGAATGGGATGGTGCTCGATGCCGACACGGTCCGCACCATCCTCGGGATGCTCCAGGGCCCGCAGATCGATCACGACTCCTGGTTGCAGGACATCGTCATCGTGGAGGACGAGAAGTGCATCGACATTACCTTCTCCGTGGGACCTGATGAGCGTTACGACGCACCTATCGCCCAAGCCAAGCGGGACATCTACGCTCGCATGGATGCACGGCCGGATGCCGTGATCCGGCTCGGTCTGAACCAGCCGTCCACTTGCCGCATCGCGGCCCGCGTGGCTGACGTGCCTGGTTACGGATGGCAGCCCTTCGAACCGGTGGCATTGACCCACCCGGTACTAGCCAGCGCATCCGGAGAGTCGGTATCGCTTTCCAATGGTCTGGTGTCGGTCGAAGTTGACAAGATGCTCGGCTGGTTTTCCCTCAATGGACTGGCAGGCTATGGCCAGCTGGTCGATGGCGGGGACTTGGGTGACTCGTATAACTATTCCCCTCCTCGCAAGGATGCCATCGTGGACACGCCGAGCGCGGTGGAGGTCCGCCTTGCCGAACAAGGACCAGTGCGCGCACAGGTGGTGATCACAGCCACCTACGTGTGGCCTGATCACGTTGATGTCAGCTCGCAGACCAGGGTCGGGGAGCAATCCGCGGTGGTCGAGACTTCTCTTGAACTCAGAGCGGACGAGTCAGCGGTACGGGTGACCACGTCGTTTGTGAATCCGAGTCGCGACCACCGTCTCCGAGTGCACCTGCCACTGCCCGAGCCGGCCCGAACGTCACAGGCCGAATGCGCTTTCGCCGTGGTCGAGCGGGGACTCACGTCCGAGGGTCGTCCGGAAGAATTCGGACTTCCTACGGCCCCGGCCCATCGCTTCGTGTCGGCGGGGAACCTGACCGTCGTCCACGATGGCGTTTGCGAATACGAGCTCATCGACATCGCGGCCACTCCCCTTGGCGATGCCGCTTCCACGATCGCGTTGACGGTGCTTCGCTCGACCGGAATGTTGTCCCGGGCTGGCATGGCCTATCGACCCTTCCCGGCCGGCCCCTTGACCCCGGTCGAGGGACTCCAGATGGCCGGACGTCGGATCTCGCTGCAATATGCACTGGCGGTCGGCGTCGACGACCCCTATGCCTTTGCCGACGACATTCTCCTTCCGATCGAGGTGTTGGCCAGCCCAGGCGGTGGCGCTCGTTCATCGACAGGGAGCGTGCTGAGTATCACCGGCGCCGAGGTAAGCGCCGTACGCAGGGATGGCGGGGTGCACGAGGTCAGGGTTTTCAACCCTGGATCTGCACCAACAACCGTCACCATCAACGGACGGCTCGGCTGGCTGGTCGACCTGCGTGGTTATCCCGAGAGCCCGTTCGAGAATTCCTTTGAGCTTCGCCCTTACGAGATCGCCACCGCCCGGCTGCACAGCACCTAGGCCGACAGGGAGGTTGCCGGTCACCACTGGCGACATCTTCGGCGGGTTCTGCCCCTAGTGTTCCTCACTTGAGCTATTCGGAGAGCCAGCCGGGGCAGAACCTGGACGAACGAGCGCACAACTGTCCGACCCCCTCCCGGTTTGGCCGTCCCATAAGCGGATCCTTGTACCGGACCGCCCACGACAGCGGAGCCGATCCGGCGGTGGTGACGGAATCGCTATCCGAGGTCCAGGGCGAGCGGCTCATCACCCCCGAGTAACAAGGCAGAGGTGTGCGCCGGTCTTGGATGGCCGTCACCTGCCACCGTGGCCAGCGGCAGGTCGTCGCTGAGGCACGGCTTCCCGCGTGTAGAACAGAAAGTGTCGGAGGGGCGTACGACCCCGTGAGTACACCGGCCATGCTCCGGGGGAAGGTGCGCCTCAAGGCCGCCTAGGGCTGCTTCTGGCTCGACACCCCGTGCGTGATCTCCGCGCCCGGCTCAACGATCACCCTGAGCCCGCACTCAGCGTGGAGTTTGGCCTGATCGTCGCCATTGCTGCTCTTGGCCTCCCTGCAGGGAGCCTCCGCTTCGCCCCTGAAGCAGTGCCAGCCGAAGAAATGCGGGTCCTTGCCGGCTTCAGACGTGCCGCACGTCGGGCATAGGAATCGATTCCCCTTCTGGGATCGACGCTGGCAGTGGCCCTTGATTGTGGTAGCTGTCCACCACGGCGTGGACACGGATCTCCCGATGGACAGTCACTTCGCCGGACCCATCACAATCGGGACAGCGGGCTAGCTCCGTCAGGAAGTCCCTAATGACGGCCTGAGTGCTGTCCAGGTTGGCACTGTCAACGGCGGTCACGATCGCAGCGTGCGCCTCGGCCTGCTCCCGCTTCATCTCAGCCCCGCTTGAACATCGTTCCGCAGGCCACACACTTCACTTGCGATTTGGGGGCCACCAGACCGCCAACGCCCAATGTCGACGAACCCGATGGTCTTTCCCATTTTGGACCGCTTAGCCGTGAACTGTGTGCCCCCACATTTCGGGCAGGCAAGCCCGTGGTCGGTACGTTCTCCGGCGGCGCTCAGTTTCTTGCGGCGCCCGGTATTCGCGAGGTCTTGCGCCTTCTTCCAGCCCGACTGGCCTTCGACCTCGGGAGTCTCGTCATCGTCGGCCAAGGGCGCCTCGTCAGTGATGGCGACCGGGTGGTCATGGGTCAGGAACTCGCCACAGTGCTTGCACTTTTTCGCTTCGGCCAGGATCTCTTCGGCGCACCAAGGGCACTTCACCATTTCCGCCATTACTGCGCCGTCATTGTTACCTGACTCATGCTCGAAATCTGGATTACGCTCACCGTTGTTCAGCGTCACCGCCACCGAAGGCACGTCACCCGTCGAGGTATCGGTACCAAGGATTTCGTTGGTCGTGGTACCCACGGTGAAGTTTCCGCTTTGCCCTGCGCCGGGAGTGGCCACGTACCGTCCAGAGCCGATGTCTTTTCCGACTACCCACGTGCCAGCGCCGAGGTTTATCGTCGCATGCGCGGTGACATAGGGGGTTGTAACCGGAGTGAAGACCACGGTGCTCAGACTTGAAATCTGGATTTGGTCGCCACTGGAAATCTGAACACGGATGGACGGAACCCCACCGCCAGATCCGTCGCCACCGAGGATCTCGTTGTACGTAGTGCCCACCGTGAAGTTTCCGCTCTGACCAGCGGCAGTGGTCACGTCGTAAAGCCCAACGGGCACATCGGTACCCCCCTTAAAGGTTCCTGCCCCCAGCGTCGTTGCCGTTCCCTGAACTTTTCGACCAGCCGGAGCGGTCGTAGTTGGTGCGGGGTGTGTGGTTGTTGCGACCCTGGGTGCCGTCGTGGAGGCTGCCGCTGCCGCCGTCGTCGTAGTAGTTGATGCGTTCTTGCTGCTACAAGCCGTCAGTGCAACTGCCACCAAAACGAGCGTGCCGATTCCCACTACACGTGAGTACTTCTTCATTTTGGATCTACCCCCTATCACCATTCAGAAACGTGAGCCGGAACGGGCGTCACTGCCCGACACCTTTTGATTTGGCGGTTGTGATGAACCTACTCAAAGCTGCCAGATGGTCCGGGGATACCTCGGACAACCTGTTGCCTCATGAGTGCCAGCCCGCTGAGTCATGTCAATTTGGTATCGGCAATGCAAGCTCGCCCCTTGAATCGGAGGAAAGGCGTAGCCGAAGTTGGCTTGGTGGCCCCGGATCTTGTTGCCCCCGATCACCTGCGCCCTCTCGGTGTCGTCCATGTCGCACGCCTGTTGAGGTACAGGTCGATCATCCTGCGCCGCCTCGGTAGCCGTGAGGTCGTCTTTGATCTCGACCCGGAGCCGGCGAAGCTGCCGGATCTGCCCGGGTTGCGCCAGTCGAGGCTTCGGAGCGTCGCTGCCCACTACCACGGCCTCATCGAGTGTCGGTGGGAGCTCGTCGAGGGTGGGCGGAGGATCGGTAACAGGCTGCGACCGATCCGGTCCCGGTCGATGTTCTTCCGTCGCGGCCAGTGACTCCCCAGCCCGACGCTTCGCTCTTCGGGCCTGTTCGGCGGTCTGGTTTTGTACCTCGTGGGCGGCGAGGGCCTTGTCGCCCAGAGCCAGCTCCCGCTCAAGACGGCGTATCGCCTCGTCGATTGCGGCCTCGGTGATAACTCCCCGTCGGTCGATCAAGTCGGGGTGGTGCTCCTCGAACACCCGCCGCACCCCATTCATCCGCATATCGCTCGCAGCACGGACACCCGCATCGCTCGCCTGGTCCGTCCCAGTCGGCGGCGCTGGTGGCGTGAGGCGATCCACAGGCCCCACAGGGCATCCCACCGCCCCGCTCGAGCTCTCCGGCCACCCTGGCTGCCATGTCGTTGTGCATTGGTCATACAGCGGCCTCCGTGGTGAGTGCCCGTAGCTCGGTGGCCACGAGTGTGCGGGCGGTTCCGATCTGGCAAGGGTCGAGGTCGAGGTCGTGCGATTCGAGGGACCCCGGAGCGACGAGGTCGAGGACCAGCCTCGCACGCGCTCTTCCTCCAGAACGGCCACGCGGGTGTCGAGGTCGAGCCGGGCGAGTTCGTGGAGCATGCGGCCAGTGCGGTCGAGACTCCTCTCGTACAACGCCACGACGGCCGACTCGGCGCCGGTACGGTCGAGGGTGTCGAAATCGGGCAGCTCGGCCAGCCGTTCACGGAGCACGGATAACCAGGCTCGGGACTCCGACGCAACGGCGATCAGTGCTTCGACGGGATGGCCCAACGGGGTCGGCTCTCCGAGGCGCTCCAAGAGAGTCCGAACGTGGCGCTCCTCCTCGCGACGGCGGACAGCGGCTTGGACCTGTGGTGCCTTCGATCCGTGCATATCGCACCGGCTGGTCCCGGTCATCGCCGGCCGTCTGCACGTGCCACCGGATCGGGTCCGCGCCCCGCAGAGTCTCGGTGCGGTCATGGACAGAGCTTCGTGTGTGGGTTGGCTGGGCAGATCATGCCTTCGATCTTCTGAGTGAAGTACGGCGCCATGGCCGTATAGGCAGCTGGGAGGTATTGAGTGACGTACGTTGCCAACTCCCGGGGCTACAGGCATTGGCAATGAGTGCGGCGATGGGAGCCGAAATGGTGTTGCTGCTGTTGCTGGCAACGCTTCCGTACTGAGCAAATACCTGTGCGCAGGTTGCCGAGCTCGCCACTGGCGGGACAGTGGTGGACGTTGCCACGGGAGCTGCAGTGGTGGAAGTTGCCGGCTGAAACAGAGCCTCCACCTGTGACTGCGTCAGCGGAGGCATTGGCGCCGTCAGACTCGGGTCAATCGGGTCGCCGCACAGTTGTTTGGTCTCGCTCACGTAGAACGTCCCCGTCTCGGTAGTCGTACTCGCTGTGTAGACCTCTGGCTTGTATCCGACCCGAAGCAGGGTTGGGTCACCGACCGTTCCGGCGCTCACCTCGTACACGCTCGGACCATGCAGGCACTTGTACGTGGTGGACGCATTGACGGTGTTGCACGCCTTGAGCGCTTGGGTTGTCACAACCTTGTCGGAGACGATGGCCTGATTACACTCGCTGGTCGCATTGGCCAGCGATGGCACCGGCGAAGTGGTTTGGGTTGTTCCGCTGGACGAGCCAGCCGACGAACAGCCGGCCAGGGCGAGGGCTGCGATGGACAGGGCGATGATCCGTCTCATGGTCTCTCCGATGGCTGTGGGGGCTGTGCCGAGTCCGTCATGGGGGATCACCACGGCACTCGCAGGTGCCTGCGACCCGTCCTGGCCCGTCGAGTTCACCGTAAGCGAGCAGGTGTGCGACATGGCGGACCAGGGTCTCGGCCTGGCACAGGGTGGCGAGGGCATCAGATCGGCCACACGATGAGGTTGTTCTGGGTGAAGGTGACGGAGGTTGTGCCCACGGCCGCCCGGTAGACCAGCTTGAACGTGTGCCGCGGTCTGCGGTGCCATGTGGGGCTGCACCCACGCCGATGACGCTGAGACTTCCGCGCCCGAACCACTCACGAGGCTCTGAATCGACGGGTTGCCAGTGCCCGGGACTACTCCGTCGATCTCAACACCGACGAAGCCGCCCTGAGCCGCTGCGCTCGTCGTGATGAGGGCGCTGACCATCAAGATCGCCGAGCCCGAGGCGCCGATGTAGGCCGACACGGAAGGGAACCCGAGGTCCACAAAGGTCGTCGAGCTTGTCGAGTAGCCGGCGAATGAGCTCCCGTCGGTGGCCGGATTGACCTCGTGGAGGTTGCCCTGCGGGTCTTGTACCGCGAGCCCGAAGTCTCCGGCCAGGGCGGGGTACGACTGGCCCAGGTCACCGCACACGACCCGGACAGCGTGCGTCAGCGGGTCCAAGGCGGCGATGGTGATATTTCGTTGGGTCCCGGTCGCCGACAGGTCGGCCACGGACCCGTGGATCGTGTCAGCCAGGTGGTGACGGGGATGGCGGTTGATTCCGGGACTCATGGCGACACCTCCACGATGGCCCCGTTTACGTTCATGGTCCGGGCCGGTCGCTTCGCGGTGATGGCGGCCGCGGCCTCGACCGCCTGGGCGAGATCCTCGGACCACGCGGGGAAACTGAGCCCGGCCAAGTCCCAATGCGTCACGCCACCGCTCCAGTTGTCGGTTTGCACGTACAGCATTCCCACGGCGGTCACCACCGCGACGGCAATACCGTCCGAACCGCCAACGGCGATGGGCACGGTGAGGAATCCCGCGGGCCTGGCCTCCTCGGGCAGCTGCAGGACCTCCGCACCACGGCGGCCACCGGTGATAGCGCCCACGATTTCGACGCGGTCACGGGCACGTCTGAAAGCCAGCGGCACCGAGCCGCGGCCAAAGCTCCGCCACGGGTCAATTGGCTCCACAAAGGTCCAGGGCGTGCCGGCGCCGAGCTTGGCGATTCGGTCCAGTGCGGTCGCCTTGTCCGCTTCGACGTGGGTGGGTGGCGTCGGCTCGGTGGGCTCGGTCGGTGCTTCGGGTGTGGTGGTCATGGCTGCCTTTCTTCGTTTGGGTCGGGTCGGGTGTCGCTTCACTGGCCGGTTGCTCCGGTGGGTGTCGCCTCCGTGATGCCGGCTGGGTCCAGGACAGAGCCGCCGTGTCGCGCGCTCAGGACCCCAAGAGATTCACCCGGCGACCCCTGACCCCATGAGCCAGCTCGTCCGCGATCGTGTGCTGAGGGATGGACGGTCGGCCGGCTTTGGCCTCGGTCACGGTGTACCGCTGTTCGTTCGGACTTCGATTCACCCGGCGACCCCTGACCCCATGAGCCAGCTCGTACGCGATCGTGTGCTGAGGGATGGACGGTCGGCCAGGCTTTGGCCTCGGTCACGGTGTACCGCTGTTCGTTCGGACTTCCGACACACACCCGGCACCGCGCTCGGCCGTGTCTGAGAGCCCCGGCGGGTTTGCCGTTACCGGTCATGCCGTCGCCTCGGGGGGTTGGCACGCTGGCGCCACTGGCACGACTGCGGCGGTGCCGTGTTGTTGTTGTGCCACTTGTAAGTCTCCTAGAGACGACTGGGCACCACTGCGCTTCACCTGGACGTTCGCGCTCCGCCCTGGCGTCGCAGGCGATCGGTTGGCACGACTGGCGGTTGTGCCAAGGCTCATGGCGCATCGGGCACCCCCGCTGTCGGCGCGCACCAGTAGGTCGCACACGCGGGAAGCCCTCGGGCTTCGAGGCGATCCTGAGGTTCTGGCGGGCCCGGTCGAGCGTGCGCTTCGAGTGTCCGGCCGCCTCTGCAGCGTCCTTGACCGCCTTGGAAGCAGCGCACCCGCCCATCTCGGCCAGGAAGTCGCCCAGCCACTCCTCGGCGTCCTTGACCGCGCTGCGGGTGTCCACGCTGTCGCCGGCCGCGGCCAGGGCGTCCGAGATGCTCAGGTTGCTTTGCCCCATCCAGCGCACCCGGCCGGTCCAGATCTCCCCCTCCTCGTGGTCGGCCACCTTCACGCCGTCGATGCCGTAGGTGATCGTCGGGAGGTCCGAACGGCCGAGGTTGTTCTTCGGCTGGCCGAGGAGCTTGAGGGCCTCGTCGTCAGGGCTCGCCATGGCGAACAGCACCGAGCGCGCCACTGCGCCGAACGCCCGGCTCCCCATGACGAGGTTCAGTGCATCGGACCCGCCGCCCTTGTTGACGTGAATCAGACCGAGTACCGCCGACGCCGTCCGGTCGGCCAAGGCGACGAGCGGTTCGAGCGCCCGGCGGACTTCGGCGTCCTTGTGAGTGTCCAGGGAGGCGCTGAGCCGACTCACCAACGGGTCGAACAAGATGAGCGCCGCTCGGACCTCGCTCACGCTGGCCTCGAGTTCGCCAAGGTCCGCCGGGAGGACGAGCTGAGAGTCGAAGCCGTCGCTCACGGTCACGTCGGCGCGGAAGACGAGATCCAAGTCGGCGCCGGCCGCCATGAGCCTGGGGACGATGGTGTGCGACCAGGAGTCCTCAGTTGCGGCCACGATGACGGCCCGGGGCTCGCCGGCATAGACACCAGGCAGCTCCCCCCTCGTGATCTGTGCCACGATGGAGTAGGCGAGGGTCGATTTGCCGATGCCCTCCCGTCCGGCCAGCAGACACAGCGTGCCCAGCGCCACCCGCAGGGCCCACAGCCAGCGCACCGGGCGGGGCGGGATCTGACTCGCCGGAATCAGTCGTACCCGTCGCTCTCCCGGTTCCCCGTCGGCGGGGACATTCGCCTCGACCACGGTCTGGGCCGCGACCTCGGGCATCTCGACTGCGGGAGCGCCGAACGCGGCCCGGAGCATCTCCTCCGTGGGAACGGTCATGCCGTCACCCCCAGCGCAGGGGAGGCGTCCAGCATGTCGGTGATGGCGTACAGCTCCTCAGGGAAGCGGTCCCCGGCGCTCTGCGACCACTCGTCCACGTCCTTGTGACGCTCCGGCACCTGCACGTCGTAGATGCGAGAGGCGACCCCCTCCAGGTGACGGGCCACCGATCCGCGCATCTTGGCGCCCGACAGGTCGTTGTCTGCCACGACGAAGGCGCTCAGCCCAGCGAACGCTGGTGCCCATGCGGGCTTGAACAGCCCACTGCCCGGAATGCCGACCACGGCCACATCGGGCCACCACGACAAAAAACTCACCGCGTCGCTGATGCCCTCGGTGATGAAGCAACCGCCCGTGGCCTGGCCGAGGGTCAGCACGCGGTGGGCCTGGTACGGATACGGCGTCGTTCCCTTCGGGGACAGCCACCGGAGCTTTGCATTCTCGGATGTGGCGCGGTCCTGCCACCAGCGACCATCGGGCGTGAACGGGAACCGGATGCGGGGTGAGCCGTAAGCGTCGAGCACCACTGTCAGCCCCAACGCCTCCTCGACTTCGGGCGCCCACCCACGCTGGTCAATGAAGCGTGCCAGGACTCGATGCAGGTGCGCGGGAGCGGTCGTTCGGGGACGGGGTGCGCGCTCCGGGCGTTCGAGCCCGATCCGGCGGGCGAGTCGTTCGATGACCCCAGCCTTAGGCCCGCCGTCGAGCTCGACCACGAGGTCGATCACGTCGCCGCCGCGGTCACACGCCGACCAGCATCGCCACCGATCGCCCGTGACAGTGAAGCTCGGGTCCCGGTCCTCATGGCCCACGAGCGGGCAGTGGTAACTCGACGTCGTCCCGGTCCGCTTCGCCGGCTCGTGGCCGTGCTCGGACAGAATCTCGGCCACCGGCACACGTTCCCGAATTGCTGGGATGCGGTTGTCGAGGTCGAGGCGGTCGAGAGCGGTCATTCTGGGGTCGCTGGGACGTCCACTCCCGCGTGGTCGGCCAGCCGCTCACGCCAGTCCGGACCTAGCTGTGCCTCCGCCTGGTCCACGAGCAGCTGCAGCAACATGCGGGCGCCGGGGTCGGTCAGTGCCGGCGGCTCGTCCGGCACACGAACGGTGACCGACCCATTCACGATGCGATCACCGCTTGAAGCTCCCGGAGCAGTCGGGCATCAGCGCGCCCGCAATTCGCCGCGAGGGCTGCGGCCGCCGTCCTGCTCCCATCTGGCGATGGTGACCCGGTGCACGCCCAGCTCCTCGGCCATGCGGTCCTGGGTGACGCCGGCGGCCTCGCGGACCGCCCGGGCTACCGCTGGCGGCGGAAGTCCGGGCGCGTCCTTGACCTCGGCCAGGAGGTCACTCATACGTGCACTGCTCTCTCACGGCTACAAGGCTGCGTCCTGGGCTGGCCCGTCGCTAGCGTGCACTCAAGATGAGAGAGTGTGCACATGGCTGTCATTTGGCTACAGCACCGGCTACAGTCGTGCTATGGCCCGCAAGCAGCAGCCCAAGGGGGTGCCCTCGGAAGCGGAGCAGGCCGCATCCACCGAGCGCGCCCTGGCGCTCTGGGATGCCATGTCGGACAGGAAGGACGACCCAGCACCTCTGCCCCATCCCCTCGCCGGCCCCTTTGTCCGGCTCGGCCAGCATGATCCCCCTGTCGCGTTGCAGATCGGACAGTCGCCGAGCGGCAGGCTCATTTGCACCGGACTCCTCGTCGGCTGGCAGATCAACGCCATCGGCGACGCCTCCAAGGTGCCCAAGGACAAGCGGACAGAGCTAACGGCCCGAGCGGTGCACGGCATCAGGTTGGGGGAGATCCTCAACGACCTCGAGTTGCTCCCTGAGGATGGTGGATCGCCCAAGCGGAAGGGCAAGGGCTCCACCGGAGCCGTGCCGATCCCCCACTGGCTGCTACAGAGCGTTCCCACCGTCCGGCCGCCTCACCCGGGGGCCAAAGGGTATCCCGATTCGCACTACCAGAAGTTCGCGGAGCTCTACCAGACTGCGCTCGTAGTCGCGCCGAGGTCACCGATCAAATGGGTCAGCGACCAGTACCCGTGCTCCGAGGCGACCGCCCACCGCTGGCGGAACGAAGCCGTCAAGCGCGGGTTCCTTCCCAAGCGACCACGGGCCCCGACGCGGTCCGCCGAGCAAGTCACGACGAAAGGGGTCACGATGACCACACGGTTCGCCTTCTACGGTCGGGTGTCTACCGAGGATCAGCAGGACCCGACGTCGTCGAAGCAGTGGCAGATGAGCCGCGCCACGGCCGATCCTCCCCAAGGACGGAGCGATCGTGGCCGAGTACTTCGATATCGGCCAGTCCCGGTCCCTGCCGTGGAAGCGTCGCCCGGAGTCCCTTGAACTGCTGGAGGCGCTCAAGCGCCCGGACCGTGGCTTCGATGCCGTCGTCATCGGCGAGCCGGCGCGCGCTTTCTACGGCGGCCAGTTCGGGCTCACCTTCCCTGTGTTCACTCACTACGGCGTCGAGCTGTGGGTGCCGGAGGTCGGCGGCCGGGTCGACCCCGGGAGCGACGCCCACGAGATGCTCATGGGCCTGTACGGCGGCATGAGCAAGGGCGAGCGAGACCGCATCAAGATCCGGGTCAAGAGCGCCATGGAAGCGCAGGCGAAGCACGAGGGACGGTTCCTCGGCGGGCGGCCTCCCTACGGTTACCAGCTCGCCGACGCGGGAGCGCACCCCAACCCCGGCAAGGCAGCGGACGGAAAGCGACTGCACCGGCTCGAGCCCGACCCGATCTCCGCGCCCATTGTCGAGCGGATCTTCACCGAGTACGTGGCCGGTGCGGGTGTCGGCGTTATCGCCGAGGGCCTCAACCGCGACGGTGTCCCCTCCCCCTCCGGTCACGACCCGGCGAGGAACCGCCACAGGGCGGCCGCGAAAGGGGCGTGGGGCAAGTCGGCGATCCGGGCCATCCTCACGAACCCGCGTTACACGGGTCGCCAGGTGTGGAACCGCCAACGGCGCGACGAGGAGCTGCTCGACGTCGACGACGTCGCTGCCGGCTATCAGAGCCGCATGCGATGGAACGACCGCGCCGATTGGGTGTGGTCCACCGAGCAGATGCACGAGGCGCTCGTCTCGGCGGAACTGTTCGCCCGGGCGGCGGAGCAGCGGTCGATCGGTGAGCACCGCCAGGCCGTCGTCAAGCCCCGCCGCGCACACACCTACTGCCTCAGCTCACTGGTGCATTGCGGGGTGTGTGGCCGCCGGATGAGCGGCTCGTGGAACCACGACCAGGCGCACTACCGCTGCGGGTTCCCCATCGAGTACGCCGGCGCGACCGGCAAGCACCCCCGGTGGGTCTACCTCAAGGAAGCCGACGTGACACCGGCCCTCGACGGGTGGCTGCTCAAGCATTTCGACCCGGAGAACATCGACGCTACGATCGCCGCCATGGTCGCTGCGCAGGCACCCGACGATGCAGCCGCCGCTCGCGCCGAGGCCGCCCGCCGCAAGATCCTCGACTGCGACGATCGGCTCGCGAAGTACCGGGCGGCGCTCGACAAGGGGGCGGACCCCGAAGTCGTGGCCGGCTGGATGGCCGAGGTCAGGGCAGAGCGCCTCGCCGCGCAGCGAGAGCTGGACGGAACCACAGAGACCGCACCCCTCACCGCCGACGAGGTCCGTGCGCTCGTCCAACTCGTCCGTAAGGGCCTCATCGGCCTCGCAAAGGCCCCACCGGCGCAGAGAGCAGCCATGTACGCCACCATGGGATTGCGCCTGACCTACCACCCCGAGCACGACACGCTGGACATTGAGTCTCGACCGGACGCGTGTACTCAGGTGCGTGTCGGAGGGGGGACTTGAACCCCCACGCCCTTTCGGGCACTAGCCCCTCAAGCTAGCGCGTCTGCCTATTCCGCCACTCCGACGAAGCGGCACCGATGTGTGATCGGGGCGACAGGCATGGTAGCGCGCCTCGACCGGACGTCCGGTCTCCCAGACCCCGACAACGGGCGTCGCTGCCGGTCCACACCCTGGACCTGGTCACCGCCGTCCGGTCGTCGGTCCGGCATTCAGCAACGTCCACTCGGCAACATTCCAGAGGACCCCATCGACCGAGGGGTTGTAGCCGGCGTTGGCCAGCTGGACCCCGTTTGCCACCAACTCGGGCTCGCCGAAGAGCGGAAGTGCCACCATCTGGTCCCAGAGCTGGTCGTCGATCTGGGCGTACACCGCGGATCCCGTCACCGGATTGAGGTCCCGGGAGGCCTGTGCGAAGAGCTGGTCCACCTGGGGGTCGTCGAACATGCTCCAGTCCTGGCTGTCGTTGATCCCCGCACGGCCTCCGCTGTCCGAATACCACCCCTGCACGACGCTCTCGAAAGGACCGAAGGTCCGTGTCACCAGAGCCATGTCATAGGCGTTCGATGCCGCGGCAGCCGCCACTTCTGCCTTGCCCTCGACCGGCACCATGGTCACCCCGATACCCGCGCTGCGCAGCTGGGCGGCGAGCGCGTCCCCCACATCGGCGATCCACGGATCCCCCTCCTCGATTGCCATCCGCAGGGTCAAGGGCCGCCTGTTGGCGTCCACGTACGCCCCCGACGGGTCCTGGTGGTACCCGACGCTGCCGAGCAGCTGGTCGGTGGCGGCAGGGTTCGGCTGGGTGTATTCCCCCGCCGCAGTCGACGCGTCGTAGGAGCTCTGCCATGCGACGGCAAGGTGGTCCTGGTTCACCACCATGTCCGGATCCATGGAGCCCAAGGCCCGAGTGAGGAGAGCCGTCCGGTCGATGGCGTGGGCGATCGCCTGCCGCGTGGCCACCCGCCCGGTCACAGCGGAACGGGTGTTGAACTCGAGGGACAGCAGATCGAGGGAGGGTTTGATGTAGCTCTGTGTGTTCGGGAGGCCGGTCACCGCGTTGAGAGAGCTGAGGTCGAATGAGCGGGGCTGGGAGATCGTGTCGTTGCTGGAGGCCAGGGACCCGATCCAGCCCGAAGGAGCCTGCGCCGCGGACACCTCGACCTTGTCGAGCACGGCTTTGGTGCCCCACCACTGCGGATTGCGTACGAGGGTGGCGGTCTCGTCCGGCCCCACCGAGGCGAGCACCATCGGGCCGGCCGAAAGGTCGACCGCCGGGTCGAACCGCGCAAACCCGGTGTTCCACCCGACTCTGCGGGCGATGTGGGCCGGGACCATGTGGTCGAACATGATCCGCCAGTCGGCGAACGGGGTCGCGAACACCACCGTCACCGTCCTCCCGTCGGCACTGCCGGTGACCGAGCGCACGTCCCGGTACCCGAGCGTGGAGGCGACCCGGTCCGGTTGGCCATCGACGTCCACCCCGTTGCCCCGCTGCGACTGCCAGGCGTAGATGAGGTCGTCGGCCGTCACCGGGACCCCGTCCGACCACACCGCCTTCGGATTGATCACATACTGGATGGTGAGCGGAGACGTCGAGATGGCCTCGACACTCGTGAGGAGGTCGCTGTTGACCTCGGGAACCAGCTTCGGGCTGATCACGTAGGCGCTCGGGAGCACCGACGCCAGCACTGTCGGTGACGACGACAGCGCTCCTGCCGGAGTGTTCGGGTTGAACCCCGACCACGGCTCGGCAAGGTGCACCACCGTCGATCCGCCGGTGGCAGCGACCAGCGGGGGGAACTGCGGCTGATCGACCTGGCTGATGCGTTGGGAGTTGCTGTGGTCCACAGTGGCCACCACCCCGATGATCACGATGATGACGAGCGGCAGCGTCCATCGGGTGCGGTGCTCCCGCCAGATCGAGGGGATACGGGGCCGGCGCGCGACGGGCTCGGCGCCGGGATCGCTCACTGCAGACGCAACAGGAGGATCACGTTGGTGAAGGCGAAGATCACGGCCACGGTCACGGTGATCCGGTCGAGGTTCTTCTCTACCACCGTGGAGCCGGCTGCGGCCGAACCGACCGAGCCGCCGAACATGTCAGACAGCCCGCCGCCCTTGCCGCTGTGCATGAGGACCAGGAAGATGAGCGCGAGACAGGCGATGATCTGGAGTACGACGATGACTGCGGTCAACACGGGAACGCCCTCCTCAGGATCCAGACCGGGGAAACGCTACCAAACTCAGCGGCAGCCCCGGGCCGCGGCCCGGACGATCTCGACGAACAGCGCCGCGTCCAGGCTGGCTCCGCCCACCAGCACGCCGTCCACGTCCGGGCAGGTCAGCAGCGGTTCGGTGTTCTCCGCAGCGACAGAGCCCCCGTACTGGATCCGGACCTGCGCTCCGGCGTCGGACCCGGACGCGCCTGCCACCACCTCCCGGATCCGGGCACACGCCTTCTGGGCGTCGTCCGGCGTCGCCGCCTCCCCGGTTCCGATGGCCCAGATCGGCTCGTAGGCGATCACCATCCCGCCCGCCGACTCGCGGGGAATCGCCTCCATCGCGGCGGCCACCTGGGTCGAGAGTCGGTCCTCTGTCAGGCCCTCCTCCCGCTCGTCGAAAGTCTCGCCCACGCAGCAGATGGGGGTCATCCCGTTGCGCAACACCGCCTTCAGCTTGGCCGCCACGGTCTCGTCGGTCTCCCCGAAGAGCTGACGGCGTTCGGAGTGCCCGACGATGACATATCGGACGTGGAGCCTGGCCAGCATCACCGGGCTCACCTCTCCGGTGAACGCCCCGGCGTCCTCCGCTGCACAATTCTGTGCACCGAGCGCCACCGGCACGCCTTCGCCCTCCAGGACCGACTGCACCGAGCGGATGTCGGTGAACGGTGGGTGGACCGAGACGTCGACCGCCCCGACGTCGGCCGGTTGGAGCCGCAACCCCAGGTCGCGAGCCGCGTGGATCGCCTCGAGGTGGTCGAAGTTCATCTTCCAGTTACCGCTCACCAGGGGGCGGCGGCGCGTGCCGGTGTCGGTCACGGTGTGATGGGATCCGCCGAACCCGGAACGTCGGGTGCATTGACCGCTGCCCGGAGGGCGGCCAGTCCTGGCAGGTCGCCGTACTCGAGCAGCTCGAGCGTCGCTCCCCCACCAGTGGAGATGAAGCTGATCCTGTCGACCAGGCCGAGCTCGTCGATCGCGGCGGCGCTGTCGCCGCCGCCGACGACGGTGTACGCGGCGGTTTCCGCCATCGCCCGGGAAATCGCCTTGGTCCCGGCGCTGAAGCGCTCGTCCTCGAATACCCCCATCGGCCCGTTCCAGAGGACCGTGCCGGCCCGGGCGATGACCTCGGCGTAGGCGCCGGCGGTCTCGGGACCGATGTCCAGCCCCTGCCACCCCCCGGGCACCTCCGCACTGACGGTTCGGACGGCCCCCTCCGTGCAGTCACACCCGAAGGCAGCGCCGGGCTCGAGCACGACGAGGTCGGTCGGCAGCAGGATCGGGGTCGGCGAGGTCAGGAGCTGCGCGCAGTCGTCGATCCGGTCCCGGTCGATGAGCGAGCCGCCGATCTCGTGGCCCTGGGCCGCCAGGAAGGTGAACGCCATCGCGCCACCCACCAGCAGTGCGTCGACACGGTCCAGAAGAGCCCTGAGGACGCCGAGCTTGTCGGCGACCTTGGCCCCGCCGACCACGGCCACGAACGGTCGTCTCGGCGACCCGAGGAGCGCGCCGAGCGCGCCGATCTCGCGCTCGAGCAGGAAGCCGGCAGCGCTGGGCAGATAGGCCGGAGGCCCGACCACCGACGCGTGCCGACGGTGGGAGACACCGAAGGCATCGTTCACATAGACGTCGTGGGAGTTGACCAGCTTCTCGACGAACGATGGGTCGTTCGTCGTCTCACCCGGGTCGAAGCGGAGGTTCTCCAGCAGCTCGACCTTCGGGGCGAGGCGAGCCAGGTCTTCTCGCACCGGTCCGATCTCCCAGCGGGCGTCAGGAGCGCCCTCGGGTCGGCCGAGGTGGGTGCACGCTGTGACCGATGCACCACGGTCGAGGAGGTATGCGAGCGTCGGCAAAGCCGCCCGGATCCGGAAATCGTCGGTGACGGTGGCGGGCTCACCGGCGCACGGTCGCAACGGCACGTTGAAGTCGACCCGGACCAGGACGCTCGCGCCCTCCAGGTCGGGCAGGTCGCCGAGCAACGGCAACCCCCGGAATAACGGATTCCCCCCACCCTCGCTCATGGCCGCATCCCCCTCAGTCCCCCTTGTCCGTTTCGCCCGTGACCGTTGCGTGCGTCGTCTGTCTTCAGGCTCCGGCACCGACCACCAGCGAGAGATCGACCAGCCGGTTCGCGTACCCCCACTCGTTGTCGTACCACCCCTGTACCTTGACCAGTGTGATCCCAGAGGCGGAGGGCATCACCATGGTGAGCCCGGAGTCGAAGGTGCACGACGCCGGGCTCCCGACGATGTCGGACGACACGATCGGGTCCTCGGTGTAGTCGAGCACCCTGGCCAGCGGACCCGACGATGCGGCCGCGGCGAACGCGGCGTTGACCTGCTCGACGGTCACCGACCCGGGGACCACCGCGGTGAAATCGGTGATCGAACCATCCGGGACCGGTACCCGCAGGGCCGTCCCGTCGAGCCGGCCCTGCATGGCGGGCAGCACCATGCCGGTGGCCCGCGCTGCGCCGGTGGAGGCGGGCACGATGTTGACCGCGGCCGCCCTCCGCGGCGGAGGTCCTTGTGCGGCAGGTCGAGGAGGTTCTGGTCGTTGGTGAAGGCGTGCACTGTCGTCATCAGGCCGGACTCGATGCCGAAGGCATCGTCGATGACCTTCACCATGGGGGCGAAGCAGTTGGTGGTGCACGAGGCGTTGGAGACGACGAAGTCCGTGGCGGGGTTGAACTGGTCGTCGTTCACCCCGATCACGAAGGTCGCGTCCACCCCGCTGGCCGGGGCCGAGATGATGACCCGGGTGGCGCCGGCCTCGATGTGTGCGGCGGCGGACTCCCGGGTCGTGAAGCGGCCGGTGGACTCGATGACCACGTCCACGTCGAAGCGATCCCACGGCAGGGCCTTGGGATCGCGCTCTGCGAGGACGGCGATCGGGCCCGAGTCGAGCACAAGGGCACCGTCCTCGACCGTGACCTCTCCGTCGAACCGCCCGTGGGTCGAGTCGTAGCGGAGCAGGTGGGCAAGGGTCTTGGCCGAGGTGAGATCGTTGACGGCGACCACCTCGACGTCGGCGCCGAGGGACCGGGCCGCTCTGAGAACGTGCCTGCCGATGCGTCCGAAGCCGTTGATGCCGATCCGTACCGTCATTGCTCTACTGCCTCACTCCTCGCTGTACCACGCGGACCCGTCGCATGTCCGTCCTTCTCTCCGTGCCCCTCCGACGAGCGGAGCACGTCCACGCTAGGGCATTTCCGGGCCCCAGGACCATCATCCGAGCAGATCGGAGAGGGCGGACGCCAGTTTGGCGGGATCGTGAGCCCTCCCGTTCGGCCTGGCCAGGCGTGCGTCCACCACCGGGACCGGGCAGGGCCCGACCGCCATGGCAGCGCTGTCGCACAGCACCACGTCGACCACGATCCCGTGGTCGACCAGGGCGGCCACGTGCATGGCCACGTCGTACGAGGCGGTCTCCGGCTCCTGGGGCCGGAGGTTGCAGACGTAGACCTTGGACGCCGGCGACCCCGCGATCCCCTCCCGGACCTCGGGAACAGCCACCGCCGCCAGGACACTGGTGAACAGGGATCCGGGACCGAGGACGATCTGGTCGGCCCGGCGGAGCGCCTCGATCGCCTCGTCCGGTGCGCGGGGGTCGGACGGGACGAGTGAGACGTGGCGGATGTGGTCCGTGCCCATGACCGCGACCTGCCCGGCCACCGGGCCGCACTCGGTCTCCGCCTTCAGCACGACCGGCTCGACGGTTGCCGGCAGCACTCGACCCCGCACCCCGAGGAGGCGGCACGCCTCGTCGAGCGCCTCCACCGGTCCGGCCGACCCTTCCATGAGTCCGGCCAGGATCAGGTTCCCCAGTGAGTGCCCGGCGAGCTCGTCGTCGGCGAACCGGACGTCGAAGGCCAGGGCCAGTGGCGATCCGGGCTCGGCCAGCGCCACCAGGCACTTGCGGAGATCGCCAGGGGCGACGATGTGCAGCATTTCGCGCAGCCTGCCCGACGATCCTCCGTCGTCAGCAACCGACACGATGGCGGTCACCTGCTCGGTGTAGGACCGGACGGCCCGCAGCGTGGCCGCGAGACCGTGGCCGCCGCCGATCGCCACCACCCGACGTCCGTTTGCTGTCGACGGCACTCCCCGCGGGCTCACCGATCGACGTCCCGGTGGAACACCGTGGTGGTCAGCCCGTGCGCATCGAGACGCCGGGAGAGCTCTTCGGCCAGGACCACCGAACGGTGCCGGCCGCCCGTGCACCCCATGGCCACCGTCAGGTAGGACTTCCCCTCCTTGATGTAGGCGGGGATGAGCATGGTCAGCAGGTCGTCGAGCTTGGCCAGGAACTGGGCCGTCTCCGGCCGCTCCAGCACGAATTCCCGCACCTCGGGCTCGAGGCCGCTGTGCTGGCGGAGGGCCTCGTCCCAGTAGGGATTGGGGAGGAAGCGGCAGTCGAACATGAGGTCGACGTCGAGCGGCACGCCGTGCTTGAACCCGAACGACACGATGGAGGTGCCCATCGAGGTGCCCGACTTGTCGCCCCCGAAGACCTCGAAGAGCCGGGCGCGGAGCTGGTTGACGTTGAGCTCCCCGGTGTCGATCACCAGATCGGCGCGGTCCCGGAGGCTGCCCAGCAGCTGCCGCTCGTCGGCAATCGAGTCGACCACGCCGCGTGCGGCCTGGGGATGGCGCCGGCGGGTTCCCTCGAATCGCCGGATGAGCACGTCGTCCGCCGCGTCGAGGAAGAGGATCCGGACCCGGTTGCGACCCGCGACCAGGGAATCCACCGCCGGGAGCACGTCGTCGAGGTCGCCCCCGCCCCGACCCACCACGAAGGCAACCCGCTCCATCTCCGACCCGCTGCCGTCGACCAGCTCGGAGACCTTGGCGATGAGCGCGGAGGGCATGTTGTCGATGACGAACCATCCGAGGTCTTCGAGCGTCGCGCCCGCGGTCGAGCGACCCGCGCCGGACATGCCGGTCACCACCAGGTACTCGCTCATCGGTCCACCCTCATCTCCCGGTCGGCTGTCGACCCGGTGACAGCGGGGTGTGCAGCCGCTCGAACACCGCGGCACCCACATCCCCCGGCAACCACGATAGGCCCATCAACTCGTCGCGAGAGGCTTTTCGCAGCGCTGCGAGCCCTCCGAACTGCCCGACCAGACGGTTCCGCCGCTTGGGGCCGAGACCGCGCACGCCGTCGAGTGCGCCCACCGTCATCCGTTTGCCTCGCAGGGTGCGGTGGTACGAGATGGCGAACCGGTGGGCCTCGTCGCGGAGGCGCTGGAGCAGGTAGAGGCTCTCCGACTGCCGGGAGAGACGGATCGGCTGGGAGCTGCCCGGACGGTAGATCTCCTCGAAGCTCTTCGCCAACGCGGCGATCGGCACCCGATCGGCGAGCCCGAGCCGGTCGAGCACCCGCATCCCCGCGTGCAGCTGCCCCAACCCGCCATCGAGGAGGAGGAGCTGCGGGGGGTAGGCGAAGCGCCGTCTGGCCGTGGCCCGGGTCCCGGTCGCGCCCACGGGACCGTCGCCGTCGACGGGTGTGTGCCCGGTCCGCTCAACGGAGCGCTCCTCCTCGAGCAGTGCCTCGAGCCGGCGGGTCAGCACCTCCTCCATCGCCGCGTAGTCGTCGTTCCCCTCGACCGATGCGACCCGGAAGTGCCGGTAGTCGCTCTTCTTCGGGAGCCCGTCCTCGAAGACGACCATCGAGCCGACGTAGTCGGTCCCCTGGAGGTGGCTCATGTCGTAGCACTCGATCCGGAGCGGGGCATCGGGCAGGTCGAGCTCCCGCTGGAGTGCCTCGAGGGCGCGGGACCGGCTGTTGTGATCGGCGGTCCGGTGGAGTCGGTGGCGCACGAAGGACTCGGTGGCATTGCGCTCCACCGTCTCGAGCAGGGCGCGCTTGGGTCCGCGGACCGGCACACGCACCGCCACCGGGCCCTCACGCCGATCGACCAGGTACGCCGAGACGGCATCCGCGTCGGCAGGGGTGGTGGGGACGAGGATCTGACGCGGCACCCCCGCCGGGGCGTCGGCGTAGAGGTCGACCAGGATGCGCGCGATGAGCTCCCCGGGGGTGAGGTCCTCGACCTTGTCCACGAAGAGCGCCGACCGGCCGACGACCTTGCCCGACCGAACGTGGAAGACCTGGACCGCGGCCTCGAGCTCGTCCTCGGCGAGCCCCAGCACATCGAAGTCCTCCGGGCGGTCGAGCTCCATCTGACGCACCGCGTCGGCGGCCCGGATCGCGTCGAGCTTGTCCCGCAGCACCGTTGCCCGCTCGAACTCGAGCGCCGCCGACGCCTCGCGCATCTCCGCCTCGAGGCCGCGCTCGAGCGGAGCGGTGTCACCACTCAGGAACGCAGTCAGGTCGGCCACCAGCCGCGCGTACTCCTCGCGCCCGATGTAGCCCACGCAGGGTCCCGAGCAGCGTTCGATGTGGTACAGCAGGCACGGGCGGCCGAGGCGCTCGTGGCGGCGGAACTTGGTGTCCGAGCAGGTGCGCACGGGGAACGAGCGGAGGAGCAGGTCGAGCGTCTCGCGGATGGCGCCGACGTTCGGATAGGGCCCGAAGTACCGGACCCCGCTCCGCTTCCGCCCGCGCACCACGGCCGGGCGTGGCCACTCGTCGTTGACCGTGAGGGCCAGCCACGGATAGCTCTTGTCGTCCTTGAGCCGGACGTTGTACCGGGGCTGGAACTCCTTGATCAGGTTGTGCTCGAGCAGCAGGGCCTCGGCCTCGGTGCCCACCACGACCCACTCCACGTGGTCGGCCTGAGCGACCATCTGGCCGGTACGGGGGGCCAGGTTGACCGGGTCCTGGAAGTAGGAGCTGATCCGCTGGCGCAGCGACTTGGCCTTGCCGACGTAGAGCACCCGCCCGTGACGGTCGACGAACTGGTACGACCCGGGGCCGTCGGGGACAGAGCCGGGGAGGGGTCGGGTTACCACGGCACCAGTGTGCCGTGCCCGCCGCGCATCCCGGGTCGCCGGGCGGCCGGGCGGCCGGCCACGTACGTCACGGGCTCCTGCGCAGTACACTGACGGCACGCCGGCCTGGCTTCCGGTGACATCTACCGCTCCGGGGCCGACATCCCCGCGGATGGGCGACCAGGCTGTCCCCGCCGGCCACGACCGGAGCGCCTCCCCAAGGAGGTCAGACCCATATGCTCCGCCTGCAGCAGGCCCTGCCCGACCGGTACGCGTCGGCCGGGCCCGACGACCTGTCCACCTGGATCCGCGACGCCAAGGCTGCCCTCGGTTCCCGACTCATCATCCTCGGCCACCACTACCAACGGGACGAGGTGATGACCTGGGCCGACGCCAGAGGGGACTCATTCGGGCTCTCCCGGATCGCCGCCACCCACACGAAGGCCCAGTACGTGGTCTTCTGCGGGGTCCATTTCATGGCGGAATCGGCCGACATCCTGACCGCCGAGCACCAGCAGGTGCTCCTGCCCGATCTCAACGCGGGCTGCTCGATGGCCGACATGGCCGACATCGACTCCGTGGAGGACGCCTGGGAGACCCTGGCCGCGGTCACCGACATCGAATCGATGGTGCCGGTCACCTACATGAACTCCTCCGCTGCACTCAAGGCGTTCGTCGGGCGACACGGGGGCGTGGTCTGCACCTCGTCCAACGCCCGGGCCGTCTTGACCTGGGCCCTCGGGGCCGATGGGGCGGGACCGGGCCAGGGCGATCAGGTGCTGTTCTTTCCCGACCAGCACCTCGGACGGAACACCGGCTACGACCTCGGCTACGTCGAGGACGACATGGCCGTGTGGAACCCGCGTCTCGACAACGGCGGGCTCGATGACGGGACGCTCAAGAGCGCCACGCTGCTGCTCTGGAAGGGCCACTGCTCGGTACACCAGCGCTTCCGCCCCCAGCACGTCGCCGCGTTCCGGCAGATGCACCCTGAGGGCATCGTGGTGGTCCACCCCGAATGTGCCCACGATGTGGTCGAGGTCGCCGACCAGGTCGGCTCGACCGACTACATCATCCGGGCCGTCGACGAGGCGCCGCCCGGCTCGGTGCTCGGGATCGGAACCGAGATCCACCTCGTACACCGTCTGGACGCCGACAACCCGGACAAGACGGTGGTCTCGCTCGATCCCCTGGTGTGCCCGTGCTCCACGATGTTCCGGATCGACGCCGCCCATCTGGCCTGGGTTCTCGAGGGCCTGGTCGAGGGAGAGGTGCACAACCGGATCACGGTCGACGAGGAGACTGCCGTCTGGGCACGGGTGGCCCTGGAGCGCATGCTGGCCACCGTCTGAACCCCGGCCAGTCCGGTCGGGGTTCAGCCGGCCCTGACCCCGCGCGCCGAGCGCACACTGCCGTTGCGGGACGTGCCCACCGATGTGACCGGCTTGGTGGGTTTGGTGATCCGGGCCGGCTTGGCGGCTTTGCTGGTCTTGGCTGCCTTTGCGGGTTTGGTGGTCCGGGTCGCCTTGGTCGGTCTGGTCGCCTTCACAGCGCCGACAGGTTTGGCGGTGCGGGCGGCCTTGGCGGTGCGGGCAGCATTGGCCGCCTTGTTCCGGCTACCGGCAGCGACCGACCGTTTTGCCACCGCCTTGCGCGGTCGGCCGGCACCGGACGGGCGGGTCGGGACACCCGTACCCGGAAGGATCCCCAGCAGCGGTGCGAGCACGGCCCCGGTGTAGCTGGACACGGTGGCGGCCACCTGTTCGGGCGTGCCCTCTGCGACCACCCTGCCTCCCCGGTCGCCGCCCTCGGGGCCCATGTCGATGATCCAGTCGGCGGTCTTGACGACGTCCAGATTGTGCTCGATCACGATGACGGTGTTGCCCTGGTCGACCAGGCGGCTCAGCACGTCGAGCAGTTTGCGGACGTCGTCGAAGTGGAGACCGGTGGTCGGCTCGTCGAGCACGTAGAGCGTGTGCCCGGTCGACCTCCGGCTCAGTTCCGAAGACAGCTTCACCCGTTGTGCCTCGCCCCCGGACAGAGTCGTGGCCGGCTGGCCCAGTCGGATGTAGCCGAGGCCCACGTCGACCAGGGTCTGCAGGTGCCGGGCGATTGGCGGCTGCGCGGCAAAGAAGGCGAGCGCCTCTTCGCAGGAAAGGTCCAGCACGTCGGCGATGCTCTTCCCCCGGAAGGTGACCTCGAGCGTGTCGCGGTTGTACCGGGCCCCGTGACAGACCTCGCAGGGCACGTAGATGTCGGGAAGGAAGTGCATTTCGATGCGGAGGGTGCCGTCGCCCGAGCAGGCCTCGCACCGGCCGCCCTTCACGTTGAAGGAGAACCGGCCGGGCAGGTAGCCGCGCACCTTGGCTTCGGCGGTCTGGCTGAACAGCTTGCGTATGTGGTCGAACACACCGGTGTAGGTGGCCGGGTTCGACCGGGGCGTCCTGCCGATCGGGGCCTGATCGACCTCGACCACCTTGTCCACGAGGGCGACCCCGGAGATCGACCGGTGGAGGCCGGGCAGGGTCTTGGCCCGGTGGACCTGCTTGGCCAGGGAGCGCAGCAGAATGTCGTTGACCAGGGTGGACTTCCCGGAACCGGACACGCCGGTCACCGCGATGAGCCGACCCAGGGGGAACTCGACGGACAGGTCCTTGAGGTTGTGCTCGCGCGCCCCGACCACCACCAGGTGTTCGCCACTTCCGGGCCGGCGCATTCCCGGGACCGGGATCGATTTGACCCCCGCCAGATACTGCCCGGTGAGCGAGTCGGGGTTCGAGATCAGCCCGCCCGGACCGGCGACCGGCCCGGAGTGCACGATCCTGCCCCCGTGCTCCCCCGCACCCGGCCCCACGTCGACGACGTGGTCGGCCACCTTGATGGTCTCCTCGTCGTGCTCGACCACGATGACCGTGTTGCCGAGGTCGCGCAGGCGAAGGAGCGTGCCGATCAGCCGCTGGTTGTCGCGTTGGTGGAGACCGATGGACGGCTCGTCGAGCACGTAGAGCACACCGACCAGGCCGCTGCCGATCTGGCTGGCCAACCGGATCCGCTGCGCCTCGCCACCGGACAGCGTGGCCGCCGAACGGGCCAGGGTCAGGTAGTCGAGTCCGACATCGAGCAGGAACTGCATGCGTTCCTGCACCTCGCGGAAGACCCGGTCGGCGATCATGTGGTCGCGTTCGGACAGGTCGAGGGTGCCGATGACCTCGACCGCCCGCCCGATGGCGAGCGAGCACAGCGCGAAGATGTTGTAGCCGCCCACGGTGACGGCAAGGGACTCCGGCCGTAGGCGCGCCCCCTTGCACACCGGGCACGGGACCTCGCGCAGGTAGCCCTCGAGGTGGTCGCGGGCGAAATCGGAATCGGCCTCGCTGTGGCGGCGCTCCAGCCACGGCACGATGCCCTCGTAGGAGGAGTGGAAGGAGCGTTGCCGGCCGTACCGGTTGCGGTACCGGAGGTGCACCTGCTTGCGTCCCGCACCGTAGAGGACCAGCTTCTGGTCCGCCTTGGTCAGGGAGTCCCACGGGTCGTCCAGCGAGAACCCGCCCAGTTCTGCGACCGCGGCGAGCATGCCGGAGAAGTACTCGCTGCGTGCCCCGGACCACGGGGCGAGCGCGCCTTCGGACAGCGACAGCTCCGGGTCGGGCACCACCAGTTCGGGGTCGACCTCGAACTTTGTCCCGAGTCCGGTGCAGGCCGGACAGGCACCGTAGGGGGAGTTGAACGAGAAGTTGCGTGGCGACGGGTCCTCGAAGCTGATGCCGCAGTGGGTGCAGGCGAGGTGCTGGCTGAAGGTGATGGCCTCCTGCTCGGTGCTGTCGGCGTCCACCACCACGATCTCGGCCACCCCTTCGGCGAGGGACAGTGCCGTTTCCATCGACTCGGTGAGCCGGCGGCGGATGTCGTCCCGGCGGATGAGACGGTCGACCACCACCTCGATGGTGTGCTGCTCGTAGCGGGCCAGGTCGACCGCTGCCCGCTCGGAGAGCTCGACGGTCCGGCCGTCCACGCGCACCCGGGCGAAGCCCTGCTTGGCGAGGTCGTCCAGCAGGGCCCCGTACTCGCCCTTCCGACCCCGGACCACCGGGGCCAGGACCAGGAAGCGGGTGCCTTCCTCCATGGCCAGGATCCGGTCGACGATCTGCTGGGGGCTCTGCCGGGCCACCGGACGCCCGCAGGTCGGGCAGTGGGGCTTGCCGATCCTGGCGTAGAGCAGGCGGAGGTAGTCGTAGACCTCGGTCACCGTGCCCACCGTCGAGCGGGGATTGCGCGAGGCCGACTTCTGGTCGATCGAGATGGCCGGTGACAGCCCCTCGATGAAGTCCACGTCCGGCTTGTCCATCTGGCCGAGGAACTGGCGGGCGTAGGCCGAGAGCGACTCGACGTAGCGGCGCTGGCCCTCGGCGTAGATGGTGTCGAACGCGAGCGAGGACTTGCCAGACCCGGAGAGCCCGGTGAAGACGATGAGACGGTCCCGGGGAAGGTCGAGGGAGACGTCCTGGAGGTTGTGCTCGCGCGCGCCGCGCACCACCAGACGATCAGCCATGGCGGTGAGGATACCGGTGCCCGGACGGGCCTCTCGCGGTCGGCCGGCGCCCCGGCCGGTCAGCCGGCGCTGGGCACCTCGACGTCGGCGGTGTCCCCGACCAGGAGGGCCGAGCCGTCCACCGGGTCCCTCGCCAGCAGCGCCCGCAGTTCGGCGGCCTCGTCCCGGATGAGGGCCGCCTCCTCGAAGCGGAGCTCCTCGGCGGCCGTCGCCATCTCGGCCTCGAGCCGGTGGATCAGGCGCGAGAGCTCGTCCGGGTCCGGGCCGAGCGCACTGACCATCCCGGCGGCCGCCGCCCGCGGATCGACACCGGTGCGCTGACCACCCCTCCTCCGTTTTCCGGCCCGACCCCGCCCACTGCTGCCCGGGACCGCACCGGGTATGGCTCCCCCATCGGCGAAGGACTCACCCCGCACCCGCTCCAGGATGTCGGTGACCGCCTTGGTGATGGACTGCGGATCGATGCCGTGGGCCTCGTTGTAGGCGACCTGGCGCTCCCGGCGGCGCTCGGTCTCACCGATGGCGGCCTTCATCGAGTCGGTGAGCGTGTCGGCGTACATGACCACCCGGCCGTGCACGTTGCGGGCCGCCCGGCCCATGGTCTGGATGAGCGAGGAGGCCGACCGGAGGAACCCCTCCTTGTCGGCGTCGAGGATGGCCACGAGGGCCACTTCCGGCAGGTCGAGGCCCTCCCGGAGCAGGTTGATCCCGACGATCACGTCGAAGAGCCCGAGCCGGAACTCGCGGAGCAGCTCGACCCGGGCCATGGTGTCCACGTCGGAGTGCAGGTACTGCACCCGCACCCCCTGCTCTGCGAGGTAGTCGGTGAGGTCCTCGGCCATCTTCTTGGTCAGCGTGGTCACGAGGACCCGGTAGCCGGCGCCCACGGTGGCGTCGATCCGCTCGCGCAGGTCGTCGATCTGGCCGGTGGTGGGCCGGATGTCCACCTCGGGATCCACGAGGCCGGTCGGGCGGATGACCTGCTCGACCACGTTGGCGCTGTGCTCGAACTCCCACGGGCCCGGGGTCGCCGACAAGAGGATCGTCTGGCCGGTCCGCTCGAGGAACTCCTCGAAGCGCAGCGGCCGGTTGTCCACGGCCGAGGGGAGCCGGAACCCGTGGTCGACCAGGGTCTCCTTGCGTGAGCGGTCGCCCGCGAACTGCCCGCGCAGCTGGGGGACGGCCACGTGGCTCTCGTCGAGGACCACCAGGAAGTCCTTGGGGAAGAAGTCCAGCAGGGTGTACGGAGCCTCCCCGGGGGCCCGACCGTCGAGGTGGCGGCTGTAGTTCTCGATCCCGCTGCACACGCCGGTCTCGGCCAGCATCTCGAGGTCGTACTCGGTGCGCATCCGGAGCCGCTGCGCCTCGAGCAGCTTGCCCTCGGCCTGCAGCTCTGCGAGGCGGACGCGCAGCTCCCCCTCGATGCCGAGGATGGCCGTCCGCAGCCGCTCCTCGCCGGCCCCGTAGTGGGTGTTGGCGAAGACGACCAGATCCTCGAGGTCGTCGCCGATCTCCCCGGTCAGCACGTCGAACGGGCGGATCCGCTCCACCGTGTCCCCGAAGAACTCGACCCGCACGGCGCGGCTCTCGTAGGCAGGGTGGATCTCGACCGTGTCCCCGTGGGCCCGGAACTGGCCGCGCTGGAGCGTCACGTCGTTCCGCGAGTACTGGAGGTCGACCAGGCGCCGGAGGAGGTCCCGCTGCTCGCGGACGTCCCCTGGGCGCAGGGCGACGATCCGGTCGCGGTACTCGTCGGGCGAGCCGAGGCCGTAGATGCAGGAGACCGAGGCGACCACGATGGTGTCCGGGCGCAGGAGCAGCGACGACGTCGACGCGTGTCGGAGACGGTCGATCTCGTCGTTGATCGAGGAGTCCTTTTCGATGTAGGTGTCGGAGGAGGGGACGTACGCCTCGGGCTGGTAGTAGTCGTAATAGGAGACGAAGTACTCGACCCGGTTGCGGGGGAAGAATTCCTTGAGCTCGGCGGCCAGCTGGGCGGCAAGCGACTTGTTGGGCTCGATGATCAGGGTCGGCCGCTGCGCGGCCTCGATGGTCCAGGCGATGGTCGCCGTCTTTCCGGATCCGGTGATCCCGAGCAGGGTCTGGTAGCGGTCGCCCCGCTCGAGACCCTCGACCAGCCCGGCGATGGCCTCGGGCTGGTCCCCGGCGGGCCGGAACGGGGTGACGACCTCGAAGCGCGGCATGGAGTCGATCGTACCGGTCGGGTGTCTCGGCGACGCCGGCCGGATGGACCGGTCAGCCGTCCGTCCGGTCGTCCGCGTCCAGGCGTCGCAATTCCAGGATCTCCTCCCAGACCCGGTCCACCTCACGTTGCAAGTGCCCGGCGTCGCCCGAATTGTCGACCACCAGGTCGGCACCCTCCAGTCGGGAGGCCCGATCGGGTTGGGAGGCCATCCGGGCGCGGGCGTCCTCCTCCGACATGCCCCGCTGGGCGATCAGCCGCTCGAGGGCGAGCTCCGACGGTGCGTCGACCACGATGACCGCGGCCAGCGAGAGCATCTCGCGGTGGACGGCCTTGAGCAGGGGGATGTCCATGACCACGACGCGGTCGCTGCCTGCGTAGGCGTCCCGCTGCGCGAGCATTGCGACCCCGACCGCCGGATGGACGATGGCGTTGAGATCAGCCAGCTCCTCGGGGTGCCCGAAGACCAGCGCGGCCAGCGCGGGCCGGTCGATCCTCCCCTCCGGGTCCAGGATCTGACGGCCGAACCGGTCCACCAGCGCCTGGTGGGCGTCGGCACCGGGTTCGACGACCTCGCGGGCCACCCGGTCCGCGTCGACCAGGGCCGCGCCGTGAGCCACCAGGAGACCGGCCACGGTCGACTTGCCGGCACCGATGTTCCCGGTCAGCCCGACCGCGAGCAAGCCCGGACTGCCGTTCAGACCGCCCGCCGCGGCCGTGAGGCCGTGGCGAACAGGACCATCGTGGTCGGGTCCAGCTCGTCGGTGACGAAGAAGTCGTCGGCGGTGATCCCGGTCGACCCGCCGGAGTCGCCGCGGGCGATGACCTTGTAGGCGAGCGGCAGGACCCGGGTGTAGATCCCCACATACCAGGCACGGGGGATCCGGTGGCGGAGGTCGAGGACGTCGAGCCGCAGCACCTTGTTGGCCCGGACCCGCCTGGCGACAAAGTCGGCCTTCACGTGCGGCACGGCGTCGAGACCCTGGACCCGGACGTCGTGGAAGTGCCGCCCGAGGAGCTCACGGAGCTCGTCGGGATCGAACAGATGGACGTGGAACGGGTTCTCGAAGTCGGCCGGCGCGTTGGGCGTGAGGAAGAACGCGGTCCCGTCGTCGGTCAGCACGCGGGCCAGCTCCCGCACGTGGCCCTCGGGGCGGTCGAAATGCTCGATGAGGTGGGACGAGCACGCCCAGGCCATGGATCCCCGGGCGATGCCGAGCGCGAGGGCATTCATCTGGGCCACCACGAGCCCCGCGCCGGACCAGCGTCGACGGGCCGTCCGAGCAGCGTCCGCGCTGTAGTCGACGCCGACCACCGACCGGTCCTCGGCGAGGAACCGGGCCGACTCGAACCCCTGGCCGCACCCCACGTCGAGCACCGTGCCCCCTCCGAGGCGTTCGATCACGGTCCGGTAGCCGGCGGCGTGCAGGGCGAGCAACGAGTCGGGGGTCACCCCTTCCAGTGGCCGTTCACCGGTGAGGCGGCGACCGGTCCGGTCGCCTGCGGTCGCCCGCCCGCTCATCTGGCGCCACGCATCTGGTCCTGGGTCATCTGGCTCCCGTCCGGGAGTCGGGCGCGCGGTGATGCCGTCCCGACCGTGCAGTTGTTTACACTACCGAGCACTCGTGCCGGACTCCGAACCCTCCACCGTCGCGGCCGGCGCCGGGTCCACCGCCCCGGACCGCACCCTCATCGGCCGTCTACGGTCGCCGAGCAGGCTGCGGACATCGGCCGACTACCTGGTCCTGGCCGTGTTGGCCCTCGTCCCCATGGTCGCGGCACAGCCCGGCGTGGTCAGCGACGACACCAAGACCTATCTCTACCTCGACCCGGGCCGCTACATCCGCCAGGCGGTCTCCCTCTGGGACCCGAGCGTCGGACTCGGGACGGTGACCCACGAGAACATCGGGTACCTGCTGCCGATGGGACCCTTCTACTGGGTCCTGGCCGAGCTGCACGTCCCGCTCTGGGTGGCCCAGCGGCTCTGGATGGGCTGCCTGCTCTACGCGGCCGGCGCCGGCGTGCTCTACCTCTGCCGGGTCGTCGGCCTGTCCGGCCCCGGCCGGTACGTGGCCGCAGTGGGGTTCATGTTCACCCCCTACGTGCTCCAGTACGCGGGCCGGATCTCGGTCATCCTCATGCCGTGGTCCGGTCTCCCCTGGATGCTGGCCTTCGTGATCCTGGCCCTCCGCAAGGGCGGCTGGCGGTACCCCGCGCTCTTCGCTCTTGTGGTCGCCCTGGTCAGCGGGATCAACGCGAGCTCGATCCTCTACGTCGGCATCGCCCCCGCGCTCTGGCTGCCCTACGCGGTCCTGGTGGCCAAGGAGGCCACGTGGCGCCGGGCATGGGGTGTGGCGTGGAGGGTGGGCGGGCTCACCGCGCTCGTCTCGCTGTGGTGGGCCATCGGACTCCAGGTCGAGGCCGCCTACGGGGTCAACGTCCTCAAGTACACCGAGACGGTCCCCGCCACCAGCGCTGCCTCCCTGGCCTCGGAGATCCTGCGCGGCCTCGGCTACTGGTATTTCTACGGCACCGACCGGGTCGGGCCCTGGACCCAGAACTCGATCGCGTACACCCAGAACATCCGGCTCATCGCCCTCAGCTTCACCGTGCCGGTCCTGGCCCTCCTGGCCGCGTTCATCGCCCGCTGGCGCTACCGGTCCTACTTCATCCTGGTCACCGTCGTCGGCATGGTCCTCGCAGTCGGCCCCAACCCCTACCACCACGCGTCGGGTGTCGGCTCGGTCATCAAGGCCTTCATGGTCGACACGACCGCGGGCCTGGCCCTGCGCTCGACCGACCGCGCCTCCCCGGTGATCCTGCTCGGCCTGGCCATGTTCCTCGGTGCGGGGGTCAGCGCGCTCTCCTTCCGGGTGCGACGCACCGGGCTGGTCGTCGGGGCCTTCGTCGTGGCGGCGGTCGCCGCGGCCACGACGCCCCTGTGGACCGGCCAGATCGTCGCGCACGGGTTCACCCAGCCCGCGGTGCCCCCGCAGTACGTGCGCCAGGCGGCCGCCGCGCTCGACACGTCCCATCCCGGGACCCGGGTCTACGCGCTGCCGGGCAACGACTTCGCCGCCCAGCGCTGGGGCGACACCATCGACACCGTCTACCCGGGACTGATGACCCGACCCTTCGTGACCCACGAGCAGCAGATCATGGGGTCCCTGCCGACGGCCGACGTGCTCGAGGCGGTCGACGGTCCCCTGCAGGACGGGATCATGGACTGGAACACCCTCGCACCGATGGCGTCGCTGATGAGCGCCGGAGACGTGCTCGTGCAGTACGACCAGGCCTACGAGCGCTACGACACGCCCGACCCGCAGTCGGTGGCCCAGCAGCTGGTCACGACCCCGCCCGGGCTCACCAACCCCACGTCCTTCGGCTCCCCACGCCCCAACGTGCCCCTGCTCCCCCTCGTCGACGAGGCGTATCTGGGCCTCCCGCCCAACGCGGGCTGGCCCTCGCCGCTCGTCTCCTACACCGTTTCCAACCCCCGACCCATCGTCCGGACCGAGTCGACCACCGATCCCCTGGTGGTGGACGGGGACGCCGGCGGCGTCGTCGCCGCCTCGTCGGCGGGCCTGCTGAGCGGGAACCCGGCCGTCCTCTACGCCGGGACCCTGGACACCCACGCGACCTTGCGGAAGGAGACGCTGAGCAAGCCGGCCGACCTGGTGGTCACCGACACCAACCGCAAGCAGGGGTACCGGTGGAACTCGCTCAACGAGAACACCGGGTACACCGAGACCGCCGCCCAGGGACCCGACACCTCCGATCCGAGCGACGCGCCGCTCGACCTGTTCCCCGGTGGGCCGGCCGACGCCCAGACCACGACCGTGTTCCACGGGATCTCCTCGGTGACCGCCTCCTCCTACGGTTCCTCGATCACCTACCTTCCCGAGGACCGACCGGCCGCCGCGCTGGACGGCAACTCCCAGACGGCCTGGCTGACCGACTCCTTCACCCAGCAGGTCGGCCAGTGGTGGCAGGTGGTGGTCCTCCATCCGCGAGCGGCGAGCTCCCTCGTCCTCGTCCAACCCCAGACCGGGCTCCCCGACCGGACGATCAGCGCGGTGACCATCACCTTCGACGGCGGCCATCCGGTGACCCTCCCCTTGGGCCCGGCGTCGCTGACCCCGGCAGGACAGGTCGTGACCTTCCCGACCCGGACCTTCAGCACCCTGCGCATCACAGTGGCCGGCGTACGCGTCTCCGACCCCTCCTCGCCGGTCGGCTCGCGCAGCTCGGTGGGCTTCGCCGAAGTCGGCATCCCCGGCATCACCGCCGACGAGGTCGTCTCCCTACCCCAGGACCTCCTGCGTGCCACCGGAGCGGCCTCGGCCGGCGACCGGCTCAGCCTGATCATGACCCGGCTCCGGAGCTCGGGGGTCCCGCCGCGGCGGGATACGGAGCCTTCCCTGGCCCGCGCCTTCTGGCTTCCGACCGCGCGGACCTTCTCCCTGACCGGCCAGGCCCGGATCTCACCGCTCATCCCCGATGACGCGATCGACCGGCTCGTCGGCCGCCCGGGCTCGGACTACACCGGGACGGTGGCCTACTCGGGAGGCCGTCTGCCCAACGACCTGCGGGCGGGAGCGGTCGCCACCATCGCCGACGATCCCAACACGATCTGGGAGCCCGGGTTCGGTCGCTCCCAGCAGGTCGGGCAGTGGCTCGAGTACCGCCTGCGTGCGCCGGTCTCCTTCGACCACCTGGCCCTGCAGATCGTGGCAGACGGCCAGCACTCGGTCCCGACCCAACTGACCATCGCCACCGACAGCGGCAGCGCCACCGTCCGCCTGCCGCCGGTGGCCGACGGCCCCGTCGCCGGCGGGCTGGTCGACGTCCCGGTCTCCTTTCCCACCCTCGACGGGCGGAACATCCGCGTCACGGTCGACGCGGTGGCCGCGGAGAACACCCTCGACTACTACTCCCAGACACCCATCACCATGCCGATCGGCATCGCCAAGATCGGAATTCCCGGGGTCTCGGCGCCGCCGCCTCCCGCCACCATCCCGTCCTCGTGCCGCGGTGACCTCCTCACCGTCGACGGTGCTCCCCTCTGGGTCAGCGTGTCCGGATCGACCGAGCATGCGCTGAACCGCGACGCACTGGCCGTCTCGCTCTGCGGTCCCGACGCCTACGGACTCGCCCTCGGCGCGGGGACCCACGTCGTCCGCTCTGCGCCCGGACAGGGCACCGGGTTCGACATCGACCAGCTGGTCCTCGACTCGGCCCCCGGAGGCGGGGCGATGCCGCTGCTCTCCCCCACCCAGGTGCAGCCGCCCGCGGTGGCGCCGTCACCCAAGGTCACCGTCGACCATGCGACCGCCACCGCACTCCGCCTCACCGTCACCGGAGTCGACACCGCACGGGGGGCAGCACCGTTCGACCTCATCCTGGGCCAGAGCATCAACACCGGGTGGCAGGCCCGGGTGCCCGGCGGACCCGGGCTCGGCCGCCCGGTCCTCATCGACGCGTTCGCCAACGGGTGGCGCATCGATCCGGCCTCGGTCGCCGGGTCCGTCCACGACGGAACCCTCGAGGTCGACCTCACCTGGCAGCCGCAACAACGGGCCGACCTCGCGCTGATCGTCTCGGCGCTGGCCATTCTCGCGTGCATCATCCTCGTGTTCCTGCCCCGCCGGCGCCGCAAGGAGGAGCCACGCAAGGAGCTGGACGTCGACGACGACGCCACCCAGCCGACGCTGGCCGTTCCGTTCGGCACCGGAGACCAGCGGGCCCCGGTCACGATCGCAGTGCCCGCCGCCCTCGTCACCGGGCTGGTGGCCGCGGCGATCGCCACGCCACTGGTGGGCGCGACGGCCGGGTTGGCCACCCTTGCGGTGCTGCTGGTGCCCCGCCTCCGGGTCGTCCTCGGGCTGCTGGCGGTGGTCTGCATCGTGGCCGCCGGCGTGTACGTGACGGTCCACCAGGCACACTCCCCGGTCCCCGACAACGGGGCGTGGCCGCAGTCGTTCGGCACGGCGGCCGAGTGGGCCTGGGCCGCAGTGGCGTTCCTGGGGGCGGAGGGGGCGGTGGACGTGGTGCTGCGGGCCCGCCGGCGCCGCGGGATCAGCTCTGCCGGGCGAGAGCCTCTTCACCGAGCGCCGCGAGAGCACCGCGTGCGGTCGCGTCCCAGGTGAACCCCTGGGCGTGTTCGAGGGCCCCGACCCCCAGGCGGCGGCGGAGCACGTCGTCCCGGAGCACCGCGTCGAGTCCCCGCACGAGGTCGTCGCGGGTGTCGGCCAGGATGCCCGAGCGCCCGTCCTGGACGGCATCCTCGTGTCCGCCGATACGGGTCACCACCGAAGGGGTGCCGCACGCGCCGGCCTCGGTCACCGTCATGCCCCACCCCTCGCGCAACGAGGTCGAGGCGAGCGCCCAGGCACGTCGGTAGAGGCCGATCAGGTCGTCGTCGCTCACGAAGCCGGGGAGGCGGATCCATGTCTCCGCGCGGTGACCACGGATGCGTGCCTCGAGCGCGGGGCGCTCGTACCCCTCACCGGCGATGACCGCCTGCAGGTCGGGGTGGTCCGCCTTGAGTGCGACGAGGGCGTCCACGAGGAGGGCGAAACGCTTCACCGGGACCAGCCGGCCGACAGCGACCACCAGGGGAACCTCCGAGCGGTCACCACCCGGTGAGAAGCGCTCTTCGACGCCCGGCGGGGTCACCGAGATCCGCTCCGACCGCAGGTGCAGCCGGTCCACGATCTCCGCCTTTGAGGATTCCGACAGGGTCACGATCCGGCTGCGCCGGTAGCAGGGCGGGGCCACCCGGTGCTCGAGCAGGTACCCGAATTCGGCCATGCCGTGGGGCAGCACCATCCGCCACATCTCTGCGTGCACGTGGTGGAGGAAGGTGATCTGCGGGCTCCGCGACCAGAGCGGTGAGAAGAACGGCATGCCGTTCCAGATCTCCACCACCCCGTCCCCGGTCCCGATCCGTCCGAGCGCTCCCGAGAGGATCGACCGCGGGAACACCGAGTAGCGGCCCGCCCGACGGATGACCCGGTACCCGTCCCGGCGGATGACCTTGCGCCCGTCCGGGACCGAGGAGGTGGTCAGGGAGACGTCGAGCCCGGCGTGTGACCATGCCGAGAGGATCCGGTGGGCGTGCAACTCCGAGCCGCCGGCCTCCGGGTCGTCATAGTCCCGCCAGGCCAGGACGTCGATCCGCCTGAGGCCTGCCCGCTCCGCGATCTCCCCGACAGCCATGCCGGCGAAGAGGGGAACCAATCCCTCCGCGTGACCCTCGGCGACGGGCGGCCGGGTGGGCGCCGGGCCGGCGTCGGCCACCGGGTGCGCTGCCGGATCCCGGTCGGGGACCGGGACCAGCCGGGGGAAGGCCTTGTCGTCGGGGGCGACCCGGCGCTCGGCCGCCGCTTGGTTGCGCGACACCACGCCCGGTGTCCGTGCGCCCCGGCTCATCGAAGAGCCCCCCCTGGCGCGGTGGCCGTGGTCATTGCAGCGGCGAGTGTATCGGACCCTGCCTCGCCAGACGTCGGACCGCTCGAGCGCGTTCCGACGTCGGGCCGCGGGGCGCCGGGTCGCCCGTGCCAGCCGCGCCGCCGGGTCCAGTGCTGCCCGCGGTGCCGGACGTGGATGGCGACGAAGGCGGCGGCCATCGCTGTGGCGAGCGCACCCTGCGCGATGAGGTCGGCCCGGGCGGTTGCCAACGGATTGCCGCCGGCGGCGGTCACGAGGACCACGGCCAGGCCCGACCCGGCGACGAGGAGGAGCACGATCCACCGCGAGCCGGTGCCGAACAGGTAATTGGTCACGAGGACGGTGAAGGAGAGGCAGATCATGGCCCCGACCAGTGTGGAGAAGGCCGGTGCAGCCGTGCTCAGGCGGGCCGAGAAGACGAGGGTGAGGAACCATTTCGGGACCCAGACCGAGATCACGATCAGCGCGGCGGCCGGGACCGCGAGGAAGACGAGGGTGACCCCGAGTTGGCGTACGGCGTGCCCTCCCTCGTTCCAGCGGATGGTGGCTTCGGGCAGGAGGTAGGCGCCGAGTGCCAGGGCCCCGAAGACCAGCGCCTTGGAGGCCACGGAAATGGCCGCGTAGGGTCCGACCTGGGCGTGGTCGAGGCGACCGAGCAGGATCACGTCCACGTTCTGGAGGAGCCCGAGCAGGCCCAGGCCGACGAAGGCGGCCGACACGTCGGCCATCAGACGCCTGCGGGCCAGGAGTGCCGCCGCACCCGGCGCGCCGGCCGGAACCGGTGCATCCCGGGGATCGGCCCAGGCTCTCGAGGCCAGCCAGCGGGCGTGGACGGTGGCCACCACCTCACCGGCGAACACCCCGAGGGCGTAGCCGGTCACGCCGAAACCCCCGGCCACCATGACCAGGACGAAGCCCGTCCGGATGCCGCCTTCGACGAGCAGGTTGCCGGCGAGCGGGCGGTAGTGGCGGTGCGCCTGCAACAGACCCCGGTCCACACTGAGCAGGATCCAGATCCCGGCAGCCATCAGGATGAGGACGACCCCGCTCCCGTTGGGGAGCGAGAGCCATCGGGCGATGAATCCCTGGAGGGCCAGGACGAGGACGAGCTCGACACCGATGCCGATGAGGGCGATCCGGTGGATCCGGGCCACCCAGGGGCGCACCCGGTGGGCCTGGCCGGACGCCTGGAGCCCGGTCACCCGGCGGACCACGCCGACCAGTACGGCCGACCCCGGCATCGACAGGATGAAGAAGAGCCCGAGCAGCTGGGCGATCTCACCGTAGGAGCGCGAAGACACCAGCCGGGCGACGGCGACCACCACGAGGGCCCCGGCCGCATTGACCAACATGCCGGCCACCGCGACCGGGCCGGCCTGGTTGAGTCCGGACCGCAGCGAGTCCCCCTGGCCGCTGAGCCCCGGGACCGGTTCGTCGGGAGGCAGCGTGACCATCGGGCCGCCCGCCACCGCGATTCCGACCGCGGGGGCGAACGCCGCGGACTCGGCCACCGGGTCGACCACCGTGTCGACCTCCTCGAGGATCACATCGAGACCGGGCACCCCGGGTGGACCGTCATGGGTGCGCCCGCCCGGGCTCCCCTGGTGGGCGAACGACCCCTCCGGTCGGTTCGGTGCGGAGGGATCCACCGGACCGGCGCGTCCCGCTCAGCTGCCGCGGCGGGGCAGCACGGGCGCGTCGCGCCCGGTCGGTCCCGTGCCCGCCGACGTGGCGCGGTCGTCGCTCGTCTCGTGGTACTCCTCCTCCACGTTGACCGACCAGATGTCGTGCTGAGCACCGTGGATGTTCTCGACGGTCAGCATCGCCGTGAACATCGAGTGGTCCTGATTGTTGTACTTGTGCATGCCGTTCCGACCCACCGGGTGCACGTTGGGGGCGTGCGACTCGAACCAGCGGCGCAGCACGTCGACGTTGTCACGGTAGGAGTCGTCGTAGACCGGGTAGGCCTTCGGCATCCGTACGACGTAGCCGGCCTCGACGTCGGAGGGGTCGACCAACCCGATGGACGCGAGCTCCTTGGTCGCGAGCACCACCAGGTCGTCGTCGTCGAGGGTCCACAGCTCATCGCCCTCGAACACGAAGTACTCCATCCCGAGGCAGGTCCTCCCGTCCTTGACCAGGTACGGCGACCAGGACCCGAAGTTCTGGATGCGGCCGACCTTCACGTCGGGGGCGTGGATGTAGATCCAGTTGTCCGGGAAGCCGCGATCCTCGGGGACGACCAGGGCCACCGTGAGGAAGTCGCGGAAGTGGAGGTCGTCGGCGGCCCGGAGCACCTCGGCGGGAACCGGCGGGTCCATCATGCGTGCCAGCTCGGGGAACGGCATCGAGGAGATCACATGGGAGGCCGGGAGCCGCTCCTCGACGCCGCCTCTCCGCACCGTGACCCCCACTGCGGCGCCGTGCTCGCAATGGACCCGGGTCACCGCAGTCTCCATCATGATCCGTCCGCCCAGGGCGAGTACCTGCTCGGCACAGTGCTCCCACATCATCCCCGGGCCGTACTTCGGATACTGGAACTCCTCGATGAGGCTGGTCACCTGCCGCGACTTGTCCCGTTGCCGCCGTGCGAACGAGGAGCGGATCGGCTCCCACACCGCGTTCCAGAGGGACATCCCCTTGATCCGCTGCGCCCCCCAGTCGGCCGAGATCTCAGAAGCCGACACCCCCCAGACCTTCTCGTTGTAGGTCTTGAAGAAGTGGTGGTAGAGCCGCCACCCGTAGTTCGAGACGATGTACCCCTCGAGCGTGCTCAAGTCCTTGGGAGGGCGGACACGCACCCAGAGGAAGGAGAGCCCGCACCGCACGGCTTCGACGATTCCGAGGTTGGAGAGGGCGTTGCCGAGCTTGATCGGATAGTCGTAGTACTTCCCGCCGTAGTAGATCCTGCTCATCCGCGGACGGAGGAGGAAGTCCCCGGGAGGGAGGACCTCGTGCCAGAATTCCTCCACGGGGGTGACCTTGGTGAAGAACCGGTGACCACCGATGTCGAATCGCCAGCCGTCGCGTTCCACGGTCCGGCTGATCCCCCCGACGACACCGTCCTGCTCGACGACGACCACCGGGTCACCCGCCGTTGCCAGCCGGTGAGCGGCGGTCAGCCCGGCCGGCCCACCCCCGGCGACGACCACGGGGCGATCCGGCGTCGGGATCGGCTGGTCTGCTGCGGACGGTTCGGGCACGTCAGCGTCGGGAGTGCTCACTGGCTCGGTCGGCGATGCCATGCGGTGCGGTCCGTTTCTTGTCGGTGCGGGGCCCGGGTCCGGTTCGCGAGCCGGCGGTCGATGAGCGTCGGACCGTCCCGGTCATGGACCCCGGCCACGACCTGCCCCACAGGAGGATAGTGGCTCCCCCTCCCAGTCGTCGGGACCGATCCGGGACGTCCGGCCCGGCCGCTGCTCAGGGAACCACCATGCCCAGGAACGCGAGGGTGGCATATCCGGCCATCGTCGCCGCAGAGGCGGCCAGCACCGACCATTCGACCCACCGCCGCCCGGTGAGGGTCGAGGCGACCACGACGAGGGGGAAGCCGCCGAGCGCGTACCGCTCGAACGAGTCGAGGTTCGAGGTGGTCAGCGACACGGCCAACACCGCCGCGGCGAAGAGGCCGTAGCTGAGGGGCAGCCTGCGGAGGGCGAGGACGAGCAGGACGCCACAGAGCAGCACCCAGGGGATGTGGAGGGCGCTCCCCAGGTGGTGGCCGTGCAGAAGGCTGTCCGCGTTGTGCCACATGGCGGAGAAGGGTGAGGCCAACGGTCCGCGGTGGCCGCCCTCCTCCTGGACCCGGAACGGCAGGAGGACGTCCCCGAACCGGGCATCCACCCACGAGAGGTAGGCACCGGCTCCTGCGAGCGGGGCGATCAGCGCTGCGCCCCGCGGGAGCCGACCAGGCCCGGGCTTCGCACCCGCATCCGCTCGGTCGTCGCGCCCGGACCGGGACCGCCAGAGCTCGACTGCTATCGGCACCACCAGGAGCACACCAAGGGGCCGCAGCGCACCGGCGGCGAGCCCGGCACCTGCAGCCCACCACCAGCGCCCGGTCCGGGCACCGAGGAAGGCGACCACGGCACAGAGCAGCAGGGAGGCGTCGGCATACCCGAGCACGAGGGTGTAGGCCGAAGGCGCGAGGGCCAGCAGCCACACCGACCGGCGGGCGAGCGCCCGGTCGCCGAGATCGCGTCGGCACCAGGAGGAGCAACCCGGCCATCGCAAGGAGTGCGCTGAGGTTGGCGACCAGGACGAGCGCCGTCCCGATCCCCAGGCCTGGGACACGGCCGAGGCCGCCGGCGACCAGTGGATAGAGAGGGAAGAAGCGCAGGGACTGCATTCCGGCGGCGGCGTAGCCGTGGGAGGCGATCGCCCGGTACCACCCGGCGTCCCAGACCAGCAGTCCCTGATGGACGCGTTGCAGGGCGCCGGGGTTGCGGGGGCGCACCGTACCGACCGTGACCCGGGCGAGGGCCAGGGAGCCGACCACGATGACCCGCGCGACGATCCAGGCCGGCAGCACCTCGAGCACCGCCCGCCCCACGGCAAGAGGGCGGTCGTACCCGCCGGCATCCGGACCGGCGGGGACCACCTCGACGGACCCTCCGCCGAGAGTGCGGCTCCCCTCCGTCCCGTCGGGTGCTCCCGTCGCATCGGGTGCTCCCGCGCTGCTCCCGTCGCGCCGCCGGGCGCCGGGACGGTCACGCGGGGGCGTCCCATCCCGCGGTGGCCATGCCGATCAGGATCCGGTCGGGCTCAAGCGGACCAGCCACATCGGCTGGTAGAAGGAGAGCGGAGTGCCCACGACGAGGCCGGTCGCCTGATAGTGCGGATCCGCCTGCAGGGTCTGCACGATTCCCTCGCACTTGACTCCGTAGGCCTGGTACTGCGGTGCCCAGACGATGAAGATCTGGCGGCCGGCGGCCACCGACTCGACATGCTGGGCGAAGGTGAGCGGGGACGCGGCCCGGACCGTCTTGGCGTAGTCCACCCAGTTCACGAACTCCGGGCCGGAGCCTCGGGGGAAGGTGATCTGGGTGTACCGACCGGGAGGCAACAGGCGGTTCACCGCCGGGCCCAGCTGGTCCGGGCAGTAGGCCACGACGTCGCCGGGCTTCCCGGTGAGGGCGATCGCCGCGGCCACCTGCGCAGCCTGGGTCCGGTTGGTGGTGACGGCGGGCACCGAGGCTGCGAGGCCAAGGACGACGGCAGCGACCAGGATGCCAACCCGAACCCGCCGATCCCGGAAGACGGTGAGCCCGAGGGAGACCAACAGGATCAGCGGTATGAAGACCACCGACGCGTAGCGCGAGTCGAACGCGCTGGCGGTGACGAACCCCCCGATGACCGCGGCAGCCAGGGTCCCGACGGCGATCAGCGCCACCGGGCGGCCGAGCGGGCGGGTGCGAATGTCAAGCTCGACGTGGCGGCGATCGGTGGCCAACCCGAAGAGGCCGAGCCCGGCGAGGGCGAAGAAGAACAGGGCGAGTGCCCGCCCCTGGCTGGTGCTCCCCCCTGCGAACGAGGCCACCGCGTTGACCATTGCCGCGAAGGTGGCCGGTGTCGCCCAGGGGGTCCCGGTGTGGAGGGACTGGAAGATGAAGATCGGCAGCCAGGGCAGGAAGGCGAGGCTGCCAACCACCATCGCCACCACCGATGCGCGCGCGCCCGCCCGCCAGTCGGGTCGGCCGCGCCAGGCCTGCCACACGAGCCAGGCGAAGGTGGTGGCGAGCAGGTAGATCGACCAGTAGTGCGTGTAGAGGAGCAACGCGGACACCGAGCCGACGGCCATCAGGTTGCCGGCCCGGGGCCGGCGCAGCGAGCGGTCGAGCGCCAGGAAGCCGAGCACGGTCAGCAGAACGACCAGCGAGTACATCCGGGACTCGGTGTCGTATCGGATGGCGAACGGTGAGGTCGCCACCAGGAACATGGCGCCCCAGGCGGCGGTTCGACCCCCGATCCGCTTGCCCGCCAGCCAGGCCACGGGCACGGTGAGCACGCCGAAGACACCCGACAGCGATCGGACTGCGATATCCGAGGTGCCGAAGAGACCCATCCAGAAGTGGAGGAGGACGTAGTAGAGGGGCGGGGCCCCGTCCCGCTTGAGGAAGCCGGGCAGCTCGTGGAGGGGCAGGCGTGCGATGTTGACGGTGAGGGCCTCGTCCAGCCAGAGGTCCGAGACGGTCCAGAACCGGAGCACGAGGGCAGCGACCAGGGCGAGGACGGCCCCGATCCCGAGGCACATCCTGACGACGTGCCCGAACGGGGGTCCCTCGGGATCGGTGTCGGCGCCGAGGGGGACAGTCCCGGCAACCGGAACGGCGGGGGCTCCGGCGGTCGGCTCCGTCTGGTCAGTTCCGCCGTTCGGACTCTCCCTTCCGTCCTCCCCGGTCGTCCCCGGTGCTGGGGCCGGTTCAACCACTCCGGTGCCAGGAGCGCCCGCACGCGGCGGGCCTTCGGCCCCGGCGTCGACGACCGAGCCGGGTCCGGAGGGGGCTGCGTCCATGGCTGGCATGGTACCCAGCCATCCGGTCACCGCGGGATCTCTCGAGAATCGATGTACCTCGGCCGCGGAGACGCACTAACGTGCGCCCACGACAGGCCGTGCCTGTGGGAAAGTCGGGTCGGGGGAGATGCTGTGACGGGTGAAACTGCAGGCGATCGGCGAGTCCCGGTGACCAGGCAGGAGGAGATCAGCCGCCGCTCGTTCCTCTCCCGCGGGGCCGTGGCCGGCGGCGCGGTCGTCCTCGCCGGTGCGACCGGGAGCCTCTTGGCGGGCTGCTCCTCCTCCGGGACGGGGGCCCCCGGCACCACCGCCCCGGGAACGAAAGTCGGCGTGGGTACCGGGAACCCGGTGCGAGGCGGCTCGCTCACCATCGGCATCCCGGCGGATATCGACGGCTTCTACCCCCCGAACAACCATTGGGACACCAACGGGTTCCTCTACGCCAACGCGATCTACGACCCCCTCATGTACATCGCCGCCGACGGCTCGATCCAGCCCTACCTGGCCCAGTCCCTCACTCCAAACGCGACCTTCGACGTCTGGACCATGACCCTTCGTCCGGGCATCAAATTCAACGACGGGTCCGACCTGACCGCCGCGGTCGTCGTCGCCAACACCGACGCCCTGCGAGCCTCCGCGCTGACCGCTGTCCCGCTCGAGATCATTGCCAACGTCGAGGCCAGCGGCGACCTCACGGTCGTCTTCACCCTCAGCGGTCCCGCGGCGCGGTTCTCGGCGGGGCTGGCCGACACCCAGGCCGCCTACCCGGTCGGTCAGGCCATGATCGACGAGGCGAAGGCCGGGAACAAGACGCCCACCCCGGTCGGCACAGGGCCGTTCGTGTACGCCAGCTGGCAGCCCAACGACCACTTCACCGCCACCCGCAACCCGCACTACTGGCGTGCCGGGCTCCCCTATCTCGACCAGATCACCTTCAAGCCGATTCCGGACACGGTCCAGCGCGAAGCGACGCTCATGACCGGTGGGGTCGACATGCTCATCTCGACCGACCCGGGCACCATCAAGCGCTTCTCGGGACGGACCGACTACCAGCTGGTCGACACGCGGACCGGAGTCGTCGGAGAGCCCACGCTCGGCTTCATCCTGCTCAACACCGCGGTCTCACCGCTCGACGACCTGCGGGTGCGCCAGGCGCTGACCAAGGCAACCGATCAGGCCCAGGTCCAGGCCATCTTCGACTTCGGCTACGGCCGGCCGGTCAACGGACTGTTCCTCCCCGGATCGGAGTACTACAGCGCGACCGGCTTCCCGTCCTACGACCTGGCCGGTGCCAAGGCGCTGGTCAATGCCTACAAGGCCGAGCACGGCACCCCCACCGTCGAGCTCCAGACGGCCACCGATCCGCTTCTCGCCAAGATCGTCCAGGTCATCCAGCAGATGTGGACGCAGGCCGGCTTCCACGTCACCATCGCCAGCCTGCAGCAGGCGGTGCTCATCGACAACTTCATCTTCGGCCTCTACCAGGCCGCGACCAGCTACCAGTTCGGCACCGTCGATCCCGACCTCAACTACTGGTGGTTCAGCTCGAAGACCGCAGGGCCGGTCGGATCGGTCGCCCTCAACTTCCCCCGCAACCGCGACCCCCTGATCGATGCCGCGATCGCCACCGGGCGGGCCAGCAGCGACGCGTCGGTCCGGATCGCCGCCTACCGGACGCTCAACACCCGCCTGGCCCAGGACCTCCCCTACATCTGGCTCAGCCAGTACTTCTTCAGCGAGGTCGCCGCCACCCGGGTCCAGAACTTCAACAACCTGGTGCTGCCCAACGGCATGCCCGGCTACTCGTTCAACGAGGGCCAGCTCTTCGCGACCGAGATCTGGCTGGCCGGGTAGCGACGCAGGTCAGAGGTACACGCAGCGATGACCAAGTACCTCATCAGACGATCGATCCAACTGGTAGTGGTCGCGTTCGTCATCTCGGTCCTGGCCTTCCTCCTGATCCACCTGCTGCCGGGCGACCCGACGGTCACCATCCTCGGGGTCAACGACACGCCCCACAACCGGGCGCTGCTCCTTCAGCAGCTCGGCCTCGACAAGCCCCTCTGGCAGCAGTACACGACCTGGCTCGGCGCGGTGTTCCACGGCAACCTCGGGCAGTCGTACCTCGATCACGAGTCGGTGACCCACATCGTGGCCACGGGCGCCCCGATCGACATCGAGCTCATCGTGATCTCGCAGGTCATCGCTTTCGCGGTGGCCATCCCGCTCGCGCTGATCACCTCGCGTCGACCGAACCGCCCGTTCGACAACGTCACCACCACCGGGACCTTCGGACTCCTCGCCCTCCCCCCGTTCGTCCTCGCCCCGGCGCTCGTGGCCATCTTCGCGGTGGGTCTGCACTGGTTCCCGGCCACCGGCTACGTGCCACTCACCCAGGACCCGGCCGCCAACTTCCACGACATGATCCTCCCGTCGCTGTGCATCACGGCCGGGTCGATCGCGATCTACTACCGGCTGCTGCGGTCGGACCTCATCAGCACCCTTCAGGAGGACTTCATCACCATGGCCCGGTCGAAGGGCCTCTCGAGCTCGCGCATCATGTGGCGCCACGCCTTCCGCCCGTCGACCTTCTCGCTCCTGGCCGCGGCAGGGGTCAACATCGGTGCCCTCATCGCCGGCACATTCATCGTCGAGTACCTGTTCGCCCTCAGCGGTCTCGGCTTCGCGCTCGTCCAGGCGGTCAACCAACGCGACTACCTGGTCGTCCAGGGCATCTCGCTGGTCGTGGCCATCGCGTACGTGTTCGTGCAATTCATCGTCGACTTCCTCTTCACCGTCGTCGACCCGAGAGTCGTGCGGGAGTGACCGATGCCTGACGACCGCGAGCTCCGGTCCACCCACGCGTCCGCGCAGCTGCTGACCAACCGCTTCCCCGGGCAGGCGGCGGCGGACGAGGTGGTGGTCTCCCGCCAGGCCGAGACGCTCGAGTCCGACGACATCCTGCTCAGGAAACCGATGGGGTTCCTGTTCTGGCTGGCCATCGGGTGGGTGGGCCTCGTGGTGCTGGCCGCCATCCTGGCCAATGTGCTGCCGCTCCAGAATCCGGACTTCCAGACCTACACAGTCCTCAACCAGGGGCCGAGCATCCACCACCTGTTGGGCACGGACGACCTGGGCCGAGACCTGCTGTCCCGGCTCGTGTTCGGCGCGCGGGTCTCCCTCATCGTCGGGTTCGCCTCGGTGGCCATCGGGATGCTGGTGGGCGGGACCGCCGGGCTCATCTCGGGGTACAAGGGGGGCAACCTCGATGTGAGCCTCAACGCGGTGTCCTTCATCATCCTGGCCTATCCCGCGATCGTGGCGGTCATCGCGATCGTGGCCTTCTGGGGGCAGTCCCTGTTCAAGATCACCATCATCCTCGGGGTGGGCACGATCCCGCTCATGTTCCGGGTCGTACGGGCATCGAGTCTGTCGTTCGCCAACAGGGACTTCGTCGTCGCCGCCAAGACCATGGGCGCGACCACGCCCCGGATCCTCTTCCGCGAGATCCTGCCGAACGTGGTGCCGGTGGCGGTCACCTTCGGGCTCATCACCGTGGCAGGCGTGATCGTCATCGAGGGGTCCCTCGCCTTCCTCGGGCTCTCGGTCGCCCTCCCCACGCCGTCATGGGGGAACCTGATCTCCGCAGGCTCGGAGAACGGCAACCTGAGCGCGAATCCGTACATCATGCTGTGGCCGGCCCTCTCGATGTTCCTGCTGCTGCTCTCGATCAACCTGATCGGCGACCGCCTGCGCCAGCGGTTCGACATCCGCGAGGGCCTGCTGTGATCGGCCTGCGCCGCGGCGCGCACGGCGCCGAACCGCTCGCGTTCCGCGACGTGGGGGAACCGACCGATCCGCTCCTGGTCGTCGAGGACCTCCACACCGCGTTCCGCACCGGGACAGGCACGGTCCGGGCGGTCGACGGGGTCTCCTTCGAGGTCGACTCGGGCAAGACGTTGGGGATCGTCGGCGAATCGGGGTCGGGCAAGACCGTGCTCTCCCGGTCGATCATGGGTCTGCTCCCGCCACGCGACGTCATCCGGAGCGGCACGGTCCACTTCGCCGGGCACGAGCTCACCACCATGGGCCCGGCCGAGCTCCGGCAGGTGTGGGGTGCCGAGCTCAGCATGATCTTCCAGGATCCGATGACCGCGCTCAACCCGGTCAAGCGGGTCGGCGCGCAGATCACCGAATCGCTTCTCCTCCATCTGGACATGGACAAGAAAGAGGCCCGGGCCACCGCGGTCGAGCTCCTGCGATCGGTCGGGATCCCCTCGCCAGAGGAACGTGTCCGCTGGTACCCCTTCCAGCTGTCGGGCGGCATGCGCCAGCGGGTGATGATCGCCATCGCGCTGGCCTGCGCCCCGCGCCTGGTCCTGGCCGACGAGCCCACCACCGGGTTGGACGTGACGGTGCAAGCCCAGATCCTCGACCTGCTCGCCAGCCTGCAGCGTGAGCGCCACATGGCAGTGATCCTGGTGACCCACGACCTCGGGGTCGTCGCAAACCGGGCCGACGACATCATCGTCATGTACGCCGGGCAGATCGTCGAGCGGGCACCGACCCGCACCTTGTTTGCCGATACCCGCATGCCCTACACGCGGGCGCTGATGGACTCGATCCCGAGGCTGGCCCAGCCGAGCGGCGCCCGGCTGACCGCCATCGCCGGGCGACCTCCCGACCTCATCCACCCCCCCGAGGGCTGCCGCTTCGCGCCGCGGTGCCCCTACGCCCGGGACAAGTGCCGAGAGTCGGCGCCGCCGCTCCGCACGGCCGGCTCACCCGACCACCTGTTCGCCTGCTGGTTCCCGCTGCTCAACGGGATCTCCTCCGCTCCGCCGGAGGCGGATGCCGCGGTCGCCCCCACTACGGATACCAACGGGGACGGGTCCCAGGCGGTCCCCACCACGACCGCGTACCCCTCCTCGGGCCCCGACGGGGAGATCGGCGGGTGACCGTCGATACCGTCGACACGCTAGCTGACGGCGCCCAGGTCGTCCTCGACGTCACCGACCTCGTCGTGGAGTTCCGGAGCGGGCGCCAGCGGGTCCAGGCCGTCTCGGGCGTCAGCTTCCAGGTGCGGAAGGGCGAGACCCTGGGCCTGGTCGGCGAGTCCGGTTGCGGCAAGTCCACCACCGGTCGGACCCTGGTCCAGGTTCAGCGTCCGACCTCGGGGAGCGTCAGCTATCTCGGACAGGACCTCGGCCGGCTCTCAGGGCGCGAGCTCCGACGGGTGCGGACCAAGATCCAGATGATCTTCCAGGACCCGATCTCGTCGCTCAATCCGCGCCGGCGGGTCAAGGACATCGTGGCCGAGCCGCTGGTCATCTGGAAGCGGGGCACGCGGGCAGAGCGCGAGGACAAGGTGCGGGAGATGCTCCAGGAGGTCGGCATCGACCCCCAGACTGCGGGCGACCGCCGCCCCCAGGAGTTCTCGGGTGGTCAGTGCCAGCGGATCAGCATCGCCCGCGCCCTGATGGCCGAGCCCGACCTGCTCATCTGCGACGAGCCGGTCTCCGCCCTCGACGTGTCGGTGCAGGCCCAGATCCTCAATCTCCTCGCTGACCTCAAGCACGAGTTCGGCCTCACCATGGTCTTCATCGCGCACGACCTGGCGGTCGTCAAGAACGTCAGCGACCGGGTGGCCGTGATGTACCTGGGCAAGCTCGTCGAGGTGGCCGGCTCCGACGACCTCTACCGGTCGGCTGCCCACCCGTACACGGAGGCCCTGCTCACCTCGATCCCCGAGCCGGAGCCGGACCGTGCCTCCGATCACCGTCCCCTGAGCGGCGAGCTCCCGTCGCCCCTCAACCCGCCCTCGGGCTGCCGCTTCCGGACACGCTGCCCGTACGCCCAGGAGCGCTGCGCGTCAGAGGAGCCGCTCCTCCGCGAGATCGCACCGGGTCACCAGGTGGCGTGCCACTTCCCGCTCGCCGGGCCGAGCATGCCGGAATCCGCTGCTCCCGTTTCCAGCGAGGTCACCACGGGCTCCGGATGATCCGCCGCGCCGTCTGCTGAGTCTCCGGCGCGGCGCGAGCGCACGCGGCGCCACGACCCAGGGTCGGGCAGTCAGATGCCCGGCGTCACGGAGGGCGCGGGACACGGACCAGTCGATGCTCAGTCGGCTGCCGGCGCGTCGGCCTCGGCGGCAGGTGCCTCGACAGGGGCCTCCGCAGCCGGAACCTCGACAGCGGGAGCCTCTGCAGCCGGAGCCTCTGCAGCCGGAGCCTCGACAGCAGGGGCCTCTGTGGCAGGCGCAGGCGATGCGTCGGCCGATGCGGCTGCGCCGAGGTCCTCGGGTCCACCTTCCGGCGTGCCGTGCTCGGCCACGAAGTCCGCCCAGGCGGCCTGTGCCTCGGTCTCTGGGGTGAACTCGGCCTCGGCAGCGAACTCGAAGGGGCCGACGTAGTTGCCCTCGGCGTCATAGGCGTGCTCGCCGAATGCCTCTCGGTACTCCTCGGACACCTCGCCACCTTCGGCGGCCTGCTTGATCGAGAGGCTGATTCGCCGGCGCTGGAGGTCGATGTCGATGATCTTGACCCACAGCTCTTCGCCGGGTGTCACCACCTGCTCGGGCAGGTCGACATGGTGACCGGCCATCTCCGAGATGTGGACCAGGCCCTCGATGCCATCGCCCACCTGGACGAACGAGCCGAACGGCACCAGCTTGGTGATCCGTCCGTAGACGAGCTCGCCGACCTGGTGGGAGTTGGCGAACTCCTGCCAGGGGTCGGTCTGGGTGGCCTTGAGGGAGAGACTGATCCGTTCCTTGGAGAGGTCGACGTCGAGGACCTCGACCTCGATCTCGTCACCGACGGACACCACAGACGAGGGATGGTCGACGTGCTTCCACGAGAGCTCGGACACGTGGACGAGGCCGTCCATGCCCCCCAGGTCGACGAAGGCGCCGAAGTTGACGACCGAGGAGACCACTCCCTTGCGGCGCTCGCCTGGCTTGAGGTTGACCAGGAACTCCCCCCGCTGCTCCTTCTGGGTCTCCTCCAACCACGCACGGCGTGAGAGGACCACGTTGTTCCGGTTTCGGTCGAGCTCGATGATCTTTGCCTCGATGGTCCGGCCCACGTAGGGCTGGAGCTCGCGCACCCGGCGCAGCTCGACCAGAGATGCGGGGAGGAATCCGCGCAGCCCGATGTCGACGATCAGTCCGCCCTTGACCACCTCGATGACCGGGCCGGTGACGACCTGATCGGCTTCCTTGAGCTTCTCGATGGTGCCCCAGGCGCGCTCGTACTGGGCCCGCTTCTTCGAGAGGATCAGACGACCCTCCTTGTCCTCCTTCTGGAGCACCAGGGCCTCGATCGCCTCCCCCAGCGTCACGATCTCCGACGGGTCGACGTCGTTCCGGATGGACAGCTCGCGGACCGGGATCACGCCTTCGGACTTGAAGCCGATGTCGAGGAGGACCTCGTCCCGGTCGATCTTGACCACGGTGCCCTCGACGAGGTCACCGTCCTCGAACTCGACGATGGTTCCGGCCATCGCCTCCTCGAGTGATGCGCCGTCGAGATCGTCCTCGGTCACAGGCCGGGGGATGTAGACCCCCTGCTCGTCGAAGTGGCCCATGGCCTCGGGAGACAGTAGATCCGTGCCGGCAGGCACGACGTGGGTATCGGTCATGAAGGTAGGTAGCTCGCTTTCCGGACGGGTGCACCGGGCCCGAGGGATCGCCCTGCGGGAACGGCGGTGAAGACACGGGCCACTCCGATGTGGCCGGTCAGCAATGCTACTCCACCCGCCCCCAGGTCCGGTCGGCCACCGCTCAGCCTCCTTTGGCCTCCGCCCACGAGACGCCCCACGCCATGGCCACCTTCAACGGCACCGAGAGGTCGGCGGCGCCGGTCATGGCCTGCTCGGTGAGCGATGCCACCGCTGCCTCCTCATCGGGTTCCACGTCGACCAGGACCTCGTCGTGGACCTGGAGGACCAGATCGGACCGCAGGTCGCCCGCCTCGAGCCCGGAGTCGAGACGCACCAGAGCCACCTTGAACAGGTCGGCGGCCAATCCCTGGATCCCTGCGTTCCTGGCCTGGCGCTCGGCGGCCTGACGCACCTGGAAGTTGGTCGAGTGGAGGTCGGGCAACGGGCGTCGCCGTCCGAAGGCGGTGACCGTGTAGCCGCTCTCCCGCGCCTCGGCCACCGCACGGTCCATGTAGTCGTGGACCGACGGGAAGGCCTCGAAGAAGGCGGTCAGGATCCCCTGGGCCTCCTCCACCGGGACCGCCAGCCGCTGGGACAGGCCGTAGGCCTCCATGCCGTAGGCCAGTCCGTAGGAGACCATCTTGGCCGTCGACCGTTGCTCCTGGGTCACCTGGTCCCGGTCGACCCCGAAGACCCGCGCGGCGACTGTGCGGTGGATGTCCTCGCCGGCGGCGAATGCCGTGGTGAGCCCCGGGTCGCCGGAGAGGTCGGCGATGGCGCGGAGCTCGATCTGGTCGTAGTCGGCCACCAGCAGCCTGCGGCCGGCCGACGGCACGAACGCCTGGCGGAACCGGCGTCCCTCCTCGGTGCGCACCGGGATGTTGTGCAGGTTGGGCCGGTCCGAGGAGAGCCTGCCCGTGCGGGCCACGGTCTGGCGGAACGTGGCGTGGATACGGCCGTCGTCCGCCACTTCGTCTGCCAGGTTCTCGCCGTAGGTCGACCGGAGCTTCTCGACTTCGCGGTAGCGCAGCAGGACCTCGATGATCGGATGTTGGCCGCGGAGCAGCTCGAGCGTCCGGGCGTCGGTCGAGTAGCCGGTCTTGGTCTTCCGCACCGGGGCGAGCCCCAGTTGCTCGTAGAGGACCGACCGGAGCTGCGGGACCGAGTTCACGTTGAACGGTCCGCCCGCCAGCTCGTGCATGGCGGCCTCGAGCGTGCCGCACTCGTCCACCAGTCCCGCCGCGATCGAGCGGAGCACGTCCCGGTCGACGGGAACGCCGACCACCTCCATCCGAGCAAGGACACGGACCAGTGGGCGCTCCACGTCGATGAAGAGCGCCTCCTCCCCGACCTCGGCCAGCTCGGTGAGCAGCGGCTCCCGCAGTCGGGCCAGTACGGCGACCGCCCGCACCAGCCCGAGGGCGGCCGCGTCCGGTCGGGTTGTCCCATCGGTGTCGTCGCCCGACTCCTCGGAAAGGTCCAGTGCGAAGCTGCCCTGCCCTTCTCCTGCTTCCCCGTCCCCCATGTCGAACCCGAGGTGCTCAGAGACCAGGTCGGCGAGGCGGTACTGGTCATTGGACGGATCGAGCAGGTAGGCGGCGACGGCCGTGTCGAAGGCGAGCTGTCGGATGTCGACTCCGAGGGGCAGCAGCGACCGCATGAGCTCCTTGCAGTCGTGGGCCACGACACCAACCCCGCCCGGGCCGAGGCCTGCCGCCAGTGCGGCGAGGACGCCTTTGTCTGCGAGCAGCGGTCCACCTCCCCCGGCCGACCGGCCGAGATGGACCGACGACGGTCCTGTTGCATCGCCCGATCCGACCCCCGCTGTGGACGACGTGGTCTCGACGCCCAATGCCAGTGCGGTGAGGTCGGACCGACCCGGATCGCCCGACCACTCAGCGGCGAGGGCCACGTTCCCGGTGCCGGCACGCGCCGTCTCGAACAGCGCCTCGAGGGCAATGACGGCAGCTGGGGCATCAGCTGGCGCCACCCACTGCGGGACGTCGAGCCAGCCGGGTCTGGCGAGCGCCTGGTCCACGCCGCCGTCGTCATCGGCGGGTCCGGGTCCGGGTCCGGGGCCGACCGGACCGGACCCGGGCGCCGGGTCGCCAAGCAGGCCGTCGGCCATGACAGCCACAAACCGGGGCCACACAGTGCGGAGCTCGAGGTCGGCGAAGGTGAGGCGGGCCTTCTCGGTGTCCCAACCCCCGAGGGTCAGCTGCTCGACGTGGACGTCCAGGGGGACGTCGCGCACCAACGGGATCACTTCGGCGTTCAACCGCACCCGCTCCGCGTGGGACGCCAGATTCTCCCGCAGCTTCGGAGACGAGCGCGTCGAGGTGTGCAAAGAGCGCGTCGAGGGTGCCGTACTCGTTGATCAGCTTTGCCGCGGTCTTCTCGCCGACTCCGGGAACCCCGGGAAGGTTGTCCGATGGGTCGCCGCGCAGGGCGGCCAGCAACGGGTACTTGGTCGGTCGGACCCCGGTGCGCTCCTCGATGCCCGCTTCGTCATAGAGGGCGTAGTCGCTGACCCCGCGGCGGTTGTAGAGCACCTGGATGTATGGGTCTTCGACCAGTTGGAAGGAATCGCGGTCACCGGTCACGACGATGACCGGGTGACCCCGGTCGCGGGCCTCAGAGGCCAGCGTGGCCAGCACGTCATCGGCCTCGAATCCCTCGCACTCGATCACCGGGATGGCCAGGGACTCGAGGACCTGGCGGATCAACTCGAATTGCGGGAGGAGGTCTCCGGGCGTCTGGTCACGCCCCGCCTTGTAGTCCTCGACGATCTCATCCCGGAACGTGTCGCCGGGGAGGTCGAAGGCGACAGCCAGGCCGCGGGGACGGTGGTCGCGCACGAGGTTCACCACCATCGAGGTGAAGCCGTGGACGGCATTGGTCACCACCCCGGACGTGGTGACCAGGGTGTCCGGGAGCGCGAAGTAGGCCCGGAAGGCGAGGGACATCCCGTCGAGCAGGAGCAACGGGCGCTCCAGGGTCGCGCCGGGGACAGCAGGGGTGGATGCCGGGTTGCCGGCCGTTGCAGATGTTCCCGATCCTCTTGCGGGCATGGCGGTCGCTCGGCCCGAACTAGGGGACGAGGGTTCCCTCGAGGACCTGACGGGCCACGTCGACCATCCGGGACCGGGTCCCCATGGCGGTCTTCTGGATGAAGCCGAAGGCGTCGGCCTCGGAGAGTCCGGAGCGTTCCATGAGGACCGCCTTGGCACCGTCGACGAGGCGTCGGGTCTCGAGCTTGTTCTCGGCCATTCCCTGCTGAGCGACGATCCCGTCGCTGACCGCCTGGCGAGCTTCGGCATCGATGGCCCACTCCTGCTCGCAGCGGGCTACGGCCTGGTCGATGGCGGGGATGAGCTCGATCCGTTGAAAGGGTTTGACGAGATAGGCGACAACCCCCGCGTCGCGGGCCTCGTCGATGAGGTTCCGCTGGCTGAACGCGGTCAGGATCAACACCGCCACCCGCAGGTCGAGGTCGCGGATGGCCCGGGCAGCCGCGAGGCCGTCTGCCCCCGGCATCTTGACATCGAGGATCACCAGATCCGGCTCGTGCTGGCGGACCAACTCGACTGCGTCGTCCCCACGGCCGGTCTCCCCCACCACGTCGTACCCCTCGTCGAGCAGGATCTCCTTGAGATCCAACCGGATGATCGCCTCGTCCTCTGCGATGACCACACGCCTGGTCATGATGTCTCGACTCCTTGCTGTGGGGGGATGCCCTGCACCGGAGAGGGCGCCGGGCACACGTCGTGTGCCGAACGGACTACTGCGTCCGCCTTCGTCATCTGCCCCATCCCGGCGGGAATGGGTTCTCAACCCTGGCCGATCGCCAGCCGACCCAGGAGATCGTCCTGTCGCTGCTCGAGTTCGGCGATCTGCTTGACCAGGGCCTCGCGGGTGCGGAGCAGGGCGGTCGCATGGCGACTGGCCTCGTCGTGTTCCTTGGCGGCAACCGGCGTCTCGGCGACCAGGGCCCGCAGCCGTGTGTCGTCGGCGATCTCGGTGACCACCACCAACTGCTCGTCGAGTACCGCCAGCTCGCTCCGCGCGCGCACCAGCCGCTCGTGGGCGTCGGTCAACCGTCGCTCGATCATGGTCCGATGCATGGGAGGGCAATTGTACGCATCAGCGGGACCCACCCACACTGCGGTGCCCAGAGGCGGTCCGCTGGCCGCCGGGTCCGGGCACCGGTGCCTGGTCGGTCTCAACGACCAGGCACCATGAGGTCCAGTCGACGCACACACCGCCGGACGAGCAGATCTGTGTCGGGAGCCGGGCCCATGCCGGGCACGGTCGGCACTCGGACCGCGAGTGCGCCGTCCTCCGGGCGCCGGAACAGTGCCGGTGGCGCCACCAGATCCTCGGCCAGGTACCTCGAGGCCGGGTTCAGGTCCCCCGGCCAACTGAACCCGGGGAGCGCGGCCAACGCAACGTTCACGCCGCGTGCGTAGCCGGATTCGAACATGCCCCCGAGCCAGAGCCGGGTCGCCGAGGCCCTGCACCACTCGATGGTCCCGAGCGCAGCGGCCACCCCGCCGAGGCGGGCGGGTTTGAGGCACACCACCGAGCACGCGCCGGCGGTCACCGCCTCGACGATGCGCGACGGATCGTCGAGGTCCTCGTCCAGGCAGATCGGCGTCGCAAGCCGCCGAGCCAACCTGGCGTGCGCCTCGAGGTCGCCCGGGGCGAGCGGCTGCTCGATGCAGAGCAGCGGGTACCGGTCGAGACCGGACAGATGGTCTGCGTCCTCCTCGCGGTATGAGCCGTTCGCGTCGACCTGGATCAGGAGCGGCGCCGGATCACCCGTGGACGCACCGGACGACGCCCTCGCGGCGAGTGTCGCCACGGCCGCCACCGGCGCGAGGTCCCATCCGGGTCCGATCTTGAGCTTCACCCTCGCGTACCCCTCATCGGCCAGCGCGGTGACCTCCTCCTTCAGATCGTCCACGGAACGGTGGGTCCCGACCACGGCCCCGACCGGCACGCTCCGTCCGGAGACACCGAGCAGATCGGCGAAGGAACGACCTTCGGCCCGGAGGTGGGCGTCGACGACCGCCATCTCGAGCGCGGCGAATGCCATCGGCTCGCTGCCGTCGGTGCCCGGAAGGTCGGCGAGCGCCGCCACAGCGGGCAGGATCCCGCCCGCGCTCGCCACCCGGGTCACGAGAGCAGGCAGCAGTGAGCGTCCGAGGACGTCGAACGCGCTGACGACGTCTTCGTTGTGGTACGTGGTGTCGCCGAGTGCCGCGCACTCTCCCCATCCGTCGACTGCGCGTCCGTCTCTCCGGCACCCGAGCCGGACGAGGAGCAGGGGGCGGCGGCTATGGGTGCTGACCGCAGTCGCGACTGGATGCCGGAACGGCAGATCCACCCACCAGAGCTCTGCCGAGTCCAGGGTCACCGCCCCGCCGGTGCCGAGTGCGGCCCATGCTGCGGACGGTGCGTCGGTCCGCTCCCCGGGGCCGGCGGCATCCATGACAGGAGCCTACGGTCCGCGACGAGCGGCTTCCGACGATTCGGGCGGTAGCGGGTCGGCCCCTGGCCTTGGGGTCCCCCGTTTGAACCGGACATGCGGGTCCCCATCCGGTTCACCCGAGCTGCGCCCTCAGCGGGCGCGACCGGGAAGGATTTGCACCTCCTCGCTCCTGGAGTCGCCAGAAGCACTGCGCGAAGGGGCCCCGGCTGAATTGCCGGGGCCTCCTTCGTCGTACGTCAACTGCCTGTTGTCAGCTGCAGGGCTTAAACGGTGAAATTCCCCATGTTGACGACCTTGATGGTATTCGGAGCCACGGTGTGCTTGTAAACGCAGGCGTAACCAGCAAACACTCCACCGCGCATCCCGATGGCCGTGCCGCCGGCCGTACCGGTGTTCACATGACCCGACTCGTGATACTTGGCGACCTTCGTGTAACCCGTGAGTGCCGCGCAGTTATTGGTCACCGAAGCGTACGTGTAGGTCGTCTTCGAGGTCTTGCCGCTTCCCCACGTGACGGTCTTCGTAGAGACGACGTTCGTACCGTGGGCCGGAGCAACTCCGGCGTCTGCAGCGATCGCGCCCGAGCCGGTGCACCCGGTCAGGGTCTGACTTGTGATGCCACCGGTGAGATGCGTACAGGTCACGGTGAGAGGCGTTGCAGATGCGACGCCACTGGATAGAGCCACCCCCGCGATCGATGCGGATGCTGCCATCGCGGCGCAGACCAGAAGTCGGATTGATGCATGACGTCGCATAAAGCCCCCCCTTTGGGAATTTATGGAATGGAACCGATTTGGCCCACTCGCTGGTGTCGTCGCAAAACTGTACCTGTTCGGTGTCGTGCCTGCTTGCGATGCTCGACTGCTGTCGGCTCGGACGTCTCGCTCTCCGTTGCAGCTGATCCCTTCCACATGCGCGCGTGTGACGGAATGCTGACGCGGTCAACGAACTCGCAGCGGCAGTACATTACTCATCAGTCACAACCGAACCTCTCGTCAATATTGGGGTCTCCTTTGGACCGGCCGCACCTCCTCGATGGTCGCTCCGGTGGTGATCGATGTCCGGCCGATCGGGAAGAAACAAACCCGATAGGGCATACTTCCGCCAAAGGCAAAACGTTGTTGACGGTGATCGCGTTACAGCGGACGGTTGACCAGCGCAAACGAGAACACCGTGTGAGACAGTTCTGATATCGCGACTCTCGGGAGGGTGGCGCCCACTGCGTTACTGGTGCGGTGGTGATGGTTCGTGCTGCGTGACAGTGGATGATGTGCAGGGTGCATAATCACGGCAAGCATCTCCCTGACCACCAGGTTGGGGAGCCTCGAGACGTGGATCCTGATCCACGGGACGTTGAACGGGCCCGGGTGGCGGAATGGCAGACGCGGTGGACTCAAAATCCACTGCCCGAAAGGGCGTGCGGGTTCGACTCCCGCCCCGGGCACGAGCCGTTTTGAGCGTTTCCGCAGGTCGGACCGTTGAGGGTTCGGAATGAAACGACACGAAGTGCTGTGTGAGGTCACAAGCGGGTCACAACTCAATCGGAGGCCGGTCTGATGGAGATTCTGGACAAGGACACCCGGGGCGTCCTTCAGGTCGCCGACTACGCCGAGAGAACCGGCGAGCCACTCACCACCGCCGAGTTCGGCGGACTCGCGGCAGGAACCGCGGCGCCGTGTCACCGGAGGTCCTCTCGCCTTCCCTGGGATTCAACCGACCACCGAGTCCGTGCTCAGCTTCTTGACCCGCACGAAGTGCATCGACCAGGTGGACGGCAAGGTCCGGCTGACCCGGTTGGGGAGAATCCTCCTCAGCGAAGCCCGCGAGATCGACGCACTGGCGGCCCAACCGCAGGACATCGTCCTCGCAGCCGGAGATGCTTGGGCGCCGGGAGACCTGCTCCGGGCGGTCCAGAAGGCCGGGCCCTGCCTGGTCGTTGACCCGTTCTGTCGTGAGCCGGAACTGAACGACCTTGTCCGCTATACGGAGACGACACGCGTCCTCGTCGGCCCGCGCGTGTCGTCTGAGAACTTCGATCTGACTCTCAACGTGGTCCGGGCACCGTGGGCGATCGAGGTCCGAGTGAGTGGCGACGTTCACGACCGCAGCGTGATCCCTGACACCGGCGCCGTGCTGGCGATCGGCGCATCGCTCAACGGCGTTGGTCGGGACAAGCCGACCATCATGGTCAGCCTCAATCCCGAGCTGTCGGCCTCGGTGCGTCGGACCTACACGGACCTTTGGGAGGCCGCGGCGCCCTGGGAGCCGTCAGCCGACGACGCTGGACCCGTCGATCAAGGCGGCGACGGCTGACGCTGCCTGCGAGCCCGCCCGGTCGAGCAAGTGCCCATAGCGGTCGAGCGAAAAACTTGCGCTGTGATGGCCGAGGCGCTGGGCGATCAGGTGCGGTGACTCCCCTGCCGCGATCAAGTGTGCAACATGGCTGTGACGCAAGCCGTGGAACGCGATGCGGGGCAACCCGTGGCGAGCGGCGCGCCGGTTGAACACCTGACCGACGGACTCGGGATCGAGCGGCGAGCCGTCCGGCTGGACGAACACAAGGTCGTGCTCGTTCGACCACCCCGCACCCATCGCCAGCCGGTGCTCCGCCTGACGCTTCCACTCGGTGCGGAGGGCACTGACGGTCCCTGCGTCGAGGTCGATGGTCCGCTTGCCCCGGTCCGTCTTGGGCGTGCTGAACCGGAGCCCACCGTCGGGAGCGCCGGGCTCGCGGACGACGATGACGGTGTGGCGGATGCGGATCTCTGCCTTGTCGAGGTCCACGTCCTGCCACCTCAGCCCGCACACCTCACCCCGTCGCAGCCCGCACAGCCCGGCGACGCGAAACAGCGCCCCGAGCGGCTCGTCGTGGGTCAAGCGAAGGAACCGGGACAACTCGTCCGGCTGCCAGAACTTTGCCTCCGGTGGGCGGCAGTCCTTCGCCCTCGGCGGGTCGGCTAGGTCGGCGATGTTGCGCGACAGGCTCCCCTTCTTGACCGCGTCCGCCAAGGCAGCGCGGAGGACGTTGTGGACGTACCTCGTGGTCCTCGGCGAGAGGCCCCGGTCGCTCTGTCGGCACCCTGTCGCCAGCAGCGACGCGTACAGCCCGTCGAGGTCCTCCGGGCGCAGGCTGTCGAGGCGGCGCCCTCCGAGGGTCGGGTAGACGTACTGGAGGCACCTCCGGTACGAGTCGATGGTTGACGGGCGGAGACGGGTCGGCAGCCCGGCGAGCCAGCCCTCCAGGTACTTCTTCACCGTGATGGTCGCGGGCGGCACGTAGCTCGCTGTCCTCGCCTTCCCCCTGATCTCGTCCAGCGCCTTCGCCGCGAGCTTCTTCGTCTTGAACCCCTTGCGCTTGGCCTGCCGACGTTCACCGTCGGGTCCCACTCCCCCATCGACCACGAACCACCACGTACCGTTCGCTGCCTGCTTCGGCGCCGCGCTCGCCTGCCCGCGTGCGCTTCTCCTCCGTCACTGGCTCCAGGTCGCTGCTCATCGCTTCTTCCCTTTCTTGGGCGCCCGCAAAGGCAGGTACCCGCTCTCTCGGGCCAACGCGACCCATCTGTTTGCGGTAGGTCTGCTCACCTGAAACTCGGCCATCACCGCAACAACCGGCTTCGACTCGGCTACCGTGTACACCTCGGCCACGGCCCGGAGCAGTTCGTCGGTCATCTGTCGTCGGGCGCGCACCTTGGCCGCCCGGATCAGGAGCGGCACGTCGCCGCTGCCGGTCGCCTGGACCAGTTCGTTATCGCCGTGGCCCGTCACCTTCACGGAGTAGAGGGCTGTTGACTGGCGCAAGTACCGGGCGAGAGGAACGCTCCGTAGAGCCTCGCTCGACACAGGCGGTCCGCCAGCTCTTGGTCGGCAGTGCAGCTCGATGCACTCTGGCCTGCCGTCGCTCACGGCTACGTGCACCTCCACTAGCACCGGGCACCCGGGGTCATCGACCTCCACGGCGTATCGGGTCGTCAGATAGAGCCCCTCGGTGCCGTAGGGCGTCATATCCCCACTGCTCCCGAGCCCTCGCATGTACGGGTGGGCCTTGCTCACACCCTGGACGTTAGGGCAGCGTTATCTCACTGTCAACCGTCATTATCGCTAAGTGTCTCACTAGGCACGCGTTATGAGACACTTTTGGCTTTCAATCACTGTTCGATGGGCGTACGGTGCCCGATATGAACTTGTCAGATCTTCTCCTCATTGCGAAGATTCGGGACTGGGTGGTCAGCGGCGAGGCCCGACGGATCCGCAAGGAGGCTGGGCTGACTCAGCAGCAGGTAGGCAAGCACTGCGGGGTAACCGGCACCGCCGTGGCTCACTGGGAGGCAGGGGCGAGGGTGCCACGCGGCCGACCTGCACTGAAATGGGCACGCCTGCTTTCCGAGCTGGCATTAGTGTGCTGTCAGCTTGAGGCACTGATGTTTCCGGTATTGATGGCACTGCAGTAGCGGCGAGGCGATCGAGGATCTGCTCGGCAGTTTGTGCCACACGAACGGTTTTGGATCTTCGTTCCATGCTGCAGCCACGACGTGATGTCAGCGGCGAGTTCTTTGACGCTGCAATGGGCGGAGCGCTTGAGCTTTGGTGGTGAGTGCAGAGAACCACCGCGCCACGAGGTTCATCCACGACGTAGGTCGGCGTGAAATGGAAGTGAAAACGTCGATGGCGGAGCAGCAGCGGTGGACTTGGGGGTCTGGTGGGCTGACAGGTTCTCAGCACGACGTGAACGTCGAGCTCAGGCGGCACGTTGCGGTTCACTTGTTCAAGAAGGCGATGAAGTCATCGGAGGTGTGGCTGGAACGGATGTCGGTGATGACTGTCCCCGAGGCGATGTCGAGAGCGGCGAAGAGATCACACGTGCGTTGCGCTCGTAGTCGTGGGTGGCCCGGGCCGGAGTGGTGGGCAGCATGGGGAACGTCGGTGCGGTCCGGTTGAGGGCCTGGATCTGGGGCTTCTCGTCCACGGCGAACACGACGGCGGCAACGGTGGGTTCATGTAGAGGGCGACGATGTCGCGGATCTTCTCCACCAGGTCGGGATCGGGGGAGACTTGAAGGAGTCCTCCCTCCACGGCTTCAGGCCGAACGCCCGCAGATCTCCGACACGGTCTGATGGCTGATCCCGTGCTTGGCCGCCAGTCCACGAGTCGACCAGTGGGTGCGATGGGCGGTGCCGACTCAAGGGTGTCGACCACTACCGCCTCGACGGTGTCATCGCTGATGGTGCGGGCTGCGCCCGGGCGGGGCGCATCGATGAGCCCGTCGAGACGATCAGCGGCGAATCGCCTGCGCCACTTGGACACGGTGACCGGGTGGATCCTCAACTCTGCGGCGACGTCCTCGTTGGTACGGCCTTCGGCACAGGCCATCACGATCCGGCACCGCAGGGCCAAGGACTGAGCCGACGAATGTCGACGGGCCCAGCGCTCCAGGGTCTTGCGTTCGTTGCCGCTCAGCTTGATCTCGACGGTGGGTCGACCACGACGTGCCATGGACTGCTCCTTCTGTCAGGGTTTCTACCTGACAGAACGCGCCACGGCTACGTAAATTCCCGAGTCTCGGAATTCTTAGTGGAACAAGCTGACAGCACACTAGGGCGGGTGCCGTCGGGATGCTGGCCGTCGCGCTCCTCTGGCTGATGGCGCTCGTTGTGATCCCGGACCCCGTGGCGCAGCCGACGATGACCGTCGAGGCGGCCGGGCGCGAGCTTGGCCTAGGGCGATCCTCAGCGTATGAGGCAGCACGGCGCGGTGAGCTTCCGGTCCTGCGGTTCGGCCGGACGCTCCGGGTGCCGACGGCGCGGCTGAGGGTGCTCGTCGGCATCGACGCCGAACCCGAACCGGTCTCCCCCACCGCCGACGTCCTCCCCCTGCGCCGTGAGGGTGGGCGGTGACCGCCCCGGCCCGGGACTGCTCCGGCTGCGAGGCCGAGGGTCTCCGGCGTGTGCTGGTGGTCCGTGACATGTGCGACTACGTGTTGTGGGGCGAGATCGACCCGCTGCGCGGTGTGCAGGTTGCGATGACCGCTCTGCGGATCGCGGCGAACGCCCTGCGAGCTGCGGGCTACGAGGGCGACGAGTGACGGCCGACGGCGACGGGTCCAGGCTGTCGCCACGAATGCCCTCGTACAGCGTGGAGGCGGAGGAGAGCCTGATCGGCGCCATGCTGCTCAGTCCCGACGCGGTGGCGGTGGGGTTGCAAGCGTGCAGGCCGGGCGACTTCTACCAGCCGGGCCTCGGTCACGTCTTTGCCGCCATGGAGGCCCTGTCCGATCGTCGCCAGCCGATCGACCACGTGACGGTGCTCGGGGAGCTGCGCAGGCTCGGAACGATCGACCTGGTGGGCGATCCCACTGTCCTCGTCTCGCTCCAGGGAAACACTCCGGCGACCGGTAACGCCGAGCACTACGCGAGCACCGTGGCGGAGCACGCGCACGACCGGTGGGTGCAGGGACAGTCCCGGGAGCTGGAGGCGGCCGCCGCCGCGGGCAACGCCGATCGCCAGCGGGCCATCGTCTCGGGCCTGGCGGAGGCACTCACCACGAGGGGGGGCGGCCACGCCGGGGACCCGGAGCAGCTCGACGTTCGGGACCTCGCCGAACTGATCGCAGACCTCGCGACGGCACCCGTGCCCCGGTACCTGGTGCAGTCTCTGATTGCCGACGGCGACCACGGGATGCTCGCGGCCGAGTTCAAGGCGGGCAAGACCTGGCTCGTGACCGACCTCGCGGTCTCGGTGGCCACCGGCACGGCCTGGCTCGGAATCCTGCCGGTCGAGTCTCCGGGTCCTGTCCTGCTGTTTGCCGGTGAGGGTGGCGGCCGCAAGCTGCTACGCCGGTTCGGTGCCGTGTGCGAGCACCGGGGCCTGGACCCCGAGGCGTTGCCCGTTCGGGTCTGCCTGCGCGTGCCCCATCTGACCAGTGCGGCCGCCATGGCCCTGGTGGCCGCCGAGATCACCGAGCACCGGCCGCAGCTCGTCGTCGTGGACCCGTTGTACCTGGCCGCCCGCGGTGCCAACGGCGCCGACCTCTACGGGATGGGCGAGCACCTGGAGCGCGTCCAGCACCTCTGCCAGGACGCTGGAGCGGCGCTCGATCATCACGCACCACTGGAACAAGACCGGCACCGGCAAGGGCGCCAAGCGCATGTCCGGTGCGGGCCCGGATGCGTGGGGCAGGGTGCTCATCTCGGCCTCCGTCGTCTCCCGCTCCACCGACCCGGCCACGAAGGCCACCGACGTCGTGTTGGAGCTGGAGTTCCAGGGCGACGAGATCGCCGAGACCACCGTCCGCATCCGGCGCCGAGTGTGGGCCGACGACCCCGACGACCTGACCTCACCGATGCACTACGAGGTGGAGCAGATCGAGACGGCGACCGACCCGGCCGACTCGGTGATGTCCGGCATGCGCCCATCGGCTCGTCGGGGTGCTCGCTGCGCTGGAGTGCTCGTTCGCCACCGACTCGGACGGCATGAACGTGCGCGAGATAGGCGACCTGCTGGCTGTCGATGGCCAGGGTCCGCCCTTGAAGGTCAGGACGATTCAGGCCGCTCTGGTCGAGCTTCGCGACGCCGGGCACGCCACGACGGGTGAGTCGGGCGGATTGTGGCGCTCAGCGCGTGCGCATCGACCCGAGAACGGAGCCGAATGTGACTTCTGACCAGGGCGCACGTAGCGCATGCGCACCCGCTGCGCACACTGCGCCACCCCACTGGATGGGGATGCGCACGCATGCGCACTCCCCCGTAGGGCGTGCGTGCGGACGTGCGTGCGCCTCGACAGGCCCTTCGGAGAGGGTTCGGTGACCACCGGAACCGCAACCGCGCTCCGCCGTGCGAAGCCGTGCCGATACTGCGCCGACCCCACTTGGCTGACACGCCGACATTCGCTCGCCTGCCTCGACCACGCCGGGGCCGCGAAACCTCCCGCGGGACGACAGTGACCCCTCTGTGACCCGGGGCCGCGAACTTCCTGGTCAGAACGCCCGGCGTGGGACTGTCAGTCCCACCGGGGTCGGCCGATGACGTGCCGACCAGGCCACACGCCGAAGCATCCTGACTTCGCCCCGGGCAACACTGCCGCGACCCGTCACGGTGTCTGGTCGGCTGGCCGCGCCGAGCAGGTCGCCGCTGAGGTCGAGGCGCTGGCCGAGGAGGTTGCCGAGCAGTACCCGTGGACGGCCGCCTACGGCGACGAGCGCCGGGCCTTCGCCCGGGCCGTGGTGGACGAGCGGGACGTTCGGGCCTACCTCGACCGTGTGGGACCGCTTGACGAGCGGCACCGGGAGCGACCCGCCGTCCGAACCGCCGAGCGCTTCGCCGCCCACGCCGCCCGATGCCGGGCAGCTCTCGGACTCAGCCCGACCAGCCACGCCCGTCTGCTCGTGATGGTGGCCGAGGTCGTGCGCCTGCACCCCGACCGCACGGGACCGCTCAGCGGCTCCCTCGACGCCCTGTTGGCCCAGGGCCGTGCTGCCCTGGAGCGTGGCGCAGAGCGTCACGGGGAGCCCGGATGACGGCGCCCATGGAGCTGCTCGCCAGCTTGCAGATGGACGGCGGCCTGTGGGGCGATACCGCCGAGGCGTGGCAGGTGGCGGACGCCCTCGCCGTGTTCGACCGCGTGACCCCGATGTACTTCCTCACCCGGCCGAGAGGTGGCCGCAAGAGCGCCGACGCCGCCGGGTACGCCGTGGCCTTGCACATCACGTCGGCGCCGGTCGGGGCAACGAGCTACTGCATGGCCGCTGACGCTGCTCAGGCGGCGCTGATCCTCGACTCCGTGCGGTGGCTTCGTCCTCCGTCAGCCGTCGCTCCGGGCGATGATGCGGGTCGAGGCCCGCCGGGTCGTGTTCCTCTCCGATGGTGAGCTGGTCTCCTCGTTGATCGTGCTGCCTGCCGACGAGGCGAGCGCCTACGGGTTGCGCCCGTGGATGACGCTGGCCGACGAATTGTGCGAACTGGCCCGAGACGCAGAACGCCAAGGGCGTGTGGGCGGCCGGGGTCAGCGCGTTGCCAAGGTCGAGGGGTCACGGCTGGTCGTGCTGACGAGCGCTGGCAGCCCGAGCCACTGGTCCCACGGGGTGTTGGAGCAGGCGAGGCAGTCGGCACAGTGGACGCGTGAGCGAGGTGCCCGGGCCCTTGCCGTGGATCGCCCCGGAGGTGCTGGAGGAGCAACGTCAGTTGCTCACGCCGAGCATGTACGCCAGGCTCCACGAGAACCGGTGGGTGACGGGCGAGGATCGCTTGACGTCGCCGGAGCAGGTCCGGGCCTGCGTCGGCCACACGGGATCGCTCCCACCCCGCCGAGGGGTTCGGTACACCCTCGGTTTGGATGTTGGCTTGGTGAACGACCGGACCGTCCTGACCGTCGCCCACGCGGAGAAGCGTGACGGTGCCGTGGTCGTCGTGGTCGATCACCAGGAGACGTGGCAGGGGTCGAAGGCTCACCCGGTTGACCTCGGCGACGTGCGAGGCCTTCTGCTGCGAGACGATCCGGCGCTACCCGGGCCGACTGATCGCCGATCCTTGGCAGAGCGCGTCCACTTGCGCGCAGCGTCTCCGGTCAAAGGGCATCCGCGCCGAGGCGTTCACGTTCTCGCTCGGCCTCGGTGGGTCGTCTCGCCCTGACCCTCTACCGCCTCCTGCGTGACCGCCTGCTCGACCTGCCGGACGACGACGGACTCACCGACGAGCTGGCGTCGGTCGTCCTCCGAGAATCAGCGCCGGGCCTCTACAGGATCGACACGTCCGGCGACGGCCACGACGACCGGGTAATCAGTCTGGCCCTGTGCGCTCAGCACCTCGTGTCACAACCGTCCGGCAGGATGAGACTGGCGACGCCGCGGGCGAGCTGCCCCGGTTCGGCTCGTGCGCCGGGACGTGCAACCGTCGGAGCCGCCCGTTCCGATACGTTCGCCGGACGGCCGGAGGCCGACCAGGCCCGGCGACGATCGTGAGGATCGGAAAGCTCAAGGTCGATGGCCGGTCTACACCCCTCCGGCAGTGACCAGTGGCGGTGACCGCGACCGAAATGGCGAACGTCGCCGCAGCGAGAGCCACGTTCGTCAAGGTGTTCGTCAGGACGCCGTGGATGGAGCAGGCCGAGATGCCGAGGACTCGGTGGCAGCATGTTTCCAGAGCGGGGTGAGTCCACCGGCGCGGCGAAGGCGGTGTGCCGGGGGTGCGCCGTCCGCGAACGACTGTCTGGAGTACGCGCTGGTCAACGGCGAAAAGTTCGGCATTTGGGGCGGAATGTCCGAGCAGCGAACGCCGAAAGCTCCGCCGTCGGAGGCGGGCGGCATGAGCAAGAGCCTCGGTCCGGTGCAGCGCGAGGCCCTGGCCCTCCTCGATGGCAACAGGAGAGGGCTCACAGTGCCAGCGCTCGCCTACAAGCTCGGGGTTGACCCTCGGAGAGGGCGGAAGATTGTGGCGTCGCTGGCCGTCCGCGGGGAGGTGGCCGTCAGCTCGGCATCCGGTGAGCGACGAGTGGTCCTTCCAGGCCTCTTGAGCGCCCATATCGACTACGAAGGCGTCCGAAGGTTGTTTCTGGCCGACCTCGCCGCCTTCAACACCCCGAAGTGGGCCGCCAAAAAGTGCCCGTGCTGCGGGGAAGATTTTAAGTGACCCCCCATTTTCGGGTGCGGCCCGTTGTGACTGAGCCCTCCGACCCGCACGATGGACGCATGGAAACGACAGAGGCAAAGATCACCCGCCTTGAAGGCAAGCTCGCGCTCATCACCGAGGCGTTCCAGACGGAGACCGAGCTGGACGAGGCACGAGCACTGGTCGCGGCGAGTGCGCCACGAGGGTCAACCGGTGGGATGGTGCCCCGGATGGCCGCCGTGGCAGGCCGAGCGACGCCAAGCCCGTCCGCCAGTCCGTCCGGCCGGGTGTCCATGACCATCACGGCGGCGTGCTCTGGGGGCAGCACGGTGGCCGGTGCGCCTTTGCAGAGCGACGCCGAGCTGGCCGAGCTGATGGCCGACAAGCTTCGCAGGTTGGGCCCTGGCGGAAGGTCGGACGTTGCGCAGGTTCGGTGGTCGTATCCCCCGGAGCGCCAGCTCGATTTGAGCGACGTGTGGCGCAACTCCGAGAAGCTCAACGCCGTGTGCGACCCGACGGCCGGACGGTACGACCGCGACCGGCGCCCTGGTCGCAACCGGAGGCGTCTGCCTGCCGGTGAACGTGGACTACGCCGTGCCGACGTGGTCGCACCGCCGACCGGCCGTTCCGTGACGGGCTCCCGTCCTTCCAGGCCACCAGGGGTGGTGTCAGGTATGTGTACTCCGCCTGACGTCGGCGTGCCCTCGCTTCAGGGCACCGCCAGCGGCGCCGGGCTCAGCACCGGAGTCTGGACCGAGGCGACCGACGCCAACCCGGCCGGAGCGACAAAGCCTGTGTGGACCGTGGCCTGCGGCTCGGAGCAGTTGGTCTACGTCAACGCGATCCCGACCCGGGTGCAGTTCGGCAACATGGAGAGCCGCTTCGCCCCCGAGCAGATCGCAGCCAACACCCAGCAGGCCATCGCCATCACGGCGAGGGAGGCCGAGCTGGAGCTGCTGACGCTGATGGCCAACAACACGACCAGCAGGTGCAGCCTCAGCAGTACCTCGGCGCGGTGCGGGACATTCTCACCAGCGTTGACCTGCTGAAGGCGCAGTACCTCTACAGCCACCGCTTCGCGGACAACACGGCGCTGACCGCTGTGTTCCCGGCGTGGGGCAAGGACGTGCTGCGGGCCGACCTGGCGAGGGAGATCGGCCACGACAACGCCGGGAGCGTCAACGTGCTGGCGATCACCGACGCACAGATCGAGGACTGGTTCTCGGTCCGGGGCATCAACGTCATCTGGACGTTGGACGGGCTGAAGGCAGGCACCTACGGCACAGGCGGCCACGCGATCACGAGCCAGTACTTCGCCACGATGGCGACGAACGCACCGCACCCGCAGTGGCCCGGCCAGAGCGCCAGCGCAGCGTTCATGCTGGTGTGGTTCCTCTACGTCGAGGGGACCTTCCAGTTTCTCGACGGCGGCAGGCTCGATTTGGGCGTTGTCCGCGACTCGCTGCTCGACAGCACAAACGACTATGAGACGTTTACCGAGGTCTTTGAGGGCCTGGCCTTCCGAGGCATCGAGGCCTACCAGGTGCAGTCGATGATCCTCCCCGCAGGTGGCAGCGCAGGCACCGCAGCGCTCAGCACCTACGTCGAGTAGGGCAGCTCCAAATGATCGTCCCAGGGCCGGAGCTATCTCCCATGCGTGTGGGTCGGGTGCTCCGGTCCCTGGGCGAGTCGAGAACAGAGCGCCGAGCACCCGCTTGCGGATGGCGTCAACGTCGAGCGGCGCCAGTGGCGGTGCAGTGCTCACGCGCTGCGCCCGGTCTCTGATGTTGGCAACCTCGGCTGGAGTGAACCTGCGCGGCTCGGCCATGCGCCGACCCTAGATCGGAGGAGAGATGCAGAACGATGACCGTGAGTTCCGAGACCTGGCCTGGGCGATGGCTCGGAGGCTTCCAGGAGCCGACGAGGCCCTGGCCGCCTTCCATGCCCGGCGTCGGGCCGAGTGGGCCCCCACGGAGGCCAAGCTGACCGATCTGAGGGGTCCCCCGACAGCGCTCGTCTGCGCCGACTCGCCGGACTGGCGTGTCCGCCTCGCCCGGAGGCCGGTCCACTTTGTGGACGCTCGCTCCGGCGAGGAGTCCTAGCTTTGTAGACCATGGACCTGGCAAAGCACGCCGTTCTCGCCGCGCACCTGATGGAACACTTCGATGACGAGGCGACCGGCTACCGATACACGTCGGGATTCCTCGTAGCTCTTGGCTCCGCACGCATCAACACCGGCAGAAACTCCGACGGGAACGTCGTAAACGAACTGGAGACCGGTGACTGGCTAGGAGCGGTCGCCTGGATGGCGCTCCTTGACCAGATCGGCACCTGTTTCAGACCCACACCGTCCGCAGGAACAACGCCCGATGCACCTAGCGATCGTTCTCTCGTCAACGCGCTGCACTGGTGGTACCCGGAACTACCCGAGCCGGAGGTCATGGCTGTCTATGCGCTGCGATGCGCCTTCCTTCACGACTTCAGTCTCTGGAACGTGCACAAGAACCCGAGCCTCCAGCACTGCTTCACTGTGGACCGAGATCCTGCGAGGTTCGTGCAGCTCCCGAAGGAGCGGTGGAGTCCGGGAGACGCACCTACACATGACAATCAGACGTACGTCAGCCTGCGGAAGCTCGGCGATGTTGTCGAGGAGATCGTCTCTCGGGTTAGGGCCTCCGCCGAACAGGACACGTTGGACATCGTCCTAGAGGGTGGCGTGAACGAGCTTCGACAGCGGTACGGGATCAGGTTCTTCCGTGAGAGATAAGGAGCCGACTACCCGCCGAGAGGCCCGAACACCTGCTCCTCAGCGAGGGCCATGGCTATCCCAAGGACGTATGAGCCGAGCAGGATGATGTGGACTCCGTGCGGCCCCTTTTTATCCAGGGGGCCCGGTCTAGTCGTTGAGTCGAAGACAACCACGGCCAGATCACGATTGCCACATTGGAGCACTCCGTTGATTTCGTCGAACGAGTAGGGCTTCATGGCTTTGTCGATCTGCCGCTTGCAGCTGTCGATGTCCGCATCTGTATGTTGGTAACTCGGGCGAGCAGTGCCCGTTCCCAACAAGTACCGACCCATTATGTAGCCCTCGGCTGAGGCCGCTGCGACGCTCTCGAACACTTCTGTTCGTTGGCGTCGCTTCACTCCCCAAACAACGGTGACGGTCGCCTTGCTCTGGTCGTACATCTCAGCTCGGAGCGACTTGGTCTGGGATACCAGAGTGTCCCAAGCCGGTTCCATGACCGCTAAATATTCGACCGGGTCGTATTTGATTGCGCCAGCACGGAGCCGGTCAAGCAGCTCCTGGTCGGTCACCGTCAGAGTCATACGGGTTCCATCGACCCTGGAGCGCCGGTGCTTTAAGGGTCTCTCACGCCGTTCCGCTGCGGGCACACCCGACGACGGGTCACAACGGGGTCACAGACGCTTGCGGATTGCCCCGGATTGGGCATCATGAGCCGGGTCCTCGGAGGTGGCCATCGGCCCGCTACCTGGACCGATGCGGACTGACCGGATGGGGCCGGATGGCTCGTCCGGGAGTTCGACTCCCGCCCCGGGCACAAGCTGTTTCTGATGTTGGAGCAGGTCAGGGCGTTGCGATCGGTGAGCGAAAGGGCATGGAGTGCCTTCACCGGTGCCAAGGGCTGCACTCTCCCACATGCGCGTGCCGTTTCATTGGGGGTCTGCCTACTCGAACGCTCTGAAGTCCGATTCCTAGATACGCTCCGGCAGCGGTCCTACTCGTACTCGGTACTGATCTTCTCGAGCCTCTCCAAGCTGGCCGTCATGGACTCAAGCACCGAATTGGTCCCGTTGATCCACGCCCCGCCATCACGTAGGAGGTCCTCCGGCAAGGGGCCGCAGTCAAAGACCTCGGTGACGACGGTGGCGTCGTCACCGTCTGGAGTGAGGATGTAGCCCCAGCGGTAGCCCGCAGGAATGCCGACCTTGGATGGATCATTACCCTCAGCCCGAGAAGGGTCTCCGGGAGCCGGTTCCCAAAATATGCGCCGATCTGGCTCGAACTCCACCACATAGTTGAGCATGAGGTAGTCGTCTCCGAGCCGATGCATCTTCATGGTGAAGGTGTCGCCCACTTCGGAGATGGGACGGTCGAGGACGGCTCCCCGGAGCATGCCGGATCCGTCGAAATCCAAGTGACGGTGCGGATTCGCCAGGATCTTGAAGATGAGGGCCGCCGGTGCTTCGATTCTGCGTGACACTCCGACCGGCTTGCTTTCCTCTGGCATGATTCAGTCCTCTCTGGCACCTCTGACACAGCGAACGATGCTCGAGCGTCTTGGCGTGACACCGTCGTCGGTGTTCGGGCACCAGCGATTCAGTATCAGAACCAGTGCAGCCACGGGTGATTGTGGCGCCAGATGACCGCGGATACCTTCCCGATGACGTTGGATGCAGGAACCGTGCCCCAGTAGCGGCTGTCAGCGGAATCACCACGGCAATCACCCATCACGAAGTACTGCCCAGCCGGAATCGTGGTCCTCGCAATGTTGGCTGCGGCCTGGGAGCAGACTCCTGTCAGCGCGGGCAGCCAAGGCTGGGCAATCGGATTCCCATTGATCAGGATCGCGTCGCCTACGGAAGCGATCGTCTCCCCCGGGAGGCCGATCACCCGCTTCACCAGAACGGGAAACGCGACATCGTGGTCACCAGGGGCGCGGTTGAACACGACGATGTCGCCTCGATGGATGGTGGACGAGAGCTTGTCAACGGCAATCCGATCCCCGATCTGCAACGTCGGAAGCATCGAGCCGGTCGGAACGACGTACTCCTGCAGTGCGTACGCCCTGATGCCGAAGGAGACCAGTCCGGTCAGAACGACCAGGACAACGAGGGACAGGGCGCTTCGTATCCTCGGTCGAGGAACGTGAACCCTGCTTACCACCTGATTGCGCTCTCCGACCTCGCTCACTGACTCATCGTCGCATATCTCCACAGGGTCTGGGCGTCGGTCTTCGACCGACGATCGGGTTACCAGTCAGCAAGTGGTGCAAAGCTGAGGTGGTGGAAGAGAGCTCGGAGATCAGCCCCGAACTGGCCGCCACACTGCTTGCGCGTGAGACCGGAGAGCCGTATCGACTCGTCGGACAGATGCGCGGTGGGGAGAGCGGGGCCCACAAATTCATCGGAACTGACGGTCGTCCGCTGGTGATCAAGTGGGACTCCAGACCCGAGAGTCGCGAGCTACGAGGAGAGGCCGTCGTCCTGTCAGAGAGGCTCCGCATGAGCGCTGGCTGGCCGGTGCCGGCTGCATCGGTGGTCGACACTCGAGAGGCTCGCTTCGTCATCCAAGAGATCATGCCGGGGACTCCACCCGAGCACCTCGACCACCGGCTCGTGGAGCAGCTGCTCGACCTCCACTCCCGACGGTTGGGCTTGGCCCGACCGGAAGATCCCAAGCACTGGCCGACGGCCTTGATCAGGACGCTCGTCCTGGGCGGAGAGGGGTACTGCTGCCACGCATCCCTGCGCGACTACGACGATCGCACACGATCTCTCGTCGAGCGGGTCGAGGCGTTCGGCAGCACGATCGACGGCCAGGATCTCACGGGGGACGACATCGTTCACTGGGATCTCCACCCGGGCAACCTGTTGATCGACAATGGAGTGCTCGCCGCAGTGATCGATACCGACTTCTCCACGGTCGGTGACGCCGCGTTCGACCTGGTGATACTCGCCGTGACAAGCCTGACCCTTCCATGCGAGCCAGGCGTCCGCACGAGGCTGTTCGCCTCGGCCTTCGACAATCTTGATGAGCTCCGGGCGCAGGTCTATCTGGCTCATCTCTTCATCCGGTTGATCGACTGGCCGATCCGACGAGGACACCCGGATGAGGTTGAGTTCTGGCTCGCCCGGGTAGATGAGTTGCTCGAGGTCTGACCGTCCGATCTGCCCCCAACCTGGATTGGTGCGGATTGGCCCGATTGGGCCCGAGGTGACCTCCGGGTAATCAGGTCCTTCCGACATGGCCGTGTCACACTGGTCCGTCCGCCACGGCCGGGCGGGCCGCGATCACTCGAGAGGAGTCGGTAGGTGCTCGCCTTTACCTTCCCAGGACAAGGGTCCCAGCGATCCGGGATGGGCCACGCCTGGGTGAAGCATCCCTCCTTCGAGGTCGCCGGCGAGGCCTCCGAGATCGCCGGCCGCGACCTGACGGCACTGCTCCTCGACGCCCCGATGGACGAGCTGACCAGGACTGCCAACGCCCAGCTGGCCACATTCGTCATGAGCCTGGTGGTGCTCGACGCCGTGGAGCGGGTCGGACTCTTCCCGGGCGCCTGCGCTGGCCACAGCCTGGGCGAGTACACCGCCCTGGTGGCCGCCGGCTCACTTTCCCTTGCCGACGGGACCACCCTGGTCATCGAGCGGGGCGCGGCGATGCAGGCAGCCGCGGACGAGCGTCCGGGGACGATGGCCGCCCTGATCGGGATCGCCGACGACGATGCCGAGGCGGCCTGCCAGCTGGCCGAGGCCGACGTCTGGGTGGCCAACTACAACGCCCCGGGTCAGGTGGTGATCGCCGGCACCGTCGAGGGGATCGCCCTCGCCACGGACCGGGCCAAGGAGCTCGGGGCCCGCAAGGTCCTCCCGATCCCGGTCTCGGGGGCGTTCCACACCCCGATGATGCTCCCCGCCCGCGCCCACCTGCGTGAGCAGCTCGGTGCAGTGAGCTTCCATGCCCCGGAGGTTCCGGTGGTGGCCAACGTCGACGCCCGAGTCCACACCGACGCGGCCGAGTGGCCGGGCCTGCTCTCGGCCCAGCTCTGCAGTCCGGTGCGCTGGCGGCAGTCCCTGGAGACCCTCGGCGGACGCGGGGCGACGACCATGGTCGAGCTCGGCCCCGGGGGGGTGCTCACCGGGATGGTCCGCCGAGCCACTCCCGACGTCCGCGGGGTCACAGTCGCCGTACCGGACGACCTCGACAAGCTCATGGACACGATCGCCGGCGCCGAGGAATGGACCGCCTCAGGCCCGACCCACCAGGGCGAGCACCTCTACACCTCGGAGCGGGTGGTGGTCAGCCCGGCTCCGGGAGTATTCGAGCCCGCCGTCCACCTCGCAGCGCTCGAGAGCTCCGCCCTCGCCGAGGCGACCGCCGCTCCCGGGAGCGGCGCCGGGGCCGAGCCTGGCTCGCTGCTCGGAGTCGGGGACCTGGTCGGGACGGTCGGCCTCACCGAGGTGCGTACACCCTTCGACGGCATCCTCGTGCGCTGGCTCTCGGTACGCGGGGAACGCGTGGTCGAGGGCCAGCCCGTGGCCTGGATCCGCACCAGGGAGGCCGCCACGTGAGCGTCGCTTCGTGACCACGACCGACGCACCCGATGGTGACGCAGTGGGGCGGGTGGTCCTGATCACCGGTGGCTCCCGGGGCATCGGGCTCGCGTGTGCCGACTGGTTCCTCGAGCGGGGCGACCGGGTCGCGATCACCTCGCGGACCGGGAAGCCCGAGCACGAGATGGCGGCCGGGCCCGACCGCTTCCTCTCGCTGACCTGCGACATGACCGAGCCCGACCAGGTCGAGCAGGCCTTCGTGGCCATCGAGGCGGCCTGGGGGCCGGTCGAGGTGCTGGTGGCCAATGCCGGCGTGACCCGGGACACCCTCGCCCTGCGGATGAGCGAGGAGGCATGGTCCGAGGTCATCGACACCAATCTCACCGCCGTGTTCCGCGTGACCAAGCGCTCGCTGGCCAAGATGCTCCGGCTCCACCGGGGCCGGGTGATCCTGATCTCCTCGGTCGCCGCATTCATCGGCTCGGCAGGTCAGGCCAACTATGCAGCCTCCAAGGCCGGCTTGGTCGGCATGGCCCGGGCGCTCGCGAGCGAAGTGGCCAGCCGCACCATCACCGTCAATGTGGTGGCACCGGGCCTGGTGGGAACGAATATGCTCTCGGCACTCGGTGAGGACCGGGTTGCCGAGTTCTCGGCACGGGTACCGCTCGGGCGCGTCGCCCGGCCGGAGGAGATCGCCGAAGCCGTCGGGTTCCTGGCCTCGCCCGGGGCCGGATATGTGACCGGGGCGGTGCTCCCGGTCGACGGTGGGCTGGGCATGGGCCTCTGAGCCCGACACTCCGGGATGGACCGGCGACACGGCGTGCGGATAGCACCTCGCCGGTGGCCGACGTTCCGGAAGCGGCCGTCCCGACGGCATGGGATGCAGTGCCGTGAGATGGACGCAGTGCCGTGAGATGGACGCAGTGCCGTGAGATGAAGGACCGCAGTGTTCGACCTCGATGAAGGAGAGACGGAGTGACCAACGACGAGTCGTTCGAGAAGTTCAAGGAGTGTGCGGTGGAGGTGCTCCAGGTCCCCGCGGACAAGATCACCCGGGACGCACGGTTCTCCGAGGACCTCGACGCCGACAGCCTCGACCTCGTCGAGCTGGTGATGGCCCTCGAAGAGCAGTTCGACGTCTCGGTCGAGGAGACAGAGCTCGAGGAGATCGAGACGGTCGGACAGGCCTACGACCTGATCGCCTCCAAGCTCTGATGCTGCTGGGTGTCGGCCCGGAGGGACCGATCCCCGGGCGCCGGGTCGCGATCACCGGCCTGGGCGTCGTCTCGTGCTGCGGGATGGGCACCGAGGCGTTCTGGACCGGTCTCAACGGCCCACCGCCCGTCGGCGAGCGGCGGGTGCCCGATTTCGACCCTGCAGGCTGGTTCACCGCCAAGGAGGCCCGGCGGGTCGACCGGTTCGCTCAGTTCAGCGTGGCGGCGGCCGCCATGGCCCTCGAAGACGCGGGCGCGCTCGACGCCGACCCGGACCGGTCGGGGGTCATCATGGGCACCGGGGTGGGGGGCCTCGAGACGTTGCAGACCCAGATCCTGGTCTTCGGCGAGAAGGGTCCGGACCGGGTCTCACCGCGACTCGTCCCGATGATGATGTCGAACGCGGGCGCTGCCGCCGTGTCCATCCGGTTCGGCTGGCACGGCCCGTCCGAGTCGGTCATCACCGCGTGCGCCGCCGGCGCCCACAGCATCGCCCACGCCGGTCGGCTCGTGGCCTCCGGACTGTGCGACGTCGCCCTCGGTGGAGCCGCCGAGGCGGGCATGACCGGGGTGGGCATCGCCGCCTTCACCAATATGACCGCCCTGTCCACGTCGGGGCACTCCCGCCCCTTCGACGTGCGCCGCGATGGCTTCGTGATGACAGAAGGGGCAGGGGCGCTCATCCTCGAGGAGTGGGAGCGGGCAGCGTCGCGGGGTGCCCGGATCTACGGCGAGCTGACCGGGGCGGCCAGCACCGCCGACTCCCATCACATCACCGCGCCGGTTCCCGGCGGTGCGGGCGCGGCCAGGTGCATGACCCTCGCCATGCAGGACGCCGGCATCACCCCTGCACAGGTCGGTCACATCAACGCCCACGGGACGTCCACCCCCCTCAACGACAAGGCCGAGTCCGACGCCATCTGCACGGCGTTCGGCCCCGACTCCCCCCCGGTGACCTCGACCAAAGGCATCACTGGCCACGGTCTCGGGGCCGGTGGGGCCATCGAGGCGGTGGCCGCGCTGCTGAGCATCGAGCACGGCCTCATCCCGCCGACCGCCGGTTACGAGCAGCCCGACCCGGACATCCACCTCGACATCGTGGCCGGCACTGCCCGCCCCTGGGAGCCCGGTCCGGTGCTCTCGAACTCCTTCGGGTTCGGCGGGCACAACGGCTGTCTGGTGATCGCTCCCGCGTAGGGCCCAACTCCGGCCGGTGGGCCGGGGCGTGCGCTCGGTGCTGCCAGCTGAGGCCCTACCGTTGAGGACCCATGATCGAGCACCTCGCCCACGCGCCCGACGGAACCGGTCCCGAAGTCCCTCCGAAGGACGGAGCGGCAGACAGCCCGGCGGACAGCCGTGACCCGGCCGACCTGGCAATCGGAGCCTTCACCCGAGACGCACCCTGGATCGTGGACCCCGAGGCCATGCCATGGCGGTTCGCCGACGACGGCGAGGTCGGCATCGAGACCCTCCGGGCGCAGGCCGCGGCGCTCGCCCGCAGTCTGGTCCGGCCCCGGCACATGCCCTCGCTGCTCCGGGTCGCCACTGTCGGCCGGTATCTCGGCGCGGCGCTCCTCGGCTGGAGCAGACACGAACGGGGCACTCCGGCCTCGCGGACCGGCCTCTCGCGCCGGCTGCGCCCGGCCTTCGAGCACCTCGGCCCGACCTACATCAAGCTCGGCCAGATCATCTCCTCAGGGGAGGGCCTCTTCCCCGAGGAGCTGGTCGAGGAGTTCCGGCTCCTCCGGGACCGGGTCCCCCCCGAGCCGTTCTCCGTGGTCCGCCGCACCATCGAGGAGGACCTCGGCCGACCCCTCGCAGCGGTGTTCACGTCCTTCGACCGGACGCCGATCGCGTCGGCCTCCATCGCCCAGGTCCACGCCGCCACCCTTCGGACCGGCGAGCGGGTGGTGGTCAAGGTGCAGCGGAGCCGGGTCGCCGACCTGGTCCGGCTCGACATCGCCGCCATGGCGTGGATCGCCCCGCAGCTGGTCGGGCGCATCCCGGTGACCGCACTGACCAATCCCCCGGCGTTGGTCGAGCTGTTCGCGGAGACCATCGTGGAGGAGTTGGACTTCCGGCTCGAAGCCCAGAACATGCTCGACATCGCTGCCGTCTTCTCGACCACCGGGCAGCGCTCGGTCGTCGTCCCACGGCCGCATCCCGAACTGGTGACTCGTCGGGTGCTGGTGATGGAGCACCTGCACGGCTACGCCTGGGGTGACGCCGAGGGCATGCGCGCCGCCGGCATCGACACCGCTGCCGTGCTCCGCTCCACCCTCATCGCCTTCCTCGAAGGCGTGCTCATCTACGGCGTCTTCCACGGCGACCTGCACGGCGGCAACCTGCTGGTCCAGTCAGAAGGCACGGTCGCGCTGCTCGACTTCGGGATCACCGGCCGACTCGACGAGCGCAAGCGCCAGGCGTTCCTCCGACTGGAGATGGGGGCCACCACCAACAACGTCAGCCTCCAGGTCGAGGCGTTGCGCGATCTCGGGGCGCTCCCGGACGAGGTGGACGTCGACCGGGTGATCAGCGACCTCGGGCTCGACCGGCCTCCGATCGACCCGACCACGCTGACCGCCGACGAGATGGTGGACCAGCTGCGGGAGGTGACCAAGGCCCTCCTCGGCTACGGCGCCCGTCTGCCCAAGGAGCTCATGCTGTTCGTCAAGGACGTGCTCTTCCTGAACGGTGCCATTGCGTCGATGGCACCGGACATCGACCTCCTGGGCGAGATCATGGCCATCGCCACCTACTTCACCGAGCACTACGGCGACCGGATCGCCCGCGAGGTCGGGATCGAGGTCACCGCCGACACGCTGGACCTCGACGGCTACCGGGCGGCCATGGGGTTCGCCGACAGCGATCCCTCCGACACCATCACGTTCCGCGACCTCCAGGAGCGGCGCGAGCTCATCCGCAAGCGCCTCGAACACCGCTCCGAGCCGCGCACGCGCACGTCCACGATCCGCGCGGCGTGGCGGGTCCTGCACCGCACCCGCCCCTGATGCCTTGCGGGGCGGGCCCCCCGGTCCGGGTCAGCCGGCGTCGAGTGCCCGTCGCAGTGCCGACACGAACGCGGCCGCTCCGTCAGGGCCCTCCCCCTCGAGCAGCCTGCGCACCAGCGCCGAGCCGACCACCACACCGTCTGCCACCTCGCAGACGATGGCCGCCTGTTCCGGCGTCGACACCCCGATGCCGACGCAGACCGGCAGGTCGGTCACGGCCCGGACCCGGGTGGCCACCTCCCGCGCCGACGCGGCCAGGACGGCCCGCTCGCCGGTCACCCCCATCCGTCCGACCCCGTAGACGAATCCCCGGGAGCGATCGCAGATCGGCCCGATCCGATCGGTGGGCGTCGACGGCGCAACCAGGAGCACGGTGGCCACCTCGGCAGCGTCCGCCGCCGTCGCCCACGGCCCGACCTCCTCGAGCGGGAGGTCGGGGATGATCGCTCCCGTCACACCGGATCCGTGCATGAGGCCGGCGATGCGTGCGTGTCCGGCCCGGTAGATGAGGTTGTAGTAAGTCATCACGACCAGAGGCACCCCGACGTCGACACGGCTGAGGTCGGCCAGGATCCCGTCCGGCGTGGTGCCCCGCTCGAGGGCGCGCCGCGAGGCCTCCTGGACGATCGGCCCGTCGATCATCGGATCGGAAAAGGGGATCCCGACCTCGATGGCGTCGGCCCCGGCCCCGGCCAGTGCCTCCAGGGTGAGCAGCCACTCGTCGTCCATCCCGCCGGTCACGTAGGGCACGAGGAGCTTGTGCCCTGCGTCGCGCCGCAGCCGCAGGGCAGTCTCGAGGGCGCCGGAGACCGTTGGGGCGGTCATGGCCGGGCGCGCAGGATGTCGCGGACCTGGGCCACGTCCTTGTCGCCGCGGCCGGAGAGATTCACGAGGACGGTCGTGCCGGGGGTGAGCTCGCCCCCCGACGCGGCGGCCGCCACCCAGGCGATGGCGTGTGCCGATTCGAGGGCCGGCAGGATGCCCTCGGTGCGGGCGAGGAGCTGGAACGCTTCGAGCACCTCCCCGTCCTCGGCCGACACGTACCGGGCCCGGCCGATCTCGGCCAGGTGGGCGTGCTCGGGTCCGATGCCGGGGTAGTCCAACCCGGCCGAGATGGAGGTCGCCTCGAGGATCTGTCCCGCCTCGTCCTGGATGAGCGCGCTGCGCATGCCGTGGAGCACCCCGGGGATGCCCGTCGTGACCGCGGCACCGCCGGAGGCCTCGACGGCCACGAGGGTGACCTCGGGGACGTCGGCGAATCCGGCGAAGATGCCGGCAGCATTGGAACCGCCTCCGGCACAGGCCACCACCGCGTCCGGATCGGCGCCGTCGAGCATCTCCCTGCACTGGCCGCGGGCCTCGTCACCGATGACCCGCTGGAACTCGCGCACCATCCAGGGGTAGGGGTGCGGGCCCATCACCGATCCGAGGCAGTAGTGGGTGTCCTCCACCTCGGCCACCCACGCCCGTAACGCCTCGTTGACGGCGTCCTTGAGGGTCCGACTGCCGCTGGTGACCGGGCGCACCTCTGCTCCGAGCAGCTCCATCCGGAAGACGTTGAGCTCCTGGCGCCGGGTGTCGACCTCTCCCATGTAGACGACGCACTCCATCCCGAGGAGGGCCGCGGCGGTCGCGGTCGCCACGCCGTGCTGGCCCGCCCCGGTCTCGGCGATGAGCCGCGTCTTGCCCATCCTCCGGGCCAGCAGGCCCTGGCCGATGACGTTGTTGATCTTGTGCGACCCGGTGTGGGCGAGGTCCTCGCGCTTGAGCAGGACCCGGATCCCCAGCTCCTTCGAGAGCCCGACGCATTCGGTGACCGGGGTCGGCCGTCCCCCGTAGTGGCAGAGAATCCGATCGAGCTCGGTGCGGAACGCCGGATCGGCCCAGGCCTCGCGGAAGGCGGATTCGAGCTCGATGCAGGCGGGGATGAGCGACTCGGGCACGTAGCGGCCACCGAAGTCCCCGAACCGGCCGGACGGTCCGGGGTCGCCCATGATGTCGCAGGTCATTCGTCCTGCCAGTCGAAGAGCCCGGACGTGCCGTCCTCGGAGCCACCGCCGGACGACTCGTCGGTTCGGGCACCGGCGGTCGAGCGCTGCTCGGTGGCCACCCGGTGGGCGGCATCGTGGGCGGCACCGATGAAAGCCCGGAGCTTTCCCGGGTCCTTGACGCCAGGCGCCGACTCCACCCCGCTCGAGACGTCCACGCCCCATGGGTGGAGATGCTCGATGGCCCCGCCGACGTTTTCGGGGCGGAGACCGCCCGACACCATCAACCGCGACGGATCGACGACCCCTTCGGCCAGGCGCCAGTCGAAGAGCTCACCGCTGCCGGGGTTGGCCCCGTCGATGAGGAGGGTCTGGGCGCCGTACCCGCTGAAGCGTTCGATGTTGCGGTGGCCCGCGGGAAAGGCCTTGATCGTCCAGTTGGTCCGGGCGGCGACCCACTGGGTGTCGGCGGCCGACTCGACCCCGTGGAGCTGGACCGCGCGCAGCCCGATCTGGTTTGCGATGTCGATGACCCGGCGCGGCGCCTCGTCGCGAAAGACCCCGACCGTCACCGTCTCGTGGGGCAGGCGCTTGACGATGTCGGCCACCGCGCTCGGGGCCATCTGCCGCGGCGAGGGGGCGAAGATGAACCCGACCGCTGACGCCCCCATCCCGACCGCCAGCAGTGCGTCGGCCTCGGAGGTGATCCCGCAGATCTTGACGAAGATGCCGGGGCCCTCTTCGGGCTCGGCGCCGGTCACCGGTTGGTCCCGCCACGAGACTGGCCGGTGCTCACCGGAGGGTTCCCAGCAGCCCGCTCACCGCGGACTCGCGGTCGGACGCGCTCAGCAAGGTCTCCCCCACCAGGACGGCCTCGAAGCCGGCGTCGGCCAGGCGCCGGACGTCCGCGGCGTCCCGGATGCCGGATTCGGCGACCGAGACAATCCGATCGGGCAGCCGCGAGGCCAGCCGCAGGGCGCGTTCGTGATCGACCTCGAAGGTGCGCAGGTCGCGCTGGTTGACGCCGACCAGATCGGCGCCGGCCGCCAGGGCCCGGTCGAGCGCAGCGTCGTCGTGGACCTCCACCAGCGCGTCCAGCCGGAGGGACCGGGCCAGCTCGAGCAGCGACGCCAGCTCCTGGTCGTCGAGCGCTGCCACGATGAGGAGCACCGCGTCCGCCCCCATCGCCCGGGCGTCGCAGACGTCGAGGGTGTCGACCGTGAAGTCCTTCCGCAGCACGGGCAGCCCGCAGGCGGACCGCGCTGCTCGCAGATCGGCTGGGCTGCCGCCGAAGAACTCCTGGTCGGTGAGCACCGAGAGACAGGCCGCCCCGCCGGCCTCGTAGTCCGCTGCAACGAGCGCCGGATCCAGTTCGGGATCGAGGTCGCCCTTCGACGGGGACCGCCGTTTGATCTCGGAGATCACCCCGATCCCCTGGCGCTCCGCGGCGGTGCGGAGGGCGGCCACGAAGGGACGCGGGCCCTCCGGTGCGGGACTGTGCTCGAGCGCGGCGGTCGCGGCCATGGCCGAGGCGACGGCCTCACCGCGGTCACGCGGGTCGGCCAGGGCCGTGGCGCGATGGGCCGCGAGGATCGTGTCGAGGTAGGCCGGCATGACCTCCGAAGCCTACCGGGGCTCACAGTTCCCTAACGGTGCGAGCTGACCGGGCCGAAGCAGTGGCAGGCTGGTCCGGTGACGAAGGCCGAGGAGTGCGTGGTGGTGATCGAGGACGACCACCACATCTCGGACCTCGTCGCCATGTACCTCCGACGCGACGGCTTCCGTGTCCTCCAGGCCGGTGACGCCGAGTCCGGCCTCGGCCTCATCGACCGGGAACGCCCCAAGCTGGTCATCGTCGACATCGGCCTGCCCGGTGACCTCGACGGCCTCGACGTCTGCCGCCGGTTGCGCGGCAACGGCGGATCCGGAGCCGCGGCCCCCGTCCCCGTGCTCATCCTGAGTGCCCGCGACGACGAGGTCGACCGGGTGCTGGGTCTCGAGCTCGGCGCCGACGACTACGTGACCAAGCCCTTCTCAGCTCGCGAGCTGGTGGCCCGGGTCCACGCCATCCTGCGCCGGACGGACGCCCCGCAGTCCGCGTCGCCGACCGTCATCGAGATCGGGGACATCGAGGTCGACGGCGGGCGTCGCGAGGTGCGGGTCACCGGCACGCCGGTCCCGCTCGCCACCCGGGAGTTCGATCTGCTGGCCTATCTGGCCGACAATCTGGGCCTCGTCCTCTCGCGCCGCCAGCTACTCGCCGGTGTCTGGGGAGAGGACTGGTACGGCGACGAACGGACCGTTGACGTCCACGTGCGCCAGCTGCGCAAGAAGCTCGGCGACGACCTGCCGCTCGCCACCGTCTGGGGCGTCGGCTACCGACTCGGATGAGGCGTCGACTGACCATCGCCGTCCTGGCCCTCGTGGCGGCCACGCTGGTGGCCACCAGCGTGGTCAGCTCGGTCCTGATCCGGCACTCGGCCGTGTCCGTCACCCAGCGCGAGCTCGTCGGCCAGGGCAGCGCCATCGCGCGGACCCTGAGCGACCGCACCACGCTGACCCCGGCCGCCTTCCACCGGCAGGTCGCCATCATCCGCAAGGCCGGGGACTTCCAGTCCGTCCAGGTGGTCCTGCTGCACAGGGACGGCACCGTGACCGGCCGCCATCTGCCGGACGACCTCACGGTGGCGGACCTGGACATCCCCGACCTGCTCGCCGGGCAGCAGACCAGCGGGCACACGACCTCACTCCTCGTCTACACCTCGGTCCCCACCCCGCTCTCCGGGGTCACCGGGTACGTGCCGGTCGTCGTCATCACCCGCCAGGCCCACGATCCCGCCGACGGGTTCAAATACTTCTTCCTGGTCGGGGTCATCGGCCTGCTGGTCGCCGCCCTGGTGGCCGCCCTGCTCGCACGCCGCTTCACCCGCCCACTGGTGGACGCCGTGGCGGCGACCCGGCGCATCGCCTCGGGTGACCTCGACGCCACCGTGGCGGTACGGCCCCGCGAGGATCCCGAGTTCGTCCAGCTCGCCGCCTCGATCAACGTTATGGCCGCAAACCTGGCGCGGGCCCGTGACCAGGAGCGCCAATTCCTCCTCTCGGTCTCCCATGAGCTCCGAACGCCGCTCACCTCGATCCGCGGCTACGCGGACGCCGTCATCGACGGCGCCACGGACGATCCGGCGGCGGCTGCCACGGTCATCAGCTCGGAAGCCCGGCGGCTCGAGCGACTGGTGCAGGACCTCCTCGACCTGGCCCGTTTGGACTCCGACCGCTTCTCGCTCGATCTCCGTCCGGTCGACGCCGCATTCGTGGCGCGTCAGGTGGTCGACGGATTCCGCCCGCAGGCCCGCGACCTCGGCCTCGACCTGCAGCTGGCTCCCGGATCGGAAGGCGCGCTCTGGGTGCACGCCGACGCCGACCGCCTGGGCCAGATCGTGGCCAACCTGGTCGAGAACGCCGCCTCCTTCGCGCGGAGCCGGATCCTGGTCGGGGTCGTCGGCGGCCCGGGGGCCACCCCGACCGGAACCACCGCCACCCCGACCGTCTGGGTCCGGGACGACGGTCCCGGCATCTCCCCCGACCACCTGGACCGGGTCTTCGAACGGCACTTCAGCTCCGACCGGGTTCGCGGTCGGAGACAAGGATCCGGCCTCGGGCTGGCCATCGTCGCCGAGCTGGCCACCGCGATGGGCGCCCGCGTCCACGTCGAGTCCCCGGTCGGGGGCGACCCGGGAACCCGGATGCTGGTGGCGCTCCGCCCAGCCCTCCCTCCGGCAACCCCTCCCAGCCCTCCGGCAGCACCGTTGCCCGTTCCCTCTTCGCGCGATCCGCTGTCCCGCTCCCTTCCGTCACGCGTCCCGATCGCGCTGCCCCCCGGCGAGCCCGGCGAGCCAGGGACCGCGGCCCCGGCAGCTCCCCCGGCACCGGCATCCCCGGGGGGCTAAGAACTCCCCTCGGAGACTGACCCGAGCGATCCGAGCTGGGTCCGGGAGGAGGAGCACGTATGGGGAAGTTCGCCGTCGTGACCGGTGCCTCATCGGGCATCGGCCGGGCCATCGCCGACCGCCTGCATAACGAGGGCTGGTCGGTGGTCGGGGTCAGCCGTCGGGGCACGTCGTCGGGAATCTGGCAGGCCCCGGTGATGGACATGGACGATGACTCCTCGGTGGCAGACGGGATGGCATCGATCATCGCCGAGCACGGCCGCATCGACGCGGTCGTGGCCTGTGCAGGCTGGGGGCTCGCCGGGCCGGTCGAGCTGACCACGATCGCCGAGGCCAAGCAGCAGGTCGAGACCAACTTCTGGGGGGCTGTCCGCACAGTGCAGGCGGTCCTGCCCACCATGCGGGCACAGGGGTCGGGTCGGGTCGTCCTCATCAGCTCCATCGGCGGGATCCTCGGGATCCCCTTCCAGGCCTTCTACAGCGCGAGCAAGTTCGCCCTCGAGGGATTCGGTGAGGCCCTGGCCTACGAGGTCGCGCCCTTCGGTGTCCGTGTCACGCTCGTCGAGCCAGGCAACGTCCACACCGACTTCACGGAGAGCCGCCGGCTCGCCACACCGCCCGACGCCTCTGACCCCGACGGTGCCGACCCCTACCGCGCGGCAACCGCCCGGGCGGTGGAGAAGATGGCCGAGGACGAGGCTGCGGGGGTTCCGGCGGCCGACGTCGCCGCCGTCGTCCACCGGGTGCTGGTTGCGTCCCGGCCACCCCGCCGGGCCTCGGTCGGCAAGCTCGGTGAGCGGGTCGGGATCGTCGGCAAGCGACTCCTGCCGTACCGGGTGTTCGAAGCGGCGGCGAAGGGGAGCCTCGGCGTCTGACGCGGCGCACGTCTGCGGATCGAACCTCGACCCGACCCACGACCCTCTCGTTGAGGTTACCGGTAACCCTCTAGTTGACGTTCATACCGATCAAACGTTCAAGTTGAGGATCACAGTAGGGGTTGGACCGCCTCCTCAGAGGGCGACACCCTCCCAGTACGAGCCGTCGAGGATCCGCCGGAGCGTTGCCCGATGGATGATCAGCTCGTCGAGGTCGTCGGGCCGTTCGACTTCCCCGAAGAAGACCGATCGTTCGGTGACCCGCCGCATGATCGCTCCGTGCCGGATGGCGGCGAAGGCGAGGTACCAGCGCAGGTCTGCCGGCGTGGTGCCGGAGGCCGCTGCGTACGACTCGCAGACGTCCCGCGGGCGGAACATGTCGGGCAGTCCCGGTGCCCCGAGGTCGACGGCCAGGTCCTGGAAGAAGAGGTGGAGGTAGCACATCCATCCGAGATCGACCTCCGGAGGGGCGACCGCGGCCATCTCCCAGTCGAAGACGGCCACCACCTGGTTGTCCCGGAACATCATGTTGCCGATCCGGCCGTCCCCCCAGGACAGGGCGTCGGCTCCCGCTTCGGTCGGCAGGTTGTCCGCCAGCCACGTGAAACAGTCGTCGAGCAGTGCAGACCGTGCGTCGCCGACCACCCAGTCGTGGTAGGCGATCCAGTGGTTGAGGCAGCGCTCGAGCGAGGTCGCGCCCGGCTCGCGGTGCTCCAGGAACGAGAGGTCGTGCACAGCCGGGGTCACCGAGTGGATACCGGCCAACGCACGGACCGCTGACTCCTGGACGGCGCGGCGGTCGGCATCGGAGCCGTCGAAGACCCAGTTGTCGCCAAAGGTGTACGGCAGGACGTCCGGTGGGACCAGGCCGTCGATCCGCTCCATCACGAAGAACGGGCCCCCCAGGACCGACGGGTCGGGTTCGTACCAGTAGGTCTCGGGCACCGGGACCGCGGTGTTCCCCGCCACCAGCCGCATCACCCGGAACTGCATCTCGAGGTCGTAGGTGGTGAAGACCGGGTACGCGGTCGCGGGCGGCTCGATGCGGGCCACCAGGCGGTGCTCGACAGGACCCCCGCCGTCGTCCCAGCGGGCGGTGAACAGCAGGGTCTCCGAGGACATGCCGTTGCTCTCGGGGCTGGTGACGTCGGTGATCGTCGGGGTGCACCCGGCGGGAAGGGTCCGCTCGAGCCATCCTTCGAGCTGGGTGGCCATCTCGGCCGGGTCCCGGGTCGAGGTGGTCATGCGCTCGGTGGCCATCTCGACCTTCCCGTCGGGTGGCGATGCCGGGGCCTTCCCCGAAGGCACGTCGGTCGTCATGTGCTCTCCCCCACTCTCGGCCCCCTCCCCGGTCGGACCGTCGGGCTGTCCGGCGGGTGGTGGCGGGTGGCCGGCGCAAAGTATCGCGCCACGCGCCGGGGACGACCGCCCGGACGTCAGCCGGGGTCAGGCCACCAACGGGAGCGGGCGGGCCTCGGCCGTTCCTTCGACTGCTGCCCCGGAGGCATCCTCCCAGCGCAGGACGACCGCTTCCGGGGGCGCCACCCGCCGGTGCAGGGTGGCCAGGGCGACCCACCCGCCGATCCCGGATGACCAGGCCACCGACGAGAGCTGGCCGACCGTGTGCTCCCGGTCGGCGGTGAGCACCCTGGTCCCGACCGGAGGGAGGCCCGCGTCGGGGTCCTGGGGCACGCCCACCACACCGCAGAGCCGCCGGGCCACCTTCGATCCGCGGGCGTCCAACCGGGCCACGAGCTCCTGCCCGGTGAAGCAGCCCTTGGTGAACGAGACCGTCCGGTCGACGAGTCCGACCTCGGCCGCGATGGTCGCCTCGGTGATCTCCCGACCGCCGACCGGAATCCCGGCCTCGATCCGCGCCGCTTCCCAGGCCCCGGCATCGGCGCGCAGCACCGCGTCGTCGACCCAGGCGAGCGGGCCTGCAGCCGGCGCCGGTCCCAGCAGATCGATCCCGACCAGGCCCGGCCAGACGACCGGCACGGTCAACACGGGACCTCCGGGTCCCGAGACCGCTGCCGAAGAGGCGTCGGGCCCCCGGATCCCGACGCACTCCCACGCGAGCGGGGCGATCTCGACCTTGGCCCGCAGCCGGAACCGCTCGAGGCGGGCCTGCGCCGTCGGGCCGAAGCCACCGTCGGTATCGAGGACGAAGTCCTCGTCGGCGATGCGGGAGACCCGCAGGTAGGCATCCACCTTTCCCTGCGGGCTGAGCAGCAGCGACTCGGTCGAGCCTCCGACCGGCAGGGCGGCCAGATCCTGGCTGCACTGTCCCTGCAGGTAGGTGAGGGCCTCGGGGCCGGACACCGAGAGCACATCGCGTGCGACCACCCTGGCGGCCGCCGAGCTGCGCAGTGCCTCGTAAGCACCGGTCGACGACGGCGTCGGGGCCGGGGGTGTCACGGGTGCCCGCTCGTCGGGCCGACGGGTGCACAGGTGCTGCCGGCGGCCCGGGCCATGGCCACCGCAGAGAGGAGCGCCGCGGCCTTGTGGGCGCACTCGGCGTTCTCCGAGGCCGGATCGCTGTCGGCGACGATGCCTGCCCCCGCCTGCACCGAGGCCCGTCCGTCCGGCGCGACCGTCATGGTGCGGATGGCGATGGCCGTGTCCAGGTTGCCCGAGAAGTCGAGGTAGCCCACCACGCCGCCGTAGACCCCGCGCTTGGTGGGCTCCAGGTCGTCGATGATCTCCATCGCCCGCACCTTGGGCGCGCCCGAGAGGGTGCCGGCGGGGAGGGTGGCCCGCAGCACGTCGACCGGTCCCTTGCCCGGGGAGAGCGTCCCCGAGACCTGGGAGGTCAGGTGCATGATGTGGCTGTAGCGCTCGACCACCATCTGTTCGTCGACCTGCTCGGTGCCGAAGGTGACCACCCGGCCGACGTCGTTGCGGGCGAGGTCGACGAGCATCACGTGTTCGGCCAACTCCTTGGGGTCCTCGACGAGCTCGCCCTCGAACAGGCTGTCCTCCTCGGGCGTCCGCCCGCGTGGGCGCGAGCCGGCCACGGGGCGCGAGATGACCGTCCCGTCGCGCAGGCGGACCATCGGCTCGGGGGACGCCCCCACGACGGTGACCTCGGCGAAGCGGAGGAAGTAGAGGTAGGGACTGGGGTTGACCAGCCGCAGGACCCGGTACACGTCGAAGGGGTCCGCGCCGAGGTCGGCAAGGTCGAACCGCTGGGAGAGCACCACCTGGAAGATGTCGCCGGCGGTCACGTGCTCCTGGGCGGCGCGGACCGCGTCCTCGTACAGCGAGTCCGACATGGTGCGGGAGACGTCGTCCGGAAGGGCGGTCGGGGTGGGCAGCGGGCGCGGTGGCTCGTCCACCGGCCGCACGCAGTCGACAGCCAGCCGGTCGAGGCGCTCCCCGGCCTCCCGGTGGGCCCGGTCCAGGTCCTCGGGGCCCCAGGCCGCGTCCACCACGACGTTGTCGATGAGGACCACCCGCTGGCGCCAGTGGTCGAAGGCGGCGAGCTGGCCGATCACGGCGAGCACCGCGTCGGGCTGGCTGAGGTCGTCCGGCGGAGGGTGCGGCAGGCGCTCGACCTCGCGGACCACGTCGTAGCCGAGGTAGCCGACCAGGCCGGCGTGGAGCGGGGGCAGATCGGGGAGGTCCGGCGCATCGAAGGCTCCGAGGACGGCCTCGAGGGCGGAGAGGACACCACCGGACCCGCTCACTCCCCCACCGGTCACGGCGTCCAGGTCGAGCGCCCCCTCGGTGCGGACCTCGGTGCCGTGGGCGGTGAGCGTGGCCAGAGGGTTCCGGCCGATGAACGAGTAGCGACCCCAGCGCTCGCCCCCCTCGACCGACTCGAGGAGGAACCCGGGGGTCCCACCGGTCCCGACGATCTGAAGGAAGGCGGCCACCGGCGTGACCGTGTCGGCAACCAGTTCGCGCCAGACCGGCACGATGCGGTGGCGACGCGGCGAGGGCGCGGAAGCCCTCCGGCCCCGGCCCGGCGGCGGTCACCGGCCCGCGCTCACGAGTTGGCGCGCTCATGGGTGGGCGCCGAACGAGCGGAAGAAGCACGAGCGGTTCCCGGTGTGGCAGGCGCCGGCCCCCTCCTGGTCGACGGTGACCAGCAGCGCGTCCCCGTCGCAGTCGTAGTGCACGGCGCGTACGTACTGGCGGTCGCCGGACGTCTCGCCCTTGCACCAGAACTCCTGGCGGCTGCGGCTCCAGAACCAGGTGCGGCCGGTCTCGAGCGTCCGGCGGAGCGAGTCGGCGTTCATCCAGGCGAACATGAGCACCGCACCGTCGCCCGCGTCCTGGACGATGGCGGCCACCAGGCCGTCGGCGTTGTAGGTGATCCGGTCGAGCTCGGCCTCGGTGAAGGCCACCGGGGCGGCGGTGAATGCGGGGGTGGGTGAGGTGGACACCGTGTTTGCTCCCTGGTGGATCGATCTGGTGGGGACGGGTGGTCGTCCTGGTGGGTCCTGCCCGCAGCGGGCGCCGGTCAGAGGTAGAGGCCGGTCCCGCCGTCGAAGCGGGTGGCGGCGACGGCGTGGATGTCCCGCTCGCGCAGGATCACGTACTCCTCGCCGTGGACCTCGACCTCGAAGCGGTCCTCGGGGTTGAAGAGCACGTTGTCCCCGATCTTGACCGAGCGAACGTGGGGCCCCACCGCGACCGCCTCGGCCCAGGTGAGCCGGCGGGAGACCTGCGCTGTGGCCGGGATCAGGATGCCCGCGCGCGAGCGGCGCTCACCCTCGGCCTGCCCGACCTGGACGAGGACGCGGTCGGCGAGGACGTTGATCGGGAGCTTCGGCCCGTCTCCCTCCCCGTTCCGGCTGGTCATTGGCGCCTCGGAGGTCGTCGATCCCACTGACCCAGGCTACCGCAGGCCCATCGCCGCCCCGCCGGACCCGATCGGGCCCGCGCGCCCGATCCGGTCCGCGGACGGGACCGGGCTCAGACCGGGCGGACCGCGACGCCGGCCGAGGCCAGGTGCGCCTTGGCCTCGCCAACCGTGAACTCCCCCAGATGGAAGATCGAGGCAGCGAGCACCGCGTCGGCGGCACCCTCGACGGCACCCTCGACCAGGTGGTCGAGTTCGCCGACGCCACCGGAGGCCACCAGCGGAACCGGGCAGCGGTCGGCGATGCGCCGGGTGAGCTCGAGGTCGAAGCCGTCCCGGGTGCCGTCCCGGTCCATCGAGGTCACGAGGAGCTCGCCCGCGCCGAGCCCGGCGCATCGCTCGGCCCAGGCCAGGGCATCGAGCCCGGTCGCGGTGCGCCCGCCGTGGGTGAAGACCTCCCAGGCCAGCTCCGCGTCCCCCGCGTTCGGACGGCGCCGTGCGTCGATGGCCACGACCACGCACTGGCTCCCGAACTCGTCGGTGAGCTCGGTGATCAAGCCCGGCCGGTCGACGGCCGCGGTGTTGACCCCGACCTTGTCGGCCCCAGCCCGCAGCAGCCGGCGCGCGTCGTCGACCGAGCGCACCCCTCCCCCGACCGTGAAGGGGATGAAGACGACCTCGGCGGTGCGGGAGACCACCTCGACCATGGTGCCGCGGTGGTCGGACGAAGCGGTGATGTCCAGGAACACCAGCTCGTCGGCTCCCTGACTGTCGTAGCGGGTGGCCAGCTCGACCGGGTCGCCGGCGTCGAACAGGTCGGTGAAGCGGATCCCCTTGACGACACGGCCCGCGTCCACGTCGAGGCAGGGGATCACCCGGACCGTGCGCATGCGGCCACCCCCTCCTCCACGGTCAACCGACCGTCGACCAGGGCCCTGCCGACGATGGCCCCGAGGAGACGCCGACCGGAGCCCGAGCCGGAGTCCGCTCCCGCCGAGAGGCGGGCCAACGCCTCGAGGTCTCCTGCGGACGCCACGCCGCCGGACGCGATGACCGGGACGCCGGTAGCGGCAACGACCGCGGCGAGGCCCTCGAGGTCGGGTCCGGCGAGCATCCCGTCGTGCGCGACCGACGTGACCACCACCGCGGCCAGTCCCATTTCCGCGACCTCCTCGAGGAGCTCGGCGACGGTGCGACCGGACCCCTCCTCCCAGCCGCGGACGGCCACCTCCGCCCGGCCGTCCGGTGTCCGGCGGTAGTCGAGACCCACGGCGACCCGGCCGGGGAAGGCGGCCGCGGCCCGCGGGGCCAGTCCGGGGTCCTCGAGGGCGGCCGTGCCGAGGACCACCCGGGCGACGCCGCCGGTCAGCAGCTGCTCGACGTCGGACTCGGTGCGCACCCCTCCACCGCTCTGCACCGGTACGTCGACCGCCGCGGCGATCGCAAGGACCGCAGCCCGGTTGACCGGGCGTCCGGTGCGGGCCGCGTCGAGGTCGACCACGTGCAGCCAGGGTGCGCCCGCGGCGGCAAAGCGGGTGGCGAGGGTGAGCGGGTCGCCGTAGTCGCGCTGCCGCTCGAAATCGCCCTGGGCGAGGCGGACCGCACCGCCGTCCCGGATGTCGATGGCCGGATAGAGGTCCATCAGGCCCGGGGCCCGGGACCCGGGACCCGGGCGGTCACCGCACCCGGGGTGCCGGGAGCGCCGGCCTCGGTGACGGCCCGCACGAAATTGGCCAGGATGCCGAGTCCGACCGTTCCGGACTTCTCGGGGTGGAACTGGGTGCCCCAGACCGGGCCGCGCTCGGCCGAGGCGGTCACCGTCCCGCCGTACTCGCAGGTGGAGGTGGTCTCCTCCGTCGTCTCCGGCGCGTACGAGTGCACGAAGTAGACCCAGGCCGGGTCCGGGATGCCCTCCAGGAGGCCGCCCCGAACAGAGGCGGCGGCGGTCTGGCGGACCACCGGGGTGAGCACGTTCCACTGCATCTGGGGGCGCTTGACCCCGGGGGGCAGGCGACGCACGGTGCCGGGGAGGATCCCGAGGCCCTCGACTCCGGGGTCCTCCTCGGATGCCTCGTAGAGCAGCTGGAAGCCCACGCAGATCCCGAGGAACGGCACGCCACGCCGCACCGCGTCCCGGGCGACGGCTGCGAGCCCGCTCGCACGCAGTGCCTCCGCGCAGCGCCCGAAGGCGCCGACCCCGGGCAGCACCACGCCATCGGCTTCGGCGGCACGGTCCGGATCGGCCACCAGCCGGCCGTCCGCGCCGAGGTGCTGCAGGGCCTTCTCGGCCGAGCGGAGGTTGCCGATGCCGTAGTCGAGGACCGCGATCACCGGCGGCGGTTGGTCGTCGGGGTGCCACCGGCCCGGCCCGGACCGGTCACAGGGTCCCCTTGGTGGACGGGATGCCCCCGCCCTCGACGCGCACCGCATCCCGGAGGGCACGCGCCACGGCCTTGAAGGAGGCCTCGACGATGTGGTGGGTGTTCCTGCCGGAGATCAGCCGCACGTGGAGGGTCATCCCCGCCGCCGTGACGAAGGCCCGCCAGAATTCCTCGGCCAGCTGGGGGTCGAACGGCGGCGTGCCGAGCCCGGCGGTGTCCGGGGCGAACTCGATGCCGTAGGCGAGGTAGGGGCGGCCCGAGAGGTCGACGGCCACCTCGACCAGCGCCTCGTCGAGCGGCACCGCCACCGATCCGAACCGCCGGACACCGGCCTTGTCGCCGAGCGCGGTCGCCACGACCTCGCCGAGGGCGATCCCCACGTCCTCGACCGTGTGGTGCGCATCGACCTCGAGGTCACCTTCGGCGGTCACCGAGAGGTCGAACCCGCCGTGGCGGCCGAGCTGTCCCAACATGTGATCGAAGAAGGGCAATCCGGTCGAGATCTCGGTGGCGCCGGTCCCGTCGATGTCGACCCGGACCTCGATGGCGGTCTCCTTGGTCGACCGCCCGACCTCGGCCGTTCGGTGGGTCGTGGCGGGCGGGGTGGGGGTGGGTGGGCTCATCGGAGGCTCTCGGTCAGGGCGGCCAGGAAGCGGTCGTTCTCGGTGGGGAGCCCGACGGTCACCCGCAGGCATCCCTCGACACCCGGCCAGCCCGAACAGTCTCGCACGAGCACCGATGCCGCGAGGAGATCGGACCACACCGCCCGGGCGTCCCGGGTGGTCGGGCGGAACAGCAGGAAGTTGGCGTCCGAGGGCCAGGTCTCGACGGGAAGGGCGGCGAACGCCGCGGCAATCCTCCCGCGCTCCTCGGCGATGAGCGCGACCCGCTGCTCCATCTCGTGCACGTGCTCGAGCGCGAGCCGGCCGGCCAACTGTTTGGCGGCGTCGAGGTGGTAGGGCAGGGCGACCAGCGCACAGGCCCGGACCACCTCGGGCGCGGCCACCAGGTAGCCGAGCCGGGCTCCGGCCATCGACCACGTCTTGGAGAAGGTGCGCACGACCACGGTGCGGTCGGCGTCCGTCCCGCCGTTGCGGATCAGGTCGAGGGTCGACGAGGGGGCGAACTGCCCGTACGCCTCGTCGACCACCAGCAGTCCGGGTGCGAGTGCGGCCACTTCGGCGATCTGCTCGGGCGAGTCGGCGCGTCCGGTCGGGTTGTTGGGTGAGCAGAGGAAGGTCAGCACCGGGTCGGCGGCTGTGATCACCCGCCGCACCTCTGCCAGGTCCAGCGCGAAGTCGTCCCGGCGCTCGCCTGCGGCCACCGCGGTGCCGGTGATCCGGGCGATGTGGCGGTGGAGGGTGTACGTCGGCTCGAAGAGCGCAGCGGTCCGACCCGGTCCACCGTAGGCAAGCAAGAGGCACTGCAGCACCTCGTTGGAGCCGTTGGCGCAGAAGATGCGGTCGGGGGTGACCCCGTGGCTCTCGGCCAGGGCGGAGCGCAGGGCGACGGCCTCGCGGTCCGGGTACCGGTTGAACTGGATCCCGGCGAGATCGGCCGCCAGGTCCTCGTACCATGCAGCCGGCGGGCCGATCGGCGACTCGTTGGTGTTGAGGCGGACCGCGACCTCGACCTGTGCCGAGTGGTAGTCGGTGAGCGTGCCGAGGTCCGGGCGGACCGGCGGGAGCGGGCGCGCCGGGCTGTCCGGTCCGGACCGGACCGGCGCGTCGCGGCCGCTGCCCGTCCCCCCTACCGCGGCCATCGCAGCCGCACGGACTCGGCGTGGGCCGGCAGGCCCTCGGTCTCTGCCAGGGTCACCACATGGGGACCGAGGGTCGCCAGCGCGTCGTCGTCGAGGCTCACCGCGTGGATGTGCTTGCGGAAGTCGTCGACGCGCAGCGCGCTCGCGAAGCGGGCGGTGCGGTTCGTCGGGAGCACGTGGTTGGGCCCGGCCACGTAGTCACCGACACTTGCCGGCGCATTGACACCGAGGAACACGGCTCCGGCCGCGGTGATCTGCGCGAGCAGCGACGCGGCGTCGGCGGTCAGGATCTCGAGGTGTTCGGGGGCCACCGCATTGGAGACCGCGCAGGCCTGGCGGGCCCCGTCGACCAGGACGGCGTAGCCGCCGGTGCCGAGTGTCGCCTCGAGGTCCGCCCGCCGGGGGGACTGGCCGACGATCCGGTCGACGTGCGCGGTCGACCGCGTCGCGCGACCTCCTCCGACCAGGTGATCAGCCAGGCCAGGCCATCGGGGCCGTGCTCGGCCTGCACGACCAGGTCGATGGCGGCCAGCTCGGGCGGTGTCTCCGGACCGGCGATCACCACCACCTCCGAGGGTCCGGCGAAGGCCGCGGCGACCCCGACCACCCCCGAGACCTGCCGCTTGGCCTCCGCCACGTAGCGGTTGCCGGGCCCGACGATGACGTCGACGGCCCCGATGCTCTCGGTCCCGTAGGCCATGGCAGCTATGGCCTGCGCCCCGCCCACCCGGAAGACCTCGGTGACCCCGGCCACGGCGGCGGCGGCCAGGGTGGCGTCGTCGACGCACCCGTCGGGTCCCGGGGGCACGCAGAGCACGATCTCCTCGACACCGGCCACGTGCGCCGGCACCGCGCACATGAGGACGGTCGAGGGGTACCGGGCGCGACCGCCCGGGGCGTAGCAGCCCGCCCGGGCCACCGGTCGGACCAGATGGCGGACCGTGATGCCACCCGAGGTGTAGTCCTCCGCCGGGACCGCCGCCTCGTGGGCGTGGTAGGTGAGGATCCGGTCGTGGGCGACGTCGAGCGCGTCCTGCAACGCCGACGGGATCCGTCCGAGCGCGGCCTGGATCTCCGAGGTCGGGACCCGGAGCTCGTCGAGATCGACGTGGTCGAAGCGGGCGGTCAGGCGGCGGAGTGCGACATCGCCGACCGGTGCGCACCTCGGCGATGATCGCGGCCACCGCTTCCGAGGACCGGTCCTGCTCGTCCACCGGACGGGGCAGGGCGGCCGCGAGTCCGCGCTTGCCACCGGCGACGCCGCGGAGGTCGAGCCGACGGAGACCCATAGCCGAACGATGCTACCGGACCCCGTCGCGGTCCCCGGGGGGTGTCAGTGGGCTGCGTCGTCCGCTCCCGGCCCGGCAGTGCCATGATCCTCCGATGGCCGCCAGCTCCGCAGAACTGTCCTCGCTCGCCACCGCGCTCGACGAGCTGACCAGGCGGGTGACCGCGCACGCCGACGCAGCGACAGTCGGTCAAGGACGAGGAGACGGCCAAGGAGCTGTTCGCCGTCGAGCGCGCCCTCGACAGTGCGAACCGCCGGCTGGCCCGCCTGGCCGCGTCCCTGGCGCGCCGCTAGTCCCAACCGGGCGCACCCATCCGAACCGCCGGGGGCCCCGTCCGCGAGTGCCCCCGGGCGCGGCGAAGGCACCCCGTAGGGTGCCTTCGCGCGAGCGGGTCGGGCGGCGGATCCCGAACACCGCTCTGCGGAACCAGTTGGCGGGAACCGGTTCCGAGGCCTCCTACGATCATCACGTTTTCGGGAGGACATTTCCAGTCGAGGGCCAGCTCGAGCCCTCTCGAATTTCGCTCGGGAGCACGCTTCCGTGTCCGGAATCCCTGACTAATCAGCGATTTTCATCGAAAATGTCAGTTGTGGCGACTATTGACGACCATCCGGACCGCGTAGGGGCAGAAGTCGGAGAGCTCGCAGTCCGCGCATCTCGGTGATCTGGCCTTGCAGGTGGCCCGGCCGTGGAGGATGACCCGGATGCTGAACGCGCCGCGCCGAGGGGCCGGGATCATGGCGTCGAGGACCGTCTCGACCTTGACCGGGTCGGTCTCGTCGGTGAGCCCGAGGCGGACGCTCACCCGTTGGACGTGGGTGTCCACCGGGAGACCCGGGAGCCCGAACGCGACGCTGCGGACCACGTTGGCGGTCTTCCGGCCGACACCCGGCAGGGTGACCAGGTCCTCCATCCGGGACGGCACCGCACCGTCGAACCGGGTGACCACCGCACCGGCCATGCCGATGATGTTGCGCGTCTTGGCACGGAAGAACCCGGTGGAGTGGATCAGCTCCTCGACGTCGGTCGTCGTGCGCGGCGGCCAACGATGCCGGGTCCGGATAGCGGGCGAAGAGCGCAGGAGTGGTGAGGTTGACCCGTTCGTCTGTGGTCTGCGCGGACAGGATGGTCGCCACGAGCAGTTGGAAGGCGTCGGCATGGTCGAGCGCGCAGAGCTCGGCGGCGGTGCCGGGGAAGAGCCGTTCGAGGCGCTCGTCGGCCACCCGGGCGCGCCCGGCGGGGGTGCGTGGTCGGGCCATGGCCGGAGACTACCGGTAGCTTCTCTCGCATGGAGGCAGTGGAGGTGGACGCCGACCCCGCGCCCGACGGGCCGACGTTGACCGAGGTCGGCGAGTTGCTCACCCGCCTCGAGGCCACCTCCGGCCACCCCCCCCTCAGCGACGACCGGCGACGGGCACTCGACCGGTTCGGGTCCGGTCCGCCCGCAACGCCTGGTCCCCTCTCGTTCCTGGCCCTCCCGGCCAGGCGAGGCCCCGCGGGTCGGTTGGTCGGCTACGGGCAGGTGGACGCCCGCTCGGCAGGCGATCTCTCCGTGCTGGAGGTGGCGACCGAGCCCGGGCCCGGGGCGGACGAGGTGGCCGGCGCCCTCATCGACCACGCGGTGCGGGCCGTCGCGCGATGCGGGGGGGGGCACCCTGCGGCTGTGGACGAGCCGGGCCGCCGAGGCCGACGACCGGAGGGCGGCGTCCCGGGGATTCGTCCGCGAGCGGGACCTCCTCCAGATGCGGTGCCGCCTCCCCCTCGAGCACGACCCGGGCACCGGTCGACCCCCGGTCGCAATCCGGACCAGACCCTTTCGGGTCGGCGTCGACGAGGACGCCTGGCTCGTCGTCAACAACCGGGCGTTCGCCACCCATCCCGAGCAGGGTCACTGGGAGCGGAGCACCCTCCTCGAACGCGAGGAGGAGCCGTGGTTCGACCCGAATGGATTCCTCGTGCTCGAGGAGGACGGCCGGATGGACGGCTCGTGCTGGACCAAGGTGCACGGCCGCACCCGTCCCCCGATGGGCGAGATCTACGTGATCGGTGTCGACCCCGACGTCCAGGGCCGCGGCTGGGGGCGTGCGCTCACCCAGGCCGGCTTCGACTGGCTCGCCGCACAGGGGCTGACCGTCGGCATGCTCTACGTGGACGCGGCAAACGTGCCGGCGGTCTCGCTCTACCGGGCCATGGGACTGACCGTCGACCACGTCGACCGGTCGTATGTCGCGACGGTCGACGGACGCCCCTGATCAGCCGGTGCCGATGAGGTGGCCGATCGCGTAGGTCACGGCAGCCGCAGCGCCGGAAAAGAGCAGCTGCCGGGTGGCCGACCACAGCCAGAACCGGCCGGTGAAGATGGACAGGGCGGCGCCGACGGCCACTGAGGCGATGCCGCCGAGGGCGACCGACCAGAGCACTGCAGCCGTCCCGCCGATGAACAGCCACGGCAGGAGCGGGATGACCGCACCCACCGAGAAGGCCACGAACGACGAGACGGCGGCCTGCACCGGGTTGCCGGTCTGGCCGGGTGCGAACCCGAGCTCCTCGCGTGCGTGGGTCTCGAGGGCCAGCTGTGGGTTGCGCATGATCTTGGCCGAGAGCTCCTCGGCCAGGTCGGACTCGAGGCCACGGCTCTCGTAGATGGCGGCGAGCTCCCGGCGCTCGTCTTCGGGATCATGCCGGATGGCCTCGCGCTCGACGTCGAGCTCCCGCTCCATGAGCTCGGACTGCGCCGCGCATCGAAATGTACTCACCGGCCGCCATGGAGAACGCCCCGCCGATGAGCCCGGCCAGGCCGGCCAGGCGGACCGTTCCCGCAGGGGGGTGGGCGCCGGCAACGCCCAGGATGAGGGCCACGTTGGAGACGAGGCCGTCGCTGATGCCGAAGACGGCGGCCCGCGCACCGCCGCCCTTCAGATCGCGGTGCCTGTGCTCGATCGCCACGACCCGATCGTAACGAGCACGGCAGGCTGAGGCGGCGCTCAGCCGGTGCGACAGGCAAGCCTCACCTCCGGTCTGCTCGTTTGCGCCCGTGTGGGCGTGCGACTCCCGAGTCCCGTACAGTCTGGCCATGGCAACGACCGTGCAGGGAATCGACGGATTCAAGACGCTCATCGGCACCCACCTCGGATACAGCGCGTGGCATCGTGTCGATCAGGACCAGGTCGACCGGTTCGCCGACGCGACCGGCGACCACCAGTGGATCCACGTGGACCCCGAGGCGCGCGAAGACCGGTCCGTTCGGCGGAACCATCGCCCACGGGTACCTCACCCTCTCGCTCGCGCCGGTGCTCCTCGGCGAGGTCCTGACCGTCGAAGGCACCACGTTCGGCGTGAACTACGGGTGCAACAAGGTGCGCTTCCCCTCGCCGGTGCCGGTCGGGAGCACCCTCCGGATGGGGGCCGCCATCGCCGAGGTCGAGGATATCTCCGGTGGGGTCCAGGTCGTCATCGACCTGACCTTCGACACGGAGGGCTCGTCGAAGCCGAGCTGCGTGGCCCAGGTGGTCTACCGCTACTACTCCTGACGAACTCCCAGGCCAGCACCTCGAACGGCCGGTGACTCGTACAATGTGAGCATGCACTCCTAGAGTGGGTGCATGGAGATGAGGGTGGAGCACCTCGCGGCACGCTCGGGCGTGTCGGTGGACACCGTCCGCTACTACCAGAGCAAAGGCCTCCTCGATCCACCCCGACGCGAGGGCCGGATCGCCTGGTACGACGACACCCACCTTGCCCGGCTGACCCGGATCCGCGCCCTCCAGGAACGCGGGTTCACCCTCGCCACCATCGCCCGCCTGGTCTCGGGCGAGCTCGACGCAGCCGACGAGGCGCTGCTCGGCGAGCTCTCGGGTCTCCCCCACTCCGTGCCCGACGGGACACCCGGCGACGGGACACCCGGCGACGGCGGGGCCGGCGCGGAGGGGACGGACGGGACCGTCCCCGGGGAGCCCCGGACCTACACCCTCGCCGAGCTCGCCACCGAGACAGGGATCCCGCTGGCCCTGCTCAAGGCCGTCGAGGCCGAGCAACTGCTGATCCCCCGTCGGGTCGCCGGCCTCGAGCGCTACACGGACGAGGACGTGGCCGCGGCGAGCGCCGCCCTGCTCCTGCTCGAGTGGGGCATCCCCCTTCCCGCGCTGCTCGACCTGGCCCGCCTCCACCACGAGGCCACCGAGACGGTCGCGCGGGAGCGGTCGACCTGTTCTCGCGCTTCGTCCGCGACCCGCTCCGCGCGGGTGGCGATCCGGGCCCCGACGTGCGTCCGGCGACAGACGCCGACAGCACCCCGGCGGGCCCGCCGGTCGAGCGGCTGCTGCAGGCCTACGCCGAGCTCCTCCCGGCGGTCAACAGCCTGGTCGGACATCACTTCACCCGCACGCTGATGCAGGCGGCGCTCGACCACGTCGAGCAGGTCGGCACCGAAGGGGAGCGGCGGGCGATCTGGGAGCTCATCGAGCGGGACGGGGTCGACGAGCCCGTACTCGTAGACGACGAGCAGGCGGCGGCCGGCCGTTGACCGGCAGCGACAACGGACCGCAAGAGGCCCGGTGCTCGACGACGGACACCATCGCGCTCGAGACCGCAGCCCGTGCGCGGGATGCGGGCCTCCCCACAGGCGACGAGAAGACCGCATCGGTCCGTTCGATGTTCGACGCGATCGCCCCGCGCTACGACCTGGTCAACCGCACGATGACCGGCGGCCTCGACCAACGGTGGCGCAGGCAGTCGCTGCGGGCGCTCGGGCTGCCGGCCGGCTCGATCGTCCTCGACCTGGCAAGCGGAACCGGCGACTTCCTGCGGATGCTGGCCGAGACCGGCCATCGGTCCTTCGGCATCGACCTCTCCTGGGGGATGCTCACCGCCAACCGCGCCGGATGCCCGCTGGCCGAGGCCGATGCCGCCTCCCTGCCGGTGGCCGGCGGCGCGGTGGACGGAGTCACCTGCGGCTACGCCCTCCGCAACTTCACCGAGCTCGCGGCGGTCTTCGGCGAGCTCGGGCGTATCGTCCGCCCGGGTGGACGGATCAGCCTGCTCGAGGTGGCCGAGCCCGCACGGGGCCCGCTCCGGTCCGGCCACCGCCTCTGGTTCCGTCGGGTGGTGCCGCTCATCGGGGGGCTCCTCTCCGACCGCTCCGCCTACCGGTACCTCCCGAAGTCGACCGCGTACCTGCCGACCACGGACGAGCTCCGCGCCATGCTCAACAGAGCCGGGTTCTCGACGGTCAACCGGCGACCGCTCACCGGGGGGCTCTGCCAACTCATCACGGCCACGAGGAGCGGACGACCGTGACCGCCGTGGCCCTGCGACTGCCCCTCCCCCCCGGGCCGCCGCTCGACCCCTACGCCCTGGCCGGTCGGACGGGCGTGTTCCTCGCCGCCGAGGGTCGGCTCCAGGTCGGGCTCGGGGTCGCCGCCACGCTCCGGCTCCCCTGCGGGCTGACCGCACCCGCCGACCTCGACCGGGCCCTCGACGAGCTGGCGTCGATCCGGTGCGACGACCGTCTCGCGGGCACGACCCGTGCCTCCGCCGGCCACCCGGTCCGCGCCTTCGGGGCGCTCCCCTTCGACCGTGCTGCGGCGGCCGAGCTCACCGTCCCGGCCCTGCTGTACGGCCGCGAACCGGACGGCTCGGAATGGGTGACCCTCGTCGCCGACGACCCGAGCAGCCTGCCCGACCCGGACCGCGATCCCCGAGCCGGCAGCGGGCTGCGCGCCCGGCTTCTTGCCGTCGCCGACCGGAACCGGCCGGATCCGGAGGAGTCGGGCCCGGCCGGAGTCGAACTGCGCTCCTCGGACGACGCCTTCCGGTCCGCCGTCGCTGATGCCGTCACCGCCATCGACCGCGGGGAGCTGGCCAAGGTCGTCCTCGCCCGCCAGGCAGACGTGACCCTGTCCCGAGCGGTCGACGTCGTCGGCCTTCTGCACAGGTGGGACGCGCTGGAGCCGACCTGCACGCTCTTTTCGCTGCCGACGCTCGGCGGCCAGTTCGTCGGGGCGAGCCCGGAGCTCCTGGTCGAGCGCATCGGTGACCGCTTCCGGTGCCTCCCGCTCGCGGGGACCACCGGGAGTCCCGGCCGGGATGACGGACGCCCGGCCGAGCTCCTCGAGTCGGCGAAGGACGGTGAGGAGCACCGGTTGGTGGTCGAGGGCGTGCGCGACGCCCTCGCACCGCTGAGCGTGGGGATCGAGGTCCCCGACCGACCCGGTCTGGTCCACCTCCACAACATGACCCACCTCGGCACACCGGTCACCGGGGTCCTCGCCACGCGCGACCGCCCCTCGCCGGGGGAGGACGCCCGGACGCCGAGCGCCCTCCATCTGGTGGCCGCGCTCCACCCGACCCCTGCGGTCGGAGGTGTGCCCAGGGACGCCGCCCTCGCCACGATCGCCCGCCTCGAACCCGACGGCCGGGGAACCTACGCGGGTCCGGTCGGCTTCGTCGACGCGGCCGGGGACGGCCGCTGGGTCATCGGGATCCGAGCGGTCACCGTGGCCGGGTCCACTGCGCGGATGGTCGCCGGCTTCGGTGTCGTCCGGGGGTCACACCCCGAGGACGAGCTGGTCGAGGCGACGCTCAAGTTCACCTCTGTGTTCGACGCACTGGCTCCCGGCCAGACGTTCCCGACATCCACAGCTGCACAGCGGGTCGGCGAACGGACGCCCAGGGCCGTCGTGGGCTGAGCCGGGCGGGTCACCCCACCGCATCGCCTCGGACCGGGCGGCTCCCGTACCGGATGACGACCTCGGCAAGGAGCTCGGGGGCGTCACGGGCGACGAAGTGCCCGGCCCGGGGCACCGTGATCAGTTCGGCGCCGGGCACCGACCGGGCGAGGGTGCGAGCGGACTCCGGCCGCACGACCAGATCCCACTCCCCGACCACGACCGCGGTCGGCACCCGGATGCGCGGGAGCGCCGCGGTGACCGCCGGGAGCTCCGCGATCAGGGCCCGCTGCTCGATGAGGAAGGTCCGACGGTGGCGGCCGAGGGTCCCGCGCTCGCCGCCCAGGAGACTGCGGTCCGGGAAGGCGGTCGAGAGCTGGTCGCGGTAGCGCGCCGGTGCGTACCGGATCAGGCGGTGCAGCCGCGGCAGGACCTCCCCGAACGAGACCAGCCCGGCCACGGTGAGCACGTCCCCGACCACGGCCACGTTGAGCGCGCGGTCGACGACGTCCAGGCTGTCCGGGGTGCAGGCGGCAGCGACCAGGACGAGTGCGGAGACCAGCCCGGGGTGGGCGTCGGCCAGCAGGACGGCGACCGCGCCGGACCAGCTGTGGGCCACGACGGTCGCCGGTCCCGCATCGCGCGCGTCGATGAGGCGGGCGACCAGCTCCGCGTTTGCAGCCACCCCGCGCGCCTCGCCGGCGGTCGCCCCGTACCCGACGCGGTCGGGAACCAGCAACCGCAGCGAGGGCTCGAGCAGGCCGACCACCGGGTCCCAGGAGGCATGGGTGCCCGGTTGGCCGTGGAGCAGGATCACCGGCGGGCCTGACCCGCGGTCGACCGTGGCGAGCACCGCGAGCCGCCTACCGACGCGCCGGGACGGGCCACGGCACGCGAGGGGCGGGGTGGACTGGGGGGCGGGCGGCGGGCGAGACCTGTCCGGTGCCGGTCACGGCACGGGCATCAGGTGCGCACGGCCTGCGGACGGCGTCGGTCGGCACCGACGAGCCGCCGCACTCCCCACCACGTCACCAGCGCCAGGGCCTCGACCACGATGAACGTGGACATCTTGGATTCGCCTTCGACCCGGTCCACGAAGCGGATCGGGACCTCGAGGACCCGTGCGCCCTGCCGCTTGGCCTCGTAGGTCATCTCGATCTGGAACCCGTACCCCTCGGCCTTGATCCGGTCGAGATCGATGCGTTCGAGGATCGAGACGGCGTATGCCCGGAATCCTGCGGTGGCGTCGGCGACACCGAGGCCGAGCAGCGCCGAGGCATAGAGGTTGCCGCCCCGCGAGAGCAGCCGTCGGTGCCAGGCCCAGTTGGGGATCGAGCCGCCGGGGATGTACCGGGAGCCGATGACGAGCTCGTTCCCCTCCGCCAACGGCGCGACCAGCCCGGGTAGCGCCTCGGGCTCGTGGGAGAGATCTGCGTCCATCTCGACGCAGGCGTCGAACCCGCGCTCGAGCCCCCAGCGGAACCCGGCGCGGTAGGCGCTGCCCAGACCCGACTTGTCGTGGCGACGGAGGACATCGATGTTGCCGAGCTCCTTGCCGATCCGTCTCGGCCATGTCGGCCGTCCCGTCCGGGCTCCCGTCGTCGACGACCAGGATGCTCGCGGCAGGGACCGCCGCGCGGATCCTGCGCAGCACGTGATCGATGTTCTGCGACTCGTTGTACGTGGGGAGCACCACCAGGACATCCATCACCGCAGCCTACGGGACCGTCCGGACCCCAGCCGTGACAGGGCGCCCGGACCGGCCCGGTCCCGGGACGAGGTCCGGCTCATCGCTCGCCGGGGACAGAGGGGGTCGGGGAGGCCCCGGCCCGTCCGGGTCGTCCGGGGACCGGGTGCGCTCCCAGACCTCGCGGGAGACGACCTGGATCGCGCTGCCGATCGGGATGGCCACCAGGGCCCCGGTCAACGCGCCGAGCGAGGAGCCGAAGACCCCGCCGAGATTGGCCCCGACCAGCACGGCCAACAGCACCCAGAGCGGGTTCATCCGCACGGTCCGGCTCATCACCACCGGGTAGAGGAAGTGGTTCTCGACGAGCTGGAACCCGATGAAGACAGCGAGCGGCGATCACGCCGGCGGTCGGTGAGTGGAGCGCGGCCAGCAGCACGCTGGGCACACCGGCGATCAGGCCTCCGACCAGCGGGATCATGGCCACCAGCGCCACCCAGAGGCCGATCAGGAGGGCAAAGGGCACCCCGAGGACGAGCATGGTGACGAAGATGACGAGACCGAACAGGGCCGAGAGGGCGACGGTCCCGAGCACGTAGGAGGTCACCGAACGGGACACCGTGTGGCGAGACCTCCTCGACGGTCCGGCGCAGACCGGGGTTGATGCGTCCCGAGGAACCCGCGGCGGAGCTGGGGGGCCTCGAGCAGCATGAAGAGGGAGAGGAAGGCGATCGTGCTGAGGGCCAGGATGGTCGAGAAGACGGCCGAGGCCAGGTTGGTCCCGACCGACAGCGCCGGCTTGCCGAGGCTCTGGGCGGCGGCCTTGAGACGGGGTGCGTTCTTCTGCACCCAGGTCAGGAGGTGCAGGCGCTGGAGGGTGTGGGCCAGCCAGCCGTGCCCCTTCTGGACCTGGTCGACCATGGCCGGCAGGCGCTCGGCCACGTGGGTGAGCGTGTTCACGAGGGGGTAGCCGAACAGCGCGAGCAGGCCGGCGAAGGCGAGTGCGGCCGCGGCGAAGACCGTGGCCACCGCGCTGCCGCGCCGGAAACGGTGGCGCTGGAGGAAGACCACCGACGGGTTGAGCACGAGCGCGATGAACGCCGAGATGAGGATCCAGAGGATGACCTCGCGGAGTCGACCGATGAGCCGGTAGAGGACCCAGGTGGCGATGACCACCGCGTCGACGGTCAGGATCGTGCGCAGCGGGATGCCCTTGGCCGACGCCGCCGCGAAGAGCCGCTCCCGGCGTGGGGCGTCGGGACCGATGGCCCGGTCGCGCAGCTCGGAGGGCGTCTCGCTGATGACCGTGGTCGCGCCCGGGACGGTCACCGGAGGGCCCTCGGGGTCCGACGCCGGAGGGCCGGTTCCGGGCGTCCACCCACCCGGTGGGAGCTCCTCGCGCGACTCGGCCACACTGCCAGCATGGCAGGTCCGGGGGGTCGCGCCGTGCCAACATAGCGGTGATGGAGCCCGACCCCACGGCGGAGTCCGACCCAGCAACGGAGCAGCCGCACCGCCGCTGGTGGCACCGTGGCCCCTTCGTGCGCCGGGAGGTCCGGCTCAGCGTGGGGACCGTCGTGGTCTTCCTCTTCTTCTTCTACGTCGCGCTCCCCCTCGTCGCGAGCCACCGGCGCCAGGTCGGCGAGCTGGCCCACGTCAACGTCACGGCACTGGTGGTCGGGGTGCTCCTCGAGATCGCCGCTCTTGCCGCCTACTCCCAGCTCACCTACTCGGTCCTCCCTCCTGGGGGGCCCGGGCGGGTGCGCATCTTTCGCATCAACATGTCGACCTTGGCCCTGAGCCACGTCTCACCGGGCGGCACCGCTCCGGGTGCCGCCCTCGGCTACCGCCTCCTGACCCAGTCGGGGGTCTCGGGGGCCGACACCGGCTTCGCCCTCGGGACCCAGGGGATCGGCTCGGCGGTGGTCCTCAACGTGATGTTCTGGTGTGCACTCGTCGGGTTCCTGGTCGCCCACGGATTCCACGCCCCGTCCGGCCTCGGGGGGCACGCGTCCGAGTCGGCCTCGATCCTGGTCGTGGTGGCCGCCGCGGCCGGGGTCGTCCTCCTCGGGGCCTTCGGCGGGCTCTTCCTGCTGCTCACGCGCGGTCAGGCGCGGGCGAGCAGGATCATCCGGCGCGAAACGGGCCGGCTCCGCTTCCTCGACCCCGATCGGATCACCAGCTTGGTCGAGCGCCTCGCCCGGCGGTTCGCCGTCCTCATGGACGATCGCACCCTGCTCCGACGGGCGGTGGCCTGGGCGGCGGCCAACTGGCTGCTCGACGCCGCCTCGCTCTGGGTGTTCGTGGCCGCGTTCGGCCACGTCATCTCGCCGATCGACCTGCTTACCGCCTACGGCCTGGCGAACATCCTGGCAGCGATCCCGATCACGCCGGGGGGCCTCGGCGTGGTCGAGTTCGTCCTGGTCTCGATGCTCGCCGGCTTCGGCCTCACCGACGGGCAGGCCCTCTCGGCGGTCCTCGCCTACCGGGCGGTGAACTTCTGGCTGCCCATCCCCTTCGGTGGGTTGGCCTACGCGACCCTCGAGCTCGAGCGCAAGGCAACCCTGCAGCGCCTCCGCAGCTACGCGTCCCGGACCCGGGCCTCTGCCCGGCGGGTGCGGGACGACGCCGAAGAGCGGACCCTGGGCTGGGTCACCCGTTCCGACGGATCCGCCGCCACCACGGCGCCTGGCCCAGGCGCACCGATGGCCGCTGCCCGGCATCCGGTCCCGACGCCGGGGGCTGACCGATCACCGGTGTCCCGCCTCCCGTCGGTCGCCGCTCCTCCGAACGCGTCGGCTGGGCCGGGGCTCGAGGCGAGGACGCGGCCTGCACTGCGTCTCGATGACGGAGCAGCGCTGCGAGCGCCAGCGTTCGGCACTGATCCTGCAGGTTGAACCCCAGGCTGCCGGGCCCGAGGTCAGGGGCGACCCGCAGCCAGGTCCCCTCGGCTCCGAGCTCCCAGGAGTTGGCCTCGTCACGGAGGGCGTCGTCGAGGATCTCGACCAGCCTGCGCTGGCTCTCCGGGTCCTCGATGGGCACCACCGCCTCGACCCGGCGATCCAGGTTGCGCTCCATGAGGTCGGGTGAGCCGAACGAGACCCGGAGCGGTCGTCCGTGCTCGCCGCCGAACCGGAAGACACGCGAGTGTTCGAGGAACCGGCCGACGATCGAGCGCACCCGGATGTTCTCCGAGAGGCCCGGGACCTGCGGGCGCAGGCAGCAGAGGCCGCGGACCACCAGGTCGATCGGGACTCCTGCGGCCGAGGCCCGGTAGAGGGCGTCGATGACGTCCGGATCGGTCAGCCCGTTGGTCTTGAGCACGATACGGCCGAGACCGCCGGCGGCCGCCTCGGCCTCGATGGCGCGCACGATCTCGGTGCGGGTCGAGGTGGGCGAGACCACCAGGCGCCGGAATCCGGCCTGGACCCCCGAGCCGGTCAGCAGGTTGAACAGCTCGCCCACGTCGGCGCCCACGTCGGCGTCGGCGGTCAGGAGCCCCACGTCCTCGTACGTGCGGGCGGTGAGCGAGTTGTAATTGCCGCTCCCCACGTGGCAGTAGCGCCGCATCTGATCGCCTTCGCGCCGCACGACGAGAGAGGTCTTCGAGTGGGTCTTGAGGCGGACCAGGCCGTAGGTGACCTGCACGCCGGCCTCCTCGAGGGCTCGGGCCCAGGCGATGTTGGCCTGCTCGTCGAACCGGGCCTGGAGCTCGACCACCGCGGTCACCTGCTTGCCGCCCTGGCTCGCCCGGATCAGGGAGGCCACGATCGGGCTGTCGTCGCCGGTCCGGTAGAGGGTCTGCTTGATGGCCACCACGTCGGGGTCCTCCGCCGCCCGGGCCACGAAGGCCTCGACCGACGAGGCGAACGACTCATAGGGGTGGTGCACCAGCACGTCTCCCTCGGCGAGCACGGCGAAGACATCGGCCCCACCGCCCAACCGGGGAGGGGTGAGCGGGGTCCAGGGCTCGGGCGCGAGGTCGGGCCGTTCGAGCCGGGTCAGCTCGCGTAGCCCTCCGAGATCTACGGGTACGTCGAAGAGGTAGACGCTCTCCTCCGGCACGCCGACCTCGGTGATCAACATCTCGAGCAGCTCGGTCGAGATGCCGGCCGAGACCTCGAGGCGGACCGCCTGGCCGAAGCGCCGGCGGTGGAGCTCGAGCTCGACGGCGGCCGGAAGGTCCTGCACGTCGTCCTCGTCGACGGAGAGATCCGCGTTCCGGGTGACCCGGAAGACGTGGTGTTCGGCAACGGCCATGGCCGGGAAGAGGCTTCCGAGGTGGGCGGCGATGACCTGTTCGACCGGCACCAGGCGGGTCCCGTCGGGGAGGGCGACCAACCGGGGCAGCAGGGGGGCACCTTGACCCGGGCGATCCTCTGGTTGCCGGTCGCAGGGTCGACCACCCGCACGACCAGGTTGAGGCAGAGGTCGGAGATGTACGGGAACGGGTGGCCCTGGTCGACGGCGAGCGGGGTCAGGATCGGCAGGATCTGCCTGTCGAAGACCTCGAGCAGATCGCGCCGGTCCTCCTGGTCCAGGGTGTGCCAGTCCGAGACCACCACGCCGGCGCCGGTCAGGGCCGGGGTCAGGTCCTCGGCGTAGATCCGGCTCTGGCGCTCGACCAGAGAGGTCACCCGGCCGGTGATCGCCGCCAGCTGCTCGGCCGGGCTCAGCCCGTCGGGCGAACGGGTCCGCAGGCCTGCGGCGACCTGGTCCTCGAGACCGGCCACCCGGACCTGGAAGAACTCGTCGAGGCCCTCGGTGAAGATGGCCAGGAACTTGACCCGCTCGAGAAGGGGGAGGCGCCCGTCCGCAGCGAGATCGAGCAGACGGGCAGCGAAGTCCAGCCAGGACAGCTCGCGGTTGATGAACCGCGGGTCGGAAGGGACCCCTGCCGGGTTGGCATCAGGCGGCGGACCGGTCACCCCCGGCACCCGTGCGGGATACCGCAGCTGTCCGGCACCGCGGCCGCCCGGTGCAGCCGTCGCGACCCCTGCCGCGGCTGCGCCTGTCGGTCCGCTCGTCGTCGTCCCAGGGGACGGGCCTGGCTCGCTCGCCGGCCGCGACGACCGGATCCGTCATGGCCGCGCCCCCTGCCGCCGGTCGAGTCGGTCGCGCCAGGGATCCATCGCCGGCTCATCGTATCCCGCGTGGTTCCCATCGGCCCCGGCCCGTCCCGGGCGGCTCCCTCTCCGGCGGACCGGGCACCGGTAGGCTCGCCGCGGTGCCGTCGCTGACCCTGCGCTCTCACTCCCGACGGACGCGGCGCGGGGTCAAGGCCCGCCGGCGCACCGAGCTGGGCCTCCTCGTGGGCGCCGGGGTCATCGTGATCGCCGCGTACAGCCTGATGATCCTCGGCAACACCTCGAAGGTCCCCTCCGACGTGATCCCCCTCCTGTTGGCAATTCTCGCCCTCGGAGGGGTGGCCCACGTCGCCAACCGCATCTTCGTCCCCGACGCCATCGCGGTGGTCCTCCCCATCGCCTTCCTGCTCAACGGGCTCGGGTACGTGATGATCCTCCGGATCGACCTGGCGACCAACAGGAGCTTCGCGCCGCTCCAGGCGGCCTGGACCGCTGCCGGGGTGGCCGCCTACGTGCTCACCCTGTTCGTGATCCGCCGCAGCCGGGACCTCGACCGCTACCGCTACCTGCTCCTCGGTTTCGGCGTGGCGCTCCTGCTCCTCCCGCTCATCCCCCATCTCGGCGCCAACATCAACGGAGCCCGGCTCTGGATCCAGCTCGGCAGCTTCACCTTCCAACCGGTCGAGCTGGCAAAGATCGTGCTCTGCATCTTCTTCGCCTCGTACTTCGCCGAGAAGCGCGAGCTGCTGACCATCCCGACCGCGCGCCTCGGCAACCGCCTGGTCCTCGACCCCCGCCCGATGGTCCCGATCCTCCTGGCCTGGGGGTTCGCCATCGGGGTGATGAGCCTCGAGCACGACATCGGCTTTTCGGCGCTGCTGTTCACCCTGTTCATCGGGATGCTCTGGCTGACCACCGGGCGGACCGGTTACCTGGTCCTCGGCTTGGTGCTGTTCGGCATCGGCGCCTACGTGGCGGGCCGGTACTTCTCCCAGACCCACGTCCGGGTCGAGATCTGGCTCGACCCGTGGAAGGTCATCCCGCCGCTCGATCCCGGTGGCCAGCTCCGCGAGGCGTGGTACGCGATGGGGTCGGGGGGCATCGGGGGCTCGGGCCTCGGGCTCGGCTTCGGCGCCTACAGCATCCCCAACGTCCGCACCGACTTCATCTTCGCCGCCATCGGCGAGGAGATGGGGCTGCTCGGCTCGACCATGGTGGTCGTCGCATTCCTGCTGCTGGTCGGCGCCGGCCTTCGGGTCGCCCAGGCGGCCCGCTCCGAGTTCGCCAAGCTGACCGCGGCGGGGCTCACCATCATCATCGGCTTCCAGGCCTTCTTCATCATCGGGGGCGTCGTCCGCCTCCTCCCCCTCACCGGGATCACCCTCCCCTTCGTCTCCTACGGGGGCTCCGCGCTCATCGCCAACTGGGTGCTCATCGCCTTGCTCATGCGCATCTCCGACGAGGGCACCGCTGCTGCCGACGCGGCCGAGCAGTCCGCCTACGAAGAGGAACAGGAGCGGCGGCACCGGCTGCTCACCGGTCGGTAACGGCCGCGTAGCGGGTCAGCCGCCGGCACCCGCCGGCTCGACGTCGCCCGAGCCCTCGAGGAGCCGCTCGTCGATGAGGATCGGGACCGGTACCGGCTGGAGGAGGGCGAGGGTGAGGGCGTCGCTCGGGCGGCACGAGTGGACCGATCGAACGCTGCGGCCCCGCAGGTCGAGCTCGGCGAAGTAGACGGTGCCGCGACGACCGACGATCCGCACCGCCACGATGTCGATGTCGAAGCGCTGGAGCACCGAGCCCATGAGCTCGTGCGTGAGCGGCCGGGGGGTCGCGATCCGGCGGAAGGCATGGGACAGGATCACCGCGTCCTGGAAGCCGATCGAAAAGGAAAGCTGCCGTCGCGGGGTCTCGCTCTCGCGGAGCATCACGATCGGGTGCTGGTTGGGCAGGTCGAGGGTGACCGAGGAGACCAGTGCCGTGCGCAGATCGGTCGGGCGGGCGGTCTCCGGAACGGCGACGTCCTGCAGCGGCAGACCCACGGGGTCATCTGCCCGATCGGCCTTGCCGGGCCCGCTCCCTTCCGGATCGTCGAGGGGTCCCCCGACGGCGGGCTCGACCACCGGGCCGGTGTCGAGATCGCTCACCGCGTGTTCCGGTACTGCACGCTCGCCACGAGGCCGATCGCGGCCATGAAGCCGATCATGGCGGATCCCCCGTAGGAGAGGAACGGCAGGGGGATCCCGGCGACCGGCATGATTCCCATGTTCATCCCGACGTTCTCGAAGATCGAAAACGTGAGCAGGGCGAAGACGCCCGAGCAGATGAGGCGCCCGAAGGTGTCCTTTGCGAGTTGGGCGACCCGCAGGACCCGCCAGGCGAGGATCGCGTAGACGAACAGCAGGGCGCCGGCTCCGACGAATCCGAGCTGCTCCCCCACCGCCGAGAAGATGAAGTCGGTCTGCTGCTCGGGGACATAGGCGAGGTTGGTCTGGGCTCCCTTGTTCAGCCCCGTCCCGAAGATGCCGCCGTGGGCGATGGCGAGCTTGGCCTGGGTCACGTTGTAGGTGACGTCCTGGCTGGCGCCGTTGGGGGAGATGAAGCTGGTCAGGCGTTGGATCTGGTAGTGCTTGACCAGACCGAGGTTGAGGGCGACGAAGACCACCGCGACAGCCCCGATCACCAGCAGGAGGAGGTAGCGCCCGGGCATCCCGGCCACGGCCAGCATCACCAGCAGGATGACCGACATCACGATGGCGGTGCCCAGGTCGGGCTGCTTGATGACGAGGATGATCGGCACCGCGGACATGAGGACCATGCGGACGAGGTCGCGGAAGTGGAGGCCCTCGGGTCGTCGCGTGCAGTAGGTGGCGATGGCCACGATCAGGACCAGGGTGGCGAACTCCGAGGGCTGCAGCTGGAGGGGCCCGAGGGAGAACCACCGCTGCGACCCGAGCGCGTGCGAGCCGAAGGGCGAGAGGACCGCGAGGAGGCCGAGGACGATGCCCACGTAGAGGACCGTGCTGACCTGTTCGAGCTTGCGGTAGTCGAAGAGGGCCACCGCCACGAAGACGACCACGGCAAGCACGAAGAAGGCCGCCTGGCGCTTGAGGTAGTAGTGCGGGTCCTCGCCGGCGAGGGCCAGCTTGGCTCTGGTCGCGGAGAAGATCATGACGATCCCGGTGACCGCGAGGAGCAGGGTCGCGCCGAGCAGGATCGGGTCGATCCGGACCGCCAGGTGGCGAGGGCGTGGCGCGAGTGCGTCGGTTGCGTAGGTCACCAGGTTGCTCCGGCATACAGGCTACCTGTCGGTCGGTGCCTCGCCGGGGCGCTGCTGGGCTCCCTGCTCGTGCGCCGCCCGCCACATCGCGTCGACCGGAGCGGCCTGCCCGGTCCACCGCTCGACCTGCAGGGCAGCCTGGTGGACGAGCATCCCGAGACCGTTGGAGACCGTCGCCCCCTGCCGTCGCGCGGCCTCGAGCCAGGGCGTGACCGGCGGGTGGTAGACGAGGTCGACCACCAGCTGGCCGGAATCGAGCAGCTCCGGATCGACCGGCCACGACGGCGGTCGGTGGGCCACGCCGCCCATGCCCACCGGGGTCGCGTTGACCACGAGCCGGCAGGACCGTGCGTCCGCGGGCGTGCCCACCCGCCCGACCGGGCCGGCCAGGGCCGCGGCAGTCGCCGCCCGCTCGGGGGTGCGGTTCACGACCACCACTTCGGCCGCGCCCGCGCCGGCCAGTGCAGCCACCACCGCCCGTGCCGCCCCCCCGGCTCCGACCACCAGACAGCGCTGCGCGCCGGGGTCGAACCGGTGGGCACGGCCGAGCGCCGCCACGAAACCGGCGCCATCGGTGTTGTCACCCAACCACCCGTCGTCGGTCGCGATCACACAGTTGACCGCGCCGAGGCGGGCCGCCTCCGGCGTGAGCTCGTCCAGCGCACGTGCGACCGCATCCTTGTGGGGCATGGTGACCGAGAGCCCACGGATCCCCAGGGCGCGTGCGCCGGACAGCGCCCGGACCGCCTCCCCCTCCGCCACCGGGAACCCGACCGAGACCCAGTCGACCGCCAGGGCAGCGAACGCGGTGTTGTGCAGGAGCGGTGAGAGGGAGTGGCCCACCGGGTCGCCGATGACCCCGACCACACGGGTCGCAGCCGTAATGCCGCTCGTGGAGCCGCCCGCATCGGGCCGTGGGTGGTCGGCGCCTCCCGGTGGCGGCACGGCGGTCGTCGGCATCCGTGCAGTCTTGCCTGCTCAGCCGACACCGCGTGCGGTGGCGAGCGCCTCGTTGGCCTGCTGCTCGGCGAAGGTGTCGGAGAAGGCCTCGGTGCCGTCCGCGCGGACCACGACGAAGTAGAGCCAGGAGCCGGCGGGTGGGTCGAGGGCCGCCTGGAGCGACGCCCGGGACGGGAAGCAGGTCGGCGACGGCGGGAGGCCCTCGTGCAGATAGGTGTTGTAGGGGGTCTGGGTCCGCAGGTCGGCCTCGGTCACCGGGCCGCCGTCCCGTCCGAGTGCGTAGAGCACCGTCGAGTCCATCTGCAGGGGCATCCCGCGGGCGAGACGGTTGAGGACGACCCGGGCGACCGGCCCGAGGTTCTTGGCGATCACCCCCTCCTTCTCGACGATCGAGGCGATGGTGACCACCTGGTAGGGCGTGAGCCCCAGGCGGGCCGACCCCTCGGTGAGGCCGACCTGGGCTGCCAGCGTGTCGAACCGGCCGACCATCTCGACGAGCAGTTGGTGGTCGGTCTCCGCGGGGAACACCAGATAGGTCCCCGTGCCGAGGAGCCCGTCCAGGTTGGTCGAGCCGGCCGGCTGCCACGGCGAGTGCACGGTGGCCGCGGTCGCGCGGAAGGCGCTGGCGGAGTGGCCCGGCAGCTGTCCGACCCGTTGGGCCAGTTCGGCCACGGTGAAGCCCGGCGGGATCGTGACCGGGAAGATGTTCGGGCCGTTGGCGAGGATCCCGTCCACGGCGGCAAAGCTCGAGTTTCGCCGGAAGGCGTAGGTACCGGCCTGGACACCGGGGAGGCTGTGGAACTGGGACCAGATCCGGTATGCGAGCGAGCTGCCGATGACCTGCTTCGCCTCGAGGGTGACCGCCACCTGGTCGGCTCCCGAGCCGGAGGACACGGTGACCACGACCTGCGCGCCAGGAGGCCCCGAGGGCGACGCCTCCGACGACACCCAGAGGAACACCCCGAGGAGGGCGGCACCGATCAGGACGATCACCGGGACCGCGATCCTCCAGCGCCGGCGCCGCAGTCCCGGCCGGCCCCGGCGACCGCCGCCCCCGCCCGCGGGGCCGTCGCCCTCGCCCGGACGCCCGTAGATGTGCGGGCCGACGGCGACCGCCGCCCCGTCGCCGAGGTCAACTGACGCACCGTGGGCTCCGGAGACGAGGTCGGGGTCCGTCACGGTCGAGCGCTCCGACCCTCGAGCCATGCCGCGAGGATGACCGCAGCGGCCGTGCGGTCGACCACGGCACGCCGGGCGCGACCGCGTGTCCCGGCGGCACCGAGGGACTGCTCGGCGCTCACCGTCGTGAGGCGCTCGTCGAAGAGCTCGACGCGCACGTCCCTACCCACGAGCAGCGCCTGCAGGGCCTCGGCCTCGGCCTCGGCCGCCAGTGCCGCCGGGCCGCGGCGCCCGTCCATGGAGAGGGGCAGGCCCACGACCACGGTGACCGCCTCCTCCTCGACGATGAGGTCCACCAGGGTCCGGCGGTCCCGCTCGGCGTCCCCGCTCCGGACCACGGTGCCCCGCGGCGTGGCCACCGTACCCGCGGAGTCGCTCACTGCGATGCCGATGCGCCGGGTGCCGAGATCGATGCCGACCGCCCGTCCGCGTCGGTTCGGGCCGTCCGTCCCCACAGTCGTTCAGGATCCCCCGAGCACCCGACGGGCCTCCTCGAGGGCGCGGTCGATGCCGGCCGGGTCCTTGCCCCCTGCGACGGCGACCTCCGGCGAGCCGCCGCCACCGCCGCCCAACAGTGGGGAGATCTGCTTGACGAGCGCTCCGGCGTCGACCTGTCCGTCGGTGCGATCGACCGGGTCGGCGGCAACGACCAGTGAGGCCTTGGCGCCGTCCGGGCTCCCACCGAGCACGACCGCCCGGAGCCCTCCTGAGGACCGGACCGCCTGGGCCAGGTCGCGGAGCTGGTCCGGGCTCAGGCCGTCCCGACGGGCCACCACCGCTCCGCCCGACGCCTCGGCGATCAGCGCCACCGCATCGGCCCGGAGCTCGCGCGCGCGGGCCTGTTCGAGTGCCTTTTCCGCCGCCCGCTGGCGTTCCAACAGGCGTTCGATGGCCTCGCCGACGTGCTCCGGGTCGGTGCGCAGCAGGTCGGCCGCACCGTCCAGCAGCGCCTCCCGGGAGGCCACCCGCTCGATGGCCCCCATGCCGGTCACCGCGAGGATCCGTCGTGTGTTGGAGCCGATGGACGACTCGGAGATCACCGTGATCGGGCCGATCATCCCGAGCGCGCCGACATGGGTACCGCCGCAGAGCTCGGTCGAATGTGGCCCGGCCTGGACCACGCGCACCCGCTCGCCGTACTTGTCGCCGAAGAACGCCAACGCCCCCATCTCCTCGGCCTCGGCTCTCGAGTGCTCCTCGACCACCACTGTAAGGTCGGTGAGCACATCGGCGTTGGCCAGAGTGGTGACCTCGGCCAGCTCGTCCGGCGTGAGCGGGGCGTGGTGGCTGAAGTCGAAGCGGAGCCGGTCGGGCGCGACCAGCGAGCTCTGCTGGCGCACGTGGTCCCCGAGCACCGTGCGTAGGGCCGCGTGCAGGAGGTGGGTGGCGGTGTGGCTGCGACGCAGCGCCTCGCGCCGGGGACCGTCGATCGTCGCGATGGCATCCTGTCCGGCGAAGATCTCACCGGTGACCGTCGCCCGGTGAGAGGTCAGCCCGGTCAGTGCCGAGACCGTGTCGTAGACGAGCGCGGTCCCGGTCTCTGTGACGATGGTCCCGGTGTCGCCCATCTGGCCTCCACCCTCGGCGTAGAAGGGGGTACGGTCGAGGAAGACCTCGACCTGCCCGGCCTCCTCGGGGGCACGGTCGGTCAGCACCGCGACCACGCGGGCCGGCGTCGAGTAGCCGTCGGGCCGCTGCCCGACGAAGACGGTCCGGCCCTCGAGATCGAGGACCGACCGGTAGGCCTCCTCTCCGGCAGGGACCCGGCCGGCCCGTGCCGCGGCCCGGGCCTGGGCCCGTTGGCGGTCCATGGCCTGCTCGAACCCCTCCAGGTCGACGGTCCGGCCCGCCTCCTCGGCGATCTCGACCGTGAGCTCGACCGGGAAGCCGTAGGTGTCGTGGAGCCGGAACGCCACCGCACCGGGAACGGTGCTGTCGCCCGAGGCGAGCTGCTCCTCGAGGATGGCCGATCCGGTGGCCAGGGTACGGAGGAAGGCCTCCTCCTCACGGGCCACCACGTCGGCCACCAGCTGATGCTGCTCGGCCAGGCTCGGGTAGGCGCCCCCGAGGACCGACACGGCCACGTCCACGAGGCGCGGCGTGAACGGCTCGGTGACCCCGAGCTGCCGGGCCCGGCGCACAGCCCGTCGGATGACCCGACGCAGCACGTAGCCCCGACCCTCGTTGGCCGGCAGCACCCCGTCGGCCACCACCATGGACATGGCCCGCCCGTGGTCGGCCAGGATGCGCAGGGCCACGTCGTCGTGGTCGCTCTCCCCATAGGTTCGGCCGGTGATCGACTGGGCCTCTTCGAGGAGCGGCACGAACAGCTCGGTGTCGAAGATCGAGTCGACGCCGGTGAGGACGGGCAGGATGCGCTCGAGGCCGGCGCCCGTGTCGATGCTCGGCCTGGGCAATGCGTCCGTCGTGCCGTCCGGGTGGCGGTCGTACTGCATGAAGACCAGGTTCCAGATCTCGACGAAGCGCTCGGCGCCGCCGTGCGCCGGTCCCCCGTCCTCGCCGTAGGCGGGACCCTTGTCGAAGAAGAGCTCGGAGCTCGGACCCCAGGGACCGACACCGTCGCCCTTCCAGACATTGTCATCGCCCATCCGCTGGATGCGCTCTGCCGGGACACCGACCGCGTCGCGCCAGATGGCCTCCGCTTCGTCGTCGTCCTCGTGCACGGTGATCCACAGGCGGTCGCCGTCGATGCCCAGCACCCCCGTCACCAGCTCCCACGCGTAGGGGATCGCCTCGGACTTGAAGTAGTCACCGAAGCTGAAGTTGCCCAGCATCTCGAAGAACGTGCAGTGGCGCTGCGTGGTGCCCACCACGTCGATGTCGACCGTGCGGAAGCACTTCTGCACCGAAGTGGCCCGGGTCCAGGGCGGGACCTCGTCGCCGACGAAGAAGGGCTTGAACGGCACCATTCCGGCGATCGTGAACAGCACGGTCGGGTCGTGCGGGATCAGGCTCGCCGACGGCACCGGTGCATGGCCGCGCTCGACGAAGAAGCCGGTGAACGCGGCTCTGAGATGGTCGGCGCTGTGCGCCGTGCCGGAGGTCACGACCGGCAATCCTAGGTGCCCAGGTGAGAGGGCGATTCTCGTCGGGTGTCCGCGCCGACCCCCGGGACGACGTCGGGCGTGACCGCGCCGGACGCGGCCAACTGGTCCCAGAGCTCCGACTCACGGCGCTGCTTCTCGGATCGCCCGGAGACCACCGCCTCGCGTACCCGTTTCCCGGTATGGCCGGCCACCTGCCTGGCCGATCGACCGACCTCGGTCGCAAGCGCCTCGGGCGCCAGTCGTGCCGCGGCCTGCTCGATGGTGTGCCGGACCTTGCGCTCGGCCCAGAGGGCCGAACCGGCACCGGCCACCGCTCCGGTCATCAGCCAGAACGCCCTCCGTGGCACGACGATCACCGGCTCCGGTCGCGGGGCACGGACGCTCCGTTGCGCGGTGCGACCTCTCGCGACGCGAGCCGACGGATCCCGGTGGCGGCACCGGCGCGAACGGCCAGGACCTTCACAACCGGATTGGCGAATGCGCGGTACGCCAGACGCGAGGCCGAGTCCACCGTCGCGTGGACCGACTCCGTCGAGTCGAGGACGGCACCGACCCGTTCCATCTCGGTGGCGGCCTGGTCCACCACCCGGTGTGCGTCCGCGACGAGGGGGACGGTCTGCCGGCGGAGCTCGTCGGCCAGCGCGCCGACCCGCTCCACCTGGCGGCGGAGCGAGGCCACGGCCACCAGGAGGCCGGCCACCGCGATCACGAAGGCGACGCTGGCCACCAGGACGGCGATCTCTCCAGCTGTCATGATCGGAGCAGCTTAGATCGCCCGATCCGGGACCCGGGATTGCCCGGGCCGCGCCGTGCCCGGCAGTGGCCGGCCGGTCAGGTCGACGCCATGCCCACGACCGGCCGGTTGAGGGAGATGCCCCCCGTCGATCCGAAGAACCGGGCGTCGCCGTAGGCGAAGATGCCGCCGTCGGAGGCGACCAGCCAGTAGCCGTGGCCGGTCAGCGACGGCGCCGTGCCGACCACCGGGCGGTTGAGGGTCAGGTTGCCGGTCGAGCCGTAGAACCCGGCGTCCCCATAGGCGAAGATGCCGCCGTCGGAGGCGACCAGCCAGTACCCCCTGTCGTCGGGGGTGGCGGCCATCCCCACCACCGGACGGTTGAGGGTGAGGTTGCCGGTCGAGCCGTGGAACCCGGCGTCGCCGTAGGCGAAGATGCCGCCGTCGGAGGCGACCAGCCAGTACCCCTTGCCGTCGGGGGTCGCGGCCATCCCCACCACCGGACGGTTGAGGGTGATCGCCCCCGTCGAGCCGTGGAACCCGGCGTCCCCGAAGGCGAAGATGCCGCCGTCGGAGGCGACCAGCCAGTAGCCCCTGCCGTCAGGGGTCGCGGCCATCCCCACCACCGGGCGGTTGAGGGTCAGGTTGCCCGTCGAGCCGTAGAACCCGGCGTCGCCATACGCGAAGAGGCCGCCATCGGAGGCGACCAGCCAGTAGCCCTTGTCGTCGGGCGTGACGGCCATACCCACCACCGGCCGGTTGAGGGTCAGGTTGCCGGTCGAGCCGTAGAACCCGGCGTGACCGAAGTCGAAGATGCCGCCGTCGGAGGCGACCAGCCAGTAGCCGGGCAGGGCGTAGCTGTACCGGTCGGAGCCGACCCGCGGACTGGTCCCGTCGGGGGAGGTCACCGAGACGTCCACGGTGGCGCCTCCCGCCGGTCCGGGGGGCACGGTGGCCACGATCGATGCCAGTGAGGTGACCGTGAAGGCCGCCGCCGGGGTGGCGCCGAAGCGGACCGAGGTCGCGCCGCCGAAATCGGACCCGGTGATGGTGACCCGTCCGCCGCCGGCGGTCGGGCCCTTGGTCGGGACCACCGAGGTCACCCGCGGGGAGATGAAGGTGAACATCGACGAGGGGACCGCGGCGCTCGTCCCGGCGGCCGGACCGGTGGTGGTCACGGTGACCGCCGACTGCTGACCGGTGACCACATCGGGGGTGGTCACGGTCACCGAGGTCGGGGTGTGCCCGACGACGGTCGCGTTCGCACCACCGAACCGGACGGTCGGTGTGCCGGTGCCGAACCCGGAGCCGCCGACAACCACGGTCTGGCCGCCGGTCGCCTTCCCCGACGACGGGGAGAGCCCGGTGACGGCGGGACAGCCGGCGGCAGATCCGGAGAGCAGGCCGAGGAGCGACGCGGCCCGGGGGCTCCCCCACCCGGAGGCCAGGTCGTAGCCCGGGCGGGCGACGAACTGCCCGCCGGTCATCCCCGGGAAGATGCTGTTGTTCCCGGGCGGGAAGATGTCGTTCTCGGACGAGGCGGCGCCGGACTTGTAGAGCTCGGGTCCGAGCACCCCGGCCGGGGTGTTGCAGCCCTGGTTGGTGAGCGCGACAACCGAGGCCCACAGCGGCGCGGCCGCGCTGGTCCCCCCTGCCGCCAGCCAGGTGCCGTCGAGGAAGATCATGGCACCGTGGTTCGGGTCAGCCGTAGCGGCCACGTCGGGGACCTCCCGGCACTGCTGGTTGGAATGGGCTCCGCAGGTATCCACGGTGTCCGGGATCTGGGCGCCGGGCACCTGCTGCCACGACGGGGCGACGAACACCGTCGAGTTGCCCCCGCCCCCTGCGCCGCCACCGCCGGGCACGTTGACGTCGTTCCCGTTGTTCCAGACCGATTCGGTCGGGGCGTTCGGGTTCGCCGCCGTCAGCGACGTCCCGCCGACTCCGGTCACGTTTGGCTGGTCGGCCGGGTCGTCCACCGCCAGAGTCTGCAACCCCGACGGGCCGAACAGGTTGTAGCAGTCGCTCGAGCCCGAGTCGCCCGCGGCGGCCAGCACGGTCTGTCCCTGGGCGGCCGCCTGGGCGAACAACATGCTCTCTGTCATCTGGTCGGTCGGGTTCATGTCGGACTCACACTGGCCCCAACTCGTCGAGAGCACCTTGGCCGCGTCATCGTCGACCATGGCCCTGTAGGTGTCGATCGGTCCGGTCGGGCCCTGCGGCCCCGAGTAGACGAGCACAGACGACGAAGGTGCCAGCCCGGCCACCATCTCGATATCGAGCGTGGCCTCTCCCGTGTCGGCGACCGGGCCCGGGCCTCCGTCGACCGGCACGTCGGTGACCGGTACCCCGAGCCCGTAGCAGGACTGGTAGGTCTGGATGTCACTCGGTACGTAGGACTCGAGCTCGTAGACCGCGACGGTCTGGCCTGCGGCCGAACGGCCCTCGCCGTAGAGGGTCGAGGCACCGTAGGTCGAGGCCAACTGGTCGGCGGTCCACCCGTGCAGCGCACTCGCCGCTGCGCTCGCCGCAGGGCAGGGGGACGGACCGACATGGTTCGGGTGGGGAGCGAGCCGCGGCGAGGCTGCCGCCGCTCCAGCGGTGGCAGCACCCGGACCCAGAACGATCTGCGGATGGAGGAGCGAGGAGTCGGACAGGCCGATGACCCCTTGCACGTCCGGGGCAAGCGCGGCCGGCACCTCGGGATCGCCGAGGCCGATCCGGGTCACCGCTCCGGTCCGCAACCGGGCCTGGACGAGCGGAACCGCGAAGGTCCGTTCCACCTCGCCAGCCGGCCCCGAGACCGGGACGAAGAGACCGTCCGACGCGGTCGGGCCGACCATGAGCCCGGTCGACGAGAGCCAGTTCCGGGTAGCAGCCACGGTGGCGGCGTCAGGCCCGAAGACGGTTCCGAACTGGCCTCGTCGGAGATAGTGGCGGAACTGCGGGCTCCCCGGAGTGGACACGGAACGCACGAATGCGTCGAGCGCCGCCGGATCGCGCGGACGGAGGACCACCTCGGCCTGGACGGTCGACCCCGGATCGGTCGGGCCCACGACCGTGGCCCCGGACGGGACGCTGGTCCCGGTGCCCACCAGACGGACCATCGCGCGACCCGGCGCCGGGGTCGCGGCCGCCGCTCCGGACAGAGCTGCGGCCAGGGTCAGCACGACGGGCACGACGATGAGCCGCCGCGATGCCAGGCCCCGCGATCTCGACGCCTGCATCGGGTCAGTCTTCCCCATCGGCGGGCGGCTCGGGGACCACCGGTGCATCCGCCACCAACTCGGCGGCCACCGGTTCATCTGCCGCCGGCTCGGCCCGCCAGCCGCGGAGCCTCTCGGACACGACCGCTTCGTGTCCGCGATCACTCGGCTCGTAGTAGCGGGTGGAGGCCACGCCGGCCGGTCGGTAGTCCTGGGCCACGAACGCACCGGGGTGATCGTGTGGGTACTCGTAGCCTTCGCCGTGCCCGATTGCCGCGGCGCTCCGGTAGTGCGCGTCGCGCAGGTGGGTAGGCACGTCGCCCCGCGGCCCTTCCCGAACGTCCCGCACCGCCCGGCCGAGGGCGACGGTGACCCGGTTCGACTTGGGTGCGCAGGCCAGGTGCACGACCGCCTGGGCCAGGTTGAGCTGGGCTTCGGGCAGGCCGACGAACTCGACCGCCCGCGCCGCCGCATCGGCCACCACGAGGGCCAGCGGGTCGGCCTCCCCGATGTCCTCGCTGGCCAGGATCACCAGTCGCCGGGCGATGAACCGGGCGTCCTCCCCCGACTCGAGCATCCGGGCCAGCCAGTAGAGACCGCCATCGGGGTCGGAGCCCCGTACCGACTTGATGAAGGCGCTGACCTGGTCGTAGTGGTCGTCCTCCCCGTAGTGCTGGAGGCGGGTGTGGCGGGCCCGCTCCACGTCGTCGAGGGAGACCGCTCGATCGCCGGCCAGGGCCAGTGCGACCTCGAGGGTGGTGAGCACCGCTCGGGCGTCCCCGTCGGCGAGGCCCACCAGGGCGGCAACCCCCTCCGGGTCGGCCGTGGCGCCCTCGGCCTCCAGCCCGCGGGCCACGACCTCGGACAGCTCGCGCTCTGCGAGGGGCTCGAGGCGCCAGAGGGTCGACCGAGAGAGCAGCGGTGCGTTGACCTCGAAGAACGGGTTCTCGGTGGTGGCCCCGATGAGCACCAGCAGACCCTCCTCGACGGACGGGAGCAGGGCGTCCTGCTGGGCGCGGTTGAACCGGTGGACCTCGTCGAGGAAGAGGATCGTGCCGCGACCCTGCTCACCGAGGAGCCGCCGGGCACCCTCGACCACCTCCCGCACGTCCTTGACGCCGGCGCTCACCGCCGACAGTGGGACGAACTGCTTGGCCGTGGCAGTCGCCACCACCGCGGCCAGGGTCGTCTTGCCGGTGCCCGGCGGGCCCCAGAGAATGGCCGAGGTCAGCCGGTCCGACTCGATGAGCGCGCGCAGCGGGGCACCGGGTCCGACCAGGTGCTGCTGGCCCACGATCTCGTCGAGGGACCGAGGGCGCAGGCGGGCCGCCAACGGCGCCCGCTGCTCCAGGTGCTCACGCGCCGCCCCCGAGAACAGATCGTCGCCTGCCACCGGTGCCGCCTCACTCCGCCGCAGGCAGTGGACGCAACCCGAGCTCGGCCAGCGCCCCGGGGGCGAGGGGCTTGGGTGCGTCGGTCATCGGATCCCAGCCGGACTGCGTCTTGGGGAAGGCGATGACCTCGCGGATGCTGTCCTCGCCGGCGAAGATCGCCGCCAGCCGGTCGATCCCGACCGCGAAGCCCGCGTGCGGGGGCGCACCGTACCGGAAGGCACCGAGCAGGAAGCCGAAGCGCGATGCGGCCTCCTCCTCGCCCAGGCCGAGGACCGAGAAGATGCGGCGCTGGATGTCCGCCCGGTGCACACGGACACTGCCCGAGCCGAGTTCCCATCCGTTGAGGACCAGGTCGTAGGCTTGGCTCCGCACCGATGCCGGGTCCGACTCGAGCCGGTCGATGTCGTCGGGATGGGGCATGGTGAAGGGATGGTGGGCGGCGATCGGGTGGCCCGCGTCGTCGACCCCGTCGAACAACGGGAAGTCCACCACCCACAAGTACCGGTAGGGACCCTCGGAGACCGGCCTGCCACCGAGATCCTGTCGCAGCGCGCCGAGCACGGCACAGGCCTCGCGGTACTGGTCGGCCACCACCAGCACCAGGTCCCCTTCCGCGGCGCCGGTGGCGGCCAGGAGACCGCTGCGCTCGTCGTCCGACAGGAAGCGATCGAGGGGTGAGTCGAGGCCGACCGCACCGTCGTCTCCGGCTTGCACCCGGAACCAGGCCAACCCCTTGGCCCCGAGGGCCTTGGCCCGTTCGGTGAGCGCGTCCAGGCGGGAGCGGCCGAGCGATGCCCCGCCCTCGAGCACGATGGCCTTCACGCAGGGCGCCCCGAACGCCTTGACCCCGGTGCCGGCGAAGAGCTCGGACAGGTCGACCAGCTCCATGCCGAACCGGAGGTCGGGCTTGTCCGACCCGTAGCGGTCGACGGCCTCGGCCCAGGTCATCCGGGGCACCGCTCCGGGCCGGTCCCCGGTGACCGCCTCGGCCGCGTCGAGGACGGCCTCGGAGACGAAACCGAGGATGTCCTCCTGACCGACGAAGGAGGCCTCGACGTCGAGCTGGGAGAACTCGAACTGCCGCTCGGCACGCAGATCCTCGTCCCGGAGGCAGCGGGCGATCTGGAAGTAGCGGTCGACCCCGGCCACCATGAGGAGCTGCTTGGCGAGCTGCGGGCTCTGGGGCAGGACATAACAGGACCCCGGATGGAGCCGGCTGGGCACCGCGAACTCGCGGGCCCCCTCGGGGGTCGGCGCCCAGAGCATGGGCGTCTCGACCTCGACGAAGCCCTGCCGGTCCATGGCCGCCCGCAGCGCGCGGTTAACCGTGGCCCGCACACGGAGGTTGGCCTGCATCCGGGGGCGGCGCAGGTCCACATAGCGGTGGGTGAGCCGCACCACCTCGTCGACGTCGACCCGGTCGTCCACGGCGAAGGGCGGGGGCTCCGCCACATTGAGCACGGTGACCGCACAGTCACCGAGCTCGACCTCCCCGGTCGGGAGCTCGGGGTTGACCGTCCCCTCGGGCCGGTGCCGGACCTCGCCCTCGATCGCCACGACGTACTCGCTCCGGACGTCGACCGTGCCCGGCACGACGCACTGCACGATGCCGGTGTGGTCGCGGAGGTCGACGAAGGCGAGGTGCTCGCCGTGCTCACGGCGCTTGGCGACCCAGCCGCACACCGTGACCCGGACGCCCAGGTCGTCGGTGCCGATCGCGCCGCACATCCGGTCGCGCATCGTGGTGGCCCCTGTCGACGGGACCGGCTGCCCGTGGGGAGACCTCGGCGCGGGAGGAACGGTCAACGGTGGTCCTTTCCGGGTGACAGGCCGGTCACGGGGCCCGGTGCCCGAGCGCGGGATCGGCGATCCCGCCCGGTCGGGTGGCGGCACGCACCGCGTCGACTACCTCCGCGACCGGCACGGTGCGCTGGTCCCCCGCGACGCGCAGGGGCCGGAGTGACACCGTATCCGAGGCGACCTCGTCCGGACCGGCGATCAGGGCGACCACGGCGCCGGACCGGTCGGCGAGCTTGAGCTGGGCCTTCATCGAGCGGTCGTCGAAGGCGCGGTCGGCTGCGAGACCGGCCCTGCGCAGCGTCGCCGTGAGGTCCCGGGCGACCGTCCCACCGGCGGTGTCCACCACGAACGCGTCGAGCCGTACCGGGACCACCGGGAAGGAGCCTTCGGCGTCACAGGCCAGGAGGACCCGCTCGATCCCGATCCCGAACCCGATGCCCGGCGTGGGTGGGCCCCCGAGCATCTCGACGAGGCCGTCGTAGCGCCCCCCGCCCCCGATCCCGTTCTGAGCCGACTCGAGGGCAGCGGAGGAGAACTCGAATGTGGTCCGGGTGTAGTAGTCGAAGCCGCGGACCAGCCGGTGGTCGAGCTCGTAGGGGACGGCGAGCGCGTCGAGGCCGGAGCGCACCCGCTCGAAGTGCTCGCGACACGGATCGCAGAGGTGGTCGGTGAGGCGGGGCGCGTCCACCGTCGCCGCGCGGCAGGCATCGAGCTTGCAGTCGAGGACCCGCAGCGGGTTGGCCTCCAGCCGGTCGCTGTGCTCGGCACAGAGTTGCGGGCGGCGGGCGGTGAGATACCCGCGCAGCAGGTCGAGGTACGCCGGCCGGCAGGTGCCGTCTCCCATCGAGTTGAGCCGGAGCGAGAACCTGCTCAGTCCGAGCGACCGGAAGAAGTCGTCGGCGAGAGCGACCACCTCCACATCGAGGTCGGGGTCGGACGGTCCGAGCGCCTCCACCCCCAGCTGATGGTGCTGGCGGTATCGGCCGGCCTGCGGACGCTCGTAGCGGAATGCCGGGGTCGCGTACCACGCCTTCCACGGCAGCGGCGGACGGTGCTGGACGAAGGCCCGCACCATCGGGGCGGTCCCCTCGGGTCGGAGGGCGAGCAGCCTGCCGCCGCGGTCTTCGAACTCGTACATCTCCTTGCCCACCACGTCGCTGCCCTCGCCGATGCCCCGACGGAAGATCGAGGCGTCCTCGAAGATCGGCGTGTGAACGAGGCCGTAGCCGGCCCGCTCGGCCCGGTCGGCGAAGCGGGCCAGAAGCGCCTCCCAGCGGGTGGACTCGGGAACCAGGACGTCGTGGGTACCACTCGGGGCGCGCGCCGCCACCGGCTTGCCGGCCACGGGGGCCTCAGTCCTTCTTGCCGGGGAGGATCCGGTACACGTCGTAGACCGCGTCGAGGTGACGGATCAGGTTGAGCACCGACTCCAGATGGGCGGGGTCGGCCAGCTCGACATCGAAGCGCATACGGCTGATCCGGTCGGAGTCGGTCTGGGTGTTGGCGCTCACGATGTTGAGGTGGTGCTCGGAGACCACCTTGGTCACGTCGGCGAGCAAGCGTGACCGGTCGATGGCCACCACCTCGATGGTCGCCACGAAGACGCCGGAGGAGCGGTGGTCCCACTCCACCTCGATGAGCCGCTCGCGCGACCGGCTGGCCAGGGAGGCCGCGTTGGCACAGTCCGCGCGGTGGACCGACACCCCCCGTCCACGGGTCACGAACCCGACGATCTCGTCCCCGGGGACCGGGGTGCAGCAGCGGGAGAGCCGCACCATCAGGTCGTCGAGCCCCTCCACGTAGACCCCGACCGCCGAACCACGTCCCGGCCGGGCCGCGGTCGGCTGCTGGCGGGCGGTGACCGGGAGCTGTTCCTCGTAGACCCCGCCGCGCAGATCTCGCAGGATGCGCTGGGCCACCGCGCGGGCCGAGATCCGGTTGTCGCCGATCGCCGCGTGCAACGCGTCGATGTCGGCGTAGTTCATGGTCACGGCCAGCTCGGCGAGGGCGCGCTCCGACGCCAGCTTCTGGACGGGGAGACCCTCCCGCCGGAGCTCCTTGATCAGCTCCTCCCGCCCGAGCTCGATGGCGTCCTCACGGCGCTCCCGGGAGAACCACTGGCGGATCTTGGTCCGGGCCCGCGAGGAGGCGACGATGCCCAACCAGTCCCGGGACGGTCCCGCGGTCGGCGCCTTCGAGGTGAAGATCTCCACCGTGTCCGCCGAGTTGAGCTTGGTCTCGAGCGGGACCAGGCGGCCGTTCACCTTGGCCCCGATGCACCGGTGCCCGACCTCGGTGTGGATGCTGTAGGCGAAGTCGACCGGAGTGGCATTGGCGGTCAGTGCGATGACCTTGCCCTTCGGGGTGAAGACGTAGACCTCGTCCTCCTCGAGGTCGAGCTTGAGCGCCTCGAGGAACTCGATCGGATCGGTCGTCTCGTTCTGGAAGTCGACGATCCGCTGCATCCACTCGATCTCGGCGGTGGTCGACGAGGTCTCCTTGGCCAGCGCATGGCGTTCCGCCCGTCGGTCGCGCTCGGCGAGGTCGGCGCGCGTGGTGGGGGTGGTCCCCGGGGACTTCTGGCCGTGGTCCTTGCGGCCGCCCTCTCCCTTCTTGGCGCGACCCTTGCGCGGTCGGATGTCGAGGCCACCGGGCCCGGGGTCTGCCGTGGGTCCCCCGCCGGTCCCCGGGCGATCGGGCCGACCCGGGTTCTCCTTGTACCCCCAGTGGGCGGCGATGCCGTACTCGGCCCGGCGGTGCATCTCGTGGGTCCGGACCTGGACCTCGATCGGCTTCCCGTCGAGGCCGATGACCGTGGTGTGGAGCGACTGGTAGAGATTGAACTTGGGCGAATTGATGTAGTCCTTGAACCGTCCCTGGACCGGGGGCCAGATGGCGTGGATCGAGCCCAGTGCCGCCCAGCAGTCCTTGTCCGACTCGACGATCACCCGGATCCCCACCAGGTCGTAGAGCTCGTCGAACTCCTTGCCGCGGACGACCATCTTCTCGTAGATGCTCCAGAGGTGCTTCGGTCGCCCGGTGACCTCGGCGGTCAGGCCGGAGGCGGCCAGGCGCTCGCGCACCGAGACCAGCACCCTGGCCAGGAATTCGTCGCGCAGGGGGGCCCGGCTGGCCACCATCTGTTCGATCTCGGCGTACCGCTTGGGGTGGAGGGTGGCAAAGGCCAGGTCCTCGAGCTGCCACTTGACCTCCTGGATGCCCAGCCGGTGGGCCAGGGGGGCGTAGATGTCCAGGGTCTCCTGCGCGGTGCGGCGCTGTTTCCACTCCGGCATGACCGCGAGGGTCCGCATGTTGTGGAGACGGTCGGCCAGCTTGATGATGAGGACCCGCCAGTCGTCGGCCATCGCCACCAGCATCTTGCGCACCGTGGCCGCCTGCTGGGCCTCCTTCGAGTCGAACTGGAGACGGTCGAGCTTGGTCACCCCCTCCACGATGAGGGCGACCGACGGCCCGAAGTCGCGCTCGATGAGCTCGGTGGTGACCCCGGTGTCCTCCACCGCGTCATGGAGGAGGGCGGCGGCCACCGTCTGGGCGTCGAGGCCGAGGTCCGCGACGATCCCGGCGACAGCGATCGGATGGGTGATGTAGGCCTCGCCGGATCGACGCAACTGGCCGGCATGGGCGACCGTGGCCGTCTCCGCGGCGCGGATGATGATCGAGGTGTCGTCCGCCGGGTGACGTCGCAGGAAGGCGTCGATGACCGGCCCCAGCAGCTCGGCCTCGGCGGGCGGGAGCGACGACCCGCGGAGGACCGCGTCGCCGGTCCCTGCGGTCCCCCCCGCGGGGACTGGTGTGGCCAGAGCCATCCCTACACGGTACCCGGGTGGGCACCCCGAACGGTGCGCCGGTCAGCCCGGTGACCTGGCGGGAAGGTCCGAACGGTTCAGCGCCGCTTGCCCTTGCCCTTGCCCTTCCCCTTGCGTGGTCGCGGGGGAGGACGGTTGCCGGCGGGCCGGGTCGACCCTGAAGCGGACGGACCGGTCCCCCCGGTGCGTGCGGCGCCGGCCGACCCCACCTCCTTCGCTCCGCCGACGGCCGTGGCGGCGACCGCTGCGGCTGCCGCCGGCCCGGCGGACCGTTTCGACGACTTGCCCTGGCCGGGCCGGATGACCCCGGTGGACGTCCGGGCCTTCGACGAGCCGCGCCCGCTGCCGCTGCCACCGGCGGCACCGGCCAGCGCCGCAGCGGCAGCCGGGGTCAGCGCGGGCCCGCGTTCTCCCCGTGCCTCGAGCCGCTGGCGGATGGTCACATAACGGGACTCCCGCTCCTTCATGAGGGCGAGCAGTGGCGAGGCGATGAAGATCGACGAGTAGGCGCCGCTGGTCAGACCGATGACCAGGGCCAGGCCGAAGCTCTGGAGCGTCTGGGCACCCAGCAGCACCGAGCCGATGAGCAGCACGGAGAGCACGGGGATGATCGCGACGAGCGACGTGTTGATGGACCTGGCCAGGGTCTGGTTCATCGAGAGGTTGACCATGTCCGAGTAGGTGATCCGGCCCGACGCCCCGAGCCCCTGGGAGTTGTCCCGGATCCGGTCGAAGACGACGACGGTGTCGTAGAGCGAGTAGCCGAGCACCGTGAGCACGGCGATCACCGTGTCCGGGGTGACCAGGAAGCCGAAGATCGAATAGATGCCGAGCACGATGAGGACGTCGTGGATCACGGCCACGATGGCGGCGACCGCCATCTTGAACTCGAAGCGCAGGGAGATGTACGCGGTCACCGCGATGAAGAAGACGATGAGCGCCTCGATGGCCTTCTTGGTGACCTGTCCGCCCCAGGTCGACCCGACCTCGGTGAAGCTCACGTCGTTCGGATTGCTCAGGTGGGCCGCGCTGGCCAACGCGTCCTGGACCTTGGTCTCGATCGCCTGGCGCTGGGTGGCCGACTTCGAGTTGAGGTCGACGGTGACCTGGATCTGCTTCTGGTGGTTGAGCTGGTTGGTGAGCTGGACCACCGTGGGCTGCGAGATGCCGGCCCCCTCGACCGCCGTGGTGGCCTGCGGGACGGTCAGCGTCTGGGACGAGACGATCCAGGACTGCCCGCCCTTGAAGTCGATCCCCTCGTTGAGGCCGCGCGTCCCGAGCGAGATGACCCCGAGCACGATGATCAGGGCGGAGACCCCGAACCACCATCGCCGGTTGCCGATGAAGTCGAACGAGGTCTCGCCGCGATAGAGGCGCAGGAAGGCGTTGGGCCGCTTCTCCCCGGCGGCCTCGGCCGTCTCCAGCTCCGCGGCGTGCGCGAGCTCCTCGTCGAACGCCTCCTCGAGCTCCTCCTCGGGGGACTCGAGCTCCTCGACCTCGTCGACGGTCGTGCCGTCGCCGTCGCGGTCCGGGGTCATGTGAGCGCCTCCGCGTGGACGCCGAGGCCGCGGGCGACCCCCATGTTCTTGGCCTCCGTCGCGCTCCGGCTCCGGCCGAGCAGGATCACGAACGGGCGGGTGAAGAAGTAGGTCACGATGACGTCGAGGATGGTCGAGATGCCGAGGAAGAGGGCGAAGCCCTGCACCGGTCCGAGCGAGAGCTCATAGAGGATCACCGCGCCGAGGAAGGACACGAAGTCGGCCGCGAGCACGGTGCGGAAGGCGCTCTTGAACCCGCGGTCCACGCTGGTCCGCACGGTACGGCCCGAGCGGGCCTCGTCCTTCAGGCGCTCGAAGTAGACGATGTAGGAGTCGACCGTGATGCCGATCGAGACGATGATGCCGATCACGCCGGCGAGGTCGATGGTGGTGTTGAGGGCCTGTCCCATGATGGCGATGATCGACCAGAGCAGTGCCCCGGTCACCGCGAGGCCGGCGACCACCACCACGCCGAGGAGGCGGTAGTAGAAGATCGTGTAGAGCATGACCAGCGCCAGGCCGAAGAGGCCGGAGATGAGGCCGGCCTGCAACGAGGACTTGCCCAGGGTGGGCGAGACGGTCTGCACGGTCAGGCGGTCGAGCTTGACGGGCAGAGCCCCGAAGTTGAGGTCTGCGGCGAGCGTCTTGGCCTGGTCCTCGGTGAAGCTCCCCGAGATCTGCACGTTACCGTTGAAGGGGGTGAAGGTGGCCTGCCCGGGCTGGGTGTTGGGGGCGGTGATCACCTGGCCGTCGAGGTCGACCGCGATGATTGCGTGGAACTGTTGCTGGGCGAGGGTGTCCCATGCCTGGCTCCCCGCCGAGTTGAGGGAGAGGTTGACCACCCATGCCCCGCTGTTGACCTGGGCGGTCGCCGAGTGCACCCCGGTGCCCGAGAGGCCGGCCGGGCCGAGGACGTAGCGCCCGTTGATCGCCGCGGCCCCGACGCCCGGCAGGAGGACCGTCGAGTGCTCCTTGTCGTTCGCCGAGGTCGTGGTGGCGTAGGGGGTGAACTGGGGGTCGGGGGGTACATTCCGGGTGGCCTGCTGCGTGCTCGTGTTGACGGCGAGGTTGGCGGAGGTGAGCTGCGAGGCCGCTGCGCAGGGGGTCGGGAGCGGGCCGGGCAACGGCTTCTGACCCTTGGGCACCTGGAGGGTGTCCGCATAGCAGAGGGCAGGCCGGAAGAACAGCTGTCCGGTGTTGCCGAGGGTGGCCAGGATCTGCTGGGAGTTCTTGGCCCCGGGCACCGAGACGGCAATTTGATTCTTTCCCTGACTTGCCACGGTGGCACCGCTCGTCCCGTTGCCGACCCGGTTGTTGAGGATGGTCACGATCGTGTCGAGCTCGGCGGAGTTGACCGGGGTGTGGGTCTGGTAGACGACCGAGAGCCCGCCGTCGAGGTCGAGGCCGAGCTTGGGAGACCAGCCCTTGGCAAGGGTGACGCTCAGCAGGATGACCGCGATGGCGACCACGGCGGTGAGGCTGATCCAGAGGTCGCGCTTGTCCTTCATGGCTGGTCAGGCCGCAGGGGAGCCGTCGGCCCCGCTGGACTCGTCGTGTCCGTCCTTCCGGTGGTCGGTCTGGCTGTCGTGCTCCTCGTGCTCCTCGTGGGCTCCGCCGTCGGCGTCCGACGGGTCTTCGTCGTGGGCCTCGGAGTCGTCCTCTGCGTCGTCGACCACCGGCACGGATGGCTCGAGCTTGCGGAGCACATAGGGCCGGAGCACCACGAACGAGGCGCCCACGCTGGTCTCGAGGGTGATCCGGTCGCCGTCGATGTCGATCACGTGACCCACGATGCCGCCGGCCGTCACCACCTCGTCACCCAGCTCGAAGGCATTGGAGCGCTCCCGGAGGGCCTTGGCCTTGCGCTGCTGGGGGCGGTAGATGAAGAAGTAGGCGCCCACCCCGACGATGAGCAGGATGTAGATGAACGACGACCCGCTCTGGTTCGTCTTCGATGTCGCACCGGCCAGGGCCCCGACCAGGCTCGGGACGTCAGGCATCGTGCGGTGGAAGAAGGGGGTCGGCGGTCGGCACAGCGCCACGACTGTAGCCCAGGGTCGCCCGGCGGACGGGCCGGCGGCCTCAGTGCTCCCATCGGTCGGCGATCCGGGCACGGAGCGCGTCGAACTCCCCGTGCGAGATGGCATCTCGGGCCTGGTCCATGAGATCGAGCACGTAGGTCAGGTTGTGCAGGCTGAGCAGGCGCCAGGCGGTCGGCTCCCCGACCGAGAGCAGGTGCCGGAGATACCCCCGCGACCACCGGGCACACGTCGGGCACCGACACGACGGGTCGATCGGGGCGTCGTCCGTGGCGTGCACGGCATTGCGGAGGTTGATCCGTCCGGCGCTCGTCCACAGGGCACCGTGTCGGGCCAGCCGGGTCGGGGCCACGCAGTCGAACTGGTCGACCCCGAGGGCGATCGCCTCGAGCATCCCGACAGGGTCGCCGACCCCCATCAGGTAGCGGGGACGATCGGCCGGCAGCCTGGGCACGGTCACGGCGAGTGTCTCGAGCATGGCCTGGCGCGGCTCGCCCACCGAGAGGCCCCCGATGCCGTAGCCGTCGAGGTCGAGGGCGACCGTGCGGTCCGCGCTCTCGGTCCTGAGGATCGCGTCGGTCCCGCCCTGGACCACCCCGAACAGCGCCTGTCGTTCCGGCCGGGCCTCGAGCCGGGCGTGGTGACCCCGGGCCCGCTCGGCCCATGCCGCGGTGCGCTCGACAGCCAGTCGGAGCGCCTCGGTGGTGGCCGGCAGGGTCGCGCAGACGTCGAGCACCATCTGGATGTCGGCGCCGATCAGGCCCTGGGCCTCGACGGCGGACTCGGGGGTCATCCGGGTCACCGAGCCGTCGTAGACCGACCGGAAGGTGACCCCGTCGTCGTCGACCGTCGGACGCAGCGAGTGGACCTGGAACCCACCGGAGTCGGTGAGGGTGTGCCCGCCCCAGCCGGTGAACCGGTGGAGTCCGCCGAGCGCGGCGACCACCCGGGCTCCGGGCCGGAGGAGGAGGTGGTAGGTGTTGGCCAGCACCACCTCCGCCCCGAGGGTCTCGAGATCGGCGCTGTCGAGCGCCTTGACCACCCCCCTCGTCCCGACCGGCATGAAGGCCGGCACCCGGTAGGAACCCCGCTGGGTCACCACCCGTCCGGTACGTGCCGCGCCGTCGGTCGCGGTGATCTCCACCACCAGGGGGTTCATGCGAGGCCCACGGCGGGGGGGTCGGATCCCCACCGCGGCAGGCCCTTTTCGCCGGCGCGCCCGACGATCATGGCGTCGCCGAAGGAGAGGAACCGGTAGCCCGAGGCCAACGCGAGTGCGTAGAGCTCGCGCCAGCACGGTCCGCCGAAGGACTCCACCAGGAGCAGGAGGCTCGACCGGGGCAGGTGGAAGTTGGTGACGAGGACGTCGACGACCCGGAACCGGAACTCCCCGTGGATGTAGAGGTCGGTCCGTCCGGAGAGGACGCCTGTGGCGGCGGACTCGAGGGCGCGCACGACCGTGGTTCCAACCGCCACCACCCGCTCGGCGTCGCGGCACGCGGCCACCGTGCTCGCCGGCACCGTGTAGCGCTCGGTGTGGATCACATGCTCCTCGGCGGTCGGGGCGGTGACCGGGCGGAACGTGTCGAGCCCGATGGCCAGGTCCACCCGGGCCACGCGGGCACCCGCTTCGCGGCACTGCGCCAGCAACCCGGGGGTGAAGTGCAGACCGGCCGTCGGGGCGGCCGCCGAGCGGTCGCCGAGCGCGCGATCGGCGGCATAGACGGTCTGGTAGCGGTCGGGGTCGTCGGGCGGGTGACGGATGTACGGCGGGAGGGGCATCGATCCCGCCCTGCCCACGACGCCCGGGTCGAGGAGCCGGACCCTCCGGGTCCCCTGGCCGTCGAGCGGGCCGCCCACCTCGACGACAGGACCGGTCGCTGTGCGACCGGGCTCGACGAGGAGCGAGCCGGCCGGGAGCCGACGACCCGGTCGGACCAGGGCCTCCCACTCGTCCCCGCCCGGGAGGGGCTCGACCAGCAGCACCTCGGCCCGACCACCGCCGAGCCTCGACAGGGCCAGCCTGGCAGCCAGCACCCGGGTCTCGTTGACCACGAGCACGTCGCCGGGGCGGAGCAGCGCGGGCAGGTCGGCCATCGTGGCGTGCCGGGGAGCCGCCTGCCCATCGATACCGGGACCGACCAGGAGCCGGGCCGCGGAGCGCGGCTCGATCGGCTCCTGCGCGATGGCGGCCTCGGGCAGTCCGTAGTCGTAGGCATCCATCGGGGTCCGGTCGGGAGGGGGCGGTGTGCGATGGCCGACCGGTCCGGTGGGCCCCGGTTGGGACCGCTCGTCGTGGGGCATGGGCACGGGGCCCATGGTGGCACCGTGCACGCCACGGGCACCACGCCCGGGGAACCCTCAGTTGGGGTCGGTCGGCGTGGACGGCCAGAGCGAGGGGGTCTCGACCGGGCTGATCCCGAGGTGGACCCACGCGGCCGGGCCCGGGATCCGGCCCCGCGCGGTCCGTTGGATGAGCCCCTGCTGCAGGAGGTACGGCTCGTAGGCCTCCTCGATGGTGTCGGTCTCCTCACCGATGCACTGGGACAGGGTGGTGAGCCCGACCGGGCGACCGGCGAACCGCCGGCAGAGCACGTCCAGGATGGCCCGGTCGACCTTGTCGAGCCCGAGCGCGTCGACCCCGAAGACGTCCAGTCCGGCGATGGCCGCCTCGGAGGTGACCGTCCCGTCCGCCGCGGACCTCGACGAAGTCACGCACCCGGCGGAGCAGCCGGTTGGCGACGCGCGGCGTGCCCCGGGACCGTTCGGCGATCCGGCGGGCACCCTCGCTGTCGATGGGTACGTGGAGGAGACCGGCCGAGCGGAGCACGATGGCCTGGAGCTCGTCGACGCCGTAGAGGTCGAGTCGTCCGACGAACCCGAACCGGTCGCGCAGCGGTCCGGCCACCAGTCCGGTCCGCGTGGTCGCCCCGATGAGGCTGAACCGGGGGAGGTCGAGCCGGATGCTGCGGGCCGTCGGGCCCTTGCCGATGAGGATGTCGAGCTTGAAGTCCTCCATGGCCGGATAGAGGATCTCCTCGACCGAACGGTGGAGGCGGTGGATCTCGTCGATGAAGAGGACGTCCCCCTCCTGGAGGTCGGTGAGGAGGGCGGCCAGGTCGCCGGCCCGGACCAGCACCGGGCCCGAGGTCACCCGCAGCCCCACGCCCATCTCGGCGGCGACGATGCCGGCCAGCGAGGTCTTGCCGAGTCCGGGAGGCCCGGCGAAGAGTAGGTGATCGACCGCCTGGTCGCGCCGCAGGGCGGCCTCGATGACGATCCGGAGGTGCTCGGTGAGCTGGCCCTGCCCCACGAACTCGTCGAGGGTGCGCGGCCGGAGCCCGACCTCCTCCACCTCCTCGACCGGGCCGGCGCTCGGGTCGACCGGGCGACGCGGGTCCTCGTCCAGCATCGGTCCCCCACCCGGCGGAGCCAGCACCTCGCGGCGCGCCTCGGCCGTCATCGGTGGTTGGCCAGCTCACGGAGGGCGGCGCGCACGAGCTCCTCGACCGGCACGTCCTCGTCGGCGCCATCCAGCGCTCCGCTGATCTCATCGGGGCCGTAGCCGAGCTCGACGAGCGCGGCGCGCGCCTCGCCACGGGGTGTGCCGGACCCGGATGGCCCGACGCGGTCCCCCCCGAGCTCCGGCAGGTCGAGGCGGGCCTTGAGCTCGAGCAGGAGGCGGGCGGCGGTCTTCTTCCCCACCCCGGGCACCAGGCAGAGGGTGTCCACGTCGTCCTCGAGGACCGCGGTCGAGAGCGCGGCCGGCGAGAGCGCAGACAGGATGGCCAGGGCCAGCGCGGGCCCGACCCCGTGCGCGCCGAGCAGGGCCTCGAAACACCGTCGCTCGTCGGCGTGGGCGAATCCGTAGAGCACGATGGCGTCCTCCCGGACGTGGGTGTGGACGTGGAGGAAGACGTCGCTGCCCACGCTACCGAGGGATGCGAGCACCGAGGTCGGGACCGACGCCCGGTAGCCCACACCATTGACCTCGACGATGACCTCACCCGTCGTCGGTCGCTCGAGCAGGGTGCCCCGCAGGGATCCGATCACAGAACACCCCCCACAGCCCTCACGGGCGCGCCCCTCACTGCGCACCCCCGTTGGACGCGGCCACCGCCCATCGGAGCGGTTGTCCGGTGAGATGGCATGCGGCCAGCGCCAGCGCGTCGGCAACGTCAGGTGGGCGGGGCGGCTCGTCCAGGCCGAGCACGGAAGCCACCATGCGCTGCACCTGCTCCTTGGTCGCACCGCCGAACCCGACCAGTGCCTGCTTGACCTCGTTGGACGTGTACTGGGCCACCTCGCAGCCCGATGCGGCCGCAGCCGCAAGCGCCACTCCGGCGGCCTGTCCGGTGGCCATGGCCGTGCGAACGTTCATCTGGAAGAAGACCCGCTCGACGACGACGGCCCCAGGGCGGAACTCGTCGACGAGGGCGCGCAACTCGTTGGAGAGCGTGTGCAGGCGATCGGGCAACGGCATCTCCGGCGGCGTGGTGACGACGCCACCGGCCACCGCCACCAGGCGGTCCCCGCGTCGGGTGACCACGCCGTAGCCGCACCGCGACAGCCCGGGGTCGATCCCGAGGACGAACATGCGTTCGACAGTAGCCTGCCGCGCAAGCGGGTGGGGTGATCCCCCGGTGGTCGGACCGTCACCGTCGGGGATGCGGGAATCAGCCCTCGTAGGCCGCCATGATCTCGTCGGGGATCTCGAAGTTGGCGTAGACGTTCTGCACGTCGTCATGGTCGTCGAGCGCGTCGATGAGGCGCAGGACCCGCTTGGCCTCGGACTCCGAGGCCACCTCGACCGTCTGGGTCGGGACCATCGAGAGCTCCGAGGCGCTGGGCTCGAGCCCGGCCTCCTCCAACCCGGCGCGCACCGCCACCAGGTCGGAGGGAGAGCTGGTGACCAACCATCGCTCCCCGTCGTCGGAAAGGTCCTCGGCGCCGGCCTCCATGGCCACCTCGAGCACCCGCTCCTCGTCGAAGGTGTGTGGGACGGCGATGATGCCCTTGCGTTCGAACTGCCAGCTGACCGCGCCGGGCTCCGCCATGGTGCCGCCGTTCCGGTTGAAGATGTTGCGGATCTCGGCCCCGGTGCGGTTGCGGTTGTCCGAGAGGCACTCGACGATCACGGCCACACCGTCAGGGGCGTAGCCCTCGTAGGAGATCGACTCGTAGCGAACGCCCTCGAGCTCACCGGATCCCCGCTTGACGGCCCGTTCGATGGTGTCGATCGGCACCGACGCATCACGCGCCTTGGTGTACATCGTGCGGAGGGCGGCATTCGCCGTCATGTCGCTCCCACCCTCGCGTGCCGCGACCTCGATCTGACGAATGAGCTTGGCGAACACCTTGGCCCGGGCCGCGTCCTGCGCCCCCTTGCGGTACTTGGTGGTCGCCCATTTCGAGTGTCCCGACATCGCCTAGCGCCTCTCCTCCTTGGTCATCTCCACGAACAGCCGGTGCAGTCGACGGTCCCCGGTCAGTTCCGGATGGAACGCGGTCACGAGTACCGGTCCCTGCCGGCAGACCACCGCTGAGCCCGGCGACTCCTCGCGATCCGTGTCAGCGGAGCCGGTGCCACCCGCACCCGGAAGCGTAGCCAGCACCTCGACCTCTGGTCCCCACTCCTCGACCAACGGGGCGCGGATGAACACGGCGGGCAGGGGCACCGCCCCGAGACCGGCCACGGTCACCGCGGTCTCGAAGGATGCGGACTGGCGGCCGTAACCGTTCCGCCGGATCGTCAGGTCGATGGCCCCGAACTGCCGCTGGTCGGGGCGTCCGTCGAGCACCCGACCGGCCAGCAGGATCATCCCGGCACAGGTGCCGAACACCGCGAGGCCGCCGGCGATCGCCTCGTCCAGGGGGTCGAACAGGCCGGCGCCGAGCAGCAGGGACAGCGTGGTCGACTCGCCGCCTGGGATGACCAGTCCGGCGAGGTCCTCGAGGTCGGCCGGCCCCCGGATCTCGCGCACCGGCTCCCCGAGCTCGGCGAACGCGGCCGCGTGCTCCCGGACGTCACCCTGGAGCGCGAGTACCCCGATGGTCATCGGCCGAGGCGTCGGCGCAGACGTGCGGGACCCGGATCACCAGCCACGATCGGCCAGGCGCACGCCGAGCGTGCCGATCTCCTGGCCGTCCATGGCCGGGCCGAGACCCGTGGAGACCTTGGCCACCAGCTCGGCGTCGGCGTAGTGGGCCGTCGCCTCGACCACAGCCCGCGCCACGAGCGGCGGGTTCGCGCTCTTGAAGATGCCCGAGCCCACGAAGACAGCCTCTGCCCCGAGCTGCATGACCAGGGAGGCGTCCGCAGGAGTGGCGATGCCACCGGCGCAGAACAGCGGAACGGGCAGGCGACCGGTGGACGCGACCTCCTGGACCAGGCCGATGGGGGCGACGAGCTCCTTGGCCCAGCCGTAGAGCTCGGCCGAGTCTGCCTCGGTGACCTTGCGGATGTCGCCGAGGATCGACCGCAGGTGCCGGACAGCCTCGACGATGTTGCCGGTGCCGGCCTCGCCCTTGGACCGGATCATCGCCGCGCCCTCCGAGATGCGCCGGAGCGCCTCGCCGAGGTTGGTGGCGCCACAGACGAAGGGGATGTCGAAGGCCCACTTGTCGATGTGATGGGCCTCGTCGGCCGGCGTCAGGACCTCGCTCTCGTCGATGAAGTCGACCCCGAGCACGGTCAGCACCTGGGCCTCAGCGAAGTGACCGATGCGCGCCTTGGCCATCACCGGGATGGTGACAGCGGCAGTGATGCCCTCGATGAGGGCGGGGTCGCTCATCCGGGCCACGCCGCCGTCACGGCGGATGTCGGCCGGCACCCGCTCGAGCGCCATGACCGCGACCGCGCCGGCATCCTCGGCCACCTTGGCCTGTTCGGCGTCGACCACGTCCATGATCACCCCGCCGCGCAACATCTCGGCGAGGCCCCGCTTGACGGTGAAGGTGCCCCTCGGACGGTCGGGGCTCGGAGAGGCGGTCATCGCTCCATCCTACCTGCGGGTATTGGAGCCCCCCGCCCGCGACCGTCGCCGCCCCGTGGGGCGGCGACGTCGTCGGGACTGGCGTCCGGGGGGGGTTCCTCCTATGACTGCAGGACGGCCTCGGCCTCGATCTCGATGTCGACCTTCTTGCCGACCACGAGCCCACCGGCCTCCATGACCGCTCCGAAGGCCACACCGAAGTCCTCGCGGTCGATGGTGGTGCTCGCGCTGAACCCGACCCGGTGGTTGCCGTAGGGGTCCTTCACGACTCCTTCGAGCTCGACGTCGAGTGTCACCTGCTTGGTCGTGCCCCGGATGGTGAGGTCCCCGTCCACCTTCCAGTCGGTCGCGTCCACCGGGCGGATCGCCGTGCTGACGAAGGTCCAGGTCGGGTGGTTGGGGACGTCGAAGAAGTCGTTGGTCCGGAGGTGGTTGTCCCGATTCTCGTCGCGGGTGTCCACACTGTCGGCCTCGATGGTGACCGATACCTTCGAGTCGACCGGGTTCTCGGCGAGCTCGAGCGTGCCCTCGAACCGGTTGAACCCGCCGCGTACCTTGGATACGGCCATGTGCCGAACGGCGAATCCGAGGCGGGTGTGGCTCGGATCGATGGTGTACGTGCCCACGGCCGGATACTCGGTGCCGTCGACGGTCCTGCTGGTGACTTCTGTGGTCTGCGTCATGTCTGCTCCTTTGGAGGTCCGGCGGTGCGCCTCTTGTGGGCGTTCCGTGCTTGTACAAACAACTATATCTACAACTGCTTGCAGTCGCAACTATTCCCGTGCACCTGTAGGCTGCGTGCATGGCAACGACCACGGACACAAGGGAGCCCAACGACGAGCGGCTCACCACGGTGGGACTGCTCTTCGAATCCGCCGCCGGGCTACGACGGCTCTTCGAGCGGCGGCTCGAGTCGGACAGCGTCGCCTCCAACCAGTCGTTCGACGTCCTCATCCGGCTGGCACGCACCGAGGGCAACGCGCTCCGGATGAGCGAGCTCGCCGCCCAGAGCTCCCTTTCGCCGAGCGGGCTCACCCGCGCCGTCGACCGCCTCCAGGATCAGGGGCTGGTCAGCCGCCGCACCTGCCCCCAGGACAAGCGCGGATCGTTCGCCGAGCTCACCCCGGCTGGCAGGGAGATGATGGAGCGGGCCATCCCGGTGCACCTGGCCCACATCGACGAGCTCCTCAACGAGGTGTACTCCCCCACCGAAGAGGCCCAGCTGGCTGCGCTCCTGCGACGCCTGCGGGACCACGTGCTCGAACAGAACACCGGCGCGGGCTGGCCCGGCGGAGCTGACGACGAGAGCGTCATCTGCCCGACCGGCGGCTGACCGGACCGGGTCGGGGGCCCCTGGCGGGCTTTCAGTCGAGGGAGAGGGCGGCGGCCCGTACCCTGGTGTCGTCGAGGTTCCCGTCCGACGACTCCCCGGAGGACGTTCCAGCCATCGGATCGACCCAGAGCCAGCGGGTCAGCGCGGCGACCCGTCCCCCCGGCGGTGGCCATCCGCCTGCTCGGGAGGGCGACTCGAGCATGGTCTGCAGCGCCGAGCAGATGCCTGGCGGATAGCGCACCACCACGGTCGCACGCTGGTCGGCGGAGAACTCGCGGCCGGGTCCGATCAAGCGGTGCACGGTCCTCGCACCCGCCGCGGTGCCCCGCACGGCGGCCCACGGCGCGGTGACCACCACAGCCACCCCGGCCAGGACGGTGTCGTGGCGCTTGATGTGCACGAGCTCGTGCGCGAGCACTCCTTCGAGCTCGACCAGGCCGAGGACCCGGTCGAGCGCGCTCGTGACCAACAGGGACGCCGTCGCCGGGTCGCGGCCGACGGCCATCGCATTGGGGACGTCGCTCTCGACCACCAGGACAGCCGGCCGGTCGAGTCCCATCGTGGCGCACAGGCCGTCCACCAGGTTGTGCAGGCGGGGATGCTCCCATTCCTCGCTGGGCCGGGCTCCGAGGGACCGGGACACGGTCCCCGGCGCCCTCCACCAGACCAGCGCGGCGACCACGAACACCGAGACGACGAGCACCCCTATGGCCACCAGCGGCTGACCGGCGGCAAGGAGAACGGCACCCAACACGATCCCGATGACGGCGCCGGGGACGAGGCACAAGGCGAGTGCCCGCCTGCGGTTCGCCGTGATCGTGGCCGCTTCCGCAACGCCGGAGGACCGGTCCGCTCTGGACCCGGACACCGCTGTGACCGAACCCGCAGTCCGGGCCGGCTCCACGGCACCGGTCGCGACCGCGGTGCCCGCACCACCGCGCCGCGCCTGCGAATCTCCGGGACCTGCGGGGCGTCGGCCTCCCGGAGCGGCACGGGAGGGACCGCCGCCGGATCCACCACGGTTGCCCGACCCGGTGCCGCCGCCGCGACCGGACGGCCGGGCTCCCCCGCGTCCCCCGCCACCCGAGGAGCCGCCCCCGGAAGAAGAGGTGCCGGACGACGAGGATGAGCGGGGCCCGCGACGACGGCGGCGGTTGCCGGAGCTGCCGCTACCGGAGCCGCCGCTGCCAGGGCTGCCCGAACCGCCCGATGACCCGGGGCGTGGAGGCCCGCCGCCGGAAGGGCTGCCTCCTGGGCCGGGTGGGCCTGGACGATCCGGGACGTCGCTCATGGTCCGAGCAGTGTACGGCCGCTCAGCGCCCGGCCCCGACCATCACGGCACGGTAGATCTCCTCGTAGCGCCCGGACAGCACCTCCATCGACCACCGCTCGGCGCGCTCGGAGCCCGCGGTCGAGCCAGGCGCCACGGTCGGTTGGCGGTCCTTCCCCGGCGCCGGCGCGCGCCGGCGGAGCGAGGCTGCCGTCGAGCACGCCGGCGACGGCCGCGGCCAGGGCCCCGGCGTCCCCCGGCGGCACGAGTACGGCACACCCCCCGCTCGCGGCCCGATACCCCTCGATGTCGCTGGCCACCACCACCGTACGGGCGGCCATGGCCTCGAGCAGCACCATCCCGAAGGACTCGCCCCTGAGCGACGGAGCGGTCAGCACGTCCGCAGCGGCGAGCCGGCGGATCTTGTCCTCCTCGGTCAGCACACCGAGCCACTTCAGGGTGCCCGACTCGGGATGGCGCCGCCGGAGGGCCGCTGTCTCCGGACCGTCCCCGGCGATCCAGAAGATCGGAGCCGGGGCGTCCGTCGCCCGCAGGTGACCCCGGCCCCGGGCGAGACACTCTGCGGCCTCGAGCAGGACGTGCAATCCCTTGCGCTCCTCGTGCCGGCCGAGGAAGAGCACGGTCGGGCCGGCGGTGGGCCAGGGTTCGACCCGGCGGTAGCGGTCGACCTCGACCCCGTTGAAGAGCACCTCGTACCGTCCCGGCAAGGCGCGCGAGGCGGTGGCGGCGGCGGCCTCGGAGACCGCGCAGCGCGCCGCCAACCGACGTGCACCGGCCCTCGCCAACGGGCGCAGGAGTGTGTAGAGGACACTGTGTCCGCTGCGGTGGAAGGTCGCCACGACGGGCGGCATCCCGCTGGCGGCCAGGACTCCGTAGGGCAGGCCGGGAGCGAACGGCTCGTGGACGTGGACCACGTCGGCGTCGAGGGACCGCAAGGCGCCGACGGCCCGCCGCACGGCACGGAGCGAGATGGTGACCGGGGCGACCGACCCGTTCGCCCGCAGGGAGACCGCGTGGCCGGTGGGCACGACGGCGATCCCGTCAGGGGCGTCGGCCGCCGCGTCGAGCGGGGCGAACACGGTGACCCGATGCCCTCGCCCACCGAGGCTGCGGGCGAGGGCGAGGACCTGGCCCTGGACGCCGCCGGGACGGGAGAGGCTGTAGGGGCAGACGATGGCCACCCCCAACGCCGGACCCGGCGCACCGCCTCCGGCCACCGACCGGTCAGTCCGTCATCGCACGGCGGTGCCGGCGCCGGCTCCACTTCACGCCGTACATGGCGTCGTCGGCCCGACTCAGCAGCTTGGACGGATCGGTGTCCGGATTGTCGGCGAAGACGCCGCCCACCGAGGCCTCGGCGACGAGGGTCCGCCCTTCGATGCGGTAGGGCCGGGCCAACGCCTCCGAGATCCGGTCCCCGATCCGGAGCATCTCCTCCTCGCCACTCTCGATGTCGCAGACGATCACGAACTCATCGCCGCCCAACCGGGCAACCGTGTCCGAGGGCCGGACGATGGCGGAGAGCCGGCGGGCCACCGCGACGAGCATGTCGTCACCCACCTCGTGGCCGAGTGCGTCGTTGATCTCCTTGAACTCGTCGAGGTCGAGGAGATAGACCGCCACCCCGGAGTGTGCGGCGCCGGGACGCCCCGGCTCGCCGGCCTCGGCGCTCCGGGCCAGGCCGTCGATGGCCTCCTGGAGCCGCTCGGCGAGCAGGGCCCGGTTGGCCAGCCCGGTCAGCGGATCGTGGAGAGCCAGCTCGGCGAGGCGCTCCTCGTTGCGCTTCTGCTCGGTCACGTCGTGCATGGCCACGACCGCGCCGAGCTTCCAGCCGTCGTCGTCGACGAGGGCCTGCCCGTTGACGCTCACCTTGCGGTGCGCTCCGTCATCGGACTCGAGGAGGATCTCCACGTCGCGCAGACGCTCACCTGACATCGCCAGGAGCAGCGGGTTCTCGGCCGGCTCGAGCGGCTCGCCGTCGGCGCGCCGCAGCCGACTGCTCGAAGGGAGCCTCCCCACCGGCTCTGCGTCCCCCGCCAGGCCGTGGAGGCGCCGGGCCGCCGGATTGAACACGGTGATCCGTCCTTCGGCGTCGCAGGCCACGATGCCCTCGTCGAGGGTGTCGAGCAGGACCTGGAGGAACCGCTCCTCCTGGCGCAAGGCGTACGCAGCGGCGCGCGGGCCCGTGATGTCGCTGATCGATCCCACCGCCCCCACGACCGTACCGTCGGGCTCGACGATGGCCGCAGCGTTGACCCGGACCCACCGCGACGGCCCTTCACGATCGCGGAACCCCAGCACCACGCCGACCACCCGGCGGCCCCGTCGCAAGCTGACCAGGACCGGGTGGTCCTCGTCGTCAACGGTCTCCCCGTCCTCGTCGAACAGGTCGAGCCCTTCGGCCCGCTGCACCTGGAGCACGTCCAGAAGCCGACGTCCGAGGAGTCGGATCCGGGGAACCGAGAAGAGCACCTCGAACGCCTCGTTGACACGGACGATGCGGCCTGCCGCGTCGACCATGATCAGGCCATCGGCCAGCGACTCGACGATGACGTCCTGGCGCCGGTCGACCGCACGCACCCGCTGTTCGAGCCGCGTTCGCTCGGTGATGTCGCGGATGTTGAGCACGATCCCACCGATCGGGTCGTCGAGGTGATTGGCCGCCACCACCTCCAGGTCGATCGGGGTCCCGTCGGCACGGGTCGTCTCGAGCTCCAGCGAGAGGGAGAGCCGCCGTCGGGCCACCAGATCGTCGAAGAGCGAACGCACCGGGTCCACGCTCAGCGATTCGAGGAGGCGGAAGGCATCCTGGCCGATCACGTTGCTGATGTCGTACCCGAGCAGCGTCTCGGCAGACGCGCTCACGAAGAGGAACCGTCCAACGGCTGAGACCACGGCGACCACGTCGGATTCGTGTTCCACGAGCGTGCGGAACCGGGGTGTCCCCGTCGGGCCCGACCCGTTGCCGGCGTGGGCCCCGTTCCCGGTCGTCGGGACGGCGTCGGGCACCGGGAGCGGTTGGACCGGGCCGCGCGGGTCCCGGTCATCGCTCTGCGGAGCGGCGGCGGATCCCTGCTCGGTCGCGCGGGAGGTGTGCTCCGCGCTCATGCCGGTACCCCGTCCGCGTCCCTGGTGGTCACCGGCCGGTCGGCCAACCACAGCGGCTGGAAGACGTGCCACTGTTCGGGGGCACGTCGGATGAGGCCCTCGAGCCGCGTGGCGATCTCCTGGGTCAACCGGGCGACGTCGGCGCGCAGCTTACCGGTCCGGGTGGTGTCGAGCGGCGGTTCGACCACGGCGCGGTGATCGCGTCCCGGGCCGCTGTAGACGGCGCCGGTGACCAGGACCGCGTCACTGCGGAGGGCCAGCGTGGCCGGACCCGCCGGCATGGTGGTCGTCTCGCCGAAGAACTCGACCTCGATCCCGGTGCCCTCGATGTCGCGGTCGCAGAGGAGGCCGACCAGGCCCCCGTTGCGCAATGTGGTCATGAGGGTCCCGCCCGACCGGTGGTCCAGCGGGACGATGGTCAGCCCCATGGCCGCCCGCTGCTCGACGAAGTAGTCGAAGAGCTCGGGCGGTTCGATGCGCTCGGCGACGGCCGTCATCGGCAATCCCTGCGTGGCGAGAAAGGCACCCCCGTACTCCCAGCTCCCTATGTGCGGTAGCGCCATCACGACACCCTTGCCTCGGGCCATCCCATCGTGCAGGTGGTGGAGGCCGTCCACGCACGTTCGCCGGACGATCTCGTCCGAGGGCGTGCTCCCGATCCTGGCCCCTTCTACCCAGTATCGAGCGTAGGCCCGAAACGCGCGCCGTGCCCACTGATCGAGCAACTCGCCGTCGGATGCCCCTCCCCCGACGACCCTGCGGAGGTTGGCGGAGATCATCGCGCGGTGCTGGTGGCGCACCCGGTAGAGGACGTCCCCGACCATGGAGGCCACGCTCAGCGCGACCGGCTCGGGCAGCGCTGAGATGCAGCGGCCGAGGGTGGTGTAGGTCCGGAGGACCAGCCTGCCATTGCCCACGGACCTCAGCCCCCGACGATGCTGTCGTTAGAACGTTCAGGCGTGACGTCGGCCGGCGCGCTGGCGGAACCCCTGCCGGGCATGCCTCGCCCTCCACGTCCGACCGGACCGGCTGGCCAGTTCCCCCTGTCGACGGGCACGCCAGCGGGAGGGGAACGACGAGCCGGTACGTCCCCCGATCCTGGGAGTCGTCCGGGGCCGCCGCGTGCGGCGGACCGTCGCCTGAGGCGAGGGGGGCTCGGCCAGGCGCCAGACCCTGGCGAACCGCCCGGCCGCGGTGGCCAGGGTGAGGGCGAGCATGACCCAGAGCACCGGGACCAGGAACGAGGCGGACAGGAAGCCGATGCCGAGCAGGATCATCCGCTCGGCCCGTTCCATCAGGCCACCTTTGGCCGAGATGCCCAACGACTCGGCCTTGGCGCGCTGGTACGAGACGAGCGAGGTCGCACCGAGGATGGCAAAGGGCAGCAGCACCAGGTGGCCGGGGTGGGTGGCCGCGAGGTACCAGGCGACGCCGCCGAGGATGAGCGCGTCCGACACCCGGTCGGTGACCGAGTCGAAGAAGGCCCCCCGCACCGACGAGGTGCCCGACGCCTTGGCGACCGGGCCGTCCAGGAGGTCGTGGAGACCGGTCAGGATCAGGAGGATGATGGCAAGGTGCAAGTGGCCGGTCGCGACCGCCACTGCTGTGCCCGCCGCGGAGATCAGGCCGGTGGCCGTGAGCAGGTCCGCGGTCACCCCCATCCGATGCAGCCTTCGCCCGGCGGGACCGGTCCCCCGGTCCACCGCCTCGCGCCATCGCCCGTCGAACATCGGTTCCTCCAGAAGGTCCAGCTCAGCGTACCACCTGGTCGCTCGCGAACCCGCGCTCGCTCAGGGGCGCGGAACGCGACGGCGTCTGGCCCGCGCCGTGCTCACGCAGCGTCCCGTGGCCAATCGGCATGCAGGCGCTCCCAGCTCGAGGCGAGGGTCTCCGGCAGCACCCTGGTCTCGGCCACCGAGGTCATGAAGTTGGTGTCACCCACCCAGCGGGGCACCGCATGCAGATGCAGATGCTGGGGGATGCCGGCCCCGGCGGCCTTCCCGAGGTTGGCTCCGAGGTTCATACCCTCCGGGTGGTAGGCCGCCTCGAGGGCGGCGACCCCGAGGCGGAGTGCCGACCACAGCTCGGCGCCCTCGACGTCGGTCAACTCGGCCAGCGTCCGCACGTGCCGGAGGGGGACCGCCATCAGGTGCCCGCTCGCGTAGGGGTATGCGTTGAGCACCACCAGCGTGGTGGGACCGATCCACAGCACTCCGTTCTCGGCCGACGGTGGCCCGCTCGCCGCGATCCGGCAGAAGACACAGTGGTCGGGTCCGCCGGGGTCGGGCACAGCCGGCTCGGTCCCGCCGCCCTCGCCCCTCGTGGCCCCACCCGCACCCGTCACGTACGGACCTCTCCACCCGGCCCACAGTCGGTCGAGGGTCACGCGCCGGCGGTCGAGCCCGACGATTCCGGCAGTCTCCGCTCGGCGATCTCGCGTTCGAGCGCTTCGGTGAAGTCCGTGACCGGGACGCCCCGCACGGGACGATCGCCCCCCCGCCGGTTGACCCCGACGGTGCCGCCGGCCACGTCGTCGTCGCCGACCACCAGGATGTAGGGCGTCTTGAGCAGCTTGGCCCGGCGGATCCGGGCGGAAAGCGGCTCGTCGGCGGGTTCGAGCCCCACCCGGACCCCGACCGCGGCCAGACGGGCGGCCACCTTGTCGGCGTACCCCTGGTGGTCGTCCCGCACGCCGAGGACCCGCACCTGCTCGGGCGCCAGCCAGGTGGGCAGGGCCCCGGCGTAGTGCTCCAACAGGATGGCGAAGAACCGCTCCACCGAGCCGAACAGCGCACGGTGGATCATGATCGGCAGGTGGCGGGCGTTGTCGGACCCGATGTACTCGGCGGCGAACCGGCGGGGTGTCTGGAAGTCGAGCTGGATCGTCGACATCTGGTGGGTCCGCCCGATGGCGTCCTTGGCCTGCACGGAGATCTTGGGCCCGTAGAAGGCACCGCCGCCCTCGTCGAGTACCAGGTCGAGGCCCATCCCGAGTGCCGCGCTGCGGAGCGCCTCGGTGGCCTCGTCCCAATCCTCGGTCGAGCCGGCCGCCTTGCCCTCGGGACGGGTCGAGAGCTCGAGGAAGAAGTCCTCGAGGCCGTAGTCGCGCAGCACCGAGAGCACGAAGGTCAGCGTCGAGTGGAGCTCGTCGGCCATCTGCTCCCGGGTGCAGAAGATGTGCGCGTCGTCCTGGGTCATCCCTCGCACCCGGGTCAGGCCGTGTACCACCCCCGACTTCTCGTACCGGTAGACACTGCCGAATTCGAAGAGCCGGAGCGGTAGCTCTCGGTACGAGCGCTGACGGCTCTTGAAGATGAGAACGTGGAACGGACAGTTCATCGGCTTGAGGTAGTAGCGCTGCCCGCCGTCGAGCTCCATCGGCGGGAACATCCCCTCGGCGAACCAGTCGAGGTGTCCCGAGGTCTCGAACAGCTCGGACTTGGTGATGTGGGGCGTGTTGACGAACTCGTACCCGGCCGCCACATGACGCTGGCGCGAGTAGTCCTCCATCAACCGGCGGATCGTTCCGCCCTTCGGGTGGAAGACCGGCAGGCCCGACCCGATCTCCTCGGGGAACGAGAACAAGTCGAGCTCCGCACCGAGCTTGCGGTGGTCGCGCCGCTCGGCCTCCTCGAGGAGCCGGAGGTGCTCGGCCAGCGCGGCCTCCGACTCCCAGGCGGTGCCGTAGATGCGCTGGAGCTGCTGGCGCTTCTCGTCCCCGCGCCAGTAGGCGCCCGCCACCCGCTGGAGGGCGAAGTGGCCGAGCCGGCCGGTGCTCGGCACGTGGGGTCCACGGCACAGGTCGGTGAACGCGGGCGGGTTCCGGTAGATCGAGATCGATGTCCCGTTCGCGCCCTCGCCGGCTGCGTCGATCTCGTTGCCGCCGGCGGCCACCGCCTCGATGATCTCGCGCTTGAACGGCTGGTCCGCGAAGAGTTCCAGTCCCTCTCCGATCGAATGCTCTTCGCGTACGAAGGGCTGGTCCTCGGTCATGATCGCCCGCATCTCGGTGGCCACCCGCTCGAGATCCTCATCGCTGAAGTGGGCCCCACCCGGCAGCCCGAAGTCGTAGTAGAAGCCATCCTCGATCACCGGGCCGATGGCGTAGCGAGCGCCCGGCCAGAGCCGCAGGACCGCCTGGGCCAGCACATGGGCGGTCGAGTGACGCAGCACCTCGCGGCCGAGGGCCGAATCGGCGGTGACCACGGTCACCTCGGCGCCGTCGGGAACGACGGCCGACAGATCCACGGGCACGCCGTCGAAGGTGGCGGCGAGCGCGGCCTTGGCAAGACGCGGACCGATCGCGGCGGCTAGTTCGAGGGCCGTGGAACCCTCGGCCAGCTCCTTGGTGGACCCATCGGGGAGTCGCACGCTGACGGCTGCCATTGGTGTGCCTTTCTCCGAGCTTCGGCGTCGACGGTGTCCCGCGAGTGGAAGGTGCTGGACCACCCCCCGGCGGCGAACGGGGCCGGCCGGTGCACCGATCCGATCCGGACAGTGCTACAGGGTAACGCCCAGCAACGCTGCCCCACGGACGACCGGGCGGCCGGCGGCGGCCTCCGTGTCGAGGGCGTGGAGGGCGGATGGGGTGTCGAGGTCGTCGTCGAGGGCGGCGCGCACCAGAACGAGGCCCTCCTCTTCGGGCCCGGATCCGTCCCCGGCAGCACGCCAGGCGGCGAGGCGGGCGGCGGCGCGCACCAGATCACCATCCGACCACTCCCAGTCGGGCCGGTAGTGGTGCGAGAGCAGGGCCAGGCGTACGGCCGCCGGCTCCCACTCCTTCAGCAGATCGCCGACGAAGACCAGATTGCCGAGGGACTTCGACATCTTGGTGCCATCGAGGCCCACGAGACCGACGTGGAGCCAATGGCGGACGAAGCGGGTCCCGGTCACCGACTCGGACTGGGCGGCCTCGCACTCGTGATGAGGGAAGACCAGGTCCCGCCCACCACCGTGGACGTCGACGGTCTCGCCGAGCTCCCGGAGGGCAAGGGCCGAGCACTCGATGTGCCAACCGGGCCGACCGGGTCCCCAGCGCGACTCCCACGACGGTTCGTCGGCCAGGGGGGGTTGCCAGAGGACGAAGTCGAGGGGGTGCCGCTTGTGCGGGTCGTGCGGATTGCCACCGTGCTCGGCGGCGAGGGCCACCATGGCGTCCTGTCCGAGATGGCTGACCTCGCCGAACCGGGGGAAGGTGGTCACGTCGAAGTAGACCGCACCACCGGATCGGTATGCATTCCCCGACTCGAGCACCGCGCCGATGAGCGTGAGGATCTCGGGGATGGCCGAGGTGGCCCGGGGCTCGGACCACGCGGGGAGGAGCCCGAGCGCGGCCATGTCCGCGTCGAACCGGGTCATCTCCTCGGCGGCCAGGTCGAGGTAGTGCACGCCGAGCTCGCGGGCCTTGCGCAGGATGTCGTCGTCCACATCGGTGACGTTGCGGACACACCGCGTGCCGTGCCCGAGATCGCGCAGCCGGCGCTGCAGGACGTCGAAGGCCAGGTAGACCTGTGCGTGTCCCAGGTGGGCCGAATCGTACGGGGTGATCCCGCACGAGTAGAGCGTGACGAGGGGACCAGCCTCGAGTGGGGCGATCTCCCGGCGGGCTGTGTCGTAGAGGCGGATCATCGGGATTCGATCCGGCTGCTCACCCGAGCCCGGTCAGCCGCACGGCTGTGTGCACCTTGTGCCGGATGTTGACCGTGATCAGCACGGCGGTCAAGGCCTCGATGGCGGCGGCCTGCGACAGGCTCCCCGCGTCGACGCCGCGCAGGCCCTCGACGCGGCCGACCAGGGCGACCGTGGCAGCAGTGGCCTCGGGGTGGTCCGAGCAGACCAGCACATCGGAGTCCATCGGCGTGGTCAGGCGCTCCATCTCCGATGCGGGCAGGTGGTGGAGGGCGGCCGAGACCAGGGCCTCGGGGAGCGCGGCCTGGAGGGTCGCAGCCATCGAGCCCCGTGGCGGCATCAGGGCCACGAACTCACGTCCTTCCTTGACCAGAGCGTTGACCATCGAGACGACCACCTTTCCCGACAGCGCTGCACGAAGGGGCGCAACCGTCGTGACGAGCCCGTCCCACGGAGTGGCCACGACGACCAGCTCGGCGGCGGCGGCCTCCTCGTTGGACGCCCCGGTGATCGCGAGGTCACGGTCGCGCCACGAATCGACGATACCTGCGGCCACCCCGGCGGCGCGCGCTGCGTCACGGGATCCGATCACGATCCCGTCGCCGGCGGCGGCGAGGCGAACCGCCAGGCCGCGGCCCGCGGGCCCGGTCCCTCCCAGGATACCGATGCGCATCGCCCTACCCTTGCACACCCCCCCCGGAGCCCGTACCGGGGTCCGGCTACCCTGTGCGCGCATGGGACTCCTCGAGGGAAAGCGCATCCTGGTCACCGGCGTGCTCACCGACGCGTCCCTGGCGTTCGCGGTGGCACGTTCCGCGCAGCAGGAGGGGGCCGAGGTCGTGCTCTCGGGCGCGGGGCGAGGACTCTCCCTGACCAGGCGCACGGCCCGCAAGCTGCCAACTGAGGTCGACGTGCTCGAGATCGATGTGACCCAACCGGATCAGCTCGCGGGAGCCGGCGCCCGGCTGGCCGAGCGGTGGGACCGGTTGGACGGCCTGTTGCACGCGATCGGCTTTGCGCCACCCGAGTGCCTCGGCGGCGACATGTTCCAGGCAACCTGGGACGAGGTCTCGGTCGCGCTCCACGTGTCCACCTACTCGCTCAAGGCGCTGGTCGAGGTGTTCCGTCCGCTGCTGGTGGCAGCCAGCGCGAACGGCCGACCCGGTGCGTCGGTGGTCGGGCTGGACTTCGACGCCACGGTGGCCTGGCCCGGCTACGACTGGATGGGCGTCTCGAAGGCCGCCCTCGAATCGCTCTCCCGGTACCTGGCACGGGACCTCGGCCCCGAGCGGATCCGCGTCAACCTGGTGGCCGCGGGACCGGTCAAGACGATGGCGGCCAAGTCGATCCCCGGGTTCTCGACCTTCGAGGAGACCTGGTCCGACCGGGCACCGCTCGGGTGGGACGTGCTCGACGCGGAGGTGGTCGCGCGGGCGTGCGTGGCCCTACTGTCCGATCTCCTGCCCATGACCACCGGGGAGATCCTCCACGTCGACGGCGGCATGCACGCCGTGGGCGCCTGACGGCACCCGCCATGACCGAGGCCACCACCGCCATCCACAACCTGCTCTTCCGGTACGCGGAGCTCATCGACAGCGGCGACTTCGAGGGACTGGCCGGTCTGCTCGGGGGCGCGGCCATCGGATCGGGTGACACAGGCCCGACCCTGACCGGGCACGATGCGGTGCTGGCCATGTTCACCTCGACCACCCGGCGCTACCCCGACGGCACCCCGGGGACCAAGCACGTGACCACCAACGTCATCCTCGAGGTCGACGAGCAATCGGGCAGCGCAGCGGCCAGGTCCTACTTCACCGTGCTCCAGGCAGTGGCGGGCCTGCCGCTCCAGCCGATCCTGGCCGGCCGGTACCACGACCGTTTCGCGTGCCGAGACGGGTCATGGCACTTCACCGAGCGCCGCTACTTCATCGACCTCTCGGGCGACCTGAGCCACCACACGCTCGGACCCCTGCCGGACACCGGGTCCTGAGCCCCGGCGGGGTCGGGCGTCGGCCTTGACCCGCCTGACCGCGCCCACCTACGTTCGGCGCCACCGCCGCGCTCGCCTGATCGGCGGAGACGACCAAGGGGGACCCCCGATGGGACGATTGGAGCAGGCCGTCGCGGTGGTGACGGGCGCTGCGTCAGGGATCGGTGCTGCCTGCGCCGAGCGCCTGTCCGCCGAGGGGGCGATCGTCTCCACCATCGACGTCGCCGAGGGTGTCGACCACGTCCTCGACGTGCGGGACGAAGCCGCGGTGCGCGCCGCATTCGACGCGGTCTGGACCGAGCACGGCCGATTGGACTCGGTGGTCCATGCCGCCGGCGTGGCCGGCGGTGGTCCGGTCCACCTGCTCGAGGCCGAGGAGTGGGACCGGGTGGTCGACGTCAACCTGAAGGGGACCTTCCTCGTCGACAAGTACAGCTCGGTGCACATGCTCGCCCAGGGCAGCGGCTCGATCATCAACATCGCGAGCATCGAGGGGATCGAGGGAACAGAGGGTGGCAGCGCCTACAACGCCTCCAAGGGTGGGGTGGTCATGCTGACCAAGTCGATGGCCATCGACTACGGCCGGCGCGGCATCCGGGTCAACTGCATCTGCCCCGGCGGCATCGACACCCCGCTGCTCCGGTCGATCACCGACTCGGACGGCCTCGACCTCTACCGCGAGCGGCTCCGGGAGGAGCACCTGCTCGGACGCTTCGGCCGGCCCGAGGAGGTCGCCGCGGCAGCCGCCTTCCTCGCCTCCGAGGACGCCTCCTTCGTGACGGGGCACACCCTGGTGGTGGATGGTGGGTTCACCGCCGGGCTGCGGGTCGGGCTGCTCGAGCAGATCGGACTCATGTGACCGCCCCGACCCGTGCCCTGAGCGGCCCAGAAGCGGCCCGTACGCTCCGCGAGGTGACCGCCTCGGAGTCGGAGGAGTCCGAGCGCAACCGCACCCTGACCCCGCGTACCGTCGACGCCCTGTGGGAGAGCGGGCTCATGGTGTGGGCCAACCCCGCCGCAGCCGGAGGGACCGAACCGTCGTTCAGGGAGATGATCGAGACCTGGATCGAGTTGGCCTGGCAGGACGGGTCCCTCGGGTGGATCGGGATCGCCAACCTCCCCTCTGCTGCGAGCTGTGCCGCCTACCTCCCCGACGAGGGGTTCGCCGAGGTCTTCACCGCCCACCACAACCGGGTGACCGTCGGGGGGCAGTTCTTCCCCAACGGGCTCGGTGCACGAACCGCAGGTGGCTACCGGTTGAGGGGCGCGTGGAACTTCGGCTCGGGCACCGGGCACTCGCCCTACGTGGCCGCAGGCTTCATCGCGACCGTGGACGGCGAGATGGCGGTGGGCGACGACGGCATTCCCACCCTGCTGGTCGCCGTCATCCCCCGCGAGGAGGTCGTCTTCACCGACGGCTGGCACGTGCAGGGGCTCAAGGGCACCGGCAGCTACGACTACAACGTGACCGACTGCTTCGTCCCCGAGACGCGGACCTTCGCGCTGTTCACGCGGACCCCGAGGCGCGGCGAATCGGCCGCCTTCCGGATGGGGCTGATCCCGATCACCGCGGCCGGGCACGCGTCGTGGGCGCTCGGCGTGTCCAAGAGCATGCTCGACGACGTCACCGAACTGGCCGCCACCAAGGTCCGGATGGGCGACGAGAGCGCGCTGGTCAACCGCCCCACCTTCCAGAAGGGACTCGCCCACCACCTGGCGATGTGGAAGGCGGCCCGCCTGTTGGTGCTGACCACGTTCGGCGAGGTCGAGCAGACGGTCATCGACGGCGGCGCGCTGACCCCGTCGATGCGCGCCGACCTGCGGGTGGCCGCCACCTATGCGACCGAGTCCGCCCGCGAGATCGTCCAGTGGGCCCACCTTGCCGCCGGCACCGCCGCCATCCGCGAGGGCTCGCGGCTCGAGCGTGCCTTCCGCGACCTCTACACGGGGACCCAGCACGTCTTCATCGGCGAGAAGACCTACATCGACGCGGCCCGCATCTACCTCGGGCTCTCCGGGGACCAGATCGGGTTCTGAGCGGCAGCGCGCTGCAGGACGGTCAGCGCTGCAGGGACGTCAGGGCTGCAGGGACGTCAGAGCTGCAGGGACGTCAGAGCTGCAGGGACGTCAGAGCTGCAGGGACGTCAGAGCTGCAGGGACGTCAGAGCTGCAGGGACTTGACCTCCAGGAACTCCTCGAGACCGAAGGAGCCGAACTCTCTCCCGTTGCCCGACTGCTTGTACCCCCCGAACGGGGCCATCGGATTGAAGTTGCCCCCGTTGACCTCGACCTGTCCGGTGCGCAGCCGGCGGGCCACCGCCTTCGCCCGGTCGGGGTCACCAGACCACACGCCTCCGGCCAGTCCGTAGTCGGTCCCGTTGGCGATCTCGATCGCCTCCTCCTCCGTGTCGTACGGCATGATCACGAGGACCGGGCCGAAGATCTCCTCACGCGCGATGACCATGTCGGGGGTCACCGAGGAGAAGACGGTTGGGCGCACGAAGAATCCGGTCTCGAGCCCGTCGGGAGCCTCCGCGCCGCCGGTCACCAGGGTCGCCCCCTCGCCGATGCCCTTGTCGATGTACCCGCGCACCCGGTCGCGTTGGGTGGCGGAGACCAGCGGGCCGAGCCGGGTCCCCTCTGCGAACGGGTCCCCTGTGGTGAAGGTCTCGGCAGCGGTCCGGGCCAGGTCCTCCGCCTCCTCCAGCCGGTCACGTGGCACGAGCATCCGGGTCAGCGCACTGCAGGTCTGGCCGGAGTTGAAGTAGCACTTGCCCACCCCGTCGGGCACTGCTGCGGCGAGGTCGGCATCGGACAGGATCACGTTGGCCGACTTGCCGCCGAGCTCGAGGGCCACCCGCTTGACCGTGGCCGCGGCCACCTCGGACACCCGTTTGCCGGCGCGGGTGGACCCGGTGAACGAGACCATGTCCACATCCGGATGGGCGGCGATGGCCTCGCCGACCACCGGGCCGGGTCCTGATACCAGGTTGAACACACCGGCGGGAACACCGACCTCGTCGAAGACGTCTGCGAGCACGAACACGTTGAGGGGTGCGACCTCACTCGGCTTGAGCACCACGGTGCAGCCTGCGGCAAGGGCAGGGGCCACCTTGGCCGCGATCTGGTGGAGCGGGTAATTCCAGGGGGTGATGCATCCGACCACACCGATCGGCTCGCGCACGACGAGCGAGTTGCCCACCATCTGTTCCCAGGTGAAGTCGTCGGCCACCTGGGCCGCGGTGCGGAACGAATTGAGGGGCAGGCCGACCTGGACGAGCTGGGAGAAGAGCCGCGGCATGCCCACCTCGTGGGTGATGAGGTCGGCCAGGGCATCGGAGCGTGCGGCCAGCGCCTCGCCCACAGCGGTCAACGCCGCGGTCCGTTCTGCGACCGGGGTGGCAGACCAGATCGGGAATGCGGCCCGCGCGGCGGCCACAGCCCGGTCGACGTCATCGGTCGATCCGTTCGGGACGGTCCCGATGGCCTGCTCGGTGGTCGAGTCGATGACCTCGATGGTGCCCGACCCCGAGGAGGGGACCCACTCCCCCCCGATGTACAGCTTGTCCCGGACGACGGTCTCGAACGGTTCCATGATCCTCCCCTTGTCCTGTGGAGCGGGACGCTCGTCCTCCGGAGTGGGAACTCCTTCCACGATGCGCCCACTGTAGGGCCGCGCCCTGACCCTGGCATCCCTTCCCTCTTGCGTAACGCTTCCGATATATAGTGTCCGAACAGAGGGTCCGTCCCGCGACCGGGCGACCCCAGGGAGCAACGGGGGAACGTGCCCAAGACGCAACAGGAGCGGAAGGCCGAGACGCGAGCACGGCTGCTCGCAGCAGCCGCCGACCTCTTCGCCGCCCAGGGCATCGACGCGGTATCGGTCGACGCAGTGGGCGAGGCGGCGGGCCGGACCTCGGGTGCGGTCTACGCGCACTTCGGCTCGAAACAGGGACTCCTGCTCGCGCTCCTCGACGCCTGGAGGGACTCGCTCCTCACCGTGCTGCTGGCCGAGGTGGCGGTGAGCGGCTCCCCGGCCGACCAGCTGGCCGCCGTCTGGACAAACCTCGCCGACACCACGGGCGGCGAGGCCGCCACCAGGTCCCTGCTCGAGCACGAGCTGTGGCTCAGGGCGGCGCGCGACCCCGAGGTGGCCGACGTGCTCCGCGTGCGCAACGCCGAGGCCCTGCGCTACAGCGCGCGCCAGCTCGAGGGCTGGACCGCCGCTGTCGGGGCCCATCCCACCACGACCCCGAGCGATCTGGCCGTGCTGGTCAAGGCCCTCCTCGCCGGGCTGGCCGAGCAACGGCGCCTCGATCCGGACTCGGTCCCCGACACCCTGGCGCTCCGTGGCCTTGCCGCGCTCGTCGGCCTCACCCTCGAGGGTGAGTCACGGCCTGTCGGAGTCCGGTCGACCCGTTCGATCCCGTCCCCCACCACATCAATTGAGGAGCCCGCCAATGCACACTGAGATCTGCGACACGCTCGGCATCGAATTCCCGATCTTCGCGTTCACCCACTGCCGTGACGTGGTCGCCGCGGTCACCAACGCCGGAGGGATTGGGGTCCTCGGTGCGATCGGCTTCACTCCCGAACAGCTCGAGGTCGAACTGACCTGGATCGACGAGCACGTCGGCGACAAGCCCTACGGGGTCGACATCGTGATCCCGGCCAAGTACGAGGGAATGGACGAGATGGACCCCGACAAGCTCGAGGCCCAGATCCGTGGCCTGGTGCCGCCACAGCACAAGGAGTTCGCCCTCAAGATCCTCGCCGACCACGGCGTTCCCGAGATCCCCGAAAGCGAGCGGACCTCCAACGGGATGATCGGCTGGACCGCTGCCCATGCCGCCGGCCTCCTCACGGTGGCCCTGCGCCACCCCAACGTCAAGCTCATTGCCAACGCGCTGGGCACTCCCCCGCCGGACGTGGTCGAGCGGGTCCAGGGTGCCGGCCTCATGATCGGAGCATTGGCCGGATCGGTCAAGCACGCCCTCAACCACAAGGCGGCCGGCCTCGACTTCATCATCTGCCAGGGCTCCGAAGGAGGCGGACACACCGGCGACGTCGGCAGCATCGTGCTCTGGCCCGAGGTGGTCGACGCAGTGGCACCGATCCCGGTGCTCGCCGCCGGGGGGGTCGGCAGCGGACGCCAGATGGCGGCCGCGCTCGCGCTCGGCGCCCAAGGGGTCTGGTCGGGCACCCTCTGGCTCACCGTCGAGGAGGCTGACATCCCGCCGCGGCAGATGGAAACCTACCTGGCGGCCACCAGCAGAGACACCGTGCGGTCCCGTTCCTTCACCGGGAAGCCCTGTCGCATGCTGCGCAACGACTGGACCGAGGCCTGGGAGGCCGAGGACAGCCCCGATCCGCTACCGATGCCACTCCAGATGATGGTGGCCATCGAGGCGGTCTCCCGTGGGCACCGCTATCCGGAACAGGCCAAGGACGTGAACTTCAATCCGTGCGGGCAGGTCATCGGCCGGGCCACCACCGTCCGCAAGGCCAAGGATGTGCTCTTCTCGATGGTCGAGGAGTTCATCGAGGCCACCGAGCGCCTCCAAGCGGACGTCACTGTCTGATCGGGAGAGACGCTCGCGACGGACCGCGATCTCGCGCTCGGTGAACGTCCGGACCCCTCACCGCACCATGATTGTCGCCCTCCATCTCGGTTACGGTTTCGTGACGTCGTCCGAGCGGAGGGCGGCTCGCCGCGGCGGTGCGGGCGGACGATGGGAGCGTCGATGGGACCGAAGAGACGATTTGCCGTGGCGGCGGCACTGGTGGGTGTCGCGTCGATCATCCTGACTGCCTGCAGCAGCGGCGGCCGTTCGACCTCGACCACGGCAGCAAGTGCGAGTGCGGTCAAGTCGGGCGGCGCCCTGACGATGGCCCTCGACGGGAGCCTGGCCGGGTTCAACGTCAACACCTCGGCGGCGAGCATGTTCGTGCTCCAGGAGATCCTCGACACCGTCTGGCCCCAGCCCTACATCATCAACGCCGCCCTCCAGCCGGTCCTCAACACCGACCTGATCACCAGTGTCTCTGTCGGCTCGAACCCCCAGAGCATCACCTACACGATCAACCCCAAGGCAGTCTGGCAGGACGGCACGCCGATCAATGCGGACGACTTCATCTACAACTGGCAGGCCCAGAGCGGCAATTCGATGTACACCGACGTCGGGGGACAGCCCTACGACGCGATTTCGACCGCCGGCTACAGCCAGATCGCCTCGGTGACCGGCTCGAACCCTCCCGGAGGCGCGGCCTGCAACCTGGGCTCGGCGGCGGACAACAACGCCGGGCTCTGCCCCAATGGCAAGAGGGTGACCGTCAAGTTCTCGACGTCCTACGCCGACTGGCAGGGGCTCTTCGTCAACCTGGTCCCGGCCCACATCGCCCGCACGGTCGGCTGGAACACCGGGTTCACCGGTCCGACCCAGACCATCTCGGGCAGCTGGTACGAGATCCAGAGCGACAACAACCAGTCGGTGGTTCTGGTCCGCAACCCGAAGTACTGGGGAACGCCGGGCAAGCTGGACAAGATCGAGTTCGAGTTCTTCACAGACGACACCCAGGAGGTGCCCGCCCTCCAGAACGACGAGGTCCAGCTCATCAACCCGACCTCGGTGAGCACCTCCATCGTCCAGAGCACCGCGCAGGTGCCCAACACGACCCGGCTGACCGCGCCGGGGCTCGAGTTCGAGCACCTCGACTTCAACGAAGCCGACCCGTACCTGGCCAAGCTCAAGGTGCGCCAGGCCATCGCCTATGGGACCGACCGGCCGCAGATCATCTCCCACACCGTGGGTGAGATCTACCCGGGCATCGTCCCGTTGGGCAACCGGATGTTCGTCGCCACCCAGCCGCAGTACGTGGACAACGGCTCCGCCTACGCCACCGTCAACACCGGCAAGGCGGAGTCGCTGCTCAAGGGACTCGGGTTCAAGAAGGGCTCCGACGGCTACTTCAGACCCAACTATGGCCCACAGAACGGGCAGGACCTCACCTTCACCATCCAGTCCACCTCGGGCAACACCGTCCGGGCCCAGACCGAGCAGCTCTTCCAGTCGGACATGAAGGCGATCGGCATCAAGATCGACATCCAGAACTACGACCGAAGCACCCTCGGAACCAACCTGTCGCAGGGCAGCTACCAGATCGCCGAGTTTTCGTGGGTCGACACGCCCTTCGTCTCGGGAAACCAGTCGATCTATTGCTCGTACACCAGCGCCTCCTGCGGGCAGAACTGGATCCACTACGCAAATTCCGAAGTCGACCGCCTGATGGCAGCGGGGTCCTCGGCCTCGTCAGCCAGCCAGGAGGCCAGCGACTTCAACCAGGCCGATCGGCTGCTCTGGGACGACATGGCCACCCTCCCCCTCTACCAGAAGCCCCAGTACTTCGCCTGGCGCAACACGTACGGGAACATCATCCCCAACGTGTCCGCCATCGGCGTCCCCTGGAACGGAAACCTCTGGGGTGTGAAGTCCTCCTAGAGGTCCCGTCCGCCGCGTGACCCGATACATCGTCAGACGTGTGCTCATCAGCGTGGTCGTGCTCTTCCTGGCCACGATCCTGGTGTTCGTGCTGGTGACCGAATCGGGTGACCCCCTGGCCCTGCTGAGGAGGTTCCAGGCCCGGTCGACCGCGGCAGCCACCCGGTCGCGTGCCACTTCCCCGAGCATGCCTCGGTCGTCTGAGCAGGGTCGGGAGCGTCTCCGGCACCGGCAAGCGGTATCTTTTGGGGCCGGCCGGCGCGATGATGGCTGGCGGCCACCGTGTCGTGGTCGGAACAGTGGTGCGGGAAACGTCGCACCGGAAGTGGAGGGATCATGCGCGTCGCCACCATCCTCGAGGCCAAGGGCGCCAACGTGGCAACGGTCACCAGCGACGTCACGGTGGGGACGGTGGTGGCCGAACTGGTCCGCCACCGCGTGGGGGCGCTCATCGTCTCACCAGGCGATGGCACCATCGAGGGGATCGTGTCCGAGCGGGACGTCGTCTGGCACCTGAGCGAGGTCCGGACCGATCTGCTCGACCAACCGGTGACCTCGATCATGTCGAGCGAGGTCCGGGTGTGCGCGCCCACCGATGACGTGCAGTCGATCATGAACCTGATGACCGAGCAGCGGATCCGCCATGTTCCGGTGGTCGAGAACGGACAGCTGATCGGGATCGTCAGCATCGGCGACGTGGTGAAGAGCCGGATGGGCGAGCTCGAGAAGGACCGCAACGAGCTGATGGAGTACATTACCGCCCGCTAGGGACCGTGATGCTTGCAATTCAACGAGGCCCGTGCTGACAATGGCCCGACGAAGGATCTGTCCTCATGGCGGGAGCCCGGATGCGCAAAGACAAACGGCTGGACTTGTTGCGGGGCGTGCCCCTGTTTTCGGCGTGCACCAAACGGGAGCTCACTGAGATCGAGGGTCTCACATCGATGATCGACGTGAAGAAGGGCACCGAAGTAGCGACGTTCGGGACCCCCGGTCAGGAATTCTTCATCATCGTCGACGGTTCGGCAACCGCATCGCGCAACGGGCTCACGCTCGCGGTTCTCGGCCCTGGCTCGTTCTTCGGCGAGCTCGCACTCCTGGACGGCGGCGAACGCACGGCGACGGTGGTGGCCGACACCGATCTGACGCTCCTGGTGCTGTCGAGGCGCGAGTTCCGCTCCCTCCAGTCCACCGCACCGTCGGTCGCCTACAAGCTGCTGGTCGAGCTCGGCGCAAGGCTGCGCCAGGCGGACGCCATGCTCGCCGACCTCGCGGACAGGGACTCCGCCGCACACGCTGCCCTCTCGTCGCTCTGAGGCCAGGTCCGCCTCGGTCCCGTCGACCCGGGCTCGTGTTCGGGCCCTCCTGGCCGGTCACCACCTGTTCACCGAAGCTTCAGCCATTCGTGACGGTGGCGTCACCGAGCGATTGGTAGAACGGTTGACGGTCAGATGCACACCCTCCCCGGTGCGATTGTCGGCGGACCAGCGGGTTGCAGCGCCCCCGTGTCGGCCGGGCAGGCCGGCACGGGGGCGCTCCCCACAGGGGCCTCCATCGCCAGAAGCCCGGGTCGGCTCGCCCGAGCCTCGAGCCTCGGTTCACCAGAACGACGAGTCTGCGGTGAGACCAAGGTGCGGGAAGGTGCCCGCGATGATGGGCTGGCAGTTACCCCATCCTTCGCCTCCATAGTCGAGATCACGTACGTGGACGAAGGTGTCCCGGAGCTGGTGCACCTCACGCGCGAGTCCCGGATCGGAACAGTCCGTAAGCCGTTCCCCGTCGATGTGGAGCTCACCGCGCCACTCGCCGTGGTGGTGACCCCTCCACCCGAAGTACAGCCCGACGCCGAGATGGAACCCGGTCTGGGTCGGCACCTCGAATTGGAAGTGGCGCTCGCCGCCCTCCTCCATCTGCGCGGTCACCGTGCCTCCGAGGAGCCGCCGGTTCGCCGGATCGTAGGACAGGTCGAGAACGACGTCACCGACCCGCTCGACCCGGCCGTCCGGGTGCTCGATTCCCCCGATCACCGTCCGGTGCGCCCGGCCGAACCCCTGTATGTCTACCAGGTGCAGGAACAGTCCCCAATGGTTTCCGTCGGGGTCCTGCATGAGCACCGGGCTCCAGATCATCTGGAAGTCCATATCCGAGACCGGGTTGAACGGGTCGGTGTCGGTCGGGGGCACGCCGACGTCGTACCGCACGCCCCAGGAGTGGTCTCGGGTCGAGACCCACTCGTCCCGGTCGATGACCTGTCGCTCTCCGTCGATCTCGACCCAACCAGAGGCGAGCCCGATCTGGTGATAGCGCACCAACTCGGCGCTCACCCGGTACCCGAGCGGCGCTCGCTGGTGGGTACGCTCCTCCAGGGCGGGCGGCAGGACCGCTTCGAAGACCCAGTCGAACGCCAGGGGTTGGCACTCGTTGGCCTCGAGGGCGAACCGGATCAGTTTCATCGGTTCCAGCACCTCGTACCGAACCGGTCCCACCACCGTCCGGTCCGGGTCGGGGAAGAGTCTGCGGCTTCCCCGCACGGTCGTCTGCTCGACGCCACGCGAGACGCCCGCATAGCCGTCCAGGACGTTTCGGTTGGTGTACTTACCGAGGCCGAAGCCGAGCTGGAGGCTCCCGTCCCGTTTTGCCGCCATCGCGCAGACCTTCTCGGTCCAGGAGGGATCGCTCGGTCCGACGGTGGAGAAGGTGTCGGGGATCTGGTGGTTGAAGCCCTCGTCGGCCGGTCCCAGCGGCCCGATCGGATTGGCCATGGTGCTTCCCTCCCTGGTGCGTCGGGCCGCGATCCGGCGGCGGTTCATCCTCGGTGCGGCCCGCTCCCGTGCTTCCAGCACAACCGCAGGCCGGTCCCGTGCCCCAGCTATGCCAGCCTGTCGAAGGCGTCGGGCACGGTGGTCCGACGCAGGTTCCTCATCCCACCAGGACCTTCGGCGGCGGAAAGCCCTCTGCTTCGCAGAGCGCCACGTAGGCGGCCAACGTCCCCGCTCCGTCGAACACGCTCTCCACGTTGCCGTCGGCGTCGAGGTTGAGGTTGACCCCGTACATCTGGAACCAGACCCGTGTCTGGTCTTCGACGCACTGCAGCGTGTGTACCGACCCCGCAGGCTCGTAGAGAAACGACCCGGCATGATTCACGTAGTCGTACTCCTTGTACCGCCACCCACCAGAAGCGGTGTACGCGTAGACGGGGCCGGTGTGGCGGTGGGTCTGGACCTCGTAGCCGGCCTGGAAGATGTTCTCGACGATCCAGAGCCCCTCTTCGGGCTTGACCTGGATCACCTTGAGCTTGTTGCCGTCGCCGATGTCGACGAACGGGAGATCGTCGGCCCCGATGTGCACCGCCGTCGGAATCTCCAATTGGGTCATGACGTTGCGATCCCTCCGATCGGTGTGCCGGCAGTCGTAGCCGGCACCGGCAGCTACTCGGAGCAACTCTATTCGCCAGCCCGGGCGAGAGTCCCGACCGGCCAGCTCCCGCCACTCCTGGCGCTACCCGAAGGCGTGCACCTTGTCGGCAGACGGGGCCAGGAGCAACCCGTCGCCGATGGAGGGGGTCGGGAAGTGGTTGGCAACGCTTCCGATGGAGAACTGCACCAGTGGTTTGCCGGTGTCCCGGCCGAGCCCGAACAGGACCCCGCCGTGGCTGATGGTCCATACCAGCGCGCCTGCGACGATCGGCGGACCCGATGAGCCCGACGAGGACTGCCAGAGCACGGTCAGCTTCGCCGGCGAGGCGGTCACCTGGACCGCCATGATGCCATTCGAACACGGGACGTAGACCGTCTGGCCTGCGATGGCAGTACCCCCGTCCACGGTCGAGCCGCAGAACGAGCTCAGTCGGGCCAGCGAATGGCCGACCCCGCCGAGGTGCGCTCCACTCAGGAGATACGCCGTCTCCGACTTGCCGGCCTGGAAGACGAGTCCGTCGGCGAACAGTGCCGGTGACGAAGACCCGAGGTCCAAGTCGAGTCCGTTGTCCGAGGCCCACGTCGACGGGGCGAAGAACTGCAGCGGTCGCAACGCCGAGGACAGTTGGATGACTGAGTCGCTGTAGTCGGGCGAGGAGCCTGAGGTGTTCGAGCCGTTTCCGGTCGCCACCCAGATGTCTCCGGAGCTGTCGACAGCCGGGGCGGCTCCGCCCATCCAGACGGCCCCCTGGTCGTTTCCGGCAGCGCTGTCGACCTCGAAGGTGCGCAGGGCCCCGCCGGACGCCGGCACCCCCACCACCCAACCGTGATAGGTCGAGCAGTCACCGGCGTTCCCCCCGTACCCGATGATCACCTGACCCCCCGACAAGGTGAGCGCGGCGCGTTGGAGCTGGGCTGCGTGGTCCGAGCCCGGCGGATCCACGCCCTGGTCGAGGAGCACCTTCCCGGTCGTCAACGAGAGACCGACCAGATGATGGGAGATCGACTGGCCGGCGTACTCGTCGGCGACCGCGAAGACCTCGTTGCGGGCGGCGTCGATCACGGGAGTCGAGGTGATGCCGACCACCGGGCTGATGTCCCCGCACGGCAGGCGGCCCGCCGGCACCGGCGTTCCGAGATGCCGTGACCAGAGGATGGTCCCCTTCGTCGCGGCATCGAGTGCGTAGACCGTGTCGTTCTCGGTGGCGACGACGACGGTGGTCCCAAGAACGAGGGGTTCGCCGTAGAGCTGCCCGTCCAACGCCGACGAGGTCCAGACCGCCTTCGCGGACTGGTAGGAGTCCGTTCCCGTTGCAATCCCGGCCCCGGAGAACGTGCGATGGTAGACGGGCCAGTTCGAGGTCGATCCAGCGGGAACGCTGTGGCGTCCTGCAGCAAAGCTCGGGAGTGCAGCCGCACCGGTGACGAGCACGCTCGCCACAACGCACAGAGCGACGAGCTGCGTTCTCCTCCGGCGTGACCTCGGGTCCGTCGTGCGGACCTCGGCGTTGACGGATCTCATCCTCGGCACCTCCACCACCGGTACGGGTCGACGCACCCTGTCCGCCATCCCCGGTCTGGTTCCGGCGGTCGGCTCACACGATACCGACCCGGAGCGGGCACGGTGACCCCGACCACGCTGTCACGATCCGGTCACGCGAGGATCGCCGGGGTGTCATCCACTCCGCCGAGGGCGACCAGGAGCGCTGTCAGCTGCGCAGGCTCCGCTCGCCACCACATCCAGCGCCCAAGCGGATCGACATCGCCGCAACAGCGATCTTCGATGGCATGACGGTCGAGCAGATGAGTGACCTGGACCTCTCCTACACACCTCCACTGGGGAGCCCCATGGACGCTGTGCAGATGGGGGCGCACGCCTGGGTCAGTCGGCTCTGACTCTGTCCGGGGGTGCAGCCTCAGACCCTTTGGTGAGGAGTACGCAGGTCGAGTGAACTTGCGCCGGCGATTCGACGGTACTGGACTCGGCAGGACGGCCTCAAGGAAGATGAGTGACCGATGAAGTTCGACACTCAGCTGGCTGACTGCGAGGCGGCCCCCGACCACGCTCGCCGACTCGAGGACCTCGGTCTCGACGGCGCGTTCAGCTTCGAAGGGCCGCACGACGTGTTCACCCCGCTGATCCTCGCTGCCGGAGCCACCCACTCGCTCGAGCTGGCCACGAACGTGGCGATCGCGTTTCCGCGCAACCCGATCCAGTTGGCTCACCAGGCGAACGATCTCCAGCTCCTGTCGAAGGGTCGCTTCACCCTCGGGCTCGGCACCCAGGTCAAAGCCCAGATCGAACGCAGGTACGGAGTCGAGTTCGAGCGGCCGGTCGCACGCATGCGGGACAAGGTGGCCGCCCTCCGGGCGATCTTTCACTCATGGGAGACCGGCGAGCGCCTCGACTTTCGCGGGGAGTTCTCCTCCCACACGCTCATGACCCCGACGTTCAATCCGGGGCCCAATCCCTACGGAATGCCCCCGATCGCCATCGGAGGGCTCGGGCCCCAGATGGTGCGTCTGGCCGCGGAGGTGGCCGACGGGCTGCTCGTGATGCCCTTCAACACCGCGGGACACTTCCACGAGCGGACACTCCCATCGATCGAGGAGGGTCTGCGCCGCGGTGGCCGTTCCCGCAGCGATCTCGAGGTGACCGCCGAGGTGATCGTGTGCTGCGGGAGAGACGACGCTGAGCTCGAGACCGCCAGGTCCGGCTGCCGCTGGCTCCTCGCGTTCTACGGGTCCACACCGGCGTACAGACCGGTCCTCGAGGTCGAGGGGTGGGAGGACATGCAGCCCGAGCTCAACAGCTTGTCCAAGGCCGGTCGCTGGGACGAGATGCCGTCCCGTATCGATGACACGATGCTGGCATCGTTGGCTGCGGTCGGCTCCCCCAAGGAGGTCGCAGCGACGATTGCAGACCGATTCGGTGGGGTCGCAGAGCGGGTCGCCTTCTACGCGCCCTACCAGGTGACCGAGGACGTCGTCGGGGAGCTGGTCGACGCGCTCAAGGCCGCTCACGGCCCCGGGGCCAGCACTGCGTGACCTACGACTCGATCCTCCTCGACGTCGACGGTGGCATCGCAACGATCACACTCAACCGGCCCGAGGTGCGCAATGCCTTCGGGGACGGCATGGGTGACGAGCCCGCCGACGCGTTCCGTACCTGCGACGGGGACGATCGGATCCGGGTGGTCGTCGTGACCGGCACGCCTCCGGCGTTCTGCGTGGGTGCCGATCTCTCCGGAGGAGAGGACACGTTCGCCAAGCGCGAGGAGTCGAGCTTCAGCGCCGCCGCAGTTCCGATGCCCGCGTGGAAGGTGCGCAAGCTGGTCATCGCCGCGGTCAACGGTCACGCCATCGGGGTGGGGCTGACGCTCACCCTCCAGTGCGACATCCGCATCTTCGCCACCGACGCCAAGTACGGCATCCTCCAGACGCGGCGCGGAGTGATGGGGGACGCCTTCTCCCACTGGACGCTCCCGAGGATCGTCGGACAGTCGGCAGCCGCGGACACCCTGCTGACCGGACGTACCTTCGACGGGACCGAAGCTAGGGAGTTGGGGATCTGCAGCCGGGCGCTCCCCTCCGACCAGGTCCTCGCGGCCGCGGTCGACCTCGCCCGTGACGTGGCGGCGAACACGGCCCCGCTCTCAGTGGCCGCCAGCAAGGAGTTGCTGTGGTCCACCTGGGAGCTCTCCGCCGACGAGGTCGAGCGGCGGGAGACCGCCCTCCACCATGAGCTCATGGACCACCCCGATGCGCGTGAGGGTGTCCTCTCCTATCTCGAGCAGCGGACACCCCGCTGGCAGGGCACCCTCACGCCCCGCTCTTCTTGAGCGCCAATCCCCGCGGAACTGGGTTCGTACCAGCCCCATGACGCGCCATTTCTGCCGCATTGGCTCGTCGCAGAAGGATGTGTGCCTGCGTCGAGCGCCCCGACGCATCGGGACGGCAGCATGGCTCGGCGTCGTGGTCCTGCTGGCCGGATGCAGCCCGATGACGACGACCATGCCGGGTCAGGGACCGTATCCATCCGCCAGGTCCTTCGACGGCCTGCCCCAGGTCGGGGCTCTCTTTTCCGGATCCTCCGATGCTGGGCCGCACTTCTGCACGGCCAGTGTCGTGCAGAGCCCGGCGCACAACCTGCTCATCACCGCGGCGCACTGCCTGGCGGGCACTGGCACCAATGTGCGCTTCGTTCCCATGTATCACGATGGGCTCGCGCCCTATGGAACCTGGACGGTTGAGGCTGCCTACGTCAGTCCCAGCTGGCTCACCGGCCAGGATCCCCACGAGGACTTCGCCTTTCTGACGGTCGCGCCACACACGCTGCACGGCAAGAAGGTCAACGTGGAGGACGTCGTCGGCGGTGATCGGCTCGAGACGTCAAGGGGATTCACCGTGCGGGCTACGGTCGTCGGCTACCCGCTGGGAACCGGCGGTCGACCGATCGAGTGCACGAACGGCGTCTACGACCATCTCGGGTTTCCGGCGTTCGACTGCGACGGGTACGTCGACGGCACGAGTGGTGCGCCATGGCTCGTCGACGTCAACCAGGCCACACGCCGAGGAGAGCTCTACGGCATCATCGGCGGGCTCCACCAAGGTGGATGCACTCCGGACATCTCGTATTCGTCGTCCTTCGGTGCGGCCACCACCGCCACGTATCAACGTGCCGTGCGCGGCGGACCGGGTGACATCGTGCCGGCTGCCGGCAGCGATGGCTGCGAGTAGTCAGGCTTCGATCAGCTGCGCTGCGAGTCCACGAAGCTCGCCGTCCTCGTCAGACCACGTCGCGGCCGAACCGAAACCGCATGCCTCGAGCGTCGCAGCAAGCCCCCGATCCTGTTCACCTCCGACTTCGGTCAGGAGCCAGCCGCCCGGTCGGAGGAGATCGGCGACCGAGGCGACGACCCGACGAACGAGATCGAGACCGTCCCTGCCCCCATCCAGCGCGACGCGAGGCTCGTGTCGCTGGACGTCTGCCGGCAGAAAGCGGAGGTCAGCGGTCGGGACGTAGGGCGCCACGGCCGTCACCACATCAAAGGCGCGCCGAGCGAATGGCTGACCGAGGTCGCCCACGACTGCGGGCACGCCATTCCGACGAGCACAATCCGCCGCCAAGTGGTCCGAATCGACCGCCACGACCGTTGCGCCTGGCACTGACGCCATCAGATGGACGGCCACCGCACCCGAGCCGGTGCACAGATCCACAGCTCGGGACGTTCGGTCACCGCGTGCCATGAGCTCGGCGGCACGGGTGGCCAATTCCTCCGACTGGATCCGAGGGACATAGACCCCCGGATCGACGCTCAGTGTGTGACCGCAGAAGCGCATCGTGCCCGTGATCCATGCCAAGGGCTCACCGGCCTCGCGGCGTCTGAGGGATGCCTCGAGGTTGGTCTCGTCGCGGGCAGCACCAATCAATTCTTCGGCTTCTTCCTCAGCGGCAAGGCAGCCCGCTGCGATCAGCCGGTCGGTCACGGCGGCAGCGCTCAGCGAAGGCGGACCCATGGCACCATTGTGAAACATCTCGGGAGCATCGGATCAGTCACGGAGTGCCTGATTGGTGCAGACGCTCGTCGCCACTCGCTTCTGACGGCTCAGGTCCCGCCGATCCCCTCCCCGGCCGCCCGCTTCCCTTCGTCCCACTGCGTCCCTGATTCGGGCACTTCCGCCGCCAGCGTCCACGACGTTGTTGCAGCGCAGCGGTTGGACCCCCGTCGTTGGCTCGTCCGGCTGCCATCCCCGTCCAAGCACTGTCAGTGTCCTACGCGCTTTCGGGCGCGGAGAGGCCCCCGGCTGTGCCGGGGGCCTCTCCCACACTCCCGCGTGTCTTGAGGACGACCTAGATCTGGTAGGGGCCCTTGTTGACGACGAGGATGGTGGTGACCGTGCCGACCTTCTTCGAGTAGACGCACGAGTCTCCCTTGATCGCTCCACCGATCATCCCGAGGGTGGTGGTACCGGCGGCGAGCACCGAGCCCGACTCGATGATCAGGGCGGTCTTCGTCCAACCGGTCTTCGGCGCGCACGTGTTGGCCGTACCGGTCTTTGTCACGTAGGTATAGGTCTCGTGGGTCTTCTTGCCGTTCGACCAAGTGATGGTCTTGGTGGAGACGAGGGAGGTCCCATGAGCTGGCGGCGTACCGGCGTTCGCTGAGGTCGCACCGCCGCCCGTGCAGCCGGAGAGGGCCTGCGACGTCGCGTTTCCGGTGAAGGTCGTGCAGGACACCGTGAGCGGTGTCGCCGATGCGATGCCGCCGGGTACCACCACCGCGGCAAGTGACGCCGAACTGGCCAGCGCTGCACAGACCAGCAGTCGGACAGAGAGTTTGGTACGCATGCATTCCCCCTAACTATCAGTCGGCAAAGTCGGTCGACTCCCCCCGTTTGTCTCTTCGACGGAATGACCCTAACCGAATGGACGCACGGGCTGCCGCCGCAATTCTCTCTGAGGGTGCAACCGTGGTTGTCAGTTAGCTTCGGTCGTTCGTCGGACGACCTCGCTCAGGCGTTCGGTGCCCACGAACCGTGGCCGAAACATCAAGAACGTCTCGGCATCGCTCGGCGGCCGATCCCCCAAGCTGAACAACTGACGTCGAGCGCACGTAGTGTTTCCCTCGTGCCATCACCGCTGATGCCGGCAGCCGTCTACGTGGGCAACGGCACGATCGCCGTCGAGCAGGTGCCCTGTCCTCAGCCGGGGCCCGGCGAGGTGCTCGTGGAGATATCCGAGTGCGGCATCTGCGGCTCCGATCTGCACATGGTCCTCGAGCAATTCGCAAAACCCGGTGCCATTCTCGGCCACGAATGGTCGGGCATCGTGGCTGCCGCGCCCAGTCACTCCGGCTGGTCTCCCGGCGACAGGGTGGTGGGGAACCCGGCTCCAGGGTGCGGCGTCTGCCGGCCCTGTCGACGGGGCCGCCCTTCGGTGTGCCTGAACCGGGCCCCGGCCGACTTCGCGGGGTACCGCGGTGCCTTCTGCCAGTACAAGACAGTGGCGGCCGACGCCCTCATCCGGATTCCCAATTCGCTGCCGACCAGGGTGGCCGCGTTGGCCGAGCCGACCGCCATCACCCTGCACGCGTTGCGACTGTCAGGAGTCGGCCCGGACGATCGGGTACTTGTCACCGGGGCCGGCCCGGTCGGCCTCCTGCTCGTCGCCGTGCTGCGTGCCCAGGGAATCTCAGACATCACGGTGAGCGAGCCTTCCGATGTCCGGCGCCAACAGGCCCTCGACGTCGGGGCCACCCGGGTCGTGACGCCGGACATGCTGGAGCAGCCGCCAATGACCCAACCTGTCGCCGAGCCCTACCCGGTGATGTTCGAATGCTCGGGCCAGGCCAGCGCGGCAGAGGCAGGGTTCGGGCAGCTTGACTATGCGGGCACGCTCGTCATCGTCGGGACCGGTTTCGAACCGCCCCGGTTCAACCAGAACCGCATGATCATCTTCGAGCTCGAGATTGTCGGGGCCTACAACTACAACGACGAAGGGTTCCAGCCCGCCGTGGGCCTCCTCGAAACTGGCACGTTGCCGTTCGACGCCTTGATCGAACCCGACAACATTCCGCTCAGCGAAGTAATGGTATCCATGGAGCGGCTCGCTCGAGGCGAGATACCGAGCAAGGTAATGGTACAACCGGGCCTGTCCTCATGAGCCCGACTCCGTTCGCGCCGCGGATCAATCACGTAGCGATCAGCGTTGACGCCGAGGTCATGGACGATGAGGGTCGGGCCGCCCTCTTGGACTTCTACTCCGAGATCTTCGGTTGGACCGAGGGAGACAACAGCACGGAGAAGGGGAACCCCCTCATTCTCTACACCGGGTCGTTGGGCCAGTTCCTCTACCTGCTGCCTGCAGAGGACGAATTCATGGTCACTCCGAACATGGACCACTTCGGAATCGAGGTGTCATCCAAAGAGCAGCTGCTCGAGATTCTAGACCGGGCAACGGCGTACAAAGGCAAGGACGACCGCGTTCGCATCACCGATGTCGGTGCCATGGTGACGCGCCACCAGGACAAGGAGTACACGCTCACCAACGCATACATCTGGTTCTTGATCCCGCTGTGGATCGAGCTCCAGCACGTGGAGCGGCGCACGGGTGGATAGACCCGGCCCGCCGCGAGATCCCTACGGCGACATGCGGTGACCAAGTTGGGTCGTCGGTCCTGCGGATCGCTGAAGCCGGTACCCCGATTGCATCCACGACGGAGTTGCCTTCGTGGCGTCGTCGGCACCGTCCTCTGACCCGGTCCCTCATGGGATGGTGGCATTGGCGCGATTGGTCGTGTGTACTTGTTCATCAATGGAACCGCAGGAACTCATAGCAATCGGCGTTTACGATCCGCACGGCGAATATCCAGACCTTCGATTGGAGCTTCTCCAGTACGTGATAGCCCTGGGAGCATCAACGGACGAGCTGGTGACCTTCAGGGACACACTTCCGGCGCTGGCAGGGGTGCTCTCTATCAGAGGCGGACCGGCGCTGACCCTTGAAGAGGCAGCCGCACGATCGGGACTGAGTACCCTCGAGGTGAAGACTCTCGCACAAGCAGCCGGTATCCCCGACCCCGAACCTGATGTACCGATCTTCACCGAGGGGTTCGTGGAACTCATATCGAACATGGGCGAGTTCGCCGACGTCTTTGGTGAGGCTGCGAGCACTCAGTTGTTGCGGGTGTTCGGGTTGGCGATGTCGCGTATCGCTGACGCAGTGATCTCCTCGTTCTTGGTCAACGTGGCACCGGGTGCTCAACGCGAAGATCCCGTCGGTCTCGGTGTTGCTCGGGCCAATGTTCAGGCTGCCTCGTTGCTTCGGATCTTTGGACCGGCGCTCGACGCACTCTTTCGTCAGCACTTGCTGATTGCACGGCGGCTAACGAACCTGGATGCAGATTTCGTGGACATTGAGCGCCCATCGCTTGTCGTCGGCTTCGTTGACCTCGTGGGCTCGACAGAACTGGGTGAGAAGCTCGATCTCAACGATTTGGGAACAGCGTTGAGCGAGTTCGAGCGCACCTCTACTGAAACCATTACCGAGGGTGGCGGCCGAGTTGTCAAGCTCATCGGCGACGAGATCATGTACACCGCTCCGGATGCACTATCGGCTTCTTCAATTGCGCTCGATCTAGCCGATGCCTTTGATGGTCACATCAGCATCCCACAGGTTCGGGTAGGGCTGGCGGGCGGAGAGGTCTTGCTCCGAGACGGAGACGTGTTCGGACCGACAGTCAACCTCGCCAGTCGTGCTTGCAAGGTGGGCAAGCCCGGTGAAGTCATTACAACCTCAGATGTGGCGAGTGGGGCCGGGTTGCCTCATGTTTCCCTAGGAGCACGCCACCTGAATGGTATTCCCGGTCCGGTTGAGCTCCATCGGCTCATCCGAAGCTAAGGGTCCTCCGATAGTTAGTACGCGCGATATAGGATGGCCGGGTGGAGGCCAGTCGAGATGAGCTCGCGCGATTCTTCGAGGTGGTCCTGCCCCATCTGAACGAGCTGCAGCGCCGTGTGGTGGCCGGCGCGATGTCCGAGGCGCTCGGGCGCGGTGGCAAGAGCGCGGTTGCCGAGACGTCAGGCATGAGCCGCAACACGGTGATCAAGGCTGAGCACGAGGTGGCCGAGGGCATTGAGCCTTCTGATCGTCAACGCGTACCCGGCGGTGGCGACATCAAGTCAGAGGACAAGCAGCCCGGCCTGCTCGAGGCCCTCGACGAGCTGGTCCACCCCGAGACCCGGGGCAACCCGATGTCGTACATGCGATGGACGTCCAAGTCGACGGGCAAGCTGGCCACCGAGCTGGTGCGCCAGGGCTTCAAGATCACCGACGACACCGTCGGGCGGATCCTCAAGGGTCTCGGCTACTCCCTCCAGGCCCCCTCCAAGCAGAAGGAGGGGACCGCCCACCCCGACCGCGACGCCCAGTTCAACTACCTGAACAAAGAGGTGGACCGCTTCATGAAGGCGGGCCAGCCAGTGATCAGCGTCGACACCAAGAAGAAGGAACTGGTGGGCGAGTTCTCCAATGGCGGGCGAGACCTCCATCCCGTCGGCGAGCCCACTCGGACCAAGACCCATGACTTCGTCGACAAGGAACTGGGCCGGGCCGTCCCCTACGGGGTCTATGACCTGGCCAACGACGAGGGCTGGGTCTCGGTCGGTGACACCGCCGACACGGCCGCCTTCGCGGTCGAGGCCATCCGCCGCTGGTGGTACTCGATGGGACGCCCCCGGTTCCCCGAGGCCACCAGGTTGCTCGTCACCGCGGATGCCGGCGGGTCGAACGGCTACCGGGTCAAGCTCTGGAAGGTCGAGCTGGCCAAGCTCGCAGCCGAGACCGGCCTCGAGATCACCGTCTGCCACTACCCACCGGGAACGTCGAAATGGAACAAGTCGGCATGACCGAGGCGCCCACCCCGGAGCAATGAAATGCTGTTGGTGGCTCGCCAGGCGCGGTCACCGTCTCGATACTGGAACGCTAAAGGGCTCCTCGCTAGATCGTGTGGATTTGGGGCAGGGGCAGTTTCCCGGCGATGAGGTAGATGATGGTGATCATCTTGGCCTTGGAGCGGTAGCCACGAGCCCTGCGTTTGGCCGCCTGGACGAGCGAGTTCGTTCCCTCCAACAGCCCGTTGCTGAGCCGGCACTGCTGCCAGGCGATGATGCCGTCCCAGTGGGCCTCGACCGTGGCGACGAACTCCTTGACCGGCTCCAGCCGTGAGCGTTTGGCCCCGTAGCACCAGCGCCTCAGGTACGTCTCGGCCTCTTCGGCACTCGCCTTGTTGTAGAACTCGTTGAAGTCGTCGCGCCAACGGGCCGCCCGTGCGGTCTTGAGCTGCATCGAGGGGCGTGTGAGCCACGTGAGCTTCTCGCGTTGCTTGGAGGTGAGGTTGGCTTCGTTCTTCAGCCAGACGTAGCGGGATCGCTTGAGCTCGGGACGGATCTTCGACTCGGCACGCCGCACTTCGTCGACCGCCTCGTTGGCCTTGGCCACCACGTGGTAGCGGTCGAAGACGATCTGGGGGCTGTGCAGTTCTGCTGACGCCTCTGTCGCCTCGACTGACACTTGACCAGCTGGGTCGGCCATGACATCCACCGCAGGGGCACTGGTGGTCAGCTCGACTGCCTCGACTGCGGTGCCTGCCTCCTCTTGTGTTCCCTCCTCTGGCGGCTTCTGGCTCAGGTACTCGCCGATGCCACTGATAAAGGCAGGGCTCATGTCACAGCACACCTGTTCCACCTGGGTCTTTGGTGCTCCTCCGTGGTCGGCCAGGTCCTCGGCGAAGGCCTTGACCGTGTCAGCGTCCCGGCCAGGGGTGGCGAACATCACCCTGCGTGCCTCCAGGTCCATGAAGAGCGACACGTAGTCCTGACCGCGCCGGGCCGAGGTCTCGTCACAGCCGACCTTGGTCACGCCGGAGAAGTCGAGGCCGGCCCGGGTGACGTTGACGTGGTGCTCGATCACCCGCCAGATGCGGGTGTCGTGCTCGCGAGCCATCGCCGCCAGCGGGGCGACCGGCATCTGCTTGGCGAAGGTCAGCATCGCCACCTCCATCAAGAGCGTGAACCCGCTACCAGGCCGGGCCCAGGGAACCGCAACCAGGTGGACACCGTGGGTGGTGCAGTCCACTCTCGGCACCCGGGCGACGAGGAACGCCTGGTGCTCGAAGAAGTCCAGATGTCGCCAACGCTTCTCTGCCGCGTCGTGCACCGGACACGCTGACTCCCGACAGCCCTCGATGGAACAGGCGAACCGTGATCCACGCGGGAAGTCCAATCCGATCTCGAGTTTCCCGATCACTTCGTCGAACTCCACCGACGTCACCTGCCACGGTGGTGCCAACCCCAAAGCGGCCCCGAACATCGCGAACAGGCTCGGATCATTCATCAGGCTCGACTCCCTATCGACCAGCCCGACCACAGTGCCGGGATCAGATCACAGGGTGCCAGCAGTCAGGGGGGATCAGGGGGACCTACCCACACGATCTAGCGAGGAGCCCGCTAAAGAGTCCGCAACAAGTCTGGTGCAGGGCCGCGGGACCTGGGATTGTCGCCGCGAGCACGAACCCCAGATTCGGTTCTTACCAAGGTCCCTCCCTGGCGGGTCACCAATGACTCAAGTGGAGGAGGAAACCAGTGGAACAGATCCATGACCAAGTGGCCGGACTGGACGTGCACCGTGACAGCGTCACGGCCTGCTTCCGTCAACTTGGCCCAAGAGGCGGCGTTGTCCGCGAGAAGGACCGCTTCGCGACTACGACCGCGGGCTTAGAAGTCCTTGCCCGTTGGCTTGCTGATCGAGGCGTCCAGCTGGTGGCCATGGAGGCCACCGGCGTGTACTGGAAGCCGGTGTTCTATGCGTTGGAGGACCACTTCGAGCTGTGGCTGTGCAACGCGGCCCATGTCAAGAAGGTGCCTGGCCGCAAGACGGATCTCTCAGATGCCGAATGGTTGGCGGATGTAGCCGCTCATGGCATGGTCCGTCCGAACTTCGTGCCGCCTCCACCGATCCGCGAGTTGCGCGAACTGACCCGGTATCGCAAGACCCAGATCGACGCCAGAGTGTCCGAGATCCAGCGACTCGAGAAGGTGCTCCAAGATGCAGGGATCAAGCTGACCTCGGTGGCATCGAAGGTGCTTACCCAATCGGGGAGGGCGATGATCGAAGGGCTCATAGCCGGCGAGAACGATGGCGCTGTCCTGGCTGAATTGGCCAAGGGCAAGATGCGACCAAAGATCTCGGAGCTCACCGATGCTCTCACCGGTCACTTTGGGGCTCACCACGCGGTCGCAGCTGGGCGCATCCTCAGTCATCTCGACTTTCTCGACGAGACGATCGCTACTCTCACGTCGGAGATCAACACCCGCACGGCATCGTTCGAACCGGTGTACAACCTGCTTCTTCCTGTTCCCGGCTTCGAGCGATCCACCATCGACGTGATTGTCGCTGAAACTGGTGCGGACATGGGACGGTTCCCAACTCCCGGTGATTTGGCCTCCTGGGCTGGTCTCTGCCCCGGCAACCACGAGTCGGCTGGCAAACGTCGACGGGTCGGAACCACCCAGGGCAATCAGTGGCTCCGGCGCGCTCTTATCCAAGCAGCAAGGGCTGCAGCACGAACCAAGGGCAGCTACTTTGGCGCCCAATATCGTCAGATCGCGCGTCGCCGTGGCCCGAACAAAGCGGCAGTGGCCGTCGCCCACAGCCTCATCGATCTCATCTGGCACCTACTGAGCACCGGCGAGGTATTCGCAGATCTCGGCGACGACTACTTCCAGCGACGCCATGACCCTGCGCGCCAATCCCGGCGTCTCGTCGCTCAACTCGAAGACCTCGGATTCACCGTCACGATCGCTGCATAGGCACAGACCTCTCTCATCGTTGCAGTGTCGGGGCTCTGCCCCGACCCGCTTGTGCGCGCCCACACTCGGCCCGCAACTTACGCATTTCACCCCAGATCGAGCACCGCATGTTCAGCTTCATCTCGATGAACTGGCGCGGCCGTCCTCTTGTCTCGTATCGAACCATCGTCGAGCTGATCTCGAACACCACGACGACCAAGGGACTCAAGATCCGGGCCGAGGAAGACCTCAACTACTACGAGACCGGCACCAAAGTCAGCGCCGCCGATCTGGCCGCGGTGCCGTTGACGCTCCACAAGTTCCATGGCGACTGGAACTACACGATTGCGCAATCAGACGATCGGTGAGCCCTAATCGCTCGACACCGTCAATCAAGGCCCCGACCCAAGTGTTTTGTCTGTGACGCTGCTTCCTCACGATCCGCCACCGTTCAAGATGGCAGCCAGCGAGTCCAGAAGGGACCGGGTTCCCTCTTCTCGCTGGGCGACCGTGTCGTGGCCATCGAGGAAGACGCCCTGCTCCGTCAGAACCAGTTGCGTCGTTGCTTCGTGACTACCGAACTGGACCGTCGCAACGGACACAGAGATCCGAGTCTCATCGGCGTACATTTCGTTCGTATAGACGATTCGCCGCTCGGGAACGATGTCTCGGAACTCTGACTCGTAGGTATAGACGGGCCCGCCCGGAGGCCCACCGCGATTGACCTCACGGCCTCCGACCCGGAAGTCGAGTTCGTAGCCAGCTCCCAGTGCTTCAGCAGAGCCGGCGAACCAGCGGGCCTTGAGTATGGGATCCGCCCATGCCCGGAAGGTCTGAGCGACCGGAACGTTGTAGATCCGCTCAATGACGAAGGTCTCATGGGCAACGGTGAACACAGTCATGGGTTCTCCTCTGTGGTGTCTCCTTCATGGAGGATGGCGCCCAATCGGTCCAGGCGGGCCTCCCAGCCTCTCCGCCGATCGGTGATCCACCGTTCGGCGGCGGTCATCGCCGCAGGTTCGATCTGACACATGCGTGTCCGCCCGACCTTTTCGGTCTTCACCAGACCGCAGGCCTCGAGTACCTGCACGTGTTGGACGACGGCGGCGAGGGACATCGCGAGGGGCTCTGCCAGCTCACTGACCGAAGCGGGTCCCAAGGTGAGTCGTTCCACCATGGAGCGTCTGCTCTTGTCTGAGAGCGCCTGAAAGGTCCGATCCAGGTCGATCGTTTGGTCAAGCATATACTTGAGTATATTGCCCTCGGGACACCATAGTCAAGTAACTACTTAGGTATCTGGGGTGCCCCATCTGACGATCAGCGTCGGAGGCTCTCAGCATGAAGGCGGCGGCGTACACAAGGTACGGACCGCCTGCAGTCGTCCAGATCATCGAAGTGGACAAGCCGAAGGCCAGCCATGACGAACTGCTCGTCAAGGTCCACGCGACGACGGTGGATCGGACGAACTGCCGCGACCGGGCGGCCAAGCCCTTTATTTTGGGCGCTTCCGGGTTCTCCGTGGGTAGCCGCGTGCCTCACGAGACGGTTGGCGGCATGATGCGGCCATGCGAGATACCGAGCTGTACCGCCAACTGCTGGGGCTCGAGTCGCCGTGGGATGTGAGCCGTGTCGAGCTGTCCGTCAAGGAGGGTCGGGTCGATGTGTGGACCGGCCATCCGAGAGGTGCTCGCTGGAGCTGTCCGGAGTGCGACCGGGAGTTGCCGACCTATGACCACGCCGAGGAGCGGGCGTGGCGACACCTCGACAGCCTCCAGTTCCTGACCTACCTCCACGCCCGGCCGCCGCGGGTGAGCTGTCCTGACCATGGGGTACGCCAGGTTCGCCTGCCATGGGCCGAGCCGATGTCACGATTCACCAACCTGTTCGAGCGCATGGCGGTCGATGTGCTGAAGGAGTGCCAAGCTCGACATCGCCGAGCCCGGTCGCTTCCTCGATTTCGAGCTTCCGACGCCCTCCGCGTAGTCCCAGGTCACAGGCTCGCGTAGTAACACGCCTCCGAAAGCCGATCGCGTTCGTTCTCCCAGCTCAATCCCTATATCTGGGGGTGCTGTGTGCCCATCATCTGCGGAAGTCCGGAGAGAGAGCAAAGGGTCCTTGGTGCCGAGTTCGCGGGAGTAGTCGAGGCGGTTGGCAGCGGCGTCGCCGCATTCGAGGCGGGCGACAGTGTGTTCCGACGGGTGACTCTCAATCAGTTGAGGCCAAGGACAGTAAGTAGACTTTCGTCAATTCCCCAGATCTCCTCGGGACTGGCGTGCGCGACGGGATTTCCCAAACAGTTCACATCCACTGCTCCGACTTGTTCGACCAGTACCCGCGTCGTCTCGCCTCCCACCACAAGTTCCGGCCGAAAGGATGCTGGGCGTGCGCTAGTCGAAGTGGGCGCCATCAAGACAACCGAGCGAGGCAACAACGCATCGGCTTGGACAACCACCCCGAATCGGCGACCTCGCTGCTCGTGTCCCACTCCTTTTGGCAATCGCAGCTCGTAGACGTCACCCCGGAGCACGGAGGCTCTCCATGAGTGACGCCACTTCCAACATCTCCTTGCGGTCTTGCTCATCCGCATCGAGGACGGCCACTTCGGCCCGAAGTGCGTCCTTGCGTCGGAGCGCTGAGGCGGCCTCGAGAATCGACTTCCGAATCGCCTCAGATCGGCTCATTCCCGATGCTTCAAGCGTGTTCAGAGCCCGCTGGACCTCATCGTCCAGGCGAACCGAAACTGCATGGGCCATGGGATAAATGTATCACACTTCGTAATACATACGTAAGTGGGCGCTGGAGGACTCGAACCTCCGACCTCAGCCGTGTGAATGCGGCCCCTGCCTACGCACTGGACGACGCCAGACGGCGCATAACGCTCTGAGCTGGGACGATGGTGGCACCGGACGACCCCCGACTGTGGCCCACGGCGAAGGTTGTGGAGCATTTTGTGGAGCATTTTGTGGAGCATTTTGTGGAGCATTTCCGGTGGGATTCAGAACCGCACGGCGCCTTCGGGGGCTCTTCCGCCCCTCACCACTTGATCTCCGACATCGTCCTGCGAGACCGGGATCATCGGCGCCGGGGCCAGCTCCCAATCATGGCGGTCCGCCGAGGGCGGCCAAGGCCTCGTCGATTCGGAGGTACATGCGCCCTCCTACGTCTCCCTCGACCAGTCTGAATCCGAACTTCGCATAGAAGGCACGGGCCGCTTCATCGATCGGATCGACAGCGATGAACCGTGCGGCCACGTGCGTTCCGGCATCGGCTGCCCGCTCGATCGCTTCGATCAGCAGATCGCGACCCAGCCCCTGCCCCTGTCGCTCATCGGCGATGGCGAAGCGGGCCAGCAGCACCATCCCGATGTCGAATTTCGGCAGCCCTCGCCCATACCGGGTGGGCAGCGCCTCCTTGCGCACTCCCCCCATCGTGAGGGCGTAGTACCCGACCACGCGATCGGCATCGTCCAGCAACAGAAACGCCCGCGACAGGTCGCGTCGTTGATTGTCGAGCGCGTGGACACTCAGCCAATCGTCGAGGTCCTTCACCCCACAGCTGAAATTGCCGACCTCGTGGTGATCATCGAGGCGTTCGACACGCACTCAGTCGACCCGTTCGAGCCGACGGGCTCGGCGTGCCTGGGCGATCAACTCCTCAGGCGGGCGGACCGGCCCGTCGAGCGCAGCGATGAATCGCTCGTGGTCCTCGTCAGCCAGTCGAATCGTCCGATGTGCCTCCACGAGCTCCGCAGCTTCCGACATCGCTCGATCCAAGAGAAACTCGGATACGGACACGCCCGCCAACCCGGCGGCCTCGGCCAACAGGTCGTCATCGTCCGCTGAGATTCGAACCTCGCGCCGCTTGTCCTTTACTTTCATCATGCCTCCTGACCGTACGATTGTACGGACATTCAGCCAATAGGTCAACTCGGAACCGGTCGGACAATCGTAGGCCTGCCACTCCGGGGGTTCGGGACTCGTTTCGAATCAGACCGACACGTTGGTTAGGGGCCCTACCCCCGGTCCAGGGGCAGGCTGTTAACTCCGGACTGCGAGTACCGACATCGCAATTCCGGCGAAGAGGAAGCCGCCCCGGTCGTCCAGTTCCAGAAGAGATTGGAGGTACCGCTCGCCTTCGTCAACGGAGATCGCTCCGTCGTCAACTGCATCATGGGTGGCCCGGTCGAACGGGCCACCAGCCGCTCGTGCTGATGCAAGAGATGTGTGCACGATTGGAGTAGCCCACGTGGCGGCGACCGACAGGCCGGCACCGATGGCCAGGGCGGGCAGATTCCTGCCTACCACGGGATTGCGGAATCGAGTCCGCCGATGCCTCTTGATCCTCTCGAAGGTCGCTGGATAAGCGGTCTCGACGATATGCGAACCATGGTCGGGCTCCGACAGAACCACGCGTCCACCTGGCTTGAGCACGCGTGCCACCTCGCTAACCGCCGTCTCCACGTCGGGGACGTGGATCAGCAGTGCTCGCGCCCACACCGCATCGAACGAACCGTCGGAGAACGGGAGGTCAGTTGCCCGACCGATCAGTACCTTCGCAGTGGGAACCCGACCTTGGGCTGCCTTGATCATCGTCTCGGACAGGTCAACTCCCACCGCACTTCGGGCCTGTTGATTCATCTTCTCCAGATCGGCTCCAGGCCCACAGCCGATGTCGAGCACCGAATCGCTATCGGTGAGTTCGAGGAGGCTCAGTGCGCGATCAGCGCCGTAAGCACGCTGGTGGCGCATCCACTCCACGAAGCGGCCCGGATCCGAACTGGACTCGATGCTGTCGAAGTCTCCGACTGGCAAACCGTCGCGGCTTGGCCCACCGTCGCGACTGGTCACTCCCCAACCCCCGTGCCCGCCACACTGCGTCTCGAACCTCTTTGCACGACGCCCAGCCTTTCATGCGTCGACTGTGCCGATGCGTGCCGCTTGCCCGGCGATCTGGGTTAGTGCCGCGTCAACCAACGTCTACGGCACCTACTCTTCGCTGGTAGAGAGCCAGGTGCCAGGAAACAGAAGCGCCGAACTCCGGTGGGCTCGTGATGTCCACCTCTCGTACAAGCTGGAATCCCAGATGCTCGTAGTAGCGCCGGAGTCCTTGGTTCGAGGCTGGACAGTCAAGACGCAACCAGCTCCGACCTGCCTCGGCAACCTGTTGGTCAGCCCACGTCAACATCGTTGCACCGAGACCGTTGCCATTCGCATCGCGCGATACGGCAAGCCGGTGCACGTAGCCGGAATCAGAAGGCTGCACCTCCCACACCGGATCGTCCCAACCCAGAGCGACGGTGCCGATCACCTTGTCCTCGCGGCAGAGCACATGGGTCTCTCGGCGAGCCATCGATGCTTCGACCGTTGCGCTGGGGAAAGGGATGGGCCAGACGGCCTCTCGTTCAGCTGCTTGCCAGATTGCGGACTCCGTCAGTATCCCGACGACCGCGCTCAGCTCGGTGTGGGTCGCACGGCGAATCTCGAGATTCCTGCGGTCGACGTTGGCTGCTCCGATTCCCACGGGCTTGATCATCGCAGCTGTTATGGCCATCGCGTTGCCGAACGGGGCGCCCCGTCCCGGCAGCGTTGTGGGGCAGGGTGGTCACCTCCTCGCCGAGTCGTCGGTGGCGATCCATCACCTACCCTTTCGACGTGTCCAGCGATGACCACGTGTCGAGGGCCCGGGCCGTATTCGAGGTGGCTGCCGGGAGTTACGTCCAGTTCGCCGGCACCGACATCAACTCAGCAACAGAACACCCCATTGACCAGTCGTTGCTCGGAGCCTTCATCGAGATGATCAAGGGGCCCTCCTTCCTGCGAGTTGCCGATGTCGGGTGCGGGCCCGGTCGGGTGGCGTCATTCATGGCCGATCGTGGTCTGAACGTGGTTGGCGTCGATGTGTCTCCGGCCATGCTCGCCATCGCAATGACCGCCCATCCGCAAGTTCAGTTCGCACAGGGTCAGCTCGATGCACTTCCCTTTGAGTCGGGAGGGCTTGCCGCCGTCGTCTGCTGGTACTCGATCATCTACACGCCAGAGGATCGGCTGGTGGAGACGTTCGAGGAGTTGGCGAGGGTCCTGACCCCGGGAGGTCATCTACTGCTTGCGTTCCAGGCGGAGGGGGAACCACTACACCGAGAGGATGCCTTCGGCTCGGGCCTGCCGCTCACCAGCTACCGACACAGTGTGAGTGATGTCGTCGGTCTGCTGGAGGAGTCAGGCTTTCGGATCTCCGCCACGGTGATTAGGGCACCTGAGCTGGAACATGAAACCACTTCGCAGGGCTTCATCGTTGCCAGCAGACATCTCACCTGAGCACCAAGACCTTGGCCCATTCCCATTGATCGGGGGCACCCTCGATCGATCACTGGTGCAACACTCGTGTGATGGGAGACGCCGCGGCACTTAGTCCTGAAGCCGCCGCCTCGTTGCTTGCTCGTGAGACCGGGAAGCCGTATCAACTCATCAGGAGGCTGAGCGGCGGCGAGACAGGGGCTCACGAGTTCCTTGGCGGTGATGGTCGCCCGGTGGTGGTGAAGTGGGACTCGAGGCCAGAGAGTCGCCGACTTCGCGGAGAAGCCGTCGTCTTGTCAGAGAGGCTCCGGACCGATGCTGACTGGCCAGTTCCAACCCAATCGGTGGTCGATATCGAAGAGGTCCGCTTCGTGCTCCAAGAGTTCATGCCAGGAAGCCCTCCTGGTCGCTTCGATCACCAGCTCGTGGATCGACTCCTTGATCTCCATTCACGCAGGCTCGGCCTGGCTCGACCAGATGATCCCGTTCACTGGCCGACGGCCTTGATTGAGACGCTGACCGTTGGAGGGGAGGGGTACTGCCTCCACTCGTCACTCCGGAACTTCGATGGGCGCACCCGATCACTCGTTGACCGGGTCGAGGCATTCGGAAGCACGATCGGGGAGTCCGATCTCATCGGACGCGACATCGTTCACTGGGACCTTCACGGCGGGAATCTCTTAATTTCCGATGGCTCGCTCGCTGCCGTCGTCGACACAGACTTCTGCGTGGTGGGTGACGCCAGTTTCGACCTTGTCACCTTGGCCCTGACGAGCCTGACCATCCCCTGTGAGCCCGGCGTGCGCACCCGATTGTTTGCTTCTGCATTCGATGATCTGGACGAACTCACGACACAGGCCTATCTGGCCCACCTGTTCATTCGGATCATCGATTGGCCAATCCGACGCAGGCAGTTCGATGAGGTGGAGTTCTGGCTTGCCAGAGCGGACGAGATGCTCAAGATCTGACCAACGACGAATGAACCATGAGGAGCGGCCGGAGCGGGGCAGCTTGCGACCTGCAAGGGGCCTCCGGCCGATGAGCGACCTCGACCCGGCGTTGGGGGTCAGTCTGTTCAGGTAACCGGGGATCGTCCCAGAAAGGCCGGGTTCCATCGGTGCCTGACCCGTTGGGGCGACGCCCTCTTCGAACTGTGCGACGCCGCGCTGTGCACCGGTGGCCCCGTGGCCTCTGTTCCGTCGCTCTCCTTGGAGCCCGAGTTCCGCCGCTCCCATGGCTCGCTCTACAAGGGCCTGGTGCGTGGTCGCCTCGACGAGGAGCGCTTCAAGGATCTCTTGGTCGAGCACCGGCCGACGGGGTGGCCCGAGATCTTCGCCGTCGACGCCTCGACCTGGGACCGCTGCGACGCAGAGTGCAGCCCTGAGCGGGGCTTTTACTACTCGGCGTCCAAACACTCGGCCGGCCAGCCCATCGTGGCCGGCTGGTCCTACCAGTGGATCGCCCAGCTGGACTTCAGCGCCGACAGCTGGACTGCACCCCTCGACGCCCGGCGCATCCATCCCGACGAGGACGCCACCACTGCCACCATCGAGCAGGTCCAAGAGCTGGTCGAACGGCTCGGGACGCCGGCGGCGGTCCCGATGTTCGTCTTCGACGCCGGCTACGACCCCATCGCGCTGACCGCCGGGCTGGACCAAACCCGCGCCCAGGTGCTGGTGCGCATCCGGGGCGACCGCGTCTTCTACCGCGATCCATCGCCACGCGGGCCAAGGACGCGTGGTCGGCCCCGGCGCCACGGCAGACGCCTCAAGCTTTCCGAGGCGCGCACGATGGGCCGCCCCGACGCCGAGCTTGCCACCACCGATCCCCGTTACGGCACGGTGCGGGTCCGGGCCTGGCACGGCGTGCACCCGAGGATCATCGGACGCGGTCGTTGGGCGGGCGACGACGCACCGCCCATCGTGCGCGGCAGTGTGTTGCGCGTCGACGTCGAACACCTGCCTCGGCCCGATGACCGGGCCAAAAAGACCTTGTGGCTGTGGTGGGGAGGCGACGGCGAGCCTGACCTCGACCTGTGCTTCCGGGCCTATCTGCGTCGCTTCGACCTCGAGCACACCTACCGCTTCTCGAAGAACACACTCGGGTGGACGACACCGAGTCTGTGCACACCTGAACAGGCCGATCGTTGGACATGGATCGTCCTCGCCGCGCTGACCCAGCTACGCCTCGCTCGTGGTCTCGTCGACGACCTCCGACTGCCCTGGGAACGGCCGCTCGGTGCGGCCAAACTCACCCCGGCGCGTGTGCGGCGGGGATTTCGTCGACTTCGTGCGACGATCGGCACCCCAGCCAGTCCACCGAAATCCGATCGGGCCGGCCCAGGACGCCCCAAGGGCACCGTCACCGGCCCTCGACAGCGCTATCCAGTCATTAAAACGTCAGCGTGACGAGGTAGTGAGGGTTTAATTGCAAGCTCAGGTGATGGCGACCAAAATCGGGCAAGATTGCGCACGGCGAGACAAATGGTCGGCTGGCGAGTGGGCTGTGGCAGTCGATCTTCATGATCCTGGCGGGTTCCTCGCGGCCGCCCATCGGATAGGGAGTTGATGTGATGTTGGGACAGGACAAGGTTCGGAGCGGTCGACGGCTTGGCCCGTTCACCGGACGGCAACTCACGGTCGTCATCGTGGCGATCTCGGGGGCAATTGTGTTGACTCCAGTGGCCGCAATGGCCGCGGTTGGAGCCTTCACCAGTTCGACCGCCACGCCAGCGGTCACGGCGACGAACTCGGCCACGGTCGCTGGAGGAAAGGGTGTTTCCGGCGCTGCGACCGGCGGCGGCAATGTCGCCCGCTACGGCGTGACCGGATCCGCGAGCGGCACTCAAGGAATCGGAGTCGAGGGCACCGGAACGCAATACGGCGTGTACTCGAACGGTTCACTCGGTGTCGCAACCGGGAAGTCGTTGGCCTGTACGGGTTGCGTGGGGCGCAGCGCCCTGTCAAGCACCGCCGTAGCCGGGAAACTCCTCTATCAGCAATCCGCCCTCGTCTTCGGACCGTGGAACGGCTCGACGGTGGCCTCGTTCACAGTGCCCGCTGGACTCATGTGCGTGCAGGGCTCGGCGTCGGCGTACGCAACGAGCGTGCCCGTTGCTTTCCGTGTCTATTTTTCGGCCTCAGGTGGTGCTCCTACTCCGGCTTACGGGTTGTTGCTGAACCAGGTCAATGTTCACGAGACGCTCGCATCTGAGGGCGTGTTTTGCGCCTCCGTCTCCGCCGGGACGTACTCCTACAAGAGTGGGACCGTAAGCGCGGGTGGAGGAGTGGGGACATCTGACGGCAACGACCTGGCGAGTATCGTAGTCCAGGTGTTCTCGCAGTAGACAGCCCTCATACTGCACGCTGCTATTTGGCACGACGGTCGTAGGACCCAACCGCTACGCAACTTACCCGTAGCGGGATGAAGTTTGCGGAGGCGTACACCCACATGCTGTGAGGTCGGATCCTCCTTGTCCGCGACGGACCAGGCGACGCCGACCGGAGTCAGGCAGTTCCTCGCTGGTGCCCTCGAAGTGCCGGTCGGTCAGCTCGCGGATGGCAAGCACGTGGCATATTGCGCCCACAGCCGGCGGTAGGTGGCACCCCCGGCGATGAGTCACTCGCGATAGCGCGCTATCATGATGGCATGGCGAAAAAGACCACCACAGTCCGGCTGCCAGAGGAGTTGGCCACCACGGTCGAAGTAGTCGCTCGAGGGCGAGGTATCAGTGTCAACACGCTCGTCGTGGATGCATTGACCGCGGAAGTCGAGCGGGTACGACATGACGAGGATTTCATGGACAAGCTCCGTGAGATCACCGAGCGAGACAAGGAGATTCTGGACCGATTGGCGCAATGAGGTACCTCAGCCTGGCTGAGGCTCTCGTCGTCGCGGAAGCCGTCACGGGTCTCGATCTCACGACGTTGTCCCGAAGCCCACGGATCGACCTCCTCGACTCGGCGCTCCACGCCCCGCAGGCTTCCTTCGGCGGTCAGGAGCTCTACCCGGGCTTCATCGATAAGGCGGCGGTGCTCGCCGTCCGGATCGCGAAGAATCACCCGCTGCTCGACGGCAACAAGCGACTCGCTTGGGGCTGTCTGGTCATGTTCGTGATGCTGAACGGGCACCAGCTTGAGGTTCTCGCTGATGACGCCGTCTCGACCATGCTGGCGGTCGCTTCAGGTGAGTGCGATGAAGCTGGCATGGCCCAATGGCTTGCCGACCGGATCGAGCGCGCTGAGTAGCCTTCGAGCCGGCGATGTGGGGCACCCTGCGAGCCCCGTACAACGGGATACCCAGTGACCGGGTACTCGTGCTGCCGTGCTCCAGGAGGCGCCCAGGTTGTCACCGGCGACGCGCGGGGTCATGCCTCTAGCGCCCTCTCAAAGCTGAGCCAGGAAGGACCATCCCAGGCAGGGATTGGGCTCGTGCCAGCTTCATGAAGACGTAAGGCAGCCAAGGTAAGGTTCAAGAAGCTGGGGCTGCCGAAAGGATCAAACATGTATCGCAAGGTGACGATCGGGATCAGCACAATTGCGGCGATGCTGCTCGGGATGGCTGGGATCAGCAGCCCGGCCGGAGCGGCGACCCCCCCACAGCCTCAACTGGTCATGCCCCAGGGGACTGCGTTCTCGATCCTCGGGCACGACTGCGGGTCGATCACGGAGTACGCGTATGTGACCGGGTTCGACAACTCCATCGATCCATCGGCGGGTTACCCAACGGGCGACATCCTCCTCTCCACCCGCTGCGGTGGCAGTGGGAGGGGCGGGGGCGGGGGATCGACCACCTACACGGCGTGGACCGCCGACACGTGGGACCTGACCGGAGCGTTGCTCTCCTATTCAGTCTCCTCGGGCACCCCCAGCGTCGACCCCGGCTTCTCGACAACGGATCCTCTCACCGGGAATCAGATCAACAACTCCCCCAGCCCTTGCCCCGGCACTGGGGGGACGGGAAGCACCGCATATGCGTGCTTGGCATGGGCGAGCACCTTCACACCGCGGCCGAGGGTCACCGGAATCACACCGACCATCGGTCCAGCCACCGGGGGCGCCACCGTCACGATCTACGGCGACGGCTTCAGTGCCGCCACCGGAGTCGACTTCGGTGGCACCGCCGCCACCAGCGTCACGGTCAACAGCGACAACTCCATCACCGCCGTCTCACCCGCCGATACGTCCGGCACGAATCCGGACACAGTCGACGTGACCGTGGTATCGCCCGGTGGTACCAGCTTCACGACCTCTGCCGACCAGTTCACGTCGTATGTCCGACCGACCATTACTGGAGTGAGCCCCAACCACGGCGGAATCTATGGCGGCTACTACGTGACCCTGCACGGCACCAGTTTCATCGGGACCACGGGGGTCATGGCCGGTGACATACCCACCGCCTGGCAGGTCATCGGTAACACGACCATGAGCGTCTACGTCCCTGCCGGTGACGGCGGGATCGGTGACAGCATTAGCTTCAGCGTGACCTCACCGGGTGGAACCAGTCTGAACACGTCCGCCGACACATTCACCTACACGGCACCTGCCTCGGTGACGCTCACTCCGTCCAAGGGCCTTCCCGGCACGGCGGTCAAGGTCAGTGGCGCACATTTTCTCGGGGGTGAGAAGGTGACGATTGTCTACCTCACCGGGCTGCCCTCTCCGAGGCCCTTCGAGGTGACGATCTGCTCTACGACCACGAAGGCCTCGGGTGCCTTCGTTTGCAGTGGCAAGATCCCGTACAAGTACAATGCAGGAGCCACGGGTTCTCACGGGATCGACGCCACGGGTTCGGCCGGCGATCATGCGAGCACCTTCTTCACCCTGACCTGATCCTCGCCTCGACCCAGGAGCGTTCGCCGCTTGCCCTCCAACGGGCCTGCCACGCTTATCCGGTGTTGTGGGTCACCTTGCTGCACGACGACGTGGTTAGTAGACGACTCGGAAGCCTTCTATGAAGGTGACCTTGTTGCCATCGGGGTCGGTGATACTCGCAGTCCTGACACCCTTGTTGGCCGTCTGAATATCATCGAGCACCAGGCCTCTCACAGCGAGTTGAGCGGCCTGTTCCTCTAGATCGTCAACCGCGAAGTTGAGGAGAGTGGACCCAGCTCTGCCAGGGTCATGAAAGACCTGCACCCAGCCGGTTTCGGTGACTCTCCACTCAACCAGCGTGTCCATGGGGTGGTTGTCTTCGGGACGACCAAAGAGAGCTTCGTACCATCGCTGCGCCTCTTGCATGTCTGAAACGGGGACTACCGCAAGAACGTGGCCAATCGACATGTCTGAGGTCCTTCCCAGATTTCAGAGTGCCCAATTGCTTTACTTTCGCCGTCTGTTGCCTCCCGGGCGAATCGCTCCTTCCCCATTGTGCCGGTGGGCGGCACTCTGGTGCTTCCCTGAGCCGACGATATGGGCAGGGAGGGCATCCCGGCGGCCCAAGGAATGCCGGTTGACGGTGGTAACAGGCTGACCTACGTTGCGTGGGGCCACTCCTAGGCGGATCCCAGGATTGGCTCTTCTAGCGGTATTCGCTACTCGAAAGCAGGTCACGATGATTCGTAGGACGCTGGTGTTCGCTGCAGTGCTCACGACCATGCTCGGCGGACTCTTCGTCGCCACCCAGGAGGCAGCGGTTGCTGCCCCGATCGCGACAGGGACTGCAACCTGTCCCGTCACCGCTGGATCGGGCGCCGTGAGTCCAGGGCTTTCGGCAGTCGGCCACCTCTATGGGGTCAAGATCAACTTCACCGCCGTTCTGGGTCACCCAGGCTCGACTCTCTTGTGCGGCGGAGCGGTGGCCACACCCGCAGGCGTGCACGTCATCGGCGGGACAGCCACCGGCACCGGCTACTACAACGCACCCTCCGCGATTGCCCACGGAAGCTCCTGTGCGAACTTCGACGGTCCGGACAAGGTCGGTGTGATCAAGGAGACCATCGTCTGGGCGACCATCGGTGGACCGATTGCGAACACCAACGTCACCTACGCAGGCGACGTTGCATCGACCACTGGTCCCGTCAACGGATTCGACACGCTCACCCTCAAGGCTCCGTATGGCGTCAAAGCCGCCGGATCGTCGTTCCTCGCGCCTGCGCTCCCGATCACGAGCAAGTTCGTGACCACCCTTCCGGCACCCGGGACGCATTGCGTGGGAACGACCACTGCCTTCAAGATCACAGGCGGCGCGGTTGCCATGTAGTTGGGGTCGTGTTTGACTGACGACTAGGGCGTCCACCTTCCTGAATGGGGGGTGGCCAGAAAGAGCCAGACCCGTTGAGCAGAGGTCCCACCACCTCGCTCCGGGCTTGGCTCTTTTGCTTCGTTCGCAACGGCACCACCCGTTGGGACAGACCAAGCACCTGCTGAGGCATCCCACCCATCCGGCGTGTATCAGGCGATCAGGGGCACCCAGCAACCTGCTAACGCACGTGGAAGACGGGGTGCTGACCCTCGTGGAAGACTGGCCCCCCGGGGCGTCCGTCCTGAACGTTGGAAGGTGGGACGATGAAATTCGTTAGCTGCCAGAGACTGGCTGCGGCGGCGGTTGCCACGCTGGCTGTGGTGCTGGTCGGGCCTGCACCTCAGGCCGATGCGGCGTCGCCGAGTTGGACAGTCCAGGCGACCCCGAACCCGGGTGGGACTCACGGATCGCAGCTCGGCAGCGTATCGTGCAGCTCGGCCACTGCGTGCACAGCAGTCGGGGCCTACGCCAACGCCAGCGGTGTGACGGAACCCTTGGCCTTGCGGTGGAACGGGACGAAATGGACGGTCGAGGCGACTCCGAACCCGAGCGGGACACGCGATTTGCACCTCTCCGGCGTGTCGTGCATTTCGGCTACGGCATGCACGGCGGTCGGCGACTACGTCACCGCCAGCCAGGGGCAACTCACCCTTGCCGAACGCTGGAACGGGGCCAAGTGGACGGTCGAGGCAACCCCGAACCCGAGCGGGACACACTATGTGCTGCTCAACAGCGTGTCATGCACCTCGGCCACCGCCTGCACGGCGACCGGGTACTTCTTCAATGTCGAAAGCCAGCCGGTCACCGTGGTCGAACGGTGGAACGGGACGCAGTGGACGGTCCAGTCAACCCCGTACCCCGTGTCGTACGGCCTCGAAGATGTGTCGTGCACCTCCGCCACCGTGTGCACGGCTGTTGGGCACAAATTCGACGCGAGCAACGTGCAAGTCACCCTTGCCGAACGCTGGAACGGGGCGAAATGGACGGTCGAGGCGACTCCGAACCCGAGCGGGACACGCGATTTGCACCTCTCCGGCGTGTCGTGCATTTCGGCTACGGCATGCACGGCGGTCGGCGACTTCTACAATGTCGAGAGCGAATTGGTCACGGTGGCCGAAAGGTGGAATGGGACGCAGTGGACGATCCAGACAACCCAGAACCCGGGCCCGGCGAACGAGCTCTACAGCGTGTCGTGCACCTCCGCCACTGCGTGCACGGCGGTCGGGTACGGCAGTGCCAGCACCCGGGAGGGCAACTTGGCCGAGCAATGGAACGGGACGGCCTGGACGGTCCAGACAACCCCGAACCCGTACGGATCATGGCTCAACGGCGTGTCGTGCATCTCGGCCATCGCGTGCATGGCCGTCGGGACCTATTACAACGCCAGCCAGGAGTATTTCACCTTGGCCGAACGTTACTCGTGAACTTCCAAAGGGCGCCCCGCCGGGCCGAGGGTGGTTGACGGGTGCCCCACTCGTGCCGGTAGGGGACGCTTTCACCCGTGTAATCGCGTTATTGGGACGGAAGGACAGAATTCGTCGGTCGGCAGTCGCCAACGAGGCAGTCCGCCGACCGTTCCAACGTCACCCTTCAACGATGCTCCTATCCGTGTCAAGCGGCGTCTGCCAGCCACTTTTCATACCTCTTGGCCAGGGTGACGTTGTGCTGAAGTCCGCGTTCGAGTCGTGACAGGTGGGTCGCCGAGATGCCCAGCGCGGAAGCCGCTGTCTCCAATGTCACCCTGGCGTTCGTGCGCGTCACCCTGAGGTCGGTGCCGACCGGAACGAGCTCGGGTGCGGTCAACAGCTGGAAGATCTCGCGGGCGATGTAGCGCTTGAGGCAGCGAATCACTTCGCGTCTGGACTTCCCTTCGGCAGTACGGCGGACCATGTAGGCCTGGGTGGCCGGATCGTTGGTGAGCCGCACCGTGGCGATGGTCCACAAGGCGTGGTTGGCCTGTCGGTTTCCGGCCCGGTTCAGCCGGTGCCGGGTGATCTTTCCCGACGATGCCTGGACCGGTGACGCTCCACACAGGGCGGCGAAGCCAGCCTCGGTGTGAAGGCGCTCGGGATTGTCGCCGGCGGCGACGAGGAGGATCGCAGCCACGTCAGGACCGACTCCCTTGGCCCCCCGCAGAGCCGGATTGGCTCGAGCGGTCAGATCGTCGAGGCCGGCGCTCAGCTCGGTCATCTCGGTGGTGAGGCGTTGATAGCGCCGGGCCAGGATCCGTAACGTGTACTTCGTCGCCTCGGCCGGATCGGTGAGCTCGCCGGAGCGCAATTTGGCGCAGCGCTCCACCCTCAGTTCAGCCGGGAGAGGGCTGAGCACGGCCCTGAGCTGGTCTGGAGCGGTCAGGATCAGATCCCGGATCTGGAGTGTCACTCGGGTCCGGGAGTTGCGGGCCGAGGTGAAGGCCACCCGGATCACCCGGATCGACTCGACCAGTCCGTCCTTGGACTTGGGCACCACGGTGGCCTCTCCGTTGAGGACGGCCCGGGCCGCGGCTTCGGCGTCGACGGCATCGGACTTGCCGCGCTGGCGCCGCATCTGCCGGTTCGGCCGGTTGACCTCGACGACCTCGACATCCTCGACGGCCAGGTATCGGGCAAGCCCTGCTCCATAGGCTCCGGTTCCTTCCACGCCCACCCGCTGGAGCGTCCCGAACGACCGCATCCAGGTGAGCAGCTCCCGATACCCGTCGGCACTCGATGGGAACTCCTGGGATTCGAGGAGCCTGCCCTGGTCGTCCACTACTGCGGCGACGTGGACGTTCAGATGGGTGTCGACCCCGCCGAGCACCACCGTTGGTTCATGAGCCATGCTGTATCTGCCTACCTTCGTTGTCGATGGGATGGCACCACCGGCCGGGACGGCGGACAGGACACACACGGTGCTTGGCAAGGCTCCTATTAGGTCACGTCCGTCCGACCGGTTGGTGTGAGACTCCAGCACGAGCGTGGTCGACAGATCGTGTTGCAAGGCACTTGGCCCGTCACCCTCGGAGTCAGACCACGCTCGCCTGAAGCCAGCCTGCATCATGTGTGTCACCCTCCCTGGTCAAGCCGCCAATTGTCAGTCCGATGATGGAGGACTGGGAGGGGACGCCTGGAGGGACTGCAGCCCCAACTGAGATTCTGGTCGAGAGGTCATCGGGGCGCCGAGTCTGCGAACATTCGGACCCGCCCCGCTGACTGGCCGAGCCCTCCCGGATCAGCAGGCACCTCCGATCTCCCATGGAGACAGCACCCATGCCGGGCTCCCGCTACTTGAGCGACACTGCCTACCTCTGCTGGTTAGCTCCGAGTCCAGCGGTCGGCCCGCGACGATCCCGCGTCACACCCCCTGAATACCTTGAACACGATTGCAAGGGGTTCCCCTTGCGGCTGAGGGCCGGGCTGGCCGGAACCGGGCGGGGGGGACACCACTGGCGCGACGTCTCCGCCTCAGCGGCGCCTCTGGTGTCATCTGGTGGGACGGTGACCCCTTCGTCGCTCCTGCCCGCCTCCCCCTACGCCATCGGGAGATTGCCGGAGTGCTCTCGTCGGTGCTCGCAAACGAAGTGGCGCCCAGGCGGGCGTCGAGCCCGCCGTGACCGCCAACGCAACGTGACGATCTTCGGATCCGCCAGAGCCGTACTCAGCACCCACACCTGTGCACTCGAAGGTGCGGCGCCCTTCGGGCGGGCTCCGCCACCTTCGCGATCCGAGTCTCGCGTCGGGCGAGGGTGACGTTCGCATCGATGGTGCAGATGTGTGGCAATGATCGTCCAGGTCTGGCGGAGCCGGTTTCCTGGCACGGCGTAGGTCCCTCTCGAAGGGGGACCTACGCCATCGAGTACTACTCCGAATCAACGCAGGAGCGCGCCGACGCTTGGCACGGCACCGTGGACTGCACTCTCGATCCACCGGAGGGCGTCAACGTATCCGGGGTGCCTCCCAGCCGAGCAGAAAGCAAGGACCGCCTTGGGCGCCGAGGGCACCAAGGCGGTCGCACGGCGAAATGACGACAACTCGCGAGGACCCGGCCGGGCGATCACTGTGAGCGCGCCCGCAAGGACCGCACGAGCTGATCGGTCCCTCTACCTGGGAGGGTGACGTTGGAGGACGTTGAGGGTGACGTTGGCCCCACCCACCGCACGTCGCTTCCTGACCAACATTTCTACCGGGGGTGACGTTGCGGGTGACGATGGCGTGGATCATGGATCGGCCGGGACAGGTTGCCCCGGGAGCTGTCCAGCGATCCCAACCGTGGAGTAACCATGCTGATCGAGTTCAGACATCCAAATGGCAAAGGTGGGACTGGCAACGGTGGCGGCACCGACCTGATCTCCGTTCCCGAGGCTGCGCGCCGGATCGGCCTCCATGCCGACACGCTCTATCGGCTGTGCCGAACGGGCCGGTTCAGCCCCGCGATCCAGATCGGCTCGCGATGGTGGGTGTCAGTGCCGAAGCTCGAGCGCTATCTCCACGGGACCGACGACCCCACCTGACTCTCCGACGACGGGAACGTCTCCGCCCAAGCCCGAGGAAGCCACCTTTGGAGTCCCCCGGGGCGATTCAGCGGCGCTGGGTCTTGGCCTGCTCCAGCGCCTGCCCCAGCACTCCGGCGGCCTCCCGGTCGCGCTCCGGCAGCGCATGGGCGTAGAGGTCGAGCGTCATGGTGGCCCGGCGGTGGCCGTGGCGATCGGCCACCGTCTTGATGTCCATCCCGGCGGCGATCAGCGTCGTGACCGAGAAGTGCCGGAGCCCGTGGAAGGTGAACGGCCACCGGTCGCTCGGGGCCAGATCCAGGCTCGTGGCTTTCGGCTTCGTGCGCCGGAGCTCCTTGAGTGCCGGCGCTTCCATCTTGCGGCACAGCCGCTCGAAGCGGTGGCTCAGCGTGTCGGGGTTGACCGGCAGCCCGCCGTTCAGATTGAAGCTCAGCACGTAGGGGTCGGCTACCAGAGGGCTCTCCCCCTCCGTGCTCGTGGCGACGATGAACTCCCATCGGCGACGCAGTACCTCGACGGCGATCGGATCGAGTGCAAGCTCCCGGGCGGCGTGGGTCTTGGTGTCCCCGATGTACTGGCGCCCGTTGGCCACGGTCAGTCCTTTCCAGATCTTCACCCGGCCCGCAGTCAGGTCCACGTCGGACCACTGGAGCGCCACCAGCTCGCTCCTCCGGGTGCCGGTCAACGCGGCCAGGGCGATCGCCGTCGCCATGAGCGGGTCATCCACCTCGGCCATGCCGATCAGATCGGCCAGCTGCTCCGGGGTCGGGGTCTTCGGCTCCCGCCGGACGATCCGCGGGGGCGAGGCCTTGTCCGTCGGGGCCCGGTCGAGGTAGTCCCACTTGACCGCCTGACGGCAGGCGGCCGACAGGATGCAGTGGTACTTGTGCACCGTCGCCTCGGACAGCCCCTGGTCGAGCCAGTGACGGTAGGTCTTGTCGAGCCTGGCGGGGTCGAGCTTCTCCAGCTTGAGGTCGCCGAGGAGCGGGCGGATCCGGTGGTCGATCTTCCGCCGGTTCTCCTGGAGCGTCCGGGGCTTCTGCTTCGACCTGCCCAGTTCGAGCCACTCGTCGAGGAGCTGGCCGACGGTGACGCCCCGCCGGCTCACGTCACTCGATTCGACCTCCTGCACGAATGCTCCGAGCGCCCTGGCCGCAGCCCGCTCGGAACCGACGAAGGTCTTCGTCCTCCGGATCTGCTTTCCGGTGACGGAATCGTAGCCACCGAACACCCGTAGCTCCCAGTGTCCGGGGGTCCGCTCGCGCATGGTTCCGGGTCGATTCCCGCTGGCCTTCGTCGCCATGCTCCACACGTGACGCCGTGTGGAGCATTTGTGGAGCACACCCGGGACTGTCCCAGCCCCGAAGTCCAGATATAGCCTCTGAACTGGCCGTTTGAGTGGGCGCTAGAGGACTCGAACCTCCGACCTCAGCCGTGTGAAGGCTGCGCTCTAACCAACTGAGCTAAGCGCCCCGAAGCCGCGGCATATGCACCGCAGGAGAGCAAGGGGAGATGCTAATCCCAGGAGGCGCACAGGCGGCGCTGGCACCGGGGGCGACCCGCAGCCACAGCCGGGCAGCCCGTGGACCCGGTCACGCGGCCCCAACCACCGGATCGGGGGCCACCGCGTCGAATGCGAGCGCCCGTTCGAGCGCGGCGGCCGACCGGAGCACCACCAGATCAGCGTGCTGGGGGCCGATCAACTGCAGGCCGACCGGGAGGCCGGCCGACGTGAGCCCCACGCACACCGTGGCGGCCGGCGACCGGGTCAGGTTGAACCCGTAGGTCAGCTTCACCCAGTTGAAGTCGCTCTTCCCGTTGATCATCGCGGCACCGCCGAGCGCGGGGCGGCGGTGGCGCGGCCACGGTCGGCGTGACCAGGAGTCGCACATCATGGAAGAGGTCGACCAGGCGCAGGTTGAGGTCGTGGCACGCATCCTCTGCCCGAACCACACTCAGCGCACTGGTGCCGGCCGCGCCGTCGATGACCATCCGGAGCACGGGGTCGATCTGCTCATAGACCGGAGTGCCGACCACCGACCGGTAGGTCCGCAGGTTGTAGACCCCGGCCAGGGTCAGCCACGGGTCGAGCGGGTCCTCGTCCCATACCGTCGTGACCTCGGTCACCTCACAGCCGAGGTCTGCGAGCCGGTCGACCGCCCGGCCGCACAGCTCGAGGACCTCCGGGTCCACGTCGGCGTAGCCGAGCGTCGGCGACCATGCCACACGCCGGGGCGGTTGCGGGTCTTCCAGCACGGCCAACCACGACGCCTCGGGTCTGGGTAGCGAGCGGAGATCGGTCGGGTCCGGACCGACCACCACCTCCAACGCGGCGACCACGTCGCCGAGGCGGCGAGCCATCGGCCCTTTTGTCGAGAGGTTCTGCCAGTCGGGTGCGTGATCGCCCCCGGACGGCACCCGACCGAGCGAGGGCTTCATTCCGGACAGCCCGCAGCACGACGACGGGATGCGGATCGAGCCGCCGCCGTCCGAGCCGGTGGCCAACGGCACCATGCCGGCGGCGATCGCGGCCGCACTGCCTCCCGAGGACCCACCCGGTGTGTGGTCGAGGTTCCACGGGTTGAGGGTCGGCCCGAAGACCGGGTTGTCGGTGTCGGCCTTCCAGCCGAGCTCGGGGGTGTTGGTCTTCCCGACGACCACACAACCGGCGGCCACCAGCCGTGCCACCAGAGCCGAGTCCCGAGTGGCCGGAGGATCGTTGGCGAAGGCCGGCGAGCCATGGGTGGTCACGAAGCCTGCGGCATCCTCGAGGTCCTTGACCCCGAGGGGGATACCGGCCAGCGGTCCCGGGTCCTGACCGGCGGCGACCTTCGCGTCGACCACGCCCGCCGCGTCCCGTGCGCGGGCCTCGTCCACGGCCACGAAGGCGTTGACGGTCGGGTTCTCCGCGGCGATCCGTTCGAGCGCATGATCGACCAGCTCCGCCGCCGTGACCTCACCGGCACGCACCTGCGACGCCAAGCCGACCACCGATGCCGTGCGAAACTCCATCTCCCGACCGTACCGGTGGTCGGAGCGGCCCACAACCGGCCCGGGGCCGCCCGGTTTCGACAGGCGGGTCCCGGCCGCAGCAGTCTGTGGGCCATGTGCACGAACGCTCGCCCACACAGCGAGGCCGTCCGGGTGACCCGGTGACAGCTGCCTCGGGGGTCATCAAGGGGAGCGTCCTCGACCACCTGGCCCACGCCGTCCCCCGTTGGCAGGACGTCTGGGACCGCTACGCGGCCGACCTCGGGGCCGAGTGGAGCTCGGGCGGCACGGCATCCGGGTTCGCGCCGGGGCAGCTCCAGTTCGGAAACGGGGCCAGGCTCGAGATGCTCATGCCCCACGACCCCGAGGGGAACGACTTCCTCGAGCGCTTCCTCGTGACCAACGGTCCGGGGCCCCACCACCTCACATTCAAGGTCCCGTCTCTCGCCGACGCCCTGGAGGAGGTCCGCGCTGCCGGATTCGAGCCGATCGGCATCGACGTGAGTGATCCCGAGTGGATGGAGGCCTTCCTCCATCCGAAGGTGGCCACCGGCGTGGTCGTGCAGCTGGCCGAGGCGCCTGCACCCTGGCGCAGTCCCCCGCCGCCCGACTTCCCGCACGGTCACCGGGTGCTCGCCGACGGCTCCGGACCCGTGCCTCCCGCCCGCCTGCTCCGGGTGGGCCACGTGGTCGCCGATCTGACACCTGCCCGCGCCCTGTTCGAGGGTCTGCTCGCCGGCGAGGTGGTCACCCAGGGCAGCCGGGGCGGCTACGAGTGGATCGACCTGCGCTGGGACGCACCGGTCGGCGTCCGGCTGATCGGGCCGTCCGGGCCCGGGCGGCCCGAGGCGCTCACCGACTGGCTCGCCGGCCGTGGCGGCCGCGTCCACCACATCGAGCTCGCGGTCGACGAACCGTGGACGGTCCCGCGAGCGGTGCCGGCCACATCGCCGCTCGCCACGTCGGGCCATCCGGCGGATTCCGACGCACTCTGGGAGATCTCCCCCGCGGACAATCTCGGTCTCGGCGTGGTGCTGGTCGGCTCCGACGAGCCCCCACGCGGCCGATAGCCTGAGCACGGTGGCCGACCCCGTGGACGACAAGCAGCCGGAGGACGGGGACGCCGACGCGCCCGAGGCGCGGACCGGCGCCTGGGAACGTCTGAGCGCCCGATGGCAGCCGACCTCTGGGCAGTCCGGCTCGACCGGCCGCGTGACCAAGTGGTCGGTGGACCGACTCGACGCCCGCGAGCGCCGCTATTGCTTCTTCGCCTCGGCGGCGGCCCTCATCTTCGGCGTCTCGATCTACGTGACCGAGACCAACAACAAGCATTTCCACCTCACCAAAAATCAGTTCACCCCGTTCACGACGCTCGTCGTCGGCCTCGTCGCTGCCGCGTTCCTGCTCGGGGCCACGCTCATCGGCCGTCGGGCCCTGGTGGGGTTCGTGGCCCTCTTCACCTTCCTGGCCTTCTCCAACTCGGCATTCGTCCTCGGACTCCCCTTCGTGGTCCTCGCTGCCTGGCTGCTCTACCGGTCCTACAAGGTCCAGAAAGCAGCCGCGGCCGACCTGCGTGCGGGCCGGGCACAGGCGAACACGAAGAGTGAGGCGTCCGCCAAGGAATCGCCCGCACGTCCCGCTCCAACCGGCTCCTCCGGGGCGACGACGAAGGGCCGCACGAAGAAGGCGAAGGGACCGACCGGCCCAGAGGCGAACAAGCGCTACACGCCCAAACGGCCGGCGTCGCCGGCGCCACCCCCGCCGAAGCCGTCCTGGCGGGAGCGCCGGGCGGCCAAGGCAACCGACTGACCGCCGCCGGCCGCGTCAGGCCGTGTCGGTCACCAGTGCAGAGCGCAACAATTCGAGGATCTCACCCCGACGTCGGACCAACGAACGGGTCGTGGGTTCCTCGCCGAGCGCGCGCATGACCTCGACCTCGGTGACCATGCCGATCACCGTGGAGTAGATGGCCAGCAACAACAGGCGGGGCTCGTGCCGGCGCATGTGGCCGGCGTCCATCTCCGCCTGCAGGAACTCGGTCGCACGCCCCACGAGCGGCTCCACCGCACCCACGAACCGGGTGGCGGCGGGCGTGCCGAGCCGCCCCGTCTCGCGGACCAGGCCGAGCAGTTCCGGTCGGCGGGCGGCCAGCCGGAAGACCGAGCGGACCACCGCCTCGACCCGGGACCATCCGCCGCCGGCCGTGGCCAGTGACGCCTCGAGGGCGGCAGAGACCTCGACCGCGCTGCGATCGATGACCGCCTCGAGGAGGACCTCCTTCGAGGGGAACCAGTAGAGGATGGTCTGCTTCCGGATGCCGAGGCCCACGGCCAGCGCGTCCAGCGAGGTCGCCTCGTACCCCCGGGTGGCGAAGGAGACCAGGGCGGCGTCGAGGATGCGCTCGGACGTGCTCGGGGGGACCCCGACCCCCTCCGCACCGGGGGGTACCGGACGCGGCCGGCTCCGGTCACGGCCCACCGGTGCCCTGCTCCCCTTGGTCGACTCGGTCACTTACCATATGGTAGACAGATCTGGTGAGCCGCGTCCGCGACGCCCTGGCCGGAAGGCGCTTCTTCATCACCGGCGCAACCGGGTTCCTCGGCACCGCCCTTGTCGAGCGCGTCCTGCGCTGCATCCCGGACAGCGAGGTGGTGCTCCTGATCCGGCCCGGACGGCGGTCGACCGCGACCCAGCGGGCCAGCAAGGAGATCCTGAGGAACGACTGCTTCGACCGCCTGCGTGCGGAGCTCGGGGACCGCTTCGACGACCAGATCGCGAGCCGGGTCTCGGCCGTGGCAGGCGACGTCGGGACCGACCGGCTGGGCATGGACGCCGCAGGGCTCGAGGCGCTCTCGCGCTGCGACCTCGTGGTGCACGCGGCAGCCTCGGTGAGCTTCGACTCCCCGCTCGACGCCGCGGTGGAGGTCAACCTGCTCGGTCCGTCGCGGGTCGCCGCCGCCTTCGTGGCGGCCAGGGACCTGGCCGAGGCGGACGGCCGGCGGGGACCGCTGCACTACCTCCCGGTCTCGACCGCGTATGTGGCCGGTACCCACCAGGGCGAGGCCAAGGAGGAACTGCTCGGCGGCAACCGGTTCAGCGTTGAGGTCGACTGGCGCACCGAGGTCGCAGCGGCCCGTCGCCAGCGCGGCGACAGCGAGGCCGAGTCGCGGCGCCCCGAACGCCTGACCGGGTTCCACAAAGCCGCCCGTGAGGAGCTCGGGGGTGCCGGGCTCCACCTGCTGGCGGAGCGGGCGGAGCGCCTTCGCGAGGACTGGGTCAAGGAGCAGATGGTCGAAGTGGGCCAGGCCCGGGCCCAGTCGCTCGGGTGGCCCGACGCCTACCCCTACACGAAGGCCCTCGGCGAACGGGCACTGGTCGCCGAGTACGGGGAGACCGTGCCCATCACCATCATCCGCCCGTCGATCATCGAATCGGCACTCGCCGAGCCGAGAGCGGGCTGGATCCGCGGCTTCCGGATGGCCGAGCCGATCATCATCTCCTACGCGCGGGGCCTGCTCCGGGAGTTCCCCGGCGTGCCCGAGGGCATCACCGACGTCATCCCGGTCGACCTGGTGGTGGCGGCCATCATCGCGGTGGCCGGCGACACCCTCCTCCGGACCGACCCGTACCCGGGTCCGACCGTGTACCACGTGGCGTCGGGGGTCCGGAACCCCTTGCGCTACGGCCGGTTGGTCGAGCTGGTCACGGGGTGGTTCCTCGAGCACCCCCTCTACGACGCCGACGGCCAGCCGATCGTGGTGCCCGAGTGGTCGTTCCCTGGGCGCGGCCGCGTGCAGCGCCAGCTCAGCCGCGCGAGCCGGGCCATGGGTCTGGCCGAGCGCGTGGTCGGGTCACTGCCCATCCGGGGGCGCCAGGCCGAGTGGATGGCCTCCCTCGAGGAGCAGCACGTGCTCGCTGACCGGGCCCTCGGGTACGTCGAGCTCTACGGTGCCTACGCCGAGACCGAGGCCCTCTACCGGGTCGACCGGCTGCTCGCCCTCTGGGAGCGGATGGACGAGGAGGACCGCGCCGCCTTCTGCCTCGACCCCGCCGCGTTCGACTGGGCGACCTACGTCCGCGAGATCCACCTGCCCTCGATCATCGAGCACGCCCGGGTCAAGACCACCCCGGGCCGGTCGACGCGGACCAACCGGGCCGACCGCACCAGAAAGGCGATCCTCTCGCCCGACCGGCACCTGGCCGCCTTCGATCTCGAGAACACCCTCATCGCCTCCAACGTGGTCGACTCCTACGCCTGGCTGGCAACGCGTCACCTGCCCCCGGCGGAGCGGGCCGGGTTCGTGGCCGACCTCGTGGCCGAGGCCCCCGCACTCCTGGCACTCGACCGACGGGACAGGGGCGACTTCCTCCGCTCCTTCTACCGCCGGTACGAGGGCGCCCCGTGCGACCGCTTGCGCGACGACGGCTGGGAGCTCTTCCACCACTTCCTGCTCGCCAAGTCGTTCCCGGCCGGGATCGCCAGGGTGCGGGAGCACCGGGCCGCCGGCCACCGCACCATCCTGATCACCGGCGCGCTGGACCTGGTGGTCGAGCCGTTGCGTCCCCTCTTCGACGAGATCGTCTGCGCGAGGCTGGGCGAGTCCGGCGGGACGTATACCGGCAGGCTCGAACAGCTCCCGCCCATCGGCGAAGCCCGTGCGCTCGTGCTGGCCGACTTCGCCGAGGCCGAGGGACTGCGCCTCGAGGAGTCCATGGCGTATGCCGACTCGGCGAGCGACCTCCCGATGCTGGAGGCGGTCGGCTACCCGGTGGCGGTCAACCCCGAAGGCAAGCTGGCGGCGATCGCCCGCCGACGTGGTTGGCTCGTGGAGACCTGGGAGAAAGCCCCCGGGGGCGCCCAACCGCTGGTGCCTCTCGGACCCGTCGACCGGCGCGGCGCGGCGCGGCGCGGCCCGAGCAGCGCGGCGGCGCTCGCCGGACAGGCACTGCGGCTGTCGGGGAGTGGGGGCCGGTGAAGGCGCTCGTGCTCGAGCGGAACCTGCCGCGTCTCGCCGCGTCCCGGATGGCCTCGCTCCTCGGCTCCGGACGCGGGGCGGGGATCGGTCCCATCCAGCTCCTCGACGCCGAATCCCCCGAGCGGCCGGGCGGGGGCTGGTTCCCCCTCCGACCCGTGCTGTCCGGTATCTGCGGCTCGGATCTCGCCACGGTCGACGGCCGCGCCTCGCGGTACTTCGAGGACCTGGTCAGCTTCCCGTTCGTGCCCGGCCACGAAGTGACCGGGGTGCTCGACGAAGGTGGGGTGGACCACGCCGGACGCGCCCTCCCGCCCGGCACCCGGGCCGTCGTCGAACCGGTCCTCGGGTGCGCCCCCCGCGGCATCGACCCGCTCTGCCCCCACTGCCGCACCGGTCACACCGGGCTCTGCGGCAACGTGACCTTCGGCGCGCTCTCGGCCGGACTGCAGACCGGGTTCTGCACCGACACCGGCGGCGGATGGTCCACAGCTCCGCTCATGGCCCATGCGTCCCAACTCCATGCGGTGCCCGCGGAGCTCAGCGACGAGGACGCGGTGATGGTCGAGCCGACCGCCTGCGCGGTGCACACCGCGCGTTCGGCCGGGGTGCGTGACGGCGACGTCGTGGCGATCGTCGGTGCCGGCACGCTCGGGTTGGCGACGCTCGCCGCCCTGCACCATCTGGTCCGGCCGGAATCCCCCTGCACGCTGATGGTCGGGGCCAAGCACCGCGACAGAAGGAGCTCGCCGGGATCCTCGGGGCCGACGAGGTCGTGTCCTCCGACCAGCTCGCCCGCGCCGTCCGCCGGCGGACGGGCTCACTGGTGGTCGCAGGCCGGCTCGTCGAGGGGGCCGACGTGGTCTTCGACTGCGTGGGAAGCGCCGCGTCGATCGCCGAGGCGATGGCCATGGCCCGCCCGCAGGGCCGGGTGGTGCTGGTAGGCATGCCGGGCAGGGTCTCGATCGACCTGGCACCCCTCTGGCACCGGGAGCTCATGCTCGTGGGTGCCTACACCTACGGGACCGAGGTCCTCCGCGGCACGGCCGGTGATCCCGCGGTGGACGGTCCGCCGCGGCGCAGCTTCGAGGTGGCCATCGACCTGGTCGCGACCGGTTCGCTCGGTCAGCTGGTCACCGCCACCTATCCGCTCGAGCGCTATGCCGAGGCACTCGCCCACGCAGGGGCGGCCGGGCGACGGGGCGCGGTCAAGGTGGCCTTCGATCTCCGTTCCCGGCGGGGCGGCGCCCGGTGAGCCCCCGGCCCGGGTTCGTGCTCGATGTCGACCGGTCGACGCCCTCGACCCTCTTCTGGCACGGCGAGGGCTTCCACCTCGAGCGCCTTCCCGAGGGAAGCCGGGTCGTCTATGCCCCCGAGCCGGTCGATCCGCTCACCGACCCCGCGGGCGCCATCCGCCAGGCTCTCAGCCATCCGGTCGGCGACCGGGACCCGTTGCCGGCGCTGCTGCGACCCGGGATGCGCCTCACCATCGCCTTCGACGACCTCTCCCTTCCCCTCCCCCCGATGGAACGGCCCGACATCCGCCAACTGGTCATCGAACAGGTGTTGGACATGGCCGCGACGGCCGGCGTCGACGACGTCGAGCTCATCGTGGCCCTCTCGCTGCACCGGCGGATGACCGAGGCGGAGCTGCGCCACGCGCTCGGCGACCGGATCTACGAGGCCTTCGCCCCGAACGGCCTCCTCACTCAGCACGACGCCGAAGACCCGACGCAACTCGTCCACCTCGGGCTCACCGACCAGGGGGAGGACGTCGAGATCAACAAGCGGGCCGCCGAGAGCGACCTGCTGGTCTACGTGAACATCAACCTGGTGGCGATGGACGGTGGCCACAAGAGCGTGGCGACCGGGCTCTCGAGCTACCGGAGCCTCCGCCACCACCACAACCCCGAGACCATGCAGCGGAGCCGTTCGTTCATGGACCAGCACCGCTCCGAGCTGCACTCGTCCAACTGGAGGATGGGCAAGCTCATCGCCGCATCGGGCGTGACCGTCTTCCAGATCGAGACGACCCTCAACAACGACACGTTCCCCGAGGGTTTCCGGTTCCTCCAGAAGCGGGAGTGGGAGTGGAAGGCGAGGGACCGGGCCGCTTATCTGGCCTCGTCGAAGGCGCTCGAACGCATCCCGGCCCGGTATGCGCGCCAGCTCTTCCACTCGGTGCGCGCGCCCCACCGGATGACCTCGGTGCAGGCCGGCGAGGTGGAGGCCGTGCACGCCCTCACGACCGAGAACGTCTGGAAGCAGCAGGGCGTGGTGGTCGAGGGGCAGACCGACATCCTCACCATGGGGCTGCCCTACATCAGCCCCTACAACGTCAACTCGATCCTCAATCCGATCCTCGTCGCCTGCCTCGGGCTCGGCTATTTCTTCAACCTCTACCGCGGCAAGCCCCTGGTGCGTGAAGGTGGCGTGCTCATCATGAGCCACCCCACCCCGTGGGAGTTCAACCCGGTCCATCACCCGAGCTACATCGACTTCTTCGAGCAGGTCCTCAGCGAGACGACGGACCCGATGGCGGTGGCGTGCTACGAGGAGTCGTTCGCCACCGATCCGTGGTACATCCACCTCTACCGCACCGGGCACGCATACCACGGGGTCCACCCCTTCTACATGTGGTATTGGTGCGCGCACGCCCTCCAGCACCTCGGTGCGGTGATCGTCGTCGGCGGCAACCCGGAGGCCGTCCACCGGCTCGGGTTCCGGTCGGCGTCGACCCTGGCCGACGCCCTCGAGATGTCCCGGGACACCGTCGGCAACGCACCCACCCTCACCCACCTGCACGCTCCTCCCATCCTCATGGCCGACGTCCAGTGAGTCCCGCACCGCCGAGCTCGCGCTCGCTCCGACCGTCCCGGGCGGTGCGGACCGACGCCACCCTGGGCACGGGCCGCTCGGCGGGGCGCGGTGGCACGCTCCCCACCCCTTCCGGCCTACTGGCCAAGGTCGGCCGGACCCGGTTCCCACTGGCCGCGCCCACCTGGCCCGGGTCGGTACCCCGTCCGGTGCCGACCCCCGAGCTCGGGGTCCACTACGACACGGCCTGGTCGCGCCGCTACCCGGTGCGCCTGGCCCGGGCGGTGGTCCTCGACACCGTCACCCGGCCGCTCGCACGGGCGGTCGCCGCTCCCCTGGTCCGGGGCGAAGAAGAGCTGACCGGCCTCGAGGCACCGGTCCTCTTCGCGGCCAACCACGTGAGCCACGTCGACGCGCCGCTGCTCCTCGCCTGCCTGCCGCTGCGCTTCCGCCACCACACGCTCGTGGCCGCAGCGGCCGACTACTTCTTCGACCGCCGATGGAAGGCCGACACCTTCTCGTTCCTGCTCGGTGCCATCCCCATCGAGCGCACCAAGGTCAACCGGCGTTCGGCCGACCTCGCCGCCGAGCTCCTGGGCGAGGAGTGGAACCTCATCATCTTCCCCGAGGGCGGGCGCTCCCAGGACGGATGGGCCCAACACTTCCATCCGGGTGCCGCCTATCTTTCTTCGCGCACCGGACGCCCCGTGATCCCGGTCCATCTCGACGGCACCCGGCACATCCTGCCCAAGGGGCGGGCCGCCCTCCGTCGCACCCGGACGACGGTGACCTTCGGGACTCCCCTCTGGCCCGAGGCCGACCAGGACACCCGGTCGTTCGCGTCGCGCATCGAGGCCGCGGTGGCCACCCTCGCCGCCGAGACTGAGACCGACTGGTGGACGGCGCGCCGGCTGGCAGCTCGCGGCGCGACCCCTCCGCTCCAAGGGCCCGGGGTCTCGACCTGGCGCCGCTCCTGGGCACTCTCGCCGGCGCCCAGCCGGTCTGATACAGACGCCCAGACCGGGTCGGACTGGCCCCGGCGCACCGAACGCAGGTGAGGGGCAGGCCCGTTCAGCGGCGAGCGACGCCGAGTCGGGCGAGCAAGCGCGACCGCGGGCCGCCGGCCCGCAGCCCGTCGACCGCCTCCAGACGCTCCGCGCGGAGGGCCAGCTCCTCGTAGTCGTCGAGGGGCTCGAGGTCGGCCACCCCACCCGCGGGCGATGGGGATCCGGTGCCGGCGACGGCCCAGCCGAGGAGGAGGTCGGCGAGGGCGGTGTTGCGGGCGAGCAGCGGCCCGTGCAGGTAGGTGCCGAGGACCCGTCCCGACCAGGCGCCTTCGGTCCCGTCCCCGCCGCCGTTGCCCACGCCCCGTTCGACCCGGGCCAGGGGTCGGGCCCCGGGTCCGACGGTGGTCACCCCCCCGTGGTTCTCGAACCCGGTCAGGCGGGGCAGCGGACCGCCGGCCGGTCGCGGCGCGTCGGGCAGCGGACTGGCAACGAGCTCCCCCACCGCCCGGCGGCCGCTGCCCTTGCGGGTGGTCACGTCGAGAAGGCCGAGGCCGTCGTGGGGGTGGTCGTCGCGGTCGGGGAAGGAGCGGCCGAGCAGCTGGAACCCGGCGCACACGCCGAGGACGACCGCGCCCGACGCCGCGGCACGACCCAGCGTCCCGTCCTCGAGCAGGGTGGTGGCCGCCCGCACCTGCGGTCCGTCCTCCCCCCCGCCGATCGTGTAGAGGTCGGCCGTCGGCAGCGGCCGCCCCGAGACCGCCTGGACGAGGTCGACGTCCCACCCCCGCCACGCGGCCCGGCGGGCCAGCACCAGCCCGTTGCCGCCGTCCCCATAGGTGCCGAGGAGGTCGGGATAGACCACCGCCACGGTGAGCGTGCCGCCGACCCCGCCGGTCACAGGTCGCGCCGGATGTCTGCGAACGCGGTGTAGTTCCCGAGGAACTCGACCGTGGCCGTCCCGTTCCGGGCGAGCGCACGGTCGACCGCCTCGGTGGGGCGGGAGACCACCTCGTGGGCGACCTCGGCGTAGCGGAGGCGCACCGCGAGGTCCAGACGCCGGTCGCCGGTCGCGACCACCGATCGCCCGGCGAGGCGCTCGAAGGGGACATCCCACAGCCAGCTCGGATCGAGGCCGTCGGCGACGCGGGCGTTGATCGAGAGCACGAGCTGCGCAGTGGCGTCTCCGGTCTCGTCGAGGAGGTCGAAGATCGCGGTCCACCCGGCCGGGTTCTTCGCCAGCAGGAGCCGGACCGGTCTCCCACGCCGGAGGACCGTGGAGAACCGTCCCGCCACCTCGGTGACGGCAGAGAGCCGGGCCAGGACGCCCTCCAGGGTCTGCGGCATCCCATCCCATCCCCTGCCCGCGAGCAGCTGGAGCGCGGCGACCGCCACCATGGCCGCGTTGGCCCGGTTGAAGCGCCCGGGGAGTCCCATGCGCAGGCGGTGGCGCGCGCCGTCCGCCAATACGAGATCCTCGCCGTCGAGCCACGCGTCGGGTACCGGGCGGGCGAAGTCGCACCGTTCGCAGCTCCACTGCCCGTCCGCCGGGAAGGAGATCCGACCCCCGCAGGCCGGGCACCCGACCGCGTCGTCGTGCCAGACCTGGCCTGCTCCGACCCAGCGCACCCCCGGAGCGGCGAGAGCCGCCCAGGCCACCATCGGATCGTCGGCGTTGGCCACGACCGACGCGCGCTCGCCGGTTGCCGACTCCGGAAGGGCGGCGAGTGCGGTGCGCCAGCGGTCGACGAGCATCCTGACCTCGGCGATGCGGTCAAGCTGGTCGCGGGAGAGGTTGAGGAGGACGATGACCCTCGGTCGGGCCTCCTCGATGAGCTGGCCGAGATAGCCCTCGTCGACCTCGAGCACCGCCACCGGCGCGTGGCGGTCGGCGACCAGCGCGGCCACGTGCCCGGCCGGCATGTTTGCGCCGGTGTCGTTGGTCGCCACTCCGGCGGGTCCGGCGACCGCTGCCGCCAGCAGGGTGGTCGTGGTGGTCTTGCCGTTGGTGCCGCTGACCAGCGCGACCGTGCGCTCGCCGGCCAGCGTGCCGAGCAGGGCCGGGTCGACCAGGAGTCCGGCGCGTCCGCCGACCACGGTGCCGCTCCCGCGCCCGAGTGCCCGGGACAACCGGTTGGTCGCGGTGACCGCGGCCATGGCGAGTGCCGCGCGCGAGGATCGCTGCCGAGCGCCTGGGTCCGGTCCGCTGCGTACGGTCACGCCGACGGTTGCGTGCGGATCAGTTCCCCTTCCGTCGGGGCCCGGGCGATCCGGGCCTCCGCCGGGAGCAGGCCCACGATGGCGGCGAGGAGCGTCTCGGTGTCCGCCACCGGATCGTCGAGACCGAGGGCGACCGGTGGGCCCACCGTGACGGTGACCCGGGGCGGATGCTGGAGGGCGACCACATTGGGGACCCTGGACGACCGCGGCCAGACCATCTCGGTCCCCCAGAGGGCGACCGGGACCACCGGTGCGCCCGTCTCTGCGGCCAGCCGTGCCGCGCCGGTGTGGCCGTGCAGGATCGGATCGAAGAACGCCTGACCGCGGGGGATGGTCCCCTGGGGGAGCACGAGCACCACCTCTCCCGCCCGCAGCGCGGCGGCAGCCTGCTGCATCGGGTCGCCGGAGCGGTTGCCGCGGTCGACCGGGATGCCACCCAGTGCCCGGGCCAGGTGTCCGACCACCGGGGCATCGAACAGCTCCTGTTTGCCCATGAAGCGGACGGGACGGCCGAGACGGGCCGCCACCAGGGCGAGGGCGGCGACGTCGAAGTAGCTCCGGTGGTTGGCGACCAACACCACCGGACCACTCGGGGGGATGTGCTCGACGCCCGTCACGGTGAAGCGCGCGTAGGGGAACGCCTCGGGCCGGACCAGCGGGCGCAACAGGTGATAGGGCTCGAGCCCGACCACCGACGGCACCCCCGGGCGCGGTCCCAGTGCTCGAGGGGCCACCTGCGGGCGACGGCGACCGCAGCGAGTCTCGGATCGGCGTTGAGCGGGTGCGGGTGGCCGACCGCTTCGAGGAGGGGCACGTCGAAGACACTGTCCGAGTAGGCGTGCGCCGTCGCCAGATCCACGTCGTGCCGCTCGGCCCACTCCCGCACCTCGGCCCGCTTGCCCGCACCCCAGACGAAGCGGCCCTCGAGACGGCCCGTGTAGCGACCCTCGGTCACCGCGTAGCGGGTGGCCAACAGGTCGTCGAACCCGAGCGCCGCGGAGAGGGCCGAGACGAGGTCGTAGGGGGAGGTCGTGGCCAGCACGAGGAGGCGGCCGGCGGCGCGGTGCCCGGCGAGCACCTCGAGGGCCCAGGGCTGGACCAGGTCGATGAGGGACTCGACGGCCCGCTTGCCCGCCCGGCGCACCGCCTCTGCCGAACGGCCGCGCATGATCGGGGCGGCGGCGCGGGCCAGCCCGATGAACGGGAGGGTCTCGCCGAAGCTGTTGTAGACGCCGTAGAGGAGGCGCTCCCCGGGTAGGTGCCGTCCGGCGGGGAGGACGCCCTCGGCCACCATCGCCTGCTGGAGGACGGGACCACTGGCCGACCGGATGAGGGTCCGGTCGAGGTCGACGAAGACGGCGCCGCGGGCATCGGGCATCGGGCTCACGCTACCGTCGGTCGTCCCGGTGGGCGGGCGTCGGCCGTGGACGGCCCTCCCCCGTGCGGCCCCGATGCCACCTGCCCGGATCGGGCCGACAACACGCCCCGGACGCGGCAAAGGGACCACCAGGGGGGAAGGCGGTCCCTTTGCTCTGACACAACAAGGAAAGGAGGGGGAATTCCTTTGTTCCTGTGGTCGTACCTGCACTGTATAACAACCGCGAGCAATCAGTCAACAAGTCAATATTGATATCTGGTATCGTTTTTAGCGATGGAGCTCAGGCACCTCCAGGCGCTGACCGCGATCAGCGACCACGGGACCTTCTCGGCCGCGGCGTCACATCTCGGCACGGTCCAGTCGAACGTCTCCGCCCATGTGGCCCGCCTCGAACGCGAGCTCGGCGCGCCGATGATCGACCGCTCCGACGGCCGGCTCACCGAGGAGGGGACCGTGGTGGTGGCGCGGGCCAGACGGATCCTGGCGGAGCTCGACGCACTGGTCTCCGACGTCGCCGCGTGCAAGGACGAGGTCAGCGGCACGGTCCGGGTGGGCATGATCGGCACCACTGCCCGGTGGCTGGTGCCGGGCGTCATGGACGCGGTGGGCCGGCGTCACCCCAAGCTGCGGCTGGTGGTCGTGGAGGGCAACACCACCAGCCTCGAGCCGCAACTGGCATCGGGACAGCTCGACCTCGCGGTGGTCAACCTCCCGCTGAGCGGGCGGGACCTGGTCGGCCGACTCCTCTTCGAGGAGGACCTCATGCTGGTGGTGCCGGAGGGTCACCCGATGGCCAACCCCAGCCATCCCCTCACCCTCGCCGACATCGCGGAGCTCGAGCTCCTGCTCCCGCTCCCCGGCACCGCCTTCCGGGACGAGCTCGACCGGGCCACCCGACCGCTCGGGATCACGCTCCGGGCGGCCGCCGAGTTCGACGGGCTCCGCCTCATCGCCTCGCTCACCTTCGAGGGCTACGGACCGGCCATCCTCCCGGCCACCGCCATCCCGGGGATCCTCCGGGACCGGTTCCGCCCGGTGGCGGTCGAGGGGCTCCCGCGGCGGCGGGTCGGGGTGGCCCAGCGGAGCCGTGGGCTGCCCTCCGCACCGACCCGGGCGCTCATCGAACTGCTCACGGCGGTGGTGGCGCCCCCGGAGGGCCGACCCGACGGGCTGCACCTCCCCCAGTGAGCGCCGGCGCCGGAGGGTGCCGGTGCTCGGTCAGTCGGGCGTTGCGGTGGCGACGAGGGTGTCGAGGGCGAGTCGCGGGGGGAGCAGGCGGCGGGCCGTCGCAGAGGCCGCCTTACGTAGCGTGCTCGGGCTCGTGTGCCCGGTGAAGAAGATCTCTGCGCTGGAAAAGCCGTTCGTCGCGAGGACCTGCCGCAGGGTGTCCTCGCAGTACCAGCAGGTGTGCTGCGGGTGGACCTGCCCGTGGCCGCCGAACCGGTACACGAACCCGCCGACGTAGAAGACGTTGGGGGTGGTGAGGACCAGCCGGCCCCCCGGGCCCAGGTGCCGGCGCGCACTGGTGAGGAAGCCGTGCACGTCGTCGAGATGCTCGATGATCTCCCCTGCGAAGACCACGTCGAACGTACGGCCGAGATCGAAGTCCTGTGCATCGGCCAGCTGCACGTCATGCCCCTCGGCCAGCAGCGCCTCGACGGTGCCGGCGTCGATGTCGATGCCCACGGCCTCGGAGGCCGCCCGCTCGACGAGCCCGTGCAACCAGTCGGGGCGTCCGTAGCGCGACGCGCACCCGACGTCGAGGACCGACTTCCCCTCGAGCATCGGGCGCACCACCTCGAAGCGGTCGGTGAGCGTCCCTTCCCCCCACGACCCCTCGCCCCAGGTGGGCTGCAGGATGTGGCCGGTCGCTGCGCCGTCCGAGCGGACCAGCTCGGTCGCCGCCCTCGATCGATTGCCCGTGGATCCAGCTGCCATCTGCCGTCAGTCCCCGTCCCTGTGCCGTCCGGACAACGGCGGTCCCTGCAAGCCGAGCGCCGGCCAGCCGGAGGGTCCACGTTACCATCGGGCGTGAGGAGCGGGCGATGCCGGCAAACAACGCGCGCCCGGTCCTGCGGAGCCGCACCCACCGCCGCCGCTCAGTTCGTCGCCGGGTCCTCGGGATACCCCGCGAGCAGCCCGATGGCACCGCCCTGGCGTCGGAGCACCCGCCGCCAGAGGCCTTCCGGGTCGGCCGAGATCGGGTCGCGGGCCTCGGCGCGGCACCACGTACCACGACCCCTCGGCGATCTCGGCTTCGAGCTGGCCGGTCTCCCATCCGGCATACCCCGAGAAGAGGCGCGCGCCGACGATCGAGGGAGCGACTCCGGACGGGTCGGCCGCCAGATCGACCGTTCCGACCGGACGCTCCGCATCGACGAGCAGCCGCCATCCGGTCGGGCGCCCAACGGCCCCGGGGACCCCGTCGGCCCTCGACGCAAGGCGGACCAGCCCGATGAGCGCGTTGCGGGCGACCGGTCCTCCGGTGAACAGCTCGGCCGGAGGCGTGGCCAGTGCGTGCCAGCGGGGCATGAGCTGCTCGACGGCGATCCCGCCGGGACGGTCGATCACCACCCCGAGCGCACCCTGGTCACCATGATCGAGCATCAGGATGACCCGCCGCGAGAAGTTGGGGTCCTCGACGGCCGGGGTGGCCACCAGGAGGTAGCCCCCGAGGGTGGCCGGCGCGCGTGCGCCGCCGTAGGGGTCGAAGGCGCTGAACGGGACGATCGGCACGACATGATGATGACCCACAGCAGGCCCCGAGTGGCGCGGGGCGGTTCAGTCGGTGAGGCTGGGCCTATGGCACTCGTCTCGATCACCACGCTGAGGCCCCATGTGCGCCAGGTCACCCTCGACCACCCGGCCCGCCTCAATTCGCTGTCCTTCGCGCTGGTGGCGGACCTCTACGCCGCCCTCGACACCGTGGCGGCGGACAACGACTGCCGGGTCGTGGTGCTGACCGGAGCCGGTCGCGCCTTCTGCTCGGGGCTCGAGCTCGAGCACGCGGGGAGTCCCCCGGGGACGGCGGACCTCGGCCGCCACCGGATGGGGATGCGCGCGATGGAGTTCATGGGCGGGATCGTCCCGGCGATGCGGGCGATCCCGCAGCCGATCGTCGCCGCGATCAAGGGTCCCGCGTACGGGGGCGGGATGTGCCTCACTCTCGGGGCCGACATCCGCCTGGCCGGCCAGAGCGCCGTGTTCTGCGGCGCCGGCATCACCAACGGCCTGAGCGGCTGCGAGCTGGGGGTGAGCTGGTTGCTCCCCCGCGCGGTCGGCACCTCGCACGCCAACCAGATGCTGTTGACCGGCCGGAAGGTCGACGCGGAGGAGGCAGGGCGGATCGGCCTGGTCTCGGAGGTCCTGGCGGACGACGAGGTCCTCGAACGGGCCGCGACCATGGCCGAAGCCATGTGCGCGCTGAGCCCGTTCGGTCTCGCCCTGACCAAGGACACCCTCTGGGCCTCGTTGGAGGTCGGCAGCCTCCAGACGGCCGTGGACCTCGAGAACCGCACCCAGCTGCTGGCCGGCCATACCGGGAATCTGACCGAAGCGACCGCCGCCTTCAAGGAGAAGCGGTCCCCGGTCTACACGGAGTAACCGGCCGTGGCCAAGGCCCGGCGGGGACGCCGGCGAGACCGTGAGCCCCAGCGCGCCGACAGCGGGAGCAGACCCCGCGAGCATTGGCGGGAGGACGGGTCACCGAAGACCCGGTACCCCTCACGAGACGACGCCAACCGGACCGCGCTGCAGCGGCTGCTCGAGGACGGGGCCGATCTCGACCCCTACCCGTGCTCCATCTGCGGCGCCTGGCACCTCGGCAGCCGGCGGGACTGACCCCGCCCTGGCGGGCGAACAACTGTACCGTCCAGACGGTATAGTCCGGGGATGCCACCGACCGCTGCCGCACCGCCGCGCTCGCCGGCTCCACGGGGACCCCACCGGGACGGCGCGGACACCAAACGCCGGATCCTGACGCGGCGGAGGAGGTCGTCCTGCGTGACGGCGTCGGTCACCTCACGCTCGACGCGGCCGCCGCCGAGGCCGGCCTCAGCAAGGGTGGCGTGCTCTATCACTTCCCCACCCGCGACGCCCTGGTCGCCGGCATGGTGGACAAGATCATCGACGACTTCGAGACGGACATCGCCCGTCACCTCCCCCTCGCCGGGTCGCCCGAGTCGGGCACCCCGGGCTCCTTCGCCCGCGCGTACGTGCGGGCGACCGTCGAGCCCGCCGACCCGGATGCCCCGGGCGCATGCCGCCTGGACCGGCTCGGAGCCGCGTTGATCGCAGCGGCGGCGGCCGAGCCCGAGCTCCTCGTGCCCCTCCAGGAGGCGGCCGGCCGCTGGCAGGCCCGCATGGTCGACGACGGGCTCGACCCGGTGCTGGCCACAGTCCTGCGCCTGGCCTGCGACGGGCTCTGGATGTGCGACCTCTTCGGCCTGGCCCCACCGTCAGGGCTCCCGGCGCAAGGCGGTGGGCGCAGCGCTCCTCGATCGATGGCAGAGGGACCCGCGATGATGCACTCGCGGACCCGACGCCTCGGTCGCGCCCGGCGACCGAGCTCGGTCCGGCTCATCCGGATCCTGACCGTCACCGTCTTCCTCCAGTGGCTGGGCGCGACCTCGATCGTGCCCATGCTGCCCGTCTACATCCGGCGCCTCGGTGGCTCCGACCTCCTGGCCGGTCTGGTCATGGCCTCGTTCTTCGCCGCCGGCGTGCTCTTCCAGTACCCGCGCGGGCGGGTTGCCGACCGGATCGGCCGCCGCCCCGTGCTCGTCGGCGGGCTGGTCATCTACGGCATCGCCAGCCTGGCCTTCCTCGCCCCCATCGCCCCGGCCATGGCCATCCTGCTCCGGGGCCTGCAGGGTCTCGGAGCAGGAGCGGCGGCCGTGGCCGCGCTGGCGATGGTGTCGGGCGCCGTCGCCGTCGAGCGCCGGGGACGGGCCTTCGCCTCCATCTACGCCGGCAGAGCTCGCCGGCATGGCCGTCGGCCCGCTCATCGGGAGCCATCGTCGGAGCGCACCACATGTGGGTCGATGTTCCTCGGCTCGGGGATCGTGGCCTTCGTCGCCTGCATCCCGGCGCTGCGCATCTCCGAGCCGCCGGCGAGTCGCTGCGCCGCGGACGCCCGCGCCAGCGCCGGCCGGTCCCCCGTCCCGATCGCTCGCGATCGCGTGGCAGCCGGCCGATGACCGGTGCGCTCATCGCTGGCAGCCGCCCTCGGCCTCACCACCGGGGTCTACGACATCTGCTGGACGTTGCTCCTCGTGGCTCGCGGCGCGGCCGGGTGGCAGATCGGGATCTCGTGGACGATGTTCGCGGTCCCGTTCGTACTCGCTCGCCAAACCGAGCGGCTGGCTGGCCGACCACATGGACCGTCGGGTCCTGGTGCTCGGCGGCCTCGGTCTGGCCATGGCTCTTCTGCGCCATCATACCCGTTCATCCGAAGCGTGCCGGCCCTCATCGTGCTCGGCGCCATCGAGGCGCTCGGATTCGCCGCCGCCATGCCCTCGCTGCAGTCGCTGCTGACCCAGGGGTCGGCCGAGTCCGAGGTCGGACGCGATCCAGGGCATGTTCGCGACGACCCAGACGGCCTGCACCGCGGTGTCGGCCGCGGCCTGCGCCGGCGCCGCGTTCGCCGTACGGACCGTGGCTGCCGTTCGTCACCGTCGCCTCGATCACCGTCGTCGCCCTCGCCGTGGCCGGCCTGGTCTGGCGCACGGTGGCCGGCCGGGTCCGCCACCCGGCGCCTCGCCGTCTCCCGTCGGCGGGACGACTGCATCCGTCACGGACGCGACTGCGCCGCGACCCGCCGTCGTCGGTCAGCCGACCGGGGTGACCGGGGTCAGCGTCGAGGTGCAGTAGGCGCAGCGGGTGGCCTGGCCTCGGGCACCTTGGACAGGCACTCGGGGCACTCCCGGACCGGGTCCTCGCTCGGGCGTCCGACCCAGCCGCTTCATCAGGTGGTTGACCGGCTTGATCACCAGGAAGAAGAGCACCGCGGCCACGATGACGAAGTTGAGCAGGGCGGTGAGCACGTCGCCGTAGAAGATCTTCGAGCCGTGGACGGTCACGGTCAGCGAGTTGAACTGGGTGCTGCCCGCCGAAGACGGCCTTGATCAGCGGCGTGATGATGTCGCGGGTGAGGGCGGTGACCACCCCGGTGAAGGCGGCGCCGATGACCACGGCCACGGCCAGGTCGAGCAGGTTCCCCCGCAGCAGGAACTCCTTGAACTCCTTGATCATGGCGTGACTCTCTCCGTGTCGGACCGGGCACGCCCCCGCGGCGCACCGCCCCGGTCGGACTCTACGGCGACGACTGCCCCCGCCGCTCGGGCAGGCCGGCGTGGACCGACGCCAGCCACCGACCGGTCGACTGGACCTGGCACACGGCCGACGGCGGCCCGCAGCAGCCAGTCGATGACCTCGCGGTTGTCGGCGTCGGCCGGGACCTCGCCACCAGGCCCCGCCGCGGGTGGTCCTGGGTGACCCGCCACCCCTCGGGGACCGGCAGGCCCGAGATCGCGGAGGCGCCAGGCGACCCGCGGGCCCGAGGCGTGCTGGAGCCCGACCGTGGTGGCCTTGGCCGGCCCGTCCTCCTGGGCGCTGCCCGGGCATCCAGGTGACGACCGGCACCTTGTGGGTCGAGCCCCCGAGGAAGGCGAACGGACCCGGCGGCGGGTGGCTCGTGCTCCTCGTCGATGACCGGCTCGATGTTGATCCAGCCGGTGCCGCCCGCCTGCACCAGCGCCATCTGGGCCGAGCAAGTCGGGTCGTCGTGGGCGACGAAGCCGAGCTCGGCCGGCCGGGACCGGCTCATGTCTGGAGGTCGACGACCGCGCCGGCCAGGGCCTCGAGCTCGGACCGCCACGAGTCGGGCAGCCGCCAGCGGCCGGACCACGAACTTGGAGAACCCCACCTCGAGGAAGGCCTCGAGGAACCGCCGGAGCGCCGTCCAGTCCGGCCGGGACCACCGTCCGTCGGGTCGACCCCCTTGCGGGCCGCGACCGAGCGCGGCCAGCATCGTCGGGTCGAGCGGGCCGGCGGCGTAGGCGAGCGAGACACCGAAGTGCTCGCGGGCTGATCTCCCGGCCGGCCGCGTGCCGCGGCCTCGTCGATCGACCACCCGGGCGGCGGCCACCTCGGCCGGGGTGCAGGACGACGGCAGCCACCCGTCGGCGTACCGCCCGCACCGCTCGAGGGCGGCCGGCAGCATGCCGCCGGTCCAGAACTCGAGCGGCTCCTGGAGCGGGAGCGGCGACAGCGTCACCCCCTCGAAGTCGCCCACCGCACCGTGGTGGTCCACGGTCTCGCCGGCCCACAGGCGCCGCAGCACGGGGAAGGCCTCCTCCATCCAGCGACCCTTCTCGGACGCCCGGCACCCCGACGGCTCCCGACCTCCGGGGGCTGGGCGCAGACCGGGCACGAAGGTGACCAGGAGCCGGCCGGCCGAGAGCCGGTCGAGGGTGGCCAGCTGCTTGGCCAGCCGGACCACGTTGCGGCCGGGCAGGAGCATGGTCGTCCCGAGCTTGAGGCGCGGGTTGTGGGCGGCGGCGAAGGCCAGGGCGACCAGCGGGTCGAGCGGTCGGCGCGGTCAGCACCTCGGGGAGCCAGATCGAGTCGAAGCCGAGCTCGTCGAGGTCGTCGACCAGGCCGGCCGAGGCCCGCCGGGTCGCCGCCGGCGTCACCCCGATGCCGACCCCGATCCGGACCTTCACCCTGCCTCCAGCGCCGGGCCGTCGAACCGGTCGACCGTGGCGAACTGCTCGACCGGCGCTCGCCGGAGCCGGGTGGGCTGGTCGACCGGGATGGCCGAGGGCCAGCACGCCGGCAGACGAGTGTGGGTGTCGGGCACGCCGAGGAGGTCGATCACCGCGGCCTCGTCGCGCACCACCATGGTGGTCATCACCCCGGCCAGCCCCTCGGCCCGGGCGGCCAGCAGGATGCTCCAGGCGAAGGGGTAGATGGAGGCGCCGCCGACCATGCGTGTAGTGGTCGGCGTCCCGGTCGACGGTGGCCAGGCGGGTGAGGTCGGCCAGCAGCACCAGCATCGACGGGCACCTCGTCGAAGTGCTCGGCGAACCCGCCGGGACCGGCGGCGGCCGCGGCGGCGATCTCGCGCGGCGCCGCCGACCGCCTGCGCGCTCGAGCTCGCGGTCGGTGACCACGGCCCACGGGGTCAGTCCGGCCGCCGACCTGGGCCAGGTACTCGTACCACCCGGGCAGGTAGCATGTCGCGCAGCGGCCGACGGAGGACCGGGTCGCTGGACCACCACGACCCGCCAGGCCTGGCGGTTGCCCCCGTTCGGGGCGAACCGGGCCGTGTCCAGGATCCGGTAGACGGTGGCGTCGTCGACCGGGCTCGTCGGTGAACTCGCGGACCGCACCGGTGGTCCGGAGCGCCTCGGTCAGCTCCACGTGCCGTCGCCTGCCGGGTCTAGAGGGCGCGCGAGGACGGCGTCGGCGGCGCTCACCGTCAGTCCGGGACCCGGCTCGACGTAGCAGTGCGGTCACCACGCCGTCCTCGATGACCATGGCGTAGCGCTGGGACCGGGTGCCGAGACCGAAGGCGCTGCCGTCCATCTCCAGCCCGACCGCCGCGGTGAACGCCCCGTTGCCGTCGGCCAGCATCAGCACCGAGTCACCGACCTTCTGGGCTTCGCCCCAGGCGCCCATCACGAAGGGGTCGTTGACCGAGATGCAGGCCACGGTCGTCGACCCCCTTGGCCGTCAGCTCCTCGTGGCGCAGCACGTAGCTCGGGCAGGTGGTAGTCCGAACAGGTCGGGGTGAATGCCCCGGGCACCGCGAACAGGACCACCTTGCCGGTTCCCAGCACCTCGCCGGTCTGCACGCGGGCCGGTCCGTTCGGTTCCGGGCGCATGACCTCGACGTCCGGAATCCTGTCGCCAACGGCGATGGTCATGGGGGGTCTCCTTGCGATCGATCCCGGTATTCGGGCCGGGCGGCCGTGCACCACGACTGGCGGCGCGTCCGCAGCATACGGTTCGCGGCCTGCCGACCGCCCACCCTCCTGGCGCGGCTAGGGGCGCACGGCGACCTCGGGGAGCACCGCCGCCCCGAACCGCTCGATCGCGGCCAGGTGTGCGTCCCTGGTGTCCCCGGGCAGGGCCACGGTCACCCAGTGCACCCCGATGCCCGCGAGCTCCCGGATGGACTCGACCACCCGCTCCTCGTCGACCGGTGCCCCGCCCATCGACAACCCGGCAGGGCTGAAGCAGACGGTCAGCGGCTCCGTACGGCCCACCGTCTCAGCGTGGGTCCGGGCGTAGTCGAGGGACGCCGCCAGGTCGTCGACCGACTCGAGCCGAGCGGTGCGGGTGCGTACGGCCAGGCGGGCCGGATTCGGGAACGGGCACCACCCGTCCGCCCGCTCGACCGCGCGGCGGATCGCACGGCGGCTGTTGCCCCCGATCCAGAGCGGGGGGCGCGGACGCTGGCGGGGCCGAGGCAGCATGGTGTTGCCGGAGGCCTGGTAACCCGACCCGTCGAACACGACGGACTCGCCGGACCACGCCGCGTCGAGTGCCGCCAGGGCCTCGTCCATCCGGTCGTTGCGATCGTCGAAGCCGGCGCCCAGCGCCTCGAACTCCGGCTTGAGGTACCCGCTCCCCAGGCCGATGATGGTCCGGCCACCACTCAGCACGTCGAGCGTTGCGATCCCCTTGGCGGCGAGGAACGGGTTGCGGTAGGGCAGGACGAAGAGATGGGTGTGCAGCCCGATGACCGAGGTGGCCGCGCCTGCGAAGGCGAGGGTCACCAGGGGGTCGAGCGCGTGATGGCCTCCGTGCTCGAGCCAGGGGTCCGCCGGAAAGGGGTGATCGGTGATGAACACGGCTCCGAAGCCGGCCGTTTCCGCAGCGGCGGCCAGCTCGCCGACGGCCCCCGGGGAGAGGAACTCCTCCCCCAGGTCGACCCGGTGGGTGGGGAGCCCGTAGGAGACACGCACCTGCGGGAGGCTACTCCCCGCCAACCCCCGAACCGGGCTGGCACCACTCGATCCAGCCGGTCCCGACCCGGCCGTCGCTCGCGGTGAGCCTGCACACCGCCCGCGGGAATCGACTGACCCGGCCGTCGGGCGCCTCGAGCACCAGCGGACCGAAGGCCAGGGGCTCGATGGCCAGGTCGAGCCCGCCGGGCTCGACGCGGGCCCGGGCGCGACGGGGCAGCCCGTGCTCCCCGAGCTCCTCGGTGACCGCCAGCGCCTCGACGGACGCCACCGGACCGCCGGAGCGCTGGAGATACCCGAAGGCCAGCGGGTGGCCGGGGATCCGGATGTCGGCCGCGTGCACCCGGGAGCCATCGTCCAGACGGCCGGCAAGCCAGCACCAGCCGAAGGCCCACCAGTCGCGCACCCCCCAGGAGTGGTCGCGCTGTCCGTGGCCCTCGACGGTCAGCACCTCGTCGCCGACGGTCACCGTGCCCCCGACCAGGCACGGCACCTCGTAGCGGGTGGTCAGGTCGTAGTGGTAGGGCACTCCGTCGGTCCGCCAGGTGAGGTCGAGCGAGAGCGTGGTCGGGGTGCCCGCTTCGCCCCGGTAGACGGCGGCCGGGTCGGCCAACACGGCTGCAGGCGCGCTCCCCTGCAGGCGCATCCGGACCAGCGGCGACTCGACCACGCCGTCGATGGCGTACCCCTCCGACCGGAGAATCAGGCCGCTGCCCCCACCCACGGGGAGGTCATAGGCGACCGAGGACACCAGCGGCCGGTCCGTGCCCACCACCATGGTCGTCCACCAGGTCACCCCGAGGTTGGGGTAGAGCCCGATGCGCACATACCCGGCCACCGCCCCCTCCGCCGAGACGAAGTCGAGATAGTGGGACTCGTTCCAGAGCGGGTCGGCCTCCGGTGGGTGTCGCCCCTCGTCAGCCGGGTCCACGACATGGGCATCGGTCTCGGGCACGGGTCCTCCTCGAAATTTTGTGGTCGCGCCCTTCCATCATGGCAACACCGGCACTATCGTCGGCGAGCGAAGCATCCCGGGTCGCATGGCTCCTGGCGGAGTTCGTGCCGTCCGGCTCGCGGCCATCCGTTCCCACCCGTCTCCCGGGTGTCCCCCCGACCGACGTGCGATACCAGGCGGTGCCGATGATCCGGAGAGCACGCACACTTGGGGCGCTCGTCGTCCTGGCGTCCGGGCTGGTCGTGAGTGGGCCGATCCTCGGCGGGGGCTCTGCCCGGGCTGGCGGCTACGGGCAGATCACCGTCTCGCCCGCGGCGCAACCGGTGTTCGGCATGGACGCGCCGGATCCCAACGTGGTCCTCGACGGCTCGACCTACTACGCCTTCACCACCGGTACCGACCTCGGGAACAGCCTCCAGGCGCTCGTCGACACCTCGGGCTCGCCGCTCACCGGGTGGGGGCCCTATACGACCACCGGCTACGGCTCGACCGCGCTCCCCGACCCCCCGTCCTGGGAGACGCCGGGCACCCAGACCTCACCGGGCGTCTTCCACTGGGACGGCCAGTGGCTCATGTACTACGACGCTGCCACCAACGGCCAACCCGGGGACAGCGGGGCGGACTGTCTCTCGGTTGCCACCGCGGCCACCCTCACCCCGACGGACCCGGTCTTCACCGACACCTCGACCGGGCCGCTGCTCTGCCAGCCGGCGCTGGGTGGGGCCATCGACCCGAGCCCGTTCGTCGACCAGGCGACCGGCCTCCCCTACCTCATCTGGAAGTCGAACGACGGCGGTTCCGGCCAGCCCGCCGAGCTCTGGTCGCAGCAGCTCAGTCCCGATGGCCTCTCGTTGGTCGGGGCACGCCACCTCCTGATCACTCAGGACACGGCGCAGTTCCCCTGGGAGACCACGGTCGAGAACCCGGACATGGTCCAGGTCGGGGCGACCTACTTCCTCACCTTCTCGGCAGGTGCCTGGGATTCGGCGAACTACGGCGAAGCCTTTGCGACCTGCGACGGACCGGTCGGACCGTGCTCCCAGACCCAGGCCGCGCCCTTCCTCACCTCCTACAGCGGGGCCTCCGGTCCCGGAGGTGGGTCGTTCTTCCAGGACGCGAGCGGCAACTGGTACCTCGCCTACGCGGCATGGCAACCCGGGTGCACCAGCTACACCGGGAACGGCTGCGTGGGCGCGAGGCAGCTCTTCATCGCACCGGCCACGTTCTCCCCCGTGCCCCTTGCTGCGCCCGTGGTCGGCATGGCGGCCACGCCGAACGGCGACGGCTACTGGCTGGCCGACGCGTCGGGCGCTGTGACGGTCCACGGCGCGGCCCGCTTCTTCGGGTCGATGGCCGGCCAGTCGCTCAACGCCCCGATCAGCCACATCGTCGCTACGCCGGACGGCGGGGGGTACTGGTTGGTGGCGGCCGACGGCGGCACCTTCGCCTTCGGCGACGCCGGCTTCTACGGCTCGATGGGTGGCCGGAGCCTCAACGCGCCGGTCGTGTCGCTCGCCCCGACACCGGACGGACGCGGCTACTGGCTGGTGGCCGCGGACGGCGGCATCTTCGCCTTTGGCGACGCCGCCTTCCGCGGCTCCATGGGCGGGCACCACCTCAATCGGCCGGTGGTCGGGATCGCCGCCGACGCCGCGAGCGGCGGGTACTGGTTGGTGGCCACGGACGGTGGGATCTTCGCGTTCGACGCGCCGTTCTACGGCTCGACCGGTGCCCTCAGGCTCGCCGAGCCGGTCAACGGGATGTCGGTCGGTGCCAACGCCGCGGGGTACCGCTTCGTGGCCTCCGACGGTGGGATCTTCGCGTTCGGAGGCGCCGCCTTCCGCGGATCGATGGGTGGTCGCCCGCTCAACGCGCCGATCATGGGCATGGCCACCGACGCCGCCACCGGCGGGTACTGGCTGGTGGCCGCAGACGGCGGGATCTTCTCCTTCGGCGCGCCGTTCTACGGCGCCGACTGAGCGAGCGGCCCGGGGAGCGGTTGCCGTCGCTCGATCAGTTGTGCTTCCAGGTGACCGTGAACCCTCCGCCCGATGGGGTGAGTGCAGACGGGGATGCCTTCACGACTGTCCCGGTAGAGGAGACCATGGTGATCTGGTGCACCGACAGTCCGGAGGCGGAGATACTCTTCCCGCTGACGGACGCACCGGAGAAGGGGATCGTGCCGAAATCGGCCAACGGGAGGATCGCGCAGGGCGTCGCCGAGGAGCAGGGAGCCTCGACGATCCACTCCCCGGAGGAATTGAGTGGCGTCGTCGTGGCGACCTGGGTGGTGTTGAACGACCACCCCCGTGTGGTGTTGGAGATGGTCAGCATGTAGGTCGTTCCCACGCGGGACACGTGGGCGCCGATGGCGTTCCCGGGCGACACTGGATAGAGACTCTTCGAGAGGTATATGACTTTCTGCGGGTACATCTCGTACCAGGCGTAGTAGTTCGGGGTTCCGGTCGGCTTGCCTGCCATCCGGGTGCAGTCGGAGTCGGTCCCGATCTGCTGGACCGTGGGATCGCCCGCAGAGAACCCGTCGATGCCCACCCAGAACGAGGCCTGTTGGACCTGGTTGACCGGGCACTTCACCGCAGGCTGCTTCCAGCTGCCCGAGACGGTCTTCAGTCCTGCTCCGGTGACCGCGTAGCCCGCCCAGTTCGTCGACGTCGACTTGCTGCCGTTCGTGGACAGGCCGTGCACGGGCTCCTCGAGAGACGACGCCGAATGGGCGGCACTCCGGGCCGGGACCGCCCCGACTGACGCAACCACCGCGGACGACAGACCAAGGCCTGCCACCAGCGCCACCGCACTGGCTCGACGCACGCCGCTCGAGCAGCGGGGACCTGCGGCCGGGTGCCGGCCGCGCAGCTTACGTGCCGGTGCCCGTTCCATTGCCCCCCTCAGCGGTCTGGCCGCTCTGCCCGGTCGGCGTGGGCGGCCTAGACCTGTGATGCCCGCTTCCCCCACATTTCTTCGCCGCGGCGGAGCCCGGGTCGCCGCTCGTCACCTGGGCCAACTGCACGACCACGCCGGCGGTCGTGCTCGATGCACCTCCAGGGCAGTGACCGCCCGTCCCGTGGTTGCCGCCCCGGCCCGAGCCCCCGCCGCCACCGGTCCCGTGGTTGCCGCCCCGGCCCGAGCCCCCGCCGCCACCGGTCCCGTGGTTGCCGCCCCGGCTCGAACCCCCGCCGCCACCGGTCCCGTGGTTGCCGCCCCGGCTCGAACCCCCGCCGCCACCGGTCCCGTGGTTGCCGCCCCGGCTCGAACCCCCGCCGCCACCCGTCCCGTGGTTGCCGCCCCGGCTCGAACCCCCGCCGCCGCCCCCGTGGTTGCCGCCCCGGCCCGCCGTCGTGCCCGACCTGTGGACGGCGTGGACTGCCGTGACCGTGCCTGCACTGGAGGCGGCGGAGCCCGATGCGGTCGACACCGATGAAGGAGCAGTGAGGCAGGTGGTCGCAGCGCTGCCCACCGCCGTCGTGCCCGAGGGGCAGGCGCCCGTCGACACCGCTGGGACCTGCTGCAGGGCATGGACTGTCGTCGCGCCGTGGACCACCCGGTGGTGCCCGACCGGGGCGACCCCGGGGCGCAAGCCGGTTTGCGTCACCGGGGCGGGCGGAGACGCGAGGTCATGGTCGATCTGTGCGATCGCCTGGTCGACGAGATGAGTCGTGGGCAGGGGAAGATCGGTGGCAGCAGCCAGACCCGTCGTGGCCAGGATCATTCCGGCGACGAGCGACGCGGCGCACGCCGCGGACACGCGCCGGGGGTGACGCCGGAACGACGGCCACTCGGTCGCCGCCACTCGGAACTCGTGGCGCATCGCCGCCTCACCGGCAAACTCACAGGCACTGCCTTGCGCTCCTGCCGCGGCCAACAGCTCCGCCAGCGGACCCGAGACGAGATTGGGCAGCTCGATGACGTTGTCGCCCTCCCAGACGACATCAGCATCGGGAAGCAGCGTGCTCAGATCAGCCATGCCGACGCTGTCCCTGGTTGTCGTCCCATGATCGTCCCGGCATGATCGAGGCAGCCGACGCGTGCGCCGGAACCCGCTTCGCTCCCCTCGCGTCGGATGCGGGTGGAGCCTCCCTGAGCATACCCTCCAACCGACGCAATCCACGGTGACAGAGGACGCGGACCGATCCGGGAGTCCGTCCCATCATCCTGCCCACGGACGCGGGATCGAGACCGACCACGACGCGCAGCATCACGGCCTCGGCCTGATCAGGTGGGAGCTGATCGATGAGTCCCAGGGCACTCTCGGTCGAGGAGTGCTCCGCCGCCTCGGCCTCCACATCGTCAGGAGCCGGCAGGACCCCGATAGTTGCGATCTCCGAAGGCTCGGGGCGGCGATCCCGACCGCGGTACCAATCGGTGACTCGGTTGCGCGCGGTCGTGTAGAGCCAGGCGCGGAAACAGTTCTCGTCACCCTCGAAGGTCGGCAGGCTCCGCATGACCCGGAGCCAGGTGTCGGCGGCGAGATCCTCCGCGACCGTTGAGGCTTTGACCCGCAGATAGCGCAGCAGTCCTGGTTGAAAGGCACGCCAGATCCTGGCGAAGGCCTCTTCGTCTCCTCGCTTGGCCGAAGCCAGCGTCCCCCTGAAGTCGTTCACGATTCGGACCTCTTGATTGCGATTCCTCCTCGGGCACCCCTCGCCCCGCTGCTGTCTTACACCTCCCCGGACCTCCCGTCCACCATCGTGGGCGGAGTCGGCGGGCGGACGGAACGGGAGTTCGTGCGAGGAGACGGGTCGGGACGTGACCAATGCGGTCGGGCACGCGACCAACCGCGGGTCAGAGGGACCGGCACGGCGTCGACCGCCCTCCCAAAATTTGAGGACATCGGATGGACGCCGGCGGATTGCTAGCTGTCGGGCACGCGGACGCTAGCTCCTGATTAGCGTAACGGGCGGCGCTGCTTTATCGTTTTACTTGCCGGAGGGGTAGAAGAAAGCGGACGTATCGATGGGCGGTGCCCGAAATTCACAAGGCCGTCGCCGCCGTTGCCGTGACCATGATCATCGGTGGCATGGGCTTGGTGACGGCCGGCGCCGCATGGAGCGCGGGGCTGCACCCCTCGAAGCCACAGCTGCGCTTCGATACCTACCTCCGCCAGGCCGTACTGGTCATCCCGAATCCTCCGTGTCCGAAGTGGTATAGCGCCTGCCATTGGATGCTGTATGTCAATCGGGTCAATGTGTCCGAGCCGCACACCTGGGTGGTCGGGACGTCCGGGCGCCTGTCGCTACCGGTCGAACACTGCGGCCTCTACCAGGCCGACACGCTCATCAGCACCGGCACGTACTACAACTGGACGTACGCGACCGGTATCCGGGACATGATCAACTACTGTCCGTCCACCACGACGACGAGCACCACGACGACGAGCAGCACGACGACGACCAGCACCACCAGACCGACCAGCCCACCCCCCACGTCGAGCACCACCAGACCGCCCTCCACGTCGAGCACCACCAGACCGCCCTCGTCGACGGTTCCCCCCGCCGTCGCTGCGTCGACCACGACGCCGACCACCTCGGCCCTGCCGTTCACCGGCTCCACGACGGTCGACACGGCCGCACCCACCACGGTCGCGTCGGACCCGGCTGCCAGCGCCACCCTCCCCTTCACCGGCGTGGATCTCCGGCCCCTCATCATCCTGGGATCGGCACTGATCCTCGTCGGTGGCCTGCTCCTCTCGTCCTACGAGTCGCGCAGGCGCCTCCTGCGCCGGGCCGCAGCGGTCCGCCCGAGCCACCTCACCAGCGGCGCCCGACGGGCGAGCTCCTGGTTCCTCGGCCTCTGAATCCGTCGTTCAGGAGCTCCCGGGAGCTCACCCGAGTCCGGCCGTCGCGTTGGCGAACCGCTCGAGCTCGCCGGGGATGTCCGGTCCTGCCGGCTGGAATGCGATTTCGGTGACCCCAACGGCGGCCAGCTCATCGACCTTGCCGCGTACCTCGGCCGCGGTCCCGGTCAACGTCAGATCGCGGATCAGGGACGCGCCGGCCCGGACTGCCGGTCGGTCGCGGCGGTTGGCTTCGACGAGATGCCCTTCGTGGATGGCCAGATGGCGTTCGCCCGCGGGCACCGCCTCAGTCTCCTCGCGCCAGGCGCTCCCCCCTGGCAGGGCGTCGACCCCGTCGGCACCGCCGCGGAGATAGGTGCCGTGGTAGACGACGGCCAGCGCCGGCCCGCCGGCGGTGATGACCCGCTCAGAGGCCGGATCCTCTCCCTCCTCGAGCACGGTCCCCATCGTCAGGAGCGGTCGCCACGGCAGCTCGGATGGGCTCGGGACCATCGCCGAGAAGACCCCGTCGCCCAACTCGGCGGCCACGGCCATGCCCTTCGGTCCGTCGGCGCCCACCAGGATGGGGACCTCGAGCGGGCGCGGCGTACCGAACCCGTGCGGGTGGAGCATCCGGAGCACGTGGCCATCCCACTCCGTGTCGTCACCGTGCAGCAGGGCACGCAGGACCCGGATGTAGGCGGCGACCTCACTCCAGCGCATCGGGCGCTGTCCGAGCACCATCCGGCCGGTGAACCCGGCACCGATGGCGACCGCGACCCGGCCGGGAGCCTGGGCGGCGAGCGTGGTGATCGCCGCCGCGGTGACCATCGGGTGCCGCAGGCTCGGGACGAGGACGGCCGGGCCCAGCCCGATCGACCGGGTCCGATCGGCGGCGAGAGCGAGCACCATCCACACGTCCGAATACAGCGCCGGAGAGTCGTAGTACCACGCCCTCCGGTATCCGAGCCGCTCAGCGATCACTGTGTGCTCCGGGGCGTCGAGCGATGGCGGGAACGCGCAGGAGATGTCCATGGCGCGCAAGCTATCAGCAGGTTCCTTCCGTGCTGACGCTGCGGGAGCTCCACGCGTCGGACCTAGAGCTGGTGCGGGCATGGCTGGACGAACCGCACGTGGCCCGCTGGTACATGCTTGGCTCGAGCGTCCGAACCGAGCTCGAGGAACTGCGCCGATGTCTGGACGGTACCGAACCGACCCTCCTGCTGATCGTGGTCGACGAGGGTCGACCGATCGGGTGGTGCCAGTGGTACTCCTGCGCCGACTACCCGGATCATGCCGCAGCGGTCGGGGCGGAGCCGGGCGATATCGGAAGCGACTATGCGATCGGCGACCCGTCACGCACGGGACGTGGCGTCGGGACCGAGCTGATCTCAGAATTGGTCGATCACGTGAGGGATCTCCACCCTGCGTGCGGTGTCATCGCCGACCCGCAGGTCGCACACGTCGCATCCTGCAGGGTCCTCGCGCACAACGGGTTCACACCGCTCGGCGTGCCGCGCTTGCCACCGAACCCACGGACGATCTGATGGCCATCTACCGCCTGGATGCAGCGTCCGGGCCACCTGGCGGACGCCGCCGACCGGCGACGGAGCCCTAGTCGTGTTGGCGTCAGCGAGGACGGGGTTCGACAGCACCTACGACCGGTCTGCCCGACCGCCCGCCAGGTAGTCGCGCGCGAGATCGGGTGGGGCGCAGGCCAGCCACGCATCCACGATCCCGTCCCGCAACGCCTCCGTCGTCACGGAGTTCAGGTGGACGAGCACCGCCGCGTATCCGTCGAAGTGCGGGATGGTGAAGAAACCATCCGGGTGCGTGGCCAGGACGGCCTCCTTCTCGCCGAGGTCAGCCACGCTGAGCGCGAGGACCGGTCCGGCCGGCACCGCCCGGTCCCCGAATCGCTTGATGTCCGCTTTGCTGAACGGCCGTTCCCAGGCAAACGCTTTTCCGCGCACGAACCACGTGCGGTGCCCGTGCCGCTCCCCCTCGGAGACCTCGGGCAGCCCCGAGGCCACACGCGCTACGCCAGAGAACGTCGCCACGGTCCGACCGCGCTCAGTCCGCTCGGAAGGATGCGCCGGTGCCGGTCCGGCCCATGCGCTCCACGTCGACGAGGGCCGACCACGCGATTCCGGTCGGCGTGTCGGTTGGTGGCGGCGCGGTGGATCGCCCCCATTGCGTCAGTGCGCCGGTACTGACGGTGGCACCTCCGCTTCCCGTTTGCGGCCGAGGAGCCAGTAAGCAATCGAGTTGCCGGGATTCGCGAGAATGACCACACGCCAGAACCGCTTGGTCCCGCGAACCTCGACCTCCGAGCGGCGGTTGAGGTCACGCCATGCAACGGTCGCCAAGACGAGGTCCACCGCCACGAGGGCTGCAATCACCATCGGCTTCGGTCGCCGCCGTTCCACGGTTGGAGTATGCCACTCAGCGGCGACTCGGCCGGCCCGGACCGACCTCAGCCATGCTCCTCCGGGTTGGTCCCGCTAGCCGCTCGCCTGGATGGTGGCGATGACGTTTGCGGACACTGTGTCCCAGTAACTGAAGGCGTGGCCGCTGCCGGGCAGGATGATCTCGTTGACGTTGCACCCGTTGGCCTCGAGCGCCGCGGTCATCGACGACGGCTGGTCCAGCGGCATGAGCTCGTCGGCACTGTTGTAGAGGAGCCACGTCCCCGGGCAGTTTGTCGGGGTCACGTTGTCGTCCGGCGACCACCGGGCCTCGGCGCTGGGGGTGCAGGTAGCGAGCCGGCACCCGAGGGCGATGGCAGCCCGATAGGCCAGGGATTGCGAGGTGACCCCCGACATGCCGTCGGGGATGAGGGACGTGAAGTCGAACGCTCCGGAGAGGGTGACCACCGCCTTGACCGTGCCGGGGGGGAGTGTCTGGGAGAGCCAGGCCACGAGCTCGCCACCGGCGGAGAGGCCCACGAGGGTGAGGTTGTTCGGGTCCCCGTTGTAGAGCATCGCGTGGGCGAGGACCCAGTTGGTGGCCAGCTGCAGCTCGTAGCTCTGGACCGGAAGGGCGGGAAGGAGTAGGGACTCCGAGGCGTAGTTGATGTCGACCACGGTGAAACCCGCCGCCTGCAGATCGGTCGCGACCACCGGGGCGTTCCCGTACGTTCCGATGTCAGAGGCCCACCCACCACCGTGGACGAGGATCACCAGGCGCGCACCCGGCATCGCGGCGGGGTACACGGACAAGGTCTCGAAGGGTCCGGGACCGTAGGACAGATTGATCACCGGGGCCGGGAGGGCATTCGCGGGCGCTGCATCGATCACGCACAGCACGCCGACCGCCATCACCGAGCGCGACGGCGAGCCGCGCCAGCCTTCTTGCCATCATGAGTCCCGCCTCTCTGGCGCCCCCACGGCGCCACCAGAGTGCTGACGCTTCAGCACCGTTTGCACCGTCAGCATCGCTTGCGGCGCAGGATGAGTCAAGTCAATCGAGCGCGCGCGTCGGACCGCACGATGCACGGCGAGATCACTCACTCTGTGACGCGAGTGTGAACCTCGCACAATGAGCGGCCGACAGAGGCGGGGTGAGCGCCCGTTCATGCACTGATCTGCAGATTTTCAAACCGCCAGAGCACCGACAGCGTCACTCAGCGTGAGGAAGTACGCTGGCCGCCCGATGACCAGACTGCGGTCCCCAGCGACGAACGGCGGACAAGGGCGCCTTCGGCGAATGATCCGCTGCAGCTTCTGCGGCCACGTCGCGATCAGAGGCGTGGCGGCCAAGTACTGCTCTCCTGCGTGCCGGCAAGCTGCATACCGTCTCCGCGCTCGCAGGACGAAGCCGGCCACCTGAGGGAGCGCCGACGTCGGAGCCACCCACAAGCGGCATCGTCGTCCCACCCGATTGCTGAGGCGTGGCTCGCCTCGCGCAGTGTCAGAAGCGTCCGTCGACCAGAGTCGGATGCCGGCGTCGTCGACACAGCGTTCGGAGGAGCCCGCGCTGCCGCCCGGATGCCAGCGTGCAACTGCCGGATCCAGGACGCAGTTGGCACCGAGGGTCACACCTCCGCTGACAGTCGGATGACCCGTTGCACGATTCTTACGTTTCCTTTAGATCTGCTTCTCATCTGAGTTCAAGAGCGCCGTGCTGGTGTTAGCCGAACGACGCCAGGCTTCCGAGCAGGGTCTTCCGAACAATTCCGCGTCGAGGCACTCATCCCTTCGAACAGTTCGACGGAGGGCGGAACAATCGGAGGCCACCGAACCCTCACACTCCAGATACGGATCCTTCATGATCCGCCTGCACAATCGCGATCGATACAAACGACCGATAACTCAAAAGGAGTCACGCATGTTGAAGAAGATTGTCGCCCCCCTCCTCATCGCCGGAGCCCTGCTCGGAGGCGGCCTTGCCGCCAGCACCTCTGCATACGCGGCGGCTCCCCCGACAGCAGCGAGCGCTACCGCCCACGCTGGGAAGCAGCCACTCCGGGCCTGGCTCCGTGCGCACCGCGTGCAGATTCGTCGTGAGGGAGCAGCCATCAGCGCCAAGGCCATCGGTGTGACGCCCCACGTGCTCCTGAGCGAGCTGCATTCGGGCAAGTCCATCGCCCAGGTGGCCGGTGAGCACAATGTGAGCGCTCACACCGTGGTCAACGCCCTGAACAGCGCCGCGGACACCAAGATCGCCCAAGCCGTGACTGACCACAGACTCACCCAGACACAGGCACAGAAGATCGAGGCGGCGCTGCCCAAGTACCTGACCGCGGCAGTCAACCGCGTTCGCTGACCCCACGTGAGCCGCCAATGCGGGAAGGGTTCCCCCTTCCCGCATTGGCGCATCCGCCGCGCCGCGCTCTCCCCGAGAGACCGACGAGCGCCAGTCTCCGCGCTACACAGTCGCGATGGTCTCGTCGTAGGTGACCCACGTCGTGCGCGTCGCGTAGCGGTTGTAGACCGCCTGTGCCCGGAGGTTGTCCTCCGCGGTGGTCCACCGGACGATCGCCCAACCCCGTTCGACTGCCAGGTCGCGGATCGCTGCGAACAGGGCGTCCACCGCTCCCCGGCCACGGGCCTCCGGGAACACGAAGAGATCGTCGAGGTACCCGTTGTCGCTGGCAAGGAGCGGCCGACGCCAGCTGCGGAGATGGGCGACACCGACGGCCTCATCGGGCGCTGCTCCCTCGACCACCACCAGCGCGATCGTCGTGCCTTCGTCGAAGATCCATCGCCAGACCTCCGCGAGCTGCTCTCCGGCCAGGATCCGCCCATAGAACGTCGCATAGCCTCGGAACAGCTCGACCCAGGTGTCATGGTCGGAGCGACGGAGTGGACGAACGAGCCACTCGACCGCTGCATTCCCGTCCTGGGCCATCACGCCAACAGTACGGGACGCCGTCCCACCGCCGCGTTGGGTCGCTGGTCTCTGGCGATCAGATCGAGACGAGGTAGCTCGCCAACTCGGCCGGTCGGGCCAAGGCGATCAGGTGACCCCCGGGAAGCTCATCGACCTCGAGCCCCAGCCGTTCCATGGCGACGCGACGCTGGAATGCACAGGGGAAGAACCTGTCCTCCCAACCTGCGACGACCCGGATCGGAACCCGCGGCCACGACATGAAGTCACAGATCGAAGCGAACACGGCCTGAGACTCCTCGCGTTGCTGTGACTCCCCGTCGGCGATCACCTCCTGCGGCACATCGTGAAGGAAGTAGGTCATCGGATCGAACTCCGATCGGTAGCCACCCGACATCGCAGCCGTTGCCCGGGCGTCGACGGCACCGGTGTTGCCCCACCACTCCCCTGCCGTCTCTCCTTGCAACGGGATCATCGCGTTGACCAGGACGATCGCTCGGACGGCAGTCTGCTCAGCGACCAGCGGGACGATGAATCCTCCGAGCGATGAGGCGACCAACACCACATCGACCTGATCGCCGACCGCGCGAACCACGATCCGGACGTACTCTTCCAATCCGGCCTTGGGGTCGTCCCCGGGGAGATCCACCGGGACAGCCTCATGGCCCGATGCTTCGAGCAGCGGAACCACGCGATGCCAGTACCATGGGGACCCGCCAGAGCCGGGGACGAGGACGAACCTGCTCATCGGGAGACCGTCGCGCTGACCACTATCCCAGGCTACGACGGCGGTGTGGCACCCATCGCTTCTTCCGTGCCAGCTGGCGTCACCGTGGCGCCGGACGATCAGACGCCGGGGATCAGGATCCGGTGCCCGATCGACAGAGCTCACACACCGATCCATGGGCGTTCAGGCGTACTCGCTCGCCCGAGTTTGGTGCCTCGGGTCGCCTGAGTCATGTGAAGTGCCGGTGAACGTTCGGTGGCACCGAGCGGGGATGAGAGTGAAGAGCGAGCGCTCGACGACGTCCCCGTGCAGTTGAGCTCGGTCACGGAGACGGTGGCTCGAGCGGACCCGCCTTGGTTGTGGTACAAAGCGAGACGCTTCCAAGTGCGCTGGGCACCGAGTGGCGGGAAGGGCGGAAGATGTCGAACATGCGGAATGCGTCCAAAAGGAGTCTGTCCCCGCAAAAGATCGGGTCCAGAGGAGCGGCGATATCGGTTTCAAAGAGAGCGGTCGTCGTGACGACCGCTCTCTTTGCGTTGGTCTCGGGGTTCGGGGCCGCCATCGTCGGCCTGACCCCGTCAGCAGGGGCCGCGGTACCCGCGGCGTCGACCCTGCCCGTCGGGGGGAGCCACATCGCGGGAACCATCCCGTTCCCTACAGCGGCGCGACCCAAGGGACGGGGAATCGGCACTGCGGTGGGCACGCACCTCGCCATCGTGCCGACCTTCGAGTCGACGGTGACGTCGTCGCCGCTCTCGGCCCAGATCCAGTCGGCGTTCAACTACGCCATCGGGCAGTTCGAGGCCGAATACAGCGACCCCATCACCGTTGACGTCAATGTCGCCTACTCCGGAACCGGACTCGGGGGGTCCAGCCAGAACTTGTTCTGCAACTCGTACGCAGCAGTCGAGAGCGCGTTGAAGGCGAGCGAGACAACGCCGGATCAGATCACCTCGGCTCAGGACGTACCGGCAACCGATCCGACGGGGGCATCCACCTGGTGTGGCTCGCTTGCCGAGCTGATGGCCTGGGGAGTTCTACCGGCGAACTGCTTCTCGACGCCCACGTGCAGTCCGTACGTGCCCACTATCACCTTCGGCGTGCAGCCGTACACGTTCAATCCTTCCGCCCGCAACGTTGCGGGCGACTTCGACTTCATCGGTGTTGCCCAACACGAGATCTCCGAGGTTCTCGGGAGGATCCCGGGACTCAACCAGTCTGGCTTCTACGTGCCGAACGACCTCTTCCGCTACACGGCACATGCTGCGCGCAGCCTCACCGCGTACACGTCGGGGGCCTACCTCTCGATAGACAGCGGGACGACGAATCTGGTGCCGTTCAACACGGTCGCTGGGGCAGATGCGCAGGACTATGCGTCGGTCACGCCGGATTCGTTCGACGCCTTCGCGAGCACGGGTTCCACCTATCCGTTGACCACGGCCGGAATCACCAACGTCGATGTGCTCGGGTACCACCGAATCCCCGTCAGCCTCACGTTGACGCCAAGTGCTTCGACGACCCCGTCAGGAACCGCGGTCACGCTCACAGCCGACGGCACCGATTCCCTCGGGTTCGCCACGGGCAATGTCGCCAGTGCCACGACCTTCACCATCGCGCCGGACGGCTCCGGATCGTCAACCGGGGCAAGCTGCACGGGTGCATCCTGTTCGGCCACCGTCCCGGGCCTCTACAAGGTCACTGGTACTGATGGCGCTGCGACGGGATCGACGACCGTTACGGTCACCACCAAGGCACCCGTCTTCACCTCTCCGGCGACAACGACATTCGTCAAGGGCAAGCTCGGAACCTTCACCGTCAAGGCAAGCGGTTACCCGACGACAATGACCTTCACCAAGACCGGCACGTTGCCCGGCGGCGTGACCCTCACCAGTGCCGGTGTTCTTTCCGGTACCCCGACGACGACCGGCACGTACACAGTCACCATCACCGCAAGCAACGGAGTGCTCCCGAACGCGAAACAGACGTTCACCTTGAAGGTGGTGGCGATCAAGATCACGACGCTCACACTGGGTACCGCCACGAAGGGCACCCCGTACTCGCTCCAGCTGACCGAGCACGGAGGAGTCGCCCCCTTCACATGGAGCAACACGACACCAACGCTCCCGGCTGGATTGACGTTGAGCTCAGCGGGCAAGATCACCGGCACGGTCAAGTCGACCGTCACAAATGGCAACTACTCGGTGGGGATCTCGGTCCATGACAATGCGTCTCCAACCCACAACACGGCCGCGGCGGTATTGAAGATCTCCGTTGCGTGACGGGCGGTTACAACACGCAGCCCAGAAGGTCGAGCTCTGTCGACACGGACTGGCCAGCGATGTCGGCAGCCCTCGGTTGGCCACGCCTCGAAGATCGTTACTCAAGGGTCCGAGCTTGTCGATGACCGTTCGACCAACCTGGGGTCACCTCGCCCTGGTTCCAGGTCCATGCGGCGAACCCGAGCACGCTGTGCTGCCATTTCATCGCTCGACGTGCTCGCCGGCCCGCATCCTCTGATCGGTCATCCTGCCAGCCGGTCACGATCGTTCCGCTGGTCACCGTGGTGATCCTCTCAGGCTGCCTCCTGCACCCGATTCTCTTGTATTCCTATCACTTTCGATCCCTTTGATACCGGGCTACCGTCTGGACATGAAGCGAGCAATGGTTTGTGGGCTCGTAGCAGTGTTCGCAACAGCGATCTTCGTCGGTGGCCCCGTATCGGGAACCCTCTTCGGCGCATCGACAGCGGGTGCGGCAGCTCCCGGCATCTGCGGAGGGGTCCTCGAGCCGGGTACGAAGTGGCTGGGCGGAACGGGCGTCGACGTCTACAGCAACGGGACATACCAGGGCACCGGCACCGACTGCGCGAATCCCGGCGGCGTCGCCTACAACTACTTCAACGGGGCCAAGACCGGCCAGAGGTGGCAGAGCACTGAGCTGGTCAACCGGCTGTATCTGTCGAAGGCCTGGATCAAGACGACCTGGGCAGGCAGTGCGGGTTCGAAGTTCTACTCGGACGCGCCCTCCAATCTCGTGAAGGAAGCCAACGGTTCGGTGTCTCATCTCGGACCCGGTGATGTCGTCGACATCAACAGCTTTCACAACGGGGTCGCGAACGGGGCTCTCGTCCTCGTGGTGAACAATTCTGCCCCAGCCACCAGTGGCACCGTGGCAACGGTGAGCCAAAATACCGGGAACCCCAGCGACGCCACTGTCCAGGGCGACGTCTCGATCAGCCATGGGTCCGTCACGGCCCCCGGTGCGGGCGCACGGACCTATGCCGTCATCGGCGTCATTCACGCACCCGTCTCATCGATCCCGACGTCGCTGACGCCCCTGGCATCGACCTCGGGCCCTGCCGGATTCGCAACGGAGTTCTCGGTGACGTGCCCTCCCAGGGACGAGGATCTCGGCATCAACGTGACGGCACCGATCCAACTGTCCAGCCGAGAGGACACCTTCTCGTCGGGCACCTATAACTTCTGGGAGCAGACGGCCCGGTCGGCTTCGGTGGGCAACTACTCCTTCCAGGTCGATTGCGTCGCTGGCATCCCGGGCAATCGACCTCAGTGGAAGCCGACCCATGCGTTTGCGCCGGTGGTCATGCACATCACCGGTCCGTCCATCACTCCGACGATCAGTCCGACGAGTCCGCAACGCGGATCGACCATGACAGTCTCTGACGGTGGCGGGTTCGGGGCGGGTTCATGGGCATTCGGAACCCTCTTCATCGGGTGGACGGATGGGGGTTCGTCAGGCACGCTCGAGAACGGCAACATCACCATCAGCGTCAACGGCGACTGGGCGCCCTTTACCCAAGGCATACCGACATCTGTACCGGTCGGCGCGACCATCGAGGTCGCCGTGAGCGCATGGGGCCCGGGGCAGACCTATACGGTCAACTCGAATATTGTGACTTCGGGTCCCGTCTCGTAAGTCTTCGCTAGGACGTCGTCGCGGTGGTGCTGCTCGGTGGCGTCGAGGTCGTGCTCGGTGTCGACGAAGTCGTCGTCGAGGGTGCTGAGGTGGTTGTCGTCGGCGGTACTGAGACCGGCACCGTTGTCGGGGGAACGGTATTCAGGGGCGTGTTCGCTGGTTTCGGCGCTGCGCCCTGCGGGGCCGGTGTGCTCGAGGGGGCCGCGGATGGTGACGTGCAGCCTGAAGGCGGTTGGCTCGGGCCCTGTTGGCCCGGCATGAGGACGGTCCCGGCGCAGCCGAAGTTCGACAGCATCACGTCGAGCACCACGGTCCCGCCGTCAGAGAAATGGGCGACCGAGTCGACCTCTCGGATGTAGCCAGACGTGTCGATCGAGACGGTGTCCGTCGTACCCGTGTAGCCCTCCGTGTCGAGGGTCTTGATCGCCGCCGCGGCGGTCTGTGTCTCCTCACTGGTGAGGCCGGGCTCGCTCACCAGTTGCGTGGGATCGACAGCGACCTGGTACACGGTCACCGGAGCTCCGTCGACCGTTGCTGTTCCTGTGCGTGTGGCCCCGTTGACGTCCTGCTGGTAGAGGTCGAGGTACCCCGTCGGGCTCGCCATCCCGAGCATGGCGATCGCCCCCTCGCGTGTCCCGATGGTGCTTTCGGTGATGCCCGCGAACCCCGAGATCGACTGACCTGAGGCGTTCGCCATGCTGGCGGGCGGCGCCAACGAGGTCTCGAGGGTGCTGAGGTCTTCGTACAAGGTGGTGCTGTCGACCCGCACGGTCACCAGGAGACCGCCCGACGACCCCACCGTCGCCCGAATCAGCGTCGCTTTCGGATTCACGTTCGACACCCCCGAGCCGGTGACCGGGGTCCCGGGATTGGTCACCGGTCCGCCGCTGCACTCGGTCACCGTCTCCGTTCCGTTGGAGCTGACGGTCGGGCCGGAGATCCTGGGTCCAGAGCCAGAAGTCGCTACGCCAAAGCTGCTCGAGCTAGATGTGCTCGCGCCATGAATCCCCGGCCGGGGGACTGAGACCGTCGTCGGCGGGCTCTGCACAGCCGTACCCTTGTGGGTCGCGGACGCCGACGTGGTCGCCGAGAAGGAGCCGCCGCCCGAAGCGGATGCGGCCCCGCCGACTGCATAGGGACTTGTGGTCATCGGCATTTTGGGGAGCGTCATCACGTGGCAGACCGTCGTGGACGTGGTCGTCGGGACCGACGTCGTGGGCGGCGTGGTGCTGAGCTTGTAGGAGAAGTCGAAGGTGTTGGCGTCCGTGGTGGCGCTCAGGGCCCCGAGGACTTCGTGCTCGGCCGGGCCGTTGCCGAGGCTCCTGGCCTTGGCTGGTGGACCGTGGCGGTGCTGTGCCGCGAGCCGGGTGGAACCTCCGCCCGTCGCCGCTACGGTGATCGGGACGGCGACCAGGGCAACGCACACCGCCGCAGCCGTGACCACAGCCACAGAGCGGCGTCTCGAGGTGCGCCGGTGGCCCTGGGAGCTCCCGTTGGAGTCCTCATCGAGCCACATCCGCTCGTCGTCCACGTCGCCTCCCCGTGATCCGCTATCTCTGTCCGCTCTGGCGCCCCACTCGCCTGCGGAAAACTTTACCACTGCTCGTCTCCATCGGTTCTGAGGACGGTTTTCCACAGTGGTAAACAATCCTGGTTCTGCGCCAAGCTGGAGTTTTCCATCAGTGCGCCTGCGCGCGAGCCCAGCTTGGAGAGCACTGTCCAACAACTTCGCTGCAACCACAGGAGCCTTGTCGGCTGGCTCACCGAACCGCTCAGACAGCAGCGTTGCGAGCTCGGAGCGCTCGATCGAGGTTCCGATCTCGGGCAAGGACCCGAGGACCGCTCGGAAGAGCGGTACTGACAGGAAGGCTTCCCGCCGGGCCGCAGCAGCGCTGGTCGGATCGCCCCCCAGGATCCGCCGACCTCGCTCGGTGAGCTCGAGCCGGGCTCCACGGCCGCCCAGCAGCCCGAAGAGGCGGGCGTTGGCCAGGCGGGTGAGGAAGGTCCCGTTGTTGGTGCCGCTGTAGCCGAGGCCAGCGGCCAGGAGGTCCGGTGACACCAGCCCGCCCGCGTTGTCCACGATACGGGCGACGCCGATCGCGGCATCGAGATCGAAGCGGACCGACCGCAACGTGCTGCGTGCCACGGCTACCAGTCTTGCAGCCAATCGGGGCCGGGCGATCGGCCCTAGGATTCGGCTCGTGAGCAGCAGCTTCGCCACTCCGTCCGCGTCTGAGCTGCCTACGTCGACGCAGGCCACGGAGGCATTCGTGGCCATCGAGGAGGCCGTGGCGGATCTGGTGCTGGCGACGCCCCTGACCATTCGGCTGGTCGTGGGCTGCGTGGCGGCGGGCGGTCACCTCCTCGTCGAGGACCATCCGGGGTTGGGCAAGACGACCCTGGCCAAGTCCCTGGCGGGAGCCTTGGGCCTGGGATTCCGGCGTTTGCAGTGCACGGCAGACCTGGTGCCTGCAGATGTCACGGGGGCTGCCGTCCTCGCCCCCGACGCTCCTGAGCCGGTGTTTCGGCCGGGACCCGTCTTCACAAACGTGCTCATGGCCGACGAGCTCAACCGAGCGTCCCCGAGGGCCCAATCCGCCCTCCTCGAGGCAATGGAGGAGCGCCAGGTGACCGTGGACGGAACGACCCACGAACTGCCCAGCCCGTTCTTCGTGTTCGCCACCCAGAACCCCTACGACGCGGCCGGCACGTCGCCGCTTCCCCACGGTCAGCGTGACCGGTTCCTCGTACGGGTCTCGATCGGGTACCCCACGCGTGCGCAGATGGAGATGCTGCTGAGCGCTCCCGATCCGGCCGGCCGGGTTCACGACCTGTCGGCAGCGGTCACTCCCCAGGACCTGGCGGCGCTCCTGTCCGCCGTGGCATCGGTCCATCTTGCGCCGGTGGTACGTGGCTACGTGCTCGACCTGCTCGAGGCGGTGGGCGCTCACCCGACCGTCGCGGTGGGGCCTTCCCCTCGAGCGGCACGCGCGCTGGTGCAGACGGCGTCGGCACTGGCCGTGGGGTCCGCTCGGGCGTACGTCTCTCCGACCGACGTCCAGGACGCGGCCGCCCCGGTGCTCGCGCACCGCCTCGTGCTCCATTCGGCTGCTGCGGTGACCGCCGAGACCGCCGAGGGCCTGGTCGGTGAGGTCGTGCACACCCTACCCGTGCCGCTGCTCGGGGATGCGGGAGGTGATGGGCACCGCTAGCGCGAGGTCGGGGCGCTGGACTGCGCACCTCCTCCATCGACCGCGCCACCCTCGCGCTTCCACACCCCGTCCCACGGCGCGCGCTCTCGGCGCCTTCGGGCTCCTCGTGGGTCTCGTCGTGGTGGCGCTCGTGACCGGCACCGACCAACTCGTTCCCCTTGCGGTTGCGATGGGTGTCCCTCTGCTGATGGCACCCCCCTGGGCGGTCATTCGGGCACGACGGGCCCGCGATCGCCTCGCCGTCGTGGCGACCGTGTCACCGCGCATGGGCGCAGTGGGCGACCGGGTCGACCTGCGGATACGGGTGACCAACCGCACCGCAGACGCCGTTCCGACGCTCTCCATTGCCCCACCCCCCGGACGCTGGACCCGCCAGGTCCTTGGGAGACCTGCGACCGTGACGGGGTCACGCACGAGAGGCACTATGACGTGGTCGGGGTTCGACGAGCTCCGCCGCCGACTGCTTGTCCCGTCACGATGCGTGCCCCTCCCCGTGCCAGGGTCACTCTCGGGTGAGTCCTCCTCGAGCCTCGTCCCGTGCAACCGGCGCGGCGTGTTCACGCTGGCCCCGCAGCATGTATGGGCGCTCGACCCGTTCGGCCTCTTCGGCGCCTCGGGCGCGGTGCTTCCTGCGGTCACCGCCGTGTTCTACCCGGCAGGAGGACATGCGCCCGACTGGGTACTCGCGCCGGAGCTCGAGCACCGGCAAGACGCGACGACGACAGCGGAGTCCGGACAGCGGGACGGCGTCGGCGAGCTGATCGGGATCCGACCCTATGTGACCGGGGATCGTCTGTCCCTCGTGCACTGGGCAGCGGTCGCGCGCTATGGCTCATGGTTCGTCCGGCAGTTTGCCGCAGAGCACGGTGCCCAGCTGGGATTGATCCTCGACGACCGCGCCGGGGTCCATCGGCTGACTGACTTCGAACTGCTGCTCCAACAGGCCCGCAGCTTCGTGGAGCGCTGCCTGGATCAGGGGGCAACCGTTGGGCTGCGGACGCTCTCGGGGCACGCCGTGACGGTGACCCCAGTGCCACAAGGACTCGAGGAGGCCAGGCTCTTCCTCGCCGCCGTCCTGCCGGCGTCGCTGTCGACGGTGCCACAGGTCGCCGGCACCGTGCTCACGACGGTCACCGGCGACCACTCCCTACCGGCAGGTCTGGATCGGATCGTGGTGGGGACGTGAGACGGTGGACGCAACCAGATCCGGGGCGTCTGGTCGTCGCCCTGGTCGGGGCGGCTTCGTTGGCGCGTCTCACGACCGGAGGTGCGCCGTGGCGCGGCGTCGTCGTCGCAACTCTCGTCGCGTACACCGCGGTAACCCTCAGCACGCGACGCATCGCACGGTCGTGGTCGCTGATCATCGGTGTGCTCGCGGCAGCTCTGGCCTCGGTGTGGCTGGCCGTTCCCGCCGCCACTCGAGACGGACTCCCCACGGCGACCACGTTTCGGACTCTCGACCATGGGCTGAAGGCAATCGGTCCAATCCACCTCCCGATCACTGGGGGCCCGGGTGTCGTGCTCCTCTGCTCGTTGGTCGCCGGGATGGCTGCTGCAGCGACGAAGGCACTCCCCGGGCTGTTCGGCTTCGTGCCGAGTCTGGTGCTGCTGGCCGGATCGACGGTGGCGCATCCCTCCGATGGGGCGGCCCTTCTCGCCGTGCTCCTCGCTGCCGGTATGACAATGGCCATCGGGACAGCGGACGGCCGGGTGAGCGCGCTCGCCTGCGCCGCGACGACTGCTGCCGTCGCCGTTGCGGTTGTGGCGGTCAGCATCGCCAACGAACCGGCAGGTGCGGTCGGCGGAGGAAAGGCCTTGGTCGGGGTTCCCCCCACCGCGATCTCTCTGGTGTCGCGGTTGACGGCGCTCGAGGTGCGCGATCCGGATCTGGTCATGTTCACCGCGAAGACGCCGGTGCCCACCTACTGGCAGGTCGCCGTGTTGTCCGTGCTCACCGGCCAGACCTGGGGACCCGACTCCGCGGTTTCCGCCGTGCTGTCCGGTCGACATGCGGTCCCAACTCCGATGGCCAAGCCAACCGGTCCAACGTTCAGCGTCACCGTTTCGATCGCCAACTTCTCGAGTCGCCTTCTCCCCATTCCCCCCTCCACAGTGCGGGTGTCCCCCGGGACGCTCACCTCGGTCGGCGCCGTCGCGCCATTGCTGAGCCAGGCCGGACAGCGCTACGACGCCACGGCGACGATCCCCGATGCCACGACGAGCAGCGGTGCCACCGCGTCTCCCGAGGACACGGCACTCCCAATCCTGTCCCCTGCCATCACCGCCCTCGCCGGTTCGATCACCGCCTCGGCACCCACCCCACTCGACAAAGCCGAGGCACTGACCGACTGGTTCCGCTCGCCCTCGTTCCACTACTCGCTTCGACCCACACGCGCCGACCTGACCAGCTTCCTGCTGACGACCCGTACGGGCTCGTGCGAGCAGTTCGCGGGGGCCTTCGCGGTGTTGGCCCGCTCGGTCGGTCTCCCGACCAGGGTTGCCGTCGGGTTTGCCACCGGTGTCCGGAACGCGGCCGGCCGAACTGTTGTCCGTGGCATGGATGCCCACGTCTGGCCCCAGGTCCTCTTCGCTGGGACCTGGCTCTCGTTCGAGCCCACGCCCGCGTTGCCGTCAGGCGAGTTGACGCCGCCCGGGGTGATCGGTGTCACGGCTGTGGGCGCGCCCAACCCCATCGGGTCGATCACGACCCCCAGTTCGGTCCCGCCGCTCTCGTTCCCGCCTCCCCCGACCGGATCAGCAGCACCGAGGGTGGGCTCTTCGCCGTTCTGGTGGTGGTTCGCCGTCGGGGTCGCCGGCACACTGGCCCTCGTCGGCGTGGCCCTTCGCACCCTTGGACGGCGACGCCGCCGCCGACTGCCGGGTGGCGAGCTCGCGACTGCCTGGAACAGGGTCGATCGGGCTCTCGATCGAACACCGATGGCCCGACCACGCTGGCGGACACCGGCGGTGCACGCCCGGATGCTCGCTGCCGATGCGAAGCGACCAGACTTCGATACTGCCCTCGGGGATCTCGAATGGCTGGCAACCCATCTCGAAGAGCACATTTACGGTGGGATCGTCGACGATTCGGTCACCCGACAGGCCCATGAGGTGAGCGAACGGATCGTCACGGCTCTGAAAGCGGTCACGACATGACCGAGGAACTCGGGTTCCGGACAGATCTCTCTCGCGGAACGGCCGCGTACGACGACCGTTTTCGTTTGCCATACCCGCGGCCCTCGGGCGTCAGATCAGCGCGTCGTATTCACCCGCATCGGTCGCCATCGCTTCTCTGAGCGCAGCGAGCGTCTGCGCCCGCGCCCGCTCCTTGGTGAGCCGATGCGCGGAAGGATCCAGACTGGCCAGCGCGACCGCCGCCACCTGCGCCGACTCAGTGAGCTCCGACGGGTCCACGACCCGATCGAGGAAGCCACAGTCGACGGCATTGTCCGGGGAGAACACTTCGGCGAGCATGACGGACCGGTTGAACGCGGACGGGGTCAATCGTTGCCGGAGGACTTCAACGGCGGCGCGCGGCATCGTGAGGCCGATCGCGACCTCGTTGGCCGTAATGCGATACTTCCCGGTCGCGCCGATCCGGTAGTCGGTCGAGAGAAGAAGGAATACTCCCATCGCGACGGCATGTCCCGTGCAGACACCGACCACCGGCCTCGGAAAGGTGAGCAGCCGTTCCGAGAGCACGAACCCACCCTTCAGCATCTGGACTGCACCTGGCCCCCCGGAGCGAAGGACGGCCAGGTCGAACCCACCCGAGAAGATGTCCTCGCGGCCCTGGAGGATGACCACCGCCTGGTCGGCCGCCGCCTGATCCAGAGCGCCATGGATCTCCGATTGCATGTCGGGCGACAGGACGTTTGCCTTGCCGTCATCCATCGTGATCGTGGCGATGGAGTCAGCACATGCATAGGTGACCAGACTCACAGTCCGTTACTCTAACCCCGGTCCCATCCCTCCTGACCTTCGGATCATCCCGGCCTACGACCTCCGGAGGGCCACAGCGAGCGACCTCGATCGCTCGAGCACCGAGCCGTGACCCATTGGTACGCTGTCGCCGGTCGCAAGGGAAAATGGGGCAGGGTGTCGAAGTCTGTTGCCCCCCGCGACAGCGACGGAGCCGACAGAGAGCACGGTGAGAGCATGGCGATACGGGAGATTCCTACAGGAACGCCGGGCGGTCGCCCGGTGCGGGTGAGCAGGATCGCCGTTGTGGCGGGGATGCTCGTACTGCTCGGGGGGATCCTGTCGGCGTGCTCATCATCGTCTCCGAGCACGACCGCCACTGTGCTCCTCGTCGGTACCTACCATGGCAAGTCCGGCCAGTTCACATCCATCCAGGCGGCGGTCAACGCAGCGCATCAGGGTGACTGGATCCTGATCGCACCGGGTGACTACCACGAGAACGCCGATCTGCAGAAGAAGCCGACCGCGACGGAAATGACCGAAGGCGGCGTCGGTGGCGTACTCATCACCACGCCGGACCTCCACCTGCGGGGAATGGACCGCAACACCGTGGTCGTGGACGGCACCAAGCCGGGTGCATCGCAGTGTTCGGCGAACCCCTCGGATCAGCAGTTCGGCATCACAGCCTCGAACGGCAAGCCATACGGACGCAACGGCATCGTCGCCTTCAAGGCCGACGGAGTGTCGATCGACAACGTGACAGCGTGCAACTTCCTCGGCGGTACCGGGGAGTCCGGTAACCAGATCTGGTGGAACGGCGGCGCCACCACCGGAAATATCGGTATGGCGGGGTATTCCGGCCACTATCTGACAGCCACGTCCACTTACTACGGTGGCAAGTCGACGGCGACGACCTACGGGATCTTCTCGTCGAACGCGTCTGGGCCCGGGATGTGGGACCAGCTCTACGCAAGCAACATGGACGACTCGGGCGCCTATATCGGCGCCTGTCATCAGGTCTGCGACGCGACAATCGACCATGCCTGGTTCGAGTACAGCGCGCTCGGGTACTCGGGAACGAACTCGGGTGGGCGGATCCTCATCGAACACTCCCAGTTCGATCACAACCAGGACGGTCTCGACACCAATTCAGCCATCAGCGGTGACCCACCGGCACCCCAGAACGGCGCCTGCCCGAACGGGGGAACCAGCGCCATGACGGGAACGCACTCGTGCTGGGTGTTCATCCACAACGACGTACACGACAACAACAACGGTGATGTCCCCGCAGCAGGCAGCGCCGCGGCCGGACCCATCGGCACGGGCATGACTGTCTCCGGCGGGCGCAACGACACGATCACGAACAACTCGTTCCACGACAACGGGGCGTGGGGCATCCTGTTCGTGCCCTACCCCGACTCGGGGACGCCGGTGATGGGGCAGACATGCAAGGGGTCAGGCGGGTTCGAGGAGGCCGCATTCGGCTGCGTCTTCGACCCGCAGGGCGATGCGCTCCTCAACAACACCTTCACGCACAACGGGTACTTCGGGAACCCATCCAACAGCGATTTTGGCCAGATCACGCTGGGCACCGGTGAGCCTCGGAACTGCTTCTCCGGCAACACCGCCCCGAACGGCAGCGCGCCAGCGAACCTGGAACAGATCCAGCCCACCTGCGATGGCGCGCTGACCACAGCCTCGAACACGGGCGGGGCCCTCCTCGGCCAGGTCCTCTGCGACACCGGGTTCGGCACCTGCCCGCCCGGAGCGAACTACCCGAAGATCCAGACGGCAGTGACCATGCGCCCGCTGCCGGCGTCCCTCCCCAACATGCCGAATCCGTGCGCCGGGGTGCCGACGAACCCTTGGTGCCCATCGGGATCGTCGGGAGGCTCGGCACTCGGCGGTCTCGGACACGACGGCGCTCCACCCCTGGTCATCGGTGGGCTCGCGGCTGTGCCCTCCGCACGCAGGAGGCTGCGGCGAGCGTCCTCGCGTAATTCGTGCCGATCAGCGGAAGCCTAAGCGGCCGACTCGCGTCCCCCGTAGACGGCCAGGCCGTAGATGACCAGGATCCCCACAAAGATGTAGGCGAGCGACCAGACCGGATAGAAGGGCATCCACCGGACAGCGCTGATCGACAACACCGCCCCGGCGAAGATCCCGATCCAGCGGCTGATCTGCGATCGCGCGATGACTCCCCCTGCACAGATGATCAGGATGGCGGCAACAATGATGTACACCCATCCATACGTCTTCAGGCTGTGGCCGAAGATTGCATCCTCGAAGTTCTGCGGGAGCACGCCGTGGTAACGGAATGCCCAGATGGCATCAAAGACTCGCATGATCCCAGCGACGCCAAGGACGATGGCGGCAAATACGAGCCAGCCTTCACCTCGTTCTTCCATAGTCCCACCTCATTCCTTGTCTTGACCGCCCGACGCTCCCATTCTCGTCGAGGCGATTTCGACATCCGACGGTACCACTGACGTTCTCTCTCAGCCGTCAATTCGAACCCACCCATTTCGGACTCCTGCGTCGGAAGCCACACGGACATTGTTCCGAGACCCGTCGGTTGCATTGGGCTGATTGTGCTTCATTTCACTTGGCACGGCCGGAGATCGAGTTGTCCAACAGAGCCAGCGCCTGTGGGGGTTCGGGCCAATGCTTGTCTGAGCCACCTGATCGGTGGTAACCCCTGCACATGGTGAACTCGAACTGGCGTCCGGCAATGATCTCGATCGTCGCCGCATGTCTCTCCATGGTCCTCTCGAGCTGCGGCGCCAGCTCGCCGACCGCCACTCCTGTGAGCTCGTCGACCGGAGCGTCGCAGATCGACTGGATGAACAGCTTCGCCGCGCCGAACACCCCCGTCCAGTACAACAAGGTGGGGATCCTCAAGATCGGATCGAGCAGTGCCAAGAATGTGCTCATCCTCGAGCCAGGCACGTCTGCCGGGAGCACCTACTTCGTCCCGCTGGCCAAGTGGATCGTCTCCACCAACAGCAGCTGGCAGGTCTGGTCGGTCGAGCGTCGGGAGAATCTCCTCGAGGACCAGTCAGAGCTGGACCTGTACAAGTCGCACAAGGTCACGACGACCCAGCTCTACAACTATTACCTCGGCTACCTGAAGGACTCAAGCGTCACCCACCACATCCAAACCATTCCCAACTCCAGCGTCGCGTTTGCCAGCCAATGGGGAATGAACGTCGCGGTGCAGGACCTGCACGTGGTGGTCGAGGCAGCGAAGGCGCTCGGCGGTCAGGTCGTCCTCGGAGGGCACTCGCTCGGTGGGGCGGTGGTCACCGCGTATGCCACCTGGGACTTCAGTGGGAAGGCCGGAGCTGACGATCTCGCAGGTCTGGTCTACATCGACGGCGCGAGTGACCCGACTCCGGTCAGCACCCAGACCGCCGAGCAGGACCTCCAGGTGCTCGCCGCGCCAGGTGCGTCTCCCTGGCTCTCGTTCGGCGGAATCACTGCTCCCTATGCCGGACTGTTCGAGGCGACAGGATCTGCGTCTGCCCTGCAGGACCCGAACGCACCGTCCCTGGGACAGTCGTCGGGGCTCTTGCCGAGCGACATCGTGCCACCTGTCCGAGTCACCAACTTGGGACAATACGGCTACGCGTTGAATGTGGCCACCTCACCACCGAGCCTGGTGGCCGCCCAGGGACACCTTGGCGTGGGCATTTCCTCGACTGGTCCCTTGCACGGCTGGAACGGTGCCGGATCGCTCACCCCCATCGAGCGGTTCGCCGCCATGTTCTCCGGAGCAGGGGTGGAGCATGCCGACGGCACCGAGTGGTACTTCCCCCAGCGGCTGACCGACGACACGGGAGCAGTGGCGAACGGGAACGCCAATCCGGCCCAGAGCGCCCTTGGCGTCAACGCCACCATGGGTCATGCGCTGCCCAAGAACCTCCTCATCTACGCATTCGGCGCACACCTGGGCGGACAGGCGGTGCTCAACTCGACGACGGACCTTGCTCAGCAATCCGGTATTCCCACGGGGAATCTGACCCTGGTCAACCGCCAGAGCACGTACGCGCACAACGACCCGGCGGGCGCCTATCCGAACAACGTCTTCTTCCAAGATCTCATGCCGTTCTTGGAGAAGGTCGCCTCACACGGGTAGAGAGACAGCACTGCTCGACGTCTCCGACCGCTTGTTGGCGGCCGATGCCCTCTCCTCCGGCCGATCTCCGGTCATCGTCTACTTCGGTCGGAAGTGGACGAACACCCGGCCGAAGTTGTGCGAGTCCTTCTCAACCCGGTCGTAGAGTGCCTTGATGTCCTTCTGGTCGAGGAAGCGCAGGACCCGCTTCTTCAATTGCCCGCTCCCTTTGCCCGGGATGATCTCGATCAACCGGATCTTCTTCTCGATCGCCTCCTCGATGACGGCTCGCAGGGCACGATCGATATCGTCGCCTCGGTTGTAGATCTCGTGCAGGTCCAGCTTAAGCTTCGCCATCGGTGCTCTCCTCCGCCCACCTGCCTAGCTCATGGATCGCAGCCTGTCCTGCCGCTCACTCCCGACAGCACCCGCGCCGCGCACTCCGTCAGATAGACCCTCTCCGTCTCACTGTTAGTGAGTTCCGCTGCCGTGAGGTAGCCCGATCCGGCGATCTCGTGGTCGCCGAGCAATTCAAGCAGGTGCGCACAAACCGCCTGCAACCGGTGGTTGGTCATGAGCCGCTCATCGTCGTCCAGCAGGGCAAGCTCGGCGAGGCCTGCTTCCGGACCATGAAGCATCGCGTGGGCGACCACCCGTCCAAGTGAGGCCATCGGGTTGGGGGCGATGGCCTCGAGCACCTCGTAGAGCGAAACGATCTGGGGCCAGTCGGTCTCGGCGGCTGTCGGCGCCTCTGCGTGCAGTGCGGCGATAGCTGGTTGTACCTGGTATGGCACTTCGTCTCCTCGCGCACTGCGATAGTGTCCGATCCGGATCAGATTGGAGGAGCACCGATGGGACGCGCGCCGACTCGGCAATGGTCGGTCCGGACGGTGTGGACCATCCTTGTTGTTGTTGCTTCCTCGGCGGTGCTCGCCGGGTGCGGGTCCTCTGCTGCGTCGACGACCGTCGCTGGCGGGTCGGCGACCCTGAGCGCCATTCCCGCCTTCTACACACCGCCCCGACCGCTTCCTGCGGCGTCACCGGGCACCCTCATCCGTGCGGTCAAGGTCACCGGGGTCACTGGAGTGCCGGCCGGCGCAACCGTGTGGCGCGTGCTCTTCCACTCGACCACCATCTACGGTGCCGACGAGGCCGAGTCCGGCTACGTGATCGCCCCGTCGACGCTTGCGCCCGCCGGTGGCTACCCGATCATCGCCTGGGCGCACGGCACGTCCGGATTCGCCGCCCAATGCGCTCCCTCACTGTTCACCAACGCTGGGGGTGGCTCCGGTCCCTACATCATCCCGGCGCTAGGGCGATACCTGAAGGCCGGGTATGTCATCGCTGCCGCCGACTACCAGGGCCTCGGCGTGGCCGACGGCGTCCACCCGTACCTGCTTGGTGCGAGCGAGGGCATGGCCGTGCTCGACGCCACGCGGGCCGCCCGCCAGCTGAACGGCCTCCACACGTCGCCAATCGTGATCATCTACGGGCATTCCCAAGGAGGTCACGCCGCTCTGTTCGCCGCGCAGATGGCACCGTCTTACGCCCCCGAACTTCACGTGATCGGTGTCGTGGCCGCTGCCCCGGCCACCGGACTGAGCACTCTGATAGCGGTGATCGGGAGCTCCCTGGGCGCCCAATTCATGCCCTACAGCATTCCGGCGGCCTACTCCTGGACCCAAACCTACGACGATCTGCCCATCGCCGGTATCTTCAGCGCGGCCGGTGCACGTTTCGCCGCGACCGAAGTGACTCGTGGGTGCTCCGACCAGGTCGCCGCGGCCATCGCCGCATATCATCTGCGACCTGCACAGGTTTTCGTACAGGGCGCCGAGGCTGACCCGGTCGTGGTCGCCCATGCCGCGCACCAATGACCCTGGCACCGTGAGGACGCTGTTCCCGATGCTGGTGGTCCAGGGGACTGCCGACCGCACGGTACCGCCCGCGCTGACCGACTCGTTTGTGACCACCAAGGCCTGTCCGAACGGCGACACGGTGCAGTACCTTCACGTGGCAGGAGCTACCCACGGCACCGTCGTGTTCGAGGCCGCTCCGACCATCGTGGCATGGATGGACGCCCGCCTGGCCGGACATCCAGCTCCGACGACCTGTGGTCATCCGGGTGACGTCTCCACTCTGAAGCCCTGAGGTTCAACCCGGCCTGCCCCCTGTGGGCTCGGACGCCAAGCGTTGCGGGGTGACCAGGATCGTTTCGGTCGAATGGAACCCGATAGCTGGCACATCAGACCGTGTGTTTTGGAGGTCCCCTACCGCCTGTGACCGGGACTGGAGCAGTTGTCGAGCGTTCTGGCATTTTGCCGGCTTGGCTCGACGCCCATGGTCGCGCTCGGCGCATGGGCGGCTGGTCGGCGCCCCGTTCTTCCCTACGACTCCGCCGGAGGCGTTTGCCCATATGGGCGAGTGTCAACTCCTACAAGCGAGTCGATGAGGGCGCGCGAACTCTTCTCTGCGCCTTCGCTTCTCCCATGATCAGATCGGAACAGGGCTACGAAGGCCGCAATGTCCGAAAGCGTCCACGCCAGTCGGAACAGAGTCATCGCCGAGTCGTCAACCATCCTGCCGCTCGCCTCGGTGTAAGGCGCCAGGCTGTTCTGCGATCCGTCGTCAAACATCCAAAGGTCGCGCTCCGGCGGGGCCAGCCCACCGTGTCCCAGTCAACGAAGAAGACGCCTTTGTCGGTATGTATGAGATTGCCCGGATGTGGTTCGCCATGGGTGACGACCTGCTCACCTCCTGTCGTCTCGACACGGCTCGCGAGATGATCGAACGCGACCATCCAGTCGTGGACCGACGCAGCGTGATTGGCCAGTTGTCGCCGTGCGCGTTCGGAGAAGGGACCGCCGGTCCAAGGACGGCCGAGGTCATCGAGAGCAGACTCCAGTACCCCTCGGCCGGGTAGACCGACGCCGTGCCGGGGCCGCCGCCGGTGTCGCCCGGTGCAGCTCGGCGAGCCGTCGCAGTAGTTGCTCGCGATCACTCGGACCGATCGGGTCCCCCCAAACGCCGGGCTCGCCGTCCAGGAACGGAACCACCGTCAAGGCGTATCGCTCGCTGAGGCGAAGTGCCGTACCACCGAGGAGCTGGGGAATGGGGGCTATGAGGAAGCTGAAGTTTGCCTGTCGATGAAGGGCGAGTGCCGAGTCGTAGGCGGCTTCGAGCCCCGGGGAGGTTGCAACTGGACTTGCTCCTAGCCACGGCTTGGTGACGAGGCCATCGACGGTCAGGAAATAGCTCTGCGCTGAGGTCTCGGTGAGCCAGTGATAGCTCCCTAACCCCTTGGGGAAGTACTGGAGTTCACCGACTTCCAGATCCCATGAGCGGGCTAGAGCATCAGCGAGGTACAGTTCGTCGAGACTCGAAGGAGGCAGTGTATCCACAGCGAACGCAGTTTCTCATCGCTGCGAGGGTCTAGACACGACCGCCAACGTGATGTGCGACAGGACAAGCCAAAACGGCGGAGCTGACGGCCATCGCAGGGCGTCTGCCTTCATCCTCTCTGCCCGGGGCAGTCCAGGGCCACCCTCGCCAGCGGCCGGCGCCTAGGGTTTTGCCTATGAGGCCCCCAACATCACGCATCGTTGCCAGCGCAGTTGCACTCCTGGCAATGAGCACACTGGCTGCCGCCTGCGGGTCCTCATCGGGCACGGCATCGTCGAGCACTGCAGCGTCGACGACCAACGCGTCGACCAGTACCACTCGGTCTAGCCGCAACCACTACTGCGGTATGAAGAGTGGCACCCCGACCACCACGAAGTTGATGGTCATCTATGAGGAAAACAACGACGCCTCGTCCATCTACGGGTCGCCTTCTGCACCGAACATCAACACATACGCCTCCGACTGTGGGTCCGCCCAGAACTACACGGCGCTGACCCACCCGTCCCTACCCAACTACATGGCCTCCACTTCAGGGCTGTCCTACGCCTCATCTCCGTGGAACGGCGACTGTACCCCCGGCGGCACTTGCCTCACCGACAACAACAACATCTTCCACCAGGTGGGGCCGGAAGGCTGGAAGGCATTTGCCGAATCGATGTCGGCCAACTGCTCCGACACCGGCAGTGCCTACGCCTCTAGGCACAACCCCGCCGAGTACTACACCGACGTGAGCGACCAGTGCCCCAAGAATGACGTGCCGTTGGGCACCACCACCACGGGCGCACTGCACGACGAAATAGCGGCAGGAACGCTGCCGAGGTTCTCGACGGTCACGCCGAACCTCAATAACGACATGCACGACGGAACCATCGCCCAGGGTGACACCTGGCTGGCAAGCTGGATTCCCCAGATCACCGCAGGACCGGACTACCAGTCAGGTCGCCTGACCATCATCATCGTGTGGGACGAAGGTTCGGGTGAGGGCAACGTCGCCAGCACCGTGGCAATGATCGCCATGTCCCCCTACATTGCCCCCGGCACGAAGTCGACCAACTACTTCACTCACTACAGCCTTCTAAGGGCTGCCGAAGATGTGGCCGAGGTGCCTCAGCTGGCCGGAGCCGCCCCTGCCAACAGCCTGCGGTCGGCCTTCGGCTTCTGATGACCTCCAGCGTTCGCCCTGCCATTGCCTCCCCTGAAGGTAGGCACTGGTGCTGAGAGGGGTTCTCATCTGGCCAGTCGTCTCATGCCACCGATCTGATTTTGAGCAGTTGGGCTTCGACCCGTTCCCGGAGGACGCCTTCACTCATCGACTGTGACCCGATTGCTCAGGACATCGCTCGGAATTGGAAGCGACGAAGAGCCAGCCACCACTCTCCAATGGGGCCATCGCTTCAAGCCGGAGACCCAGTGGTATTTGGTTGAGGCCCTCGCCAACGTCCGAGCCGAGGTGTGCGGATACGAGGACTATTGCATCAAGCCATCCTCAAGAGACCCTCGTTCATGTCGGGGTCCATCTGGTCGTTGGCGACGCAAGCCAGTTGAGAACCTGGCGGCGTGTCGTCGGACCGTGAGCACTCCACGGGGACGGAAGGGCACCGTCGCTGCGAAGCTGAGCTGCCTCTTGGATATTCGACGTGAGTGGATCTGTCGCCAGGCCGCACCTCGTTGCCGCAGGGTCGATGTTGAAGAGTGTGGCGGCGTTGAGACCGAACACGGCCGCCTTCAACTGATCGGTCAGTGCAGGGTACCTGTAGAGATCCTGATACTCAGCAGTGATCTGAAATGCTCGCATCGCCATGATCTGTGGTTGAGGGCTGCCATACCAAATCGCATCGGTTCCCCACATGACCCTGTCTTGGCCGACTCGACTTAGCAGCTTGCCAAGAGCATGGGCTGCCTGGTTGGGTTGAGTGAGCAACTGACGCCACAACGTCCCCAGGTCCACCCACACGTTGTCGTTGGGCGGCACGCTGTGGCGATCGAGGGCGGAGAGCAACGTATCGATCCCAATGGTTGCATTCGGATCATAGGGACCTTCGACGTGGTTGGGATCCCAGGCTGCGTGGTAGACGACGAAGTCCATATCTGGGAACTGACGTGAGACGGCGACAATGTCCTCGGGGTGATTGAAGGCCGGGTCGAAGTTGACCAGTGGTAATCCCTTGTGAGCGACGAACACCTTCACCCCAAGGTCGTGAGCGTGTTGGACCGTAGGAAGGCCGATGGTCGGATCCTCCAGCGAGAATCCCTGGCCCGATGGGCTCCACGCTGTGTAGACCTTGAATGCGGCAGGAGGGCCGGATTGCACGGCGCTCGACATCTCATCGAGTGTGGCACCAAAGGGCCCGACATTCGGCGAGATGACGTTCTCCAAAAGCACACGGCTGGCGCCTCCGTGTACAAGACCGCGGGTGATCTCCTGAGTGCTGAGCGCCTCTGGGAAGGGGATCGCTGCGTTCGATGGACCGGAGTTTGGAACATCAGTCAACATCGCAACCGTGGTATCGCTCGCCAGGAACAGATCGTGAAGATACGTTGCCCGATCGACGCAATCCAGTCGTGGATTGTCGGTGCAATCGGGCGGCAGCATGCCGAGGACGAGGCTGACCGTCTCAGGTGAGTTTTGGACCCACGGACCGCTTGGAATGACGTGATGGGTGTGGACATCGAAAATGAACTCACCATTGCTTGCCAGTGCTTTCTGACAGGCCTCGGTGTCCTGTGGCAATGGTGCGACAAACGTGCCTCCGTGACTGGCTCTATGCGGAGACGAGGAGGCTCCATATGACGTTGCGGTATTGCTGCACGCCGTGAGTTCAAACACCGCCAGTGACGCCGCAACGGCACCTGCGCTCTGGAGGAAACGTCGGCGGTCCATTCCTAGCCGAGCCGCCGAGTGATCGACTGATGATCTAACCAGGTCGTTGACCGCCCTGTCTCGGGCTGTCTCGGGTGCAGGTACGAACTCGCCGTTGGAGACCGGCCCGGCACGGAGTGGCAGAGGCACACCGTTGTCCTCTTGATTCCGTTGCTTGCGAGAGAACCGGCCAACTGCCGTCATGTCGATCAGGATACGCCTGCTGAGCAGAACCATGGGCCCCAGGCCCTGACCCCTCACCGCCGCCAGGAGCGGGTCAGCCGCCCGGAGCTACGTCCCCTCCAAACCTCTGCTGCGCCGCCTGTCGAGAGATTCCCAATGCGAATCCAATCGAAGCCCAAGAATGGCCAGTCCGACGTGCCTTCGCTACGTTTCGTCGAAGCATCAACTCTGCGACCTTCACATCACTATCGGCGTTGATGACCTGGCTGAGTTCCTTGTCCCAATCGGCGAATCGCTCGCTCATGGTGTCAATGCTACCTTGACACCCGGCTTGATGCCATCATTTTGCTGGGCATGCGGAGAAGGTGATGGTGGTGACCGAAGCAGAAGAAGCCATCGTCGCCCATCTGGTCAAGGAGCCTGGACCGATGAGAGCCGGTGGTCGGCACAGTCCCACTGGCCGGGTTTCGTCCACCGGAAGCCATGGCGGGGCGGGAGCTGACCCGGATTCAATCGCATTCCAGAAGACTCGCCACTTTCCCAGTTGCCAAATGCATCAGGTTGCGTTTACCAACTTCAGAGGACTTCCGATGGAGTTGGTCATTCGAACGTGGCAGGAGGCAGATGGGACCTGGACGGTCGCACCCGTTGGCGGGGGATCTCCAGGAGGATCTCGACGGCAACGTCCATGGGTCAACTTCACAGCGGGGCTTGGCGTCTCGGGCTTTGTGGCGGGAGGAAACATCGAAGGACTCGGAGCGACACTAGCCAAGCACGTTCGGATGACGTTTGCAGACGGGTTCGTCTCGGGAGATTCAGTGGACAGCGGAATCGTTCTGTTTTTCGAGCCTCGAACTATGGCATTTCCGGCTGCAGTCGAAATCCTCGACGCAGAAGGAGAGGTCCTGGCGAGCCACCGGGTTTTCGACGAGTTCGTCGGCTAATACCGGCATTTCCTGGTAACCGTGCGGTGTCCAGGTCAAGATACATCTTCCTGATCGGCGTGCTCGGGGCAACCCTGACCGCATGCGGTGGATCAAGTTCGACGCCCAAACTGTCATCAGCCTCGCACTCAGCTACGAGTCATGAAACTTCTGGTGATCAGTCCAACCACGTCTAGGTCTCTCCGAGGGTCGTCGAAGGTCTGCAAGCGATCTCTCAAGTGAGGACTTCCGAAGCCGAAGCGCCTGAATCTCCGATCTGAGTGATATCAGCTCCTCCTGCTTCGACTGAAGAGTCGTCACTTCAGCACTGAGAGGTATCGCTGCCGCCAGAAGTTCATCTCGCTCTCGTCTCAATGTGGGAATCTGATTATTGAGATCGGCCAGTTCCATTCGCACTTCGTCTCGCTCCTGCCTCAATCTAGGAACCTGGCTCTCTAAAATGACCAGTTCAACGCGGAGGCTCTCAGCATCGTTCACGGATGAACGATCGACCCATTCACGATCGAATCTCGAAATGTTGTTGCGTTTACGAGGACCGGGAATCAGAGCAAGTTCTGGAACTCGTACCGGAGTAGGCCGGACCCGACCGTCCCAACGGCGAAGGATGCTAGGAATCTGGAAGTCGAGATACCAACTCGATGGTGCCGCCACGTCAGTCATCGACGCCTCCGTTCCGCTTCAGAACTGCGAAGCTCGCCTAATCGAAAACCTTAGATTCGGCTTAGATCGTGGTGGGCGACCCTCTCCGACCTGCTCTTTTTTCCAATAGATGGCGGATCAGGAGACCAAGATCAGGTGGGCAGAACGGGCCTTGTCTCTGGAGGCCGAACTCCGAGCAGAAGTGGCCGAGCGGCTGGAAGACAAGGTCGACCTGATCGACCGAACGACCGCTCAGCGGAGTGCCCCTGACCACCGAGTCCGCAAGGTTCATGTCCCTGTGCGTCTCGCCCGAACCACGGTGATAGGAATCACGGGTGCCCTCGTGGCTGACGCGGCAGCGTGGTGATGTTCGGCTGGCGACTCTCGAGTTCGGAGGCTCGGGACGTGAAGTCGTACTGCTTCATGGACTGGCCGGCCACGCCGGCGAGTGGAACGGCACGGCGAGATGGCTGACTGACGAGTTTCGGGTGTTTGCATGTGATGCCCGAGGTCACGGTCGCAGCGAGCGGCATCCCACAGACGTTTCCCGTGCGGCGTACTGAACCGGCCTGGGTCTGATGGAGACTCGCTGGCTTTGTTTTCTCATGCCACATCGGGCTGAGATCTTTGACGGTAGTCGACTTCGCTTCGGCCGGCGTGCGGTCGCCGAGCTCTGAGTGCAGTCGCTCCTCGTTGAACCATGAGACCCAGCCACACGTCGCCGGCTCGAGGTCGTCGAGGCCCTTCCAGGGGCCGCCGTTGGCCGCGAGCGCGGCCGGGTTGCGGTGCAGCTCGGTCTTGAAGAGTCCCATGACCGATTCGGCCATGGCGTTGTCGAAACTGTCACCGACGGTCCCGATGGACGGCGCGGCCCCAACATCGTCGAGGCGTTCGGTGTAGAGAATTGACGTGTATTGACTTCCCGCATCCGTGTGACAGATGGTACGGACGGAGAAATTCGCAGCTTCTGGGATCAGTTGGCATGAGACGATTTGAGGATGGCGATGCCTCGATCGTCGGGGACTCCTTACCAGTACGCGTAGCCGCTTCGGGTCAGCGCTGAGAATCTCGGCGCTGGTGGCCGTCCTGGGCATGATCGCACGGCGTATCGGCACGAGCTGACGAGCATCCCCGAGGTGCCGGTCAGCTACGCTGGATAACTGCCGCTGACCCGGTGGTCGGGGGCACTCTTGTTCTCACTTCGAGCGAAGGTGTCTCCGTAGCACTCAATCGATGTCCGGATGGGGGAAGTCGACTACATCTGCGTCGGGACGGAGGTCTACACATCGATCCTCGATCACCATTCGGAAGCGCCAGCCCTCGTATGACTCGAGGGCCTCTCCGAATTCCTCCCAGGTCAACGTGCGACCATCGACGATCACGTCATACGGCCCGGCAATTCCATTGTCCTCGCTGTAGATCAACCGCCCGGCTACCTCGTCGTCGCTGACGATCCACCCCGAGCGGTGCCGGTTAGGTTCGAGATACTGGCGAGACACTGCGGCCTTCGCCTGACTCTTGACGCCAGTTACGAGTTCATCGATGTTGGCGTCATGGGAACCCAACACGGCGAAGTGATATCCCTCTCCGATCGGAACCCCGGCTTCCTCGAGTTCCACTTCGACACCGGTCGGTGCTCGCCAGATTCGGAACGTCAGGACGTGACGCCGGCCATCGCTGCTCCTGATCTCAAGCGGTGGAGGAGGGTCAGGGAGTTCAGGATGTCCCGTTACGGTGGCGATCCGCCTGTCCGTGCAGCGGTCACAGAGCAATACCCCTCCCAACGACGTTCGGGGATCAGCCGCACCGCAGTCTTCGCATGTGTCCGCTGCCATCTGCGTCAGTCCACTTCAACTGGCGTGGCGAGAGACGTATTCGTCCAATGCCTCACGACTCACGTCAGCCAAACGCTTACCCTGTGCCCTGGCCAGTTCCTCCAGCGCTGTCCTGGTCTCTGGTGGCACACGAACGGTGAGACTGGGAGTACGTGCGTTCCCACCCGTCACCGATGGCCGACCTCGGTGGCGGGCGAGGGCACGTTCCGCCATCTTCTCGGCGACCTGTTCGGTCAGGCGTCTCCCATCGGCCAGGTGGACCTCCTCGGCGTCGAGATCGACATCGGTCCCAATCGCTCCGGGCTTGATCTTGCGGCGTGTCATCGGCCCTTCTTTCGGTAGTGCGTAGGCATCACATGGATGACCAGATAGCAGTCAGGTTTCTCGATCGCCACGATCTCGAGTTCCCGACCGCGTTCATCGTCAGCGATCCAGCTGAGCACGGTCGCGCCCGTATCCGGATCGGTGGTGATGACGGCATCGGTCGTGGAGATCACGTAGTAGGCGGAACTTCTGCCGACTCGGTGTTTGCGGGATCCCCGAGTGAACCGGACGGGCTTCACTCTCATATTGTGTCAGACATAAACGCTTTGTGCAAGGCACAACACCACTGGGCGTCGGTACCGATCACCCGTATAACCGGTGTTCGGGGACCCCGATCAGTTCAAAGCGAACCGTAGGCCACCGTCAGAGCAACGTGGCTCGTCTTCCCCGAGGCCAGTGTCACCGGCGTCCCGATCGTGCTGATCAGTGAGGAAGTCGCCGTCAGGTAGCCGGGGTAGACCAGGAACTTGCCAGGGGGAAGAGTGCCGATCGAGAGTGTTGCACTCGGCGTTCCGGACGTGAACGAGCACTCGATGGGCTCGACGGTCCCGTGGTACGGAGTGCTCGTGGGACAGACCAGCATGCCGATGAGTTCGACCGTGGTTCCCGACGGGACACCGGTGACCTTCACGGTGGCCGTCACCGTTGCCGGCGCTACGTAGGGAATGGTGAGGTTCAGGTGGAGGATCGAACCGCCGGTTATCACCTCCACGTGGGTCGCACTGAGGAACTGCCCTCCGAACGGAGCCACCTCGTAGAAGCCGGCAATTAGCCACTTCCCGGCGGGCACGGCGAGTTGGTAGGCACCGCCCGTACCGGCCAGCGTGTACGTGGGGCTCGGGCAGAGCGTCAAGATGCCGGACTTATCAGGGCACCCGCCGACACCGACCAGCATCGACGTTCCCTTCGGAGCGCCGGTCACGGTGACGGTGCCCTCGATCAGTCCGTTGGTCGGTACCACGTAATGGACACTCAGATCGGTAGTCGTCGTTTTACCGGCGTGCAGGGTCACCGCCGTTCCGGTTGGATCGACGGTAAGACCGAACAAGGTGTAATAGCCGACGTAGAGGATCCACTTGCCAGAGGGGAGACTCAGGTTGTAGCTGGACGAGGGGGAGGGCGGCGGAACGAAAGCCGTGGCGCAGTAGACGGACGGCTGGGCGCCGACCAGCGGGTCGGCCGCCGGGCAGGCGAACACCTCTTCCGAGGCAATGGTGACCCCTTTGGGCACCCCGGTGACCGTGACTGTCCCGGTAACGATCGCGGGGACCTGGTACGGGACGGAAACGTTGTAGCGGCTGGTCACGCCTGAGGTCATGACGAGAACGATGCTCGGGCCGAAGAACGCACCACCCAGACTCCCGCCGAACGAGCTAAGCGTGTAGTAGCCGGTCACCCGCCAGGATCCGGCAGGCAGGTCCAACGTGTACGACCCGCCCGAGCCCGAGATGGTGGAGTAGGGGTGAGCACACTGTGTCGACGAAGAGGTGGTCGAGCGGCAGGCGACGACACCGACTGCGGCGGAGAAACCGGCGGGCGCGCTGCTGACGGTCGACAGCCCGGTCAAGACGCCAGGGGCGCTGGCGGTTGCGTTGCCCCAAGGCACAACCGCTGCTCCTGCGGGCTGGGCCAGTGCGGTCGTGCCAGCAAGGCCGAATGCGGAGATCACCGCTACGACGGCGATACGCGCTCCGCGCCATCCCCGCAGACGGGATCGTTCAGCATTGCCTCCAATGCGCAGTCCCATCGCGGCCTCCTTCGCTCGGGTCGGGTCCGAGAGTAGCAGCGGCCCGACCGGGCCGGCCCACCGGAGACATGGAGACGAGGGCACGGGGGGTTAGCTCGGCATCCCGCGGATAGGCGCCTCCGAGCCGGTGTTGCGGGGCACCCACCCTGGAGCGGTGCACCAGTCGTGACGACCGCCGACCAATGCGACGAAGGGTGAGGTTCCGGTGGGCGTCGCCGCCACCGGAACCTCACCCGCTCGTCAGCCCCTCAGTTGACCATCGCGGGTCAGGGCAGTGCGATCAAGGAACCGGTATTGATCGTGAACGGCACGTAGGGTCCCCATCCCGCCGCACAGGCGCTCACGATGTTGGTCTTGAGGCCCACCAGGGGATGGACGGACGGTGTGAACGAGCCCGTCCCGGCCCAGGTGGTGCCCGACGTAGCCGGAAGGACGATGTTGTCCAATGGGGTACCAGAGACGATGTGAGCAGTTCCGCCCGTATAGGTGACGGTGGTCGGTGCAATTGCCGGCACGGAGACCCAGTTGTAGTGGACCTTGATGACACCGATGGTGTCCGAGCTCTTGAAGACGGCGCATTTGTTGGCAAGTAATCCCGTACTCAGGGGGACCATGGTGCCTGCTCCGGTGATGCTGACTCCAGTGATGGTGACAGGCGACAGTGACCCAGCAGAGTTGGGGGCCACGGCGGCGGAGAAGCATCCGGAAGTGGTGGCTGCACCGAACGAAATGTGCACGGGGGTCGCGCTGCCCGCCAGGGTCAATCCCGGCGTGAACGAGCCCTTCCCGGTGACATTGCACACCACTGAACCGGTCGCAGAAGGTGCCAGCGCACTCGCCACACCAGAATTGATGACGACAAAGAGTGAAGCGGACGCCACGAGAGCGACCGAGACTGCCATCCATTTACGATTCATGTTTCCCCTATTCGCCGAGGCAAATTGGACTCATCCAGATTTGCCGCCTTGGGTTGACATTCCGACAGCCCTCGGCCGCGGAAGAAGCGGATCTCGCCTCGCGGCGACCTTAGTGGTTCAGCTGCTGCACCGCCCGGAGTAGTGGACTCGCGGGTCCATTCTCCAAGCTGGAGTAATGCCCTAGGCGGTCAGCAAGCGAACGTCGATCGATAACCGCCCACGACCGGTGGTAGGTGACGCCCGTCCCGCCGCTGGCACCTACTCGTCAAACAGAAGTGTGCCTCTGATCACCTTCATAGCCGAGCCATCGAATCGCCACGACCAGACCTCCTGGTTCTCGTTGTACCAGTCCATGACTCCGCCCTCCTCGACGAACGGGGCCAGCACCGTCCAGTGGTGATGCTCATCACCCTGACTTCGGGTTCCTCCAATCAGTTCGACGCCGATGATGTCGCCATCGGGTACGACCGTCGCCGAAAACCGCAGCACATCCAATGCGTCCACCAGTGTCTCGGCTGCCTGCACGTCTCCATCGGTGAACGACCAGTGAGGGATGCGCTCCCCCTGGTCGTTCTTGCGCCAGCCGCCCATCAGATCGTGACGGGTGGCGTCCAAGTGCTTCAGAGCGGCGAGGGCAGCCTCTTGTCGGTCACGGAGGATCGTCACATTGCCTCTCAGAAGTTGCACTTGTGTGCCCACGGCCGAAGTCTCGCATCAACCGACCGAGGGTGCCCCACTTGCCGGTAGGGGGCAGGGGGGGACAATCGATCCATGACGACCACGCTCACCTGTCCCCGTTGTGGTGCGAGCTTCGAAACCAAGGCCGTGACCAACACCCGATGCCGCCACTGTCGAAAGGTCGTGCAGGTCCCCCGCTCAGCGGACTCGACGACAGCCACTCCTTCGCCCCTGGATGTCGACACCCCGAGACCGACGACCGAACCAGATCTGACCGTCCCCAATGTCGCCCCCGATGGTTCTCCGCTGGTGCTCGTCGTCGCCCTGGGCGCTGCCCTCGTGGTCGCCATTGCCGTCGCCGTAGCCCGCCAGATGCGCCGGACCTCGACCAGACACGCCCTGCCGCTAGTGCGCGTGAAGCCGGCCACGTCCGGCCCTCGCGCCGAAGAGCCCGCTAAACCAAGTCCTTCGGCGTCCTAGCCTTCAGCCCCCGGCTCGATCCCTTGCCAGCCCCGCATCCCACCTCGCCAATCCACCGGCCCGAAACGCCGCGACACCCCTGGTCGCTGATACTGGCTGTGTGGCCTCCTCGATAGGAACACACTCCGAATCTAGTGGGCGGCTGATTGCCTACACGCTGGTGGCCTACCAAGTCTGCCCCGTGAAGACGGGATCCTCTGGAATCACACCGGCTGCTTCGTCCTTCCGACATCAACCTCGATAATGTGCCCCAAGCCGCCTTTCTATGTCATGTCAACGACCGCCCACTCGGCTCATACTCCATGGCGGAACCTTGCGTGGGACGTCAAGCTTACTTGGCTAGGCGGTGGCTCAGTGGTCGCGTCCGCTTGAAGGCGTCGGCGAAGACCCCGGCCAGGTCGTCGTAACAAGCCCGCTTCGCAGGATCGGGGTCGTAGACGCTTTTGACTCGGAGGCGCTTGGCCAGGTCGGAAGCCGCGGCGATGCCCAGACGGTCGAACCCGAAGACCGCCGTACCGATGGAGTTGGCGAAGCCCGCGTCAGCCAGCTGGTGCACGGGTTTGCCGAGCACATCGGCCATGACGCTCGACCAGAGGTCGGAGCAGGCTCCGCCGCCGTAGAAGACGTAGTGAGAGATCCGGCGGTTGATGAACTTCTCGACCGGACCCTGGAGCCAGCGCAGGTTGAGTGCGACCCCCTCCAGCACGGCGCGGGCGAGGTCGCTGCGGGTCGTGTCGAGCCCCACGTTGAGGAAACCACCGCGCATTCGCCCGTCGACCTGCGGGGCAAGCGAGCCTCGGAGCCAAGGCAGGAAGAGGACGCCCCCCGCGCCCGGATTCGAGGTCGCGGCCGCCTCGTCAAAGGCCTGGTAGCGGTCATTGATCGTCTCGGGGGTCACGAAAGGGTCGTCGGGATACACCACGCGGTCAAGGAAGTAGTTGACGGCCACTCCGGCGACGCCGTTCTCCGCCGAGAGCATGTGGCCGCTTCCCAGGGGACTCGGCATGGTGTAGAGCGACCGCAGGGGGTTGACCTTCTTCCTCTCCAGATGGGTCACGATGACCGCTGTGGTGCCGACCGCCAGGCCGGCATGGGTCCCTGAGAACGTGCCGGCGGCCACGCCGCCCGCCTGCGTGTCATTGATGCCGGAGAGCACGGGTGTGTTCGCCGGGAGTCCGAGCGCGTCGGCGATCCTGGGCAGCACGGTGCCGACGACGCTGCCTGTCGGCACCGGTTCGGGCAGCTTGTCGGCGTCGATCATCGACGCTTCCATGAGGCCGTGATGCCAGCCGGCGCTGGGCACGCTGCGGTTGTCCGCCAGCATCTGCATGAACGACGAGCACTGGTTCGCCGTAATGCGGCCGGTCAACCGGGCGGTCACGTAGTCGACTGGTTCGAGGAATGACGCGGTCCGCTCGTACAGCTCCGGATGCGCGTACCGGAACCAGCGCATGTGATTCAGGCTCATGCCCGACTCGAGCGGCGCCAACCCGTGCACGCGTAGGTACTGCGCCAGAGTCAGGGGCGAGTCACCGAATCTGGGATAGCCGGGCATGCGCTTGAGGCGCTTGGGCGAGCTCCGCTGGTCCATCCACGTGATCATGGGGGCGACCGGCGTGCCGCCGGCCCCAACCGGAACAATCGACGAGTATTGGGCGGAGGCCACGACCCCCACGATCGACGAGGGTTCGACCGCGGCGGCCAGCGCCCGGCGAGTGACCTCGAGCGTCGCCTGCCAGATGAGTTCGGCATCCTGTTCGGCTGCACCGTCCGGGACGAAGTTCGTCGGCACAGACGCCCGAGCCGACCCGACGAGGGTGCCGTCGGTGGACACAACGGCGGCCTTGGGGCCGCTGGTGCCGAGGTCGATCGTCAGGATGTGGTGATAGGTCATATCGAGTTCGTGGAACGCGTGCAGCCCGATCGGCCATGCGCGTGTGGCACTCCGATCAGCGGATCAAGGGCGGCGTCCGCCCGCGATGGGGATCAGTCCCCGGGAATGATCGCATGTCCGCGGCTCGGCGTCGCTGCAACGGACTCACCGTTCTTCCGAGAACGTCTCCCGCAGGGCCACGTTCTCCAGCTCCTTGTCGGCCACCAGGCGCTCGAGCTGGGCGTTCTCCGTCTCGAGCTGCTCGAGCCGCCGCTTGGCGTCGTCGGCCTTCATGCCCCCGCGGCGGACAGACAACTCGAACTCGTCCGTATGCGAAAGGCCGACCGGTCGCCGGTAAGAGCGGGGTTTGAATGAGAGACCAAACCTGCCCGAGCGATCGGACACGGGAAGTACACCCTGAACTGGGACAACGTTGTAATTTTGGCAACGAGTGACCTTTGGTTTGGGGACGGCTTTCAAACCCTCCAGAGACCCTAGAAACAGCTCCTGCACAGGGGTTCCTCTCAGAACCAGCCGACCGGAGAATGCCGCAAAAGGCTCCACACCGGTCCGCGAATCGCCCGGGACCCGCCGGTCCGGAAAATAAGGGACAGCATTCAAACCCCAGCTTCAAGGCGCTCCGGCGAGAAGTCCATGACGCCGACTCCCCCACCCCAGGGCGTGCTGCGAGACAACCATTGAAACCAGTCCAGCGCCGACTGTCCCCTTCTGAGGTTGCCGCCATCGTTGCCGAATACAAGCACGGCCGTTCATTGGCCCAACTCGCTCAACAGTTCGAAGTCCACCGCCGCACTGTGCCGACCATCTTGAGCGCCTGGGCATCGCCCGGAGAGTGAACCTTCTCAAGCTGAGTCCAACCGGCATCGAAAGATCCGCCCGCCAGTATCTCCGGGTCGGCTAGAACTGGACGCCAGTCTGACTCCCGATCTGACCCGAAAGACCAAGGGCTGGACCCGGGGTGTAGATCGATGCGGACAGCCTCCGATCTCTCGGATCGAGGACGCTCGGAGCGCCGAGCGTGATGGTCAACGTGTCGGTACCGTTCCACTGAATGGTGCTGTTCGCAAACGTGACCGTGCTCTTGAAGTAGCCCCTCTGGCCCAGATCGATCTTCCCGAAGTGGAACCCACCGACCGAGCAGTCGGTGGGATCGGTGATCGATATGATCATGTTGGACTTTCCACTCACTCTTCCGCCGGTCACGACAGCGGCGGTCAGGGTCGGGTAGGAACCCCCCGACCATGCACTGCAGAATGCCCCGGGTATGGGCGGTGTCGAGTACTTCACGACGATCTGGTCGCCCTGATCAGCACGGCCTGATACGCCGGACCCGTTCAAGATCGTCATCGAGGACGCTCCGGTGACCGGGGTCAAGGGTCCCGAGGGGACCGACGCTGGTCCCAGACCGACCCCGTTGACGGCGCTGACCGTGAATGTGTAGCTCGTGCCGTTGGTCAGCCCGGAGATGGACTGGATATGTGACCTCGAGGAGAAGACCGTCGGCGTCTGGGCCACCCCGCCGATGAAAGGGGTCACGCGGTAGCCGGTGACGGTCGATCCGCCGTCACTCGACGGCGGCGTCCAGGCCAGGGTGACCGAGCCGTCGCCGGCGATGCCAGACAGCGCGGTGGGTGGCCCCGGAAGCGTGACCGGGGTCAGGGGTCCCGAGGGGACCGACGCTGGTCCCAGACCGACCCCGTTGACGGCGCTGACCGTGAAGGTGTAGCTCGTGCCGTTGGTCAGCCCGGAGATGGACTCGACGTCCGCCGTCGAGGTGAAGACCGTCGGCGTCTGGACCACCCCGCCGATGAAAGGGGTCACGCGGTAGCCGGTGACGGTCGATCCGCCGTCACTCGACGGCGGCGTCCAGGCCAGGGTGACCGAGCCGTCGCCGGCGATACCGATCACTGCGGTGGGTGGCCCCGGAAGCGTGACCGGGGTCAGGGGTCCCGAGGGGACCGACGCCGGTCCCAGACCGACCCCGTTGACGGCGCTGACCGTGAATGTGTAGCTCGTGCCGTTGGTCAGCCCGGAGATGGACTCGACGTCCGCCGTCGAGGTGAAGACCGTCGGCGTCTGGACCACCCCGCCGATGAAAGGGGTCACGCGGTAGCCGGTGACGGTCGATCCGCCGTCACTCGACGGCGGCGTCCAGGCCAGGGTGACCGAGCCGTCGCCGGCGATACCGATCACTGCGGTGGGTGGCCCCGGAAGCGTGACCGGGGTCAGGGGTCCCGAGGGGACCGACGCCGGTCCCAGACCGACCCCGTTGACGGCGCTGACCGTGAATGTGTAGCTCGTGCCGTTGGTCAGCCCGGAGATGGACTCGACGTCCGCCGTCGAGGTGAAGACCGTCGGCGTCTGGACCACCCCGCCGATGAAAGGGGTCACGCGGTAGCCGGTGACGGTCGATCCGCCGTCACTCGACGGCGGCGTCCAGGCCAGGGTGACCGAGCCGTCGCCGGCGATACCGATCACTGCGGTGGGTGGCCCCGGAAGCGTGACCGGGGTCAGGGGTCCCGAGGGGACCGACGCCGGTCCCAGACCGACCCCGTTGACGGCGCTGACCGTGAAGGTGTAGCTCGTGCCGTTGGTCAGCCCGGAGATGGACTCGACGTCCGCCGTCGAGGTGACGAACGTCGGCGTCTGGACCACCCCACCGATGAAAGGGGTCACGCGGTAGCCGGTGACGGTCGATCCGCCGTCACTCGACGGCGGCGTCCAGGCCAGGGTGACCGAGCCGTCGCCGGCGATGCCGATCACTGCGGTGGGTGCGCCCGGAAGCGTGGACGCCGGGGCCCCTTCCAATGGGGCTTGTGGTCTTGGGATGATCGGCGGACTCGTCGAAGGGGCCTGCTGACTCCCGGCGACTGCTGAACGGGAAGTTGATTGGGATGGGGTGTTCCGAATGGGTGGTGATGCCGGGTGGATCACCTGTGCCACGAGGGGCGGAGGTGGGACCGCAGCGTGCGAAGCAGTGGCGACCACTGCCGCACCTGCCCCCGCGGCGACTGCGATACCCGCCACAGCATGACCAACGCTGGTCGCTATCTGGCCCAGGCGCGGCAGTGAAGACAACAGTGGGAGGTCCCCCAACCACGCAATCGGGGCTCCCAGGAAATGGTGTTCGCCGACGGATACCTCGAGAAAGGCACGGACCACGCTGGGATCGAACTGCGTCCCCGCACACTTCGTGAGCTCGTTCCGGGCGGCCGCAGCAGGGATCGCAGGCTTATACGAGCGGACCGCCGTCATCGTCTCGAAGGCGTCCGTCACCGCGACGATACGACCCCCCAGTGTGATCTCCTCGCCAGCGAGGCCGGCTGGATAACCGGATCCATCGAACCTCTCGTGGTGCTGCGCAATCGCAGCCGCCCAGGGACCCAACCATGAAGCCAGAGGTGCAGCCAATCGGGCTCCCTCCAGCGGATGGCTTCGAAGGATCATCCACTCAATCTGGTCGGGCGCTCCCTTCTTGTTCAGGATGTCGGGGGGAACGCTGAGCTTTCCGATGTCGTGGAGGAGCGCCGCCCATCGGAGACGATCACGCTCCTCCTTCGCCAGATGCAGCTCCTCGGAAACCAGGTCGGTCAAAACACGCACCCGCTCGGAGTGGCCCCGGGTCTGACGGTCGTGACTGCTCAGCGACGCCACCAACGCAAGAATATTTTCCGCGGCAACCACAGGAACCTGGTCGGGCGCGTCACAGCGGGAATCGGCGAGCTGGCGCTGCAGTGCCCGGGTGCTACCTGCGCGAATGGCCACAGACATTCGGGTGGGCGCCATGTCAGGGAACACGAGCGTCATCTTCAGCAGCGCGGCCAGAGGAAGCGCACGTCGCGCGACCCGACTCGCGAGGGTGTAGGTGAGGGTGGAGATCGCGAACGCAACGACCCACCACAGCAGCAATCCGAGTCCGGAGGACGGTCGTGCGAATATTTCGGCGAATACCAGCGAGGCCCCGACAGCCAACAGCACGGGAAGCAAGACGATTGCAATGCCGACAAGTGCTGCGAGGAAACGGCGTGGCTTCCAGCTATCTCCACCCGTCGGCTGTTGTCGACCGACGAACACTGGTCAGTCGCTTCCGTTGTGCCCGACGCGACGGGAAGCGGACAGCGGCGAACCATCCGACTGCTCCATCACCGGCGATGACGCTCCGGTGGAAACTGAATGCGAAGCCTCTAGGCGGTTCTTCGCCACCATCGAGAGCCCTGATCGAGTGAAGCAGCCATCGAGACAAGGTGCTCGGAGAGGTCGAAATGCAGGAACGGCCGATCGGCGCCGACCTCCAGGGTGTCGTGTGACAGGTCCGAGAGTTCATGATCCCCTCGGTGCATCGATAGGACTCGAAGTCCCCGCCGCTTCGCATCGGAAACCCGCTCCTTTAGGTTCTCAACATTCCCGATCGGGTCGATGACGAGAACGGAGTGTCGGGCGTCAACTTCTCGCAGCAGATCGACGGAGAACGACAGCTGTGCGGGGCTGTCAGGTCGGACGTCCCACCGGACCAGTCGAGGGATGAGATCCCGTCTGCCCATGCGCTCGGCCTGTTCGCTCAAGTGGGCGGTGAAGTGCCACGGTTCGTACCTCGGTCCTCCAAGGATCAGGAGCGAGCCTGCCTCAGACTTCGGGGTCGAAAGCTTGCTCGCGAAGAACTGGACGTCACGATGAAGTGCACCCAGTCGGCGGGCGTAGATTCGCGGCGAGGTAGCAATGTTTTCCACGCTTACGTATCGGGTTACGAAACGGCGATCTTGAGGCCGTTTACCCAGTTAGCGAGTGGAAAATCGAAGTCGAGAGCTCCTCGAATCGGTCCGCCCCGGAGGTTGGGTCTGACGTTCCGCACTTCTCGATGACCAAATAGCTCCCCAGTCCCCCCTGGTCAACGCCCGATCTGCGCCGATCGTCAGTTTCGGGCGGCATTCCCGAGGAGGATCTCGCCGGCCTTGGCTGAGACCTCCTCCATCTGGGCGATGACCGCTTCCATGTAGCGCCTGTTGGCTATCCACTGGCGGTATAGGTCGGCCTCGTCCTCGTCGAGCCGGCGGCTCACCGTCTTGCCGTCCTTCAGTCGGCTCCACTGGAAGTAGGGACCGTGGCGTCGGGGTGGATCGCCTTGGCAACGACAGCCCGGCTTTCCACACGACGTCTCTCGGGAGATCAGGCTGCCCGGGCTGATGAAGCCGAGTCCATCGAGCTCAGCGATGAGGGACCGGTACTTGGCTTCGTAGTGTTCGAGTCGGCTGGTCATCGGTGTCTGTCCTCGGTCGAGGATCCACATCGGTGGATCGGTCAGTAGGTATGCTGACCGATAGCCGACCAGCTGTCAAGGAGCCCCCGTGGAACCAGACGAGGTGGAGTTGCATAGCGAGACCCTCGGTGCCCTGCCGGTGGTCAACTGGTTCGTGGAGCGCTCGGGCATCGAAGGGATCGTGGATCGGTTCGTGCCCACAGACGATGCCCGACTGCGTCTCTCACCGGGTGCGGTCATCGGCGTGGTGTTGCGCAACATCCTGGTCGCCCACCGGCCGGTCTATGCCCTCTCCGAGTGGGCCGAACCCTTCGTGCCCTCCGCACTCGGATTGAACGACGGCGACATCGCAGCACTCAACGACGACCGGGTGGGGCGCACGCTCGACCGGCTCTTCGACGCCGACCGGGCCACCATGATCACCCAGGTCGTCTTAGAGGTGGTCCGGCGGTTCGACGTAGATCTGTCCCAGCTCCACAACGATTCGACGACGGTCACGGTGACCGGCACCGACTACCCCGGGGGCGGTGAGGAACGCGGCGGCAAGGCGATCGTGAAACCGACCTTCGGCCACAACAAGGACTTCCGTCCTGACCTGCGCCAACTGCTCTTCGTCCTCACCATCTCGGCCGATGGCGCGGTGCCCATTGCCTATCGGGTCTACGACGGCAACACCACCGACGACGTCACCCACATCCCCACCTGGGACGAACTGGTGACCCTGGTCGGGAAGCCCTCGTTCCTCTACGTAGCTGATTCCAAGTTGTGCTCCAAAGAGGCGATGGGCCACATCGCCTCCCACGGAGGCCGTTTCGTCACCGTCATCCCCCACGGCCGCCGAGAGGACACCTGGTTCAGGGATTGGGCCCAGACCCACGCACCGACCTGGGAGGAGGCGGTGCGCCGTCCGGCTGCCCATGTCGGGGATCCCGACGCGGTGTGGCGCACCTTTGCCGCACCGGTCCCCTCGGTCGACGGCTACCGGGTGATCTGGGTGCATTCGACCATCAAGGCGGCCCGGGACGCCGCATCACGCTCGGCCCGGGTGGAGAGAGGGCTGGCCGCCATCGACGAGATCGCTGCCCGGCTGGCCAGTCCGAAGTCCCGCCTCAAGACCCGGGTGGCCGTCGAAGAAGCGGCAAAGGCAGCGCTGGCCAATGTAGGTGCCACCCGGTGGGTCGGCTTTGTCGTCGCCGAATCACACGAAGAGACCTTCACCCAGGAGAGCCGTGGTCGTCCCGGCTCGAACACCCGCTACCGCAAACACGACAAGGTGGTGTTCACCGTCACCGCCAAGGTCGACGCCGAGAAGGTCTCCTATGACGCCACCACCGACGGATGCTTCCCACTCATCACCAACGACACCGAGATGACCCCGGCAGACATCCTTGCCGCCTACCGCTACCAACCCAATCTCGAGCGGCGCAATCACATGCTGAAAGGTCCCCAGGCGGTGGCCCCGGTGTTCTTGGAGAACCCGCATCGCATCGAGGCCCTACTCACCTGCCACTTCCTCGCCATGATCACCGAGGCGATCATCGAACGGGAGATCCGTGCCTCGATGAAGGCGGAGGGGCTCACCGGCATCGAGCTCTACCCCGAGCTGCGCAACTGTTCGGCCCCGAGCGCCCCTCGCATCTTCGAAATCTTCAGCGGCGTGCAGCGTCACCGACTGATGGAGGCCGGTCGGGTCGTCAGGGTCTTCGAACCGAAGCTCACCACCGTGCAGGAAAAGGTCCTGGACCTCCTGCACATCCCGCACTCGGTCTACACCCAGGCTCGATCCTGAGGTGGGGGGCTATATCGGTCCCGAGAAGTGCGGAACGTCAGTTGGGTCCCCAATGTGACGTGCATTGCAACCCTTCGTCCTCACTCGGGCCCCTGAAGCACGTGCAGCCTTCGTGCTCTGTCTGGGCCCAGAGAATGCTCCAGGTAGCGCCGTCGCTGTGCTGCGATCCTTGTCTGCCTACGGTCGGCGCAGGAGAAGCAAATACGCCGTCCGCGCGCCACCTTCTCTCTGTCCGCCTTCCGGGAGGATGCGGTTCCGGGTCGCAGATCGCGCACTGAACCGCCCCGGCCCTTTCCCGCCATCGGGTTGCGCCCGGGGGCGCCTGGCGGGGTCTAGGCCAGGTCTAGGCCTGCTCCGCGATTCTTTTGGACCGCGCCGGCCGCCCTGCCCTGCTCTCTCGGGACTTTTGACGTGGGCCGTGCGGGACTTGAACCCACGACCCCTTGCGTGTCATGCAAGTGCGCTACCAACTGCGCCAACGGCCCGTGGAGGATGACGATACCACCAGGTCACGCTTGCTGGTCACCCACTGCTCCGCCCTGCCACGTCGTGACTCACCAGATTCGTGGTTCTGCCTCAGATGCAGACCAACCGAGCGCCGCCCTGCGTCGACCCATCAGGAGCTCGACCGAGTGGGCATCGTCGGTGTGGCCCTCTCGATCGTCTCCCACCCCCCGAGCGCGCGCCGGCGCTCCTCCTCCGCAGCGTGCCCGCCCCGGAGACCGAAGAGGCGTTTGGCATACAGCAGGTATGCGACGATCGCCAGGTTGATCACGAACGCCACCACCTTGAACACCGAGATCTGGAGACTGAGTTCGTAGATCTCGAACGGGAGGAACGCGGTGGTCACGATGAAGGTGAGATATTCGGCCCACCGTCTGGCGAGCCAGAGGCCGATCATCTCGGTCGCTTCCACCCCGGCGAGGACAGCGAAGACCAGCCCGAGGACGAGCAGCTCTCTCGGTGAGTAGACGAACGCCTTGCGCAGGAAGCCGAGGAGACCGCGCACCCGCCTGGCCGCGGCTCCACTCCCGGCCAACGCGTTCATGATGTTGAGATAGTCCTGGTGCAACGCGGCATCGTGGCGGGAGAAGGTGAACAGCACCACGGCGAGGAACGCGAGAACCACTGCGTGGATGCCCCGATCGATGGCGATCAGGCGGAGCACGTAGAGATCCCGCAGGGGTCGACCGCGCAGTGGCAGTTCGATCTCGTCCCGGGACGGGACCCGTGGCATGGTGGGATGTACCGGTACCCGGGAAGGCACCCACGCATCGCACCGCAGGCACCGGCACCAGCGCAGGCCGTCGAGCTCGCGCACCACGAGCGCATCCTCCTCGGTGACCAGCTCGGCCTGGGCACCCACCAGGACGTGCCCACTGAATCCACATGTGAGCAACTCGTAGCGATTCTCCGGATGCGTCCTCGGGGGCACCTTCGCAGAATAGGCTCAACCAAGGGTGCAGCAGGGAAGGGGTCACGATGACCGCAAGCACCGAGTCGCACGTGCGCGAGATCGACGAACGGGGGTACACCATCCTGGAGGGAGCGATCGACCCTGCGCTGGTCCAGGGGTTGCTCGACGAGCTCTCGCGACTCGAGGATCAACTCGGGGTCGTCCCTGCCACCAACACCTTCGAGGGCACCCACACCACACGGATCTACAACCTGCTCGCCCGCGGTCCACGCTTCACCGAGATCCCGATCCATCCAACTGTCCTGCCGGTCTGCGAGCAGGTCCTCGACCCGGGCCTCCTGGTCTCCTCGCTCTCTTCCATCTCGATCGGGCCCGGGGAGACACCGCAACCCATCCACGCCGACGACCAGGTCATCCCCCTACCCAAGCCGCACCCGGCCACGGTGTGCAACACCATGTGGGCGCTGACCGACTTCACCGAGGCCAACGGAGCGACCCGCGTCGTTCCCGGCTCCCATACCGCCGACCACTCGCCTGACCTTGGCCAGCAGTACGACTCGGTCCCCGCCGAAATGGAACGAGGCAGCGTCCTCGTCTGGCACGGAAGTCTCTGGCACGGAGGAGGCGCCAACACGACCGCCGATCGCCGGGTCGGGATCGCCATGAACTACTGCGCCGGGTACATCCGCCAACAGGAGAACCAACAGCTCGGAATTCCCCCCGCCACAGTGCGCGCGTTTCCTCCCCGCCTCCAGGAACTGATCGGCCTCGGCATCTACCGCGGACTCATCGGACACATCGACAAGCAGGTCCCGGCCAACCTCCACTTCGGCTCGGACATCGACCCGCACCTCGTGTGGGACTACGCCACCCCACCCGACAGCCCCACCGGAGGGGACGGCCCCCTGCCCTGACCGATCGGCTCGTCGATCTCGGGTCGCGGAGGTGCGGCTTCGTCGACGCCAGGGTGCACCACTCCTCGCCGGGCGGGGACACACGGGCTCCAGAGGCGGCGGGCGGAATCGAACCGCCGTACGGGGCTTTGCAGGCCCCTGCCTAAACCACTCGGCCACGCCGCCAGTGCGCCCGGCGATCCTATCCCCACGGTCGGGATGCTTGAATCTCCCCATGCGCATCGGACTCATCGCCCCTCCCTGGACCCCCATCCCCCCGGACCTCTACGGCGGCATCGAGTTGGTGGTGGACCAGCTGGCCCGCGGGATCCAGGCCGCCGGGCACGACGTACTGCTCTACACGACCGGGGACTCGACCTGCCCCGTCCCCCGCCGATGGGTGCTCCCCGAGGCCGAGGGTCAGCGCATCGGGATGGCTGTCCCGGAGCTCCGTCATGTGATCCATGCCTACGAAGCGCTCCAGGAGTGCGACGTGGTCCACGATCACACGATGATGGGCCCGTTCCACTCCGAGCATTATCCGGGACTGCCGGTGGCCACGACCATCCACGGCCCGTTCAACGAGGATCTGAAAGACCTCTACCGGGCGCAGTCCGGCCGGGTCCCACTCATCGCGATCTCGCACGCGCAGCACCGGGCCGCCCCGGACATTCCGGTTGCCCGGGTCATCCATCACGGGATCGACGCCTCGCTGTTCCCGGTCGGCGATGGCGGGGGGGACGCCGACGGGCCGTACGTGGTCTTCCTGGGCAGGATGGCTGACGACAAGGGTGCCCACCGAGCGGTCCGGGTCGCCCGCCGCGCCGGCATCCGGATCCTGATGGCCGCAAAGATGCGCGAACCCTGGGAGAAGCGCTACTTCGCAGAGCAGGTGGAGCCCTTGCTCGGCCCGGACGCGGACTATCTCGGGGAAGTGTCCCACGAGCGCAAGCTCGAGCTCCTCACCGGGGCGTCGGCACTGCTGTTCCCCATCCGGTGGAACGAGCCCTTCGGAATGGTGATGATCGAGGCCATGGCCTGCGGGACCCCGGTGCTGGCCTTCCCTGAGGGGGCTGCGCCGGAGGTGGTCGCCGACGGGAGTACCGGATTCCTGTGCGAGGACGAAGACGCCATGGTCCGGGCCATCGGTCGGCTCGGTGAGCTCAAGCGGACCGACTGCCGGCTGGCCGTCGAGGGGTATTTCTCGACCCAGCGAATGGTGGCGGAGCACATCGAGCTCTTCGAGTCGATGACTGCCTGATCTGGCTGCGGATCAGGGACAGCCTCGACAGGTGGGAGCGGTGGCAGCCGCGACTGGGCTCAGTGGCGCCGGAACAAGAAGCGGGCCACCACGACGAGCAGTGCCACCACCACCGCCGTCTTGATCACGAACCACGCCAGGCCGACCACGAAATGCAGTGCCGCGAACGCCACCCAGATCGCGACCAGCCCGCCCGCCACCAAGAGCACGCCGTCGAAGACGGTGAGACCGGAGCGTTGCTTCTGATCCCGATCGTCGGCCATACCCCCAGGGTACCCGCCCATGGCCGCCGGCACGTCGCGGCACGGAGACGCCTGCAGCGCCCAGCGGGACTGGTGGCCTCGAGCCGTTCCTGCGACCGCCCGGTGGTACGGTCCGGCCGTGTCACTGCGCGCTCGTCGCCAGAGCCTGATCGAGCGTCCGGAGCTCCGGGGGGACGCCTTCTGCCGGGCGTATGCCGATGCCGCCGACGAGTGGCTGACCGGGCTCTTCGACGAGGCGACCGGCGGCGACGGCCGGGGACTGGCCATCATCGCCGTCGGCGGGTACGGCCGCCGAGAGCTCTGTCCGTTCAGCGACCTCGACGTGCTCCTCCTCCACAAGGGACGCAAGGACGTCTCGGCCACGGCTGACCGGATCTGGTACCCGGTCTGGGACGAGGGGATCTCGCTCGACCACAGCGTTCGCCGTCCGAGCGAAGCCCTCGACCTGGCGGGCGACGACCTGCGCGTGGCCCTCGGCCTGCTCGACGCCCGGGTCGTCTGTGGCGAGTCGAAGGTGGCAGAGCCGGTACTCGAGGGGGCACGCGACCGCTGGATCAGACAGAAGCCCCCCTGGCTCGGAGTCCTGGCCGATCTGGTCGTCGAGCGTCACCGCGCCAACGGGGATCTCGGCTTCCTGCTCGAACCCGATCTGAAGGAGTCACACGGAGGACTCAGGGACATCGCCGCCCTCACGGCCATGATGGAAGCCGTGCCGATTCTCGCCGACTACGTCGACACGGTGGCCCTCGAGGACTCCCGGGTGGTGCTGACCGCAGTGCGTGTGGAGCTCCAACGACGGGCCGGACGCGAGCTCAACAAGCTCCTGCTCCAGGAGCAGGATCAGGTGGCCTCCGCGCTCGACCTCGAGGACGCAGACGCGCTCATGCGGTCGGTGGCCACCGCCGGTCGCACCGTCGCGTGGGAAGGGGACGACGCCTGGCGCAGGCGGAGTGCCTGGTCCCGCGCCCAACGCCGCGGGCGACGGGCACGTGGTGCGGTGTCCAACCCGGCGCCGGTGACCGCCTCGGACACGGAACCGGGAATCGGGCTGACCGAGGACGAGGTGGTCCTCACCGAGGGGGCTGACGTTGCCCGGGATCCCGGCCTCCCGCTCCGGCTGGCCCTGGTGGCTGCAGAGCGGCGCCTGCCGATCTCGCGCGACGCGCTCAATCTGATGGGCCGCAAGTCTCCGGCTCCTCCCGAGCCATGGCCGGAGGAGCTCCGGACCACCCTGGTCGAACTCCTCGCAACCGGGCCCCCCGCCGTCGCCGCCATCGAGGCCCTCGACCAGCGCCATCTCGTGGAGCGTGTCCTCCCCGAGTGGGCCGCAGTCCGCAACAAGCCGCAACGCAACCCCTACCACCGCTTCACCGTCGACCGGCACCTCCTCGAGGCGACCGCAAACGCCGCCACCATGGCCCACCGGGTCGACCGGGTCGATCTCCTCCTCATCGGAACCCTCCTCCACGACATCGGCAAGGGCTTCCCCGGCGACCACACCGAGGTCGGGATGACGGTGGCCGCCCGCATCGGTGCCCGGATGGGCCTCCCCCCGGAGGACGTGGCGGTGATCGTGAACCTGGTGCGCCTCCACCTCCTGCTACCGGACACCGCGACGCGCCGGAACCTCGACGACCCGGCGACCGCGCGGCGTGTGGCCGACGAGGTCGGCGACCGCCCCACCCTCGACCTGCTGGCCACCCTTGTCGAGGCGGACAGCCTCGCGACGGGTCCGTCGGCCTGGGGTGCGTGGAAGGCCGGCCTGGTGGCAGACCTGGTGGAACGCGCGAGCAGTCTCCTGGCCGGGGAGCCGGTGACCCCGCCTGCCCCGCTGATCACCGAGGAGCTCCAGGTGATCATGGACACCGTCCGAGTCCACGGGGTACCGGCCCTGTCCATCGACGACCCGGTGGTCACGGTCGTGGCTCCCGACCGGCCGGGACTGCTGGCAGAAGTGACCGGGGCACTTGCGCTCCACGGTCTCAACGTCCGCTCGGCGGTCGTGGCCGGCGAGGACGGGGTGGCCGTCGAGGTCTTCACTGCCGAACCCGAGCGGGGGACCTGGCCCGACGCGGTCCGTCTCTCCGACGACCTCGCATCGGTGATCGCGGGGCGGCTGGCGCTCGAGGACCAACTGGCAGCCCGCGCCCACACCTACCGGAACGCCAAGCGGACCTCTCCCGAACTGGTTTCGACCCAGGTCACGATCGACAACAACGCCTCCGCCACGGCCACTGTCGTCGAGGTCCGTGCCGAGGACATCGTCGGCCAGCTCCACCGGATCACCCGGGCCCTGGTCGACTGCAGCCTCGATGTGACCTCGGCCAAAGTCTCGACCTTCGGGTCGGCGGTCGTCGATGCCTTCTATGTGCGCGGCCCGGACGGGAGGAAGCTCACCGACCCCCAGCGGATCGCCGCTGTCGAGCGGGCCATCGTGGAACGGGTCGGGTCCTCCGCTCCCGACTGACCCGACCTCTGCCCCGAATCGCGCGCCATGCCTGGTAGATTCGACGACGAGACCACCATGCCCGACACCCACGCACACTCGAGGCAGTCGCGCGACCGCCGCCCACTCCTCCGTGCCTGGCCGTTGACCATCGCCTTGGTCGTCATCGTCCTCGGGGTTGGCGGAGTCGCTCTCGCGACGCGGTCCTCGGATGCCAGGGCCTCCGCCACCACGACCTCTCCCCCTGCCCGTGCGACACCCTTCACCGTTGTCTCGGTGACCCCGGCCGACGGGACCTCCGGGGTGTCCAGCGACGCGACAGTGACCGTGGCCTTCACCAGGCCGCTCGCCACCGATACGCCGACGCCGACCCTCACCCCACCGGTCGCAGGCACCTGGCAGCAGGTCTCCCCGACCACGCTCGCCTTCGTCGCGGCCGGCCCGCTGGCGCCGCTCTCGACCGAGACCGTCACCGTCCCTGCTGGCCCGGGCGGCATCGACGCGGCGGGCGGTGGGCATCTCGCGCAGTCAGCGGCCGTCCACTTCACCGTGGCTCCGGGCACCACGCTCCGCCTGCAACAGCTCCTCGCCGAGCTGGGCTACCTCCCGGTCGGCTTCGCGCCGGCGGGTTCGATGGTCGCCCCCCAAGAGGCGGCCCAGTCCCAGGAGGGCACCTTCGTCTGGCGGTCGGCCGAGCCTCCCTCGCTCGTGTCCCAGTGGACCCCGGGCGCGTCCAACGTGATCACCACGGGCGCGATCATGGCGTTCGAATCGAGGCACGGCATGCAGACCGACGGCATCGCCGGGCCCGCCGTCTGGCAGCAGCTCCTTTCGGACGCAACATCGGGGACCACCCAGTCCGCCCCCTACGACTACGTCGTCGTCTCGAAGTCACAGCCCGAAACAGCCACCGTCTACAGCAACGGCGCAGCGGTCTACTCGTCCCCCGTCAACACCGGAGTGCCTGCGGCCCCGACCGACTCGGGCACCTTCCCGGTCTACCTCCGCTACGTCACGACAACCATGAAGGGCACCAATCCCGACGGGTCCAAGTACTCGGATCCGGGCATCCCGTGGGTGAGCTACTTCAACGGGGGCGACGCCCTCCACGGCTTCGTGCGGGGCTCCTACGGCTTCCCTCAGAGCGACGGGTGCGTCGAGATGCCCCCGTCCAACGCCGCCGTGGTCTACCCGCTCACACCGATCGGCACCCTGGTCACCGTTTCCTGACGTCGGGGCCGCACGGTCCCGACGGGCGCTGACCCGGTCACCGGGCCGAGGGGAATTCGGGGTCGCGCCGCTCGCGAAGGGCGCGGATTCCCTCGGCGGCATCAGGCCCGAGGAACCCGAGCATCTCGAGGGCGAGGGACTCGCCGAAGACAGGGGCCGCCTGGAGCATCCACTGGTTCATGACCCGCTTGGTCCACTGCACGGCGGTCCGGGACCCGGCGGCCAGACGCTCGGCGATAGCCAGGGCCTCGGGGAGCACCCGGTCGTCCGGGACGCAACGGGTGACCAGTCCGATCCGCTCGGCCTCGGGTCCGTCGACGAAGTCGCCGGTCATCAGGTAGTACTTCGCCCGCGCCATCCCGCAGAGGAGCGGCCAGAGCAACGCCGCGTGGTCTCCTGCCGCCACACCGAGCCGAGCGTGCCCGTCCGAGAGCCGGGCCGACATACCCATCACACTCACGTCGGCAAGGAGGGCCACGGCCAACCCGGCGCCGACCGCCACCCCGTTGATCGCCGAGACGACCGGCTTGACCGAGGCCAGCATCTCGTCGACGACCGCCTTGGCGTCCCGCCACTGTTCCAGGGTCGCCGCGTAGTCGGTGGTCATGCGTTCGACCATCCCCAGGTCACCGCCGGCAGAAAAGGCGCGACCCGCCCCGGTGATCACCGACACCGCCACCGAGTCGTCCCGGTCGACGACGCGCCAGACCTCGGAGAACTCGCGGTGGAGCCGCTCGTCGGCCGCGTTGAGCACGTCCGGCCGGTCGATGGTGATGAGGAGGACGCCGTGGGCCGGGTGCTCGAACCGAAGATGGGCGAAGTCGTCGTAGCCGGCGAAGGCTGCGGGAATCGGCTGTTCGGTCATCCGTGCATCATGGCCTGTGTCGAGCGATCACGATCCGAGCAGCGGGTGGGCGAGACCGAGGTCGGCCAGCGTCCGGCCCGGTTCACGCGGGTCGACCACCCGCGGATCGGCGTCGGGGAGCCGAAAGACGTAGAGGTTCCAGAACGGGGCCAAACCAGCTGGCTCGATGTCGACGTAGAGCCGCTCTTCGACATCGGTACACCGGAGAAACCCGGCATCGGCGAACCGGGCGGTCCACCATTCGAAGGAGGCGATGGTGAGGTGGCCCTCCACGAACCGCCCGTCGGCGTCGAGTGCCAGGTCGGCCTCCGGCACCGGGCCCCGGTAGTCGGGTCCGAGGCTGCGGTAGTGGTCGACCCGCTCCGGGCGCACCTTTCCCTCGAAATGGCCGTCGGGGCCGGAGCGGTTGTGGCCGAACGAGGGGATGGTCGCGAACAGGTGGCCGCCGCAGACCCGGAACAGCTCGTCGAGGGCTCCGGACACCCGGTCCGGCGGCAGGTGCTCGAGGATCTCGAGTGCGGTGACGAGCTCGAAGGCCCCGTCGTCCCACGGCAGGCCGGCAAACAGGTCGGCCACCCGGACGTGCCCGACCGCGCCGGGTGCGGCGTGGTCGACCGCGAACCGGCTCAGGTCGGACCCCTCGGCATCGATGCCACGCTCCCGCAGCACCTCGACCAGATAGCCGGTGGCGCAACCGACGTCCAGGGCGGTCCGGACGCGGAAGTTCCTCCAGAGCAGCCACCCGGCGATGTCGGCATTCGAGGCCACCCGGTCGTAGCGGGCGTACCCGGAGCGGCCCTCCCGGTCGCCCGAACTGTCCCGGCCCTCGCCGAAGTAGGCGCCGCCGTAGGCGTCACCGGCGGCAGGGCCGCGCGCCTCGGCCAGGGCGAGCCCGCGCTCGGCGGCCCCGGTGAGCTCCCGCCCTGCACGCGCCAGGACCGAACGGACCCCCCGATGACGTGCAGCCAGGTCGGCCACCGCCCGGCGGGCCAGGTCGGCGGCCGACTTCGAGCGGTCCGACGGCATGGCATGCGAGGTTAGCCGTGCCGATTTTCACGCATTTGCCGAGGTGGACCCCCCGACGACTCCGGCCGGGTCCCGACCCACCTGGGGATTACCACTATTTGTGTGGAGTTTTTCACTCAGCGCGGTTATTGTAGGGGTCAGGAACCACGGAGGAAAGCACAGGAACCATGGCCAGGAGACGCGGGTCCGCGGGAGGAGCACCGATGAACGAGCAGGCTGTCATCACCGATCAGAACCCCTACCGACCCTCCGGGTCGTCCGCGTCGCCATCACCGGACCGACCGTTCGGGCCGGTGCCCGTGGCCGGTCACGAGCGCGTCACTCGGGACGAGCTCCCGGCGGTCCAGAGGGACACCGCCACACGGCCCGTCGACGCCTCCCTGGTGGGCTCGTTGAGCGTCTTCTCCCTCTCCGACGTGCTCAGCCTGCTCGCATCGACCGATCAGACCGGCGAGCTCGAGGTCGTGGGCGAGGGCATCGAAGGCCGGCTCTGGTTGGACGGCGGCGAGTTGTCCAACGCAGAGGTCGGAACCGCCACCACCATCGGCCAGGCCGTCTTCGAACTGGCCTGTGCCGTCGACGGGTGGTTCAGCTACACGGCCGGGATCGCATCCTCGAGCGGTCAGCCCACCGCTCCGGTCGAGGCAGTCCTCGACGAGGTGCGTCCCCAGGTCGAGGAGTGGAGAGAGATCCGGGACGTTGTGCCGCTCGAGTCGGTGGTCACGCTCTCCCCCACCCCTCCCGGCCAGGACGTCCAGATCCGGGGCGATCAGTGGCAGGTCCTGACCACCGTCGGTACGAACGGGCTCTCGGTCCGCGACGTGCTCGACCAGACCGGTGACGAGCAGATCGTCGTCCTACGCACCCTCCGAGACCTGCACGCGGCCGGGCTCATCGTCCTCCGGGCGCCGGAGGAGCCGCTAGACGCAGCGCTCCCACGGCCGGTGGCAGTGGCCGACCTCGATCGGGTGACCGCGTTCCCGGCTCCGCCGTTCGGTGCACCGCATGAGGACGAGGCCGGCACGGCCGACGGTGTCCCCCCGCCTCCCAACACCGAGTCGACGGCCGCGTCCCGCGAGGACGGCCGGGACGGACTCGCCGAGGTCGCCATCATGCCGCCGCCGATCGCAGGAGACCCCTGGACGCCGGTCGCCGAGTCGCACGATACCGACACCAGCAGCGGGATCGCCTGAGCCTCGAGGTTCCCGGCAGCATCCGCCCGGCCCCGCCGGCGATCAGGAGGTCGTCGTGACAGTGCAGGTGTCGTTGTGGGTGCAGTCGTGTAATGCGACCACGACGACGATCACCAGCACGACGCCGAGTGCGATCCCCACGAACCCGATGATGATTCCTGCAAGGGCCATGCCAGCGCCGCGCTCTGCGCCGTTGGACCGTCTGATCTGCGACCGCGCGATGAACCCGAAGATGACCGCCAGCACGGCGGGGATCCCGTAGACCCAGAAGAAGAACGAGCACACCATCGAGGCGATGGCCAGGCCGTTGTTCCGGGGAACGGCCGGGTATCCGTAGGCGCCCCTGGGTGGATACCCGTAGGCCGCGGCCGATGGGTAGGCGGGAGGTGCGGCGTACGGCGATGCGACAGGCGGCGCGACGGGCGGTGACCCGACGATGGGTGCCGGCCCGGGGGCCTGGGCCGGGGAGTACCACCTCCCGTCCGAGGCCAGCCACCATCCGGGGCCCTGCGAGACGTCGCTCATTGGCACTGCTCATCGACGGCCGGCACGGGTGAGACGCTACCGGGTACCCGCATGCATCAGTGGGGACCTGGGCCACCGTCCGGACGCCGGGCCAAGCGCTCGGCGAGTGCCCGGAAGGCCCTGCCGCGGTGGGAGACGGCGTGCTTCTCCTCGGCGTCCATCTGCGCGAACGTCCGCCCGCCGAGACCGTCAGGGACGAACACCGGGTCGTATCCGAACCCGAACTCGCCGGACGCATGCGTCGCGATGGTGCCACTCACTTCGCCGTGCGCCGAAAGCTCCCCCCCACCCGGGTAGGCGACCAGGGCGACAGTCCGGAACCGGGCCCTGCGCTCACGCGGTGCGACCGCCCCGACCCGCTCGAGCTCGACGAGCAGCTTGGCCACGTTGTCGGCGTAGCTGGCGTGCTCGCCGGCGAACCGGGCCGAGTACACGCCGGGCGAACCACCGAGCGCGTCGACCTCGAGCCCGGTGTCGTCAGCGACCGCCGGCAGCCCGGTCGCCTCGCAGAGGGCCCGCGCCTTGAGCCGGGCATTCTCCACCAGGGTCTCCCCGGTCTCCTCCACGTCCGGTACCCCGGGAGGCCGGGGGACCAGGAGCAGGCCTGTGGCCTTCCCGAGGATGGCAGCGATCTCCGAGGCCTTGTCCGGGTTCGCGCTGGCGACGACCATCCGCTGCTCGTACATCGTCGGTCGGCTGCAGCTCAGCGGGGCGCGGGCGCCTCGGCCAGCGTCTCGGCCTCGAGGTCGAGGAGGTGGGCGATCCCGTGCTCGGCGAGGCTCAACAGCTCGTCGAGCTCGCTCTTGGTGAACGGCATGCCTTCGGCGGTGCCCTGGACCTCGATGAACCGACCCGACGAGGTCATCACCACGTTCATGTCGACCTCGGCCCGTGCATCCTCCTCGTAGGGGAGATCGAGCATGCAGACGCCGTCGACCACCCCGACGGAGACGGCGGCCACCGCCTCGGTCAGCGGATTCGCCCGCAGGGTCCCCTTCTGGACGAGGCGGGTCAGGGCATCGTGCAGCGCGACGTAGGCGCCGCAGATCGAAGCCGTGCGGGTCCCGCCGTCGGCCTGGAGCACGTCACAGTCCACGGTGATCTGGACCTCGCCGAGCGCCACCATGTCGCAGACCGAGCGCAGCGAGCGACCGATCAGGCGCTGGATCTCCTGGGTGCGTCCGGACTGCTTGCCCTTGGCCGCCTCGCGGGTGACCCGCTCCCCCGTCGAACCCGGCAGAAGCGAGTACTCGGCGGTGACCCACCCTTTTCCCGAACCCCGCATCCACGGTGGGACCCGCTCCTCGACCGAGGCGGTGCACAGCACCCGGGTGCGACCCATGGAGACCAGCACCGAGCCCGGCGCGAAGACGGTGAAGTCGCGCTCGAATGACGCAGGCCGCAGCTGGTCGATGGACCGCCCGTCGGCCCGTTCGGTCGTCTGCCTGCTCATCGTTCCCTCGCTCACAGTGCGCTCCATTTCGATTGCTCGCTTCGCTCTCCGTCGGGGACCGTACCGGTGTCCATCGTGGCCGCGGGTGCTCCGGACCGTACGGCGGGCCTGCGGCCCGGGACTCTCCCGACCCTCAAAAGTAGGTGATCCGCTTCGCCCGGGCCTCGACGACGTCGATGTCGTCGGTCCACGCCCCGGTCGAGAGATACTTCCACCCGCCGTCCGGGCTGACCGTCACGATGACCCCCGACTCGAGCGAGGCAGCGGTCTTGATGGCGCCGGCCAGGATCGCCCCGGTCGAGATGCCGGCGAAGATGCCCACGTCGGTCAGCCTGCGGGTCCATTCGATGGACGCCCTGGGGCGCACGATGCTCTTGCCGTCGAGGAGGTCGGCCCCGTGGCCCTCGATGAAGATCGGGGGTATGTAGCCGTCGTCCAGGTTGCGGAGTCCGTCGACGAGCTCGCCTGCCGGCGGTTCGATCGCGAGGATCTTGATCTCCGGGTTCTGCTCCTTCAGGTAGCGGCCGACGCCGAGCAGGGTGCCTGACGTGCCGAGCCCGGCGACGAAGTGGGTGACCTCCGGGCAGTCCCGCCAGATCTCCGGTCCGGTCCCCTCGTAGTGGGCTCTCGGATTGGCCGGGTTGGCGTACTGGTAGAGGAAGACCCATTCGGGATGATCGGCGGCGAGTGCCTGGGCCCGGCGGACTGCGCCGTTGGATCCCTCGGCACCCGGGGACTCGATGATCTCCGCCCCCCACGACTCGAGCAGCTGCCTGCGTTCGATCGAGACGTTGCTGGCCAGGACCACCTTGAGGTGGTACCCCTTCATCCGGCAGACCAGCGCGAGCCCGATCCCGGTGTTGCCCGAGGATGGCTCGATCAGCGTGGCGCCGGCGGTGAGCCGACCGTCCTTCTCTGCCTCCTCGACCATCGCGAGAGCGACCCGGTCCTTGACCGAGCCGCCCGGGTTCTGCCCCTCGAGCTTCATGAGGATCCGGACGTCGGGATTGGGGCTCAACGGGGAGATGTCGACGAGCGGCGTGTCGCCGACGAGGTCGAGCGCCGACGCGTACCGGGTCATGGCACGTCCGGCATCCCGACCGGGAGCGCTCCCCCGGCTACGGCTGGAAGGATCGAGAGTTCGTCCTCGGCGGTCACCGGGGTCTCGGTCGCCGACAGGTAGCGGACGTCATCGTCGTTGACATACACGTTCACGAACCGGTGGAGGGAGCCCTGGTCGTCGATGACCTGACCGGCGAGGCCGGGGTACTTCGCCACCAGGGCCTGGAGCACCTCGCCGACGGTCGACCCCTCGACCGACACGGTCTTGGCCCCCCCGGCGTGGGGGCGGAGCACGGTCGGCAGGTTGACTTGGACGGGCACGGGCTCTCCTTTGGGTCCATGGACCGAAACACGCGATGCGGGACGGCTGTTGCTCGATTCGGATCGGCCGGTCTCCGCCCGTCCCGGGCGCCAGGTCCGGCCCACCTTGAATCATGACCAGTTGAGTTGGGATTCTACCGGGAGAGGAGGCGCACCGGCTCCTCGGTCGGTTGACCGTCGATGATGCGGTAGCTGCGTACGACCGGCTCGGTGTCCCGCAGGGAGACCAGGATGTAGTGCCAGGTGGGATCCGGCGCCTGGGCCACGTCGGTCGCCGAGGGGTAGGCCTCGGTATGGGTATGGGAGTGGAAGACGCCGATGATCGCATTCCCCGAGGCTTCTGCGTCGCGGTCGGCCCGGAGGTGGTCCCGGGGATCGACGGTGTACAGCTTGGCCGAGGCGGCCACGTTGCGGGTCGGGTAGCAGGTGACGGCCTCACCGGTTTCGAGATCCCCGCCGAGCAGGCCGCACGCCTCCTCGGGGAGTCCGACCAGGCAGTGGGCGACCATCCGGTCGTGGACGGTGCGGGGAAGGGTGAGCATGGCGACTTCACGCTAGAGGACCGGCGGTCGGAGTCGGGCGACTACGGTCATCTTCGGATGGCAGCAGCCAAGAAGAAGAGCGGGTCTCCCTCGTCCGGTTCGGCGGGCGGGTCCGGGAACCAGGGCGCGCGTGAGGCCAACCGACTGGTGGCCTCCAACCGGCGTGCCCGCCACGACTACGAGATCCTGGACACCGTCGAGTGCGGCCTGGTCCTCCAGGGGTCCGAGGTCAAGTCGCTGCGTGAGGGCAGGATCGCGCTGCAGGACGCCTATGCCCGGATCGACGACGGGGAGATGTGGCTGTTCGGGATGCACGTGCCGCCCTACGCACAGGCCAACGGATTCGGGGCGCACGATCCTGACCGGAGACGGAAGCTCCTGCTCCACCGCCGCCAGATCGACGAGTGGATGGGCAGGTCGAAACAGCAGTCGTTGACCATGGTGCCGCTCTCGATCTACTTCAAGGACGGTCGGGCCAAAGTGGATCTGGCCCTGGCCAGAGGGCGCAGGCAGTACGACAAGCGGCACGCGATCGCGGCAAGGGACGCCGGTCGGGACGCGGCCCGGGAGACGCGGTCCGCGGCCAAGTCCGGCACGCCTCAGTAGGGCACGGAGTTCGGTAGACTGGGCGTGCGGGGGCACCTCTCGGTGCCGCCGATGGAGAACCCCAGGGGGTGACAGGCTTCGACTCTGGTCGTCGATGTGGGTGAAGCGAGCCGTGGTCTCCGGAACCACGTTAAAGAGCCGGAACAAAACACAAACGGCGAGCCTCAGCTCGTTCTCGCAGCCTAGAAACTGCGACGTCCCACCGGTCTCAGTTCCACGGGCCGGTACCCGGGCGCCATCAAGTGGGACTTACCTGAAAGCTGTGCCGACCGGCCGACAGGGACACCTCAGTCGGATACGGACCGGTGTTGTCGCCGGTAGCGGCACCGGTCCCGACAATCACCGCCGGCTGCGCTCGGAGAAGCCCCACTGAGAAGCTGGAGGACGCGGGTTCGATTCCCGCCACCTCCAAGGGCTCTCACGCGCGAGCGTGATGGCCGTTGGAGGTGTGCCTGGCTCCACATACCGTTCGTAGATCTGTCGTGCCCAGTGGACTGCGTCGGCGACTCGGATGCCGGTGGGCTGTGGACGCGTCCAAAGCTCCAGGTTTTCCGGTCGGTTGTCATCCCGTACCCCGTCCGTTGAGGTGGTGCACGGACTCGCCCTCGAAGAGGTATCGGCCAAGAATTTCCTCGGCTACCAAGATGTGTTCGAAGACGTAGGGACTCCCCGTCCGGGTGCGGGGGTGGCCTGGAACGCGGGCCATCACATAGCCAGCCTTGTGCCTTGTGCGTCCACCCTTCCAGTTTCCATTGGCAGCTGCTGTCTCAGTTCGGCACAGGCCGCAGGTCATGGACTTCGCCTGCTTTGCACGACCGCAGGCCGGACTTACTGAGATGGCAGGCACACGACCACCCCGGAAGTAGCGGTTGACCAGGGGGAACTGCCGCGAAGGGGCTTCGGAGGCGTGTTACTACGCGAGCCCGTGACCTGGGACTACGCGGAGGGCGTCGGAAGCTCGAAGTCGAGGAAGCGACCGGGTTCGGGGATGCCGAGGGCGGAGAGGATCTCGGCCTGACCGGTGGTGGTGGCCGATCGTTGGGCCACCCGTCCCTCGGCGGACTCCATGGTGACGAGATGCATGCGATCGAGCTCGTGGCGGACGTTGCGCCACGTGTCACCGGTGCCGTTCTCGATGACACGCATGAGCAGCAGCCCGAGCCAGCAGAGCTGGATGTGGCTGCGGATCCGATCCTCTCGGTGGTGGAAGACCGGACGCAGTCCGAGTGATCCCTTCATGTCCCGCCAGCCGCGCTCGACTTCGAGCAGCTGCTTGTAGGCGAGGGCGAGATCAGTGGGGGTGAGGCTGTCGTCACTGGTGCGCAACAACCACTTGCCATCGAGCTTGGCCTCGTTGGCGATGGCCGCCTTGTCAATGCGGAACCGTCCATCATTGAGCCGACGGACCAGACGCCAGAGCGCGGGCGTGGTGCGCAACCGTCCGGCCAGTTCGTCACGTTTCGATTTCGTCCACTCGTCGGTGCCCTCGATCTGGGTCTCCAGATAGGCGACCAGGTTGGCCCGGACCTGTTGGTCCCGCTCTTCTGTCTCGGGGTTGAAACACACGACGAAGCGCTGAGACCGCGCACCCTCGCCGACCCGGACCTCTTTTACCTGGAGGTTGCCAGCGGCGGTGTGAAAGCGGCCCGGACGAGAGAGTGCCTCCTTCGCTTCGCCGCTGGCGTTGCGCAACTTCTCGGCCACCACGTAGTGCCCCCCGCCCCGCTGCAGGTAGGCCCTATTGGCCACCGAGTTGAAGCCCCGGTCGGCCACCCACACCACCCGGTTGAGCATCCATCCGGCCAGGTCGTCCTTGATGGTGCGGATGATCACCTGGTCCGAGGTGTTGCCCGGGAACGTCCAGCACCGCACCGGCACCCCTTCGGCCGTGACGGCCATGCCGAGGACCACCTGGGGCAGGTCGGGTCGGTGGTCCTTCGAGTGCTTGTTGAACCGACGGACCGCTTGTTCATCGGGTCCCGGGTCGTCGGGACCGACACCACCGGTCGTCGCCTTCTCCTCCGCACCCTTGGCCAGATCGAGATCGGCCTCGCTGTCGGCCACGTCCCGTTCGAAGTAGGTGGAGGAGGTGTCGACGAAGATGATGTCGCAGGACAGGTTCAACAGGTTGGCGGTGGTGGAGAAGATGCGCTCGGCGATCTCAGGCAACGCGGCAAGGAGGAAGTCCATCGCTGCATAGGCCGCCTGATCGTCGAAGTCCGGACAGTCAACGAGGGCGACGCGTTCCTTCGCCCACTTGACCGCCGCCAACTTCGAAGCCGGATCCAGACACCGCTGGGCGACGAGCGCGAAGCAGATGCGTTCCACTGCATCGGCATCGATGCGCCGACCGCTGGCCGACGACCGCAGGGCGTCAGCGATGCCTAATCGTTCCCACATCTGGTCGAGCACGAAGGCACCACCGAGTCGACGGGAGTCGACGATCTCGATGTCGGATCCAACAAGCGAGCCCGTTGCCGGCAGATCGAGGATCCGGCTGATCGACGAGACGAGCCGCGCCAGCGCCTCCTTGTCGACCTTGTCCTTCCGACCGAAGTTGTGGATGACCTTGGCCACCGGGACGCCCGTCTCCGGGTGCCGCTCGTTGTGGGCGAGCTGGAGATAGGTGACCTTGGAGCCGTCCTTGTTCCGTCGACTGGACTCTCTCAGGTACACACCTACATTGTGACTGAACCCCGCAGGTCAGTCAACTAATCGTGTGCCTACGCTTTTCAGACTTTCCGAGCCCCCGAAACACTCTGACCAGGGACGATGTCATGCCGGACCCCCGAAAATGCCTACGAACTCAGTAAGTCCGGTCAGAGGGACACTCAGTTTGTTGAGTCCGACAATCCGTTCCCACAATGAACGAGGTACAGCCCCCGGCATGTGCCGGGGGCTGTACCTCAGTTCAGACTTCGCTACCGCTTCGTCAGACGATGAACGTCGTGCCGGGTTCGAGGGAGATTGCCGCGCCCTTGGCACAGATCTCACCGGACACCTTGCCTCCGACCTTGATCGACTTGGCCTTACCCGTGTCGGACTTCACCGTTCCCTTTGCCTCGTACTCGGTGTCGCCAACTGCACACGACTTGCCGGCCAGATCCGCGTCCGTCTCACCTTTGGTGACGGTCAGACTCGTCGTCGTCGTGCCGCCGTTCGCCCACGTGATCTTAACGGTCTGGGCGCCCTTGCCGATGAGGGTGGTTGCCAGGATCGTGCCCGAGCCGCCGGTGTTGGCCGTGTCGGTGCAAGGCTTCAGGGTCAGTGTCGCCTTTGTGCCGACGACCTTGAGGAGGATCCCCGAGCACGAAGCTGATCCGGCCGGAACCGTGGCGGAAGCTGCCCCCGGGAGTGCCATCACGCCCAGGGACGCCGGAACCACCAGGGCACCGGCCGCCAACAGGCTGAGCTTTGTCCATCGATGTCGCATTACTTCCCCCTTACCCCACGTCCGTATCCGGTCCGTAGATCGAGTGTCGGTTTACGGATCTGATACCAGATCCTCTGGCATCGTATTCGTTTTGACGTCAAAGTCAATAGAGTGGCAGAAATGGCTCGCCGGTCGCCCGGGCGGCTCGCGAGCCGCCACTCGTCCGGTAGTTCCAGGGGATGTGGCAGCCGTGCAGGAGCGTGCCCGTCCCTGGGAGGCAGCGCCGGCACGCAAGGGTTCCTCGTTGTATCGAAGTCATGGAGTAGCCGCCTCTCCGTCATTGGGCGCCAGTCGACGTGGGGTTTGCAGCCGAGACTGAATCCGGTGTTGTTCACCGCTCCACCGAAAGCCATCGCGGGATGCTCGGCCGCAGGCACCTTTCGCGAAGTGCACCGACCACCACAACATTGTTGCGGCCGACGAACCCCCGGGTGCAACTCGTGAGCAGCCTGACCCGGTAGGGCAACGGGGTGGCGGTGATGGTGTCCGCTGAATCTATCCGCTGCCTGTTCTGGCATCTAGACGCGATCCACCGTCCCCGCGTTCTCCAATTCATTGCGGCGCCGAGGCGGAGGGTACACGGGCCTGTGATTGGAGACTCCCGAGTTGCAACCTCGGGTCCAAGCCAACGGACGTCCGAGAGTACAGTATCTGCATGGCACTCGAGAGTGTTCCGTCGTCATATCCCGGGAGTGGTTGGCAGCGTCCTTTGAGCGGGCAGCGTCCTCGCGGGGAACGGTTGGCAACGACCGCAGGTCACTCGCCGGATTGCGGACCTCATTTCGCCGGTGCTCTGAAAGAGAAGGTCTGAATTTTGGCCGCAGAATTGCTTGTGGCAGAGGGGCGGCCCAGTGGGCCACGATCCCGCAAGGGAATGGAAACACGCGCCCGTCTCGTAGATGCAGCCAAGCGCGTTTTCGAGGATCACGGCTTCCTCGAGGCGCGGATTTCTGACATCGCTGAACGCGCCGGTCTGTCCCACGGCTCGTTCTATCATTATTTCGAATCAAAGGACGAGGTGTTCCTCGAGGTCGCAGTTGCCCAGGAGGAACGGCTGAGTACGCATTCGGTCGTAGACAGTGGACTCTTGGACCGCTCCGTTCATGCGAATGTTTGGGAGCGCGTGCGCGAATCGAATTTTCGGTATCTCTCCGACTACCGGGACGAAGCACGCATCATGGGGGTTATCGAGGAAGTGTCTCGGTACAACGACCGTGTCCGGAACGTCCGATTCGAACGATTTCGCCACTATTGCAAGCGGACGGAGAGCGCCGTTCGGCGCCTGCAGGCCCAAGGGCTTGCTGATTCGGGTCTCGATGCAGAGATAGCGGCTCAGGCCTTGAGCGCCATGGTGACGAGATTCGCGGAACTATGGCTCGTCCAGGGATTGATCGACTGCAGCTTCGAAGACGGCGTCGACCAGCTGACCTCGCTCTGCATCAATTCGCTCGGGTTGACGGACTAGCCCCGTTCGTTCCGGTGGGGATCTGCCCTTCGTCGCCACGTGTTCCAGTTGAGCACGGGCATCGGTGTCGGTGCCGAGAACTCCATCCGCCCAGCTCATGGGACGAGTCGGTACTCGTGAACGAGACCGCCCAGCTTGTCGCTCCGTCGTAGCTGGGCTGAATCCGGTTCGCTGATCCGCGGCTTCGTCTTCGCCATCGCGAGCGGCGCCCGCTGACCAAGGGATCGGTACGGACGATGCTCGTTGTAATGACCGAAGAACTCGCCGAGGGCCGTTTCGAGATGGGCACGATGGAACACCAGCATCCGGTCGAGACACTCCCGACAGATGGTGCCGACAAACCGCTCATCGAACGCGTTCGCACGAGCGGATCGAACGGGCGTGCGGAGGGTCCGGATGCCCTCGGTTCGGAACACCTCATCGAAGCCGGCGGTGAACTTCGTGTCGCGATCCCGAATCAAGAACTCCGTCGAGCGGGACTGGTCGGCCAGGACGAAGCTCAAATTGCGAGCCTGCTGGGTGACCCACTCCCCCACCGGGTTGGCGGTAATACCGCTCAGGTGAACCCGCCGGGTGTCGAGCTCGATGAAGAAGAGCACACATAGATTCGGTGAAGCAGCACGGTATCGACATGGAAGAAGTCGCAGGCCAGCATCGTCGTCGCCTGGGTTCTCAGGAACTCCGACCAGGTCGGGCCGAAACGCCTCGGCGATGGATCGACACCGTGTCGGCGCAGGATCGCCCACACGCTCGACGGAGCAAGAACGACACCCATCGTGGCCAGCTCCCCGTGGACCCTTCGATAGCCCCAGGCCGGGTTCTCCCTGGCCAGGCGCAGCACCAGTTTGACCGTTCCCGCCGGCACAGTGGGCCGACCCGGGCGACGCTGCTGCCTGTATGTCCATCGGCGGCGAACGAGGTCTCGATGCCAGCGGAGCAACGTCTCGGGCTGCGCTAAGAACCGACCCTAGCGAACCTTCGCCACCAGCCGGCTCAGCCCGGCGAGGATCGCACGGTCGGCTGGACGCAATGCCGGGCGATCGACCTGGCGGCGCAGGATCGCCAATTCATGGCGCAGCACGACGACCTCGATCGCCAGCTCATCGCGATCGGTGCCCCGGAGCCGGAACAGCTGGAGCATCCGCACGAAGGCCAGGTAGAGGAAGGTCAACGCCATCGCCCACCTTGCCACTCAGCCTGGCTTCGGAGACAGTCCAGGTGGAGCGCTCGGACGGGGTACTCGGCACCTACAGTCTCGTCTTTCGGTTGCCGGCGGACGATCGGTGGCCGGCACGGCGTCCGGATCGGCGGTGCAGCGCTTGCGGGCGTCGGGCCCGGTACCGAGGACCTTGGCCGTCTTCACCTTGGTCTTGGTCGGCTCCGAGTCCGCCGCCTGGTCGATCAGTTGTGTCTCCGCAGCCTCACCGCCGACCTCGACGGTGTAGGACGCTCCCGAAGCGCTCCCCAGGTTTCGACATCGGTACCATCGACAGCGACAGACCTGCTCGTCAGCACGCCCCCCGGGGGATGGCAGCGCGGGCAACTTGGTTGGCAATCCAGCTGGCGTCGACACCGCCGTCTCCTGACTCGAGGATCTGACAGAAGCTCACGAACAGCCGATCGACACGCGGACAGGCCTCGGCCTGGTCCCACGAGGAGAGTCCGAGGGAGGTTCGCTGATCGTCGGTGAGGGCGGTCAGGACGAGGTTGGGCCGATCGGATCGGTTCCAGTTGCTGGCATCGGGGGGAGGGCCGTAGGACCACCCTCGCTCCCGCCCATATCGAGCCGGAAGGGGGGATACTCATCGGTCATGAGCGCTGCGTAGGCGACGACTCGAACGACCCAGCGGTTCAGTCCGAGCACGAGATCGAACATCGGCCGGGGGTAGCTGCCGGTGAATGTCAGGATGACGGCGGTGATTAGGACAAGCAGTCCGATCAGGCCGCCCGAGCCCCACGTCGCACTCCGGTCATTGCCCGACCAAGCCGTTGCCGCGCTGCCCGTGAGGATCCCGACAATCAAGTACTGAGGAATAGCTAGCAGCCACCACTTCACCAGCACTAGTCCCCGTGAGAGGCGCTCAGGGTAGACGATGTCGAGGTGGGCGGGATAGTCGGGGACGTCGGCGAGCGTGAACGGCGGGTAGCGGTCAGTACCTAAGGTTGCGTAGCCGTAGTACGACACTCTCCACGTCCATCGGAGCACTCCTAGGTTGAATTCGAAGAGCGATCTCGGGTACCGGCCGGTGAAGAGGATGGAGAAGAAGGCGAACACGTCCACTGCGACGAATGCGATCCATAGGAAGAAGAGCACCACCAGGTGAGGCAGCAGGAGTAGCCACTTGACCAGCCACAGCCAACGGCTCAACGTGGGCTGCAGTGTTCCCTCGATCGCTACGGGGCTTGCCAGTTGCGATTCCGCCACGGTTCTCCTCCTTTCTCGTCCACCGACCCGCTGTTCACGTGGGCAGTTGTAGCACGTGGTACACGACAAATGCGGGCCAGAACAGAGCCTTCATGAAGGCCAAGGCGACGAGCCAGAAGGTACCGGAATGGGCGTGCAAATAGTAGACGAGGGCTCCGATGAAGCCGAGGAACCAGATGCCGCCCGCACCACCACTCTTGACGACATTCTTCTTCGTGTTGCCGGTATCGCTATTGACCATCAGGTTCACCTCCTCTTGAAGGGTGTCGAAAGGCATCGTACGGACTCACCCCATATACGGCCGAGGCTGGCGGATCTGATCACAGAGTTTCAGACATGGTTCAATCGTGATTGTCAATTGCCTTGGAGCACAGGGCCGAAAGACCCGACGTAAGGCTGCCGCGTCGGACGCTGGGTGGGTGTGGTTCCGGCACCCTCGCCCGTCTGGTCGATCCTGTCGCGCCGCGGCATCGATCCCTCACCGCTGCGGACGGGCCCGACCTGGACCGATTTCCTCCGCTCCCAAGCCTGCTATCTGCTGGCCTGTGACATCTTCACCGTCGACACGGTGCTGTTGAGGTCACGAGTTCGAGCGCGGGCCGTAAGGTCCTCGAATGCCATGGGACCTTCATGCAAGGCCATCGCCGGGAGTCCTTCGAAGCTGGCGGTCATTCCCCTTGGAGGTCCCGTCGCCTGAACGCCAATCCTCCGAAGACTGCCGCTGCGATGCCGATTGAAACCATGATCCCATTCGCCTCCCAATGCGGTGACACTGCTGGAGCCGAAGCCATCTGATGGAAGACCGAGGTGTCGAGTACCCAATGACTCATGGCGCCGATGCCACCGACGATCACGATGAGTAATGACCAGCCCAACAGCGCGTAGACGACAACGGACGTCATCTGCGGGCGTATCCCGAAGGTCAACACCCCGATGCCCAAGATCGTGACCGCTGGCGGGAGCAAGTTCACGCCAGCCTCGAGCAAGGTCACGAGGCTCACCCCGGCGTGCTGGCTGGCGGCGCCCAGCCATGCGAAGAATCCCGCACCCGCCCCGCTCACCAGGAGTACGGCTAGGGCCACGAGCAGGCGGCCGGCGAGCCAGGACGCACGAGCAATTGGGCGGACCAAGAAGTGATCGAGCCTGCCAGCTGCCTCCTCCGAACGCGCGGCGGTGAGTTGTCCAGCGCCGACGAAGGCCACCAGGACGGCCAGGATGAGGAAACACACGCCGAGCACGGCTTCGGCGCCCGTTCCCGTCGCGCCAAGCTTGGAGAAGACGTTCTGGACCGATGACCCTGAGATCGTGGCGCCGGCCGATTTGGCGATGAGGCCGTAGAGCAGCCCCGACACAGCGATCGCCACCCACCAACCGGTGACCGTCGGTCTCACCATCCGGATTGCGAAGCCCGTGGGTCCGCAGAGCAGTCGAAGCCGGGGTTGACTGGTCGCCCGATCCGCCACGATGCTCGCCCCCACGTCACGCGAGCCGGCAAGGTGCACTGCGATGACGGACAGCACTGCGGTGAAGGCGATGATCGGCACAAGGGCCGGCGGTTGGGGTGCGGTCAGTGGTTGGAGCTCCTCCACCCAGCCGAGTGGCGATGCCCAGATCAGTCCGTGGAGGCCCACTCCGGCGTCGGCGATCATCCGGACGGCGTAGGAGACACCGAGGACCGTCGCTGCATAGGAGGCGGCCTGGCGTCTGGTCGGGGCAAGCTGGCTGGTCAACGCGCCGACCGCAAGGAACATGGCTGCCGTTGCCACCATGGCCAGGGCGAAATACAGGCCAGGGCCAGCGGCGATGTCCACCTTCGAGTTGAGGCCGGTGAGAACCGTGACGAGGGCAGTGAGCGCCCACAGCGTGACGACGCCGGCCCCGAGACCACCGAGTGCCTGAGCGGCGGCCCCTCTTCGTGTGATCTGGCCGGAGAGCAACAGCTCCCAACGCCCGCTGTCCTCCTCACCTCGCATCAGGCGGGTGCTGGTAAGCAGGCCCCACACAGCACCGAGGATCATCAGGGTCATCGAGATCTTGAAGACGGTGAACCCGGCGACGGTCTGGAGGTCCGATGCCGGTCCGAACAGGGCGCTGGTCGCCTTGTTCGACCCGTAGGCGGCGGCCAGGGCATCGCGTTGGGCCTGAGTCTTGTAGATCGTCGTGTAGCTGATTGCCGACGAGGCGATGGCGATGCCAAAGATGTAGCCCCAGACAGCCCCGGTCCGGACGGCCTTCCGAGCGGTGAGACCCGCCACGACGGTGTCAGGCGAACGCCCGAGCGACGGGGTACGCAGTCGATGGATGGCGATCTCAGCGGGCAATGTTGTCCGCTCCCTCGAGCCGACCGTCCCCACCGTATTGAGCGAGGAACAGTTCCTCCAACGACGGCTCGCGGCTGACAAGGCGGAGGACGTCGGCGGCGGCCAGTACCTTCAGCAACGGCTCGACCGGTCCTTGGACCTGGCAGCGGACCGCTGAGCCATCCGTCTCTACCGAGGTGACTCCGGACACCTTGGACAGGTCCGGTATCGAACCTTCGAAGGTCGCTTCCACGGTCAGTGCACTCAGATGTCGCATCTCGGCCAAGGTGCCCGTCTCGATGAGCTTTCCTTCGCGGAGGATGGCGACACGATCGCAGAGTGCCTCCACCTCGCTCATGATGTGGGAGGAGAGGAGGACGGTCTGGCCGCGGTCGCGCGCTTCGCGGATGCACTGGCGAAACGCCTGCTCCATGAGCGGATCGAGCCCGTTGGTCGGCTCGTCGAGCAGCAGCAATTCGGGACGAACCATCAACGCGCCGATCAGGATGACCTTCTGGCGGTTCCCCTTCGAGTAGGCACGGACCTTCTTGGTGGGATCAAGGTCGAACCGGTCGATCAGTTCTTCGCGGTACGCCTCGTCCACCTGCCCTTGGACTCGCCCGAGCAGATGGAGGGTCTCTGCGCCGGTGAGTGAGGGCCACAGGTTCGCCTCCCCGGCAACGAAAGCCAGATGGCGGTGGGCTTCGACCGGTTGGCGGTGGCAGTCGAACCCAAAGATCTCGCCGCGCCCCTCCGTCGGGCCGATGAGTCCCAGAAGCAGCCGGATAGTCGTGGTCTTGCCAGCTCCGTTCGGACCCAGGTATCCGACGACCTCACCTTGGGCAACTTCGAGATCGAGGTCGTCGAGAGCAGCTGCACCGGCGTAGCGCTTGGTCAAACCCTCGGTGCGTATTGCCAGTCCCACTTGCGGACCACCTCCTCAACTTCGCTCAGGCTACATTTTCGTACGGTTTACTCGTAAATCGCAGCGGTCTGCCTGTCCTCCAGCGGGCGCGGAATGCTCGCTGCGTCCCTACCGACCAATCGAGCCTTCAGGGAAGGCTGAAAGGTCATCGGGACGCCACCGCAGAGAGCTGGCGGTTGCTTGCGAGGATGACCCCTCGATGGCATGCGCCCTGGGCAGCGGTCGGGTGTCGGTGATCGAGGGTCGGATAGCTACGCATCGAGGACGACGCTCCTGAAGTCGCATGCGGGGCCGACGGCTCAACCTTGACCAGCTCGAACAACGCTTCCGATCCGCGATTGGCACCCTTCGCGCTGACTCGCTTTCTACGGCCAATCAATGCAGGATCGCTTTGACAGATCAAGGACATTGTCGCTCCCGCTCTACGACCTGGAAGTCTCGCTACTGCGAGGCGGTGTCTCTTCCTCGGACGTCGACAGCGGTCCTTCCGAAGCGAGGGCGTACTGGTCAGATCTCCTGGTCCGTTGGCACCCTGCGCAAATGGATAAGGCCCAGAATCGTGAAGACCAGCATGATCGCCGCCGCGACAAAGCAGGCGATGGAGGCGAAAAGGGCGATCTGTCCCATCTGCCAGAAGGCGTACGCCTCGAGCAGGAGCCCACGCAGCGTTGTCCCCTGGAAGACCGTTTGCACCTTGGCCTCGGCCGCTGTGTACGCCGCAGAACCCTTGGGCAGAGCCAGCGCCTCAGAAGACAGCTGAGCGTAGGTTTTGCCACCACCGATCTCCTGGAGATGGTTGGCGATGAAGTGGTCCGCATAAGCCTGGGCCTGTTGACCGGTGACCAATTGCTGGCCAGCGTACTGCTGCAGGTATGGGAGCATCACAGGCTCGATCTCGGAGCCGGGCTTGGCGGCAGCAAATGCAGCAGCGGTCGGAAACGTGATCTGTTGCTCGGCGAGCTGACTGTGCACGTTGGAGTTGGCGAAGCTGTACGCCCAGAGTCCGAGAATCCCTACAACGATCAAGAACACGGTCAAGCCCGCACCCACAGCCGTCACAATGGCGTCAAAGGTCTTACGTCGCATTGGAATCCTCTCACTCCCCACGCGAGTCCGACTCTCGGAAGCTGGCACCAGGCACAGTAAATTCTGTGACGCAAGATCAATAGGGCCGAAGGTCCCAGCATGTGGCTGACCTCATCGGAAACGTTGGCTTGGAGAATTCGCCGCAGTCCGGTCTGGAGAGACCTCACCAACTCAAGTGGCATCCCTCTCGGTGACGCCCCGCACAACGCCGCCAACTCGCCGCCACAGCGAGCTCCCGCGTCAAGAGAAAGGGCCGTGACCCGCGATTCAACGGTCCACCTGGTCATATTCCTCAAGTGACTTCACTCGAAGAAGGAGTGGGCGGACCCGGCGCACGCAAACGACGTCCGATGATCTGCGGGACCTTCGGCCCTAGTTGAGGGGTGACACTGTCCCTAATCTCCTCGAAGAAGGAGGTCACCATGCACTCAGCAACCGCTGTGCTCGGAGCCCTGCTCGGGAGCCTGATCGACCTGAACCATCCCGGTCATTACGTCCACTGGGGGTTCATCCAGATCTCCGTCGCCAACCTCGTGCTCATCGGGCTCATGATCGTCGTCTTCTTCGCGGCGATCCTGATCCCCTTCGGGCACCGCGGGAGGGACGACCGATGACCATCACCGACCCCCCGCAACAGGCCACCGGAACGGGCGCCGGGGTCGCCGCGGACCGGCCCGAGGACGCCGGGCAGTGGACGGCCAAGCTGCGCGGGGCCGCTGTCGAGGCGCTGCCCCCCGACCGTCTCCTCCCCGACCGTCAACCCGCCTACGTCGCGTCGTGGATCTACGTCTTCGGCGTCGTCACCATCGCGGCCCTGGTCGTGGTCATCGCGACCGGCATGGTGCTCGCGGTCATGGGACCCAACTGGTGGCACGTCTCGTCAAGCGGACTGTTCGTGAACTCGCTCCATCTCTGGAGTGTCGAGGTCTTCTTCTTCGCCATGGTCGTCCACCTCTGGGGCAAGTTCTTCATGGCCGCCTGGCGGGGGCGGCGCCGGGCCACCTGGATCACCGGCGTGGTGACGTTCCTTACCTCCGTCGGCGCCGCCTTCACCGGCTACCTCTCCCAGCAGAACTTCGACTCGCAGTGGATCAGCACCCAGGCCAAGGACGGGATCAACTCGACGGGTGCCGGAGCCATCTTCAACGTGACCAACTTCGGCCAGATGCTCATGTGGCACATCATGCTGCTGCCGCTCTTCGTGGTGGTCCTGGTGGGCATCCACGTCCTGCTGGTCCGGCTCCGGGGGGTGGTGCCGCCCTTCGCGGCGAAGGGGATCCGTCCCGGGGGACCGCCCGCCGGTGAGCGTCCTGACGGACCCTCCGCCGACGAGCCCCTGACCGCCGAGGTCCCCCGATGACTCCCGACGCGACCTCCGCGTCCCACCGGGTGGGCAAGCGGTTCAAGCCCGACCGGGACGTGGCGGAGTGGCACGGGAGCTACGAGCCCTACGACCTGGTCAAGGAGTTCTTGATCGCACTGCTGGTGGTGGTGCTCCTGGTGGTCGGGCTCTCCGTCCTCTTCGGGTCCGCCGACGACAAGCCGGTCACCGTCGCGTCGTGGGCGAGGGCCGACCCGGTCGACTTCGCCCAGACCGCGATCACCGAGTTGGACGGGACCAGTCCGACCGCGAGCTACGGCCCGCCGTACAACACCAACGGCACCTCGCAGTCGATCGGGCCCTTCTCGCCCGACAAGTGGCTCGGGGTGCACCACCCGATCGACACCGCCGCAGACGACGTGCTCGGACCGCTCGCGACCCTTCCCAACGACCCCGCGGTCTCGGCCGCGCTGAGCGAGTACCGGTCGGCCACTCCCGCCCAGCAGGCGTCGTGGACCGCCGCCTACGAGAAGGCGGTGGCCAACGCCACCTTCACCGACGGCAAACTGGTGGTCCCGCCGGGGGACTACGGCCCGGTGGGCACGATCGTCGGCGGGCTGACCTCGATGGCCCGCAGCGGGGCGCTCGACGGGGCCCTGCTCAGCTCGCGTCAGTTCTACGGGACCGACTACACGAAGCCCCTCCTCTTCGTGGCCGACGGTACCTACCTGGCCAACCTCGCAGACGCACAGCATCTCTCCGGCGACCAGTGGGGGATGATGAACGAGACGGGGAACTACCCGGGGCAGGCCTGGCTCTGGCTCTACACCCTCATGTACCAAGTGCCGCCGATGAAGACCTCGAGCAGCGCGGACCTGCAGGTGTTCAGCGTCATGATCGTCCTCACCATCCTGCTCGCCCTGGTTCCCTTCATCCCCGGGATACGCTCGATCCCACGATGGACCCGCCTGTACCGCCTCATCTGGCGGACCCACTACCGGGAGGCCGAACGCGCATGAACCATCAGTCAGGACCCAGGACCTGCGAGGAGCCGGGTCGTGGTTCCGGGCCTTGCCCCCACCACCGGCAGGCTGAGGTATCACGCAGTGACGTTTGGCCCTATCGGACAACAGGGTGGCCGCTCAGGCTGGTGTTCTGAGGACTACCCCAGGAGGACCAGCCATGAAGGCACTCGTCTATGAAGGCCCGGGATCGAAGTCATGGAAGGCGGTTCCCGATCCCACCCTCCGCGATGACACCGACGCCATCATCCGAGTTGACTCCACCACGATCTGCGGCACGGACCTCCATATCCTGAAAGGCGACGTCCCCGAGGTCACCGCGGGCCGCGTTCTGGGCCACGAGGCCGTCGGGACGGTCATCGAAGCCGGCGTGGCCGTGAAGACACTTGCCCCCGGCGACCGAGTTCTGGTGTCATGCATCTCGTCGTGCGGGCGGTGCCGCTTCTGCCGGGAGGGTCGCTATGGCCAGTGCCTGGGGGGTGGCGGATGGATCCTCGGGCACCTGATCGACGGCACTCAGGCGGAGCTCGTCCGGATCCCCTTTGCAGACACCTCCACCTATCCGCTGCCTGCGGGAGCAACCGACGAGGAGATCCTGATGCTCTCGGACATCCTCCCCACCTCCTACGAGGTCGGTGTTCTCAACGGAAGGGTGCAACCAGGTGACACGGTGGTCGTCGTGGGCGCCGGTCCAATCGGTCTGTCGGCCATTCTCGGTTCCAAGCTCTTCTCGCCCGGCCACGTGGTCGCAATCGACCTCGCCGATGCGCGCCTCGAAGCAGCGAAGCGATTCGGAGCTGACCTGACGATCAACAACGGGACAGACGATGCGATCGCAGTAATTCGGGCACTGACCGGCGGGTTAGGCGCCGATGTGGCCATCGAAGCAGTCGGTGTCCCCCAGTCGTTCGAGCTATGCACCGAACTCGTGCGACCCGGCGGGCACGTGGCCAACATCGGAGTGCACGGGAAGTCGGCATCGCTCCATCTCGAGTCTCTGTGGATCCGCGACGTGACCATCACGACCGGCCTCGTGGACACCTACTCCACCCCCACTCTCCTGCGGCTGGTTTCCACCCGGCAGATCGAAACTACGCGATTCGTGACCCACCGGTTCGGCTTCGAGCAGATGCTCGACGCGTATGACGTGTTCGCCCGGGCGGCCGACACCGGCGCCTTGAAGGTCGTGCTATCTCGCTGAGCGGACCCACCCACCGGTCCATTGGATCAAGAAGGATGGGGTTGCCGCCATTCACCCGGCAAGGTCCCTTGGGACGCTGTAGCCGGCAACAACCCAGACCACACTGACCACGCCGATGGCCACAAAGGACGCCGATGGCCACAAAGGACTGGGCCATGGTGGCGATGATATTCCTCTCACCGACCAAGCCACATTGGAAGAGGGCAAGGCCTGAGACGAGGTAGAGAACGACCGCTATTGAAATGAGCTCCCGTCAGCCCCGGAAAGGTCGCCGAGCTAAACCAACCTCGGGCGACAACTCAAGCTCGCCGGTGCCAATGGCCTTTGCCTCTTCCTCGTCGGGGGCGCCTCTCCCCTGATTCGGGAGGAAGACAAGAACCAGGATGGCGGCAACTCCGACCACGCACGTGGCGACGACGAGCGCAAGATCCATGCCGGAAATGAACGCCCTCCGGGCAAGCAGGGAGAGCGCTGCACCTTCCCTGACCGGCGCTCGCTGCGCCACGGCCAAAGCCGCCCCAACTGAACTCGCGATCAGTTTCTGCACGGAGGCGGGCACGCCGGCATGGGCCACAACCGGCGACAGCAGGTGTTGGTAACGGAGCGTGAGCGCCGTACCGAGGACGCCGACCCCGAGTGCTCCGCCCACCTGCATTGCGGTGTCATTGGTGGCCGACCCGACGCCGGCCTCCTGCCGGGGCAGCGATCCCATCACGGACTCGGTGCTCGGGGCCAGGGCCAGGGCGACCCCGATCCCGACCACGACGAGCGGGCCGATGCAGTCGATATAGGTCCCAGCCACGGTTGTCCTCGACAGCATGCCAAGTCCGATGGCGATCAACACCATGCCGGAGGCAACCACGAACTTGGTGCCGAACCTCCGAGCCATGACGACCGAGAACGGCGCGATGGCCAGTAGGGCCAGGGCGACCGGGGCGATCCGCAGGCCGGCCTCGAGCGCGCTGTAGCCCAGTACGAACTGGAGGTACTGGGTCATGAGGAAGAACATGCCGAGCAGGGCGAAGAGCACGAGGGCCAGCGCGCTGATCGCCGCGCTGTAGCGGCGGCTGGAGAAGAACCGCAGCGGCAGCATCGGATGATCGATTCGTCGCTCCCATGCGAGGAAGCCGGCGATGAGGAGGAGCGCTGCGACCAGTGCACCCACGATGAGACGGCTGGACCAACCTCTACCGGGGGCCTCGATGATCCCCCACAGCAGGAGCCCCAGGCCGAGCATGGACAACCCCGCCCCCACCGGGTCCGGTCTGGTCGAGGCGGGGTTCTTCGAATTCGGGACCAACCAGATTGCAGCTATCACTCCGATGATGGCGACGGGAACGTTCACCAGAAAGACCGAACCCCACCAGAAGTGGGCCAAGAGCAGTCCCCCGAGAATGGGACCGATGGCGACCCCGATCCCCGACGTACCCGACCAGATCCCGATAGCCCGGCCACGGTCCTGTTCGCCGGTGAAGACGTTGGTGAGGATCGAGAGGGTGCACGGCATCAGGGCGGCGGCCCCCACACCCATCACGGCACGGGCCAATGTCAGACGGTCCGGGCTTCCCGACCAGGCAGCGAAAGCTGAGCCACCTCCGAACACCACCAGTCCTGCCAAGAAGACCCATTTACGTCCGAGCCGGTCCCCCAGCGCTCCCACCGAGAGCAGGAGACCGGCAAAGACGACGGCATAGGCGTCGACCATCCACTGCAGTTGGCTGGAGCTGGCGCCAAGGCTGCGCACGATCGTCGGGAGCGCCACATTGAGAATCGTCGTGTCGAGGCTGATGAGGAGCAACGCGACGCACAGCACGGCCAACGTGGCCCACCGGCGGCGCTTCGACGCTGCATCGGGGGTCAGTACGTCGCCCACCGCCAAAGGATCATTGGTGGAACGGAATGCGGTCAACTTGCCATCTCGTAGAGCGCCGTGCTCGGGTGACGGAACTTCTCTGCGGCCTCGGTATCGGCTCATCTCCCTTGGACTCGACCTCACCCTCCTCGGCAATCGTGAAGGATGGGGGCAGAAGTCGACAGGGCCGAAGGTCCAAATGATCGAACCTGCTGACCCGGGAGGGTTGCCGTATCTCTCGTCGTGACCCACTGAGCGAAGCCCGTTGTAACGAGGGTCAAACGGCCCTTGTCCGCCCTCCACAACGATGCCATGTTGGCCAGATGTGGATTGACGGCGCCTGCTCGACCGTGCCATCCGCGCCCGAGTGCGAGCGGTCGGTGGCCGTCGAGGCGGTGTTTTCCGACTCAGAGGCCTGTGGCGCCCGGGGGACGTTCATCAGCAGGGTGAACCAGCTCCCGGACATGGCGGACGATCTCGAGATCCTCTCGTGCATGGACGACGAGGACGGCGGGAACCGACCCTTCGGGAGAGATCGGACGGTCAGCTTGGCTGTCGTGGTTTCTGGAGCCGTCCAACCTCACGTGGAGAAAGTCGAGGCCGTCACAAATATCGGCTCTCAGCCGAGGCGATCCTTCGCCTGCGCCCCCCGTGAACACCAATCCGTCCAACCCGCCCAGGGCCGTGCACATGGCGGCCACGCCGGTCTGGATCCTGTAGACGTAGACGTCGTAGGCGAGCCGGGCGTCGGCATCCCCCGCATCCATGGCAATGATCACCTCGCGGAGGTCACCGGAGTGCCCCCAGAGCCCCTTCAGTCCAGAGTCTCGCTCCAGGGCTTCTTGAACTTCGTCGGCAGATAAGGCGCCATGACGCTGAACCCACAGGACGAGGCCCGGGTCGACGCTGCCCGAGCGCGTCGCCATCACGAGTCCCTCCATCGGAGTAAACCCCATGGTTGTATCGACCGAACGACCCAGCGCCACCGCGGCCAGCGATGCACCTGCACCGAGATGGGCGGTCACCAGGCGAAGTTCCTCTCGAGGACGGCCGAGGAGGTTGCCGGCTCTTCGACTGGCCCAGGAGTGGCTCAGCCCGTGGAATCCGAAGCGTCTGATCCCCCACTGTTGGCGCCAGTGTCGGGGGATCGCATAGGTGGAAGCCTTGGCCGGCATGGCAGCATGAAATGTCGTGTCGAAACAGGCTACCTGGGCCAGGTCAGGGTGCAGGGATCGCAGGGCGTGGATCGCTACCAGGCCCTGGGGATTGTGCAAGGGAGCCAAATCGGCAAGCGTCTCGAGGATGGCGTCCGCTCGATCGTCGATGAGGATGGGCTCGATGAACGCGGAACCACCGTGGACCACTCGGTGGCCCACCGCAACAACCTCGGGGTTCTCGTCGAGGAACGCGGTCAAGGCAGCTTCCAGTTCCGCAGGTTCCCGGCGCGGAAGTCTGCTCGACGCCACCAGCTCGTCCTCCCCGTCCAACAGACTCAGTCTCAGGCTGCTGGATCCAGCGTTGACGACGAGGACGTTCACTTGCCTACCTTGCCAGATCGAACCACGCCCGTCCGCATGATGCGGATCGACACCGCGATCCATCGAAGGAGACGTCGATGACCAGCTCCGATTTACATTCCACTCCAACCGAGGAGGACGAGCTACAGCAGCTCGACGCATATTTCCGGGCGGCCAACTACCTCACCGCGGGCCAGATCTATCTGATGGACAACCCGCTCTTACGGAGACCCCTCGTTTCCGAGGACATCAAGCCTCGCCTTCTCGGGCACTGGGGAACGAGTCCGGGCCTCAATCTCCTGTACGCGCATCTGAGCCGGACCATCAAAGCGCGTCAGCTCGACGCCGTCTTCGTATGCGGACCGGGCCACGGGGGCCCGGCCATCATCGCCAATACCTGGTTGGACGGCACCTACAGCGAACGCTTCCCACATGTGACAGCGGGACGGTGAGGGCATGGCAGCACTCTTTCGGCAGTTCTCCTTTCCCGGCGGCGTCCCCAGCCACTGCAGCCCGGGGACGCCGGGGTCGATCCATGAAGGCGGCGAGCTCGGCTATGCCCTGAGCCACGCCTTCGGCGCGGCCTTCGACAATCCCGATCTTGTCGTTGTCTGCGTGGTCGGTGACGGTGAGGCCGAGACAGGTCCGGCGGCGGCAGGATGGCACTCGAACAAGTTCCTCGATCCCCGCCGCGACGGCGTCGTGCTGCCCATCCTCCACCTCAATGGGTACAAAATCGCCGCGCCAACCGTGCTAGCCCGAATACCGACACCCGAGCTCCTAGCCCTCTTCGCCGGCTATGGGTACCGCCCGGTACTGGTAGAGGGCGGCTTCGACGCCGAAGAGTCGATGGCCGTCCACCGTCGGTTGGCGTCGGCGCTCGACGGAGCCATGGCAGAAATCGCCGAGATCCAGCACGCGGCCCGTTCCCAAGGCGTCCGGTCTCGTCCGGTATGGCCGATGCTCATCCTGAAGACTCCGAAGGGTTGGACCGGGCCAAAGGTCGTTGACGGGTTACCGATCGAGGGTACGTTTCGATCCCATCAGCTTCCGTTGGCCGCGGTACGAACAAATCCGGAGCATCTGGCACAGCTGGAGACCTGGCTCCACAGCTATCGTCCCGAGGAGCTCTTCGACAGTGCGGGGCGGCCGATCCAGATCATCAGCGAGTTTCCACCGTCCGGCGACCGACGGATGAGTGCCAACCCACACACCAACGGGGGGCTCCTTCTGTCCGACCTGGAGATTCCCGACTTCTGTGACTACGGAGTCGACGTACCGATCCCGGGGACGGTCATGCGCGAGGCGACGCATGTGCTTGGAGATCTTCTCCGGGACGTGATCCGGGACAACCCTTCGACCTTTCGTCTATTCGGGCCCGACGAGACTTCCTCCAACCGTCTGCAAGATGTCTTCGAGGTCACCGACCGGACCTGGGACGCCGAGTTGCGATCGGGCGACGACCACCTCGCCCCAGATGGCCGTGTCATGGAAACGCTGTCCGAACACCAATGCGAGGGGTGGCTCGAGGGGTATCTCCTCACCGGACGCCATGGCCTCTTCAATTGCTATGAGGCTTTCATCCACATCGTCGATTCGATGTTCAATCAGCATGCCAAGTGGCTGAAGGTCAGTCGGGAGATTCCTTGGCGTCGCCCCATTGCATCCTTGAACTACCTCCTTTCGAGCCACGTCTGGCGACAGGACAACAACGGCTTCTCCCACCAGGACCCCGGCTTCATCGATCACGTTGTGAACAAGAAGGCCGAAGTCGTGCGTGTGTACTTTCCTCCGGACACAAACTGCCTTCTTTCGGTTGCCGACCACTGCCTGCGAAGCCGGGACTACGTCAACGTCATCGTCGCCGGCAAGCAGCCCCAGCATGACTGGCTGACCATGGACGAGGCGCTGGATCACTGCACTCGTGGCTTGGGCATCTGGCCGTTCGCGTCTCATGCCGGGAACTCGCTCCCGGACGTGGTCATGGCCTGCTGTGGCGATATCCCGACCCTCGAGACCTTGGCCGCCGTCAAGCTCCTTCGCCAGCACCTTCCCGAACTGAGACATACGCGTTGTCAACGTGGTTGACCTGATGCGCCTCGAGCCGGACACCCAACATCCACACGGCTTACCCGATCGTGAGTTCGATACCATTTTCACACCCGACCGACCGGTGATCTTCGCTTATCACGGCTATCCAGCACTCATTCACAGGCTGACTTACAACCGCACCAATCACGCCAACTTCCATGTCCACGGTTACCGCGAGGAGGGCACCACGACGACCCCGTTCGACATGGTCATGCTCAACGGGCTCGACCGTTTCCACCTGGCGATCGACGTGCTCGATCGCGTCTCGGGCCTGGGTCCACGGACGGCGACGCTACGCCAGGAGATGGTAGATGCCGGCCTCGATGCCCGCCGCTACGGCCGCGAGCACGGCGAGGACCCGCCGGAAATCGCCCAGTGGCAATGGGGCGTGACCACCACTAACCCCGAGAAGTAAGCCGGGTTGTCGGCGACGATGGCGAGCGCGACTGGCAGGGGCGACACGAAGGCCCCTATCGGCTCGATACGGAACCCAATCCCGCAACCGTCAGCCGGAAGGAGAGCGATCTCGCATACGGGAATCCTCCCGGCGGCGCGCCGCACGTGCCCTGCGATAAGCATCGTCGGCATCGATCGATAATCGGACGCTGACGGTTCCAAATTCGGTGCTGGAGGTCACATGGAATCCCGACCGCCTGAAGACCTCGAGCATCTGATGGTTCTCTGCCAGGGTCTGGGCAACAAACACTGTGATTCCATTGGTTCGCGCCGCGTCGGCCAAACGCTCGAGGAGGGCCGTCCCGATCCCCTGGTGTTGGAAGTCGTCGGCCACGACAAACGCCACCTCGGCGTCGGAAGTCTCGGCGATTCGGTCATAGCGGCCCACGGCGACGAATCGGCCTTCAGACTCGGCGACCAGGGCCAGCCGGCCGACATAGTCGACATGGGTGAAGCGCTCGACCTCCGCCACCGACAGGTGGGGATGCAAGAAGAAAAAGCGCCGGTACACCGATTGTGCCGACAGCCTCTCATGGAACTCGATGAGGGAGTGATCGTCGTCGGGACAGATAGGGCGCACTTGGACAGTGATCCCGGATGTGGTCTCGAATTCGCCCGCCAGCTCGATCGGGAACCGACCGAAGCGATCACTCGGCGATTGAGTATCTTCGGTTTCAGCCATGGTTGGTAGGCCTCTCGACCCAGCGTACAGTGACCTTCCACACGCTATCGGGACAAGAGGATCGTGACGTCATCGGTGCGCGTCCGCTCCAGATCGGGGCGTCTTGGCAATGTCCTCAATGAGATTGGGGTCGAGTGCCGAACCGCTCAACCGAGACCTTCCCGATTGCTGGTAACGGCGGCTGGTTGAATACTTCATGGTTTCCTGTCTTGCCGTCCCGCTCACGCAGGCCGTCCCTTTCATCAGATGCCCTCACGAGACGAAGGTGTAGGGCCAAAGGTCCCGCCATCCCGGGAGAGGTCCCGCTCAGGTTCCGGCGGCGTCCGTGCGACGAGCCTGAGCCGACCGCTCTGCGACACGCGTCGCGTAGCTGGCGGCCTGCGCGCGGCGATCCATCCCGAGTTTGGCCAGGAGGTTGGACACGTAGTTCTTCACGGTCTTCTCGGCCAGGTAGAGCGTGCCGGCGATCTCGCGGTTCGTCTGGCCCTCCGCGATCAGGTCGAGGATCCGACGCTCCTGTGGCGTAAGGCTGGCAAGCAGGGGATCTTCCTCTGATCCTTTGTGGAGTTTCTCCATAACACGTTCGGTCAGGTACGGATCGAGTAGAGATTGCCCGTCTGCCACTCGACGGATGTCGTCGACTAGGCTTGTCGCGCCTACCTGTTTCAGCACATAGCCGGATGCACCGGCCATGACCGCAGCAAGTAGCGCCTCGTCGTCTGCATAGGACGTGAGCATGATGCAGGCGATCTCAGGCGAAACCGACCGTATCTGGCGGCAGACCTCGATGCCGCTCCCGTCGGGGAGCCGAACGTCGAGGATCGCCACATCCGGGCGAGTGGGAGGTATCCGATCCAGGGCCTCCCTGGCCGTTGCAGCCTCGCCAACCACCAAAAAGCCGTCGGCGGACTCAAGCAGCGAGCGGAGACCGGTACGCACAATCTCATGATCGTCGAGAAGGAAGACTCTGATGGTCATTTGGACGATCCCTCTGATCCGAGTCATGGCCAGGCATTGACGGCCGGCGAGAGCCACTTTAGCCTCGCCCGCCAGCACGGGAGCCGAAATTCAAGGTCTAGAATCGCACAGGGGCCGCGCCGGCAACAACGATCGGGAGGACCCGTGCCGTACCGCTCGATAGAGGACCCAGCCAAACTGCGCCGCGTACTGGAAGCGATCCTTCTTCTCGAGGCCGATCTCGACCTGCCTACCCTGCTCCGCCACATCGTCGACGAGGCCCGCTCCATGACCAATGCTCGCTACGGTGCCCTCGGGGTGCTCAATGAGGACGGGAACGCACTGTCAGAATTCATTACTGTCGGCCTCGAGCCGCACGAGGAGAAGCGGATCGGGGCCCGTCCGACCGGGCGTGGCGTCCTTGGTGTCCTGATCAACGATCCGAGGCCGGTGCGGCTAGCTCAGCTGAGTAGCCACCCCGAGAGCTACGGGTTTCCGGTGAATCATCCCCCGATGACCTCCTTCCTCGGCGTACCGATCAAGGTGCGGGACGACGTCTATGGGAATCTCTACCTCACCGACAAGGTCGGATGGTCCGAGTTCACTGCCGACGATGAAGCGTTGATCAGTGCCCTAGCCATTGCTGCCGGCATCGCCATCGAGAATGCGCGGCTTCACCGACGGGTCCAAGAGGCGGCCGTTTACGAAGAGCGTGACCGTCTGGCCCGGGACCTACACGACACGATCATCCAGCGACTCTTTGCCATCGGGCTCTCACTCCAGGGCATGGCGGCAAATCCAACGGCATCCGGCAGTGCGGAGCGATTGACAAAAACGATCTCGGATATCGATGACACCATTCGACAAGTTCGGACCAGCATCTTCGAACTCGAGTCGGACGGGATCGGTCGAGGACTCCGTGACAACGTTCTTTCACTACTCTCGGACCTGCGACCTGTGATCGGATTCGACGTTCACCTCTCGTTCGACGGACCTGTCGACACAGCTGTCCCAGACATCGTCTGCGAGCACCTACTGGTTGTCATCCGGGAAGCGGTCACCAACATCGGCCGACACGCTGGTGCCGCCAGCGCCTCTGTCGATGTCAGCGTGAGGGACGGATACTGCCGGCTGCGCGTCATCGACGACGGGCGCGGGATCAGTGGATCCGAATCCCGTGGCGGTGGACTTGGACTGGGCAATCTTCGACGACGTGCAGAGAAGTTGCATGGGCACTTCGAGATCGAGAGTCCGGACACCGGAGGCACGATTCTCCACTGGCAGGTACCTCTCGCTCAATAGTCCCGCGTCTGCCCGCTGGGGGCATCCGGGGTTTCGTCGGGATGCCGGACCTGCCTGCATCCGTCGTGCTCGAGACCAAGCGGATCTCTCGCCTATTGGGACCTTTTCCCCTACTGGCTTCGCTTCCTTTTCCGTACCTTGCACTTAGAAGTGCTCACGGGGCCGAGCTGACTCCGGAGGAAGGGAGACCCGATGTCACTCACCGCCACTCGTTCGACGCCTGAGATGACAGCACCGCCGGACCGGAGACTCTCGCCCAGGAATGAGGAAAAGGCCCATGCTTTGGGGCTGACCTCGGCCACCGGATTGGTGATCGGCAGCATCGTCGGGACCGGCGTGTTCACCATGCCGGCCGTGCTGGCCGGTGCCGGCACCATGGGCATCGTCGTCCTGGGCGTCATCGCAGTGGGCGCCATGCTCCTCGCCGTGCTGTTCGGCCAGCTCACCAAGCGGGTGCCCAACAGTGACGGCGGCCTCTACGCCTACTCCCGCCATGAGTTCGGCGACTTCGCCGGCTACCTGGTCGGCTGGTGCTACTGGATCCAGGCCTGGGCCGGCAACGCCGCCATCGTCTCCTCTTGGGTGTTCTACGTGGACGCTTTGTTCAACATGCCATGACCCGAGCGGCATGGAGAACTTGGGCATCGCCATGGTGGGTCTGTGGGTGCCGGCCGTCATCAACCTGGTCGGGATCCGTCAGATGGCCTGGTTCCAGAACATCACCGTCGTCCTCAAGTTCCTCCCCCTTCTGTTCGTCGGCGTCATCGGATGGTTCTTCGTCGACAAGGCTCACTTCGGGCCCTTCAACGCCTCGGGTGGCAGCCTCTACAGCGGCATCGGGATCGCCGCCGGAGTCGCGCTCTTCTCCTTCATCGGCGTGGAGGCGGCCGCCATGACCGCCAAGCGGGTGAAGAACCCCCGCGTCAACGTAGGTCGTGCCTCGATGCTCGGCACCGCGCTCAGCGCCATCCTTTACGTGCTGGTGACCGCGGCGGTGATGGGGTTGGTGTCCCACCACACCCTGGTCAACACCGGTTCGCCTTTCGTCAACGCCTTCCAGTCCATCTTCCCCCATGAGGCGTGGGCCGGCAAGTTCATCGCCGCCATCGCCGTCATCTCGGGGATCGGGGCCCTCAACGGCTGGACACTGATCGTCACCGAGACGTCTCGGGCCATCGCCCAGGACGACATGTTCCCCCGGCCCTTCGCCTGGACCGACCGCAAGGGGACGGCCTGGTTCGGCATCGTGGTCGGCACCGCGCTCCCGTCGCTGCTCATGCTGTGGCGCTACACCACGACCTCGGGACTGACCGTCTTCACCTACCTGGTCGACCTCACCGTGGTGACCGTGGCCATCCCCTACTTCATGTCGGCCATCGCCCAGCTCACTTACCTGGTCTCCCGCCGCCGGAAGGTCCAAGGTTGGCTACTGGCCCGTGACCTGTCCGTGGCCGGGGCCAGCGTCCTGTTCTCGATGTGGGTGACCTTCGCCTCCGGGTACCAGGTCGTCTACCAGGCGCTGGTCGTCATCCTGGCCGGACTCATCCTCTACGCCTTCCTGAACGCCCGCCGGCAGCGCCTCGGTGAGACCGGCGGAGCCGGTGGATGCTCCCGTCGAGACCCGCCGGTTGCTGCCGCCGTCGGCAACGGAGCAACCGCAACTGCACCGCTCGTGCATGTCAGACGCTCCGGCGGTGAACTGATGGCGTTCAACGTGGCCTCCGAGGTGGGCCAGTTGCGCCAGGCCATCGTCCACCGACCCGGGCTCGAACTCTCCCGGCTGACGCCCGAGAACATCGGAGAGCTGCTCTTCGACGACGTGATGTGGGCAAAGAGGGCCAAGGAGGAGCACGACGCCTTCGCCGAGGCGCTCAGGGACAAGGGCGTCCAGGTCCACCTCTACGGCCAACTCCTGGCCGAGACGCTCGAGCTGCCCGAGGGACGTGCCTTCGTCCTCGACCGAGTGTGCACCCCGGAGATCCTCGGTCCCTCGCTGGTTGGTCCAGCTCGGCGGCTGTTCGAGGATCTCGACGGGCCGGGGCTCGCCCAGTACCTGGTGGGCGGCGTGCTGAAGGCCGACCTGCAGCCCTTGCGGGCCCACAGTCTCAAGTGGGACATGCTGCGCGCCGACGACTTCGTCCTTACCCCGCTCCCCAACCACCTCTTCCAGCGCGACAACTCCTGCTGGATCTACGGCGGAGTGACGGTGAACCCGATGGCCAAGCCGGCCCGCCAGCGCGAGTCGCTGCACACCCGGGCCATCTACCGATTCCATCCGCTGTTCGCCGACGCCGACTTCATCACCTACTACGGCGACGAGGACCGCTCCTACCAGCCGGCCACCATCGAGGGCGGGGATGTCCACGTCATCGGCAACGGAGCGGTACTGATCGGTATGGGCGAGCGGACCACCCCGATGGCTGTGGAGATCGTCGCCCACGCCCTCTTCGATGCCGGGCAGGCCACCACGGTGGTGGCCATCGAGCTTCCCCGGTCTCACGCCTTCATGCACCTCGACACCGTGATGTCCATGGTCGACAAGGGAACCTTCGTCCTCTATCCCTACTTCGACCGACACCTCCGCAGCTGGACGATCACCAAGGGTGAGAGAGCCGGGCGAACTGGTCGGTCAGCCGCAATCACAACCTGTGGGACACTCTGGCCGAGCTGCTGGAGATCCCCGAGGTCACCGTGCTGACCACCGACGAGGATGTCCGGGCGGCCGAGCGCGAGCAGTGGGACGACGGGACCAACTACCTGGCCGTGGCCCCCGGCGTGGTCATGGGCTACGACCGCAACGTCGCCACCAACACCATGCTGCGCAAGCAGGGCATCGAGGTGGTCTCCATCGCGGGCAGCGAGCTCGGACGGGGCCGAGGCGGCCCCCGCTGCATGACCTGTCCCATCGAGCGCGATCCGGCGTAACCGGTCAATACGGAAGGTCACGGGCATGAATCTCCACGGCAGAAGCCTGCTCAAGGAGGCGGACCTCACAAAATTCGAGTTCCTCTACCTGGTCGACCTGGCCGAGGGATTGCGAGAGGAGAAGCGCTCGGCACACGGAGCGTCAGCGGATGATCGGGCGCAACATCGCCCTCATCTTCGAAAAGGCCTCTACCCGGACACGTTCCGCCTTCGAGGTCGGTGCCCACGACCAAGGGGCCCACGTCACCTACCTGGGTCCGGAAGAGTCTCACATCGGCCACAAGGAAACCGTGAAGGACACGGCCCGGGTGCTCGGTCGGATGTTCGACGGGATCGAGTACCGAGGCTTCTCCCAGGGCACCGTCGAGGTACTGGCACAATTCGCCGGAGTGCCGGTCTGGAACGGGCTGACCGACCAGTGGCATCCCACCCAGATGCTGGCCGACGTGCTCACCATGCGTGACCACTCGCCAGAAGCCTCTGGAGCGGGTCGCGCTCTGCTATGTGGGAGACGCTCGCAACAACACTGCGAACTCCTTGCTGGTGACCGGCGCCCTCCTCGGGATGGACGTGCGCATCGCTCGGCTCCGGATGCATCTCCTGCCATCGCAGAAGGTCCAGGCGCTGGCAGAGGAGCTGGGTGCCCGATCGGATGCTCGCATCACGATCGGCGACGACAACCGAGCCAGCGCGTCGAAGGAGCCGACTTCGTCTACACCGATGTGTGGGTTTCGATGGGCGAGCCGACCCTCCGACTGGGACGAGCGGATCAAGCAGATGCTTCCCTACCAGGTCAATGCCGACCTGATGGCGGCAACCGGCAACCCCGAGGTCAAGTTCATGCACTGCCTCCCGGCCATCCACAACCCCGACACCGAGCTCGGGCAGCAACTCCACGACAAGTGGGGACTCACCGCCCTCGAGGTTACCGACGAGGTGTTCGAATCTCCTGCCTCGATCGTGTTCGACCAGGCAGAGAATCGTCTCCACACCATCAAGGCGGCCATGGTCGCCACGATCGGCTCCTGAGATGCGCATCGTGGCGGCACTGGGAGGCAACGCGCTCGCTCGAGCGTGGCGAGACTCCCGCTCGCTGAGATCCAGGAGAAGCACGTCCGCAGTCGCGGTGGAGGCACTGGCCCCGATCGCCCGCGATCATCGACCTGGTGATCACCCACGGCAACGGGCCACAAGTGGGTCTGTTGGCCCTCGAGAGCGCGAGCGACCCCGGGTTGCCCCACCCCTACCCCTTCGATGTGCTCGGAGCCCAGACCCAGGGGATGATCGGCTACTTCCTCCTCCAGGCATTCGAGAACGCTTTACCGGAGGACGAGGTGGTGAGCCTCATCTGTCAGACGCTGGTCGATTGCGACGACCCAGCATTCGATGCCCCGACCAAGTTCGTCGGCCCGGTCTATGCCGAAGAGACGGCCAGCGATCTCTCGCACGGTTGCGGGGGTGGCAGTATCCGACGCGATGGCGATTCCTGGCGCCGGGTAGTGGCCTCTCCCGAACCACAGTCGATCGTCGAAATGCCCACCATCCGCAAGCTCGTCCTCGACCGGCGCACTGGTCATCTGTGCCGGCGGCGGCGGGATACCCGTCTGTCGCGGTGCTGATGGGTCGTTGCGCGGGGTTGAGGCTGTGGTCGACAAGGATCTGACGGCCGCACTCCTGGCCCAGGAGCTCGACGCCGACGCACTGCTGCTGCTCACCGACGTGCCTAACGTCGAGCGCGATTTCGGCAGCGAGTCAGCGCGGGCGATCCGGAGGACACACCCAAGTGCGCTGCGGGCGATGCACTTTCCGGACGGATCGATGGGACCCAAGGTCGAAGCTGTTTGCCGGTTCGTGGAGGCGACAGGTAAACCGGCAATGATCGGTCGGCTCGAGGATGCCGTCGAGATGATCGAGGGGACACGAGGGACCACGGTGGAACCCGGGACCAGAACGCTCATCTGCGGGGATGTAAGCAGCCAAGTTGAGGAGACCCACCAATGAAGAGGGCCATGACCAGTATCGAGCCAGAAGGAGTCCACCGGATCGTCGTCGGTATCGATGGTTCGTCGACATCGATCGCCGCCCTGGAATGGGCAGCCAAGCAGGCGGAGCTCACCGGCGCCACCCTTGAGGTCTTAATGACATGGGACTGGCCGCTCAGCTTCGGATGGTCGCTCCCCATCCCGTCTGGCTACAACCCGGGACATGACAGCGCAAGGGCGCTCGACGAAGTGCTCGAAGCGGTCAAGAAGAGACACCCCGGAGTCGCGATCACAACAACTGTCATCGAGGGTCATCCCGCTCCCCTGTTGGTGAAAGCCTCCGAAGGAGCGGATCTGCTCGTTGTCGGCAGTCGCGGACACGGTGAGTTTGTTGGAATGCTGCTGGGTTCGGTCAGCGAGCACTGCGTCACCAACGCCCACTGCCCCGTCCTGGTGCTCCGAGACCGGTCGTCATCGGTGCGACGATGAACGTCTCCGGATGTCGATTCGATGAGCTGGACGGTCTGTGGCTCGTCTCAGGGGGGCACCCTGGGGCGTTTTGCCCTGATCATCCCCTGCTCGGACTGGGGGCCTAACCGTATGTGGGCCGACGAGGACTCCAATGTGAAGATCCTGGCCCCCCCGGAGTGCATGGAGTATCTACGTCAGGTATCCGTCGGCCGCATCGGCGTGAGCATCGACGCACTGCCGGTCATCCTGCCGGTGCACTTTGCACTGTTCGAGAACTCGGTGCTCTTCCGCACCATCCCCGGAACAAGATTCGATACCGCAACCGTAGGGGCCGTCGTCGCCTTTCAAGCCGACGCCGAGGAGCCGCTCGGCGGAACCCATTGGAGCGTGCTTCTGCAGGGCTTTGCTTCTTCAGTGACCGACCGGTCGGTCGATCTCGAAGCGAGGTCCATCCCAATCAAACCTTGGACTGGGGTGCAACGAGAGCACCGATTGGTACGGGTCGAGGCCACCAATGTCAGCGGTCGAAGGTTCCGCATTGCCGGTGAAGGACCGTCGGTTGAGTTTCCTGACGCCTCTCGGATGTAGCCGATCGTCCTGACCGACCGAGCCTTGACACTCTCCTCACGATCGGATCAAGTACCTTCGCCCAGTGTCACTCGTTTTGGGAGAGAACTCTGATGCCGTGCTGTGGAGGATGAGTCCCTGACGACCTCACCAGGCGGTACGGATCGCTTGCTGTGACCTCTGGGATCTCGATCCGGAGGTCATTTCGGAGAGGCTGGGCTACCTTGGTCCGAACGAGGCGGAGTCGATTGCAAGCGAAAGCCCGTCCAGGCATTCCGGTAGCTGGCGAACGTGGCCGGTGAGACCAACTTGTCGCCATCGCTCACCGGGCTGAGACCGTGCACCTGCTGGACCTGGTCCAAGACCGCGTCGTTTCACGCTATCGCGAACAGCCGATCGCCTATTCTTGCCGGCGCGTTGATGACTCGAGCCGACCTCCTGGTTCTCGATGAGCCCACCCGCGGCCCCGACACCTTGATGGAACAGGGTTTCGCCAGTGCATCCACGAGACCAAGGAACGCGGCCAGACCGTATTTTCCTGTCCTCACAGTCACATGTGTTCCGCAGAGGGAAGTGGTCTAGGACTTTCGGCCCTAGTGACCTCGACGCCGACTGGAGATCATGAAACTAGAAGTACACGACCATCAGGAGGGTGTTTCCGATGACTGTGAAGGCGAACTCAATCGACGGAGCCCAGGCGACGCTCGGCGACGCGGTTCGCGGCCTGCGGGCAACAGCGGCAAGCGCGGGAACGCGAGACCTCGTCGAACTCATCGTTCGACACAGCGCTGAGGAAGGCGAGCTGTTGGCGACCTATGAACAGCTCTCCACCGAGGCGCCGGACGAAAGCGTACGATACTTGATCGGCTTGATACTGGAAGACGAGCTTCGCCACCACCGGCTACTGGCCGAGCTCGGCAATGCCATTGCCTGGGGGTCGACAGGTTTGCCGCAAGCGACGGCCGTACCGAGACTTCCCGCCAGCATCAGTGGTGCTCTGTTGGAACAGACGAGACTGTTGTTGAAGTCTGAGGAGGCCGATGCCCGGGCCCTCCGTCGTATCAGGAAGGAACTGCGACCCTTCGCGGATACCACCTTGTGGGTGCTGGTCATCGACCTCATGCTTCTCGACACCAACAAGCACGCCACCATTCTGCGATTCCTCGAGCGGCGTCGGAAGGGCAGTTGATCGCACTCATTGGGGGCTCAGAAAGTGACGTTTGGCCCTCTGGCTGGCGGAAAGGCGATGACATACTGCAACCAGAGAGGTCGAGGAGATGACGATAAGCCCACATTCGCAGAAGCTGGACCGGACGAGCTCCGAGGAGTTGGCTGAAACATCAAGCCGGGACGAGTGAGCGGCCCGCCGAGGGCCGAACAGTACGCTCGCTATATCCTCCGCGTTCTAGCCCCGTTATCGCGAATGGGAACAGTGGGATACGAACTTCTCCCCGGGACTTCATTGTCGACATATCTGGCGCATCAGAAGTCACCAAGTCGGCCGTAGCGAGTGGGAAGTGGAGCGATGCGTGACGAGGACAGCGGGATGGGCTGTCCTTCGAAATCAGCAGGGCGACAATCGGAACGAGGTACGATCGCTGGACGAAGGTGGACAAGGTTCGCAGCTGGTTTCCAGAGATCCTGGATGGACTCCTCCTGTTGAGAATCCTCTAACCATGCCGGTCTACAGATGCGAGGTCGATGTTCCGGGTCGGGGTGCCCGACCCGGTTCTCCCGGTGACTTCCCGAAAGGCAAGGGCGTGAGCCCCTGTCCCCAGCCGGGAGGCGATCGCGACACGTTGAGAGTGGTCTTCAATCCCAGGGATGAGAATCAGTCCCCGAAACGAGTGGCACCGAGAGATGATCGTACGGCGCTGCACGCCACTGCCAGGCCTAGCGTCACGAGCCATCCGCCACATGAGGCACGCGATGGGGCCGGGCGGGTGTTGAGACTTCCCGGTTTGTCCACCCGATTCCGGATCCTGCTCTGGTGCACGCTCCTTGTGGCCTTGGCGCTCACGGCGTCGGTCATTGCAACCCGGGTCGTCCTGCTCCGGCACCTGTCGCAGGAAACTGACAGTCAGCTCACCCATGAGCTGGATGAGATCGGATTGGGCCATGCCCCGAACAGGTCAGCATCGCTCAGCCCATCGGTTGACCTCGATCAGCAGCTGCAAGCTGTATTGGGTCGTGCCACTGCAATCCAATCGCAAGAACTCCTGGCAATCTCTGATGGGAAAGTGCTGGCCCGAAGCCCGGCTCGGCCCCTGTTTACACTGGAGTCCGACGCTGCTCTGGTTCATCGATGGGCTGGCGTCCACGGACCGACGTTCGGCACGGTACAGACGTCAGCAGGCGCCGTGCGGTTCCTGGCTGCACCGATCTCTGTGATTCCCGGCTCACGGGCTGGCTCCGACATCTTCGTGGCAGCATCATTTCTCGATCGTGGGCGCGCCGAGGTCAATACGACCGTGGGCATCGCGTCCACTGTCGGACTGTTGGCCTTGGTCGCGGCCATCCTCGTTGCTTGGGTGATCGCTGGACGGATCCTGGCGCCCGTCCGGGACCTGGAGTTGGCGGCTCGGTCAGTTTCCGAATCCGACCTTTCTCATCGCCTTCAGATCAGGGGAAACGACGAACTCGCCCGGTTGGCGGGAGACTTCAACGCGATGCTCGATCGCGTGGAGTCGGCGTTTCGCTCGCAGCGGCAGTTCATCGATGATGCGGGCCACGAGCTCCGGACTCCGCTTACCGTCATCCGTGGACATCTCGAGCTGCTGGGGGACGATCCAGTCGAACGAGAAGAGGTTCGAGCCATCTTGACCGACGAGCTCGACCGGATGGCCCGCATGGTCAACGACCTGCTCGTCCTGGCCCGAGCCGAACGGCCAGATTTCCTGCGGCTCGCCCCGGTCGACATCACCATGCTCACCTCCGAGGTGCAAGGCAAGGCAACTTCATTGGCTAGTCGTCAGTGGCGGGTTGGCGGGCACACGGACGTTGAGATCCTCGCCGACCGACAACGACTCACCCAGGCCTGGATGCAACTTGCCCAGAACGCAACCCAGCACACGGCGGAAGGAAGCGTTGTCGAGCTCGGCTCTCGGGTCGCCGGTGACTGGGTGGAGCTCTGGGTGGCGGATGCCGGAGCGGGTGTGCCGGACGATGCTCGCGTCTGGATCTTCGAAGGCTTCACCCGGGCCTCAGGGGATCGTCGAACTGGCGAGCACTTCGGCCTCGGGCTGCCCATCGTCCGAGCGATCGCCGAAGCTCACCACGGCCAGGTGTCCGTCGCGGAAAGTTCCTGTGGCGGGGCCCTCTTCGTCATCCGACTGCCCCTGACCCCTGCTCGCTCGAAGTCCGCACCATGAGCCGGATCCTGGTGGCCGAAGACGAGCCGGGGATCTCCTCCTTCGTCGTGAAGGGACTCAAGGCCGCAGGACACACCGCCCACATCGCCGAGGACGGGACCAGTGCTCTATGGGAAGCACGCTCTGGTGAGTTCGATCTTCTCGTGCTCGATCTCGGTCTACCCGGCATGGACGGTCTGTCTGTCTTGGCGGATCTCCGCAAAGGAGGTGACGAGATTCCTGTGGTCATCCTGACTGCTCGGGATGACGTCGACACACTGGTCACCGGACTGGACCTCGGAGCAAGTGACTTCATTGCCAAACCGCTCCGGTTCGACGAACTGCTCGCCCGTATTCGCTCCCGTCTCCGCGACACTGGCCATTTGGAGTCCAAGAAGTACGAGTTCGCTGATGTCGTGGTCGACGTCGTCGCTCGGCGTGTTGAGCGGGCAGGTCAGGTAGTAGAGCTGACGGCCAAGGAATTCCTGCTTCTCGAAACGTTTCTCGCCCACAAGGGCCAGGTTCTGTCACGACAACAGCTTCTCAGCCATGTCTGGGGGTACGACTTCGAGACGGGATCCAATGTCGTCGACGTGTATGTCCGGTACCTCCGGAAGAAGCTGGGGTCCGGGCTCATCACAACGATTCGGGGGGTGGGATATCGGCTGGGTGACACGGATTGAGGATGAGAGGATTCTCATCCTTTCCCAACGTGGGTCTCATGGGCGCATCCGACAATGGTGAGTGAAGCCCCCCAACCACCAAGGAGAACCCCATGACAACGAACCGCATCAGCCGTCTCATTCTCGTCGGAGCAGTCGGAGCTGCCGGTCTCGGCACTTTCGCCGTCCTCCCTGCTACCCAGGTCGGAGCTGCCACGTCATCGATCAACATCAATGCCAAGTGCAGTGGGACCAGCGTGGCCGATCTCCAGGTTCAAAGGGAGGACACCGGGAAGCTCAGCATCGACTTCGGTGTCGACATGGCCCGCCATACCGCCGGCGTTCCGTGGAAGGTCACCGTGTCCAACAACGGGTCGGTATTCATGAACACGACCACCAAGACAATCTCGGACGGCTCGTTCAGCATCTCCCGTCTGATCGCTCCGAAGGCTGGCACCAATACGGTCGTCGGTAAGGCCACAAACCTGGTCACCCACGAGACCTGCAAGATCACGGGATCACTCTGATCCTGCTGGCCACTCTCGCCACCGCTGGCGGCCCCGCCTCCGCCAGCGGTGGCTCTCTTCTTCTCTTCTCTTCTCTTCTCTTCTCTTCTCTTCTCTTCTCTTCTCTTCTCTTCTCTTCTCTCTTCGTCCTGAGCGGACGTCACGTGAACGTCACTTGTATATCCGCACACAAGCTTCCGAGATGAGCGCCCTTTCATCATCGAGACGCGGTCGATTCTCCGCGGCCATTCTGTTACTCTGCCGACAGGGACAAGAACCAGTGATCGTCCTTCGTGAACACCTCGTGACGGATCTGGTCAAGTCGAGGAACCGATGGAGAGGATGCCACCATGCACCGGCCCGCTGTCTTGCGCCCCGTCCGCTCGCTTCTCGCCGGCTTCGTCGTCATCGGCACAGTCCTCCTCGCGACGCCGACCGCGTCCTCTGCCGCGTCCCCGCTGAACCTGACGGTCAACTCGACGGCCGACACCCACGCTGTCAATCCCGGCAGCGGCAGGTGTGCCGACGCTCACGGGCACTGCACCCTACGGGCCGCCACCGAGGTGGCCAACGCTCAGGCCGCCGGCAGGCCGGTCAACATCAAGGTGCCGGTCGGCACGTTCGGGCTGACCCTCGGTGTGCTCACGCTCAAGCACAATCCTGTCGTCGTCACCGGGGCCGGTGCCACCACAACAGTGGTCACCGCACAAGGGGTGAGCCGGGTTCTCACCGTGGCGGCCACCGCCAAGGTCACCCTCACTCATCTCGAGCTGACCGGGGGCACAGCCCCCAACGGCACCGACAGCCAGAACGGCGGCAACGGTGGAGGCATCGTCAACGCCGGCTCCTTGACCCTTGCAAACAGCACGATCACCGGGAACACCGCCGGCTCCGGAGGGCAGGGATTGAACGACACGGCCGGGAACGGCGGGAACGGCGGCGGGATCACCAACACCGGCGTCCTTCTCGTCGAGGGCAGCACGATCAGTGCCAACGCCACCGGCTGGGGCGGGTACGGGCTCTACGGGAACGAGCTGTCCGGTAACGGTGGCCAGGGTGGTGGCATCTACTCAGGGGGTGGGAGAGTCACGCTCACCAACAGCGTGGTCTCGGGCAACACGTCCGGTAACTCCGGTCCGTCGGGCGATGGTCCGGCCAACGCCGGAGACGGTGGTGGGGTCTGGAGCTCCGCAACGCTCATCGTGACCGGCAGCACGTTCTCGGCCAACACCGGTGGGAACGCCACAGGCGCCGGAGCGAACGGCGGTGGCATCTTCTCGAGTGGCACCGCCACCGTCTCCTCGTCGATCTTCACCTCCAACACCGCAGGGCAGGGCGACCTCTCCGCCGGTAACGGCGGTGCCATCGCCAACACCGGGGCGCTCTCACTGACGAAGTCGACCCTGTCGAAGAACGCCGCCGGTGCGGGCGTAGGCGGCGCGCCCGGCGGCAACGGTGGCGGCCTCGACTCGAGCGCTGGCAAGGCGACACTGACTGGTGACACCCTCAACGCCAACGCAGGCGGCAACGGCGGGGACGCCATCATCGTCGATCCCGGGTGTTTCGCCCCCGGTCGCGGCGGTAACGGCGGGGGGATCTACTCGTCGAGCGGCCTCAGTGTCACCAACTCCACCCTGTCCGGGAACACCACCGGGGCGGGGGGCTTCTACCAGCTCCCGTGCGCCGGTCAGGCTCCTTCCGGTGTCGGTGGCGGTCTGGCAACCGCCGGCGGGACGGCGACGCTGTCCTACGCGACCGTGGCCGATAACGCGGACGGCATCGACAACCTGTCCGGCACCGTGACCCTCGGAGGGACCATCGTCGCCGACAGCACACCGAACAACGGCACGACGACCAATTGCACCGGCGTCATCTCCGAGACCTCCGGCTACAACCTCGACAGCGGCGCAACCTGCGGACTGGCTGCAGCCACCGACATCAGCGGCTCCGAGCCGCTCCTCGCAACGCTCGGAGCCAACGGAGGTCCCACCGACACCCAGGCCCTGCAGACAGGCAGCCCGGCCATCGACCACGGTGGCACCGCCGGTACCGGCTGCCCGACGGTGGACCAGCGCGGCGTGGGCCGTCCCGACGAAGCTGGCGATGGAGGCACCTGCGACATCGGCGCCTATGAATCCCAAGGGATCGGGTAGGGCACGACCAATCGCTGTTCTCCGTTCCAGCCAGGAGACCGCCAGACGCAAGTCGGCTGATCTGCTCCACCGGACCTCGCGCCGGCGTGCCGTTGTGCCGCCGCTACGTATCGCGGGCACGACCGAGCGGTGGCTTGCGCCGCTAGCCGGCCGGGTCCCCCCTCCGTTCGATCAGACCACCCTGTGCTGCGAGATGCTCCGCCCTGCTCTTGATGCCGAGAAGCATCTTGCGTTCCATGACGAGGCTGCCCGGCTCCAACACCAGAATCCCGACGGCCCGTCGCAGCCATCCGGCTCCCGGGGTGACAATGCGGTTCCGGCTGACGAGCCTCGTGCGATCCGGACCGGACGGGTAGAGGCAGAAGGCCCAGACCCAGTTCCCATCCTCGGAGTGCAGCACCATCGCCTGCTCAGGATCGAGGATGTCCACCCGCAGGCGGGGACCATTCTTGCCCAGCCGCTCGACGTCACCGAGCTTGCGGTTCTGGAACTGCGGCAGGATCTCGTCGACGCTGTGCATGTGGAGGCCGAAGAGGTTCTCGATGAAGTCGTAGGTATAGACCCCGCCCTTCCCGCTGCCCATCTGCACCAGCCACGGCCAGATGGACGATGGCGGCGCGTCGATCATGACCACGCGAGTCGAGAGGAGATCCGGGCGGTCCAAGAACTCGTCCCCCGGCATGCTCCGGTCCACCTCCTCGGGCGTTGCGCCCCAAGTCAGGCAGGGCCTGCGACCGACGCGGAGATAGGACGCGACGGCGCCCCCCACAAGTCCTCCGGCCAGCACGCAGATGGCGGATCTCCTCACCCCAACCCTCCCGAGACGGTCTTCGCTGAGCTTGTGGTCGCGCAGTGCTTGTCGATCGGGCCGGGAACGGCAGGAGCGACGTCTTCGGCGAGCGACAGGTAGCTCTCCTCCTCCTGCGCAGTGTGCAACGCCAGGATGGCGTGCAGCCCGTAGAGGAGACGCTGCAGGTCGGCGATGTCCTCCTCGTCCGGACCGTCAGGACCGATGTCGTCGAGGAGTGCGCCGAGGCGCCGGATCTGGTGGGCGATCTCTACGTGCGCCCTACTCATGGGACCGGTGGGGTCCCGGCCGCCGATGAGACGGTCGAGTGCCGGGTACAGCACCTCCTGTTCCGCCTGCTCATGGGGCTCGACCTCGTCCACGAGGACCCGGTGCACACGGCGGACCCGGGCCACAGCTTCGGCCGGGTCGAGGTTGCCCAGGGCGTCGGCCGCGGATCGCATCTCGTCGATATCTGCCCGGATAGCGAGGTGCTCACCCTGGAAGCGCCGGGTCAGGACGGCGTCCTGCTCGGCCAGGTGGGCGGTCCCGGACGGGAGGAGCGCCCGTAGGGCGTTCAGGATGACAGCGACGTCGATGACCTCCTGGAGGATGGCCCCCCAGACCGCTGGCAGGAGCCCAGCCGCCGCCGCCCCCATCGCGACGAGGGACATGGCCATCCCGGCGATCACGCTCTGCAGAGCGATCCGGCGGGTGCGGCGGGCCAAGGTCACGGCTTCACCGACCCGATCGAGACGGTCGACGGTCAGGACGATGTCGGCTGCCTCCGAGGACGCCGTGGCGCCGCGGGCTCCCATCGCCACCCCGACGTCTGCCAAGGCCAGCGCTGGAGCGTCGTTGATCCCATCACCGACCATGATCACCGGCGCCCGCCTGCGCTCCTGGCGCACTGCGTCGAGCTTCTCCGCCGGGGACCGTTCGGCCAGCACTTCGTCCACGCCGATCACCGCTCCGACGCTCTCGGCCACCTCGGCGCGATCGCCGGTCACCATGACGACCCGCTCGATGCCGCCCCGACGAAGCGCCCGGATGGTTCGGGCGGCGTCGGGCCGGAGCGGATCGTCGAGCACGAGCACTCCGGCGGGGCGGCCGTCGACCGCCACGAATACGGTCAGCGCGCCGTCCAGCTGGGCCATACGACGGGCCGTCCGGGCCCACCGCGGCGTCCCGGTCATCCCCACCCACTCGGCCTTGCCGAGGGCGACCCGATGACCAGCAACTGCCCCGCGGATGCCCCGCCCGGCAACCTCCTCCACGTCGCTGGGAAGGACCAGATCACAGCCCCCCTCGACGGCAGCCCGAACGACGGCCGTAGCCAGTACGTGCGGTGAGACCTGGTCGAGGGAGCCGGCCATGGTCAGGACCTCGCGAGAGGGCAGCGATCCGGAGACCACGACGGCGGCCAGAGCCGGACGCCCACTGGTCAGGGTTCCGGTCTTGTCAAAGAGGAGCGTCCGGCAGCGGGCCAGCTGCTCGAGCACGCCGCCACCCTTGATCACCACGCCGCGGCGCGCCGCTAGGGAGAGCCCCGAAACCATCGCCACCGGGACGCCCAGGATGAGGGGGCACGGCGTCGCCACCACGAGGACGGCCACCGCTCTGCTGGCGCCGGCGACGACCCACGCCCCTCCGGCCACCGCCAGGGTGAGCGCCAGGAACCACAGGGCGTAGCGGTCGGCCAGTCGCACGAAGGGCGCAGGTGAGGACTCGGCTTCGGACACCAGGCGCATGATCCCCGCGTACGTGCTGTCGGCGGCGCGGGTCGTGGCCCGCAGATCGAGCGGCCGCCCGGCGTTCACGACCCCGCTCCGGACCGGATCGCCCGCCCCCCGCTCGACCGGGAGGGCCTCGCCGGTCAGCGCCGACTCGTCGAGAATGGCCTCACCGGTGAGCGTCCCGTCGACCGGCACCAGCTCGCCCGAGGCCACCATCACGAGGTCGCCTGGCACCACCTCGTCGAGGGCGACCGTCTCCAGGGTGTCGCCCCGGTAGCGGTGGGCGGTTCTCGGCGCCCGCGCCAAGAGCGCTTGCAGGTCGCGGCGTGCCCGCCCGGCCGCCCAGGCTTCGAGCGTTCGCCCGCTCGTCACCATGACACCGATGACCGCCGCCGCCAGGTATTCGCCCACGGCCAACGCCCCCACCAGCGCCAGGAGTGCGATCACGTCGACCCCGAGCCGCCGGTGGCGAAGGCTCTCGAGCACCGACCAGGCGGCATAGAGGGCCCCCAGAGCACCAGAAACGATCCAGGCCAGGTTGCCCGCGCCATCTGATCCCCCGAGATGGAGACCGATGCCTGCGACGAGGCACATCCCGGCCACGGCCAGAAGAAGCCCCGGCACCATCGGTCCGAGGCGGGCCGTTCGGTGAGCTGTCGGTTCGACCACTCTCTTCACCCTGCGGTATCGACGACGCGGGCACAAGGGTCGAAGGTCAAGATCTGCCGGGGAGGTCTCTTCGGGCCCGATCCCTCGGCCATACAGCCGCACTCCGGTTCGAGCGTCGGGTTGGACCTGCAGGTTCAGGCACCCACGACCCGCCGTTTCATGAGAACGATGGGATGCACGAAGCGCCAGCCCACGCCCCACGATGACACCATTGCGACGGCCTCCCACCCATTGCGACCGAGCCGGTTGAGACCCTCAATCTCCTTGTTCCGTTTCAGGAGATCGAAGGTCATGTACTCAAATGCCTCCGCCTCCCCGTCTGGTCCCATGATCCTCCCTCCCAATACGCTGAACGGTCGCTCCTGGCCCACGCTCCCACAGGACTCCGCGATGCGAAAGGGCCGAAAGTCCCGGCCGACGGCGCACCGCACTGGGGTGGGTCCCTGCGACTGCTAGGGCCGTTCGACCAGACTTGGTGCCGGCCCTTCCGACTTCGGAGGTCGGAGACGCGCCCCGAGTCGGGCTCCGGTGCCGACCGGGATCCACAGAACTGGCAGGGCGACCAGGACGATGCCGGCCGTAGCCCAGAGTGCGTCGGCCGGTGGCGATTCGAATCTGAAGATCCGCCGGGAGAGCGGGAGCGCCCATATGAGGGCAGCTCCACCGGCCATGCACCCGACGAGAACGGGCCATGCCGCGTTCAACGGCCGGGCGACCAACACAAGGACGGCGAGGCCGATTGCCACGAGGGCGAGCGCCGCCGCCGTCCGGGCCTGGGCCGTGGTCGCGTGGGCGGGGCCGCGGGCGACCAGATAGGTCAAGAGCGTGACCGTCGCAGCAACGACCCCGGCGGGGACGGTGAATACGAGGACACGCCGGACGAAGCCCGGATGGGCAGGCGGAGCGCCCGAGGAGAGCGCGAGGAAGAACCCGGGGATCCCGATGGTCAGGGTGCTCACAATGGTCAGGTGACGGGGGTAGAACGAGAACGGGATGGCGCTGATTCCGGCAACGACGGCCAGGATCGCCGCATAGACCGTCTTGGTCACGAAGAGGTTGGCCACCCGCTCGGTATTTGCGATGACCCGTCGACCTTCGTCCAGAAGACCGGGCACCGTGGCGAACGAGCTGTCCAGGAGGACGATCCGGCCCACCGCGCGGGTGGCCTGGCTACCCGATCCCATGGCCAGGCCGAGGTCGGCCTGCTTGAGGGCGGGCACGTGGTTCACGCCGTCACCGGTCATTGCCACGACGTGGCCGCGGCTCTGCAGCGCCGAGACAACGGCCTTCTTCTGGTCAGCCTGCACCCGGCCGAAGATCGACGAGGCATCGACGATGGGGGCCAAGCGCGTCGGCTCGTCCGGGAGGTCCCACGCGTCGACGGCGGTCACCCATCCAGGGATGCCGACCTTGTCGGCGACCGCCGCGACGGTACGTGGGTCGTCGCCCGAGAGCACCTTGACTACCACCCCCTGGGAGACGAGGTACTCGATCGTTGCTCTGGCGTCGGGACGGATCCGCTCCTCCAAGACCACCAGGCAGGATGGTTCGAGGCCCTCGGGCGACGGCGAGAGACAACCGTCCGCGGCCATGACGTCGGGCGCTCCGAGTACCCAGGTGCCGCGCCCGGAGAACTGGACGGCGCTCCATTTCCGGGCCGAGCTGAAGGGAACCCGCACCTCGGCCGCCCACGATGCAGGGACCGGCAAGGCGGCCAGCGCCTGGATCGTCGCATTGGGCGACGGGTCGCTGGCGACGAGGGCTCCCAGGGCCTCCTCCGCCGAGGTGTCCCGAGCGTCTCGATCGTGCCGATCGCCATGCCCGGCTCGGTGAGCGTGCCGGTCTTGTCGATGCACAGTACGTCGACCCGGGCGAGTCCTTCGATGGCAGCCAGTTCCTGGACCAGCACCCGTTGCCGAGCCAGGCGAATGGCACCTAGGGCGAACGCGAGCGGGTCAGGAGCACCAGCCCTTCGGGCACCATGGCGCCCACTCCGGCCACCGACGACCTGAGGGCGTCGTCGAGGGATTGGCCGGACCGGAGGACCTGGCTAGTGACCAGCAACACGCCGGCCGGGATCGTGACCCACGTCACCATCCGCAGGATCTGGTTCGTACCCTGCTGCAGCTCCGACCGCACGAGGTTGAACCGCCGGGCGTCGCCCTGCAGCTTCTGGGCGAAGGCGTCGTCGCCGACCCGGATGGCCCGGATGAGACCGGTCCCCGAGACGACGAAGCTCGCAGAGCGGACCTCGTCGTCGTGCAACTTGCCCACCGGGATCGCCTCGCCGCTCAGGAGCGACTCATCGATCTCGAGCCCGTCGGCAGAAATAACGAGGCCGTCGACCACGATCTGGTCGCCGGATTGCAACTCGAGCACGTCGTCGAGCACCACCGCATCGGCGGGCAGCTCGACCCGCCGCCCAGCTCGGACCGCGTGGGCGGTGGGAGCGGTGAGCACCGCCAGGCGGTCAAGCGTTCGCTTCGCCCGCAGTTCTTGTCCGACCCCGATGACAGTGTTGACGACAAGGACCACGCCGAACAGGCCGTCCTGGAAGGGTCCGACGAAGATGACCACGACGAGTAGCGACCCAAGGATGGCGTTGAAGCGGGTAAAGACGTTCGCCCGCAGTATCTGAGTGAGCGACCGGCCACCGTGCCGATCGGACACGTTGGCCTGGCCAGTGGTGATCCGCTCGGCGACCTCCCGCTCGGTCAGCCCCGCGGGGGCTGAGCCCTCGGGACTCATCTCCGAGCTGACCAAGATCCGAGACAGGGTCGCGTCACCGCTGTCCGGCGCGGGCCCGTCGCTCTACCAACCCCAAGAAGCGGCGGCTGTGCAACAACGGTGACGACGAGGCGACGCTCGGCCGCACCGATACCGCTCATCCTTCTCTTCCCAGGGTGTCCGGGTCGCTCGCGACGACGTTGGGCCGGTGCGAGGAGGCATTCGCAGACGTCGGGCTCAGGTGCGTCACGCCCCAATTGTGCCGGACGAGTGAGGGCGGCCCAGAGTCCCAAGTCCCCAATCCACCGCTCCCGTTCCGGTGCCGGTGGTGCGTGAGGAGTGGCGGGTAAGGGACCAAATGCCCTATTCACCGTCGTCCAGGAGGGGTGAAATTGGGTAGGAGAGCCGCCGAAGGAAGTCACATGGCCATAATGGATGACTGCTCCGAAACCAGCGAGTCGGCACAGCCGAGGATCGTGGTGGGCGTCGACGGCTCGCCGACCTCGCTCGCTGCCCTCGAATGGGCGGTACAAGAAGCCCGCCTGCGGGGGGGCACCCTCGAAGTGGTGCACGCCACATTCTTCCGTGGCGAGGCACTGGAGCTTGGTCCCTTTGCCGATCTCAAGAGGCGCGAGAGGTCCCTCCTCGACGCCGCCGTCGCCAAAGCCAGGGACTTGGCGCCGGATATCACCGTCGCCGGCCGGGTCGGCGATCCACCGGCAGCCAAAATGCTGGTCGACGTGAGCAAGGACGCCTACCTGCTGGTGGTCGGCTCCCGGGGTCTCGGAGCTATCAAGGAGTTCACACTCGGATCGGTGAGCCACGACCTAGCCCGCCACGCTCACTGCCCGCTGGTCATCATCGGGCCGGCGGCATCGGACAACGGCATCGTTGCTGTCCACGGCTGATCGGACGACCATGCGACTCCCACACGCTGAGACTTGTGCCCCGCTCCTCCTGGGGGGCCCGGCGTGGCCTCGTAGGGCCGTGTCCGACAGCGGCGACCGCCGAGGGTGGCTAGCGCGCCATCAGCTCATCCAGGCGCGTCCTCCGTGGGGCGACTTCCCGACCCGGCCCTTCGACAGCCTTCGTCCCGAGAGGCGACGGTTCGTCTGCGGCAGACGACGGTGAGTTTCCTCAACTTCATCATCCGTAACGTGTGGTCCAAAAAAGCCCGCTCCATCGGCTTGGCCTTCTCCGTCGCCATCGCCGTGATGGCGGTCGTCACGCTCGACGTGACGAGCGGCGGCCTCGAGAAGTCGGCCGCCGCAATCATCTCGGTCGGCAAGGCGGACTTCACCGTGGCCCAGAAGGGGGCATCGGACACCCTGGCAAGCACCATCGACCAAGTGGAACTGGAACGGCTTCGCCAGACTCCTGGAGTGGCCCGCGTGGTCGGCGTGCTGGTCGCGACTGAGCACCTCGGCGCCGACAACCCGGTCTTCATCGAGATCGGGATCGACCCCGGAGATCTCTCGGCGTTCGGTGTCAACGTGATCGCCGGCACGGCTTACACCCCCACGGCCGCCCACGAGGTGATGCTTGGCTGGAGGACGGCCGCCAACTTCCGGCTGCGGGTCGGGGACCTCTTCAAGGCCAACGGGACCGAGAACAAGGTGGTCGGGATCTACTCGACCGGAAACTCCTTCGGCGACGCCGGGGCGATGTTCCCGCTCCCGGCTGTTCAGGGCTACAACCGGCTCCCGGGGATCGTGACGCTTGGGTTCGTCAAGGTGTCTCCCGGTGCCTCCCCCGCCGCAGTGGCCGCTCGCGTCGACTACGCCCAGCCGCAATTGACGACGATCCGCACTGCCGCCCAGTTCGGTAGGGCCGACCGCACATTGGTCTACCTCCAGGCGGCGGTCAACGGCAGCACCGTGCTCGCCATCCTCATCGGCGCGATCATCATCGGCAACACCATGCTCCTCTCGCTGTTCGAGCGCACCCGCGAGTTCGGGCTCATGCGTGCCGTCGGCTGGACCCGGCGCCGGACGGTCAGCCTCCTGCTCGGCGAGAGCCTGCTGCTGGCCTTTCTCGGCGCGGCACTCGGCGTCGGGCTGTCCTTCGTGATCATGGCGGTGCTCGAGAACCTGCCGGTGCTCAAGGGCATCCTGCACCCCAATTTTACCGAGGGCGCCTTCTGGCGGGCGATCTTCACGGCGGCGATCATGACTCTGATCGGTGCCCTGTACCCGGTCACTCGTGCCGCCCTACTTTCGCCGCTGAAGGCGCTCAGCCATGAGTGAGCCGGCAGACGACCGTCTCGCCGTTGACGTGCGGGGTGTGAGCCGCGTCTACCCAGGTCGGGTCGCCGCACTGGCGGGCATGGACCTGAGCGTGCAATACGGGGAGACGGTGGCCATCACAGGACCCTCGGGCTGCGGCAAGTCAACGCTGCTCAACCTGCTGGCCGCGATCGACTCGCCGACCGCGGGCTCGGTCAGCGTCGCCGGTCACGATCTGGCCCAGCTGCACGACCTAAGCGGGTACCGCCGCCACACAGTCGGCCTGGTATTCCAGTTCCACAACCTGCTCCCCCAGCTCCCGGCGGTCTCCAACGTTGAGGTACCGATGTTCGGCGCCGGACGCTCGACCCGCGAGCGCCGGGCCCGGGCGCGCGAGCTCCTGTCCGTAGTCGACCTCGGCGACTGCGAGCACCGCCTGCCGACCGAGCTGTCTGGAGGTGAGCGCCAGCGGGTGGCGATCGCTCGAGCCCTTGCCAACGAGCCACAGATCCTACTGGCCGACGAGCCCACCGGAAGTCTCGACTCGGCGTCAACAGAACGGTTCTTGGTGCTCTTGGAGCGTCTGGCTCGCGGGGGGATGACCATCGTGTTGGTGACCCACGATCGGGACGTGGCCGCCCACGCCCACCGGGTTGTCGAGATGTGTGACGGCAGGGTGGCCGAGGAGAGCCCAAACCGGGTTGGCGACCCCGGTCAGCTAGCCCCCACAACGTAGTGACCCGCGGCGTACCGATGCGTACGCCGAATCTCCTACGGCATGAACGGCAGCTGAAGCGCTCACGCCGGCAAGAAGCCGTCACAGCCGATTGCGTCTAGTTTCACGTGATCGCGATCCCGAGATGGGCTGTCTGATTGCGAAACGGCGGCCGGTGAGGACGTCAGGTCGAATAGTAAGCAGCATGCCCCCCGGCTCAGGAACCTGTGGTTCCGGGGCCGAAGCCAGGTCTGCTTCAGTCGGCGACTTGATCAACGTGGCCAGTCCTCGGACGAGCACACTCCAGGCATCGTCGTCAGCTGCGCCAACGTGATCGACCTCGAATGCCACGAGTTGATCACCGGCGATGCGCGAGAGATATCCCGCTCGAACCCGTATCACAACGTACCCGTCGTGGAACGTAAAGTTGACCGGAACGATCACCGGTGCCCGATCGGTCGCACACCCAAGACGCCCCAGCCCGATATCCCTGGCCGCAATTGCCAACAATCGCCGGCACTCGGCAACGGGAAGGATTGTCGCACCCGCTGCGTCGATCCACATGGAAATAGCGTGCCGTCGGCAGGTTCCCGGTACTAGAGGATTTAGTCCTTCGTCCCGACGTCCACAGGCTCGCAGCTGGTCACCGATCGGTCCTCCCAGACGCATCCGGCGCCGGAGTCACCCACCGCACGCCTTCTCTGTCCTTTCCGGGTGCTCGGTGCAGCGTGTCGCCGATGAGATCATCGAACCCGGGCTGGCCGTGCGCCGCCACGAAGGCAGCGTGAGGTCCAGATGCCATCAGTCGCGGTTGGCCTTTAGGTCGCCAAACGATGGACCTGGAGGCAGGTGCTGACGGCGAAGCGCCGATGCAGTTCTGCTCCTTCGGCCCAAAGTACCGTGTCGCCTCGGTCATCGGGATCACCTGCGGCTGATCGACCGCATAGGTTCGCCCATGGGTCACAACAGTCGCCTTCCCGCTGGCGAGAACGTTCTTCATCCAGTCTGTACGTTCGCCATAAGGGAGGGCGATCAGGAAGCCGTCGTCGTGCTCGACCGCTACCACCGGGGTTTCGTAGGTCCGACCCGAACGGCGTCCGACGTGACGGACGATCGAGGTACTGGATTTCTCGGTCCCAGCAGAACGCATGGCGAGTGGCCGTGTCGCGCGCGTCAGTCTGCGCAGGGCTGCCTGGATGGGCCCGTTCATCCCTCTAGAATGCCACGGGCCGATCCTCGGGATAGGGCCGAGTGACCCGACCTCGCTCGCCGCCAGTTCGAGCGTGCCGGGTCTTGCGTCTGAAGGCCCGATCGACAGGACTCCGTTTGCTCGGGCGGTGTCGGCCGTTCAGGTGTGAAGGCTGGAGGACTGGCAGGCATCGTGTTCGGCGAGTGCCCGTAGCGTCAGCAACTGTTTCCGCATCATGATCAAGTCGCCAGCCGGCAGTAGTTGGCGCAGAGCGTGGCCGACCCAATTCCGAGGTCTTTGAAATACCACCTTCGCGACCAGTCGGCATCGCTCGGTGTCGGTGGGTTCCACTCTGTAAGTGACCGCAACCCGACCAAAGATGGCGGTGGTGGAAGCGACGGTGATCGAGTGGTCCCGTTCAAACCCGACCAGCCGGAAGATCGTCATGAAGCACTGTCCGACCTCGAGCTCCTCGAGTCCCGGTATGAGGTGCCGCGGACTTCGCCTTCCGCGATTGTCGATCCAGTCGTAGCTGTACGGAGCGACGCGTAGCTGGCACAACCAACGGAACACCACTTCCGGCGGCGCGGCCACATCCACACCTCGAAACAGAGCTCCGTCTGAGCGCTCGATCAGGTCATCACATGGAAACCCTTCGTTTCGCTCGTGCGGAAATGACCCCCACGTCTCGATGATGGAGGAGACACTCACATGGGTAACCGTATGTGTCCCGAAGATGTCGAGTCCACTCACGACTTCGCCGGATGCCGCACAGCTCGACCGCTCGTCCATTGCGGGGTGTCCTCGATCGCCAGGTCGGCGCACACGACGCCGACCCGGCGTCGCGGTTGACCAATGTGGGACCGTGGCGCAGGCTGTTGATTGCTGGCGAGGGGCACGTCAGAGGAGGACGGGCCGTGTCGGATTTCAGCGAATCTGAGTCAGAGCAGGTCCAGCAAGCCAATGCCTCGGGGGCGGACACCTGTTGTCTTTGTCCACGGTCTGTGGTTGCTGCCAAGCAGTTGGGATCGCTGGCGCGGCGTGTTTGAAGAGGCGGGCTACACAACGCTTGCGCCAGGCTGGCCCGACGATCCTGAGACCGTCGAAGAAGCCAAAGCGCATCCCGAGGTGTTCGCCAACAAGACCGTCGGGCAAGTTGCCGACCACTATGCCGGGCTCATCGAGAGGCTGGACAAGAAGCCGGCAGTCATCGAGCACTCTTTTGGTGGACTGCTCACCCAGATGATCGCCGGACGAGGGCTCTCGGCCGCATCCGTGGCGATCGACGCCGCGCCGTCTCGTGGTGTACTGCCCTTGCCGATCTCGGCGCTCAAGTCAGCCAGCGCGGTGCTCAAGAACCCCCTGAACCGACATCGGGCTATTCCACTGACCTTCGACCAATTCCGCTTTGCGTTCGCAAACGCCGTCAGCGAGGACGAGGCTCATGAGCTATTCGAGGCCTTTGCCGTCCCCGCCCCAGGTGCTCCGCTCTTTCAGGCGACAGCGGCAAACCTGAATCCGTGGACCGAAGCGAAGGTCGACACGGAGAACCCTGCCCGGGGTCCCATGTTGATCGTCTCAGGCGAGAAGGACCACACCGTCCCGCGTTCCATTTCCGAGGCCACCTTCAAAAGACAGGAGCGCAACAAGGATGTCACGGAGTTCGTCGAGATACCGAACCGGGGACCTGCCCTCACCATCGACAGCGGCTGGCGTGAGGTAGCCGACACTGCGTTCCGATTCGTGAGACGATTCGTTCCCTGAGTGCCGGCTATCACCGAGCGAATGGGCCTGCCCCGATCGCCGGGTCGGTGGCGGTTATCATCTGCCCCGCTCCGGCATTTGGGGATGTAGGTCCATGGTGGGCGGTCGGGTCATTCGCCGGGATGACAATCGGCTCAGCCACGAGCAGTGCGCTCTCGGCGGAGACACTGCAACTCCTCGCCAAGTCACCTCTCGTTCCGTCAGACCGCGATCACCGGTATCCGGTCAGCCCACACCCTTCGACTCATATGCGCCGATGTCGCACGCGCCCTGATCGCCGACCTCGTCGGGCCGGGCCTCCCCCCGCTGGTCGACCGCCGGGCAGCCGTCTGCCGCCGTGCCACCGTGGTCGATTGCGGGGCTTCCGGCCTGTAGAGCCTGCGTCTGTGTCGGCCCCCCGTTGCTGCCCAGTGCACCCAGTCCTGGCTCAGTCCCGGTGATGTCGGTCGCGTCGGAGAACCCGCACGTCGTGCCGCTGTCGAGGTTGTATCCGGATCCCTCAGCGATCCCTCCGGTGCAGTTCGCGCCGGCGGTGCTATCCGCCACGATCGTGCCCTGCAAGGTGACGGTGCCCCCCAGGTTGGTGATGCCGTCGGAATTGTCGGCGACGGTCGAATACGACAGGCTCAGCATGCCTCCTATGACGGCCAGCCCGCCCCCCACTCCCCCGGCGGCCTGCCCGGCACACGGGTTGAAAAGGTAGCCCCCACTGCCCGTCGAGTTTCCTGAGATTGTCGTGTCGCTGACGGTGAGCGTCGCCCCCGAGTAGATGGCCCCGCCGTCCCCGCCAACTCCCGGGGCCGAGCAGCCCGGGTCGACGGGGATCGCGTTCCCACCCGAACCGCTGGCATTGGAGCTGAGCGCGTCTCCGGTGAGCGTCACCGACCCTGAGGGTGCGAACAGTCCTCCGCCGGCGCCACCGTTGGAACTGCCCCCACCGGTTCCGGCGGTGTTGCGGGATACGGTCGACCCGGTGAGGGTCAGCCTGCCGGTGCTGGCGATCGCACCGCCGCTGCCCCCGACGCCGCCGTTACCAGCGCTGCCGACCGTCCCCGCGCCATTGCCCGCGAAGGTGCTCGAACCAATCGTTGCCGTTCCACTGTTGAAGAGAGCTCCTCCGTCCCCATCGCTGCCCGTGCCCGGCTCCCCAGTGTTCGACCAGAACTTGGTTGCGGTCACGTGTAGGACAGCCGAGTTCCAGATTCCCCCACCGCTGCCGGCGCTGGGGAACGGGGCCTCTCCGAGCGGGCCGGAGTAGCCCGTCGTGTTGCCTGACACGACACTTCCGGTAATCGTCACGGAGCCGCCCGAGGAATAGATGCCGCCTCCGTCCCCACCGGGGCCGGAGGACTCGTTGCCCGACAGGCCTATCCCGCCCGTGCCGGCTGAGTTACCGCTGATGGTGCTGGAGGTGATGGCGACCGTGCCGGTGTTCGCGATACCTCCGCCGTTACCGCCCTGCCCTCCCGGGTCGGTGCTCCCGTAACCGCCCGACCCGGCCGCATTCGCGGTGATCGTGCTGTTGGCGACGACCAAGGAGCCGGCGTTCACGATGCCCCCACCGCTGCCCCCGTTTTGGCTGGAGGTGCCGCTGGGGGCCGTGCCACCGGTCAATTCGAGATGACTGAGGGTGACCTTGGCAGTAGCAGCCACGGCGAGGACCCGGCTCGCCTGCTGGGCGGTGACGACCGTCTTGGTGGCACCGGCCCCGGTGACGATGACAGCATTGTGCTTGAGGCTGAGCGTACCGAGGGTCAATTTGAACGTGCCGACCGGCACCGTGACATTGACCGGCCGACCGGCGGCCTGAGCGTTGGCCACCTCGATGGCGGCCCGCAAGGTGCAGTGACCCTGGGCGTTGGCGCACTTGCCACTGCCGGGATTCACCGCGTGGGTGTCGGCAGTCGAGTTGACGGTCAGGTTCAACGGAGATGCTGCCTGAGCCGCGCCCGTGGCCCCAAGAAGGACCGAGCCAAGGACGACGAAACCAGCGAGAAGCGAGCGAGCGAGGCGAACAAGAGCTGACCGGTGCATGGTGGCATCCTCCATCGGATCCTCGATCTGACCACGCCGACCGCGACGTGAACTGAGAAGCGCAATGCTCAGATCTGTACCCTATCCGTACGGCAGACCACGCGCCTCGGAGCGCATGATGTGTTCGGCGGGCGTGGGTAGCCATGGGCTATCTGCGACCGACCGCCGGGAGTGTGTCGTGTTCGCGAACAGGTCCGACGTGTTCCAGTTGCCGGCGGGGAATTTCCCGACTGTGCGGCACCGGGCGTAACGCGGAGATCCGGTCAGTCGTTTCTCATGGGGAGTGGGCACCAGCGGCTGGAGCCGTCGATCGACGGGCTCGGGAGGCCGCTCGAGAGCTAAGGAGCACAGCGATGCATCGGAAGCTTCTGATACTGGGCGCAAGCCTCGTCGTCGCCTCGTCAGCAGCCGTTGTCTCAGGCGCCGATGCGGCCATTCCACCCCAAGGCAAGGTCGGGCCGAACCAGGTCTTCGCTGCTTCGGTCAACGGTCAGTTGGGGATCGGTCGGGCGGCAACCATCAGGATGGCGTGCTTTGGCGCGGTCCGCCCCGGAGAAACAGGCCACCCGGTGTCGGGACAGACCGTCGAGGTGTTCCGGCCCGAGGTGATCGTTGCCCATGATGGGTTCACCGGACCGAACGCCACGAGCATCAGCGCCTTCTTCAACGCCCCACCACCCCCGCCAGTCGGACTCGCGGGCAACGTGACCTTCACCCGGTATGCCGTGCCGAAGAGCATCCCTACTTCGCTTGTGCTCCCATGTGCCGGTTCGGGCAACGTGTACTTCGTGCCATTCCCTTCGACTCCTCTCGGTCCGGCAAAGGACGCCGTCGTACCCGTGAACTACGTGGGCCAGCCCTGAGTTCGCCTGGCCCAGCGCCGGTGAGGCGTCGCGTTCGGGTGCTGACAGAATGTTGTCCAGCCAGCTCACTCCACCTGCAGGGCGGCGGTCTGGCGTAATCCGCTGATCCCGGCGTGCGTGAGGCCTACGTCGGGATGCCGGCGTGAACGAGTCACGCGGGTGAGCGGGGACGGGGATCGCGGAGGCCTTTGAGCCCCTGGATCACCGCATCGCAGCCGAGCTCGAAGAGCTCGTCTCGTGAGAACCGGGTCGAACCGGTCACCCCTTGGAGCGTTGAGGGCGGCTCACTGCTTGCGATCGCATCGGTCATCGCGTCGAGGTCGATCTGCCCGGTCATGAAGGTGAAGAGCGTCGCGAAGCACACCACCGCCGCATCGGGGGCGAACCCGCCGTCACTGAGAATGCCCAGCACCCCCTCGGCAAGTCGGGATCCCTCAGTAGTTCCGGGATCACCGAGCCGAGAGGATACGCCCGGGTGATCGGCAAAGACCCGACGGGCGTCGGCCAGCAGGCGCATGAGACGCTCTTCCCAGCTCGCCTCGTCTCCTTCTGGCACGGCGATGTCGCGGAGGATGTAGTCGACAACGAGCGCATGGAGGGATCCCTTACTCGTCACGTAGTGATAGATGGTCATCGGCGGTACGTCCAACTCGCGGGCGAGCGCACGCATCGACAGGTTCTCGAGGCCCACCTCTCGGGTGAGCCGAAGGGCCGCCATGACGATCTCGTTCTCGCTCAACGAGGGTGGACGTCCGCGGCCGCGAGGAACCTCAGAAGCGGTTTGGGCCGACGGAACAATCGACGAGGGCGGCAGCATCGGGTGTCTATTCTAGTAGGCTGTACGACAAATCGTCGGGCACTGCCGGAGCGAGCGAAGGAAGGTCCAAGGTGGGCAAGGAAATTCCCGGAACATTGCTGCTCGACCCTGAGGTCCTCGACGATCCCTATCCCTTCTACCGCCGACTGCGCGATGAAGCACCGGTGTGGGGGGTTCCCGGTAGCGAGGTGTTCACGGTGAGCACCTTCGATCTCGTCTCCGAGGCGGCAGGCCGGGTCGAAGACTTCTCATCGAATATGAAGTGCCTGCTCTATCGCGATGGCGAAGGTCTGCCCGGTCGGTTGGACTTCGGAGCCGGGAGCCAAGCGCTCGCAACTGCAGATCCTCCACTGCACGCGATCCACCGAAATGCCGTCTTTCCCGAACTGGTGGCAAAGAGGATGGCGGCGCTGGAGCCCGACATTGTCGAGCTGGCTGACAGTCTGGTCAACCGAGCGCTGGCTGCTGGGAACGTTGAGTTCATGACAGCGATCGGCAATGTCGTGCCGATCACCATGATCAGCCGCTTGGTCGGGTTCCGGAACAGCAACCTCGACGAACTCTGGACATCAGCCGTCAATGGCACACGGTTGGTTGGATCCACCCTTCCCCTCGACGAATTGATCACGTCCGCGTCAGGTATGGACAGGATCCTGGGTTGGATCGCAGGCCAATTGTCGGTGGCGTTGGACGAGCCGAGTGAGGACCTCCTGGGAGCCGTTGCAACTGCAGTCACAGACGGTGCACTGTCCGAACCCGAGGCAATCGGCATCCTGACGACGCTGTTGAGCGCCGGGGGGGAGACAACCACAAGTCTTCTCGGCAATGCGGTCCGCATGTTGGCTGAGCGACCCGAGCTTCAGGAACATCTCCGTCAGAACCACGACCAGATCGCGACGTTTGCAGAAGAGGGGCTTCGTATCGAATCTCCCTTCCGCTACATGATGCGCTTTGTCCCAAGCGACACCATGCTCGGCGGTACATCTATCCCGGCCGGTTCGACTGTCCTCCTGCTGTGGGGGTCCGCCAATCGAGACCCCGAGGAGTTCGAGCGCCCCGACGAGATCGACCTGGAACGCCGAATTCCACGACGTCACGTGGCCTTTGGGCGTGGCATCCACCACTGTGTCGGGGCTCCACTTGCACGGGTTGAAGCGCGAACTGTTCTTACGGTTCTGCTGGAGCGAACCAAGAAGATCTGCCTGCAGCCTGACCATCCGCCCAGCTGGGTCCGGAGCCTCTTGGTCCGACGGCACGAACAGTTGCCCGTGCGGCTTGATGCCAGGTAGAACACGTCGGTGCGCTAGTGGCTTCATCGTTCGAGCTGCCCTCTCAAGCGGGGGTTGACGTCGCAACAATGAACGACGGCAGAAGGACCGACAAGTGAGCAGGTACCGGTATGGATGGTGACACCGTTATACGGGGTGGGACGGTGGTGGATGGCAGCGGTGCACCGGGGCGTCGGGCAGACATTGCCGTACGCGACGGGAAGATCGTAGCCATCGACGACAGCCTGTCGGGTACCACAGAACTCGACGCCTCGGGGCAAGTAGTGGCTCCAGGGTTCATCGATATCCATACCCACTATGACGCACAGGTGTTCTGGGACCCTTGCCTCAGCCCATCTTCTCTCCACGGTGTCACCACGGTGGTTGGGGGCAATTGTGGGTTCTCCATTGCTCCTACGCGGCCCGAGGGGATCGAAATCCTGGTTCGCACCCTCCAACATGTTGAGGACATGAGTTTCGACACGCTGATGGCCGGAGTCCCCTGGGACGAGTTCGAATCCTTCCCCCAGTACCTCGATGCGGTCGAACGGCACGGAGTGGCCCTCAACTACGCCTGCTACGTAGGACACACTGCGGTCCGGCTCTACGCCATGGGTACCGACGCCTACGAACGGGCTGCAACCGCGGAAGAGCTGGCCGCGATGGTCCACATTGTCGATGAGGCGCTCGAGGCCGGGGCCATCGGATTCGCATCCAGTTGGTCTCCCACTCACAACGGTGACCACGGGCGGCCCGTACCATCTCGAGTGGCGGATTTTGCCGAGCTCACCGCTCTCCTCGAGCCCATGCGGAACCGCAGCCGGGGTGTCGTCGCCTTGCTACCCGGCGGTGTGATGACCCACGCCCAGATGTTCGACCTGCAACGTCAGATCGGTCGCCCGTTCACCTGGACAGCGTTGCTCACCTTCGCCGGATCCGACTACCACGAGCAGGTCATGGCGGAACACGCCACAGCCAGGGCCGCTGGGGTGGACGTGTGGCCGCAGGTATCGTGTCGACCCTTGGTCTTCCAGATGAACTTGGCCGAACCATTTTCCCTCAATACCTTCCCCAACTTTGCTGCTCTGATGGACTGTCCCGTCGAGGAACGCACGGCGGCCTACCGCGATCCCGCGTGGCGGTCGGCGACTCAGGAGCAGATCATCTCCGGATCCTTCAGCCTCTTCAATACAGCATCACTGTCGGTGGCCGAATCGACCACGAGGCCAGACCTGATCGGCCGCTCAGTCGTCGAGTTGGCAGAGGAACAGCACCTGACCCCCCTCGATGTCCTGCTCGACCTCTCGCTTGCCGACGACCTCACTGCTCGATTTTGGTCCGTGTTGGCCAACAACAATCGGGAAGGCATCGCCTACCTGCTGCCCAGGGATGATGTCCTCCTGGGCCTGGCCGACTCCGGTGCCCACGTCAGCCAGCTTTGCGACGCCTGCTTTGCGACGGACCTGCTGGGCAACTGGGTTCGGGACCGTCAGGTCATGAGTCTGGAGCACGCTGTCCACAAGCTCACCGCCGAACCGGCCCGTGTCTACGGCTTGCGCGACCGTGGCTCGGTGAAGGTCGGGATGGCCGCCGACCTGGTCGTGTTCGATCCGGACACAGTGGCACCCGGTCCGCTCCGACGGGTGGTGGACTTTCCTGCTGCTGGCGAGCGGCTGACGGCGGATGCGCCGGTCGGCATGACCCACACAATGGTCAATGGGGTGCCAATTCGGGTCGACGGCCATTCGGTTCCCGAAGGCATGGAACAACATCCGGGAACCGTGCTCCGCAACTAGTCGCCGGCAGCTCCGCAGCCGACCGACGTTGCGCGTTCTGTGCTTCTGCGGCCCGTCAATTTGTCCTGGTAGCGAGTCCGGCAGGAGGATGGCGACCAACCCGTCAGCGTGGGCATCGATCGCATACTGGCGGCGAGTCGGACCTGTGGATACCAAAAAGCTGATCCGCGCTTCGTTCAGTCCGCACGTACACCCGCTTCACGATGCCGGATTGATCTGCAACGGCTGGCGGAGCGCCAGCGGTCGCACTATGCCCTCCGGAAACGATTCCCACTTCGATCCGACACAGTCATCGCCAACGATGACGGCTCGAAGCATACGGGTGCTGGCTTCATGGGCAACGACGACAACGTCACCGTCATGACAGCGATCCTCCAGGTCTTGCAGGAATCCAAGACACCGTAGATACACGTCGTGCAGGCTTTCGCCACCGGGCGGATGAGCCAGTCGATCGACGACACGTTCACCTGCAACCCCGCTCACAGCTGTTGGGACCTGGGCCCACGGTACGCCCTCGGCAATACCCATCTTGCGCCCCCTCAGCCGGGGATCGATCCGAACGTCAAGGTTGAGACGACGGGCAACCGCCATTGCCGTACGACGAGCCCGTAAGAGATCGCTCGAGTAGACGGCGGCTGCGGGCACCTCGGCCAGGAGGTCCGCGGCACCATGGATCTCGTGCCTACCCAATCGGGTAAACCTGGCACTGTCCACGTGGCCCTGGACCCATCCCATGGAATTCCAAGTCGTTTGTCCGTGCTCCACCAGCCAGAGAGTCTGTGCACTGCTCTGTTCGTCATCCACGGTTCGACTCTGGGCCTGCGACCTTGAGCGAGCCTGGGGTCCAGATGGACGAAAGCTTGGAATGGCGCCCACAGAGTCCGAGCAGTCACAGGATCACTGCAAGCTGTCCACAGGGACCTCACAAGAACGGCTGGCACTCTCTCGTGAGAAACCTCACAGGAGTGCCACCATGGGCACTGACCAGTCACCACATCCCGACGAGACCCTTCCCGCTCACCCCGTATCGAGCGCAACGTCCGAGCAGCCAGTCGCCGAACATGCAGCCAGCGGTGGCGCTTCGCGGCCGACCTCCCCGCCGTCGCCGCCACCGGACGTGGCGACCGCGGCATCCAAGGCCGGGCAGGCACATTGGCCAACGGTACGGCGACTGCTGTCGAACAGAAAGCGGGCTTGGATCGTTTCCGTTGCCCTGATCTGCTCGGTGATCGGACTGTCGGTCGGTCTCGTCGCGTCCTCGTCGGCCACGGCCACACCCTCCACCTCGACACCGGTGCAATCCGCGCCGGGGAGCGGTTCTACCGGCGGTATCGGGTCCGGAGGCGGTGGATCCAACGCCCGGTCCGGTCCGGCTGCAGGGGAGCATCCGGCACCGTCAGCAACACCTCCCCGTCGGGCTTCACATTGACGACGTCAGCAGGCCAGAAGGTGACGGTCGACGAGACGCCCTCCACGACGTACCAGAACGGCACACGCTCGACCTCTCCGAGTGGCATTGGAACGGGTGAGCCCGTCCTCGTCCTCGGGACGACCAACGGAACCACGATCTCGGCAGCACAGGTCATCGTCCAACCGAACGGGACCGGATCAGCGACCTCGTCGCCAGCGGTGATCCCCTTCCAACGGGGTGCACCGACCACGTCGAAACAGGTGGGTCAGATCCCGGCGAACTGGAGTCAGGGTTCGGGGACGATCGTCAGCGGAACAGCCGCGAACGAGGCGACCGAAGCTGCGCTGGCCGCGTACCCGGGGGGCGTGGTCGACCGTGTCGTAACGCTGAACCACGGTGACTACAACGTCCACTACATCGGCGTCAACTGGCCACATCACATCTTCCTCAACCAGGATTTCACGGTCATCGGCGCTGAGTAACCACCGACGCAGAGTGTGAGTCGGCGCTTGATGAGCGTAATGACCGCTCGCTGATCCCGGATTCGGACGGGCCGTCACCGGGCCGTCGGCCTGATGGCCCTGATCAGCAGTTAACGCTGCCGCCTCATCCCGCCCCCTTTTCGTTCGTCTACGCTGCCGAGCCGATTCGTCCGGAAGTTGCCGCGCCAGTCGATGCACGACGGATCGGTGGCACGGTACAGTCAGGCCGGTGATCTTGAGTAGATAGTGCCAGCAAGGTACCGGTGTGGCCGTACTGGTGTGCACCTCGGATGTGGGGTTCTCGGATGACGTTCGACAGAACCATGAATCGCACAGATCACTCGTCTGAGGGGACGGATAGGTCCGGAGCGAACGGGACCCGGTCCCTCGCCCTTGCGACTCTCCTCTTCGTCCTCTTCCTGACATTCCTCGACAACACCATCGTGACGGTGGTGTTGGCCCAGGTCCAAAGTGACCTCCACGCATCAGTGAGCCAGCTGCAGTGGGTGGTGAACGGCTACGCCCTCACATTTGCCGCCTTGATGCTGAGTTTCGGCACCGTCGGGGACCTGTTCGGACGCAAGAAGGTCATGCTCGGCGGGGTGGCGGTGTTCTGTGCAGGTTCGGTGATCGCCGCCGTCGCCCCCACGACCGACATCCTCATCGCCGGGAGAGTCGTCATGGGTATCGGTGCCGCCGCTTCGGAGCCGGGCACCCTGTCGATGATCCGGCACCTCTACCCTGACCGGGCACAGCGGGCCCGTTCCCTTGGCATCTGGGCTGCGGTGTCGAGCCTCGGACTGGCCCTCGGCCCGTTGATCGGTGGTCTCTTGGTCTACGGCTGGTCATGGCGGGCCATCTTCTGGTTCAACGTCGTGTTCGGCGTACTCGCCTTCATCAGTGCAGCCCTCGTCGTCCCGGAAAGCTCGGATCCGGTCAAGGCCCGATTCGACATACCAGGATTTCTGCTCGGTGCTCTGGCACTTGGGTCACTCACCTTCGCCATCATCCTCGGGGAGACGGAGGGCTATCGGACCTGGTGGATCGACCTGCTGTTCTTCTTCGCCTTGGCTGCAGCCATCACCTTCGTCATCGCCGAGCTCCATGCCGAGAACCCAGTACTCAATGTCCGCTACTTCAAGATTCCCACGTTTGCATCGTCCAACATCGTCGCGTTCACCGTGTATTTCGGGACCTTCGCGATCTTCTTCATGGTGGCCCTCTACCTCCAAGTGGTCGGATCGAACTCACCCTTGGGCCTCGCCTTGAACTTCCTTCCGTTGGCCGTAGGCATGGTGGCTGCATCGCTCCTTACCGGCCGCTGGGTCGCCATTTGGGGTCCCAAGATCCCCATGGCCACCGGTTGTCTGCTGGGCGGGATCGGGATTCTCTTCACCAACGCCAACATCTCCCCGAACGCCGGCATCGGCCAGATCGGATGGTCCATGTTCCTCGCCGGTGTCGGAGTGGGCATGGCCATGGTGCCGATTACCTCAGGAGCGCTCGGCTCGGTTCCAGCCGAGCATTCGGGAATGGCTGCGTCCGCAGCCAACACGTTCCGGGAGCTCGGCGCCGTTGTCGGTGTCGCTGTCCTGGGCTCGATCGTCAACGGTCAACTCACCGTCAACCTGGTCCAGAAACTGACCGCGATCGGTATCCCGCAGGCCTACCAATCGCTCGTCGTTTCCGCCGTCACGACCGGCACCTACCAGGGAGAGGCCAAGTCGGCCGCTGCAAAGAACCACGCCATTGCGCACATCGTCAACGAGGTTGTGTCTGCCGCCTACGGGGCGTTTCGACACGGACTCACCGTCTCACTCAACATCGCCGGTGCCCTTCTCCTCGCGTCGTCCGTGCTGGCCGTGGTCACTGTCTATGGCCGCCGAGTCCACCTCCACCGGGTCAACTCGGACGAAGGCCACCTTCTCCATGTTTCTGTGAACGATGACTCATCGGGTACTGGCGAACCGTGATGCCTGGCAAACAGCACCGTCTTCGATCATCGAGGTGGTTCTGGCGGTGAGGTTCAGCGGGGAACAGGACCGGACAGAAGGGCGGCGAGACCAGGCTTGAGACTGGATCCAGGCAGGGCCGCAGAGCCAACCCCTGTTGTCAACGGGTGTTGCGCAACACCCGTTGACAAATTGCGAGAGCTTGCCGTGAGGGCCCTGTCCTACGACCGGGGCAGGTGCCGCCACATGATCTCGCTCAGCTGACGGCCACCACAAAGGACTCGGTCACCTGCGCCCCGGCCACGACCACGACCTTGCGGGGCGCAGTCACCACCTCAGTGCTCGTCGGACCGGACCCGTAGACGTAGACCAGGCCCGACACCCACCACGTCCCCGGGGTGAGGGCCAACTGGTAGGTCCCGTTCTGCTGCAGATAGGCGTCCTGTTCGCCCGCGCAGATGACCGTCGGCTTGGCCGTGCAGGCCCGTGCCCCCGCCTGGTGCACCACCGCCTCCCGGGCCTTGGCCCTCCCGCACGACCCGACTGCCGGGGGGTTACATCCGTGCGGACCGGGTGGGGAGCCGCCCTGGTACCGCTCGCAGGGGGTGCTCGGCGTCGCATCCTGGTTGGTGCTTGCCATGGGTGCCCTGGCGCTGCTCCGGGCCGGTGGCGGCCACTCCTTCCCCCGCCAGTTCCCCCGCCAGGCGGGCCTGCTCGCCTTCCTTGCCTTCCTCCCTGCGGCCAGCAGCGCCGTCGTGCAGCTCTACCACCCCCAGGACGTGGTCAGCCTGGGCCTGGCCCTCGCCGGCCTGGCCCAGACCTTGCGCCACCGGTGGATCCTGGCCGGGTTGCTGTTCGGCGGCGCGCTCCTCTCCAAGCAGTTCGCTGTGCTCCTCCTGCTACCGGCCCTTGCCGCCGCCCCCGACGCCCGGTCCCGCATCCGTCTCGGCGGGACCGCAACACTCGTCTTCGCCGCCGGCATCCTCCCGTTCCTGGCGGTCGCCCCCGGGGCCACCCTCGACAACCTCAGCGGCCTCGGTGCCGGAGGGGCGGTACCCGGGATGACCGTGCTCACCCTGGCCGGCGTCACCGGAGGTGACGCGTCCTGCTGGTCGACCTGGTGGCCCGACGCTCACCCCACCGCTCGCTTGCCTGGTCTGCGGCCGCGGCCTTCTTCGTCGCGTTCCGGCCGGCCGGCCACGCGGTCGCTGCCTTCGGCACCCTCCTCCTGGCTGTGACGGCGGTCGCCGCCGGCTTGCTCGACCTGGCCCGGCCCGATGCAACGTCGGTCCTGGTCGCGGAGGTGTCGGCACCGTGAAGTCGGCCGGTCACCTGGTCGACACCGCAGCGGCCTCGCCCTGGGTGGCCCGTGAAGTGCCGGGCCCGGAGCCCGAGGAGGCGGATCCTCGAGCTCGACGGACCCGACACCCGAGGGTACCGGTGGGCCTCGGTCCCAGGGGTGGATGCTCAGGCCGAAAACGGAATCAGTTTCCGTGACCAGCGAGTACCACGACCCAGAGCCGATCGGCTACTCCACCTGCTACCTTTTCCGGGCCGAGGCGGACGGACAGTCGGACCTGAAGCCCGACGGGGCCGTCGTTCACGAGAGGGGATCCTGAAATGCACAAGCGTACGGTGAGCCGTAAAGCCATGATCGCCGGGGCAGCGCTGCTCGGGGTTGGCGCGTTGTTGTTCCAGTACGCACCCCTCGCCTCCGCCTCCAACTCGAGCGCTGCATCCCCGACGACCCTGCCGGCCGTCCGCCATGTGTTCGTGATCATGCTCGAGAACAACGGCTATGCCGCCGCGTTCGGATCGCCGACCCATGACCCGTATCTCGCGACGACGTTGCCGAGCAAGGGTGCGCTGCTCAAGAACTACTACGGGATCGGGCACTTCTCCAACGACAACTACGCCGGTTTCATCTCTGGCCAGCCGCCCAACAAGGACAACCAGGTCGACTGCCTCACCTCCGGCTACTCCAACTTCCCGGCGGGAGACGGCCAGACCAACGGAATCCAGCAGGGAGCTGGTTGCGTCTTCCCTGCAGCGGTGCCCACGCTCGCCAGCCAGCTGAGTGCAAAGGGGTTCACGTGGAAGGGCTACGCAGAGGACATGGGAAATGATCCCTCGCGTGATGGAGGCATCTCCTGTGGCCATCCGACAGTCGGAACCAAAGACCCGACCACAAATGCAACAGCGAGCGACGGATACACGACCCGGCACAACCCGTTCCTGTACTTTCATTCGATCATCGACAACGCGACCGTTTGCAAGAAGGACGTGGTGCCGATGGGCAGCACGACTGGGAAAATGCCGACGGGTACGCCGGCCGGGGTCACCGGTCTGGTCACCGATCTCAAGACCGCGGCAACCACCCCCAACTTCAGCTTCATCACCCCGAACCTGTGCGACGACGGTCATGACTATCCCTGCAAGAACACGACCGGTGCAGGACAAGGCGGGGGCTCAGCCGTCGGTGACGTCAACAAATGGTTGAGCACCTGGGTCCCGATCATCCAGGCTTCGGCTGCGTACCGGGCGAATGGGCTCATAGAGATCACCTTCGACGAAGCCGAGACGCCAACGCTCGACACCACTGCCTGCTGCGGCGAGACCAAAGGGCCGGCTGCCGACACCGGTGGAAATGGGATCAAGGGTCCTGGAGGTGGCGTCGTGGGTGCTGTCCTTCTCTCACCGTTCATCAGCCCGGGCACCGTGGTGACCAAGGCCTACAACCATTACTCGTCGCTGGCGTCGATCGAGGATCTGTTCGGGTTGGCACACCTCGGTGCGGCGAAGACCGTCACCTCGAACTTCGACACAGGCATCTACAAATAGCCCTCGATCGTGTCCGGGCGCGGGTGAACCGAGACTCGTCGTTTCGACCGCCTCGGCGCGATCCTAGGGATTCGACCACACCCACGCCCAGGTGAGGAGTTCCGCGGGCCTCGGGCAGAGCGGTGACCGCTTACACTCCAAGTCACGCCACGCCACCTTCCCGGAAGGTCGGGAATGTGGTTGACAGGGAGGACACCGTTGGAGCGTCAGTCGCTTGATGTTCAGCTTCGCGAGAAGCGTTCGGAGACGATGCTCCTCACGCTGGAGGACGTCGCCCTGCAGTTGTTCGAAGAGCACGGGTTCGGCGAGGTGACCGTCGATGACATCGCGACGAAGGCGCGCATCTCGGCACGGACCTTCTATCGATACTTTCCCGCCAAGGAGGATGTGCTGCAGTTGCGGATCGAGAGGCGGAGCGATGCCTTGCGAACTGCTCTGGCCGCCCGTCCCGACGATGAGCCTGCGCTGCAATCGCTCCGCACGGCGCTCGGGGAAGTCATTTCGGCTGAGGACGTCGTCGCTCTCCGGCGTTGGATCACGGTCGTCGCTGCCACTCCGAGCGTCCTGCGTGCGGTGCTCGGTGGGATCCAGCTCAAGTCCTACCGGGTCATGGCGGAGTTCTTCGGCTCTCGCCTGGGCTGGCCGAGCGATGCCCTCGTCCCGACGATGTTGGCTGCAGCGGCAGGAGGTGTGATCCAGGCCGCCCTCACCTACTGGTTCTTTCACGGCGGGGACTTGGCGACCACGATCTCCGAGGGTTTCGGGGTCCTCGAGAAGGGCATCGGCACAGATCCGAGCGGGTGGGGGGATCTGACCCGGCGATGACGGCCGTCTGACGCCTGTCCTCGAGAGCTCCGGCAGGAAGGGACCGCGAGACGTCAACATCCTTCTGGTGAGTCCTGCACCGTCGTTGACAAGCAAAGCCATGCTTGGCAGACTCTGCCATCCAGTGGCGCCTGTTCTGGTGCGCACAAGGGGGAAGCGGTGAAGTCAACGGTGATCACCAGTCAGTCTTGGCGCATGGTCGGCGGCTTGTTGGCCGTATTCGGCCTGGGTGTCGTTGTCACCGCGTGTGGAACATCGGCAAGTTCGACGCAGACCACGGCCACAGTTCCTTCGGTGCCGGCGAGCGTTCCGCAGGCGACCGTCACCGGTCCGGTGACCGGCGGAAAAGGCATCGACTTGGCCGGCACCACCACGTTCCCGCTCAGCAGCGTCGGCTACGAGCAAAGCGAATACTTCCTGTCCGGCACCGCCACGGCATACACAAGCGCCGGACCCCTGACCGCCAACGGTCGCTGGACGGTCGCTCCTGCCAGCACGGCACCGTACAAGACACGGATGGTCGTCTACCGGCCGATCGACCCCAAACGATTCAACGGAACCGTGATCGTCGAGTGGCTCAATGTGAGCGGTGGTGTCGACGCGGCGGCGGCCTGGCTGACGGACCACGTACAGATGATCCGGGGCGGCGCGGTCTACGTCGGGGTGAGCGTTCAGGCCGCAGGCATCGACGGTTCCTCGGGTTCTCTTGGCGCCTCTGCAGGCCAGGCCGGCGGGATAAAGGGGGCGGATCCAGCTCGCTACGGCTCGCTCACGACTCCTGGCGACAGCTACTCGTACAGCATGTACGAACAGGCCGGTGCTGCGATCCACCGTGACGCAGCCACCGTGCTCGCCGGCCTCGAGCCCAAACGGGTACTCGCCCTCGGCGAGTCGCAATCCGCCTTTCGGCTCGTCACGTATCTCGACGCGTTGCAACCCCTGTCACAAGGGGTCTACGACGGCTATTTCGTCTACAGCCGTGGGGGTTCGGGCGCCCCTCTCTCACAGGCACCCCAGTCCGCCATCACACCTCCGACTCCGACGATCATCCGAACCGACCTCAACGTTCCGGTCATGCTGTTCGAAACCGAGGCAGACCTGCTCGTCCTCGGCTACCTCCCTGCTCGCCAAGCTCCGACCAGTTTCATCCGAGAGTGGGAGGTGGCCGGCACCGCGCACTACGACACCTACGGCCTGGTCGAGTCCATGACCGACAACGGGAACGGCGCCGCGGACGTGAAGACGTTCGACACGATGGTCAACCCGGTCTCCTCCTTCGACGGAGGAGTCATCAGCTGCCCCGTCCCCCTCAACGCCGGGGCGCACACCTATGAGCTCCGGGCCGCCGTCGTCGCTCTCGACCACTGGGTGGCCACGGGAACGCCACCTCCCCAGTCGCCACGCCTCCAAGTGGCAAGCTCAACGGCGTTCGTGACCGATCAGGACGGTGAGGCGGTCGGTGGGATACGCACGCCCCAGGTCCAGGCGCCGATCGCCATCGTGAACGGCACCGGTGACACCTCCAGCTCCGGCGGTGGATTCTGCGGCTTGTTCGGGTCGACGACTCCGTTCAGCGCGGCAAAGCTCGCCTCTCTCTATCCCACCCACAGCGTCTTCGTGACGAAGTGGAACAAAGCCGTTGCTACGGATGTCTCGAAGGGATACCTGCTGCCGGCAGACGCCAACGCTCTCGACAGGGTCGCGCAGCAATCGACGATCGGGGGCTGACCGAGACGCCCACAGACCCGTCGTCCGGCGGCAATCAGGCGAATGCCGGCGCCAGGGTGCATTACGCAGGGGGCTGCGCTGGGGCAGTTGTCAACCCCGTGACAATCGTGTCGACGACGACCTGAGCGAATCGGTCACTCAACGAGAGATGCGACTGCAAGAGCCGGTGGTAGGCGGGCCCGTAGAGCAGGTCAAGTGCGATGTCGGCATCGGTGTCCGGGGGAATCTCCCCCCGCTCGATGGCTCGTTCGATCATGATCCTGTGCTGCGTCCTGACAGGCAGCATGAATCGCTCACGCCAGACGTCGGATAGCTCGGGATCCCGCTGCACTTCCGCGATGAGTCCAACGAGCGTACGGCCGGTCACCGTCCCTTTGACCAGACGGATCCACGACCGTAGGGCGGCAAGAAGATCACCGCGCAGGCTTCCGGTGTCGGGAAGCGGCTGACGAACCAGAAACGCGGCCAAAAAGGCGTCGAAGACGAGGATGCCTTTCGTCGGCCAGCGCCGGTAGATGGTGGCCTTGCTCACCTTGGCTCTCACCGCCACCTCTTCCATCGTGAGGTCGACGAACCCCCGTTCTTCGAGGAGTTGGGACGCAGCTTCGAGGATGGCGCGCTGGGATCGCTCGCTACGCGGACGACCTCGGCCAACCACCTCTGGAATATGGGCATCGGTCACGAGGTTGACTCTACACGTATTTACGGTACGATACGTATCGTTCTGATATTCCGAGGTGAGGTCGATGACCGCAATCCAGAACGGCCGCTCACAGGGCCCGCTTCCGACGGAGCTGACCGAAGCGCCGGGACTGTCCGGAGCTGCGTTGGTCCTGGTGCTCGTGGCGTCCTTCATGGTCGTCCTCGACTTCAGCATCGTGAACGTCGCATTGCCCACGATCCGGCACGCATTGGGATTCGGTGGTGATTCGGTTCAATGGGTGGTCACTGCGTACGCCATCACGTTTGGGGGACTCCTCATCCTCGGGGGCCGGTTCGCTGACATCTTCGGTCGGCGACGTCTGTTCGTCCTCGGCCTGTTGCTGTTTTCCGGTGCATCCCTCCTTGCCGGTCTGGCCGGTGATGCCACTATTCTCGTGGCTGCCCGTTCCCTCCAGGGCGTCGGCGCTGCGCTCGTCGCTCCGACCTCCTTGTCTCTGATCACGGCTCGAATCGGAGAGGGTCCCCGGCGCACCCGCGCCCTCGGTCTCTACGGGGCGACCGCGTCCGTCGGGTTTGTGGCAGGCCAGGTCCTGGGCGGTGTGCTGGTGCAGTACACGAGCTGGCGGTCGATCTTCCTCGTGAACGTGCCCGTGGGCGTGGTCGCCGCACTGGCCACCTCGCGCCTGATCACCCGCGACCGTATGAGGGTCCACAACTCGAAGCTCGACGTCATGGGTGGGGCGCTCGTGACCACGGCGGTGGCAGCCCTCGTCTTCGCCGTCTCCGAAGGCACCGTGCTCGGATGGGAGCATCCCCTGGTCATCGTGGCCATGCTCGTGACGGCGATCGGACTGACGGCCTTCGTTGTGGTCGAGCACGTCCACCCCCACCCCCTGGTGGACCTCGCTCTCCTCCGTCGGCCCGGACTCCGGACGGCGAGCATCCTGACCCTCTTTCTCGGGGCGTGGACCGCAGGTGAACTGGTGGTGTTGTCGCTCTACCTCCAGCAGACCCTGCACGACTCCCCGCTCGCCACCGGGCTGGTGATCGCCCCCCAGGGCATCGTGGGCTTCGTCACCGGTATGTTCGGATCGCGTTTGGTCCGGCGACTCGGCATGCGTACCCTGTTGATCACGGCCACTGCGTCCACCGGCATCGGGTTCTTGATCCTTGCCAACCTTCCCGCGGGTGGGCACTACAGCCCGCTGTTCGGTGCGGTCCTCCTCGTGGGGTTCGGCACCGTCGGCACCGTCTTCGGTACAACGGTGATGGCAGCAAGTGGCATGGCCGACGCTGACCAGGGTCTCGTCGGAGGCGTGGTGAACACCACCCGCCAGGTGGGTGCCGCGATCGGGGTCGCCATCCTCGTGGCGATCGCCGAAGGTGCCCACGCTCGCCAGGGCATCTCGACCGTCAGCGGAGATCACATCGCCATGATGGTGGCAGCAGGCGTCGGATTCGCCGGCATGCTCGTCGCCTGGCTCGGTCCCCGAGACATCGGCTGCACCCGGGTGTCCGCGTCGATCACGACCATCGAGCTCCCGGATCCTTCCGACACAACCCAGCGAAGCACACAGACGAGGAGGACAGCATGAGAACGATCAGATTGGGCCGGACCGACCTGCTTGTATCACGGGTCGCCTTTGGTACCTGGCAGCTCGGGGGTGACTGGGGAGCCACCGACTCCGAAGAGGCCGTTGCCGCGATCCGCCGAGCCGCGGATCGGGGTGTGAACTTCTTCGATACCGCACAGGCCTACGGCTTCGGCGCCTCCGAACGCCTCCTGGCCGAAGCGCTCCGTGGCCGGAACCGCGACGAGGTGGTCATTGCCACGAAGGGAGGTCTCCGACCCTACGGCCCGGTCGTGGCCCGCGACGCCAGCGCGACGTGGATTCGGACCGGCCTCGAGGAGAGCTTGAAAGCCCTCGGCACCGACTACGTCGATCTCTTTCAGGTCCACTGGCCCGATCCCAAGACACCGTTCGAAGAGACCGCCGAAGCACTGGCCACGATGATCGCCGACGGGAAGATCCTCCACGTCGGCGTGTCCAACTTCGACGTCGCGCAAATCGAGGAATTCAGTGGCACGCTGCCCGTCGAAACCCTGCAGCCCCCCTACCACCTCTTCCGACGGGACATCGAAGCCGACGTGTTGCCCTATACGGCAGCACACGACATCGGCGTCCTGGTCTATGGGCCCTTGGCCCACGGGCTACTGGGCGGACACCTCACAACCGACACCCGGTTCGCGCCGGACGATTGGCGATCGAAGCATCCCATGTTCCGCGGTGACTCCTACGAGCGGAACCTCCGGGCGGTCGCCCAGTTGCGGAGGCTGGCAACCGAGGATCTGGGAATCACATTGGCCCAGCTGGCCGTGGCGTGGACGTTGGCCAACCCGGCGGTCCACGCCGCAATCGTGGGCACCCGGAACCCGAACCATGTCGACGAGGCTGTGGCCGCCGCCGATATCGACCTCGACGACGAGGTGATGCAGCGGATCGACCAGATCATGGTCGACAGCACACCCGTGGCCGGCCCGTCTCCCGAAGCCATGTGAGAGGAAGCCATCGAGCAGGAGATGGCCACGTTCATCTGTAGAGGACGCACCCGAGTGCCTTCATGAAAGGAGCAGCACAATGACCGATTCGACACGCAGGACCGATCGGATGCCAACGGTGGCAGTCATCGGGACGGGCACCATGGGGTCGGCGATGGCCCAACGCCTCGTCGGTGCGGGGATGCACGTGGGCGTATGGGCTCGGCATCGTTCGTCGACGACGGAGCTCGCTGACCGAGGCGCCACCGCCTTCGAGTCGGCTGCTGATGCCGCCCGGGAGTCGGATGTCGTGATCACGATGCTGCCGACTGCGGACGCCACAGAGGACGTCATGTTCAACGGCCAAGGGCTTTCGGCCATGCGCCGGGGGTCCGTCTGGGTGCAGATGGCGACCATCGGGGTCGAGCGGACGGAGAGGCTCGCCGAGCGGATCAGAACCGACCGACCGGATGTTGTCTTCGTCGACGCGCCGGTCTCAGGCAGCAGAGCACCGGCCGAGTCGGGCCAGCTCCTGATCCTGGCATCGGGTCCGGACGAGGCGGCTGCATCGCTCGAACCCGTCTTCGGGGTGCTGGGACGGTCCACACTCTGGCTCGGCGCGGCGGGAACGGGCAGCAGGATGAAGCTCGTCCTCAACACGTGGTTGGCCTTTCAGACCGAAGGCGCTGCCGAGGCAGCAGCGTTGGCAGCGCACCTGGGCGTGCCCACCTCCGCGCTGTTCGCAGCCCTGCGCGACAACCCATTGGCGTCGCCGTACGCACTGAGCAAGTTGACCAAGATGGTCGACAACGACTTTCACGCCGACTTCGCGCTGGACTGGGCTCTGAAGGACCTCGACCTGGTGACCTCCGATGCCGGTCCGGGGGTTGCGCCCATCGCTGCCGCTATTGCTGACCGTTGGAGGGTACTGGTCCGGTCCGGGTCAAGTGGACTCGATGTCAGCGCTGCCCGGAACGGCCTCGGGCAAGATGACTCCGCCCCTCCGAACACCCGCCCATCGGGCCCTCACTAATCCGGCACTTCGGAGATCAGCGTTGTCACCCAAGAGCACGGTGGCGGCGTCGGTTCTAACATCGTGGCGCGAGGGCGGAGGTGGAGGTGGAGGCGTCATGGCGAAGTATCTGCTCGAAGTGAACTACACCCTCGACGGTATCAAGGGCCTCAAATCCAAAGGTGGGTCAGCCCGCGTGGCAGCGGCGAGGGAGTTGATCGAGGGTCTCGGCGGAAAGATGGACTCCTTCTACTTTGCCTTCGGTAACACGGATGTCTATGCCATTGCCGACTTCCCCGACCATGTTTCTGCCGCCGCTGCAGCGCTTACCGTGTGTGCTGGGGGTGGTGCAACTGCACGGACCGTGGTGCTCCTCACAGCTGACGAGGTTGACGCAGCAGCCGCCAAGAGGACGACCTACCGACCACCGGGGAGCTAACGCGTGGGGTGCTGAGAAGCTCTGCCAGGAGGGTCGCCTTCCAGATCTTCACTGAGCCGGCGGGAGTATCCCGGAGAGCCACGGAGACCAAGTCGCGATTCAACAAGGCGGCGGCAACTCACCGTGGACCAACCGGGGCCAGCCCCCGGGATCACCTCGTCCAGCGGCTCGACGTCGACTGACTGGCCGGCGCCACCCGCCCGGACACGCCGGATCCCCACGGCGGCCAGTGCGCCGAGCACCGAGGCGCCGGCTGACACGGCCAGGGCTGCCCGGTATCCGCTCGTGACCGTCGCCGGGGTGGCGAGGCTTCCGTGCGCGTTGAACACAGCGGTGACCACGGCGACGCCGAAGACAGCACCGAACTGCTGCATCGTATTGAGCGTGCCCGCCGTCGATCCGCGCCGACCCGCGGGTATCGCACCCAGCCCCCCTGCGCGGATGTGACGATGGGGGTCATGGACTCCGAACGGACGATCTTCGAGGGCTTCGAGGGCGTACGCCTGGTAGCCGACGTACGCGGGGACCCTGACTCCCCCCCGGTGCTCTTCCTCCACGGAGGTGGCCAGACCAGGCACGCCTGGGGCGGGACCGCCGCGACGGTGGCGGCGCAGGGATGGAAGACCGTGGCAATCGACCTGCGCGGCCATGGCGACAGCGACTGGGCCCCGAACGGTGACTACTCCTTCACCGCGTTCTGCGCGGACTGCGTCGCCGTGGCCGACCAGCTGGGCCGGCCACCCGTCCTGGTGGGCGCCTCGCTCGGCGGGATGGCTGCCATGCTGGCCGAGGGAACCAGTGACCGGACCGTCTCCTGCGGCCTGGTGCTGGTGGACATCACCCCCAAGACGAACGAGGAGGGCATTCAGCGGATCAACAAGTTCATGCAGTCGGGCATCGAGGGATTCGACTCGCTCGAGGAGGCGGCGGCGGCGATCGCCGCCTACACCCCCCAGCGGACCAGACCGGTGAACCCGGCAGGACTGATGAAGGTACTGCGCCTGCGTGACGGTCGCTGGTACTGGCACTGGGACCCCCTCGTGATCAGCCACAACCGGACCGAGGTGGTACCGAACCGCTTCGCCGGGCTGCTGGACGCGGCCCTGAGCAACATCGACGTGCCGACGATGCTCGTCTGGGGGCTGCTCAGCGACGTCGTGACCCAGGAGGGGGTCGACGAGCTGCTCGCCCGGATACCGGACGCGACGGTCGTCGCGGTCGGTGGTGCGTCCCACATGATCGCCGGTGACCGCAACGACGCCTTCACCGATGCGGTGGTCGGATTCCTGACCGACCGCATCCGCCCGACCCTCGGTGATCCGGGTGAACCACCTCCGAGGCCGTGACGCCCGATCGCCCGGAGGGTCCGGACCGGGCGGAGTCTTGCTCCCGGAGCGGGGTCGTGCACGATGGTCACCACCCAGGAGGGGACCTGATGCCGACTCACCTCGCATTTGTCTGCGCGATGCCGATGGAGCTGACCCCGCTCAAGCGGAAGCTCTCCCTCCGGCGATCCCGTGCGGGCACCCTCGACGTCCATCTCGGTACTCTCGGCGACCAGCCGGTGGTGGCCATCGTCACCGGCATGGGCACCGCACTCGCCACCCAGGGCCTGGAGCGACTCTTGGAGGCGGTCGAGGTGGGACGGGTCGTGGTGGTCGGGATCACCGGCGCGATCGACGACGACACTCCGTTCGGGACCCTGGTCCTGCCCGAGCGGGTCGTCAACAGTGCGACGGGAGCCGAGTACCGCCCCGAACGGCTTGGCACCGGCGAACCACGCGGGACGATGTGGACCACCGACGAGCTCACGACAGACCAGGAGCTCCTCGCCACGTTGCGAGCCGACGGGGTGTTGTCGCTCGACATGGAGACGGCCGCGATCGCCGAGGTGTGCGAGCGTCGGGGCATCCCCTGGTCGGTCTTCCGGGTCATCAGCGACCGCGCCACCGACGGGAGCATCGACGAGGAGGTGTTCCGGCTCAGCAACCAGGACGGGACTCCGAACCCCGCATCGATCGCCGCCTATGTGATCAAGCATCCGAATCGGATCCCGGCTCTCGCCCGGTTGGCCAAGTCTGCGCAGATGGCGACCACGCGCGCTGCGTCGGCGGCGATCGAAGCGGCGACCAGCCCACCCGGGGCGGCGGGCCCGCAGCCGTCACCCGAAGGCGCCTGACCACCGGCCTCGGCGCGTTCCCGCGGGACTGCCGTCGCGAGCTGACCGGGGAAGCAGGCTGACCGCCGTGCCCCGGTCGGACCCGCCGTCCGACGCGGCCCCCGCCCTGCACCTGTATCGCTGGGTCGACCCGGTGGTCATCGGGGTGGTGATCGCGGCCTTCGCCGCGGGGTTCGGCCAGTTCGGTGTGGTCGCTGCACTCGGCAGCGTGGCCAAGGAGTTCGGCCGGTCGTCCCAGGGGACGACGATCGCCGACCAGGCCGGACTCTCGGGAACCGCGCTCGGCATCGGGCTTGCCGCCATCCGCTTGGCCTCTCTTGGCGCGCTCCCCCTCACCGGCATGGCCGATCGGCTCGGTCGTCGAACGATGCTCCTGGTCACGGTCAGCATCGGGCTCGCGCTCACCGCAGTGGCGGCCGCCAGTCCGAGCTATTGGTGGTTCGTCGTGATCTTCGCGTTGGGGCGGCCGTTCCTGAGCGCGACCAACTCCCTCACAACGGTGCTCGCCGCGGAGCAGACCGGGTCGGCCGATCGGGCCAAAGCGGTCGCATTCGTCGTGGCCGGCTACGGGATCGGGGCCGGGCTCACTGCGATCCTCCACAGCCTCGCCAAGGGCACGCTCGGGTTCCGGGGGATCTTCGCCTTGACTCTGATCCCGCTGGCCCTGGTGCCGGTCGTCGCCCGACGGGTCACCGAACCGGATCGCTTCGCCGTGGCCGCCGCCGCAACGGAGCACCCGCTCCCCGTGATCGGGGCGGTCGGCCGGCGGTTCCGCGGACGCCTGTCGGTCCTCGTCGTGTTGGCGTTCGCGATCTCGGTGATCACCGGCCCGGCCAATACCTTCGTCTACCTCTACGCCCAGAACGTCCTCCACCAATCCGGCGTCGTGACCGCCCTCATGGTGGTGGGTGCCGGCGCAACGGGATTGCTCGGGCTGCTCATCGGCCGCTGGTCGGCGGACCACATCGGCCGGCGTCCCACCGGTGCCGTCGGCATGGTCGGCATCGCGGTGTTCGGAGCGGTCGCCTACAGCGGGTCCCAGGCGGCCCTGGTGATCGGCTACTGCCTGGGCGTGCTCGCCGGGTCGGTCCTCGCGCCGGGCATCGGGTCGCTGCTCACCGAGCTGTTCCCGACGTCGGTCCGTGCGTCGGTGGCCGGGTGGTGGCTCGTCGCCGGCGTCATCGGGGCCGCGGCCGGGCTCGTCGTCTTCGGGGCGGTCGCCGACATCGGAAATCGCTTCGGCCTGGCCGCGCTTGCCACGTTCCTGCCGGCGAGCCTCGCGGCGGGCCTGTTCTGGTGCCTCCCCGAGACGCGGGGATCCGAACCCGAGGAGCTCTGGCCGGAATCGTGAGCCGCCCCGCGCTCGCTGTCTGCGACGTTGTCGCCGCGGGGGTGCACACGTTCGCCCGATGACACCCGGGTCCAGTGGGGTCGGCGGGCCGGCGCGCTGTCAGGAGGTGGGGCCGACGACGGTCACCGGGGTCCCGATGGGAGTGAGCGGCCAGACCTGGCCCGCAACGGCGACGGGCATCTCGACACACCCGTTGCTCTGTGGCGACCCGTAGGTCGCCCGCACGAAGCCGTGCAACGCGTCCCCACCGTTGAAGTAGCTCGCCCAGGGAACGCTCGGGTCGTCGTAGGTGCTGCCGTCGGGATTGGTGCCCTGCATGCGCGAGCTCACCACGTGCTCGAACACCGGGTAGGTCCCGTTCGCCGTGTCCGCACCAGGGGCCCCAGTGTTCACGGAGATCCCGGTCATCACCGGCGCACCGTTCTCGAAGAGGGTGAGCGTCTCGGGTAGCTGCTTGGACACGAGCACATCCGTGTACGGCCTCGCATTGACCTTCCCGGCCGCGGCGTCGGCGAGGAGGGCACTCCAGACCCGCGTGCCGACGAGCCCGTCCACCCCCAGCCCGTGCTGCTCCTCGAAGGTCATCACCGCGGCCTTGGTGATCGCGTTCTCCGAACCCTCCGTCCACAGCGACGTGAACGCGGGCGGGAGGTCCGACCACCGCCAGGCGAAGCTGCCAGTCTGCGCGGAGACCGACTGGGCGGGAGGGCCGGGCGCTGCGGACGGCGCGAACGAGAGCGGGAGGTAGTTCAACTGCGCGAGCAGCTGCTGGAGCCGCTCCGTACTGGCCTGGACGACGGCGAATCCGAGGGTCACCGGCCCGGCCAGCATGCCGCCGCTCGCCGCCACTGGGCCGGCCGCACCCGGCGGGATGACCAGTGACTCGGTCGCGGTCGGAAGGAAGGGAGCCGCAGGCAGGAACGAAAGGGTGCTGCGCCCGACCATCCGCCAGACCCCTGCAACCGGCGGACTGAACATCGGCATGCCGGTCGTCCCCTTGAGGGGGGCGGAGAAGGTCACGGTCACCACCTGGTCCGACGACACCCCGGAGGCTCCGTTGGCCGGCACCGTGGAGAGGACGGTGAGGGTCTTCTTCGCGGCGGGTATGGGGGTGGTGGCGGCGGCTCCGGAACCGGAGGGACCGCTCCTGACCCCGGTGTGCCTTCCGAACGCATAGGCACCTGCGGCCACGGCCACCAGCACCACGACGGTGGCCAGGACCAGCCGAGCGGTCCGATGCCGCTTGGGCGGGGGAACGAGGATCCGGTACTCCACGATGACTCCCGATGCTCGAGGGTTCGGTCGGGTCGGGGCGCCGACCGCAGCGCCCCGGGTCGTCTCCACCCTGCACGCTACCCAGGCGATCGCACGATGTCGGCGCGGCTCAGGTCACGCCGCCCGCTCCGGGCCGTCGATGAGCCTCCGTACGGCGTCCAGGATGGCCCTGTGGAACGTGGGGTACGCGTAGATCATGTGCCGGAGCTGGCTGGTCGGGACCTCGGCGTGCACCGCGAGCGTGAGCAGGCCGAGCATCTCCCCGCCCCACGGTCCCATCGCGGTGGCACCGACCAGCACGCCGCGGTCCCGGTCCTCGACGAGCTTGACCAACCCTTCGTTGCCGGCCTTGTGGATCCACCCACGGGCCGAGGCCGGCAGCCGCGCAAAGCCCACCCGGACCTCGATGCCCTCCGCCCGCGCCTCCCGCTCGGTGCGCCCGACCGAACCGATCTCGGGATCGGTGAAGGTGACCCGGGGCACCGCCCGGTAGTCGGCCGGCACCACATTTCTGTCGAGGACGTCCCGGACCACGATGTCCGCCTGGTACATCGAGACATGGGTGAAGCCTCCCTTCCCGGTCACGTCGCCCACCGCCCACGTCCGGTCGACGCCCGCGACCCGCATGTGGTCGTCAACGGGCAGCGCCCGCGCCGTCGGGTCCAGGCCCACCGACGCGACGTCCAGCCGCTCGAGGTCCACCCGCCGTCCGGTGGCGACGAGTAGCTCGTCGGCCAACACCGCCTCGCCCTCGGCCAACACCACGGCGAACCGACGTCCGTCGTGCCGGACCGACTCGACCTCGACCGAGGTCCGCACGGCGATGCCCTCGGCCCTGAACACGTCGGCGAGGAGCGCGGCGGCCTCCGGCTCCTCGGGACCGACCAGATGGGGCGCCGTCTCGAGCACGGTGACCTGCGCCCCGAACCGCCGGAACACCTGGGCCATCTCGACACCGACGGCGCCACCCCCGAGCACGATGAGCGCGTCGGGCACCCGCGTGGTCCGGACCGCGTCCCGGTTGGTCCAGAACGGGGTGTCTGCGAGACCGGCCACGGGTGGAGCCCAGGCGCTGGCCCCGCTCGCGACGACCACCGCCCGCCGGGCCGCGAACTCGCGGTCACCGACGACGACCCGGCCGGGGCCTGCCAGTCGGGCCCGCCCGCGCACGAACCGGCCGCCCTTCCCCTCGAAGCGCTCGACCGCGACGGTGTCGTCCCAGTCGTCCGTCGCCTCGTCGCGGATACGGGTCGCGACCGGGTCCCAGCTCGGGCGCACGGTGGACGTCCCGCTCATCCCGTTGACCCGTCCCGCCTCGGCGAGCAGGTCCGCAGCCCGGATCATCATCTTCGAGGGGATGCACCCCCAGTAGGGGCATTCGCCCCCCAGCAGTTCGGCTTCGATCCCGACCACGTCCAGGCCGGCCTCGGCCAGCCGCTCCGCCACGTCCTCGCCGCCCGGGCCCATGCCCACGACCACCACATCGACCTGCTCGCTCACGGTTCACACGCCTCCTGTCGGAAGGGAGCGACTGCCGTCCACGCCGCTCCCGGTGCGCCGGCCCAGCGCCCCAGTCATCAGGGCACGGGACGGACGAGACGGCAAACCTCCTGGTCACAGTCTTGGGCGAGATGCGCCATGCGTCGCCGCCCGGTGGATATGGGACACTCGGGCAGTCCGGGCCCCGGAGCCCCGGAGCCCCGGGGAGAGGGGGAGCATGTCTGTGACCGCCGGGATACAGGGTCGCACGCGGGACGAGCTTGCGCGCCTCGTGCCCGAGTACCTCCTCGCCGGGCACGTGATCGACCGGGCCGGCATGCCCCACGTGATCGGGGAGTTCGGCCGGGACGGCATGCGCGACATCGCCATCGAAGAATGGATGGGGGCGAGCCCCGTGTACACCGGGCGGATGCAGCGGGCGCTCGGGTTCACGGGCGACTCGGTCGAGACCATGTTCAAGGGGCTGCAGCTCGACATCGGGGCGCCCCCGCAGTTCATGGACTTCCGATATCGGGTCATCGATCACGATCACGGTGAGTTCTGGCTCGACCACTGCGGCGCTCTGATGGACGTCGAGCCGATGGGTACCGAGTTCGTGGTCGCGATGTGCCACGATATCGAGGACCCGACGTTCGACGCGACCGCCGTGGCCACCAACGGCCACGCCCGGGTGCGACCGATCCACCGCCCTCCCCGGGTGCCCGCCGATCGCTCGCCGCACTGCCACTGGTCGGTGACGATCGACCGGTCCCTCCCCGCGCTGCCCATGCCCGCAGCTGCGCGCGGGCTCGCCGGGACCCAGGCCGCGACAGTCGAGCTCGAACCGGTCGACCCCGACGGCCAGGGGCGGGGGGAGTACTCCGGTCCGCTGCTCGCCGACCTCCGGTTCTCCGACTGGTCGCACTCCGCGCTCCGCCGGATCGCCGAGGAGGTCTGCCTCCAGGGGCACCTCCTCGCGCTCTCCTTCCTCTCCGCCGTCCGCAAACGGGTCGACACGGACGAGGCGGCAGTCGCGTTCGGGCGGAAGCAGTTCACCGGCATCGCCGGGTGGACCGCCGGGCGGATCCGGGACGCCCTCGGGCTCGGACGCGCGCCGCAGACGTCGCGCAGGTTCTGGCGCTCCACCCCGCGCTGCTTCCGGCCGCCTACGTCGGATGCACCGTCGAGCACGCCGAGTCGGTGACCCTCCGGATCGGATCGGACACCGGTGCCGTATCGGACGGAGCATGGCCGGCCATGCTCGCGGCCGACCACCTGGAGCCGTTGGACGCCATCGTCCGCGCGGTGGACGGGCGGTACCGATGCCGAGCGGTGTCGGACGACGGGGGCGTGCTGTGCGTCGAGGTGGTGCAGGACCGGGACGAGGTGCCGACGGCGGGCGAGGTCGTGATGACCCGGTTCACCACGGCCACCGACTTCGTCTTCGCGGACCGGGGGACCCCGGTCCAGATCCGTCGGGGATGAGTGCGATGGAGGGCGGGGTGCCGAGCGGCGACCTCCGTGCCACCGGGCCTGCCGTGCGCTACGTTCGCCCGGTGGAACCGCAGCTCCGGTACCTGGTCGACCGTCTCGAGATCGATGATCTCCTGACCCGGTACGCGACCGCTGTCGATCTCCGTGACTGGGACCTCCTCGATCTCGTGTTCACCGAGGACGCTCGTCTCGACTACCGCTCTGCGGGTGGCATCTGCGGTCCCTTCGACGAGGTCCGGCGGTGGCTGTCCGAGGTGTTGCCCCTGTTCGAGGTGACCCAGCACCTGGTGGTGAACCGCGCCGTCGACATCGACCCCGGCGGCGACACAGGCCGCTCCCGCGCCCACTTCCAGAACCCCAACCGGCTGCTGGTCGACGGCGAGCCGTGGCTGTTCGTGGTCGGTGGCTGCTATCACGATCGGCTGGTGCGGACGTCGGCCGGCTGGCGGATCAGCTCACGGGTGGAGGAGACGTTGTGGTGGGACCACCCGATGCCCGGGCTGCCTCCCACGCCGTATCCCCTGCCCGACGACGCGATCCTCTGACCGCGGGCCCATGGGACTCGCACACGACATCGGGACCATCGATCTGATGATCGGATTCCCGACCCCGCGCCCCGAGGCGAAGTACCACTTCATGGCGCCGCTCCTCAAAGACGAGGAAAGCCGGGAGATGGCCTTTCCGGCCGGCTACCTCTTCACGGACGTCCCCGAACCGGTGGACGCTGAGACGGGCGATCCGGTCACGGCGACCGTTGCCGCCATGGACCGCCACGGGATCGCCATCGGCCTCATCAACCTCGGGTCGGAGTCGGTCACCCGGGCGTTGCGCGACTACCCCGACCGGTTCGTCGCCGCGCTCGAGGTGGACCCGAACGATGTCACCGGGACGGTGCGATCGATCCGGCGCGCCCACGCCGAGCACGGGATCAAGGCGGTCAGCTCCTTCCCGGCCGGGTGCACCCCCCAGGTACCGGTCTCGGACCGCCGCTACTACCCGGTGTACCAGGTCTGCATCGACCTCGACCTGCCGATCGTCCTCAATGCCGGGATCGCTGGACCGCGGGTGCCTTCCGCGTGTCAGGACGTCATCCACTTCGACGAGGTCTGCTACGACTTCCCGGAACTCCGCATCGTCATGCGGCACGGTGCAGAGCCCTGGGAGGCCCTGGCGGTCAAGCTCATGCTCAAGTGGCCCGGGCTCCACTACATGACCTCCGCGTTCGCGCCGAAGTACTACCCGAAGGCGATCATCGACTACGCCAACACCCGGGGATCGGACAAGGTGATGTACGCCGGCTACTACCCGATGGGACTCAGTCTCGAACGGATCTTCGCCGAGATGGAGACCGTGCCCCTGCGGGACGAGGTGTGGCCCAAGTTCCTGCGCGACAACGCGGCCAGGGTGTTCCGCATCCCGCTCCCCTCCCCCGCCGGGTCACCGGTCGGCCCGACCCGGCAGAACGAGGAGGCCGGGCACTGACCGGCCGGACGCCCGAGGGGGGCACGGTCACCCCGGCCGGGACGGGCCCGGCGCTCGGGGTCGGGATCCAGCTCGAGTACATGCCCGCCCTCGACGGGCTGCGGGCCGTCGCGATCGCAAGCGTGCTGGTCTACCACGGCGGCATCGGCTGGGCCGCGGGCGGCTTCCTCGGGGTCAACGTCTTCTTCGTCCTGAGCGGCTTCCTGATCACCCTCCTGCTGCTCAAGGAGTGGAACCGGACGGCGACCATCCGGCTCGGCGCCTTCTGGGCCAGGCGTGCCCGGCGGCTGCTGCCCGCGTTGCTGGTCCTGCTCGGCGGCATCCTCCTCTACGCCTGGCTGTTGGCCCCGACCGGGACCCAGGCCTCCCTACGGGCCGATGCCCTGGGCACGCTCCTCTATGTCGGGAACTGGCACCAGATCGTGGCCGGCCAGAGCTACTTCGCACACGTGTCGGCGCCGTCCCCGCTCCTCCACACGTGGACCCTGGCCATCGAGGAGCAGTTCTACCTGGTCTGGCCACTCGTGGTGCTCGGCGTGCTGACCCTCCGGCGATCCACCCGGGTCCTGCTCGCGGTCACCCTGGCCGGGATCGCCTTCTCGGCCCTCGAGATGGCCCTCCGCTACCACAACGGGATGGATCCGAGCCGGCTCTACTACGGGACGGATACACGGGCCCAGGACATCCTGGTCGGGGCCGCGGTCGCCATCCTTCTCCGTCGGAGCGCGCCCGCAGTCGGCCGGTCGGGCAGCCGCCGTTACTCGGTGTTCGCCGGCGCGGCCGTCGTCGGATTCGCCGGCGTCTGGTGGGTGACCGGGGGCGACTCGTCGCTCCTCTACCGCGGCGGCCTCCTGCTCGCCGACCTCTTCGTCGCACTGGTCATCGTCGGCGTGACCAAGGCCCCGCGCGGGCTCGTCGCCCTGGCCCTCTCCCTCGGTCCGGTCAGATTCCTCGGGCGCATCTCGTACGGCCTCTACCTCTGGCACTGGCCGGTCTTCCTCGTGATCGACCATGCCCGGACCGGCCTCGACGGCCTGGCGTTGTTCGCCGTCCGGTGCGCGGTGAGCCTGGCCTTCGCCGTGTGCTCGTGGTACCTGGTCGAGAAACCGGTGCGCCAGCTGTCCTTCCGGGGCCGGCGCTCCTGGGTCCTGGTGCCGGTCGGCGTGCTGGCGGTCACCGGCGTCCTGGCGGTCGGGGCCGTGGGCGGGGGGGCACGCCAGAACCTCCTCCTCAACACCAGCAACGTCCGGTCGGCCCTACCGGCATCGATCGCGACCACCCGCGGCGACCGGCCGGCCCCCACGATCCTCTTCCTCGGCGACTCGCTCTCGTTGACCGTGGCCGGCGGCTTCCTCGCCTCCGCGCCCCGCTACGGCATCGTGGTCCAGGGCCGCCCGATGCCCGGCTGTGGGCTCGCCACCGACGGCCCCTACGTCGAGCACGGTGGGACGACCACGCCGATCTCGCCGTGCTCGTCCTGGCCGGCCCTCTGGACGTCCTACCTCGATCAGTTCCATCCACGGGTGGTGGTGTTGACCGAGGGGTGGTGGGAGACGATGACCCAGTGGTACGAGGGTCGGTGGCAGAGCCTCCTCGACCCCGGCCTGGCCGCCGACGAGACGCTCCAGTACGAGCGGGCGGTCACCGTGCTCCACTCGGAGGGAGCCGAGGTCGCCCTCACCACCGCGCCCTACTTCGACAGCGGTGAGCAGCTCGGCGGGCAGCCCTGGCCCGAGGACGACCCCGCCCGGGTCGACCGGCTCAACGCGATCATCGAGCAGGTGGCGGCGCACGACCCCGGATTCGTCTCGGTCATCCCGCTCAACCAGCTGCTCGACCCGGGGGGCCACTTCACCTGGACGATCGACGGGAAGGTCGTGCGCATGGTGGACGGGGTCCACACCACCTTTGCGGCCGGCGACCTGCTGGCACCGAAGGTCCTCCCCGGGTTGGTGGCCCTGGCCCACCACTCCTGAGCGCGGGTCGGGCGGCCCGCGGGCACGGGAGATCCGCGAGCGGACCGGGTCGCGGGGATACGCTCGGCGAGAGATCTGCGAAGGGTGGTGCCTCTGTGGCGAAGGGTGGCGGCTCGGTGACTCCGATTCCCCAGGACGTCCAGGAGACGCTCCGGGCGTCGCTGGCCAACTACCTCGAGGCGGACCTCGCCTTCCACCGGCTCATGCAGGACCTCGTGGAGACCGGTGAGCCCCTCTCGACGAGTCAGCGGGCCGAGGTCGAGGAGCTGCGGCAGCGCCGTGACTACCTCCTCCACGTGCGCATGCGCGATCTCCGGAACATCGGCTGGCCCTCTCCCAACGAGGTCGGCAGGCAACGCGTGGCGAGCACGGAGGGCCCGCGCGACCCCATCGGAACCCCTCGCCCCTACGAGCCCCGGGCGCCCCTGACCCGTTGACCCGGATTGCCGGGGCCACCCGGCGGTGCAACACTCCGCCGGTGCGCTCCGCAGACAGCAGGTCCCATCCCCTCCGGAACTGGCGGACCGCCGGGCTGCTCGTGTTGGTCGTCGGCACCCTCGCCGGCTGCTCGTCGGCCTCCACCGCCAGCGGGACCTCCGGGACGACAACCGGCGCGGCAACCACCGCCTGTCACTACCCGCTTCCGGCCCAGCCGGTCGTTGCGGCCCAGGTTCCCGGATCGAGTACCGACTGGAGCATCCGCTCGTTCGACGGCACGCTCATCCGCGCCCACTGGTTCCCCCTCTCGGGCTCGGGGTCCGGACCGCACCCGACCGTCCTCATGGGTCCGGGCTGGGGCCTCGCCGGCGACACCGACACCCAGACCGTGAGCACCGAGAGCACCGCCCTCCTCGGGGGGATCCAGATCCGCGATCTGCTCGACGCGGGCTACAACGTGCTCACCTGGGACCCGCGCGGTTTCGGCGGCTCGGGCGGTGACGCCGAGGTCGACAGTCCGGCCTACGAGGGCAGGGACGTGACCGCGCTCATCGACTGGATCGCGACCCTGCCCGGCGTCCAGCTCGACGCCCCAGGCAACCCGCGGGTCGGCATGGTGGGTGGGTCCTACGGGGGCGGCATCCAGCTCGTGACCGCGGCCACCGACTGCCGGATCGACGCCATCGTCCCCACGATTGCCTGGCACTCGCTCGCCTCGAGCCTGGACAAGGCGTCGACCGCCAAGATCGGCTGGGCAGGTGTGCTGGTCAGCGCAGCATCGAGCGACCACCTGGCCCCAGAGGTGGTCGGCAGTTACCGGACAACCGTGACGAGCGGCACGGTGAGCCCGGCCGAGGCCGCCTGGTTCACCGCCCGGGGACCGGGAGCCCTGGTGGCCCGCATCCGTGCGCCGACCCTCATCGTGCAGGGGACCGTCGACACGCTGTTCACCCTCCAGGAAGGTGTGGAGAACTACGAGATCCTCCGGGCCCACGGCGTCCCCACCGCCATGCAGTGGTTCTGTGGCGGCCACGGGGTCTGCCTGACCCCTGCGGGCAACCCGCTCAGCACCGAAGAAGCCACCCTGGCCTGGCTCAAGCGCTACCTGCAGCGAGACACATCGGTCGACACCGGACCGGGGCTCACCTTCGTGGACCAGAACGGCACGACCTACACCGCTCCCTCGTATCCGCCTCCGGCCGGCGTCCCGATCACCGCCTCCGGATCGGGCACGCTCTCCCTCGTGGCCACGGGCGGCGCGGGGCCGCTCACCACTGTCCCGGCCGGCGGCTCGGGCCAGGCGCTCTCCGGACTGGTCGCACCGATCACGCCCGTACCGGCCACGAACGCGGTCGACGTGCCGATCACGGTCACGCGGTCTGCGGTGGTGGTCGGGGCACCCCGGCTGACCCTGAGCTACCACGGGACCGTCGGGACCGGGTCCCGCCCCATGAGGGTCTTCGCACAACTGGTGGACACGGCCGACGGGCTCGTCCTCGGCAACCAGATCACGCCGGTTCCGGTCGACCTCGACGGGTCGACACACTCCGTCTCCCTACCGCTCGAGATGGTGGCGTACACGGCCGCCGCCTCCTCGCACCTCGAGCTCCAGCTCGTCGCCACGACCGTGGCCTACGCGCAGCCCCGCCTCGGAGGGACGGTCGTGTTCACCGGCATCCACCTGGTCCTTCCCACGGCGACCGGGCTCCGGACCAAGGCCCGGGCAGGCGGCTCGTAGGGTCCCTCAGACCAGGGTCGACCGCAGGAAACCCTCGATGGCGTCGTTGACCGCCCCCGGATGGGTCAGGTTGGCCGCGTGGGTGCCGTCCTGGACGATGTACACCCCAGTGGAGCCGGGCAGACCCGCGGCAAGAGCCTCGGCCCGGTCGAGGGGGATGGCCGCGTCGGCCGTGCCGTGCACGACCAGGGCCGGGGCGGTGATCTCCCCGAGCCGTCCGGTCAGGTCCTCCCGTTCGAGCAGGGTGCGTCCGGGGATGACCACCGCCTCGCTGGGCCGGGCCTTCCACTTGGCCATCCAGACCTTCGAGAGTTCGGGCTCCCCCAGGATGATGGAGGCGATCGCCTCGGCGAGCTCGTCGGAGAGGCCACTCGACGACCACTCGTCGATCATCGCCTGGTAGAGGCGGGCGACGTCCGGGTCCTCGGCCCCGGCCTGCGTGTCCAGCAGGATGAGGGCGCGGACCCGCTCGGGGGCGAGGAGGGCGATCCGGAGCGAGACGAAGCCGCCCTGGGACATACCGCCCACCACCGCCTCCCCGACTCCCAAGGCGTCGAGGAGGCCGAGGCCGTCGGCAGCCAGGTCCCAGTAGGTGAAGGGGCGTCCGTCGTAGCGGGTCTCCCCGAACCCGCGCGCGTCCCAGGTGACGACCCGGAAGCCGTCCCGGAGCGCTTCCACCTGCGGCGCGAACATGGTCCGGTCCATCAACACCCCGTGCGCCAGGAGGACGACCGGACCGTCTCCGCCGGTGTCGTCGTATGCGATCTTCGTGCCGTCGACCGACGCGAACTCCACGATCGCTCCTTCCCCGATCCCGCTGCCTACCGTGGTGCCCGCGGCATCCCGAGGCCGATCCAGGAGATGATGTCGCGCTGGATCTCGTTGGTGCCCCCACCGAACGTGAAGATGGTCTGGCTCCGGGACTGTTGCTCGAGCCGACCCTGCAACACGGCACCCGGAGTGCCCTCGGGTAGGTACCCGCGCTGGCCCACGATCTCGAGCAGGAGCCGGTACGCCTCGAGGGCGAACTCGCTGCCGTAGACCTTGGTGGCCGACGCGTCGGCCGGGCGGAGCCCTTTGTCCGCGGCCCAGGCCACGTTCCAGTTGAGCAGCTTCAAGTACTCCGCCCGGGCCCAGAGCCGGGCGAGATGGACCCGGACCCACTCCTGGTCGATGACCCGGCGCCCGTCTGCCAGGCACTCGTCCTGGGCCCAGGCCCGGACCTCCTCGATGCTGCGCAGGATGCCCGAGACCGGGCAGATGGCCACCCGCTCGTGGTTGAGCTGGTTGGTGATGAGTGTCCAGCCCTGGTTCTCGCCGCCGACCAGGTTGGCCGCGGGAACCCGCACGTCCTCGTAGTAGGTCGAGCTGGTGAACTCGCCGGCCACCGTCGGCAGTGGGGTCCAACTGAACCCGGGTGTGTCGGTGGGCACGATGAAGACCGAGAGGCCCTTGTGCTTGGGAACATCCGGGTCGGTCCGGGTGGCCAGCCAGACGTAGTCGGCATACTGGATCGCACTCGTGTAGAGCTTCTCACCGTTGATCACGTACTCGTCCCCGTCCCGGACCGCTCGTGTCCGCAGCGCGGCCAGGTCGGTACCGGCGGTGGGTTCGGTGTAGCCGATCGAGAAGTGGACCTCACCTCGCAGGATGCCCGGGAGGATCCGCTTCTTCTGCTCCTCGGTGCCCAGCTGCATGATGGCGGGGCCCACGCTGTTGAGGGTGAGGAGCGGCAGGGGAACGCCGGCCCAGTGCGATTCCTCGACGAAGATCATCTGGTCGACGGGCCCGCGGGCGTGGCCCCCGTACTCGGTGGGCCACCCGATGCCGAGCCAGCCGTCCGCGCCCATCCGCCGGATGGTGGCCACGTAGTCGGGTCGTCCACCGTTGGACCCGGTCTCCTGCACGAGGTCCGCGAAGTACGAGCGCAAGGTGAGGCGGAGCTCCTCCTGCTCGTCGGTCAGCGCCAGGCGCACCGGATCGCTCCCATGGCCGGGACCCTACCAACACGGCCGGACGGGTACCCCGGCGTGGGATACCGTCGCAGGCCATGGACACACAGACCCCGCCGGCAGAGCTGTTCTCGGTCGATGGCAAGACCGTGGTGGTCACCGGGGGAACCCGTGGGATCGGTCGCATGATCGCCACCGGGTTCGTGGCGGCCGGGGCGACCGTCGTGGTGGCCTCGCGCAAGGCGGACGCGGTCGAGGGCGCTGTCGCCGAGCTCTCCGCCTTCGGCGCGTGCTCCGGCATGGTCGCCGACCTCTCGAACGAGGAAGGGGCGCGGGCGTTCGCCGCGGCCGTTGCAACCGGACACCCGCAGGTCGATGTGCTCGTCAACAACGCCGGGGCCACCTGGGGCGCCCCGCTCGAGGAGCACGACACGGCCTCGTGGGACCGCGTGCTCGACCTCAACGTGCAGGGCGTCTTCCACACCACCAGGTTCTTCCTTCCGCTGCTCGAGGCGGCCGGTTCGGCGGAGGACCCGAGCAGGGTCATCAACATCGGTTCGATCGACGGGATCCAGGTCCCGATGCTCGAGTCGTACTCGTACTCGGCGTCGAAGGCGGCGGTGCACCAGCTCACCCGGCACCTGGCCAAACGGTTGGCCCCGACCATCACGGTCAACGCGGTGGCACCGGGGCCCTTCGAGTCCAAGATGATGGCCGCCACCCTCGAGGCGTTCGGCGACCAGATCATCGCCTCGGCCCCGCTCAAGCGGATCGGCCGGCCCGACGACATGGCCGGGGTGACCCTCTTCCTCGCCTCGCGGGCCGGGTCGTACGTGACCGGCGCCGTCATCCCCGTGGACGGCGGGATCGCCACCCTGCGCTGACCCTCGGCCGTCGACGGCGCGGACGGTGGCCGGGCCGGGCATCCCGAGAAGCCGATCGGCTCATCGGCGCTCGCCGGTGCGGCCGCGGACTGGCACGGACTGGCACGGACTGGCACGGACTGGCACGGACTGGCACGGACTGGCACTGGATTAAACGCTCTACGTAGTAGTAATATCACTGTACGTGTGATCATCGCGATCACAGAGACGTGCGAGGGGCCGGGGCATGTGTTCGAGACGGAGTCTGTGGATCAGCGTCGGCCTGGGCCTGCTCGCGGGCGTGGCGGGGGGCGCCTTCGCCGTGCCGCCGCCTGCCGGGGCTGCTCGGGTCTCCGCCCACGCAGCGGCCGCCGGGCTTCCCTCAGCGGTTCAGTCAGAATTCTGGTTGGCCACCGCCGGCGGGTCGGTCGAGGCCTACGGGGTACCGGCGTACGGATCGCCCACGGGACCCCTCAACCAACCGGTGGTGGCCGCCGTCGCGACCGGCGATGCGCGTGGCTACTGGCTGGTGGCGTCCGACGGCGGCATCTTCAGCTACGGAGACGCCCACTTCTTCGGGTCGACCGGCAGCCTCGTCCTCAACCGGCCCATCGTGGGCATGGCGCCGACTCCTGACGGTGCCGGCTACTGGATGGTGGCGTCCGACGGCGGCATCTTCAGCTACGGCGACGCCGCCTTCTTCGGGTCGACCGGTAGCCTCGTCCTCAACCGGCCCATCGTGGGCATGGCGCCGACCACGGACGGTCGCGGCTACTGGCTGGTGGCGTCCGACGGCGGCATCTTCGCCTTCGGCGATGCCGCGTTCCACGGGTCGACCGGCTCCCTCGTCCTCAACCAGCCCATCGTGGGCATGGCGGCGACCCCGGCCGGTGCCGGCTACTGGCTGGTGGCGTCCGACGGCGGCATCTTCAGCTTCGGCGACGCCACGTTCCACGGCGCAGTCCCCGGCTCGGTCGAGCCCACCGAACGGGTGGTGGCGACCCGTACCGGGGCCGGCTACTGGATCATCCAGCAGAACGGGACGGCGACCGCCTTCGGGGACGCGGTCACACGGACCCTTCCTCCCGAGGCCCTGCTCTTCCGGGCGGTGACCCCTGGCGACCGGGCTGTCCTCTTCGCCTTCCAGCAGCTCGGCAAGCCGTACATCTGGGGAGGGAACGGCCCGGTGGGCTACGACTGCTCGGGCCTGGCCCTCGCCTCGTGGGTCCACGGGGCAGGCATCGGCTTCGCCCGGGTCGCCAACGACCAGTACGAGACAGCCGGGACACCGGTGGCCCTCACCGACCTCGTGGCCGGCGACCTGGTGTTCTGGGGAGACCCCACCGTCGGTTGGACCAGCGTGTACCACACGGCCATCTACGTCGGGGGAAACCAGATCGTCGAGGCGACCGGCGACCAGGTGCAGCTCAACGCCATCGACCAGTGGGGCCTCGGCAACCTGATGCCCAACGGTCGCCGTCCCTGAACGGACCGCCGCTCGGACGCTCTGCCGCCGCGTGTACCGTGAGACGGCTCCGGTCCCCCGGGGCATGCGACACGTCCGGAAGGAGTCGCCGCCATCAGCAGCTTCCCCTATGTCGGCCGGCTGGCCGTCCACCGAACGCTGCCGGAGACGGGCATGCCACGCGGAGAGGTGCTCGGGTTCCTCCGGTCGATCGCAGAGGAGGAGGACCGGACGTGGGAGTCGGGGCGGTGCTCGGGCACCATGTACTGCGGTGACCACGATCACTACGCCTTCCTGACCGAGGCGTTCGGACTGTTCGCCCACGTCAACGCGCTCCAGCGTGACATGTGCCCGAGCGCGACCCGGTTCGAGTCCGAGATCATCGCGATGACCCTCGACCTGCTCCACGCCGAGGCGGTGGCCGACGGCGAACCGGTCGGGCTGGTTTCCTCCGGCGGGACCGGGAGCATCTGCCACGCCCTTCTCGCGTACCGGGACCATGCTGCAGCCACCAGGGGGGTCGTCCGACCCAATGTGATCAAGCCCGAGACCGGCCATCCGGCCTTCGACAAGGCCTGCCACCTGTTCGGGATCGAGCTGCGGGTCGCCCCGGTCGATCCGGCGACCACAGAGGTCGACAGCGGATGGGTCGAGCAGGCCATCGACGCGGACACGGTTGCCCTGGTCGGATCCGCCTGCAACTACGGCTACGGCACCATCGACCCGATCGCGCGCCTCTCCGAGCTGGCCCTCGAGCGGGGCGTGGGACTCCACGTGGACGGGTGCCTTGGGGGGTGGATCCTGCCCTTCGGCCAGGAGCTCGGCTACGACGTGCCGGTGTTCGACTACCGGCTCCCGGGGGTGACCTCCATCTCGGCGGACACCCACAAGTACGGCTACGCGCTCAAGGGGACCTCGGTCCTGACATTCCGGGACAAGGCGGTGCGCAACGCGCAGTACTTCTTCAACACGACCTGGAGCGGCGGCAAGTACTGCTCGCCGGGCATGGACGGCTCACGCTCGGGCGGCCTGCTGGCCGCCACCTGGGCGTCGATGGTCCAACTCGGGCGCGAGGGCTACCGGCGGTACGCGAAGGAGATCTTCGAGACCTCGGCGACCATGCAGGAGGCAGTGCGCTCCCACCCGCAGCTGCGGATCCTCGGGAACCCGACCTTCCTGTTCAGCTTCACTTCCGACGCGTTCGACATCTACCACGTGAACGACTTCATGCGCGGCCGCGGGTGGCGCTTCAACGGGCAGCAGTACCCCAACGCACTGCACATGGCGGTCACCCGCCCCCAGACCCATGGCACGGTGGCCCGGGACTTCGCCGCCGACCTCGACGAAGCCGTGGCCTACGCACAGGAGCACGCCGCGGACGCGCCGGCGTCGGGTGCTGTCTACGGCGGTGTGGCCGGCGGGATGACCGACGAGGCCGACGACTTCATCCGCGCGGTGATGGCCCAGATGATGGACACCCAACAGGCCATTCCCGGCGACGCCTGACCACACCGAAGGCGGGGGCTCTGTGCAGGCTCAGGACCGGAGCACGAGCGCGCCGGAGTCGCCGACGGCGTGTGCGCCTGCGGGGCCCGGCCGACCGAGCAGGAAACCCTGGGCCTCGTCGCACCCCATCGCTCCGACCGCGTGAAGCTCCGCCTCGGTCTCCACGCCCAGGGCGACGACCCAGAGTCCCAGCTTGTGGGCGAGGTCGACGACCGTCGAGCCGATGGTGGGGTCCTGACCCGAGTCACCCAGTCCGGCTACGAAACTGCGGTCCACCTTGAGCCGGTCGATCAGGAGGCCCTTGAGGTAAAGCAGCGACGAGAACCCGGTGCCGAAGCCGTCGAGGGCCAGATGGACGCCCAGGTCGCGGAGCTGCCGCATGGTGGCGCCGATGCGCCCGGTGTCGGCGATCAGCACCGACTCGGTGACCTCGAGGATGAGGCACTCCGGGGCGAGCCCGGCGTGCGCGAGGAGCGACTGCACCTCATCGCAGAAGCCGGGGCCCTGGAGCTGGGGCGCGGAGACGTTGACCGACATGGTGAGCGCGGGCCTCCCCTGCTCCTGCCACTGCCGGCACTGGTGGGCGGCCTCCTCGAGCACCCATCCGCCGACGGGCACGATCTCGCGGCTCTGCTCGAGGATCGGGATGAACTCGACCGGTGCCACCGCGCCGAGCTCGGGGTGGTCCCAGCGGAGCAGGGCCTCCATCCCCACGAGCTCGCCGTCGAGTCGAAAGAGCGGCTGGTAGTGGACGGCGAACTGCCCCAGCCTGTCGGCGACCCGGAGCGCGTCGGCCAGCTGGCTCCGGCGCCGGTGCTCGCGACCGATGGCCTCGTCGTACGCTTCGAAGCGGGCCGGACCGCCGCGCTTTGCCTCGTACATGGCCACGTCCGCCTGTGCGAGGCAGGTCTCGGGATCGGCATCCGGTGGGACTGCCGTGATGCCGATGCTCACCGAGGTGAGCAGCTCGCGATCGCCGACCGTCACCGGCTCCCGCATCGCCGCGTGGATGCGTTCAGCCAGCGACCGGGCGGCCGCTTCCGGCTCGGTCAGCTCGTCGGCCAGGATGACGAACTCGTCGCCACCCAGGCGGGCAACCGTGTCGTGCGCCCTGACCAATTCCTGGAGACGGGAGGCCACGGCCACCAGTAGGCTGTCCCCCGCCGGATGCCCGAATCGGTCGTTGATCGCCTTGAAGTTGTCGAGGTCGAGGAACAGGAGCATGGCCCGGGTGCCCCTGCGCTCCGTCCCCTGCGCGGACTGACGGAGCCGGTCGGTGAGCAGGGTCCGGTTGGGCAGGCCGGTGAGCTCGTCGTGAAGGGCGCGGTGGGCGAGGGTGGCCTGCTCCTCGCGCAGGCGCGTCTGGAGCCCCCGACGGGTCTCGTCGAATTCGCGCACGATGCGGACGAGGCTCCCATCGCAGCTGAATCGGACCACCCCGAGCGCGAGGTCGAGCAGCTCATTGCTCACGCCGAGGCGTACCCCCTCCTCGGTGACGACGCGCATGCAGGCGTCCCGCCAGGCGAAGTAGGCCTTCGCCACGTCGGCGAGGTCGGCCTCCCCGATGATGGCGTGCCGCCCCTTTCTGGAGAGGGTCTCCTCCTCCTGCACGGACGCGACCTGGTCGGTGGCAAGCCACCGGCCGATGAGCTCGGTGGCCAGCCGCGCACCCGCGAATGCCTCGCCACGCAGCGAAACGGAGAACTTGTCGTCGACCAGGTGGCCGACCTCGTCCGCCCGCGACTGCAGGGCCACTCCGAGCGCGATCCGCTCTGCACTCGGAAGGCCTGGCTGCGGTGTGCTGGCTCCCGAGGGGACCTCAGAGCGTCGCACGGCGTCCATACCGTTGACTATCGGCTCCATCGGCCGAGACCTTGACAACGTCAGTTGTCATCAGGACCGGCCGTCGGTCACGTCGGAGCGCTCGCCACGTCGGCCATCGGTACGGGAATCGGTGCCGAGGCCAGTGCCTCCAGATGCATCGCATACCACTGGTCGAAGCGCTCCGCGTCCATCGGCCGGGCGAGGAAGTAGCCCTGTGCGCTGTCACATCCCAACGCGGTGAGCTGCTCCCAGGTGGCCGCATCCTCCACGCCTTCTGCCACCGTCTGGAGGCCGAGGTTATCTGCGAGGTCGATGACCGACCGAACGATCACCGCGTCGTCGACGTCCTTGCCCATGTCCATGACGAACTCGCGGTCGATCTTGAGCTGGGTCACCGGGAGCTCGCGGAGCTTGGCCAGCGACGAGTAGCCGGTGCCGAAGTCGTCGATGGCGAGGGTCAGGCCCATCTCGGCCAGGTCGGTCAGCACCCTCCGGGCCCGTTTCGGGTCGGTCATGATGATCGTCTCGGTGATCTCGAGCTCGAGCAGGTGTGCGGGTACCTGCCAGCGGGCCAGGGCGGCCGCGACCGTCGCCGGGAGCGAGGCGTCGAGCAAGCTGCGCGTCGAGAGGTTGACCGCGACCGAGAGGCCTTCTTCCCCCCGCGCAGCGGCCCGGTCCGCCCACTCGCGGCACTGCCGGAGGGCCGCGTCGAGCACCCACGTCGTCATCGGCTCGATGAGTCCGGTCCGCTCCGCTTCGGGGATGAACTGGTCGGGCATGAGCAGCCCCCGGGTGGGGTGGCACCACCGGATGAGCGCCTCCACCCCGCGCACCTCGAGGGTGGTCATGTCCGCCTTCGGTTGGTAGTGGAGGACGAACTCGTCACGGTTCACCGCGTTGCGGAGATCGCCGAGGAGGGTGAGGCTCGCCGGCGTGGCCGAATTGAGATCGTCGGAGTAGACGACCACGCTCTGCTGCGACTCCTTGGCCACGTACATGGCCAGGTCGGCGCGTTGCAACAGGAGATCCGCACTGTCTCCATCGGCCGGGGAGAGCGAGATCCCGCAGCTGGCCTCGATCCCGAGGTTCACCCCGTCGACCTGGATCGGCTCTTCGAGGGTCTCGATGATCCGCTCGGCCACCCGGACCGGGTCGTTGTCCGCACCGACGCCGGGCAGCAGCACGCAGAACTCGTCACCCCCGAGCCGGGCGAGCACGTCTCCGTCCCGGAGCACGCTCCGGACCCGCGGCCCGACCTCGATGAGCACCTCGTCTCCGTACCGGTGGCCCATGGTGTCGTTGATCTCCTTGAACCGGTCGAGGTCGAAGAGCATCACCGCGCAGCGGGTCCCCTGGATCGCTGCTTTCTCGAGCACCTGGGACGTCCGATCGTAGAAGTAGCCACGGTTGGGCAGTCCGGTGAGGATGTCGTGGCGGGCCTGGTGGGCCAGTTGCCGCTCGGCCTCCTCCTTCTTGATCCCGGTGACGCCGGCCATCCGGACCACGATCACCAGGACGAAGGTGCCGAGGGCGCCGATCGTCTCAGCCTGGGGCCGGGTGAGGAACGAGGGGGTCAGCCCCCACCAGAGGAGGTACTGGGCCACGAAGATGTTGAACAGCGACCACGTCATGATCGGGCGCCAGGCTGCTGCGCCCCACTGCTGGAGCTCCTCGAGGGCGACGAACGCGTAGGCCATGCCGAGCGCGGGACCCCACCCCGTCATGTAGATGACCAGGGTCACGTGGGCGATGTGCACGCCCAGCCGGAAATGGAAGCGGAGTGAGCCGGGCGGTGCGGTGTGCCAGGGCTCGACGATGATCGACACGAGGGCCGGGCCCATGATGGCGAGGAAGTAGGCCCAGACGGGCAGGTCGGCCACCAGGCCGAATGAGCGGAAGACCATGAGCACACAGAAGGCGACCGGGCCCACGACGTACGACAGGAACACCGGCGAGAGCGAGGTTCCGTCGCCCGAGCCGGGGTCCCCGGCCCGGGAGTCTCGCGCGGGCGGCATCGCACCCAACCCGCCGTTCGACGCGACCTGCGGAGAACTGTCCACGCCCGATCATCGGCACACGGCGGATCGTGCTTGAGGGGGACGCTGCGGAGGGCCCCAGGTCAGAGGGGTGCTGCCCGCCCAGCTCGGACTGCGTAGTGTGACGACCGATCCGATCCCGAGGGGGCGCGATGAAGGCAGCGGTGTACTACGAGACCGGCGGACCCGAGGTCCTGGGGTACGAGGAGGTGCCGGACCCCACGTACGGCCCGGGGGAGGTCCTGGTCCGAGTCGAGGCGGTCAGCATCGAGGGGGGCGACACCCTCGCGGGCCGGTGGCGACCTCGGAGCGGTGCCCCATGTCGTCGGCTACCAGTGCGCCGGCACCGTCGTCGCGGTGGGCGAAGGCGTCTCCGACCTCGCCGCGGGTGACAGGGTGGTCACAGTCGGCGTCGACGGATCCCATGCCGAGCTCCGAGTGGTCGGGCGCCCGTTCTCCTGGCCGATCCCCGCCGGACTCTCGACCGAGGAGGCTGCCTGCGTGCCGGTGCCCTTCGGGACCGCGGACGACTGCCTCTTCGAGTTCGGGCAGCTGCGTGCCGGCGAGACGGTCCTGGTGCACGCCGGCGCGAGCGGCGTGGGGATCGCCGCCATCCAGCTGGCCAAGCGGGCAGGTGCGCGGGTGCTTGCCACCGCGTCGAGCGCCGACCGACTCGCCCGGCTCGGTGAGTTCGGACTCGACGACGGAATCGACTACACGACGGTGGACTTCGTCCAATCGGTGCGGCAGCTGACCGACGGCCGGGGTGCCGACGTGATCGTGGACTCAGTGGGCGGGTCGACACTCCAAGGAAGCCTCCGCTGCCTCGCCTACCGGGGGCGCTGCGTGACTGTCGGCGATGCCGGGCGGGAAGCCGGCATGCCACTCGACATCTCGACCATGCGCGGCAACAACCAGACCCTCGTGGGCTACTTCCTCGGCGCCGAGATCTTTCTCAGCCCGCGGCCACATGCGCTCATCGCCTCGCACCTGGAGGATGTCGCTGCGGGCAGGCTGCGGGTGGTGATCGACCGGCGGTACCCGCTCGAGCAGGCAGCCGAGGCGCATGCCTACATCGAGAGCCGCCAGGCATTCGGCCGGGTCCTGCTCATCCCGTGAACGGCCCGGTGACCGTGCGACCGGCACGCACCGGGGACGTGGGTGCCCTCCTCGGGCTCATCTGCGACCTGGCCACCTACGAGCACGAGCCCGACGCCGTCGAGACCGACGAGGGACGGCTCGCGGCGGCCCTCTTCTCCGAGGCCCCCACCGTGTTCGCCCATGTCGCAGAGGACCGGGATGAGGTGGTGGGCATGGCCGTCTGGTTCCTCAACTACTCGACGTGGACGGGTCGTAACGGGATCTACCTGGAGGACCTCTTCGTACGGCCCGCGCACCGGGGACACGGGGTCGGCCGGGCCCTGCTGGCCGAGCTCGCCGCCATCGCCTCCGAGCGGGGCTACGCCCGCCTCGACTGGTCGGTGTTGGATTGGAACCAATCCGCCATTCGCTTCTATCAGTCCCTTGGGGCGGTGCCGATGGACGAGTGGAGCAGCTACCGGCTGTCCGGCGAGGCGCTGGCGGCGCTGGGCTCCACCGACCACCGGGAGGGATGAGCTGCAGCCACTGGTCGCTAGCCACGTAGCCGGGTGCTCCGTAGCCCTGACCCGGCAGCGGTCGGGGCAGGCTGGGCCATCTGCGTTCAGTCGCGCAAGAGGGACCCCGAAGGATCCCCCTGCGTGCGACAGATCTCCGGGTTCGATCCCGGCCGGGGTGCCCTGTCCGGGTGTCGGATCGCGGGCGACTGGTCATCACCGTTCACGCGATCCGGCCCGCCGGGTGCACCAGAGCGCCGTGGTCGGCCCGCTCCCGGTGTTCGGGGCCGCGATCTCGGAGTTGGATCAGGAGGCCTTGGCCCGGAACTCGTCGAGCGCATCGACCGGTACGTGTGCGATCCCGTCGACCATCACATATCGGATCTTCCGCTCGTGGACGAGCCCGAGAAGGTCCTTGGTCGAGATGTCCAGGCGTCGGGCCGCCTCTGATGCCCTGAGAAGCTCAATTGACATTGGATCCTCCTTCTCCAAATCCGAGCTTACGGCTTACGACCTGGATTTGGTGCTCAACCTGGGCGAGGACGGAGAAGTGGTCAGTGTCGATCAGAACGTCTCGGGCATCTTCGAGGGCGGCAAGGAGTTCGAGCGCTTCGTCGAGCCCGAACACAATCTGCTCAGGTGGATCGAATTCCGGTCCTGCTGCCATGGTGCCAATTTCCCTCTCAATTTCGGATGCGTCCCCAAACAGAACGGTCTCACAGGTCTGCTACAACGTTGAGGGGGCCATCCGCTCTCCCTGAATAACCAAGTGGGACGCGTGGACAGGCGCCGGTAGGTGGCACGTTGTAACCGACCTGGGTAACAAACCTTGCGGCACCAGTGCTCGACCTATGGTCAAGTTACCGAACCCACGCATCGACCGGTCGGTCCTCGACTGGAACGAACCCGCCCTGCGCCTCTATCAGACCCTTGGGGCGGTACCGATGGACGAGTGGATCGGCTACCGGCTGTCCGGCGAGGCGCTGGCGGCGTTGGGCTCGACCGACCGTCGGGAGGAATGACTACCGCCTCGACGGCGCCGGCCTGTCGGGTTGGCCGCCCGGGACCGACCGCTCAGATCGTGAACGCGAGGTGCTCGACCAGTTGCCGGCCGAGCACGGGTCGCCGGAGTAGACGATCTCCCTGCCGTGGTCCACCCCCGAGTCGCGACGGCCCCCGGTCAGACGGAGGAACGCGGTCGCCGGCAGCTCGAGGCCGACCGTCGGAGGGCCGTGCAGCTCCCGGACGAGCTCGGCTCGTCCGTCGACCTCGACGAGGAAGTTGCGTGGAAGAGGACCGGTCAGCTCGATGCAGACCCGCGACCCGTCGGGTAGCCGCGCACGACGCCCGACGATGTACCCGAGGCCGGTGGAGACCTCGTCCAGCGCCGAGGCCAGGTCGTCCACGTCCTCGCGCGGAGCGATGCCGAGCGCGTAGCGGATGTCGTGCTCGTGCAGATAACAGTCGAAGTGCCGGATCCGCATGAACCGGCCGTAGGTCTCGTCCCGTCCGGCCGGGGTCCACGACGGAGCGTCGAAATCCGCCTGGGTCATCGCCTCGAGGGCGGACGCCCTCCGGCCGGTGACGTCGGCGAAGCGGGCCAGCATCTCCTCACCGGAGAGGCCGCGCAGCGCCTCGACCCAGAGCTCGTTGGCCTCGGCGATCGGGTTGGCCAGATCGGCGATGTGGGAGATGTCGACCGTCGGCACCGGCTCGCCGAGCAGCATCGACTCGGTACCGATCACATGGCTGAGCACGTCCCGTACGCTCCAGCCGGGCAGGCAGGTGGGCGTGTCCCACTGGGCGGCGGTCAGCGGGGTGCAGAGCGTGCCGAGGGCTCCGAACTCGTTCCGCAGCAGTGCCACGGCTCCGGTCCTGTCGACGAAGGTCGGCACGGCGCTCACCGTAGCGGCCCTCCCGGCAGTCCTGTGGCGGGAGGCGGGCCCGCACGAGCTGCGGCGGCAATTACGCTGGGGGGATGACCACTCCCGAGCCCTCCCCGAGGGCCGCCGGCGAACCGGGCGGCCCGACGACCGTCGAGCTCTCGATCGAGGGCATGCACTGCGGATCCTGCGTGGCCCTGGTTGAAGAGGCCCTCACCGAGCAGACCGGTGTCGATGCCGCCTCGGTCGACCTGGACCGGGCCCGGGCCGTGGTCGGGTTCGACCCGGCCGTGGTCGGGGTCGACGAGCTGCGCGCCGCCGTCGAAGCGGTCGGATACGCCGCCGCCCCGATCGGCTAGCGATGGACCCGAGCCAGGGGTGACCCGGTCATGGTGACCTCGCCGCCGGTGGCGGCGCCGACCCCGGCGACGACCACACCTGGCTCCAGCACCACCGAGCTCGAGCTCGGTGGGATGCACTGCGGCGCCTGTGCCACCCGCATCGAGCGGTCGCTCAACCGCCTCCCTGGCGTGGCGAGCGCCTCGGTCAACCTGGCCACCGCGCGCGCCTTCGTCTCCTACGATCCCCGCCGGGCGGGACCCGACGACCTCTGCGACGCGGTCGTCTCGGCCGGCTATGACGCCGTGCCGGTGGCCGCCGGCCGGCGACCGGAGACTGCCGACCCCGACCACTGGGTGCTGCGGGCGACCATCTCCTGGCCGCTGGCCCTCCTGGCGCTGGCGGTGTCCCTGAGCGCGGCCGAGACGGCGGCCGCCGGATGGACGGTGCTGCTGCTGGCCGCCGCAGTCGAGATCGCCGGAGGCTGGCCCTTCCTCCGCAACGCCGCCCGGTTGCTCCGCCACGGTGCCACCAATATGGACACCCTCATCGCCCTGGGAACCCTCGCCGCGCTGTCGGTGACCGCGGTGGAGGCGATCGCCCTCGGCGGGCGCCACGTGCACCTCGGGGGGAGCGGCGCCTTCGCTGCCCGGCTCCACGGTGTCATGGCCCCGCTCATCGTGGCCATCCTGGCCACCGGGCGCGCCGTCGAGGCCCGGGTCCGGGAGCGGGCAGCCCGCGCCCTGCATTCATTGCTGTCCCTGCGGCCCCCGACCGCGCGGGTGGTCACCGAGGCCGACCCCGACGGTGAACTGGTCGCACCCGAGAGCGTGCCGGTCGGCGCACTGGTGCAGGTCCGCCCCGGCGAGGCGCTCGCCCTCGACGGAACGGTGGCGTCGGGATGGTCCGACGTCGACGAGTCGATGCTGACCGGCGAGCCACTACCGGTGGAGCGGGGACCGGGCAGTGCGGTCACCGGCGGCACACGCAACGGCAGCGGCGTGCTCGTCGTCCGGGTCGGGGCCGTGGCCGCCGAATCGGTGCTCGCCCGCCTCCAACGGCTGGTCGAGGACGCGCAGCGCGACAAGGCGCCGCTCCAACGGATCGCTGACCGGATCAGCAGTGTCTTCGTCCCCGCCGTCCTCATCGGCGCGGCGCTCACCTTCCTGGTCTGGTGGGCGGTCGTGGGCGACCCGGGCCGAGGTGTGCTGGCGGCGCTCGCCGTGCTGCTCGTGGCGTGTCCGTGCGCGATGGGCCTCGCCGCGCCCGTCGCCATGATGGTCGGCTGTGGGCGGGCCTCGGCCCTCGGGATCTTCGTGCGCGGCGGTGACGCCCTCGAACGGTTGGCCAAGGTCGATCGGGTCGCCTTCGACAAGACGGGGACTCTCACCGAGCGGCACGCGGTCGTCACCGGGCTGGCTTCGCTGCCGGAATGGGACGCGGGTGCGGTGCTGTCACTGGCCGCGGCCGTCGAGGCGACGAGCGACCACCCGATCGCGACCGCTGTGCTCGATGCGGCTCGGGAGAGGGGTGCACCGGTCGGGGTCGCGGCCGACGTGGTCGCCCTTCCCGGGATCGGAGTGAGCGGGACGGTCGACGGGCACCGGGTGACAGTCGAACGCCTGGCCGGCGACGACCTTCCCCACGCGCTCGAGGGGAGCACGGCCGAGGCCAACCGGAGGGGTGAGACGGTGGTGGTGGTCACGTGCGACCGACGCCCGGTCGCTGTCGTGGCGGTGGCCACCCCCCTGCGGCCCGAAGCACGCGCCACGGTCGCCCACCTGGCCGCCATGGGGCTGCCCGCCTCGATCCTCAGCGGCGACAGCGAGGCGGCGGTCGGTGTGGTCGCCGCTGACCTCGGGATCGAAGATGCCCGCGGCGCGCTCGATCCGGCTGGAAAGGTCGAGGCCCTCCGACGGTTCCACGACGCTTCGGAACAGGTGGTGATGGTGGGCGACGGGGTCAACGACGCCCCCGCCCTGGCCGCGGCCGAGGTCGGGTGTGCCATCGGGAGCGGATCAGAGGCCGCGCTCGCGACCAGCGACGTTGCCCTGCTGAGCAACGACCTCCAGGGGGTCCCGGCGGCCATCGGCATGGCCAGGTCCACCTATTCGGTCATCGTCCAGAACTTCGGCTGGGCGATGGGGTACAACGCCGCGGCACTCCCACTGGCCGCCACCGGTCTGCTCGATCCGCTGGTGGCGGCGGTGGCCATGGGCCTCTCCAGCGTCCTCGTGGTCCTCAACAGCCTCCGCCTCTCACGCCTGGGCCGTTCCGGACCGTCGGGCGTCGGCACCCCACGGACGCTCGGCACCAGGTGGGGCGTGGTGGTCTCGGTGGCACTCCCAGTCGTGTTGTTCGCCTCGCTGACCGTGGTGAGCCAGGTGGTGTCGCCCGCGCGGGGCAGTCCCTCCTCCCGACCCTTCCCTCGATCACCACGATCGCCCTTCCCCGCGGCGGATCGGTCGAGACCTATTTCACGCCCGGCGGTGCCGGGGTCAACCAGCTCCATCTCATCTTCTCGGGTACGCCGGCCCAGGTGGCCTCGTCCCACCCGCTGGTGACCGCAGGCCCGGTCGGACAACCCGCCCAGGTCCTGCGGCAGCTGACCGTCTCGACGGGGCACTTCACCGAGTTCGTGGTCCTGACGCCGGGCACCTGGCACTTCCGCGTGGCGACCCCGTTCGGACGGGCGCTGGTCAGCTTCACCCTCGACCACGTGGTGCCCTGAGGCCCAGCTCAGCGGTCCTCCACCGGGTCGGCCGGGCTGGGCACCGCACTGAACGGCCCCAGGAGACCCCGCTCCAGTAGCCTGTGCCCATGCACTCCCGAGCCCTCCGTGCCGCGCTCGCCGTCGCCCTGGTGGCGGTCGGCGTGACCGTCGGCCTCGTCGTCGCCCATTCGGGTGGGGGCGCGAGCGCGACCACCCCGCCTCTCAACACCATCTCCATGCAGGGCGCGTCGTACACGCCGAAGGCCCCGCCCGGCGCGACCGACGACTACCACTGCACGCTGGTCAACCCCCACGTCACGGAGAACTCGTTCGTCGTCTCCTCGCACTTCTACCCGAACAGCGTCGAGGTCCACCACGCCATCCTCTTCCTCATCCCGCCGAACCTGGCCAAGACGGCCGAGCGGATGACGCCGGCGGCAAAGGATGGACCTGCTTCGGCGAGTCCGCCCTCCCCGGCACCGCATCGATCGACCAGATCTCCAACACACCATGGCTCACCGCCTGGGCCCCCGGCGCGGGCGTGGCCGTGGTCCCCGCCGGCACCGGTGTCCCACTCCCTGCCGGGAGCCTCGTCGTCATGCAGATCCACTACAACCTGCTGCGCGGCGACAAGCCGGTGCGGGCCAAGCTGCAGCTGCACACGGTGCCCGCCACGACGCCGCTCCAGCCACTGTCGCTCGACCTGCGGCCGGCACCGCCGGACGTCCCCTGCCCGAGTGGTGTCACCGGACCGCTCTGCAACCGTGCCGCCTCGCTGGCCGATCTCGGCAAGCGGTTCGGACCCTGGGCGATCACCTTCGACAACATCATCGAGCAGGCCTGCGGCCGCAACCCGGTCGATCCGCCGGCGGGCGACACGACTTCGTGCACCTGGCCGGTGGGCGGCGACCGGGTCATCGTCCGTCTCGGCATGCACATGCACCTGACCGGGCGGAGCGCGACCATCGTGCTCGACCCGGGGACACCGCAGGCCAAGACACTGCTGACTGTCCCCAACTTCAACTTCGACAACCAGCGCACCTACACGCTGGCCCACCCGGTGACCACCCACGCCGGCGACACGATCGGCGTGACGTGCACGTACGACCCGACGCTGCGCCAGGAGCTCCCGCAGTTGCGCAAGCTCCCACCGCGATTCGTCACCTGGGGAGACGGATCCTCGGACGAGATGTGCCTCGGGCTCATCTGGACCGTGGCCTCCCCGTACAAGCCCTAGTCGTCGATCCCCATCAGGTGTCGTGACCCGCTAGGCCGCGCACCGACCCGGGCTCCAGCGCCGGTCAGTCCCCCGACCAGCACCCGAGGATGACGTCGGCCACGGTGACCGCCACCGACCCCGAGCTGGTCGGCGGAACCCCGAACTGGGGCGGAAGACCGGAGTCGTCCACCAACAGCACCTTCCAGTCCTTGCGCACCACGACCGAGCCGTCGGTCGTCTGGAAGGCGCCCTGGCCGAGTCTCGCGAGGTCACGGGACTTGCCGAGGGTCGCGGCCAGCGAGTCGTAGTAGGCGAGCGTTTCCGACCAACTCGAGAGCTCCTTGACCGACAGCCCGAGCGAGGCCGTCGGGTAGGTATAGGTGCAGGCATACCGGTGGCCCTCCCAGGTCGGCACGGAAACGCTGGCCTGTTCGCCGAGGGCGGAGGCCAGCACGGCCTCGGCCTCCGGTCGGCAGACCATCTTGGCGATCGCCGAGGGGGTGGACCCCGCGGGGAGCGGTGCCCGGGTGGTGGGGGTGGCGGCCGTGACCCCACCGCACCCGGCGGCGAGACACGCCAGAGCCAGGGCGAGCGGACGGAGTCGCACCCGGCGAGCGTACCAGCGCACAATCAAACTCCCAGGTCAGGGCCGCGAGGTGCGGTTCGTCCGGCCGGGGGTCGACGCCGCGGCTCCGGCCCGGCGCCTCCACGATCCCGACCAGCTCAACGTGTTCGGTCATCGGGAAGAGGTCGAATGCTCGCAGCGATCCGAGGGACCAACCGGCGTCGAGCAGGATGCGCAGGTCGCGGGCGAACGCGGCCGGCTCGCAGGAGACGTAGGCGATGCGCAGCGGAGCGGGGTCGAGCCGGGCGAGGGCCTCCACGACCGGGCGGCCGGCTCCCGCCCGCGGAGGATCGAGCACGACCAGGTCCGGCCGGTTCAGCCGCGCCACGACAGCGACCGTGACCGCGCTGCGCACCACCTCCACCTGGCCGAGCCCTGCAGCGTTGCGGCGGAGGTCCGCACAGGCCGCCGCACTCCGCTCGACCGCGGTCACCGAGCCGGCAGGCCCGACGGCAAGTGCCAGGCCGACGCTGAACAGCCCGGCGCCGGCGTAGAGGTCGACAACCCGCTCGCCGGACTGCACGTCGGCCCCCTCGAGCACCGCCCGGGTGAGGGCGGCCGCGGCCCCGGGGTGGACCTGCCAGAACACACCCGCGTGCACCGTGAACCGGCGCCCGAGCACCTCGAACACGACGTGGTCGGGCGCGCGGAGAGTGCGACCCCGTGACACCAGTCCGGCGTCGACCCCGGGTTCCGAGCCGAGACCGCGCTTGCCCGCTTCGACGAGGACGACAGGAAGGCCGCCGTCAGGAGAGGCCATCACTTCGATCCGGTCGGCTCCCGCCCAGGGGACCGAGCCGGCCCCCACGCCGTCCACGGATGCAGTGGCGATCGGGCAGTGGTCGAGCAGCTCGATGTCGTGGGAGCGGTGACGGTGCAGGCCGATGCGCCCCTCCCCGTCCACCGCGAACGACACCCGGGTTCGCCACCCGAGGCCGGCCGGAGCCCCGGGGACCTCCTCGACTGGTACCCGCAGCTCGAGACCTGCCAGCCGGGAGAGCTGTTCGGCCACGAGGTCCTCCTTGAGGCCACGCTGCGCGGGAAGCGCGACGTGCTGGAAGTCGCAGCCCCCGCAGCGGCCGGGCCCGGCGTGGGGACAGGGTGGCGTGACCCGGTCGGACGAGGCCTCGAGCACCTCCACCGCGTCGGCCCGCAGGAACGAGGCGGTCTCCGATGTGATCCGGGCCCGCACCCGCTCGCCTGGGAGGCTGTGTCGCACGAAGACGACCCGGCCGTCGGGAGCTCGGGCAACGCATCCGCCTCCGGCTGCGATCGCGCCGACGGTCAGCTCCACGGCCTCGGGGGTCACGCCCGGAGTCATAGCACCCGCCCGGCTGAACGACCGTGCGCGCTCCGGTCGCCGTCCCGGCGTGGGCCGGCGCCTCGCGCCGGCAGGTCGGGATAGGGTCACCCCGGCTGCGAAGGACGAGGCGACGAGCAGGAGGACGGCGTGGACATCGAGGAGGCCCTCTACACGACCCGGGCGATGCGCAGGGTCCGCCGCGACCCGGTGCCATTGGACGTCCAGGCCAGGATCCTCGACGCCGCCATCCGCGCCCCGACCGGAGGCAACGCCCAGAACTGGCGGTTCCTGCTGCTCGACGATCCCGAGATCATCGCCCGGATCGCGCCGCTCTACCGGCACGCCGTCGGTCAGCTGTGGGAGACCGTCTATGCCGAGCAGGTCGCCGCGGTGGAGGCCGATCCGGACCGCGCCGAGAACACCGAGTGGAACCGGATCCGGACCTCGGCCCAGTGGCTCGCCGACCATTTCGCCGAGGTCCCGCTCTTCCTCTTTGCGTTCGTGCAGGCCGACCCCACCGGCGGATCGATCTATCCCGCCGTGTGGAGCGCGCAACTGGCGGCCCGGGCGCATGGAGTCGGCAGTTCGCTGACGGTGGTGCTCGGGGTCTGGCACCCGGACGAGACGCTCGAGATCCTCGGCGTGCCGACCGACGAGCAGTGGATCATGGCCTGCTGCGTGAGCTTCGGGTACCCGACCGGGCGGTGGGGGGTCGCGCCGCGGCGACCGGTCCACGAGGTTTCGTACCGCAACCACTGGGGCACTCCGGTGGGGTTTTCCGTCGAGGAGCCACTCTGGTCCCCCGGACAGGGCGGAGCCGAAGCTCGGCCCTAGCGGGAGCAAAGACCCAGGTCAACAGGGGCGGTGGTAGAGTTCCGCCCCGCAGACGCGCGGCTGTAGCTCAATGGTAGAGCCTCTGATTTCCAATCAGATGACGAGGGTTCGATCCCCTTCAGCCGCTCCGCATGGGCTTCGCCCCGCTTGCGCGAAGAGCACGCCCACCGCCGATGACTCCCGGACCGAGTGGTCCGGATCCACTGTGCACCGCTGCTGCAGTCGACGGGGGTGGTCTATCGTCCGATGACCACCACCCGACCAGGACGGACCGATGCCCGATCCGACCGCGCCCGAGGAGCCAGCCCCCGATGAGGAGCACGCCATCTCGGCCATCTCCACCGGTGCCCTTCCCGGGGACGAGATCATCACGGGACTCTTGACCGATGCACACGCACGGTTCCGGGCAGTCGACGAGGGCGAGGTGGCCAGCTACATCCCGGTCCTGGCCAACACGCCCCCAGAGCTCTTCGGGATCTGCTCGGTGTCAATGCAACCGGACTGCCGTTCAACTCGGTCATGGCCATCGAGCTGAACGACGATCGGACGATGAACCCGATGGTCAACGCCGGTGCGATGGCAACCACCAGCCTCGTCCCGGGACGGACCTCCGATCAGCAGTGGGCGTTCCTGCGCGATGGCCTGTCCTGCTTCGCCGGACGCGATCTCACCCTCGACCGCGATGTCTACGACTCCGAGTCAGCCACCAATCTCCGCAACCAGAGGATCGCCCACCTCCTGCACAGCTACGGGCACCTCTACGCCGACCCGGACCAGACCACCGACGTCTACACCCGGCAGTGCTCGCTCCTGGTCAGCACGATCGACCTGGCGGTGATGGGTGCGACCCTGGCCGACGGTGGCGTCAACCCCATCACCGGCGCGCAGGTGGTCGGCCCGGTCGTCTGCAAGCGGGTGCTCGCCGTCATGGCCACCGCCGATCTCCACGAGCGATCGGGTGACTGGCTCTACGACGTGGGCCTCCCGGGCAAGAGCGGGGTGAGCGGGGGCATCGTGACCGTCGCGCCCGGCAAGGGAGGCCTTGCCGTCTACTCCCCGCGGTTGGACGGGGCGGGTAACAGCGTGCGTGGTCAGCTGGTGACCATGTACCTCTCTGAGCTCCTGGGCCTCAATGTGTTCGCCTCACGGCCGTTCGGCGGGTGATCGGGCACACTCGGCGCTCCCCCGCCCTCCGATCCCTCATCGCCGGGCTTCGGGTCCGATCGACACGCGTCGGTGAACGCTCGAGATGGCGCGTGCAGCGCGGCAGCAAGGATCTGACCGTACGTTTGGCGGAAGGGTGCCCCACCCGACCCGCGTCACGGGATATCTCGTCGAGTAGGCCTCTTCACGTTGACGCGTCTGCGACGGCCTTCGTCGCGGGTGCGGGTCGATCGTGTGGAAGCTCCCTGGTGAAGCCCAGAGATATGAGTGCAAGGAACGCGGCGGCCAGGAGCCCGGCCTTGAGCGAGCGGAGCTGGGCCGACTCGTAGTCGTCAACCAACGCTGTTGTGGTTGCACTGTCGAGCCCCGCCTTCTGTGCTGCAGCCTCGACTTCGGTAGACGAAACGAAGTTGGTGTTGGAACCGGCTGCCACTCCCACCTGTGCCGACACTTCGGCGCTGATGCGCGAATCATGCTCGACAGTGGAGATGAAGGTGCTGGTCAGGCCCATCAGGACAATGGCCCCGATGAGGGCCACTCCGAGCGATGAGCCGAGTTGCTGTCCCGTGTACTGAAGTCCGCCAGCTTCGCTTCGTCCCGACTCGTCGACCGATGACTGGACGACGTTACCCAGTTGGGAAACCATGAGGCCCATACCGATGCCGAGCACACCCATGCCGATGGCGAACCCGGCGTCAGCAAGGGTGGGCTTGATGGTTGAAAGCAGGATGAGCGCACCTGCGATCGTCATGAACAGTCCACTCCGAACGATGGTCCGCACGGGGAACCGATTTGACAATCTTGATCCGAGTGCAGCAGTCACGAACATCGTGATCGAGACGGGCAACATCTTGATCCCGGTTTGAAGAGCGTCGAGTCCGAGCACGAGCTGGAGGTAGAGCGGAACGACGAAGAAGATGCCCATCAGGATCAGGTTCTGGCTGAACAGCCCGATCAACCCCGATCTGACCGGCGGGATGCGGGCAAGTGACAGATGAACCAGTGGGTCGAGGTTCGCCATTTCGCGGTGCCGCTGCCAGGCCACGAATCCCCAGATCAGAACCCCACCGGCTGCAATAACGAAGACCGTGAGCGAGAACCCGAAGATCGTGATCGGAGAGTTCTTGGGCTTGAGCCACCCCCAGGTACTGGACTGGAGGACACCGAACACGAACACTCCGAGACCTGTTGCCGAAAGCACCGAGCCGACCACATCGAGTTTCGGGGTGGGATCGGGACGAGGAGCGTCCCCAACCCTGGGGGTCATCGCCAGGATGAAGGCCACGATGATCACCTCACCGACAAAGACGATCCGCCACGTCACCTCGGTGGTCGCCCAGCCGCCCAGGATCGGTCCGACCGCGATTCCTGCCCCTGCGACGCCACCGATGATCGCATAGGCGACCTTGCGGCGGGGACCCTCGAAGTTGCCGGCGATGAGGGCGGCGAGTGCGGGAAGGACCAGGGCGGCACCTATGCCTTCGAGTAGCGACCACCCGAGCGCGAGAACCGCCACCGATTGTGACGCTGCGGTCAGCGCCGAGCCACAGGCGTAAATGATCAGGCCGATCACGAACGCCCTGCGTCGGCCGATGATGTCGCCGATCTTGGCCCCAGTGAGGATCAGCATTGCCATCACCAAGCAGTAGAGGGTGATGACTGCCTGAATCGTGGTCACCGTGGTGTGGAAGTCCTTGACCAGTGCGCTGATGGAGACGTTCATGACGGACTGGTCGAGCACCATGAGGAACTGCGCCGTTGCCAGGGCGACAAGCGCCAGCCAGCCCTTGTTCGATGTCGCTTCGTTGTTCACATTCTCCCCGCTTGCAGACTGGAACCCACCGGGCGTGCCCCCGACGGGTCACGTAGGTCTATCTCACCTCAGGCCCCTTCGGCGGGCCCCGGCCGCCCGGACCGAATCGGTTCCGAATAGGACTCGTCGTCCCTCTTCGATGACCCTGATCGGGTCACCTCCCACGCCACTGTGTCGGCCGAGAGTGGCATCCCCTTCGCGTCCGATTCCACGCTCAGGTCCAACTCGCCACCACTTCGCTCCCCCGCCGCCCAGCATGCGATCGTGGCGGAGAGCGCCTCAGGACGGCTGAGGGACCGAACAGTCGCGCCAGCCATGCCGTTGAGCAGGAAGGATGCCTGCCCGGCGTCCCCGACGGTAAAGATCCACCCTGAGCGTACCGATAGTTCCTCCGTGAGGTTTGATCTGGCACACCCCACCCAGCGGCAGCTGCGCGACGGTGTGATCTGTGGGTTGATCGCGGAGTCGATCATGATCCCGGTTCTGCTCAGCGTGACCTTCGTGGACCACCACGCGGTCCGGTGGAGCTACGTGTTCGCTGCGATGGCCTGCATCTTCGTGTCCGTCGTCTACCTCGCCATGTTCGTGGCGATCACCAGGGGTCGCTCGAGCGTCGAGTCCCTCGCCAACGTCTGGTTCGTCATCGTCTGCCTGGCCCTCGCCGGCCTCGCCTGTATCGAGCTGGCCACTGCGACCCGCACCGGTCTCTACACGCCGGCCATGCTGGTCGGGGTCATCTTCGTCTGCATCGTCGGCGACCGCCGGATGCAGGTCATCGTCGACGTCTACGCGCTGGCGCTCATCGGCCTGATCGGCTGGATCGAAGGCCTGCGCGGTGCCGACTTTGCCATCTCGTTGGTCATCTACACGTCGACCATCGCGGTGATCACGTTCATCTGCGCCCGCACCGTCGGGTCCCTCACCGGACAGGTCAACTTCAGCCAGGCCATCGACACGCTCAACGAGACCTTCGACGACTTCGCGTTCGAGGGCGCGCGCCCGGGGTCCGACACCGTGTCGGAGATCTTCCGGCGCGGCCTCCCCCAGGTCACCCAGATCCTGCCTGCGGTCCGGGTCGCCGTCTTCACCCGCAACAGCTCGCTCGAACGCTTCACCCTGGTCGCCACCTGGCCCGACGAGATCACCGAGTGCTCCGACCTCGCCTACCTTCCCGCGCTCACCCGTGCTCTCGTTGCGAACGCGGTCGACCTCGACCCCAGCTACTGCGTGATCCCGGTCGGGTATGCCCCCGACGGTGAGCTGGTGATGGTCATCGAGCGGAGCCCCTCGGACAACCGGACCGACCAGCGGGCCGCCGAGGCCGCCGAGCTCCTGGCCTCAGCCTTCCTCCGGGTGACCAGCCGGGCCAACTTCGTCAACGGACTCCATGCAGAGAGCAGGACCGATCCGCTCACCGGTCTCGCCAACCGCCGGAGCCTTTTCGAGCGCATCGAGATCGAGATGGCGCACGCCCTGCGCTCGGAGTCGCCTCTGAGCGTGGCCATGATCGACCTCGACCACTTCAAGGCCTACAACGACCGGTACGGGCATGTGGCAGGCGACACAGTGCTCCGCTCGATCGCCGCGGTGATGGTCTCCAACATCCGGGGCCAGGACATGGTGGCCCGGTACGGCGGTGAGGAGTTCTGCCTCGTGATGCCCGACACCGATCTGGTGGGCGGTCACCATCTGCTCGACAAACTCCGTGAGGGCGGCCGCGAGTCGAGGTCCGACTTCGGGGTGACCCTCTCGGCCGGCCTGACCAGCTGGGACGGCATCGAGGACCCGACCTCCTTCATCGAGCGCGCCGACCAGGCGCTCTACCGGGCCAAGGAGTCGGGCCGCAACCGGGTGGTCTCGATCGAGTCCATCACCGAGTTCTAGCGCTGCTCTTCAGACGACCTCTCCGCGGGCCGGGCACGGCGCGCAGCCGCCCGATCGACGGTGCCCTCGTCGGACCGCCGCATGATCAGGTAGACGTTGTCGTCGACGACGAAAGACGTCGCAAGGTGGTATCCCCCCGCGTCGAGTTCGTCGAGCTCGTTCTGCAGCTCGACGCGCCGTTCGGCGACGACCAGCCGACCCCCGTGAACACGGAGCACCCGGTGGGTGCTCACCGTGTACGCAACGGCTCGGCGACCACGCCCCCGGCCAGGGTGCCCCGCTCCGGGTCGACGAGCAGCCCTGCCTCGCGCCGCCCGTTGCCGAGACCCGTCGGTTCAGGGCGGACCCGGATGTACCACTCCTGACCCCAGACCCTCGAGAAGACGTCCTCCGGCATCGAGAGGAAGATGCTGTCCTCGCCGATCTGGCTCGCGTGGGCCCGCATCGCGGCGCGCTTGGTCGCCAGGTGGGCCGTCACGTCGACCTCGGTGGTGATCCGTTCGCTCGGCTCGCCCATGGTGTCCGCTCCCTCCATCTGCTCCTGGTTCTGCTCGGACGGGGCCCATCCCGAGTCCGACACCAGGGTACGCAGGCTCTGCATGAAGCCGCGATCGACCGTGGCGAGGTAGACGACCGGAGCTCCCGCGAGCGCTGCCGCACGCATGCCGACGGTGTGGACCTGGACATGATCCGGATGGCCGTACCCGCCGTGCTCGTCGTAGGTCACCAAGACGTCCGAGCCTTCGTCGGTGAGGATGCCGGCCAACCGGGTGGCCGCCTCCTCCACGTCGGCAGTGGCGAAGCAGCCCGTGCGCAGACTGCTCGGCTCACCCTCCATCCCCGAGTCCTCATAGCCGAGCAGCCGCTGCCGGTCGACCCCGAGCAGCGTTGCGGCCTCGGTCAACTCGGCAGCGCGGCGCTCAGCCAGCGTCTCCCCCGGGCGCAACAGGCCGTCCGGGACCTCGCCGAGCTCGCCCCCGGTGGCGGTGACCAGCACCACCCGGTGGCCCTGGTCGGCCATAGCCGCCATGGTGCCGCCGGTAGCGATCGCCTCGTCGTCGGGGTGGGCGTGGAAGAAGGTGACCGTGGCCATGGTCCGGGACCCTACCGGGAGCGAGCCCCCTGCCGGACCGGGTCCCCGGCCGGCCTGCCGGCCGCTCCGTCCGGCCGGCGGCTCAGCGTCGCTCCTCGCGCAAGACCCGCACCCGGTGGAGGAACAACAGGAGGACAGCGATGACCGCCAGCGCTGCCACCACGTACCCGACATCGCTGAACGACCGCTGCACGTGGTTGTAGCTCGAGCCCAGCGAATAGCCCAGGCTTGCGAGCGCGGTGCACCAGATGGCGCACCCGATGACGGTGAAGATGACGAACTTGGCGATCGCCATCTCCGCGAGCCCGGCGGCGAAGGACACGAAGGAGCGGAGCAACGGGATGAAACGCCCGAAGAGCACCAGCGGTTCGCCGTGTCGGTCGAACCAGGCCTCCGCCCGGTCGAGGTCCGTGTGCGTGAGCAGCACGTACCGTCCGAAGCGGTCCACCAGGGGGCGGCCGCCGTAGAACCCGATGAGATACCCGGCCAGCGACCCGAGGACCTCCCCGAGCACGGCGAGCAGGATCACGGCGGCCAACGACACGTGGAACACCTGCGGCGCGGTCTGGCCGTTCGAGAGCAGCATGTGGACCTTGCCGCTGGCGAGGGCCCCACCGCCGATGATGGCGAGCTCCGAACCGACCGGCAGACCCATCGACGAGATGAAGGTCAGCGCGAACACCGCGAAGTAGCTGTAGTGGTAGAGGAAGTTCTCCATGGCTCCAACTGTCTAGTCGCTGGCCGCCGGCCCGTCGCGGCACCCGAGCTCCGATTCGACCCCGTCGCGGTGGAGGTGGGCTACCGTCACCCGGGTGAGCACGGACGCGTACCGGGGAGGGATCTCCCCGATCCGCTGCACCACCGCGGACGGACTGGCCGTCGCCGCCTACGACTTCGGGGGCGGCGGGCCCGACCTCCTCCTCGTCCACGCCACCGGCCTCTGCGCCGCGCCCTTCCTCCCGCTGGCCCGGTCGCTCGGGTCCGACGTCCACTGTTCGGCGCTCGACCTCCGGGCCCACGGGCGCTCCGAACGCCCGGCGGACGGGAACCTGGACTGGGCAGGATTCACTCTCGACGTGCTCGCTGCGATCGACGGGCTCGGGCTCGACCGGCCGGCCGGCATCGGCCACTCGTGCGGAGGCGCCGCCCTGCTCCTGGCCGAGCAGGCCCGGCCGGGCACGTTCCGCTCCCTCTACCTCTTCGAGCCGGTGGTGATCCCCGGCGACCCGTCCGTGTTCGGGCCTGGCGAGAACCCGATGTCCTCCGCGGCCCGCCGGCGCCGCGAGACCTTCCCTTCGGCCGAGGACGCCTTCGTGACCTTCTCCTCCAAGCCACCCCTCGACGTGCTCGACCCCGAGGCGCTGTGCCTGTACGTCGAGCACGGGTTCGAGCCCGTCCCCGTCGACGAGGGCGGCGACGGGTCCGCAGTCCGGCTCCGGTGCCGTCGCGACGACGAGGCGGAGACGTTCGCACGTGCCGCCTTCAATGGCGCGTTCACCCACCTCGCGGAGGTCCGGTGCCCGGTGACCCTGGCATACGGCGAGGAGACCGACGCATTCGGCCGGCCGCTCATGGACGCGCTCGCGGCCGCACTCCCCGACGCCACGACGGAGAGCTTCCCCGGCCTCGGCCACTTCGGGCCCCTCGAGCAGCCGGGACCTGTTGCCGCCGCGGTGCGCCGCTCGCTCGAGTCCGCCGACGGCACACCCTCGTCGTAGTCTCCCGACGTGCCCTTCGAACCGCCCCGGTCGCTGTCGCCCTCGAAGGTGAGCTCGTTCCGCAACTGCGCCCTGGCCTTCCGGTTCACCGCGATCGAACGTCTGCCCGACCCGGCCACGGTGTGGACGGTCAGGGGCACCCTCGTTCACACCGTCCTCGAGCGGCTCTTCTGGAACCACCCGCCGGGCCAGCGGAGCCCGCAGGCGGCCACTGCCGCCCTCGACGAAGCCTGGGCCGCACTACAGGTCGACCCCGACTACCGCTCCCTCGGGCTCACCGATGAGGAGGCGGGTGCGTTCCGGGCGGAGGCCGAGCAGCTGGTGGCCAACTACTTCCTGCTCGAGGACCCCAACGCGGTCACCCCGGTGGGCGTCGAGCTCACCCTCGAGGCGCGTGTGGACGGGATGCGCCTCCGGGGGATCCTCGACCGCCTCGACCGCACCCCGGACGGAGAGCTGATGGTCATCGACTACAAGACCGGACGAGCTCCCTCCGTGGCCTATGAACAGTCCGGGCTGGCCGGCGTCCAGCTCTACGCCCTCCTGTGCCAGGAGGTGCTAGGCCAGCGCCCGACCCAGGTCAAGCTGCTCCACCTGAAGGAACCCACCGCCATCACGACGACCCCCTCCGAACAGGGGCTGCGGGGTCAACGGGCCAAGACCCTTGCGGTCTGGTCGGCAATCGAGCGGGCCTGCCAGAACGAGGATTTCCGGCCACGCACATCCCCGCTCTGCCGGTTCTGCCGCTTCCAGGACTACTGCCCGGCGTTCGGTGGCGACCCGTCGCTCGCCGCGGCTGCCCTCGGTGCCGGCGCGGCGGGTGCCGGGTGATCGACGACGGCTCGCCGGGCACCGCTCCGGGGACCGGGGTCGTCGGGCTGGCCCACGCCCTCGACGAGCGCGTCGACCGGTGGTTCGAGCCGCTCCGTGGTCGACCGGCCTGGGATGCCGCGGCCAAAGCGATCACCGGACTCGGGGACCGCGGCGTGCTGTGGAGCGGGGTCGCCGCCTGGCGCGGACGCCGGTCCGGACCGGCGCGGGCGAAGGCGGTCCGCTCCCTCGCCATCGCCGGCGTCTCCTCGAGCGTGGTCAACGCCGGGATCAAGGCGGCCGTCGGGCGCTCCCGCCCCGACCGCTCGGACCTCCGCATCTCGAACAGCGGGGTGCCGGTACGCGAGCCCACGACCAGCAGCTTCCCGAGCGGGCACACCCTGGCCGCCTTCTGCGCGGCCACTGTCCTGGCCGAGCCGGGAGACCTGCCCGGGAACGCCTTCCTGCTGGCCAGCGCCGTCGTGATCGGGGCGTCCCGCATCCACCTGCGGGCCCACCACGCCTCCGACGTCGTCGGCGGTGCGGTGATCGGCGTCCTCCTCGGCCTGGCCGGTCGCCGGCTGCGCTGACCCGGGGCCGCGGACGCCGCGGAGCAATGGAATGGAACCGGCCCCGGTAGGGTTGCCACCCATATGAGTGCACCGCACAAATTCTCCGTGACCTGGGACTACCGGTGTCCCTTTGCCCGCAACGGACACGAGCACATCCTCGACGGCCTCGAAGCCGGCGCCGGGTGGGACGTGACGTTCGTCCCGTACTTCCTCAACCAGACCCACGTACCCGAGGGTGGGACGCCCGCCTGGGTGGATCCCGCCCATCAGCCGGACCTGCTCTCGCTGGCCGCCGGAATCGTGGTGCGCGACCGCTTCCCCGAGCACTTCAGGTCCGTTCACCGTTCGCTGTTCACCGCTCGTCACGACGAGGGCGGCGACCTGCGCGACCGGGCGGTCGTGGCCGCAGCGCTGACGAGAGGCGGGGTGGACGCGGACGCCGTATTGGCAGAGGTCGACTCCGGATGGCCCGCCAAGGTCGCCCGGGAGGAGCACGAGCAGGTCGTGGATGAGCTCGACGTCTTCGGGGTGCCCACCTTCATCGCCGGCGGGGACGCTGTCTTCGTCCGCCTGATGAACCGCCCGGACGGTGACGGCGACCTCGCCCGTGCGACGATCGAGCAGATCCTCGGGCTCCTCACCGATCACCCGGAGCTCAACGAGTTCAAGCACACCCGCCTCGCCCGCTGAGCCACCGTCGAGGGTGGGCCCCGCGGCGCGATCGGTCGCTCAGCCGGACAGTGAGGCCAGGACCTCGATCGTGGAGCGGACCTCGGCAGTGGTGCCGAAGGGCGCTGCGCAGAAGTCGGTGACGCCGAGCTCGACGAACCGGCTGATCCGGTCACGCACCTCGGGCACCGTTCCGACGATAGCGACGTCGGCAGGCCCCGGGGCCCCTTCACGGTCGAGCATCGCCCGGTACGAGGGCAGGCTCCCGTACACGACGTAGCGCTCGGCGGCCCCGGCACGGGCCGATGCAGCGTCGTCGGTCACGCAGACCGGCAGTCCGACCGCGACCTGTGGGAGAGGGCGGCCGGCGTCGGCAGCCGCAGCCCGGATGGTGGGAATGATGTGCCGCTCGAGGGTGGCCGGCCCGGTCATCCAGGTGATGGTCCCGGCTGCCACGCGACCGGCCAGCTCGAGCATGGTCGGCCCGAGGGCGGCCACCAGCACCGGCGGCGCGGGCGCATCGATCCCGAGCGGGCCGAACGTCGACGCCGCAAGCACGTCTCCGGTGAAACTGACCGACTCCCCGGCCAGCAGGGGCAAGAGGATGGAGAGGTACTCACGCATGTGTCGGGCCGGATGCTCGAAGGACTGGCCGAAGACCTGCTCGATGACCACCTGGTGTGAGAGCCCGATGCCGAGGATGAACCGGCCCCCGCAGGCCGCCTGCACGGTGAGGGCCTGACCGGCGAGCATCACCGGGTGGCGTGGGTAGACCGGCACCACCGCGGAGCCGAGGGTGATGTCCGGCACCTCCCGACCGACGGCGGCCAGGACGGTGAGCGCGTCGTAGGCGAAGATCTGGCTCGCCCAGGCCGCCTCGATACCGGCGGCGTCCAGGGCGGCGACCTGTGCGATCATCTCGTCGAAGGGCCGCTCTGTGTCGAACATCACGCCAATGCGCACGGTACCTCGCTCTCCGACGTGCCCGACGGCCGCGGTTCAGGCAGAATACCCGCATGTCCGTCGCCGTCATCATGGGAAGTGCATCCGACGCGTCCATCATGGACGACGCCGTCCAGACCCTCCGCTCGTTCAAGATCGACGTGGAGGTGCGGGTGCTGTCGGCGCACCGCACACCGGACGACACCATCGCGTTCGCCCGCGCGGCAGCCGACAACGGCGTCCGGGTGATCATCGCGGCCGCGGGTGGGGCGGCCCATTTGGCGGGCGTTGTGGCGGCGGCGACCCCGCTGCCGGTGATCGGGGTCCCGGTGGCCGTGGCGAAGTTCGGGGGCCTCGACTCGCTGCTCGCCATGGTCCAGATGCCCAAGGGTGTCCCGGTGGCCACGGTGGCCGTCGACGGAGCCCGCAACGCCGCGCTGCTTGCCGTGCGGATCCTGGCGCTCTCGGACCCCCGTCTCGCCGCCGAGCTCGCCCGGTTCGGGGTGGACCTCGCCGACCAGGTGCGGGACATGGACGCCGAGATCGTCGCCCGCTACGCAGGCTGAGGGTTCGGGCACAGGGACCGGGAGTAGAGGAAGACGAGCCGGGTACACGGGCGTCTAGTCCCGGGGTGCGAGGCCGGCCACGGCCGCCGCCATGGTGACACCGAACGGGATGACCGCCAGAACCGGGATGTCCACCCCGTTGGCCACATAGCGGGCCACGTGGGCCCGGCACTCCTCGAAGGACCCGTGCACGACCAGTGCGTCCACGACCTCGTCGGGAATCGCGGTCAGGGCCGCCTTCCGGTCCCCCTTCTGCCACGCCTCCCACATCGGTCCGAGTACCGCTCCGCGTCCGAGCCAGCGGTGGAACTCGGCGTAGACGCCGACGTTCAGATAGGCCGCGATCATCCGTCGCCCGACGGCCCGGACCGCGTCGCCGTCCTCCGAGGGGCAGACGAAGATCCGGGCCGCGACCGGGATGTCGGCACCGACCTCGGGCAGGACCGTGGAGACGTCGTCCGCGGACAGCCAATTGACGATCACCCCATCGGCCTCCCGGCCGGCCAGACGGAGCATGCCGGGGCGCAGCGCGGCGAGGTAGATCGGGGGCGGGTGTTCGACCGGCCGCGCCAGCCGGAACCCGCGCACGGCGAAGGTGTCGTAGGTGGTGTCCACCTTCTCGCCGGCCAGCGCCGAGCGCAGGAAGCGGATGGTGTCGCGGGCCCGGCGGTAGGGCTCGGCGAACTCGATCCCGTTCCAGCGCGAGACGATGACCTCGGAGGAGGTCCCGAGCCCGAAGATGAAGCGACCAGGTGCCGCCTCGGCCATGGCGGCCGCGCTCTGGGCGAGCAGGGCGGGGCCACGCGTGTACGCGGGGATGATGGCCACGCCGAGCCGCAGGGACGGTGTCCACGCCGCGGCCAGTGCCAGCGGGGTGAGGCCGTCCACACCGTCGGTCTCCGCCGACCAGACGTCGGTGTAGCCCAGGCTGACCAGCTCCTCGTACCAACTGCGGTGCTCCTCGAGGGTCACGCCGTCGAAGGGGACGGTGATGCCGTAGCGCGGGCCGGTGGGTAACGGTGGGGATCCGTCGGTCATGACCCCAGTGATACACCCTTCCGGCACACTGGACCCATGACGGTCGACCGCACGTCCTACCGCTCCGGGTACCAACCGCAACTGCCCCTGCCCGCGTCCGCCGGTGACCACCCCGGCGATCTCGTACCGACCTTGCCCGCGTACGCCTGGCGCCTCGACGAGCACACCCGCCAGGTCGGAAGGAGAGGCGTAGCCGCCGCCCGCGCCCTGCTCGAGGGCACCCCGACCGCCGCCGCTGGCTGCACGGCGAAACCCCGGTGCGAAGCAGCGGAGCGCGCCGCCTGACCGGCCGGAGCAGTACGGTCGGGGCATGGACACGCTGGCCCAGCGCCTCGGTGCGCCCCCCGATGCCCGGCTGCTGATCCTCAACTGCGCCGACCTCGGCTTCTGCCACGCGGCCACTGTCGGGGTCTACGACGCCCTGCGCAACGGCATGGCCACGAGCGCCTCCCTCCTCGTGCCGGCCCCTTGGGCGCGCGCGTCGGCGTCGCAGTTCCGCGGCGAGGACGTCGGGGTCCGGCTCACCCTCAACGCCGAGCACGACCTCTATCGATGGGGGCCGATCACCCAGGCCCCGTCTCTGCTCGACGGGGACGGGGGTTTCCCGCGCACCCTCAGCGACGTCTGGGACCATGCCGACCTCGACGAGGTCCGCCGCGAGTGCCGCGCCCAGATCGAGCGGGCCGTCCTCTGGGGATTCGACATCAGCCACCTCGACCCCCATCTCGATGCCCTTCTGCTGCGGCCGGAGTTCTTCGACATCTACCTCGAGCTGGCTGTCGAGTTCCGGCTGCCCCTCCGGGCTCTCGACGCCGGTGCCGAGCCCAACGTGGGCTTCCCGGTCCGCCACCTGGCCGCCGAGGCGGGGGTGCTCTTCGCCGACCGGTTCGCCACCATTCCCGCCCGGGGCAGCCGCCAGGCCTTCCTCGACCTGGTTGCCGGCCTCGAGCCCGGTGTGACCGAGGTCACACTCCACCCCGCGGTCGACACGCCCGAGCTCCGCGCCGTGACCGACGACTGGGAGGCGCGCGTGGCCGACCACGTGCTGCTGGTCGCGGACCGGGGACTCGGCCAGTTGGTCGAGGACGCCGGCGTCACGCTCATCGGGTACCGGCCGCTTCGCGAGGCGATGCGCGAGACCTGAGACGTGCACCGCACCGCCACGACCCGCGCCGTCCCACGTCCGGGTCGATCCGCGCCCCGGCTGTTGTCCCTCCGTGGGCTCCTGCTCCTGGATTCTGCCGGGAACGCTCCCCTGGCCATCGCGTCGGTCCGGTTCGGCGACGACGGCATCGGGGTTGTCCGCGTCGAGGGCCAGCAGCCACGCGTCCTGCCGTGGGCCTCGGTGATCGCCCACGCCGTCGAGCCCTGGGACGGCGGCGCCGGCGCCCTCATCAGCATCCAGACGCCGACCGGCACCTACCGGTTCCTCCAGATCGCTGGCGATCCCGGAGACCTGTCCCACCGGATCGCCGCTCTTGCCGTACGGCACCAGGGCCCGGCCGGGGTATCGACGGTCACCCGGATGGCCACCGGGGAGCCGACGGGGAGCCGACAACGCCGCGATCGGCCGCCGTGGTCGCGCCTCGAGCCCTACCTGGTCGTGGCCCTGGTGGTGGTCGTCCTCGTGGCGGTCACCGTGATCCTGCTCCAGACCGCCGGGATGGTCCACCTGCCCTTGCTGGGCGGCACTGGCCCGGGGTCCCTCGGTCGGATCGCGCGGCCCGCCGAGCTCAGTCCCCGGTGACCTCGGCGATCCGTTCTCGGAGGTCGCGGCAGGCGGGGGTGGCGGTCACGGCAAGCAGCGCAAGGACCATCGCCATCGAACCGGTGACCTTCATCCGCCCCTGCATGAACGCCACCCCGGGGTCGAGCTCGTCGGCCGCCATCGCCCGCGCGTCCTGCCATCCGCTGCTGAGGACGACCTCTGGATCGCGGATCCGGCCGGGGGCGCTGTCCACCAGGCGACCGGCCTCGAACTCCCGGACGTAGGAGACATCACCGTCGGGTCCCCCGGTCACCACGACCTGGATCCGGGCCGACAGTTCCTGTGGACCCTGGAGGTCGACGGCCAGCTCACGGGTCTGCTCACACCACTCGCCGGACAGCCACCTGGTCATGACACTCCTCACCCGTCGTCGTCACCCTTCGCCGGCTCCCGGGGACGGCCGCTGGCCGGTCAGGCCGTCTGTCGCACCAGGTCGCCGATGCCGGCGAAGAGGTCGTCCTCCGGGGCCCCGTCCGATGGCGCCACCGGCGTCCCGTCGGGCCCCTTGGCCAGTGCCAACCGGTAGTCGTCGTGCGGATGGATGCTGCTCATCACCTCGGGAGGGAGTCCGAACCAGAACCGCGAGTTGGGATCGACCTGGGTCTCGTGGGCGAGCAGGGCCAGGCGCCGGACGTCGGCGTACCCGGAGATGTCCACCGCTGTCGTGACGACCTCCTCGGGCATCTGCTCCCAGCGCTTCCGCCACTCGTCGTCGAACGGTGACTCGAGGCCGAGCTCCTCGAACTTCTCATGGATCTCGCGGAAGCGGGCCACCGAGAACACCGTGTAGTAGAGCTTGTCGGGCTGCCACGCCGGTCCGGCGGCCGGGAACCGGGCGGCCTCACCCGCCTGGCGGAAGGCGGCGACGCCCACGTCGTGGACCCGGAGATGGTCCGGGTGGGGGTACCCGGATTGGTCGTCGCCGTAGACGACCATGACCTGGGGCCGGACCCGGCGGACGATCCTCACCAGCCGCTCGACCGCCTCATCCAGCGGTGCCTGGGCGAAGCACCCGGGCCGGGTGTTGGCCTCGGACCCGGCCATCCCCGAATCGCGGTACCCGAGCATGACCACCTCGTCGTAGCCGATGATCTGGGCCGCCCGGTCCAGCTCACGCCGTCGCACGGCCTGCAGGTCGGCCTGCACCTCGGGCGTGTTGAGGGCCGGATTGAGGATCTCGCCCTCCTCGCCGCCCGTGCAGCAGACCAGCACGGTGTGCACGCCCTCTGCGTGGTAGCGGGCAACGGTGCCCGCTCCCTTCGACGATTCGTCGTCGGGATGGGCGTGGACGGTCAGGAGTCGGGGCGCATCGCTCACACCGCTCACGCTACCGGGAGGGAACGCCCTAAGCTTCACACGAAGCACGAGGAAGGATCGTCTGCCATGGGTGTCATGAAGCGCATGTCCGGAATTCTCCAGGCCAAGACCAACAAGCTGCTGGACAAGGCCGAGGATCCCCGCGAGTCCCTGGACCTCTCGTACCAGAAGCAGCTCGAGAGCCTCACGAAGGTCCGGCGCAGCGTGGCGGACGTGACGACCGCCAAGAAGCGGATCGAGCTCCAGGCCTCCCAACTCCAGGGGCAGGCCGACAAGCTCCAGCAACAGGCCAAGGCCGCGCTGAGCCAGGGCAACGAGGACCTGGCCAGAGAGGCGCTGTCCCGCCGGGCAGCGCTGGCCGGTCAGCTGACCGACCTGCAGACCCAGCACGAGCAGGTGCTCGGTCAGGAGACGAAGCTCGTCGCGACGGCCCAGAACCTCCAGACCCAGGTCGACGCCTTCCGCACCAAGAAGGAGACCATGAAGGCGACGTACACGGCGGCCGAGGCGCAGACCAAGATCGGCGAGGCGGTGTCCGGCATCTCCGAGTCGATGAGCGACGCCGGCATGTCGATGCAACGGGCTCAGGACAAGATCGACAGCATGCAGGCCAGGGCGGGGGCGATGGACGAGCTGCTCGCCTCCGGCGCCCTGACCGACCTCACCCACCCCGTCGACGACATCCAGGCCCAGCTCGACCAGGTCTCCACCACCTCCACCGTCGACGCCGACCTCGCCGCGCTCAAGGCAGAGATCGGGACCACCGCACCGGCCCAGCTCCCAGCGGCCGACCCGGGGGCCGCATCGTGATCGTCCGTATCCTCGGAGAGGGGCAGTACGAAGTGGACGAAGCCGAGCGGACGGTGCTCGACGGGCTCGACGCCACCCTGCTCGAGGCGGTCGAGCACGGGGACGAGGCCGGCTTCGCAGATGCGTTGGCCGCGCTCGTCGCAGAGGTCACCCGGGTGGGCACCCCCCTGGCGGCCGATGCGTTCTTCCCGTCCGACCTGGTGGTGCCCTTCACGGACGCCTCACTCGCCGAGACCCAGGCCCTGCTCGGCGAGGCCGGCGGATCCGACGACCGGTGACGACCGAGCCATGAGCACCGCCCGAAACATCCCCAACGACCGGGGACTGACCCTCAGGATGTTCACGACCGGCCTACTCCTGGTCCTGCTCTACGGGGCGGTCATCGGCGCCCTCATCGCCTACGGCATCTCGTACTCGGTGGTGCTCGTGCTGGCCGCCGCCATCCTGTTCGCCCAGTACTGGTTCTCGGACAAGATCGCCCTCTTCGGCATGGGCGGCCATCTGGTCACTCCGGAGCAGGCTCCCCAGCTCCACGGGGCCATCGACCGGCTCTGCGCGATGGCCGACATGAAGAAGCCCCGGGTGGCCATCGCCGAGACCGACGTGCCCAACGCCTTCGCCACCGGCCGGAGCCCCAAGAACGCGGTCGTCTGCGCCACGTCGGGTCTCATGCGACGGCTCGACGAAGGAGAGCTCGAGGCCGTCCTCGCCCATGAGCTCTCCCACGTCGCCCACCGCGACGTGGCCGTGATGACGATCGCCAGCTTCCTCGGCATGGCAGCCGGCATGATCACCCGGATCATGCTCTGGACCGGGCTGATGGGAGGGTTCGGGGGTGGCGACCGGGGCAACAACAACCAAGGCGGCGACAACGCTGCGATGGTCGAGCTGCTCGTGCTGGTCGTGTCGGTGGTGGTCTATGCGATCAGCTTCCTGTTGACCATGGCGCTCTCCCGCTACCGTGAGCTGGCCGCCGACCGGTCGGGTGCGCTCCTCACCGGGCAGCCCTCGGTCCTCGCCTCGGCCCTGGTCAAGGTCACCGGGGACATCGCCCGCATCCCCAGCCGGGACCTGCGTTCGACCGAGAGCTTCAACGCCTTCTACTTCACCCCGGCCATCGCCAAGAACGGCGTGAGCCTCTCGACCATCTTCTCGACGCACCCTTCCCTGGACAAGCGCCTCGCCCAGCTGGCCTCCATCGAGGCCCAGCTCGGCCGGCCCTCGTGACCCAGCCAGCGGGCTGCTCGGGTTGATGGGCCTGTTCGACACCCTGCTCGGGCGCACCAAACCGGTCCAGTCGAACCTCGACAGCCTGTTCGCCCTTCCGTCGGCGTCGATCACCCTGCAGAGCGCTGCAGGCATGGCCTGCTCGGGCCACGCGGGGGTCTGCTACAAGCCGCCCTCCGGCCAGGGGTTCGCCGAGATGCAGGCCGAGGCGGTCAAGCTCCTCTCGATGGACGGCGCGACCGACCTCAGGCAGGACCAGGACAGCTTCGGCTACCACTGGCTGGTCGTCGAGGATCCGGACATCGAGGCCCTGGTCACCCGCGTCCACCTGGTCAACTCGTCACTGTCCGACGCAGGATGGGGGCCGCAGCTGCTCTGCTCGGTCTTCGGGATCGCCTCCCTCCCTCCCACGGCCGACGATCAGGCGGAGCAGACCGTCGGCCCCGGGCACGTCCTGCCCTCGACGGGCTACCTGGTCTATCTCTTCAAGCGGGGCACGTTCTACCCGTTCGTCCCGAGCGGTCACGAGAAACGGGACACCGAGCAGGAGTTCAAGCTCCGGAGCCTGGTCGCCGGCGACCTGACCGTCGAGGCCGACCTCGACCGCTGGTTCCCCCTCTGGGACCTTCCTGTCGGGTGACCCCACGTCCGGACCGGCCAGACCGGAGCCCGGACGCAACCCGCACAGGAAGTAACGGTTGAGCTGGGTGTTCTCCTCCCGATCGGGTCGGCGGCCCGCCCGGCGAGGGCAGGATATCCACAGGTTGGTGCCCCGACCCGACCCGTCGCCGCTTGTGCAGCGATGCACAAGCTCCTCGGGCGGCGGCTAGAGTGTGAGGACTGCACGCAGGGGCATCCGTCGGCCTGTTGGCCCGGAGCTGCACAACGCACCTCTCGGTTCGCCGCATGGCACTGCGCCCAGACCGACCATCCAGGAGCGCGACACGTAATCATCAGCACCGTACGGACGTCAACCCGCTAGCACACCCGGCTCGAGAAGCCAGGCCGATCCACCCTTCCCGGTGCTCGGCTGGGGCGTTGAATGCACAGATGTGGGGTCCACCCAACCAGAAGAGAGTCAGAGCGCCTCCGTCCAACGACGTGGCTCTGACCGACCGAGGAAAGGTCACCCACCATGCGTTCCGCATTTCGCAATTCGGCTGCGCCCGCGCGCGCCCACCGTTCCAGCAAACCCACCCGCACCACAGACGCCTCATCCCTCCACACCACCAATGCCGTCCGCCGGCGCCGGCGCCGCCGTCTGCGCTCGATCGGGGCGGCAGCTGCCTCGGTCGCAGCGGTCCCCACCCTGTTCGGAGCCGCAGGCACGGCATCGGCCGCGCCGGCGCCCACCGGGGCGGGCATCGTGCTCAACAGCCCGATCGTCGGGGTGGCCGCCGCCCCGGACGGCCAGGGCTACTGGGAGAACGCCGCCGACGGCGGGGTCTTCGCCTTCGGAGACGCCCGCTTCTACGGCTCCACCGGAGCACTCCACCTCAACAGCCGGATCGTCGGCATCGACGCCGCGCCGGGGGGTCACGGCTACTGGGAGGTAGCTGCCGACGGCGGTGTCTTCGCCTTCGGCAACGCCCATTTCTACGGCTCCACAGGGGCGTTCCCGCTCGAGGCGCCCGTGGTCGGCATGGCCTCGACGCCGGACGGCAAGGGCTACTGGGAGGTGGCTGCCGACGGCGGCGTCTTCGCCTTCGGCGATGCCCGCTTCTACGGCTCGGCGAACCGGCTCTCCGTCGGCGGACCGGTCATGGGAGTGGCCTCCACCCGTGACGGCCACGGCTATTGGCTGGCCGCAGCGGACGGGGGCGTCTACGCCTTCGGGGACGCCCGCTTCGCGGGAGCCACCCACCCCTCCGCTCCGATCGACTCGATCACCTCGGCCGGCAACGGCTACCGCACGGTGGGATCCGACGGCTCGGTGTACGCCTTCGGTCGGGCCGGCTTCTTCGGCTCGCTCGGCGAGGCCCACCTCAACCAGCCCGTCGTCGGGATGGCCGCGACCGATGGCGGCTACCTGACCGTCGCCTCCGACGGCGGCGTCTTCACCTTCGGTGGCGTCGGGTTCTACGGCTCACTCGGGGCGAGCACCATGCGCCAGGAGATCGCCCCGACGCCCGGGGACGGGGTCACCGACGCACAACGGGCCGCATGGGACCGGGTCAACATCTGCGAAGAGGGTGGGCTCTGGAATGTCGAGGGCACCCAGTTCGCCGGTGGCCTCGGGTTCAGCCGTGCCAACTGGAATCAGTTCAACACCTTCGGCTACCCCTCCGACGCAGCCCAGGCCACGCCGGAGCAGCAGATCCGGGTCGCGGTGGCCTTCGCCGTGTACTACTGGGGGAACCCCGACGCGGCTCCGGATCAGCAGGGCTGCAGGGGCTACTGAGCGGGACTGCCTGCCCGCCCGGTCCTCCTACCCGGGGGGCCGGACGGGCAGTGCATCGATGGCCCGGGCCAGGTCGAGGTCGAGGACGGTCACCCCGTCCGCATCGTGGGTCACCAGCGCGAGCGTGACCCGCCGGTACCGGATGTCGATGTCCGGATGGTGGTCAGCCTCCTCGGCGAGGCGACCCACCGCCATCACGAACTCGAGAGCCGCCGCGAAGCTCCCGCAGTCCACCGTCTTCACCAGCTTGCCGCCGACCAGCTCCCACGCCGGCCGGTCGGGCGCGGCCATGGCGGCCTCGAGCGCGGCCAGGTCGAGCGCCGTCGGGCGGGCCACTCAGCCCGCCACTCCGACCGGCGCGGTGGGGGTGAAGGTCACCGGCATGGTCTCGTATCCGGACACGAAGTTGGCCGCCCGCTTCGGCGGCTCGGCAGGGTCGGCCAGGGCCAGGTCGGGCAGACGGTCGAGCAGAGCCGAGAACATGACCTGCAGCTCCATCCGAGCCAGTCGGTTGCCGAGGCAGAAGTGGGAACCGAACCCGAACGCCACGTGGTCGTTGGGGCTCCGGGCGATGTCGAAGGACTCCGGGTCGTCGAAGACCGCCTCGTCCCGGTTGGCGGACGGGTAGAGGAGGAGGAGCTTCTGGCCCCTGCGCACGGTCTCGCCGTGCAGCTCCACGTCACGGGTCGCGGTCCGCGCCATGTTCTTGATGGGTGTCACCCACCGGAGCATCTCCTCGACGGCGCCGGGCAGCAAGGTCCGCTCGGCGGCCAGCTTGCGGTACTGGTCGGGATGGATGAGGAGCTCGTACATCCCCCCGCTGATCACGTGGCGGGTGGTCTCGTCGCCGCCGATGAGGATGAGCAGGGACTCGTAGATGAGGGAGGACTCGTCGAGATGGTCCCCGTCGATCTCCGCGTGGACCAGGGTCCCGATGAGGTCATTGGTCTGGTGGTCCCGGCGGCGCTGCTCCGTGACCGCGGTGATGTACACGGCGTACTCGGCGGCCGCCTGCGCGGCCAGGTCCATCGCCGCCGGGTCCGGGGAGCCGAGCGCCCGCAGCATGTCGTCGGACCACCGCAGCAGGTCGGCGCGGTCCCCCGGCGCGACACCGAGCATGTTGCCGATCACGATCATGGGCAGCGGGGCGGCGATGTCGGACACGAAGTCGGCTGTTCCCTGCTCGCACACCCGGTCGATGATGGCGTCGCAGATGATCCGGATGCCCTCCTCGCTCTCCCGGATGCGCCGGGGGGTGAAGCCCTCGCTGACCAGCCGCCGGCGACGCACGTGCTCGGGGGCATCGAAGTCGATCATCATGGGGAGGGCGTCGCTGTCCGGCCGGATGCCCCCAGCGTTGGAGAACGTGTCGGGGTCCTTGGAGATCTCGCGCACGTCGGCGTAGCGGGTGATCCCCCACACCCCCGCCGCCTCGTCGAAGTACGCAGGGGCGTTCGCCCGCATCCAGGCAAAGGCAGGGAAGGGGTCGCCGCCGTAGAAGGTCCCATCGGTCAGGCCGATGGTCAGATCGGCAGGTGTGGCGGGCATGGCGCTCCTCGTCGGCTCGGCACCGGTGCGAGGAGTATACGGTCCCCACCTCGGATGCTCAGCTTCCCCGACGCGGGTTCCGCCACGGACTCGACCGCAGCCGGCCGGGCGATCCGCTCACGCCGGGCGGCGGGTGCGGAACGCGAGTGGGACGTGGCTCACCCCGGCATGCTTGTTGGTGCGCACCCGGGTGACCGGCCCGACGAGCGTGATGGCCTCCCACCGGTCGAGCACTTCGTCGAGGACCAGACGGATCTCGAGACGGGCCAGGTTGGCACCCAGGCAGTAGTGGGTCCGGTGGCCGAAGGTCACGTGCGGGTTGGGCGTCCGCCGGATGTCGAAGCGGAACGGGTCGTCGAAGACGCGCTCGTCCCGGTTGGCCGACGGCCACCAGACGGTCACCTTGTCGCCCGCTGAGATCGTCGTTCCCGACAGCGTCGACGCGCGGGTCGCGGTGCGACGGTTGTAGAGGGTGGCCGTGGTCCACCGCAGGATCTCCTCGACCGCCCCGGCCATGAGCGACCGGTCGGCTCGAAGATCATCGAGCTGGTCCGAATGCTCCAACAGCGCGACCAGACCGAGCGCGATCGAATTGCGGGTGGTCTCGCTGCCCGCCACCACCAGGAGGTTGAAGAACATCAGCAGCTCGAGATCGGTGAGCGGCCGGGTACGGCCGTCCGGCCACTCGACCTCGGCTGCGGCCACGACCGAGAGCAGGTCCTCGACGGGGTGCCGCTTCCGGTCGGCCAGGATCCGCGAGCCGTAGGCGGCCATGGCCGCTGCCGCCCCGGCCACCACCTCGTTGGTCTCCCCGAGCTCGCGTCCCTCGTAGTCGAGGGTCGTGTTCGACCAAGCCATGAGGTCGTGGCGGTCCTCTGCGGGCACCCCCATCAGAGCGGCGACCGCCTGGAGCGGAAGCTCGACGGCAACGTCGGCGAGGAAGTCGCAGGTACCGCCCTCGCCCGCCGCCGCCACGATGCGACCGGCCCGGTCACGCAGCTCGGCCTCCATGACGGCAAGTGCCCTCGGGGCGACTGCGGGGGTCACCAGGTGGCGGATACTGCGGTGGAGGGGGTCGTCCATCATGTTGAGGAGCACACCTGCCGCGAAGCCGAACGGGAGGTCCTGGAGGATGGTGCCCCCGCCATTGGCGCCCGGAGCGCCTTCTGACGAGAACGTCTCGGGGTCGGAAGCCACGGCGAGTACGTCGGCGTGGCGGCTCACCACCCAGAAGCCCACGCCGTCGGGGGTATGGCGGGTGGGCTCCTGCCACCACACCGGCGCCTCCCGCCGCAACCGGGTGAACACCGCATCGGGGAACCCGTCGGCGAACGCATCGAGATCGCAGAGGTCGACGTCAGTCAGCGTCGGCCCGGGACTGCTGTCCGGATGCCGCGCCACCCCGTGCCCTGCCCGCTCAGGAGTGGGTCATCGACTCGGGCCGCACGGCCTGATCGAACTGCTCACCGGTCAGGTAGCCGAGGGCCAGGGCCGACTCGCGCAGCGTGATCGACTCACTGTGGGCCTTCTTGGCCACCTCGGCCGCCTTGTCGTATCCGATGAGCGGGTTCAGCGCGGTCACCAGCATGAGGGAGTTCTCGAGGTGCTGGCGGATCCGTGGCTCGTTGGGGGAGAGCCCGGCCACGCAGAACCGGGTGAAGGTGTCCGACGCGTCGGTCAAGAGGCGCACCGAGTGGAGCACGTTGTAGATGATCACCGGTTTGCAGACGTTGAGCTCGAGGTTCCCGCGCGACCCGGCCATGGCCACTGCGGTGTCGTTCCCGAAGACCTGGATGCAGACCATGATCAGGGCCTCGTTCTGGGTCGGGTTGACCTTGCCCGGCATGATCGACGAGCCCGGCTCGTTCTCCGGGAGCGAGAGCTCGCCGAGACCGGCGCGTGGGCCGGACCCGAGCCAGCGCAGATCGTCGGCGATCTTGATCAGGGAGGCCGCCAGCGTCCGTAGTGCCCCACTGGTCATCACCAGCGCATCGTGCGCGGCCAGGGCGGCGAATTTGTTGGGCGCCGTCACGAACGGGAGCCCGGTCAGCTCCGCGATCGCGGCCGCCACCCGCGTTCCGAACTCCGGATGGGCGTTGAGCCCGGTGCCCACCGCGGTGCCGCCCGCCGCGAGCTCGTAGAGCTCGTCGAGGGTGGATCCGACACGCCGCAGGTCGGCATCGAGCTGGGCCACGTACCCGGAGAACTCCTGCCCGAGGGTCAGCGGGACCGCGTCCATCAGATGGGTCCGTCCGATCTTGGTGATCGCGGCGTACTCGGTGGCCTTGACCTGGAGCGCATCCCGCAGGCGGCGCACGGCCGGCAGCAGCCGGTGGGTGATCTCCTCCACTGCGGCGATGTGCATCGCGGTGGGAAAGGCGTCGTTGGACGACTGGGACCGGTTGACGTCGTCGTTGGGGTGGATCGGCGTCTTCGACCCCATCACTCCACCGGCGAGCTCGATGGCCCGGTTGGAGATGACCTCGTTGGCGTTCATGTTGCTCTGGGTGCCGCTGCCGGTCTGCCAGACGCTCAGGGGGAAGTGGTCGTCGAGCTTGCCCTCGGACACCTCCCGTGCGGCGGTCACGACGAGCGCCGACTTCTCGGGTGACAGCTCGCCGAGATCGGCGTTGACCAGCGCGGACGCCTCCTTGAGGATGCCCAACGCCCGGATCATCGGAACCGGCATCCGGTCGTCCCCGATCGGGAAGTGGTGGAGGGAACGGGCGGTCTGCGCTCCCCAGTAACGGTCCGCGGGCACCTCGACAGCGCCCATGGTGTCGGTCTCGGTGCGGACGCGTTCGCTCATGCCGGGATCTCCGCCCACAGGGACACGCCGGATTCCCAGACGGCGCGTGCGGCGTCCACGTCCTCTGCCCGGGGTCCGTCCCCGGCTCCGGGCACCTCGAGGATGGCCGCCACCACCTGGAGCGCAGGGTGGCCGACCAGGGCGGCGAGCCCGTCGCCGCCGATGGTCCCCTCCCCGATGTTCTCGTGCCGGTCGCGATTGGATCCGAAGGCCACCTTCGAGTCGTTGAGATGGATGCAGCGCACGCGGGCCAGTCCGACCGTGCGGTCCACCAGCCGGACCAGGCTGTCCGCCTCGCCCGCTGTGGAGAACGGGATGCCCGAGGCCCAGAGGTGCTGGGTGTCGAGGCACACCCCGAGCCGCTGGTCGCCGGCCGCTCCATCGACGACCCGCGCCAACTCCTCGAAGGTGCGACCGACGGTGTCACCGGCACCGGCGGTGTTCTCGAGGACGATCGGACAGCCGTCGGGCCCGACGCCGACCTCGTCGAGGGACCCGACCAGGGCTTCGGCGACCGCGGGGAGCACAGCGTCGAGCCCCGCCCCCCGGTGACTGCCGAGGTGCAGGACCAGTCCCGCTGCGCCCATCGCGTCGGCGGTGGCCAGGTTTGCGGTCAGGGCTGATCGGGACTTGGCCGCGAGCTGTGCATCGGGCGACGCCAGGTTGATGAGGTAGCTCGCATGACAGAAGGTGGCGGTGACCGACGGGTGCGCGGCCTGCGCCGTGCGGTAGGCGGCAAGGACCTCGTCGCTGTGCTGCGACGGCTTCCACATCCGCGGGCTCTGGGTGTGGATCTGCACGACGTCGGCACCGATCGCCTCCCCGTGCTCGAGGGCGGACACCAGGCCCTTCCCCGCCCGCACGTGCGCTCCGATCCGCATGGGCGCACCGTAGCAGCGGGTCCCGGTGGGGCCGCAGCGGATCAGGAGCGGAGCGCCCGGCCGACCATCTCCACCGTCGCCGGGTCGCAGGGGCCCGTGACGCGGACCAGGCACCCGCTCGCGCCGGCCGAGCACATCTCCGCGAGCTCTGCGGCGGCATCGGCGAGTGCGGGCGGGTCGGCGCCGGCGGTGAGCGTGCCGCAGACCGACGTCCCGCTGGGTCCACTCGCCCCGGCGACCGCCGCCATCGTGGCCACCGCCTCCTGGACTCCCCTGCCCCCGCCGTCCACGACCACCGCGTCGGCACACCGGGCGGCGACTTCGAGCACGCCGGTGCGCCCGGGTCCCGAGCCGTGGACGAACACGACCACCGGGATGCCTCCGTCCTGGACCGGGGGAGGCCGGTTGACCGCTCCGTCGAGCGAGTAGAAGCGTCCGGCGAACGTCGGCCGTTCGTCCTCGAGCACAGACCGGCTGACCTCGAGTGCCTCGGCCAGGCGCTCGATCCCCCACCCACCGGTGCTGCCGCCGTCGAGCGAGAGCACCGCGCGCCCGTGGGAGATGACGTCGATCCCGGTCACGATCTTGGCCAGGATCGACGGCGGTCGGCCCACGGCTCGGGCGGGGACGACGCCCAGATGTGCGCGCCCGGTGCGTACGGCGAGCGCACCGAGAAGCGAGTACCCCTCGTGGGTTATCCGTCCTTGGGCACCTGGAGCCGACTCGGACAGCCACACCGAGTCGAACCCGGTCTGCTCGGCGGCTGACGCGGCCGACGCGGCCCGGTCGAGGAGGGCGGCTCCGCTGCGGTCCACTCCGGCCGCAGCCAGCCAGAGCCCGAGCCCGATCCCCCTTCCGCGGGCAGGGTCCGTCGTCTGCACACCCGGACAGTAGCGTTTGACCACCCTGGGAGGTATTATCGCCACTTATAGTGGTTGCATGACTACTACGAGTCGGGCAGTCGGCTCCGGAGGGACAGGGGACGTCCGGCGGACCGCCGGCAGGAGCGTCGGCGCATGATCCAGAGCAGGCGGCAGCCCGGCAGTTCCGAGCGCACCGCGGACGAGGGCGGCTTCTCGATGATCGCCACCATGCTCGGCTTGGTCGCGGTCGCGCTGCTGACCGCCTTGCTCCTCGGGTCGACCTTCGGCTCTGGATCCACCCCCTCGGGCTCCGCTGCCTCGGGCACCGCTGGGAACCCGGAAGTCGCCATGGCCGACGCGGTCCGGGCCCAGCAGTCACTCTCGACCGGGCTGCATGCGGCCGAGGACGCATCGGCCGCCGCCGGCGGGTTCGCATCGATCAACGCTGGGACACTGTCGGCAGCCGAACCCTCGGTGACCTTCGCGTCGGGGCCCTCGACGGGTCCGACCACGGTCAGCGTCGCAACCGGAGCCACCCCGGACGGCACGGGTAGCGTGACCCTCGCCGATCGCTCGTCTGACGGCACCTGCTGGGTGGTCTGGAGCTCCTCGTCGTCGACCTGGTATGGCGCCGAGACCGGGCAGAGCTCGTGCACTGCTCCCGCCTTCTCCGAGCCCCCGAGCCCCGGTCCGGTGACCGGGTCGGCCATCGGCTGGCAAGCGGGGTCGTTCCCCGCACCCTGAGGGTCGTCCGGCCGAGCGCCCGGCAGTCTCAGGCACGGGCCCACCATCCGGCCCCGTGGGTCAACAGGCCCCGGCCCACGAGCTCCTCCCCCGCCGAGGACAGCGCCGACAACGAGAGGTCGGTGCGGATCAGGATCGTCTCCATCGTGGTCGGCGTGTCGTCAACGGCCTCGAACACCGCACGCTGGACCCGGTCGAGCGTCGGAGACGGGTCGACCGAGCGGCGGTCCGAGGGGCGGGCACCCGCTGCGACCGGGACCGTCATCCCCCGTGCGGCCCGCACGAGCGAGACGGCGGCGAGGACATCGGCCGCGTCCCGGACGGGCACACAGCCGTCGGCCAGGAGCCCATTGGTGCCTACGGACGCCGGGCTGTGGACCGAACCGGGTACCGCGCACACCGGGATCGAGCGGCGTGCCGCCGCCTCGGCCGTATAGAGCGAGCCCCCGGCCCGGTGGCACTCGACGACCACCACCACATCGGCGAGCGCCGCGATGATCCGGTTGCGTACCGGGAAGACGCGCCGGAGTGGCGGGGTCCCGAGCGCGGCTTCGGAAAAGACGGCGCCGGCAGCAGCGACCCGGCCCCACAGCGCCCGGCTCTCGGACGGGTAGGGGTGGTCGAGACCGGTGCCGACGACAGCGACAGGCGGTGCCGCGCCGGGTCCCGTCGAGAGGGCCCCCGCGTGGGCGGCGGCATCGATTCCCCGGGCCAGACCGGAGACGACGACCACCCCCGCAGCGGCCAGATCGGCCCCGAGCTCCGAGGCGACCCGGCGCCCGTAGGGCGTGGCCGAGCGGGTGCCGACCACCGCGACCGATGGACGACCCTCGAGCCGGGATGGTTCGCCGAGCGCGAAGAGGACCGCCGGTGCGCCGGGGTCGCCGGCAAGAGCTGCCGGATAGCCGGGCCGGTCGGGCAGCAGCACGGCCACTCCGACCTCGGCATGCTTCCGGGCCACTTGCGCAGGATCGGTGGCACGGGCAGCAGGTCGGAACCGCCGACCCGGATCGCTCGGATGGGTGCCGGCCTGCAGTGCGGACCAGGCCACCGCCGGGCGGAACCCGTCCAGTACCCGTGCCAGCCGGACCGGGGTCATGCCGGCAAGGCCGACCAGCGACGCCGCGTAGACCTGCTCGTCGGCGAGCAAACTCCTCATGCCGCCCCTGCACCGAGCAGCTCACGCCCGCCCCGCAGGGCGAGTGCCTCGTGCAGGTGGTGCTCGTCGATGGTCTCGGCTCCATCATCGAGGTCGGCGACCGTCCGGGCCAGACGGCGGACCCGGTGGAGGCCGCGGGCGCTCAGCCTCCCCGACCGCAGTCGGCGCTCCAGGAGGCGGGCGGCCCCCATGCTCAGCGGGGCGAGCTCGTCGAGCGCCGATGCCCGCAGGTCGGCGTTGACCCGCACCCCGCGGGCAGAGGCCAGCGTGCGGGCCGCGACCACCCGTGCTGCGACGGCCGCGGTCCCTTCGCCGGTCGGCGCCCCGACCAGCTCGTCCGCCTCCGGCGGGTCCACCCGGAGGGAGAGGTCGAACCGGTCGAGCAGTGGACCTGACAACCGCCTCGCGTAGCGGGCACGCTCGGAGGGCGAGCACCGGCAGGACCCCGGCAGACCGCCCTCTCCGCACGGGCACGGGTTCATGGCGGCGACCAGCTGGAACCGGGCCGGAAAGGTGGTCGTCCCGCGAGCCCGGCTCACCCGCACCTGACCGTCCTCGAGGGGTTGGCGGAGCGCGTCGAGGACCGCTACGGGGAACTCACCGAGCTCGTCGAGGAACAGCGCGCCCCCGTGCGCGAGGCTGATCTCGCCCGGCCGCATCGCCGTCGCGCCCCCGCCGATCATCGCCACGGGCGACACGCCGTGATGGGGGGCGCGGAACGGCGGGCGGACGAGGAGTCCCCCCGACGGGAGGGGTCGGCCAGCGACCGAGTGGATGCGACTGGCGGCCAGCGCCGTCGGACGGTCGAGGTCGGGCAACAGGCCGCCCAACCGGTTCGCCAGCATGGACTTGCCGGAGCCGGGTGGACCGACCATGAGCAGGTGGTGGCCGCCGGCTGCGGCCACCTCGAGGGCACGCCGTGCGACGCGCTGGCCACGGACGTCGGCCAGGTCGTCGGACCCACGGCACGGGTCGGGAGCCGCGTCCGGCAGGCCGGCACGAGCGGGCGCCGTCGTCGGCCGGTCCGGCCAAGGCCCACGCGACCGTAGGCGGGCCACGAGTGCGGCGAGGGTGGCCGCGGTGGCGTACCGGGCGTCCGGGATGACCGCCACCTCGGGTGCGCTGTCGTCGGGGACCACGATGCGCAGGCTCCCGAGCGCCTCGGCCAGGACCATGGTGCCGGGCACCCCCCGCAGCGAGCCGTCGAGCCCGAGCTCGCCCACGAAGCCGCAACCGGCGACGGCGTCCGCCCGGAGCAGCCCCGACGCCACCAGGACACCGAGCGCAATCGGCAGGTCGAGCCCCGCGCCCCCCTTGCGGATGCCGGACGGGGCGAGGTTCACGGTGACCCGCCGCCGGGGCCAGGCCAGCCCGCTGGAGAGGAGCGCCGCCCGCACCCGGTCGCGCGACTCGCGCACGGCGGCATCGGGGAGGCCGACGACGGTGAAGCCGGGGAGGCCGTTGGACACGTGGACTTCCACTGAGACCAGACGGGCGTCGACCCCGACGAGGACGGCGGAGGGAATGGCGGCGATCACGGAGCCTCCGGGCAGGACGGGTCGGGACTGGGGAGGGCGGGATCGTGATGCTCCGGCGCCCCAGCCCTCGAGGCACCGGTTCGGACCCTACGTGCCGGGTGTCACGTCGCAGGGGTCGGCGCCCCTCGAATCGAGGCAGTCAGTAGGCGCCCTCGATCAGCTCCACCTTGCCTGCGGTTCTGCTTCTTCTCGGTAACATCGGACGATGTAGACCGGACTTACTGAGATGGCAGGCACACGACCACCCCGGAAGTAGCGGTTGACCAGGGGGAACTGCCGCGAAGGGGCTTCGGAGGCGTGTTACTACGCGAGCCCGTGACCTGGGACTACGCGGAGGGCGTCGGAAGCTCGAAGTCGAGGAAGCGACCGGGTTCGGGGATGCCGAGGGCGGAGAGGATCTCGGCCTGACCGGTGGTGGTGGCCGATCGTTGGGCCACCCGTCCCTCGGCGGACTCCATGGTGACGAGATGCATGCGATCGAGCTCGTGGCGGACGTTGCGCCACGTGTCACCGGTGCCGTTCTCGATGACACGCATGAGCAGCAGCCCGAGCCAGCAGAGCTGGATGTGGCTGCGGATCCGATCCTCTCGGTGGTGGAAGACCGGACGCAGTCCGAGTGATCCCTTCATGTCCCGCCAGCCGCGCTCGACTTCGAGCAGCTGCTTGTAGGCGAGGGCGAGATCAGTGGGGGTGAGGCTGTCGTCACTGGTGCGCAACAACCACTTGCCATCGAGCTTGGCCTCGTTGGCGATGGCCGCCTTGTCAATGCGGAACCGTCCATCATTGAGCCGACGGACCAGACGCCAGAGCGCGGGCGTGGTGCGCAACCGTCCGGCCAGTTCGTCACGTTTCGATTTCGTCCACTCGTCGGTGCCCTCGATCTGGGTCTCCAGATAGGCGACCAGGTTGGCCCGGACCTGTTGGTCCCGCTCTTCTGTCTCGGGGTTGAAACACACGACGAAGCGCTGAGACCGCGCACCCTCGCCGACCCGGACCTCTTTTACCTGGAGGTTGCCAGCGGCGGTGTGAAAGCGGCCCGGACGAGAGAGTGCCTCCTTCGCTTCGCCGCTGGCGTTGCGCAACTTCTCGGCCACCACGTAGTGCCCCCCGCCCCGCTGCAGGTAGGCCCTATTGGCCACCGAGTTGAAGCCCCGGTCGGCCACCCACACCACCCGGTTGAGCATCCATCCGGCCAGGTCGTCCTTGATGGTGCGGATGATCACCTGGTCCGAGGTGTTGCCCGGGAACGTCCAGCACCGCACCGGCACCCCTTCGGCCGTGACGGCCATGCCGAGGACCACCTGGGGCAGGTCGGGTCGGTGGTCCTTCGAGTGCTTGTTGAACCGACGGACCGCTTGTTCATCGGGTCCCGGGTCGTCGGGACCGACACCACCGGTCGTCGCCTTCTCCTCCGCACCCTTGGCCAGATCGAGATCGGCCTCGCTGTCGGCCACGTCCCGTTCGAAGTAGGTGGAGGAGGTGTCGACGAAGATGATGTCGCAGGACAGGTTCAACAGGTTGGCGGTGGTGGAGAAGATGCGCTCGGCGATCTCAGGCAACGCGGCAAGGAGGAAGTCCATCGCTGCATAGGCCGCCTGATCGTCGAAGTCCGGACAGTCAACGAGGGCGACGCGTTCCTTCGCCCACTTGACCGCCGCCAACTTCGAAGCCGGATCCAGACACCGCTGGGCGACGAGCGCGAAGCAGATGCGTTCCACTGCATCGGCATCGATGCGCCGACCGCTGGCCGACGACCGCAGGGCGTCAGCGATGCCTAATCGTTCCCACATCTGGTCGAGCACGAAGGCACCACCGAGTCGACGGGAGTCGACGATCTCGATGTCGGATCCAACAAGCGAGCCCGTTGCCGGCAGATCGAGGATCCGGCTGATCGACGAGACGAGCCGCGCCAGCGCCTCCTTGTCGACCTTGTCCTTCCGACCGAAGTTGTGGATGACCTTGGCCACCGGGACGCCCGTCTCCGGGTGCCGCTCGTTGTGGGCGAGCTGGAGATAGGTGACCTTGGAGCCGTCCTTGTTCCGTCGACTGGACTCTCTCAGGTACACACCTACATTGTGACTGAACCCCGCAGGTCAGTCAACTAATCGTGTGCCTACGCTTTTCAGACTTTCCGAGCCCCCGAAACACTCTGACCAGGGACGATGTCATGCCGGACCCCCGAAAATGCCTACGAACTCAGTAAGTCCGGGTAGAGCGATGTCGTGCACAGGACCCAGATCTACTTGGACGACCAAGAGGTGTCAGCGCTCGAGGCTGCTGCCGTTCGCACTGGGGCCAGCCGCTCGGAGCTGATCCGTCGGGCGATCCGGTCCCAGTATGGAGAGCAGCCCGTGGCGTCGCGGCTCGAGGCGCTTCGCTCCTCTGCCGGCGCCTGGGCCGGCCGTGAATACTCGGGTGCGCAATTCGTCGACTCGATCCGGGGCGACGTCAGTGAGCGACTTGGCCGGCTTCGCTCATCGTGAAACTCCTCGATACGACAATCGCGGTCGACCACTTACGCGGCGACAGCGGAGCCACGCAACTCCTCGCTCTATGGCCGCTGAGTACCGAAAAGCGCACGGCGGCATCGACGCCATCGATTCTCTGATCGCAGCCACTGCGTCCGTCGTAGGCGCCGACCTCCTTACGACGAACCTGCGCCACTTCCCGATGATCGCCGGCCTTCGACCGCCCTACGTGAACTGAGACAGGCCAACGATCCGATCATTGTCAGGTGAAAGGGGCGCCTGTCCGGAGGTTCGGGAAGTTCTGCTGGCGATCACCGGTATGACCGGCGGTCGGGGACAGTGCTACGGGGACGGCAAACAGGCTGATGGCGGGCGAGGTCCGGTAGGCCAAACTACGATCCTGCTCGGAACAACCCCCGAGGACGAGAGGCTCCTCATGACGGACATCTCGGCGCCCAACGCGGAATCTGTGCACATCCAGACGACCGAGCATCAGTTGACTCAAGATGAGGTGGTTCCAGTCGTCTACCGGCAGTTCTCGAGCCGTTGGCAGAACTGGATACTTCCGGCCGTCGGAGTCTGCCTAGTGGCTGCGGGTGCAGCACTCCTGGGCCTGGATTCGACCAACACGGTCGCCTGGGCGGTCATGTTGGCGCTGGGTCTGGCAATTGTCGCGATCTTCTTCATACTGGTCCCAATAACCCCCAACCGAATCTGGAAGCGAGTCGGCAAGGGGTTTGAGGTCAGGACGCTGGAAATCACCGATGAAGGTATTCATCGGCACACGGCACTCAACGACACAACGATGCGATGGGCGATGTTCTCGGAGATCCGTCAACGGGACAAGCTGTACCTCCTCATCGTTGGCAAGGGACCGGGGAGCTTCATGATCCCCGTACGTGCATTCACCTCGAAGGCCGATGAGGACACGTTCCGCGGTTTGGCCGAGCGATTGATACCGCGGACGACTGAGACCGCCGGTTCCTGACCGCGTCATCCTGTACACGCTTGCTCCGGCACTGCTGAGCCAGGGTTAGAGAGCACGGGCGGGTCGTACGCGACATTCCCGCTGCGGCGAACGTTCGCTCTGCGCCGCTACGGGATCGTCTTCGCTCCCAATCGTGCGGCTTCACAGTTTGATCTTCGGGTAGAGGGGGTGGTGGGCGAGCAGATCGGCGCACCGGGCCCGGCAGGCCTGGGCAACAACAGGATCGATCTCGTACTTCGCCTTGGCGGTGGACGTAGCGGGGGTCGTGGCTCGTAGCGCATTCACGAGGATGTCAGCGACCTCGTCGAGCTCGTCTGCCCCGAATCCGAGTGTGGTCAATGCCGGTGTGCCGAGTCGGATACCGGAGGTGTACCAGGCTCCGTTGGCGTCACCTGGTACTGAGTTGCGATTTGTGACTACGCCCGCATCAAGTAGAGCGGCCTCGGCCTGACGACCGGTGAGGCCGAGGCTGGTGGCAACGTCGATGAGGACGAGGTGGTTGTCGGTGCCACCGGTGACTAGTTCTGCTCCTCTGCGTACCAACCCATCAGCAAGCGCCCGGGCATTTGCCACGATCTGTGCCGCATACACGGCAAATGAAGGCCGGCGGGCCTCGGACAAAGCGATGGCCTTGGCTGCCATTACGTGGGGTAGCGGCCCGCCTAGGACCATTGGACATCCCCTGTCTACGTACGGTGCGTACTCCTGGGTGCAGAGCACCAGCCCCCCCCGAGGTCCGCGCAGTGACTTGTGGGTGGTAGAGGTCACCACATCGGCATACGGAACGGGATCGAGGTCGCCTGTGAGGACCTTTCCGGCCACCAGACCAGCGAAGTGGGCCATGTCGACCATGAACGTGGCCCCGACGTCGTGGGCGATCTCGGCCAAGGTGGCGAAATTGGGGTTCCGGGGGTAAGCGGAGTACCCCGCGACCAGCACCAACGGACGGAACTCCCTGGCCTGAGCAGCGATGGCGTCGTAGTCGAGGAGCCCGGAGGTGGGATCGACCCCGTAGCTGGTCTGGTCGAAGAGCTTCCCGGAGATGTTGGGTCGGAATCCATGGGTGAGATGGCCACCTGCGTCGAGAGACATTCCCATCATGCGCTGGGAGTGCAGCCCGTTTCGCAGCTTGTCCCAGCTCACGGCTTCGAGGTCGTTCACATGAGCCACACCAGCATCGGCCAGAACAGGCCGTTCGATTCGGTGGGCAAGGATGGCCCAGTAGGCGACCAGGTTTGCGTCGATACCCGAATGGGGTTGGACGTAGGCGTGCTCGGCGCCAAAGAGCGCCTTTGCGTGGTCGCTAGCCAACGTCTCGATGCGGTCAACCATCTCGCATCCGGCATAGAAACGATGGCCCGGGGTGCCTTCGGCGTACTTGTCTGACAGCCAGTTGCCCATGGCGAGCAGCACGGCTGGAGAGGCATAGTTCTCGGAAGCGATGAGCTTCAATTGGCGCCGTTGGGACTCCAGCTCACCGACGATGGCCCCGGCCACATCTGGTTCGGCGGCGGCGATGACCTCCATCGCCGATCGATAGGCCGTGGACACGGGCGAGTCGGGCATCATGCACTCCTTGGGACGACTTCGACTGTTCGCCCAGGCGCACGGCATTCTCCGGCATACTGCCGGCGGGTCGGTCCCCGGTGGTTCTCCACCCAGACGCCAGTAACGACCCGCCCCAATTGTAGCCCTGCCGAGCTACGAAGGGGTAGGGCAACCGGTCCGGCCGACTCCGAGATGGAACGACTTGCAGACCCACACTTGAGGGCTCTGGAGGTGCCTCCAATGCTTCGACGTCGGGGGCCAGGGGTCGCCTCGAAGTGCCGTTGGGCTACGGTCGAAATGCGCTGCTAAGGGCTCACGCCGCGTTTGATTGAGCGTTGATCGTGTAGTTCCACTCGCCGTGGAACGCATGGGGCTCGAGGGGGACGGCCGCCAGCTCCTTGTTGGTGATCTTGATGCCGGTCGGGTACCAGTTCGGGTCGTAGTCGGCTTGGATGCTGAGCCCGGTCTTGGTGGTGGTGGCCGAGATCAGCTCGATGATGGTGCGCAGTGTGGTGAGGGGGCGGCCGCGCCAGTTCATAGTGATGAAGCTGAACATGCGGTGCTCGATCCGGTTCCACTTCGACGTCCCCGGCGGGTAGTGGCACACGGTGATGTCGAGGCCGGTCTCGGTGGCCAACTTCGCCAGTTCGACCTTCCAGGCGCGCAGGCGATAGCCGTTTGATCCCCCGGCATCCGCGGTGATCAAGAGGCGCTCGGCGCCGGGGAAGCGACTCTTGCCCATCTGGTTCCACCAGCGACGGATGGATTCGATGGCGAAACGGGCTGTGTCGGCCACGTCGCCGACGTTGACCCAGCCCTCGTCGTTGGCCACGTCGTAGATGCCATAAGGGATCGCCTTGGCATGTTCGCCGAGGTCTCGATCCGCAAAGTCGTGGACCTGGACGCGTTCGGGCTCACCCGCCGGTGACCACTCGCCGCCACCGTTGGCGTAGTCGCCGATCAGCTCCTTCTTCTTGGTGTCGACGGAGATCACCGGCTGGTCGCTCTCGATGAAAGCGTCGGCCTGGTCGTTGAGGTAGTGAAACTGGGCGTCGCGGTCGGCGTGCTGGCGCCCCTCGGTCACCTTGGCGTTGGCCTGGAGCGAATAGCCGAGGCGGTGGAGCAGGCGCAGCACAGAGCGCGGCGAGATGTCGTAGCCCTGGCGCACCAGCTCGTCGGCCAGCTTGGTGGAGGACTTCGATGTCCAGCGCAGCCTCGACATCGGGTTACCGCGGGTTTCTGGGTAGACGAGGTCGTCGAGAGCCTCGAGCAGACCCGGCTGGGTGTCGAGCAGCGACTTGTCGCCACCCCCGGGGCGCGCAACCGGGTCGACGGCTCGATCCCGGCGACGACCTCTCCCTCTGCCTTGATCACCGTGTTGCGGCTCATGCCCGACGCGTCGGCCACCGCCGTCTTGCCGCCGCGCCCGAGCATCTCGGCGGTCGCGCCGGCGACGACCCGACGCTGCAGCTCGTTCATGTGCGGCAAGACCACCTCGAAGAATCGCCCGAGCGCCTCCTCAGTGACCTCCACACGGCCAGGATACTACGCGCGTATTAATCTGGCGTGGACCCTAACCGGCGTTAGGTGGCAGTAGCTGCTCGTTAGGCGTCTCTTGGAGCACGTCAGTCCACGGCTGAGCCTCCAAGTCACCGATGGCAGACCAGTACCTCGTGCACAGCGATGGGCTACTCGACCGCTTGGATGAGCGAATCCCCTTTTCGTGGAAATCGAGGGACCAGGCCTACATCAGATCTTGAAATTGCTGCCAGGCTGGAGCTCGAAGTCTCCGCTGCCGTTGGCGCAGAGGGTGCCATGGATCGTTCCGCCGATCAGGGTCGTGGCCGTCCCGCCGGTGACTGCGCCTCCTACAGCGGCCTCGATCGGGTTGGTCGACGGGCAGGTGGATCCGCCGATCGTGTAGCTGAAAGTCCCAGTGGAGGTCTTTCCGCTCCTCCAGCTGATGCTGAAGGAGCGGGTGGAGGCAGACAACGCAACGGCGCCCGAATGATCGGCGACCGTCTTGTCATTGCATACGGCAAGGCTGGCAGATCCAAAAAGTGAACCACTGAACTTCAGACAGGTGACGACGGTCGCGGTTGCCGGTGCTGCGGAAGCTGCGGGAACCACCATCGAAAGTGAGGCGGGCAAGGCCAACGATACTGATAGCACGATGAGTAGACGGCGCAAGGTATTTCCCCCACTTCTCGACCGGAAATCTTCCAGGATTGGCGCGACCTTAGCAGGGGCGTGGACGCAATATAGCAGTAGAGTGCCGGTTACCTCACGGCGCAGTCAGGCTCCGTCGGCATGGCACCGTCCCGAGTCGCTCGCACCTCAGACCCCGCTGAAATCAGAATTGCCCTCAAAGCTCCTTGCGCAGCGTCGTTCGCGTGGCCATATAGAGCCAAGGCCCCGGCAATTCGGCCAGCTCCTCAAAGCGGCGCCACTGCGTCACGATGATCTCAAGCTGTTGCCACTTGTTGAGGCCCTGTCGGGCGTCGAGACGGATCATCCTCGCCTTGGCGGCCAGCAGGGCCTCCCGTTCGGCCGGACGATGCTGGATGTGTCGATCGCGGGTGATGGTGACCCATCCGGCGTCAGCGACCCGAGGGAGCCAGTCGACGTCCTTTTCACCAGGGAAAATCGGGCAGGGCGCCCGCTCGAATCCGTCGGGGCCGCGGCCGCCGGGATCTCCGGGATACGTCACATCGGGGCGCACCGCGGTCAGGAGCTTCGCTGTCCCCAGCAAGTCCGCATCGACGTAGAAGCGGATCGCCACGAGGTGCCTACGCTGCGTGCGCCCGGTCGATCCCCTCAAAGCGCAGGGCGTCGATAACGGTCGCCAGGTCTAAGGCAAAGTCGCTGGCCACGCTTTCGATTGAGTCCCCAGCCGCGACTTGCTCGGCGATCGTCTCAGTCGGGATGCCCATTACTGCGGGCGAGCCGAACCGCACCTCAGGATCGATGACCACCTGGGAGTCAGGGCCGCTTGGGCGGAGGCGTATGACGGCGCCCCTGTCATACGTCTCAAACTCGACACGTTCGAGGAAGCTCTCTGCTGGCGGAAGAAGCAACATCACTCCGGTCTGCGGCTCTACGCATGCCCACAGCTCGGGCGGCAGTCCCGCCCGCTCCTGCGCGGAAATGAAAAGGTGTCGTCCAGGCCCGACCCACGGCCGGGCGTCCGCCAACGGATAGGGAACGTCGAGCTCGTCGCGCAGGTACTCAATGAACGCCCGGAGGTGCTTCATCGACGCGCCAAGAGACCGGCGGTACTCCCTCAGGTAGCGAGCCTCGACGAACTCGCCCCACGTCACGGCATGGGAACCTGTCGCGCTGGGACGGAGGATTGGTGCGTAGGTTCGGCCCCGTCGCTCGCCACCCTCGAGCCAGTAGTGCAGGGTCGCGCGCGGAACCCCCAGAACCTCGGCGGCAAGGGCCTCATCGTACAGCTCACGGTCAAGGATGGTCGCCGGCACGCCACCATCATGCCCCAGAGATGTCTCAAAGCCCGTGACCAGGAGCTTCCGGAGGTCAACCCTTCGAAGGCCACTCGCCGAGCAATCGAGGCCCTCATGAATGAGGGTTCAAACCGTGACCCTCTGCCGGCGTTCGGGGGCTTCTGCCGCATATTCGATTGGATGCATGTTCTCGTGGTGACGTGATCTGGCCCCGTGCCTGCACGTATGCACTGTGAGCGTGTTCGGCGGAGGGCAGTTGGTGGTGACCGTATTCATGCTCTGACGTGGGCATCCCTGGGTTCGATTGCATCTGATGATTGAATCCCGCGTCCAAAACGAGGCATGAAGGGACCCACATGAGCAGATCCAGAGGGGTGTGGCTCGCCGCATCTCAGTCGGCGGAGTCACTCGTCGCCGGTGACGTGTTCGAGGCGATGTTGGACGGCTGGCGTGATCAACAACTCGCCCGAAGTCTCAACGAGGTGACCATCGATGCCAGAGAGCGGGTGGTGCGCCGGTTCCGTCTCCATGCGCAGAGCTGGCCCTGGGAGTGGCTGCCCGGCCACCTGGAATCCTGGGTCGGCGAGCTGCGCGTCGACGACCACCGTGCACATTCGACCATCCGCAGCTACCAACTCGCCGTCGGTTCCTTCTGTGACTTCGTGTGCGACCCGGCCTATGGATGGTCACTGTCATGCACCACCCAGTTCGGCACGGCTCCGAGCCAGGTCTGTCGTCCGGAGAACCTGGCCACCCACACCTCGGAGTACGAGGGCCACCCGGGTCGCCGGTCGCTGACCCGGGTGGAGCTGCAGTCCCTGTTCGACGCGGCCGACGACGACGTCTGTGCCATCCGGTCCCGGTCCAAGAAGGGCTGGGCGCCGGCTTTCCGGGACGCGACCATGCTGAAGGTCGCCTATGGGTGGGTCTCCGGCGTCGGGAGGTCCGCATGCTCGAGGTGGCTGACTTCTCTTCCAATCCGTCGGTACCGGAGTTCGGTGCCTATGGGGTCTGTCAGGTCCGGTGGGGCAAGGCGGCCAAAGGCGGGCCTCCCCGACGGCGCAGCGTGCTCACCGTGTTCGACTGGTCGACCGAGGTGCTGGCCGAATGGGTGGAGGACATCTGGCCCACGATGGAGCCGGAAGGGTCGGGGCTGTGGCCGTCCGAGCGCGGGCCGCTGGTCTCAGAGGACCGCATCACTACCGCCTTCACCCGTTGCGCCGAGGCCGCCGGTCTGCCCGGTGGGCTCACGCTCCACTGCCTGCGCCACAGCTACGTGACCCACCTCATCGAGGACGGCTATGACGCCTTGTTCGTCCAGCAGCAGGCCGGTCACGAGTACGCCTCGACGCTCGCCATCTACACGTCGGTGTCCTCGGACTACAAGACCCGCACCCTCCGGGCCGCCCTCGACGGGGCGGTCGAGGCCGCAGCACTTCGCAAGGCTGCACAGTGAGGGCCCGCCGGACTGTCCGCTACTCCTGGCGCCTGCGTGAGGTGATGGCCGCCCACGGGATCTGGAAGACCACCGACCTGAAGCCGCTCCTCGCCGAACGAGGCGTCGAGCTGTCCGCCGCCCAGGTCTATCGACTCGCCACCGGCACGCCCAAGCGCCTGTCGTTGGCCACCTTGGCCGCCCTGTGCGACATCTTCGACTGCACCCCGGCCGACCTGATCGAGACGACAGCAGCGGCCGGAGCGGCGGCGACGAAGGCCACCCCGGGGCGACCGGCAGCACGGCGTCCCCGTCGGGCCCGCATCACCGACGATCACCAGCGATGACGGGCGATCCTTGTGCTGCATCGTGTGGGCGGACGACCCGACGACCGGCCTGGCCCGGTGGTGCGCTCTGTCATGTCTGTGCTCGGCGAAGGCTCTGCCGCCACGGAACCTGCTCTCGTTGTGGGCGTGTCCACTCCCTCCCCGGTGGTGTGCTCCGTGAGGGGGCGACCTGTCGGGACTGTGCGGGAATCGACGAGGACCTTCTCTGTCGCACCTGTGGCGCCGACGACGACTTCGAGACTCTCGTGCAGTGTCGACGGTGTGCACTCCGGGCCCGGCTCGGCCGGCTCTTCGACGACGGCTCGGGAACGATCAACCCGGCGTTGGTTCCTCTCGTCGAGGCGCTTGCATCCATGAAAATCCCCCGAGGCGGCCTGTCGTGGCTCTCGGATCGACTGGTGGTCGAGCGCATCCGCTCCGTCGCCACCGGCACGGTCCCCCTCACCCACGACGGCATCGACATGCTCGCCTTCTCCAACGGCCGAGAGCATCTACGCGAGCTGCTCATCACCCACGGTGTCTTGGCCGACCGCGACCGCCATCTGGCCGCATTCGATCGGTGGACTACCACCCGGCTCGACACCATCGATGATCCCGCCGACCGGCGACTCATCGCCGCCTATCTGCGTTGGCACCACGGGCCCCGACTCACCCGCCTGGCCGAGACGGGCACACTCACCGAAAACCGCTACTCGGTGGCCCGAGCCCAGACCAACATCGCCGTCCGCCTCCTCGACTGGCTCCGTGCTCGCGACACCGATCTCGTCTCTGCCACCCAGGCCGACATCGACGCCTGGTTCGCCACCGGACCCAGCACCCGGATCCACTCCCGGTCGTTCCTGCGGTGGGCGATCGCCACTCACCGACGGGACCCGCTCCAGTTGCCGGTGGACCGGCAGAGTGCACCCCGGGCCATCACCGAAGCGGCGCGACTCGACCTGCTGTCCCGGTTCCTCTCCGACGACGATCTCTCGTTGGTCGACCGGGTGGCGGCCTGTCTGGTGCTCCTCTATGCGCTACCGGCCAGCCGCATCAGCGGGCTGCTGACGACCGACTTCCAATCCATCGAAGGTGAGCTCACCCTTCGCTTCGGTGACGACCTCGTCCCGGTCCCGGCTCCGCTCGATGCGCTCGTCGACCAGCTCGTCGCACAGCGGTCGAACGTGACCGGCGCGGGACACCCGGACAGCAACTGGCTGTTCCCCGGCCGCTGCCCTGGCCAACCCATCGAGTCCGAACAGCTCGCCGAACACCTCAATCGGCACGGCGTCACCCGAGCGGCGCGAGTCGCCTCCCTCGACGCGTTGCTCACCACAGTGCCCGCACCAGTGCTGGCCAAGATGCTCGACCGCAGGCCCTGGCGAGTGGCCGAACGGTCCAAGATGCTCGCCACGGACTGGAGGCGCTACGTCGGTCTACGAGTACAGTCGTGACCAGACCCCGGGGGAATACGCACCAGAGGAATATGCGTCTCCACCAGTCGGCCTATTGGGCAGACTGATACTCCGCCAGTCCTAGCCCCGAGGTGCGAAGAACTCGAGTGCGATGTTGTCGGGGTCTCGAAATGACAATGCCGAGTAGGAAGGTGCGTCCACGATGCCACCGTTGGGGATGCCGAGCTCGTCTAGATGGATTTCCCATACTCTCAACTCATCGCGGCTGGCACAGCCGAAAGCCAGATGATCGAGACCCGGCCGGCGCTCGTTGAACGGCTGAATGCTGTTCAAATCAGGGAACTGAGTTAGACCGACGATTGTGTCACTCGCAAGCCAAGCGACACGCTTGAACGGACCTGTGTCCTCGTCAAGGATCGGGTCCGAGCCGAACAGAGCATTGTACCAAGGCACACTCCGTTCGAGGCTCGTAACCGTTAGCGCCACGTGAGTAATCGCAGGGAACTCTGGCATGTCTTTTCGGCACCTCGTGAAGGCAGCGAATGCTGCCTCTTTTGGCTGGCAACTCTCTGGGAGTAGAAACTACCTGACAGGACCAGTCCGCCGCGCCAATGGAGGCTCCAGTTCCGGCGTTCGGGAACGGTGTCGCTCCGAACCAACAGTGATTCTGATTCCGCTCGTGAATCAGACGCTGCTGGACAAATCGCGCACATCCGGTGAGATTTCAGCCAGCACCATTGTAAATGCACGTATTTCCGTCGTTGTCGCTATTCGTACCGTCCGGACAGATCGTGTTGGACCACGTGGTTGACGCGGTGTTGACGTTGTACCACGTCGATCCGGTCAGATTGGCGTTCGCAAAACTGTCGCCGATCATGTAGCCAGCCACGTAGGCCTTGCTCAGGTCGACTCCATTGAATTGAGAATCCTGAATATTGGCATTGCCGAGGATGTCGTGTGACATATCGACATTCGTCAAATCGCCGCCGCCCATCGAAAGCCCTCCCAGTCTCATATCGCTGAGATCTGCCCCGGAGAGGATTGGATCGTTGAGTCGCGCCCCAGCTCCGATTAGGAATCCTTCGACAAGTCTCCACCCGGTCGGAAGGTCTGCGGGAGTCCCAGATATCCCGCTCGAACCGAGGCCCGTTGCGAGTGGTGTCCTCAGATTCGCACCGTCTACGTTTACCCTATTCAGCGTCGTGAAGTAGAACTGGCAACCGCTCAAGTTGGCTCCGGTGAGGTTGACATTTGTCCACGTAGCTCCGGTCAGATTGCAGTTGTTCAGATTGAGGTGAGACAGGTTGGCGTGGGAAAGCAGCAAGCCGCTGCCCGCAACGTGAACCGCCCGTCCTAGCAAAGTCCTTTGGATGAACAGCCACCCTGGTGGAAGGTTCGCAGGAGGGCCGGAGATACTGCCGGAGGTGATGCCAGCCAGCGTGGTACCTCTGAGCATTGCACCCTTGAGGTTGGTCCCATACAAGTCGGCGCCCGTAAGATTCGCGTGTGTGATGTTCGCCCCAGCGAGGTCATCATTCGCAAAGACCGCACCAGCGAGATCGCAATATTCGAGGTCAGCGTCGGGCTTGAAGACGGAACACACCGGGTGACCCGTCGCCTCTTGGGTAACCGTTTGTGGTCCCGCCTTCGCAGAGCCCTGGTCGTCCTTCGCCTGTACGTAGAACTTGTAGGTGATCTGCTTCCCGTTGCTCCGAGGAATGGTTACGGGCTTGAATAAGAAGCTAGTGAAACATTGCTGTTTCTCCGGAAGGCCCGGAATCGAGGGCGTTGACAGCAGGGTGCACGTGGAGGTGCCGAGAGTGTCTGCGTATGCCTCGACCGTGACCGTTCCACCAGGTACGCCCACCTGAGTCGGGGAAACAGTGAAACCGAGGATGGCCGCTGCCTGCGCGGGGGTCTGCGACGGCAGCAGCAACACTAGAGCCCAGAGTGCTGTTCCTGCGGCAACTACCTTCAGAGCACCGAACCAAACTCTGCCGTTCATTTCCCACCTCATCTCACTGGCCCCCGGCGACCGGTTCTTCGGCGAAGTCACTCCCGGACCCACCAAACCTTAGGCAGTCGCGCCACCCGACGGTGGCTCACTCCCTCGCGCCCGCACATCCCGGAAATTGCCCTCTTGACTCAAAGAGGATTCGTTCCAGGTCACTTCTTTCGAGTGACATTGGCCGATGCCTGTATACGGGAGGCGGATCTCGCGCGGGCGCATGGCCATCGCGCCCCGGCCGATCATCGCCACCGGCGACACACCGTGATGGGGTGCGCGGAACGGCGGGCGGACGAGGAGTCCCCCGGCAGGAGGGGTCGGCGGGCGACCGAGTCCTTTGCGACTGGCTGCCAGGGCGGTCGGATGGTCGAGGTCGGGCAACAGGCCACCCAACCGGTTCGCGAGCACGGACTTGCCGGATCCGTGTGGACCGACCATGAGCAGGTGGTGGCCGCCGGCCCTGCTACCTCGAGGGGGCGCCGTGCCACGCGCTGGCCGCGGACGTCGGCCCGGGTCGTCGGACCCCCGGCACGGGTCTGGACCGACGACGAACGTGCGCCGAATCCCGATGATCTCCGGTCTTCGATCGCCCTACATCACCTGAATTACCTGCGTGCTGAATTCCCTGCGTGCGGATCGGGCGCCCGCGCTGTCGGGGACGAACCGATCCATAGGCAACGGTTGGGACTCAACTCCGGCCCGTCGGGACCGGTGTCGGCTCAGCGACCCTCGAAGCGTGCGGCGCGCTTCTCGGAGAATGCCCGCAGCGCCTCCTTCGTGTCGTGGGTGGTGAAGTTGAGGGCCTGGGACCGCGCCTCCTCCTCGAGCGCCTGCTCCATCGAGAGCCCCGAGAAGGCGTTGAGCATGGACTTGGTCAGAGACAGTGCCAGGGTCGGGCCCTCGGCCAGCCGCCGGGCCCAGTCGTCGACGAACGCGTCGAGCTCGGCGTCGGGGACCACCCGGTTGACCAGGCCGAGCTCCGCCGCTTCGCGGGAGTCCAGGATGTCCGCGAAGAAGGCCAGCTCCTTCGCACGGTGCAGGCCGATGAGCCGGGGCAGGAGCCAGGAGGCACCGAAGTCGATCGAGAGGCCGCGCTTGGCGAAGATCTGGGAGAACCGGGCCGACTCCGACGCCACCACCAGGTCGCAGCCGAGCGCCATGCTCAGGCCAGCCCCCGCCGCGATGCCGTCGACCTTGGCGATGGTCGGCTTCGGCAGCCGATGGAGCCGGAGGGCCACCTCACCGAGGGCCCGCATCTGGAGGAGGGACGGGTCGCCCGGCCGGCCGGCGACGTCGGTGGGGTCGGAGAGATCGGCACCCGAGCAGAAGGCACCGCCCGCGCCGGTCAGGACGAGGACCCGGTCGTGGCGGTCGGCCGCCACCTCCTCGAAGGTGGCGAGCAGCTCGTGCCACATGGTGCCGGTCGCCGCGTTCTTGCGTTCCGGCCGGTTCATGGTCACCGTGACCACGCCGCCCCGGCGCTCGACGATGAGGGTCTCGAGGGTGCTTGGCATCGGCGCAGCCTACGAGACGGGCGGGTTCCCGGTCAGAAGGGTCAGAAGGCGTCCTCGATGACCTCGACGTCGCCGGCGGTGATCGACACGACGTCGAAGCGGACCTCGACACGGGCCCGCCCTGCCGCCGGGGTGAGCTCGGAGAGCCAGCGGGCCGCAAGGCGCCGGATGCGGCGCTGCTTGGGAACACGGACCGCCTCGGCACCGCTCCCGAACCGATCGCTCGTGCGCGCCTTGACCTCGCAGAAGACCACGGTGCGGCCCTGACGCGCGATGAGGTCGACCTCTCCCTCGCGCCGGCGCCAGTTGCGCTCGAGGATCTCGTAGCCGCGATCCTCGTACCAGGCGGCGGCGACATCCTCCCCGGCAGCGCCCAGCATCCGGCGGCGGTCGGGCCCAGGGTCCGGGCCCGACGCGCCCGTGGTCACAGGTCCTTGTCGGGCAGGCGCTCGATGTTGACGTCCCGGAAGGTGAGGATCCGCACCGAGGGGACGAAACGCGCCGGGCGGTACATGTCCCAGACCCAGGCGTCCTGGAGGACGACTTCCACACAGGCGGGCGAGGTGTCCGAGCGCACGGTCACGTCCACCGTGTTGGCCAGGTAGAACCGGCGCTCGGTCTCCACCACGTACGAGAACAGCGGGACGACGGCACGGTACTCGTGCACCAGCGCCAGCTCGATCTCGGACTCGTACCGCTCGAGGTCCTCTTCGCTCATCGTACCGGTGACGTCATCGCCACAGCCCGCTGCCGGGCAACCGGCCCCGGCGACCCGTCCGACCGCTCAGGACCGCGCAGCCCGCCGCTCCTTGATCTTGGCCGCCTTGCCGTGGCGGTCGCGCAGGTAGTACAGCTTCGCCCGACGGACGTCGCCGAGGGAGACCACCTCGGTGTGGTCGATCACCGGGGAGTGCACCGGGAAGGTGCGCTCGACACCGACACCGAAGCTGACCTTGCGGACGGTGAACGTCTCGCGGACCCCGGTACCCTGGCGCCGGACGACCGTGCCCTGGAAGACCTGGACGCGCTCACGGGTGCCTTCCACGACGCGGACGTGCACCTTCACGTTGTCCCCGGGGCGGAACTCGGGGATGTCGTCGCGCAGGCTGTCGCGATCGATGATGTCGGTCGGGTTCATGGGACGCGTCTCTCCAGCGGTCGTTCGGTCGCTCCCCCGACGGCAGCCCGGTCACCAGGATCCTGCGAGGTCCCTGCGGGCCGTCACCGTGGATGCCGGCTGGTCCGGCGCCGACGAGGCTCACTCATCGTAGCCGTGTTCGCGTAATCGGCGCACCTCGCCGTGCTCGGCGAGCAGCCGCACCTCCTCAGGCGTGAGCCCACCCCGCCGCTCGACGAGGTCGGGACGACGGTCGAGCGTTCTGACCAGGGACTGCACCCGTCGCCACGCCTCCACTCGGCCATGGTCCCCCGAGCGGAGGACCCCGGGCACCTCCCACCCCCGGAAGTCGGCCGGCCGGGTGAACTGGGGGTACTCGAGCAACCCTGCGACGAAGCTCTCGTCGTCCGCCGAGCGGTCGTTCCCGAGGACCCCGGGAAGCAACCGGGCCACCGCCTCTGCGACCACCAGGGCGGCCAGCTCACCGCCGGCGAGGACGTAATCGCCGATCGAGACCTCACCGTCGACCAGGTGGTCGGCCACCCGCTGGTCGACCCCCTCATAGCGGCCGCAGAGCAGCGAGAACCCGTCGGGGCCGGCGGCGAGCTCCCGGGCCAGTGCCTGGTCGAACCGTCGTCCGGAGGGCGAGAGCAGGAACAGGGGCCGTGGCAGCCCCGCCTCGGAGGCACTGACCGCCTCGACGACCTCGAAGACGGGCTGCGGGGAGAGCACCATGCCGGCGCCGCCACCGAAGGGGGCGTCGTCGACAGAGCGGTGCACGTCGTGGGCGGCGTCGCGCACGTCGTGGGCGCGGAGCTCGAGCCGTCCGCAGGAGCGGGCCCTCCCGAGGATCGACGCGCTCCAATACTGCTCGAGCACCTCGGGGAAGAGGGTGAAACAGTGGATGCGGAACGGGGCCGGCGCGGAGCCCGGATCCGGCCGTTCCGTGGCGCCGCCGGGCGGGCCGGTCACGGAAGGTCGAGCAGGCCGTCGGGAATCTCGACGGTGATCCGCACCCCGGGCTCCGAGCTGGTCACGAACCCGAGCGGGATCAGACCTCCCCCCGACAGGACCAGGAGGTCGCTGGCGGGATTGGCTTCGACCGCGTCGACGGTGCCGAGCACACGTCCGGAGGTGTCCTCGACCGTCGAGCCGATCAATTCGTGGACCCAAAGCGCGTCGGGGTCGGCGAGAGGCGCGGCGAAGAGGTCGGTCCCGCGCAGCGTCTCGGCCGCATCGATGCCGTCCACGGACGCGAAGGTCACGATGTGGCGGCCGCTGTGGGGCGTCGAACGCTCGACCCGAAGCTCGCGGCCGTCCGCGCAGAGGAGCACCGACCCGGGTGCCACCCGTTCGTCGCGGTTGGTGGTCAGCGACACCACGACGTCACCGCGCAAGCCGTGGGGCTTGACGATCCGTCCGATGCTCAGAAGGGTGCCCGGCTCCGAGCAGGAACACCCACCCGCCGGATCCGACCGGGGACCGTCGCCGGCAACGGAACCCGTATCGGGCACCGATCGCTGCGTCAGTCGTCGACGATGTCGACGCTGGTCTGGACCCCGTCGCGTGCCCCGGCGGCCGCGACCACCGTGCGAATGGCCTGGGCCACCCGGCCCCGGCGGCCGATGACCCGGCCCATGTCCTCCGGGGCCACGTGGATGCGGAATCGCACCGAGTCCCCGCGCTCCTCGGTGTTGATGACGACCGCATCGATGTCGGACGCGATCGAGTGGACCAGATACGTCACCACCGCGAGCGGAGTGCCGCCCGAGACGCGGTTGCCGGCGTCGTCGTCGTCCTCGTCGATGTCATCGATCGTGTTGACATCGCCGGCCGCGTCCACGGCCAGTTCGTCGGTCACCGGGCTGCCTTGACCGAGGCGAACGCGTCGAGGGCACCGGACTGCTTGAGGAGTTTCTCGACCCGCTCGGTCGGCTGGGCGCCCTGGGAGAGCCACCGGACAGCCTTGTCGTTGTCGATCTCGACCACCGCGTCGGGCTCGGCGCGCGACTTCCCACGGGGGGCGTAGGTGCCCACGATCTCGATGAACCGCCCGTTGCGGGGTGAGCGGCTGTCCGCCGCCACCAACCGGTAGGTCGGCTGCTTCTTCTTCCCGATCCGCACGAGGCGGAGCTTTACTGCCACGGTCAACTCCTCTGTTGCAGGGTATCCACGCCGTCTGTCTTCCACGCGGGGCCAGGCCTCCGGGCTGGGCCCGACCGTTCCGGCCGGTCCACCCGGGGCGGCCCACAGTCTCCCACCAACGCGGGGGTCCGCGTGCACGCGGCGCCCGAGGCGGATCCTGAGTGCAGGGACTTGCCGGACCAGCTCCACGGAGCGCCGGCGGTCATCGGGCCTTCGGGGTGACCCGGCCGCCCCCCTTGCCCTTCTTGCCGCCTTTGCCCTTGGGCTTCCCGGACCCCCGCTGGGCGCCGGCGAGCGATGCGGCCCCAGCGGTCCCCATCCCGCCCAGGGCTGCCAGATCGCCGTCGGGGCCCGGCCCGGCGAGCTCCGCCATCGCCTGCGGGGACAGGCGCGGGGAACGGCCGAGCAGTGAGCCGATCCCGCCCATCGCCCCCCCCATTCCGCCCTTTCCGATCCCCTTCATCATCTTCTGCATCTCCTTGAACTGCTTGAGGAGCGCGTTGACTTCGGAGGTGGCCGTGCCGCTGCCGTCGGCGATCCGGAGCCGGCGGCCGCCGTCGATGATCGAGGGATCGGTCCGTTCGGCCGGGGTCATCGACTGGATGATGGCTTCGATCTGCCCGATCTGGCGGTCGTCGACGGCCGAGGACGCCTGCTTGAGGTCTTTCGGCACGCCGGGCAGCAGCGAGAGCATCCCCGAGATCGAGCCCATCTTCTTGACCTGCTGCAGCTGCTCGAGGAAGTCCTCGAGGGTGAACCGGCCTTCCATGATGGCGGCCGCACCCTTGGTGGCGACCTCCTGGTCCATCGTGCGTTCGGCCTGCTCGATGAGACTGAGGACGTCCCCCATGCCGAGGATGCGGTCGGCCATGCGGTCAGGGTGGAACTGGTCGAAGTCGTCGAGACGCTCGCCGGTCGAGGCAAAGGCGATCGGCCGACCGACCACCTCCCGGACCGAGAGGGCCGCACCGCCGCGGGCGTCGCCGTCCAACTTGGTCAGGATGATCCCGTCGAGCGTCAGCGTCTGGTGGAACGCCAGCGCGGTCGAGACCGCGTCCTGACCGGTCATCGCGTCGATGACGAGGAACGTGTAGTCGGGGGTCACCGCACCAGAGATGTCTCGGATCTCCTCCATCAGATCCTGATCGATCGAGAGCCGTCCGGCCGTGTCGACGATGAGGACGTCACGACCGAGGCGACGGGCCTCCTCGAGACCCGCCGCTGCCACGGCCACCGGATCGGAGGCCTCGCTGAAGACGGTCACGCCGGCCTGGCCACCGAGCACCCGGAGCTGCTCGACCGCCGCCGGTCGCTGGAGGTCGGCGCCGACCAGCAGAGGGTTGCGCCCGCGCTGCTTGAACCAGCGGGCCAGCTTGGCAGCGGCCGTGGTCTTGCCCGAGCCCTGGAGACCGGCCAGGAGCACGACCGTCGGGGGCCGGCTCGCATAGCTGATCTTGAGCGTCTCGCCACCGAGGATGCCGACGAGCTCCTCGTTGACGATCTTGATGACCTGCTGTCCGGGACTCAGGTGCTGGGCGAGCTCGAGGCCCACGCACCTTTCCCGCACCGCATCGGTGAATTGCCGCACCACCCCGATCTCGACGTCCGCCTCGAGCAGTGCGGTGCGGATCTCGCGGAGGACGTCGTCGACATCCTCCTCGGTGAGGCGCCCGCGGCCGCGCAGCCGTCCGAGAATTCCTTCGAATCGGTCGGTCAGGCTCTCGAACATGGGGTGCTCAGGCTACAGGACGGCCGAGGTGGCGACGATACGCACCGGGCGGTCGCGGGCCCGCTCAGAACAGGGCGTCGACGAAGGCCTGCGGATCGAAATCGACCAGGTCGTCGGCACCTTCGCCGAGGCCGACCAGCTTCACCGGCAGGCCGAGCTCGCGCTGGATGGCGACCACGATCCCTCCCTTGGCGGTGCCGTCGAGCTTGGTCAGCACCACCCCGGAGACGTCGACCGCCTCCAGGAAGACCTTGGCCTGGGCCAACCCGTTCTGACCGGTGGTGGCGTCCAGCACCAGGAGGACCTCGACGACCCGTCCCGGTGCCCGGTCGGCGACCCTGCGGATCTTCTTGAGCTCCTCGATGAGGTTCACCTTGTTGTGGAGGCGGCCGGCGGTGTCGGCGAGCACCACCGCGTGGCCCTTGGAGGCGGCACGCCGAACTGCGTCGAACACCACAGAGCTCGGGTCGCCGCCCTCCGAGCCGCGCACGATGTCGGCGTCGGCCCGCGCAGCCCACTGGGCGAGCTGCTCCCCGGCCGCGGCCCGGAAGGTGTCCGCGGCGGCGAGCAGCACCCGGGTGCCCGACCCGGACATCCGGTGGGCCACCTTCCCCACCGTGGTGGTCTTGCCGACCCCGTTGACCCCGACGAAGAGCCAGACGTCGACCGACCTCCCCTCGCCGTCCTCGCTCTCGACCGCGGCACCCGGTTGCCCGGTGCCGGGCAGGGCGAGGCCGGAGTCCGTGGCGGACACCATCGCCACCAGATCGTCCTTGAGCGCGTCGACGAGCGCGTCGGGTCCGTCGATCCCGCCCTCCTTCACCCGGGCGCGCAGGTCCTCGATGAGCGCGTCGGTGGACCCCACCCCGACGTCGGCGCGGATGAGCGCCTCCTCGAGGTCGTCCCAGGTGGATGCGTCGATGCGGCCCTTCGACGCGCACCGCCCCGAGGTACCCGGAGAGCAGATCGCGGGCCTTGCCGAGGCGCCCGCGGTAGGTGGCCGGCTCCGGTGCGGGCCCGGCGGGCGGAGTGGGCGTGACCGGAACCTCAGCCACTGACGGCGCGGCCACTGACGGAGTGGCTGCGGACGGCGCTTCGGCTTCGTCCGTCGGCCGCCCCGCCGCAGGGTCGTGCGGGGGGCGCCTCACCCGGGAGGACCGACGGCGCGGCCCCCCGCCGGCGGAGCCGCAGGCCGACAGCGACCCCACCGCCGACGACCAGGACCGGGATCGCCACGGCCAACCCGACCACGACGTCGGAGACCGCGGTCATCATCGACGCATCGGTCACGGCTGGCCGGCCGGCCCGATGTCGCCACCACCGACCGGGGACGGCACGGGCGCTGGTGAGACCGCCGGCGCCGACCGGTCGCGGGGGACCTTCTGGCTCACCACCTTGGACGAACCGCCCGGGGCCATGGTCACCCCGTAGAGGGCATCCGCTGCCTCCATGGTCCGCTTCTGGTGGCTCACGATGATCAGCTGGGCTTCCTCCCGGAACTCGTTGACCAGGGCCAGGAAGCGCATCAGGTTGACGTCGTCGAGCGCCGCCTCGACCTCGTCCATCAGGTAGAAGGGCGAGGGGCGGCTCCGGAACACGGCGAAGAGGTAGGCCATCGCCACGAGGGACCGCTCGCCTCCCGACAGCAGCGACAGCCGGCGGACGTTGCGGCCGGCCGGTCGGACCTCGACCTCGACCCCGGTGTCGAGCAGGTTCCCGGGGTCGGTGAGCGAGAGGCGCCCGGTGCCGCCCGGGAACAGCGACGTGATGAGGTTCGAGAAGTGCTCGTTGACGTCGGCGAAGGCCGAGTCGAAGACGCGCATGATCTCGCCGTCCAGGGTCCGGACCACCTGGTGCAGCTCGCGCCGGGCCGCCCGGACATCCTCGACCTGGGACTCGAGGAACCGGTGTCGCTCCCCGAGCTCGGAGAGCTCCTCGAGGGCCAGCGGATTGACCGGGCCGAGGGCGGCGAGCTCGCCCTCGAGCTGGACCACCCGGGCGGCCGGGTCGACGCCCTCGGCCAGCTCGGGGCGCGGTGCGCCGATCGCCTCCTCGGGACCGCAGCCGAGCTCCCGGCGCAGGGTCTCGACGACCGACTCGCGCCGGATGGTGGCCTCCACCAGGTCGAGCTCGGTCTTCTGCAGGCGGCTGCGCATCGCGGCGAGGTCGTGCTCACCGGCCGAGCGCCGGCGGCGGAGCTCCTCGAGGCGGGCACCACCGGCCCGGACGGCCTCGAGCTGACGGCGGTGGCGGTCGCGGAGGTCGGACAGCAGGGCGTCGAGCTCGACCTGCGCGTCGGCGACCACGTCGAGCAGGCGCTCGACGGCGGTGGCGTCCGACTCCAGCCGGGTCCGGCGCTCGGCCGCCAGGCGGCGCTCGTCGGCGTGACCGGTGAGCCGCCGCTCGACCTCGCGCAGCCGCTCGGCCAGCACCCGTCGGCGCTCGGCCAGCCCGGCGGAGCGCACCTCCCACTCGCTCGAGCCGGCGGCGGCCTCGGCGATGCGCTCGTCGATCCGCCGACGCTCGGCGCTGGCCGAAGCCATCCGCTCGGCGGCGATGGAACGCTCGCGCTCGAGCGCCGGCATCTCGGACACCAGCTCGGCCACCCGGGCCGCGTCCCGGCCGATGCGGTCGTCGAGCTCGGCCCGGGTCCGTCGGATCTCCTCCAGCTCTCCGGCCAGCAGGTCGCGATCGGCCGAGACCCGCAGGCGCCCGGCCCGCGCCGCCTGGTGGGCGACCTCGTTGCGGTCGTCGGCCCGAATCGACCTCGGCGGCGGCCTCCCGGGTGGCGTCGACCTCGGCCGCGGGCGTGGCTGCGCTCCTCGGCGGCCCGCGCGGCCTCCTCCCGGCCCACCGCGGCGCGGGCCCTGGCCTCGTCGACCACTGCGGCGGTCACCACCCCGCCGCCCGCCCGGACCCGCCAGCCCGTGGACGAGAACCGGTCGCCGTCGCGGGTCACCACCACCAGATCGGGGCGGGCAGAGCGCCAGATCGATCGCCTCGGACCAGCCCGGTGCGGGCGCAGCACGACCCGGGGAGCAGCGTGTCGAGCACCGTGTCCAGACCCGGGTAGGTGCCGCCCTCCGGCGCGCGGCACGCACATGGGCGACGGAGCGACTCGGTCCCGGCCGGCTGCTCCGGCCTCGGCGAGCCCGGACGCGGCGGGCGGCGACCGATTCGGTGAGCGCCAGCACCGCACCGGTGGCGCCGCCCTGGCGGAGGCGGGACAGGGCGGCCCGGGCCGATTCGCTTCCCGACACGACCACCGCTGCCAGCGAGCCGCCGACGGCGGCCTCGAAGGCCTCTTCCCAGCCGGGGTCCACCTCGACCAGGTCCAGGAGGGTGCCGACCACCCCGTCGACACCGGCCAACAGCTCGGCGCCGGCAGCCCCCCGCGCCTCGTCGAACGCCCGCTCGAGCGCGTCGGCCCGGGCCAGGGACCGGGCGTGCTCCTGCTCGGCCTGACGCAGCGCCTCCTCGGCGACCTCCAACCGGTGGACGGCATCGCCGATGGGCCGCCTCGGTCTCGGCGACCGCGGCCTGGAGCCGGTGGCGGGACTGCTCGGTCTCGGCCAGCCGCTCCCCGAGCTCGTGGTCCTCGCCCTCGAGCAACGAGGACCGGCGCTCGGCCGCGGCCAGCCGCGGCGACGAGCTGGTCGAGGGTGCGCCGGTCCCGCTCGAGGGCGTGCTCGAGCGAGGCGAGCTGGCCGCGGGCCACCGTGACCGCCTCTTCGGCGCGCCGGCAGCTCGCTGCCGTCCCCCCAGGCTGCCAGATGGGACTCGAGCTCGGCGGCTACCGCGGTCGCGGCGGCGTCGAGGACCGTCGTGCTCCGGCGCGAGCGTCTCCGCCTCGCTGCTCGGCGGCCGCGAGCTCCTCGACCAGACGGGCACCTTCGGCCTCGAGGGTGGATACGACGTCGGCGTCGGCGGCCGCGTCGAGCGCCCGGGCGAGCGAGCGCTGCCGCTCCCGGAGCACGCCCGCCAGCCCGCGGGCGCCGCTCGACCATCCCCTCGGCCCGCCCGAGGGCGGCCGTCAGGTCGGACTCGCGCTCGGCGGAGAGTTCGTCGGCAGTCCGCTCCGAGTCGGCGTCGAGCGCGCCCAACGCGGCATCGAGCTCGTGCCTCGTCCGCCCGCTGCTCGCTCGCTGGAGCCGGGTCCCCTCGGCGTGCCGGAGGTCGAGGGCGGAGAGCTCGGCGCCGGCCACGTACAGGCGGACGGCCCGCAGCTCGTCGGCCAGCCCGGTGTAGGAGCGGGCCGCGGCGGCCTGGCGCTCGAGCGGCCGGATCTGCCGCTTGACCTCTCGGACCAGGTCGAACAGGCGCTCGAGGTGCTCCTCGGTGACCGCCAGACGACGCTCGGCCCGCTCGCGGCGGCGGCGGATACTTGAGGACGCCGGCCGCCTCCTCGATGACCGAGCGGCGGTCCTCGGGCCGGGCCTCGAGGATGGCGTCGAGGTGGCCCTGGCTCACGATCACGTGCTGCTGGCGCCCGACACCGGTGTCGGACAGCAGCTCCTGGATGTCGAGCAGACGGCACGGGGCGCCGTTGATCGAGTACTCGCTGTCGCCCGAGCGGAACAGCGTCCGGGTGATCGTGACCTCGGCCATGTCCGCCGGGAGCTTGCCGGCGGTGTTGTCGATGGTGAGGGAGACCTCGGCCCGTCCGAGGGCCGGCCGGGTGGCCGTGCCCATGAAGATGACGTCCTCCATCTTGGCCGATCGCACGGTGCGCGGTCCCTGGGCGCCGAGCACCCAGGCCACGGCGTCGACCACGTTCGACTTGCCGCTGCCGTTCGGGCCGACCACCACCGTCACGCCAGGCTCGAACTCGAGGATCGCCGGGTCGGCGAAGGACTTGAATCCTTTGAGGGAGAGGGACTTCAGGAACACCGGGCGCTCACCCTACCGGCGACACGTCGGGCGGCGCGGGGGCCCTGCTCAGACCTGGCAATGTTCGCAGAAGAACGTCGAGCGTCCACCGGACTTCACCCGCACGATGGTCGAGCGGCACCGCCGGCAGGCCTGGCCCTCGCGGTCGTAGGCCTGGTGCTGGTCCTGGTAGTCGCCCACCTCGCCGAAGAGGTCGAGGTACTGCTCGTCGGCCGAGCGAGGAGCCGCGGCGCTTGACCGCCTCGGCCAGCGTCTCGACCATCGACCGGTAGAGCCGGCGGACCTCCTGGGAGGAGAGCGAGTTCGAGAGCCGGTCGTAGCGGAGGCCGGCGGCGAAGAGGATCTCGTCGGCGTACATGTTGCCGATCCCGGCCACGAACTCCTGGTCCATGAGCAGGGACTTGAGCCCGGACTTGTGCGACGAGAGGAGCACCCAGAACTTCTCCCAGCTCATCACGTCCTCGAACGGGTCGAACCCCAGATGGGCGAGCTCGGGCAGGGGCCGCTCGCCCTCGGCCGGGAGCGGCGGACACGAAGAGCTCGCCGAAGGTCCGCGGGTCGACGAAGCGCAGCTGGCCGCCCTGGGTGAAGGTGATCACGGCATGGGTGTGCGGGGACCTTGGGCTCCTTGGCGTTCTTGACCCGCTGCAGCTGACCGCTCATCCCGAGGTGGACGACCAGGGTGGCCCCGTCGTCGAGGCCGAGCAGGAGGTACTTGCCGGCGCGGTCGATCGACCGGAAGGTGCGGCCCTCGAGCTGGGCCCGGAACTGCTTGGCACTCGGATGGCGACGGACCGTGCGCCCGTTGCGCACCTCGACCGACTTGATCTTCCGGCCGACGACCTCGCCCTGGAGGTCCCGCCGGATGGTCTCGACCTCGGGAAGCTCAGGCATCCCCCCCGCCTCTCTCGGCCTCCAGCGATCCGCAGGCCACCTGGGCGGCCACCTGCTCGGCGTCCTTCTTGGACCGCCCCTCCCCCATGCCGAGGCGCTGGCCAGCAACGTACACCGTGGCCAGGTACCTGCGGGAATGATCGGGTCCGAATCCCCGCACGTCGTAGTGGGGCACCCCCCGACCCTGGCGGACGGACTCCTCCTGGAGGCGGCTCTTGTGGTCGGACTCGCCGGGCTCCCCCACCGCCGCGGTGATCCGGTCGCTGAGCAGCGAGAGCACCAGGTCGCGGGCCTCGACCAGCCCGCCGTCGAGGTAGACGGCCCCGATCACCGCCTCGGTGGCGTCGGCCAGGATCGACTCCTTGGCCCGACCGCCGGACTGGTCCTCACCCCTGCCCAGGCGGAGGCGACCCGGGCAGTCCGAGGGCGAGGGCCACCTCGGCCAGGACGCGGGTGTTCACCACCGATGCACGCACCTTGGAGAGCAGCCCGTCGGAGAGCTCGGGGTGGGTCCGGTAGGTGTGCTCGGCCACCACGAGTCCGAGCACGGCGTCCCCGAGGAACTCGAGTCGCTCGTTGGATGTGCGTCCACCGTGCTCGGCGCACCACGAGCGGTGGCAGAGCGCCTGGCGCAGCAGCTCGGGGTCGGCGAAGACGTGGCCGATCCGCTCGGCCAGCTGCTCGTCTGCGGTCGCAGCCGCGGCCCCGTCGTCGGGTACGGGCGCCATCGGGCGCCTCAGGCCCCTCCGAGTTTGGCGTGGACGTAGTCGACAGCGTCGCGGACGGTCCGGAGCTCCTCCAGGTCCTCGTCCTCGATGCGGAAGCCCACCGAGCGCTCGCCGAGCTCCTCCTCCAGGCCTTCGACCAGCTCGATGAGGGCGAGCGAGTCCGCGCCGAGGTCTTCGGCGAAGGAGGCGGACTCGGCGATCGACGAGGGATCGATCTCCAGGATGTCGGCCAGCAGGTCGCGGACGAGGTCGAGGACCTGTTGGCGGTCGAGCGGACCCTGTTCGACGTGGGTCTCTGCGGGCACGGCATCTCCTGTGGGCGGTCGGCAGGGTCCGGAATTGGGCCGCTGGCGGCCATGATGATACCCGAGGTCGGCGTCCAGGGAGGTCCCCGCCCGGCCGGGCGTGACCTGCCGGACGGATCGGCCCTCAGACGGAGTTGACCAGGGTACGGGCGGCCATCCCCAGGTAGTCGATGAGCTCCTCGCGGTCTGCCGGGGACATGTCGAGGGAATCGACCGCGGCGGTCATGTGCCCCATCCACCGCTCGGCCTCGGTGGTGCCGATGACGAACCGGGCGTGACGCATGCGCAGGCGGGGATGACCCCGCTCCTCGTCGTAGGTGGTGGGCCCACCCCAGTACTGCATGAGGAACAGGGTGAGGTGCGCCTTGGGCTCGGTGAGGTCCTCGGGGTACATGGGACGGAGCACGGGGTCGGTGGCCACACCGGCGTAGAACGCCTCCACGAGGGCGGTGAAGAACGGCTCGCCGCCCCAACGCTCGAAGGGCGTCCCGTCGGACTTCCGGGTCACTCGCACGCCTCGACTGTAGGCCGGGGTCGGTTAGCCTCGAACCGGTCGACGCCGGCCCGTACAGGCCACAGGGAGGTTCCGCCATGTTCGAGTGGTCCGAGGAGCACCGGATGGTGCGGGACGCGATCCGTCGGTTCATCGAGGCCGAGGTGGTGCCCAACATCGACGCCCTCGAGCACGGTGACATGCCCCCCTACGACATCATCCGCAAGATGTACGCGACCTTCGGGATGGACCAGATCGCCCGCGACCGGTTCAAGGCCCAGCTCGAGCGCAAGGCTGCCGGCCGGAGCGCGACCACAGCTGAACGGGCCGAGCGGACCGGCGACGGTGGGGCGGCGGCGATGACCCTGATCCCGATCATCGAGCTCTGCCACCACTGTCCTGGAATCGTGACCGCGATGGGCGTGAGCGTCGGGCTGGCCGCCGGGACGATCATGAAACAGGGAACCCCGGCCCAGATGGAGCGTTGGGGACTCGACCTGCTCACCGCGGAGAAGATCGGCTCCTGGGCGATCACCGAGCCCAACTCCGGGTCGGACGCACTGGGCGGCATGACCACCTCCGCCCGGCGTGACGGCGACGAGTACGTCCTCAACGGCAACAAGACCTACATCACCAACGGCCCCTACGCCGACACCATCGTCCTCTACGCCAAGCTCGACGACGGTTCGGACACCCCGATCCGCGATCGCTCGGTGCTCACGTTCGTGCTGGAGAAGGGCACGACCGGCCTCGAGCAGTCCAGACCATTCTCCAAGATGGGCCTCCATTCGTCCCCCACCGGCGAGCTCTTCCTCACCGACGTCCGGGTCACCCGGGACCACCTGCTCGGCGAGACCGAGGACGAGGGGAAGGGCTCCGGTCGTGACTCGGCAAAGGGGAACTTCGTGACCGAACGGGCGGGCATGGCCGCCATGGCCCTCGGCGTGATCGAGCAGTGCCTCGCCCAGTCGGTCGAGTACGCGCGGAACCGCGTCCTCTGGGGCCAGCCCATCGGCGACCGCCAGTTGATCCAGCTCAAGCTCGCGAAGATGGAGGTCGCCCGTCTGAACGTCGAGAACCTGGTCTTTCGCCACATCGAGACCTCGGCGGCCGGCCGGAGCCTCACCTTGGCCGAGGCCTCGGCCATGAAGCTCTATTCGGCCCAGGCCGCCTCCGAGGTGGCGATGGAGGCGGTCCAGCTCATGGGGGGCAACGGCTACATGGCCGAGTACCGGGTCGAGCAACTCGCACGCGACGCCAAGGTCTTCCAGATCTACGCCGGCACCGACGAGATCCAGGTCACCCACATCGCGAGGGCGCTGCTCAGTCCCTGAGCCCCGCTCCCGCGCGGTCCGAAGGGTCCGGGCGCACGACGAACGAGCAGGGACCCGGACGGTCCCCCTCAGTCCGAAGGGTCCGGGCGCACCGAAGCGGCCACCGCCTCGACCAGGCCGGCCACCGTCAGGTCGTGGGCCACGGTGATGGCATTGACCATCGCCACCGACGACGACGAGCCGTGGCTGATCACGCAGACGCCGTCCACCCCGAGCAGCATGGCACCGCCGGTGTTCTCGGGATCGAGCGAGCCGGCGAGCGGGAGGAGGTGCGGGAGGAGGATGTCGGCGGCAGACCGGACCTCGGGCCGGCCCAGGATGGCGGTCAGCGTGTCCATGAGGAACCGGAGGCTGCCTTCGAGGGTCTTGAGGGCGACATTCCCGGTGAATCCGTCGGTGACGATGACGTCCGCCTGGTCATCGAAGAAGTCGCGGCCCTCGACGTTGCCCACGAACTCGAATCCGGACGGTGTGTCCTCTGCCAGGAGGGCGTGGGTCTCCTTGACCAGCGCAGTGCCCTTGGTCTGCTCCTCCCCGATCGAGAGCAGCGCCACCCGCGGCCGTTCGACCGCGTAGCGCTTGCGCGAGAAGGCGGCCCCCATCTCGGCGAACTGCACGAGCATCTGGGGAGTGGCCTCGGCGTTCGCCCCCGAATCGAGCAGCACGGTCGGCCACGCCTTCTTGAGGTCGGGGATCGGGGTGGCGATGGCCGGTCGGACCACACCCGGAAGGCGGCCCATCCGCAGGAGCGCCGATGCCATGGTGGCGCCTGTGTTGCCGGCGGAGACCATGGCCATCGCGGTGCCGTCCCGCACCGCCTCCGCAGCTCGGACCAGCGAGGAGTCCTTCTTCCGGCGAACGCCCTGGGCCGGGTCGTCGTCCATGCCGATGACCTCGCTCGCAGCGATGACCGGCAGGTCGCCGGTGTCGCCCATGCTCCCGGGCCGGCCCACCAGGACGACGCCGACGGCGCCCGCCTCGGCCACCCGGCGCGCACCGGCCACGATCTCCCCCGGTGCCCTGTCCCCGCCCATCGCGTCGACCGCCACCGGGAGGGCGGCCAATGCCGCACCGGTCGGTCGAGCGCCGCCCCGCGCCACTACTCGACTTCGATCGCCTGACGGCCCTTGTACCACCCGCAGTTGGGACAGACGACGTGGGGGAGCTTGGCGGTCGTGCACTGGGGGCACACCGACCGTGCCGGGGCCTTCAGCACCCAGTTGGACGCACGGCGGCTCCTGCTCTTCGACTTGGAGGTCTTCTTCTTCGGAACGGCCATAAGCGGGACAGCTTAGGTCACGGCCGGGTGTCGGGCTCACGCAGGGCGTCGAGAGCCGACCAGCGCGGGTCGGGGGTGGGTGCACAGGCGCAGGGCTCGGTGTTCCGGTTGGCTCCGCAGGTCGGGCAGAGGCCCAGACACGCATCCGAGCAGAGGGGGGCGAGGGGCAGTTCGAGGATGACCGCGTCGCGGGCCAAGGGCTCGAGATCGAGTTCGTCCCCGCTCAGGGGATATGCCTCCTCGTCCCGATCGGCGCCGTCCGCCGGCGCATACCGCTCGCGGACCCTGGCATCGACCGCGCCCCGGACCGGCCCTCCGCACCGCCGGCACTCACCCTCCCACGGCGCGGTCACCGCTCCGGTGACGCTGATCCCCCCGGGGTAGGAGGCAAGGGTCAGGTCGGCCACCACCAGCGCACCCTCGGGCACCACCACCGACACCGCCCCGAGGTCCGGGATCGGGCCCTCGCGGCGCTCGTGCCGGGTGGTCCCGGCCTGCCGGCGGAGCTCCGCCACCTGGACCAGGAAGGGCCGCAGCACCCGTGGCGCGGCATCGGAATCCCGCCGGACGGCGGCGGCGTGCCCGGGCGACGCCTGGGGGGACCTGGGCGTCACCGGATCCCTCAGGCGAGGTCCTGGTCGAAGAAGCCCTCGGGCTCGTCTCCCCCACCATCGAGCCGGTCGACGCTTCCGGCAGGGGCCAGGGTGGTGTCCCCCTGGTCGCCGATCTCGACGGCGGGAAGGGGGCTGACCTGCAACTTTTCGCGGCCGGCCTGGACCGTCTTCATGGTGCGGTCGAGCACGATCTCGAAGCTGGCCAGCTTCTGGTCGGCGTAGTCCTCCGCCTCGTGCCGAAGGCGCCGCGCCTCCTCGTTGGCGTCGTCCAGGATCCGCTGGGCCACGTGGTTCGCCTGCCGCACGACCTCGGTGCGCTGGACCAACCGCTCGGCCTGCACCCGGACCTCCTCGAGGATGCCCTCGGCCTCTCGGTTCCGCTCGGCGAGGAACTCCTCGCGCTCCTTGAGCAGCCACCGGGCCTGGCGCAGCTCGTCGGGCATCCGCTCGAGCGCCCCCTCGAGCAGCTCGGTCAGCTCGTCACGCGGGACGAGCACCGAAGCCGACAGCGGCATCGCCTTGGCCGTGTGGACGAGCTCGAGCGCGCTGCGGAGGTACGTCTCGGCGTCGACCTGCTCGCTCGCCGCCCGCTGCTCGTCGAGGTCGTCGAACAGGTCACTCACCAGCGAACTTCTCCTCGAGCGCGCGCGCGACCACCTTGGGCACGAAGGCGGTCACGTCACCCCCGAACCGGGCCACCTCGCGCAGGAGGCGCGAGGCGATGAACGAATGGGCCGAGCTGGTCGGGATGAAGAGGGTCTCCACCCCGGAGAGCTGCTTGTTCATCTGTGCCATCTGCAGCTCGTTCTCGAAGTCGGACACCGCGCGCAGCCCCTTGACGATGGCGCTGGCGCCCACGTCCTGGGCCACGTTGACCACCAGGGTGGCCACCGACACGATGCGCACGTTGACCAGATGGGCAAGGGACTCCTCGAGCATGGCCCGACGCTCGTCGAGCTCGAAGAGGGCCTCGCTCTTCTGGGGGTTGCGGAGCGCGGCCACGACCACTTCGTCGAAGAGGCGGGACGCCCGCTCGATCACCTCGAGATGCCCGTTGTGGACCGGATCGAAGGACCCCGGGATGAGCGCAATCCTCACGATGCACCTTTCTGGGTGACCCGTTCGGGACGGGCGACCGTCACGATCGTACCTCCATACCGCCTCGATCTCAGTACCTCCCACCCCTCCGGCGGGTCGATCGCGCGACCCGATTCGAGGACCGCGAGGTCTGCCGGGAGGCGGGCCACCAGCGCGTCCCACCCGTCGTAGTCGTAGGGGGGGTCGCACAGCACGAGGTCGAACCGGGAAGCGGTGGTGTCCACCCATGCGTCGACGTCCCCGCGGACCACGGTGGCGTCCCCGCGCCGCTCGGGGTCGGTGAGGCCGACCGCCGCCAGGTTGGCCCGCACGGCGTCGACGGCCCTCGGGTCCTGCTCGACGAAGGTGACCGACGCGGCTCCCCGCGAGATCGCCTCGATGCCCAGGGCACCGGTGCCCGCGAAGAGATCGGCCACCAGCAGGCCCTCGACCCCACCGAGGCTGTAGAGGATGTCGAAGACGGCCTCGCGGACCCGGTCCGCGGTCGGTCGCAGTGAGGTTCCGGCTGGCGCGCGCAACCGTCGGCCACGGAGCTCGCCACCGATCACGCGCACGGGCTCAGCCTACCGGCGCGCCCATCCCCGACCCGGTCGGCCGGGGTGCCGACACGCTCGGGCCTCAGCTCTTGAAGAGGAACTCCGCCTCCTCCTCGTCCACGAAGAGGCGCAGCTCGTCGACCAGCAGCGCGTGCTCGACCAGGTGTGGGTCCGCATCCACGAGCTCCACCGCCAGCGTGCGCGCGTCGACCACCAGGTCCCGGTCGGAGAGGAGCCGGGCCAGCCGGAGGTCGGAGCGGCCCTTCTGCCGGGCTCCGAGGATCGTCCCCTCCCCGCGCAGGTCGAGATCGATGTCGGCCAGGGCGAAGCCGTCGGTGCTCTGCTCGAGGGCGGCGAGCCGGGCCGCAGCCTCTGGAGCGTCGGTCTCCGAGAGCAGGAAGCACCAGGCCGGCTCGCCGCTCCGGCCGACCCGCCCCCGGAGTTGGTGGAGTTGGGCGATGCCGAACCGGTCGGCGTCCTCGACGACCATGACCGAGGCATCGGGCACGTCGACGCCGACCTCGATGACCGTGGTCGCCACGAGCACGTCGATCGCCCCCGAGCGGAAGTCCGCCATCGCCTGCTCCCTCTCGGCGGGACGCATCTGGCCGTGGAGCAGACCGACCCGGAGACCGGACAGCTCGGCGCCGGCGAGGCGCTCGGCCTCGGCGGTAGCCGAGGCGGCCTCCACCCTGTCGGACCCCTCGACCAGCGGACAGACCACGAAGGCCCGGTGGCCTGATGCCACCTCCGAGCGGACCCGTGCCCACGCCTCTGCCGCCTCGGACGGCGTGCGCGCCCACACGGTGGCCACCGGACGCCGTCCAGGGGGCAGCTCGTCGATGACCGTCATGTCGAGGTCGCCGAAGACGACCATGGCCGCGGTCCGGGGAATCGGGGTGGCAGTCATCACGAGCAGATCGGGGTCCCGCCCCTCCCCGTCGGCTCTCCGGCCCTTGGCCCGCAGCGCGGCCCGTTGCTCGACGCCGAACCGGTGCTGCTCGTCGATGACCACCGCCCCGAGGGAGTGGAAGGTCACCTGGTCGGTCAGGAGCGCGTGCGTGCCGATGAGGATGTCGACCGAGCCGTCGGCGAGGCCGGCCAGGGTGGTCGCCCGGTCGGAGGCACTGCTCCTGCTCGTGAGCAGCTCGACCCGGAGGGGGTGCTCCCCGGTCGTTCCGGGAGCCGCGACCACGAGACCGGCGACCAGTCGGGCGACCTCGGAGGCGTGCTGTTCGGCCAGGACCTCGGTCGGGGCCATGAGGGCTCCCTGGTGCCCTCCTTCGACGGCCACCAACAGCGCGGCCACCGCAACCACCGTCTTTCCCGACCCGACGTCCCCCTGGAGCAGCCGGTGCATGGGCAGGGGGCCGGCGAGATCCTCGCGGAGGGTGGCCACCGCCTGTTGCTGGGCCCCGGTGAGGGGGAAGGGCAACCGGTCGACGAACCGGTCGAGCAGTGTCGCACCCCCGTCGGGCCGGGAGGTCGTGTGCCGGATGCCGCGTGCATCCTCCTCGAGCCGCCTCCGGCGCAGGACCAGCGCCAGCTGGAGCCGCAAGAGCTCGTCGAAGGCCAGGCGGCGGCGGGCCGGCTCCACGTCGGCCATCACCACCGGTCGGTGGATGCCGGTGAATGCCGTCGTGCGGTCGATGAGCCCGAGACGGCTGCGGGCGTCGGACGGTACCGGGTCCGCGAACGACCCGGCACGGTCGAGTGCCTCGTGCACCAGGCGCCCGATGCGGGCGGACGTGAGGGCGGTCTTCTCGCTCAGGGGGTAGACGGGATACACCCGACCGGTCGGCGGGCCGTCCCCGTCCGCGTCGGCACGGTCCCCCTCCTCGTCGGCGGCGCGCACGATCTCCGCGGTGGGACCCACCATCTGGAGCTCCCCCCGGTAGGCGCTCACCGGCCCGAAGAAGAGGGCGAGGGTGCCGACCGGCAGCTGCCGGGCCCGCCAGGCCTGATTGAAGAAGACCACCTGGAGGCGGCCGCCACCGTCGGCGACCTCGAGCACGACCCGGACCGGGGACCGGCCCCGGCCGCGCCCGCGTCGGGCCGGCGGGCGTCCGACCCGGACCACCTCTGCCAGCACGGTCGCCCGCTCCCCCTCCTCGAGCCGGTCGATGGTGACCATCCGGGTCGCGTCGATGTGGCGGCGCGGGTAGTGGGTCAGCAGGTCGAGCACCGTGGTGATCCCGAGCTCGGCCAGATCCCGGCTGACTGCGTCGCCGACTCCGCGGAGGACCGAGACCGGGAGCGCCGCCAGCTGACCGAGCCGGCGGCCGGGGGCCTGGACTCCGGCACCTGCTGCGCGGACCGGATCGCTCACTCGATGGAGAAGAGGTACGGGTACAGGGGTTGGCCGCCGTGGTGCACCTCGGTCTCCACCGAAGGCCTGGCCTCTTTGAGCCACTCGGTGATCCGCCGGGTCTCGGCCGCGCCCGAGCCGTCACCCTCGATGATGGTGACCAGGTCGTGGTCGTCGGTGACCAGGACGTCGAGGAGCGCGCAGGCCGCTTCCGCCGGCGAGTCGCCCACCACTTCGATCCCCTGTCTGGAAAGGCCGAGCCAGTCTCCCGTTCGGACCGGTCCGGCCGAGGTCTGCGAGTCGCGGACCGCCCGGGTGATCTCCCCTGGGACCACCTTGTGGGCGGTAGCCTCCATGGCGGTGGCGTTGGCCTTGCCGCCGGACTCGGGGTCGTAGGCGAGCAGGGCGGCGAACCCTTCCGTGATCGTCTCGGTCGGCACCACCCACACCTGCTTGGCACTCAGCTGGTCGACCCTGTCGGCGACCGCGCGGATGTTCCCGTTGTTGGGCAGCACGATCACCTGTTCCGAAGACAGGGAGTCGACCGCCTCGAGCAGTTCGGCGATCGAGGGGTTCATCGACTGGCCGCCCGCGATGAGACGCTGCACCCCGAGCGAGCGGAAGATCCGTCCGATGCCGTCACCGCTGGCCACCGCCACCACGGCGGTGACCGGGGTGGGCCCGTGCGGGGTATCCGACGGTCCGGTCCCCTGGGTGCCGGCGGCCTCCCGCACCCAGCGCTCCTCCTCGACCTCGTCAAGGAGGTCGGTCACCCGGATCGAGTGGGGGCGACCGGCGTCGAGCGCCGCCTCGACGGCCGGGCCGATCTCGTCGGTGTGGATGTGGCAGTTCCACACGCCGTCTCCGCCGACCACGACGATCGAGTCGCCGAGCCCGGCCCAGACCTCCTTGAAGGCGGGAATGGTCTCGTCGGCGGCCTCGAGCAGGTACATGACCTCGTAGCGCAGTCCCGCGACCGTGCCGCCCGCCTCCTCGACCAGGACCCGGACGCCCGGTACGGGCAGGTCGGGGGGAACCGGCATCTCGCGCCCGTCGAGGACCGAGAGCAGGGCGTCGAAGAGCAGGAGGTAGCCGCTCCCGCCGGCGTCGACCACACCGGCCTGCTCCAGGACAGGGAGGAGGGAAGGGGTCATGGCCAGGGCCTCGGCCGCCCCGGCCCGGGAGGCCTCGGCCACCGCCACCAGCGAGGCGCCGGAGTCTGCAGCTGCCCTGGCCCCAACGGCCGCTCCGCGGGCCACGGTCAGGATCGTGCCCTCGACGGGCCGCATGACCGCCTCGCGGGCGAGCCGGTCGGCGTCGGCCAAGGCCTGGGCCAGCTCTTTGGCCCCGGGAGCGCCACCGGATCCGTTGAGCCCGACGGCCAGGCCGCGGAGGAGTTGGGAGAGGATGACCCCCGAGTTCCCCCGCGCCCCCATGAGCGAGCCGTGCACGATCGCCTCGCAGGTGGCTTCGAAACCGGGGTCGGCCAGGTTCCCGAGCTCGTTGGTGACCGACTCGACGGTGAGGACCATGTTGGTACCGGTGTCGCCGTCGGGCACCGGGAAGACGTTGAGCCGGTTGATGAGCTCCTGGTGGGTGCGGAGGCCGTCCCGATAGGTGCTGATGACACGACAGAGTCCTGCCGCATCCAGCACGTCGGGGGGCACCATGGCCTGGATGCTAACCTTTGCGACTTACCCGAAGGATCCTGAGAGGACGTCTGCAGTCATGGCAGCGGTGTGCGAGCTCTGCGGCAAAAAGCCGTCGTTCGGAATGAACATCAGCCACTCCCACCGCCGCACCAAGCGGCGCTGGGATCCCAACATCCAGCGGGTCCGCGCCCTAGTGGACGGCACCCCGAGGCGCCTCAACGTGTGCACCTCCTGTATCCGCTCCGGCAAGGTCGTCAAGCGGCCGATCCGCAACATCCCGGCCTGATCCTCCCGGTCTGATCCCGCGGGCCTGACGCCGCGGCCGCGGACGCACCGGCCCAGAGCCGCACGCACCGGCGCACAAACTCAGAAGCGGTGACGCCATCCACCGACCGGCAGCGGCCGACCCCCGAGGACCCACTCCCCCGCGCGGTCGGTGCACCGACCGACCGGCAACGGGGCGCGCAGCCCGGCCGCTGCGAAGGCGCCCAGCAGTGCCCCCGGATCGGGAGTGGCCAGGACCAGCTCGTAGTCCTCGCCGCCCGAGAGTGCGTCGTCGCGGGTGGCCCCGTCGGCCACCGGGGGTTCCGCGAGGTCGAGCCCGACCCCAGAGGCACGGGCCAGCCGGACCAGGTCGGCGAGCAGCCCGTCGGACACGTCGATGGCGGCAGAGGCCCCGGCCCGACGGGCCGCCTGTCCCTCTGCGAGCCTGGCCACCGGGCGGCGGTGCGCCCTTGCCAGGTCCGGCGGAACCGTCGGCTGCTCCGCTGATCCGCCAGCTTCAGGCTCCCGCAGGAGGCGGAGCCCCGCCGAGGCCGCACCGAGCGGGCCGGTCACGAAGAGCTCGTCTCCCGGTCGGGCCCCGTCCCGGCGCACTGCGCCCGGTGGCACCCCTCCTGGCAGCGAGCCGAGCGCGGTCACCGAGACCACCAGGAGTCGGCTCCCGGACAGGTCACCGCCCACGACCGAGCACGCCGCGGCTTCGGCTGCTTCGGCCACGCCGGCCCCGAGCGCATCGAGTGCGAAACCGTGAGGCGCAGCCACCGAGAGGAGGACGTAGTCCGCCACGGCTCCCATGGCAGCGAGGTCGGAGACCGTCGACCATCAGGGCCTTCCATCCGACGTCTTCGGGGCCGCTGATCCCCAGGTCGACGTGCACGCCCTCGACCACGAGGTCGGTGGTGGCCAGCACCGGCCCGGGTGCCGGCACCGGCGCGGGTCCCGGCACCGGCCCGGATCGAGGGAAGGTGAGCACGGCGGCGTCATCGCCGATCCACAGGTCGCCAGGAGCGGGTGGTCCACCGCCGATGGCCTCGAAGCGGGACTGCAGCCGGGCGATCACCGCGAATTCGTCGGTCGGATCGCCCACACCCTGGTCGGCCGAGGGAGCCGAGGCGCCGGGGTCCCCGGAATTGGGTCTGCGCACCCGCCCTGCCTACCATTGTCACCGGCAGGGACCACTACTATTGGCCGGCCGTGTCCAGAGGCTCCGCGCGCGCCCACAGCCGCAGCAGCGGGGTCTCCGGGTCCGCCGGACACCCGAGGAGGAAGAACCAGCCGATGCCCCCCACCGAGCACGAACAGCTGATCGCATGGGTCGACGGCTTCGCGGCCCTCGCCGAGCCGGACGAGGTGGTCTGGTGTGACGGCTCGGCCGAGGAGTACGACCGCCTCTGCCAGCTCCTCGTCGACAAGGGCACCTTCACCAAGCTGTCCGACGCAAAGCGGCCGAGCAGCTACTGGGCCCACTCCGACCCGGGTGACGTGGCGCGCGTCGAGGACCGGACCTTCATCTGCTCGACCCTGGAGTCCGACGCCGGCCCGACCAACAACTGGCGGGATCCCCAGGAGATGCGCGACATCCTGACCGGTCACTTCAAGGGATCGATGCGCGGACGGACGATGTACGTGGTCCCGTTCTCCATGGGTCCGCTCGGGTCGTCGATCGCGCACATCGGTGTCCAGCTCACCGATTCGGCCTACGTGGCCGTGTCGATGCGGATCATGACCCGGATGGGACGGGGCGCACTCGAGGTGCTGGGGAAGGACGGTCCGTTCGTGCCGTGCCTCCACTCGGTCGGGATGCCGTTGGACCCCGGTCAGACCGACGTCGCGTGGCCGTGCGACGCGGACAACAAGTACATCGTGCACTTCCCCGAGACCCGCGAGATCTGGTCGTACGGTTCCGGTTACGGCGGGAACGCACTGCTCGGCAAGAAATGCTTCGCCCTCCGGATCGCCTCGGTCATGGCCCGCGACGACAACTGGCTGGCCGAGCACATGCTCATCTTGAAGCTCACCTCGCCGGCGGGCGAGACCCGGTACGTCACCGGGGCCTTCCCATCGGCCTGCGGCAAGACCAACCTGGCCATGCTCATCCCGACCCTCCCCGACTGGAAGGTCGAGACGGTCGGCGACGACATCTGCTGGATGAAGTTCGGCGCCGACGGCCGGCTCCACGCGATCAACCCCGAGGCCGGATTCTTCGGGGTCGCGCCGGGCACCAACACCCGGACCAACCCCAATGCCATGCTCACTCTGGACGGCCATGCCATCTTCACCAACACGGCGCTCACCGACGACGGCGACGTCTGGTGGGAGGGCATGACCGAGGACCCGCCGGCGCACCTCACCTCATGGAAGAACGAGGACTGGACCCCCGCCTCGGGCAGCCCGGCAGCGCATCCGAACGCACGATTCACCGTCCCCGCGGCCCAGGACCCGGCCATCGCCTCCGAGTGGGAGGACCCGGCCGGCGTGCCCATCGACGCCATCCTCTTCGGTGGACGGCGCGCCTCGGTGGTGCCGCTGGTCTTCCAGTCGCGGGACTGGGAGCACGGGGTGTTCCTCGGCTCGATCATGGCATCGGAGACCACCGCCGCCGCGACCGGAGCGGTGGGCAACCTGCGCCGCGACCCGTTCGCCATGCTGCCGTTCTGCGGGTACAACATGGCCGACTACTTCGCCCACTGGCTCGAGATCGGCGCTGGGGCCGACCCGGAGAAGCTCCCCAAGATCTTCTACGTCAACTGGTTCCGCAAGGGTGAGGACGGCCGCTGGCTGTGGCCCGGGTACGGCGAGAACTCCCGGGTCCTCGAGTGGGTCTTCGAACGGGTGAGCGGGACCGGTCGGGCCGTCGAGACCCCGATCGGGTACATCCCGGCACCGGGAGCCATCGACACCGAAGGGCTCGACGTCTCGGCGTCGGACATGGAGCAGCTGCTCACGGTGGACCCCGACGAGTGGCGGGCGGAAGTGCCGTCCATCCGCGAGCACTACGCCATCTTCGGCGACAAGCTCCCCGAGGCACTCCGCGCCGAGGTCGACGCGCTCGAGCAGAAGCTGGGCTGAGCGTCGGCGGGCCCGCAGCGGTCACCGCCCCGGTTCCGAGACCCGCCTCGGAACCGAGCGCCGCGAGCTCAGGTAGGCGAGCGCGCCGGTCGTCGCGACCGCGGCCATGACCAGGTTGCCGGCCGGGATCGAAAGCGACAGGACCACCCCGATCAGCGAGCCGGTCACCCACATCAGCTGCAGGCGGGTCTCGAACCTGGCGAAGGCCCTCCCCTGGTCGGACTCGCGCACGTTGCGTTGCACGAGAGCGTCGAACGAGGGCTTGGCGATCGCCCCGGCCGCACCGACGGCAACCGCGACCAGGGCCTGGAACGCGCGGGCGGAGAAGAGCCCGCCGAGGAGGCCGAAGGCGGCGACGAGCCACAGCGAGCCGGTCAGCATCTGCTGCTCGTCGAGCACCCGCCGGATCCGGCCGACCAGGAGCACCCCGACGACCGCGCCGATCGTGAGCGCGCCGATGAGCAGCCCGAACCACCAGGTGGCCGCGTTCGCCCGCCTGAGCCCGAACGCGTAGAGGAACGTGAGGAACCCGAGCAGGCCCTTGAGCACCGACATCGGCATGAGGGCGAGCAGGACTTCGGTGCCGGCAATGGGCCGGTAGGCAGCCAGGTCCCGCTCGTCCTCGAGCCAGCGATCGGCGTCGGGTGCCGACACGATCGCCGCTGAATCGCCCGCTTCCCCTTCCGTCCGGGCCGCACCTCTCCGGCGGGTCAGGAGCGCAGCCTTCCGTACCGGGAGCCTGGCCGCGGCGGCCACCGCGACGACGAAGAGGGCGGCGTCCGCCCAGAGCACAGCCGGTGCCCCGGCCAGCTTGAAGATCGCGACCGCGGGGAGGGCGAACGCGAACCCGGCCATGGAGGCGAGCAGCCCGAGGCGCGCGTTCAAGGTGGCGAGGTCGGGTTCGACCAGGTGCTCACCGGTCACCGGGTCGTCCACGTGGACGAGCGGTGTCCCGTAGGGCGGCGTCGGCTCCGGGCGGTCCCCGGGCGATGCGGGCGAGAGTGCCTCCAGAGGCGGTGGGGACGACGGGCCGGGGGCGGTGGCCTCCGGATCCGCCTCGATCGCGACGATCTCGGGCACCAATGCGCCCTTGGTGACCAGGTAGACCTTCGAGAGCACCAGCATGAGGAATGCCTCGGGGAAGAGCAGCAACGAGTGGATGTCCCGCGCCACGAACGGGCACAGCACGGCACGCCCGAGAGCCGAGCTCACCACCATGGCCCGCCTGGCGCCGCGGCTCCGGTCGACCATCGGACCGAGCGCCGGTGCGACCACCGCAAAGGGTCCCATGGTCAACAACAGGTAGAGCAGCACCTTGTCCTTCGCGGCGACCGGCGAGATCGAGAAGAAGAGCGACCCGGCCAGCGACACGGCGAACAACGTGTCCCCGCCGGTCATCAGCACGTGGGTCAGGGCCAGTCGGCCGAACGGGCGCCGCTGGTCGAAGAGGTCCCGGAAGGCAGAGCGGATCAACCGCCGGAACTGGTCACCTCGCTCCCGAACACCCACGTCGGCATGGTAGGTCGCGGGGACCGGAGGGATAGCATGACGTGCCGCCATGTACCCGACGATCAGGAGGTGGCGATGCCGGTCAGCGCCTACGTGCTCATTCAGACCGAGGTCGGCAAGGCGGCGACCGTTGCACGCTCAGCACACTCGCTCGACGGGGTGATGACGGCGGAGGGCGTCACCGGACCCTACGACGTCATCGTGCGGGCCGAGGCCGGGACGGTCGACGAATTGGGGCAGATGGTGGTGGGACGGATCCAGCTCATCGAGGGCATCACCCGCACGGTCACCTGCCCGGTGGTCAACCTCTGAACCACGCGGAGCGACCGTTCAGCGGATCGCCTTCGACGTGCGCAGTGCGGCCACCTCGTCCGCACCCACGCCCCACTCGGCGAGCGCTTCGTCACCGTGCTGGCCGGGATTGGGGGGCGGCCTGCGGATGGCGCCCGGGGTGCCGAGGAACCGGGGGGACGGTGCGGGTTGCACGATCCCGGCCACCTCGGTGAAGGTGCCCCGGGACCGGTTGTGGGGATGGTCGGGCGCCTCTGCGGGGGTGAGCACGGGCGCCGTGCAGGCGTCGCTGCCGTCGAAGATCTTCTCCCATTCGGCGCGGGTCCGGGAGGCGAAGATCGCGGCCAGCCGCTCTTTCATGGCCGGCCACGCGACCCGATCCATCTGATCCGGCAGCTCTTCGCCCTCGAGTTCGAGCAGTCGGAGGAGCTCGGCGTAGAACTGGGGCTCGATGGCCCCGACCGCCATGTGGCCGCCGTCGGCGGTCTCGTAGACCTCGTAGAAGTGGGCCCCGGTGTCGAGCATGTTGACGCCGCGTTCGTCCTTCCACATGCCCGCGGCGCGCAGGGTGTAGGTCATGGTCATCAACGAGGCGGCACCGTCGACCATGGCCGCGTCGACCACCTGGCCGCTCCCGGTGGCACGGGCGGAGAGGATGGCCGCCACCATGCCGAATGCCAGCACCATGCCGCCGCCGCCGAAGTCCCCGACCAGGTTGAGCGGAGGTACGGGACGCTCGCCCGCGCGGCCGATCGCCCCGAGGGCGCCGGACAGCGCGATGTAGTCGATGTCGTGCCCGGCGGTCCTCGCCATCGGGCCGTCCTGTCCCCAGCCGGTCATCCGCCCGTAGACCAGCCGCGGGTTGCGGGCAAGGCAGTCGTCGGGGCCGAGGCCGAGCCGCTCGGCCACCCCGGGGCGGAAGCCCTCCGTGAGCCCGTCGGCCTGCTCGACCAGGCGCAGCACCAGGGCCGTCCCGTCGGGGTGTTTGAGGTCGACGGCGATCGAGCGGCGTCCCCGGTTCATGAGGTCGACGTGTGCCTCCTGATTTGGGGGATGGACGGCCTTTTCGTAGCGGTCGATCCGTACGATGTCGGCACCGGCGTCGGCCAGCATCATCCCGGCGAACGGCGCAGGTCCGAGACCTGCCAACTCGATGATCCGGACGCCCTCGAGGGGGCCGCTCACCGGATCGACCCTCGAACGGTGCACAGGAGACGGGCGGGGGTGCGCAGAGACGCCATGGCGGGATGCTGTCGCACCGCCGTCCCGGGGGTCAAATGCACCCGAGCCGGGCGCGCCGTCAGGACGGCACGACCCGGCGGATGCGACCGGAGCCCACATCGTAGCGCCACCCCTCGACCCGCACCCCTCCAGGCAGCAGGGTGCAGGAGCGCACGATTCCCACGTCGGCGCGCAGGGCCTCGTCGGGTTCGGGCATGGACAGGACCTCCCAGCCGTCGGGCACCTCCGCCCCTCCCGCCCGGAGGCCGGCGCGCACCTCGTCATCGGTGCGGTCGCCCAACGCGCAGTCGGTGTGCTGCATGACCGCGATCTCACGGACGCCAAGGAAGGTTGCCGCGAGCACCAGCGAACGCAGCACGTCTGCGGTGACCCGCCCCCCCGCGTTGCGGAGGATCTTGGCGTCCCCGGGACCGAGACCGAGCATGGCGAGGGGCTCGATGCGACTGTCCATGCACGTGACGAGGGCGAAGCCCTTGCCCGCAACCGCCGGGATACCGGCGAGGGTGAATTCCGTCCGCGTACGTGGTGTTGGCCTCGAGCAGCTCGTCGAACATCCGGCAAGCATGGCAGGCCCTACTGCTCGACAGCGGGGCTAGCGTGAACGCCGGAGGGCCGCCCCACGGGAGTCGCGTCCTCCGGTCCACCAGTCCGGCCGAGGAGCCCAGGTGTCCGCGCCCAGAACCGTCACCGGACCAGGTCGGGTGAACCTGATCGGTGACCACACCGACTACAACGAGGGCGTCGCGCTCCCGATGGCCATCGCGCTCGGGGTCACGGTCACCTTCGAACCGGACGGTGGCGACCACCTGAGGGTGACCTCGGAGGCGTTCCCAGGGGAAGAGGCCGCCATGGACCTCGCTCCTGAGCCGGCAACCCTCTCGGTGCTCGAGCCGGCCTGGTCCCGCCCCATCGCGTCGCTCGCGTCACTGGCCCGACCCGAGCAGGGGGGACGCATCCACATCGTGGCGACCCTTCCCCGGGGCGCGGGACTCGCGTCGAGCGCGGCGCTGTGTGTGGCGCTCGCCGAGCTGTTCGGCGTCGAGGGATCGCCCGAGGTCGTCGGCCGCCTCTGCCAGCTCGCCGAGCAGCGGACCGGCGTCCCCGTGGGTCCGATGGACCCGTTGGTCTGCGCCGGTGCACAAACGGGCCACGCCCTCTGGATCGACGTCGCAACCCTCGGGACACGCCAGGTGCCGGTCCCGGCCGATGCGGCGTTCGCGGTCATCGACTCGGAGGAGCGGCGCGACCTCCGGCGGTCCCCCTACGCGGCCCGGGTGGCCGAGTGCGAGGCGGCCGCCGCCGTCATCGGCCCGCTCGGCAAGGCCTCCCTCGGGGACCTGTCCGGGCTCCGGGACCCGCTCCTGCATCGCAGGGCGCGCCATGTGGTGACCGAGTGCGCGAGGGTCGGCTCGTTCGCGGAGGCACTCGCCGGCTCGGACCTGGTCGGCGCCGGAGCGCTCATGGACGAGAGCCACCGGAGCCTCGCCGAGGACTTCGACGTGTCCACCCCGCAGGTGGACGCACTGGTCGCATCGCTGCGTGACCGGTCCGGTGTCCTCGGGGTCAGGATGACCGGCGCCGGCTTCGGCGGGTGCGTGGTCGCCCTCACCCGCCCCGGTGCCCTGGACCCGGAGACGCTGGGCCGGCCCGCGTGGCTCGTGGCGCCCGTCGACGGGACCGTCGCGGCCCGCGCCCGGTCACGACCGTCCGGGTAGCGGTCCGGGCCCTGAGTGGGGCGGGAGGCGGCCCGGTCCGATCCCCGATCCACCGCTCGGCCCGTCGTAGGACCCCGATGGCGGTCCGAGACGGCGGGTGATGATCCGCTGGAGGACGGCCGGCTTCCGCACGTCCTCGATCCGATCGACCCGGTTGTCCGCCCCTTCCACGACCTCGAGGCTGCCGGTGCCCACCAGCCGTCGCAGCATGCCCTGGTCCAACTCGACGTGGTCGATATCGGCGATGCGGACCTCGACGCCGCGGCGTCCGACCCCGAAGGTGACCAGGCGGATCGAGGTCAGCACCAGTCCGGACCTACGCCACCGCACCAGGCGTGCGGCAAGCCACACACAGGGGACGGCGACCACGGCCCCTTCGACCCAGTGCAGGGTGACCGAGGTGTGCGGAATGCCCACGTCGAGGGCGACCCCCGCTGCCGCCACCGCGAGTGCGAGGGCGAGCGGCGCGGACAGGAACGACCAGTGGGGCCGGATGTCGACAAGGACCTGCTCGGACGGCAGCAGTTGCAGTCGACGAGCGGCCAAACGCCTCAGCCCAGCTTCGCGGCGATCGAGCCGGCCGTCTTGAGGACCGTCCCGTCGGCGCCGGCTGCCGAGTAGGCGTGCGTGGGTCGCCGGCGGGCCTCCTCCAGCAGATCGGCCAGCAGGGTGGCGAAGGGGAGCTCCGGAGCCACCCACAGGTAGCGGGCCAGGGACCCGGGGATCGTGTTGACCTCGTTGACCACGAACTGGGTCCCGTCGGACAGGTAGTCGATCCGGGCCACGCCGCGCAGCCCGGTCAGTGCGGCGATGCGCCCGGCAGCCAGACGGAGCTCGTTCTCGAGTGGCGCCCCGATGGCGGCCGGAAGCTCGCGTCGTGCGCCGTCCATCCCTTCACCGGCCACGTATTTGTCCCGGTAGTCGAGGATGTCGGCCGCATCCGACGAGCGCAAGGGGCGCTCGACAGGTGACAGCTCGAGCGACGGCCAGGTCCGTACGGCCAGCTGCAGGTCGAACAGATCGGGGCGGTAGGGCTCGAGGACGGCACCGAAGCGGAGATGCGGGTTGGCCTCCAGGCGGGCCCGGGCGGTGGCGATGTCCTCGACCACGTCGATCCCGATGGAGGATCCGCCGAAGCGGGGCTTGACGATGTAGGGCCCGGGGAAGTCCGGGGGGTCGGCCTCGGCGGTCAGCAGGAGGCGTGGCAGGGTCGGAAGGCCAGCCGCGACCATGACGGATCCGAAGGCCAGCTTGTCCATGCCCAACGAGGCCGCTGCCACAGTGGGACCCGAGAAGCGCACCCCGGCGAGGTCGAGGGCAGCCTGGAGCGTCCCGTCCTCGCCCGGACCGCCGTGGCAGCACACGACGGCGGCGTCCAGATCGAGGGTGCGCCCCTTCCCCAAGCGCCCCCCGGCCTCGGCGAAGCCGCCGCCGGGGGCGGCCACGAAGCGCAGGCGGGTGGCCGAGCGCGGGACACCGTCGAGGAACGCCTCGGCCTCGAGCTCGGGATCGACCTCGAACCATTCGCCGGTCTTCGACCAGTAGAGCGCCCGGGGCGACCCACCCTGGCCGCCGGCGGTGAGTCCCCGAGCGGCCTGCAGACCGGTGAGCACGCTCACGTCGTGTTCGGGCGAGGGACCTCCGAAGATGACGGCGACGTCGGACACGGTGGGGGGACTCCTCCGATCGGCGGGCGAGGCACGAGCCGGCGGCGCCTCGACAGGGGCCGGGATCTCGACGGCCTAAGGGTAGTGGTCCGGCAGATCGTTCTCGTACAGCACGACGTCGGGTCGGGAGAGGTGTGCCCGCACCCACCCGGCCGCCTCCTCGCGGTTCACGACCAGGTGCACGCCGGTGGTCGAGTCCGGGACGTCGGCCAGCCCCGCCAACAGGGCCCGGCGGTTGGTCCTTCCCACGACGAGGACATCTGTGGCCACGCGGGCGATGGCCTCACCGAAACGGCGGTTCTCCGAATCCTGACGGTCCCCGAGCTCGACCATGCCGGGGGTGACCACGACCCGGCGACCGGGACAGGTGTCCCCGGTGTCCGCACCGACGTCGGCGCCGCCGTCGGCGACCGACGTGAGCACCGCCAGTGCCTCGGCGGCCCCCGAGGGGTTCGAGTTGTAGGTGTCGTCGAGGATGGTGGCACCCGAGCCGGCCGCCACCGCCTGCAGGCGGTGCTCGACCGCGGGCAGCCCGGCCAGCCGCGCCGCGATGTCGGCGCGCTCCACCTTGCAGAGCAGTGCGACCGCGATGGCGCAGGCCAGATTCGTCGGATGCACGCCGGAGGCGACGGGCACGTCGGCAGCCAACAGCTCGCCCTCCACGAACGCGGTGATCCGGTCGACGCCATTCCCCCGAACCACGCACACGTCGGCCCCGCGGTCCGTTGCAGAGCAGCGCAACACGTGTCGACCTGCGCGCGACCATCCGGTCGGCCACGGCTTCGAGTCGCGGATCGTCGACCGGAAGCACGATGTCCTGGGCCGTGGAGAGGATCTCCGTCTTGGCCTGCACGATCCGGTCCTCCGAGCCGAAGCGCTCGAGGTGCACCGGGCCGATGGCTGTGATGACCGCGATGTCCGGCGTGCACCAGCTGCAGAGCTCGGCGATCTCCCCCGGGCCGTAGGTGCCCATCTCGGCGACGAAGACCTCGGTGCCGTCGGCCAGGTGTTCGTTGACGGCGCGGGCCAGCCCGGCCCGGTTGTTGAAGCTGGCCGGTGTGACCACCACCGATCGGGTGGGCCGGACCAGGTGGGCGATGTGAGCCTTCGTCGAGGTCTTGCCGTACGAGCCGGTGACGGCCACCACCAGGGGGTCGACGCTGGCCAGACGGGCAGCGGCCGCATCAACGAAGTGGCCCCCGAGCTTCAGCTCGACGGGAGCCGTCACCAGACAGGCAAGGTCGACCAGTCCCGGAAGGGCGAGGGCGACGAGCACGGCGACACCGGAGGCCGGTCCGGTCAGGGCACCGGCCACCAGCACGATCACGGCGAGCCCCGCGGTGACCGCAGTCAGGGTGCGCAGCCGACGGGTCCAGGCCAACGGTGCGGTCCGGCCGCGAAGCGAAAGGCCGTGCGGTCCGGCCGCCACCGCCGCGGCAGTGATCACCCCGGTGACCGGCCACCACCACGAGGCGGCGGCGGCAACGATGGCCACCGCGGCCACGAGCGGATTGACCGGGGGCAGGCGCCACCAGCGGAGCGCGAACCGTGAGACCGACCCGGGCAGGTAGTGCTCGCGCTGGGCGACACGGAGCCAACGCACCCCTGCCGGCCCGCAGGCCAACGCGCAGGCGACGACCGTCACCCAGGCCAGGGCTCCGTGCAGCCTGCCGGGACCCGCGGTGGCCAGGAGCACGGGAGCGCTCACCGCGCCCCCCCACCGGATGGCCGAGGACTGCCGCCAGCAGTGCGTCCGGTGCCTCGGTCGGTGCAAGATGACCGATGCCCTCGAGGCGGTGAAGGGTGGCCGAGGGGAAGAGGGGTCGGGCACGTTCGGCCACCTCGACGGGCACTTCGGTGTCCTGCGTCCCCCACAGCAGGTCGACCGGGCAGGTGATCGTCGCCATGTCCTCGGCGTAGGACTCGGCCAGCAGCCGCACGAACACGCCGCGCATGACGCCCTCGGCTGCCCGGTAGTCGGGGGACCCGTACCGGTGGCGGAGCGCATCCATCCGAGCGGCCGAGACCAGCCCCATCCGGTGGAGGCGACGCCCGATCCGGAACCGGACGGCCGGCCGCGTCCTGCGCCCCACGCGGTCGAGCAGGGGAACCCCGGTGAGCACGACCCGCTCGACGCGGTCGGGGACGAGGCCCCAGAGCCGGACCGCCACCCTGCCACCGAAGGAGTGACCGACCAGGACGACGCGGTCGGCCAGCACGCCGGGCTCATCGAAGAGGGCGACCAGCTGCTCTGCGTACTCGGTCGAGCCCCAGGGTTCGGGCGGTGCCGGCGTCGCTCCGAAGCCGAAGAGGTCGGGAGCCACCGCAGCGGGCATTCCCTCCGTGTGCTGCCGGTCGAACGCACCGCCGAAGTCGAGATGCGTTCGCCGCCATCCGTGGAGGGCGAGCACCGATGCCGGTCCGGTGCCCCAGGCTTCGCCGAACACCCGGCCACCGGCGAACGACTTCAGCACCGGCCCACAGTATCGGTCCGACCGTCTCCAGCGGTGTGACCGGGGGCACCGCATGCCACCGACCATCGTCGGGCGGTGGCGCGACCGGCCGGTAGCCTCGGCCTCTGTGGACTCCCCCGTGCCGACGGCACCCGCGGCCGTCAGCTCGTTCGAGCGGGCCTCTGCCGACCTGACCCCCGCCCAACGCCTGGCCGTCGGCTCGCCGACTGCGGCGCTCTGTGTCGTCGCCGGTGCCGGGTCGGGCAAGACCCGGGTCCTGACCCTGCGGGTCGCCCGTCGCATCCTCGACGGGTCGGCCGAGGCCGACCACACCGTGGTCTGCACCTTCACCCGCAAGACCGCCCGCGAGCTGCGGGATCGCCTGACCACCTACGGAGTCGCGGTCTCCACCCCGGGCCCTGCGCAGGGTGCGGCCGGACCCGGGGTGCGGGTCGGGACCATCCATCAGCTCGCGCTCACCCTCCTTCGCCGCCGGGCGCTCGACACCGGCCAGGCGCCTCCGGCGCTGGTCGAGGACCGTCGGCGCATGATCGCCGAGCTCGCGGGCGATCCGGTGGAGGCGTCGGTGGTGGAGACCGAGATCGCGTGGGCCAAAGCGCAGTGCGTCGGCCCAGACCGGTACCTCGGTGCAGCGGAGACCCGGGGACGGGCCACACCGGTGACCGCGGGGCGGGTGGCCGAGCTCTTCGGCGCCTACGAAGCGGTGCGCAACCGGAGGAACCGTCTGGACCTCGACGACGTGCTGTTGGCCTCGGCAGACCTGCTGCTCACCGACCCCGGCTTCGCCGATCGGGCCCGATGGCGGTATCGCCACCTTTCCGTCGACGAGTTCCAGGACGTGAACCCGGCCCAGTTCCGTCTCATCCGTGCGCTGCTGAGCAGTCCTGTCGACCTCTGTGCAGTCGGCGATCCCAATCAGGCGATCTACGGGTGGAACGGTGCCGATCCGAGCCTCATCCGGGTCCTTCCCGACCTGGTGGACGGCCTCGAGGTCGTCCATCTCGACGAGAACCATCGCTCATCTCCTCAGGTCGTGGCCGCAGCGACGGCGGCCCTCGGGCCCACCTCGGTCGCGCCTCCTCGATCGGCCGTCGCCGACGGACCTCGACCGGTGCTGACCGGCTACGACGACGATGACGCCGAGGCCGAGGGGGTGGCCTCGTTCCTGCTCGACCGCGGCAGCGCGGGCAAACCATGGTCCTCCCACGCCGTCCTGGCCCGTACGCACGACCAGCTCGCCGTGGTGCGACGGGCCCTCGATCGGGCTGGCATCCCGTGTCGGACGGCGTCCACCGCCAGAGACGGGGTCGAGCTCGCAACCTTCCACCGGGCCAAGGGGCTCGAGTGGGAGGCGGTGTGCGTGGTGGGCCTCGAGGAGGGGTTCGTTCCGATCGTGCACGCGACGACGTCCGAGACCCTGGCCGAGGAACGCCGACTGCTCTATGTGGCCCTCACCCGCGCGGCGAACGAGCTCCACTGCTCCTGGGCCCGGACCCGGACGATGTCACACGGGCGCGCGGTGGGGCGGCGACCCTCTCCTTGGTTGGCCGCGCTGGCCCGCGTCTCTCGCACCGGTCTGGGGCGGGTCTCGCGGGAGGGTGCGGGCCGACGCATCGCCGAGCTGCGGACAGGGCTCAAGGGCTGAGCCGGCAGGTGAGCGCCTGCCGCCGACGCGCTCAGAGGGTGGTGTCGACGAACACCGGGGCGTGGTCGGAAGGCTTCTGGCCCTTCCGGGCCTGTCGGTCGATGAGGGCAAAGGTGGTGTTCCGGGCGAGGACCTCGGTCACCAGGATGAGATCGATGCGCATTCCACGATGACTGTGGAAGTCACCACCGCGGTAGTCCCACCAACTGAACAGACGGTCTGCGGAGTGGACACGGCGGAAGGCGTCGACGAGACCCCAGGCCTCGATGTCGGCGAGCGCGTCCCGCTCGGCGCGGCTCACGTGGGTCGCCCCCTCGAACGCAGCGGGGTCCCACACGTCGCGGTCCTCGGGGGCGATGTTGAAGTCGCCGCACAGGGCGACCGGGCGGTCGGGTGATGCAGTCTCGCCGAGGAGCGCCCGCAGGCGGGCCAGCCAGGCCAGCTTGAGTGGGTACTGCTCACTGTCGAGCGAGCGGCCATTGGGGACGTAGACCGACAGCACGCGCACGCCTCCACAGTCGGCGGCGATGAGCCGCGAGCCCTGGTCGTCGTCTCCGGAACCGAGTCCGGTGGCGACGCCCTCGAGCCCGACCCGGCTCAGGATGGCCACCCCGTTCCACCGCCCGTCACCGTGATGGGCCGACTCGTACCCGAGAGCGGTGAATGCGCCGTGGGGAAAGGCGGCGTCGGCCTGCTTGGTCTCCTGGAGGCAGAGGATGTCCGGTCGGGCGTAGCCGATCCACTCCTCGACCCGCGGGAGGCGGGCGGTCAGCGAGTTCACATTCCACGTCGCGATGCGCACGGACCCCTCTCAGTCCGGAGACGGGGGGTCGGCGTCGACCAGGACGAAGAGCAGCTCCGCCTCGCACGCGAGCTGGCCCCCGACGGTGGCCCGGCCGGTGCCCTTGCCGGCCCGCGCCGACATGCGGCCCAAGCTCACCTCGAGTTCGAGGAGATCACCGGGTACCACCTGGCGCCGGAAGCGGGCCCGCTCGATGCCGCCGAAGAGGGGCAGCTTGCCCATGAATCCGGGGGTGGCCAATACCGCGACCCCGCCGAGCTGGGCCAGGGACTCGACCATCAGCACGCCCGGGAGGGTCGGGCGTCCCGGGAAGTGCCCCCCGAAGAACAACTCCTCACCGGTGAGCTGCCACGCTCCGGTTGCCGAGCGCCCGGGATCGATCGAGCGCAGCTCGGAGATGAAGAGGAAGGGTGGCCGATGTGGCAGGTAGTCCTCGGCTCTCACGGTGGGCGAGGTTACCGGACCAGCAGGACCGGCCCCCGGGTGCGGGACCGCTCGGTGTCCGGGCGGCCCGAGAGCTCACCTGCGGTTGCCGGCAAGGGCCAGCTCCGCCCGGCGGCGAGCCGGCTCGAGGGAGACAAGCGAAAAGGTGCGGGACTCCCCCTTGGACAACACCTGTCGCGCCTTCTGGGGGGGCGGATCGCCGAGGCCGCGCAGTGGCACGTGGCAGAGCATCCCGGCGACGTCGATGTGCGCCCCGTGTGAGGTGAAGGCCGTGACCACCCCGTCGAAGGTGCTCCCGACCGGGTGCCCGGCGACGAAGTTGAGGAATGTCAGCGGGTCGTTGAGCGCCTCGCCGGGCTGGAGGTTGTCGCGCCGTAGACCCGTTGCGGCCGGAGCCCCACCCGTGATCCCTGCGCGGGCAGAATCCCTGCTCGCTTTCGTCGCCTTTGCTGCTTTGGTGGCCTTCGTGGCCTCAGTAGCCTTCGCAGCTTTGGTTGCCCTGGTTGCGGCCACCGCCTTGGTCGCCGTCGCCGCCTTGGTGGCCTTCGTGGCCTTGGTGGCCTTCGTGGCCTTGGTGGCCTTCGTGGCCTTCGTGGCCTTGGTGGCCTCGCTGGCCTTCGTGGCCCCGCTGGCCTTCGTGGCCTTGGTTGCCTTCGCAGCCTTGGTGGCCTTCGTGGCCTTGCTGGCCTTCGTTGCTTTGGTCGCCTCCGTGGCCTTCGCAGCCTTGGTGGCCTTGCTGGCCTTCGTTGCCTTGGTCGACGCGTCGGGCGTGGGTGCCGTGCCGACCGCGGCCGCCTTGGACGAGCGCCGCCGCCGAGCCGGTCGCGGCAGCTCGTCGGTGACGTCTTCGCTCGACTCCACACCTTCTGCGCCACCGGGCAACCGTGCGTCCCGCTTCGACTTGGAGGTCACCGAACGGCTCCTCGGGCCCCGAACGGGGGTGCGGGGGGTGAAGACCCAGCCCACGCCCGGAACCGGCTTTCCGCCGATGAGGCGGCCCGGCTCGAACAGCCAGGGTCGCTCGACGTGGAACTCCTGGAAGGAGTCGTTCGAGAGCACGAGCGCCCCCGACTTCTCTGCGATGCGCAGGATGAACCCGTCCCCGCGGCCCTCGGCGCCTGCCGGCGGGGTGACCATCTCGCCGTGCTCCACGGCCTGCTCGAATGCGGCGACCTCGGAGGGGTCGATTCGGTGGCCGAACGAGGCGTCGACCACCACCGTCACGTCGGCGGCGCCGAAGCCGCGATACTCCTCGAGAAACGCCCGGATTGCCTCGTCGAGTTGGGCGAGGCTGGGAAGGGTCCGACCCTCGGTTGCGATGTTGGACCCGTCGACCACGATCCGTCGACGAGCAGGGACTGCTTGGGCCATAAGTGTCTCCAGTCAAGCATCTGCTCGGCGATGTCCCGTTCATGGTCGGCCCGACCCACCGGTCGCGCCCGACAAGGTCTTAGGATGCCGACGTGACTTCGGACGCCAGCCGTGCCGACGAGGCGACCGACCTTCTCCAGCACCTGATCCGCAATCGGTGTGTCAACGACGGGACCGTCTCCTCAGGCCAGGAGCACCGCAACGCCGAGCTCATCGAGGGCTACCTCGAGGGCTCGGGGGTCGACATGGAGACCTACGAGCCCGAACCCGGGCGGACCTCGCTGGTGGCCCGGATCCACGGAACCGACCCGTCAGCGCCCTCACTCGCCCTGCTCGGGCACACCGACGTGGTGCCGGCCACCGCAGAGGACTGGAGCCATGACCCGTTCGGGGGCGAGCTCATCGACGGCACGGTCTGGGGACGGGGCGCCGTGGACATGCTCAACCTGACGGCCACGATGGCCACGGGCATCCGCCATCTCGCCCTCGCCGGCTTCCGCCCGCGCGGTGACCTGACCTACATCGCCGTGGCCGACGAGGAGGCGTTCGGCGCCATCGGCACCAAGTGGCTGTGCACCCATGCTGCCGACGATGTGCGGACCGACTACGTGATCACCGAGTCGGGTGGGTTCCCGATGGGAGGTGCCGACGGCACCCCGCGGCTTCCGGTCATCGTCGGCGAGAAGGGTTCGTTCCGTTGCGTGCTGACGGTGAGGGGCACTCCCGGCCACGGCTCACAGCCTCTGCGGACCGACAACGCGCTGGTGAAGGCCGCCCAGCTCGTGCGCCGGATCGACGAGTACCGACCCCGAGCCGAGCTGCACGAGGCATGGACGCGTTTCATCGAGGGGATCGGCTTCCCGCCCGAGCTCTCGGGTCCCCTTTTGGATCCCGACCGGATCGACGCGTTCTGCGACGAGCTCCCACTGCTCGGACTGGCCCGCCAGGCGCACGCCGCGACCCACACCACGCTCGCGCCAACCGTCATGCGGGCAGGCAGCGCCATCAACGTGATCCCGGACCGGGTCGAGCTCGAGGTGGACGTCCGGGCCCTTCCCGGGTGGGACGCCGCCGACGTACGGGCGATGCTCGAGGAGGTCGCCGGGGACCTGGCCGACGCCGTCGACATCCACATCGGGTCGGGGGAGGCTGCGACGACCTCACCGATCGACACCCCCCTCTGGGACGCGCTCGAGCGGGTCAGCCGGGTCTTCTACCCCGGTGCCCGCACCGTGCCCTTCCTGACCGTGGGAGCCACTGACGCCCGCTTCACCCGGACGCTCGGGTCGGTCTCCTACGGATTCGGCCTGCACAGCACGGCCATCAGCTTCGAGGACTACGGGGTCATGTTCCATGGGGTCGACGAACGCGTCGATGTGGAGTCGCTCCGGCTCTCGACCGAGATGTGGATGGCCCTGGCACACGACTTCCTCGGGTGACCGGACGCCACCAGCGCACCCGGACGAACGGACGCACCCGCCGCTACGCCTGCTCAGCCGATCGCGCGGACCATCAGGTCCTCCTGTTCGAGCCGGTGGAGCGCAGTGCTCCCCGTGGCGGGGCTCGCCGACTCGGCCCTGCTGACATGACGCAGGGTGTGCGTGTCCCGTAACAGCTTGTGGAGGCGACTGTGGACGAAGTTCCAGGCACCCATGTTCTCGGGTTCCTCCTGGAGCCAGACCACCTCCTCGGCCCCCGCGTATCGCTCGAGCACCGTTTCGAGCGCGGCCGCGGGCCACGGGTAGAGCTGCTCGATCCGCACCACGGCCACCCGGGCACCCGCGTCGCCGAGGGAGTCCCTGCGGGCCATGGCGTCATACGCCACCTTGCCGGCGCAGAGCACCACCCGACGTACCCCGGACGGGTCGACCCCGTCGACGCCGACCCGCGGATCGTCGAGCACCTCGGCGAAGGTCCCCGAGACGAACGCCCCGATCGGAGAGCGGGCAACCTTGGAGCGCAACAGCGACTTTGGGGTGAAGACGACGAGTGGTTTGCGATCGGGAACCCGGACCTGGGCGCGCAAGAGGTGGAAGTACTGAGCCGCAGTCGTCGGACCGGCGATGCGCAGGTTGCCCCGGGCGGAGAGGGTAAGGAAGCGCTCGATGCGGGCGGACGAGTGCTCGGGGCCCTGGCCCTCGTAGCCGTGGGGCAAGAGCAGGACCAGTCCCGACGCCTGGCCCCACTTGTCCTCGGCGGCGACCAGGAAATTGTCGACGATGATTTCAGCGCCGTTCCAGAAGTCGCCGAACTGGGCCTCCCACGCCACCAGGTCGTCCTCCGCCTCCACCGAGTAGCCGTACTCGAAGCCCACGCATGCGTACTCCGAAAGGAGTGAGTCGAGGATGGTGAACCGGCCGCCTTCGAGGCCGGCCAGGGGCACGTACTCAGTGCCGGTCTCGTAGTCGACCAGGACCGCGTGGCGCTGCGAGAAGGTCCCGCGGCGGGTGTCCTGACCGGTCACCCGGACGTTGACCCCCTCGAGCACCAAGGAGCCGAAGGCCAAGGACTCGCCCAGTGCCCAGTCGATCTCCCCGTCGGCCACCACCTTGTCCCGCTGTTCGAACTGTCGGGCCAGCTTCGGGTGGAGGACGAATCCCTCAGGCACGGTGCGCACCACCGTCGCCAGCCGGCTCAGCACCGATGCGTCGATCGCGGTCGCGACCGAGGGGATCGTGAGGTCGGGGACGACGTACTCGGGGAGGATCGGGGGCGTCGGCGGTGCCGATTCGGCCTCGGCTCGGGTCTCGTCGAGTGCGGCCTGAAGCCGAGCCGAGAAGTCGTCGAGCGCCTGCTCGGCCTCCTCCAGGGAGATGTCCCCGCGGCGAACCAGCGACTCGGTGTAGAGCTTGCGCACCGACCGCTTGGCCTCGATCAGGGCGTACATGAGGGGCTGGGTGTAACTCGGGTCGTCCCCCTCGTTGTGGCCGTGGCGTCGGTAGCAGACCATGTCGATGACCACGTCCTTGTGGAAGGCCTGCCGGAAGTCGAACGCGAGGCGGGCAGCCCGTGCACAGGCCTCCGGGTCGTCGCCGTTGACGTGGAAGATCGGGGCCTGCACCATCTTTGCCACGTCGGTCGGGTAGACCGACGTGCGCGCCGCCTCCGGAGCGGTGGTGAACCCCAGCTGGTTGTTGATCACGATGTGCACGGTGCCACCGGTGCGATAGCCGGCGAGCCCGGAGAGGTTGAGCGTCTCGGCCACCACGCCCTGCCCGGCGAACGCCGCGTCCCCATGGAGCAGGATCGGCAGGACCGGGAACGGCGCTCCAGGGCCGTCCACCAGCCGGCGACCGCTCCCGCGCTCGCCTCCCAGGGCGTCCTGCTTGGCTCGGGCCATGCCGACCACAACCGGGTCGACTGCTTCGAGATGGGACGGGTTGGACGCCATCGTCACCGGGATCGACCCACCCGAGCGGGCGACGAACGAGCCGACCGCTCCCTTGTGGTACTTCACGTCTCCCGAGCCCTGCACCGATTCGGGGTCGAGATTGCCTTCGAACTCCTCGAAGATCTCGCCGTAGGACTTGCCCACGATGTTGGCCAGGACGTTGAGCCGGCCCCGGTGGGCCATGCCCATGACCGACTCGTGGAGGCCCTCGCTGACGGCGGCTTCGAGGATCGCGTCGAGGATGACGATGGCCGACTCGGCGCCTTCGAGGCCGAACCGCTTCTGACCGACATAGCGGGTGTGGAGGAATCGCTCGAAGACCTCGGCAGCATTGAGGCGGTCCAGGATGTGGCGCTGCTCCTCGGGAGTGACCAGCGAGGGCACGCCTTCGACGTGCTGCTGGATCCAGCGCTTCTGGTCGATGTCCTGGATGTGCATGTACTCGACGCCGAGGGTCCTGCAGTACGCGTCGCGCAACAGGTGGAGGATCTCGTCCAGGGTGGCCGTGTCCTTGCCGGCGAGACCGTCGGCCACGAAAGATCGGGGCAGGTCCCAGATGGTGAGTCCGTAGTGGAGCGGGTCGAGCTCGGGATGGAGGTCCGGGGGAACGGCGTCGAGGGGGTCGAGGTGGGCGATCAGATGACCCCGCACCCGGTACATGTTGATGAGGGTCTCGACATGGGTCTGCTTGACCAGACGCTCATGCCCGCCGTCCCTGCCGTCGGCCGACGAGTTGTCGTCTCGTTGCCACTTGACCGGCTCGTACGGGATCGCGAGGGAGGTGAAGACCTCCTCGTAGAAACCGTGGCTGCCTGTGAGGCACTCGGAGAGGTATGCCAGGAACAAACCCGATTCGGCCCCCTGGATGATCCGGTGGTCGTAGGTCGACGTGACGGTGACCGTCTTGCCCACTCCGAGATCGGCCAGCATCCGCGGGTCGGTCGCCTCGAATCCCGGAGGCACCCCGAGCGCGCCCACGCCCACGATCAGCCCCTGACCGGGCATGAGCCTCGGCACCGACTGCACGGTGCCGAGGGTGCCCGGATTGGTCAGGGTCACCGTCGTGCCGACGAAGTCGTCCGGGGAGATCCGGTTGGTGTGGATCTTGCGAATGAGCTCCTCGTAGGCCGCCACGAATCCGCGGAAGTCCCGGAGATCGGCGTCCGCGATGCACGGCACGAGCAGGGTGCGGCCACCGCCGGACTTCTCGACGTCGACGGCCAGCCCGAGGCCCACGTGCTCGTGCCGGACGACCCCGGGGGTCCCCTTGCCGTCGGCATCGGCCACGAAGGCGGCGTTCATGGCCGGCACCGCGCCGAGTCCCTTGACCACGGCGTACCCGATCAGATGGGTGAAGCTGACCTTGCCACCGGTGGTCCGCGCGAGATGGTTGTTGATGACCGTTCGGTTGACTTCGAGCAGCTTGGCCGGCACGACCCGCACGCTGGTGGCCGTCGGCACCCCGAGCGAGGACTCCATGTTGGCCACGATGCGCCCGGCGGCCCCGCGCAGCGGGATCGCCCCGGTGACGGCCGTCTGGGTGTCGCCGACCGTCGGCGCGGGCCGAGCCGCGGGTGCGGCTGTCCCGTCGGGTGACCGGGAAGATGGCGTTGCCGGCGACAGTCCGGTGCCCCCGGCGGGACGGTAGTCGACAAGGAATTCGCGCCAGGAAGGGGACACCGACGACGGGTCGTCCCGGAACCGTTCGTACATGTCCTCGACGAGCCAGGCGTTGGGACCGAACGCTCCGGCCCCGGCGACGGCCCGCTCCTCCGGCTGTCCCGTTGCGTCTCCGTCAACCGTGTCTTCCATCGCCCACAGCCTACCGGGAGGCTCCGGAGCGGAGCTCGGATCGGGAACCCGGCGCGGTAGCGTCCACGTATGGCCGCGCCGCGCACTCAGGTCACGTGCACGTTCGCACTCGCAGCGCTCCGGTCGAGGGAGACGCCCGAGGCTCGGATCGAGCTGACCCCGACGATGGACGGCTGATCGTGCGCGGGCAGGTGGTCCTTCTCTCAGGTGGGCTCGACTCGACGGTGTGCATGGCTCTGGCCGCCGCCGAGGCGATCGGACCGCCGCTCGCACTCTCCTTCGACTACGGACAGCGCCACCAGACCGAGTTGGACCACGCCGCCGGGGTCGCCGGCCACTACCGCTCCGAACACCTGGTGGTCCGGCTGGACACCTCGGCCTGGGGCGGGTCCTCTCTCACGGACCCCGACCTGGCGGTCCCACGTGGCGGAACCAGCGAGGGCATCCCGACCACCTACGTGCCCGCACGCAACACCATCTTCCTGGCGGTGGCCCTCGGCGTGGCCGAGGCCCGCGATCTGGATGCGGTCTGGATCGGGGTCAACGCCATCGACTACTCGGGGTACCCCGACTGCCGGCCCGAATTCATCCAGGCCTTCCGGCACGTCGCCGCCACCGGACAGCGGCGCGGGGTGGAGGGTGACCCGGTCACCATCCGGTCCCCGCTCATCGAGTGCACCAAGGGAGAGATCGTCCGACTCGGCGTCGAGTACGACGCCCCCCTGCATCTCACCTGGTCGTGCTACCTCGGCGGGGAGCATCCCTGTGGAACGTGCGATGCCTGCCTGCTCCGGTCCCGCGGGTTCGCCGAGGCGGGGATCGCCGACCCGGCCCTGGTATGACCGCGACCGCTCCATCCGTGGAGCTCGCCGGAGCGGCACACCCGACCATCCTGGCCACCGAGGTCTTCTCGGCCATCCAGGGCGAGGCCGCGCTGGTCGGCGAGCGCCAGGTGTTCGTGCGCCTCACCGGGTGCAACATCCGCTGCACCTACTGCGATCAACCCGAAGCCCTCGAACGGCGCCCGGGCACGTGCCGCGTCGAACAGAGCGCCGGTCGTCGCGACTGGCGGACGCTCGAGAGCCCCCTCCTGATCGACGACCTGGTCGACGCGGTGGCGGTGCTCTGGGAGCAGGTGCCCCATCACTCGATCAGCCTGACCGGGGGTGAGCCGCTGTTGCAGGCCCACAAGGTCCGCCGACTCCTCGGAAAGCTGGCCGGTCGCGAGTGGCCCGTGATGCTCGAGACGAACGGCATGTTGGTCCCGGCCCTCCGGCGGGTCCTGCCGTTCCTGGCCTATGTGAGCATGGACATCAAGCTCGCGAGCGTCGACGGCCAGGGCGTCCGCCCCGACCTGCAGGCCGCCTTCCTGCGCGAGGCGTTGGCCGCGGGAACGGTGACCTGGGCGAAGGTGGTCGTCGGCCCGGCGACCGACGACGACGAGTTCGACCGGGCCCTTGCGATGGTGGCCGAGGCGTCCACGCGGGCCGGGGTCGCGGGACGCGGGGTCGAGGTGTTCCTCCAACCGCTCACCCCGTTCGGGGCCGAGACGCGCGCGCCGACTCCGGAGCAGGTCCTCGATCTACAGGACAGGGCGCTGCGCATCCACCCGAGCGTCCGCGTGGTGCCCCAGACGCACAAGGCCATCGGTCAGCTCTAGTTCTGCTCCCGTCGGGTCTGGCCGCGTCCGAATGCGCTGTCGTGGGTGGTGGCGGCCCGAACAGTCCCGGGCTGCCACCACCGACACGACTACCGGGCCTTGGCGAGCTTCGGCGCCGGGGCCTGGCCGTTCACGACCTTCTTGAACGAAGCCCCGGCCGAGACCTTGGGGCTCTTCGAGGCCTTGATCTTGATGATCTCTCCGGTCTGGGGGTTGCGACCGCTCCGAGCGGCCCGCTGCGCGCGGTCGAATGTCAGGAATCCGGTGATGACGACCTTGTCGCCCTTTGCCACGTTGGCCGTGACGACGTCCTCGATGCCACCGAGCACGATGGCGACGTCCTTGGCGGTCACCCCGGTATGTGCGGCAACGGCGCTGATGAGGTCGGTCTTGGTAAGGGGCACAGTCTCTCCTTGGTCAAATGGAAGCCCTAACAATGCACGATCCCCGGCACCCATGCGTGCATCCTTCCGGGAAGGGCCCCGCCGGCCCCGGTCTCCCGACCCCTGTCCGGGTCCCCCGAGGGCGTCCACAGGGACCTGGTGGGAGGGGTCCGCGACGCGCCCGGCCGGAATGGCCCGGAGGCGGGACAGCTGCCACGCTGTGGCCCGGATGGACCCACCCCACACCCTCTCGGTCACCGAGCACGTCCCCGACGACCCCTCGTCCGCCGCTCCGCTCCTGGTGCTGGTGCACGGCTCGCTCGACCGGGCGGGAAGCTTCGCCCGGGTGCTCCGCCGCCTCCGCGACCACCACACGCTGGCCTACGACCGGCGCGGGTACCACCGCTCGCGACACCTGCTGCCGGTCCACGCCACCCTCGGAGGGCACGTCGACGACCTCCTCGCCGTGATCGACGACCGGCCCGCCGTGGTGGTCGGGCACAGCTACGGAGGGATCATCGCCCTCGCCGCCGCGCTGCGACCCGGGGGTCCCGGCCCGATCCTGGCAATCGCCGCCTACGAGCCCCCGCTCCCCTGGCTCGCCGGCCGGTCGTGGCAACCGGGGGCATCCCGAGGGCGGACCGGCCGCCGAGAGCCGGGAGAGACCGGGGACCCCGCAGAGAGGGCCGAACGGTTCTTCCGCCGCATGGTCGGGGACGCCGCGTGGGAGCGGCTCCCGGAGGCAGCGAAGACAGACCGTCGGGCCGACGGTGCCGCCCTCGCCGCCGAGATGGACGCCATCCGGGTGACCGAGGCCCCGTTCGACGTGGCCGCGCTCACCGTCCCCGCGACCTACGGACGGGGAGGCAACTCGCTCCCCCACCACCGCCAGGCGGTCGACTGGCTGGTGTCCCACACCCCTGCGGCCCGGATCGTCGAGATCGCCGGCGCGGGGCACGGGGCCCACCTCACCCATCCGGACGCCTTCGCGGCCATGGCCCGTGAGACCCTTGCGAGCGCGGGCGGCGGTCCGCAGACCGGCACTGAGGTGGCTTCGCCGTGAACGTACTCGTCAGCGTCTCCTCTGGCTGGATCCACTCGTCCTGACCAGTCGGCTCGCCGGCGGTCGGTCCCGCTCGGCGCGGGCACCGGGGTTACGCTGACCGGGACCCGGAGGGACCGGGCGCCGACGCGAAGGGGATCCCGCCATGAGCCACACCACGCTGCCGGCCGCAGGCGACGCCTCGACGGCCGCAGCAGCCGCCATCCCCACCACCGAGCAGTTCGCACGCGAGGTCCGCGCCTTCCTCGACGCCCACGCCGAGCGCCGACCGGAGGAGCGATTCGTCTGGGGCGAAGGGTCGGACGCGGTAGGCCTCCTCCCCGAGCGCACACCCGAGGAGGAGGTCGCAGAGCTCGAGACGGCCCGGACCTGGGCCCGCGCCGTCTTCGATGCCGGGTTCGGGTGGATCACCGGACCGGCCCGGTACGGCGGGCGGGACCTGCCCGCCGAGTACCGGCGGATCTACTACTCGGTCGCCTCGAAGTACAGGACACCGTCGCTGTCGGTCTTCGGCATCGGGCTCGGGATGGTCGCACCCACCATCCTGGCCCATGCCACCGACGGGGTGAAGGAGGCCTACCTCCGGTCGATGCACCGGGGCGACATCGTCGCCTGCCAGCTCTTCAGCGAGCCCTCGTCGGGGTCGGACCTCGCTTCGCTGCAGACCCGGGCAGTGCGCGACGGCGACGAGTGGGTGATCAACGGCCAGAAGGTCTGGACGTCGGGGGCTCAGCTCTCCGACATCGGCGAGATCATCTGTCGCACCGACCCCGACCTCCCCAAGCACCGCGGCCTGACCGGATTCGTGGTGGACATGCGCGCCCCGGGGGTCGAGGTCCGCCCCCTCCGCCAGATGACCGGCGGTGCCTCGTTCAACGAGGTCTTCTTCACCGACGTGCGGGTGCCCGACTCCCATCGACTCGGTGACGTGAACGGCGGGTGGACCGTCGCCCTCACCACGCTCATGAACGAACGTGCCGCGATCGGTGGTGGTGGAGGCGGAGTGGGCCCGCCCATCACCACCCGCCTCATCGAGCTGGCCCGGATCATGGGCCGGACCGGCGACCCACTGGTCCGCCAGCAGCTGGCCGACATCGTCATCCACGAGCGCGTGGCCGGCTACACGAACCAGCGGGCCATGGCCAGGATCGCCGCCGGTCAGCTGCCCGGGCCGGAGATGTCGCTGTCCAAGCTCTCGCTGACCGCCAACATGGTGCGCTCCAGTGCGGCGCTCTCGTCCCTCCTCGGGCCGGCGCTGGTGGCCGACACCGGGGCATGGGGCACCTTCGCCTGGTCACAGTTCCTCCTCGGCGTGCCCGGGATGCGCATCGCAGGCGGCTCCGACGAGGTCATGCGCAACATCATCGGAGAGCGGGTCCTCGGGCTGCCGAAGGAGCCGGCGCCCCGCTGAATCCTGAAAGCGGAAGCGCGCGCGGGCCGCCTATCGGAACGCGAGGTCGTCCACGTACGACCACGAGCGGCGGTGCACCGAGGTGAGACCGAAGCCGGCGAGGGCGGTGCGGTGGGTCCGGGACGGATAGCCCTTGTTGCGGTCGAAGTCGAACGCGGGGAAACTCGGGGAAAGCGCACGCATCATCCGGTCCCGGGTGACCTTGGCCACGATCGACGCGGCGGCGATCGACTGGCAGGTCGCATCGCCCCGGACGACGGTCCGCACCTCTGGCCGGCGGGCAGGCGCCCCGGTCAGAGCATCGGTGAGGTAGTCGAAGCTCCCGTCGAGGAGCAGCACCCCGGGCGCGACCGTGAGGCCGTCGAAGGCGCGCCGGGCGGCCAGCCGCAGCGCCGCGGTCATACCCAGGAGATCGCATTCGCCCGGCGATGCGTGGCCGACCGACCAGTCGAGGCACCACGAGGTGACCAGCGGGAGCAGTGCCTCACGCCGATCCTCGGAGAGCTCCTTCGAGTCGCGCACGCCGCGGGGCGCCCGTCGGTACGGGCAGTAGACGACCACCCCGACCGACGCCGGACCGGCCCAGGCGCCCCGTCCGACCTCGTCCACCCCCGCCACCGGACCGGCGCCGTCCCGGATGAGGGCCCGCTCGAAACGGGCGTGCGGGCGGACCGGGCGGTCACGGCCCCGGGTTCGGGTTCCGCTCTTCCGTGCCGCGGTCACCTTCCGAAAGCTACCCGCGGTCAGCGGAGCCGGCCGCGGACCACCTTGCCCAGGGCATTGCGCGGCAGGGCGTCCACCGGGCGGACCAGGCGCGGGTGCTTGTAGGGCGCGAGGCGCTCGGCGCAGTAGGCGCGCAGGTCCTCGACCGAGGGAGCGGCCCCGTCGGCCACCACCCAGGCGGTCACCAGCTCCCCCCACTCGTCGGACGGGGTGCCGGTCACCGCCACCTCGGCAACCGCCGGATGGCCGAGCAGGACGTCCTCGACCTCGGTCGGGTAGACGTTGAACCCGCCCGAGATGATCAGGTCCTTCGACCGGCCCCGGATGACCAGGTACCCGTCCTCGTCGGACCCCAGGTCGCCGGTCACGAACCAGGGAGGACCACCGTCGGGCGAGGGGCGGAACGCCTCGGCGGTGGCCTGCGGACGCTGCCAGTAGCCGTCGAAGACGTTCGGCCCACGCACCAGGATCTCCCCGTGTGCGTCGACGTCGATCTCGACCCCGGGAAGGGGGAACCCGACCGTGCCCGCCCGTCGTTCGCCGTCGTAGGGGTTCGAGGTGTTCATGAGGGTCTCGGTCATGCCGTAGCGCTCGAGCACCACCGAGCCGACGGCCCGCGAGGCTTCAGCGTGCAGCTCGGCCGCGAGGGGGGCCGAGCCGGACACGCAGAGGCGCAGGCCGTGCAGCCCGCCCGCCCGGCCGCTCACCACGAGCCGGTGGTACATGGTGGGCACGCCGAAGAACAGGGTGGCCCGGTCATCCCGGGCAGCGTCCTCCACGGCACCGGGATCGAACCCGGGCAGCAGTACCGCCGACCCGCCGGCCAAGAGGGTGCCGTAGGCGCCGACAGCCAGACCGTGGGCGTGGAAGAGCGGCAGGCAGTGCACGAGACGGTCGCCGGACGACCACCTCCAGGCCAGCTGCAGCGCCTCCGTGGCAGCCAGCAGGTTGCGGTGGCGGAGGACCGCCCCCTTGGGCGTGCCGGTGGTCCCCGACGTAAAGCAGATGAGCGCCGGGTCGTCGGGTGCGGCACGGTCCAGGAACCGCGGCTCGCCGTCGGGGAGGTCGAGTGCCGGCCCTGTCACGACGAGCGGCGCCGGGACGGCGCCGCGCACCCAGCCGGCCTGCTCGGTGCGCTCCACGATGGCCGCGGCCGGTCGCACGTCGCCGACGATCTGGGCGAGCTCCCGCGCCGAGTAGGCGGTGTTGGCCGGTACCACCACCAACCCCGCCCGGAGGGCCCCCACATGGGCGACCAGCGCGTCGACCGACGTGCCCGTCGACCAGACGACACGGTCCCCCGGCACCAGTCCGGCACCCTGCAGCCTCCCGGCTGCACGGCGGGTGGCGGCATCGAACTCACCGGCCGAGCACCAGCGGCCGGCCTCCTTCCAGAGGCGCGCCCCGGGGTCGGCCGCCCACCGGCTCGACCACGCCTCGAGCAGGGTACGGGGGCCGGCGGGGTCGGGCGCTCGATCGGGTCGGGCCCCCGGGAGATGGTCAGACCACGGACGCAGGGCACGCTCCTCGCAGGTCGGGGCGGTCGGACCGCCCGGGGTGCGCTCGGCACACCCGCCATGTCGGGCTCTAGTCTTAGCGGAGGCGTCGGGCAGCGCGAACGGTGCATGTGCCCGGCAGTGCGAGAGGAACCGCGATGGGACTCATGGACAAGGTCAAGGCACAGGCTGAGGTCGGCCTGGCAAAGGCCAACGAGGCGACCAAGGCCGGCCAGGCCAAGCTCGACCAGGCCACGGCCAAGCACAAGGCAGACGGCCTCCTCCACGACCTGGGTGCGGCGGTCTATGCCGATCATGTCGGGCGGGGCACCGAGCAGACCACCGCCGACGCCGAGCGCCTGGTGTCCGAGCTGCAGGCCTACGAGGCGGAGTACGGAACCCTGAACCCGTGACCGCTGACGCCCGCGAGCCGGCACGCCGGGTCGCGATCGTCCCCCACACCCACTGGGACCGTGAGTGGTACGAGCCCTTCCAGACCTTCCGGCTCAAGCTGGTCCGGCTGATCGACGACCTGCTCGACCTCTTGGAGCGTGACGGCAGCTACCGCGACTTCCTCCTCGATGGCCAGCTTGCGGTGCTCGACGACTATCTGGAGGTCCGCCCGGAGAACGAGGCGCGGGTGCGGGCCCTGGCAGCGTCCGGGCGGATCACCGTCGGGCCCTGGTACGTCCTCATGGACGAATTCCTGGTCTCCGGCGAGACCCTCGTGCGCAATCTCCAGGCCGGCATCGCACGGGGTGCCGGATTCGGCGGGGTGATGGACGTCGGGTATCTGCCCGACATGTTCGGTCACATCGCGCAAATGCCCCAGCTCCTGCAGCAGGCCGGCTTCGAGCACGCCGTGGTCTGGCGCGGGGTTCCCTCGGCCGTCGACCGGTCAGCGTTCGTGTGGTCCGCACCGGACGGCTCCTCGGTACGGGCGGAGTACCTCCCTGCCGGGTACGGCAACGGTGCGGCGCTGCCCGAAGACGCCAAGCAGCTGGTCCGTCGCCTCCGCTCGCTGGAGGAGGAGTCAGCCGCGTTCGTGCGGCCCGGCGAGCCGATGCTGCTCATGAACGGAACCGACCACCAGCGTGCCCAGCCGTGGCTGGGCCGGGTGGTCGCCGAGGCCAACGCGCTCCAGGACGACTTCGCACTGGTCATCACCTCGCTCCCCGAATACCTCGGCGCGGTCGGGTCGGAGGGCCTGCCCGAGTGGACCGGGGAGCTGCGATCGGGGTGGCGGTCCAACCTGCTGATGGGGGTCGCCTCCAACCGGGTCGACGTCAAACAGGCCGCAGCGCGAGCCGAGCGCTCGCTCGAACAGCTGGCCGAGCCGCTCTCGGCGCTCTTCCTGCCTGCCGAGTCCTGGCCGGGCACCCTGCTCGAGCTCGCCTGGCGGCTGGTGATCCGCAACTCCGCGCACGACTCGATCTGCGCCTGCTCGGTCGACGACGTGGTCGACGCTGTCCTCCACCGCTACGCAGAGGCCCGGCACATCGGTGCGGGACTCGCCGAGCAGAGCCTCCACGCGCTGGCCCGGTCGATGGCCGACCCTGGTCCGGTCGTCGTCAATCCCACCGCACACGACCGCGGTGGGCTCGTGGATGTGGTGGTGCCGGCGGTGGGCGAGCCCGGCCCGGAGGTCCAGGTGCTCTCCGAGCGCACCGGACTACCCGGCAGGATGACCGTCGATGGCGAGACGGTGCGCACCATGCTCGGCCTCCTCCAGGGGGCGCGCATCGACGACCAGAGCTACGTCACCGACGTCTCGCTGGCCGCGGACGAGACAGGGGTCGACGTCATCGTGGCCATCGGCCCCGAACCGCGTGACGGCGTGCCGGTCGAGGAGGCCAAGCGCGAGCTCTACACGCTCCTTTCCGCCCATCCCGACACCGAGGTCCGCCTCATCATCGACCAACCGCCGATCCGGCGCATCCTCGCCCGCCAGACGGTGGTGCCCGGGTTCGGATGGTCGCGGTTCGCGCCGGCGACGCTCGCCCATCCGGTCCGCGCCGAGGCGCGGTCCGACACCGGGATCACCCTGGCCAACGGACTGGTCACCGTCGTGGTCGATCCGCGAGCGGCACCTTCTCGATCGACGGCGTCCCGGGCTACGGCAGGCTGGTGGACGGCGGCGACCACGGCGACACCTACAACTACTCGCCGCCCACCCACGACACGCTGGTCGACAGCCCCGACTCGGTCACCCTCGCGCTCGGTGAGGCCGGCCCGGTTCGGGCCACGGTGGACATCACGGCCACCTACACGTGGCCCGAGCGGGTCGACGGGGCCACCCACACCCGGACGGGGAGCCGCACAGTCACCGTGTCAACCGCCGTCGAGGTGCGGGCCGACGAGGCCCTGGTCCGGGTACGCACCCGCTTCGACAACCCGTCGCGTGACCACCGGCTCCGGGTCCACCTGCCCCTGCCGGAGGCGGCGTCGACCTCGCGGGCCGAGAGCGCCTTCACCATCGTCGAACGGGGGCTGACCGCCGAAGGCCGGGACGAGGAGTTCGGCCTGCCCACCTTCCCGTCGCGCCGGTTCGTGACCGCCGGAGGTCTCACCGTCATCCACGAGGGCCTCCTCGAGTACGAGCTCGTCGACCTGGTCGGGACCCCCGACGACGGCGGCGACGTGCGGGCCCAGGCCCTCGCGCTCACCCTCCTGCGGGCGACCGGCATGCTGTCCCGTCTGGGGATGTCGCTCCGGCCGCTGCCGGCGGGGCCGATGACCCCGATCGAGGGCCCCCAGATGATCGGGCCGGTCGAGGTCTCCTACGCTCTGGCGGTGGGCGTCGGCGACCCATTCCGGGCCGCCGACGACGTCCTGGTGCCGCTCGCGACGGCCGCATCCTTCGGGGGCGGCGACCGTCCGGGCGAGGGCTCCGCCCTGACCGTGCAGGGCGCGGAGGTCTCCGCTCTGCGCCGCGAGACCGGGGTCCTCGAACTGCGGGTGTTCAACCCGACCGACACCCCGACCACGGTCGAGATGCCGGGGCGTTCGGGGTGGCTGGTCGACCTACGGGGTCGGACGCTTGCCACGTTCGAGGGGGAATTCCCCCTCGGCCCCCACCGCCTCGCCACGGTCCGCCTCGAGCACTGACCTCCCCGTCGTCACACGCTCGCCGCGCAGGCGCAGCTCATCGAGCTCGCGGAGCACGTCGGCCAGGCGCTCCCAGCCCAATGTGCGCCGCGGGTCGGATCCGGGCTCGCTCCCGGCCCGCGCCAGCTTCCACAGCTGCACCCGCCCGATGTCCTTGAGCGTGCGGGGGCGCAGCGGCCGGGCATCGATGGCGGTCTCACCCTCTTCGGCCATGGCGGTCCGAAACTCATCGGACACCAGCACGGTGCCCGGGTTGGCCACGCCGGCGAGCCGGCTGGCCATGTTCACGACCGGCCCGTAGTAGTCGCCGTCGTGCACGAGGACCGGTCCCATGGCGAGGGCAACACGCACGTCGGACAGGAGATCGTCGTCGGCGTAGGCCTCCGCCAGGCTCAGACCGATGTCGGCGGCAGCGGAGGCCGTCGGCACGATGAACATCGCCTCGTCACCGATCATCTTGACCACCCGGCCCCCGAGCGCCACGACGGTGTCGTGCGCGAGCTCCTCGAAACGGGCCACCACCGCGGAAAGCTCCTCGTCGCCGAGGTGCTGGCTGAGCATGGTGAACCCGACCATGTCGGCGAAGCCGACCGCCATCACCGGACGGACCCCGCCATCGTCGCGGGAGCGGTGGAGCATGGTGCGACGGGTGGCGACCTGCAAGTGACGGCGCCACACGTATTCGAGCAGCCGTGCCATGGCCGGGATCGAGACGTCGGCCTGACGGGCGAACTCGTCGGCGTCGAGGATGCTGTCCCCGGTGGCGAGCAGGATCGGGGTGGTGTCGGGACCCGCCTCCGCTTCCGCGATCCGGGCCATCGACGAGCCGATCACCCGGGCCATCTGGACCGCGCTGTCCTGGTCCACCAGGCCCATGGCCACCATGTCCTGGAAGAGACGGACCGCCTCGAGGTCCATCTCGGTGAACGCAGCGTCGTCCTCGTCCACGTCGACGAAGCCGAGTGCACGCCAGAAGCGACGGGCCAGGTCGATGGGGATGTCGGTGCGCGCGGACACCTCGGCCTGGGTCAGGCGCTCCCCGGCCGGAACGAGCATCCGGTCGACCATCAAGAGGTCGACGACATCATCGCTGACGGCGCGGTCGATCTCGGCGTCCGTGCATCCGAGACCGCGCAGGACCGCACGCACGCGGGACAACGCCTCGATCCGGTCCCGTTGCACCGAGGGGTCGGTCACGGCCGACGGGTCGTCCGACACCTGCCCACCCTATGCGGTGACCCCCCGGGGGATGCTCCGTCGACGCCTGCATACACTGGTCCGGTGGCAGCCCTCGGTGATCCCCAGTGGGGCCAGTCCCTGCGCCTGGGGCCGCGTGCGGTGCTGGTGCCGGTCAAGGCCTTCCACCACGCCAAGGGACGTCTCGACAGCGCGCTCGGCGGACCCCAGCGCGCGGACCTGGCCCGGGCGATGGCCGACCGGGTGCTGGACGCGGCCCGGCCCTTGCCGGTTGCTGTGGTCTGCGACGACAATGACGTCGCCGACTGGGCGCGTCGGCACGGGGCGTTGGTGGTCTGGGAACCGGGGCGCGGCCTCAACGGGGCGGTGGAGGCCGGCGTCGACCGCCTGCGCGACGCCGGTGTCGTGCAGGTCACCGTCTCCCACGCCGATCTGCCCCGGGCCAGCGGGCTGGCCGCGGTCGGCGAGGCGGGAAGCATCACCCTCGTCCCCGACCGGTACGGCAACGGCACCAACGTGATCGCCCTGCCGACCGACGCCGGTTTCCAGTTCTCGTACGGTCCCGGGTCGTTCGCCCGCCACAGCGCAGAGGCCGGACGCCTCGGGCTGCCGTTGCGGGTGCTCGACCTGCCGGATCTGGCCTGGGACGTCGACGAGCCGAGGGATGTGATCCCGGTCGCACTGCCGGGCGCGTCGCTCGGGTGACCGGGACCGGTCACCGAACCCCAGGGGAACCGGATCTTCCGGGTCTTCCGGTCGGCGACCTGCCGGACCGTGGGCCGGTCACGGTGGACCTTCCGGTGCCGGGCCGTGCACTCGCCATCGGGGCCCACCCGGACGACATCGAATTCGGATGCGGAGCCACGCTGGCCAAGTGGGCCGCCGCCGGCTGCCACGTCCACCAGCTGGTCCTCACCGACGGCTCCAAGGGGACCTGGGACCCTGACGCCGATCTCGAACGACTGGTCGCGGACCGCATGCAGGAGTGCCGCACCGCCGCGCGGCTCCTCGCCGGGGACCGGCCGACGAGCGAGGATCACCTCCGGGCGGCCGACGGGCCCCGGACGCCGCCCGGAGTGGCGTTCCTCGGACGGATCGACGGCGAACTCGAGAACGGGGCCGACGAGCGGCGGGCAGTGAGCGCGTTCATCCGCGAGGTGCGCCCCGATGTGCTGCTCGGTCACGACCCGTGGCGTCGCTACCGCCTCCATCCCGACCACCGGGCGGCCGGGTTCCTCACCCTCGACGCGCTGGTCGCTGCCCGTGATCTGCACTTCTTCCCGGAGCAGGACCTGGCCCCTCACCGACCCCGGGCGCTCCTCCTGTGGGAGGCCGACCTGCCCAACCACGTCGAACGGGCAGCCGGGTACGAGGAGGTCAAGATCGAGGCCCTCCTCTGCCATCACAGCCAGGCGGGGACGACGCTCGGGTTCGATGCGTCTGCTGACGACGCCACCCTCGCCCTGGGGCGCGAGCGATTCGGAGCCCAGGTGCGCCGTCAGATGGCGGAACACGGTGCGCTGGCCGACGTCGCCTCGGGCGAGGCGTTCCACCGGATGGACCGCCTCTGAACGGGCGTCCGTCCACAGAGCGCTGGACCCGGGCGTGTCGGTGGGGGCCCGGCCACCCCCACCGACGACGCACCAGCGGCACAGGTGCCGCTCGGAACGACTACCGGGACTTCTTGACCGTCCGCCTGGCCGCCTTGCGGGCCGGCGCCTTACGGACCGCCCGCTTCTTGGTGGTCTTCCTGGCCGCGGTCTTCCTGGCCGGAGCCTTCTTGGCCGTGCGCTTGGCGGCGGTCTTCCGGGCCGCGGTCTTCCGGGCCGGTGCCCGCTTCTTGACTGCCCGCTTCTTGACTGCCCGCTTCTTGACTGCCCGCTTGGCGGTGGTCTTCCGGGCCGCGGTCTTCCGGGCCGGTGCCCGCTTCTTGACTGCCCGCTTCTTGGCTGTCGTCTTGCGGGCGGTGCTCTTCTTCGCCGTGCGTTTCGCAGCAGTCTTCCTGGCCGCGGTCTTACGGGCCGGGGCCTTCTTGACCGTGCGCTTGGCGGTGGTCTTCTTGGCCGCGGTCTTCCTGGCCGGGGCCTTGCGGACCGCCTTCTTGGCTGCTGACTTCTTTACTGCCATGGACACTCCCTCCTTAGGGTTCAACGCCGATTTGAACGTCGAACCGGTGGCGAACCGGACACCTTTCGACGCAGGGATCGGTACCACTGCACCTGTCCGGGGATTTCGGCCCACCCGGGGAGCCCGCCGGGTCGGGGTGAATGTTCCGAACCCGACCACGGTGACTCTCCGACCAGCCCGAACCTCGGTGACGATGGTTTCGAACAGTGCATCAACCACGCCCTCGGTGGTGCGTCGAGCCGACTGCGCCGACTCGCTCACCGCCCTGACGAGTTGAGACCTGTTCACAACCACCTCCACTCAGTGATACGTCATCGCACACCAGCCAAATGGCTTTTTCCCCCCAGGTCAAGCATCACCGGCATTCGCGGATTGCAGGGCGGATCCGGGCGCGTCGGTGCGTGACCACGCTCGCGGCGGTCTCACGGGTCCTGTCTCCACGATGTCCGGATGGCCCATGGACAAAAACCCGAGTGTTTGCAACGATTATTCTGTACACAGCACGTCGTGTCGCGTTCGCGGAACGGTCACTCCGCCATCAGCAACGCCCCGCCGAACGGCAAAGCAGAGGCAGAACGCGGTGACAAACTTTTTTTCCGAACACCCCCCTCGACCACGCGATTCGGTGCACCAAGTCGCTCTGCGCGCACTGGCGGACGCCGGCCACGGTCTGTACCTCGGACACGACCGAGACGGCTGGCGGCACGCCGCGGCACAACATTCGGTCATGGTGCTGGGACCGCCGCGCTCGGGAAAGACCTCGTCGTTCATCATCCCCAATGTGCTCGGTGCGAACGGTCCGGTCGTCTCGACATCGACCAAGCCGGACGTGCTCGACGCCACCGTCGTGGCGCGCGCCCGGCTCGGGCAGTGCCTGCTGTTCGATCCCACCGCGTCGGTGGACGAGGCCCCTGGCGTCCACCGCCTCCGGTGGTCGCCGGTCCCTGCGTGCATCTCCTGGCGGACGGCACTGGCGACGGCCCGCTCGCTCGTGGTGGTCGGATCGCCGACCGCCGGAACGGGTGCGAACCGGGGCGACGGGTCCCACTGGACCGAACGGGCGGCGGCCCTGCTCGCGCCGCTCCTCCACGCGGCGGCCCTGGAGGGGGCGGACATGCGGACACTGCTGACCTGGGTGGACCGCCGCCAGGCGCTCCCTGCACAGCAGGTCCTCGCCTTCCAGCCGACCGGGACCGGCGACATCGCCCGGAACCTCCTCGACGGCATCGTCACGACCGACGAACGCGAGCTCAGCGGCATCTGGTCGACCGCGTCGGGTGCGCTGGGCGGCTTCCGTTCCGAGGAGGCCCTCGCCACCACCGTCGAACCGGACTTCGACGCCGACCGGTTCGTCCGCTCCGCCGACACGCTCTACGTCGCCGCACCCGCCCACCACCAGGCGTTGGTGGCCCCCCTCGTCGTGGGCGTCCTGGACGCAATCCGACGTGCCGCCTACGCCCGGGCAGCCGTCGGCCGGTCCGAGTCGGACCCACCGGTGCTCCTCGCCCTCGACGAGCTCGCCAACATCGCGCCCATCCCCGACCTGCCGTCCCTGGTCAGCGAAGGGGGAGGCCAGGGCGTGGTCACCCTGGCGTGTTTCCAGGATCTCTCCCAGGCACGTCACCGTTGGCCGGACGAGTCCGACGGCTTCCCCTCGCTCTTCGGAACCACAGTGGTCCTCCCGGGGATCGGAGACGTGCGGACGCTCGAGGCGCTCTCGGTGCTGGCCGGCGACGAGGAGTTGGTCACCCGGTCGGTCTCCTCCGGGCGTGCGCCATCGGACCACCTGCTCACCGACCTGCTCTCCGGCGGGCGACCGCAGCTGGGTGACCAGCACGCCACCCTCTGGCGCCGGCGTCTTCCCCCCGAGGTCATCACGCACGGGACCGACGGATACTGCCTCGCGTTCGACCACCGCAACCGACCGGGGTGGGTGCCGCTGTCCCCCGCCCACCGGGCCGAGCCCTGGCGCACACTGCGGTCACCCGTACGTGAGCTCGACCGCGGGCCGAGCAGAACGGAGCCGGAGCGCCCCACCGGGCCCGAACGTCCGGTCGGGCCGGGCCTCGGGCGATGAGGATCGCACAGAGCCGGCCGTACCGATCACCGGGTCACCGGACCACGACCTGGGCCGAACGGTCCCACCCGGCGTGCAGGTCGCTCCGCGGCTCGAGCCGACGCGGATGCCCGCGGTCCATCGTGCGGGCGGGGCCGTCGGTCAGTTCGTCCGGGCCGGACGGGCGGTCGACCTGGGGACGGTCCACCCCCCGCCAGGCACGATCGAGCACCTCGGGGTGCTGCCGGAGGCAGCCCGCCACCCCCGCGGCCGACCACCGCTGCTCGGGCAGTCCGACGACGTGGGCGCCGGCGGACCGTTCCGATCCGTTCGCCAGCGGTCCCGCGGCGTCGGCCAGCGCGCTGGCCATCCGCTCGACGGCAGCCGCGGGCGCGCCCTGCGGCAGGGCCTCGGTGAGCGCGACCAGCAGGTCGCGCCTGGTCACCACGGACCGGCGAGCGGCCAGGTCGTCCAGCCCCCGACCGAGACGGTCGTGATCTGCACAGGCAGCCGGACCGTCCGCCCTGCCTCTGCCCACGACCCGGACCAGCTCGCCGAGGTCGACCCCGTGGTCGTGGGCGCGCCGACGCCACTCGGTCCGCAGCCCCTCGAAGGTCATGGCGCGGTCCTTTTCTGGCCGGTCCACGTGGAAGGCGACCGTCCCGACCGACCACGGAGCCCGCTGGACCTCCTCGTCGATACCGGCGGCGCGCCTCGAGAAGAGCCGGCACACCAGCGGGTCGACGCCGGCCACCTCCGGGCTGCCCGAGGGCCCCGGCACCCACGCAGCACCGATCCCGAGGGCCAGGGCGTGGCGGAGCACCGAGTGGTAGAGGGCCTCTGCGGAACGGCGGTGGAGGAACAAGCGCCGGCTGTCGACCGTCGACCAGAGACCGTCGACCCCCTGGGCCACGTTGGCCGCAACCAGGTGGGTGTGGAGATGGGGATCGAGGGACCGGCTCGTGCGGTGCACGAAGCCGGCGGCCACCATGCCCGTCGATGCAAGGCACCGCACCCGACCGCCGGCCGCCCGGCGCACCCCGAAGCCCTCGCGTTCGAGGTGGACGGCAGCGGCGGCCACCGCCTCGTGGTGTGCGGCCCCGACCGCGCCGGCAAGCTCACGGGGACCCAGGAGATGGAGCACGCTGACCGACTTCGGCGCGCAGAACACCAGGTCGAACCCGGCCACCCCCCGAACCGCCGGAACGTGCCGGAGCGACCGGTCGCCCAACGGGTCACGCCCCTCGAGGAGGTCGGCGAACGGCACGGCCGCGACCGGACCACGCAATCCGAGCATTTCGGCCCCGCCGCCACTCCACACGCCTGGCGACTCCCCCGCCACACCGGTCCCGTCGCCACGACCGGGAACCAGGTCGCCGACGTAGTACGCGGCTCGCCCGGCGCGCACCACCTGCATCCTCAGCACCGGGATCCGGCCACGGAGCCACCTCCGCCGACTACTGTACCATTTCCTGCTTTTTCATGTTATTTCATGTCTATCGGATCACCGCGGTAGCGGGCGAGGATCCGGGAAGCAGCCTCAGGAGCGAGAGAGCGGAGCTCCGGGGGATCGACCACCTCGGCGCCCTCGCCGAGCCGGAGCAGGAGCCGCTCGAGCCACGCGTCCCCCCCGACGTAGACCTCCCAGAGGCAGCGGCCGTGTTCCTCCCCCACCTGCTCGGCAGCGGGGATGGTCTCCATCAGCCAGGTCATCGAGGGCTCGAGGGAGAGGCGGACCGGCCGGCTCTCCGGACCGGGTACATACGTGTCGAGGTCGGAACCAGGGGCTCCCGCCGTGCCCTCTGCGACGCCGGGGTCTCGGGCGTCATCATTCCCGCCCACCGGTCGCGCGGAGCGGATCCGGTCGACCCGGAAGCGCCGGACGTCCCCGGCGGTCGCGCACCACGCGTCGAGGTACCAGTGGCCCTCGGCGGCGAAGACCCGCTGGGGGGTGACCGTGCGGACCGTCACCTGGTCGGCCGAGGCCGAGTAGTAGGAGAGCTCGACCCGTTCGCTCGATGCCAGGGCGTCCCGGACCATTCCGAGGAACTCGGGCGAGTCGAGCTCGACATCGAGTGAGGCCCCGCCGAGGGCGCGGTCGAGCTTGCCGAGGGCCCGGGACAGCGCCCCGCCCTCGTCGCTCCCGGGGACGGCAAGCAGGGCACGGGCGGACGCGGCAAGGGCCAATCCCTCCCGCGGGCTGAGCCGGCGCGGACGGGCAAGCGTGGTGCCGAGCCTCGTCGAGACGGTGCTGTCGGTGACCACGATCTCGAGCAGCTGGTCCGGCGTGTACGGCGGGACTCCGCAGCACGCGGCCATCTCGAGCTCGGCCACCAGTGCGGCCGGCGCGAGGTCGAACCGCTCGGCGACCTCGTCGATGGGCGCGTCCCCCTCCTGGGCGAGCCACGCCAGGATCGCCAGCAGACGGCGCAGCCGGCCGGCCGTGTCGGGTGGGCGGCTCACCGGGTCGCGACCCCGCCCGAGCCGGCCACGGCCTCGAGCCGGGCCACCATCGCCGCACGGATCTCGGGCGGTCGCAGGACCTCCGCATGGTCGAGCAGGTCGAGCACCCAGGAGAGGAGCGCCTCGGGATCGGTCACCGCCAGGCGTACCTCGACGGTGCCGTCGGCCCGGCGATCGACCACCGCGTCGGGCCCGAGCGCCGCAACCACGCGTGACGACTCGGCGGCATCGACCGCCACGTCGACCTCGACCTCGCTGCCGGCCCCGAACTGCCAGGGGTCGCGGGCGAACGCCCCGTCGAGGTCGAAGTCGTCCGGCACCTGGGCCGTGGCCGGCTCCCCGACCTGCGGCGACCCCTCGATCCGGTCGACCCGGAAGGTGCGGGCCTCGGCCCGGTCACGGTCCCACCCCACCGCGTACCAGTGGCCGCCCCGGAACCGGATGCCGGCCACGTCGACCGAGCGCGGCCGCGCCCCGGTAGTCGAACGACACCACTGCCCGCCGGCGGACCGCCTCGAACAGGACCGGCAGCGCCGGAAGGCCGTCGAAGGAGGGGAGGTCGACCAGGGGCACCGGACCGCCGTGCCTGGGCCACTCGCCGCCCATTCCCAGCTTCGAGAGGGCCTCCCTCCCGATAGGCTCGCCGAGGTGGACGCCGGCCACCGCCAGGTTGAGCGCCGCCTGTTCCTCGGGCTCCAGGTGCAGGTCGGGAAGGTAGTAGGCGTCGGGGTCGACACGGTAGCCGAGCTGGTCCTCGCCGCCGATGGACTCGACCAGGACCGGCACCCCCTCGTCGCGCAGGAGGCGCTTGTCGCGCTCGAAGGCCTGCCGGCGGGCCGCGTGACCGTCCGGGTAGCCGGGCACGCGGTCGGCGATCTCGCGCAGGCTGAGCGGGCGCGTCGTGTCGAGGAGCACCAGCAGCAGGTCGGTGACCCGTTCGAGTCGGTCGGGCTGTGCCATTCACGCCAATCTAGGACCCGCGGGAACGGGATCCTGCCGTGATCGGGACCGATCCGCTGGCCTGGCAGCCCCACGCGGTGCTCTGGGCCGTCCTGGCAGTCCTCAGCGCGGCCGTGGTGCTCGGCCACCGGCGGCTGCAGCGCGGCGACGCCGGGCGCGCGGTGTGGCCTCGTGCGGACATGGTCCGGTTCGCCGGGGCGGTGGCCGTGGCAGGCATCGCGCTCGGGTGGCCGCTCGGTGACCTCGCCGCCCACTGGTCGCTCTCGGCGCTGGTCCTCCAGCGGGTCCTGCTGGTGCTCGCGGTGGCCCCGCTCCTGCTCCGGGGCCTCCCCTACGACCTCCTCCGGTGGCTGACCAGGCCGGCGCCGGTCGACGCGGCGCTGACCCGCCTCGCACGACCGCCGGTCGCGGTGGCCTTCGTGACGGTGGTGCTGGTGGGCTCGATGCTGCCTGCGGCGGTTGCGCTCCAGGCGCGGTCGGCCGTCGGCCGCGGCCTGCTGGCCGCAGCGGTGATCGTGGCCGGCCTGGTGCTGTGGATCCCGGTGCTCGGCCGGATCCCCGGGATCCGGCGCCCGCGGCCGGTGGTGCGGTTCGCCTACCTGGTGGCCCAGGCGGTCATCCCGGGTTTCCTGTCCTTCCTCTATATCCTCTCGACCCGCCCGCTCTACCCGGCCTTCGCCCACTCGACGTCGGCGATCGGCCTGCGGCCCCTCAACGACCAGCAGGTGGCCGGCTTCCTCTCGAAGCTCTCGATGCTCCTGGTGTTGCTCTCGGTCGGAGCGGTGGTGCTGGCCCGGGCCCCGGACACCGACGACGACGAGTTCGGCCCCGAGGAACCGCTGGTCTGGGCCGACGTCGAGCGGCAGTTCGAGCGGGCCGACCGGAAGGCGGGGCGGGGGGGCGACCCGGCGCCGCCCTCGGAGCCTCCGGCGGTCGAACGCCCGGATCACCCGGCGCCGCCGGCCCGGGGAGAGAGCGAACGCGAGCGGCCGGACAGCGGTCCGACGGCCACGTAGATGCGGCGTCTGCGATCACCGCGTGGCCGCGCCGGGCTCCGTACCATGGGCCGATGATCCTCGATGCCCCCGAGGCCCCGGTCTTCCGGCGGTTGGTCCCGGGAAGCCTCCGCGCCGGCGTCGAGGACCTCGGGGGACGGCCGGCCATGGTGGTGCGGTCGGTCTCGACCATCCGACGCGGTGCGCTCTCCCTCGAGGACGGTGAGACCCTGCCGGTCGGCGGCGGCGTCCGCTCGCTCGCTCCAGATCCCGATCGTGGTGGTCCTGGCGTCGAGCGGGGCCGACGTCTTGGAGGGTGTGGCCTCTCTGCACGGGTGGGGTCGGGCCGCCGCGGTCGCTCGCCGAGTGTTCCGGCGTGGTGCCGGTGGTGATGGTGGTGACCGGCCCGGCGCTCTCGGGACCCGCGCTGCTGCTCGGGCTCGCCGATCTGGTGGTCATGACCGTCGACGCCTTCGCCTTCGTCTCCGGCCCGGCCATGGTCGAGGACTTCACCGGCATCCGCATCGGCGTCCACCAGCTCGGCGGGACCGCCATGCACGCCCGGTCGAGTGGCCTGTGCGCCTTGGAGGCAGCCTCCACGGAAGACGCGCTCGACCATGTCGCCCATCTGCTCGGTCTCCTGCCCGCCCACACCGACGAGCTCCCGCCGGTGGGCCCCCCGGCGGCGGCGGCCGGGGCGGACGACGAGCTGCGGACGCTGATCCCCGACCGGGCGACGAGCTCCTACGACGTCCGGCGGGTGGCGGCCACCCTCGCGGACGACGGGGGGATCACCGAGCTGTGGACCCGGTGGTCACCCCAGTTGGTCACCGCACTGGGCCGGATCGGCGGGCGAACGGTCGGGTTCGTGGCCAACCAGCCCCAGGCGCTGGCCGGCACCCTGGACATCGCCGCCTCGCAGAAGGGCGCCCGCTTCGTGCGGTTGTGCGACACCTTCAACGTCCCGCTGGTCACCCTCGTCGACACCCCCGGGTTCCTGCCCGGCAAGGACCTCGAGTGGCGGGGCATGATCCGGCACGGCGCCGAGCTCGCCTTCGCCTACGCCGAGGCCACCGTCCCCAGGGTCTGCGTGATCCTGCGCAAGGCGTTCGGCGGTGCCTACATCGTCATGGACTCGAAGGGAATGGGCAACGACGTCTGCTTTGCCTGGCCGGGCGCCGAGATCGCGGTGATGGGCGCGGTGGGCGCGGTCCAGATCCTCCACCGGGGCGCGGGTGCCGACGAGCGCGACGCCCTGCAGGCGGCCTACAGCGAGCGGTTCCTCACTCCCTGGCAGGCCGCGGAACGCGGATTCGTCGACGCCGTGATCGATCCAGCAGACACCCGCAGGGTGGTCTCCGAGACGTTGGAGGTGCTCGAGACCTCGAGGGAGCGGCTGCCGGACCGGAAGCACACGGTCGGGCCCCTTTAGCGGAGGGGCACGCCCGGTGGCTCGCGGATCGATCCCGGCAAGATCACCCTGCGTCCAACGCCGAAAATGGCGACCTGCTCGCGACCGGGCCAGGCAAGGGCCAATCCGATGGCCAAGAAGGCCACCATGGGTATCCAATATCCCCACTCCGAAGCGCCATGGAAGGCATACACGGTGACGACAATGGCGATCGCCCAAGACCCGAACAGTCGCTTCCAACCCGGACCGGTGGCGGCCGTCAAGACGATGAGCGCCAATGGAGGTCCCAGGTAGAAGGCAACCATCACTGACTCGAAGAAGCACCGGAGGCTGAGGGCCAGGGCACACAGCCAGAGGAGGCCGACCGTCGAGGGCGGCCTCCGGTAGGCCAAGTAACCGACAAGGATGGCCACCACGATCGCAATGGCCCGCCCGGGTCCGGCGCCGATCGTGGTCCGTGACAGCGTGGGCGAGAGCGCGATCCACGGTGTCGCGTGATCGAGGAACCTGGCGTTGGCTTGATGGAAGAGGACCGCCGAAGTCTGGTGCCACTGCGTCACCAACGGGGCGCTGAGGAGCACGACCGAAGGGAGGGCTCCGGACAGACACAGGCGGAGACGATGGCGGGTCGGTGTTCGGACGAATGCCAACGGGAACATGACGATGACCAGCGGCTGGGTCACGATGGCTGCCCCCCACAGCCATCCTGAAAGAGGCCATCGACCACGAAACATGGCCAGAAGTGCGTACAACGCGAAGGTCAGAGCCAACAGGTCTTCGGGGTGACCCCACAGAGTCACGACCTGGAAGATGACGGCCGCCTCCATGAAGCTGAGCACGATCCGACGGGGACCACTCACCCCGAGCTCCTCGGCCATGGCGTCGAAGGCCAGCAGACACGTCGAGCCCAACAACAGCATGGTCGGTCCGAGGAGCAACCACGACGTGGGCTGGCTGAGGAAAATGGGGGCGATCGATTCACTTCGTCCAAGCGCCCCGCTCACCATGGCCACCGGCGCCAAAAGGACCGCTATCCCAGGGAACGTGACCAGTTGGGTGTTGTTCCCATAGATGCCGCCAAGGTCGCCCCAGCCCACCCAATGAGCAGCGCGAAAAGTGGACCAGATGTCACCGGGGATCACCCAATCAGGGGAATGATGGACGACGGGATCCCACCAAAGCGAATAGACCATGGACACGACTACAAAGGTGAGCATCACCGCCAACGGCCAACGCCGTCGTTCGATATGGTCGACCAGCCAGGAAGTTCGACTCTCCCAGTCGGCGGGTTCTTCCGTGTCTGACGAGACGCGGTCCGAAATCGCGCTGAGCTTACGGTCGATGACACCGGCCATCTTCATTTGGATGACCGAGTGCCCAACTGCACCATTGTCGAATTCGTTTCACCGAAGGGCGTCTGGGCGACAACGGCCATGTCCAGGGTGGCTGTCGAAGGGGACGCGTTCACCTTCATACCATCGTGACGACAAGGCCTCGTCTTGAGCACCGAACCTCCACCGCGAGCGCTCAATCCTGGGCCGGACATGGAGAGTGCCCCCTCCCGTAGGGAGGGGGCACTCTCGTCAGTGATCTCGGACAGCCGGCCGGGCCTGCTATCCGAATCTCAGGCTCCCGATCAGAGGGCCGGGAACTGCGTGTACGAGTACTCGTAGCTTGTGCCCGCGACTGCCTGCGGCGCACCGGCAATGCAAGAGGCCGACGTCTCTACCGCACCGCTCACTGTCTTGACTTCAGCGTAGGTAGGCCCAAGTTGCTGGTCGGCGAACGTCACAGGGCCTGCAGCCACCGCAAGCTGGGGCGTATCTTTAGTCCCAGCCGGCGTCTGCGTGTTGGCGACGAACGGGGTACTGGCAACAGGAGCAGTCTGCGTCGGCGTGTCCACTATCGATCCAGCAGTTTTTGGTCTGTGCCGAATAGACAGCCATGACCAGAGCCGCGCCGTCCGCAGTTGCGAACACCGAGATGTGGTTCTGGTCGAGGGACGCTGTAGTCGCACCGTTCACGAATGTGATCGACGGCTCAGCCGACTGCAATGCGATGATCAGGTTGGCCGTCGACGGATACGCCTGGCTGTTCTGCTGATACTGAGCCTTCGCATTCAAGAGGGCCGTGTTCAGGTTGGACTGCGCGGCCCGGTCGTTTGCCGACTTCGTCACACCGAGAAATGTCGGGATGGCGATGGCGAGCAGAATGGCCAGGATGAGCAGAACGACCATCAGTTCGATGAGGGTGAAGCCAGCGTCCTCGCCGGTCTCGCCCGCATCGCTACGCCTGTCGTTCAGACGTCGAATTGCGGATGAAAACATGTGTTGCCTCCTCGTGAGTATGTGTTGCATCAATTGAGGAACACCGTGATTGGTGTCCCATGCAGGTATCGACCAGCTGATCGACATCTTGAGGAATACGTTCAACAATTTTCGATACGGTCAGCGTCCCCTTCCGCCCGGGTGTTCGCTCCTCTCTGGGGCACCATCTCCTGACCCGCTCGACGGCAGTCTGGGGTTCACGTACAAACCGGTACGGTTCCGCTGTGATCTCCACCCCGGCCACCTGGGCGCGCAGATCTGGACTCCCGGCACTCCTTGCAATCAGTGTGCTCGGAGTCGATCAGCCGTGGTTCGGCACCAGTTTGATGTAGTCGAACATCGGAAGGTAGAGGCAGATCACCATCGCTCCGACCATCGCGCCCATGACAACGGTCAGCAGAGGCTCGAGCAGGGCGGTCAGGTTGTTGACGATGACCTCCACCTCCTGGTCGTAGAACTCACCGACCTTCTTCAGCATGCCGTCGAGCGCACCGGTCTGCTCACCCACCTCGATCATCTGCACGACCAAAGTCGGGATGACATCCTCGTGCTCGCGCAGCGGATCTGCGAGCGGACGACCCTCCCTCACCCCGTCCTTCGCTTGAAGCAGCACGTCTCCTACCGTGCGATTTCCCGATACATCGGCGCAGATGTCCAGAGATTCGAGGATCGGTACCCCCGAACCGATCAACGACGCCAGCGTCTGGCTCATTCTGGCCAGCGACACCTTGTGGAAGAGATTGCCGAAGATGGGAGGCTTCAGGATGAGCCGGTCCCACCGTCGGCGCCCCTCGTCAGTCGCGATCCACTTCTTGAGCCCGACAATGGCCCCAACGATCACCGCGATGACCAAGAGGATCCAGGCGCTCGTGACGATGTTCGAGATATCGATCAGAACCTGCGTCGGAAGCGGCAGCTTGCCGCCCAACTGGGAGAACAGGTTCTGGAAGACGGGCACGATGAAGACGATCATGGCGGTGAAGATGAGCAGCATCACGCTCATCACAACCGCCGGATAGGTCATGGCCGACTTGATGGTGCGGTTGAGCTGCGCCTGCTTCTCGATCGTCTCTGCAAGACTCCCGAGAACGTCGTCGAGAGTACCGCCGACCTCACCCGCCTGCACCAGAGTGCAGAACAGATGGGAGAACGCCTTTGGGTGCTTGGCGCAGGCTGCTGACAACGAGGAGCCGTGTTCGACATCGAGGCGTACCTCGTTGAGGATGCGGGCAAGCTCGTTGTTCTCGACCTGGCCCGCCAGGATGCCGAGCGATCGCACCACGGAGAGTCCGGAATCGACCATCGTGGAGAGTTGCCTGGTGATGACGGCAATCTCGCGTAGCCGGATCCGGTCTGAAAAATACGGGATCTTGATCTCAGTCTTCAGGCTCACAGTGGTCTTCGGGGTGACCGAGATGGGCATGTACCCCATCTCGCGCAGACGCCGCACGACGAGCGCGATGCTGTCGCCCTCGAGCTGTCCCTCGATGAGCCCGCCTGCCTTGTCCCGGACCTTGTAGTCAAATGTCAGTGCCACAATTCCCCACTTCGTAGGTCGGTGAACCGAGTCGGTTCATGATGTGCTCAGATGGTTTCGGAGGTCTTCTTCGTTCGACGAGCGGTCGTAGGCGATGCCCTCGGAGATCAGGCCGGCCTTGACCAGGGCGGCGAGGCCCTGGTCCATGGTCTGCATGCCGAACGAGCCGCCGACCTGCATCAGCGAGTAGATCTGGTGCGTCTTGGCCTGCCGGATCAAGTTTCGGATGGCCGATGTACACATCATGACCTCGGCGCACGGAACACGACCCGTGCCGTCTGCGTTGACCACCAGCTGCTGGGTCACCACACCCTCGAGGGTCGCGGCCAGCATGACCCGGATCTGTTCCTGCTGACTTGTCGGGAACACATCGATGACCCGGTCGATGGTCTGCGGACAATCCTGCGTGTGCAGCGTGCCAAAGACCAGGTGCCCGGTCTCGGCGGCGGTGAGTGCCATCGAGATCGTCTCGAGGTCGCGCAGCTCACCGACCAAGATCACGTCCGGATCCTGACGGAGGACCCGCCGGAGGGCCTCAGCGAACGAGTTGGTGTCCTCCCCGATCTCCCGCTGGGTGATGATCGACCGTTTGTGGTCGTGAAGGAACTCGATCGGATCTTCGACGGTCACAATGTGCAGAGGCTTCGTCCGGTTGATGATGTCCACCAGCGACGCGAGCGTCGTCGACTTTCCCGAGCCGGTCGGTCCGGTGACGAGCACGAGCCCGCGACGAAGGTCGGTGAAGGACTTGATCGAGTCGGGAAGCCCGAGTGTGTCGAAGACCGGCATCTCGTGCGGAATAGGCCGGAGTGCCGCTGCCACGGTGCCCCGCTGTAGCGCGACGTTGACCCGGAACCGTCCGACACCGGCAATCGAGTGTGACGTGTCGAGCTCGTGCTCTTCCTCGAACCGCTCACGCTGGGATGCGGGAAGGATGCCGAACACCATGTCGCGTAGGACTTCGTTGTTGAGCGGTGGGCACCCTTCGATCTGGCGCATGGCTCCGTGCAGGCGGATCGAGGCGGGCATGGCTGCTGTCAGGTGGAGATCGGAGGCACCGACACTGACCGCGTACCGCAGGAGGTCGTCGATGTGGAGGGGCATCGTCCCATCAGCCGCTGCCGCTGGTATCCCTTCGCGCAGCAGCCTGTCGGCGGTGGATGGCTCGGGGGATTCCTCTGTATCGCTCGAGGTGTCCACCAACGGAGATTGGGGTGGCGACCCCGGTCCCGGTGGCGGCGGGGGGATCGGCTTCGGAGATGCAGGTCCGCTCGATGATGGGGCAGCGATGTAACGCTCGACCACGACCGGATCGGCGAGCACCGGATTGATCCGGTGGCCGACACGCGAGGCCAACGCGTCAAGGTCCTGCGACGTCGGCGGCTCAGCAAACGCGACCGCCAGCACGTTGCCGTCGAATTGAAGGGCGACTGCACCGTACTCCCGCGCCACATCCTCCGGCACGGCCGACGCCGCGTCCGGTGCCGGCGACATTGCGGCCAGATCCACCGCAGGAAGCTGAGCCAGGTGGGCCAGGGTCCCCACCACGACGCCCGGGAGCGCGAGGTTCCGACTCACGAGCAGGTACCCCAGGGTCTGACCCGTGGCTGCCGCCTCGTTGACCAACGGACGGAGATTGGTCTCGGTGTCGTACCCGGACTCGACCAGTGCTTTGGCAAGCCGAGTCGACCACTCCGCGCGCGTCTCCTGCGTCACCGAACTCATGCGACCACCCGCAGCACTTCCTCGAGGGTCGTCTCGCCCTCGATGGCCTTGAGCAGACCGCTCTGGCGAAGCGTGTTCATCCCCTGGCTCACGGCAAGACGATGGATCTCTTCCACGGATCCTCCTTCGATAATCAAGCGTTCGATCTCTTCTGTCATTGGGAGAAGCTCGGCAAGTGCCTTACGCCCCCGGTAGCCGGTTTGGGAGCAGGCAGAGCAACCCATCGATCGGTAGACCTTCGACATGCCGCCGATGTCCTCAACCTCGGCCATCGACCATCCCGCCGCCACAATGTCAGCCTCGGTGGGTTCGTAGGCCTCCTTGCAGTGGGTGCAGAGTCGACGGGCCAGACGTTGGGCCAGCACACCCGAGAGTGACGACGTGACCAGAAACGGCTCGATGCCCATCTCGATCAGGCGCATCGGCGTCGATGCGGCATTGTTGGTGTGGAGGGTGGCCAGCACCATGTGGCCGGTCAGGGCGGCCTCGATCGCGATCGATGCGGTCTCCTTGTCCCGGATCTCACCGACCAGCACGATGTCCGGGTCAGACCGCAGGATTGCGCGGAGCGCCGAGGCAAAATTGAGGCCGGCCTTGAGGTTCAGTTGAACCTGGTTGACCCCCTTGAGCGGCAATTCGACCGGGTCCTCGACGGTGATGATGTTCTTCTCGGGGGAGTTCAGCGCGGTCAGCGTGGTGTAGAGCGTGGTCGATTTGCCTGAACCGGTCGGTCCGGTCACGAGGATCGTCCCGTACGGCTTGGTATAGAGGCTCTCGTAGACGGTGAGCATTTTCTCTTCGAAGCCGAGGTCACCGAACCCGAGGACCACACTCGACTTGTCGAGCACCCGCATGACGACCTTTTCGCCGTAGATCGTGGGGAGCGTCGCCATGCGGAGATCGATTCCTTTGGCGCCGACATTGAGAGAAATTCTCCCGTCCTGGGGGACCCGGTGCTCGGCGATGTTGAGGTCGGCCATGACCTTGAGGCGAGTGGTCACCGCCGCGGCGATCGTTCGCGGAGCAGTCGACACGTCGTGGAGGACACCGTCGATCCGGTAGCGGATCCGCAGCTCGGATCCCGTGGGCTCGATGTGGATGTCCGAGGCTCGCTCGTTGAGGGCCTGAAGGACCAAGAGATTGACATAGCGGACGATTGGCGCTTCATCGGTGAGGGACTGGATGTCATCGACGCCGGAGTCCGAATGAGCGGAGTCCATGCCGAGCGAGGCCTCCATGGCCATGTCGGCTGCATCTCCCCCACTGTTGAACGCTCGTCCGATGTAGGCGCTGATCTGCGAACGGGTCGCCACGACGACAATGAAGTTGCGCCCCATGATGGTCCGCAGGTCATCCATGGCGAACACGTCGGTAGGATTCGAGGCGGCGATGACCGGAGTTCCGTTGTCGTTCGCGATCACCATCACGTTGTGGTGCCTGGCCGTCGCCTCGGGAATCGTGCCGGCTTCTGCCAGGTCCACTCCGACGATGTCGAGGTCGACGAACTCGAGCCCCATTTCCTCGGCCATACCCCACATGAGGTCGGCCTCGGTGACCAACTTCTGGTTGGTCAGGATCCGGGCGACGGTCTGGCCAGTCAGTTGGTGCTCTTCGAGAACCGAGCTCATGTCCTCGAGGGAGACGCGTCCGCCGTCGACCAGGACCTTGGCCAACGGAGGGAACATGCCAGTCACCCCATCGCCATCGAAGCTCGACCCCTCCACATGCTCATCGTCGGGGTGCAGCTCCTGAAAGGTGGCGACAGCCTCAGCCACCAGGTCGGCGGCCTCGGTGGTGGAGTCCGACGCTCCGTCCTCCGGCGCTTCCTCGACGGAGAGCGCCAACTCCTCCAACTCTCCGGTGAACGAGAGCACGTCCTCCCCCGCTTGGCCGAGAGGCGGCTCGGGTGCGTCGAACCCCGCAACCGGGTGATCGCCACCGCTCGGGCCGTCGACTACGACCTCCTCCTGGAGGACCTGAAGGGCGTCGACTCGTTCAGGCGTCGGTTCGTTGAGTGCGAGATCGTGGTCTAACGCTGCTGCCAATCCGTCAACGGTGTCGGCGGTGTCGACCTCCAATTCCGCCGGTACCGCGACTCCCACTCCCGGGCCATCGGGCTCAGGAATCTCAACAAACCCGGACACGTCGGAGGTTGCTTCCACCTCGGGAGCCGATTTCGTGCGCTCGGACGGCGCGGACTTCCCACTCTCCTTCGCGCCGCCCCTCTTCCCCTTCTGGCTCCTGCCCGAAGACGACGACCGACGCGGCCGAGCCACCTCGTCTGCGGATACTGTCGTTGAATCGAGTGGAGCATCTCCGGTATCCGTCGTGGCCGTGTCGACGGCACCAGCCTGCACACCGACTGTCCTCGGCTTCGTGCCGTGCGCGGATTCCTCCTCGGTGAGCTCTGAGTCAGCTGTGACCTCGGACCCATCGTCCGGGGTGACGTCCGGCGATGACTCTGGTCCAGCCGGGGGCGGCGGAGGTTCCCCCTCCACGTCGGTGCCGCCGTTGCCGAGTGCTGGGGGCTCGCTGGCAAGCGCCGCCAGAAGGTCGGGCGGGAGCCCACCCGCGCCAGTATCGTCCACCTCGGACGGAGGTCCTCCGGGTCCGGCAGTACCGTTTGTGTCACCAACCACGGTTGGGTCGTTGGTACGAGAGAAGAGCTCGTCGAGGTAGGCGTCGATCTGCTCCGGAGCAGCAACGACGGAGATGAATTCGCGTCCGATCGAAGCACGCACGGAGTCCTGCGCCGAGAGATCATCGGGATCTGACGTCGCAATGACCGGGGTTCCGAACTTCCGCTTCACGGCAACCATGTGGTACCGGCGAGCGAGGTCGACCGGAAGGATCTCGCCAGCCGCGGGATCGAGTCCGTAAGTATCGAGGTCCACGAACTCGAGGTCGCGTTCGCTTGCCTTGCCACGGATGGCGTCGACGTCGCTCATAGGACCTGCATCGGCAGGCGTAAGCCCGAGATTGAACCCCAATCGGCGTCGACGGACCGTTCCAGACCGTCGTTCTTCCCCAACGAACCCACCATGCCCCTTCCCAACCTGCCATTGGACCTTGAGGGGGAGATCCTAAGATCTCACTCCTCGTGGTTATTCTCCCACTAGGAGCGCGCCAAGCTCAAGGGCTCGGTCCGCGGTGCCGAAAGACACGAAAGACAGTTGCCCGCCAGCGGGAACCGGTACAGTGACCGCTTTCACCGGTGAGAGGGTCACGCGTGACGAAACAGGCGCCTTCGGGCGATGGGAACGCGAACTCCCTGTTCAAAGGCGATTCCGACTCGAAGTGGCACTCCGGTGGTGCACGAGCATGACCTCGAGCGGCGTCCCGCTCGAGGTCATCTCGATCCCGCTGGCCGGGGTGGTCGGGCTGTTCGTTGGCTCCTTCCTCAATGTGGTCGTCTACCGGGTCCCCGTCGGTCTGTCCGTGTCCACTCCGCGTTCGTTCTGCCCGAACTGCGACCGCCAGCTGGCCTGGTGGGAGAACGTCCCGGTGATCTCCTGGCTCGTGCTGCAGCGCCGCTGCCATACGTGTCGCCAACCCATCTCGGGCCGGTATCCCCTCGTCGAGTTGTCCACAGGCGCGATCTTCTCGCTGGTCACATGGGCCTGGCACGGTACGTGGGTGTCCGCCGGCTACTGCGTGCTGGCCGCCACCGCGACGGCCATCTTGCTCATCGAGTTCGGGGGATCGCGCTCACCACTCTCCGTGGCGGCCGTCGGGACGCTCCTGGGCGAAATGATGATCGTGGCGGCCGCCGCGTGGCTCCAGCGGTGGGCTGTGCTCGGGGGTTCGCTGGCTGGACTTGTCGCCGGGGTCGCCGTCTTCGGTGTCCTCCGCGCACGAGACCCCGACTGCCTCGATCCACGGGAGCACGGTCGATCGGCGCTCCCGGTTGCCGGGTGCTGGATGGGCGGACTAGGGATCGTCGCGGTGGTCGGCGGCACCGTGACCTGGGCCCTCGTCACATTCGCCTGCCTCGTGGGCATGTGGCGGACGTCCCGGACGTCGACTGCTGCCCCTCTGACCGGCCTCCGACGCCGGTCCCCCCTGGTCACAACTCCACTGGTCACAGCGATTACCGCTGGGATGGTCGTGTCACTCATCGTGGCAGGATGACCACCTACGATGGTTTCATGGGTAGCGTCAGATCACCCGACGAGGTCTTCTCCGAACGCGATCTGGGAGGCCATCCGAAGAATCTGAACAGTCCGATCGTCGATGAAGTGGTCGTTCATCGGACCGTCATCGTGGACGATCACGAACTCCTGCGCACCGGTACCCGCCGGATCCTGGAGGAGGCGAATGGGTTCACGGTGGTTGGCGAGGCCGCAGACGCCGAGTCCGCTCGCACCGTTGTGCGAGACACCCGACCTGACCTGGTGATCACCGACATTCGGCTTCCCACCACCAACGGGATCGAACTGGCCCGCGCGCTCGTCAACGATCAGCCCGACCTCACGGTCGTCGTCCTCAGCGCCTACGACGACGAGCACTACGTGCGGGCGGCGCTTGCGGCCGGCGTGTCGGGCTACCTGCTCAAGACGTTGCCGAGCATCGAGCTGGTTGCCGCCATCCGTGAGGCATGTACCGGAGCCTGGGCGGCCCACGGCCCTGCCCGTGGCAAGGGCGAGAAAGCCGAAGACGGCACAGCGAGAGAGAACGGGCAACTCCTGACACCTCGCGAGAGTGCCGTCGTCCGACTGGTGGCACGCGGGATGACCAACAAGGCCATCGCCCGGCAACTCGGGATCAGTCCCCGGACCGTCGAAGGCCATCTCAACCATGTCTTCGAAAAGTTGGGCATCCTCTCGCGCACCGAGCTGGTCCACTACGCCCTGGCCCACAGCGTGATCGACCGGGAACCCAAAGGAGAGGAGATCAGTCGGCTTGTCGGTTCGGACCTCGTTGAGCGCTCCCGTGGCTGAACCGCACGTCCAGCCCAGACTCTCCCGTCTCGCCGACGGGGAGCCATGGACCGACTCGCACTTCTGGATTCTGCAACTCGTGATCCTGGCTCTCGTGCTCGCACGCCTCGCCTTCACGGTCGCGTTCCACCTGGACACATCGTCGTTGGTGGTCGAGTTCTCGACCCTGGTGCTGTTCGTCCTTCCAGTGGCGTACGCCTCCCTGAGCTTCGGTCTGCCAGGAGCGGCCTTCACCGCCGGTTGGATCACCATCCTGGCAGTTCCACGGGTTGCTGTCGCTGTGAGCCAACACGATCCGACTGCTGCGTGGACCGAGATCCTCCAGATCGTCTTGCTCGACGGGCTGGCACTGCTCATCGGCACGCGGGTCTCGACTGAGCGCAAGGCACGCGGTGTGGCCGACGCCGCACAGGCTGCCCGACTCGACGCCGAGACGCTCTACCGCGAGCTGTTCGACTCGAATCAGTCTCCCATCCTCATCGTCGACGCCAGCGGCTTGGTCATCGAGGGAAACGCCTCAGCACTGCGCGCCTTCGGAGAGATCTCGCCCTCCGACGGATCGGAGCTGCACCAAACAGGTCGCCTGGTGGACCTCATCGGCGCGGACGCAGCCAGCCAGGTGCTCACCCGCCTCGTGTCAGTCGACCCCGTGCGCGGGGCGAGAACGACCGTTGGGGCACAGGACCCCGAAATGGACGCGCGGGTGCAACCGGTCGCGTTCGAGATCGACGGCCGCTCCGTCCTCTACCGGCCGAGCGCCACCCTCGTGAGACCGGTCGATGGCGACCGGAGGATGCAGGTCATCTTCGAAGACGTGACCGCCGAGACCCGGCGACACGACCTCATGGAGGCCTACGCCGGCCAAGTCGTCCTCGCCCAGGAGGAGGAGCGTCGACATCTTGCCCAGGAGATCCACGACGGTCCGCTCCAGGCTCTCATTCACATCTGCCGACAGATTGATGTGCTCGAAGGCGGCGATGTCTCAGCCGTGATCGGGTTGGACGAAGATCTGCCGCTGAAGTCACTCCGTTCCACGGTCGAGGAGACGGTGGCCGAATTGCGATCCATCGCGCGTGGCCTTCGACCCTCGATCCTCGACGACTTGGGACTGGTGGCGTCGATCAACCAGGTGCTGGTCGAGGCAACGGCGCGACAGCAGTTCGAGAGCACCTTCGACATCACGGGTGCGTCCCGCCGATTGTCACCGAGCGTCGAGCTCGCACTGTTCCGCATCACCCAGGAGGCAATCTCCAACATCGAGCGCCACGCGGCCGCGAGTCACGTCGCGGTGGGGATCGACTTCGAGGCTGAGGGGCTCCATCTCCTGGTCAAGGATGATGGAGCCGGATTCGATCAGGTCCGGGATCAGGAAGTGGGTGGGCACTCGTTGGGACTCCCCGGGATGACGGAACGGGCTCATCTCATCGGCGCCACATTGGTCATCCATTCGCAGGCCGGAAAGGGCACGGCAGTGGACGTCCGGGTACCCGAGGATGCGCTCCGCGCCAGCAGGTGAGGCTGAGTCCTTCACGCACGAGAGTGCGTCTTTCCCGGGTCGGCACCTCGAACGCCCCTGTTATGCAGGACATTTCGAGGAGGATGGCCGCGGTCAGCCACAAGCCGGCCTGCAACTGTCACTCAACCGACATCAAAATCTGAGGGACTTCTCGTCAATTTATGGGATACTGACGCCGTGGATGAGATCGTCATCGAGTCGTGCCACAGCACCTGGATCATCGATCGGGAGAATTCCCGCTTTCGTCGTGTGGTGAAGGCATCGCATCACACGTCCAGCCCGGCGTCCACCGAGTGGCAGCCCTGCTACGGCGTCGAGATCGATCCTCTTTCCGAGTCCTTCGTCGTGCTGCTGAATCCAGAGGGCACGCGACTGTTGCGGAGCTGGCGCCACGTGGAGCACTGCTCACAGTGTGGCGGCGAGGCGACTTCGGAGCTGTCGCTCCGAGACCTTCGTTCCGCAGTTCGTAGCTGACGATCCACAGCTGACGCCCATTCTCAGGGGTAACATTTGGATTCAGGGGCCGTCTCCCTTTTCCAACTCCGGCGGCTATTGGGCAGAACAGGATGAATCCTTTCGCGTCTCTCTTGGATCACCTTCGCCGGTCGATGTTCGACGTGTCCGGTCCGGTCACGCCGACCAGGGTTAGGGCGCCTTCCGCAGCATCTGCTGGACCCGCTGCCGGCGGGGCCCCGAATGGGATCGTCGTGGGCTCGGTCGAGTCAGCGGAGCCTGAGCCAAAGAGGACGCGTCGCGGCATCGTTCCCCGGTCTGCGTCGAGAGAGCCGGCACCCGACGCGGGTGAGATCCGCGCAACGCCGGAGACGGAAGCCGCTCGCGTCCGTTCTCAACCGAAAGCGCGCGCCGTGCCCGAGGCCGCCGACGAGGTTCCGGCGGGTGCAGCCGCGAAGCCGAGACGCCGTCGAGGATCGCTCCGCAGGCGCGGCACCACCCCTCGACGTGAGGCGACCGAGTCCGTGCTCCCTCTTGAGGCAACCTCTGCCGCTACCGACGCACAGCTGGCCGACTCCGCCCCGGTCACTCGACCGATCGGTGAGTGCCGCATGGAAGGCCCCACTGCCGTGGGGCGCGAAACTGAAGCACCACCACCACCACCACCACCGCCACCGCCACCGCCACCACCACCACCGCCACCACCACCGCCGCCGCCTCCACCACCGATGCGGCCGGCACCACCGCAGCCTCCACCATCACCGCCGCCGATTGAGGTGCCCGCACCACTGCCACCCCTCACCGTGGGACGCACACCAGTCGATCTGGCTGCGTCAGCGGCTATGGCCAAAGACATCCTTGCTGCAAACGAGGAGCAGCCTTCACCTTCTCCGCTGCCGCGTCGGGGGACTCACCCAACCACGCCGACCGACGGTTCGGCGGGCTCCCCCTCCGTGCCTGGAGGAGACCAGTCGGGAGATCCTGCGGACGAGGAGTTGGAGTCAAGCGCAGGAGACGACGCCCCGGTCGCCTCCGACTTCTTCGCTCCGGCCCGCGCCAAGAAGCGATTCCGCCGGGAGTAGTCAGACCGGAGCGACGGGATCGCCACTCAGCGTGCTCGCTCCCTCTTCCAGACACCCGAACTGCCACCAGTCTTCTCCCACAGCATCAGCTGCCCGACACTCATTGTGCGGTCGGCGGTCTTGCACATGTCGTACACGGTCAGTGCGGCAATGGCGCAGGCCGTCATCGCCTCCATTTCCACCCCAGTGCGGTCGACGGTCTCCACCTTCGCCTCGACCTCCACACAGTCATCGCCGATGGTGAAATCGATCTGAACCGATCCGACCAGCAGTGGATGGCACATCGGGATCAGATCGGCGGTCCGCTTGGCCGCCTGGATACCGGCAACCCGCGCCGCGGCCAGCACGTCACCCTTGGTGATGGCGTTATTGGCCACCTGGGCGGTGGTCTCGGGCTTCATCGAGACCCGGCAGCGTGCCAGCGCACGGCGGTGGGTCGCCTCCTTGGGGGAGACGTCGACGATGCGGTTCCCACCGAAGGGGTCCAGGTGAGTGAGGCTGCGGTCGGTCACTGAAGGCTCCCATCGGTCACGTACCTCAGTCTACGGGAGCCCATTGCCGGGTGACGGAGCTGGCACTCTCTCGGGTAGACTGCTAGATCAGCGTACCCCCCGCATCGGAAACGCCGCCTCGCCCGCCGGATCGGAAGGAACCCTCACTTGCCCACGTACGAATACCGCTGCGACAGCTGCGCCGAGAACTTCGACGCCGTCCAGGGCTTTCATGACGAACCGCTCGCTGTCTGTCCGACCTGCGGATCGCCGGTCCGAAAGGTGTTCGGCAATGTCGGCATCGTGTTCAAAGGGAGCGGCTTCTACAAGACAGACAGCCGAAACGGTGCTGGCTCCAAGTCCCGGGACGGCGACGCGCAGACCGCAGCATCGGCCTCGTCCGACGCCTCCTCATCGGACGCTCCGTCCAGCCCCTCCGACAAGGGATCCGCAACGGCCCAGCCCGATTCGGCCGGCTCCCGCGGCACATCGCCTTCCGCTCCGTCCACCCCGGCCCCTGCCGACGCTCCGGCCGCGAAGAACACCTCCAAGGGCAAGGAGACCGCAACCCCGGCATGATGCCGACACTCTGTCCGCTGGCTCCCCGACTTGTCAGCCGGGGAATGGGCACGTCGCACGGGATGCTTCCGCCCAGTTTCACCGCGCTGAGCGCGCGGGGTACTCGCTTAAGTGACGTCACAACCCGTAGGATGGGTCCGTGGACACCGTTGACCTCGACCGCCTCCTCGCTCAGTTGGCCGACCTCGACGGCTCGGATCTCCACGTCAAGGCTGGTGCCCCGCCTCGCATGCGGCTTGCCGGGGCCCTGCGGACCATGGACGACGAGCCGGCCTTCACGGCCGACGAGACGCTCAAGATCGCAGAGTCGATGATGACACCAGCCGTGCTCGGCACCTTCCGGGAGCATCACGAAGCGGACTTCGCCTACAGCGTGCCCGGGACCGGTCGATTCAGGGTGAATGCCTACTACCAGCGCTCATCGGTGGCGCTGGCAATGCGACGGGTGCGGGCCAGGCCGGCGACTGCCCCGGAGCTCGGCCTCCCGCCGGTGGTCAACCACCTGGCCGAGGAGATGCGAGGACTTGTCCTCGTGACCGGACCGACTGGATCCGGGAAGACCACGACCCTCGCGGCGATGATCGACCACATCAACCACCTGCGGTCGTGCCACGTGGTCACCATCGAGGACCCCGTCGAAGTCCTCCACACTGATGACCTTGCTGCCATCGACCAACGCGAGATCGGATTCGACACCGACTCGTTCACTTCGGCCATGCGGGTCGTGCTGAGGCAGGACCCCGATGTCATCCTGGTGGGCGAGATGAGGGACCAGGAGACCGTTTCTGCCGCCCTCACCGCCGCCGAGACGGGTCACCTCGTCTTTTCGACACTGCACACCATCAACTCGACTGAGACCGTCAACCGGATCGTCGACTTCTTCCCTCCTCATCAGCAGGCCCAGATCCGGGTCAGTCTGGCCGGTACTCTCAAGGGGATCATCTGCCAGCGCCTGATCCCGACCGCCGACGGGAAGAACCGGGTACCGGCTCTCGAGATCATGGTGGTCAACGGCCGGATCCAGCAGGCCATCATCGACCCGCTGATCACCGGCGACATCGAGGGCATCGTCGCCGACGGCGAGTACTACGGGATGACGACCTTCGACCAGTCCCTGGTCGGGCTCATTGCGGACGGAACCATTGACCTCGCTGAGGCGATGAACACCGCGTCCAATCCCCACGACCTCAAGGTGATGCTCGAGCGCCAGGGCATCGTCCAGACCGGATCGTTCGCCACCGCTCTGAGCTGAGTTTCTCCGTTGGCCAGCACTCAAGCTGGCGGTCATTCGGTCCGATAGACCTCCGTAGGCCTGGGGCCACTCATGGTCCAGGCCTGAGTTTCACGATCATTGCCGTGATGCGAGGGACCGGAGAGAACCCCATGAGAACTGTGACCCAGCACTGCAGGGCCGTCCTGAACGGCGGACGCCCCACGGTGACCGCCGGAAACGACAGTCGTCTCGCAACGAGCGCCCAGGTTGCCACAGGAGGCACCTCATGCGGCAGCTGAACCTGAAGCTGACGCCACATCTGAAGCCACGCCTGACGGTCGGACTCGACATCGGCACCAGCGCCGTCCGCGCCGCAGAGCTGGACACCGGCAAGTCACGCCCGGTCCTCCTCACCTACGGGCAGGTCGGCCTACCACCAGGCTCGCTGTTCGAGGGTGAGATCCGCGACTCCTCGGCGGTCACCGAAGCCATCACCAAGTTGTGGAAGAACGGACAGTTCTCGAGTTCGTCGGTGATCGTGGGTATCGCCGGCCTCCGGGCCATCACCCGCGAGATCGACCTCCCCTTCGTGGCTGACAATGAAGTGGACAGCGCAGTTCGGTTCCAGTCGGAGGAGGTCATTCCCTTCCCGCCCGATCAGACCATCCTCTCGTCGCAGGTGCTCGCCGACTACACCTCACCAGAGGGCGACAAGATGCGGCGGGTGCTCGTCGCTGCAGCGCACGCAGACATGGTCAACGGCGTGATCGGCGCGGTCGAGCGAGCGGGACTCACGGTTGACGGGGTCGATCTCATCTCCTCCGCACTGGTGCGGGCCATCGGGGGTCACGACGGATCAGACCAGCCCGAGGCCATCGTCTCCATCGGGGCCGGTCTCACGGTGGTGGTCGTTCACCAGTCGGGACGACCCCAGTTCGTCCGCACCATCGGCTCCGGTGGCAATGCGACCACCGATGCTGTGGCAGCCGCCCTCGACCTGCCCATCGCCGATGCCGAGGCCGTCAAACGCCGCATCGGTGAGCACGTCGCACAGATGCAGGACGCCGGACGTGCGGCGAAGCCGAGCATGGTCGAGCTTGTCGGTGAGATCCGAAACTCGATCCAATACTTCGCCTCGCTGCCGGGTCGCCTCCCCGTGTCGCATGTCCTCACCACCGGTGCAGGTTCGGATCTCGACGGACTCGTCCCTCTGCTCGAGGCTCAGATCCAGATACCGGTTCGCACCGTCTCCCCTCTCGGGCGCCTGGACATCTCGCGGCTCGACCTCACCGAGGCGCAGGCCAACGAGGTCGGTCCTGTCCTCGCCGCACCGATCGGTCTTGCACTGCCTGAGCCCGACAAGTCGGTCAAGAAGTTCAATCTGCTTCCGCCGGAAGTGGCCGGCCGTGCTCGGATGAAGCGAATCCAGGAGCGCACCCTGATGGGCGCGGCCGCGGTCTTGGTCGTCCTGGTCGGTTTCGGTGGCTGGAAGTTCCTTCAGGTGCACAACGCCCAGAACAACGTCAACCAGCTGAAGTCGAGCATCGCCACACTCAACGCCCAGGTTCCCAAGTACGACCTGGTAGTGGCTGCAAACAACGCGTACACCGCCGGCCTCACCCGTCGGGCGTCCGTGCTCAGCTCAGCCGTCGACTGGCCACTTGCACTGAGCACTCTGATTTCCATCACTCCTGCCCACGCCCAGGTCGGGTCCTTCGTCGGTGCGAGCAGCAATGCAACAACTACCGGTACCGGCAGCGCAGCGACACCAGCCACGACTCCCTCGGGAACGACCTCGGCCGCAATCGGAACGGTGAACCTGGCGGTCAGCGGACCAGGCCCGAGCCTCTCGATCTCCGAAGCATGGATCAATGCCATCGCGGGGTCCCCGATCTTCGCCAACCCGCTCCAGGGCGCGACGACCGCCGACGCCAACACGATCTCGTTTCCGTTCACGATCTCGGTCACTCCGGCCGCCAGCCTTGACAAGAATGCGAGCTTGAAATGAACATCGTCCGCGAGTACCGGATGCCCCTGATCATCGGTGCCGGAGCGCTCGTCGCGGTCCTGCTGCTCTGGACGATTTTGGTCGCACCGCAGAACTCGAACCTGTCGAGCCTCAAGACACAGGAGACGCAGCTCCAGGGCCAGCAGGTGGCGCTTCAGGCCAAGTTGGCCTCATTGCAGGCAGAAGGCCAGCGGCTGTCCAGCAGTTGCGCCGACTTGCAGAAGATCACCACGCAAATCCCCTCCGTCCAGACTCCGACGGATGTGGACGCCGAGGAGTCGAGTTTCGAGAGTCAGTTCAACGCGCTTGCCGGATCATCGGGAGTGACGCTGACCCAGTTCAGCGGGTTCGCTCCGGCGACAGGAACGGCAACCTCGGCCGCGCCCGCCACTTCGGCAGCGGGTGCGCCGACCGCCGGAGGGACCGCCGGGGTGACCGCCGTCCCGACGACCTTGGCGGTCACGGGGACCTACGGGCAGATCACCGCGTTCGTCAACGGCATGGACAAATTCCCACGCCTCTTCGTGATCCAGCACTTCGGCCTCCAGTACGGGACATCGGCATCGTCGTCGGGCTCCGCCTCAGCGGGAGGGACGCCCCTCTGGGTAGGCGGGACCCCGACTGCAGCATCAGCTGGGCCGTACAGCCTGGCCATCACCGGCTCGATCTACTACACCTCGACGCCGAACGCGCTCGATGCGTGCTCGAAGGCGACCGCGGCCACCGCCTCGCTCAAGAAGCCCTGAACCTGGCTCGAGCACCTGTGATCCGAGAGGCGAGACGGTGATCGGCGAGTTGCTCGGCCACGGACTACCCGTCGGCGCCGTCGTGGCCGATGTGACCTGCTCGACGGATTCCGCAGGCACCGTCAACTGCACCGGTGCGTCGGCAGGGTTGTTCGCGGGACTCGGCCTCCTGCTGTTCGTCTACCTCGCGATTGCCGTGCTCAGCATCGTCGCAGCGGTCAAGATCGTGACCAAGGCGGGCTACTCGGGATGGTGGGTGCTCATCGCATTCATACCCATCGTCGGATCGATCTTCGTCCTCATCTTCGCCTTCTCGACCTGGCCCGTCACCCGTGAAGTGGAGATGCTCAAGCGGCAGCTCGGCTCCGGGAGCTACGGAGGACCCGGCGGGTATGGCGGCAGGCCAGGCTCCGGAGGCGGGATGCCCGGGCCGGGCCCGTCGGGACCGCCTCCCTGGGGATCCCCGGGGTCGGGGACCGCGTCAGCGGGACCCGTTCCGACATCCGTCGCAGCGGGTCCGGCCATCGAGACCGAGCACGATCTCGGCCATGTTCCACTCCCGACCTTCGGCCAGTACGTCCAGGGGGTGACGACGCCGGATGTTCGGCAAGACGCACCGGTCCGCACAGCGGATCCGACCGGTCTTCCCGGTGCCGGTTGGTTCCCGGCTCCAGGCGGCGCACTCGGACAGGAGCGGTACTGGAACGGCGCCAGCTGGACGGATCAGTACCGCTGACCTCCCCCGCTGGGATCGTCGCCGCTGCAGGTCCGCGGCCCGGCTACACCCCGCTGACCTGCATGTCCCCGATGGCCAGGGTCTGGCCGGCTGCGATGCCCGGGAGCCACTCGACGTCCGCGCCCACCGCCAGCAGCGAGCCGAGCATCCGCTGCAGGGTCGACGCCACGGTGATCTCGCGGACCGGCTCCGCGAGCCGGCCATCCCGGATCATGAGGCCCTCGGCACCCACCGAGAAGTCACCGCTGACCGGGTTGACCCCCGAGTGGACCCCGGTCATCGACTGCACGAACAGGCCCTCGCCGACCGCAGCGAGCACCCCCTCCTCGTCGTGGCCCTCGGGCCCCGGGGCCAGGGTGAGGGCCCGGCACCCCGGCGACGGAGTACCGGAGAACCCGCCACGCACCGCCGACCCTGTGGATGCCACCCCGGAGCGTGACGCCGAGACGGTGTCGTAGAGGAACCCGCGCAAGATCCCCGCGTCGATGAGCACGTTCCGCCGGCAGGCGAGACCTTCCGCGTCGTGGGCAGCCGCCCCGAAGGCCCGTGGGTCGGTCGGGTCGTCGACCAGGGTCAGCCCAGCCGTCCCGACCAGCTCACCGATCCGGCCGGCGAAGAACGAGCGGCCCTTGGCCACCGCCTCGCCCGAGAGCGCCGACGAGACGATGGACAGCAGGGTCGAGGCCATGCGCCGGTCGAAGACGACCGTGTTCCGGCCCGAGGGGCCCTTGACCGCCCCCAGCAGGCGGACCGCCCGGCTGACCGCGTCGGTGGTCGCCGCGTCGGGGTCGAGATCGGCGAACCCCCGACCGACGCTGAATCCCCCGCCGGTCTGGCTGGCCTCGCCCTCGCCGGCGATCACCCCCACCGAGAGGTACCCGCTCGTCTTCCGGCTCGAGGCGCGGATCCCGGTGGTCGAGACAAGGGCCATCTCGACCGCGGCGTCGCCGTAGTCGGCCGCGTCGACCTGACGGATGCGGGGGTCGGCTCCCCTCGCCTGTGCCTCGAGTGCGAGGGCCAGCTCCACCTTCCGTCCGGTCGCGACGGCGACCAACCCGTCGTCCCAGAGGTCGACCTCAGCCGCCTCCACGCCGTCCGGTGTGGCCAGCCGCACGTGCGCGTCGGGCGTGGCGAATGCGGCGTTGTCCCGGGCCTCGTCCAGCGTCTCCCCGAGGACCGACTCGTCGAGCGAGCCGGCCCATGCGAACCCCAGGCGGTGATCGGCCACCACCCGGATGCCGATGCCGGCCGAGGTCGCCGAGGTGAGCGACTCGACCTCGCCGGCGTAGGCCCGGACCTCGGTCTCGGTGCCCCGGGCCACGTAGACCTCGACGTCCTCGCCCGACCGTGCCCACCCGGCGATCCGCTCGGCGAGCCCGACCAGTTCCCCGGTGTCCGGGGCGGCGCCCGGCCCGTCGGTCTTCGTCCGTTTGGTGGCTGTGCCCGTCGTCGTGCTCACTCCGCCGTCCCTCCGATGGTCACGCCGGTGAGGCGCATGGTGGCCTGGCCGCAGCCGACCGGCACGCTCTGCCCGTCCTTGCCGCAGGTCCCCGGCGTCATCGAGAAGTCGGCGCCCACCGCGTCGATCCGCTTGAGGATCTCGGGCCCGTTGCCGATCAGGTTGGCATCGCGGAGGGGCTCGGTGATCCGACCTCCTTCGATGAGGTAGGCCTCGGTCGTCCCGAAGACGAAGTCCCCGGTGGTGGTGTTGACCTGCCCCCCGCCGAGCCGGGCCACGTAGACCCCGCGCGGGGTCTGGGCCACGATCTCGTCGGCGTCCTCCTCGCCGGGTAGGAGGAAGGTGTTGGTCATCCGGACCATCGGCAGGTGCTGGTAGGTCTGGCGCCGACCGTTGCCCGACGAGACCCGACCCTCCTTGCGGGCCCGCAGGAAGTCCCACAGATAGTCGGTGAGCACCCCCTGCTCGATGAGGACGTTGCGCTGGGCAGGACGGCCTTCGTCGTCGACCGCGAACGTCCCCCACTCCGACCCGACGGTGCCGTCGTCGATGAGGGTGACCAGCGGACTGGCCACCTGCTTGCCGACCATCCCGGTATAGACCGAGGCGTCCTTGACGATGTGATCGGCTTCGAGGCCGTGGCCGCAGGCCTCGTGGAAGAGGATGCCTCCGCTCCCTCCTGCCAGGACCACGGGCAGCTCCCCCGAGGGGGCCGGGCGGGCGGAGAGCTTGGCCAGGGCCCGATTCGCGGCCATGCGGGCGAGGTCTTCGACGGAGACCTCGTCGAACAGCTCGAACCCGAGTGTCCGGGCGGCCGTCTCGAACCCGGTCTGGAGGCCGGTGTCGCCGACCGCCACACACGAGACGGAGAAGCGGGTCCGGGCCTGCTCGTCCCGTGCGACGAGGCCGTCGGAGTTGGCCACCAGCACCTGGCGACGTGAGGACCCGCACCCCGCCTGGACCTGCGAGACGGCGTCCCCGGCGGACCGGGCCGCCTCGTCGGCCCGTGTGAGGAGCTCGAGCGTCTCGGCCTTCGACCCGGTCGTCGGTTCCTGCCGGTCACCGCGCCCGCGACGTCCCGACTCCGCGAGCGGCCCGACTGCCACGGTGGTGGTCCCACCCGCACCGCCCCGGGCGACCGCTGATGCGGCCTCCGCCGCCCGCAGCAGGCCCGGTTCGCTCAGATCAGCGGTATGGGCGAATCCGGTGGTCTCACCCGAGACGACCCGGATGCCGGCGCCGCGCTCGCGTCCCGAGGAGAGCTCTTCGACCCGTCCGTCGTCGAGCAACGCCGACGAGGTCGACCGGTCCTCGGCGAACACCTCGGCGAAGTCGCCTCCGTTGCGAAGCGCCTCGGACAGCACCCGCTCCAGGACTGGGGATTCGATCACTACGGCCTCCTCGCATCACCGCGCGCCGCCAGGTGGCCGACGTCAGCTGTGTCACGTATCGTACCGGCGTGGCTCCACGCACCGGTCTCTCGGCCCGCATCGAGCTCGAGGTCACCGGGGCCGACACCGCCGAAGCGTTCCGCACGGGCTCGGTCCCGGTCCTGGCCACCCCTCGTCTCATCGCACTCTGCGAGGAGGCCAGCTGCCTGGCCATCGAAGGACACCTGCCCGAACACGGGACCTCGGTGGCCAAGCGGGTCCAGTTCGACCACTTGGTGCCGGTCGGCGTCGGCGGGAAGGTCTCGGCCGAGGCCACGCTCGACCGGATCGAAGGTCGACGGCTGGTGTTCACCCTCTCGGTCTCCGAGGAGTCCGGTCTGGTGGCCGCGGGCAAGTTGATCCGGGTCATCGTCGACCGCGACACCTTCCTCTCCAACGTCCGCTGAGCGGCCGGTCCGCTCCGCCTGGCCGGTCCGTTGGCCGGGCCGAAGCGGCTCCGACAGGCCGCGCGGGTCTCGTTGTGTTCGCCCGGGCGCTGGTAGCCTGACGGCCATACGGACCCACCCGGACATGATCCTCGACACCATCGACAGCCCCGCCGACCTGAGGGCGCTCACCCCGGAGCAGCTGAGCCAGCTCGCGGGCGAGATCCGGGGGTTCATCGTCGACACGGTGACCGCCACCGGTGGGCACCTTGGCTCCAACCTCGGCGTGGTGGAGCTGACCCTCGCGCTCCACCGCACCTTCGACTCACCGCGGGACGCGGTGCTCTGGGACACGGGCCACCAGGCCTATGTCCACAAATTGGTCACCGGTCGACGCGACGGATTCACCCATCTCCGCCAGGAGGACGGGCTCTCCGGCTACCCGAACCGCACCGAATCGGAGCACGACTGGGTCGAAAACAGCCATGCCTCGGCGGTGCTCAGCTACGCCCACGGGTTGTCCAGTGCATTCGAGCTCCAGGGCAGCGACCGGCGGGTGGTCGCAGTGGTCGGCGACGGCGCGCTCACCGGCGGCATGGCCTACGAGGCACTCAACAACCTGGGCCACTCCGGCAAGCGGGTCGTGATCGTGCTCAACGACAACGGCCGTTCGTACGCACCCACCGTGTCCCGTCTCTCGCTCAGCCTGACCCACCTCCGGCTCAGCCCCGCCTACGTGCAGGCCCGCCAGCGCATCCGCCATCTGCTCCGTGAGCTCCCCGGAGTCGGCGACCTCGCCTACTCGAGCATCCACGGGCTCACCAGTGCGCTGCGCGAAGTCGTCACCCCCCACACCTTCTTCGAGGCCCTCGGCATCCGCTATGCGGGGCCCATCGACGGTCACGACATCGCAGGTGTCGAGCAGGCCCTGGCCAACGCGACCGAGTGGCCCGGGCCGATCGTCGTCCACGTCCTGACCCAGAAGGGCCGCGGGTACGCCCCGGCCGAGGAGGACGACGTGCAGCGGCTGCACGACTTCAAGGTGATTGCCGCCCCGGTGACCACCCCGGACGACGACAGGTCCCATCCCCCGGTCCAGGTCGAGATCCCGACGGTGCGGACGGAAGTGCCGGTGACCACCTACACCGACGCGTTCTCCCGGGCGCTGCTCGTCCACGCCGAGGCCGATCCGCGGATCGTCGCCATCACCGCAGCAATGCCCGGTCCGACCGGGCTGCTCCCGTTCGAGGCGCGGTTCCCGGACCGGTTCATGGACGTCGGCATCGCCGAGCAGCACGCGGTGACTGCGGCAGCAGGGCTGGCCATGGCCGGCATGCGCCCGGTGGTGGCGGTCTACTCCACGTTCTTCAGCCGCGCCTTCGACCAGGCCAATCTCGACGTCGGGCTGCACAAGCTGCCGGTGGTCCTCATCCTCGACCGTGCCGGCATCACCGGAGACGACGGCCCGAGCCACCACGGAGTGCTGGATCTCGCCCTCTGCCTCTCGATCCCCGGCATGACCGTGTTCGCCCCGTCCTGCGCCCCCGAAGTCGAAGCCATGCTGGCCACCGCGCTCACCCTCGACGGGCCTTCCGCGATCCGCTTCCCCAAGACGCCGGCTCCGGCGACCCGCGCCGGTGCCGTCGGGTCCGGGTTCGAAGCCCGACTGGTGCGCGACGGCGACGGATCGGTCTGCATCCTTGCGGTGGGCAAGATGGTCGCGGCCGCCGAGGAGGCGGCCGACCGCCTGGCACACGAGGGCGTCGAGGTGACCATCTGGGACCCGCGGGTCGTCTCACACCCCGACTCCGACATGCTCGCCGACGCCGGCCGGCATGCCATGGTGATCACCGTCGAGGACGGGGTCCGGTACGGCGGGGCAGGGATGTTCCTGGCCGACGTCCTCCAGCGTTCGCTCCCCCTCGGGACGATGCCCCCGGTCGTGGTCCGCGGCATCCCCCGATCCTTCCTGGCACAGGGCAGGCCGGACCGGATCCTGGCGCGCCTCGGGCTCGACGCGGAGGGCATCGCCCGGACCGTCCGCGACTCGCTGGGCGCCCTGGCCGAAGGCGGAAGCGGCCCGATCTGAGCCGGGCGCGCCGGCCTGCCCGGTGGTTGCCGCCTCGAATAGAAACGTGTTCTACTGACTGCCCGATGACCACCTTCAACCTCGCCGACCTGTTCGAGGCGTCCGTCGACGCCTACGGTGACCGGGAGTACCTGCTGGCCGCCGGAGAGCGTCGTACCTATGCCGAGATGGAGGAGCGGGCCAACCGGCTGGCCCACTTCCTGGCCTCCCGGGGGATCGGTCCCGGAGATCACGTCGGCATCTACTCGCTCAACAGCGTCGAGTGGGTCGAGACGGCCTGGGCCGTCTTCAAACTGCGGGCGGTGTGGATCAACATCAACTACCGCTATGTGAAAGAGGAGCTCCGCTACCTCTTCACCAACGCGGACCTCGTCGCACTGGTCCACCAGGCGGAGTTCTCGCCCCAGGTCGGGGAGCTCCTGCCGGACCTCCCCGAACTCCGGCTGGTGATCGGCATCGACGACGGGTCGGGCGTGCCCCTCGGCGAGGGGACCGTGCCCTTCGAGGAGGCCCTCGCAGAGGGTGGCCCGGAGCGGGATTTCGGTCCCCGGTCGAACGACGACTACTACATCCTCTACACCGGAGGCACCACCGGCATGCCCAAGGGCGTGGTCTGGCGCCACGAGGACGTCTTCTACGCACTCGGTGGAGGGGTCGACCCGTCCACCAACACGCGGATCCAGCGGCCCGAGGAGATGGTCGAGAAGGGTCGGGGCGGGCAGGTGACCCTGTTGCCCATCGCCCCGCTCATGCACGGAGCCACCCAGTGGTCGGTCATGGGCCAGAGCTTCGTCGGCAACCGCACCATCCTGGTCCCGAAGTTCGAGCCCCACGAGGTCTGGCGGCTCGTCGAGACGGAGCGGGCGAACTCGTTGATGATCACAGGGGACGCGATGGGCAAACCGCTCATCGAAGCCCTCGACGACCCCGCCGCCTCCTACGATCTGTCCTCCCTGTTGGCCGTCACATCGTCAGCCGCCCTCTTCTCGGCGCCGGTCAAGGACGAGTTCTTCCGCCACCTGCCCAACATCGTCATCGTCGACGCGGTCGGATCGTCCGAATCCGGCAACAACGGCATGTCCACGGTGACCAAGGGAGGCACGGCCATGAAGAGCGGGCCGACGATCAGCATCCTCGGGGAGACCGTCGTCTTCGACGAGGACCTGGTTCCAGTCGTCCCCGGTTCGGGCACGATCGGCAAGATCGCCCGTTCGGGGGACATCCCGGTCGGCTACTACAACGACCCGGTCAAGACGGCCGAGGTGTTCGTCACGCTTGCCGGCACCCGGTACGTGATGCCCGGCGACTTCGCCACCGTCGAGGCGGACGGGAGCGTCACCCTGCTCGGACGGGGTTCGGTCTCCATCAATTCGGGCGGCGAGAAGATCTTCCCCGAGGAGGTCGAGTCGGCGGTGCGGTCCCACCCGGACGTCTTCGACGCCATCGTGGTCGGGGCGCCCGATGAGCGCTGGGGACAGCGGGTGGCCGCCATCATCCAGCCCAGGGCCGGCCGCCATCCGTCGCTCGAGGAGATCCAGAACCACTGCCGGGACGCCATCGCCGGGTACAAGGTCCCCCGCCAGCTCCACGTGGTCGAGGCGATGGTGCGCTCCCCGAGCGGGAAGCCGGACTACCGGTGGGCCGCGGGGATCGTGGCGGAAACCCCCGAGGAGACCGACAGCGGAGGCGCCCGGACGGCAACGGGGGGCTGACCGGCCGTGCCGATCGACCTGCACACCCTGCTGGCCCCATCGCAGTGCGCGGTCCTGACCATGGAGATCCAGCGTGGCGTGGTCGGCGACCTCACGTCCTTCCCCGAGCTGGCCGCCGAGGCCGACCGGGTCGGGGTCGTGCCCCACACCGCCCGGGTGCTCCATGCAGCCAGGGCCGCCGGGGTACCCGTCGTCCACTGCACGGCCGAGTTCCGCGCCGACCGGGCCGGGTCCTCGGTCAACTGCCAGCTCATCGCGGCCATGGTCCGCAATCCCGACCACCTGTTGTCCGGCACGCCGGCCACCGAGCTCGTCCACGAGCTCGGCCCGGACCCGGGTGACCTGGTCTGTCGCGCGCCTCCACGGGGTCTCACCCTTCACCGGCACCGCACTGGACACGTGGCTCCGCAGCCTCGGGACACGCACAGTCGTGGCGACCGGCATCTCGGTCAACCTCGGCGTGCTCGGCCTGGCCATCGAGGCGTGCAACCTCGGCTACCAGGTGGTGGTGCCGCGGGACGCGGTGGCCGGCATCCCGTCCGACTACGCGGACGCCCTGCTGGACAACACCTTCCCGCTCATCGCGACGCTGACCACGACGGACGAGGTCGTCGCGGCCTGGGCAGGCGGCGGGTAAACGGCCGACGGGGCCGACTACCCAACGGATGACGATCCAGAGTGTGAAGCGAGTGCCCCGCAGACCGTCTGGAGAAACCATTCACTCACGACGATGGCGGCGTGGCTCCATAGCGTGATGCGGTAGCGCCGTGACAGTGCCGCCCCGTCGAGGAGACTGGCGATCCTTGCAGTGTTTCCCACAGCAACCACGGGCCCGGCCAGCGGATCCCGGCGAACCGGGATGCTGTGGTCGGTGAGTACACGACCGATTGGATCCCGACTCAGTTCGAGACGCTGTCGAACGGGGTCAGGGAGCCGCTCCATCGCGATCGCCGATTCGGCGTAGACGAAGCGTCGCCCGGATGCGCGTCCGGTGAGCAGAACGCTCCGGCGAAGCATCTCGGCACCGGACACGAGACCGAGCGAGTTGTCGTTGCCAGCGGGCCCTACATCCTGGGAGAGGATGTCCGCGTCGATTGGCTCACCGGCCAGGTGCTCCAGAAAATCGGTGACCGTCCCCGTGGTTTGTTGCAGGGCGGCCATGAGCTCGACAGCCGCCGACTGAGGTACCCCGGTCATCGTCCCAGGTGAGCTACAGGCTGAACACCCATCAGCATGTGCCGACCGTACTCCGGCAGTGGCCGAGAATCTCGCTCCCACTGGTGGGACGGCACCGGGTCCATCCACTGCGGCCCATACGCTGGGAACCATGGCGGCCCCGTTCATCACCTACCGGCGCAGCTACCGGTTCGACCTCACCCCCGATCAGCTCTGGGATCGGATCGAAGAGTTCGACCAGTTCGAGCACTGGTGGCCCTGGCTCACCGAATTCCACGTCGAGGGAGTCGGCCTGTCGGCGGGTTCGGTCCTCCATGGCGTCGTCACCCCTCCGCTCCCGTACCGAATGCGACTCCGGGTCGAGCTCGTCGACTGCGAGCGCCCACACTCGATCGACGCGACCGTCGGCGGGGACCTGATCGGGGACGCCCGGCTCCGGCTACGTCATGACGGAGACGGAACCTCGGCCGAGGTGGCGTGGACGGTCGAGATGCTCCAACCCGCAATGCGGCTCGCCAGCCGGATCGGCCGTCCGCTGCTTCAGTGGGGCCATGACCGTGTTGTCGAGATGGCGGTCGCCGGTTTCCGTCGCCGCATCGCAGGCTCCTAGTGCAACCGGTCGATGGCGAGAGCAGCCGCGAGGAGCACGACGGCCCACGACATCGCCCGCAGCGCCTGCTCCAACGGAGCCAGCAGCACCGACCGGTCAACGGGGATCTCCCCGCCGTCGGTCAGCGTGATGGTCCCCACGATGTCAGCAGACTGCCGGCGCAGCAGACGGGCCGGCGTGCTCAATGCCCGCTGCGCCGCCGACAGTACAGCTGCACCGATGGCGGCGACGAGCGGGGCGACGGCCAACCCCGCGGTCTGGGCCACGTAGGCGGTCAGAACCGGAAAGGCGCCCCAACTGGCGGCGAACCCGTAGTCGTTGTGGATGACCCCGCCGAACAGCTCGAAGTTGTAGGCGACCACCAGGGCCGGTCCGACGACGATGAAGGGGACCAGCGCCCAGCCGACCTGCACGATCCCGACGATTCCGAGGGCGACCGCGCCGGCAAGTCCGACGCACGCCACGACGACGAGGGCGGTCGACGGGATCCGGGTTCGCAGCGGTCGCCCGTGCAGCTCGTCGAGCGCGTGGGCCGCCAGACCGACGGCGAAGAAGAACGCCAACAGGGTGGCGATCAGCCGGGTTGCGTTGACCATCGGTGCCAGGCATGCGCCGATGACGACATAGGCCAGGTGCCAGGCGGTGTAGGGCGGGTGGAGCAGCGTCCACCAGTCCCGCCAGCCGCCCGGGCGGGCCGCGTAGTAGGCGGTTCGTTGCTCGGGCGGTGGATCTGCCGGCGTCCTAGCCACTGGCGCGCCGACCCCACATGATCAATCCGCCGCCGAGGCTCATTCGCCGGACGCCGACGTCGGTGAAGCCCGCTCGCCGCCAAGCATCGATCGTCCAGCCCACCGGATATCGCCGGTAGTGGGCCGAGATGTTGGGACCGAGGAACCTGCCCACCTCGAACCACGCCCGTCCCCCGGTGAGCCAGCCTCCGACGGGAAGCAGAAGCCGCGTGTACCCCCACCACCAGAACCTCCAGAACCGGCTCTGCGGTACGAGGAACTCGAGGCTGGCCACGGCCGCTCCGGGCTTCACCAGCCGGGCGAGCTCGATGAGGGTGGCCTGGGGATCGTCGACGTACCGCAGGAGGTACGTGAACGTGAGTGCATCGAAGGTGCCGTCAACAAAGGGTGTCTGCTCGGCCCGCCCAGCCACCTGCTGGACCCGGTTGGCCATACCCCGCTCGGCCACAGTGCGCTGGCCTTGGCGCAGCATGTCGAGCGTCAGATCGATGCCGACCACCCGTGCCCCGGTGCGGTCGGCGAGCTGGAGCGCCACGCCGGCCGGCCCGGACGCGACGTCGAGGATGAGCCCCGGTGCGTCTGGGACGATGTGGTCGACCATGGCCCGGCGCCACCGTCGGTTCTGTCCCATCGACAGCAGTTCGGCGAGGCGGTCGTACCGTTCGGGCAGTGGCGTGAAGAGCTTCTGGGCGAACCGGTTGGCATCCTCCTGCTCCGGCATGTCCACTGCCTCCTCGGGTGCGAAGATCTCACTGTAGGCGGTCGGTGCCCGGAAGGAGTCGTGTGATTCCCAGGCGTTTTGACGTGCTCGTCGTCGGAGCCGGACCGGCGGGAAGCACTGCCGCTCTGGTGCTGGCACACGCCGGGGCAAGCGTGGCGCTGCTCGACAAGGCGCAATTCCCGAGGGACAAGGCGTGTGGCGACTTCATCGGGCCGCGGGGCCTCCAGGTCCTCGCTGATCTCGGGATAGCGGAACCGCCAGGGTCCGACGTCGGCGACATGGTGGTCGTCGGCCCCACGGGACGGAGAGTCGTCCTCCCGTGCTTCAACGGGGTGACCTACCCGGGTCGCGCCCGGGCTGTGACCCGGAGCGTGTTCGACGATGCTCTGCGAAGCGCCGCGCTCGAAGCAGGTGCGGTCCCCTGCGCCGGCCGAGCCGACCGCCCACTCGGGTCGGGCGGTGCGATCGAAGGCTTCACCGTCAGTGACGGCGGGGAGCTGCGAGCCGACTTCGTCATCGGCGCTGACGGTGCCACCAGCCACGTGGCGCAGAGCGCCGGCATGGTCGAAGGATCGAGGGTGCTCTGGGGGTTTGCGGTGCGCTGCTACGTGGACCAGCACGTCGACCTCCCGGCGATCACGCTGTGGGAACAGACCCGTGGGCATGCGTTCCCCGGTTACGGCTGGATCTTCCCGGGCCCAGGAGGCGTCGCCAATGTCGGTGTCGGCATCGGCACGCTGGCGGATCGCCAGGCCGGCGCCGGAGCGGTACGGGTACTCCCCGCGTACCTCGAGCACCTGGTCGATCTCGGACTGCTCGACCGGGCGCCCGTCCCGCCGCTGCCACGGCGATTGGGGGGATGGCTCAAGATGGGCATGGTCGGGACGACGCCTGCAACCGGCCGTGTGCTGCTGGTGGGCGACGCCGCCGGCCTCGTCAACCCCCTCCAGGGCGAGGGCATCGCGCAGGGCATGACGAGCGGGCGATCAGCCGCCGAGGCGGTCCTCGGCTCGCCGGGCCACGCAGCGGCCCACTACCGCGATGACCTGGCCCGGGCCCATCTCCCCTACCAGCGGATCACCGCGGCGGGCCACGCCGCGCTGGTCGGTCGCCCCCGCGCCGTCGCCGCGTTGGGACGCCTCCTCACTGCCCCGATACTCGGGAGTTGGCTGGCCGGCGGTTGGGGGATCTTCTGGAACGAACTGCTCGACGGGGCGGCGCCCGGAGCCGCACGGCGTGTCGCGACGGCGTCGACGTGGTTCGGGCGGGCAGTCACGTCCCGAACCGATGTGTCCCGCTGGTTCTCAGCGACCTTCGACGACCCCGGGTTGCCCGTACCCCGGGGAGATGGCTGAGCGCGGGTCGACGTGGATCAACCCGGCTCTGCACCCGACGGGGCTCGGCAGGGACCCTAGAGCTTCCGGGTGCCGTCCATCTGGATCATGGCGCCGACCGGAAGACCGGACACCCGGAGATCGGGCACCGGCTCGGCGAACTCGGGGTACTTGCGCACCGCCGTCGCCCGGTAGTGGGTCGTCGAGTGGACCTCGTCCTTGTCGAACTCGGGGACGACCTTGCTGCCGAAGACCTCGAGCATCTCGAGGACCTCCTCGTGTTCGAAGGAGTCGCTGGGGAGCCCGAACACGACCTGGTCGCAGCCGACCTCCTGGTACCGGGCCAGTTGCTCGGCGACCTCATCCGGCGCACCGCACAGCAACCACCCGTCCGCGATGAGCTGGTCGAGCGCCGCTTCGTCCCCCGGCGGGGGGATCGACTCGGGCCAGGTCGGCGCGTAGTCGGGCTTGGGGATCGTGTCGTGGTACAGGCAGACCAGCGAGTAGAGGTAGCCCCGGTAGAGGCGAAGGGCCGCGGCGCGGGCCCGGGCCCGGTCGGTCATGCAGATGACCGCGTTGGTCAGCATGACGTTGTCGTTCTTGAACTCACCGATCGGGTCCGTGCACGCCGAGACCCCCTCCTTGTAGGCGGCGATCCGACCCTTCAACCCGAAGACCGGCTCGAAGTTGAAGGCGATGGCACCGATGCCCATCTCTCCGGCCTGGGTGAACGTGGTCGGATTGCCACAGGCGACCCAGATCGGCGGGTGGCCCTTGCCGTACGGCTTGGGCAGGACGTTGTGGGGATAGGGCACGGTGAAGCTGGTCCCCTCGTAGCTGTAGTCCCGCTGGGCCCACATCCGCGGGATCTGACGGACGACCTCGTTCCACTCGGCCTTGGTGGAGTCCTTGTCCATGATGTTGAACGAGGCGAGCTCGTGGCTGCCGGCACCTCGCCCGGTTCCCCACTCGAACCGGTTTCGAGTCACGTGGTCCATCATCGCGGCACGTTCGGCATAGCGGACCGGGTGCTCCTTGCGCGGGCTCAGGCTGGTGATGCCCGTCCCGAGGTGGATCCGGTTCGTCTTGGCCGCCACGTAGCCCATGACGATCTCGGGGGCCGACATGTGCGAGTACTCGGTGAGGCCGTGGTGCTCGCCGAACCAGGCGTACTTCCAGTTGCACTGGTCGGCCTTGATCGCGTACTCCATCTCGCGCTCGATCATCCGGTGCTCGGCGTCCGTGTCGCGGGAAGCGGGCCCCGGCAGGTAGCCGTTGAGAAACACTCCGAACTCCATGGTGGGGCTCCTCTCGTGCCTCGGGTGGACCGGCAGCCACCGTAACAGGGCACTTTCTAAATTGCAACGTGTTCCAGATTTGTGCCTGGGTCCCCCCCCGGACCGCCCACACCCCGCCCGCCGAGGCCGTACTCTGGTCGACCCATGGCCGCTCCCGATCCCGCACTCACCATCGATCGCCTGATCCGCGACCGCGCCGGCGATCCCAGGGTCGGCCTGGTGTCCGGCGACCGCCGTTGGACCCACGCCGAGGTGGTCCGGTCACAGGCCGAACGGGCCGCCCTGCTCCTCTCGCTGCGGCGCCCCGGGCCGTTCCACGTGGCCCTGCTCCTCGACAACGTTCCCGAGTACGTCTTCTGGATGGGCGGGGCGGCACTGGTGGGTGCCGTGGTGGTGGGCGCGAACCCCACCCACCGCGGTGAGGAGCTCGCCCGGGACCTCTCACACACCGAGTGCCAGCTCCTGGTCACCGACAACCGCTACCGCACGCTCGTGGAAGGCCACGACCTCGGCCCGGCGCTGCCCACCGACCGGATCCTGGTCGTCGACGACCCTTCGGGTGACCCGGTCGACGAAGGGTCCACCCCGTACGGTGCGCTCCTGGCCGGCGCGAACGGCGCGGCCCTCCCCGATCCCGGCCGGGCGGGGGTGACCGAGGAGTCCCTCGGCTACCTCCTGTTCACTTCGGGGACGTCGGGTGCACCCAAGGCCTGCCTCTGCAGCCAGGGCCGGATGGCCCGGATCGGTAGCACCGTGGCCCAGATGTTCGAGCTCACCGCGGACGACGTCTGCTACCTCGCGATGCCGCTCTTCCACTCGAACGCGCTCATGGCCGGCTGGACCCCGGCCCTGGCCGCCGGGGCGACCGCCGCACTCCGCGAGCGGTTCAGCTCCTCCCAGTTCCTGACCGACGTCCGTCGCTACGGGGTGACCTACTTCAACTACGTCGGAAAGCCGCTCTCGTACGTCCTGGCCACACCCGAGCGTCCCGACGACGCCGACAACCCCCTCCGACGGTGCTTCGGCAACGAGGCGGCGGAGGCCGACGTGACCCGCTTCGCCGATCGTTTCGGCTGCACCGTGCAGGACGCCTACGGGTCCACCGAAGGCGGGGCGGCCGTGCAGCGCACGCCGGACACCCCGCGGGGCGCCCTCGGCCGGGCCCTGCCCGGAACGCTCGTCATCAACCCGGAGACCGGTGAGGAGTGCCCCCGGGCAGCGTTCGACGAGCACGGGCGCCTGCTCAACGCCGAGGAGGCAATCGGCGAGATGGTCAGCCAAACCGGAGGTGCGGGCTTCGAGGGATACTGGCGCAACGCCGAAGCCAACCGCGCCCGGATCAAGAACGGCTGGTACTGGACCGGGGACCTGGCCTACCGCGACGCCGACGACTTCTTCTACTTCGGTGGCCGCGACTACGACTGGCTGCGCGTCGACGGTGAGAACTTCGCCTCCGCACCGGTCGAGGGGATCCTCCAGCGCCACCCCGACGTGCTCCTGGCCTCGGTCTACGCCGTCCCGGACACCGTGGTCGGGGACCAGGTCATGGCCACCCTCCTCCTCCGTCCGGGGCGCAGGTTCGACGCCGACGGGCTCACCAGGTTCCTCGCCGGCGAGTCGGACCTCGGCACCAAGTGGGCGCCACGCTACGTCCGGATCGTCGACGAGCTCCCGACCACCGCGACCTCCAAGATCCTCAAGCGGGTGCTCCGCAACGAGGGGTGGCACTGCGACGATCCGGTGTGGTGGCGACCGGCCAGGGATGCTCCGTACCGCCTCATGGCGCCGGCCGATGTCGACGAGCTCGACCGGGTCATCGCCGCGCGCTGAGCAGCAGTCGGGCGGTGCGGCAGGGCGGCTGTAACGCGGAGCGTGGGAGCCCGGACTGAGGAGCCGTGTCCGTGACGACCACCAGGAGGCAGTCATCCCGACCGCGTCGCAGGACGACGGCACCGATCCCGCTGTTGCAACGGCGGATCCGGGCGCGTCGGAACGCGCCCGATCCCGACCTACGCTGCCGACGGTGGACTCCGACGACGAGCTGCTCTCCCGGCTCCGCTCCGGCGAGGAGGCGGCCTTCGTGACCCTGGTGACCCGGTACAACGGGTCGCTCCTGCGGCTTGCCCGCTGGTACGTGCCCAATGACGCGGTGGCCCAGGAGGCGGTCCAGGACACCTGGATGGGAGTGGTGCGTGGGATCGACCGCTTCGAGGGACGCTCCTCGTTCAAGACCTGGCTGTTCCGCATCCTGGTCCACCGGGCGCGCTCCACCGGCGTGCGCGAGCAACGCCACCTCCCCGTGGCCGACGTCGAGCCGTCGGTCGACCCGGCCCGTTTCGACCCGCAGGGCGCGTGGGCGGCCCCGCTCGAACCCTGGGAGGCCGACGCGGACGACCGCCTCGTGGCGGCGACCTGGGGCGACCGGCTCCGGGACGCGCTCGCCGAGCTCCCCGAGCGTCAGCGCGAGGTCGTGCTCCTGCGCGACGCCGAAGGGCTCCCCAGCGAGGACGTCTGCAGCGTGCTCGGGATCAGCGAGGGCAACCAGCGGGTCCTGCTCCACCGGGGCCGGAGCCGGCTGCGCTCCGCCCTCGAGGCCGAGCTCGAGACCAGGGGGCGTTGACCATGCTGCTCCGTGCGCGCCGGGACCTGGTCTGCCAGCAGGCGGTCGAGCTGGTCACCGACTACCTCGAGGGGAGCCTCACTCGCCAGGACCGCAAGCGGTTCGAGCGGCACCTAGCCGGCTGCCCGAACTGCACGGCGTACCTCGAGCAGATCCGGTCGACCATCCGGGCCACCGGAACCCTCACGCCGGACGACCTCTCCCCCAGTGCGCGTGACGAGCTCACCGCGCTCTATCGGGCCTGGCGGGCAGACGCTCCGCCCGGGGCCGACCCCGCCGACGGCTCCGCATAAGGCGCGACCGGGTCCGGTCCGCTTCAGCGGTCGACGCCGAGGATGAGCCCGCTGGTCGGGACCCCGGTCCCGGCTGTGACCAGCACATGCTCGACGTCGGGCACCTGGTTGGTCGAGTCCCCCCGTACCTGGCGCACCCCCTCGGCGATCCCGTTCATCCCGTGCAGGTATGCCTCCCCGAGCTGACCCCCGTGGGTGTTGACGGGGAGGCCGCCGCCGAGCTCGATGTTGCCGTCCTTCACGAAGTCCTTGGCCTCGCCCTTGGCACAGAAGCCGAGCGCCTCGAGCTGGTAGAGGACGTAGGGCGTGAAGTGGTCGTAGATCACCGCCGTCTGGATGTCGGCAGGCGAGAGCTTCGACGTGGCCCAGAGCTGGCGGGCCACAGCGACCATCTCACCGAGCTCGCAGAGATCGTCGTAGTAGTACGACGTCATCATCTCCTGCCCGGGTCCGGCCCCCTGGGCCGCGGCCCGGATCACCGCCGGCGGGCGCGGGAGGTCGCGGGCCCGCTCCAGCGACGTGACCACCAGGGCCTGGCCGCCGTCGGTCTCCTGGCAGCAGTCGAGCAGGTGGAGCGGCTCGACGATCCAACGCGAGTTCTGATGGTCCTCGAGGGTGATCGGCTGCTTGTAGAACCACGCTTTCGGGTTGGTGGCCGCGTGTCGACGGTCGGCCACCGCCACCCGACCGAGGTCCTCCGAGGTCGCACCGGTGACATGGAGGTAGCGCTGCGCGGCCATGGCCACCCACTGGGCCGGCGTGAGGAGTCCCTGCGGCGCGTACCAGGCGAAGTTGGCGGTCTCGGCATTGGGTGCCGGGGGGCGCCCCTGGACGCCCGCGCCGAAGCGGTTCCCCGAACGCTCGTTGAAGGCCCGGTAGCAGACGACGACGTCGGCGACCCCTGCGTCGACGGCCATGGCCGCCTGCTGGATGGTCCCGGCCCCGGCGCCCCCGCCGTAATGGACGCGGCTGAAGAACGAGAGCTCCCCCATGCCGAGGCTGCGGGCGATCTCGATCTCGGGATTGGTGTCGGCACTGAAGGTGACCAACCCGTCGACGTCGGCCGGCTCGATGCCGCAGTCACGGAGGGCCAGGTCCACGGCCTCGACCGCCAGGCGCAGCTCGCTCCGTCCAGACTCCTTGGAGAACTCGGTCGCGCCGATGCCGGCGATCGCCGTCCTCCCGGTGAAGCTGTGGTCGCTTCCGCTCACCGGGCACCCCCGGCGGGGAGGAGCAGCCGGACGGTTCCGGTCACGTGGTCGCCCAGGCTGTTTGCACCGCGGAGGGTGATCTCGACCGCTCCCCGCCCCTCCGCGTCGACTGCCTCGTCCTTCGCGGTGACCGCACCGGTCAGCGTCATCGTGTCGTCCGGATAGTTCGGGGCGCCGAGGCGGATGCCCACGTCGGTCAACACCGCGCCCGGGCCTGCCCAGTCGGTCACGTAGCGGCCGACCAGCCCGTTGGTCGAGAGGATGTTCATGAAGATGTCCTTCGACCCGCGCTCGACGGCCAGGACCGGGTCGTGGTGGACGTCCTGGTAGTCACGCGACGCGAGGGCCGTGGACACGATGAGGGTCCGGGTGAGCGGGACGACGAGCTCAGGAAGGGCGTCGCCGACCGCCACCTCGTCGAGACGACGGGTGGTCGGGAATCCGGTTGCCCGGGTCGACGCGGTCACGCCGGGACCCGATCGGACGGCGCGAGGTCGGAGACCACCTGGCGCCCGAGTCGGGCCAGCTGGGCGCTCGGGGCGCCGAGCATCAGCGCGATCTGCTTTCCCCAGAGGAAGTAGCGGTGGATCGGATAGGAGATGTCCGCCCCCATGCCGCCGTGGAGATGCTGGGTGGCAAAGACCACCCGCTGGCCTGCGTCGGCCGCGAACCACGAGGCGACGCTCACCGCGCGATCGGCGTCCAGGCCGTGGTCGAGGCGCCAGGCGGCCTGCCAGGTGGTGACCCGGACGGCCTCGGTGTCGATGGCCGCGTCGGCGGCCCTCAGCATCGTCCCCTGGAAGGTGGAGAGTGGCCGTCCGAATTGCTCGCGGGTGTTCAGGTATGCGGCCGTCTGCGCCACGGCGGCCTCGGCCACCCCGAGCTGGAGCGCGCACAACCCCGTCCAGGCCCGGTCGAGCATCCACCCCACGATCTCCGCGCCGCGTCCCGGGTCTCCCCCGGCAAGGAGGTCGTCGGCAACGACGACCGCATCGTCGAGGTGCAGATGAGGATGGACCTCGCGGTTGGTGGTGAGCGCCCGCTCGATGCGCACCCCGGGCGCGGAGGGGTCGAGCGCGGCCACGACCACTCCGTCGTCGATCGCTGCGGGTACGAGTACGCGGTCCGCCACGTGGGCGTAGGGGACCGCGAAAGCGGTCCCGCTGAGCACGAGGCCCCCGTCGGCGTCCCGTGCCGCGCGGACAGCGGGCCGACCCGGTCCACCCACCGCCACGTCCGCGGCCACGTCGGCCAGGGCCGCTGTCAGGACGACGGATCCGGCGACCGTCCCTGGCAGGAGGGCGGCCTCCAGACGCTCCGAACCGAACTCGGCGACCGGCAGCCCGCCGAGGACCAGGGTGGCCCAGAGCGGCACCGGGGCGACCACCCGGCCCTGGGCCTCGAGGAGCAGCGCCAGTTCCACGAGTCCGTAGCCGCCCCCGCCGTGGGCGGTCGGGAGTGCGAGTCCGAGCAGGCCGGCCTTGGCCAACTCGGCCCAGAGGTCGCGGTCGACGCGGTCGACGGTGGCCTCGACCTCCTGGACCCGGTCGGGCGTGACCAGGCCGGAGAGGATGCGTTCTGCAGCCTCCATGGCCGCGGTCTGCGCGTCGTCGAAGGTGAAGTCCATCAGCTCGTCCTCGTCTCGTCGTGGGGTCCGGTCCCACTCGCGCCCCCGACTGCTGGGTGGAAGACCGGGAGGGTCAGGTCGTCGTCGAAGTCCTCGAAACCGGCCTCGACCGCCATGCCGATGGCGGCGGTCTCCGGGGTGATGCCGGACACGTTGGCCACGAGGCGGGTGCCCTCTTCGAGCTCGACCAGGGCGACGACCAGCGGATAGTCGAAGGCCGGCACCTGTGGGTAGTGGTTGACCACGAAGCTGTAGATGGTGCCCCGTCCCGATGCGACCAGTGCGTCCCACTCGAAGGAGCGGCAATGGGCACACGATGGCCTCGGCGGGTGGCGCAGCGTGCCACAGGCGGTGCAGCGCTGGATGAGGAGCTCGTGCCGCCTGGCCCCCTCGAAGAAGAACCGGTTGTCCTGGGTGAGAGCGGGCCGGGGCCGCAAGGGTCGCCCGACGGCCGGCTCGGCGGGTGACTGGGCTGCCCGCGCCGTCCCGGTGCCGGGCTTGAATTTGAGAACCCGGAAGCGCATCGTCGCCACGAGCTCGCCCCGTTGGTCCCGGTACTCGAGACGGTTGGTGATGAAGTGACCGAGACCGAGCCCGGTCTTCTTCTCCCCGGACACCGAGTCGATGACTGAAGAGACCTGGAGATGGTCCCCGGGGACGAGGGGTCGGTCGTAGTGCTGGTCGCAATTGGTGGCCACCACAGAGGTGAAGCCGGCCTCGTCGAGCAGCGCCGACAGCTGCTCGCTCGGCGAGTCGGACGGAGCTCTGCCCGCCGCGCGGGCCTCGTCGGATTGGTGGCTCGCCCGCAGGCCCCGCATCGTCCAGGCCTGGAGCATCGTCGGCGGGGCGATGACCCCGGGGAAGCCTGCCGCACGCGCCGCGGCGTCGTCGACGTAGACCGGGTTGACGTCACCCATGGCCTCGACCCAGTGGCGGATCATGGGCTGGTTGACCGGGTCCTGCCCGCGCATGGGCGGACCGGACGACTTTCCGACGAAGGACTGCAGGCGCTCATCCAGCGTGGCGCCCGCGCTCATCGGGCGGCGCGCTTCATGCCGAGGCCCGCGGTGGCCAGGATCTCGCGCTGGACCTCGTTGACGCCGCCGCCGAAGGTGTTGATCTGGGACTGCCGGCCGGCCCGTTCGAGATCGCCATGGAGCACCGCGCCGGGTGAGCCCGGGCTCAGGTACCCACCGGCACCCACGATGCCGAGCAGCGTGCGGTAGACCTCGACGGTCGACTCGGTGCCGAAGACCTTGACCGACGAGGAGTCGGCCGGCCCGAGCGTGCCGTCGCCTACCGCTGCCGCCATCCGCCAGGTGAGGAGCTTCTGGGCGTCGAGCAGCGCGTAGGTCTTGGCCAGGTCCTCCTGGATCCAGCCGACGTCGGTGAGGCCCTGTTCGTTGACCCAGTCCGCCACCTCGTCCCAGAGCCGGAAGGCCAGCGCGCCGACGGCTGCCAGGCCGACCCGCTCGTGATTGAGCTGGCCGGTGATGAGGCGCCACCCGCCGTGGAGCTCCCCCACCAGCGCCTCGCGGGGAACCCGGACATCCTCGTAGTAGGAGGCCGTGGTGGCCACGCCGCCGACCGTCACGATCGGGGTGCAGGAGAAGCCCGGAGAGGCCGTGGGCACCAGAAAGATCGAGATGCCCTTGTGCTTCGGCGCATCAGGGTCGGTCCGGCATGCCAACCAGATGTAGTCGGCCTGGTCGGCACCGCTGGTGAAGACCTTGTTGCCGTTGATCAGCCACTCGTCCCCGTCGAGGACGGCCCGCGTCCGCAACGACGCCAGGTCGGTGCCCGCACCGGGCTCGGTGTAGCCGATGGCACAGCTGATCTCGCCGGCCAGGATGCCGGGGAGGAAGAACTTCTTCTGGTCTTCGGTCCCGTGGTTGATGAGCATGGGGCCGACGGTGCTCAGGGTCACGAAGGGGAACGGTGCCCGGGCCCGCTGCACCTCGGTGAAGAAGATGAACTGATCGGTCGCCGGCCTGCCCTGGCCCCCGTACTCCCGCGGCCAGCCGATGCCAAGCCAACCGTCCTGTCCCATCTGGCGCACCAGCTTGCGGAAGGTGACTGCTCCCTCCGACTCGGTGTCGATCGCGTTGCGCACCTCGGGGGTGAGCAGCCGGGCGAAGTAGGCCCGCAGTTCCGCCCGGAGCTCGAGTTGCTCAGGTGTCTCCTCGAGGTGCATGACCTGTTCCCTCCACTCTCTGCCGGCTGGATGTGCGGCGTCTGGTCGTCGGCCGACAGCAGGCCGGCACTGCCCGGACGAGGGCGGGAAAGCACCGGGCGACCGGAGCCCGATCGTACGTGCCCGGCCACGTGGACCCCCGACCCCCGGCACGTTCGAGCCATCTTTCGGAGCGCCACCGGGTCCCGATCCGTCGGAGACACCGGTGCAGCTGTCCTATGATAACTGATACACGTTCTAGTAACGCAGTTGCCATCCCGGGGTGGCGACCGGCCGCCGGCCGGCGCCCGCCCGCAGAGATGAGCTCCGGCTCAGGGGGACCGCATGGAACTGGGCGACATCGACCTGGGGGATCCGGGCAATTTCGTGGACGGTGTCCCGTACCAGTGGTTCGCCTACCTGCGCCGCGAGGCGCCGGTCTTCTGGCACCCGGACCCCGGGGGGTTCGCCGACGGCTTCTGGTCGGTCACCCGATTCGCCGACTGCGTCGGGGTCAACCGGGACTTCGAGCACTTCTCCTCCTCCCGCTCGGCCACGCTCTTCCACGACTTCGACGAGGAGCTCCTCACGCAGCAGCGCATGATGATGCTCAACATGGACCCGCCCATGCACACCCGCTACCGGCGGCTGGTCAACAAGGGCTTCACCCCTCGGATGATCCGCGACCTCGAGGCGAAGGTCGTGGAGTCGACGGACGGGATCCTCGACGCGGTGTGCGAGGAGGGGTCGGCCGATTTCGTCGAACAGATCTCGGCCGAGCTGCCGCTCCAGGTCATCGCCGACCTGATGGGCGTGCCTCAGGAAGACCGTCACCTGGTCTTCGACTGGTCCAACCGGATGATCGGCGCCGACGATCCCGAGTACCAGGTCAGTGCCGAGGCCAGCGGTCAGGCGGCCATGGAGATCTACGCCTACGCCGACGAGCTCTGTGAGAAGAAGCGGCTCGACCCACACACCGACCTGTTCAGCGTCCTGACCCAGGCGGAGATCGACGGCGACCGCCTCTCGCAGCTCGAGCTCGACCTGTTCTTCCTGTTGCTCTCGGTGGCCGGCAACGAGACGACCCGCAATCTCATCTCGGGGGCGATGGTCGCCTTCTTCGACAACCCCGACCAGTGGGAGCGCCTGCGCGCCGATCGATCGCTGCTGCCGTCCGCCATCGAGGAGATGCTGCGCTACGTCTCGCCGGTGATGCACTTCCGGCGCCAGGCCACGTCCGACCTGCTCATCGGCGACCAGAAGGTCAACGAGGGCGACAAGGTCGTCTTCTGGCACATTTCGGCGAACCGAGACGAGTCGGTCTTCGCCGACCCGGACAGCTTCGACATCGGGCGCACCCCCAACAACCACATGGCATTCGGCGGCGGCGGTCCGCATTTCTGTCTGGGGGCGAATCTCGCCCGGATGGAGATCCGGGTGATGTTCGACCGGCTGCTCGACCGGATGCCCGACATCCATCTCAACGGTGATGTGCGGCGGCTGCGCTCCAACTTCATCAACGGGGTCAAGCACATCCCGGTGCGTTTCACTCCGTCGGCCCCGGTCGGCCGCTAGCCCCGGCCGCAGCGCGGTCTATCCCAGAAAGCCGAGCCCATGCGATTCCACCAGGCAGTCCAGTTCCTTCCCGTCGAGGAGGCCCGGGCGCTGGTCGTCGCGTCGGACCAGCTCGGGTACTCCGGGGCCTACTTCTCCGACCACCTGTTCAACCCACGGGTGCTCGCCTCCCGCTACACCTACTCCACTGCCCCCGACGGGGCACCGTTCTGGGAGAAGGAGACGGCGTGGCCGGACGTGATGTGCCTGATCTCGTGGCTGGCCGCGCAGACCACCACGCTCACCTTCACCACGGGCGTCTACATCGCGCCGGTGCGGGACCTCATCACCGTGGCCAAGTCGGTCGGCACGACCGCCGTGCTCTCGGGCAACCGGGTGCGGCTCGGGGTGGGTGTGGGCTGGTGCAAGGAGGAGTACCTCCAGACCGGGCAGGATTTCCACAACCGGGGCAAGCGGCTCGACGACATGATCCCCGCACTGCGTGCCCTCTGGAAGGGCGGGTGGGTCGAGTACCACGGTGCCCACTACGACGTCCCCGAATGCCAGATGAACCCGGCCCCGACCGATCCGGTGCCGATCATCTGCGGAGGTGACTCAGAAGCGGCCCTGCGCCGTGCCGCGACCCTCTGCGACGGATGGGTCAATACCGGCGCGGTGGGGCCGGAAGAGGCCTTCGACCAGGTCCGCAAGGTCCAGGACGCGCTGCGGGCCGCCGGACGGACCCAGGACTCCTTCGCCATCTACGTCGCGCTCAAGGCCTTCCCCGACCTGGACCTCTACCGGCGGCTCGAGCAGGCCGGGGTCACCGATCTGCTGTGCGCGCCGTGGATGGGCGTCGAGGTCAAGGAGGGCGACACCCCCGAGTCGATCCGGGCCGCTCGCCTCGGTCTCTGCGAGCAGTTCGCCGAGCACGTCATCGCCAAGATGGCCTGAGGCGTTCGCGGACGGCAGGCGAGTGAGCCACGCTCGGCAGGCCTCAGCTCCTTGGCCCGAGCCTGACTGCCCAACCGCCTTGGAGCGAAGGCATTGGCGGACGCCGTCGGTATTGAGGGAATCGTCGTAGAAGGGCTAAAGGTCAGCGTCCCAGTGGCCGATACTCACTTTCGGATGCTGTCTGACGGTGAAGGAGCAGCCTGATGACGCGCAAGGTTCTACTCATCATCACGATCGTCAGTGCCGAACTGTTCATCAGCTCGGTTGTGGGTGCAGCCGCCACTCCCAGTGGTCCGGTGTTCAACGATTCAGCCAAGACGGTCACCTGGAGGACCCCGGCGACCTGTCGGTTCGGATCGGTCACCCCCTGCAACTTCCTGCTGTACGTCAATGAACCATCGCCTCCAAATGCAAAGGGGGCAACCGTCGGATCGGTTCAAGGCGGAGTCGGCACGACCCTGACCATCAACTACCCGTCCAACTTCTGCGGCACGATCCAGGCCGACGTGTTCTTCCAGATTTACGGACACCCAGGCAGCTCGTTCTTCTCCTGGGCGGGCAAAGCTTGGGCGTACGCCGTGGTCGAGTCGAACGCTGCCGACCGGCACAAGGTGTCGACGTGCGGTGGGGGTACATGACCCACTAGAACCACCCCTCGCTGCGACAGAATCCAGGGTCGGTCGATATTGACATTTCAGCACGCTGCTCCGTTCGTGGAGCAGGTGCCCCGCTCCGGCATTTCCGGGCTGTGGACAAGCAATTTGCGGATGTTGATTACCGGCGAGTCGGATGGGCAGGTTATCGGCGCCCCATCGCAACCGTACCGAAGGTGAAGACTCTTCGGCGGTACTCGAGTGAGGCCGCCCAGGCTTTGATGGTGCGCTCCGAACAGCTCCTCGAGGAGTGGAGCCGGCGCATCAATAACCTACGCGCCGACGCTACGGCCCGGCAGGTGCTCCCCCCTCTTAGTCGAGCACCCCGTCGTATCCTCGGGTCCGTCGCGGAGCGCGTCGCAGTGTCAGAGTCACGCGTATCCAGCCACCACGCTGGACGCTTGCATGCGAATTTTGTGAAGGAGTCAGACCGGGAGGTCGCGAACAAGGTCGCCTCTAATGTTCATCGCCTCTAATGTTCATCGCCGACCACGGCGGAACCCGACCAACTGCGCGTGGGCGCTCGGAGCTGCGTCTCTCCCTTGGGGAACGACAAGAGATCTCCGGCCAGGCCAGCGATGGCTCGCTGCATCGCCGAGAGCCACACGGTCGAGGAGAGAACGAATGACCCGTTCCAGTTGGGCGCAGCGGAAGGAAAGAGCGGCCGGAGTACGACCGTGCCTTCGCCGAGTCTGAGCTGGCCGCCGATGTCGGCGCATCCACAATGCCAGGGAGGCCGCAGGTCTCAGCCAACGAGAACTCGCTCGTCGCATGGGTACGAGCCAAGCGCCGTCGACCGTCTCGAGACCGGGGGATAGGTGCCACGACTGGGTCTCGAGCGGTCCCCGACCCCGTGGATGCCGAACATTCCATTCGGCCCAGGGGTCAGGCTGCCAATCGGCTGCTCGTTGCCACCCTTCCGCTAGTCCGACTGTTACGGAAGCTTAACCTACTATCATTCTGTTATTGTGCTCATTACGGAAGGTGGCGAGCGAGGTCATGAGGAGACCGTGACGTGGAACGGCGCCCCTGCCCGCGCCTGGGTCCCGCACGTCCTCGCCGGTCAGGATTTTGAGGTCGGTACTCGCACGGCCCGCCGCACCGAGCAAGCCATCGCGGCCGTACGGGCAAGTAGTGCCGCCTCCACGCGCTTCGAGCCGATCGCGTTGTTGCTGCTTCGGGCGGAGGGGGTGGCCTCCTCGTACATCGAGGGGCTCCGCACCCCGCTCGCCGATGTCGCCGCTGCCGAGGTCGGCGACACCTCGAACGCCACCGCCCTCTGGGTGGCTGACAACCTAAGCGCCGTTCGCCGCGCTCTCGACGGGGCCGGCCGCGACCTCGCCATCGAGGATATCCATGGGTGGCACCAGCGCCTCATGGGCCCGACGGGTCGCCTCCCCGAGGCGATGGTCGGCGCGTTTCGCACTTCCCAATCCTGGATCGGCGGTACCTCCCCGCGCAGTGCCTCCTTCGTCCCTCCCCCGCCCGAGCGGGTCAACGATCTCATGGTCGACCTCGTCGGCTTCGTGAACGCCGAGGGGGTGGACCCGGTCACCCAAGCGGCGGTCGCCCATGCCCAGTTCGAGACCATCCACCCATACGGGGACGGCAACGGCCGGATCGGACGGATCCTGATCGGCTGGATCCTCGCCCACCGCATCGGGATCACGGTCCCGCCACCCCTCAGTGTCTTCATTGCCCGGGACCCCGGCGGGTACCTGGCCGGCCTGACCAGGTACCGCCTCGGCGAACTCGATCCCTGGGTCGAGTGGTTGGCTGCAGAACTCCAGCACTCGAGTGAGGCTGCCCAGGGTTTGATGCTGCGCTCCGAACTGCTCCTGGAGGAGTGGGGACGGCGCATCAAAGATCTGCGCGCCGACGCGACGGCCCGGCAAGTGCTCCCCCTGTTGGTCGAGCACCCCGTCGTATCCTCGGGTCTCGTCGCGGAGCGCGTCGCAGTGTCAGAGCGCGCAGCTCGGGCAGCCCTCGCCATGCTGGCTCAGCGAGGCATCCTCGAGCCCTACGAGGCAGCGACGGACCGACCGGGCCGACCCCGTCGCTTTTGGGTTGCGTCCGAGCTCATCGCCATCGCCACGAACTGGCGCCCGCTCTGACCTCGAGCGCGACGTCCTCTGCGAATCTCCCAGAGCCACCAATGCGTGCCCGGGGGGGAATCGGCCAGTGCGCCGACGCTAGTGTCGGAGTACCACGTGCCAGGGAGAAACCATGAAGGACCTCAAGATCGGACTGCAGCTCGGCTACTGGGGCTCAGGCCCGCCGGCTCACGCCCCGGAGCTGGTGGCCGAAGCCGAACGACTCGGCTACGACTCGATCTGGACGGCCGAGGCCTACGGATCCGACGCCCTGACTCCCTTGGCCTGGTGGGGTTCGCGCACCGAGCGGGTCCGGCTCGGTACCGCCCTCTGCCAGCTCTCCGCCCGGACCCCGACCGCCATGGGCATGGCTGCCATGACCATGGACCACCTCTCGGGGGGTCGCTTCGTCCTCGGGCTCGGCGTGTCCGGCCCGCAAGTGGTCGAAGGCTGGTACGGACAGTCGTTCGAGAAGCCGCTCGCACGGACCCGGGAGTATGTGGGCGTCGTGCGCCAGGTGGTGGCCCGGAAGGAGCCGGTGTCCAGCGACGGGCCCCACTACCCGCTCCCCTACCCGGGTGGGCTCGGGCTGGGCAAGCCGCTCAAGTCGATCGTGCACCCGCTGCGCGGCGAGATCCCGATCGTCCTCGGTGCCGAGGGCCCCAAGAACATCGCCCTGGCCGCCGAGATCGCGGACGGGTGGTTCCCGATCTTCTTCTCGCCGAGTGCGGTCATGGCCTACGAGCCGTCGCTGGCCGAGGGCTTCGCCCGGCCCGGCGCACGCCGCACGCGCGATGACTTCGAGGTCATCGCGTTTGCCGCCACTCTGCTGTCCGATGACATCGAAGCAGCCGCGGACAGCATGCGCCCCTACCTCGCCCTCTACATCGGGGGCATGGGAGCCAAGTCGATGAACTTCCATTTCGACGTCTTCGCCCGCATGGGCTACGAGGCCGAGGCGACCAAGATCCAGGAGCTCTACCTCGAGGGACGCAAGGACGAGGCGGCCGCGGCTGTTCCGACCAAGCTCATCGAGGACACCGCCCTCATCGGTCCCAAGGAGAAGATCCGGGACGACATCGAGCGGTGGCGCGAATCGATCGCCACCACACTGCTCGTCTCGGGCGACGTCAAGACGTTGCAGTTGATCGCTGAGCTGGCCCTCTAACCGGGCAGGAGGCGACCGGTGGAAGGGCCGACATGCCGCGCGGGGAATCACGCTGGCTCATGGTGATGTCGACGGGCGACGGCTGAGCGACCGGTACAACTCCCAGGTGCTCGGGTGCACCGACTCGATTGGCTCGATCTCGTCTGCCACCACCCGCACCAATTCCGCCATGACCGTCTCGACCCCGCGTGGATTCCCGGCGAGATCGGCCGCTCGCATCAACATCCGGTAGAGGCGCTCGTCGTAGGGACTCACCAGCAGTCCGCGTCTGGCGGCCCACTCCGCACCTCTGGCGTCGCCAGCCCTCAGGTACGAACCCGCCAGTCGGCCACTGAGGTCGACGACGCTCGACTCGATCGACGGGGCGATGCCGTCAAGGATCGACCAGTCCGAGGAACGGAGACCTTCGAATGGTCGACCCCGCACGATCTCGAGGGCCGACCGCCAGGCCACCGGCTCCGCCGATTCCGCCAGAACGACGAACCGATCCCAATCGGTGCCGACCGTCGGCGCCAGCGCCAACCGCCCGTGGCTCCGTGGGAGGTGGTCGAACCCGTCCCGCGACGTGCCGAGCGAGCGACGGGCAACCGACGCCGTCGAATGGAGGCTGGACGGGGCCATCACCCGTTCCGGCCAGAGTGCGGTCGCCCAGGCATCGTTCGAAGCTCCCTGAGGGTGCATCGCCAGGTACACGACCAGTTCCCTGGCCCATGCCCGGGTGAACTCCCGAGCTGCACCGCGGATCTCCACAGGACCCAACACGGCGACCTCGACCTCGGGTTCCGCCGCTCCGATCTGGGCGGGCGGGGTGATCTTGCCGTTGAGGAACTCGGCGGGGGCACTGTTGGCGACAGTCACGACCAGGTTGGAGTCTCCTGCCGGCGTGCTCGCGTATGCCGGGGTGGCCTCGACGTTGCGGCCGACCGGTACCGGAGGTTCGTCCCCAGTTGAATGAGCAATGTCCGAGACACACGCGTCGAGCCGCTCGGACGCGTCCAGCAGCGCAACAACGTCGGTCAACTCATGTCCGGTCGCCCGCTGAGGAGTCACGACCGTCCCGAGGACCTCGAGTGACGGACTGTCTCCTCCGATATCCACCCGTAGATCGTGGCGGGCCTCGACCCCCTCGCAGAAGGCCAGCACTGCAGTTCCGCTTCGACCGTCGCCACTTCTGAACAGCAATTCGGTGGCACCGTCGGCCGGTACCGTCGGTCCGCACAGGACGACCAACGGATCCCACGAACCGGCCCCGTCCCGGCCGCGAGCCTCGACAAAGGACGCCTCCCGATGGCGTTCGAGCAGCACCGCTCCCGAGAGCTGGCGTCGCGCGAGCTCCTCTGCGACGGTCTCCGGATCGTTGACAGAGGACACTCTGGCGAACCGGGCGAATTCGGAACCGAAGCCCACGAGCACCAGGTCGAATCCATGAGACCAGCGAGACGTCGCGAGCTCGAGGGCGAGAAGACGGGCGACCCCGTCGCGCACCTCGGGATCCCCTCGGACCACGACAGAACCCATGCCCTCGAGATGCGCGAGGGCGATCTCGTCCTCGTTGCGACCGATCGAGACCAGAGTCGGAAGCGGAAAGGCCCGGGCGCGGTCGCCGCCCGGGATCGAGCCGATCGCGTCTGCGATCGTCCGGTCGATCCGTACTGCTGGGACCTGCGGCTCAAGGGTGAACTCGTCCGGCACGTGAGTCGGCAGCTCGCCCGGATCGAGCACCAACCGGACCTCCCGAGCAGAGATGACGACGCCGGTGATCCGGGGGGCCCGTCCGGCTCCTCTGGGTGACGAACGCAGGTAGAGACGTACCGCAGCATCCACCGAGTGGAGCACATCCCGTCCGTCGCCGGATCGCAGCCGACCTTCGATGCGACGGAGCACGGGACCGGGGAGCTTCATCGAAGCACCGGTCGGGCGGTGGCGTTGTTGAACCCTCCGAAACCGATCGACGAGATCGGCGATCCCCACTCCGACGATGCCGGCGCCGAACGGCGGGAACGGAGCTTCCTGGTGCATGACCCCCGAGCCCGCAGGGGCTCGCTCCGGATCGGATGGCCGACCTCCCGGTACCGGGAGCGTCAGGATCCACCCCGGCCTGACCCAGTGGTCGCCGGTCAGCTGTGAGCCGTCTCCCTGGCGGACCCCGTAATTGAGCTCTGCGATCTCCCTCCATCGCCGGGCCGATCCAAGACGCTGCTCGGCGATGGACCAGAGCGTCTCACGGTGTTCGACCATGTGTACGGCCCTCAGCGTGTCCAGACCATGCCGAGCGACAGTCGCGTGCGGACGCTGCGGAAGGTCGGTCAGCTCGGTCACCACTGACAGGTCCCGCGGGGTGCTGGGCAAGGGTGACACCAGTGATCCTCCCTCGATGCCGATGGCGGGAACCGGCAGCGGATGAACTCCATGCCGCTCGTCCAGACCGACCCGGTCGTCGGGGTTGACCAACCCGTCGGAGGTGACACGGCCGTCCGACGTGATGAGAAAGAGGGTACCGATCGGATCATGCTCGCCAACGACGCTCAACGCAGAAGGACCGCTGCCCGCGACGTCCACAGCGCGACTCGACAGCCCGAGCGCATGGTGTGCCTCGCGGCCCAGGAAGGAAAGCGCAAGTGCAGTGCCCACCAGGCATGCGACCACGGACTGGAGTGTGCGACTGGCCGGGAGCCGAGTCGGCGATCGGCCCAGCATCCAGGAGCGGATCTCGAGTGCCACACAGATGGTCATCCACGCCCAGAACACCCACGCCATGAGCAGTGCGACCCGGACAAGCCAGTGGGAGACGATGGGAACGTCATTCCCGTGGCCGGTGACCAGTGACCGTCCCGGACCGTTCCATGCGAGATGGGTGAACGGGGACCCGCCTGCCGACACGAGCCAGAAGGGGACACCCACCACCAGTCCGATGAGGAGCACCGAGGCCAATGCTCCCCACAGTGCACGGTGCCGTCCCGAGGCCGACTGCACGATGCCTCGGCTCACCGGGCCCCCACAGTCACGCCCACGAGGTCGAACGACGAAGCCGTCGCCGAGACAGGCATCGATCGGATGCCGACAATCCCGAGGATGGCGGTCGGGACCCGATAGTTGACCCGCACGGTGACGACGCCGTTGGCGACCGTGGCCGTTCCCGGATGCCCCGACTCCGCGGTGAACTGCTCTGCCGCGGCAACAGCCGCCTGGTCGTCGAGCTGTAAGACCCCGTCACGTAGGCCCTCGACGGACAGCGCTCCTGCTCCCGCCCGCGCGGCCTGCTCCGCCTCCGTCTCCGCGGACTGGTGGGCCAGGAATGCCGCACCCCCGTCGACGACGAGTCCGAGCAAGGCCATGAGGGCGACGAGGAGGAGAACGGCAAACGCCGTGATCGCGCCCTCCTCCGAGAGCCCGGGCTGACGAATCGCCGGGCGCACGATCGCGAGTGTCGCGCTCACTGTGCGGCACGGTAGGGATCGAGCGGGGCGGTGGCCGAAGCCTGGACGCTCGTGCTACCCGGCAGGCCGCGAACCCCGAGATCCGAGAGCAGGACCGCACAAGTCACCCGGACGGTCACGTAGCCGCCGGGGAAGAAGTGACTGGTGTCCGTCACAACGGTCACGTGCGCACACGTGTGCTTCGACCCGATCAGCCCGATGACGGCATCGGCGGGAGCACCCCACTGAGCCGCCGCGGCAGTCGGAAGGACGGCCGCCGCCTCGGCTCCGGCTCGCGCTGCCTCTGCGACCTGCTGGCGCGCGTCCGCGATTCGCCCGAGAACGAGCGTCATCAGCGCGACAATCAGGAGGACGGGGGTGAGCACGACCAGCTCAACGGTCACACTTCCGCCATCCCCGGTGCGTCGCACGTCCCTCACTCAGACCCCCGGAACTCCTGGATCGGCCCGACCACCGTGGCGGAGACCGGGAAGGAGAGACCGGGGAGGATCGACATGGCATGCCCGCTGACTCCGAGCCGCTCTGTATCGCCAGGCAGCACAGCGACAAGGACCGAGGTACCTGAGACCTCCGAGTTCGGCCCTCGCACCACCGACTCCGCAGCCGAGACACCCGCCGCGGGCCCGCCCCCGATCGACCGGGCCGCCCGGTCGCCCTCCGAGGCGGCCAGCTGGACCACCTGAGCCGCGTGAGCCCACAGGGCGAGCTGGACCGCCACCAGCAGGAGCACCATCACCACGGGGACCACCAGTACGACTTCCACCAGCGAGGAGCCTCGATCGCCCGGGCCCATCCTCAGTTCAGATTGATCGAGTTTGCCTTGGCGGTGACCTTGGCGACGATGATGGCTCCGACGGCGATGGCCAGTGCCGCGAAGATCGCGGTCAGGATCACCTTCTCGACGACGGAGCCGGCGTCGTTCCAGTCCCCCGCGACTCCAACGCGAGCCCGGACGTAGGCCAGAAGGACGGCAATCTGCATGGACATGACGGCTACTCCTCTTGTGTGCGGTGGTGGACGGGTGAAGCGTGATCGTCAACTGGAGAAACGTGGGCATCAGAAGCCCCCCAGGATCCTCTGCACGGCGGGATATCCGATGAACAGGAGGAATCCAAGGAGCAGGAGCGCTCCGGGTAGGAAGAGCCGCTCGGTCATGGCATTGGCTGCTGATTCGGCCTCGGCCTGTTCGTGGCGGCGGAGCGAGGCCGCACGCGCGCTCAGGGACTGGCGGATCCTTGCCCCCTCCGTTCCGGCCAGCTGCACGGTGGCTGACAGCTCGACCAACTCCTGGATGTCCAGCTCGACTCCGAGCGCGGCCAGAGCGTTCCACGGGGACATCCCTCCGTCGCGTGCGGCCAGGAGTGCCCTCGCCATCCGCTGCGCCGCCCAGTCCGGACTCACCTGCGTCGCGGAGTGAAGGGCACCCTCGACGCCGACCCCTCCGGCGAGGCCCAGGACGACGAGATCGACGAACGAGCCGACCACCACCCGGAAGTGCCGTCGCCGCTCGGTGGCCACGCGGAACACACCGACCACGGGAAGCCCGACTGAGAGCGCCACCGAGACCGCAACCAGCAGAAGGGGAACGACGAGTGGTACCGAAAGGCCAACCGCCTGACAACCGAGCCAGATCAGCGGAGGCAGCAGCAACGCAGCGGTCCCGAGTACGAGGATCCGGGTGGCAAGCAGGTCGGGTGTCAAGTCGGTGATTGCCAATGCTGTCCTGAGCGAGGCCGCCCTCGGATGGCCGGACCACCTGCTGCGCTCCGCCCGGGCCGTGGTCTCCGCGCCCAGCCTGCGAGCGATCGTCACCATCCCCGACTTGCGGAATGGGCCATCCGGCCCTCGTTGCCATGTCGTCAGGACGGCGTCGAGGGACGGGGGCGCCGAACGCAGTCCGTAGACGATCCCGAGGCAACCGACACCCGTCAGCAGGCCGAGTGCCACAACCGCGGTCATCGGACGGCCACCGCCTGGCCCAGAAGCCTCACCGGCGCAGGTGGTTGCGCCAGAGTGACCATGAGGCTGAGCCCGGACGCATAGAGCGCGCCGACTCCCAGCAGGATGATCTGTCCCGACGACGAGTCGAACGGTGCGAGGTACGGACGGGCCAGGATCGCAAGGCCCGCTGCGAAGGCGACCGAGAACACGATGACCGTGCGCACGCCGCTGCGCACGGACGCTCTGCTGGTCTCGACCCGGAGCTGGAGCGCGACCTCCTCCCTCGTGGACTCCGCCAACGCGCCCAGGAGGTCGGCGAGCCGCTGGGCACGTGCGGAAAACGCCAGAAGCAGTGCGCACACGACCCGGTCGGCGCAGTGATTGCCGACGTCCTCGGCGAACTGAAGCAACGCCTCACGTGGGTGCATGTCGCCTTGGAGTCGAGCGGCCAGCCGCTCCGCTGCAGGACGGATCGGAGCCGGACTGAGTCCGGCGGTGGCGATGATGGCCTGGCTGAGCCCTGCAGAGGCCGCCAATGTCCCCCGGAGCATCTCGGTCCAGGTCGCCACGGCTTCGGTCTTGGCGATCGACGGCTCCCCCGACATCCGACCGAGCAGCCGGGGGAGCCCGTATCCGGCCAACCCGGCGATCGGGAGCGCCGCCGGCCAACCAGTCGCCAGGGCACCGGCCACGCCGAGCCCGACGGCGAGCACCACAGGGACAGCGCGGCCGCCCACCCGACGTCTCGTCGTGGGGGTCGGTGCGGCCATCCGCGCTTCGACGGTTGGCGGACCGAGCGGATGCGCCGGCTCCCATTTGCTTCCGCCCCGCCTCGCGAGCACGACTGCGGCCAGGCCGGTGATGCCCAGTCCCAAGCCCAAACCACTGAGCAGTACGGGTACGGGTGCCGTCACCGCAACGACCCCGATCTCGGGCCGGAGGCCGGCGTGAACCCACACCGCATCAGTTCCTCGAGCGTCTCCGTGCGGAGCGGCGACGCAGGTACGGCCCTGCGGTCGGGCCCTGGGCGGTAGACCTCGTTCGAGATGACCTGGACGCCCTCGGCATCGACTACCTCACGTACCGATGACACGAACCGTGCGCGCGTCGGGCAGGCCGGGAACCTGACAGGGAACTCGCGACCACCGGCAGTCCATTCGCCGGGATCGCCGTCCCACGAGGATGCGTCGAGCGGCTCTTCCGCGAGGTCGTCCGTCGCAGTTTCGAGGTACACGACGAGGTGGAGCGCTCCGGCAATCAACAGGTTGGTTGCCTCGAGCGGGAGGCGCTCAGGAGCCTGGACCGCGTAGGACGCGATCCGGCGGAACGCGCCGGCCGAGGAGTCCGCGTGGATCGTGCACATCGACCCCGACCTGCCCTGGCTCATGGCGTTGAGCATGGGCAGCACCTCGTCGCCGAGCACCTCACCAACGATCACCCGGTCTGCATTCATGCGGAGGGCTCTGCGGACGAGATCGGCCACCGAGATGCGTCCCTCGCCCTCCACATTCGGCGCCCGTGCCTCGAGGGCGACCATGTCGGGATGGCGCATCGACCCGGTATCGAGGCCGAGCTCGAAGGCCTGCTCGATGGTGACGATCCGCTCGCGCTGGGCGATCTCGGCGGCAAGGGCCCGGAGCAGTGTTGTCTTCCCCGAGTTCATCGCCCCGGCCACGACGATGTTCTTGCGTGCCCGCACCGCTGCGGAGAGAAGGGAGCGCAGTCCCTCGTCGACGGTGCCCATCATCTGTAGGTCGTCGAGCGACAGATCGGCGTAGCGGTGGCGGCGGATGGAGACGGCAGGCCGGGCGGAGACCGCCATGAGGGCCGACAGCCGGCTCCCGTCGGGCAACTGTAGGTCGAGCTCGGGACTGGCCAGATCGAACCGCCGCTCGGACAGGCCGAAACGAGCCGCCGCGGAACGGAGCATGTCGACCAGCTCACCGTCAGAGTCGGCGACCGGCTCCATGAGCTCCTTCGTCCCGTCCGCGAATGTCGCCCAGACCCGGTCACATCCATTGATGTCGACGTTCTCGATGTCCGGATCGTCGATCAACGTCTGGAGGTGCCCGAGACCGAAGAGCGCGTCGAGCACCGACTGGGCCAGTGCCAGTTCCTGCTCGGCCGACGGAGATGTGGAGCCGAGCGTCGGCGTGTCGGCTGAGAGTGCATCCAGGTGGAGATACACACGTTGACGAGCGAATTCCTTCCGATCGTCTCCCTGTAGGTGGAGGCCGTCGGATCCCGCGAGGTCCCCTGCGACCAGCTGCCGGATCTGGAGAGCCAGCGATGCGGTCATCGGAACGTCTGCTCTGACGCAGGGCGACCTCGGTCATGACGTGGATCGCTCCGTTGATCTTCCGGTCGGGAACGCCTCGGGAGTCCCCTCCGTCTGGAACGGGGTGATCGGGGGCCCTCCGCGCCAACTCCGGGAGCCGAGTCCTGCACCGCATCGCCGCCACCGACAATCTGCAACAGACCGGCAGCCAGTCGGGACGAGGCAACCAGGAGTGCCGATCGGTGGAGTCGCCGGGCGCGAGGGTCCGAGCCGCTTGCCACGGCCGCGGCAACCGGATCGTGGGGGATCTCACACATGAGGGGGATGCCGGTGAACGACGACAGGTGGCGAGCCCGGTGCCCTCCGACGCCGATCACGGCCAACCCGATGGGTCCCGGGCAGGCGCCGACGAGTGCCGACGACTGCTCTCGGAGTTGCAAAGCCGATGCTGCGTCGGCTCGCGCCACAACCACGACGGCGTCCGAGTGCTCCAGCCATGCTCCTGGTGTCGGCCGTTCTGCACCGACACGACCGAGGTCGACGAGGACGTCCCACGACTCGGCCTCGTCCTTGCCGACGGACCGAAGCGCGGTCCCTTCGGGACTCGTGGCAGCACGGACATCCGCCGGTCGGGCGGCGACGAGGACGTCCAGACCTCCCGGGAGTTGTTGTAGGTGCTCCGCGATCGGCGACCCCGCGCCGTCCCGCCGGATCGACGCGGACAACGTGGCCCACCCACGCCTCGACGAGAGCGAGAATCGTGCCGCAAGGTCACCCCCACTCACGTCGGCCTCGGCCACGAGAGCGCGGCGATGATCAGGCCAGGTGGCCCCGATGAGACAGGCAAGGGTGGTCACGCCAGGAGCGCCCTTGATCGAACAGATCGAGACGACGGTCATGGTGCACCGGATCCGGAGGGGACGCGGTGGTTCCACTCCCGCCGCCCGGGAGCAGGACAAGGCTCACCTGGCCAGCCGTTGCGGCAGTCGCTACCGCAGGGGCAAGGGTCGTAGGGATCTCGACCGAGACCAGGAGAGAGGCACTCGCCGTGGCGGACGACGGCGTCCCGGTGGCGAAGATGGTCGCCGCGGGTACGAGGATCCCTGTGGCGGCGCTGCCGGCGGCTGCCGTGCTGCTCTCGGCGGTGGAAGGCGACGCGCCGCCCGTCGGGACCGCCAGCGGTGCCCCCGGACTTGCGGTCTGGACGATCGTCACTGCATCGCCCGGTGAGAGTCCGGTTGCGGGGTACTGGCCGTCCTTGAGGGCGATCCCCACGACGGCGTCCCCGGACTCCAAGACAGGGGCGCTGGTGAGATCACCAGCCACCAGGAGCGATCCAGCGGGGATGGCCACCGACGCACGCTTTCCGGCCAACTGCGAGGCGTCCGCGACGGGAATGGTCTCGACCCCGGACGGCACCGATACCTCCACCTGGCCCAGATTGGCTCCGGTGATCGACTGGCCCTGCCCGATGGTCCGGACGACGACGATGACGGCGGACTTGTGCCCGGCCGACGAGTAGATGGAAACGAACGCGGCGATGCTCGCGCAGACCAGGACCGACGAAGCCACAGCCACCAGGGGACGTCGTGAGCGCGGGGCGACCGGCGGACCGGTGCGTACTGCGGCCCCGTTTCCTACGGTATTCGGCGCCGGCGTCCTGTCGAGACGGGTGCTCATCGCCCGTCTGGGGTACCGATCGCCGCGCCGACGGCATCGACGCTCTCCACCTGCCCGACGCGGAGCAGTCCGGTCTGGCTGGTGAACAACGGGGGGAGGCGCCCCCCACCTGCCGCTCCGCTCGCCGACCAGGTGACCGACCAGGTGACGGTCGCCGTGATTGCGAAGGCACCGTCGTTCGGATTCCCGTCAGGCGAGGGTTGGCCGGCAGATGTGCGAGAGAATCGGTACGAGCAGTAGGTGGTCTGTCCAGCGGCCGGAACCAGGAGGTCGTAGGGGATACCCGGGCCGGAGCAGACCGTCAGCCCTCCGTCTCCCGTGGACCATGCCACTGAGACTGGCGTCGCCACTGCCGTGGCCGAGACGGAGCCGACCGTGGCCGTCACCGCGTCGGCGTGCCACAACAACGCGTCGATCCACAACCAGACCGACAGGTTGACGACAGCGGTGCCGGCCGGATCGCTCTGGATCACTGGCCGAGGCAGGACCAGTGAGCTCTCCGCCTGCAGGGCGAGGGCGTGGGGATCCACCGGAGGCACCGTCCCGACGGGTTGCGCGCCGGGTTGCGAGCTGAACCACTCGGTCTGGGTCCACTGCGCCCCGGTCACACGATTGTCACAGGTCACCGAGTACCAGGCGCCCGGCATCGGGCCACCGGGAAGCATCCCCCCGTCGTTGTTGAGGGCCAGGTAGGTGGAGACACACGACCACGGGCCCGGGGACGGGGCAGTCCCTGAAGGCGAACCGCCACGCGGTTGGCCCGGTGAACCGCTCGAACCGCTGGCAGCAGACGCGCCCACCGAGACCGTCGCGCCCGGACCTTCGCCCGCCGACGCACCAGCGCCGGCTCGACCAGGTGCGATGATCAGGGCACTTCCGACCCCCGCAAGGGACCCGACCAACCTCACGACACGGTGCACGAGGAGTCCCGAACGGTCTGATCCGTCAACTTCCAACCGGACGCGGTCAACCTCAGGAGCGAGGTGAACGATTCGTCGGCGATCTGACCGAGGATCCCTTGGACAGGAACGCGGGACGCCTTGTTCACCGTGATCTCGCTGTCGTGGAGGCAAGCCCGGACGGTCGCCGTACCACCGGGACCGACCTGGACTTGCGGGACCCCCCATGTCGGCGTGCCTTCGGCCACGTCGCCCGCGTTCCGCATGTCGGTGAGCGCGGAGACGCTGACGTCCAGCTGGGGCCGGAGCATGGTGGCCGCCAGATCCGGCTCGTGCGGATCGGCGGTGAGTGCCGCCACCTCGAACGCCTGCTGCGCCGCCATCCAGGCGGAAAGAACCTCTTCGACAGTCGGATCGACCGCCGGATCCTGGGAGTCGACAGGAGTGGTCCCGGGATGCTCCACACCGACCGGGGCCTCGAGCGCGGTGATACCGCCGCCGTCGCCGGACGTCCGTGAGACAGCCGAGCAGCCCGTCAACATCATCGGAAGAGCGACGACGACCGGAAGGAGCCGGCGGCCCGCGGACCCGAATCTGTGGCGGCTGAGGCGGTCCCGATGCATGCCGAGCGACCCTAAGAAGTCGCCGTGGAATCGGCAACGAAGATTGCACTGGGTGTGCAATTTTGTGTCCGGGTGATCGGCTACTCCGAGGAGCGGTCCGGACCGGCGATCGCGGTTGCCGACGTGGCGAAGGGACACTCCGTCACGGTGCGCATTCCACCTTGCCGACAGCCTTGCTGGCAACCTTGCTCGGGGCGTCCGGACCGGAACCGCGCCGGTACACCGTCGGCTTGCACGGATATTTCCGTTCTCCGACAAGGGATTGTCCTCCACGTGACCGAACACGGAACGACGCCATGAGTCGGCCGGGACGCAAGTGACGCTGGATGGACAGCACGGACTCGGGGACCCCGCGCCGGCGCGATGGACGCGGGAACGGTGTGGGAGTCGCTCCGATGGGGGCTGCAGTTACCCGTGACGCAGGGTGGCGACCAGGTCACGTGGTGCGTTCGACACTCAACGGTCACTCGATCAAGACCGGGTCGGGTCGACGTCGTGGTCGACCTGACGGGACAGCTCAGGTGGCCGGTCCCGCTGCGGCCACCGGGGCGGTCGCCTCCGCGTCGGGGACGGAGCCGGTGACCTGTTTGGCGCTCAGCTTGACCGCCTTCACCGCGCTCGTCGCACCGGTCTGCAGGATGATGGCGACGAAGGCGACGGAACTGGCCGGCCAGAACCTCCCTCCGGGTGGTGCGAGCTGCGGGTCCGGGCTCACCGTCATTCGGGTCCCCTCGCGACCCATCGCCAGGCGAACCGTCGAGGCACCGCACCGCCCAATTCCGGCCGGAACGGCGGGGTGCTCACTCGCTCTGGGTACCCACCCCAATCGATGGGTGAACGGCGGCGTCGGATCCTGCGGGGTCCGTCTGCCTCCCCGGGGCTGCAACACTGGGGGCATGCCAGCCCAGTACATCTTCACCATGCGCGACCTGCGGCGCTTCTATCCTCCCGACCGCGAAGTCCTCAAGGGGATCAATCTCTCCTTCTACCCCGGCGCCAAGATCGGCGTCATCGGCGGCAACGGCTCGGGAAAGTCGTCGCTGCTCCGGATCATGGCCGGCGAGGACGACGGCTTCACGGGAGAGGCTCGCCTGACCAGTGGCTTCACGGTCGGCTTCTTGTCCCAGGAACCCCAGCTCGACCCGGACAAGGACGTTCTCGGCAACGTCTCCGACGGGGTCGGTGAAGCCAAGGCTCTGGTCGACCGCTTCAACGCGGTCTGCGCCGCCATGGGAGAGCCCGACGCCGACTTCGACGCGCTCCTGTCCGAGCAGGCCGGACTCCAGGACAAGATCGACGCCGCCGGGGCATGGGACCTCGACCGAACCTTCGAGATCGCCATGGACGCGCTCCGCCTGCCTCCGGGGGACGCGGACGTGGCCATCCTGTCCGGTGGCGAGCGGCGGCGGGTCGCCCTGTGCCGTCTGTTGCTCGCCAAACCCGATCTCCTCCTCCTCGACGAGCCCACCAACCACCTCGACGCCGAATCGGTCGCCTGGCTCGAGCGCACGCTGCAGGACTACCCGGGCACTGTCGTGGCGGTCACCCACGACCGCTACTTCCTCGACAACGTGGCCGGGTGGATCCTGGAGCTCGATCGAGGCGCTGGCATCCCGTGGGAGGGCAATTACTCCTCCTGGCTCGAGCAGAAGCAGGCCCGGCTTGCCAACGAGCACAAGGCCGACACCTCCCGGCAGGACGCGCTGCGACGCGAGCTCGAGTGGATCCGGATGTCGCCGCGGGCCCGGCAGTCCAAGGGCAGAGCCCGGGTCAACGCCTACAACGAACTCGTAGCCGAGGCCGAGGCGGCCGAGCGGCGGGCAGACCGACTCGAGATCACCATCCCCGCAGGCCCGCGCCTCGGAGACCAGGTCGTCGTCGCCGGGGACCTGACCAAGGGGTACGGCGACCGCCTGCTGATCGACGACCTCTCGTTCCTCCTGCCGCCGGGCGGGATCGTCGGGGTGATCGGACCCAACGGAGCCGGCAAGACCACCCTATTCCGCATGATCGTGGGCGAGGAGAAGCCGGACTCCGGCTCCCTCGAGATCGGGACCACCGTGCAGCTCGCCTACGTCGACCAGTCCCGGGACGAGCTCTCGGCCGACGCCACGGTGTACGAGGAGATCACCGGCGGGGTCGACCACCTGGTCGTCGGTGGTCGGGAGCTGCACGGTAGGGCCTACGTGGCGAGCTTCGGCTTTACCGGCAGCGACCAGCAGAAGAAGGTCGGCCAGCTCTCGGGTGGTGAGCGCAACAGGGTCCAGCTGGCCAAGGTGCTGAAGTCCGGCGGCAACGTGCTCCTCCTCGACGAACCCACCAACGACCTCGACGTCGACACCCTGCGGGCCCTGGAGGAGGCGCTGCTCGGCTTTCCCGGGTGCGCGGTGGTCATCAGCCACGACCGGTGGTTCCTCGACCGGATCTCCACCCACGTCCTGGCCTTCGAGGGCGACTCGCTGGTGCGGTGGTGGGAGGGGAACTTCAGCGACTACGAGGCCGACCGCAAGAAGCGGCTCGGGGTCGACGCCGACCAGCCGCACCGTCTCCGCTACAAGCCATTGGTCCGCGACTAGGGGCACGAGCCGTGAGCACGCCGCCACGTTCCCACCGGGCCTTTGCCAGCGACAACTGGGCAGGCGTCCACCCCGACGTCCTGGACGCCATCGCACGGGCAAACGAGGGCCACTCCCCCGCGTACGGCGCGGATGCGACGACGCAGGACGCCCTCGAGCTCTTCCGCCGCCACTTCGGGCCGGAGGCCGAGGTCTACTTCACCTTCAACGGTACCGGGGCCAACGTCGTGGGGCTGCAGTCCCTCCTCCGCCCGTACGAGTCAGTGATCTGCGCGTCCGGTGCGCACATCAGCGTGGACGAGTGCGGCGCCCCGGAGCGGTTCCTCGGCTCGAAGCTGCTGACGGTGGACTCCCCGGACGGCAAGCTCAACCCCGAGCTGGCCGCAACGGTCGCCGGAGGCGCGGGCGACGAGCATCACGTGCAACCCCGGGTCGTCTCCATCACCCAGTCCACCGAGGTGGGCACCTGTTACACGGTCGACGAGATCGCGGCGCTCGCCCACTGGGCCCATGCCCGAGAGATGCTGCTCCATCTCGACGGGGCCCGGCTCGCCAACGCAGCGGCCTCCCTCGGAGTCGACCTCGGCGCTTTCGGCGCGGCCGCCGGCGTCGACGTCCTCTCGTTCGGGGGGACCAAGAACGGCGCGCTCGGGGCCGAGGCCGTCATCACCTTCCGGTCGGACGCAGCCACCGGTCTTCGCTTCATCCGCAAACAGTCGATGCAGCTGGCGTCCAAGATGCGCTTCGTGGCCGCCCAGTTCGTCGCCCTACTGTCCGACGACCTCTGGCTGCGGAACGCCGGGCACGCCAACGCCATGGCCCGGAGGCTGGCCGAAGGCGCCGGTGCGGTGCCGAGGGTGGTGCTTGCCCACCCCGTCCAGGCCAACGGCGTGTTCGCCCGGCTCCCCCGATCGGTCATCGAGGAGCTCCAGACGCAATTCCCCTTTTACGTCTGGGACGAGGCCACCGGCGTCGTGCGGTGGATGACCTCGTTCGACACCACGCCGGCCGATGTGGACGGATTCGTGAGCCGCATCGCCGAGGTGGTGGCGCGGCACGCCTAGCGCGGCTGTCCGGCCGGTCAGGCCGCTGGACGACCGGGTCCGGGCGGGCCGGCGAAGGCCTGGGCGATCGCCATCCACTCCCGGGCCGCCTCGCCGGACAGCACCAGCCCGGTGTCGGCGACGTTGCGTCGTTGGGTGACCACGAGGCAGAACTCGAGTGCGGGGCCCTCGACAATGGAGGCCCGCGCACCGCCGTCGCCCTCCCCGATCTCCCACCGCCACTCCTCGCCGGAGGGACCCGAGAGGACCACCTCGATCCGATCGGGCGGCACAGGCATCCCGTGGACGAGATACGAGAATGGCCGTGCCCGCACGCCGACCTGGGCGATGTGCCGGAGGCGGTCGGTCGGCACGCGGACCGATCCAAACGCATCGGCCACGTCCTGGCCGTGCGCCCAGGTCTCCATCAGCCGTGCCGAGACGAAGGAGAGCACGCTCATCGGCGGTCCGAACCAGGGGACGCGGACCGACGGGTCGGCACGGGCGAACGCCGCCGTCATCCCCTTGTGGGCTCCGCCCCACCAGGCCAGTAGCCCGTCACCTCGGAGAGCGCGGCCACGGGCGAGATGGACCTCCATAGGGTCCCCAGTGCTCGCCAGGAGCGTCTCGGCGGTGCGTGCGAACACATCGGGCTCGGCCATGGCCAGGCGGCCCGCGTCGTCGAAGTAGGCCAGATGGCTGATCTGGTCACGCACGGCCCACCCATCGGCCGGAGTGGGCCGATCCCACTCCGGTGAGTCGTCGGCGAGCCCCGAGACACGGCCGCGGAGGTCCTCGTACTCGGCGTCGAGGTCAACCAGGAGCCCGGGGAGCACGGTCATTCCGTCGAGGCTACGGCACAGCTGTCATGGCTGTCGGACGATCAGTCGGCCTCGAGCCAGGTGCGGGTGGCGTCGAGCACCTCGACTTCGGGATGCGACCAGACGTACCGCTCCACCGAATCCAGGAGCGCCCCCACTTGCCCATGCTCACCCGAGACGGCAGCGAATCCGAGTTCGGTGCGCTGCCACTGGTCCTGATATCCCACCTCTGCCGCGGCCACCCCGAACCTCGACCGGCAGCCGTCGACGAGGTGCTTGACGACTGCCCTCTTCTCCTTGAGGGACCGTGCCGAGGGAATGCGCAGGTCGAGCGAGAGGGCACAGGCGTGGAGCACCCTCCAAGAATGGCGTGGCGGGGACGCCACTGTCGCGGCGCGGCGGACGCGGGGGTGCCCCGGCACATTGGGGAGGCGTGCCGGGGCACCGGGACCTCGTGGGGACCCCGGCCGGTTCCAGGGAACCGTCGCCGGAGTTGCTCCCCAGGGTCAGAACGTCGAGCTGCCCGATGTCGGGCTGCTCGAGCTACCGGACGACGAGCTGCCGCTCGTGCTGCCGCTCCACGGACCTGGTCCACCGAAGCCTCCAGGGCCTGGGGCGCCGTTGGGCGGGCGGGCGCCGTTGGGCGGGCCGCCAATGGCCACCTTGGTGGCGGTCACGGTGTTGGCGGTGTCGGTACCGAAGACCGCCACGTGGGCACCGACGGTCACATCCGCGATCGAGGGCGAGGTCTTCTCACGGTCGAGGTAGGTCGTCGACGAGTCCACGTCGACCGTGACGGTCGTGCCGTCCGGAGTGGTGAGGGTGAAGGTGCCGGTGCCGAGCGACTTGACCGTGCCCACGGCAGCGGGAGGCGTCCCACCGAAGGGTGGCATACCGGCACCCGGGGCGCCGTTGGGCGGCCCGCCAATGGCCACCTTGGTGGCAGTCACCGTGTTGGCGGTGTCGGTGCCGAAGACTGCCACGTGGGCACCGACGGTCACATCCGCGATCGAGGGCGAAAACTTCCCGCGGTCGAGGTAGGTCGTCGACGAGTCCACGTCGACCGTGACGGTCGTGCCATCCGGAGTGGTGAGGGTGAAGGTGCCGGTGCCGAGCGACTTGACCGTGCCCACGGCTGCGGGAGGCGTGCCACCGAAGGATGGCATGCCGGCCGGGTTGGGTGGGACACCGGCGGGGGTGGCGCTGCCGGGTGCCGTCGAGGAGGAGGGCGAGGTGGACGTGGCTGCATTGGCGACAGCGCCGCCACTCACCGCGAGCCCGAGAGCAACGGCTGCTGCCGTGGTGACTCGGACGCCGCGCCGACGCTTCTGACTCACGAAGGGGAATGGATCTGAGGCGGAAGCGGACATCGCCGCCTCGTCGTGATTGATGCTCATCTCATGCTCCTTGTTCGGGGTTCGGAGGTGTTTGCTGTTCGGCTGCTACAGGAGTCAGCTTCGAACGTGCACCTGTGCCCATCCTGAGAAGGAGGAAAGCCGCTCCTTGGAGTGCAGCGTCTCGGAGCCCCGCTGGACAGCGCCCGGTGCTGCGACACCCCGGCGGGGGACTCGAACCATCACACGGGTCACGGTTCCTAGCCTCAGCAGCTCCGGAAAGCGAGCCCGATTAGGCGCTTGACCTGCTCTTGCGCCGCTAAGCACATCCGGTGCAATCCTTGTCACACCATTACCTTAGTTAGGGTTGTAAGATAACCCTTATTAAGGAGAGACTATGGCTAGGGTTATCCGCCGCCGTTGGGCCAGCGACTTATCGGGACCGTCTAGACGGGATAGTCGCGGCTGCGAGTACGAAGCGTACGTCCCTGACCTGCTGGTAGGTCGCAAGATCACCCTAGACGGTGACGTTGCCGCCGACGTTACTGACGCCGAAGCGGCCATTGCCCGGCTGAACGTTGAAGCGACAAGCCTCGTCGACACCGAAGCCCTGGCCCGAATTCTGCTGCGGGCCGAATCGGTCGCATCATCCAAGATCGAAGGACTGGTAATCGGCCCTCGCCGACTCCTTCGTGCTGAAGCTGCACGCCATCTCGGAGAGGACCCAGTCGACGTCACCGCCGCCGAGGTGCTCGCGAACTTCGACGCCATGGTGCATGCCATCGACGAAGTGCAGATTGGAGACCCCATCACCGTCGATCTCCTTCTACAGATCCATCAGCGCCTCCTTGCAGGCACGCGCATCGCCGTGCACGCGGGGCACTTCCGTGATGTCCAAAACTGGATCGGTGGAAGCGATTACAACCCGTGCAGTGCCTCGTTCATCCCGCCTCCACACGAACAGGTCGAGGAACTGATGGCCGATCTAGTCGCGTTCTGCAATGAACACGCGCTGCCGGCTGTCGCTCAGGCGGCCATAGCGCACGCCCAGTTCGAGACTATCCACCCGTTCATCGATGGCAACGGTCGCACCGGCCGCACCTTGATCCATCTCATCCTTCGCCGACGTGGCGTGGCGACCCGAGTCAATCCACCTGTCTCGCTGATCCTCGCAACATGGGCCAAGGACTACGTCGCTGGCCTTACGGCAACGAGATACCGGGGGCCGGCAACCTCCGCCGACGCGCGCCAAGGTCTGAACCTTTGGGTCGGGAGAGTTGCCGGAGCCTGCAGCCGAGCCGTCGATGACGCCAAATCGTTCGAAGAACGGGCGCTAGCGATTGAGCAGGAGTGGCGACAGCGCCTCACACGAGTCCGAGCCAATTCCGCTGCGGACTTGCTCCTGCGAGCGCTAGTTGGAGCACCGGTCATCACCGTCAACAGCGCAGCCGAGTTGATTGGCAGAAGCCAAGTGCAGACAAATCAAGCAGTGAATCGGCTCGCCGAAGCAGGAATTCTCAATCAGATCACGGTTGGTAGGCGGAACCGAGCATTCGAGGCAGCCGAAATCGTTGACGCCTTCACGAGCCTGGAGCGTCAGCTCGCCAGCCCGGAAGGCGACACTCGCACTGAGCCAGCGCGACGAGTCCCGAGTCGCCGCCAGAGCCGCTAACGCGACTCCCGACGGCATCACGGACCCACTGACAGCAGGCATCGGCGATCGAGTCGAACCGGAGTCCGGGCTGCACCGCGTCGACTACATCACGTCTCGACCCCTACCCGTCGCTCGGATGGCGATCGGCCGTGTCCTTCGGCGCCAAATGGACCCAGCAATCAGTCGGAGTCCCATACGCCGACCGGAACCGGGGTCAGGTCACCAAGTCAGGCGTGGATCAGCCCGCCCTCGGTTTGTGGAGCCGGAAGAAGGTTGTTGATGTACCAGGTACTCGGGGGCGGATCTTGGGACTCGACCCCGTTGTCCCGGACGAGTGCAGTCGGGCTCCCGTTCGAGAACCATCTGGCGCTGTGTAGACGGAAAGGATCGCCGTACCAGCCCTGGGCCTTGCTCGTCGTGTGCGGCATCCGGTTAGTTTACCGTAGGTTCACTTAAATGTCACGTTACGTTCACTTTATGACCTGTCGAGACGGGAGGCGCAAGAGGGCAGGTGATAGCCAGTTCCAGAGGATCGTGGACGTGCCAGCTCGCCGCCAACCTGCCGGGCGTCACACTGAGGAGGCCACCAAGGCGGTCATTGCGTTTTTTGTGTTTTTGGGGAGTAATATGACCGCTATGAACAGGGAGGTCTCGTCACTTGATGACTTAATTTCGACCGGAACGGCGAGCGCCCTGCTGGGGACGTCGAGGCAGCACGTGGTCAACCTGTGTGACAGCGAGCGCCTCCCCTGCTTCAGGGTCGGGACTCACCGCCGGGTCCGACGTGAGGACGTCCTTCGTTATCGCGACGGTCGGCCACTCACGCGAGACCAAATCCGGAGCCTGTGGCTCCACCGGGCCGTCGCAAGGCGACTCCTGCTCGACCCTGCGGGTACCATTCGACAGGCGAGGGCGAACCTCCGACGGCTCCAGGCCGTCCACGCTCGTGGTGTGGCTGGGCAGCGGATGGAGGAGTGGGAGCTGCTTCTCAACGGCCCCATCGATGAGCTGCTCGAGGTAATCACCTCCCGCTCGGACCGGGGCAACGAGCTTCGCCAGAACTCGCCCTTCGCCGGCGTGCTCAGCGACCGCGAGCGGAGCCGGGTGCTCGACAGCTTCCGACGCTTGCACCCGGCTGCAGCATGAACCGAGAGCAGCTCGCACATGTGCTGCGGGCGGCTTCCCAGATTGCCGAGGTATCCGATGTCGTCGTCATCGGGAGCCAAGCGATCCTGGGCAGTTATGACGAGAGTCAGCTGCCCGACGAGGCCATCGGTTCGATCGAGGTCGACGTGACGTTCTTCGACGACCCAGAAGCCGCCAAGTCCGACAAGGTTGACGGCGCCATCGGGGAACTCTCGTCGTTCCACGAGATGTACCAGTACTACGCGCAAGGAGTGAGCATCTCGACGGCCACGCTCCCGAAGAGCTGGGAGAATCGCCTCGTACCCTTCGAGAATCCAAGCACGGAGCCAGGACGGGGTCTGTGCCTCGAGCGCCATGACCTCGTGGTATCCAAGCTGGTGGCGAGTCGGGCGAAGGACTTCGAATTCGCCGGGGCCCTTCTACGTGACGAGCTCGTAGATCCGGACACGCTCGTCGAGCGGATCCGCCTGCTCCCAATCGACCCCGGACGCATCGAGATCCTGGTGAGCTGGGTCGAAGCTCACCGGTAGTCCCAAGGTGTCCGGCATCACGCCGTGCGCGGCAGGAGGTCCATCGACCGACCCAGAGCCGGGACGAGGTCCTCGCCCTCGAAGAGCAAGGTGGTCCCGATGGGGAAACGGGCCACGACTGGCGGCGACCCTTTACGGGCAATGGAAGGACCAAGACCGTTCGGGCCCGCTGAATGCCGAAGGCCCGGATGTGGGGCCCTCCCTGTCGCTGACCGGGAGCTCCTGAATCCTTGGCAAAGCCAACAATGTGGGAATTCCGGACGCCGCCGGCCGTCACGGCCGACAAGACCGCCGCCCCTGGCCATTGGAGGCCTGGCGTGTCCCTCACATGGCTCTGAAACCAATCGCGTGGGGGGCAAGACCGGAGTTCTGCCACGCGAGCGGTAGCATGGATGAAGAAGCACCATTACAGAAGAGCGTCCCTTTGCGATGGGCGGGCTACCGGACCGAAGAGGTCGAGGAGTGGCCAGCGCGTTGGGCAGGGGCCAGAGAGCAACCATCGATTTCGGGATCAGCCGCAAGGGCGAGAGCGGAGTCGGTCACAATCGCCTGTTGGCAATGGCCGAAAGAAGCATGAACACCGAGATCGATGCTCCGCTCATCGGGGCAACAAAGCGTGAGGATTTCGCCGAGCTGTCTCGGAGGGTCCGTGAGCACGGACTGTTCCTCCGCCGGCGGGGCTACTACGCGACGAAGATTCCGGCATCGCTTGCTGTCCTGGTTGCGTTGGTCGTCATCGCCGTGATACTCGGCAACAGTTGGTGGAACCTGATCGTTGCCGCCGGTATCGCATTCGTGCTGGCTCAGATCGGCTTCATCGGCCATGATGCAGGACACCGGCAGATCTGGGCCCGCCGCCGAGGAAACGACATCATCGGCCTCATCCTGGCCAACCTCTTCAACGGGTTCAGCTTCGATTGGTGGCAGACCAAGCACACCCGCCACCATGCCCATACGAACCTCGAAGGCAAGGATCCGGACATCGCAGCTGGTGCGCTGGTGTTCACGCCCACCCAGAAGAGTGCGCGTGGGCGCTTCGGTCGGCGATTCTCCCGCATACAGCAGTTCTTCTTGGTGCCCCTGTTGTTCCTCGAAGCGCTCCACCTGCACGTTGCCAGCATGAGGGCTCTCGCCCGGCGAAGGGACCGGGCCGCGCTCATCGAGCTCGGACTGCTCCTCATTCACGCAGGCGTCTTCTTCATCGGGCCGTTTCTCATCCTCTCGCCACTGCGAGCAGCGACCTTCATCCTGGTCATGCAAGCGCTGTTCGGCTTCTACCTGGGTGCAAGCTTCCTCACCAACCACGTAGGCATGCCAACCGTGACCACCAACGACGGATTGGGCTTCCTGCGCCGTCAGGTGCTGACGTCGCGCAATCTGTCGGGGCCCTCCTTCGTTGGATTTGTCTTCGGCGGGCTGGACAGCCAGATCGAACATCATCTGTTCCCGACCATGCCCCGGGCGAATCTCCGCCGAGCACGCAAGGTGGTGCGCCCATTCTGCGCCCAGCACGGGATCCCGTATGCCGAGCACAGCCTCTGGCGCGCATACCGTGACGTGGCGCGCCATCTTGGAACCGTCGGCATGAGCGGCGCGTTCGCCATCGAGTGAGCTTCACCATCGATGGCTCCGGCGAAGATCAGGGCTCCCGGTTCATCCCACCAGTTCACCCGAGGGTTCGCTCGTAGACTCGAGATGTGGATCGACGGGTCTTCCGGTTCCTTCTCCTGAGCCAGTGCAGTCTGTTTCTCTTCCTCGCGATCTGTGTCGCGATGGTGCCCCATGTCCTGCTGGCCAGCGATGAGGGTGGAGTGAGCAACTATGGGGTCTATGGGAAAACCGTGGTTCCCTTCACCATTGCTCTTGTCGCCTGCGGAGTCTTCATCCTCATGGCTGCCCAGATCGCTCCCAGGACTCCGACTCTGTTGGAACGGTTCCGCTGCGCACTGCAAATTCTGGGCCTGCTCTTCCTTCTCTTGCTGACTACGACATATCCCTACAAGCTGAACTCGACGCTCAAAGACGTCCATGTCGGCGTGGGGAGCATCCTGTTCCTCTTCGAGATGGCAATGGGTATTTGGATGACCGTCGTCTTGCAGAGCGATTGGATCACCGTCCAGCTTCTGCTCTTGCAATCGATCGGATTCTTGTTGGCGTTGTCAACCCTCATCGGTGTCCTGCACATCTTGTTCCTATCTCAGATCATTGCCAGCCTGGCATTCGGTGTTCTCCTCGTGCGCATGGCATTTCAACTGGAATCGTCTGAGCCGGGCACGTAGCTCTGTGCAGCAGCGAGGACGAACCCCACAACAATCTGGTCGGACTCTCACCGCAGAATGGCGCGGCAGGGGGACTCAGTGTCCGCGCGCCTCGATCATCCCCACCACGTCGGTCCATCCGAAGCCGACCGTCTCGCCAATGATCCTGCGGGTGATTGGGTCCACGAGCACGAAAAACGGGTAGGACGTGACCCGGTAGTCCAGCCACGCCTGATCGCTCATGATGACCGGGGTACTACGGACGCCAGCAGCGGCGGCGGCAACCTCGGTCGGCTCCTGTGACCCAGCGCCTCTCGTCACAATGACCGGCACGACTCCGGCCAGCGCTGCAACAGATCAGATGCAGGGTCGGTCGAGGGCGGGATCGCCAGCCGTTCCTTCCCGGTGATCGTCGGCCAGGCCACGCCAGTAGTCGCCGCAGCCGTCGCACTGGGTTGCCAGGAAGGCCACCAGGATCGGTCGGTCCGAGTCACCGATCAGCACCTCGACCGGAGTGCCGTCAGGCCGCTCTCCGGAGATGTCCGTCGCCGGCCACGGCGCGGGACCTCCCGCGGGACGTGACGGAATCGGGCGCAGCCCGGCGACGAAGGCCGGGTCGGAAGCAGGATGGTCAGAAGTCGGTCGGGCGGCGGCCGGCGGAGCGGCTCTGGGAGTGCCGCTATCCGGGTCGCGCTCCACGTGGTCGTTGTGTCATTTCGATCGTGGCACAGGTCGGTCGATCGGTCGGGCGGGGACGGCCGTCCTCGGCAGATCCCGGACGCCTAGGCCTCGCCGGGGAGGCCGGTCTCGAGGACCTCGACGGCAGTGCCGTTGCCACACCACCGGCACAGGACCTCCTCGACCGATTCGTCGAGCACCTCGACCTCCTCGATGGTGAGGTCCCCGCCCACCGAGAAGTGGTGGAACGCCCGGGTGCGGCGGTTCATGACGACGTCGAAGCGGGTCAGGTTCCCGCAGGCCGCACAGCGGAATCGGGAGGTGCTCCTTGCCCGCGAACCCGTGGCAGGAGCGGAAGCCGTGGTTGCACCCGCGCCTTGGGGGCCGGCTGTGCTCGCAGATTCGGATGTCACCGGTCCAACGGTAGTCGCAGCCAGCGACAACCCTTTGACCTGCCTACCGGGCTCAGTCAAAACCGAGCGCATCGCCAAACGCCAGGTGCGCACCGTTGCCAGCAGGGTGTGAAGCTGGGGCGAGCGGCGCGGTGAGTGGCCGGTCCATCTTTATCGAACACCCGTTCGGTATGGTGGCCCCATGGCGCTCGCGGTCCAACCGTCCCTGGTCGACCTCGACTCACCCCTGAGCCAGGTCACCTTCGTCGTCCTCGACGTGGAGACGACCGGTGGTTCACCGGCCATGGCATCGCTGACCGAAGTCGCCGCTGCCCGGTACCGGGGCGGTGAGCTGCTCGGCACCTACCAGACCTTCGTGCGGCCGGACGAGCGCATCCCGCCGCTGATCACCGCCCTCACCGGGATCAGCGACGCCATGGTGGCCGACGCTCCCCGGGCCGGGGAGATCCTCCCGTCCTTCCTCGAGTTCCTCGGCGGGGCCGTGGTCGTCGGGCACAACGTGCGATTCGACCTCTCGTTCCTGAACCACGCTCTCGAGGCCACGGATCGGGACCGGCTGACCAACGCCACGGTCGACACCCTCGCGCTGGCCCGCCGCATGCTGCGGGACGCGGTGCCCAACTGCAAGCTCGGCACGCTCGCCGCCTTCCTCCACCTCCCGCACCGGCCGGCCCACCGGGCCCTGACCGACGTCCTGGCCACCGGGGACCTGCTCCACGCCCTACTGGAGCGGGCCGGCTCCTTCGGGATCGTGGGCCTCGCGGAATTGCTCGAGCTGCCGCGGCTCCTGGGTCATCCCCAGGCGGCCAAGCTCCGGCTCACCACTCGTCTTCCGCATCGACCCGGCGTCTACTGGTTCTGCAACGCGGCCGGTCACGTGCTCTATGTCGGCAAGGCCACAGACGTGCAGAGCCGGGTGCGTGCCCACTTTTCGGCGGAGCCCAAGCACGCACTCAGCAGGTCGCTTCGGCAGATGAACGCGATCCACTTTCGGGTGTGTCCTGGGCTGTCCACTGCAGCTGTCATCGAGCGCCGGTTGATCCTGGCGTGGGACCCTCCGTTCAACCGCCCCTCCAAAGGGCCGTTGAGCAGGCGGGCAGCGGTGCGACGGCTCCCACGGGGCGACACGCGATCATGCTGAGGACCCATGCTCGAACTCACCGAAACGAACGGCCTGGCGATCCACTACGCCGGACCTGGAGGCCATTATTTCTCTCGTCCTCAAGGCTGCTCTCAATCGCATTCTTGAATGAGCCGGATCTGAAGAGACAGATCGCTTGTTTCTCTCGGGAGACAAGCTATGCCGTCTAGTTGGCAGCTGGTGTCGTCTGTCGTGTTCCCCTCCTGGGTCGACGATCCTCAACTCTGGGCAAGACGGCAATTGACGACTCGGCCGACTCCGTCGGCCAGGCTCCGGATGCGAGCGCGGACATTACTTCTGCCGACCATTGGTCCCACTCGTCAAGAATCCTTGCACCACGAAGCCACCGCAGACCTCCGATGCCAAGGACATCCAAGTCTTCCTGGATATTTCGGGCGACCTGGTGTGTCTCAACGATGAGAGCGTCCACTGAAAGCTCGTCAGCGTCATCGCTGAGTCTCTTTATCGCGCCTACGACACGAAGAAGCGCATTCCAGTCAGGCGCAATCTCTGGGGTTGGGCCTACAAAGGCTGTGAGCGTTTGCGCATCCGTTGGCGAGTAGTAAAAGCGATTGCCAACGGTCTTGGCGGACAACAGATCCGCCTGAACCAGAAGGTCACAGGCTTCGGCAACGTTGCGCTTGCTGTAGAGCGTCACCTCGGCCAGAGCATTGGCAGTCATCTTGGTTCGCGGGTTGAACAGGAAATAGCTGAGAATTTCTGTGCGCGCACTCACACCGAACATTGCACGCATCCTTAGAAACACAAGGGAGGGTTCGGAAAGCAAACGCAGTGTCGACCGACCAGTGACTCTGTAGGTGGAGCGCTCCGTTGTTGCTCCCGTCCAACGAACACCGGCACGTGCATTCACAGTCGCCGCAAACGTTCCCCAGGCATCGATCTCTAGATGCGGCTCGCTTCGAAGAACGTTCCGCAGACGAGTTTGAGATACGTGCCGCCAGTTCCGAATGCACCAATCCATCGCCTCGTCTCGTAGGCGCAGATCAGAGCCACTGTTGGAAACCGTGAAGACGATCAGTGGTTCAGGATCGATCGCCCAATTTTCATGTGTTCGACCCCAGCCCGAGACTCCCAGTTCTGACCACGCGCCCCAGCACAGGTCGGTAACGAGCCTTGAAGTACTCCTAGAAGTCGGCATCATTCATCTCCCACACCCATGCTGCCAAGACATCCGAGAAGGTCCTGGCGGAAGCCCTCAGAAGGATCTTGAGTCACAGTCCAAAGAGCAGCAGCCTTCACCTCTTCAGGTGAAGGCTTCAGGATTTCGAGGTCTTTGAAGTGCTTGTCATCGGGACCTCGATCGACTGCCGCATAGAGCTTGAAGCACATCTGATCGAAACGCGACGGAATGTGAATCTCAAGCCCGCCGTACTGACGAACCTCGATTCGCTCCTCCCAGCCTTCGGGGAGACCAAAGTCCATCAGGGACGCTGGCCCTGTGTTCAGCCAGTCTTCCGAGAGTTCCAGCGCTTGGGCCACCTGGCGAGCTGCATCGACCAGAGGCTCGGGCAGTACCTCGACATTGGCGTATTGGCCGTTGTCTGATTCCGACTACGCCGAGGTCGCCGGTCGGGCGGGCGATCAGCCGAAGCAGTAGCAGCCCGCTTCCACCCACTATGAGCAGGCTGTACGGAGTTCGGCGCTCTTGAAGAACGGCACCAAGCGTCCTGAGCGCCTCCTCCAACGCTTCGAGCTGAAACAACATACGAGTAGTCTACCTTCTCGTAACGAGCAGGTAAACCACTCGAATCGAGAAGGTAGTACGCTCGTTACGGCTCCGATGGATGACCTGTTAAGCAGCGTAAGACCAGGTCAGAAGCCCCCTAGAGCACCTTGGGCCGATTCTGCTCGCTAGACGTCAGAGCCCAAGTCGGGGCTTCTTCGAGCGTCGTCCTCGGCTAGATGCTCGTCGGCCTCGCAGGTGACCCGGATGAACTCGTCCAGCACGCGGGCCGCCCGGCCGTCGTCGATGACCGAGCCGGCCAGGGTCACCCCTGCGGCCAGGTCCGGCGCCTTGCCGATCACGGTGAGGGCCGCGCCGGCGTTGAGAATGGCTATGTCCCGGTGTGGTGAGGGGTCCCCAGCCACAACCCGGCGTATGGCCTCTGCGTTGACAGCGGCGTCACCCCCCCGCAGATCGTCGATGGTGCAGCGGGCAAGGCCGAGCTCGGCCGGATCGACCCGATAGACCGAGATCGCGACCTCGTCGGAGGGGCAGCTGTCGGGGTCGCCGGATGAGCCTGGATCGCCTTGTGCCCGGATGAGCTCGTGGACGGTCGAAGGGCCGGTGGTGCTGAGCTCGTCCAGACCATCGTCTCCGTAGACAACCATCGCCCGCCGCGAACCATTGACGGCGAGGACGCCGAGCATCTTGTCGGCCATGGTGCGGTCGCTGACGCCGACAACCTGGTACCTGGCCCGACCAGGATTGGCCAGGGGGCCGAGGAAGTTGAAGACGGTGGGGATGCCGAGCTCCCGTCGAACGGGAGCCGCGAAGCGCATGGCCGGGTGGAATCGCGGGGCGAAGCAGAAGCCCATCCCGACCTCGTCGATGCACCGGCTCACGCCGGCCGGCGCGAGGTCGGCCACCGCCCCGAGCGCCTCGAGCACGTCAGCCGCACCGACCGCTGAGGACGAGGCTCGCCCCCCGTGCTTGCAGACCTTGGCGCCAGTGGCCGCCACCACAAGCGCGGCGATCGTGGAGACGTTGATGCTGCGCAGCCGGTCCCCCCCGGTTCCACAGGTGTCGATGAGCTCGGTTCCGTCGGGCACCTCGAGCGGCAGGGCGTGGGAGAGCATGGCACGAACGAACCCGGTCATCTCCGAGACCGACTCGCCCTTCGCACGCAGTGCCAGTGCCAGCGCGGCGATCCACGCGGGGCCCGCCTCCCCCGCCAGCACCTCGCCCAGCACCACCTCGGCGTCCTCGACGCTCAGCGAGCGCCCTTCGAGCAACCGGGTCAGCACGCCCGGCCAACCGCCCAGGTCCGCGAAGGAAACAGGAGACACCGTCAGTCCCACCAGAGGTCGCGTGCGAGCACGCCGCGGGCGATGAGTCCCAGCTGCACCTGGGAGGTCCCCTCCACGATGGTCAGCTGACGGGCGTCCCGGTACCAGAGCTCCGTCGGGTGGTCCTCCATGTAGCCGGCCGCCCCGAGGAGCTGGACAGCCAGGCCCGAGGCGCGCACGGCCAACTCGGTCGCGTAGTACTTGGCCATCGAGAGGAACGGCACGTACTCCTTGGTGAACTTGCCCTGGTCGGCGAGCCAAGCCGCCCGGTAGGTGAGGAGTCGGGCCGCCTCGATGTCCACCGCCACCTTGGCGATCTCCCACTGGATGCCCTGGAAGTCGGCGATGGTCTGGCCGAAGGCCTCGCGGCCCTCGACGTACTCGGTCGCGTACATCAGCGCACCCTCGGCAAGGCCGATGCCCCGGGCCGCCACGATGGGCCGCATTGCGTTGAGGCCGAGCATGGCCAGCCGGAAGCCGCCGACCTCACCGATCACGTTGGCCGCCGGCACATGGACGTCGTCGAGCAACAGCTCCCCGGTGTCGACGCCGTGCACGCCCATCTTGTGGTCGGTCCGCCCCACCGACACCCCGTCCCAGCCGCGCTCCACGATGAACGCGGTGATCGAATCGTGCGCACGCGACGCGGGGTCGCCGGTCTTGGCGAACACCGTGTACCAGTCGGCCTCCCGCACCCCGGACATCCAGCACTTGGTGCCGGAGAGCACCCAGTCCCCCGTGTGCCCAGGACGGGTGTCAGGACGGGCCGTGGTGCGCATCCCGGCCACGTCACTGCCGGCCTGCGGCTCGGAGAGGCCGAATCCGGCCCGCAGCTCACCGCTTGCGATGCCCGGCAGGTAGCGCTGCTTCTGGTCGTCGTTGCCGGCGATGAGGACCGGTCCGGCCGGCAATCTGGTGAGCAGCAGCATGAGTGCGGCGGTGTTCGAGTACTTGGCCACCTCCTCGATGGCCACGGTCAGGCCGAGGACGCCCGCGCCGGACCCGCCGAGCTCGACCGGGAGGCAGAGGCCCAGCAGGTCGGCGTCCCGGAACGCGGCGAAGAGGTCGGCCGGGTACTCGCCGCTGGTGTCGATCTCCCGCGCCCGGGGCTTGACCGTCTTCTGGGCAAGGCGGCGAACGCTCGCCTGGAGCGCGGCGAGCTCGGGGGGTAGGTCGAAGTCCACGGTCGCCGAGGCTATCCGACCAGATGAGGGGTCCCGATGAGAGAACGGGTCCCGCCGGTCCCAGTCAGAGCAGGCCCGTTGAGGAGGCCCATTAGGATCTCGCGCCATGACCCCGCCCGGGCTGCCCCAGCCCCCGCCCGTGGGCGCGTCCGCGCTGCCCGCCGGAACCTACGCCGGCCAGGTGGTGGTGGTGACCGGCGGCGGAACCGGACTCGGAAAGGCGATCGCGACCGAGTTCGGGCGGCTCGGTGCGCAGGTGGGCATCCTGAGCCGCGACGAGGCCCACCGGGAGGCGGGGGTGGCCGCGGTCGACGCGGCCGGCGGCGCGGCGATCGGGGTGGCGTGCGACATCCGGGACGCCGAGTCGATCGCCCATGCGTTCGACGCTGTCGAGGGCGCCCTCGGTCCCATCGACGCGCTGGTCAACAACGCGGCGGGCAACTTCCCGGTGCCTGCCGAGGACATGAGCCCCAACGCCTGGCGGACCGTCGTGGACATCGTGCTCAACGGGACGTATCTCTGCTCCCGCGACCTGGCCCGACGGCTCATCCCCGCCGGCAGGGACGGTTCCATCGTCAATGTGGGGGCTTCCTACGCCTGGACCGGCGGACCCGGGTTCGCGCACTCGGCCGCGGCAAAAGCAGGGGTCAAGAACATGGTCGAGACGCTCGCGGTCGAGTGGGCCCCCTACGGGATCCGGGTCAACGGTCTCGTGCCCGGCCTCATGCCACACGAGGACGAGGTGGCGGCCATCGCCGCGGTCCCCGGCAAGTACGAGGGCCAGGACGACCGGGTGCCGGCCGGACGGGTGGGGTATCCGCGGGAGCTGGCCTGGGCGGCCACCTACCTGTGCTCGCCGTACGCGGCCTACATCTCCGGCCACTCACTGGTCGTCGACGGCGCCAACTGGCAGCGCCGCCACACGGTGCAGCCGCCGTTCACCCCGATCCGCGAGCAGCTCGGGCGTGAGCCGTTCGGTGAGGCCGCAGGTCCGGCCCGGTCCGGTGACGGCACGCGGCCGGCGGGTACGCCGTCGCAGGGGGCTGCGTCATGACCGATCCCCCGGGTCCTGTCCGCGCAGAGGAACCGACGAGATGCGTCAGTACGGACCGATGCGCTGGTCGGGGTTGGTGTCGACCAGCACGTACCCGTCGGTAGCCACGTTGGAGGTCCACTCGCTGCCGTCCCACCAGCGGTAGTGGAAGCGCCCGCTCGGGTCCGGGTGCCAGGCTGCCGGCGACAGCGGCTCTGCACGCGGGCCGGATTGGGGCGGGGCGGGCTGCGGTGGGGCGGGCTCGACGGCTCCGGGCGCCGGGGAATTGGCCGGCTGGGGATAGGCGGGGAACTGCTCCGCCGCGGTCGGGGGGCGATCCCGGATGGAGAGGCCCTGCGGGGCACTGGAGAGCCCCTGAGTGGCCCCGGGGGGGACCCCCCGTACCCTGCGTAGCTCGCCGGCGTGGGCGACCAGGTAGAGGATCAGTCCGATGGCCGGGCTCGCGAGCCAGATGGCCCCCCAGGCCAGTGCCGGAATGCCCCACGGGGTGCGGCCGAGCACCCGCCGGTCGCGCTCGGCGAGGCGCCAGCCGAGGACCGCAGCCACGATGGATACCACGGCCACCCCGGCCCACTGGCCCCCGCTCACGTGCAGCACCCCCACAGACTATGCGGGATTCCCCATTCCGGGGTCAGCTCATGGCCGCGATCGGGTGCCGGGGCGGGTACTCGCCGAAGGTACGGAAGTGGTCGGCGATCCCGCTGGTGAAGCTGTCCACGTAGGCAAGCTTGCGGATGAGGTAGCTGTGGTTCTCCTTCGGGTCCAGATAGAGGTTGTAGAGCCGGCCGTGCGAGTACTTCTGGGTGACCCCGGTGAAACCGCCGAGGTTGAAACAGTCCCGGTCGTCGTCGGAGGTCGACGCCACCATGAACTTCCACTCCCCCACCCGGAGGGCAGAGAAGACATTGGTCAGCCAGTAATAGAGGTACTTGCGGTTCGACACGCCGTCGGTGTCGAGGAGGAACGAGGTCTGGTCCACTCCGTCGACATACCGGTCCTCGGGCACCGCGTCGCCGGCGCCCGCAAGGTGGAGCAGGGTCGGGAACAGGTCCATCTGGGAGAAGATGCCGTCGGTTGCCCGGTCGGCGGCGATCATGCCCGGCCAAGTCGCGATTGCCGGCACCCGCTGTCCTCCCTCCCACGTCGAGCCCTTGGCGCTCCGGAAGGGCGAGTACGCGGAATCTGGCCAGGTCTCCATCTCGGGCCCGTTGTCCGAGGAGAGGAAGACGAGGGTGTCCTCGAGCTGTCCGGTGGCCTCGAGCTCGGCCACCAACCGACCGACGATGTCGTCGAGCTCGATGATGGTGTCCTTGTAGGGATGCTTCGCCGGGGAGGTCCCGAGGAAGCGCTCCTGTGGATAGTTGTCGAAGTGCGCTCCGCGCGTGCAGTGGTAGAGGAACCAGGGGGTGCGCTCCGCTCTGGCCGGGGCGGCCATGCGGCGGATGAATTCGAGGGAGTAGGTGGCCCACCGCTCGTCGAGGAGTGAGAGGACCGGCAGTGTGACCTCCTCCACGTCCTCGGTCGCTCCGCCTCGGACGGCGTGCACGAAGCACTTGTTGAAGGGCATGTTCCTCACCCATTCCGTACGTGCTTCGCTGTAGACGATCTCGGGAAAGAAGTACGGGTCACGCCACTCGGAATACATGTCAGAGACCGAAAGAAACCCGTAGAAGTCGTCGAAGCCGACGTTCTGGGGCTGGGACTCCAGGTTCTCCCCCATGTGCCACTTGCCCACCGCCTGGGTCACGTAGCCGTGCTCGGAGAGGAGCTCGGGCAGCGTGACCTCGCCGTCGAGCCCTCCGGGCTGGCCGTACATGGGAGGCCGGAGGAGGCCGTGGCGCATCGGCAGCCGCCCCGTCATGAGCGAAGCGCGAGACGGCGTACACGAGGGCTCCGAGTAGCAGGAGGTCAGGAGGGTTCCGCTGCGGGCCAGCCGGTCGATGTTGGGTGTGGCAGCACCCACGGCCACCCCGCCGCCGTAGCAGCCGAAGTCCCCCCAGCCCACATCGTCGAAGAGGATGACCAGGACGTTGGGACGCCGGCCTGACGCGTGGTAGCGGTCGAGCACGTCGGCTGCCCGTTCCTCCTGGCCATCGAGCTCGAAGCGGGGCTCGAGACTCGACCGCCTGCGGACGGTGGCGGCGACCACCGGGTCGTGGACCATTGATCCCCTCTCTGTGGTCTGGAGACGTCGTCCTCTGGAAGCTCCGTCGGGAGGCTCATGGTATGTCCGGGACCGGCCCGCAGGCGGGTACCTTGAGCACATGACCGATCCAGCCACTCCCGCCACAACCCGGACCGCCCCAACAACCGGGACCGTCGCCTCCGGCCCGACCGGCCGCACCCCGAAGCCGGTGCGCTCGAGCGGGACCTTCACCTTCGGTGGGGACAGCCCGGGTGCCCTGACCGTCCACCGCCTGGGGTACGGGGCCATGCAGATCACCGGGCAAGGTGTCTGGGGGGAGCCCGCCGACCGCGGAGAGTGCGTACGGGTGCTCCGGCGGGCAACCGAGATGGGCGTCGACCTGATCGACACAGCCGACTCGTATGGACCGGAGGTGAGCGAGCAGATCATCTTCGATGCGCTCCACCCCTACCCCGAAGGACTGGTCATCGCCACCAAGGCCGGCCTCACCCGCCAGGGACCGGGGCGGTGGATGCCCGTGGGACGGCCGGAGTACCTGCGCCAACAGTGCGAGCTCAGCCTCCGACGGCTCGGTCTCGAGCGCATCGACCTCTTCCAGCTCCACCGGATCGACGCCAAGGTGCCGGCCGCGGAGCAATTCGGCCTGCTGGCCGATCTGATCGCCGAGGGCAAGGTTGCCCACGTCGGGCTGTCACAGGTCACCGTGGCGGAGATCGAGGCGGCTCGGGCCGTTGTACCCGTTGCCTCGGTGCAGAACCTCTACAACCTGTCCGACCGCTCCTCCGAGGAGGTGCTCACCCACTGCGGGGCGGAAGGCCTGGCGTTCATCCCCTGGTACCCGATCGCATCAGGGGGACTGGCAGGCCCCGGCGGTGCCGTCGCAGCGATCGCACAGGAGACCGGCGCCACCCCTGCTCAGGTTGCGCTGGCCTGGCTGCTTGCCAGGTCACCGGTCATGGTGCCCATCCCGGGCACCAAATCGGTGACCCACGTCAAGGAGAACTGCGAGGCCGCCACCCTCATCCTCGACGAATCGCAGACCGCCCGGCTCGAGGCCACCGGTGCCGGGCAGTAGCTGGATCGGACCCGCGCGCCCTACCGCTTCCCGAAGACCACGGGCGCCGAGCGCACCCCGGCGATGACCGGCGAGGCGGTGCGCTCCACCGGTCCGGCCGGCTCGACCGAGCCGAAGCGGGCGAGGAGCTCCTCGAGGAGGATCCGGCCCTCCACCCGGGCAAGCACCGCTCCGATGCAGAAGTGGGGCCCGAACCCGAACGCTACGTGGGGGTTGGGATCACGCTCCGCGTCGAACCGGTCAGCAGTCAGACCGAAGACGGACTCGTCCCGGTTGGCCGAGGCGTAGAGCATCAGCACCGGATCTCCCGCCCCGAGCCGGCGGCCGCCGAGCTCGACCTGCCGGGTCGTGGTGCGCATGAAGGCCACCACCGGGGTGGTCCAACGCAGCATCTCCTCGACGGCCAGGGGAAGGGCCCGGCTCCTGCCGACCTCGGCACGTTCTCCCAGGCCCTCCCACTGCCCCGGGCTCGACGCGAAACCGACGAGGCCGCCGGACATCATGTTGCGGGTGGTCTCGTTCCCGGCCACCAGCAGCTGGACCAGGAACATGGCCAGCTCCGCATCGGAAAGGCGGTCCCCATCGAGCTCGGCCGCGGCCAGCTCCGAGATGATGTCGTCGTGCGGGCTGGCGCGGCGGTCGGCCGCAGCGCCGAGCAGGTAGGCGATCATCTCCGCGCTCAACGCGCTGCGCTCCTCCTCAGGCCAGTCGGTGGCTCCGGGGATGCACGCCTCGGACCACCGGAAGAAGCGCGGCCACTCCTCCTCGGGCACCCCCAGCAGGTCGCTGATGACCTGAAGCGGCAGGGGGACGGCCAGGTCGGCGACGACGTCGACCGGAACACCGGTCTCGATCCGTTCGATCAGGGTCCGGGCCCGCCGGCGGATACCGGGCTCGAGGGCCCGCATGAAGGTGGGGCGGAAGCCCGGCTGGACCAGCGTCCGGTAGCGGGTGTGGTCGGGCGGATCGGTGTGCATCATGGTCGGCGGGGTCGGATACTCGGCACCGATCTCGAATGCCATGATCCCCTTTGCCGAGCAGAAGGTGGCAGGGTCCCGCGAGATCTCGGTTACTTCGGCGTGCCGGCTGGCCACCCACATCCCGAGCGTCTCGTTGCGGGCGACCGGTGCCTCGGCCCGGAGCCGTGCGTAGGCGGGGAAGGGATCTCCGGCGTAGAAGGTTGGATCCAGCAGCGGCGCGGTGAGTGCGGCCTCATCCACGCCCTCCACCTCGGTGCCGGCCATGCATCCTCCCTCCTGCTCCCTGCGATCAGTCTGGCGGAGCCCGGAGGCCGGTGCCACTCATGACGCGCGTCCACGGGGAACAGCACCGGCGGGCCAGCGGATCCGTTCTTCTCGACCGGAGTCCGAACCACGATGGCAGGCCGTCAGAGGCCGACGTCAGACCCCGGGCGCGAACGAATAGCGGGATCCGGGCCAGTACGTGGCGGTGTCGAACCGGATGGGTCGTGCGTCGCCGGGCTCCGACACGATCATCGCGCTGGTGACCGGTGGCGAGGCGATCCCGTACTGGAGGGTTGCAGTGCCATTTCGGGCTGTCGCCTTCTGGCTGCCGAGTTGGACTGTACTGCCGTCTGGCAGGTTGGCGATCAGGATGTCGGGCCGGCAGACGCTCGAATAGCCGTTGAAGGACGCCGTGTATGCAGTCTGCCGAGCCTGCACCTCGAGGTAGGCCTGGAACGGAGGGGCGATACCCAGGTGGAGATTGTCGGCGCTGTAGAAGAGCGTCCCGTCGATCCAGACGCTCAGCTGGCTGTCGCCGTTGGTGAGGACCGCGGCGTACACCGGTCCGGGCTTCCATGGCACCTGCTTCAAGATGTGTTCCGTGGCACTGCTCAGGTGGCCCTGCGAGTACCCGGCGCTCAGGGTCCGCTGGCCGGTCCGGGTGACGTTCTCGGCCACCACCACGTAGTCGATCTCACCGGTCGTCGCGGTGTTCCCCGTCTGCACGGCCATCACCAACTCGCCGACCGACCCCGCCACCGTCGCCGTGACCGGCGGTGGCGATGCCGCGGCGAACTGGAAGACGCACGACGCCGGGATGGTCCCGGTGGTGGTGAGGAACCAACCCCGGAACTCGGGGGTGGCACGACGGATGCCCACGTGGACCTGTCCGTGGCTGACCGCCGTCCATCCGTTGGCGGCACCCGCGCTTCCGTTGGATTCCCAGCCGGCGTACGGCACCAGTGCCTGGGAGGTGCTGCCCTGAATGGGACGGCTGCTGCTCGGCTCGGTGAAGCTGACGCCCTGGTAGTCGGAGAGCCGACCGCTCCCCCCTGAGTACCCGCTCTCGAGGGCCGGAGCCCTCGAGAGCAGCGTCGCGCCACCGGTTCCCTTCACGGACTGGACCTGGTCGATTGCGCCCTGCGCCGAGAGCGTGGTGTGGGCGACGAGTCCGGCGGCCAGCAGGACCGCGACGAACGGGAAGCTGGCGACAGCTCGCCGACCCCACGATGGGCGCCCGTGCCAGTCCCATTTTGCCGGGCGACGAACCTCGGCGGTCCCGTTCTCGTCGTCCGCGGGGTCCCACGTCTCGATGCGCTCCGGAGGCGGCGACTCCTCGGGGGGACCGTCGGGCAGGGCGGCTCCCGACGTGGGGACCGGCCCAGATCCTGCGCTCCGGGTGTCGTCGTGCGACTCAGAACGAGGCATAGAACGACTCCTCCCCCGCCGCCAACGCGCGGTACGACGCCAGGCAGCTGACGAGGGCGTACACCAGGGCACCGGCTGGGAAACCCCATGATGCGAGTGCGTACGTCCCGCCACCGGCCAACAGCGCAGTCGTGACCGCGCAGACGACTGCGCCGGACCACACGGCGATCACCGGCACGCGGGGCCGTCCGAGGAAGAAGAGGTACTGGCTGCCGAGCATGCCGACCGGTATCAGCGCGAATCCGAGCGAGGTCACCACCAGCACGGTCATGCCGCCAGGGGAACGGACCGAGGAGGTCAGGGTCGACGGCAGCAGGTGCAGGAGAATGCTCGGCAGGACCCAGGCCACCAACCCGGAGAACCCCGCCACGGTCAGGATGCCCACGGTCCATTCACGTCGGAGGGCGGTCCGGGCCTGCGGCCACTGGTCGAGCCGCTGGGTCTCGAGCAGGGGAACCAGGCGGCGCCCGAAGCGCTCGATGGAGGCATAGACGAGGCCGAGCACCAGCACGAGCTCGAGGAGAGCCAGGTCCACCGACCCTTCGTAGGTCGAGGGGTAGACGTACTGATCGATCCCGAGGCTGCGTCCGTACGCGAACCCCACGACCAGGGGTCCGATCAGGATCAACACGAAGTAGGCGAAGCCGTACGCGGCATAGGGGGACGAGTGCCAGAGCACGACCCGGAGCTCGGGGGGCTTCACGACGATCAACGAGTCCCGGCCACCCGGGTCGGTTTCGCCGCGTACGGCCAGATAGCTGGCCGCGATGACGACCATCGCTCCGGAACCCACCGCCAGACCGAGGAGCTGGGCGTGCCTGAGCCCGGGGGAGCTCCCGCTGAAGAGCCGCGCGGTGGCCAGCGTGACCATCAGGGCAAGGCCGGTGGCGAGGGCGAGGGTGTAGAAGCGCCGCAGCATGTAGAGCGGCGCCGCGCTGACCAGGAACACGAAGATGGCAACGGCGAACTCGGCAAAGACCTCTCCGAGATGCAGGCCGTAGTACGGCACGATGTAGGCGCTGTACACGATCGCGATCACCAGTAGGGCCGCCGCGGTGCCGTAGAGGAGGAACCTGGTGACCGTCCAGCGGACCAGTGGGAAGTTCTGCTGCAGGAAGTAGAAGGTCCCCTTGCGGCCGAGCATCTGGGAACACACGCCCGCCAGGATCGCAGCCACGAAGAACGCTAGCGAGACCATGGCCGCTATCTGGGGGCTGGTATCGAGTGAAGACCAGAGGGCAACCCGCCCGACGAACAGCACCAGCACCGACATGATCCACGGAACCCCGTACCATGACCCCGAGAGGTAGTCGTCGGCGAATCTCCTCCAACTCCGACGATTGTCGGCGACGGCCCGGACCTGCGGGACGTAGTAGAGATAGGTCAGGTCGTAGACCGCCCCGGCCAGCTCGAACACCGATTCGAATCCGAGCTCCTGAGCCGCGGTGGTGGTGTACCCCATCGACTCGAGCGCCACCGCCACGTCCCGCAGATTGCGGGGCTCGGGATTGCGGTCCAACACCCTGCGGGCCTCGACGTGCAGGTCGTCGTAGACGGACGCATGCAGCTTCAACTCGTCGAGATCCCTGGCGACGCGTCGGGCAGCGCCCGTCGGCAGAGCCTCAACTCCCGGCGACACGCGACTGCACCTCTTCGTAGAGCCACCGGTACCCGTCGAGGAACACCTCGAGGGTGTAGGAATCGAGCATGGCCTGGCGCCCGAGTTCACCGAGCCTCGAGAGGCCCTCGCGGTCTTCGGCCATCGCGCAGATGCCATCGGCCAGTTCCATGGGCCGGCCCGGGGCGACCAGCCGTCCGTAGGGCGGCTTGATGACCTCGGGGACACCACCCACTTCGGTGGCGACCATCGGGCGCCCGGCCATCAAGGCCTCCACGGCGGCAAAGGGGAACCCTTCCGAGATGCTCGAGAGGACTGCGATGTCCCCCTCGTTGAGCACCTTTCCGACATCGGCGGTCGGCCCTCGGAACACGCACGACTCCCCAAGGCCCAACTGCTCGGCCAGCGCGTAGCAGCTCCTGGCGTATCCGACGTCGCTCTCCGGGCCGTGGATGTGCAGCTGCACACCCGGGATCCGGGTGCGGACGATGGAGAACGCGCGTAGCAAGGTGTGGATGTCCTTCAGACGCTCCAGGCGTGCCACCGCCACGAGCACCAGTGGACCGTCACCGCTTCCGGCAGGACGGGTGAGGGGGAACCGATCAGGATCGACGCCGTTGGGCATCGGGTGGATCTTGGATTCGTCGACGCCGAGCCGCATCTCCCACGTGGCGTTGAAACGGGCCACCGGAGCCACCAGGTCGGCCCGCGAGTAGGCCATGGCCACGACCGCGGCGTAGAAGTTCGACAGGAAGACACGGTAGGGGCTCTGTGTCTGGTTGCGACCCAGCGCAAGGAGCCGTTCGCGGTAGTACACACCGTGCTCGGTCAGGAGGAACGGGATGTTCCACCGCTCACGTAGGACCACGGCCGGGATGGCACAGAAGGCGGCCGCTGACGAGTGGACGACCTGGGGGAGCTCGGCCGGATAGTCGAGCGGGGCCAGGTACCGGTAGACGGAGCGAGCCAGGTCTACCGCCTCGAACGTGCTCAGCTGCTGATAGAGAGGGTGGGCGGCCAACGTGTCGCGGAAGAGCCGCCAGGTCCGACCATCGCGCATGGCCACCCTGAGGCTGAACCGGTCGGCATAGACGGAGAGCGCGCAGAGGGCCGCCACGAGGTCGTCGGGGCCCCCCTCTCCCAGTGCCACGGAGACGACGAGCTGGGCGTAGGCGGGGAGGAACTCCTCGTCGAAGCGCCGACCCGGCCGGCGCAACCGCCGGGCGATCCAGCCCGGCCGGGGATTGAATTCGGAGTTGTCCTCTGTCCCCCACAGGGGCACCTGGACGGTATGGACCAGGTTCGGGGGTGGGTCGTAGCGAACGGCCAGGTTGGTGTTGGCCACCACCGAATAGAGGACGAACTGCTTCTCGGACAGGCCGGTCACCAACTGGTGGGCCCAGGTGCTGACCCCACCGGTCACATATGGGTAGGTGCCCTCCGTGGTGAGCAGGACATCGATGTCGGAGATCGGGCGGTCCTCCGTCCGGCCGCCCAGCCGGTCCCGCGTGGGAACGTAGGCAACGCCGGTCTCGCCCATAACACTGCTCAGGCCATCTTGCGGAGCGGTCGGTGCTGGTTGAGCCGCTGCAGCCAACCGGACCGCCCGACCACCACACGAGGCTCCGACCCGGGGGGCAGCTCGCCGTCCGTCTGCTGTTCGACGGTCGGGGCAAGCGGGCCCTCAGCGGAGCCGAGTCGTGACGGGACCGGATCGTCCGCCACGACCTCGAGCCTGACCGGCGAGGTCTCCGGGGCGGCCGGGGCCTTTGCGCCCTCCGCCATGAGGTCCTCGTCGGCGCTCAGCACCGATTCGATGGCCTGTGCACGGCGGAGGCCCTTCGATGCGACATGGAGGTTCTCCACACTGAGGAAGCATTTCGCCGCCATGACGGCGGCCTCCCGGACGAAGGGCAGCGGAGTGCGGTCATCCTCGGTGACACGAAGGTATTCGCGGCCGGCGAGGCGCATCCAATGGTCCGACGCGTCGGCCCTGCCCGACCGGCGGGCGGCGAGTGCCGCCTGCCGGTACGCGATGGCTGCCCTCTGTGGAGCGACGTCGTTGCGCTCGGCCTCCTCGAGGAACAGGGATTCCGCCCGCTGAAAATCGTGGGCGTGGTAGGCGCCGATCGCGGCCTCGAACAGCGTGATGTCTCCGCCTTCGATTTCGAGGTTGACGGCGACCGGATCCTCACCCCCGGAAACGGGCTCCTCGGCTCGAACGTCCGTCCCGTCGACCGGACTCGCTGCGGTCGCATCGGCCAGCTCAGCGCTCTCCAGGTGAGCTGGCCCGTCCGGTGCCACTGGTCGGGCAGTGCCCGATCCGCTCACGGTCGGGGCGACGGTCACAGCGTCCGCCTGCACCCTCGAGCCCGCAAGACCTGGGAGGCAGAATTCTCCATACTGGAGGCTTCGGCCGTTGTGCGCCGATTCTTGAGCCGGTTTGCCGCATCTGGCTGGGATTTCTCATCGGTGAGGCGACCGGGAGACCAGGCCTCGGGGGTCCGGGCCTGCATCACCGGTCCCACAGATGGCCCACAACGACGGCCACCTCGCCCACAGCCGCCCGGCGGCCATCCCCGCTCAGTGCAGAGCAGCGAGGTACCTGTGCAACGACCGCGACGACAGCGCGGGGTCCAAGGTGTCATCCGGGAACGAAAGGAGGTCGCCGATGGCCGGGACCGAAAGTCCGACCGAGAGGCGTTCCGGCCGGCCGAGCAGGAACCCCTGTCCCTGCGGACAGCCCAGACGGCGGAGCATCTCCAACTCGCCGGCCGTCTCGATTCCCTCTGCGACGACCGTGGCGTCGTAGGTCTCACGAGCGAACGTGAGCAGCGCACGTGCCAGCGCCTGCCGCGCCGGATCTGCGTCGATGCCGCGAATGAGGCCGATGTCGAGTTTGATGATCTCAGGCTGGAAGTCGACGACGTGCCGAAGACTGGCGAATCCGGCGCCGGCGTCGTCGACCGCCAGACGCACCCCTTCCGATCGTAATCCCTCGACGCTCTCGCCGAACGCTGCGTAGTCGTCGATCGGGATGTGTTCGGTGACTTCGAGGACGATCCGTTCGGCCGGGACATCCTCCAAGATCTCCCGGAACGCGTCGGACATGAGCGCTTCCACCGAGACATTGAGTGACATGTAGATCTCGGAGGGCAGCCGATGCATCTGCTGTAGTGCCAGTTCGAGCGCGACGACCTCCAGCTCGATGCCGAGACCCACCGATGAGGCCTCGAGAAACCACGCATCCGGGGGTCGCACCGGCCGGTGAGCGAAGCGGGCAAGGGCCTCCACGCCGATGACCCCACCGCTGTGCAGATCGACGATGGGCTGATAGTGGACCTCGAGCGCCCTCTTGGCGATCGTGACCCGGATCAGCTTCTGGCGGGACGCAAGCAGCCGTCCCGATGCAAATGGCGCAGACGCCGTTGGCGGAGACGCGATCCCGGGCTCTCTGGCCGCCGCCCTGAACGGCAAGATCCCGAACCGGCGTATACCCGCCAGTCGCCTCCTCGGCGTGACGCCGAGCATGCTCCTCGGAAGGATGGACGTCGTCACCGAGCGCTCCGCTTCGGACCCGGACCGTCGTCGATTGCACCCTCTAGGGACACTCGACAGGCCGGACGGTCCGCCAACACTCGTCGCTCCCCGCTAACCCGAAAGCGCGAATCGCGGCGGAGGGGACATGGCCGCCAGCTCAGCGGCGCCGTCAGCCGTGAGCGGCCTGGAGAAGAAGTAGCCTTGGGCAGTCTCGGCCCCGATCTCCCTCAGGATGGCCACCTGCTCGGGTGTCTCGACTGCTTCGGCCACCGTGCAGATCCCGAGAGAACGGCTGAGCGTGACAATTCCCTCCACGGTTGCCCGACTCGGTCCCTCGGGGTCGCCGAGGCCTGCGACGAGCGATGCGTCGATCTTGACCGTGTTGACGTGGTAGCCGTGGAGCTGGCCGAGCACTGAGTTCTCGGCCGTGAGGTCATCGACGGTCAGCTGGATTCCCAGGTGTGTCATGACACTCATGTCCCTGACCGCCTCGCTGTCACCCACCGAGCCCTCGGTGACCTCGACGGTCAAGCGGTCGGGGTTGAGCTTGGATTGTTCGAGCGCGGTGGCAACTGCAACCGCCGCAATACCGCGCTGGAGCTGAAGGGTCGAGCAATTCACCGCCAGTTGTAGGTCTCCTGGCCACCGGGTGGCCTGGGCGCACGCCTCGGACAGCACCCACGCATTGAGGGCGTTCATGTGTCCGTGGGACTCGGCCCAGGGAATCAGGGTCTGGGGTGGAACCTCGTTGCCCGAGGCATCGTGCCACCGAAGCAGGGCCTCGAATCCGAGCAGGCGCCCCGTGGCGAGGTCCACCGCCGGCTGGAACACGAGCGAGGGCGTGCCATCCCGTCCCAGGTCCGGGAACGGGGTGCTCCGGGCCAACTCGAGGCGTGCTCTCGTGGACTTCCTCACATTGATCAGCTTGGCCACCTTGGTCGTATCGGCGGGGGGAGCAGCCTCCTTGAGCGAGAAATCCACGGGTCGACCAGGTGTTATTGGGCACCTGCCTCTCGTGAAATCCTCTAAAGACCGCTGACCAGGTGCCGATACACCGGTATGGCCCTACGACCCTTCACCCGTCACTCGAAGAGCGAGGCGGACACCGAGACGGCCCAGAATGAGGACGACGGAGTCCCGCAATTCTTCTCGAACGGACCCCGACCGTTCTCGAACGAGTCCCGATCGGCAGCGACACCTCAAGAGGCGGCCGATCAGAATCAAGAGGCGGCCGATCAGAATCAGATTCCGGTGGCGCAACCGGCCGAAGTTGCGGAGGCTGCGGACGCCGGGTGGTACCCCGATGCATCCGATCCGGAGTTGACGCGGTACTGGGACGGGCATCACTGGACGGGCCAGACGATGAAGGTCGTCCCGGAGCGTCGGCGGACCGGCGGGATTGCAAGTGCTTCAATGGCGAACTCTGCACAGGTCGACCAGCCGTCGGCCGGTGCGGTCATGCGTGCCCCGGAGCTCCTCGTGCCCGACCAGCCCGTCTCGCCCGACCAGCCCGAACGTCTCCCGTCCATGGAGACCGCGTCCGCCATACCCGACGTGACGATCACGCCCACCGTCGGGACGGGATCCGTCACCCCGGATCCGGTTCAGCCGCCGCCTGCTCCAACGCCGAGCTTCACGAGTCACGCCGATTCGGGAAACGGTGACGAGACCAGCGAGCGCAACGGTGTACGGGCCGGAGCAGCCTTGCCCGCCCAGGACAGCGTGCCAACCATCGAGTCGACAGGGAACGCGGACAGAGGAGACGACGCCGACGCGGCCGTAAGTCCACCCGAGGCGAACCGCGAAGCCGACAGCTGGTTCGCAGAGGTTGCACGAGCCGTGGGGCGGGCTCAGGAGACGAAGAGCCCGGAAGCCTGGCAGGAGGCGGCACGAGTCGCGATCGTCGTCTCGGAGGTTGCCCAGACCATGCAGGTGATGGCGGAGGCTGAGCTCCATGCCCAGAGGGCAGGACAGACCGCCCAAGAGGCGACGCAGATCGCCGCACTTGCAGAGAAGGCGGCGGCCGAGGCCAACGGCACGGTTGCCCAGACCGCCAGAACAGCCCGAATCGCAGCTGACGAGGCCCGGACAGCAGCTCAGAAAGCAGATCAGGCAAGGCTGACCGCCGAACGGGCCGCCGAAGAGGTACCCAAGTCTGCAGGATTGGCGAAGGTGGCCGTTCAAGAGGCGGCGAAAGCGGTCGGCAACGCGAAAGCCATCGCCGAGGTCGTTGCGAAGGCGCGCCTCGCAAATACCCAAGAGGCGTGGAGTGAAGCACTCAGTCTTGTGACCACGAGGTCAGAGACCGCCCGAGATCAGACCGGCGGCGCCGACACCACCCTGTAGTCAGGCCGCCTGTGGTTCGCAGGTCGACGGCGACACTCGAGCTCCTTGATCTGACCACCCATCGACAGGTCGGCGTCGGGCGATCGAATGAAACCCTCTGGGACTCCGGATACATACCAATATCCATCCCAATTTGATATGCTGACTTGGTGACTACTGAACAGATCGCAGTCCGGCTTCCCGAGGACCTCCTCGGTGAGCTCGACGCGCTCGTCGCAAGTGGCGTCTACGAGAGCCGGGCAGCTGCCGTGCGAGCTGGAGTCGAAGCCATCACGGCCCTCGAACGCCGCCGGCAAATCGACCGAGCCATCGTCACCGGCTACCAACGCACTCCGCCTACCGTGATTGAGCATGACGCTGCCGTCGCCTCGCTCCGAGACGCCATCGCCCAGGAGCGATGGTGAACGAGCCTCGTCGCGGAGAGGTCTGGTGGGGCGAGATCGAGGACTTGGGTCGCCGCCCCTTCCTGGTCATGACCAGATCAGCGGCCATTCCCGTGCTCAATGGCGTCCTTGCTGCTCCGGTGACCCGCACCGTACGGAACATCCCGACAGAGGTTTCGCTCGGACCCGACGACGGGATGCCTGCGGAGTGCGCTGCAAGCTTCGACAACCTGCGTGTGGTGCCGAAGGCCTATCTCGTCGACCGCATCTGCGCGCTGGGATCCACTCGGCTGGTCGAGGCGTGCACCGCGCTTCGGGTCGCCGTCGACTGCTGAGACTATGCGGGACAGACTTCGAAGCGGACATGCAGCAGCGCATCGAATCCCGGTTGCGGCTCGAGACCGAATTGTGGGTCGCCGTCGACGAGGAGCAGTTCGAGGTGTACTACCAGCCTTCGGTCAACGCCGAGACGCTCGAGACGGTTGGGTTCGAAGCACTGGTTCGATGGCGGCACCCGACTCGGGGACTGCTGTCAGCCAGCGAGTTCATCGACGTTTGCGAGGACATCGGACTCGTCGTCCCCCTCGGACGATGGATCTTGCGCACCGCCTGCAGACATGCTCGGCTGTGGCAGCCGATCGACCCCGCCAGGCGTGTGACCATGGCCGTCAACCTCTCCGCCCGTCAACTCTTCGACACCGCCATGGTGACCGAAGTCAAGAATGCCCTGACCGAGTTCGACCTCCCAGGTAGCGCGTTGGTCCTCGAGATCACCGAGCGGCTGCTCCTCGTGGACTCGCCGTTCGTCTTGCGGCAGCTCCATGAGCTCAAGGGGCTCGGTATCCGGATTGCCATCGACGACTTCGGCACTGGCTACTCGTCCCTCGCCTACCTCCGGGACTTTCCGATCGACATCCTCAAGATCGACCGGAGCTTCATCGCGCCTCTGGGGGAGGATCGCCAAGCCATCGCCCTGGTGCGGTCGATCATCGGGATTGCAGAGGCCCTGGACCTCGATGTGATCGCCGAAGGGGCGGAGACGGTGGCGCAAGTGGCGTTGCTCACCCAATTGGGCTGCGTGGTGATCCAGGGGTACTACTTCGGCCAACCCAGCGCCGCGGAGGACATCAGCCGATTTTTCTCATCGGGGCCGTTGCCGTCGACTCCCACCTGAGCCCGGAAGGGAGCAGACGTCGGCGGCGGCCAGAGCCGAACTCCGAGATCGGGTCTCCGGCGGGTTCGGCGGCGGTGAATCACCCCAACTGTTTCGAGGACCTGGTCAGCGTTCGAGCAACAGGTTGACCTGGCCATCGGGTCCGCCGGAGTCACATAGTTCCACGATCTCCGCATCGGACATCTCAAGAACGTTGCGCTCCGACTGAGACCCTAATCCGATAGCCAAGTTGTCGATATCTTCGCCAAGATATCGGAGGGGGAGCGTTCAGTGGCCCGCAATGGAGCCGGCCAGAATTCGGTAACGATGTGCACCCCCGGCGAACGCGACAAGACACCGTCAAGCCCTAAGAGCACCTCGAACTCCAGCCCTGGACGTCGACTTTGACCAAGTCAAAGACCCGATCGCCGAACAGGTCATCACCGGATGCGGCTGGGACGATCCCACCCGGACGGTTCGGCCATCCGCGCCGTGTTCGCCGACAGCACGTCCGTCGTCTGTCGCGCTGGGCCTGACCCGCCCACTTCTCAGGTCACCGAGATTGTGGGCATTGCCGGAGAGGTGCAAATGGCGGTCACGATTGTCAAGGGCCAGCGGCCATACGGTCGCGGTGACCCCATTGGACCAGAGGTTGAACTGCAGAGCCCGAACGTTACCCGGGTCTGGCTCTACGCAGTCGACAATGACCCTGGTGCAGCGTTTCCAATCAGCACGGAAAAGTATCCGACGTTGGCACCGATATCCAGGAACCGACAGCCCGGCTTGACGAAGGAAAGGAGTAGACGACCTTCTTCAGGTTCCCAGCTGTGGGCGCGTTGCATGAATGGTCGCATCACCTGGTCATTCCGGCTCATCCAAAATATCTCCCGCATCGACTTCGATCAGCTCGAACTCACCGTCGGGCAGAGGTGGCGGAATCGATGGCCCGGAAGTCGTAAGGACCGATCCGACGTTCAGTTTGGAGGCCACTTTGTCGGTCAGCGATCCCAGTCTCGCCCCGAGACCCGGCCGTATCGATTCGGTCATGCTGTTTCTCCTTCACTAGCAGGGTTTTTCGAACGCAGCCGTGTTGTGCGTTGCCACGCTCCCAACTGATGTCCGATCCGTCGACCCAGAAGGTGGCCGGGTCGTTCCACATACGAGAAGCTTCCCAAGGCCAGATCCCCATGATCTTCAGCACGAGATGATGAGTGTCCGGAGGCCGTGACCCCGGAGAGGGCCAACGTATGGTCAACCACTGCTGCCGCGACGATCCCCCGCAGTGCCTCCATGGCGGGATACCACTCTCTCTCCGTCCTCAGGCGGTTCTCTGTCCTCAGGCGGTCCGAGCGGACTGATTCCCAGAATCTCTGTACGGGTACCCGACTCTTTCGATTCGCCGATTGACCTGAACCTGTCAGCAGTCGATGCGATGGGCGACGAATCAGACACGTGCGGGGTAACACACCTCGCGTTGCACCTGAGCCCCAAGGGCCCCAAACCCGGCGGTGACATCACCGAGTCGACCAGCGGGTTCAACGACCCGGACCCGTGCCGGTGGTGCACCGAAGTAGTCGGCGAGGCCTTGGGGAAGGTCATCGAATTGAGGGAGCACCTGACGGAACCCGATGAAAGAGGCAACTGCCCTGAGTCTTCCCTGGATCTCTTCGAGTTCCACCACCGGGTCAGCCCTGGGACTCACGTCGTTCAAGCCGGCGACTACCGAATAGCCCCATTCACGAGCGGCATCGATGATGATCTTCTCCCGTGCGTCCCTGCGGAGATTATCGAGCGTCTCGGAGTTCACGAACGCCTCGACCTGCGAACGAAACAGCGGATACCGGTGATCGATGATCCGCTCATGGGCCGGAACGGTCGTGTGTCCCGAGCTGAGCAGCCCCTCGTCGACATTGGTTCCACCCCCTTGGTGGTACGCGAAACTGGAAGGTGACAGGGTGATCCGATACCCCATGCTCTTGCTGCGAAGGCTCCAATCGGTTTCCTCGCAGTAGCCACGGCCGTAGATCGGGTCCATCAGCCCGACGCGCCGGATCACCGGCACCGGAATCAGTATGCAGAACGAGATACCCGCGGGTGTGTCGACTCCCGCCGCACCGAAATTGCCGTAGATGGTCTCTGACAGCCAGTTCACTCGATCCTGATCGGCGAAGGTACAGATCCGGATCCTCATTGGGCAAGGAGAAGATCGAGACATTGTTCGACCATGCGGTCACGGATCCGATTGTGGGATCGGTGGCCGCTGTCTCGATCAACGTGTCGGGCAGGTTGGCGGCGAACAGCACGTCCGAGTTGGCGATGATCACGAAGTCATAGTTGGCATCCCTGGCCCGCATCAGTCCAAGGTTGACGTTGCGGGGAATGCCGAGGTTCCTCGGGCTCCGGTAGTACTGGAACCCTAGGGTGCCGCAGAGCGCGCGAATCTCGCCGCTGAAGCCGGGGTCCGGACTGCAGTCGTCGAGCACCAGCACATCCATATCCGCCTTGGTTGGACGCAGGGCAGCAGCGGAGCGAAGGCACGCCGGAACGACGGTGCGTCCGTTGTAGACGGTAATGGCCAACAGTAGGCGGGCTTTGGTCATGCCTACCTCCGCAAGAGACTTCGGAGTGCCCCCAACTTCTGTGCCGTCTGGTAGGCGCGCGAGCCGGCCACCTCGGCGTAACGGCTCTGCACCGCGGTGAGTGTCGTTTCCGAGGCGTCGTTCATCCCCTGGAAGCTCGACGATCCGCTGATTGGCCGCGATCAACCGCTGGGTGAGGTCGATGACGCGGGCATTGGCGATCTCGAAGTCCCGCACAGCCTGCTCCAGCGAGAGCCGGTCCATCTCACGTTCGAGCTGGATGTCTCCATCGACGGGCTCGGGGGTGACGGCACTCGATCCGGTTGCGGCCTTGGTGGCCGTCACCGCTTTGGTCGCAGACTTTTGGACAGTTTTAGTTGGTTCAGGCATCGTTCCCCGTCTCGTGTCTGGCGCGGTCACAGGCTACTGAGTGGTGGCCGCACCAGCAATGATCGATAGACGTCCATCAGTGATGCAGCACACCTCTTCCAGTCGTACACCGGCATCCCCGCCGCTATGCCCTCGACCTGGGCTTCTGAGAGGGCAAGGTCGGAGAGGAGGGCCACGCAGGCGTCGGCCAGGGCACCTACCGACCAATCCGCCGGCGCCACCGGCAATCCGGACATCCGTTCTTCGAAGGGCCCGAAGGGCACGACCACCGTTGGCGTCCCGAACGCCGCCGCTTCGTGGGGGATGAACCCGAATCCTTCGGCCCCACTCGGATAGAGCACCAGATCAGCGTGGCGTAGTAGCCAGTTGCGCTCCTCTGATGTGACGTCCGGGATGGTGAACACGGGATCCCCTGGGGACCATGCGATCGACTCGGCCATCCGGGAGGAACCGAAGGGGACCAGCGCGCCGGCCATCACCAAAGCGAGGCCAAACCCTCGTTGGCCCAGCTCATGGGCGACCCGTATGGCCAGGTCGCGGTTCTTGTGGGTGTAGTTGGTCCCGAGCACGAGCATGAACGGCTGGCCGCCGAAGCCGCGGGCCAGGAGTTCGGCGGGCTCCCGTTCCGGCTCATCGCCGCGGAGGTGGTCCACGCCTGCCGGCACGACGAAGACGCGTTGTTCGTCGATCGACAGCCGTTCGAGCCCGATCTGACGGGCCGTGTCCACCGAGCTGGCGACGATCCCGTCGACTGCCGCGGCCGACGATCTCGTTGCCGATCGATAGGCGAACCAGCCGTCGGCGGTCTGGTGATACACAGGAATCTGGAAGGCGATCAGATCGTGCACGGTGATCACGGTGCGCTTTCCGACGGCTCGCCATGCCGAAGGATCCACGCCCGGAGCGACCTGGAAGGGCCGGTGCACGATATCCACTGCGGGAAATCCGGACACTTCACCGGCGGGGGTGGTGCGGACGTCGATCTTGGCGTCGGTCAGCCAGGGAATGGCATAGGGGGGGATCGGGCCCGGAATAGCCACTCCGAGGTAGGAGACGTCGTCACGATCGGCCAACGCGGCCGCCATGGCCAGCAGCGCCACCTGCGTCCCCATCTCCTTCGGTCCGAGGCACGAGCTCTCGAGCACGATCCGCATGCCGAATGTGTTGGCTCGGGCCAGCACCAACGCCTGCCTGAGAGCTGAGTCCGTTTCGGAAGGATCATTCGGTGCCCGGGTGATCCCCGGGTAATGCTGTTCCAGCCAGGCCTCCTCGGCCGGGGCAAGGCCGGCCACCGGGGGTAGGTCGCCGGGAACGTCAGTGGGCCGTGAGACAAACGTTCCCGGATCGAGCATGCTGATCAGACCGCGAATACGCGTGTTGGCTCCGAAGTCGGCTAGTGAGACCGGAACCCGCTCGCCGCGGTCGGGGAACGGCCAGACGATCGACAGACCCTGCGCGCTGAGCAGCACCGCCGGCCCGACTGGGTAGGGGATCGGCACCACCCCGAGGCCCTCCGGATGGGCGCGGAGTCGCCGAGTGATCGTCACTTCGTCGAGGTCGTCGATCTGGTGGAGTGAGATCTGGTCCGGATGAGGAAAGCCGGCGTAGCCGGCGATGTTGGACAGGAAGGAGACGCTCGAACAACGGAGGTCGGTGTCGACGACAGTGAGGGCCCGGTCGAGGAAGCCCGGGGGGAAGAGCGCTGATGCATGGACCAGCAGCACATGGGCCGAATGCTTCTGGTAGGCATGGTTGACCAGCGAGGACGCCGATGCCTGTATGGACACCTCCACCCCCAGACGCTCGAGCACCAGCAGGTCGCCCATGTCCGGGCCGCCGACCAGGATGGGCAGTTCAGGTGCCGTCGCCTGCAATGACCGGATGGTGGGGATCCATGCTTCGGACACCCCTGGTGCGAAGATCGCCGCGCACTGCGCCCCGGCCGCCTGATTCGTCCCCAGCGACTCCCCGGTTGTTGCTCATGCGCTCTCCAATTCTGGATGGGCACCCCGGAGAAGGGCCTCGAGACCCTTGCGGAGCGTCCAGGTCGGTGAGTAGCCGAGGTCCTGGCGGGCCGCGTCGATGACGGTGCTGGCCGCCCGCACATCACCGTCGCGGAAGTGGCCGGTCACGACGGGGTCCGGAGCGCCACTCAGGCCCGCAATGAGGGTAGCGACATCGAGGATGGTCGTCGATGATCCGGATCCGATGTCGAGCGTACGGGCCGTGGTCGGGGGTCGGTCGATGGCCGAGCAGATGGCTTCAGCCACGTCATCCACGTAAACGAAGTCACGTACGATGTTCCCATCCTCGTACACGTTGATGGTGGACCCGGACAGCGCCTGCCTGGCGAAGATCGAGAGCACCCCGGTGTACGGGTTGTCCAATGATTGACCCACCCCGTAGACGTTCTGGAGGCGGAGGACACTCACCGGGCAGCCCAGGCCGCTCCCCACGACTTGAGGATGTGCTCCTGGGCCAGCTTGGTGGCGGCTAGATGTTGGTGGGCTCGGTACGGGTACGACCGGCGCAGCTCGGGACAGGTGTGCCCTCGAGGCCACTCGGGGACGGAGGTGCCCAGGCGCCCCGGCTCAGGTCGTCGTGGGTCCGGGCCGACGGGTAGTACGTGTCCCCGCCGGCCGTCCACGCCCCTTCTCCGTATACGGCACGCGAAGACGTGAGAATGAAGTGTTCGGGGACGTAACCACGGCGCGACATGGCGTCGATCATCTGGGTGGTGCCGACTACATTGACGGACCCGTGTCGGGTGGCCTCCCTCAATGACTGGCCCGTGCCGGTCTCGGCAGCCAGGTGCACCACCACAGTGGGCAACTCGAGTTTCAACAGTGCGTCCCAACCGGTGGCATTGGTCACGTCGAAGGGGATGAGGGTCACCGAATCGGGGCAGCCGAGCTGGACGACCACGCGTGCTGTGGACCTGTGGATGGAGCGAGTCGACCACGAGCACCTCATGTGCCCGGGTCACGAGGCATTGGGCAACGGCGCAGCCGATGAAACCGGCGCCACCGGTGATCACGATCCTCTGTTGCGGCAATAGGTTCACCTCTCTCGTCCAACCGGCCGCCAGGCGGACGCCCACTGGCACCGTAGCCAGCAGTTGAGTTTCCATGTAGCAGACAAGGATCCGGACCAACGACGCAAATCATAGGCGAGAGCCCATGGCATCCTGGTCTTCCGATCCTTCTGGGTCCGGAACGCGGGCCATCAGGGAGCACCCGAGAACGAGGTCCACGGGGATCCGGTCGAGTCGACACGTACAGTCACACGGAGCGAGATGGTGCCAGCGGTGCTTGTTCACCGCACAGGTCGGAGGATCTGGATTCGACGACCAAAGTAGGTTCTTGTAATCCGTGTGACTCGCAACGTGAGTTGATGGCTGATGGAGGCAATAGTGGTCGAGGAAACATCCGAGTTTGCCAGTTCTGACTTGGCTGGATTGTTGGACCAAAGATTCACAAAGTTGGAATCGATGGTGCTTGAAGCGCAGCACTTTGCAACCGAGGCCGCCACATTGTTCCATCCGCGGAGAAGCCGAGGAAACGATCAACTCCTTCAGCATCTCGCCCGGTCTGAGTGGCGACGACGCGTCAGGTCGAATGACCCCTTGCCCTCGCTCGACGAGGTTGAGTTTCGCTACTTCTCTCAAAACGGTGAAGATGGGATCATCTGGTACCTGCTGTCCCTCATCGGGGATGGGTCCAAGCGGGTGGTCGAAATATGTGCAGGAGACGGCATCGAATGCTGCTCCGCCAATCTCATCGTCAACCATGGTTGGCAGGCGCTGTTGTTCGAAGGTAGTCCCGAACGCGTCGAGCGCGGCAAGCGCTTCTACAAACATTGTGGAGACACGTGGTACTACCCACCTCGCTTTGTCAACGAGTGGATCTCACCCGACAACGTCAACACCTTGTTGAGCGCCAATGGATTGACGGGAACGTCGATGTGGCGATCATCGACATGGACGGCAACGATTATTGGATGTGGAACACGCTCGAGCTCAGCCCCAAATTCGTGGTCGTCGAGATCAACGAAACTCTGGGAACAGAAGTGTCGGTGGCTATTCCTTACGATGGCAAATTTCGTGCTCCCACACGGCTCCGTTCACCGGAGTGCAAGTTTGCGGGCGTTTACCAGACTGGCAAATCGGCGCGGCTATCGACTGATCGGAACAGAGCGGTACGGGTTCAACGCCTTCTTCCTACGCAATGATTGTGTACCGGAATTGATCCCCGAGGTGTCGGTCGACTCGTGTCTGAAGCACCCCATTCTGTCAGAGAGCTACGTCAGGGACTCGCGGGAGGCAACGCTCGCCAGTGAAGAGTGGGTGGAAGTATGAGTGTGGATTTGGCGCTGCTGTCGCACAAGGAATCAGCGAAACAATTGTGGGGACGGAGGGAGTCGAACCCTCACTGGGGGCGGTTTAAGCGCCCTGCCTCTGCCATTTGGGCTACGTCCCCCGGCGGACCGACATGTACCCAAACCATAGGTCGGCGCACCCGACCGGCCGGTGACGTCCAGCGGAACACGGCCGCCTCCCGGCTCAGCGGGTCCGGTGCCCGGGCAACGGGCCGAGCACCGATTCGACCGCCTCGAGGTCTCTGTCGCGGGGCCGCTCCACCACCTCGACCGGGCCCTCACCCTCCGACCACGGACCGAGCACGGCGGTCGGTCGGCGTCCCATGTTCCACTCTGGCCACGCCGTCTGGGCCGCTCCGGCCAGGTCGGAGATGGGAACCCCGGTGCGGGCGAAGGACGCCCAGGCCTGCCGCATGGCCGCCGACAGCGCGAGCGCATCCTCGCCGCCGCCGGTGAACGTCTGGATCAGGGGGTAGCGCACCGTGCCGAACACAAAGGGAACGTCCAATGCGTGGCAGGAGCCGAGCACGCCGCCGAAGATCGGGGACGGCCAGGTGAAGAGGTACGCGTAGGTCCCCACGCCCGGTGCCGCCGCGTCTTCGTGCGCGTCTGCGAGCCGCACCGAAGGTGCGCGGAACACGAACTCGGTGGCGATCGCCGTCCAGAGGTCACGGGCTTCGACCGGCTCGCCCCGGGAGGCGCGGGCCGACCGCACCGCGGCGGTGACCCGATCAGCTGCAGTCTCGTCCCCGAAGGCGCGCACAAGGCGCCACCGGAGCCGATCGGCGTCGAGCGAGGAGATGGCGGCGTCGCTCATCGCAAAGAGGGTCCACTCGTCACGCGTGGTCCCGATCAGCAGGGGTACGTCGGCGACCGATCCGGCCGCCACCGACGAGAGTGGGGGTCGCAACAGAAGCCCGCCGTCCACCACCGGCCGGAGGGGGAGGCCGTCGACAGAGGAGTCGCCGGTCCCTTCGAATTCGGCCGCCGCAGCGACCAGTCGGTCTGCCGGGACCTGCTCGAGGGCCTCGCGGGTGCAGGCCACGCCCATCTGGGAGGCGAGTTTCTCGGCCACCTCGGCAGCCGTGTCCGCCGACATCGTGTAGGGCGGACCGCTCTGGACCACGGCCCGGTGGAACAGTCCGTTCGCCTCGGGCGCCCCGAGAAGCGCAGACACGCTCATCCCGCCGGCCGACTCGCCGAAGAGCGTCACGCACCCCGGATCGCCCCCGAACCCGGCGATGTGATCGTGCACCCACCGGAGGGCGGCCACCTGGTCGGCCAGTCCCCAGTTTCCGGTCCCCGTCCACTCCTGACCATCCAGCCAGGTCTGGCCAGCATCACCGAGGGCGGGGTGGGCCAGGTAGCCGAGGAGGCCGAGCCGGTAGTTGACGGTCACCACCACCACGTCACCCTCGCGGGCGAGGTCGGTGCCTCGATAGAGCCCGGTCGAGCCGGACCCCGAGAGGAACGATCCTCCATGGAGCCACACCATGACCGGCCGCTTGGCCCCGTCGAGGCCGGGTGTCCACACGTTGAGGCTCAGACAGTCCTCCGACGAGGGTTCCGGTGTCGCCCCCGGGAAGATCGCCGCCAACATCTGTGCCTGGGGCGCAACCGGACCGAACCGGTCGCAGTCGCGGACTCCCGACCATGGCTCCGGGTCTACCGGTGGGCGCCAGCGGCGCTCCCCGGCCGGCGAAGCAGCGTAGGGGATGCCGGAGAACGTCCACACCCCACCACGCTCGACCCCTCGGACCCGACCCCCCCCGACCTCGGTCACACCTTGCACCCGTGCTGCCTCCAGTTCGACCGGACTCCTGCCGATAGTTCCTTGAACTTACTCACTCGTTCGCCGCGCCCGTCTAGGGGCGGGACGGCAAGGATCCGGGACAGGTCCATGACACCATTTCGACACCTGGCGTGCACCTTCGGTTCACCTGGGCAGTCTCAGATCGTGACCAGGGCTTTTCCGAGGAACCCCGCGGAGACGACCCCTCCGCTCATCGCTACAGTGCCAGGGTGCCCGACGTGAGCTCCGGACGTCGCCCTGCGCATCCGTCCGCCCGCGTCGCGACGGCTCGGCCCCCCAGGCTGGGGGGCCGGCGCACCGCAAGGATCCGAGGCAGTGCGGTGACCCTTGCCGCTGCCGGCATCCTGGTGGCACTGACCGCTGGAGCAGTGCCGACGGCCGGCGCGGTGACGGGCACCTCCTCGGGCACCGCGGGCGCCTCGACCACAACCTCGACCACTCCGGCTCAGGGAAAGATCAGTGCGGCCGAGGCACAGGTCGCGACCATCGAGGCCCAGATCTCCGCGCAACAGCAGGCCCTCAGCGCGGCCGATGAGGCGTACAACCAGGCCGTGGTCAACCTCACCGCTACCCAGTCGGCACTCTCGACCACCACAGCCTCTCTGTCCGCGGCCCGCGCCAAGCTCGACTCTGCCCGAGCCACCCTGCGCAACGACGTGATCCAGGCGTACACGAGCGGATCGTCGGACGACGCCGTCGCCGCGCTCTTCGCTGCGCCGACGGGGGGAGACCAGACCCGCACCCTCTATGAGCGCCTCAGCATCGGCAACCTGTCGGCGGAGGTCGCCGCGGTGCAATCCAGACAGCGACAGCTGACCTCCACAGAATCCAAGCTCCGGAGCGAGCAACGCAGCGAGACCGCCCAGCTAGCCGCCGAGAACAAGTTGCGTCAGAGTGCGGTCTCGGCCAGTGCCCTCTCCGATGCCACCTTGGCTCAGGTCCAAGGCACCCTGGCCCAGGAGATCGCCCAGCAGGCCGCGGCTCAGGCCGCTGCCGCCGCCCAGACCGCCGCGTCGGCGACCACTCCCGCGGCCCGACAGGTCGCTGCCGCACAGGCATCACAGGCCGCTCAGGTCGCGAGCACGGTGAGCGGTGGGAGCGCGGCCGCCACGAGCGCCAACCGAGCGGCCAACCAGGCAGCAGGGGCGGGCGGCACCGGCCCGGGACCAGGCGGCGGCACGGTGATAGCGAGCGGGGGCAGCCCCACGGCCGCCGGCCTGGCGGCCGTGCACGGAGCCATGCAGTACCTGGGCGTGCCCTACGTCTGGGGCGGCACCAGCTCGGCCGGGGTCGACTGCTCGGGCCTGACCAAGCTGGCCTGGGCCGCTGCCGGGGTGACCCTCCCGCATTCGGCTGCCGACCAGTACGCCAGCTTCCCGCACGTGAGTCTGACCTCGCTCGAGCCGGGCGACCTCCTCTTCTACGACCTCAGTGGTGGCGGTATCGACCACGTGGTCATGTATGTGGGGCCGACGCTCGACGGGCAGTCCACCGCCTACGGGACGGACACGATCATCCAGGCCGCGCACACCGGGACGGTCGTCACCTTCGACCCACTCTGGTACTTCGGTCTGGTCGGCGCCGCACGTCCCTGATCTCCACCCGTTGTCGGCAGGGTGGGGCCGAAGCCGCATGGCAGCGTCCGGGCCCTAAGGTCGCAACAGTCCCATGACGCTCCAGCTCTCGATCATCATTCCTGCCTACAACGAGGCCGACCGACTGGCCGAGGGCATGCGTCGGTTCGAGGGAGCGGCGGCCTCTGGAGCGGTTGACCTCGAGCGCACCGAGCTGCTGTTGGTGGACGACGGGAGCACGGACCACACCGCCGTTGAGGCGGAAAAACTCCTTGCCGCCCTTCCCCATCATCGAATCGTGCGGCTCAACCGCAATCAGGGGAAGGGCGCTGCGATCCGAGACGGAGTGGCCCGGGCGCGGGCGCCGCTGCTGGCGTACATGGACGCAGACATGGCGATCGATCCCCACGCCATCTCCCAGCTGCTCGACGGGCTGGCCGACAACGAGCTGGCCATCGGTTCGCGGGCCCTGCCCGAGTCGATGGTCGAGACGACCTACGCGCTGCGGTCCCTGATGGGCCGCCTCTTCAACACGCTGGTCACGACCGGTACCGGGCTCGGCCTCCTGGACACGCAGTGCGGGTTCAAGGCCTTCCGGACCCCGGCCGCCCGCCTTCTCTTCCACCTGGTGCGGATCGACCGGTTCGCCTTCGACGTCGAGGTCCTCTACTGGGCCCACCGGCTCGGCCTCCGGATCACCGAGGTGCCCGTGCTCTGGAGGCACGTCCCGGGGAGCAGCATCCATCCGCTCCATGACTCTGTGGCCATGCTGGCCGACGTGTACGGGTCGCGGCTGGGGTTGCGCGCGGCCCCACCGGTGACCGCTCTCACGGTACGGGGCGACGACCGTGGGTCCACGACCGAGCTGGCCTTCCGGGTGGCCGACGTGCTCAGCCGGACCCTGGACGGGGTGCCTCTGCCGCTCCTCGCCAAGGGTGTCTCGGTCACTGCGCTCATGGCCCTCGTGGAGCCCTCCGACGTGGCACGGGCGTTCGCCGCCCTGCGGGCCGAATTCGACCCCCTCGAGGTCGGGAGGCGCACCCTTACACTGGACGCACTCCGCTCCCTCGGCCCGCTGGCCGGGCGCCTCGACGGGCTGCACACCGAAGGACCATCCTGACCGGAGCGGATCCTCGCGGCCCCTGGCCCCGGAGAGCGAGTCCGGGGGTACCATGCATCGGGTGAGCTCGGACTCCGGTGAGAAGGCACGGACTCGACGAGACGGAGGTCCTCCCGGCGACGCGGAGCTCATCGACGCGATCGTGCGGCAGAGCGGTGCCCGTCAGATCACCGATCAGGACAACGGTGCCCACCAGAGCAGCCCGATCGGGGCGGTTCCTGCCGGCGTCGGACGGAGGGACGGCGGCACCGTCTCGGTCCTGCCGGTGGCCACCCGCCGCCCGAGGGGCCTGGAGCCGGCCGACCCGCGGCTTTCCGATGTCGACGAGTGGGGCCGCTCCGAGCACGTGCGCTCCGTGGTCCGCCGGTTCTACGACCCGATCTACCGGTACTGGTTCCGGGTCGAGTGGGAGGGTCTGGAGAAGATCCCACAGCAGGGGGGCGCTCTGCTGATCGCCAACCATGCTGGAGCGATCCCGTCCGACGCCCCGGCCATCATGCACGGCATCGAACGGGAGCTGGGGCGACCCGTCTACGGCCTGGCCGACTTCTTCTTCCGCACCCTGCCGATCGTCGGTACCCTCTGGTCGCGCACCGGCGGCGTGCCGGCTCATCCGGACAATGCGTTCCGACTCCTCCACGACCAGGAACAGCTCGCCCTCGTCTTCCCCGAGGGAACCAAGGCAACCTCGAAGACCTACTCCGACCGGTACCGACTGCGCCGGTTCGGCCGGGGAGGCTTCGTCGAGATCGCGATGCGCGCAGGGGTCCCGATCATCCCGATTGCCGTCGTCGGCGCCGAGGAGTCGATGCCCATCATCTTCCGGGTCCCCGGCGTGGCGAGAGTGCTCAATCTTCCGTACTTCCCCGTCACCGCCAATGCACTGCTGATGGGTCCGCTCGGCTACGTGACCTATTTCCCGGTCAAGTTCAAGTTCCGGGTGCTCGACCCGGTCTCCTTCGACGTGGAGCCGGGGCTCGACCGCTACTCGCGCAGCAGGGTCATGGACGAGGCAGAGGGGATCCGCTCCTCCCTCCAGGATGCCCTCCACGACATGCTGCGCGAGCGCCGCAGCATCTGGTTCGGTTGAACGAGTGGGACGCCGCGTCCTGATCACCGGGCTCGACACGTTCTGGGGTGGGCGGATGGCTCAGGCCCTCGAGTCCCGGCCCGACGTGGAGATGATCCTGGGACTCGGCACCAAGGAGCCCCGGGTACCCCTCGAGCGCACCGAGTACGTGCGCTCCGACCAGAAGTACTCGATCCTCAACCGCATCGTCCGGGCCACCGGGGTCGACACGATCGTGCACACCTTCCTCGAGACCAACTCGGTGTCCGTGCCGAGCCGTGTCCTCCACGAGATCAACGTGATCGGCACCCTCAACCTCCTGGCAGCAGCCGGGGCGTCCGGGACATCGGTCCGCCATCTTGTGGTCAAATCCTCGGCTCACGTGTACGGCGCGTCCGAGACCGACCCCACCTGGTTCAGCGAGGACACCCCCCGCCCGAGCCCGGTGCGCACCCGGCTCGAGCGCTCCCTGATCGAGGTCGAGGCACTGGTCCGGGACTTCACCGAGGACAACCCCCACCTCACCGTCACGGTCCTCCGGTTCGCCAACGTGCTCGGCACCGACATCATCACCCCGATCAGCCACAACCTGCGGCGACGGATCCTGCCCTGCATCGCCGGCTTCGATCCCCTCGTCCAGTTCGTCGAGGAGGACGACGTCGTCCGCGGCCTCGAGTACGTGACCGCCAATCGGATCCCCGGGGTGTTCAATGTGGCGGGGTCGGGCAAGATCCCGTGGAGCGAGGTCGCGTCCATCGGAGGTGCCTACCTCCTGCCGCTCTCACCGTTCCGGCCACGGATGCTGTCCGCTCCGCTCCTCCGTGTGACCGGACTCCAGTTCCCCCCCGAGATCGAGGGACTGGTGCGGTTCGGCCGGGGCATCGACACCTCGCGCCTGAGGGAGGCGGGGTTCGAGTACCGATACACCAGCGCAGGCGCCGTCCAGAGTCTCGCCCGGGCCAACAACCTGCGGCGGGCGACCGGGTCGACCACTCCCGAGTACCGCTACGAGCAGCACCTCGAGCAGTTCTTCCGCCACTCCCCCACCGTGATCCGGGGCATCGACGGCTGACCCCGACCTGACCGACGGTCAGCCCCGGTCCAGCCAGGCCGCCCGCAGCTCGGGACCCCGCACCGCCCACTCCTCGCTGGTCATGGCATACCGGACATGGTCCTCCCATTGGCCGTTGATCTCGAGGTACCCCTGGGCAACCCCTTCACTGCGCAGGGCGAGCTTCTCGACCACCCGGCGGCTGGGGGCGTTCCGGGGGATGATGGCCACCTCGATCCGATGGAGGCGGAGCGTCTCGAAGGCGAACTGGAGAACGACGACCACCGCCTCCGGCGTGAGACCCGACCCGGCCATCTCCTCGTCGATCCAGTATCCGATCGAGCCGTTCTGGAACGGGCCGCGCTGGATCGACGAGAGCGTGATCTCGCCGACGAACCGGCCCTCGAGGAAGATGCCGAACCCGAACCCGCTGCCCATCTGACGCTCGCGCTCGCGTATGCCGCAACGAGCGCTGAAGCTCGCATTGTCTTCGGCGGCGGTCGGGGCGCCGTTGGATCTCGGCTCCCAGGGGATCAGCCAGTCCCGGCACCGGCTGCGGACCGCGAACCAGGCCTCGTAGTCACTCTCGACGAGGGTGGCGAGACGGATCCGTCGCCCGGGCAGCTCGAGCGATCGGACAGCCGTCGCGCGGAGACCTGGGCCCATCAGTGATCGACCCTACTGTGCACCGTCGACTCCGGCTCCTGCGCTCACGATCGCTCCTGTCCCGGAGCGAGCTCCGCCCTGCGCTGCCGGGATGCCACCTCGGGAGCACGATCCTCTCACCGATCCCCACGAAAACTCAACCCCGAGAGAGGACCCGACACCCTCTCCCCCGGTAGGCTCGCCAAGATGGAGAAGGAGGGCTACGCCGGCAACGCGACCTGGTTCGAGGACCACTACGTGTCCGTGCCCAGGGAGATCGTTGACTTCCTGGCCGGGGACGGCATCTCACTCGAAGGGAAGCAGGTCGCCGACATCGGCACCGGTGACGGCCTGATCGCCCTTGGGCTGTTCCACCTGGCCCGACCCGAGCAGCTGGTGGGCTACGACATCAAAGAAACCGACAGGGCCGACCTCGAGCGTCAGGCCAAGGAGCACGACGTCGGCGACCTTCCTGCCGGGCTCCGCTTCGACGAGTGCGCCCCCGACCACATCGACGCGGCAACCGGCGCGTTCGACCTCGTCTACTCGTGGTCGGCCTTCGAGCACGTCAGCGAGCCCCTCGCCGTCGCCCGCGAGATCCGACGGCTCCTCGCACCCGGCGGGCTGGCCATGATCCAGCTCTATCCCTTCTACCTCTCCGAGCACGGCGACCACGACTGGAACCGACCCGGTTTCGAGCACGTCGTGACCGGCAAGAGCAACGCAGAGGTCTACCTCAACCGGATCACCGTCGACGAGCTCTACGACGTACTCACCACCGCCGGGTTACGGGTCTCGAAGGTCGAGCTCGTCCATACGCCGTTCCACCTGCCAGCCGAAGTCATCGGCGTCCGGTTCTCCGATTTGGCCATCGGGGGCGTGAAGCTCGTCGCAGTTCCGACCTGAAGCTCCGCGGGCCCGATCGACACAGTGCCATCCTCGGGCCACACTGGTCAGACGGCTAGCGTACGGCAGGTGATCAGCCGGACCAGCCGCGCCGAACCGGCTGACGACGGGTCGCCCGTGGCACCCCGGCACGTGGTCGGGGTGATTGCCGCCCTGTTCGTGCCCCCCGCCGACGGTCAACACCTCCTCGTGTCGGCGCGGGCACTCCAGACCGCCGGGATCGACCTGGTCGTCGGAGGACCCTCGGTTCCCTCGTTGCGGGCGTTCGCCGAATGCGGGCTACCCCTGCGTCGAGGCCGCGACCGGGGCCGAGCTGGTCAATCGGGTGTGGACGGACCATCACCTCCCGGTCCTGGCGGTCAGCGATGCGGTGACCCTGCCCGACGACTTCCTCGGTCCGGCACTCGAACTGGTGGCCTCCGAGCTGCGGATCGCGACCGTCTCATTCATCAGCAACGATGCCGCCCTGCTCAGCTTCCCCAACCGGAACCACCCGACCGCCCACATGCCGGAGGGTCACGACGCCAGCTCGGTGACCCGGCTGCTGCGGTCGCGGGGCCCGAGGGTGGAGGCCACGCCGATCCCGACAGCGAAGGGAGGGGTGGTCCTTCTCTCGGGCTCGGCCCTCGGTGCCGCCGGGGGCCTGGTGACCGGCGAGGCGACCAGCCTCGACTACTCGATCGCGGAGTTCTGCGCCGCGTGCCCGGAGCCGCGGGTTCGTCCACATGCTCGACGACATGACCTTCTGCGGCCGACACCGCAGCCCGGCCTCGTCCCCCTGGGAGGATCACACGGTCGACGACCTGAACCCGAGGGAACGGCACATCCTGCACCTCGAGCACCCGATGGAGGTGGCCTTCGTCCACTCCGAGGCCACCTCGGACAGCTCGCCGCTAGCACTGTCTCTGCGGCTAGCCCGAGCCAGGGTGGAGGGGCTGCGCATCCTGGTCGACGGCTCGTACCTCGGTCCCCTGGAGATGGGAACCCAGGTGTCGATGCTGGCCACCGTCGACGCGCTGTGCAAGCGGGGCGACGTCCGGGAGGTGGTCGTCGCCATGACCGGTCCGATCCCGGACTACGCACGCGGGGTGCTGTCCCACCCCAAGGTCGGGCCGAAACGGTGCCGTTCGGGGATCCGACGTCCTCGGGCACGTCAACGTGGCCCACCGCATGATCCAGCCGGACATGCACTTCTCGGTGGCCCCCTGGAAGCAGACCGCCGACGTGGTCGTGCTCACCTTCCTCGACCTCATCGCCTACCGCATCGGCTCGTACCACCGGAACCCCGAGGAGTGGCTCCGCTACCGCGCCGCGATCAGAAAGGGAGCGGCCGAGGCGGACGCGGTGACCGTGATCTCGAACGACGTCAAGCACCAGGTGGAGCTCGAGCGACTCCCGATCGACCCCACCCGCCTCCGTTCGATCCCGTTCGGGACCGAACACCTGACCGGCGACGAGCCCGGTCGGATCCCCGCTGAGCTCCTGGCCCGCGGATTCGCCGAAGGGCAGTTCATCCTGACCCTGGGCACCGACTACACCCACAAGAACCGGGACCTTGCACTGGCCACCATGGCCGAGCTCCGTCGCCGGGGGTGGCCGCACGCGCTGATCATGGCGGGTCCGGTGGTGGCGGAGGGTTCCTCGCGGCTGTCCGAGACCCGGGTGATCCTGGCTGAGAACGAGACGCTCGACCGGGATGTCTACGTCCTTCCGGACGTCACCACCGCCGAGCGGAACTGGCTCATGCGCCACGCCGATCTGGTGCTCTACCCGACCTCTGCGGAGGGGTTCGGTCTCGTGCCCTACGAGGCTGCCAGGTTCGGCACCCCGTCACTCTTCACCAGCTTCGGACCGCTCCACGAACTCGCCCCGGACATCCCGGTGGCCGCCGAAGACTGGCTGCCCACCAGCGTGGCCTCGTCGGCCGAGCGCTTGCTGACCGATCCCGCCCTGGCCAAGGCACAGATTGAAGCCTGTCTGACCGCAGGGTCGACCTATACTTGGGACGCAACCGCCGGAGACCTCATCGACCTCTACTACCGAATTCTGGCACTGCCTCCACGATGAGTCACCAGAGCCCGGTGCAACCCCATCGTAAGGAGACCAGGTGAGCAAATCAGAAGTCGCGATCGGTGAGGCCGACCAGGAGGTTCCGGCCGGACGGATCGCCCCGACCGGGAACGGCCCGGCGGCGGCACGCGACCAGCCTCGAACACGAGCTCGACCGGGTGTCGTTGACCCAGGCCCTGATCGACACCGAGGCGGCGACGGCCCGGGTCATCGACCTCACCGAACGACTCATCGACGCACGCACGCAGATCAACGACCTGCGCAAGGAGATGGACGCCCTGCGGATCGAGCACCACGAGCTCCGGAACGAGCACGAGGCGATGCAGCACTCGGCTGCCTTCCGCCTGGCCACCTCGATCTGGAACATCCGCAATGCCCTCCGCCTCTAACCGGACCGGGTGGCGCGTCCTCGTCGCCCTCCTCGTCTACAACGGCGAGGAGTTCGTCGGGCCGTGCATGGACTCGCTCGCGGCGCTCGATCCCGGCGAGCACGAGGTCGACGTCCTGGTCCTCGACGACGCCAGCCCGGCTCCAGGGTGGAGCGAGCGGTGCCGATCGGCCGCCGAGACCAAAGGGTTCGGCTACTACTGCACGCCACGGAACCTCGGCATCCCCCGCAACATGAACCTCGGCATGCTGCGGGCCCTCGATGCGGGCTATGACGCCGTCATCCTGCTCAACTCGGACACGGTGCTACCCCGCAACTTGGTGACGACGCTGGTCCGGCCCCTCATCGAGGATCCGTCGATCTCGTCGACCACAGCCTGGTCGAACAACGTGAGCATCTACACGTTGCCCAACGAGCTCCCCGACCGCCTCGGGGCCGATGCCGAGCTGGTCAGCTGGATCTCCGAGCAGGTGGACCTCGAGTTCGACGGCCAGACGATCCCCGTGCCCTCGGGGGTGGGATTCTGCATGGCGCTGCCCACGTCCGTGATCGATCGGGTGGGCCTCATGGACCCGTTGTTCGGTCGGGGGTACTCCGAGGAGATCGACTGGTGCCTCCGAAGTCACGGTGACGGGTTCTCCTCCGTGCTGGTGCCGTCCTGCTTCGTCTACCACGCCGGCAGTGGGATCACCCGGGCGGAGGGCATGATCGGCGACGGCGACCACATCGTCCACGCTCACCAATCCATCATCGACCAGCGGTACCCGCGCTACCACTCCGAGCTGGTCGCCTTCACCGCCTCCAAGGTCACCGAGCGGTTGAAGGAGCGCGGGCTTCGAGCGATCGTCCGGGCCGCGGCCCGCGACCGCGGGTACCGCGTCGAGGTCAGCCGCCTTTCGCACCGCACCGGAGACGAAGGCCGGGTCCGCTTCGTTATCGAGCCCGACGCCGCGGTCCCGGTGATCTCCGGCTGGTACGAGGGCTTCCGCGCCGACTTCGCCGTCGAGAACGGCGGGGTCATCCCCACCGTGACCTCGATCGTCGGAAGACCACCCGAGGAGATCAGGATCTTCAGCCGGGGACCGGCCTCCGATCACCTGCTCCAAGATCTGGGTGACGTGGAGGCAAGCACCGTCCGCCAACCTGCCTATCGTGAATCCGTCTTCTGAGGCGGGATCACCTGGCCCGACGGCCCAGAACGCCACTGGAGGTGGCACGGTCGGGTTCCGTGCCGCACGGTAGCCGACAGCGACCATGACATCGACCGATTCGGGTGGGGCCGCGCTCATCGACGCTCCAGAGGGCCCGAGCGCTTCTCTGGCCTCCTGTGACCGATCCCGAGAGGGCCCAGATCACCGTTCGGCGCTCCTGGCAACCGGCTGTCGGCCTCGCGGTCTTCGCCTCGGGGGCAGTCACCGCGGCCGTCTGGCTCATGCTCCTCGGGCGTGGGCTCACCTTCTTCTACGACGAATGGAACTTCGTCGACACACGAGGGCAGAGCTTCTGGACCACCGACCTGGCTCCGCACAACGGGCACCCGGTCGTCCTTCCGTTTGCCCTCTACCGATTGGCCTTCGCGGTGGTCGGGATCGGGCGCTACTGGCCGTACATGGCCTTGGTCGTCGGAGTGAACCTCCTCTGCGGCTGGTTGCTCTTCGTCCTGCTCCGCCGTCGGCTCTCCCCGGTCGTGGCCGCGGCCCTCGCCAGCGTCGTGATGCTGCTCGGCCCCGCATGGCAGGATCTGCTCTGGCCGTTCCAGATCGGGTTCCTCGGCAGTATTGCGGCAGGACTCGGCGCCCTCGTCCTCCTCGACCGCCGGCGGACACGGTCGGACCTGTTGGCGGCTGCCTGTCTCACCCTGGCGGTGTTCTGCTCGGGTGTCGGGATCAGTGTCCTGGTCGGCGTCACCGTCGAACTGCTCTGGCGGCGCAGCTCGTGGCACCGGCTCTGGGTGACCCTGGCGCCAGCCGCCCTGTTCGGGGTCTGGTACCTCACCAAGGGCCGTGGCTCCACGCCGGTGATCCGACCGGGTTTGTCCGCCGGTGCGCACTTCGTGGGAGCGGCGGCGGCCGGTGTGCTCGGGGCTTCACCGGGCAGAGCTCCGCGGTCGGTGGGGTCCTGGCCATCGTCCTCGCTGGTCTGGTCGTGGCCGCCTTCGTGCTGAGCCCGGGGCAGTCGGGCAGGCTGGCGATGGCGGTGACCGGGGCCCTCGGCTTCTGGGTGCTCACGCTGCTCACCAGAGGGGACCGACACCGGCGGCCAGTCGATATCTGTACCCGGGCGCCGTCTTTGTGCTGCTGGCAGTGGGCGAGCTCCCCTACCTGCTCGGAGCCCGCATCCCGGGGGACGGACGCGCCGGGCGCACGCCGCGCCGACCCGGAGCCGGACCGCCCGCCTCCTGTCGGTCGGTCTGGTGGTGGGTATCGTGGCCTACTCGACGTTCGCCATCTGGCGGAACTCGGCTGCCCTCTTGTCCGGGCAGTCCGGCCTGCTGAGCGTCTCACAGACCGTGCGGGCCGAGCTCGGGGCCGTGCAGCTGGCGGGAGCAGACCTGCCGGCCGGATTCCGGCCCGACACCGGCAACATGCCCCAGGTGACGACCGGTCCCTTCCTGGCTGCGGTCGCGGCATACGGCTTGCCCGGCGACTCGGCTCGCGGGATCTCCGGGGCGCCGCCGACGGCACGGACTGCGGTCGATGCAATGCTGCTCAGAGCCCGCCCGGTGCAGCTGAGCATCGCGCCCATACCGACACGGCCGATGGTCAGCTGTCCCCAGTCCGTGACGGGCGTTTCCCAAAGGGTGACCCTACCGACGACAGGACTGTGGGTGACCACACCAGCCACCGGTCCGTTGTCGGTCTCGGTGCGGGGATGGTCCTCCACCTGGCTCCCGGTGTCCAATGGGGTGGTCCCGGCGGGAACCACACTGCACCTCATCTGGAGTGGAGCACCTGCCCCTATCCACTGGACGGTGTTGGTCCATGCACCGGTCGCACCCTCATTGTTGTGTCTTCCCTGAGCGGAGTGGTGGTCCGCCATTTCGAGCCACCACGTGTACAGCGAACGCTCATGCCGAGAGAAGGACGATTTATCCCGTAGGCGACGTGTAACTCACGACCTCCGACATCGGATTTGCAGTGAGCTCGGCCCCAGCATCCACGTCCGCATGATCGTCGAAGCGCCGCGTCTGCCGCCCGACTCGACCCGAGCGAGCCTCTTCTCTTGCACTCAGATCAGTGAAGAAGATGATTGCGGTGCCGACGACGATGAACTGCGCCCATGCCGAATACGCAAAGACCGTGAACTCGGTTTGGGTGGTCTCGACATGACGAGTGAAGAAATGAGCGACTGCTCCTGGAAGAGTCCCATAGGGTCGCCAGACCAATTCTACGAGGGAGTAGCCGGCAATGAGAGATGCCCACATGGACGCAGGCGTGCGATGTTGATCGAACTCGAAGGCAAGAACGACGAGGAGCGGAGCGAGCATGATCTGATAATGGCTCCAGGCGATCGGGCTGATCATGGGCGATAAGGCACAACCGAAGGCAAAGAGACGCCAGGACAATCCCGAGCTGTGTCGCACGGAGTGGAACGACACGGCACAAAGCAGCAGGACGGCAACGATGACGGCCACCCGTTGGGCCGTCCAGTAGGAATCACCCCCGAGACGGCAGAGCATTGACTGAGGGGAGAAGTTCTCTGGGTGGCAGACCCAGGGATGCAAGAACGGTGACGACGCATTCGAGAAGTTCTTGTATGAGTGCAGTGGCGAGAGCATCTGCAGCGAATGGGAGCGGATGGCCAAGAACATCAAGCCCACCAGCTCGATCACTACGCTCCACATAATCGTACCTGCGGCCGCCCGGCGTGAATCACGTCTCACCAGGAACGCAAGGAGCACGAGCACAGCGACCGGCTTTATCGCAATGGAGAGTGCAAGAAGCAGTGCGCCCGGCCACACCCTCGTCGGTTGCTGGCGCCGCAAGGTCCACACGGCAAGCACGGCCAGCGCAAGGGCGACAATATTGAACTGCTTCCACCAGATCGACGAGATCGCCGGCCCGTATGCACAGGCCGCCGCCAATGTGACCCACCACAGCCACCTGCTCACACGGACCCGCAGCGCCAACCATGTTGTGCCCACGAGTCCTATCAGCAACGTAAGGTTGACCACGACAAGAGCGCACTCGGTCTCCCCAATGGTAAGAACCCGCGACACAATGGCCATGAGGAAGCCGAGGAACGGCGTGCTTATCCACGTGACTATGGACTCCGGATGACCCGTCTGCCACGCCACTTGCCCAGCTGTGTACGCAAGACCGACGTCGTTCTCAGGTCCGGTGTGGATGGCGGGAAGTGCCCAGATGACGAGGGTCGCTGATCCAACCATAAGACCGATGATCGCTTCGACCGGAGTAACCCTCGAGGTCTTGCTCGCCCTCCGAGCCCTCCCGTTGTTCGTGTGCCCGTCGATCCCAGCGTTCGGGTACTGCTCCGCTTCCGTAGTCTCAGCTCTCTCTCCAGCGTGGGGCGGCATTCGACAGTGCTAACCCTTCACTCTCTTGCGTCCTGGGATCGCACCCCGGCCGGGACTCAGATCGTGCCGTCCGCGACGGCCTTCTCGATCCAGGGGACCACTTCCGCGAGGATCTCGTCGAGCCCGGTGGTCGCCTCGAACCCGAGCACCCGCTTGGCCTTGTCCGTCGCAGGGCACCCGTCGGTGCACGTCGTGCTCGAACGGAGGATCCGAGACCCAGTGGAACGGTGCCTCCGGGCCCTTGACGGACGCCCAGATGGCCTGGGCCAGCTCGAGCACGGTGGTCGACTCGGAGGTCGAGAGATTGAAGTCCTCGTTGAGCGCGTCGGGGTGTTCCATCGCGGTCACGATCCCGTCGGCGAGGTCGGCGCCGTACGTGTAGTGCCGGATCTGGGAGCCGTCACCCAGGACGTGGAGGGGATCCTGGCCCTTCAGCACCTTCTGCACCAGGTCAGGGACGACATGGCTCATGGCCAGGCTCACGTTGCCGCTCAGGATCTCCACGTCGCCGAGGGCCCGGCGCTCACCCGTCCCCACACAGTTGAATGGCCGGACGATGGTGTACGGCAGCCCGTACTGGTCGAATGCCGCCTTCGCGAAGTACTCGACGGCTAGCTTCTGGAACCCGTACGACGACACCGGGGGCGGCACGTCGTGCTCCTGCCCCTCGTAGGACGGCCAGGAGTCGGCCGACTCGAAGACCATCGACGAGCTGAGGTAGGTGACCTTCTGCAGCCGACCCGATCGGTGGGCAGCGATTGCGGCGTCGCAGGACGACGCGGTGATCCGCTCGTTGGTGGCGAGCAGGTCGTACGGGTAGGTGTGGAAGTACGAGATCCCGCCGATGAGGGCGGCGCCGGCGATGAAATGGTCGCAGTCGGCCAGTTCCCTCGTCATCAGCTCGACGTCACGGGCGTCCGCCTCGACGAACCGGTAGCGGGGATGATCGTCGTAGGACCGCTTGACCGGCCCGTACTTGGAGTAGTTGTCGATCCCGACCACCTCGTGGCCCCGATCGAGCAGATTCTTGACCAGGTATCCGCCGATGAATCCGGCTGACCCGGTGACCAGCACGTTGCTCATCGCTGTTCCTTCCTGTCGGTCACAGACCGGATTGCGCCGAGGTCGAGCCGGGGCCCGAACGCGAACCGCCACCACCTCAGATAGTGCGGCAGCCAGCTGACCATCTTGAAGTTCGACACGCCCTGGTTGCGCTCCAGCCAGATGGTCGGAAGCTCGGCGACCGGCAGCCGAGCCCGCCGCGCCTTCGCGACCAGCTCGATCCCGATCTCGAACCCGGCAGCGGAGGTGACCCCGACCTCACGTACGAAGCCCACATCGTAGGCCTTGAACGAGTTGGTGGCGTCGCGGGTGCCCACCCGGGCCAGCGCCCAGAGGGACAGGCCGGCCAGCCGGGACAGGGCGCCCTTGAGGAACGGGCCGCCGACCTGTTGGCCACCACGCGAGTACCGCGACGCCGCCGCGATGACCACCCCGCGTTCCACCAGCCGCACCATCGGGTCGATCTGCTGGGGGTCGTCGCAGCCGTCGGCCATGGTCACCACGACGACGTCCGCCACGGCCCGGTCGATGCCGTAGCGGATGGCCTGGGCGGGCCCCGGCTCGTCGTCGTTGACCAACGCCCGGATGTTCGGGCTGTGCTTCGCATACTTCTCGACGTAGGGGACGGTCGTGTCATCGGGCGAGTCGACCACCACCACGATCTCCGACGGCAGCTGGACCGCCTCCACCAGTCGCCCGAGGACATCCTCGATGTTCGACCCCTCGTTGTACGCCGGGATCACGATCGACACCCGCGGCTTCACACGACCACCCCGTCGCCCCGTACGTTCCAGATGTCCACGACGGGCTGAGCGATCGACACGTCTGCATAGACGCGGTGGGGGGCCCCGATGACCACCAAGTCCGTACGGTCGAGCACCTGCTCGAGCGGTGTCAGCGTGGGGTCGGTGGTCACGTAGGGATCGGTGGTCAGCACGTCAGCGGATCGTACCTTGAGTACCCGTTTGAGCTTGTAGGAGAGACTCGAGCGGCTGTCGTCGGACTCGCCCTTGAACGCCATGCCGAGGATGCCGACCCGCATCGTGGCGAGGTCATAGCGGGCGGCGATCTTCGAGACCAGGTAGAGGGGTAGGCCTTCGTTGATCTGCATACTGGCGTGTCCGAGCGCGAAGCTGTTGTTGTTGAAGGCGGCCAGCTGCATGGTGTCCTTGAGCAGGCAGGGCCCGGCCGCAAACCCCGCTCCCGGCAGATCGGCAGCCCGTGGATAGTCCTCGATCACCGCCCGCCGGATCCGTTCGTAGTCCAACCCGTAGTCGTTCGCCATCATGTAGAGCTGGTTGGCCGCGGCAAACTTGATGTAGCGGTACGAGTTGGTGAAGAGCTTTGCGAGCTCGGCCTCCTCGGGCTCGACCCGCACGATGGCGTCGGTGAGACTGCCGAACAGGGCACTCGCCCGGTCGAACGCCTGCTCGGTGCGGGCGGCCACGATCTGGGGCAGCGAGTGGAGCTCCTCCATGGCGCGGCCCTCCGCGATGCGTTCCGGGCAGAAGGCCACGTCGATGGACCGGCCCAGCCGCTCCACGAGCCGCTCGACCAGCCTGGTGACCCCGGGAAACACAGTGCTGCGGAGGACGAGGATCTGTCCGTCGACCAGCTGGTCGGCGACCACGTCGAGGGCGGTGACCACGGCCTGCGGATCGGGATTGAGGTGCTCGTCGACCGGGGTACCGATCACAACCACCAGGTGCTCGCTCTGGCCGATGGCCTGCGGCTCGCTCGTCGCGGTCAGGGTGCCGTTCGCCAGGGTCCTGGCCAGCACCGAGGCGGCGCCGGCCTCCTGGTGGGGCATCTTGCCCGACCGGACCTTGTCGACCGCCTCCAAGTTGGTGTCGAAGAGCGCCACCGTGCGGCCGGAGTCGGCGAACGCCAACCCCAACGGCAGACCCACGTGCCCGCAGCCGCCGAGTATCGTGACGTCAGTTTCCCAGGGCGGTCCCACCGCACGCAACCTAGTCAAGGCCCGGTCGCGAGACAAGCATCAGGCGCCGGACGCGCCAGGAGGTACGAGGGCGCCGATCTTGGCAAACCACTCCTCGTCCTCGCCGGGGAACCGGAGCGAACACCAGGGAAAGACCCGGGTGAGGTTGGCGTTGTAGAAGGGGTCCTCGTGGTGGAGCAGGTCCCACCACCGGTTCAGGAACTCCCCAGAGTCGACGGCATATCCCGAAAGCCCACGGCTCACCGACTCGTAGTGGACGAGCTCCGCGTAGGGCGTGTAGAGCAGACGGTAACCGGCCTGACCGAGGCGGATGCAGAAATCGGTGTCGTTGTACACGACCGGGAGCGCCTCGTCGAACCCTCCGAGCTCTGCGAACACGTCGCGCCGAACCAGCATGCACGCCGCGGTCAGCGCGCTGTAGGACCGGACCGCCCTGTCCCACCCCCCGTACCCGCTCCGGCCCGGGGGCTTGCCGTTGAAGATGTGCAATGCGATCCCGCCGATCCCGAGCACCACCCCCGCGTGCTGCAACGTTCCGTCGGGATAGAGGAGACGCGCGCCGACGGCCCCGACCTCGGGCCGCTGTCCCAGCTCGACGAGCGCATGCAGCCATCCCTCGGATAGGGCCTCGATGTCGTTGTTGAGGAAGAGGAGCATGTCGGCTCCGGACGCGGCGGCCGCGAGATTGTTGATGGCCGCCCAGTTGAACGGGCCCGGGTAGTCGAGCACCCGGGTTGCCGGTCGGGCCTCGAGCCGGGCACGGAGCACCCGGGTCTCGGGTTCGATGCTGCCGTTGTCGATGAGCACGACCTCGCTGATCGGATAGCCGGGTGAGCGTTCGAGCGACCGCAGGCAGGCTGCAGTGAGGGCAGCCTGGTCGCGGAACGGGATGATCACGCAGACCGTTGGTGACGCGATGATCTCGCGCCGCACACGATAGGTGCCGGAGATCGGTCCCGGCTCGACCGTTCCCCGGATGCCGCGCCGGGACACCGCGTCCTCGACGACACGGCGACTGGCGGTATACGCCCAGGGCTTCGCCGCGGGATCACCGGCTGCAGACCCCGCCACCATCCGCCAGTGGTAGAGGACCCTGGGGATGTGGACCACCCGCCGGGCCAGCTCGGTGGATCGGAGCATGACGTCGAAGTCCTGGCTGCCGTCGAACTCCGGCCGGAACCCCCCGATCCGCTCGATCAGGTCGCGCCGGATGGCGGTCAGATGACCGAGATAGGGATGGGAGAGGAGCAGCTCGGGGTCCCAGTCCGGCTTGAAATTCGGCTGGCACGGCCGGCCGATCTCGTCGAGCTTGTCCTCGTCGGAGTAGATGACGTCTGCATCGTCGACGGTCAGCGCCACCCTGCCGATCTCAGCGAGGGCTTCGGGTTCCACCAGGTCGTCATGGTCGACCAGGATCACGAACTCGCCGGTCGCGGCCCCCAGCGCACGATTGGTCGCGTGGGAGATGCCGCCGTTCTGCTCGAGGGCCGTCGCCTTGATCCTGGGATCCCGCGCGGCGAACGCCTCCATCGACGCGACCAGCTCCGGTTGCCCGGACCCGTCATCGCACAGGCACAGTTCCCAGCGCTGGTAGGTCTGGTCGATGATCGACTGGACGCACTCCTCGAAGTACCAGAGCGCCGGACGGTAGGCCGGGATGACGACGCTCAGCAGCGGACCGTCGGTGGGCAGCGCTTCGGCATGCTCGCCCCGTTCGGCGCGCTCGAGCCGGTCGAGGTGCCAGAGGTGTTTCCAGTGCCAGTACGCGGTCGGCGAGGAGGAAGCGTCGGTTCCCCACCCCGGCTCGACTGCCGCTCCATCGGACCCGCCGCTGCCCGGGTCCGTGAGGAGGAGCTGGCTCACGAGCCGGTCGGTCATCCACCCCAGTGCGGGACCGAAACCGCCGCTCTCCGGTCCGCCGTTCACCGTCTCGTCCGAGGAGCTCGTAGGGGACACCGCACGACCGACCCGAGCGTACCATCGGCCTCGGGCGGCCCACCGGTACACTCAGCTGAGCCGTCCGCCCCCGGGGTCCGGAGACGAGGAGAGCCGCGACGTGGACCAGCTTGACCCAGAAGCAGTACTCGAGCGGCTGCGAGCCGAGCACCGGGTCCTCCGGTGGGCCCCGCTCCCCCCGGAGCAGATGCGGAGACCCACCGAGCGGAGCCAGGCGCGTAGCCGTGCCTCGTTGGAGTACGTCCACGGCCATTGGTCACTGCCCGACGGAGTCGATCCCGCGGTCACCGGGAACGGACTGAAAGGTCGGATCATCGCCCTCTTCGGAAGACTGACCTTCCGCGTCCTCGGACCCTACCTGCGGGAGGAGCGCGAGCTCCTCTCCCATCTGGTCCGGATCAACGATTCGCTCGAGCAGCGTTGTGACGAGCTCACGCTCCGGTGCGAGCAGCTCAACCAGGATCTGGTCGACCGCCAGGCCGCCGAGGCGGAGAACCTCACCGAACTGGCCCTCTGGCTCCACCTGGAGTCACCCGACCGGACGGCGCGCAACGGCGTGCGCGCAGAGGCCCACGGTCCCGAGGACACCACGACGCCAGGATGAACGACGGCACCACCATCGCCGTCCTGACCGCCCATTGGGAGTCGACGACCGAGGAGGGGTGGGTAAGCCGGCAGGTGGCCGGAGCGCTGGCAGCCACAGCTGCGGTGCATGTCATCACACCGGAGGGTGACCGCCCGGAGTGCGTCGCAGAGAGTGTCTTCACCGTGCACCGCCTCGGCTCGCCGGTGGCTGAGGCATCCGAGCTCCGGCGCGACCTCCTGGTCCAGGCGCTCTCCCGGGGACCCGGCGGCGCCCGGCCGCTGCTCCCACCGGGTGCGGCCGCAGAGCTCGACCGTGGCCTGCTCGAGCCGTGGCAGGGGGCGCGCATCCTCCTCTCCGAGCTCGCGCCGTCCCTGGTCGTCGTCGTCGATCTGCGGAACGTCGGTGCCCTCGGCGTGCTCGACGCGCATGACCCGGGTCTCCCGATGGTGTTGATCCCGCTCGGCGCCGACCCCGAACTCCTCGCCTTTCCCCACTTCGACCCGGTGTTCGACCGGGCAACAGCAGTGCTGACCATGACCGAGTCCGAACGCACGGCCGTCGTCGATCACCATGGCCGGGGCGGTTCGGTCCATCGGATCGGTGCGCCGATGGCCGCCAATCCGAGCGCCCTGACCGAACCCAACACCTGGGTCGGGGACAACGAGTACGTCCTCGTGCTCACCGGAACGGACGAGGAGGAGGACACGGAGCAGAACGAGCTGGCCACCCTCTTGCGCATGCGCTTTCCCGAGGTCCGGCTGGGCATCGCCCACAACGACGGCTTCTGCGCCTGGCACCATGGCCAGGTCACCAGGGGATGGCCGATCGAACGCACGAGCGACCGTGACCGGCTCATGGCCTGGGCCCGGATGACCGTGGACCTCGAGCCGGGCGCCTACTTCGGCCGGCGGTGCGCGACGTCGCTGCTCTACGGGACCCCCATCGTCGTCCCGGCGACGAGCCGGGCACGCGAGCACGCCGAGCGGGGCCGGGGCGGCCTCTGGTTCGCGGATCCGGCCGAGCTCGCCTGGTGCGTGGAAGCCCTCCTCGACCCGGTGTGCCGGACCGCCCTCGGGGCCCAGGGCCGGGCGTACGCCGAGGACGAGTACGGCTCGACCGATCGGTTCATCGAGCGGGTGCGGTCGGCATGCGGACTGGTCGGCGCAGCACCGACCGGCCTCACTGCGTGACCAGCAGTCCGTCCACCATCCCGTCGAGGATGTCCGCCTCGGACACCAGGCATTCGGCGAACCCGAACCGCTGCATCACCGACGCCAGGATGAGTGCCCCCGCGACGATCACGTCCTCCCTCCCGGCGACCATGCCGGCCCGGCCGAGGTGCGCAGCACGGTCCTCGCCGGCCAGGGTGTGGTACCAGTGGGTTGCGTCGCCCGAGGTCAACACTGCGTGGTGGGTCCGTTCCGGGTCGTAGTGCGCCAGGCCCAGCCGCAGCGAGGCCAGGGTGGTGACGGTGCCTGCGAGCCCCACCAGCCGATGTGCGCCGAGCAGACGGGGATGGCTGGCGATCGCGTCCTCCAGCTGGGCACCCACCTCGGCCTCCGCCGCATCCAGCTCGGCGGCCGAGGGCGGATCGCCGTGCAGGAAACGCTCGGTCACCCGGACGCACCCGAGCTGGAGCGAGACCACGACGAGGGCCGGGTCGTCGGGGCCGTCCCCTGCGACGAGCTCGGTCGAGCCGCCCCCGATGTCCAGCACCAGAAAGGGCCCGTCGGCACGGTCGAGCTCTGCGACCGCCCCGGCCAACGAGAGCCGCCCCTCGTCCAGCCCCGTCAGGAGCTCGGGCACCAGGCCCGAGACGGCCCCCGCGGCGCGCAGGAATTCGTCCCCGTTCGCGGCGTCGCGTGCGGCCGAGGTCGCGACCAGGCGTCCCCGAACGACGCCCCATCGATCCATCTCCCGGCGGTACTCACGGAGCACCTCGAGGCAGCGTTCGACGGCCTCGGGGGACAACCGCCCGGTCGCGTCCACGCCCTGTCCGAGCCGGGTGATCCGCATGAGTCGTTCGAGCCGGTGACCCTCCGCGTCGACGACGAGGAGGCGGGTGGAGTTCGTGCCGCAGTCGATCGCGGCCACGGCGCCGTTGTTGGCCATCCGCCCTTGCTAGCACGGGCGGCTGCCGTCTCACGCCGGAACCCCCCCTTCCGGGAGGTCACGAGGGGTGGAGGCCGATCTGCAGGGCGGTCCACTCCCCCACCGGGTCGTCGGCCCCGGTCAGCCACCAGGCCAGGTGGGCGTGGAGGCACTTCACACCCTGCCGTGTCCCCCCGACCCCCCCCGAGGGTCGGGGACCGACGTGGTCGGGCGGGATCAGTGCATCGCGGTCGACCGCATAGCGCTCGTGCGCCGCGGCGATGCGGTCGGGCGCCACCGCGGACTCGGCCAGGCCGACCCCCCCGGACGACTCGAGGCGGCTCACCGCCTCCCGGAGGACGGGGTCCACGAGCCAGTACCGGGTGGGCATCGGGGTCCCGTCGAAGAGGAACGGGGCGTTGGCGATGACCGCCGGCGTCCCGTCCTCGCTGCGCACCACGACCTCGAACCCGCCGGCCGGGGTGCGGCCGAGCAGTTCGGCGACCAGTTCCCGGTCGCTCGCGCGCCCGAGCCGGTGTGCGCGGGTCGTCCGTGCCGCCGGCACGGTCGGGAGTCACTTCCAGAATTCGAGGGTGGACGTGACCCGTCGCCCAGAAGCTCGACGTCGTCTGCGGCGGCGCGGAGGCCGCTGCGGTCGAGGCCCCCGTTGTCGGTCTGCCCGCCGCCGGCGCCTGGGGCAGTCCGGGATCCGGGGTCATGTTGGGGGCGTCGGCCGGTGCGACAAGGGGCTGGTTGGCCGGGTCACCGACCGACGGCTCCCCGACCAGCGCCGCTGACGCGTCGGCCGGACGGCGGCAGGATGTCGTAGAGGGTCTGACCCGGCGAGACCAGCTGGTAGTTCTGACGGGCCAGCCGCTCGATCTCGGCGCTGGTGTTCAGCTGCTTCTGCTGCTCTGGCAACAGCTGGTTCTGGTGTCGGAGCTGTGACAGCTGGGCCGCCTCGGCCGACAGCTGCTGGTGCTGATGGAGCAGGTCGGTGAACGGGAAGCTGGTGGCGAGCACGGCCAGGGCGAAGACCGCCGCGAGCACCACCGGCATCCGATTGCGCCGGCCACCCGCGCCACCCGTCTTCCTGCGGGCAGCGGCCCAACGCCCCGCAGCCCGGTCCACGAGGCCCTTCGTGGCCGGGTTCGCCGGACGCTTCTTCGCTCCCTTGGCCCTCTCCTTCTTGTTCTTGGCCGCCTTGGCCCTGCCCGTCCGACCGGCGGGCCGGGTCCACGCGGGACGCCGCGATCCGGTGACCCGCCGGCGCACCGGCTTGGTGCGGGCGTGGAGGCGGGTGCTCACCGGCCCCCGTTCCACGAGGAGAGGGCTCCTCCGCCCCGGAAGGCCGCCGACTCGCCGAGCTCGTCCTCGATGCGCAGGAGCTGGTTGTACTTGGCGACCCGGTCGGAGCGGGCGGGTGCGCCGGTCTTGATCTGGCCACAGTTCGTCGCCACGGCCAGGTCTGCGATCGTGGTGTCCTCGGTCTCGCCGGACCGGTGCGACATCACGCACGCATAGGAGGACCGGGTGGCCAGTGCCATGGTGCCGAGCGTCTCGGTCAGGGTGCCGATCTGGTTGACCTTGACCAGCACGGCGTTGGCGGTGCCGGCATCGATCCCACGGCGCAGCCGCTCCTCGTTGGTGACGAAGAGGTCGTCCCCGACCAGCTGGACCCGGGATCCCGAGCGCGTCGGTGAGCGCGGCCCAGCCGTCCCAATCGTCCTCGGCCATCCCGTCCTCGAGCGAGACGATCGGGTAGCGGTCGACCAGGTCGACCCAGTATGCGACCATCTCGGCCGAGGAGAGGCTCCGCCCCTCGCCGGCCAGCAGGTAGGCTGCCGTCGCGGTAGAGCTCGCTGGCAGCCGGGTCCATGGCGATCGCGATCTCCTCACCGGGCACCCGGCCGGCCGCCTCGATCGCCTCGACCAGGATCCGGACCGCCTCCTCGTTGGAGTCGAGGTCCGGGGCGAAGCCTCCCTCGTCGCCGACCCCGGTCGAAAGGCCGCGCTCGTGGAGCACACCGGACAGCGCGTGGTACGTCTCCACGCCCCAGCGCAGCGCCTCGGCGAACGAGGCGGCTCCGACCGGCATGATCATGAACTCCTGCAGATCGATCGAGTTGTCGGCGTGGACGCCGCCGTTGACCACGTTCATCATCGGCACCGGCAGCACGTGGGCGTCGATGCCCCCGACATAGCGGAAGAGGGAGAGGCCGAGCTCGTCCGCTGCGGCCCGGGCGGTGGCCAGCGACACTCCGAGGATGGCGTTTGCTCCGAGCCTCGCTTTGTTGGGCGTCCCGTCGGCGTCGATCATGGCGAGGTCGACCGCCCGCTGGTCGAGGGCGTCGAATCCCTCGAGGAAGTCGGCGATCTCCCCGTCGACGTGCGCGACCGCCTGCAGGACCCCCTTGCCCCGGTAGCGGTCACCGCCGTCCCGCAGCTCGACCGCCTCGAAGGACCCGGTCGACGCGCCGGACGGGACGATGGCCCGCCCGGAGGCTCCCGAGTCGAGCAGGACCTCCACCTCGATCGTCGGATTCCCGCGGGAGTCGAGAACCTCCCGGCCGATGACCTGCTCGATCAAGCTCACTCTGCGTCGTCGCTCCCGTTCGCTGTGTGGGAAAGCTACCATCCAGGATCGTCCGGACCTGGGTATTTCTCCGCAATTCGCGCGCCCCGCACAGCCCGGCGAGAGCCGGGGAGGCCTCCCTCAGCCCTCCTGCTCGACCTCGGCGCGGAATGCCGCGGCCCTCGACAGCAGCGCCGTCTCGGGGTCGACGCCCACCGCCCGGGAGAGTCCGACCAACGAGAAGAGCAGGTCCCCGACCGCATCGGCCCGGGCCCGGGCTCCACCCTCGCCGTCGGCGACCGGGGTCTGCTCACCCGACCGGTCGGCGTGGGACAGCGCGACCACCCCATCTGCGACCCGGGTCGCCTCGGCCGCCACGCCCGGGAGGACCATGCCGATTGCCACCGCCTTGCGCTGGAGCTTGGCCGCCAGCGCCAGCGACGGGAGGGCGGCCGGGATGCCCTCGGTCACGCTGGCTCGGCCCTTCTCGGCTTTCTTGATGGCCTCCCAGTTGGTCGCAACCTCGTCGGCGGTGTCCGCGACGACGTCACCGAACACGTGTGGATGCCGCCGGACCAGCTTGTCGTGCACTCCCCTGGCCACGTCGGCGAGGGTGAACCTCCCTGCCTCGGCCGCCAGGGTCGCGTGGAAGAGGACCTGGAAGAGCAGGTCGCCGAGCTCCTCCTCGAGGTCGGCCACGGCCTTCCGCTCCAGCGCCGCCGGCACGACCTCCGGGGGGACGGCTCCGGCGTCGACCGCGGCGAGGGCGTCGATGGCCTCGAGGACCTCGTAGGACTCCTCGAGGAGGTGGCGACCGAGGGACGCGTGGGTCTGGCGCCGGTCCCACGGACAGCGTTCGCGCAGGGTGCGCACGAGCACGTCGAGGGCGACCAGCTCGCAGGCGACCGGCGCGGTCAGGGCCGGGATCCAGAGCGAGGTCAGGTGGTCGGGCTCGATGCGGTCGATCTCCTCCCACGGAACGTCCCACACCCGCTCGTCGGGCAGGCCGAGGTGGTGGAGGACCGTCACCGGCTCCGCCGGAGGCGATTCGACCGAGAGCTTGATCCCGGAGAGCACGGAGCGGCTCCAGCACTGGACCACGAGCAGCGGCCCCCGGTCGCCGGCGGCATCGACCGCGAACGCCTCGCCATCGACCACCCGGACGCTGGCGGCGACCGGGTCGACCCCGAGCCGGACGAAGGCCAGATCGAGGAACGAGATCGCCGGGTGGACCGCGACGGAGACCTCACCGGAGGTCACCCGCGGGTGCGTCGACAGCAGGGCCACGGTCCGCTCGGCGATCGCCGGTGACCCGGGAACGGCATACACGACGGATCCCCCGGTCACCGCAGCGCTCACCAGATCGTCGACGATCGACCGGTAGACCTCGTCGAAGGTCTCGGCCCGCTCGTAGTGGTGGTCGAACGACCGGGCCGCGGGGAACGCAGCGGCCGCCGGGTGCCTGGTGGTGCGCAGGAAGACCGCAGGCGCCGACTCGAGCAGGGCGAGCGCACCCGCGGTGATCAGCTCCGGGCCGGCAGGGCCGAGCCCCACCACGTCGATGTGGGGATCGGTCGGGCGCCGCTCGGCGGCCGGCACGATCGCGCTCAGCCCCCGGCGGAGCCGCTGCCGCCGGAGGCGGCTGTCCCTGCAGCGGTCGCGAGCGACGCCGACGCTCCCGGCAGCAGGTAGCGGGGCGCAGGCGTCGGCGGGGTGACCACCGTCAGGCCCCGCCAGGTCCCGTACTGCGGGTTGACCGCGATCTCGGATCGACGAGCGAATGCGGCCAGCTCGGTGTCGATCCGCTGCACGTTCGGGGTGCTGTGGAGCAGCTCGGACCGGATGACCGAGGCGACCGCGGTCACCGGCTCGGCCGTCTGGCTGGTGACCTCGTAGACGGCCCACTGGCCACCGCTGGTCTGGACGGGGGTGAGGGGGCTGCCGACGGTGATCGCGGTCACCTGGAGGTCCTGCTCGACCTGGGCGGCGGTGAAGCGGCAGCCGAGCTGGCCTCCGGTGGCCGCGGTCTGGGTGTCGATCGAGTTGCTCCGCGCGAGGGAGGCGAAGTCCGCCCCCGAGCCGAGCTGGCTCATGATCTGCTCGGCCTGCGCCTGGGTACCGGTGATGATCTGGCTCACGCAGTCGACCGCGAACTGAGGCCGGTTGGCCAGGTAGTAGGCGAGCACCGCCGAGTTCGAGAGGTCGGCGCCGCGCGCCAAGAGCTTGTCGTCCACGGCCTGGCTGCGAACGTCGGCGGTGCGGACACCGGCCGGCAGCGCGTCGAGGAGCGCGCGGCCGGTCAGAGCGGTACCGTCGGGCCCCTGGCAGGCCGAGGCGGCCCCGGCTGCCGTCGACTGCTGGACGTCGGCGGAGATCGCACCGTTGAGTGTCGACTCGTACTCGGACTGGGCCGCGGCCAGGTCTGCCGCGCCGACCGTGATGCCCTTGCTGGCCCCGTACTGGATGGCCAGCAGGCTCTCGACCTGGCCGGAGAGGATGGTGCTGGCGAAGCTGGTCAGCCAGGTGCCGGATCCCGCGCCCTCGACCGACGACGCCGCCAGCTGTGGGTACTCGAGCTGGAGCAGGCACTGCCCGGCGGCCGTGCCGTTGAGCGCGCTGAGCCGGCTGTTGAGCGTGGACACCGCGATGGAGTCGCCGTTGGCGGTTGCCGCGGTCGGGGTCACCCTGCACGCCGACACGACCGACCCCGCGGCAAGCACGACGAACGCCGCGGCCAGGCCGCTGAGGGTGCGCTTCACGGCGGCGATGCTACCGGGTGGCGAACGGGTGACTGCTCGGCGTCGTCACTCGGCGGGCACGAGCTCGCGGAGGAACGCGACGAGGGCCGGAGCGTAGGTGCCGGTGCCCTCGGCGGGGGTCAGGGGGACCGAGAGCCGGTGCACCTCGTCCTGGTAGGTGGCAGCCGGCGCGAGGCGCCGGAGACGGACCTCGGCCGATGCGGGCAGGGTGACCGGGGTCATCCGCGCGACCGCCCGGCCGCCGGTGCGACCGCCGCGCACCGGGCTGCCCTCGGCCCCGCCGAATCGGGGCGCGGAGACCGACAGCTCGGTCACCCCGAGGCGCAGGCACTCGACGCGGAGCAGTGCCACGTCGAGCAGGGCGGTGGCCGGCGCGGGCACGGGACCGAACCGGTCCTCCCACTCGCGCCGCACGTCCATGACGCCGTCGACGGTCCGGACCGCGGCGAGGCGACGGTAGGCCTCGAGTCGGACGTCCTCGGCCTCGACGTAGGTGGGTGGCAGGTGAGCGGCGTCGGGCAGGTCCAGCGAGAGATCGGCCGGCCGAGGGCGGGGCTCCCCCTTGAGCTCGGAGACCGCCTCGGACACCATCTGGACGTAGAGGTCGTACCCGACTGCAGCGATGTGGCCGGACTGGTCGCGCCCGAGCAGGTTGCCCGCGCCACGGATCTGGAGGTCACGGAGCGCGATCTTGAACCCGGAGCCGAGTTCGGTGTGGTCCCCGATCGTGCGCAGGCGCTCGTAGGCCTGCTCGGAGAGGACCCGGTCCGCTGGATGGAAGAGATAGGCGTACGCGCGTTGGCCGGCCCGGCCGACCCGCCCGCGCAGCTGGTGCAGCTGGCCGAGGCCGAGCAGCTCGGCACGGTCGACGACCAGTGTGTTGACCGTGGGCATGTCGATGCCCGATTCGATGATGGTCGTGCACACCAGCACGTCGTAGGCGCCTTCCCAGAAGTCGAGCACCACCCGCTCGAGCGTTCCCTCGTCCATCTGTCCGTGGGCCACGGCCACCCGCGCCTCCGGAGCCATCGTGCGGACCCTCGCGGCGGCCGCCTCGATGTCCTGGACCCGGTTGTGCACGTAGAACACCTGGCCCTCGCGCAGGAGCTCGCGGCGGATGGCCTCCGAGGCGGCGGCCTCGTCGAACTCGCCGACGTGGGTCAGGATCGGGCGGCGTGCCGCCGGCGGGGTGTTGACCATCGAGAGGTCGCGGATGCCGGTGAGGGCCATCTCGAGCGTCCGTGGGATCGGGCTGGCGGTCAGGGTGAGCACGTCGACCCCGTCGGCCAGGGCCTTGATGGACTCCTTGTGGCTGACCCCGAAGCGCTGCTCCTCGTCGACCACCAGCAGGCCGAGCTTACGGAACGCGACGTCCTGGCCGAGGAGGCGGTGGGTCCCGATGACCACGTCCACCGACCCGTCGGCGATGCCGGCGAGCACCGTCGCGGCCTGGGCGTTGGTGAGGAACCGGCTGAGCAGCTCGACCCGCACCGGGAAGGGCGCGTAGCGCTCGGCGAACGTCTGGGCGTGCTGGCTGGCAAGCAGCGTGGTGGGAACGAGCACCGCGGCCTGGAAGCCGTCCTGGACTGCTTTGAACACGGCCCGGATGGCCACCTCGGTCTTGCCGAACCCGACGTCGCCGCAGACCAGCCGGTCCATGGGCTGGGGCCGCTCCATGTCGGCGGTGACCTCCTCGATCGCCCGCGACTGGTCGGGGGTCTCGAGGTAGGGGAAGGACGCGGCGAGCTCGGCCTGCCAGGGTGAGTCCGGCCCGAACGCGTGCCCGGCCACCTCGAGCCGGCGGCGGTAGAGGGCGACCAGCTCTTCGGCGATCTCGTGCACCGCGGCGCGCGCCCGCGCGGTGGCCTTGTGCCACTCGGACCCCCCGAGCCGGTTCACGGTCGGCGAATCGCCTCCGGCGTACGGGGTGAGCAGCTCGATCTGGTCGGTCGGGAGGTAGAGCCGGTCTCCGCCGCGGTACTCGAGGAGGAGGTAGTCGCGGGTCGCGCCGCCCATGGTCCGGGTGACCATCCCGCCGTATCGGGCCACTCCGTGCTGGCGGTGGACCACGTAGCTCCCGGGGGCGAGGTCGTCGAAGAAGCCGTCGACCGGCCGGGCCCTGGCGCGGGCCGTGCGGTGCGGCCGTCGTCGCCCGGTCACGTCCGACTCGGCGAGGACCGCCACCCGGCATCCGGGCAGGACGAAGCCGCGGTCGACCGATGCCGCAACGATGCGGGCCCCCGGCGTGGCGAGATCGTCCTTCTCACCGGCCACCTGCACCAGCAGGCCCTCGCCCGCCAGCAGGCCGGAGAGGCGTTCGGCCCCACCCGCGGTGGTCGAGCAGAGCACCACCGAGTACCCCCCCTCCACCAGGGCCGAGATCTGCTGGGCCATCCGGGTGCCGTCCCCGAGGATCGGTTCCCACCCGCGGCTCTCGATCTGGGGGAGATCGGGCCCGTCGGCCGAGGGCACCAGGGAGAGCACCGGGGCGGCGGTGCGGGCGAGCAGGCGATCGAAGGGCACGTGCAGGCGCGGCGCTCCCTCCCCGGCCTCGAGGCCCCAGGTCGAGGCCAGCGCATCGGCCAGGGCAGCCTCCTCGTCGAGCAGCTCAGCCGCCCGGTCGCGCACCCGGCGCGGCTCGACCAGGACGACCTGCGCGTCGTCAGCGAGAAGATCGCAGAGCAGCTCTTCCTCTTCGGCCAGCCAGGGCAGCCAGGACTCCATCCCGTCGAACTGCTCCCCCTCGGCGATCCGGTCCCACTGGTGGCGGCCCCACGGTGCCGACCCCACGAGGGCGGCGGCGCGGGCCCGCATCGCCGGGTCGGCGACCAGCTCCCGGCAGCCGAACAGCTCGACCGCTGCCAGGGTCCCGGTCGATCGCTGATCGGCGACGTCGAAGGCGGTCAGACGGTCGACCTCGTCTCCCCAGAGGTCGATGCGGACCGGCCCGTCGGCGGTCGACGGGAACACGTCCACGATGCCGCCGCGCACGGCCAGTTCGCCGCGGTGCTCCACGATCGACTCGCGCCGGTAGCCGAGGCCCACCAGCCGGGCGACCAGGTCGTCGACCACGATCCGGTCCCCCTGGGCCACGACCACCGGGCGGGCGGCCGTCTGCCACGGCCCGAGGCGCTGGAGGACCGCCTTGACGGGAGCGACCACGATCCGCGGCCCGCTCTCGCGTCGGTCCGGGCCACCGAGATGCCAGAGCAGGCGCAGGCGCCGTCCCATCGTGGCGACGTCCGGGCTCACCCGCTCGAAGGGCAGCGTCTCCCACGCCGGGAAGAGCTCGACGACGGGAACCCCGCCGCCTTCGTCCTCGCTCCCGACGCCCGAATCGGGATCGCCGTCGGTGAACGCCTCCAGGTCGTGGGTGAGCTGGGAGGCGGCCGCCCCGGTCGGGGTGACCACCAGCACCGGCCGTCGCGAACCCAGTCGGACGAGTCCGGCCAGGACGAATGCCTGTGCGGGGGTGCCCACCGCCAGGGTGGCCGTGGGCGCACCGACGACCCGGGTCATGGCGGGCTCGTTGCGCAGCAGGGGGGGAGCGAGCGGAGGCTCATCGCACGCTCAGGGTACCGGGGTCGCCGATGGAGCGGCCCCGGTCGGTCGCGGTCTCGGACGTTCGCCGGCCTTCGGTCAGCGTGCTCGGCGCGGTTCCCACCGGAACCGGCGGACGGTGAAGAGCAGGGCTGCCGCGGCCCAGATGAGCATGACCACCAGATCGCGGGGGTGGAGACCCGACCCCGGCCCACCTTCGAACGCGCTCACGAGCGACGTGATCATGTGGCGGACCGGGAACCAGTCGGCGATCTTCGAGAGCACCGAGCCGTTGGAGATCGGGTAGAAGACCCCCGAGATGAAGACGATCGGGAAGTAGATCCCGTTGATCACCGCGGGGGCCGCGTCGGCGTTGGGGATGATCACGGTGACCGCCAGGCCGAGCGCGCAGAAGGTCACGATGCCGACCACCAGGGTGACCAGGACGGCCGCCGGGTGGTACGGGAAGTGCAGGTGGTAGAAGGCCATGCCGATGCCGACCACCAGGATGGTGAGCAACGCCACCGTGACCATGATGCTGCCGATGATGCCCCCGATGTAGGAGCCGATCGAGATCGGGGTGCCGCGCATGCGTTTGAGCACCCCCGAGTCGCGCCGGAGGCTGATGACCATGCCCAGATTGGTGTAGCAGGCCGCGATGAGGCCGAAGGTGAGCATGGCGACGACGACGTACTGGTTGTAACGGAGGGTGGTGCCCGCCACCCGGAACGAGCCGGTCGAGGTGCCCACGACCACCAGGAAGACCACAGGGAACAGGAAGGTGAAGATGGCGGCCATCGGGTTGCGCCAGTAGGCCTTCTGCTCGTAGCGCACCTGCTCCCTGGCCACCGTCAGGTCGTTCACGTCCGGTCCTCCCTGGTCAGGGAGAGGTAGACGTCCTCGAGCGACGGACGGGTGACCGAGAGCGCTGGGAGCGCCTCCCCCCGGGTGACCGCCCAACCGGTCAGCGCGTGCAACACCGTCGTGGGCTCGTCGATCTGGATCTCGACCACGTCTCCCCGTACGCGCGGCTCGAGCCCGGCCGGCAGTGGGAGGTCGCCGACCGACGTCGCCGGCGGGCAGACCGAACCGGATGGTGACCGTGGCGTGGTCGCGCCCCCCGAGGGTGTCCGGCGACCCCGAGGCCACCACCCGCCCCGCCGCGATGACGGTGACCGCGTCGGCCAGGGCCTGGGCCTCGTCCATGTAGTGGGTGGTGAGGACAACGGTGCGTCCTTCGGCGCAGAGGCCGCGCACCACGTCCCACGCCTCGTGACGGGCCGAGGGATCGAAGCCCGTGGTCGGCTCGTCGAGGAAGATGAGCTCCGGGTCACCCACCAGCGCGAGGCCCAGGTCGAGACGACGCTGCTGACCGCCCGAGAGCGTCTTGACCCGCGAGCCCGCCTTCGCGTCGAGGCCGACCAGGCCGATCACCTCGTCGACCGGACGCGGGCGTTGATAGAGGCCGGCTCGTTGGGTGACCGCCTCGGCGACGGTGAGGTAGGGCTCGACCGCGCACTCCTGGAGCACGATCCCGACCCTGGCACGAAGGGCCCGGTCGCGGCGTTGAGGATCACTGCCCAGCACCGATACGGTGCCCGCGTCGCGGTTGCGGTAGCCCTCGAGGATCTCGACGGCCGTGGTCTTTCCGGCGCCGTTGGGCCCGAGCAGCGCGAGCACCTCGCCCCGGCGCACCGCGAAGTCGATGCCGCGGAGCGCCTCGACGCCCCCGTACGCCTTGGTCAACCCCTCCACCGAGATGGCGATGTCCGGGTCGGGTGCCATGGGCGAGGAGCGTACCGTTCGGGGCCGAGCCGACCGAGGGACGTGGGGAACCGCCCGCTCCGGCCGGGGAGGTCAGTCCGCGCTGTGGATCCGCTGCATGGCCGCCTCGACCCCGTCTGAGGCGATGGTCTCGACCGCGTCGGCCGCCACCTCGGTCGCCACCCGCAGGATCTCCCGCTCGGACGCCCCGGGACGCTTGAGCACATAGTCGGCACCCGCCTGACGGCCGGGCGGTTTGCCGATGCCGATCCGGACCCGGAGGTAGTCGCCGCTGTGCAGGTGGGCGTGGATCGATTCGAGCCCGTTGTGACCGGCCGTCCCCCCGCCGACCTTGACCTTCACCCGTCCGGCGGGGAGGTCGAGCTCGTCGTGCACGACCACCAGCCGGGAAGTCCCGCCCGCACCCGCTCCGCCGGGAGCTGGGCCGTCGTCGTCCTCAGGGGGCCGGTCGAGGCCTGCCCGGCGGACCAGGCCGGCCACGGCGATGCCCGACTCGTTCATGTAGGTCGTCGGGACAGCCAGGAGGACGCGGAGTCCGCCGATGCGGATCTCGCCCACCCGGGCACGAAGGCCCTTCTCCGAGGAGAGGCTCCCCTGGTGTCTCGCGGCCAGCAGGTCGACGGCGTCGGCGCCGACGTTGTGACGGGTCCCGGCGTACTCGGCACCCGGGTTGCCCAGGCCCACGACGAGCAGGTCCATCGGGGTGCCCCGACGGGGAGCCCCGGAACCGCCGCGGCGGAGCAGGACCTAGCCCTCGGCTGCGTCGTCGGTGGCGACGGGCGTCTCCCCGTCCGGTGCTTCGACACCCGCGGCCTCGGCCTCTTCGGCCTCGGTGACCTGGACCCGCGGCGGTTGGCCGGCCACGACTGTCGCGTCGATGTCGGTCTCGAGCTCGACGCCCGCGGGGATGGTGATGTCCGACACGTGCAGGGCGCCACCGATGGTGAGCGTGCTGATGTCGATGTCCACCGACGGGGGGATGTCTGCCGGCCTGGCCTTCACGCTGAGGGCGAACAACTGCTGGTCGACGATGCCGTCGCCGTGGTGTACCTCGATGGCCTCGCCCACCAGGTTGATGCCGACTTCTGCGGAGATGACCTCGTCGCGCCGGACGATGAGGAAGTCGACGTGGGTGACCACGTTCTTGACCGGGTGGTGCTGGATGTCACGCGCCAGGGTGAGGAAGTCGGTGCCGTCGACCGTGAGCGAGAGCAGGGTGTTGCGCCCCGCCTCGCCGGACATCGCGATCTGGAACTCGCGGGCCTGCACCGACACCGGAATCGGTTCGGCACCGTGCCCGTACACGACCCCGGGGATCCTCCCCTCGCTGCGGAGACGACGGGTCGGGCTCGATCCGATCTCGCGTCCGGCTTCGGCGGTAAGCGTGACTTCGGGCATGCGGGGACTCCTCGGGAGATGCGCAGACGGGGCAGCCGCCGCCTGGATGCGCCCGGGGCGCGGACACGGGCAGCCGCTGCTGACGGCCCTCCATGCTAGACGCAGACCCGGGGTTCCGGCCAGGCGACTCCGACGGGGACGGCCCCGGTCGGGTCAGGCGAGGTTTTCGCCGCCGAAGATCTCCGAGACCGACGTGTCCTCGAAGACCGCGTCGATGGCATCGGAGATCAGCTTGGCCACCGACAGGACCTCGAGCTTGTCGAATCGCCGGTCCGGGGGGATCGGGAGCGTGTTGGTGACCACGACCCTGCTCAACGCCGAGTTCTTGAGCCGGTCCACGGCCGGGTCGGAGAGCACCGCGTGGGTCGCCATGCACCACACCTCTGCCGCCCCCCGGTCGGCCAGGAGGTCTGCCGCGGCCACGATGGTGCCGGCGGTGTCGATCATGTCGTCGATGAGCACGCACTGGCGACCGTCGACGTCGCCGACGACGTGCAGGGCCTCCACCTTGTCGGTCGAGGCGCGTAGCCGGCGCTTGTGGACCACGGCGAGGTCGGCGGTGAGGTGCTGGCTGAAGCGCTCGGCCACCTTCACCCGACCCGCGTCAGGCGCCACCACCACCAGGTTGTCGTCCAGGTGGGCACGGAGGTGGTCGATCATCACGGGTGCTGCGGTCAGGTGGTCGAAGGGAACGTCGAAGAACCCCTGGATCTGTCCGGAGTGCAGGTCGACGCTGACCACCCGGTCGGCGCCGGCCACCGAGAGCATGTCTGCCACCAGCTTGGCGGTGATCGGCTCGCGTCCGGTGGACTTGCGGTCCTGGCGCGAGTAGCCGTAGTAGGGGCAGACCGCGGTGATCCGTTTGGCCGAGGCGCGCTTGGCCGCGTCGATCATGATCAGGTGTTCCATGAGGGAGTCGTTCACCGGGCCGCTGTGGGTCTGCACGATGAACACGTCGCTCCCCCGGATCGAGGTGTCGAACCGGCAGTGGATCTCGCCGTTGGCGAACTCGCGCAGGTTGGGCTCGCCGAGCTCGACCCCGAGGCAGCGGGCGATGTCCTGAGCCAGCTCCGGATGGGATCGGCCGGAAACGAGCTCGAGTTTGCGACGGGGAGTGAACTCCATGGCCCGACGCTACCCCGCCCGGTCACCGGGGTTCGAGGCCGGCGGTCCCACCACACCGCCGTCTGCCACATCGGTCCCCTCCGCCAGCACGGCGAACGGCCCGACCCGGGCATCTGCTCCGATGGTCGAACGCCGGCAGACGCTGGAGGCGACCAGCGCACCCTCCCCCACCGTGGTGTCCACCAGCCGTGTGTCCGGGCCGATCTCTGCGTGCTCCCCGACGACGCACGCACCCTGGAGGATGACCCCGGGGAGGAGGACCACGTCGGTGGCCAGCTGCACGTCGACGTCGATGTAGGTGTTCACGGGATCCCACATGGTGACCCCACGACGCATCCACCGCTCGTTGATCCGGTCCCGCAGCTCGGCCTCGGCAACCGCCAGCTGGGCCCGGTCGTTGACACCGGCCACCTCCATGGCGTCCTCCACCGGTACGGACCCGACCCGATGGCCGGCCTCGTAGAGCACCTCGACCACGTCGGTCAGGTGGTACTCGCCCTGGGCGTTGGCCGGACTGAGCCGGCGCAGGGCCGGCGCGAGCACGCCGCGGCGGAAGCAGTAGATCGAGGTGTTGACCTCACGCACCAGCTGCTCCTCTTCTGTGGTGTCCACGTGCTCGACCACCCGGGCGACCGAATCGTCACGCCCGCGCACCACCCGCCCGTAACCGGTCGGGTCATCCAGGACGGCCGAGAGGAGCGTGGCGGCAGCGTCCGTGGCGCGGTGGGCACGCACCAGCCCGGCCAGGGTGGCCGGCCGGAGGAGGGGGGTGTCCCCGGGCAGCACGACCACGTCACCGTCGTCGGCGCCCTCGTCGTCGGGGAGCCCGGTCAGGGCGACCGACATGGCGTCCCCGGTTCCCCGGGGCTCCACCTGCTCGACGAACTCGATGGCCATACCGGGTGGGGCGTGCTCGATCAACGTCTTGGTGACCCACTCGGCCCGGTGTCCGACGACCACGACGACCCGGGAGACCGAGAGCTCGGCGAGCGCGTCGAGGACGTGCAGGACCATGGGGCGACCGCAGAGCCGGTGGAGTGGCTTCGGCCGTGCCGACCGCATGCGGGTGCCGTGCCCGGCGGCCAGGACCACCGCCGCCAGCGGGCGCCGCGGGGTGCGTCCCGGACGCGCGGCGCCAGGGGAACGCAGATCGGGCTCTTCGGGCGAACCCTGGGGATAGGAACGGATCACCACCGGGTCCCACCGCCGGGTGCGGCCCGCCGGATGCGCCGGCGTGGGTGACGCGACACGTTGGTCATGGGGCCTATTCTTCCCACGTCGCCGGACCCGATGCGACCCGGGACCGATCCGACGCCCCGACCAGGGAGCCACCACCGCCCATGCCTGTCCTGAGCACGACCGTCGACCCGGCCTCTCCGTCCTTCCGCGCCAACGAGCGCGCCCTCGCCGAGGGTCTCGAGCTGATCAACGCCGAGTTGGCGACCGCACGCGCGGGTGGCGGCGAGCGGTATGTCGCACGTCACCGGGAACGCGGCAAGATGACCGCCCGCGAACGCATCGAGCTCCTCCTCGACCGGGACACCGCGTTCCTCGAGCTCTGCCCCTTCGCCGCGTGGGGCACCGAGTACACCGTCGGGGCCTCCTCGATCCTGGGCATCGGCGTGATCGAGCAGGTCGAATGCCTCGTGTCGGCGACCGACCCGACCGTCCGCGGCGGGGCCATGAACCCGTACTCCTTCCGCAAGGGTGCCCGGGGCTCGGACATCGCCCTGGCCAACCGCCTGCCGTCGATCAATCTCACCGAGTCGGGCGGTGCAGACCTGCCCGCCCAGGCCGAGCTGTTCATCCCGGGTGGCCGGGCGTTCCGGGACATCAGCCGCCATTCGGCCGCCGCGCTCCCCACCGTGTCACTGGTCTTCGGCAACGCCACTGCCGGTGGCGCCTACGTGCCCGGGATGAGCGACTACGTGGTGATGATCGAGCAACGATCCAAGGTCTTCCTGGGCGGGCCGCCCCTGGTCAAGATGGCCACCGGCGAGGAGTCGACCGACGAAGAGCTCGGCGGGGCGTCCATGCACGCGCGGATCTCCGGCCTCGCCGACTATCTGGCGGCCGACGAGACCGACGCCATCCGTTTGGGCCGCCAGATCGTCGCCCGCCTCAACTGGCGCAAGCACGGTCCCGGCCCGAGCCTGCCGGCCGACGACCCGGTCCACGACCCCGGCGAGCTGCTCGGGATCGCCTCGGCCGACCCCAAGGTCCCCTTCGACCCCCGTGAGGTGCTGGCGCGTGTGGTCGACGGCTCGCGCTTCGACGAGTTCAAACCGCTCTACGGCTCCAGCCTGGTCACCGGGTGGGCCTCGATCCACGGGTACCCGATCGGTGTGCTGGCCAACCACCGCGGCGTCCTCTTCTCGGAGGAGGCCCACAAGGCCGCCCAGTTCATCCAGCTCGCCAACCAGGTCGATGTCCCGCTGCTCTTCCTGCAGAACACGACCGGGTACATGGTGGGCAAGGAGTACGAACAGCACGGGATCATCAAGCACGGCGCAATGATGATCAACGCTGTCTCCAACTCCTCGGTCCCCCACCTCACCCTCAACATCGGCGCCTCCTACGGGGCGGGCAACTACGGGATGTGCGGGCGTGCCTACGACCCCCGGTTCCTCTTCGCCTGGCCCAACGCCCGCTCGGCGGTCATGGGCCCCGCACAACTCGCAGGCGTCCTCTCGATCGTCGGCCGCCAGTCGGCCGAGTCCAGGGGTGTCCCCTTCGACGAGGACGCCGACGAGGCCATGCGGGCACTGGTCGAGGCCCAGATCGAGTCCGAGTCGCTCCCACTGTTCCTTTCCTCCCGTCTCTACGACGACGGGATCATCGACCCACGGGACACCCGCACGGTGCTCGGGATCTGCCTCTCGGTCATCGACGGGCAGCCGACCACCGGAACCCGTGGCTACGGCGTGTTCCGGATGTGAGCACGCCGTTGCCCCCCTCCCTCCGCACCCTCCTCGTCGCAAACCGCGGTGAGATCGCCCGCCGGGTCATGCGCACCGCCCGGATCATGGGCATCACAACGGTGGCCGTCCACTCGGACGCCGATGCGCTGAGCCCCCACGTCGCCGAGGCGGACCTGTCCGTCCGGCTGCCCGGGACCGCGCCGGCCGACACCTACCTCCGCATCGACCTGCTCCTTGACGCTGCACGCCGCACCGGCGCGGACGCCGTCCACCCGGGCTACGGATTCCTGTCCGAGTCGGCTGCGTTCGCCCGGGCGGTCCTCGACTCCGGCCTGCTCTGGGTCGGCCCGCCCCCCGCGGCCATCGAGGCCATGGGATCGAAGACGAGGGCCAAGGAGATGATGCGGGCCGCGGGCGTCCCGACCCTCCCGTCGGTCACCCTCCACGGCCAGACCCCGCCCGAACCGGCGGAGCTCGACGCGCTGGGCTGGCCGCTCATGGTCAAGGCGGCGGCCGGCGGGGGCGGTCGGGGCATGCGCATCGTGGAACGGCACGAGGAGCTCGCCGAAGCCCTGGCCGGGGCGGCACGCGAGGCGGCCTCGGCCTTCGGGGACGGGACCCTCTTCCTCGAACGCTACGTACGGGCGTCGCGCCACATCGAGGTCCAGGTGCTCGCCGACGCCACGGGTGGCGCCGTCGCCCTCTTCGAGCGGGAGTGCAGCATCCAACGGCGTCACCAGAAGATCATCGAGGAAGCGCCATCGCCGGTGGTCGGTCCCGAGCTGCGGGCCCGACTGTCCGCGGCCGCGGTGGCCGCGGCGGGCGCGGTCGGGTACGTCAATGCCGGCACCGTCGAGTTCGTCCTCGAGACCACGGGCACGGACACCGGAGGTGCGGACGGTGAGCCCTACTTCCTCGAGATGAACACCCGGCTCCAGGTCGAGCACACGGTGACCGAGGCGATCACCGGTCTCGACCTGGTCAGGCTCCAGCTGCTCGTCGCCGCCGGCGCCGCGCTGCCCGAAGCGGTGCACGAGGCGGTCGCCCGGGGTCCGGTCGGCCACGCCATCGAAGCCCGCCTCTACGCAGAGGACCCGGCCGTCGGCTGGCTCCCGTCCACCGGGACGCTCCACCGATTCACCGTCGACACCGACCGCGTCGGGGTGCGGGTGGACAGCGGGGTCGAGACCGGGAGCGAGATCGGCCCCCACTACGACCCCCTGCTGGCCAAGGTCATCGCCCACGCGGCGACCCGGGAAGAGGCCGCTGCGACCCTGGCCGCAACCCTGGCCGGGGCGCGCCTCCACGGCGTCACCACCAATCGCGACCTGCTGGTCCGGACCCTGCGCGACCCGGAGTTCGCCGCGGGCGCGGCCGACACCGGGTTCCTCGACCGCCGTCTTGCCGTGCTGGCCGCCCCGCTCGCCGGGCCCGACGCAGCCACGCGCCATGCGGTGGCCGCAGCCCTCGCGGGTCAGGCCGCCCGTCGGTCTCACGCCGGCGTGCAGCCAGGCGTCCCCTCCGGATGGCGCAACAACCACTGGGACGTCCAGCAGGTCTCCTTCCGGCTGCCCCCCGCGACCGGTGACCGGTCGGTGGAGGTCGGGTACCGGTTCGCCCGGTTCGGGGACCGGGTGGCCGAGGTCACCGTCGACGGCAAACGGTCGGCGTGCTCCGTCCTCGCCGTGTCCCCGGAGGAGGTCGTGCTCTCGGACGAGGGCGTCTCCCGCCGGTACGCGGTGCACCGGGTCGGCGCGACCTTCTTCGTCGACGGCCCCGATGGGAGCACGCGGCTCGAGGAGCACGAGCGCTACCCGGTCACCGCGGACCGCGAGGCCGGGGGCGCCGCACTCGCCCCCATGCCCGGCAGCGTGGTCCGGGTCGCCGTCAAGCCGGGCGACCTGGTCGAGGCCGGCCAGCTCCTGGTCGTCCTCGAGGCCATGAAGATGGAGCACGCCGTCCATGCCGGCCTTGCCGGCAGGGTCACCGGGGTCGGGGTCTCCGAGGGGGACCAGGTCGAGACCGGCCGGGTCCTGGTCATGCTCGAGGAAGGCGAGGGCGTGGTCGAGGACGCCGGGGGAACGGCGGGACCGTGACCGAGCCCCTGCGCATCGCCAACTGCTCGGGCTTCTACGGCGACCGCCTGTCGGCGGCACGCGAGATGGTCGACGGTGGACCGATCGACGTGCTCACCGGCGACTGGCTGGCCGAGCTCACCATGCTCATCCTCTGGAAGGGATACCAGCGCGACCGCTCCCGCGGCTGGGCCCGCACCTTCCTCACCCAGATGGAAGAGGTGCTCGGCAGCTGCGTCGACCGCAACATCAAGGTGGTGACCAACGCCGGTGGCCTCAATCCGGCCGGACTCGCCGACCAGGTCCGGGCCCTTGCCGAACGGCTCGGGTTGGCGGTCTCGGTCTCCCACGTCGAGGGGGACGACCTGTTGCCCCGCATCGGCGACCTGGGTGCCGCCGGGCACCCGCTCTCCCACCTGGACACCGGTGAGCCGCTGGCGGCTGCTCGAGGGACGGTGGTGTCGGCCAACGCCTACCTCGGGGGCTGGCCGATCGCCGAGGCGCTGGGCGCCGGGGCCGACGTGGTCATCTGCCCGCGGGTCACCGACGCCTCGCTGGTGGTCGGTCCGGCTGCATGGCACCACCGGTGGTCGCCCACCGACTGGGACCGGTTGGCGGGCGCGGTCGTGGCGGGGCACGTGATCGAATGCGGGCCGCAGGCCACCGGCGGCAACTACAGCTTCTTCACCGAGGTCCCCGGCATGGACCACCCCGGCTTCCCGCTCGCCGAGGTGGCCGAGGACGGCTCGTCGGTCATCACCAAGCACCCGGGGAGCGGCGGCGAGGTCTCCGTCGGAACGGTCACCGCCCAGCTGCTGTACGAGATCGGCGGTCACCACTACCCCAACACCGACGTCGTCGCACGCTTCGACACCATATCGGTGACCGAGGAGGGCGAGGACCGGGTCAGGTTGTCGGGTGTCCGCGGCCTTCCCGCCCCCCACGACCTCAAGGTGAGCGTCAACCTGCTGGGCGGCTGGCGCAACTCGATGACCTTCGTGCTCACCGGCCTGGACATCGAGGCCAAGGCCGACCTCACCGTGCGCTCGCTGTCCGGCGCCCTCGGCGGCACGGGACAGTTCGCCGACTTCGACGCCCGGCTCGTCCGGACCGACAAGGAGGACGCCCCGACCAATGCCGAGGCGACCGCGCAGCTCCGGATCACGGTCAAGGACAGCGATGCAGAACGGGTCGGGCGCCGGTTCTCGAACGCGGCAACCGAGCTCGCTCTCGCCGGGTACCCAGGGCTGCACCTCACCGCGCCACCGACCGAGGGTGCGGCCTACGGCGTCTTCTGGCCAGCCCTGGTGCCGGCCGGGCTGGTGGTCCCCGAGGTGGTCCATGCCGACGGGACCCGCCAGCAAATCCCCCACACCGCACACCTCGCAGAGGGTGACGCCGCGGTGGTCGACTCCGCCGAGGACGCATCACTCGCCCCAGGGGTGACCCGCGCTCCGGACACGGTGGCTCTTCCCCACCGGGAGGCCGCCGTGCGGACCGGTCCGACCGTGCACCTCCCGCTCGGGACGCTCGTCGGGGCCCGCTCCGGGGACAAGGGCGGGAACGCCAACATCGGGCTCTGGGCGCGCCGCGACGAGGCGTGGGCCTGGCTCGACGCCGAGCTCACCCTCGACCGGTTCCGGTCCCTGCTGCCCGAGGCCGACCACCTGGCCGTCCAACGGCATGCCTTCGCAAACCTCCGGGCACTCAACTTCGTGGTCGTCGGTCTCCTCGGCGAGGGGGTGGCCTCCTCGACCCGACCCGATCCACAGGCCAAGGGTCTGGGCGAGTACCTTCGGAGCAGGATGGTCGACATCCCGGCCGATCTCGTCCCCACCGAACGACCGGCCTGAGCCAAGAAGCCGCCGAGGAGCGTTGCCATGGACTTCATCGAATCCGACGAGCTGCAGATGCTGCGCGAAGCGGTGGCATCGATCGCCTCGAAGTTCGGACACGAGTACTACGTGAAGAAGGCCCACGCCGACGAGCGCACCGACGAGCTCTGGAGCGCGGTGGCCGAAGCGGGCTTCCTCGGGGTCAACGTTCCCGAGGAGTACGGCGGTGGAGGGGGCGGCATCACCGAGCTCGCCGCCGTCCAGGAGGAGCTGGCCGCCGCCGGGTGCCCGCTGCTGGTCATCGTGGTGTCGCCGGCCATCTGCGCGACCATCATCGCCAAGTTCGGCACCGCGGCCCAGAAGCAGCGGTGGCTCCCCGGGTTCGCCAGCGGCGAGCTCAAGATGGCCTTCGCGATCACCGAGCCCGATGCCGGGTCCAACTCGCACAACCTCGCGTTGACCGCGACCAAGGACGGCGACATCTACCGGCTCAACGGGTCGAAGTACTACATCTCCGGGGTCGACGAGTGCCAGGCCGTGCTGGTGGTGACCCGCTCGGGCGTCGACCCGGACACCGGACGGGGCCGGCTCTCGCTGTTCGTGGTGGACACCGACACTCCGGGCCTCGACAAGCAGGTCCTACCGGTGGAGATCACGGCACCCGAGAAGCAGTACACCCTGTTCTTCGACAACGCCGAGGTCGACGCCGACCGGCTCCTCGGTGAAGAGGGCGAGGGCCTGCGCCAAGTGTTCTTCGGGCTCAACCCCGAGCGCATCCTGTCCGCCGCCACCGCAAACGGGATCGGACGGTACGCCCTGGACAAGGCCGCCGAGTACGCCAAGGGGCGGGAGGTGTGGGGCACCCCCATCGGACGGCACCAGGGGATCTCCCATCCCCTGGCCAAGGCCAAGATCGAGGTCGAGCTCGCCCGCCTGATGACCGAGAAGGCGGCCTGGCTGTGCGATTTCGCCGGCGACACCCCCGAAGCGGGCGAGGCGGCCAACATGGCCAAGTACTCGGCAGCCGAGGCGGCGCTCGCCGCCCTGGACCAGGCCATCCAGACCCACGGCGGAAACGGCATGTCGAGCGAGTTCGGCCTGGCCGACATGTGGGGGATGACCCGACTGCTCCGGATCGCCCCGGTGAGCCGCGAGATGATCCTCAACTTCGTCGCCCAGCACTCGTTGGGACTGCCCAAGTCGTACTGAGGGCTCCCGCGCGAGCATTTCGGGGCCCGAGGTCCCGGCGCGGCCGCTCTCCTTCCGTCGTGCGCTCAAGTTCAGGCACGAACAGGTCGTTTATCGCCGTATAGGTGGAATCACGCCTAGGAACATCCGTTCCTCAGCCCTACCGTTCAATTCGGCGACATGTACACACCTGAACACCACTCCGGAACCCGAACCTGGGGCACCACCATCGCTTCGGTGCGCAAGCGCACCGAAGATCGTGCCGCGCTTCGACACGGTGACGACGGGGTCACGCTGATCGAGGTGTTGGTGGCCTTCGTCGTGCTCATGGTCGCCCTCATCCCGCTCACGTACCTCTTCACCACCTCTGTCGTGCAGGCCGGGCAGGCGAAGAACCAGCAGACCGCGCTGTCCATCGCCGAGCGGTGGGTCGAGGCCCTCGCCAACACGTCGCCGCCGGTCAACCCGAATTCGGGCGCGGTGATCGTCGACTCCGCGGAACCTCCCTCCGGCCCCGCCCCCACCTTTACGACCTCGGTGACCGGCGCCTCCGTCGGGGCAGCACTCAACGCAGTGTCGAGCATCAGCGTCACGTCGACAGCGAGCTTCGCGGCTGCGTCGGTCAGCGCGCCGCAGGTCGCCGATGTCACCACCGGATCCGGCGCCTCGGCGGTGATCGTCCCGGTCTCGTACACCTCGACAGCGGGCAACGTCCTGACCTGTGCCTCGAACCCGTGCAGCAGCTCGACAGGGACCATGTCGGGCACCGTGACCCAGACCGAGATCGCCACGCCCACCGAGACCCGGGGCGGCACCGTCTACGCCCTCTCGTCCAAGTACGAGTGGGAGTCGGTCCAGAACTCAGGGGTGGTCTCGACCACCTACAACGGGGCCTCGAGCCTCACATTGCCGTCCGCGACCATCCTGGTGGCGAGCGTGGCCAACTTCATCCCGGCGTCCGTCGCAAGTCCACAGACGGCAAAGGTGGTCTCGTCGAGCGGGGTGCAGACCGTCTACTACACGGGGATCCAGGCCGCTCCGGCCGCGCTGACCGGGGTCACCGGGGGGACCGGGACCGTCGCGGTGGGTGCCACGGTGAAGCAGACCCCGAAGCCCAACCTGTGCACCTCCGGTACGCCCCAACTGCTCAAGCTCACCGTGACCGTCTCATGGGGTCCGAACGCAGACCAGAACAGCGTCCAGGACAGCGAGATGATCAACTACCCGCCGTTCGGTGTGCAGACACTGGGGTTCCTGGCGCTCCAGTTCACCGGCGACTCGACCGCCTCGGACAGCCAGGGGAACCCGTGGAGCGAGCGGGTGACCGCGATCCCGGTCACCTTCACCGGCCCACAGGTCCTCAACCTCTACCCGGACGCATACGGATGCGTGTTCGCCCAGGTCAAGCCCGGCACCTACACCGTCTCGGTGGGTCAGCCGGTGTCGGGGACCCCACCCGGCTCCACGTACGGGAGCCCGGTATTCGTGACCAACGCGTCGGGTGGAGCCTCGGCTCCCGCCGGGACCTACACCAACCACGTCTGGAGCCCACCCAGCAGTCTCCCCCAGGGGACGGTTCCGACGATCACCGTGGTCGTGGGCGCCGTCACCCGGATCCAGGCGCTGGCTGCCGCCAACTTCCCCTCGTACGACCAGGCGAGCACGGTGAACTTCACGTACCCATCGACGACATCCGTCGAAGACGGGGTGGTGTGCCCGGGGGCAGGCACCATCACCTGCGTGGCCACCGGTGAGAACGCCAACGGCACCGCCCAGGTCTCGTGGTCGAACGGCACGACCTGGTCCACGCCGGTCGTTCCCGGAGCCGGCACGGTCACCCGGATCACGTCGTCGGCATGCGCCGCCACCACCGCCTGCATCGGGGTGGGGTACGGGTCGGGTGGGGCCGTCATCCTCCGTGGGTCGACCGGTTCCCCGCCGTCGTTCACCGCAGATTCGCTCACCGGACTGGGGGTGAGCACCGCCGGCGCGCTCCTCTCCCAGGTGGCGTGCCCCACCGCCACCCAGTGCGTCGCCATCGGGACGACCAGCGGCGGCGCCGGCGTCGTCCTGACCGGCACGATCGGCGCCAGCAGCGACACCTGGGTGTCGGACACGGTTCCGGCCACGACCTCGCTCTACGGCCTCCAGTGCCCCGCCGCCGCCAACGGATGCGTGGCCCTGGGCACCACCTCGTCCACGCCGATCATCGTGTCCGGACCGGCAGCTGCAGGGGCCTGGGTCACCGGGACCGCGTCCGGGTTCACCGTCTCCGCGCTCACCCAGGTGGTCTGCCCGACCAGTTCGACGTGCCTGGCAATCGGCATCGGCAAGATCGGCGCCGCCGCTTCGTCGCCGATCACCCTCTCCGGCGTCGCCGCCTCCGGCCTCGGATCCGCGATCGCCTGGACCGCGGACGCCATCAGCGGGGCCACCGTCTCGTCACTCTCGTCGATCACCTGCCCATCGACCACCAAGTGCCTGGTGGTGGGCACGGGGACATCGGGCGCGACCACCGGTGCGCTGCTCCTCTGGGGCACCACGTCCGGACCGCTCACGGCCGAGTTCCCCCTCAGCGGAGGCAGTGCCGTCTCCGCGCTGACCCAGCTCGTCTGCCCGTCGACCACGACCTGCGCGGGCATCGGGAACAGCGCCGGCAGCCCGGTCATCTTCACCTTCACCATCAGCGCGAGCTCGTCCGACACCTGGAATTCCGATACGGTGCCCAACGGCGCAGGCACGGTGACCTCCCTCGGCCAGGCGACCTGCCCTGCCGCCGCCTCGTGCCTCATCACCGCCACCGGCACGGTCGGCGGATCGCCCGCTGGATTCCTCATCTCGACCGCCAACCTGGGCGGCACGACGACCTCCTGGGCGGCCGCCTCGTCCGGCTCCGGGCTGCCGTCGTCCGACAACATGCTCTACTTCGACGGCGTGGCCTGCACCGGCGGTGCCGGTGGGACGTGCGCGGCCGTCGGCGCCACCCCCAGTGGCGCGGTCGTCCTCACCTCGAGTACGGGCCCGACGGGCAGCTGGGCCGACGTCTCGCCGGTCGGCCTCTCCGGGAACGCCACGGCCGGGGTGCCGATCGAGATCAACAACTCCGGCCTCAACTCGGGCATCACCGCGAACCAGACCTACGTGACCGCGGTGACTGCCGGCGCAGGCACCAACGTGACCTCGCTCCCCCAGGTCTTCCCCTTCTCCGGCGGATACAACCTCTTCGCCGGTGACTGCCCGAGCGAGGGAAACGCGTACAACGTCGATCAGGTCTCCACCATCCCCGGAGGCTCCTCCGGCACGACGACCGGGATGCCCACCACGACCGTCCCGTTGGGCCTGGCGTCGCTCCAGGTGAGCTCACCGATCAGCGGCCTGGCCCACGCCGGGGTCCCGGTCACCCTGGTGACCAACGCGGCCGCCGGTTGCGGAACGGACACCTACACCCTCCCGAACACCGGGGCCGACGGGCTGAGCCGCACCGGTGTCCCGTACGGCACGTACACGCTCTCCGTCAACGGGACCGGCTACGGCACCCTGGTGGTATCCGGCAACTCCGAGACCCTGAGCGGCGCGAGCTCCGGGAACGGCACCTACGCGCTTCCCGGTCCGGTGCAGGTGACAGCATGAGGGCCGGCCTCCGGGGAGCGCTGCGTTGCGGCCGGCCGAGGCAGCACGCCGCCGATGACGACCGGGCCTGGTCGGACCGCGGCGACGACGGACTCACCCTGGTCGAGCTCATGGTCGCCTTCACCGCGCTGCTGGTGCTCTTCGGGATCATGGCAAACGTGCTGACCACGTACCTCAACATCGGTTCCACGGTGACCTCGACCTACGCCGGGACCGATCAGCTCCTGCCCAGCTCCATCATCCTCCAGCGACTCATCCGCAGCGAAGTCGAACCCGCCCCCACGCTCTCCACGACGGTGGGGGGGGCCTGTGCTGCAGCCAACGTCCCGTGCCCGCCCTTCCTGCCGGCCACGATCGGTTCCTACTCGACCACCTTCTACGCCAACTTGGCGCTACCCCCCACGCCAGGCGGCGCCGTAATGGGCCCCGCCAAGGTCGTCATGGCCCTCTCCACCCCCACCAAATGCTCCGGATGCAAGTTCCCCACGGCACAGTTCACGGTGACCGAGTACCCGGCCACCGCGAATTGCCCGCTCTCGCTCACCGCCACCACGGTCTGCGCCTGGTCGGCGTCTGGCACCCGAGTGGTCACCATCAACAACGTGGTGAACGGCCTCACCCTCTCCGGTGCCACGCCTGTCCTCTCCGCCACGCCCATCTTCACGTACAACACCCTCGACCCCTACTCGGCGACCTACGTCCCCAATGCGGGTGGAACACCGTCGGCCACGCCTGCCGGCCTCCCGAGCGGCATCTTGCCCGGGTTTGCAACCTGCAACGCCCCGACGACCAACGCGAACGGCGACCCCACCAGCTCGAACTGTCCCGCCGACAACATCCAGAGCGTGCAGGTCGACATCCAGATCCAGGTGCAGGGAGCCAACATGCAGGAGAACTCGTTCACCGTGTACCGCCTGTCCTCGACCTCGTACCTCTACAGCACACTCGTGGGGTAGTCACCATGTCCTCGATCCGCACAACCAGGCGTCCACGCGTACGGGCCACCGTCCGGGGGCAGTCGTCCCTCACCCGACAGGTGGGTTCCGGTCGGCGGCTCCGGGGCACCCCAGGCGATGCAGGTCAAACTGCGCTCGTGCTCGTCATCGCGATCACCATCCTGATCACCACGATCGGTGGCGTCATGGTGACCACCATCGCGAACAACGACCCGCTGGTGACCCAGGCCAGCATCCAGCGGTACGCCTACCGTGCGCTGGCCTCCGGCCTCGGCGCCTACCAGGATGCCGTCAACACCAACCCCTATCTGGCGGCCTGCAACACCTCCACCAACGGGACCGCCCAGTGCGCAGGGCTGAGTTACGGCACCTGGAGCCAGGTGCCGGACACCGACCTCGGGAACGGGATCATCCCCGAGTACTACAAATTCGACAATCCCCAGGCGGTGATCGACCCCACCACCCACGTGCTCACCAGCCTCCAGGTCCAGATCGTCGGAGCGGCGGGGTTCAGCGGCAAGGACGTCTACTACTCGACCATCGCCAAGTTCGTGCCGGCGAACGGCTTCCTCAACAACGTGTGGTGGACGAACTTCGAGTCCGCGGGCGTGCCATCGAGCTGCAACTACTGGTGGGCCACCGGATACTCGAACAGTGGGGGTTGCACGCCGGTGTACTTCATCGGGGCCGACACCCTCAACGGCCCGGTCTTCTCCAATGACTCGATCTTCGTGACCGGGAAGCCCAACTTCGGGACGACGTCTCCCTACTGGAGCGCCACCACCGCCGATCCGAGCTGCCAATTCGTCGACCCGCAAGACGGCAGCAACGGGGGGCCGCCCCAGTGTTCGAACGCCGCCACCAACGACATGGGAACCTACAACGTCTCATTGAGCACCCACAGTGGCAAGAACCTGGAGACCATCCCGTCGGACAACCTCAAGCTCGGCAGCTACGCGCAGGCCGACGGCTGCTACTACGTCGGGCCGACCACCATCACCCTCACCGGCTCGACCATGAAGGTGCTGAGCCCCGAGTCGGCCACCAAAGCCAACCTCGACCTTTCGACCGACACCAGCACCTGCCCGACCAACGGCACGACCAGCGCCCCCCTGCCGGCCAACGGGGTCATCTACGTGGACCAGAACCCCGCCTCGAACCCGACCATCGCCGGGGTGAACCCCTTCGACGGGTACCATGCCGCCTGCACCGGCGGCCGTGGCACCTGCACCTTCGACACGCAAACCCAGGCCACCTGCCCCGGCTGCTATGAGGGTCAGACCTCGTCCCCGGACACCGAGGGAGACGCCTTCGTCCAGGGGAGCCTCTCCGGACATCTCACCATCAGCGCCAACAACGACGTCGTCGTCGACGGCCCGATCACCTACGCCGACTGCACCTCCTGGACGGGCACTGCCCAGGAGAGCCTGTGCAACTACAACAGCGCCACCGGTGCGACCCCGAACGACGTGCTCGGCCTGATCGCCTACAACTACGTGGAGATCTCCCGCCCGGTCGACTCGGGCGGCAACGTGCTGGCCAGCTGCAACAACGCGACCCCGGTGCTCACCGACCCGCTCACGGGGCCCACTGCGCCGCTCTGCGACCCGGCCACCTCCACCGGCAGCCCGAAGGGGGGGCCCGGCCCCGGGCTCACCGTCGACGCCTCGATCCTCGCTCTCCAGCAGTCGTTTGCCGTCAACAACCATGGGGCATCGGGCGTCGAGGGGACACTGACGATCTACGGCTCGATCCAGCAGAATTCCAGAGGAGCGGTCGGCACCTTCAGCGGTGGCTCTATCTCCACCGGGTACGGCAAGGACTACAACTACGACCCACGGCTCGCGTTCTACTCGCCTCCCTTCTACCTCACACCTGGAACACCGTCGTGGAACCTGGACTCGTCGGCCGAGAGCTACCAAGGCTCACAACCGAAATGCCCACCCGCCCAGCCCACCCCGTCGACGACGCGCCCTCAACTGGTCGACCCTTGACTCGGTAGCGGTGGGTTCGGGGATCTGCACCGCAGCTTCGTAGCCGCAGGCGGCCGCGACGGTCCTCATCGCGGCCGCCAAGGCCAGATCGACCGGGTCCGACCGCGCAGCCGCGACCGGTAGCCTTGTCCCCCCATGCCCACCCGCGACGACATCCGCAACGTCGCCATCGTGGCCCACGTCGACCACGGCAAGACCACCCTGGTCGACGCCATGCTCTGGCAGTCCGGCGCCTTCCGGGCCAACGAGGCGGTCAACGACCGGGTGCTGGACTCGGGTGACCTCGAGCGCGAGAAGGGCATCACCATCCTGGCCAAGAACACGGCCGTCGTCCACGGAGGGGTCAAGATCAACATCATCGACACCCCGGGGCATGCCGACTTCGGTGGCGAGGTCGAGCGGGGCCTGACCATGGTCGACGGGGTCCTGCTCCTGGTCGACGCTTCGGAGGGCCCCCTCCCCCAGACCCGGTTCGTGCTGCGCAAGGCCCTCGAGGCCCGACTCCCGGTCGTGTTGGTGGTCAACAAGGTGGACCGCCCCGACGCCCGGATCGACGAGGTGGTCCACGAGGTCGAGGAGCTCTTCCTCGACCTCGACGCCGACGAGCACCAGATCGACTTCCCGATCCTCTACGCCAACGCCCGGGCCGGGTGGGCGGCCACCGACAAGGGGATCGAGGGGACCGACCTCGAGCCCCTGTTCCAGGCCATCCTCGAGCGCATCCCGGCCCCGCACTTCGATCCCGACGCCCCCCTGCAGGCCATCGTGTCCAACCTCGACGCCTCCCCGTACGTGGGACGCCTTGCCATCTGCCGCATCCACAACGGCACCCTCAAGAAGGGGGCGACGGTGGCCTGGTGCCGGACCGACGGCACCATCGAGCGAACCAGGATCACCGAGCTCTACGTGACCGACGCTCTGGACAGGGTCGATACCGCCGAAGCCGGCCCCGGCGAGATCGCCGCAGTGGCCGGCATGGACGAGATCACGATCGGCGAGACCCTGGCCGACCCCGACGACCCCCGGCCCTTGCCCGTCATCACCGTCGACGAGCCCAGTCTCGCCATGACCATCGGCATCAACACGTCGCCCCTTGCCGGGGCCGACGGCTCCAAACTCACGGCCCGCCAGATCTTCGGCCGACTCGAAGCCGAGCTCGTCGGCAACGTGTCGCTGCGGGTCAACCCCACCGAGCGCCCCGACACCTGGGAGGTCCAGGGCCGTGGTGAGCTCCAACTGGCGGTGCTGGTCGAGACCATGCGCCGCGAGGGGTTCGAGATGACGGTGGGCAAACCCCAGGTGGTGACCCGGGAGATCGACGGCAGGCTCCACGAGCCGATCGAGCGGGTGGCCATCGACGTGCCCGACGACTACCTCGGGGTGGTCACCCAGTTGATGGCCCTGCGCAAGGGCTCCCTCGTCGAGATGGTCAACCACGGCACCGGCTGGGTGCGGATGGACTTCCGGGTCCCCGCCCGCGGCCTCGTCGGCTTCCGCACCGAGTTCATGACCGAGACCCGGGGGACCGGCCTGCTCCACCACGTCTTCGACGGGTGGGAACCCTGGCACGGTGAGCTCAAGACCAAGCGGAACGGCTCGATGGTGGCCGATCGACGCGGGATCACGACCGGCTACACCCTGATGAGCCTCCAGGAGCGGGGCATGCTGCTGGTCGGACCGGGGACCGAGGTCTACGAAGGCATGATCGTGGGCGAGAACGCCCGCGACGACGAGATGGACGTGAACCCCACCAAGGAGAAGAAGCAGACCAACATCCGCTCCGCCGCCGCCGACGAAGCCATCCGCCTCACTCCCCCGCTCCTGCTCTCACTCGAGCAGGCCCTCGAGTTCATCACCGACGACGAGTGCGTCGAAGTCACCCCGGAGACCGTCCGTCTCCGCAAGGTCATCCTCGACCAGACCGTCCGAGGCCGCCTCCGCAGCCGGTCGCGCAAGGCTGGCGCGTCAGCGCGCTGACGAGCCACGGTCCGCTGCACGCACAACGGCCCGCAGACCCACACCGGTCAGTTCCGAGTGCGACCCAGCAGCCGATCGATGTCCCCGAGGTGGTGCTCTCCTTCGTGGACGGTATGGCGGGCCATCCATGCCATCGACCGCTCGGCAGGTGCCGGCCAGTTGTAGATGGCGGTCCGCTTCCACTGCGCCGCGTCGAGGGCGCCGAAGGCGAGGGCCAACTCTTCGGTGCGCCCGTCGATCTGATCGGCCACGACAACCGGATCCTGCTCGTCGTAGCGACGGATGACCACCAGCTCCTCGCGGCCCATCGGGGCGAACGTGGGGCATTCCTCCGTCAACGCAAGGGCCAACCGCTCGCGCTGGACCTCCAGCAGGTCGCGGAGGTGGCACGCGTACTCGAGCGGCGTCCAGACGTCGAGGTCGGGACGGTTGCGCAGTCCCCCGCGGGCCGCGGGTGGGTCGCCGGCAACCAGCCGGTCCCGGTAGTCGGGTCCGAGTGAGGCCAGGCGGGCGGGAATCTCGCCCACCGGAACCTCGTCGTAGACGAATCCGCACTCGGAGCACGCATCCATTGCGGCAGGTTACCGAGGAGCGATCGGGAGCGTGCACATGGTCTGGAGCGGGTTTTGGGCAGACTGACCGAGGCTCCACTGGTCGGCCGCGGGGCCCTCGTCCCAGCGTCCCGCTCCCGGCAAGGCCGCCGGTCCCGAATACCTCATGGCGGCCCTCGGGGATGCCGAGAGACCAGGCATGCGCGTTTCGGCTGTCCGACTCCCCCGGCTGCTCGGCGTCCTGGTGATCGCGTTTGCACAGTTCGAGGACTGGCCATTGCTCGGGGCAGTCGAGCTGTTCCGCGGGCTCTCGATCCAGCTGGCCTATCGGTGGGCGACCGGCCATGTCATGGCCGACCCGGGAAATCGGGCCGTGCTGCTCTGGTCGGCGAATCACGATCCCGAGCGTCGACGTCGGGTATGGCCCGAGCTCCTCGGCGTGGTCGCAGCGACGGGCGTGGGACTCGTCCTGTTGTGCGTGACCAGCGCGATCTTCCTGGTCCCCCTCGGCTTCGTCCTGAGGGCGGCAGGGGCAGACGACGAGATCGTGTGGGTCGTCGCGTTCACGATCGTCGGTGCACGTTGGCTCGGCACCTGCTGGCACGCCTTCCGGACCTATCAGGACGAGCAAGCGCTCATGGCGAGTGCGTCGAAACCCACGGTGCTCACGTGGCGGCTCGACTACCTGGCGGCCCTTCCGGCCAGGTACGGACACGGTGGCCGGCTGCTCGACCAGTTCCTTGCCGACGCGGACCGGCGAGTTGCCGAGGTCGTCCTGCACTGTGACCAGCGAAACGTCTCCTTCTACCGCCGTCACGGGTTCCGTCAGATCGACCAGCGTGGCCGGAACGACCAGAAGGTGATGATCAGAAGGGCTCAACACCACACAGCATCTGGAGGGCACGAGACCGCACACCAGAGACGGCGACGTCGTGCCGCAGCCGATGCACGGGGGCTGACCCGGACCGCCCGGCTGTCCGGATCGCCCAGGTCTGCGGGGGGAGCTCCGAGGGGAGGGCTCGAACCTCCAACATCTGGCTCCAAAGGCCAGCGTTCTGCCAGTTGAACTACCTCGGAACGGACCGCCCGGGATCGGTCGGCACTGCCACAAGGGTAGACCTGCCGCGGCTCTGCGGCGGTGCCCCGATAGGCTCCCGGCCCGATGAGAGTGCTCATCGTCGACGACGATCCGGCGGTCAGCGGGGCGCTCCACCGGGCGCTCCGCCTCGAGGGCTACGACGTCTCCCTGGCCGACGACGGACCGAAGGCCCTCGAGGAGATCGCCATCCGACCACCGGATGCCGTCGTTCTCGACCTCGGCCTCCCGACCATCGACGGCCTCGACGTGTGCCGGCGCCTGCGGGCAGCCGGGGACGACACCCCGGTGCTCATGCTGACCGCCCGGGACGCGATCAACGACCGGGTCCAGGGCCTCGACGCCGGCGCCGACGACTACCTGGTCAAGCCCTTCGCCCTCGCTGAGCTGCTGGCCCGGCTCCGCGCCCTGCTGCGCCGGCGGCCCGAGGAGGCGGACGAGGTGCTCCACTTCGCCGATCTCTCCCTCGACCCGGTCACCCGCGAGGCACACCGCGGGGAGCGTGCCTTTTCCCTCACCCGCATCGAGTTCGACCTCCTCGAGCTCCTGTTGCGCCACCCGCGGCAAGTGCTCACCCGCGAGCTCATCCTCGACCGGGTCTGGGGGTACACCTTCGACTCGGGCACCAACTCCCTCGCCGTCTACGTCGGCTACCTCCGACGCAAGACCGAGCTCGACAACGAGCCCCGGTTGATCCACACGGCGCGGGGCGTGGGTTACGTCCTGCGCGAGCCGTAGCCGTGAAGCCGTGCCGAGGGGACCGGCGGTGACCTTCCGGACCCGCCTCGTGCTGGCCGCCACGCTTGCCGTCCTCATCGTGGTGGTCCTCGGATCATTGGCCACCTACCTGGTTGCCTACAACTCGCTGATCGGGTCCATCGACGTCACCCTGCGGGCCGAGGCACAGCCGACCAAGGACGCGATCGCCAGCGCCAACACATCGCTGGTGGACATCCCGAACGTCTGCCTGTCACGGGACTCCTGCTTCCAGGTCGTCGGCGCGGGCGGCACCACCTCGCCGCTCGACCCCCCGGTCCTCCCGGTCACCGCCGCGGCCAGGACCTCGGCGGCCAGCCAGGGGAATGCCCCGGACCGCTACCTCTCGACGGTCGGCTTCAACGGCATGGCTATCCGCGAGCTGGTCGTCGCCCTCCCGCCTGGCTTCATCTACGGCGGCAACACCGGGCCCCGACAGCTCTCGAGGGGCGGCGCGCTCCAGATCACCGCGCCGCTCACCGGCGTGAACCAGGAGCTGCGCAAGCTCGCAGTGGCCCTCTGGCTGATCATCTTGGTCGGGGTCACCCTTGCTGTCCTGCTCGGGCTCGCGGTCGGGCGGACGGTGCTCCGCCCCCTCGACAGCCTGACCGCGACCGTCGAGGAGCTGGCCCAGACCACCGACGTCTCCCGCCGGCTCGACCCCGGCGGAGCGGACGAACTCGGCCGGCTGCGCCGCGCCTTCAACCGCCTGCTGGTGGCCCTCGACTCGTCACGGGAGAGCCAGCGCCAGCTGGTCCTCGACGCTTCCCACGAGCTGCGCACGCCCCTCACCAGCCTGCGCACCAACATGGAGGTGGCCCGCCGGATGGAGGAGCTGGCCCCCAGCGAGCGCGAGGTCCTCATCGGAGACGTCCTCACCCAGCTGGACGAGCTGACCTCCCTGGTGGCCGACCTCGCCGAGCTGGCCCGTGGCGAGCAGCCCGCGACAACGTCCGGCCCGGTCCGGTTCGACTCCCTGGTCCTTTCGGCGGTCGGGGCAGCCACCACCCACGGCCGGAGCCGCAACGTGACCTTCGACGCGGCCGTGACCGAGAACTGGGTGTCGGGTTCGTCGCCGCGCATCGAACGGGCCGTGGACAACCTCCTCGACAACGCCCTCAAGTGGAGTCCGGACGACGCCGTCGTGGAAGTCAGCTGCGCGAACGGGATCCTCCTCGTCCGTGACCACGGTCCGGGCGTGGCGGAGAGCGACATCGACCACATCTTCGATCGCTTCTACAGGGCCCCCGGGGCCAGGGGCCGGCCCGGCTCCGGCCTTGGCCTTGCCATCGTGGCCCAAGTCGCGCGCGACGAGGGCGGCCATGTCACCGCCCACCACGCGCCGGGCGGCGGTGCGCTCTTCCGGTTCGCCCTCCCGTCGGTCCCTCCGCCGGGACCAGGGGTCCGGGTCGACAGCTCCGACTGACGCAAGGTGCCGACCCGCGGGCCGGTGCCTGCCCGCATGGCGCCAAAGGCCCTGGTCAGGGAACCCATCACTCCGGTCGTCTCGCTACGGCCGTCCGAGCTTCCCGCACTGCTCAGCGCATGGCTCAGCGAGTACACGAACGCCCGGACCCAGGAGCGCTACGGAACCTCGGTCCTAGTCATGGCCCGGGCCGTCAGTGCGATCACTCCAGCCGACCTCAGCCCCTCTGCAGTCGCTCAGTGGGCACAGAGCTACGACGGCGCACAACACGGTCCGGGGGCATGTCAACGCCATACGAGGCTTCCTGCGCTGGTGCAACGAGACGGGGCACCTCCCCAGCAACCGGGACCGGCCGTTCCAACGCCTCCTGAAGTCGTACCTCCCGACCTACGGCAAGGTGCAGGCAAAGAGGCCAGCCGCCCGCCTGGACAAGACGCAGTACCACGCTCTCCTTGCAGTCTGCACCAACGCTACCGAGGCCGGTCTCCGCGACGAACTCCTGGTGCGCCTGGGAGTGTCGGGTGGAATGCGCGTGTCCGAACTCCTGCATCTGGATGTCGCCGCTCTCCGCCGAGCGCCCTCGATCACCTGAACCGGCAAGGCCCGCAAGATCCGTACGGCCCTAGCTGGACCCGATGTGACCCACCTCATCCGCCGCTACCTCAGCGCCTACGCAAACGGCTTGGACCGCCCGCTACGGGAAAGCGACCCAATCTCTTGCAGATCACTCGACGCCAAGCACTCCGACGTGATCCGCTGGGGCGAGCCGATCACCACCACTGCGGGCCTCCGCTTCCTCCTTCAGCGCCGAGCCCGAGCCGCAGGAATGGCTATATGTCCCCCCACGCTCCTAGAACGCACGGCCGCCCGGATGATGCACGAGGCCCGTGGTGCGGATGGCGGCCACCTGTTCGACCTCCTCGACATCGCCGACGTACTCGACCACAGCAACCGAACGTAACAAAGGACTGCTACATCGGACCCCTCGGCAATGGCAAATCAAGAGCGAGCCGCCCGCCTGTTCGGGTAGGGCTACTTACCCGCCGCCCGACGTTGCCAGCGGGTCGCCTTGAGCATCTTCTTGTGCTTCTTCTTGCGCATGCGCTTGCGGCGCTTCTTTATGAGGGAACCCACGAGAAGCAGACACTAGTTGCTGCTCACTCCATCTTCCAACCAGCACGACCCTGATCGCCGAAAAACCTGTGAATTGCGGAACCTCGCCCAAGTGCGCAGCCGCCCAGCCTGGAGTCCGCCCCAGCAGCGTGGTGAGCCAGGACTTCCCCGACGGAGTGCCATCCGGGCCGCCTTCCGCTCGTGATAGTTACTGCGCAGCCAGGCACATCCGGGCGTGTGGGTAACTCGAAGCTGCTTGCGGCGTCACAATCACAGCCCGGCGTACCAATGACGGGGAAGACCACGGACCCACGTTATTGCCCAGCTGACAAGCGACATCAAAGGGAGGCACGGTACTTGTGTCCAGCGCAACATTGACCTCGCCCGTCTGAGTCTGATTCGGTTGCAGCACTAGCTCGTGCCGGCCCGAAGCTGGTTGGTCATTGACATCCCCAGTGAATTGCCTGCCATGCGGCACCAGACGCCAACGGCTGAACCGTCAACCTCCGGGCGTCGAGGCCGGGCCCGGGGCGGGGTTGAGGGGCAGCAGCATCGGCGGGCTGGGCGCCTGGTTGAAGTTGAAGTCGGCAGCGAGGTTTCCGAGGATCGGCTGGTCCTCCCGCACATCCGGACGGGGGTCGGGCCGACCATCGGTCGCGGGATTGAGGCGGGTCCCGCCGAGGAAATCGTCCTCGATGAACTTCAGATAGGCGTCATTGCTCAGTACCTGGTGGTCGATGAACCCCTTCTTCGCATAGGGGCTGATGATAAGGCTCGGGACCCGGAATCCGTAGCCGTTCCCGTCGACCGTGGGGGGCAGGACGTGGTCGTAGAAGCCCCCCCACTCGTCCCAGGTGAGGAAGATCGCGGTCGAGTCCCACTCGGGCCCGCTCATGGCGGCATTGATCAGGTTGGTGATGTAGGCCTGCCCCTCGTGGATCCCACCGAGATCGTTCCCCTGACCCACTACCCCGAGCTGAGGGTGCTCGGAGTTGGGCGCGCTGGGTTCGATCCAGGAGACGGTGGGCAGGGTCCCTTTCGAGGCGGCCGAGAAGTACGAGTCCAGGGGTGTGATGTTCGAGACCTGCTTGTTCTCCTGGACGTCCGAGAAGATCGGCAGCGGGTCCCAGATGCCGGGTGTCTTATAGCTCGTGGCGTTGGGCGGGCAGGTGGCCAGGTTCCCGTCGAAGCAGTCGACCTTGGTGCCGTTCTCGATATAGTACCGCCAGCTCACCTGGTGCTTGTAGAGGAGATCGGTGATGTCCGTCCAGGAACTGTGGATGGTGGACGTGCCGGTGGCGAGCGCTTGGGTGACCGCGGCGTTCTCCTGGCCCGGCGTGTAGGGCCCGATGATGTTGTTCACGCAGCTCGAAGCCTTCGACGTCGAGCAGAGGGCCGACCACCCCGAGACCATGTACAGGTGCTGGGGCAGGCTCCAACTCAACGAGGAAGCGAAGAAATGGTCGTCGAGTGTGTAGTTCTGGGCGTACTTCCAGTAGTTGGGGATTTCCCTCGCGTCCTCATATCCCATGACGTCGGTCGGGTAGGAGAACTGCTCGGCGGAGGCGACGAATCCGTCCATCTTGCCCCCGTCCTCGTCGGTGGCGACGCAGGAGACGCCGTGGCAGCCACCGATGTCGGTGTCCGAAGGGTTGTTGTACGGTTTGTCGCAGCCCCCGGTCACCGGATCGGGAACGCAGACCGTGAACTGACCGTTGGCCGCCGGGATGCCGTCTGCTCCGGGAAAGGTCCCGAAGTAGTCGTCGAACGACCGGTTCTCCTGCATGATCACGATCACATGCTTGATCTTGTGGATGGTCGTCGGCGTGCCGTCGGGAAGGGTGGTCGGGGCCTCGATAACAGCGGTGCTCGATCGCTTGACCACCGAATGTGTTGGAGCTGTTCGCGTGCGGGTCATCTTTCCTGCTGCGGCTGCGACGCATGGACTCGCCAGAGCGGCCCCGCACGTCGCTACCCCAACGAGCACCGTTACCGTAGCCACTGCTGCGCGGACGGATCGCGAATTCCTCATGACCAACTGCCCCCATTCGGGTTCCAAACGTAAGGTCACTTCCGGATCACGGTCTACAAGGCGATCCTTACGGTGAGATGACGAAAGCCCAATATTGAAAGAACATTGCGTTCCACCCCCAGCTGCCTCGTCTTCCTCGAAACCACGGTCAGCCCCCGAGTGACAGCTACAGCCCCGTGACGGCCACCGGGACCGAAGAATCGGTCAAGGTGCTGTTGCCCAGCTGGCCGTATGCGTTCCACCCCCAGCACTTGACCGTCCCCGTGTTGAGGAGCGCACAGGTGTGCAGATACCCCGCCGAGATGGCGGACACCCCGGTCAGGCCCGTGACGGCGACCGGGACATCCGAGTTGGTAGTCGTCCCGTTGCCCAACTGGCCGTTGCTGTTGTCCCCCCAGCACTCGACGGTCCCCGTGGCGACCAATGCACAGGTGTGCTCATATCCGGCGGCGATGGCGGTCACCCCACTCAGGCCCGCGACGACCACCGGACTCCTATAGCCGGCGGTGTCCCCATGGCCCAGGTCGCCGTAGGTGTTGTCCCCCCAACAAAAGACCTTCCCCGTGGTGAGCAACCCGCAGGCGTCGTACCCCCCGGCGGCGATGGCGGACACCCCGGTCAGGCCCGTGACGGCCACCGGGACCGCTGAGTTGGTGCTACCCCCGTTGCCCAGGTCGCCAAAGAAGTTTCCTCCCCAGCACCTGATCGTTCCCTTGGTGAGCAGTCCACAGTTGTCGAAACTCCCGGCGGCGATGGCGGACACCCCGGTCAGGCCCCTGACGGCCACCGGGACCGACGAGTTGATCGACGTGCCGTTGCCGAGCTCGAGGTGGGTGTTGAGCCCCCAGCACTTGACCGTCTTCGTGCTGAGCAGCGCGCAGGTATGGCCATTCCCGGCAGTGATTGCGGACACCCCGCGCAGACTCACGACGGCCACCGGGACCGAAGAGTTGATCGTGGTGCCGTTCCCAAGCTGACCGTATGTGTTCCACCCCCAGCACTCGACCCTCCCCGTGCTGAGTTGCGCACAGGTGTGGTGGTACCCCCCGGCAGCGATGGCGTTTACCCCGGTCAGACCCGTGACGGCCACCGGAACAGACGAGTCGGTGGTGGACCCGTTGCCGAGTTCACCGTAGAGGTTCCGTCCCCAGCACTGGACCCTCCCCGTGCTGAGTTGCGCACAGGTGTCGTACCCCCCGGCGGTGATGGCAGTGGCAGTAACGGCTCCGGCCCCGGCGGGCTGTTCCGCCCCAAGGGTCGCCCCACCCACAGAGAAACCGACTGTCAGACTCATCGCCCCGAAGATCCAGCTGCCCCGACTACGCATCTGGCGCTCCCCTCGTTCATCCCGGGCGTCTGACCCCGCCGCCTCACCATGTTTGGCGCAGGTACGGTTTGGCGCAGGTACGCTGACTGCGTCGCACTGTAAGCGATGATGATGAAGGTGTCGTGAAGTGATGATGAGGGTTTCGTGAAGTTCTGCTTGTGCCCATGACCGCGGATTTGGTCGTTCGAACCGCCACATCCGGTGAACCGGGACCGATTCGGTGCCGCACACCGGCTGTGGGCGCGTTATCGCCCCAGATCATCTTGCCGTCGGCCAACTGCCACCGACCAGGCACATGCGGGCGTGTGGATAACCAGCATCTCGCACAGGACAACAGCAACGACAGCTCCGCGGCCCCGGATGAAGAAGCCAAGACAGGTTTGTGAAGTTCGTCGCCATCGGCGGAAACCCAGCTCAAGGACAGCGACCGGCGGCGGGGGGACGACTTCATGTCGTCGTCAGGGTCGTGTAAGAAGCTTTCCTTTGCGCTGAAGATCAGGGACCGCAGCCTGGGGCAACCAAGGGGGCAGGAAGCAGTGGCACGAACGCACACACACTTCCGGACATCGCAGGCATCGTCGTGTGGGGCGACCCGTTTACTCGGCAGGTGCCGGGTAGGGTTTTGCAGTTGTGGACAGTCTGCGGGCGCAATGGCCGTGCCGCACGGTGCCTCACCCCGGGGCCATGGCGTTCTCCCGGTAAATCCGCGAGCCAGGGCATCATCATAGGAAAGCGAGGAATCCCAATGCGTAGTGGTTCTCTGATTCGACTTCTGGCCTGCGCCACGCTGGCCGGTTCGGCGACGCTGGTCACAGTGGCGTTACCAAATACGAGTGCCTGGGCAACGCCCCTGACGGTGTCCTGCAGTCATATCAAGAATGCCACGCCGACGTCACTGGACCTGACTCACTGCACCGGCACCGATGCCTCCGAGACCGGCTCGACCGGAATCGAAGGCTTCATCACCTCTCATCATGCCAAGGTTGTCTGGAAGTCCAAGAAGACCTCAATCGTGAGTCACATCAAGACGACCCACCCAACGAAGAACCACTGCCCCAGCCGCACCGGTCTTTCGAATCCAGTCGTGACGACCTACTCCGGAACCGTGAGCGGGGGAACAGCCACTGGACTGATCGGTGGCGCCTACCACGCCAGCGTCTGCACCTACTCGAAGAACCCTGCCAAGACCTTTGCCTTTGGGCCGCAGGTCTTCTGAGCATGCCAGAGACGGTCTTCCCTGAGCGTTACTCCGCCCTATCGGTGACCTGAGGCTTATTGAGCCTCAACGTACTTCCCACCTGGAGACGTGACTGTCCCAGATCGCCGCGGGTCGGGGGGCGTTATCCCACGGGTCTACGAGATCAAACGCACAGCACGTCGTGTCAGGGCATGGAGATCGTACGAATCCTCGAAGAAGCCAGCCGGTGAGTCACGTCCCTGCCGGTAGCGACGCTCGGGTCGTCTTACCTGACGTGTCGGGGCCGTCGATCGCAACCATGATCGGTCTGCGGGTCCCCTTTGTCGCCGCAAGCTTCGGCCATTCAGTGGCCGAAGCGATGCTTCGGCCTATCCGGTGTGTGCCATGCATTCCGATTCTGACCGTGCACCTACTGCAGTAAATCTCTGTAGAGATCAAGAAGCGCAGGAAGCGTCTGCGCAAGAAGAAGCACAAGAAGATGCTCAAGGCCACCCGCTGGCAGAGGCGGGCGGCAGGCAAGTAGTCCACCTGCGGCCGAACCGTCGGTGTCGCCTCCGAGGTCGGGCTCACGCCTCCGGCCGGGTCGTCCTCGCGACAACCAGCAGCGACCGTTCACCTGCGCACTCGAGACGGTCGCGGCCGGCGGTGCCCAGCTCCTCGGCGGTCCCCTCGACGAACCAGGTCGACCCACTGCCGGCCAGGCGGGCGGCCCGTCCGGTGGCCTCCTCGAGCGCCCGACGCCAACCCTCGAGCCGGGGCTCGACGAGGAGGGCCGCCGCCTCGAGGTCGTTCGAGACCGACCCGGTCCCCGGCAGCCGGCGGCTGGCACGCAGCTCGTCCCAGGCCCGGTAGACGGCCGCGGTGTCGACCCCGAAGGGAGTGAGGAGGAGCAGGAAGGACCGCTCTGCGAACGGCAGGTGCTGGAGCCGCTCGCCGATCCCGGTGACCCGCGCCCTCCCTCCCACGAGACAGAACGGCACGTCGGCCCCGATCCGGGCGGCGAGGTCCGCGTCCTTGCATCCGGCCCAACGGAGGACTGCGGCGGCATCGGCCGACCCGCCCCCGAGACCCGCACCCGGGGGGATGCGCTTGACGAGATGCACCGCGGCGTTGCGTCCCACCGCACCCAGTGCACGCCGCACCAGATTGTCCTCGTTCGGGGACACCGGAGGATCGCGCCAGCCGGCGACCGCCCCGGGCCAGTCGGTGTCGACCGTGAGCCCATCGCCGTCCCCGACCACCAGCGTGTCGGCCAGGTCGAGGGTCACCATCTCGGCGTCGAGCAGGTGGTACCCGTCCGAGCGGGTACCGGTCACCCGGACGGAGAGGGTCAGCTTGGCCCGGGCCGAGAGGGTGACGGATGCTCCGGTCACCGCTCGGTGCCGGTGGGCGGCAGACCCGTGTCCACACCGGGTTGCCACCAGGCCAGCCGCTTCCACGCGTCGAGGGAGAGCTCCTCCGCCCGCGCCGTCGGGTCGATGCCGGCAGCGCTGAAGGCTTCCGGCTCGACGAGGTGTTCCAGCGAGCGGCGGAGCATCTTGCGCCGGTGGGCGAAGCCGCCCTTCACCACGGCGAAGAGGCGCTCGTAGGCGACGGAGCCCGGCCCGGGGGGGACTCCGGCCACGCCATCCGTCCAGGCCGGGTGCCGCTCGAGGCGGACCAGCACCGACTCGACCCGCGGGCGCGGGATGAACACACTGGACGAGACCCGCCCGACCACGGCCGCCGTCGCCCAGTAGGCCACTTTGACCGACACGGCCCCGAAGGCCTCCTCGCGGGCGGCGGCGGCAAGGCGCTCGCCGACCTCGCGCTGCACCATCACCAGGAGCGACGAGACCTGCCGGGCCTCCTCGAGCACCCGGATGACCAGCGGGACCGCGACCTTGTACGGCAGGTTGGCCACCAGGGACCACCCCGGCTCGTCACCGAGCAACTCGGAGAAGTCGACGGTGCGCGCGTCGGCCTCGACCACCCGGACCCCGGCTCCCTCGACCTGGGCCCGCAGCACGGGCAGGACATGCCGGTCGATCTCGAGCGCGGTCACCGACGCCCCGACCTCGGCAAGCGCCAACGTGAGCGATCCGAGCCCTGCGCCGATCTCGACCACCCGGCTGCCCTCGCAGACGCCGGAGAGCCGGACGATGCGCCGCACGGTGTTGCCGTCGGCCACGAAGTTCTGTCCAAGGGCCTTGCTCGGCCGCAGGTCATGGGCGAGGAGCAGCTCGTGGATCTCCGCTCGCCCGTGGGTCACCCGGTCAGTGTGCCACCTCCCGGGCGCAACTCCGGTGCGTGCCACCGGGTCCCTCCGGGTGCGGGGGCTACCAGATCAGCTCGGCGTCGATGACCCCCTGGGAGAGCGGTGCGATCTGGGCGAACGTCGCGGTGGCCAGGTCGATCGACCGGGCGGTGTCCGCCTCCCGGTCGTCGACCACGCAGGTCACCGATTCCCCGTTGGCCGGGTTCGTGACCTCCACCACCGTCCCGAAGGGCAGCCGGGGGCTTGCGCACCTGCCGGCCGGATGCGCGTAGTAGGTCACCTGGCCCCTGCCGCTGAAGGCGCCGGCGACCACGGGTCCGGGACCGTCCGCCCCGGTCTGGACCGCCGCGGACGTCGTTGTCGAGGTCGAGCTGCTGGTCGAGGAGCCCGCGGACACGACGGCGCGCACCGAAGCGGCAGGCCATCTCGTCACGATCGGGGCAACGGTGAGCACCGCCCCCGGCACCGGTCGTGGCGCCCTCGTCGTGGTGACGACCGGCTTGGAGGGCCGGCGGGCCGGTCTCTGCGGCGCACCCCGTGGGTCGACCGGTCTGGCTGCATGGACCCGGAGTACCCGGGTGACCGGCGCCGACGCCTGGGCAGAGGCCTGCGCGGCCGAACCGTTCTGGATCAAGAGGAGCGGCACGACGAGCACGGCTCCGCTGAGGAGCAGCGCGACACCTGGCCGGCGACCCCGTTGGACATCGGACCTCAGGACTCCACGCTCCTTGTGGGACGGCACCCGGCTCCTCACCAGGCAGGCCCTCCGCGGACCCGCGCCCGTGAGGGCCCCACCCCGGCGGGGCGGGCGGGGACGACTCCTCCAGCCGTCCCGGGGGCACGGCGCCCTATGGCGGCGCCGATACACCACGACCGCTCGTCGAGCGGCCGTGGGCGACGCTAGGCCTCCGTTCGGCCGCCGATCAACTCTGCCGGTGTCCGCCAGGCGCCCCGGCGGAGACAGTGAGGCGTCACCCGGTGAAGGCGGCCCGCGCGTTGGCGGTCGAGACACCTGCCAGCTCCGGGGCGGTGATCCCTTTGACCTGGGCAACCGTGGCCCCGACCAGGGGAACCCTCGATGGCTCGTTGAGGGTTCCGCGGTGCGGAACCGGCGCCAGGAACGGGGTGTCGGTCTCGACGAGCAGCCGGTCCAGCGGGCAGAGGGCGGCCGCCTCGCGGACCGGGTCCGCGTTCTTGAAGGTGACGACCCCGCTGAAGGAGAGCGACGCGCCGAGGTCGAGGCAGCGCCGGGCCTCGTCCGGGCCCCCGGTGAAGCAGTGGATGATGGTGCGCTCGGGGACCCCGGCGGTCGTCAGGATCTGCACCGTGTCGTCCCAGGCCTCGCGGGTGTGGACGACCAGGGCCAGGCCGTGGCGGTGGGCGAGCTCGATCTGGCGGGCGAATGCGTCGCGCTGGGCCGGGCGGGGCGAGTGGTCGTAGTGGTAGTCGAGGCCGCACTCGCCGATCCCCACCACCACCCGGGTCGCAGGCGTCGTGTCCGGGCCGAGCTCTGCCGCCAGCAGTTCGTCGAGGGAGTCGACCCCGTCGGCCGCGTCGTGTGGGTGGAGCCCGACCGTGGCCCAGAGCTCGACCCCCTCGGCGACCGCCGCCCCGCCCGGGTGGCGCATCGAGCGGACCAGGGCGACGGCTTCGGCCGACGAGGCGGCGCTGGTGCCCACGCAGACCAGGCGGGTGACCCCGGCCTCGGCGGCGCGGGCGATGACCCCGGACAAGCGGTCGGCGTGCGGGCCCGCCGCACCGGCCTCAGCGGGGTCGGCGAATTCGTCCTGGAGGTGGCAGTGGGAGTCGAACCATTCGACGACGGCGTCGGACATGCCGCCGACCCTCAGTCCTTGCGGCGGGGGAAGAGCGGCGGGCCCTTCTCGACCCGGAGCCCTCCCGGATACCCGCCCCAGGAGCCGGCACCCGGCAGCCGCTGGTCGTCCGGGGACCCGGACAGCCCGATGCGCCGCCAGACCTCGCGGGCCGATGAGGGCATCGCCGGCACGATGAGCAGCGAGACGATCCGGAGCACCTCGAGCGCGCTGCCGAGCACCGCGTCGACCGCCGGCCCGGGCTCGGCCTTCCACGGCTCGGCGGTCTCCAGCTCGGCGTTGGTCTCACGGATCAGTCGCCAGGTCGCGTCGAGGGCGAGGTGGGGCTGACCGGCCTGCCACGCCCCGGCGGCCTCCGCGAGCACGCCTTCCGCCACCCCGGCCAGCCGGTTGGCGGGGTCGGCGGCGGGCCCCACTCCCCCGCACTTGGTCCCGACCACGGTTGCCACCCGCGAGAGCAGGTTGCCGAGGTTGTTGGCCAGGTCCGCGTTGTAGCGGGCCGAGATCCCCTCGGCCGAGAACTCGCCGTCGCTGCCGAGGGGAATGTCGCGGAGCAGGTGGTAGCGGACCGGATCCACGCCGTACTCGGCGGTGAGGTCGGCCGGCAGGATCTGGTTCACGCTCGAGTTGGACATCTTCTCGCCGCCCAGCAGCAGCCAGCCGTGGACCTGTACGTGGGCCGGAGGGTCGATCCCCGCGGCCATGCACATGGCCGGCCACCAGACGCAGTGGAAGCGGACGATCTCCTTGCCGATGAGGTGGTGGACGTTCGGCCACCAGTCCTGGAAGCGCTGCTCGTCGCGCCCGTAGCCGATGGCCGTGATGTAGTTGACCAGCGCGTCGTACCAGACGTAGAAGACGTGGCGCTCGTCCCAGGGGACCCGGACCCCCCAGTCGATCGATGTCCGGGTGATCGAGATGTCCCGGAGCCCGCCCTTGATGAAGGTGAGCGCCTCGTTTCGCTTCGACTCGGGCACCACCGCGCCGGGGTGGGAGTCGTACCACTCGGCGAGCGGTTGCTCGAAGGCGCTGAGCCGGAAGAAGTAGTTCTCCTCCTCGAGGTGCTCGACCGGGGAACGGTGGATCGGGCAGAGCTCGCCGTCGAGCAGCTCGTCCGCTGCGTAGTACTGCTCACAGGCCACGCAGTAGAGGCCGCGGTAGGTGTCCTTGTAGATGTAGCCGTTCTCGTAGATCGTGCCGAGGAAGTGCTGCACCGACTCGCGGTGACGGGGTTCGGTCGTGCGGATGAAGTCGTCGTTGGCGATGTCCAGATCGGCCCAGGCGGCGGCGAAGCGGGGGGCGAGCTGGTCGGTCCACTCGAGCGGCGTCACCCCCTGGGCCTCGGCGGCCCGGGCCACCTTCTGGCCGTGCTCGTCGGTGCCGGTGAGGAAGAAGACCTCGTCGCCGACCAACCGGTGCCAGCGGGCCAGGGCGTCGGCGTTGACCGTCGTGTAGGCGTGCCCGACGTGGGGCGCGTCCTTCACGTAGTAGATCGGGGTGGTGATGTAGTAGCGGGCCACGGTCCCGCCAGCGTACCGACCCCGCAACGCGCTTCCCGCCACCGGATCCCCCCCCGCAGCGCGCAACACCCCGGGGGCACCCGGTCCGGTCGGCCCCGGGCGCGCCCGACCTACCAGTTGGCCACGTGACAGCCGCCGTGTCCGGTGCGCTCGGTGTAGCGCTGGTGGTAGGCCTCGGCCGGCCAGAAGGTCCGGCCGGGGTGACCTCGGTCACGATCGGGCGTTTGAACCGGGCCTGGTACTGCTCGAGCGAGGCCTTCGCCGCCTGCTCCTGGGCCGGCGTGCGGGTGAACACGGCCGAACGGTACTGGGTCCCACGATCGGGTCCCTGCCGATTGAGGGTGGTCGGGTCGTGGTGCCGGCAGAACTCCTCCAGGAGCGTCTCGAAGGAGACCCGGGCGGGGTCGAAGGTCACCAGTACGGCCTCGGCGTGGCCCGTGGCACCCGAGCAGACCTGCTCGTAGGTGGGGTGGTCGACCTCGCCCCCCTCGTAGCCGGAGATCGCATCGACCACCCCGTGGACCGCGCTGAAGAACTCCTCGACGCCCCAGAAGCCCCCGGCGGCGAACGCCACCCGGTCGAGCCCCTCGGGCACGTCGTCGGGCGCGATGCCCAGCGCCTGGGTCGTGTCGTGCGCGCTGCGTCCGAACATCGTGGCCACCTTCCGTCGTGGGGTCCGCTACCGCCGGGCAACCGTTGCCGGCGCCCTCACCACCGGTCCACGCAACACGCCGTTGTGTTACGTCATTCCCGGTCCGGTGCGCCTTCGGCCGCGCCACGTGCACCCCGGAGCGCGAGGGCCAGTTCGTAGACCCGACGGCGGCCCACCCCGAAGGTGGCGGCCACCTCGTCGACCACACCCCGGGTCCGGGCGCCCGAGCCGAGACGGTCTGCCAGGGCCGCCTCCAACACCGCGTCGGCGACCGGGTCCAGCGTCGTCTCCTCGTCGCCGCCGATGACCAGGACGACCTCTCCTCGGATGTCCCCTGCCCCGGCCCAGGAGGCAGCCTCGTCCACCCTCCCCCGCCAGATCTCCTCGTGCAGCTTGGTCAACTCACGGGCCACGACCACCGGGCGGTCCGGACCGCAGACCTCGGCGAGATCGGCCAGGGTCGCGGCGACCCGGCCGGGCGCTTCGAAGACCACCGAGGTGCGCGGCTCGACGGCCAGCGCGGCCAGCCGGGTCGCACGTTCCTTCCCCGAGCGGGGAAGGAACCCCTCGAAGCAGAACCGGTCGGTCGGGAGCCCGCTGGCCACGAGTGCGGTGAGCACAGCCGACGGGCCGGGGACGACGGTGACGGGTAGACCGGCAGCGGCCACGGCGGCCACCACCCGGGCGCCCGGGTCGGAGACGGCCGGCATGCCGGCGTCACTCACCAACGCCACCGTGTTCCCCTCGGTCACCGCCCGGACCACCTCGTCGACCCGGTCGTCCTCGTTGTGCGCGTGCAAGGAGCGCAGCGCCGCGCCGGTGATGCCGGCGTGGGTCAGCAGCGCGCGCGACCGGCGAGTGTCCTCGCAGTAGATGAGGTCGGCCGTACCCAACGTGGCCACCGCCCGCGGCGTGAGGTCCCCGAGATTGCCGATGGGGGTGCCCACCACCACCAGCGATCCGGACCGACCGTCGCGTGCCGTCGTACCCTGGCTCATTCGCGCAGCTCGAGCTGGTCACCGACCCGCAGGCCCCACCGCTCGAAGCCCCCGGCCTCTGCCTCGACGACGCAGCGGCACTTCCGTCGCGGCACCGCGATCCGCCAGGGCGGCATGCGGGTCACCCCGAGGACACGCAGGTCCCGGTCGCAGAAGGCGACATCGATGGCGAAGCGCATGCCGACCGTGTGCACCGAGCGGGTGCGAGGCAGTACCAACGCCCCGTCGAACCCGGTCCGCCCGAGCAGGCCGCGGGTCCGCTCCGCGAGCCCGTCGGCGATCTCGGCCGACGCGAGCACGTCCCCGTCACGCAGCAGCCAGCTCACGACCGGGTGCCCGGAGCCGGACGGGAGGACCCCCCCGCTGGCTGCGGGGCCCGCCGTGCGACTAGCATCTGCGAACTGTGTCGAAGCGAACCAACAAGCGCAAGCTGCGGGCCAAGAAGAAGGCCAACCACGGCAAGAAGCCGAACTGCGGGCGCGGCTGACCGCTGCGGTCCGGGCCGGCGCCGAGGTGCCGGCGCTTCGCGCACTCCCTGGCGGGCGACGGCGGACGAGCTGATCATCCGGACGGGTTCCACCCGCAGCCGAGGCGGTCGAGCACGGCCACCAGGGCCGTGGGCCGGTCGGTGATGATGCCGTCGACCCCGATCCGGCAGAGGCGCTCCATCTCGGCCTCCTCCTCGATGGTCCACACGTGCACGGCCAGGCCGGTTTCGTGGGCGACCTCCACGAACCGCTCGTCCACCAGGGTGAGCTCCCCGTAGGCCGGCGGCACCTGGAGCGCCACGTGGGAGGTCGGCGGCGGCGCTTCACCGGCCTGGACGGCCTGGTAGAAGGCCGCAACGGCCAGAGTGCCGGCCGAGGTGGCGAACTCTGGGGCGACGGCCGAGAAGGCATCGGTGGCGGCGTCCAGGAACGAGGCCACGATGACCCGGTCCGCACAGCCGAAGCGGCGGAGCAACGAGGCAAGGGCCTCCTCGTACGGCGGGACCACCGGTGCGGTCTGCTTGATGTCGAGGTTGAGCACGACATCGGGAAACGCTTGGAGCACCTCCTCGAGCAGCGCGATGCCGAAGCGGTGGTCCGCGGGACCCCGGCCGCGGAACGGGTAGGCCGCTGGCTCGAGCCCGGGCGTGACGTCGGCGCCGGGCACCCACCAGTAGGCGTTGTCCATCCGGCTGAGCTCCGCCCAGGTGTGTTGGACGATGGGGCCGGCCGCGTCGGTGGTGCGGTCGACGGTCGCGTCGTGGCAGACCACCAAGCGCCGGTCCCGGGTGGCGTGCACGTCGAGCTCGATGCCGGTGGCCCCCGCGTCGATGGCGGCGGCGATGGCGTGGAGGGTCGACGACGGGCCCTCCCAGGCCCCGCCCTGGTGTGCGTAGGCGATGACCCGGCGCTGCGACCAGGGCGAGGGGGCCTGCCGCGACGCCGTCGACCCGGAAGAGGTGGACACGGAAGAACGGTAGCCTCTGCCCCGCCATGCTGGACCACGTCTTCACACAACTCGTCGCGTCGCACCGGCACGCCTTCGAGGCGGCGCTGCTGCAGCGTCAGGCGGTCGAGGAGCGTTTCCAGGTGGACGTGTTCCTGGGGGACGTGAGCTTCGAGACGTCCTACAGCCTTCCCGGGGAGGAGCGCCCGGCCCGGATCCGGGTCGACACCAGCCTCGACTGGCCGACCTGGAGCCAGACCGCCTACCGGAGCTGGGCCATCGGCGAGGAGCCCGACGAGCTGCCCGAGGTGCTGGTCGAGATCGCCTTCCGGGTCCAGAGCCTCGACGGGGTGCCCGCGGCAGGTCCGCTCCTCGAGACCCTGCCCGCCCAGCTCGAGGTGCTGGGGGGCGACCCGCTGGTGCGGGGCACGGCCACGATCGAGCAGGTCCTTTCCGCCGCCGACCACGGGTCCGGGCTGCCCGAGTGTGCGATCGAGGTCACCTACGAGGGCTCCTGCCAACTGGACGAGGCGATCTTGGAGCACCCGGGCACGCTGGACGACGCCCTGGTCCCGTTCGGGCGCACGGTGGCCTCGCTACTGGTGCAGATCGGCGACCTCCCCTTCAGCTACCTCCCGCCGACCGCGCCCACCGGCTGACGGTCGGAACGGTCGCCGGCGCTCAGGACACCAGGCCGGCCGCCGCGCCGAGTGCGCTGAGATCGGCCTGCGGCCGGGCCCCGACATGGGAGATGATCTCGGCCGCGCAGAGCCCCCCGAGACGCGCCGATCCCCCGGGCGAGAGCCCGTGGGTGATGCCGTAGAGGAAGCCGGCCGCGAACAGGTCACCGGCACCGGTGGTGTCGACCACCCGGTCGACCGGGGCGGCGGGCACCTCGACCGGACCCGTCGGGGTGACCACCACCGAACCCGCCGGCCCGCGGGTGAGGACCGCCAACACCCCGGTCTCGGAGACCGCCTCGACAGCCGCCTCGAAGCTGCCTGCGCCGAACAGCATCATGACCTCCTCCTCGTTGGCAAAGAGCATCTCGAGGTCGCCGGTGAGCAGGTCGAGGAACTCCGAGCGGTGGTGCTGCACGCAGAAGGGGTCCGACACCGAGAGGGCGACCGAGGCGTCGGAGGCATGCGCGAGCCCGATGGCCTCGCGCATCGCCGCCTTGGCGGTCGGTTGCTCCCAGAGATAGCCCTCCAGGTAGACCACCTCTGTCGAGCCGAGATGGCCGTCGTGCAGGTCGACGGCGCCGAAGTCGGAGGCAACACCGAGGTGGGTGGCCATCGTGCGCTCTGCGTCGTCGGTGACCAGGACCAGGCAGTGGCCGGTGACCACCTCGCCCGGCACGGCCGGCGTCGGTGTCGGGTCGAAGGCCACCCCGACCGCGCGGATGTCGTGGATGAACGCCCTGCCGAAGTCGTCGTCGGCCACCCGGCCGAGAAAGGCGGCGCGCCCACCGAGGGAAGCGATCCCGGCCGCGGTGTTGGCCGCCGACCCGCCCGACGCCTCTGTGGTCGATCCCATCCGCTCGTAGATGGCGGCGGACCGCTCGTGGTCGACCAGGACCATGGTGCCCTTGACCAGATCGAGCTGGACGAGGTCCTCGTCCCGCGCCTGGGCCAGGACGTCGACCAGGGCGTTGCCCACGGTCACCACGTCGAGTCGGGCGTCGGCCGGCCCCGCGTCGTCTCGTGGGCCGGGCGCTTCGCTGCGGGAGTCGGAGGGCACCACCCGACGGTAGCCTGCCCCCCATGCGCACCTCGACAACCGACACCCACGGTCCGGCGGACGACGCCGCCTACCGCCTCCCGACCGGGATCCGGCCCCGCGCCTACCGCCTGGTGCTCGCCCCGGACCTCGCGGCGGCAACCTTCTCCGGCGACGTCGAGATCGACCTCACCATCGAGGAACCGGTCACCTCGATCGTCCTCAACGCCGCCGAGCTCGAGATCAGCTTCGCAGAGCTCAACGCCGGGAACCCCGACGACGGGTACGCACTGACCCCGTCCGGTATCACCCTCGACGCCGAGGAGGAGCGGGCCACCTTGACCTTCCCCGAGCCCCTCGCCGCCGGCCAGGCCACCCTCCACCTCTCCTTCACCGGGATCCTCAACGACAAGCTGCGCGGCTTCTACCGGTCCACCTTCGTGGACGAGTCCGGCGCGGCCCGGGTCATCGCGACCTCGCAGATGGAGTCGACCGACGCACGCCGGGCCTTCCCCTGCTTCGACGAACCGGCCCTCAAGGCGACCTTCGAGATCACCCTGGTCGTCGACGAGGGCCTCGCTGCCTACTCCAACGGCGCGGTCGCCGAGGAGACCAGCGAGCCGGAAGGGAAGCGCCGGGTGCGCTTCGCCACCACGATGGTCATGTCCACGTACCTCGTCGCCTTCGTGGTCGGGCCGCTCGAGGCGACCGCCCCGCTCGACGTGGGCGGGGTCCCCCTCCGGATCGTCCACCCGCCGGGCAAGGCCCATCTCACCGGGTTCGCCCTCGAGGTCGGGGCCCACGCGCTCCGCTTCTTCACCGAGTACTTCGGGATCCCCTACCCGGGCGGCAAGCTCGATCTGGTGGCCATCCCCGACTTCGCCTTCGGAGCGATGGAGAACCTCGGGTGCGTCACCTTCCGGGAGTCGGTCCTGCTGGTCGATCCGGCCAACGCCGCGCGGGTCGAGCTCGAACGGGTGGCCGACGTCGTCTGCCACGAGATCGCCCACATGTGGTTCGGTGACCTGGTCACGATGAAGTGGTGGAACGGCATCTGGCTCAACGAGGCGTTCGCCACCTTCATGGAGATCCTGGCGGTCGACGCCTTCCGGCCCGAGTGGCAGCGATGGGTCAGCTTCGGCGTCGAGCGGGAGTCGGCGATGGCGGTGGACGGGCTCCACACCACCCGCTCGGTCGAGTTCCCGGTCGGGCGTCCGGAGGAGGCCCAGGGCATGTTCGACGTCCTGACCTACCAGAAGGGCGGCAGCGTCCTCCGGATGCTCGAGCAGTTCCTCGGCCCGGACGTCTTCCGCGAGGGGATCCACGACTACCTGACCACCCACGCCTACGGCAACAGCGAGACCGCCGGGCTCTGGGACGCCCTCGAGCGCTCGAGCGGCCGGGCCGTCCGTTCCCTCATGGACACCTGGATCGACCAGGGGGGCTACCCACTGGTCACCGTCGGTGACGACGGGCGCCTGAGCCAGCAGCCGTTCTCCTACTCGGGCCGGGCGGGAGGCGCCATCGGCACCCACTGGCAGGTCCCGGTGCTGCTGCGGCCGTTGGATGCGCCCGATGCCGAACCGGACACGCTCCTCCTCGACGGCGCCGGGGCGGTGGGATCCGCCCCGCGATCGGACCTCCTCGTCAATGCCGGCGGATCCGGCTTCTACCGGGTCTCCTACCCCACGCCACAGGTCGAACGCCTGGCGTCGCGTCTGCCGGACCTGACTCCCCTCGAGCGCTACAACCTGGTGTCGGACTCCTGGGCCGCTGCTCTGGCGGGACGAACGCCGCTGGCCGACCTGGTCCGCCTGGCCCGGGCCCTCGCCGACTCCGGTGAACGCGACCCGAGTGTGTGGTCGGTCGTGCTCGCCGCGCTCGGGCTCTTCGACCGGGTGGTACCCGAGGCTGGACGCCCGACCCTCTCCCTCGCCGTGCGGACCCTGCTCGGCCCGCTGGCCGCCGAGCTCGGCTGGGACCCGCGATCGGACGACGACGAGCGCACACCGTCATTCCGCGCGTCGGTCCTGCGGACGCTCGGGACCATCGGTGACGATCCGGGCACCCGGGCCGAGGCGCGCAACCGGTTCGCCGCGGCCGGTACCGTCCCGCTCCAGGCGGACACCGAATCAGCCGTCCTCGACGTCGTGGCCGTACAAGGGGGAACGGCCGAATTCGACGCGATGCTCGCCCGATTCCGCTCACCGGCCACCCCTCAGGAGGAGAACCGTTACCTCTACGCACTCGCCTCCTTCGACGACGAGTCGCTCGCAGTCAGGGCCTTCGACCTCGCGCTCGCCGAGGTGCGCACGCAGAACGCACCCTTCCTCGTTCAGGCGCTCCTCGTCAACCGGGTGACCGGACCGTCGACCTGGCAACGGGTCGTCGCCGCATGGGACACGCTCGAGGACCGGTTCCCGTCCAACATCTTCCCGCGCATGCTGGACGGGGTCCGCGCCCTCTGCACGCCACCCGAGCTCGCGGCCGAGGTGACCCGCTTCGTCGAGGCGCATCCCGTGGCCGGAAGCGGCCGCAGCATCGAACAGACCCTCGAGCGCCTCTCGGTCAACGTGACCTTCGCGAAGCGGGAGGGCGCCGGCCTGGCGGCGGTGCTCACCGGGGTCCTCGACCTGCCGAGCGGCTGAGTCGGATCCCGGCGCCGCCGAGGCGGGCGTCGGGCCGGGCCGGGCGGACCGTCACAGGACCCACCCCGAATGGGGTGGTCGTTGCGATCGCGGTCCGGTCCCTAGCCTCAGGCGGTGCAACCTGACGTGCTGCAGCCCGGCGTCGTCCTCGCCACGTTCGGGCTGGTCGCGATCGCCGAGCTCCCCGACAAGACGATGATCGCCACGTTGATCCTCGGGAGCCGGCACCGGCCTCTGCTGATCTGGGCCGGAGCCACGCTCGCCTTCGGCATGCACGCCGCCATCGCCGTCGCGGCCGGCCAGCTCCTGCACCTCCTCCCCCACCGGTGGACCGAGGCGGTCACCGCCCTGCTCTTCGCCGGCGGTGCCCTGTACCTCTTGCTGGTCGACGAGAAGGCAGAAGAGGAAGAGGCGGAGAAGGAAACCGCCGGTGCCCCGGGTGGTCTGCGACCGATGGCCACCGCGTTCGTGGTCATCTTCATCGGCGAGTTCGGGGACCTGACCCAGATCCTCACAGCCAACCTGGCAGCCAAGTACCACGCGCCGCTCTCCGTCTTCATCGGTGCCTTCGCCGCGCTGACCGCGGTGGCTGCACTGGCGGCCGTCGGAGGCAGGGCCCTCCTCCGCATCCTCCCGCTCGTGGTCATCCGCAGGACGGGAGGGGTGCTCCTCGGCGCTGCCGCCGTCTACACCCTGGTGACCCTGGTCAGGGGATAACTGCCCCGAGGACCTGTACTCCGAGCCGGTGACCCGGCGTCCGCTCCATCCACGCGGCGCTAGCCTCGTGCCCGATGACCTCCGGTTCGACGGCGCTCGCCCGCCATGCGCCCGTGGCGGCCGCCGCACTCGACTCCGTGGAGGCGGCCGTCTGGGCCGACGTCGCCACGATCGACCTGCTCGACCTCGTCGCGCTGGCGGCCCGGCGGTCGGGTCGCTCCACGGGATGGAGCCCCTCGCCCCGCCGGCCGGGAGCGAGCCGCAGCGGTGCGGCACACCCGACGGTGACTGGCGGCTGCTCGACCACCTGACCGGGGATGAGCGGACCATCCTCGCCTTCGCAGAGCAGTGGAGCCTCGACGTATCGGCGATCTCGTCCGATGACCGGTCGGCATTCCTGGCAGCGGCCGGTGACGTGGCAGGCACCCTGGCCGCCGCGCTCTGGGTGGTGGACTTCCTTCCCCGGACGAGGACCGCGCTCGATGCGCTCTTCGACCAGGGACCCTGGCCCGTTGCGGACCGGGGTCGCGCCACCACCGATGTCTGGCGGGCGCTCGACGGGTTCGTGCGTGCCGTCCCCCGGCTCGACGCCCTCGACCCGGTCACCTCCGAGTTGGTCCGCCTCCGCGGAGCCCGACAGCACAACTGCCGCCTGTGCCGGTCCCTCCGCAGCCGCCCCGCCCTCCGCGCCGGTGCGGACGAGGCGGCCTTCGCCGCGGTCGACGACTACCGGGGAAGCCTGCTCACCCCGGTCCAGCAGGCCGCTCTGGCCTTCACCGATGCCATGCTCTGGAGCCCCGGTCGCCTCGACCCGGAGGTGGTCGGAGACCTGCGGGCCCTCACCGAACCCGACGTGCAGGTCGAACTGGTCCTCGATGTCACCCGAAACGCACTCAACAAGGTCGCGGTCGCGCTCGGCGCGGACGCTCCCCACGTGGAGGACGGGATCGAGATCTACGACGTCGGGCCGGACGGCGAGCTGCTCTACGGGCTGACCCCGGACTGAACGGCCGGGACGAGGCTGCAACCATGGAACAATCCCGTCACCCGCGCCGCCGTGCAGACTGACGTCGAAACGCGGCGTGCAGCAGCTCTTCTCGCTCGCCCGGACCGCGACCGGATTCATGCCCGACGACGAGGGGGAGGCTCTCTTCCTCGCCGCCCGGCGGGCCGGGGCGACCTTTGCCGGTGCCACCTTCGTGGAGATCGGTGCCTGGTGCGGAAAGTCGACGACGTACCTCGGCGCCGCGGCCGAGGAGACAGCCGCCGTGCTGTTCAGCCTCGACCACCACCACGGGTCCGAGGAGAACCAACCCGGGTGGGAGCACCACGATCCGTCCCTCGTCGATCCGGACAGCGGCCGCATCGACACCCTCCCCCACTGGCGGCGGTCGATGGTCGCCGCCCGCCTCGAGTCATCGGTGATCGGGATCGTCGGCGACTCCCCGACGGTGAGCTCGCGCTGGACGATCCCGCTCGCGTTCTGCTTCATCGATGGCGGTCACGGCGCGGACCCCGCCTGGACCGACTACCGCGGATGGGCCCCGCAGGTGATCGACGGGGGCTGGCTCGCCATCCACGACGTCTTCCCCGACCCCGCGGACGGGGGTCGCCCCCCGTACGACATCTGGCGGGCCGCCCTCGACTCCGACGAGTTCGTCGAGGACGGCGAGTGCGGGTCCCTCAGGGTCCTGCGCCGGCGTCACGGGGGCCGGATCGCTCGGACGTCGCCCGGCACCGGCCCGGCGTAGGCGGCGCGCAGGACGGACCGGCATCGAGCCGACGGCGGCGGCGGATGCTCAGGCGGGGCCGGGGGTGCCCGGGGTGCCCAGGACGGGCTCGACGGGAGCCTCGGGAGCCGGCTCGGTCAGGTCGAGATGGCTCGGCAGCCCCTCACCACGGAAGAGGCCCGACGCCGGGGTGGCCCGGCTCAGGGCGTCCGCGGCCAGCACCACGGCTCCGGCCGTGTAGGTCGAGCGCTCGAGCGGCGGGTAGGTGGCCTCTTCGGGATAGACCATCCCGGTCCAGTAGGAGCCGTCTGCGTTGCGGAGGGACTGTGCCCAGGTGAACAGCTGGAACGCATCCTCGTCCCTTCCCATGGCGTCGAGCGTGAGCACGCATTCTGCCGTCTCCGCAGCGGTGACCCAGTCCCCGGTCGACACGCAACGCACGCCCCGACCCTCGAGCACGAAGGTCTCCCACGAGCGGTCGATCCGGTCGTCGGCCGCCGGCCCGCTCATGGCACCGGAGAGGATGGGGTAGTACCAGTCCATGGCGAACTCGACCTTGGGGGCGAAGGCACACGGATCATGTGCGACCGCGTGGGCCAGGCGCCCTGCGGCCAGCTCCCAGTCGGGGCGTTCGCTCCCGAGACGCTCGGCACAGGCGATCGCACACCGCAGGCTGTGATAGATCGACGACGAACCGGTCAGCAGCGCGTACTCCTCGAGCATGCCCGACGGGTCCAGCGACCAGCGGATCGAACCATCCTGCCGCTGCCAGCGCAGCACGAAGTCCACGCCGGCCTCGAGCGAGGGCCAGAGGTGCTCGAGTCCCTCGAGATCGCCCGTGGAGATGTAGCGATGCCATGCCCCTGTGGCCAGGTACGCACACACGTTCGTGTCGAGGCGGGCATCCTCGATGCCGGTCGTGAGGTAGTAGTTGAACCAGCTCCCGTCCGGCAACTGGGTGTCGACGAGCCACTGGTAGGCCCGGTCGGCCTCATCGTCGAGTCCCACCGTGGTGAGGGCCATCGCCGCCTCGACGTGGTTCCACGGATCGCAGTGCCCGCCGGGGAACCAGGGGATCATCCCGTCGGGGCGCTGGATGCGAACGATCGACTGGGCGGTGGCCAACACCTGCGGGGCGCTCATGATGCCTGGCACCTCGGGGACCGACCTCATGCGAGGGCACTCTCGCGCCGACCCGCTGCGGTCGGCAGGGTACGCTGCTCTGCCGTCGCCGCACCGCCGTGCGGCTTGACCAGATAGACCACGAGGCTCTTCCCGACCAGAGGGTTGAGGAGCCGCTCCGAGTACCGGGTCAGCATCGGGGCCTTCTCGATGTCCCAGACAAGGAGCCGGTGGTAGGCGGACACGGCAGGATGGGTGTCGTTGGTGGTCCCCACCAGGCACTTGAGCCACCAGTAGGGGGCGTGCAGGCCATGCGCATGATGGTGCCCGACCGCCCGCAACCCGGTTCCCTCGAGGCGGTTGACGAGCTCCCCGCGCCGGTAGATGCGGACATGGCCCCCCGGCACGCTGTGGTACTCGTCCGACAGCGCCCAGTTCACGAACTCGGGGCCCGCCCGTGGCACCGTGACCGCCATCGTGCCGCCGGGGCGCAGCACCCGGGCCAGCTCTGCCATCGCCGCCTCGTCCGCCGGAATGTGCTCGAGGACCTCCGACGCGATGACCCGATCGAAGGACCCGTCGCCGAACGGTAGCGCGAGCGCGTCACCCTGCACCGCGCCCACCCGGGCCCGGACCGGGTCGATCTCGTCGGCGACGAGCATCGCGCCGAAGGTGTCGAGCACGTTGCGTACCTCCGCGGCCCCGGAGTCGAATGCCACCACCTCGGCACCGAGCCGGGCCGCCTGGTAGGCGTGCCGTCCGAAGCCGCAGCCGATGTCGAGGAGGCGATCGCCAGCCTCCACCCCCAACCGTCCGTAGTCGACGGTCAGCAACGGACGGCTTCGGCGTCGGCCAGCAGCGAACGGTATTCCTGGGCGGTGCCGGCCGCCGTGACCTGCCAGGTGAAGCGCCCGAGCACCCGCTCACGACCGGCGGCGCCGAGGCGGGCCCGGAGCGCGTCGTCGTCGAGCAGGCTGGCGATGGCCAGTGCCAGCGCGCCGGAGTCGTCGGGCGGGACCAGCAGACCGGTCACGCCGTCGACACCGACCACTTCGGGCAGGGCCCCGCCGGTGGTGGCCACCAGGGCCACCCCGCAGGCCATGGCCTCGATGGCGGGCAGCGAGAACCCCTCGTAGAGGGAGGGGACCACCGCGACCTGGGCGAGTCCGTAGTTGCGGGCGAGCTCATCATCGCTGATCCCGGTCACGCACCGCACGATCGGGGAGAGGTCGAGGCGCTCGATGGCCTTGGCCACCCGGCCGTCGGCCCGCGGGTTGCCGATCACGACCAGCTCGACCTCGCGCTCGGTGCGCAGCTTGGCGACGGCCTCGAGCAGAGGGACCAGGCCCTTCATGGGGACGTCGGAGGAGGAGGTGACCATGATCCGCCCCGGCACCGGCTCGACGTCGTCCCGGGGACGGAAGACGGTGTGGTCCACCCCGACCGGGACCACCGTCATCCGGTGGTTGTCCACGCCCATCTGGGCGGTGATGTCGGTCTTGGAGGACTCCGACACCGTCACGATCCGCCCCAGCGACCGGGCCACCTTGACCTGCATGCGCAGGAAGCCGAACCAGCGGCGCTGGGTGACCTGCTGCCACGGGTTGGTCGCATGGCTGAGGGCCAACTGCCGGTCGACGGTGATCGGGTGGTGAAGCGTCTCGAGCACCGGCCAGCCGTCGTCCATCATCCCCTGGATGCCGTGGCCGAGGCACTGGTTGTCGTGCACGAGGTCGAACTCGTGACGGCGGGCGGCCAGCATCCGCCGGGTGCGCAGGCTGAACGTCCACGGCTCCGGGAATCCGGCCGTGCACATGACCGCGAACTCGAGCGCCGCCACCGATCTCGGGTACGAGTCGGTGAACTCCTTCGGACGGGGGATGCGGAAGGGATCAGGCTCGCGGTAGAGATCGAGACTCGGGACCGGGGTGAACCCGACCCCTTCGTCGACTTCGGGCCACGGCTGGCCGGCGAAGATCTCGACCGAATGGCCGAGGGCGACCAGCTCACGGGTCAGATGGCGACTGTAGACGCCCTGACCCCCGCAGCGCGGATTGCCCCGGTAGACCAAGAAGGCGATCCGCAGGCCGCCCGGTGCGGGCGGTCGCGGTGGGATCCGCTCGGGGACCGGCGGTCGGGAGGTCGGACCTCGAACCTTGTGCCGCGTGAGCCCGAATCTAGGCACGGAGATCCGGGGTGGGCGGGCACATAGAAGGCAGATACTCCCGCAAGCTGGTCCTTCGGCGCAAACGTCCCATGGACCGGGCTCAGTGATGGACGCCGAGCTCGATGGCCTTGACCAGGAGCAGCAGCACCGCGATGACCAGGTAGACACGGAGCAGGTACATCCCGATCAGGCGACCCCGGGACCAGGTCGGACGCTCGAGCAGGTTGAGCGAGGGCATCCGCCAGGTCGCCCGCCGCTCGATCGGCACCGGGGGTGCCGGGGCGCGGCGCGACCGGGTCAAGAGGATGACCCCTCCGACCCCGAGGAAGCCCATCACCAGCACCCCGCCGAGCACCTCGGCGAGCACCGTCACGTCGATCCGGGTGAAGAGGGTGGTCAGCATCAGGATCAGGGACATGACGAGGAGGACGGCCACGATGAAGCTGGCCACCACGTTGAGCCAGGGTCGGTTGACCCAGGGCCCGAGCACCTCCTTGTCGTTGCAGAGGAGCAGCAGGAACACGGTGGCGCTCGGCAGGAGCACACCGGCGAGCGCCTGGACCCCCGTCGTGATGAGCCCGAGCGGTGCACCCGGGAGGAGCACGATGATCGCGGCGGCGGTGACCATCGCGGCGAAGGCACCGTAGAAGAACTTGGCCTCCCGCCAGTTCCGGTGCAACGAGTGCCGGGCGCCGAAGACGTCTCCGAAGGCGTAGCTGGTGGAGAGGGTGACCGAGGCGGCCCCGATGATCGAGGCGTTGAGCAGGATGATGGCGAAGAGGGCGCCCGCGGCCGGGCCGATCTCGTGCTGGAGACCACGGGCGACGCCGCCGGCGTCGGTGAAGTGCCCGGCCAGCGGGGTGCCCCCGAATGCAGAGGCGACCACGGCCATCAGCACAGCTGCGGCGAAGACGGTGATCAGCGACCCGACCACGGTGTCGGCGCGTTCGTAGTTGATCCACCGCGGCGTGATGCGCTTGTCGACGATGTTCGACTGCTGGAAGAACAGCTGCCACGGGGCCACGGTCGTGCCCACGATGGCGATGATCAGCAGGACCGAGGTCGAGGTGAAGCCCCCCTGGACCCCCAGGGTGGTCATGCCGTGGGCGAAGGCCGCGGGCGTCGGATGGCTGAGAAAGGCGAGCGGGATGACCAAGAAGTTGGTCGCGATGAACACGAACATGAAGCGCTCCCACCGCCGGAAGCTGCCGGTGGCGGTCATCGCGACAAGGGTCACCGCTGCAATCGGCACCGAGACGTACTGGCTCACCCCGAAGTAGTCGAGGGCGAGGCTCACGCCGATGAACTCGGTGGCGATGGTGAGGAAGTTGAGGATGAACAGGTCCCCGACGGAGAACGCACCCCAGAACCGTCCGAACCGCTCGTTGATGAGTCGGGCGTGGCCGACACCGGTCACCGCTCCGAGGCGCACCACCATCTCCTGGTTGACCACGAGGACCGGGATCAGCAGTGGCAACGTCCACAACAGCGAGAGCCCGAAGTTCTGTCCGGCCTGGCTGTAGGTGGAGACCCCACCCGCGTCGTTGTCCCCGACCATGACGATGAGCCCCGGACCCATGATGGCGAGGAGGGTGAGCAACCGTGCCGTCCAGGAGCGGCGGACGTCGAGATCGTGCTCGCCGATCGTGCCGAAGGCGCCCTCGATGTCGCCGGCATGGGCAGCGTCGAGGATCGCCGATGTCCCGCGCTCACCGGGCGGGGCGCGGGTCACCTCGCGGTGCTCCTCAGCCATCTCGGACTGCTCTTCGGCCATGACATGCCTCTCGGCGACGGGCGCCTGATGACGGTTGGGCGGGCGGTCGCGTGCAGACCGCGGCGGGTGTCCCGGGTGAAGGGCGACGCCGGGGACCTGACGCCGGGGTCCAGGGCCGACACGTCCGACGAGCCCACCCGGGACCCGGAAGTGCCGGGGGGCGGACGGGCCGGCGCCTACCCTACGACCGGCTCCCTCTCCGGAGACGGGTGGCGGTCCCCGGGTCGGGTTTTCGCTCTCGACGCACCATCGGTCTCAGTCCTCCACCGCGGTGCGGCCGAAGTCGCGCCGGAACCCGGTGGGGAGGAGGAGCGCCAGCACGTCGTCGACGGTCACCACACCCAGGATGGCGTGGTGCTCGGCATCGATCACCGGAACCACGATGAGATTGAAGTCGGACATCTTGCGGACGATCTCGCCCAGGTCCCAATCGACGTGGATGTGGAGTGGGTCCTCCTCGCACAGCGAGCCGAAGGGCGCGGTCGGGTCTGCCCGGACCAGGCGGACCACGGAGGCCGAACCGACCAGTCGCCCGCCGGGGCCGGTCGCGAACACGACGTTGAGCGCCTCTGGAGGCGCGGAGCTGTTGCGGACGCCCTCGAGCACGGCCGCCACCGGGACCTCGGCCGGAAGCGAGAGGAAGTCGGGGCTCATCAGGCCTCCGGCGGTCTCGGGGTGGTAGCTCAGGAGCGAGCGGACCTTGCGCTGCTGGGGCTCTGGCAGCAGCTGGAGGATGGGCATGCGCCGTTCCTGGTCGACTTCGGCGATGACGTCGGCGGCATCATCGGGGGCCATCGACGAGAGCAATCGGGCCGCGTCCTCGTCAGAACGGCTCCGGACGAACTCCACCTGGTGCTCGCTGTCGAGCTCCTCGAAGACGTCGGCCTCGAGTTCGAGGTCCTGGCCGACCGCCTCGATGATCTCCTCCCCCTCCTCGTGGGACGCGGCCTCGACCAGGTCGGCGATCTGGGCCGGGTGGAGCTTGGCCAGCTTCCGGTAGGGGATCCGCAGCTTCGAGGTGGGCACGTGGGCGACGAACGGCTCGATGCTGGCCCAGTCCACGATCCTCCCGGGCCGGCTGCTCTGCCCGAGACGACCCGGCAACAGGCGCCGGAGGAGCGGCCGGCTCGAGGAGTCCACGGCCACGACCTCCCAGATGCCGTTGACCCTGGCCAGCTCGATTTCATTGGCCCGGATGATCCGGCCGCCGACGAAGTTGATGGCGTGACGCGCAAGCAGGTCCCGGGCCAGCAGCAGCTCCCCCTCGCGCCGCTCGAACCGGCGTAGGTCGACCCGGCGGCCGTCGAAGAGGACGCGTCCCGGCTCGAATGCGGCCACCTTGCGGATCGGCACGAACAGGTCGCGCCCGCCGATGGTGACGACCAGCCCGACCAACGGCGGGTGAGGGGAGTCCCCCAACCGTACGATGACGTCCCGCACCCGCCCGAGGCGGTCCCCGGATCCGTCCACCAAGGGTCGCCTGACCACGCTCGAGAGGTGGACGACCTCGGGGTCCACTCTGGCCACGGTCTCTCGCGTGCTCATCGCCGGCCAGCGTAGACGCCCTCCATTTCGGCGACCGGTGACCCGTCCGGGTCGGCCCGTCACGGCGCTGCGTTCCCTGCGGGGCGGTGCCGGGGATAATCTCGGGACCATGGACCTCACCTATCCGGCTGACACCGAGCCGTTCCGGGCCGAGATCCACGCGTGGCTGACCGACAACCTGCCCGACGGATGGGGTACGCCGGGATTCTCCATGACCTCGGAGGAGCGCAAAGCCTTCCTCCGTGACTGGACCGCCACGCTGTTCGACGGCGGCTGGATCTGCGCCTCGTGGCCCGCCGAGTACGGCGGCAAGGGTCTCACCCTCATGGAACAGGTCGTGCTCGCCGAAGAATTCGCGCGAGCCGAGGCGCCCCTCCGGGCCGACTTCTTCGGGGACACCCTGGTGGGCCCCACCATCCTCCAGTGGGGCGACGAGCGCCAGAAGCAGGAGTTCCTCCCCCGGATCCTCAAGGGCACCATCGCCTGGTGCCAGGGTTTCTCGGAGCCGGGGGCCGGCAGTGACCTCGCCTCGCTCTCCACGCGCGCGGTCCTCGACGGCGACGAGTGGGTCGTCAACGGGCAGAAGGTCTGGACCACCCAGGCCCAGTACGCCGACTACATCTTCCTCCTGGCCCGGACCAACCCCGACGCCCCGAAGCATGCGGGCATCTCCTACCTGCTCGTGCCGATGAAGCAGCCCGGTGTCGAGGTGCGGCCCATCTCGCAGGTCGACGGGAGCGCCGACTTCAACGAGGTCTTCTTCACCGATGCCAGATGCCCGAAGGACAACGTGGTCGGCGGAGTCGACAACGGCTGGAAGGTGGCGATGACCACCCTCGGCTTCGAGCGCGGCTCATCGGCCACCACCGGGTACCGGCGCTTCCAACGTGAGCTCGACCAGATCATCCAAGACGCCAAGAAGAACGGGGCCAGCGCTGATCCCCTCATCCGCCAGCGGCTGGCGACCGCCTGGTCCAAGGTCAAGATCATGGAGATCAACGGCTACCGGTCGCTCACCGACGCCCTCAACGGCACCCACCACATGGCGGCCCTCGGGGCGGCCAACAAGATGTTCTGGTCGGAGTTCCACCAGGAGACCATGAACCTCGCCATGGACATCCTGGGCATGGACGCCCAGATCCTGACCGGCACCGACAGTGCCGGCGAGGACGGCATCGCGATTCGGATACGCCGCGGCCGTGCCGACTACCCGGTCAGCGACCGGCAGGCCTCCTTCTTCTTCTCGCGCTCGGAGACCATCTGGGGCGGCACCGCCGAGATCCAGCGGAACATCGTGGGCGAGCGGGTGCTCGGCCTGCCCAAGGAACCGAAGCCGCCATCGGGCGCCTGACTCCGCTCTGATTCACCTGGTTGACTCAGGTCTGACTCCCACGGATCGGGACTGTTGGCCGCTCCCGATTCGGCGCCGGCCGCCTCAGGCCACGTGGGACTCGGCCTCGCCGACAGCGATGGCCGCCCGTTCATCGCCCTCATCCGTCCGCTCGCCGTCGACTGCGTCGCCGGCCGCGTCATCGGGCACGTCGTCGGCCGCCCGCAGCCCGACCTGGTGGCGCCACATGAGCAGGCCGGCCGCCACCACCGTGGCCAGTGACCCGGCGAGCAGGGCACCGCGCGGGCTGGTCCGCTGGGCGATGAGCCCGACCAGGGGCGCCCCGATCGGGGTCGTGCCCAGGAATGCCATCGCGTAGAGGGCCATCACCCTCCCGCGCATCCCCGGCTCCGAGTTGAGCTGCAGGGTCGCGTTGGCCGTTGCGACGAAGCCGACCGAGGCCGCTCCCATGGCGACGATGAGGAGGGCGGCGACCAGCAGGCTGGGGGCAAGCGCGACCGCGCCGAGCAGGGCGCCGAAGGCAAGTGCCAGGACCTGGAGCAACCGGGGCGTCGGCCGGGCGCGGTGGGCGACGAGCAGGCCCCCGATCACCGCGCCCGCCCCCATGCACGAGGTCAACAGCGAGTAGCTGCCCGCGCCGCCGTGGAACGTCTGCTTGGCCAGCAGGGCCAGGGTCACGGTGAAGTTGTAGGCGAAGATCCCGATGAGGGCGACCGCCAGCAGCGTGTTGCGGAGCATGGGTGTGCGCCAGACATACCGGAATCCCTCCCGGATCTGACCCCGGGCCCCGACCACCCGTTGGGTCGGGTGCAGGTCGCGCACGTGCATCATGGCCAGCCCGATCAACACCGCAACATAGGAAGCAGCGTTGACGAAGAAGCAGACGCCCAATCCGAACAGGGTGATGATCACGCCCCCGATGGCCGGGCCGACCACCCGTGAGCCGTTCATGATCACGGAGTTGAGGCTGACCGCGTTGGGAAGATCGTCGCGCCCGACCATCTCGATCATGAACGTCTGGCGGGCGGGGTTGTCGAACAGGTTGACCACCCCGAGCAGGGTGGCCATCAGGTACACCTGCCAGAGCACCACCTCGTGGGAGACGACCAGGGCACCGAGCACGAGAGCGAGCAGCGCGCCAGCGGACTGGGTCACGAACAGCAGCCTGCGCTTGTCGACCCGGTCGGCCACCAGGCCGCCGACCGGACCGAACACGAGCATGGGTAAGAATTGCAGACCGACCACGATGCCGAGATCGACCCCGGATCCGGTCAGATGGAGGACGAGCCAGGCCTGGGCCACTGACTGCATCCACGTGCCCGAGACCGAGATGAGCTGCGCGATGAAGTAGATCCGGAAGTTCCGGATGCGAAGTGAGCTGAACGTCCGGTGGACCGCGCCGGCGATCGCGGTCACGGCGCCGGCCCGTCGACCAACCGCTCGAGCAAGGTGGTCAGGTTGGAGAGCTCCTCCCGCTCGACCGGGTCGAGTCGGTGGAGCTGCCCCGCCAGGAACGCATCCTTGCGGGACCTGCCCTGCCGCAGGACGGTTCTGCCGGACTCGCTCACCCGCACCCGGGCCACCCTCCGGTCGGTCGGGTCGGATCCCCGGGCGACGTACCCGAGCTTCTCGAGGCCCGTGACGATGCGGGTCATCGAGGGGGGCTGCACCGACTCGTGGACGGCCAGCTCCCCCAGGGTCGGCGACCCCAGACGCTCGATGCTCGACAGAGCGGACGACTGCGAAGGGGTGAGTGCCCCAGCCGTCTGCTGGCGGAGCCGCCGGTGCAGCCGGGTCACCGCAAGCCGCAGCCGCGAGGCGAGTTCGGCCTCGTCGGGGGCGAGGGCCACCCCGGCGACGGAGCCACCCCGCTCGGGCCCTGGGTCGGCGCTCCCGGCTCGGGCTGGGCGGGGCCGGGTCCGGGGCGGGTCTGCTCGGGGGGACGATGCCATTGGTTGCAGTATAGTTAGTTCTGCTAACTAATGCTACGGGTCGCGCCTTCGACGAGGTCGGAATCGGGTGTGTTCAGTTCTCAGAAATCAGCTACGCCAGACGCATACGGCGTATGTATTTGAGACAGAGGACTGTCGCGGACCTGGTCGGACGCCGAGGGCCGGCGTCAGTAGAGCTCGAGACGATTGACCAGCAGCGGAACGTCAACCGTCCGTCCCACGTTGCCGTGACAGTGGTCGCAAATGAGCTGACCCTCGTTCAACGGCGCACCACAGTTCGGACAGGAGGTCCGACCCTCGGTGGCTTGCGCGCCGACGGCGAAGTCCCAGAATTGGCTGTTCGCTCCCCCGCTGCCGGCCGACGTCCGCGTCCTGATCAGGAGATGAACCCGCAAGGCGGTTTTCCCGTCGTTCATCGGTGTTCCCACCAGCCGGAGAACGACGGAGCCCGGAGTGTCGCCATCGAGGCATCCGCAGTGCCGCTGACATTGAGCGATCACCTGAGCGGCGAACGTGCCACGGAGCAGATCCATGCTTCCCGAAGCATCGGCAGCGAAGAGCACGGGGACGGCGCTCCCCACCGTCCCCGTCAGTAGCTCTGGAGTGAGGCCACTGGGCGCTCCCGCATCTGCGGACAGCTGCTGGACGATGCCGGCCCAATCTTCCGGGTTTTCGATGGACACGGACACGGGCGACAATTTGACCTGATCGGACATGGTCATGGCGAAGGCGGTGCCTCGGGCGAAGGCTCGGTCGGGACAGTGTCGGTCGATGCCGGTGCGGATTCGGGAGATGAACCGGGCATCCCCGCCGCCGCTACGGACGCCCCGCAGTTCGGACAGAAGTGCGACCCAGAGGGTACGGCCGTACCGCACTGGGTGCAGAAATGCGCCGTTCCACCGGCTACCGGTGAACCGATCGAGGGAACTTGCGCCGCTCCGGCCCCGTTCGCAGTCGGCGCGCCGGGTGCGACAGGGACGCCCATCATCAGGCCGGCCACGATGCCAGGTTGTGCTCCGACGTTGCCGTCCGAGACCCCCTGGGCGATTTCCAGCGCAGCTTCGCCACGAACGGCGCTGTCAAAGGAGCCGGCCACCCCTGTGTAGGCCTTTGCTGCCGCGAATTGCTTGAGCTGCTGGGCGTCAGCGTCGGGAAGGTTGACGTTGAGCTCTGCAAAGGTCGTCAAGGCCAGGCCGTAGGCGGCCAGCTTCTCGTTCGCCTTCGCCAGGGCCGCATCCGCGGTGGCGTCCTGGAGTTGGCCCATGGCCAGTACGCCGTGCCGGCTGACGAGATCGGGGAGAACGGCGCGTATGGCCGCAAGGGCCTGCTCCTCGACCCATGTGGATATGGCGGCGTTGAAATCCTCGGTACCGTCCGTACCGATGAGCGTGGCCAACAGAACAGACGGGTCGGTGACATGGAATGCCAACTCTCCGAACACCCGGAGCGAGACCACGAGCCCCGTCGGGCCGTCGGTGAGGTTGTCGACTGGCCCGCCGAACTTCTGATTGGTGATATCCCGCGTGGTGACGAAGTAGAGCTCGGCGTCGTAGTAGGCATCACCGGTCAATCGATCGACCAGCCAACCCAGGGTGAGCGATGCTCCTTCGTCCAGCGGGTGACGACCGGGCCCGAGCGTGCCGATCACCTTGCCGAGGTTGGTGAACACGGCCACGTAGTCCAAGTCGACGTTGACCAGGGAATGCTCGATGATCTGCTGGTCAGGCCATTTCCAGGCGATGAGGCTCTTGTCGTTGTCGGGCATCTCGATGAAGAGGCGCTGGATACCCGAATCCTTGTGTCCTTGGAACAGAGGCATGGTGAACTAGTCCTTCCTGAGGCGGGCGGTCACGCCCGTTGCCCCTCGACCAGATTGCGGAGAGCAACCACCGACTCGTGACTGATGTGGTTCTGGCTGACGATCTCATCGACGAGGCGGTCTGCCCAAACAGCAAATGGGAGCGGGTCGTTCGATGCACCCCGCTGTAGCGTCAACCGGCCGATGCCGCAGGTCAGTGTTCCGTGAGTCGACGCCACCCAGTATTCGATCGTCCGGATCGTCACCGCGATCCGGCGAATCGGGTCTGACCGTCGGTGACGGTCGGTGACATAGGGGATGTCCCCGAGCAGCCGCCGAATTCGTCGGTTGCCATGGGTCACGACGATCTTCAGCCCCGGCACCGAGGACAGGCGGTCGACGAGGGCATGGAGTAGCGCGTCAACGTCGTCCATGTCGAAGCGCACGACGGCCGCGCTGCCCTCGAGGTCGGTAGGGACGGTACCTGCAGTGTCGTTGTCTGTCATGGGCACTTTCACGGTGGGCACACCTGTACCCCCAGAGCTATCGGCTGGCAGGTGCACCAACTTGAAGCCCGTCGGCTCCGGACCGCCGAACCAACGTGTACGGGCCCGGCCAGCCACCGATTCAAGTCAGCCACGGACGACAGATGGCCTTCGAAGCGTTCCGACTGCGCGCTCAGCCCCCACGCCCGAGGGCGGCCAGTTGCGGCAGGATCTTCGGGGCCAGGTACGCCCCCCCGTCCAGGGTGTTGTGGATCCCGTCCGGTTGGCGGACCACCTTTCCGCCGATGGTCCAGGTGAACCGACCCTGCGGGTCGAGGTACTCGTGCAGTGGTACCACCGCCACTCCGCGCGGGTCGCGTGCCGCCACCCCCGCGATGATCCGGTTGAGCCGGTCCACGCGAGCGGGGTCGTCGGCCGGCCAGGGGGCGCCGTCGGGCTGCTCGCCGTTGTCGAAGTACGGCGCGGTGAAGAGGGCCACCTTCGCCCCTCCGGAGCCGAGGATGGCCACCGCCCGCTCGAGCTGCGCCGTCTCGTAAGCGTCGAAGGCCGGATCGCCCAGGTGCTGCCACCGGCCGTCGTACATCCGGTCGGCGACCTCCCACCACCCGATGATCAGGCCGACCACCTGGGGGTGCAGTTGGCGGATGTCGTCGGCCCACCAGGACGGCCACAGCGGGCAATTGGGGAAGGGGTCCCCGACCACGCCGCGGTCCTCGAGCGGGAGGGCGAGGGCGATCCCGCAGCCGACGTGGGAACGGCCGCCGAGATCGACACCGTACCGCGCGGCGTAAGGGGCCAGACCGACCCCGACCGTCAAGGCGAGCGAATCCCCGACCAGGAGGGTGCGGACGCGGCTGCCGGCGCCTGCGAACGACGCAACCTGGACCGCCTGCCACTCGGCGCGCAGCGCTGCGGGTCCGGAAGGCGCGACCGGCGCTGCCGACGCGGCGGGCACCACGCTCATCGCGGCGATGACCGCGCCGGCCACGGCAACCGTGGCGGGCGCGAGGGCCCGGGCGGACCGCCAGAAGGTCCCGAGCATGATCGGCCGCTCGAGCAGGGTGAAGCTCGCGGCGGCGAGCCCGAGGGTGCAGGCGGTACGCACGGCCAGGAGGTCGGCCCCGTCCAAACCGGTCCGTTCGGCGTCGACGAACACGAAGACCGGGAAGTGCCAGAGGTAGACACCGTAGGAGATGGAACCCAGCCATACCAGCGGCGTCAGCGAGAGCACGCGGGCCAACCCACAGCGAGGGAGGCACACCACAGCGGTGATGACCGCTGCAGTCGAGAGGGCAACCAGGGCGAACCCGCCCCGGTAGGCGGCCGCCGACGTACCGGTCAGCGAGCAGGAGAGGACGACGAGCACGGCGAGGCCGGCCAGGCCTGCGAGTGCCACGCTGCGGCGGGCCCGAGCGCTGCGGGCCACCGGGTCCATCCCCTCCTGTCCTCTGCGCTGCTGGATGATGGTGAGCGCGCAGGCGAGCGCGGCACCGACCAGGATGCACTGGGCGTGGGTGTCGGTCCCGAAGTAGAGGCGAGTGGTATTGGCGGACGGGCGGTAGAGGATGGCCATCTCGACCGCCGAGGCCAACGCGCCCGCCACGGAGACCATCAACAGGGCCCGGACCCCGCGGACCACGCCACGGCTCAGGCTCATCACCGCCAGCACCACGAATGGCCACACCAGGTAGAACTGCTCCTCGACCGCCAGCGACCAGAGGTGGGTGAGCGAGGAAGGGGGCGAGGTGCTCGCGAAGTAGCTGCCGCTGGTGGCGATCTGCCACCAGTTCGAGAAATAGCCCAACGACGACAGGACGCTCATCCGGAAGTCGGGGAACTGACCGGTTGGCTCGGCGAACCGGACCACCAGACTGACCACCACCAGGACGACGACCAACGCCGGCAGCAGCCGGCGGGCCCGACGTAGCCAGAAGCCGGCGAGCCCGATGCGGCCGCGCCCCCGGAACTCACCGACCAGGAGCCCGGTGATGAGGAAGCCCGAGAGGACGAAGAAGACGTCCACACCGAAGAAGCCGCCCTCGAGCCCTCCCACGCCGAAGTGGAAGCCAAGGACCAAGAGGACGGCCACCGCCCGGAGCCCGTCGAGACCGACGGCCCTGTCTCTGCCGGTCGCGGACGGCCGTGCCGCCAGTGGCCCGGCGTCGCGAGTCACCCCCAGCTCCAGTGCACCGATCTCCGCTTCCTCCCCAGGATCCACGGTAGCCGACCTCTCGCCGCAGATCCCGGGCCGGTCCGGGACCGTCGGTACAGTGCGTGGCGTGGCTCGAGGCACCCTCTCCCCGACCGTGCCAACCGGTGCCGGGCCCGACGCCGAGGCCGCACCCGATCCCCGACGGCGGCGCGTCCGGCGGGAGTGGTGGCCGACCGCGGTACTGGTCGGTGCCTTCGCAGTCTCCCGGATCGCCGCCGCTGCGGCCGGGGTGCGCTTCGACGACAGCGTGCTCCGCGGGACCCGGCTCACCGACAAGTGGCAGCTGCTCGACATCCACCTGCTCCGCACCGACCTCCTCGACAGCGTCTGGCACCTCAACAGCCAGCCTCCGCTCTACAACCTCTACGGCGGGTTGGTCCTCTGGCTGCCGACCGGGCTGCGGCACCCGTTCGAGACCGCCTCCGGGCTGGCCCTCGGACTGGTCATCGTCCTGAGCACCTACCACCTGCTCCTCGAGCTCGCCGTCCCGCGGGGAGTGGCCCTCGGCGTGACCCTGGTGGGGGTCGTGGCATCACCGGCATATCTGCTCTTCGAGAACTGGCTCGACTACGCAGAGCCGACGGCCGCGCTCGGGACCTTCGCCGCCTGGTGCCTCATCCGATACCTGCGGACCGGTAGGGCGCGGTACGGGCTCGGGTTCTTCGGCGGCTACGCGGGCGTGGTGCTGCTCGACAGCACGTACCAGATCGAGTGGCTGTTGCTCGGGCTCGTCATCGTCCTGGTGGTCCTGCGCTCCCGGTGGAGACAGGTCCTGGCCGTCGCCGCAGTGCCGGTGCTGCTCGTGGCCACCTGGTACGTGAAGGACAGCGTGCTGTTCGGCACCACCACGACCAGCAGCTGGCTGGGCATGAATCTCGCCCGCTCGGTCCTCTTCAAGGCGCCGCCGGCCACCGTCGCCGTGCTCGAGCGCGATGGCACCCTCGGCCCGCTCGCCCGGGTACCGGCCTTCGGCCCGCCGAGCGCCTACGTCCCGAGGTTCGCCCGTCCCACCGCTCAGGCGGACCAGGCCCTCGGCGCGCTGTTCAAGGCCGACGGCGCCACCAACTTCAACAACCCGATCTACATCACCGTCTCCTCGCAGTACCTCCACGACGACCTGGCCTACATCGCGGCCCGCCCCGGCGAGTACCTCACGGACGTCGACCGCGCCGTTCAGGTCTGGCTGGTCCCGAGCGATCAGAACTTCGCCAATTCGCCGGACTGGCCGGCGGTGCGCGGGTACGCCGCCGTCTACGACCGGGTGGTCGAGTGGCAACCGGTGATGGATCCGGCAGCCGCGGAGGTCGTCTTCGACCGCCGGCCCAGCCCCCTCTCGTGGCTCTCGCTCCAAGCTGTGGCCGTCTACGCACTGGCGCTCCTCGGGACGCCGGTGCTGGCCTGGCGGCGGCGCAGTGACCAGGCGACCGCCGGCACGTTGCTCATCCTCTGGTCGACGACGGCCTACGCCTTCGCGGCGAGCTCGCTCATCGAGATCGGAGAGAACGAGCGGTTCCGCTTCGGGCTCGGACCGGTCCCCTTGGTCCTCGCAACCGTGGTCGTGTGCGCGGCGGCCCGGGCCCTGTGGTCGGCACGGGGGCCGACACGCCTCCGGCGCGTGCCGGGAGCTCGGGCGCGCACCGGTGAGAACGCGGACTCGCCGCTCAGCCCCGCGCTCGGGCCGCGCGGAAGGTGAGGCCCTGCTGGGCGATCGGCGGGAGGAGGATCGGCTGCAGCCATTCGCCACCGGCCTCGGAGACGTGGATGCCGTCGGCCCATCGCACGGTGATCCCGTCGATCGTCGACTGGAACTGGCCGTGCGGGTCGAGGATCCGATTGAGGTCGACCACGCTGACCACCCCGGGGTGGCGGGCCGCCACCTGCGTGAGGATGTTGTTGAAGTCCTGCACCCGCGCAGGGCTGTCCTCCGGGGAGAGGGTGCCGCCGATCGATTCGTTGATCGGGTCGATATAGGGCATGGTGAACAACAACACGTGAGCCCCTCCGGAGGAGAGGACATCGACCGCGTGCTCGATCTCGTCCTTGTTGTGCTGGTACCACGCTGGTTGGGTGATGTTGACCAGATGGCCCTGGTAGACGTGGTCGAGGATGTCCCACCGCCCCATCAGCAGCCCGGTGACCTCGGGGTGGAACGTGGCCATCTGGTGAGCCCAGAGCGTTGGCCAGGTTCGACAGACCGACTCGGGATTGTCGACCTCGCCGTTGGTGGTCGAGATCGTCGGGAGGTTGTCGAGGTCGCACCCGAGGACCGCCTTGTCGATGAGCTGCACCCCGTAGCGGTGCACACTGTCGACCTCGAGTCCGATCCCGACGGTCACCGCCAGGGAGTCGCCGACCAGGTAGAACCGGATCGGGTGGGTGGAGAAGGCCCCGGCCTGAGCCAGCGCGGTGTGCTCGGAAGCGGGCATGGTGGTGGCGATGCGCGGGGCGGCGGTGGCCGGCACGACCGTGCCCGCGACGACCACCGCAACCGTCGCCACCATCAGGGCCACTGCCGGGGTGATCGACCGCACCGAGCGCCAGAAGGTCCCGTACATCACCGGCCGCTCCACCAGGCGGTAGCTGGCCGCTGCCAGGGCCACGGTGACCGCGAAGCGGATCGCGAGCAGGGCGAGCCCGGAAGTATGGGTCCGGGCCGGGTCGACGAAGATGGAGACCGGGAAGTGCCAGAGATAGGCGCCATAGGAGATGGTCCCGAGCAGGACCAGCGGCCGGGTGGCCAGCACCCGGGCGATCGGCCCCCTCGGCACGCAGACCGCGGCCACGATGACTGCGGCCGCGGCGAGCGCCGAGACGGCGAACCCGCCGCGGTAGTCGAAGGGCGTGTTGCCGGTCAGCCGGGTGGAGAGCACAAACGTCACGGCGAAACCGGTCAGGCCGCAGAGCACCAGCGCCGTCCGCGCCCATGGCGAGGCGGCCTCCGGCGCCATCCCCTCCCCGCCCCGTCGGAGCTGGACGAGGGTCAGCACGCACGCCACACACGCCCCGATCAAGATCGACTGTGCATGGGTGTCGGTGCCGAAATAGAGCCGAGTGGTGTCCTGGCCCGGGTGGTAGAACAGCGCCATTTCGACCGCCGAGGCCACCGCGCCCACCGCGGAGAGCACCAGGAGGGAGCGGACCCCACTGCGGAAGGTCGAGCGCGCGTGCATCACCGCAACGACCACCAGCGGCCACACCAGATAGAACTGCTCCTCGAGGGACAGCGACCAGGTGTGGGTGAGCGGCGACATGGCGCCGGTTTGGTTGAAGTAATTGCCGTTGACCGCGATCTGCCACCAGTTGGAGAAGTAGAAGAGCGCGGAGAGGGCGTCCATCCGGTAGCCGGGGTAGGTCCCCGGCGCGGCCACGAACCGGACCAGCAGGGTGACCCCCACCAGGACGATCAGGAGGGCGGGCAGCAGTCTTCGGGCCCGGCGCAGCCAGAAGGCCGAGAGTCTGATCCCACGCCGCCTACGGAACTCACCCACGAGCAACCCGGTGATGAGGTAGCCGGAGAGCACATAGAAGATGTCGAGGCTGAAGAAGCCACCCTTCAGCCATCCCACGTCGAAGTGGAACCCCATGATGATGAGGAGGGCCACCGCACGCAGGCCGTCGAGTGCGACCACCCGCTCCTTGCCGGTGGCCGACGGCCGTGCCGCCGACGCGCTCACCGGCTCGGCCAGGGGCTCCATCAGACGCTCCCGACTGCGGAGGACCGTGAGGCCAGTACGCAGGAGGCTGCCGCCATGATCGAGGTGACGCTGCCCGCCGCGGGGCCGGCCGAGCAGCGGGTCAGGTCGGTCGCCGGCGGGACCACCGACGCGTCCGTGCGAGCCGGGCCCGACCACACCCAGGCGCCGGCCGTGCGCGCGGGCAAACGGCCGGTGGCCGCCGTCATCAGCACGACGATGTCGCGCACCAGGTGGACGCGCTCGTAGGCGGGGAGCGGCCCGGGATCCGGGAGCACCACCAGGGTCACCCCCCACCCGTCCAGTGCGTCCCGTGTGGCGGTGATCTCGGGCGCGGTGACCGTCTGGGGTGTCTCGGAAACCGAGAGGTCGCCGATCGCGACCTGACCCGCCCGCTCGGCCCCGGCCCTGGACGGAAGCGCTCCCGGGCCGCCGCCGCCGACCATGGCGAAGGGCATCCCGCTGGCGGCCTGCCAGGTCATCGCGCTCTGGTAGTAGGCGAATGGCACCGGGAACACCAGGGCCACCTGTCCGGGTGCGAGGCCCGGGGCGACCGTGCGGAACCAGTTCGGCACGACCACCGGCTGGGCGGTGAGGGGCAGGCCCTGGCCGTAGGAGACCGCGATCGGCACGAGCGCGACCGCGGCCACCAGCAGGCCTGCCACTGCTCCGGCCCAGGACCGGCCGGCACGATCACCGCGCCCAGGGGCCGCGCCGGCGGCGACTCGCCGACCGACGGCTCGGTGGGTGTGATCGACGATGAGCCCGAGCATCACCGCAGCGGCCAGGTAGGTCACCAGGAGGAACCGGCTGGGGATCACGTTGTCCAGCTGTGGCAGGCCCGCGAAGAGCCGCCACGGGGTCCAGTGGCCCTCCTGCACGCCGAGTGCGAGCCAGGCCGAGAGCACCCCGATCGTCCCGAAGAGCAAGAGGCGGCGGTCGCGGTGCCACACGAGCACGCCGGCGGCCAGCACGGCGAACAGCCCGATCCCGAAATAGACGGCGGAACGGGTCGGCGCCTGGTAGCCACCGAACCGGTGGGCCAGCGCGAGCAACTGGGCCGACGGCGCAGACGGCCAGGTGAGCTGCCCGAGCGTGGTGCCGAACTGGCTGATCCGCGAGTCGGGACCCCAGATCCCGCCGGAGAGATGCGCCGGTCCGGCAAGTGCGAACCACGTCGGGTAGGCCAACAGGAGCGCCGAGGTGCCCGACGCCGCCCCGAGGCCGATGGCGCCGTAGCGGAGACGGGCGCGGACCCGGTCCGGGCGGAGGAGGGCGCCGGCGGCCAAGAGGACCGCCGCGATGCCGGCGGTCACCGCCAGGATGGCCAGCAGCTCGGTCCCCACGAAGAACTGGAGGGCCACGAGGACCCCGAGCAACACCCCGATCGGGACGGGGCGGCGGCGCTGGCGGACCAGCAACTCGTCGAGACAGGCGACGATCAGCGGGGGGACCGCTGCGAAGCCGAGCATCAGGTGTCCGTCGGTCAACGCGGTGAGGACGAACGGCGAGAACCCGTAGAGCAGGCCGCCGAGGAATGCCGCCGGAGACCAGGTCACCCACCGCTGCAACAGCACGAACATGGCCAGGGCCGAGAGGGCGGGGCTGAGGGTGAGCGCCACATTGAGGGAGGCGATCGGTCCGAACAGCCAGGTGACCGGGGCGAGCGGTACTCCGAGGCCGACCTCGGCCGTGTTGGCGAGCAGGTTCACCCCTCCCGGATGGAAGAGATCCGTCGAGTAGAGGGGCGACAGACCATGGGAGATGGCGTGCGCGGGCCAGGCCAGGAACCAGGTCATCAGCGAGGTGTCACCGCAGCCACACGTCGTGGTCGAGGTCGGATGGCCCGACCAGACGTTCCACCAGACGACCAGTGCCAGCGCGAGGTAGGCGACGCCTGCCGCGAGCAGCGCGGTCCGGCCGCTCCAGCGGTCCGGTGCGGTGTCCCGTCCGGACGACCCGACGGGACCGGGGCCGCTGTGCGGTCCCTGTGCCCCGGCCAGCGCGCCGTCGGGGCGCTCGTCGACGGTCGTCATCGGGTGACGACCCCGATCGCGACGGCGTCGTCCTCCCCCGTCGCGACGGTGCTGTCCGGCACCGCCGGGGTCGTCTCGTCTGCGGTCCGCTGTGCTCCGGGACCGTGCGACCCGAGGCCCCCCACGGGCAGTGCCGCGCTGGCCACCACTGCCCAGACCGCGACGATCCACCACGCGCACAGTGTGGGGAACTCGGTCACCCGGTGGACGGTCGAGAGGATCCACGGCCCGATGGCGCCGGTGCCCGTGACCAGCGCACCAGCCACGGCAACCAGGCCCCAGGCCAGTCCGGACCAGGCCCACCCGTCGTTGGCGGCACCGATCCTGGGACGCACCGGGGACAGCAGGAGCCCACCCACGACCGCCAGGGGGACGGCGAGGACCAGCACGTGGAGGTACGGCGCCATCCCGGCCTCGGTGGCGTGGGCACGCCCGACCCAGGTCGCGGGGGGCGAGAAGGCCGAGGTCACCCCCCGGGCGCGGAGGGTCCGCACCGCAGCGGGCCACGAGCCCACCAGAGCAAGCGCCACCAACGCCCTCGCCGCAGGGGGGCGCCATCCGCGACGGCGCTCAGCGGCGGGGACCGCGGCCACCGCGCGGGCGGTCATCAGCAGGATGATCCCGACTGCGGTGACCGCACCCTCGTCCTTGGAGAGCCCGGCCACGAGCACCAGCACGAGCGCCACGCCCTCATCCGACCGGCTCGCCGCACACTGCATCCCGAAGGCGATCGCACCGACCGCCGCCAGCGACCAGATCGGGTCGGCGTAGCCGTTGGTCATGAAGGGCTCGGTGATGCCGAAGGCGACGAGCACGAGCAGCACCGCCGAGACGAGCCCGACCACCGCCGGGACGATCGACCGCGCAGTGCCCGGTGCCGGCCGCGCCGCGGCACGCCTGCCGAGATCGACCACCGCGAAGGCGGCAGCCAGCAGAGCGCAGGTGTTGAGCAGTGCGATCACGACCACGGCGAGGCGCGCCGACGTGTTCCCGGTCACGCTGGCAGACACCGCTGCGGCCGCGCTCACCAGGGGCGGGTAGGCGCTCTGGCCGAGGACCAGGTTCGGTGCACGCATGTCGACCAGCAGCTGGTGGTGGGACTGGAGGAACCAACCCGAGCGCATCAGCCAGAGGGCGCGTGCATCGAATCCCACCGTTGGGGTCGCGAGGGCGCGCAGGCTCCAGGCGCACGCGCCCACGAGGCAGAGCGCGGCGACGGCACCGACGGCACGGTGTCCGCCGTCGGAGGTGCGGTCCACCTGGCCGGGCCAGCATCCCCGCCGCAACGGACGGCGCCACCGGAAGATGACGGCCGACACCGCAGCCAGGACCGCGAGGCCGACGAACCACCCCATGAGCGTGCCGCCGGCGCAGAGGAAGCAGGTCGCCGACAGTCCGGCGAGGACCGCGCCGCCGAGGGGCGCCAAGGGGACGGTGACCCAGCGCAGTCCGACCAGGACGACGACCGGCGCGAGCCCGGCGCCCGACAGCACGAGGAGCGCGGCGACTGCCGCGGGCCCGGTGGTCACCGCGCACCCACGTCACTCACAGGGGTGGGGCCGGCGGGGGGCCGCTGCCCGGCACACTCGACCCGGTCCCCACCCGGACGGCGATGCCGCCGTGGGGATGGGCGTAGCGCGCGACCACGACCGTTCCGAGGCATGCACCCCGTCCCGCCACGTGGTTGCGCAACGAGAGGGTGACCTGCGCGGTCGAGGGTGGGTCTGCAACCGTGATCCAGCTCCCGACACCCTTCAGCAGGGTGACCAGGTCACCGAGGTTGGTCTTCCCGAGGGCCACCGACTGTCGCGGAGCCAGGAGACTGTGGGCCTGCACCGAGAGGCAGTCGTAGAACGCGTCGTCCAGGGCGGCGTCGCGCACGGTCACCGCCGATCGCTGGATGCCGACCGTACGGACACCGCGGACGGCCTGGACCGTCAGGCCCGCGAGGGCGAGAGCGCAGACCACCACGGCCGCCGCCGCCGCCCCGCCGGTGCGGAGACCGCGACCGCCTCCCCGACCTCGTGAAGCGGCGCCACGCACAACGGACGACGCTACCAGTCGTCCACAGGGGAATTCGTTCCCCCCGGCGGACCCGCGGTGAGACCGGAGCGGTCCTGCGGGAGTGGGATCATCCGCCGGAGACGTCGGCTCCGGCACCGAGGGTCACACATGCGGCTACGGCTGCGACGGCCGTCGGATCGCCCGGCCGTCCGAGGGCGGTACAGCGGTCGAACTCCTGCGACGTGGGGTCGGCCGGTGACCCCGCCGACCCGACCCCGGCCCAGACCCACGCCCCCGCTTGACGCACCGGCGGCCGGTCGGTCGCCGCGGTGATCAGCCCGACAGCGAAGGGCACCCAGGCGACCTGGTCGTAGGGGGCCAGGCCGGGCTGGTCCGGGATCACCACCATGGTGACCCCCCAGCCATCGAGTGCCGACCGCGCGGCGGCGACGTCCCCGGGGTGGAGGACCTGGGGGTTGAACGAGAACGACGCGTTCCCGATGACCGTGTCGCCACGACGCTCGCGGCCGGCCCGGGCCTGGACCCCGCCGGGGCCACCGCCGAGCGCCATGGTGTACGACATCCCGTCGACGGCCTGCCAGGTCATCGCGGCCTCGAGGACCTGGTTGGCGACCGGGAACACCAGGAGCACCTGGTGGCCGCCGAGGTGGGGGGCGACCGTGCGGAACCATGTGGGCAGCACGACCGGCTGGGTGGCCAACGGCACGGTCGGCGCGAGGTAGGCGGCCACGGGGACGACGGCCACCGCGGCCACCGCGCACCCGACCACGACCCCGGGCCACCGGCGCACGGTGCGGTCGCCACGCACGTTCGCTCGCGCGGCGACACGATGGTCGACCGCGTCGTGGGTGTGGTCCACGATGAGGGCGACCATGGCTGCCGCCGCGAGGGTGGTCACGAGGAGGAAACGGCTCGGGATGATGTTCTGGAGGAGCGGGAGCCCGGAGAAGAGCTGCCAGGGCAACCACAGGTGGACCCGGGCGCCGAGCGCGAGCACCCAGGTGGCCACGCCGATCCCACCCCACAGCCAGAGCGCCCGGTCGCGCCGCCAGACGAGCAGCCCGAGGAGGAGCACGGCCAGCATGCCGACTCCGAGGTACTGGACCGAGAGTGTCTCGCCCTGGAAGCCCCCCACGCGGTGGGTGAAGGCCTCGAAGCTGGCCGAGGCGGGAGCGGGCACCACGTAGTCGCGCAAGTCGGTCCCCTCGTAGCCGAGGTAGAGCGAGGGCCACACCGGGCCCGATGTGTGGGCCGGACCCGCCAGGGCGAACCAGACCGGCCAGGCGAGGAGCACCCCCGCCGTCCCGGCCGCGGCGGCCAACCCGACCAGGGCATGGCGCCACCGCGCGCGCAGCTCGTCGAGGTGGGCGATCCCCCACCCGAGCACCATGATGCCGGCGATGGTCGCGGCCATCACGACGATGACCAGCACCTCGGTCCCGAGGAAGAACTGGAGCACCAGCAGGAGCCCGAGCCCGACACCCACCGCGACCGGCCGGCGGCGCTGGCGGAACCAGAGCTCGTCGAGGCAGAGCGCGACCAGCGGGGGGACCGGCGCCATGCCGACCATCAGGTGGGCATCGGTGAGGCTCACGACGATCAGCGGGGAGAAGCCGTAGACCAGACCGCCTGCGAAGGCGGCCGGCGGCCAGGCCACACGCCGCCGCAGGAGCACGAACGTGGCGAGCGCCGAAAGCGCTGGGGCCGAGGTCACCGCCACGTCGAGCGTCGCCACCGGGCCGAAGAGCCAGGTGACCGGCGCGAGCAGCACCCCGATGGCGAGCTCGCTCGTGTTGGCGAGGAGGTTGACCCCACCCGGGTACGACATGGCCGTCGAGTAGAACGGGTCGAGCCCGTGGACCAACGCGTGAGCCGGCCAGGCGAGGAACCAGAGGAAGAGCGAGCTGTCGCCGCATCCGCAGGTCGTCGTCGAGCTCGGGTGGCCTGACCAGAGGTTCCACCAGAGCACGAGTGAGCCCAGCAGGTAGCCGGCAGCGGCCGCGAGCAGGTCGCCACGGGGGTGACGGCTGCCGCGGCCCACCCGCCGCGCGCGCGCTCTTCCACCGCGGTCGCGTCCGGTGCGCCGGTCCCGGCTGTTGCCGCCCCCTCCGTCCGGCCGAGGAGCCGGCTCACCGTGCCGACCCGAGCACGCAGTCGGGCACCGACTCGGGACGCGGGTCGGCGGCCACCGCACCGGTCGTGCATGCGGTGAAGGCGGCGTTGGAGACGACGAGTGGTGCGGTGCTCCTGGGCACCGACGACCAGACCCATGCCGCGTGGTCGTAGGCCGGACGAGTGCCGATGGCCGCCGTCATGAGGCCGACCGCGTAGGTCGCGCTCCTCCCCTGCTCGTAGACCGGTAGCCCAGGCTGGTCCGGGATGATCACCGTGGTGACCCCCCATGTCGTGAGCGCTCGACGGACCGCGGCCAGGTTCGCCGGGGTCGGCGCCGGCAGCGGCGCGAGGGCCAGCGACGCGCCGAAGAGCACCTCGAAGCCCGCCTGCGCGGCGCCGGCGTGCACCGGCTGGCCCTCCGGTCCCCCGCCCCCGGCCTGGGCCCAGCGCATGGCGTCGAGCGCCTGCCAGGCCTGGGAGGACTGGAGTCCGGAGAACGCGGCCGGATAGGCAAGGACCACTCTCCCGGGGGGCAGGGTGTGACCGACCTCTGCGAACCAGCGTGGCACCACCACGGGCCGTGTGGTCAGGGGGAGGTTCGGCCAGGCGACGATCACGGTCGGGACGACCGCCACCGCGACCACGACCCATCCGGCGACCCCTCCCGCCTCGCACCAGACCCGGTCGGCCACGATGCCCACCATGCCGGCCACACAGAGGGCGACGACGAGGGTGAACCGCGCCTCCACGATGTCCCCGACCCAGGGGATCCGCTCCACGGCCTGCCACGGCACCCAGGACCCGTGCCCGGGGCCGAGCGAGAGCACGGCGGCAACCGACCCGACCGACCCGAGGAGCAGGAGCCGTCGGTCGTGGCGCCAGACCACCGTCCCGACCACCGCAACCACGAGCACACCGAGGCCGAGGTAGCCGAGGCCCGGCAGGACCGGGCCCTGGTACCCGCCGAAGCGGAGCATCCCCGGGCGCAGGTCCGCGAGCCCGGCGGTCGAGACGAACGATGCGGGTGTCGTCCCGAAGCGCCCGACGGCCCCGTTGGACCAGACCGGACCTCCGAGGTGGGCGGGACCGCGCAGCAGGAACCAGAGCGGATAGGCCAGCACCACCACCACCAGCCCGGCTGCGAGGGCGAGGCCGTGAAGGGCGTGCCCCGCCCGCCGGGTGATCTCGACGGGCGATCGCCACGCGACGGCACCGAGGAGCAGGGCCATGCCGACCACGGTGGCGATGGCCGTGATGAGCAGCACCTCGGTGCTGAGGAAGAACTGGATCACGACCAGTCCGGCCAGGGCGGCTCCGACCCGGTACGGGGAGCGCCGCTGGCGGACCAGCAGCTCGTCGAGCGTGAGCACGACCAGCGGCGGGACGGCCAGAAAGGCGATGTTGAGCTGATTGAGGGCGAGCTCGGAGAGCACGAACGGGGAGAACCCGTAGGCGATTCCCCCGAGGAAGGCGGCCGGGGGCCACGCGACCCAGCGCCGCAGGAGCACGAACATCGACAGTGCCGAGAGGGCCGGGGCGATGGTGAGGGCCACGTTCATGGACGCCACCGGCCCGGCGGCCAGGGTGACCGGGGTCAAGAGCACACCGAGTGCCAGCACGCTGGTGTCGTTGAGCAGGTTGATCCCGGTCGGATGGAACAACCACTGCGAGTAGAGCACGCTGTGTCCGTGGCCGAGTGCGTACGCGGGCCAGGCGAAGAACCAGAGGAACCGGGCAGCGTCTCCGCAGCCGCAGGTCGTCGTCGACGACGGGTGGGTGCTCCACACGCCCCACCAGAGCCCGATCGCAAGGAGCAGGTAGAGCAGCCCGGCCACCGCTGTGCTCCGGATGCCGATCGGCCGGTGCGACGCCTGTCGCTCCGGACCGGCGACTGCCGGGGGTGCGCTGGTCACCCGGACCCCCGGGGTGACCGCAGGGCGGTCCGGCCGCAGAGCTGACCGGCAGCCTGGACCGGGTCGGCGCTGTACGAGAAGGTCGTGAAGCCCCACGCGTGTCCCACGTTGGCGACGGCCTGCGAGACCGTCCAGGGCGCGGTGACCGCGTGCAGGTACGCAGCCAAGGGGTTGCAGCCGAGCGCGACCCGGGCCGCCCCGACATCCAGGGAGGAAGGCCCGCCGGCGACGGGCGCGGTCCCGGCGACACCGAAGCGGGCCACCATCCAGGCCGGGCCGATGAACTTCTCGTGGCCGGGTCGCGCGTGGCGGACGACGGCGATGTGGCTGCCGACCGGGTTGGCCAGCGAGTACTCATCGAAGACGTAGACGTCGGGACCGGTCAGGTAGCCGATGACGCCGACGGCGGGAAGGTTGACCGCCAATGAGAACGGCAGCGTCGACCGCGCCGGGCGGGTCGCGGCCGTGGCGATCGGCAGGAAGGGGTTCGTGACGACCACCAGCGTCTTGCGGCCGGCCGGCTGGGCCCTGGACAACCGGTTCAGGTCGGTGGCGGCGGCGCCGGAGAGCGCCCGTCGGTAATCGCCCGCGGTGACCGGGTGTGCCTCGCCGGTCGCCGAGATCCAGCTGTTGCGCTCGTTGGAGATGAAGACCGTCTGCGGCGTGAGGCCGGCGATCTTGGGAGGCACGAACCGCAGCCAGCCGGCACAGACCACCGCCCAGACCACGATGCCGACCACGGGCACGACGAGCATGCCCCGGAGCTGGCCGAGGTCCACCCAGACCGGGAGGAGGAGGGCGAAGAGCCCGGGCAGGAGGAGGCGGGCGTGCATGTAGTCACCACCCAGGTGGACCACGTAGAGCGCGTCGGACGCGCCCACCGCCAGGGGGGTGGCGACCAGGAGCACCCCCCTGCGATCGCCGGACCGCCACCACGCCGAGGCGCGGAGCGAGACGATCGGGACGGCAAGGGCCAACGGCAACCAGAGCGTGTAGGGAGCGAGCAGGTTCCAGAGGTAGGTGGCCCCCTGTGACCACCACGACGCTCCCGCCGCCTTGGCCAGCGCGGTGGAGGGGACGAGCAGGGCGTAATAGGCCATCCGGAAGAGCTCGTAGGCCACGGGCACGGCCAGCGCGGCCACCAGCAGGACCGCGCCCTGCTTCCAGCGGGGCCCGCCCTTGGCGGGACGCGCCAGCAGGAGCAGGGCCGCCACCAGGATGGCCGCCCCGAGCAGCAGCTCGGGGCGGATGAGGCAGCCGAGGCCGAAGACGACGGCCGCCGGCACCGGCCTGCTCCGACCGCTCTCGACCCGGACCAACAGCAGGAACGAACCACCCAGCCAGAGGAAGACCATCGACATCTCGAGACCGGAGGTGGCGAACTCCCACACCCCTGCCACCACGGACGCCACCACGAGGCCGAGTGGAAGGACCGTCCCCTCGCCGCGGGACCGCCCGAGCTGCACGGCAGCCAGGCCCCCGGTCAGGAAGCCGGCACCGGTGCAGACCAGGCCCAGCACCACCGACGTCCACTCGAGCGAGGCGAAGGGGAGCACGACGTGGAGCGCGGCGAGGGTCAGGAGCCACAAGGGGTCGGAGTCCGCTTCGACCCGCTCACCGATGTTGAAGACCGGGCCATGGCCGGCCAGCAGGTTGTGGATGATCCTGAAGTCGATGAACGCGTCCTCATCGACCCACCGGTACATCCATGCGCCGACCAGGACGACGACCACCGGGATCAGCACCGGCCACCACCCGGCAAGTCGACCCGGGTGCCGACCCTCGTGCGCGACCCGGGGCCTCCCCTCCGGGGCACCCGGGTGCTGGCCGGCCGGAGCCATGGTGTCCCCCACGCGCGCGATGGCCGTGATGGTAGTGGAGCCTCTCCGGCGGCCGGAGTTCCCGACCATCCCGCGCGGCACCCGGGCCGCGGATCTCCGGGGGGCGTGCGGTACCATCGCCGGGATGGGCGCACCCGGTCGGCCGCCGTCCGACCAGGCGGCACCCGAGCTGGCAGTCGGTGCGCCGGCCGGCTCCGGCACGCCGGATCTCAGTGCAGACCCCGCCGATCTCGCCTCCGGCAGCGCCGGCGCTGCGCCGAACCCGGGGTTGCCGGAGGAACGCGTCACGCCCCCGCGGTTCCGGTTGGGCAACCGCCCGCCGCTGACCGGGCTGCGCGCGCTGGCGGTCGCCGCGGTGCTCGTCTACCACTCCAATTTCCGGTCGCTGCCCGGATCGTGGGCGGCCCTCCAGGTGTTCTTCGTGCTCAGCGGCTTCCTGATCACGGCCATGCTGGCCGGCGAGGGGCGGCGCAAGGGACGCATCAGCATGAAGGGCTTCTACGGACGCCGCGCCGTGCGGCTCGTGCCACCGTTGCTTCTGACGATCGGGCTCCTCGCCCTCTATGCCGCCTTCGTCCACGTGGCCGACGCCGCCCAACGGCTCTGGGGGGACAGCTTCGCCGCGATGTTCTACTACGCCGACTACCGCCAGGCCTTCGGGCACGCCCCCTTCTTCGGCTACCTCGCCCAGACCTGGTCCCTCTCGGTCGAGGAGCAGTTCTACGTCGTCTGGTCGCTGCTGATGGTGGCGGCCGTGGCCACCCACCGCTTGCGCCTGGCCTATGTCTTCGCGATCGGCGGGCTGGCCCTGAGTGTGGCCGACCGGCTCTGGTGGGTCTACCACGTGCACCAGCTCACGCCCATGGCCTTCAGCAAGGTCTTCGACCGCGTCTACTACGCCTTCGACACCCGAGCGGACGCGCTCTTCCTCGGATGCCTCCTCGGGCTGATCGCGGCCGACGGCTACCTCGAACGCTGGCCCCGGTGGGCCCGGAGCGTGCTCACCGCATCCGCCCTCGCCTCGGCGGCCTTCCTGGCGTGGGTCCTCCTCTACGCGCAATTGTTCACCCGGAGCCTGGTGGTCTGGGGGCTGCCGGCGACCGCCGTGGCCTCGGCGGTGATCGTGGCCTACTTCGTGATCAGCCCGAAGGGGATCGGCTCGCGCCTCGTCGGGATCGGCCTCCTGGTCTTCATCGGCGACATCTCGTACACCGTGTACCTGGTGCATTTCCCTGTCTACCTGGCCCTCCAGCCGTCGGAGACCGGATGGGGATTCTGGCCCACCGAAGTGGTCCGACTCGCAGTCGTGTTCGCCATCGCCGTTGCCAGCTGGTTCTGCCTCGAACGACCGCTCATGCGGTGGAGGCAGCGCTCCGCGGCCCGGTGAGCTGACGGTCGGTGGCCGGGCACGTGCCCGGGAACGCACCGGTCGGCGGCTACGATTCGCCGGTGGGAACAGCTGTGGAGCACGAGGCCACAGCCGGGGAGCCCGGGGGGGCCGGAACCAGCGGGGAGGCCCCCGAGCCGGCACTCGGTCGCATTCCCGCGCTCGACGGCGTCCGCGCCATCGGGATCGCCCTGGTCCTCCTCTTCCACGGGGGTATCTCGTCGGCCGGGGGCGGATTCTTCGGGGTCGATGTCTTCTTCGTGCTCTCGGGCTTCCTGATCACCGGCCTGCTCGTCTCCGAATTCCGGCAGAACTCCGGAATCGGTCTGGTCCGGTTCTGGGGTCACCGGGTACGCCGGTTGGTACCGGCGCTGCTGGCGTTGCTCCTCGGGGTGGCTCTCTACGGGATCTTCTTCGCGTCACCCGACACCCTCGGCCAGCTGCGCGGCGACGCGGCCGCCACGCTGCTCTACGTGAACAACTGGCACCAGATCTCGGGGGGACAGGGGTACTTCGCCGCGCTCAACACACCGCGCCCGCTCGTCCACACCTGGTCGCTCTCGATCGAGGAGCAGTTCTACCTGGTGTGGCCCCTGGTCGTCCTCGGCCTCCTCCGCTGGACGCGGTCGCTCCGGGTACTGCTCGCGGTCACCGTGACCGGCGCAGTGGCCAGCGCAGTGGCGATGTCCCTGCTCTACGACGGCGGAGCAGGCGAGAGCCGCGTCTACTACGGGACCGACACCCGGGCCCAGGCGCTGCTCGTGGGGGCGGCCCTCGCCATCGTGCTCGCCCACCCCCTCTCCCGCCGGCGGAGGACCGGCCCGGTGACCACGACGTCGCTGGTGCGGTCGTTCGCGCTGTCGAGGCCTGCCCGCCTCGCGATCGTCGGGCTCGGTGGGGCCGGACTCGGCGTGGTCCTCTGGATGTCGGCGGTCACCACCAGTGCCACCTCCTGGATCTACCACGGCGGGTTCGCGCTGGTCGCCCTGGCCACCGCGGCGGTCATCGCCAGCGTGGCGCTGGTGGGTGAGAGCCCGTGGGCCCGGGCGCTCACCCTCCGTCCGGTGCGTTATCTCGGAACCATCTCCTACGGGCTCTACCTCTGGCACTGGCCGGTCTTCCTGGTCCTCGACCACGACCGGACCGGCCTGGTCGGATGGCCACTCTTCCTTGTGCGGGTCATCACCTCGGTGGCGATCGCCGCGGTCTCCTTCCACTTCCTCGAGATGCCGATCCGACGTGGCGTGCTGCGCGGCTGGCGCGGGTGGGCCGCCACTCCGGTGGCCGTCGGAGCAACCGGAGTGATCCTGGTGGCGGCGACCGCAGGGGCCACGCCGTCGGTTGCCGCGCTTCCGGTCGTCCCAGCCGTCGGCGCATCGTTGAGCGCCAAGACCGGAGTGGCCGCGGGCACCGAAGCGACCGTGCCGGAGGTCGCGGCCGGGACCGGTGGCCCGATCCGGGTCCTGCTGGTCGGCGACTCCGAGGCCAGCTTCCTCGGGTTCGGCCTCGGCCCTGCTTCGGGTGCCTACGGCACCGACTACGCCGGGGACGGGGTGTTCGGGTGCGGCCTGTCGACGAACGAAACCCTCTTTCACGGGACGTCGGTCTCCGGCACCAGCGGCGAGCGGGCCGGGAAGGCCCCCGTGTCCTGCGCCAGCCAGCTCGTCCGGTGGCACGCCGATCTCGACACCTTCCACCCCGAGGTGGTCCTGCTGGCCGAGGGCGAATACGAGGTGCGCAACCAACGGGTCGGCGGGACCTGGACCCACATCGGGGAGCAGGCCTTCGACGCCCGCGAGCACACCGCGCTGACCCGCGCGGTCACCGTGCTGCACTCGACAGGAGCGACCGTGGTGCTGTTGACCGCGCCGTACTACCACCAGCTCGAGCAGGCAGACGGAGCGTCCTGGCCGGAGGACGACCCGAGCCGCGTGAACCGGTACAACGGTCTGCTCCGCGCAGTGGCCGCGGACTCGAAGGGCAGCGCGGTGGTAGCCGACCTCAATGCCCGGCTCGACCCCGGCGGCCACTACGACCAGACCGTCAACGGGATCGACGTGCGCTTCGCGGACGGGATCCACGTCTCCCAAGCCGGCGCCAGCATGATCGCCCCGTGGTTGCTCTCGCAGGTGGCTGTGCTCGGGAACGCGGTGCGGGCTGCAGAAGCGACAGCGGCGGCAACCGCCACGCCACCCACGTCCACCATCCCGACCGGAGCCGCCGGAGCCGGTTAGGGCATGCTGTCGGAAGGTGTCCGCCCGGTCCGGCCGGTCACCGTCACCGCCATGTCCCCGATCCGCCCGAGGTAGCCGGGCCGCGAGGGTGACGAGCGGGTCCAGGTGGTGAGCAGCACCTGATGATCCTCTGTGCCGTCCTCCTGATAGCCGGGGCCGAACTGCGCCCGCCAGAAGTGATTGACGGCCGGGTGGTAGCCATCCTGGTCGAGGAGATCGACGAGGCCGATGAACTCCTCGGTATCGAGCAGCTGGGTCCGGGCCGTGCCGGCACCGCCGTCCCCCACAGCCACCCGGCCGTGCGGATCGAGGTGGGGGGTGACCAGGGCGGCGAGACGGCCGACGTTGGGGTCCGAGACCCGCTCGAGCGGCGGGAGTGCCGCCACCCGGACGCAGAGCAGCACCCCGGCCGCCAGCGCCACCAACGCCAGCCCGACCCGGAAGCCGAGCGTCGAGGTGACCGGGCGGCGCCGGTACAAGCCGCCGCCGAGAGGGGCGTGGAGCATCCCGACCCCGATGCACGCGGACACCGGGAGCGCGACGGCCCACACCACCAGGTAGCCGAAGACAAAGCCGACGACACGGGTGACGCCGACGATGAGCGCGCCGTACCCGGCCAGGCTGAGGAGTCCGATCCCGGCCGCGAACCGCAACCGCTGGCGGAGCCCGACCACGAGGACCGCACCGGCCGCCAGCACCGCGACCACCGCGACCGCCACGGCGACGCCGGCGTGGAGGGGGGTCCCGCCGAGGAGCGAGCCCATCACCTCTGCCGGACCCTCGACGAGGGTCCCCGCCGCCGCGGCGAACGACCAGAGGCCGGCGCTCAGCGGATAACCGGCATGCGAAGACGTGAAGAAGTCGTAGAGCAGGGTCAGATTCCCCGGATGGCCGGTCACCTCCTGCACGACCGGCGGCACCCACATCAGCGCCAGAAGAACGAGACCCCCCGCCACCAGCATCGGTCCGGTCCCGCCGGCACGCCAGGCGCCGCTGTCGCGCTCCATGGGTTCGCGCACCCGGTCGCGCACCACGGTCACCAGCCAGACGGCACCGCTCAACGCGACCGCGGCCGCAACGACCGGGAGGGTCGAGATGTCGGTCTGGACGATGTAGGAGCCGACCAGCAGCGCCCCGACCAGGGAGGGTCCGGAGCGGTCGACGGCTCCGGCGCAGAGCAGGATCAACAGGAGGAGCGGGAAGACGACCACGACCGGGTTCCAGGGACTGACCAGAGCCCCGAGCACGCTTTCGGAATAGGTCGTTGCGGCTGTCCCGCTCGCGGCCAGCACAGACGCCAGCAGACAGATCCAGAGCGCTGCCCACAGCGCGCGGGCCGGGGTCGCACGGCGGCGGACCACCCCCACACAACCGAGCGCCGCCAGGGCGTTGAGCAGTGTGGCGCCCAGGAACAGCGAACGCGCGCCCCACCCGAACACGCGGTAGACGACGGACAGCAGGTAGAAGTAGGTCGGCCCCGGATGGTTCCAGTTGTTGTGGTCGAAGACGCCGAGCTGCTGCTTCCAGAGCAGCGCGCGCCGGGTGTGCAGGTCGATGAGCGCGAGGTCGTCGGGGAGGGTGAGGTGACCCGAGGGAGACGCCAGCAGCCGCACGATGGCAATGGCGAAGGGCACGGTCACCACGCCGAAGGCCAGGACTGTCGGCCATGCCGGCGATCGGTCGGGGCCGTCGGAGGCGGGGATGTCGGAGAGGCGGGATCGCTGGCTGGCGGGGACCGGACCCACGGTGGTCGTCACGGTCTGGGGGTTGGGACCCACGATCGGCCGATCGTACGGCACCGGTCGGGGCCGGGGCCGACTCGGATCAGAAGCTCGGGACGTACCCCCCGCGGCCCATCGCCCCGCTGATCAAGGGGTCGACCGACTCGTCGACTCCGCCGAGCACCTCGGTGACCCAGTCCAGGCGGTCGGTCAGGATCCGCTCGACCCCGCCCTGGAGGGTCGACGCGCTCACCGCGCACGAGCTGCAGGCACCCTGCAACTGCACCTCCACCACACCGGTGACCACGTCGGCCGACAACAGGGCCAGGTCGCCCCCGTCGGCCTGGACCGCCGGTCGCATGAGCTCGATGAGCGCGGTCAGCGCCGCCAGGCGGTCGCCGCGCTCCTGGTCGGTGAGGTCCGGGGCAGCCGGTGGCCCACCGACGGGATCCGCGGGCTCGCCCGCGGATCCGACGTCGGTGCGGTCCTCTGCGTCGTCGATCGGTTCGTCCACCGGGTGGTCCTCTCCACCGGCCCATGGCCGGAAGCACCGGACCGGACAGCCCGGTGCACCCCTCCATTCTGCCGTGTGGCGGGCCTGGGCCGGACGCGACCCGGGCGGAGGCCCCGGTCCCCGGGCGAATGGCGCGCTCCGGCGAGGCCGGCGGATACCATGCGTTGTGCTCGCGGTGCCGCCAGCCGGGTCCCTCGGGGCCACCGGACTCATCCTGCCGACCTTCGTCCAGGACACGGTCCCGGCCTGGGCCGCGCCCTACGGGCCGACCACCTCGCCGGACGCTCCGAGGGACGATCCGCTGGACGATCTGGCCCGGCTCTGTGCTGGCGCCGAGGCCCTCGGGGCCGGCGCCCTGTGGGCCTGCGACCACCTGTTCTGGGAGGGGCCGTGCCTCGAGTGCGTGGTCACGCTCACGGTGGCCGCGACGGCGACCGACCGGCTCATTCTCGGGACGTGCGTGGTCCAGCTGCCGCTCCGCGGGGCGACCGAGGTGGCCAAACAGGCCGCAACCCTCCAGTCCCTCTCCCGGGGCCGGTTCGTCCTCGGGGTGGGCGTCGGCAGCCATCCCGGCGAGTACGACCAGGTCGGCGTCGACTACCACACCCGTGGTCGCCAGCTCGACCTGGCCATCGCCGAGCTCCGGCGCTCCTGGAGGAGCGGGGAGGGTGCGGGCAGCGGTGAAGGCTCCGGTTCGCGCTACCGTCAGCTTCCGGTCCCGCCCCCGGTACCGGTGTGGGTGGGCGGCTCCTCGGAGGCCGCGTTGCGCCGGGCGGCGACGCTCGCCGACGGGTGGATGCCGCTGTTCCTGACCGCGTCCGAGTACGGAGGCGCCGTCGAGCGCCTGGCCAAGGAGGTCGACCGGGCCGGACGCGCGCGGGGGTCGGTCACCCCGGCCATGGTGCTCTTCGTCTCGGTGGACGACGACCCGCTGACTGCCCTGCGCCGCGGCTCGCACTGGATGTCCTCGCTGTACGGCATCCCGGCGCGGGCGTTCGAGCGGCACCTGGTCGCGGGAACCGCATCGGACGTGGCGCGCGCCGTGACCGACTACCGGCGGGCGGGAGCCGACCACGTGGCGGTGTACGTGACCGCCGACCAGCCCCTGGACCAGTTCGAGCGCCTGTCGGCCGCCCTTCCGGCCGGCCGCGCAGCGACCCGCCGATAGTCGGCCCGGTGGACAGCGTCGCACGCATCGTCGGTTCTGCCACGACCCCCATGCAACGCCGCGATCTGAGCGCCGATGAGATGGCTCACACCGTCGTGGCCGGAGCCCTTGCCGATGCCGGGATCGCGCCCGCCGAGGTCGATCTGGTCGTCTTCGGCAACGCGACAGCCGGACGGCTGCTCGGCCAGGAGTGCATCCGGGGTCAGACCCTCCTGCTCGACGCCGGGCTGCGCAACGCGGGGATCATCAACGTCGACAACTCCTGTGCGGGTGGGGCGTCCGCGCTCCATCTCGCCACGATGGCCACCCTTGGCGGAGCCGGGACCGTGCTCGCAGTCGGTGTCGAGAAGATGTGGACCGGCGACCGGGAGGCGACACTGGCCGGCATCGAGGACGGGGTACCGACCGCGGACCGGACGTACATGCACGAACGGTGGGAGAACCCCTCGGGCTCCGTGCTGATGGCCCTCAACGCGCGCTGGACCCTCGAGCACATGGAGGCCTGGGGAACGACCGTCGAGCAGGTGGCCGCTGCAGCCGTCAAGGCCCGGCGTCACGGGTCCCTCAATCCGCACGCCCAATTCCAGAGCGAGGTGACCCTCCGAGAGGTCCTCGACTCGGCCACCATCGTGGCGCCCCTCACCCGCCTCATGTGCTCGTCGTTCACCGACGGTGCAGCCGCGGTGGTCCTCTCCGCCCGGGGACGACCCGGTGCGCCGCGCATCCGGTCGAGCACCGTGCGTTCGGGGAACGGTGACCTCGACTACCACGACCGGCTGGCCGAGACGGCGACGGCCGCCTGGAACGCGGCCGGCGTCGACCCGGCCGACGTGGACGTGGTCGAGCTGCACGACGCCACCAGCGCCGAAGAGCTCTGCGCCCTCGAGTCACTCGGGCTCTTCAAGCCCGGGGACGCCGGACCCGCAACCGAAGCCGGCGAGACCACACTCGGTGGTGGTGGGGTGACCGTCAACACCAGCGGCGGGCTGGTGAGCCGGGGCCATCCCCTCGGCGCGACCGGGATCGCCCAGGTGGTCGAGCTCACCACGCAGCTGCGCGACCGGGCGGGCGCCCGCCAGGTGTCCGGGGCCCGATTGGCGATGGCAGCCAATACTGGTGGCATGATCGGTTCCCATGCAGGCACCACTGATGCGGCGTTCATCGGGATCCACGTCCTCGAGGCGGACTGAGCAGTGATCACCGGCCGAGGTGGCATCATCACCGGGCACGGCATCGCCGTCCCCGACAAGGTGGTCACCAACGACGACCTCTCGGTGTCCCTGGACACCAGCGACGCGTGGATCCGCGAGCGCACCGGCATCCGCGAGCGCCGGATCGGCGGGACGACCTCTCAGCTGGCCATCGATGCCGGACTCGCCGCGCTCGAGCGGGCGCACCGCCGTCCCGACGAGATCGACGCGGTGATCCTCGCCACCACCACCCCCGACCAGATCGTGCCCGGAACCTCGGCAACCGTGCAGGACGGCATCGGTGTGCCCGGCGGGGCCTTCGACGTCAACGCGGCCTGCTCCGGCTTCGTCTACGCCCTCACCGTCGCCCACGGCCTGCTGGCCATCGGCGCCGAGCGCCTGCTGGTCATCGGGTCGGAGACCCTCAGCCGGATCACCGACTGGGACGACCGGTCGGTGGCGGTCCTGGTGGGAGACGGGGCGGGCGCGGTCGTGCTCGAGGCCGTCGACGGGCCCGGCCAGCTGCTCTCCTGGAAGCTCGGGGCAGACGGGTCGCTGCGCCACCTGCTCAAGTGCGACCACGGCGGGTATCTCTACATGGACGGCAAGGAGATCTTCCGCAAGGCGGTGCGGGTCGTGGTGGAGTCCGCCGAGCAGGCCATCGCCGAGGCCGGCCTCACAGCCGACGACATCGACCTGGTCGTGCCCCACCAGGCGAACCTGCGGATCATCTCGGCTGCAAGCCAGCGCCTCGGCGTGCCGGAGGACAAGACCGTGATCATCATCGACCGCTACGGCAACACCTCCTCGGCCTCGATCCCGCTCGCGCTCGCAGAGGCACTCGACACTGGCCGGCTCAACAAGGGTGACCACGTCCTGCTGACCGGGTTCGGCGGAGGGATCACCTGGGCCAGTGCCGTGTTGCGCTGGGGCGGGTGACCCCGGGCATGGCCCCGCCGCTGGTGGTCCTCGCCGCGGGACTGGCCAAGCGGTACGGCGGCTGCAAGCCACTGGCCCCCATCGGACCGCGTGGAGAGGCCGTCATCGACCTCTTGGTGAGCGATGCCCTCGCGAGCGGCTTCGGTCGGATCGTCCTGGTGGTCCACCCCGAGACCGGCCCGGCCATCCGCTACCACGTCGAGCGGTGCTGGCCTGCCAGGGTGGAGGTCGGCTACGCCGAGCAGCGCCTCCCGCTCGGGACGGTACACGCGGTGCATGGCCGCGGAGCCGCTCCTCGACCATGACCGGGCCTTCGCGGTATGCAACGCCGACGACGTCTACGGCGAAGTGGCGATGGGGATCCTTTCGGCGCAGCTCACTTCGGGCGCTGCCGAGCACGCCCTGGTCGGGTACCGGCTCCGGGCCACCGTGGCGACCGGCGACCCGGTCACCCGCGGGGTCTGCACGGTCGGGCCCGACGGTCTCCTCGAGTCCCTGGTGGAGCGCCGGCAGGTGACCCGTATCGGGGACGGGGCCGCGTTCGTCGCCGAGGACGGGCTCGAACCGAAGGACCTGTCCGGTGACGAGCCGACCTCGGTCAACCTCTGGGGGTTCCAGCCGTCCATCTGGGACGTCCTCCACGCGGCCATGGATGCCGCCGGACTCGACGAGGAGGTGCTCGACGCGCCCGTCGGCGCCGGAGGCGGGGAGCCCCGGCCAGAGGTGCTGCTGCCCGAAGTGGTGGCCTCCATGGTGACGGATCGTGCGGGACTGGCGGTGCGGGTGCGGCCCACCGACGCGACACTGATCGGCGTGACCCATGCGGCGGACCTCCCAGTGGTGAGCGCCGAGCTCTCCCGACAGGTCGCCTGGGGGATCCGTCCGGCGACACTGTGGGGCGGCTGAGCACCCCATCCGGGCAGGCTCACCACAGCGAGGAGGCAGTACGGTGGACGCGATGCGGGGGTCCGTGGACAGGCTGTGGGAGTTCGCCCGGTCGCCGGAAGGGGTGAAGCTCCTCAAGTACACCTTGGTTTCGGCCATCTCGGCGCTGACCTCGATCGTGCTCCTGGCGTTCGTCTACGGCGTGCTCGGTCTGTGGACCGAGGTCCCGAGCGTGCTCGTCTCCGACATCCTCGCCGGTATCCCCGCCTACTTCCTCAACCGGCAATGGGTGTGGGGCAAGTCGGGCCGGTCGCACCTCTGGCGCGAGGTCATCCCCTTCTTCGCGGTCTCGATCACCGGCATCGGGTTCGCCATCGTGACCGCATCGCTCGCCCGCAACTTCGCCAACGCCCACGACCTCCAGCATCTGGCCAGGACCGTGCTGGTGGTCGGGGCCAACATCGGGGCGTTCGGCCTCGTCTGGTTCGCCAAGTACCTCTTCCTCAACCGCCTCTTCCGCGAGATCGCCGACGTCGAGGTCGGGGTCGAGGCCTGACCGCGGCGCCTGTCGACACCCACCCGGCCCGGGGCGAATCGGCAGGCTCGACCCACTAGGATGCCTCGAATGTCACAGGAGGGGCTGTGTCGCAAGGGGTGACAGAGGAACGCCCGATCGGGGTCGATTCGGCGTCCGGGGACGTCGGGCCTGCCGACCCACCGCGGACGGACCCTGCAGCGCAGACGAGCTCGTCCGACCCCGGGGGGGACCGGCGGCGGTTCGTCGTGATCGCGGTCCTCGCCTCGATCGTTGCCGCGGTCCCCTACGTCTGGTTCCTCACCAGCGACTGGACCGGGCACTTCCTGCCGCTGCGGGGCATCCAGTTCTTCTCGGACTTCTACGACCTGCAGGCCCAGTCGATGATGCACGGCCATCTCTGGGTCACCACGGGCAGCCTCGGCATCGAGGGCTTCCTGCACAACGGGCACACCTACACGTACTTCGGGCTCCTGCTCTCGATCCTGCGCATGCCCTTCCTGTTCGTCGACCCCGGGCTCAAGGGGCGGCTGACCGTGCCGTCGATGATGGCCGCGTGGGCGCTCACCGCGCTGGTGACCTCCCTGCTCATCTGGCGGGTCCGGGTGCTGCTCCGGGGATCCGCCGCGCTGGGCCGGGGCGAGCTCGCCTCGCTCGGCCTGCTGGTCGCCGCGGTCCAGGGCGGGTCGGTCTTCCTGCTGCTCGGGGCCGCTCCTTGGGTCTACAACGAAGATCTCGCCTGGTCGATCCCGGTCACGGTCGCCACCCTGTTCGTGTTCATCGGCATCCTCGACCGCCCGTCCGGATGGAGGGTGCTGGCAGCGGGCGTCCTGGTCCTGGCCGGGGTCCTCAGTCGACCGTCACCGGCGCTTGCCTGCGTCGTGGGCGCCCTGCTCATCGCCGCCTGGTTCGGTCTCGGGCGGGCCGGCGCGGAGCAACGCCGCTGGGCCGTGCCGATGGTGCTGGTGGGCGTGATCCCCGAGCTGGTCACCGTCGTCATCAACTACCTCAAATTCGGCACGCTGATCAACGGGCTTCCCCTGGCTCAGCAGGTGTGGACCCAGGACAACGCGCACCGGCGGGCATTCCTGGCGGCCACCGCGGGCAAGGGGTACAGCTTCCACTTCATCCCTACGACGATCTGGGCGTACCTGCAGCCGTTCGGGCTCCGGGCGGAGCCGACCTTCCCCTGGCTGACCCTGCCGATCCGACCACCCCATGTCTACGGCGGGTTCACCGTCGACATCATCTACCCGACCGGCAGCGTGCCCGCCACGATGCCGCTCCTGTTCCTGCTGGCCTGCGTGGGGATCGTGGTCGCCGTCCGCGGACGGCCGGGACGCGGCGCACAGCTCATGCGGATCCCGCTGCTCGTGGCGATCGGCGCCACCCTGGTGGACTTCCTGCTGGGGTACATCGCGCCGCGCTACCTGGCCGACTTCATGCCGTTCCTGATCCTCGGGTCGGCGATCGGGATGATCGAGCTCTGGCGCCATCTCACGAACCGGAGCAATAGGGCCAGGTACACGGCCGTCGCGGCCGTCGCGGTGCTGGCCGCGTTCGGCTTCTTCGTCAACGCGGGGATCGCCTCGTCTCCGGTGGCCGAGTGGTCCACGACCCAGACGGTCAACTACCTGCGCATGATCCAATCAGCGAGCAACACGACCGATCACTCGCTGGTCGACCAGGTCGCGCGCGGATCCACGCTCCCCTACTGGGCGCCGCAGAACCAGGTGTTCGTGGTCGGGAAGTGTGCCGGCGTCTACCTCTCGACCGGCCTCAACTACTCGACCGTCCCGACCTCCCAGGCCGAGCACAGCACCTGGCTCCCGGTCGAACGCGGGCCGGGCGTGGCCCACGTCTTCGATGTGAGCTACCACGGTCAGCTGAGCGGGCTGGGAGCGGCGACCACCCTGCTCACCGTCGGCCAGGACCGGATCCAGGTCGAGCCGGTCGGGGGAACCGAGGTCCGGTTCGTCCTCGACGACCCCCGGTTCGTGACCCACGGGCAGCCGACCGGTGTCGGCCCGAACCAGGCGCAGACCCTCACGGTGGTGACCGACCCCTACCTGCATCTCCTCGACATCACACTCGGCAACGGCGCGTTCGTGCTCAAGGGTGTCCTCGACTACCCAGGAGCCCCGCCCGTGGTCGCCCCCGGGGCGTCGGGCTCGAGCACGCCGGTATCGGTGACCGAGGCGGCGACCCCGGCGCCCGACCTCTCGCTCTGCCACAGCCTCATCCGGTCCCCCTGACCCGATCGCCTGCGGGGGCGCGCTCTCGATCGTGGCGGTCGCTACTTCGCGGTTGCCGGATCGGTCAATGGGCCGCGATCATTGGCCGGTGCTTGGTGAGCGGTCCCTGACGGCCTTCATTCCAGTGAGAGACCTCAGGGAGGCACAGTCCTTCTATGGCGAGGTACTCGGCCTCCGAGTCACAGGGGAGAGTCCATACGCCGTCGTGCTCGACGCGGGGGGAACAATGCTGCGCCTCGCTCAGGTGGAAGATCTTCAACCCCAGCCGTTCACGATTGCTGGCTGGACGGTGCCCGACATCGAACAATCCATCGACACGTAGGTGGACCGAGGAATCGCCTTCATCAGGTACGAGGGCATGGACCAGGATGCGAACGGAATCTGGTCGACGCCTGGTGGAGATCGAGTTGCCTGGTTCAAGGACCCCGATGGCAACACCCTCTCGCTCACCTGTTTCGCCGGGTAAGGAGCAAAGTCGAGCGCAACCTCGATCGCCGGATGATACCGCGCTCATCGGATGCCGTCGTTCGACACGCAAGCCACGGGCAACCTGCGTCATCAGTTGCCGGTCAGGGCCTCTAGTCCGCCTCGACCGCCGGGGCGATTACCGGTCGGCCGTTCCACTCGCCGAGCTCGGTGGGACGCAGGTCGACGACCGGTTCGGGGAGGACTTCGACCGGGGGGTCCCCCATTGCCGGGAGTGGTCGCCGTCTCAGCGGATGGCGGACCACATCGGGGAGCCCGGCCCACTCGAGCCGCTTGAGGCTCAGGGCGCGCTTCTCGACCAACCACCAGCTCCCGGCCGCGAGCAGCCCGGTCACCGCTACCACGCTGGTCAGGTAGAAGGGGAACCCGAAGTGTTGCGCGCCCCAGAGCACCAGCAGCTGGGAAACCGGGTATCCGTAGATGTAGGTCCCATAGGAGTAGTCGTTTCGGGCACCCACCCGCTGGAACGGGAGATGGATACCCAGCCAGAGCATCGGGTACGCGATGAGCGGCGCGAGCAGGCTCGAATCGGTGAAGGCGTACATCGGGTCCCTAGCGTTGTGGGGCCCGCCGTTGGGCAGGAACAGACCGGCGACGAACAACACGGAGGTGGCAAGGGCGAGCCAGCCCGAGTCGGGCACCTTGTCCCGATAGAGGTAGAGGACTGAGCCGACCAGGAAGATGGTGGTGAACCGGACGATGTTGAGAATGAGCTCCTCGTGGAATCCGTTGAACGGACGGTTGAGCGGGTGTGAGAGTGTAATAAAGAAGGTTGCGGCCACCAGGGAGGCGACGCCGACCAGGGTGACGAGTCGATGACGGAGGAAGCCGGCGGCGGCGAGCCCGACCAGTAGCAGGTAGCAGAGGAACTCGAAGAAGAGCGTCCAGGTCGATCCGTTCCAGGCCGCGGAATAGGGCACGTGGTAGGGCGTCCCACTGACCTTGTACTGCACGAGGAAGCTGTTCGGAAGCAACCAGTTCCGGTAGAGGTACGAGAGCGGGCCGTTCGATGCGGTGAAGTAGCAGGAGAGCCCGCAATGGGGCAGCGGATCGGTCAGGACGTTCAGGACGCCGAAGACGAGGGCGGTGAGGATCAGGCAGACCCAGAAACCCGGGAAGATGCGCAGGAACCGCTGCCAGAGGTAGCGCCAGGCTCCATTCCTTGTCGCGCTGCCCACGATCAGGAACCCGCTGATTCCGAAGAAGCCGTAGACCGCGAGGGTCCCGATGCTGTTGCCGTTGAGGGTCCAGAGTGAGCCGAACCCTCCGAGGCCGTACGCGTGGTCGTAGACCACCAGCAGCGCGAGGACCAGCCGGATGAAGTTGAGGCTGTTGTGCCGACCGGAGAACCCGTCCCCGATCGTCCGCCACCGGGCCGTGGTGCCGGCTGTCACGACATCGGTCATCGTGCTGCCCCGTCGAGTCCATTTCCAGCGGAACGGCTGCCCGGGCCGTCGGCGACCCAGGTCCCGCTCTTCCGGCTAGGACCCCGGCTTCTTGCCACGAAGCCGCTCGAGCCTGGCCAGCAGGTTGCTCGCCACAGTGTCGGAGATGCCCAGCCGGCGCTTGACCCGGTCGTAGAGTCGCAGCACCTGCTTGTCCGCGTAGATGAGCAGGGAGCGCGGTCCGTCGCCGGGACGTGCCCGGTACTCGGTCGAGCGCACCATCGGGTCGTCCTCGTGGGTGAAGTAGTAAAGGGCGAGTGACCGGCGGGCGGTGCCCGGCGGGCACTGCATTGGTTCCGGGTGCCCGTGGAAGGAGTCGGCATTGGTGGTGAACACCACGACACGGTTGGCCAACGGTGCCACCGAGACCTCACAGTGTGTCATCTTGGTGTCCCACAGCTCGAGGTCCCCGCCGTACTCGGGCTTCCAGTCCTCGTTGAGGTACAGCAGGAGATTGACCCGGCGCCGCCAGTCACGGTGCTGGGGGTGCACGGTGAAGTCCGCATGCATGTTGAGGTAGCCGCCGGTGGTCGACTGATGGAGCCCGCCACCTTCCAGGCTCGGGTCGGCGAACAGACCCTCGATGCCGGTGAGCTCCTCGAGGAACCGCACGAACCTCGGGGAGTTGAGCTCTTCGAGGATCGACTGAAGGGTCGGTCCCCACGTCGTCGGATCGGTCTGACCGAACTTGCGCTCGTTCACGTGGAGGTAGGAGATCCACTGCCCGCCGTCGAGGGTGGGGAACTCGTCGATCGCCGCAGTGACCGCCCGACGGTCGAGGAACTCCTCGAACACGATATGCGGGAACGGGGATGCAGCACGGTACCGGGGCGCGAGCTCGCCGACCTCACCCTCCCATTTCGTGAGATCCAGGATCTCGAACTTCTCTGCTTCTTGTGCTTCTGGGTGCATCTCGCTGGACCTCGGATCAGTGGGCCGTACGGGCGACCGGGACGCTCCCGGGCAGGTGGCACGCCGTGGTGCGTTCGGGCCGGCATCCGGGCCCGGCGGTCACCCGGTCAGGCCGGCTCCAACTCGAAGACGAACTGGTAGGAGAAGAGGTTCGGGGACAGCGCCAGCCCGACCCGGTCCAACGCGGACACGGCCCGTATGACCCGGGACGGAGAGGGCCCTCCGCGGCCGGCGACCTCGACGGGCAGGCCGGCGCTCGAGCGTCTCCGGACCCGCAGACCGGCGCGTTCCGCCATCCGCTCGAACCCCCGCTGGGTGAAGAACCGGAGGTGGGCCGCGTCGAAGATGCCCGCGTCGTTCGTACTCGAAGTGACCGGTCAGCACACGTGCCCGCGGATACCAGTGGGCCACGTTCGGGACGCTCACCATCACCACGCCGCGGGGAGCCAGCACAGCGCCGATCTGGCGGAGGAGCGCTTCGGGATCGACCAACCGCTCGAACACGCCTGCCCCCACCACGACGTCGAATCCGGTGCCGACCTCGGCGGGCAGGCCCTTTTCGAGATCGGCCTCCACGAACCCGTCGAGGCGGTCCGCCACCCCGTCGATCTTTAGCGAGTCGACCCCGATCACGGTGTGCCCCTCCAGGCGGAGCAGCTCGCCGAGGCGGCCGCTCCCACAACCGAGGTCGAGGATGCGCCGGGGCGGGCCCTCGCCGAGCCAGGTGAGGAGCTCCCGGTGCGCCGCGGTCGTCCGGGGCAGGTCGAAGTCATCGGTGGCGAACGCCATGTCCCCGGTCCCGAAGCCCATCTTGTGGACCCGGTAGCGGATGACGTCGGTGACGACGTCCTTCGCGTACCCCATGCCGTTCACATGGCAGATTTCGTTCCCGTAGAAGGTCGGGATCGGGACCTCGACGATCACCTTCTTCGCCTCGAGCAGCTGGAGGATGATCTCGGTGTCGAAATCGAACCCGTTGGTGTTCGACTCGAACGGGATGTCGTTGAGGGCCGCAGTGCGGTAGGCCCGGTAGCCGCTGTGCCACTCCGAGAGGTTGAGCCCGGTCGCCGCGTTGGAGAACTTGCTGAGAACCCGGTTGCCGACATACTTGTAGAGCGGCATCCCGCCGATCCGCGCCGACCCCGGATCGAGCAGCCGGGACCCGAAGACGGCGTCGCAGTCGCTGGTCTCGAAGGGCGCGATGAGGTCCTCGATGACTTCCGGCGCGTACTGCCCGTCCCCGTGCAGCAGGACCACGATGTCGAGCCCATGGTCGATCGCCCACCGGTACGCGGCCTTCTGATTGCCCCCGTACCCGAGGTTCTGCGGGCGCCGGATGACCGTGAGCGGCAGGTCGGTCTCGGCCTGGTACTCCTTGCCGACCGTGTAGGTGCAGTCGCTGCTCGCGTCGTCGCAGACCACCACCTCAGCAACCCGCGATCGGAAGCCTGCAGGAAGCCGGTCGAGCACGGCTGCCAGGGTCGACGCAGCATTGTAGGCAACCACCACGATCCCGATGCGCTCGGGGTACAATCGGCCTTGACGTGCGGCTTCAGAGCCCTTCATTGCCTCACCCCCTGCCGGACACTGGACTCACACCAACCAGAGAACGCTAGCACCGCAGTCCCAGCTGCGGCAACCTGCGCCGGTCGCCACGGAAGGCTCCGTCAGCCGGCTGGCGCGGCGAAGACGTGCAGCTTGGGGTACACGACCATCGGCACCCGGAGCCACCGGATCGACATGAAGACCGGGTACCACTTCCAGTAGTCGAAACCCTCTGGGTCGACCGGCGTCGTGGTGCTGGACCCGAAGCGCTCACGGAGCACCCGCTCGTAGAACGGCCGGGAGTACATGACCACCATCGGCTGCTTGAAGGTGGTCAGGAACCAGCGAGTCACCGGGAGCAGGACCCGTTGCACCGGGTACCACGCCTTCTGGGGACAGTACTCGAGGATGAACAGCCGCCCGCCGGGACGCAGGAGCCGCTTGGCGCGGTCGACCGCCTCCTCCACCCTCGCCTCCGACGAGCGCCAGTTGCCCTTGGGGGTGTGGTGCAACATGAGCGGGAAGATGACCGTGTCGAAGGACTCCGCCGGGAACTCGTACTCGTAGAAGTCCCCCACCACGCCGCTTGCGCGTTCGGGGCAGTATTCCTTCAGCATCTCGGACGAGAGATCCATCACCGTCAGGTTGGCCAGCTGCTCGCCCCACTCGAAGAAGTCCCAGATCCCTCCGACGCTCAACGCGTCGCCCCGGACCCCGGAATTGAGCAGACGGGCCGCCTCGACGTCGAGCTCCTGGGTCATCCGCTTCAACGACTCGTACTGGTTGTCGAGCTGCTGGCGGTCGAAGAACTCACGCACCTCGTCCGAGGTCGAATCCTGCCCCATGGCCCACTCTCCTACTTGCTGGACCGGCCTGCCTGCTGGACCGGCATTCTGCTGCTCGCCGGCCCGGCTCGCATCGAGCCTCCGGAGAGGTACCCGCCGACACGGCGTGCCGAGCGACGCCCGATCGTAGCATCGGGTCTCCCGCAACGACCATGGGGCCGATCGCCCGGCGGAGGCGCTGTCCCGGTCAAGGCGAGCACATCCACGGCGAGTTGGCTACAGTCCCGACCATGAAATGGATAGGTGTTGCCGTTCTTGCCGTCATCGGGATCATCGCCGCCTTCGTTGCGATCGAATACCTCGTCGTCCCGATCCACTCGCTCCCGACCTTCCTCCCGGGGCACAAGAGCGGCAACGGCCACTACCACAAGCGCGGTGCGATCGCGGCGGTCGTGGCCCTGGTCGCGTTGGGAGGGGCAGTCCTGCTCGCCATACGCTTCACCCGGCCTGGGTCGGAAGGGGCTGCACCGGCACCGACGGCGCCGGTTGGCTCTGCGTCCGGATCGGTCGACGACCTGCTGGGCGGTCCCTCCCCCGCTCCCGCTGCGGACGAGGGCGACGCACCGCGCACCTGACGAGCTCGCCTCCCTACCGTCGGGTGGGTGCCAGTGCCCCGATCACCAGGCGGGCGGCCGCCTCCACCGACAGATCGGCCCCGATCACCAGATCCGGAGCGTCCGGAACCTCGTAGGGATCGTCGACGCCGGTGAACCCTTCGATCCGCCCGGCCGTCGCATCGGCGTAGAGGCCCTTCGGGTCGCGCCGAGCGCAATGGTCAGCGGTTGCCGCCAGGTACACCTCGATGAACGGGAGCCCGGCCTGCTCGTGGATCTCACGGGCCTGCTGGCGCGAGGACGCGTACGGGCTGATCACGGCCACGACCGCGATCAGCCCGGCATCGGCGAAGAGCCGGGCGACCTCGGCCACCCGTCGGCAGTTCTCCTCGCGGGCGGTACGGCTGAATCCGAGGTCCCCGTTGAGACCGGTCCGAAGGTTGTCCCCGTCGAGCCGGTAGGAGGCGGTCCCGTCACGCACCAGCATCTGCTCGACAGCTGCCGCAAGTGTCGACTTCCCCGATCCGGAGAGACCGGTGAGCCAGAGTGTCGCCCCGCGGCCCACCGAACAACTCGGCGCGCGCTCGATCGGCTGACCTCCCCGGTATGCCAGGTGACGTTGGAGGACGTCATGACCGGCCTGTCAATCGGGACCGAGCAGCATGCCGGCCCCCGCGGTGACATTGGTGTCCTCTGCGGCCAGGATGAACGATCCGGTCTGCCGGTTCCGCCGGTAGCCGTCGTAGAACAGCGGCTGGGTGACCCGAAGGCTGAGCCGGCCCACCTCGTTGAGGTGCAGCGCGTCGGCCGACTCGTCCCGGTGGAGAGAGTTGACGTCGAGCCGGTAATGGATGTCCCGCACGACCGCACGCACCCAGCGGGTGGTGTGCTTGAGCGCGAGGAAGTCGCCCTGCTTGAGCGGGCGATCGGTCATCCAGCACACCATGGCGTCGAGGTCCTGGCCGACCGCGGGCCGGTTGTGGGGACGGCAGATCATGTCGCCACGGGACACGTCGATGTCGTCGGTGAGCCGCATGGTGACCGACATCGGTGCGAACGCCTCCTCGACCGGCCCGTCGTAGGTGTCGATGGCGGCCACGGTCGTGGTCAACCCCGACGGCAGCACCAGGACCTCGTCGCCGGGCCGGAAGACCCCGCCGTCGATGCGACCGCAGTAGCCCCGGTAGTCGTGCCACTCGGTCGCCTGGGGCCGGACCACCCACTGGACCGGCATCCGGGGGTCGATCAGGTTCCGGTCCGAGGCGATGTAGACCGTCTCCAGGTGGTGCAGGAGCGACGCACCCTCGTACCAGGCCATGTTGGCCGAGCGCTGCACGACGTTGTCCCCCTGCAGCGCGGAGATGGGGATGAAGCTCAGGTCGGCCACCTCGAGGCGGCTGGCGAAGGCGGTGAACTCCTCACGGATGGCGTCGAAGACCGCCTGGTCGTAGTCGACCAGGTCCATCTTGTTGACGCACACCAGCAGGTGGGGGACCCGCAGCAGCGACGCCAGGAACGCGTGACGACGGGTCTGCTCCACGATGCCCTTGCGGGCGTCGACGAGGACCATGGTCAGGTCGGCGGTGGAGTTCCCCGTCACCATGTTCCGGGTGTACTGGGTGTGCCCGGGGGTGTCGGCGATGATGAACTTGCGGGCGGGTGTGGCGAAGTAGCGGTAGGCAACATCGATGGTGATGCCCTGCTCGCGCTCGGCTCGCAGACCGTCGGTCAGGAGGGCGAGGTCGGTGTACTCGTCGCCGCGTTGACTGCTGACGCGTTCGACGGCCTCGAGCTGGTCCTCGAAGATGGCCTTCGAGTCGTAGAGCAGACGCCCGATGAGCGTGCTCTTCCCGTCGTCGACCGAGCCGGCGGTGGCGAACCGGAGGAGCTCCATCACGACCCGGGCTCCATCAGAAGTACCCTTCGCGCTTCCGGTCCTCCATGGCGGCCTCGCTGACCCGGTCGTCGGCGCGGGTGGCCCCCCGCTCCGTGAGCCGCGAGGCCGCGACCTCGACGATGATGTCGTCGACCGTCGCAGCGTTGGATTCCACTGCGCCGGTGCAGGTCATGTCCCCGACCGTTCGATAGCGAACGGTGGTCTCGAAGAGCTCCTCGTCGCCCCGTTGTGTGACGAACGGCCCCTTCGAAAGCAGCATGCCGTCGCGCCGGAAGACCTCGCGCCGGTGTGAGAAGTAGATCGTGGGCAGGTCGAGGCCCTCGTCACCGATGTACTGCCAGACGTCGAGCTCGGTCCAGTCCGAGATCGGGAAGACCCGGATGTGCTCGCCGTTTCGGTGCTTCCCGTTGTAGAGGGACCAGAGCTCGGGCCGCTGGTTCTTCGGGTCCCACTGCCCGAACTCGTCGCGGAACGAGTAGACCCGCTCCTTCGCCCTCGCCTTCTCCTCGTCGCGTCGGGCACCACCGAACACCGCGTCGAACCGGAACTCGGTGATCGCGTCGAGGAGGGTCCTGGTCTGCAGGCGGTTGCGGGACGGGTCGGCACCCGGTTCCTCGGCCACCCGGCCGGCGTCGATCGAGGCCTGCACGGAGGCCACCAGGAGGGAAGCCTCGAGCTCGGCCACGATCCGGTCCCGGAACTCGAGGACCTCCGGGAAATTGTGACCCGTGTCGATGTGCATGATCGGAAAGGGGATCCGTCCCGGCCAGAAGGCCTTCTGGGCCAGCCGCAGCATGACCACCGAGTCCTTGCCGCCCGAGAACAGGAGCACCGGACGCTCGAATTCGGCAGCGACCTCGCGGATGATGTGGATCGACTGCGCCTCGATGGCGCGTAGGTGCGACAGCTGATATTGCCCTGTCGTCCCGACACCGCGGCCCCGTTCCACGACAGACCAAACTAGCCGATGGGTCCCGCGCACCGAAATAGGCCGTACACTGGACGTCTGGTGGCGCCGACGCGGCTGAGGGGGATCCTGCGCCGTCCGACCGGGCCGGAGGAGACATCGATGGAGGCCCATGACGACGGGGTTGTCGCACCCGGCGCCGGCGGTGCCGTCCCCGTCCTCCGGGTCGCGACCGACGACGACTGCCCGGTGGTCGCGTCGCTCCACGCCGAGCAGATCCCGGGTGGGTTCCTGGCCCTCCTCGGGCCGGACTTCCTCGCCCGCCTCTACCGGAGGATCGGTCGGAGCAGCGGATCCTTCCTGCTGGTCTCCGACGTCGATGGCCGGGTGGCCGGGTTCATCGCCGGGTCGTCCGACGTGCGGGCCCTCTACCGGGCCTTCCTCGTCCACGACGGGTTGGCCGCTGTCCTCGGCGCTGCCCGCCGCCTGCTGGGCGAGTGGCGTCGGGTAGTCGAGACGCTCCGCCACGGCGCCCCGGGGGCCACCAGCACCGGGCAGGGAACCGAGCTGTTGGCGGTAGCGGTCGACCCGGCCTTCCAGGGACGCAGGATCGGCGCCCGCCTGGTCGACGCCTTCCTGGCCCGGGTGCGCGCCGACGGCGGTCGGGCCGCCTACGTGGTGGTGGCCGCCGACAACGCGCCAGCAGTGGGCCTCTACCGGAGCGCCGGCTTCGCCGAGGCCGGCGACTTCGAGCTGCACGCCGGCACCACATCGCTCCTCATGCAGTGGGACGACCCGGGGCGTGCGAGCGGCGGGCGGCGGTGAACGGCATTGCCGTGGCCGCCCTGTCCCTGGTGGCAGCTCTGATCGTGACCCCGATGGCGATGGTTGCCGCCCGCAGGACCGGCATCGTGGACCGGCCGGGAGTCCTCAAGACCCAGACCACCCCGGTCCCCTACCTCGGCGGGATCGGGGTCTTCGTCGGAACCGCGGTCGGCGCGCTCGCCGGGCGTCCCGCCGTGCTCGTGCCGCTCGCCGCGGCCCTGGCCCTCGGCGTCTGCGACGACCGGTTCGACCTGCCCGCGCTCCCCCGGCTGGCCGGGGAGGTGGGCATCGGGGTGGCCGTCATGGTCACCGGTGGGCGCCACCTGCCGGGTGCCCTGGCCGCGGTGGTCGTCGTGGTCACCGTGCTCCTCATCAACGGGGTCAACCTGCTCGACGGGCTCGACATGCTGGCCGCGGGGGTCACCGCGGTGGCCGCGGCGGGCTTCGCGATGCTGCTCCACGGCGACAGCCGGCTGCTCGGGCTGGCCCTGGCCGGCTCCCTGCTCGGGTTCCTGGCCTACAACCGCCCCCCGGCCCGCATCTACCTGGGAGACGGCGGTTCGTACCTCCTGGGTACCGCCCTCGCCCTGCTCTGCGCAGCGGCATGGGCCCCGCATGTGCCGGGCGCTGTGGGTCTGGCGGCGATGGCGCTGGTGGCGATTCCCGCAGCAGAGGTCGCCTTCGCCGTGATCCGGCGGGCGCGAGGCCGCCAGTCGCTGCTGGCCGGCGACCGGGGGCATCCCTACGACCGCCTGGTGCACCGCGGCTGGGCTCCCCCGGCGGCCAGCCTCGCCTACATCGGTGTCCAGGCGGTGTTCACGGTGGCCGCCGTTGTGGTCGGCCGTCGCTCGCTGCTGGTGGCCGCACTCGCGGTCGACCTCGTCTGCGCCGCACTGCTGGTCGCCCTGGCCGGCGCCACCGGCGCCCTCACCCCCGACCGGGAGGCACAGTCGTGACCCGCATCTACCTCTCGCCCCCCGAGGTCGGGGACGAGGAGCGCTCGATGCTCCTCGACGCCTTCGACTCGAACTGGATCGCCCCGCTCGGGCCCCACGTCGACGCGTTCGAGCGTGAGCTGGCCGAACGGGTCGGCATCGGCCAGGCGGTCGCGCTCTCGAGCGGGACCGCCGCCCTCCACCTGGCTCTGCTGCTCCTCGGGGTCGGACCGGGCGACGAGGTGCTGATCCCGTCGTTCACCTTCGTCGCAACCGCCGGCCCGGTCTGCCAGCTCGGGGCGCGGCCGGTGTTCGTCGACTGCTCGCCCGGCACCTGGAACATCGACCCGGACCTGGTCGCAGAGGAGCTCGCGTCCCGCGCCAGGCAGGGCCGGCTCCCGCGGGCCCTCGTGACCGTCGACCTCTACGGCCAGGCGGCCGACTACGACCCGCTGCTCGCGGTGTGCGAGCGCTACGGGATCCCGCTGATCGAGGACGCTGCGGAGGCCATCGGCGCGACCTACCGGGGTCGGCAGACCGGGACCTTCGGCGACGCCGCCGTCTTCTCCTTCAACGGCAACAAGATCATCACCACCAGCGGCGGGGGGATGCTTGTCACCAGTTCGGCCACCTTGGCCGACCGGGCTCGCCACCTCGCCACCCAGGCGCGCGACCCCGCCCCCCACTACGAGCACTCGACGATCGGCTTCAACTACCGGCTGAGCAACTTGCTGGCAGCCCTGGGCCGCGCCCAGCTGCGGGGCCTCCAGAGCCGGATCGACCGGCGCCGGCGGATCCGTGCCTCCTACCGCGAGGCGCTCGCCGACCTGCCCGGGATCAGCTTCATGCCGGTGGCCGGGTACGGCGAGCCCAACTACTGGCTGACCTGCGTCCAGGTGGACCCGGGGTCGTTCGGGGCGGACCGCGAGGCGATTCGGCTCGCGCTCGAGTCCGCCGACATCGAGTCGCGTCCCACCTGGAAACCGCTCCATCTCCAGCCGGTCTTCGCCGAGGCGCCGACGGTGGGCGGGGCGGTGGCCGCCGGCATCTTCGAACGGGGCCTCTGCCTCCCGACCGGGTCAGCCCTTACCGATGGCGAGCTCACACGCATCGTCGACATCATCCACGACATCCGGCGCTGAGGGGGCTCCGGTGCGGCCCGAACAACGATCCGGCACTCGTCGCCATAGGGATTCTGGCGTATTCTCTTCTCCCATGACCACGACGGAGGGGCAGTCCGGGGCTGGGGCGTTGCCGAGGGCACTCGCCATCTATCTCCCCCAATTCCACCCGATCCCGGAGAACGACGTCTGGTGGGGCAAGGGGTTCACGGAGTGGGCCAACGTGACCAAGGCCCGTCCCCAGTACCCGGGGCACTACCAGCCACACGTACCTGGTGAGCTCGGCTTCTACGATCTGAGGCTCCCCGAGGTCCGTGAGGCCCAGGCCGACCTGGCACGCGAGCACGGCATCTACGGCTTCATCTACTACCACTACTGGTTCCACGGAAAGCGCCTCCTCGAACGACCGTTCAACGAGGTCCTCGCGTCGGGGCGCCCCGACTTTCCGTTCGCGCTGTGCTGGGCCAACGGCGAGTGGACCGCCAACTGGAACGGCGAGGGCACCCTGCTGCAGCCGCAGAAGTACAGCGACCAGGACGACACGGCCCACATCCGATGGCTGCTCGAGGCCTTCGCCGACGACCGCTACATCAAGATCGACGGCCGGCCGTTGATGCTCATCTACCGGCCGCTCAACTTCCCGGACGTGAAGCGCACGACGGACATCTGGCGGGAAGAGGCGGTCAAAGCCGGCTTCCCGGACCTCTATCTGGTCTGGGTCGAGGGCTGGGGCCGCCCCCCCGGCGGGCCCGAGGCCCACGGATTCGATGCGACGGTCGCCTTCATGCCGCGCGCGGTCGGCATCCACAACTTCGCGGTCGAGAGCGTGCGCACCCACACCGTGATCGACTACCGGGCGACCTACGAGGCAGTGCTCCACGAGCCTTCGTTCCCCTGGAAGCGGTTCCCCTCGGTGATGGTCGGCTGGGACAACACCCCGCGCCGCCCACGCAAGGCGACGATCTACGACGGGGTCACCCCTGGCGAGTACCAGCGATGGCTGCAGCGAACCTTCGACAAGCACATCGGGGTGCGCGAAGAGGAGAACTACCTCCTCATCCTCGCGTGGAACGAGTGGGCCGAAGGGAACCACCTCGAGCCGGACCAGCGCTATGGCCGCGCCTTCCTCGAGGCGACCCGGGCGGTGCTCCTGCCCTCGGTGCGGGATCGCCGGACCGTACCCTTCCGCACCGGCGAGCCGGTGATCGACCATGGCGACAGCCCGTTGGTCGAAGAGGAGGACGGGTCGTCCCCGACCCTCGACCCGACGATCATCGACTTCGACACCCCGGTGGCCAACGCCGCCGCGCTCGTACAGGAGCTGGGCATCGACAGTGCGCGGGGGGTGGTCGATCTCGGCGACACCACCGAGGCGCTCCGCAACGGGTTGCTCCACTACGGCATCGACTACCGGACGGCGGCCGGCACCGCTGGCGCGGCCGGCGCCGGGACCGTGCTGGCCAGGATCACCGACCAGGCGTCGGCCGACCGGCTGCTCGACGGCTGCGCCGGCACCGGGGCGCTGCTCGCGCTCGACGTCCTCGAGGACCTGGCGGAGCCCGAATGCGCCCTGTCCGCCCTGTCCGCCTGGGCCCTCGCCCACGACGAGCCCTACCTCGTGGTCTCGGTGCCCAACGTCGCCCACTTCGACCTCGGGCTGGGTCTCCTCACCGGTCGGTGGGGACCGACCAAGTCGGGGCTGCTGGACGCCACCCACCTACGGTTCTTCACCGAGCAGGCCCTCGAACGGCTCCTCGCGAGCTGCGGGTGGGCGATCGCCCAGCGCCACGACTACCAGGTCATCGAGTCCGACGACTACCACTCCGACCTGCTCGACCGGCTGCCCGAGGAGATGGTCGGCGCGCTGCGGATCCTCTCGCAGCACACCAACCCGAACTGGGCGGTCGAACACTTCATCTGGGCGCTGACCCCGTTCCGGATCGACCAGCCCCCGAAGTCCTTCGGCGACGCGACGGCTCCGCCGCCCGAACAGACCGGTGGCGACACCATCGGCGAGGCCGTGGTCGCAGTTCGGCGCTACCTCGAGTCGATGGGCATCCTGTCCAGCGAGGTCAGACGCCGCGCCGCGGCCGCAGTCAAGCCACGGCCGACCTGGCAGCGGGCCGCAAGCAAGGCCATCAACTCGTCGCCGCGTCTCGCGTCGGCGTACCACGCGGCGCGGCGCCGAATCGGCTGAACAGACACTTCGACCCGGATCCCGGGACCGGACCACGACCCGACCGGACCACCGACACAGAGGACAACCATGCCGAAACCAGCACCGCTCGACGAGCCGGCCGACGCCGGATCTCCGCCCACCGTTCCCGACGGACCGTGGCTCGTCGTCGTCGGGATGCATCGCAGCGGCACCTCGGCGATCACAGGCGCGATGGCCGCGCTCGGGTTCCACGCTCCGCACACCGACGATCTCGCGGTCTGGGCCGAGAGCAACCCCGAGCACTGGGAGTCCCGGTCGATGGTGCAGGTCGACGACCAGCTCCTCCACAAGATGGGAGGGAGCTGGGAGGCACCCCCGCTGCGCGAGCCCGGGTGGGAGTTCTACCCCAAGATCATCGAGCGCCCGGACCCGGACGCGGTCACCGTAGTAGCCGCCGCCTACCCCTACGACGGTCCCATCGTGTGGAAGGACCCCCGGGTCTGCCTGCTGCTTCCCTACTGGTTGCGCCTCCTACCCGGCCCGATCACCGCCCTGCTGGTGTGGCGCGACCCGCTGGCCGTGGCCCGATCATTGGTCCGCCGGGACAACATGCACCTGGCCGACGGGATCGCGCTGTGGGAGCGGTACAATCGGTTGGCCCTCGAGGATCTCGTCGGCGTCGACACCTACGTGTGCAGCTACGAGTCGGTGTTGGCGGATCCGTCAACGGCCATCGGCGGCATCGCCACCTGGCTCGACTCCCTTCCGCAGTTCGCCGGTCGGGGCTTCGGGAAACAGGTCGGCGAGGCGGTCGGTACCATCTCGGCGCCGAGCCGCGCGGACAACGACAAAGGTAAGGAACTGCTCTTCCCCGAGCACCACGAGCTCATCAAGCGGCTCGGCGGCCTCGAGGGCGGACACTCCCCGCTCGGCCCGACCAGCCTCATGGAGGAGTCCGAGTGGACGACGGCGCTCCTCGACGCTCGCCGAACCAGTCGGACCAGGGAGGTCGAGCGCTTCCAGCAACATCTCGCGAAGTTCTTCGGTTCCACCTCGTGGCGGGCGACCCAGCCCTTCCGCGATGCAGTGGGCTTCCTCGCCTACAACGTTCGAAAGTACCGGGGGATCGCACAGCCCGAGGAGGAGGAGGGAGAGCCGAAGTGGTGAGGACCGGCCAGACTTCGGCGGGTCAGCCACGCACCCGAGCCTTGGCGACCACGTCGCGGTAGATCCCTTCGATCACCCGGCTGGCTTCGCTCACGTCGAACATGGAGCTCTTGTCCTTCGCCGCCCGGCCCAATCGGTGTCTCAGGTGGGGGTCGGAAACAATGCGCTGGAGAGCGTCGGCCAGCCGTGCGGGGTCCCCGGGGGGGACGATCAGCCCGTCGACACCGTCCGCGATGACCTGAGGCACACCGCCCACTGCCGTTGCCACGATCGGCATGCCCATACTGGTCGCCTCCATGAGGGAGACCGGCAGACCCTCCTGGCGGGAGGCGAGCACAAAGGCGTCCGAGCCGGCCAGCAATCGGAGGACGTCGTCGCGCTGCCCCAGGAACTGCAGCCGGTCGGCAATCCCGAGGGCGTCGCGCCGATCCCGCAATTCGTCCTCCAGCGGTCCCCACCCGACGGCCCCCACGTGCACCGGAACGTCTCGGTCGGCCAGCAGGCGGACCGCGTCCAACAGGACGTCGTAGCCCTTCTCCGGTCGGAGATTGGCCACGGTCAGCAGGAGAACCCGATCATCCGGCACGCCGAGCTCGGCGCGCACGTCGACCCGCATCGACTCCCGCTGGGAGAGGAGGGCATCGGCCATCTGCGTGTCCAGCCCATGGACGATGACCCGGGCCCGGCCTCGCAGTGCGGCGGGAAGGGCTTCGTGCGCCGCCTGTGACACCACGATCAACGAACTGTCCCGAGCGATGCCGGCTCTGTTGAGCACACGGATGGCCACGGACGCCTTGTTCCAGAGGCTGTGCTCGGTGTAGACGACGGCCGGTCGCCGTGAGCGGGGCAGGGTGGCCACGACCAGGCGTCCGATGGCAGCGGTGTAGGGCAGGTGGAAATGAACGACGTCAAAGGTGTTGCGGTCGAGCAGTGCGCGCAAGCGGGCCGTCCACCGCAGATCCGCACTGCCGGTGGCGCCGAGCGCATGCACCGTGGTGCCGGCCTCGCGGATGGTGGGCACCAGCCCGTCCTTGTCGGCGAGGACGTAGGCCACCTCGTAGTCGAAGGCCGTCCGGTCGCCACTGGCCACGGTATCGACCAGGAGCCGCTCGGCACCCCCGTGGCCCAGGCACTTGATGACGAGGAGGATGCGCAGCCTGGGCCGCACGAGACCGACCTCGCCCTGGCCCCCCGGGTCCATGGGACGATCGTACCGTCCGACTCCGGACCGGCCGGACCGATCGCTCGTGTCGCATTTTCGCCGATGAGCTCGGTCTGCAGGCCTTTCTTGACACCCCCTCGGCGACGGCTGAAGATCTCGTGATGGTCGAGACCGCCACACCGATGCTCGAGCGCGCCGTGCGTCCGCGCCTCGCCCAGACCCGCTTGGGGACCTGAGCCGGTGTGCGGCATCGCCGGCATCTTCGATCCCGGCCTGACCCTCCCACCCGAGGACCTCGCCCGGCAGGTGGAGCAGATGACCGCGACCCTCGCCCACCGGGGGCCCGATGCCGAGGGGCGGTGGTCGGCGCCCGAGTTCGGGATCGCCTTCGGGCACCGTCGGCTGGCGGTAGTCGAGCTCGGCCCGGAGGGCGGCCAGCCGATGATCTCCCGGAGCGGGCGGTGGGTGGTCACCTACAACGGTGAGCTCTACAACTACCGGGGCCTTCGCCACCAGCTGGCAGGCCAGGGCGTGGCGTTCCGTGGCGGATCGGACACCGAGGTGTTGATCGAAGCGATCGATCGCTGGGGCCTCGACAAGGCGCTCGATGCGGCCGAAGGGATGTTCGCCTTCGCCCTCTGGGACCGCAGCCTCCGTCAGCTCCACCTGGTGCGCGACCGATTCGGCGAGAAGCCGCTCTACTACGGGTGGATCGGGCGCGGGTTTGCCTTCGGTTCGGAATTGAAGGCCCTCTGCCGCGTCACGGGATTCGCTCCGGAGATCGACCGGGACGCCGTCGCCCTGTACCTCCGTCACAATTGCGTGCCGGCCCCCCGGACGATCTACCGGGGGGTGTCCAAACTCCTCCCCGGTCAGCGCATCTGTCTGGGGATGGAGTGCCGGCCCGGTCACCTGCCCTCGTCGCACGCGTACTGGTCGGCCCGTGCGGCCATCGATGCGGCCCGTCGTCAACCGCTCGACGGCACGGCCCAGGACCTCGGCGATCGTCTGGAGTCGGTGCTCTCGGAGTCGGTGGCCGCCCGCATGGTGGCGGACGTCCCGGTCGGTGCCTTTCTGTCCGGTGGGATCGATTCGAGCATGGTGGTGGCGCTGATGCAGCAGCACAGCACCCAGAAGGTCCGCACATTCACCGTCGGCTTCGCCAATCGTGCCTTCGACGAATCGGCCGACGCGGCGGCGGTTGCCGCCCACCTGGGGACCGACCACACCTTGTTGGAGGTGGACGACTCCGCCGCGGTCGAGATCTTCCCGAGCCTTCCCGACATCTGGGACGAGCCGTTCGGCGACATCTCCGAGATCCCGATGCACCTGGTCAGCAAGTTGGCCCGGAGTCAGGTCACCGTCGCCCTCTCGGGAGACGGCGGTGACGAGCTGTTCGCTGGGTACAACCGCCACGCATGGCTGGATCGACTCTGGCACCGCGCCGCCCCACTGCCGGGTCCCGTCCGCAGGATGGCCGGCTCGGCTCTGTCGGCCGTGCCGCCCGGGCTCGTCGAGACAACAGCACGACTCATCGAGCTCGTCCCACCCCGAACCACAATCAGGAACCCCGCCTCCAAAGTGGACAAGGTGGGCAGGGTCCTTGCCGCCTCGGGTCCGGAGGACGCCTACCTGGCATTGGTGTCGTACTGGGATGACGCCGAGTCGATGGTGATCGGGGCAGGGCCGAACGGTTCGCTCGCATCCCGGCCGTCGGAGTGGCCGGCGCTCGACGGGATCACCGAGCAGATGCTCTGGCTGGACCTTGTCGGGTACCTCCCCGACGACATCCTCACCAAACTGGACCGTGCCGCCATGGCCACCTCACTGGAAACCCGGGTCCCGTTCCTCGATCGGGCCGTGTTCGATCTGGCCTGGAAGTTGCCCCTATCGGTCAAGTTGCACGACGGCACGACCAAGTGGCTCCTCCGCCAGGTGCTCACCCGGCACATGCCGGCCGAACTGTTCGAGCGGCCGAAGATGGGGTTCGGGTTCCCCATCGGTCCCATGCTGCGAGGCCCCTTGCTGCGCTCCTGGGCCGAAGACCTCCTCGACGAAGGACGGCTCCGTCGCCAAGGACTGCTCGACCCGGCACCGATCCGCCGAGCGTGGGACCAACACCTCCACGGTCGGCGCGACCTGTCGTACCAACTCTGGGCCGTCCTCGCCCTCCAGGCCTGGCTGGAGCGATGGATGCCGGCTTCGAGTGGATGACGGACAGCGGCGGTGATCCGCACCCGGCTGTGTAACCTGTGGAGCCGGCCGGCCGCCACCACGTCGACGGCGTTGGCCTGGGCACGCTGGTAAAGGGGGTAGGGCGGCGATGGTTCCGGGCGTCGATGTGCACGATGGCCAGCGCGGAGCCCGGCAGCGGCGCGGATGCCGGGTGGTGACGACCTCCCTGACCGCACGCTGTCCTCCTCGCCAACCAGCTGCGCTCCCTGGCCGATGTCGACTGGACGGTGGTGTCGGGAGACCGGTATGACGACCCCCCCACCGGTGTGGCCGTCGAGGTCATCCCCATCCGCCGCGAGCTCGCCCTGTCCGATCTCAGGTCCTTCGTCCGCCTCTGGCGGTATCTGCGCCGTGAGCGGTTCGACGTCGTGCAGACCCACACTCCCAAGGCCTCCCTCCTCGGGCTGCCGGCAGCCAGGCTTGCCGGCAGTCCAGCGTTCTACACGATCCACGGGGCCCTCTACTTCTCCGACAACAGCCGTCTGGCCAACGTGATGGGCTGGTGTTTCGAGCGATGGTGCTGTGCGTGGGCAACCGAGGTCCTGGTGCAGAGCCGCGAGGACGAGACCGTCCTTCCGGGCGCGAGGATCTGCCCGGCCGGCAAGATCCGCTACGTGGGCAACGGCATCGTTCTCGAGCGGTTCCTCGAACCGGTCGAGCCCGCGCTGGGCGGTCCAAGGCCGATTGTCCTGATGGTCAGCCGGCTGGTGCGTGAAAAGGGGTGCGCCGACTTCATCGAGCTGGCGACCACGCTCGGGGATCGAGCCGAGTTCGTGCACGTCGGTCCCTTCGAGCACGATCAGAGCGACGCCCTTTCCGGGGAGGAGGTGGCCACTGCGGCTGCGGACGGGACCGTCCGCTTCGTCGGCGGCGTCGACGACGTGAGGCCGTACCTGGTCTCAGCGACGGTCGTGGTGCTCCCGTCGTACCGCGAAGGCATTCCCCGGGTGGCGATGGAGGCGGCGGCTACCGGTCGAGCGGTCGCCGCGTACGACATCCGCGGCGTGCGGGAGGTCATCGATCCTGCGCTCGGACTCCTCGCGCCCCGGGGGGACGTGGCCGCACTCACCGACATCCTCGCTGGTCTGCTCGATGACCCCGATCGCTGCGCTGAACTCGGAAAGCGATGCCGAGAGCAGGTCACCGAACGGTTTTCCGAGACCGGGGTCATCGGTCGATTGCGTACGCTGTACGACGAACTCGACGAAGCACGACCGGCGACAGAGGAGACCCGATGACCACCGACGTCCGGCTGACCGTGGACGTGGAGGACTGGTACGACGGGATGCGGGTGCTCGGGGAGCCACTCCCGAGGCCGGAGGGGGCCGCCAGTGGGTTGTCGGGCCTCATCGACCTGCTCGAACGATCGGGGAGGTCGGCACGGGTCACGCTCTTCGTGGTGGGGAACTACGCGGCGTCTGTGGCCGGCGAGCTCAAAGAACTCGTTGCGGGGGGACACGAGATCGCAAGCCACGGGCCCGACCACGGCCGTTTGCCCGAGGATCCGACCAGGTTGTCCGAATGGCTGCGCACGGGTCGAGGGATTGTCGAGGACCTGCTGCAGGTACCGGTGCAAGGCTTCCGTTCTCCGCGGTTCGACGTGCCGAGCTCGCTCGGCTTGGAGCGATACCGGGAGCTGGTGGCCGACGCCGGATTCGCATACGTGACGGATACCTCGTACCTGGGCGAGCGTTCCCCCGTTCGCGAGCTCCCCGTGCTGTCGGTGCACGGGCTCCCGCTGGGCGGCGGGAGCTATCAGCGGCTCCTCCCTACCCAGGTGGTGTCTCGTGCCGTGGGCACGGGCGATGGGACCGCCGTGCTGTATTACCATTCGTACGATTTCGGGGCCACACTGCCCGGCCTCGGATCCATCCGCTCGATGGCCGTGGCCAAGCAGCTGGTGGGTCGAGGCAGGGTGGCAGCGGTGTTCGCGTCGGTGCTCGCCCGATACGGAAGCAGGGTGTGTGCAGATGTCGAGCGGTGAGTTCCAGACCTACTTTCACCGACGCGCTTCGCGCTTCTCCGCCTTCTATTCGAGCGAACCGGTGGCTCGGGCATTGGGACGCGGGCCACTCTTCGATCGGTTGCGACTGGCGGTCGAGATGGCTGCCGCATTGTCGGCCGAACGGGCAATCGACGTCGGATGCGGGAGCGGTCCTCTCTTTGCCCCGCTGGCGGAAAAGGGTATCCATGTCACCGGCATCGATCCCGCCGACAACATGGTCGCCCTGGCCTCGGCCGAAGCCGCCAAGTTCCCGGGACTGGTCGAGGTGGAACGACGAGGATGGGAGCAGCTGGACGAGGTCGACGCGTACGACGTGGCCATCGCCCTCGGCGTCTTCGATTACGTGAGCGATCCGGCCGAGCTGCTGGGTCGGATGGGACGGGCCGCCGGGCACGTGATCGCTTCGTTTCCCTCGCCAGGGATGCGGACCAATCTGCGCAAGCTGCGCTACGGCATCCGCGGTGTGGGAGTGCACGGCTACCCGGTCGGGGGGTACGCACGACTGGCCCAGCAGGCGGAGCTCGACGTCGTCGAAAAGGTGCCGCTCGGGAAGGCCGGATTCGTCGTCCACTTCGCCCGGCCACCGCAGTAGGCCCCGACCGGTACGGACGCCGTCGGTCCGGACGGGTCTCGACCGCCCATCGAGCCGATCAGCGTTTGTGAGCGACGATGAACCAGCCTGTCTCCTCCCGCGCTGCGTCCACGACAAGTCCCGTCTCGTCGAACCATCTCTGCAGCTCACTCCAGACATAGCGGTGCTCGACCGGAGCGCTCAGCCGGTCGAAGGTGTCCAGCACGAGGCTCCGGAAGGGCTTGCCCCTGTACGTGCCCATCGGCAGTGCCGCGAGACGCGCCACTCCGTGGTCCTTCCCCCATTGCCCGGGAAGGACCACGCCGGCATAGAGCAACCCGGCCACCGGCGTGGCGATGGGCTTGAGGACCCGATGGGGGATCCGGACGCTCACCGTCCGGATCCATTTGGCCGCGCCCAAGGCTGCGGATCGGATGTCGGCGCGCTCCGGTCGGCTGTAGAGATAGAGGAGGATCTGGCCCCGGGGAGCCAGGTAGGTGAGCAGGCTGGTGAACCCTGCGAACGGGTCGTCGAGATGATGGAGCACACCCAGGCTCGAGATGAAATCGAAACTGGCGGGGGCGAATGGTGCGTGCCGAAGGTCCGACTGCACCACCACAACATTGTCGAGATCCACAAGCGTGCGGGCCGCCGCGTCGACGGCGGAGGATCCGTCCAGGGCCACCTCGGCATCGAGGTGGCGAGCGAGGAAGCGGGTGTACCGGCCCTTACCGCATCCGGCGTCCAAACCGATTTTGCCCTTGAGGCTCGGAAGATCGAGGTCCCGGAAGTAGATCTCGGAGAAGTCTTCGTCCTCGTCACGGATGCCATCGAAGGCGTTCCACTCATATCCGAAGCTGGCAAAGGTGCGTTGGGTCGACCCGCCCTCGGCAGCGCCGGAGAAGTCGAGCACCCCGCGTCGACGTGGATAGCGGTGGTCGTTGACGCACCGGACCCCGTCACCATCCGCGTCCATCCGTTCCCCACACCGGGGGCATCGCAGCCGCTCGACAATCGGAGAAGGGACCCGGTGCCCCTCGATCTCCCCCACGTTCACCCCCATCGACGGTCGGTCGTTGCGACGCACACTATCCCGCGCCGCCGCGGTTCGGTCCACGTCGTCGGATCCTCGGAGCAATCCGAGAATTTCCTGTTCAGACACCTGGATGCGGCTCGTCGCACCCATCAGACCACAGCATGCCCGACGGCCGAGGCATGATGAGCCCGGAGGAATACATGGAGATCGAACAGCTCATCGACACCGCGTGCGAGCGTGCCGGGTCGGACGATTTTGGCGGCGACACGTGGGGTGAGGGTCTCGAGGTCCTGGTCCACTCGTTGAACACCGAGGCGATGCTCAACGAGATGGGCGTCGGGGCGATGAGCGACCAGATCGTCGGCTACCTGGTCAACCGGCTCGAGGTCGAGCAGTGGTACACCAGGCATCCCGAGATCGACGATCAGGAGATCGTGGCCCCGCTGTTCGGGCTCGGCCTCCCCCGCACCGGATCCACCGCCTTGAGCTTCCTGCTGGCCCAGGACCCCGCCCGGCGGTCCCTCCGGGTCTGGGAAGCAGCCGAGCCGTGCCCGCCGCCGGAGACCGCGACCGAGCACAGCGACCCGCGCATCGCCCTGGCCCAGGCCGGCATCGATTTCACCAACGAGATGTTCACCGGCTTCGCAGGGATGTTGCCGAGCGCGGCGGACGGCCCACAGGAGTGCCTGCTGCCCATGGCTCTCGACTTTCGTTCGCTCATCTTCGAGGGGATGACCGCCATCCCGAGCTACAGCGAATGGCTCCTGCTGTGCGACATGGAGCCGGCGTACCGGTACCACCAGCGGGTGCTCAAGCTGTTGCAGTGGCGCTGCCCGCCCGATCGGTGGTGGCTCAAGTCCCCGGCCCACCTGCTGTCGATCGACGCGCTGAACGCGGTCTACCCCGACGCACGGTTCGTCATGACCCATCGAGACGTGGGCAAGGTGCTGCCGTCGGTCTGCGCGCTGTACAGCACGCTGACCACCGTCCTCACGGAACGCTCCGACCCGGTGGCCATTGGCGCCCATAGCTGCGAGACGTGGCGCACGGCACTCGAACGACTGATCGACTTCCGCGACCGCGGGAACGAGGACCGCTTCCACGACCTCTTCTTCGAGGCGGTCCAGCGTGATCCGATCGGGCAGGTGACCCAGCTCTACGGCGAGCTGGGAGACGACCTCAGCGACGAGGCCCGTCAACGCATGCAGACCTGGTGGGCCGAGCAGTCGAGGGAACGCTCGGGCCCAGGGAGCTATCCACCCGAGGCCTACGGCCTCGACCCGACGACCATCGCCAAGCAGTTCGCCTTCTACTCCAAGCGATTCGGGCTCTGATGGCGAGGACCCAACCCAACCAGTACACGAAGGACGGACAGATGGATGAGATCACCCAGAAGGTCGTCGACGGCACCGCGTGGCGGGAGTTCTGCGACCTGCTCGCCGATGCCGGCGATGCCATCCTCGCCGACGGCAATCCCGCAGACCCGCTCACCCGCGCAGAGGGGTTCCGCATGCTCACCCGGCTGTTGCGCGGCGCACTGGAGAGCAAGCTCGAGTACGGACGGGCCGCCCAACCCGAGCTGATCTGCACATGCCACGAGACCATCAAGATCGTCGGGGAAAATCCCGACAATCACTATCTCGGGACCTCGCTCGACGGGCAGTACGACTATCGGGTCCGGGGCACCCGGGGCGAGGCGAAGTGGATCAGCTTCAACCTCTTCTCCGGAGCCGGGTTCGGTGGTGGCGGCCCCGGGACCGGTGCCACCCTGCACGAGGAGCAGATGCACATCGACCCCGACGGAAGCTTCGAGGTCATCGTCTCCCAGCGGGAGCACCCCGGGAACTGGCTGCGCTCGGAGGCCGCCACACGGAGCCTCGTGATCCGTCAGACGTTCCTCGACAAGCGCCACCAACGCCACGCCGAGATGCGCATCGAACGCATCGACGATGACGGCACTCCCCGCGATCCACTACAGCCGCAGGAGCTCTACGACTCGCTGATCTACGCCGGCTACTACGTCAAAGGCGTCGCCCAGATCGGCGCCCAGTGGGCGACCCGTCAGTCGCGGTGGCCCAACGTGTTCACCGATGAGGCCGAGCTGCCCGAGACCGACAAATTCAAGGACCCACAGATCAAGTGGCACCAGGCGTACTTCGACCTGACGGAGGACGAGGCTCTGGTCGTCGAGGTCATGCCGCCGGCGTGCGAGTACTGGATGATCGCCCTTCACAATCACTGGATGGAGACCCTCGACTACGTCCACCACCAGTCCACGCTCAACTGCCATTCCGCCCAGCTCGAGCCCGACGGCAGCGTGCGGTTCGTCGTCTCCCACCGCGATCCCGGGGTGCCCAATTGGCTCGACACCGCCGGCCATCAACGTGGCACCGTCGGAGTGCGCTGGGTCGGACCCGACGTCATCGACGTCCTCCCGTCGACCCGGGTCGTCACACTCGATTCGCTGGTCTGAACAAGAGTCCTGACTGAACGAGACGTCGAGGCGCGCGACCGACCGCGTTCCGGTGGGTCCAGTGCTGCACAACGTAGACTCATCACGTCCGACCGCAAGCCCCGCTGAACAGGAGCATTACAGAAGATGGACCTCGGACTCCGGGACGCAACAGTGGTTGTAGCCGGTGGCACCTCAGGTATGGGACACGCTGCCGCGCGCTGTTTCGCCGAGGACGGTGCACGAGTCGCCGTCTTGGCGCGGTCGGAGGACGACCTCCTGACCACAGCTGCCGCGCTGACCAAGCTCGGCTCGCCCGATGCAATCGGTATCCCCACTGATCTCTTTGACACGAGCTCGGTGAACGCAGCGATCGAGCAGATCGGCGACCGATGGGGACACCTCAACGCGCTGGTCAATGCGGCAGGTCCGATGCGAGGCGGCCTGAAGACCTTCGAGACCTATGCCGACGAAGAGTGGCACGACGTCTTCGACGGACTCGCCATGGCAGCCGTGCGCACGATTCGTGCGGCACTACCGCTCCTTCGATCGGCCGAGTGGGCACGTATCGTGAACGTCTCGGCGATGTCGACGAAGCACCAATCACCACCACTCGTCGCGTACACCGCGGCCAAGTCAGCCTTGACCAGCATCACGAAGAACTTGGCTCAATCGCTGGCGCCTGAAGGCATCCTCGTGAACACGGTCAGCCCCGGCACCTTTGCATCCGAGACATTCAAAGCTGCTCTTTCCCAGATGCCTGAGGTCGATGAAAACGATCTGCAGGACATCATGCGATTCATCAAGCAGGGATTCGGCCACGCTGTCTTCCTGGATCGGGCTGCAGACCCCTCGGAGATCGGTCCGGTCATCGCCTTCGCAGCGTCGGCGCGCAATACCTACATGACCGGCGCGAACCTCAACGTCGATGGTGGATCGGACTTCACCTGAGGAACGACACAGCGAGCGGCCTGACAGCCACTACCGACCGGGGAGCCACTCCCGTAACCTTTCCTTCACCCGAACCGGCAGCAGGTTGGCCAGAGTGGTCTCGGCGTGCCGCAGGCTCTGTCGCAGTTTCGTGTGCCGGCCGAGATCGGCCCGCAGGTGGTCGACCTCGGCCTCCATCTCGGCGGCGTACGCGGCCCGCACCGCGAGCTCGCTCAGGGCACTGGCGAGCGCCAGCCCGGTCAAGTCCGCGGGGAGATCGGCAGCGCCCTGCCCGCCGCTCATGCGGATGCCGCGGTCGGTTGGCGTCCCAGGGGGGACTCCACGGGTGCCTGCCGGGGGACGGGCCACTGCCCGCGCGATGGCGGCAGCCCGTTCGGCCAGTGGCTGCGGCTCGAGCTCGGAGAGCACCGTTGACCATCTGCCCACCAGGCGCTGACGGTGACGCTCCAACAGGAACGCCTTGTAGGGCGCGGTGGTGCTGCTGCTCTCGGCGTGGGTGAGCCGCGCGGAGGGCTCGTAGACGACCCGGTAGCCATGCTCCCGAAGGGAGAGACAGAGATCGACGTCCTCGTAGTACGCGGGGTGATAGCCCAGGTCGAACCCGCCGACAGCGTCCCACGCCGCCCGCTCCACGAGTAACCCGTTGGCCGAGCAGAAGTCGACATCCCGAGGTTCGGTGTACCGCCCGTCGGCGCCCGGTTCTCCGCGGCCGACGAGGGAGGCCGTACCGTCGCCCCAGAGCACCGCGCCCGCCTCCTGGAGGGAACCGTCCGTCGAGAGGATCCTGCATCCCACAGCGCCGACCGCCGGGTCGGACTCCGCCCGCGCCACCAGGTGGTCGATGGCCTTCGGGGCGAGGACGCTGTCGTCGTTGACGAAGACCAGGTGCGTTCCCTGCGAGCAGCGCGCAGCCAGGTCGTTCCCGCCGGCGAAGCCGAGATTGGCCGGGCTCCGGACCAGTACGATGTCGTCGCGTGCAGCGAGACCGGCGAGCATGGTCGAGGGCGTACCGTTCGCAACCACCACCGTCTCCACAGGGAGCACAGTCGCCGTGCTGACCGAGTCCAGGCAGGCGTCGATGCGCCCGACGTCAGCGAGCACCAGGACACACACCGACACGGCAGGCGAGTCCGGGACGGAGCGGCCCCTGGTCGCCCCCGCCGGGAGCGCGGGCCCGGTCATCCCCCCCCAGACCGGATCATCCGCAGATCATCGGCGTCGGGCCCGGCCACGTCAAGCGACGGCTCTGGGGCGCCCGCCGGTGACCGGGTCGGAGCTTGTGAGGGCGTCGCGCCTGTGGCATCCTGCGGCGGTGATGGCCGGGGGCAGAGGGTGACCGTGGGGTCCAGAGGGAAGGAGGCGTTCCTCCTCCTCCCGGCCGGAATCCGCCGCCAGGTCCTCCACGGACTGGGCCGGTACGCGCCGTGGGAGCCCGGGTTCGACTTCACCCCTCCAGCGCTACTGCCCGGCGAGCGTGCCGGACCGCCCGACTTCGTCGGGATCGGGGCCCAGAAATGCGGGACGACCTGGTGGTACGACCTCATCGCGACCCACCCGGACGTGTCGACGCGGCCCGGCATCCACAAGGAGCGCCACTTCTTCGACCGGTTCGGATCCCACGGGTTCGACGATTCGGAGATCGCGCGGTACGAGGGCTGGTTCCCACGCCCGGCCGGCATGCACTGCGGTGAGTGGACACCTGATTATTTCTCCTCGCCGTGGGTTCCCGCGCTCCTCCGGCGTGCGGCGCCCGACACCCGCCTCCTGCTCCTCGTCCGCGATCCGGTCACCCGTTTCCACTCCGGGTTGGCCCATGCCGATCGAACCGGTGCGCGGATCGACAACGCGTTGGTCAACGACGCCGTGCAGCGCGGCTTCTACGCCGCCGCACTCGACGTCTGGCTGCGCCACTTCGAGCGGGACCAACTCCTGATCCTCCAGTACGAACGGTGCGCGGCGGATCCGGCCGCCCTGCTGCGCACCACCTTCGCATTCCTCGGGCTGCCCGAGACCGCACCTGCTCCCGCAGCGGGTTCCGGGAGAGACCACCTCGACGGGGCCAGCGGCGACGAGGATGTCGACCACCGTCTCGCCGCGATCTACGAGGAGGACGTCCTGCGAATGGCCGACTCAGAGCCCGGGATCGACCTCACCCTGTGGCCGCACTTCACCCATCTGGCCGGCAGGTCACCGATCACCTGAAGATCCGTACTCCCCGACCCGGCGCACGAAGTCGGGGTGCTCCCCGAGGCGACCCCGAGCCCCGTCCCAGAGGCCGTGCACGATGGCCGCCCGCTCCTCACGGCTACGGGCATGCTGGAGGTGGCGGGCGGAGTAGGCGAGGTGCCAGGCGTACCACGACGGCCGACCGTGCCGTCGTGCCAGCGCCACCGAATTCCGGGCGTGGTAGTAGGCGCGCCATGCTTCGTCGGCGTCCTTCGGACGAGCCGCAGCAAAGGCCGAGTCCCGCCCCGCCAAGGTCTGCTGACCGGCCACCGCTCGGGCCGCCCGGTCGTCCATCAGGACGCCGAGTCCGGCCGCACGCACCCGACAGAAGAAGTCGAAGTCCTCGAGACCGAAGAACCACTCGTCGTCGGGCAGCACTCCGGCGTCGAACACCCGCCGGGCCACCAGGGTCGCACCCCAACTCGCCACGTCCACCGGGGTGAACCCGTCGGTGGCCCCCTCAACAGGGAAGACGTTCTCGGTATGGGCGCCCCGCCCCACGAACCGTCGGCCGTAAGCAACCACCGCGCCGACAGGTGGCCCGACGGGAGCGTCCCGGCCCACCCGGTCGACCAGGTCGGCGATCCGCGGTGCGGGAAGGGTGAAGAGCCCGATGTCGTCTTCGCAGAGGTAGGCCCACGCGGTAGCCGGATCGGCGAACGCCTCCTCCATGCCGGCCCGGAACCCGCCTGCCGGGCCGAGATTCCGGGGCAAGCGCACCGTGCGCACCCGCGCCTCGAGCCCGGGATCGTCGAGCCCGCCATCGCCGTTGACCACGACCACCACCCGGTCCGGAGGGAGTCCCTCGACCTCGAGGAGCGAACGGACCACGTCGCCGGCCAGCCGCGGCCGCATGTGGGTGAGGACTACGGCCACCAGCCCCTCGGGCGGCTCGGGCGGCCGGTCCGCCGAGCTGGTCATGGTCCATTCACGGGCAGTAGGCTAGCAACGCGCCGTGTCGGCTCTCGCCGGCTGCGCAGGCCTTCCGCCGTGCACAACATCGGTGGAACGGACGGGGTGGACCGGACGGAGTAGGGAGTGCACTGTGCCGGAACCGGCTCGCGATCGATCTCGGCATCGCCGCACGCGACGTTCCGGGTGAGCCGGCAGCCGACATGATCAGTGTCATCGTCCCGGTCCGCGACGGCGGTCCCTGGTTCGCCGAACAGCTCTCAGCCATCGCCTCCCAGCAGTGCCCCGAGCCCTGGGAGGTGGTCGTCGCCGACAACGGGTCGAGCGACGGGAGCGCGGAGGTCGCCCGGCGGTGGGCCGAGGCGCATTCCGGGTTCCACGTCGTTGACGCCTCGGCTCGACGAGGCCCGTCGGCTGCCCGCAATGCGGGAGCCGCGGCCGCTTCGGGCGACAAGCTCGCATTCTGTGACGCCGACGACGTCGTGCAGCCCGGTTGGCTTGCGGGGTGCGCGGCTGCACTCGGCGACGCCGACGTGGTCGCCGGCCACCTGGACCTCTGGTCCCTCAACGGTGGTCCACCTGCGCCGGCCCAGGCCGCCTCCACCCGGCAGCTCGGCTTCCTCCCGGCCGCCCTCGGGGCGAACCTGGCCGTGCGGCGCAGCGCCTTCGACGCGGTCGGAGGCTTCGACGAGGAGCTCACCACGGGGGAGGACATCGACCTCTCCTGGCGGCTCCAGCTGGCCGGGTTCCGGTTCGCAGAAGCCCCGTCGGCGGTGGTGGCCAAGCGCGATCGGTCGCGGTTCGATGAGGTCTTCCGCAACGCGCGCACCTACGGGCGATGCGGGCCGGTGCTCTTCCGCCGGTACCGTTCCGAGGGTGCCCGGCGCGACCTGACGGGCGCACTCCGGGCGTGGGTCTGGCTGGTGGTCGCACTCCCAACCCTCTTCCGGCCGGAACGTCGCACCGCCTGGGCGCGGGCGGCCGCGATCAGGATCGGTCGGCTCGAGGGCTCGGTGTCCGAGCGGGTGTTCTTCCCGTGAGTCCGGCCAGCAAAGTCGGGGCCGAATGGCTCAGTCCGGCCGCCTACTCGATCGACCAGTCGGCGCCCACGTAGATCGGTGAGAGTCCCATGACCCCCTGCGGGGTCTTCACCCGGTCCGGACCGAATGCGTCGAAGGTCACGACCGGTTGCCAGGGCAGGAACGGATCCCGCTGACCCCGCGGGTAGCCGGTGATCGCGGCCCAGACCGCGTACTGCCCCCTCGGCAGCGGGAGGTGCCGGAGGCGGCAGCGAACCTCGAAATCCCCATGGGGCATGAACCCGTTGTACTCGACGAGGAACATCGGGAAGGCGGTCCCTTGCGAGATACCAACGTAGAAATCGGCCTGGGCCGCCTCGGGCGAGCGCAGGGTGACGCAGATGTCCACCGGCTCCCCCGATCGTAGAGCTCCCCCGTCGGCCGCTTCGACCTCCACCTTCAGCACGTCCACCATCCCCTGCTTGCCGGTGATGGAGGCCGCGTTCTCCTTGAGCGAAGCCCGGTAGAGGGCGAGCACCTCCTTGGTCGGCCCCGCGGCCCTGACCTCCGCGTTGGCCAGCCACACGGCCCGCTCGCACGACGCCTCGACCGAGGCGAGGTCATGGGAGACGTACAGCAGGGTGGTGCCACGCTGCACGATCTCACCGATCCGGTTGAGGCACTTCTGCTGGAAGTTGGCGTCCCCGACCGACAGAACCTCGTCGACCAGAAGGATGTCCGGTTCGAGGAACGCAGCGATGGCGAAGCCGAGGCGCACCTGCATCCCCGACGAGTAGAACTTGACCGCACGATCGATGGCGTCACCGACGCCGGCGAATTCGACGATGTCGTCGAACTCCTTCCGGATCTTCTCCCGGCCCATCCCGAGGACGGTCCCGTAGAGGAAGACGTTCTCGCGGCCGCTCAGCTCTGGGTGGAGCCCACTGGTCACGCTGAGGAGGGCGCCGATGCGCCCGCGCACGTCGCAAATTCCGGCGGTCTGGTAGGTCACCCGGCTCAGGATCTTGAGCATGGTGGTCTTGCCCGAGCCGTTGATCCCGATCAGAGCCATGCTCCCCGCGGGCTCGACCACGAAGTTGATGTCCTTGAGCACCCAGCGCCACTGCTTCTCCTGACGGCCTTCTTTGAACCGGCGCCGCAACTTGACAAGGTGCTCGGTGAACTGCGGCTGCACAGGGTCGGCAAGGAACTTCTTCCAGACCTGCTCGACGCGGATGGAGCCGTCAGGCAATGTCGGCAAAGCTCACCTCGAACTTCTTGAAGATCATGTAGCCGAACACGAAGTAGAGGACCGACCCCACGGCCGCGGCCATGAGCGGGGCGAACGTGGGGCTCCCCCCCAGCAGCATGGTCTGGCGAATCGTGTCGATGACCGACCCGAGCGGGTTGAAGAAACTGTAGACGACCTGCAGGTTGATGGTGAGCCCGCCGACCGCATGTCCGTTGACGAGGTGGGCCTGGGTCACGTGGTACTGGGTGGGGATCTTGCTCATCGGCCAGATGACCGGCGTCAGGAAGATTCCGAGCGAGAGCACGAGTGGGATTATTTGGCTCAAGTCGCGGAATTGGACGATCAGGCTGGCAGTGGCGAGCGTCACCCCGGCGGTGAAGAGGATTTCGATCACGATGCACAGCGGCACCCACACGGTCGTAGGTTTGGGCAGCTGTCCGTACCAGAGGAACAGGAGCGCCAGCGGGATCCACGAGAGCACGATGTTGAGGCCGTTGACCATCATGGTCTCGATGGGGAAGCACTCTCGGGGAAACTGGGTCTTGGAGAGCAGCGCTTTGTTGCTGAGCAGCGAGTTCCCCCCCTGGCCGAGGGAGGTGGCGAAGAAGCTCCAGCAGAGGATGCCGACGAAGAGGTAGAGAGGGAAGGGCTCGTTGGGAGGGTTGTAGCCCTTCACCCGCGAGAAGATGAGGATGAGCACGATGAGGGTGGCCACCGGATTCAGGATCGCCCAGAGGATCCCGAGCGTCGCCTGCTTGTACTGGACGCGGAAGTCGCGCTCGGTCAGGGTGAGGACGATCTCCCGGTGCGCCCACACTGCCCGTGCCCCCTCTTTGAGGGTGGTCTTGTGGTGGTACAGGATCTCGCGGGGTGGCTCGTCCGGGTGATCGGTGAGGTCGGGGACGTAGAGGGTGTTCAGATCGGTCGGCTGCGTCGTCCGAGCGTCCTCGACCAGTGACTCGGCCGCGTCCTTCGGAGCAGGCGCGTCCGCGTCCTCCGGTGCAGGCTCAGCCGTCACTGATGAATCCCCTCTCTGGCCGAGCAAACCGGCCAGTCGCTGCACGTCCCTGGGCAACCATCGTAGCCCAAGGCATCAGCGTCCCGGAAGTGGATCACGCCTGGCAGGGGTAGGTGCCGGCGTCACCGGCAGCACATATCGGGGGCCGCCGGGGACGTGCACGAGGCCGCCCACAATCGCCGGATCCGGGTCCTCGTGGCGATCGTATGCCTGGGCGTCGGAGTGCCGAATGCCTGGTGGCGGACATTGTGGACGACGAGCCCACTGGCGCGTCGTCCAGGAGGAGGCCTACCAGTGCGAGACCGAGGACGGCACCGGGTAACGCCGAGGACAACTACGCATGCTTCGACCGCTCCGTGGTCCCGCCCGCCGCTATCCGGCGGGCCACCTCGGCCACCCTGGCCTCGACGAGCTCCTCGGTGAACCGCTCTTCGTAGAGAGCCTGGGCGGAGCCGACCACCCGCCTACGCAGTTCGGTATCGGCCAGCAGGCGCGCGCAGGCAGTCGCCAACTCGCCCGCCGTGTCGCCGAGGAGGAGGTGCACGCCGTCCTCGACACCGAGCCCCTCGGCCCCGAGCGTTGTCGAGACCACCGGGATGCGGTGGGCGAAGGCTTCGAGGATCTTGAGTCGGGTCCCGCTGCCGAAGCGGACCGGCACTACCACCAGATCCGCACGCGCCAGCTCGTCGCCCATGTCGGCGACCCGTCCGACGACCGACACCGACGGAGGATCGTCGAGCCGTGCGAGGGACGGCGTGGTCGTTCCGACCAGGCGGATGCGTACGTCGGGCACCCACCGACGCAATTCCGGCATCACCTCGTCGACGAGGAACGTAGCGGCCTCTGCGTTGGGTGGGTAGCGGAGGGTGCCCTGGAAGAGCAGGGTCGGCGGCGCGGCGACGTCGTTCCGGCCGAGCGGGGCTCCCCGGAGGGCGTAGGCGTTCGGAACCACCTCGACCCGGGTCAGCCCCCCGGTCACCGCCCGCTCGGCATCCAGAGCGCTGCACACCACGGTGGCCGCGCAACGCGCCGACGCCCGTGCCTGGAGTCGCGCCCACCGCCGGACCTCCTCTCCGGAGAGGGCGCGTGCTGCACGGATCCGTATGCGATCCCCGACCCCCCTTGCCGACGCGCGTGGCACGGCCAGTCGGGCCGCGATCTTGCGGTCCTCGAGATCGACCACGTCGAGCACAGCGGGCAGGGCGGGCACGACGTCCCATCCGCCCAGCAGTGCCCAGGGTCGGACCCCGAAGTACCAGAGCAGGTCGTAGCTCCCCGAGGCGAACCGGAGCAGCGCCCGTGCGGCCACCGGGCGGTCGCGGTGGGACAGCTCGATCGGGGTCGCGGTCCGGCCCAGGGCGGCGAGCCTGCCGAAGCCGCGGTCCGGGCGGCTGTCGTAGGGGACCACGGCCACACGGTCGAGCCCGGGCACCTCGTCGGGGGGAGCGGTGTCCTCGCGAGTCCGCGGGACGAGGGAGAAGAGGTCGGCCATCCCGCACCGGGCGAGCCCGCGCAGGACCGTCTCCAGCCGGATCCGCGACCCGCTGTTGACCGGCCACGGGTACTCACCGGCGATCACCAAACTCTTCATCCACGTCCCACCTGTCGAAACACCTGCCGGAGCCGGCGGCGGGACGGCCGCTCGCCGCCGGTCCCCGTCGGGGACGCGCGTCCAGATGGTAGCGGTGACGGCACGCGGACCGGAGCCTGCCCGAGCCGCTGCTACGCTCGTGCCGCCGCGGCCGCCGGCGCGGCCAGGGAGTCGCGGGAATGACGCAGCAGTGGCAGTCAGCGGGCGAGCCTCTGGTCCTGCATGCGATCCCGAATTCGATGGCACGCGGCGCCCAACGGGAGGCCCGTGCCATCGCCGATCAGCTCGACGAACCGGGGGTCCGTGCCCACCGCGTGCTCAGCCTGTTCGACGGGCCGGCGGAAGTGCGCGCCGATTGCTCGCTCGGGTGCGCGGCGGATTCCGCGGCCGGTGGCTACCACCCGCTGGTCGTCACCAAGCTTCGCGGCGCCCTCGACCGGGTCGGCCCCGAGGTGGTCGTCGCCCACGGGAGCGACCCGCTCAAGTACCTGGTCCCGGCCATGTTCGGCCGGCGGCAGCCCCTCGTCTACTACGCGATCGGGACCTACTCGGGCTCCCGGGACCGGCACCTCCAGGTGGGCCTCTGGCGGGCGCTCGCCGCTCGGGTTGACGCAGTCGCCGCTTGCGGACAGGAGACGGCGCTCCAATGCACCGAGCTGCTCGGTGTTCCCGCGGAGCGGGTCACGACCGTCGCCAACGGCCGGGACCCCGCCGTCTTCGCCCCGGGCCCGGCGCGTGCACCAGATGCCCGGGCCACGATCACCTTCGTCGGAGCCCTGACCGCGGGGAAGTGCCCCGACCGTTTCGTCGAGCTGATTGCCGCACTCCGCGCAGAGGGCCGGGAGCTCGATGCACGCATGGTCGGCGACGGACCACTGCGGTCAGGGCTCGCCGGGCCGGCCGATGCAGCCGGTGTCGAGCTCCTCGGCTCGCGGTCGGACGTCGCCGACCTGCTCCGCGGGAGCGACGTTCTCGTCTTCCCGAGCCGCCCGGCCGGTGAGGGCATGCCCGGGGTGCTCATCGAAGCCGGGCTCTGCGGCGTCCCGGTCGTCGCCACCGACGTCCCCGGGGTGCGCACGATCGTGGAGGACGGTACGACCGGACTGGTGGTGGGCGAGGGGGATCTCGTCGGCCTGGTGTCGGCCACCGGGCGGCTGCTCGAGGACACGCCACTGCGCGACGCGATGGGCACGCGCGGCCCGCATCCGCTGCGTGGCGCTCTTCAGCCTGGAGGCGGTGGCCAACGCCTGGCTCGAGCTGCTCGTTCCGCTGCTACCCGGGGGCACCTCCCGGCGCTGCTGACCGCGGGATCGCCTTCGTTTGGAAGGCCGGTCCGCCTCGGCAGGGTCAGGCGACGGAGGGGAGCCGGACCGGAGGCGGTGGTGGTGGGCCCGCGGGCCTGGGCCGGAAGAAGCCGGCGGCACGGAGGCGCCGACGGTCGCGCCGGCGGTACTCCCACTCGTAGCGGGGTCGCCGTCCCTTCGGGGTGCGAGGGATGCACAACAGCACCAGGAGGTAGGGAAACAGGAGGGTGCGCTCGCGAGTGATCAGCCCGAGGTTGCCGAGGGAGGCGAACGCGTAGACGAAGAACACGGAGTAGACGACGCACATCATCACGTACGCCCGGGCGAATGTGGCCCGTGGAACCATGCGCAACTGGCGGAGGCTGAACAGGATGAGTACCGCGATGAACGTGTTCTCGGCGGCGGCGAGGAGCTCGCCCTTGCCGTGGAAGTTGATCGGCAGCGGGTTGAAGAGCATCTCGTAGATGTCACGCGGATAGGTCAGCGGACTCGTCGAGTAGGGAACGCCGCTGCTGCCGAAGCCGGCGCCCGACCCGCTGCTGTTGTTGGCCGCGATCTTGTTCAGTGAGAGGGAGCTGTTGGCCGAGTGGAGGTAGTGGAAGGTGAGGAAGATCGAAACGCCGAGGAGCACTCCGAAGAACAGGGTGCGCGCCACCCGCCGGGTTCCTTCACGCTTCCGCCGTCCGGTCCTCGGTGCCACCATCATCGCCACCGTGAACCCGGCCATCGCCACGAGCAGCTCGTTGGGCCGGATGAGGATTCCGATGGCGCAGCCGACGATCACCAGAGTGATCCCACCCCCGCGGTGTGCGAGGACCCTGGCCGCTCCGTAGGAGGCCACACCGAGGGAGATCAGCATGATCGCCTCCTTGCTGGTGTCGGCCGTCCAGAAGATGATCGAGGGAAAGAAGAAGATGAGGTAGGCGTACCGGCGGGATCCCACTCCGTCGAATGTCAGGCTGAACGCACGGAAGAACAGGATGGTGCCGAGCCAGGACAGCCAGCCGAAGACGAAGAACGCGCCGATCTGGTTGATCCCGAAGAGAGCGAAGACGATTGCCGCAGCGATGGAGACCGAGCCGTTGGACACGATGCCGCCGATGCTGCCCGGCACGATGTGGAAGTCGAAGTGACGGAAGTTCGGAGCGAGCTTCGCCCCGCGGCTGACGTAGCGGTTCCAATCGGCGACCCCGTTGTAGAAGTGGTCGATCACATAGATCTGGGCCGGGGCGGCCAGCAAGTGCAGCCCGAGGCTGATGGTCATGATCCGCACCAACCATGGCTTGTTCTCTGCAGCGGCGACCTTGACGATGACCGGACGGCCGGCGGCGAACAGGAGCGCGCCGACGACGAGCGCCGCGAACGGATTCGAGTAGAAGAGCGCGCCGATCGGGGCCATGGGGACCGGGGCGCCAGGCTCTCAGGCCCGGGTCGCCTCGGGGATGGCGTCCACCTCTGGTCCGGCCGTGATGCTCGGCAGCGCACCGGGGAGGGCGACGGTCTGACGGAGGTCCTTCTTGTCGAGGCGCACCTCGGTGAGCACCACTCCGAGCACGGGCGCCCCCATCCGGCGGAGGAGGTCCCCCGCCCGGCGTGCGTGGGAGACGGTGGTCGCCCCGCACTCACCCACGACCACCACGACGTCGACCGCGTGCACGAGGGCCTCGCCGTGGTGGGCCACGAGCACCGGCGGGACCTCGATGATCACCGCGTCGGCGATCTCCCGTGCCGCCGCCATGATGACCGGGGCAGCCGTGACCAACTGCCCGCTGTTGCCCACGAACGGGCGCAGGGAGAGCCGGGCCACGTTCGGCACCCGGGACGGCTGCAGCTGCGCCTGCAGGTCTGCCGGGGTGACGTGTGGCGGAGGTCCGAGCGCACGCGTCCCGCGCTGACCGGAATCGATGTCGGCGGTGCTGATGACGATGACCCGCTGGCCGGCCTCACCGAAGGCCGCCCCGAGGTTGGCGGCCACGACCGCGCGGGTGTCCTCGGTACCCGGCGAAACCACGAGGACGACCTGCCGGGAGCCGGGCTCGGGCACCCGGTACGGCTCCCGCACCGGCGCCGCCCACGGTCCCGCCTCGGCGAACGGGTCCGCGTCCGGGACCGAATCGGCCATGGCCTCGAAGAGGATCGACATGCGGAGCATGCGGAAGGCCTCCGCCGACGACGAGGCCGGGTCCTCCGCCACCTGCAGCACGGTGGCCCTCGCCACTCCACCCACTCGTGGCGGCATGGGGATCTCGGCGACCACCGGGAAGTGGAAGGCCGACTCGGCCGCCGACGACGTGCGCATGGTCCGATCGAGGAACTCGCGGAGCCCCACGATCAGCACCGCCAGGATGACCCCACCGAGCACACCGATCAGGCCACGCACCTTCTTGCTGTCCAGCTTCGAGGTCTTGTGGACAACGCCGAGCTTGCGGACACGGTGCCTGCTGGCGGGCCGGATCACGGTGAACCCGCTCTTGGTGCCGGGTAACAGATTCTTGCCGGTCCTGGCCGCCTGCTTCTGGCTCAGGGCGAAGGCGGCGTCGACCGAATGCTTGACAGCGGCCACGTAGGCGGTGACCAGGGTGACCGCCGATTTCGAGGTGGCGCCCGCCGCCTCGAAGAGCACGACCCCGCCGGACTTCGCCGTATTCGACTTCGTCGTCTTGGGTTTGAGCAGGTTTGCCTGGCCGAGGGTCGTCGTTAACGCCTTCATTCTCGCCAGGAGTTTCAGGCCCGACTTGCTGAGCCCGGCCGCCTTGATGGCCGAGAGCTTCACGTCCTGCTTGCTGGCCCAGAACTGGATGCTGGTCGGGGACACCGCAGGCTTCCCGAAGCCGGTGGTCGACTCCGCCCCCGCCACCGCGGTGGCCAGCCACGGATAGGGCTTGGCCTTGACCTTTGGGGTCGTGACCGGGAGCATGACGGCCACCAGGCCACCGATGACGGCCAGGGCCAGCATGAGGCGCCAACTGCGGCGCACCGCCTTGATCACCAGCTTCGCGTCGATCATGCCCCGGTCCAGTCTGCTGCCTCGAACCCACGATTGTACTCGACCGAATTGCCGAATTGACCAGCGTGGCGGATAAATTTCTCCGAAGCCGGCCGTCGGTGGCCGCTCCGCCGGCAGGCCCGCGGTCCGACGCGTTCCATGGCATCGTGGTCAGACCGGCAACCCCCACAATTGGGGATGCCGGAACCAAGCGGACAGGATAGTGTCTTGGATGTCAGGCCAAGGGCAGCAATCGTCGTACAGGAAGATTTGGCCGGGTGAGCGCGGGGGTGCCTCCCGGTGACGTGGAACTGACCGGACACGTGGCCGACGGGCACCCCCGGTGCCCGTCGTTGTCACGGTTGGGGCGATGAGGTAGGGGGCGCAGTGGATGCATCTGCATCAAAGGGAGATCCCGTGTCGGAAGCGATAGACCGCGCACCGGGCCTGTCGTCGGGCGCCGACATGCGCCAGGTGGCGATGTTCGCCAGCCGGGTGCGGGCAAGCATCGTGTTCGTGCTGCTCGACGCGATCTGCGTCGTCGCCGGCTACGGCCTCGCCGAGGTGGCCTACTTCCGGGACAAGGCCCCGGCCCACTACTGGCAGCACTTCTCGGAGTTCCTGCTCGTCGCCATCCTGGTCACCCTCACCTCCAACCGCCTGTTCGGTCTCTACGGTCGGATGTGGCGGCATGCCGGTGCCGACGAGGCCCGCCAGCTGCTGCTGTCGGCGGCGGTCGCCCTCTGCGTGTTGATCGCCTTCTGGCCGCTCGGGAGGTCGCTCAGCATCCTGCTCGTGCCCCCGATCGTCGTGGCGGTCGGGTGCATGTTCGCCACCGCGGGCATGGGTGTGCTCCGATTCCACTCTCGCCTGTTCGCCTGGCAGCGAGGATCCAAACGCCTCGGCCTCAGGGTCGCGGTCATCGGCAGCCGGGACACCGGGGCCGCCGCCATCCGGGAGATGTTGCGCAGCCCCGGGGCCGGCTTGGTGCCTGTCGCGGTCTTCGACGACGACGAGCGGGCCCACGGTCTCTCGCTCCTCGGCGTCCCCGTGGTCGGGTCGATCGCCGATATCCCGCAGGCGTCGAGCCGCTACACCATCCAGCAGGTCCTGCTGGCCATCCCCTCCCCCCACCCGAGCTCGTGGAGCGGGCGCTCCGGGCCTCCGAGGTGGCCGGCGTGTCGATGAAGATCCTCCCCGGGGTCCAGGACATGATCAACGAGCCCGCCCACCTGGCCGCCCTGCGCCAGGCGCGCGAGCCCCGCATCGAGGACCTGCTCGGCCGGACACCCGTCCCGACCGACCTCGAATCGGTTCGCAGGTCGCTCGAGGGCCGCCGGGTCCTGGTCACCGGGGCCGGGGGATCGATCGGGTCGGAGATCTGCCGGCAGGTGGCCGGGCTGCACCCGGCCCAGCTGGTCCTTCTGGACCACGACGAGACCCACTTGCACGACACGGCGGCGACCATCTCCGAACCCTGCGAACAGGTGCTGGTCGACATCGCCGATCGGGCAGCCGTCCTCGAGGTGTTCGACCGCGTGCGCCCGGAGGTGGTCTTCCACGCCGCTGCGCACAAGCATGTCCCGGTGCTCGAGCAGTACCCCGTCGAGGCCGCACGCACCAACGTGCTCGGCACGCTCAACGTGGTCGATGCGGCCGCGGTGATGGGCACCTCCCGCTTCGTACAGATCTCGACCGACAAGGCCGTCCGCCCCTCGAGCGTCATGGGAGCGTCGAAGCGGGTTGCAGAGCAGGCGGTGCTCGCCCACGCTCCGAAGGGTGCGGCCTACAGCACCGTGCGGTTCGGCAACGTGCTCGGCAGCCGCGGCAGCGTCATCCCCACCTTCGCCCGCCAGATCGCCCAGGGCGGCCCGGTCACGGTCACCGATCCGCGGATGACCCGCTTCTTCATGAGCGTGGAGGAGGCGGTCCAGCTCGTCCTGCAGGCGGCGGAGCTCTCCCGGGGAGGGGAGATCTTCATGTTGGAGATGGGCGTGCCGGTGCGGATCCTCGACCTCGCCGAGCGGATGATCCGCCTCTCGGGCTGTCAGGTGGGCATCGACATCCCCATCGAGATCACCGGCATCCGACCGGGCGAGAAGCTCGCCGAGGTGCTCAGCACCCCCGACGAGCAGGTCCTCGCGACCAGTCACCCCTACATCAACCGGCTGCTGCCGCTGCAGGCTCCACCCGAGATCTTCGCCGCCGAGCTCGAGATGTTGGAGGAGGCGACACTCCGCCGGGACCGCGAGGCCGTGCGGGCGCTGCTGTTCTGCGCGGGCACCGTGCCCGGTGCCGTGGTCGGGACCGACCCGATGGTCGAACCGGCCCCCGGTCCGCACCGCGAGGCCACCTTCGACTGGCCGGAGCTCGACGAGGCGGAGGCCGACCTCGAGTTGCAGGACGCGCTGGCGGCCCACTTCTCGCCGCCGGACTCCGACTCGGACCAGGTCTCGGCGTGACGCGCCGCGTGTCCCGGCGCGGTGAGTCCCGGGGGGTCGCCCGACACCCTGGTCGTCGTCGGGCAGGGCTACGTGGGCCTGCCCCTCGCCCTCCGGGCGGTCGAGGCCGGCTACCGGGTGGTCGGCTTCGACGTCGACGTCGACCGGGTCAAACGCCTGGCCGACGGCGACTCCTACGTGGAGGACGTGAGCGACGCACGGCTCCGTGCTGCGCTTGCCAGCGGCCGCTACCTCCCGAGCGACACCGACGCGCCGATGGCCGACTTCGACGTGGCGGTCATCGACGTGCCCACCCCCCTCGAGGAGGGCAACCCGAACCTCAGCTACGTGGAGGCGGCGGCGGCCACGCTGGCACGCCATCTGCGCTCGGGAGCCCTGGTGATCCTCGAGTCGACCAGCTACCCGGGCACGACCGAAGAGCTGGTCGTCCCCATCCTCGAAGACGGCTCGGGACTCGTGGCCGGTCGGGACTTCTGCGTCGGCTACAGCCCGGAGCGGATCGACCCGGGCAACCAGACCTGGCGCCTCGAGAACACCCCGAAGGTGATCTCGGGGATCGACGCCCGCTCCCTCGCCGCCGTCGAGGCGTTCTTCGGCCGTCTGGTGGACCGCACCGTGGCCGTCTCGGGCACCCGGGAGGCCGAGCTCACCAAGCTGCTCGAGAACACCTTCCGTCACGTCAACATCGCCCTGGTCAACGAGCTGGCCATGTTCGCGTCCGACCTGGACATCGACATCTGGGAGGCGATCGACGCGGCCTCGACCAAGCCGTTCGGGTACCTCCGGTTCACCCCGGGGCCCGGGGTCGGCGGGCACTGCCTGCCGATCGACCCGAGCTACCTCTCGTGGAAGGTCCGCCGCAGCCTGGGTCAGCCCTTCCGGTTCGTGGAACTGGCCAACGACGTCAACGAGCACATGCCCGACTACGTGGTACGCCGCCTGCTCCTCGCCTTCAACCGGATGGGCCGCGCCCTCAACGGCTCCCGGGTGCTGCTCCTCGGTCTGGCCTACAAGCGCAACACCGGCGACGCACGCGAGGCCCCCGGCGCGGTGATCGCGCGCTCGCTCGCCGCCCTCGGTGCCGAGGTGCGAGTGGCCGACCCCCACCTGAGCGGGGACACCCTCGCCTACCCCCTCGTCGAGGTGTCGGCGGCCGAGGTCGACGCCGCCGACGCCGTGGTGATCGTGACCGACCACGACGCATTCGACTACGACCTGGTCCGGGCGCACGCGAGCTACGTGCTCGACACCCGGAACCGCCTGGACGGACCGACCGTCGAACGGCTCTAGCCCGACCGTGCGCGTGGTCGTGACCGGCGGCGCCGGCTTCATCGGTGCCAACCTGTGCCGGGCGCTCACCGCCACGGTGGGTGTCGACGAGGTCGTCGCCCTCGACGACCTCTCCACCGGGAGCCGGGCGAACCTCGAGTGCGTGGACGGGGTCGAGCTGGTCGAGGGATCGATCCTCGACGCCGGGCTGCTCGACCGGATCGTGCCGGGCGCGGGGGCGGTCGTGCACCTCGCGGCGCGGCCGTCGGTGCCGCGGTCGCTCGAGGACCCGATGGCGACCCACGACGCCAACGCGACCGGGACCATGCAGGTACTGGAGGCCGCCCGCCGTCATGGCGGGGCCCACGTGGTGGTGGCGTCGTCGTCGTCGGTCTACGGGTCGAACCCGGCCCTCCCCAAGCGCGAGGACATGGTGCCGATGCCGGTGAGCCCGTACGCGGCGAGCAAGCTGGCCGCCGAGTCCTCTGCCCTGGCCTACGGCTCCTCCTTCGGCCTGCCGGTGCTCGCCTTCCGCTTCTTCAACGTCTTCGGGCCCCTCCAGGCTGCCGACCATGCCTATGCGGCGGTGGTCCCGGCGTTCCTCGATGCAGCGATCCGCGGCGTACCCCTCCCGGTCCACGGTGACGGGCTCCAGACCAGGGACTTCACCTACGTGGGGACCGTGGTACAGGTCCTGGCGGACGCCGTGCGGCGGACTGTCACCGATCCCCACCCGGTCAACCTGGCCTTCGGTACCCGGGTGTCGCTGCTCGACCTCATCGCGCTCATCGAGCGCCTGCTCGGCACCACCCTGGCCCGCGACCACGCACCGCCGCGTGCCGGTGACGTGCGTGACTCGCAGGCCGACGACTCCGCCCTGCGGCGGCTCTTCCCCGACGTGGCTCCGGTCCCCCTCGAAGAGGGGGTGCGCGCCACTCTGGCCTGGTTCGAGGCACGGTCGTGACCGCGGGGACAGCCGCCGGCCCGCCGGAAGGCACCGCCCGGCCCCGGTTGCGCGGCGGAACTGGTCGCCGGGGGCGTGCTGGTCGGCTGGACCCTGCTCGCTGCGCTGGCCGTCCGGGCGGACCGCGCTCCCAACATCCTCGACCGGTTCGGTTTCGCCCATCTTCCGGTTGCCACCCATTCGGCCTTCTGGCTGCGGATCACCGACCTCGGCAGCTTCGCCGCCCTCGTCGTGGGGTCGCTCCTCGCCGCCCTCGTGGTCGTCGGCCGTGACCCCCGACGGGCACTGGCCTGTCTCTGCGCGCCCTCCGTCGCGGGCGCCATGGTCAACTGGGTGCTCAAGCCGGAGGTCGGTCGCTACTACCTCGGCGTGCTCAGCTTCCCCTCGGGCAGCATGACCGTCGTAGCCGCGTTGGCCACTGCATGGACCCTGGCCGTGCCGGCTCGGCTCCGCTGGATGGTGGCGTCGGTCGGCGCGGCGGCGATCGCGCTGACGGGGATCGCGGTGGTCGCGGTCCGGTGGCACTACCCGAGCGACGCACTGGCCGGAGCCGCCTTCGGGGGCGGGCTCGTCCTCCTCCTCGACGGCCTCCTCCACCTCGGTGGGCGGTCGCGGACGTCCGGCGACGCCGATGCGACGGGCGCCACCGCCGACGACCACCTGCGCGCGGGGGCCCCACCGCCCGCGACCCACCGGTGGGACGCTCCTCAACAGTGACGAGGTCACTGGTGCGGAACGCGGTCGGCGAGTAGCATGGAGTGTTGGCAGCATCGACCTTGTGGGGAGGCCGTTCAGCGCTTGGACCAGCGCAGATAGCCGGGGGCACCATGGGAAGCAACGTTGGAGAGGGCGTATCGACGCAAGGAGGCGGCTGTGCCACCGGCACGGTCGCCTGCATCGATGCGCGGATCGCCGGGGACGGCCGACGGGATCGCAACGGCACGCTCTACCGGACGGTGCTCGAACGGGCCCTCGCCCTGCTCGAAGGTGTCGTCCGACCGGACGACCGGATCTGCCCGATCGGCCGGTCGAGGGTGGCCATCGAGTTCGGACCGGTGGCCAGCAAGGTACTGCCCCAGGCACTCGGGAGCCGCCTCGCTCGCGCGGTGGGCGGCGAGTTCCCGATCGACGGAGCCGGGCCCTGCCTGGCCGTCTCGGTCGGGATGGCCACCCCGGGGAGCGAGGCCGATCCCTCTGCGCTCGTGCGGCGGGCACTCTCGGCGGCCAGGAGTGGGAGCGTCGGACTCGCCGGCGGGCCGGCGCACGGGCGCGGCGCGCTCACCAGCGTGGTCACCGTCGACCGCCCGCCGTCCGCACCGTCGCCGGTCCCGACCATCCATCGCCGGAGCGTCTATCGCGACGGATCGACGCCGTTCCATGCCCCGACCCTCCAAATCGTGCCCCTATCCCCGTCCCAAGGACGCCGAGCCAAGCAACGGGGGGCCAGGAAGGACGGTCCGGCGGTCCTCGTGGTGAATCCCCTGCCGACCCAGCTCGCCCAGCCCGGTCTGGCCGCGTCGACGGTCGCTTCCCTGGTCGAGGGCGCCGGCTGCCGGACCACGCTGGTCACCGCGTCGGCCGACGAGACGCCGCCCCGGGGTGTCGACGGCACGCCCCTCGACCTGGTGGTGCTGGTTCTGGACGGGGCCCGCGGCGGCCGGGTCTCCAAGTGGGCCGAGAGCGGATGGGGCGCCCCTGCCACCATCACCGCCTCCTACCGCGCCGCCGGGCTCCCGGTCGTGGCGGTGGGCGCCGGTGCCGGTGCGGGCGCCGTCGCCGGCTGCGTGGCCAAGGGCGCCCAGCCGGTCTTCGGCATCGAGCATCTCCCCGACGCGCTCGAGGGGTTCCGGACGGGTGCAGGCGGCCCGCTCGGGACCGGCGACGCCGCCGACCTGCCCCCGGGGTTCCTGGCCCTGGTCGGGCTCACCGCGAGCGAGCGGCGGGTCCTCTTCCACCTGACCGAGGGGTGGGCTGCCCAGGACATCGCGACCGAGCTGGTGGTCTCGTTGACCACGGTGCGGTCGCACATCCGCTCGGTGCTGCGCAAGCTCGGCGTCCGGTCACAGCTCGCCGCGGTGGCCATCGCCAACAGTCGCGACCTCGCACACGTCGCTGTCGGCGACGCCGTCTAGTCCCGGCCCCTTGCCCGCGGGTCGGCTGGCCGACCGTCGACGGCTGGATCAGGTCGGGCCCACGCTCGTCGGTGACGGGTCCGGATCGACCGGCACCGGCCGGTCCCCGGTAGGCTGGGGCGGGAGTCGACATGGACCGAACGCGCAGACTGACCATCGGCCTCACCCTCAACGCGGTGCTCGTCGTGGTGCAGCTGGTCTTCGGGACCGTGGCCCACTCGACCGGGCTGCTGGCCGACGCTGGCCACAACCTGACCGACGTCGGTGCCCTGGTGCTCTCCCTGGTGGCGGTGCGGATGACCCTCCGGCCGCCGAGCGCCGCCCGGTCGTACGGCAACCACCGTGCGACCATCCTGGCCGCATTGGCCAACGCCGTGCTGCTCGCCGGGGTGACCGTGCTCATCGTGGTCGGCAGCGTGCACCGGCTGGGCCACCCCGAGCCGGTCCGGGCCGGCATCGTGGTGGTCGTCGCCGCGCTCGGGCTGGTCGTGAACGGGCTGGCCGCCGTGCTCCTGCGGGACCGCTCCAATGACCTCAACATGCGCTCCGCCCTGCTCCACATGGCGGGTGACGCCCTCGCCTCGCTCGCGGTGCTCGTGGGCGCCGCGGTGTTGCTGGCCGTCCCGTCCGCCACCTGGCTCGACCCCGTCTCCGCACTGGCGGTGGCAGCCGTCATCGTCGTCCAGGCCGGCGGGGTGCTGCGGGTGGCCGTGACCGTCCTCCTCGAGTCGACACCCCCCGATCTCGACCTCGCCCGGCTGACCGGCACCATGGCCGGCATCACCGGGGTGAGCGAGGTGCACGACCTCCATGTGTGGAGCCTCTCCAGCGAGATGCGGGTCCTCTCGGCCCACATCGTCCTGACCGGTCACCCGAGCCTCGAGCAGGCCCAGGTGGTGGGCGATCGGGTCAAGCGGGCCATCGCCGTCCCCTACGGCATCGCCCACAGCACCCTCGAGCTCGAGTGCGAGCCCTGCAACGACCCGGAGGACGACCCCTGCGTGATGGAGTCCGCCGCCCAGGCCGTGGTCTCCCACCGTCACCACTGAGTGCCACCGCCAGGGCCCGGCGCACCGAACACGAGCGCCGCCCGGACGCGCCGCAGCCCCGAGTAACCGGACGGTCGAGCCGCCCGTGCTCCTCGGGGCCACGTGCTCGGTGACGCCGGCTCCACCCGCGCGAGGCCGTGTCGGACGACCCTGCAGTAGGCGCCGGACCGTGCACCCCGGAGAGTGCAGCGGGCCGTTCCCCGGTCCACCATGTCGGTCACCTACTGCCACCTTCCGAACCGGATCGGCCTCCGAGCCGAGCCTTGCGACCCGACCCTCATGACCGTTCCGGAGCCTCCGGCAGCTTCGGCTTCCCGAACTCCTCACACTCTGATCCCCGCCACCCAGAGGGTCAAGAGCCGGGCGCGAAATCCCGAGCTTTTCCGCCACATTTCGCGGTTGGTCCCCAGGTCGGACCAGGATGTCCACCGGTTCGTCCCCAGCCCCGGCGCGTGGGTATCCTGGATTTCCGCAGCGTTGGGGCGGGCCGCACGGTCCCGCACGGAGGCGATCGCAGCGACGGGGGTCATCGCCACGGATGAGCATCGCATGAGCCGGGACGGGGGGTCCCGGGCACGGCCCGGGGACGGGATGGTCCGGCCGGCCCGTCGGCGAGCGCTCGTCGCGGCTGCCGCGTCCGTTGCGGTGTGCTCGCTGGCGGCGACAGCCTGGGTCGACACCGGCGGGAACCGGGCATCAGCCGCGGGGCACCCGCCCAGACCCCGCGCCGTAGCAGCCTCGGTGGCAGCCGTGACCACCCCTCCGCCGAACCCGGATCCCACAGCCCCCGGGATGCCGGTGCCTTCCGGGGAGCAGGAGTCCGACCCGTTCTTGACCACCGCCGGCGGCCGGTACCTGCTCTACACGAGCGGGGTCCCCCGACTCCGCCCGATCAACGTGCCGGTGGCAACCAGCGGCGACTTCACGACCTGGTCGGCACCGGTCGACGCACTGCCCACCTTGCCCGGCTGGGTCGTCCCGGGCTTCACCTGGGCCCCCGACGTCCACCGGTTCGGTGCGCGCTACGCCCTCTACTTCACCGCCCTGGTCAAGGGGGTCTTCCCGGCCACCGAGTGCATCGGGAGCTCGTTCTCCACCTCGCCCACCGGGCCGTTCGTCCCGGTGCCCGTCCCGTTCATCTGCCAGCTCGACCAGGGAGGGTCGATCGACCCGCGGGTCTTCGTCGATGGGCAGGGACACCCTTGGATGCTCTGGAAGTCCGATCAGAACATCGGCGGCGCCACCACCCCCACCAAACTCTGGTCGCAGCCCCTGTCTCCCGACGGATCCGGGCTGACCGGCAGCCCGTCCGTCCTCATGGCGCCCGACCGGCCCTGGCAGGGGACCATCGTCGAGGCCCCGGACCTGCTCGAGGTCGGTGGCGCCTACTGGGTCGTCTACGCGGCCAACTGGTACAACCAGCCCGGCTACGCCATCGGAGCCGCCCGCTGCGCCGGGCCGGCCGGGCCCTGCGCCGACACGGCTCCGGGGCCCCTGCTCGCCACCAACGCCCAGGGACAGGGCCCGGGTGAACCCTCGGTCTTCCGCGACGGGTCGGGAATCTGGATGCTCTACAGCGCCTCGCGATCGCTCGCCCCCCACCCCGACTGGCTGCGCCCGGTGTTCATCACCCGGCTCGGGTTCCTGCGGTCCGGGCCCTACCTCGCTGCCGGGGGACCCCCGTCCGCGGTCGACCTGTTGGCCGTGCCGCTGTGGGCTCCCCAGCCCTGGCCGGAGACCTGACCGTCAGGAGCGGACCGATCCGCTGCGCAGCCGGCGGAGCTCGGCGGAGACCGCCTTTCCGTTGGCCTGGCCGCTGGTCGCCTTCATGACCAGGCCGGTGAAGAACCCGGCCAGCCGGTCGTCCCCGTCGCAGTAGCGCGCCCACTCGTCGGGATGGGTCCCGACCGCCTCGGCCACGGTTGCCGCCAGCGAGTCCTCGGACATCGCCTCGAACCCCTTGTCCCGGGCGATGGCCGCCGGGTCCCCTCCGCCGGCGGCAAGCAGGTCGGCCAGCACCGCCTTGGCCTGGGTGGCAGACAGCGAACCCTGGGCCTCGAGGGAGAGCAGCTCGGCGTAGGAGCGCGCGTCGAGCCGACGGGCCGCATCGGGGTCGCTCGCGGCCTCGTTGGCCGTGCGGGCGAGTGCCAGCGCGGACCCGACGCCTCCGGAGACCGCTGCCACGACCAGATCGTCGAGGCCGAGGTCGACCACCGTTGCCACCTGGTCCAACTGGGACGCGGTGACCGCGCCGGCCGCCTCGAGCAGCTCGATCAGCCGCGCCCTGCGCTCCGCGGGCAGGAGTCCGAGGGAGTCGGCCACCGCCTGCACCCACTCGGCGTCGGGCACCAGCGGGACCAGGTCCGGCTCGAGGAAGTACCGGTAGTCGTCGGCGTCCTCCTTGGAGCGGAGCGTCTGGGTGCGACCCGCGTCCTCGTCCCAGTGGCGGGTCTGCTGGACGACCGGCTCGCCGGCCTCGAGGAGCGCGATCTGGCGCTCCGCCTCGAACTCGATGGCGCGGCCCACCGACCGCACCGAGTTGAGGTTCTTGATCTCGCACCGCGTCCCGAAGGGCGCGTCGGCCCCTCGCCGGACCGAGACGTTGGCGTCGACCCGCATCGACCCCTCCTCCATCTTGCCGTCGGATGCGCCCGTGGCCACGAGCACCGCCCGCAGCTCGGTGACATAGGCACGTGCCTGGTCCGCGGTGCGCATGTCCGGTGCGCTCACGATCTCGACCAGGGGAACCCCGGAACGGTTGTAGTCGACCAGCGAGTAGTCGGCACCGTGGATGCGGCCGGAGGAACCCGCATGCGTGGTCTTGCCGGTGTCCTCCTCCATGTGGGCCCGCTCGATGCCCACCCGGATCCCGTCGGGCAGGTCGAGGTGACCGTTGGCGTTGAGCGGCTCGTCGTACTGGCTGATCTGGTAGTCCTTGGCCTGATCCGGGTAGAAGTAGTTCTTCCGGTGGAAGGTCGACGGGCGGATCTCGCAGTGGAGCGCCGTGCCGATGGCCATGGCCAGCTCGACGGCCCGCTGGTTGAGCACCGGCAGTGATCCGGGCAGGCCCAGGCAGACGGGACAGACGTTGATGTTGGGCTCGTCCCCGAACGCGTTGGGGCAACCGCAGAACAGCTTGGTGGCGGTCCGCAGCTCGCAGTGCACCTCGAGCCCGATCACCATCTCCCAGTCGGCCCTCACGACAGGACCCCACCCTCCGGTCCGGGCGCCGCCGCCTCGACCACCGCGGCCGCCCGAAGCAGGCGTGCCCTCGGCCAGCGCCGGCCCGAGGAGCTGGACCCCGACCGGCAGGCCGTCGTCCCCGGTTCCGAACGGAACGCTCACCGCGGGGTGCCCGGCGAGATTGGAGGGGATGGTGCACACGTCGGAGAGGTACATGGTCAGCGGGTCCCCGAGCTTGGACCCGAGCGCGAAGGCGGTCGTCGGGGCGGTCGGCCCGAGCAGGACGTCGCAGCGGCGGTACGCGGCGGTGAACCCCTCGATGATCCGGGTGCGGACCCGCAGGGCCTGGTTGTAGTAGGCGTCCACGTACCCGGCCGAGAGCACGTAGGTCCCGAGCATGATCCGCCGCTTGACCTCGTCGCCGAACCCCTCCGAGCGGGACGCGGTGTTCATTGCGGTGGTGTCGCCTGCGTCGACCCGGAGCCCGTAGCGGACGCCGTCGTAGCGGGCCAGGTTGGAGGAGGCCTCGCCGGGGGCGATGAGATAGTAGGCGGACAGGCCCAGGGTGACCTCCGGGACACTGATCTCCTCGATGCGGGCTCCGGCCTTGGCGAGCGCCTCGGCGGCCTCGTGCACCCGGGTGGCCACATCCGGGGCGGTGCCGTCCATGAGCTCGGCCAGCACCCCGACGGTCATCCCGTCCACGCCCTCGTCGAGGACCGAGAGCACCCGCGGGGTCGGACGGTGGAGGGAGGTCGAGTCGAGCGGGTCGTGGCCGCCGATCACGTCGAAGAGGAGGGCGGCGTCCGCCACCGACGTGGCCAACGGGCCGATCTGATCGAGCGAGCTCGCGAACGCGACCAGCCCGTAGCGGGAGACGGTGCCGTAGGTCGGCTTCATCCCGACCACGCCGCAGAGGGCGGCCGGCTGGCGGATCGAGCCACCGGTGTCCGACCCGAGGGCCAGCGGGACGAACCCCGCGGCCACCGCGGCGGCCGAGCCGCCGGACGAGCCGCCGGGGACCCGACTCGTGTCGTGGGGATTGCGGGTGGGCCCGAAGGCCGAAGTCTCCGTCGAGGACCCCATCGCGAACTCGTCCATGTTGGTCTTCCCGACCACGACGGCTCCGGCGGCGGCAAGCTTGGTGACCACCGTGGCGTCGTAGGGTGGTCGCCACTCGGCGAGGATGCGTGAGGAGCAGGTGGTGGGCACCCCCCGGGTGCAGAGGTTGTCCTTGAGCGCGATGGGCACCCCGGCGAGGGCGCCAGGGTTCTCGCCCGCGGCAACCCGGGCGTCGACTTCGGCGGCCTGCTGGCGGGCACGGTCGGCGGTGACCAGGTTGAAGGCGTGGACCGCCTCCTCGCCGGCCTCGATCGCTGCCAGGTGCTGCTCGAGCACATCGACCGCCGACCACTCACCGGAGCCCACCATCGCCGCCTGCTCGGCGGCGCGTCCGAGCGGGATCACGGCGCCTCGCCCAGGATCCGGGGGACCCGGAAGCGGTGGTCCTCAACGGAGGGTGCCTCGCTGAGCACCTCGGCCCGGTCGAGACACGGGCGGGGTTCGTCGGGACGGAGCACGTTGGTCAGCGCCATCGCATGGGCGGTCGGGGCCACTCCGGCCAGGTCGAGCGAGGCCACGTCGGCTGCGTGGTCGAGCACCTCGGCCAGCTGCCCGGTGAACAGGTCGAGCTCCTCGTCGCTCAGGTGGAGGCGGGCGAGCGCGGCCACGTGGGCCACCTCAGCGCGGGTGAGGCGTCCGGGCTCGGCCATCAGGCGGGCTCGGCCATCAGGACGATTTCGGCCCGTCGTCGCCGAGGACCTCCAGGGCGAATTCGACCACACGTTGCTCGATGAGGGCGGCGTCGTTGTCGAGGGTGGCCACGTGGTAGCTGTTCTCGAGGTGGACCCGCTCGAGAGGGCCCGCGACCTCGGCCGCCAGGACGTCGCCCGACACCGGGTCGACGACGTGGTCCTCACGGCTCGAGCACAGGAGCACCGGGCACCGGATCTGACCGAGCGCGGCCCGGACGACGTCGACGCCGTCGAACAGCGAGAGCAGGGGTGCGAGGGGCGTGCCCGAGTAGGCCGCCTCGACCACGCCCGCCTTCTTGATGTCCGACCCGATGCCCTCGGTCACCGAGGTCCCGGCATCGAGCATCGCGCTCACGAATGCCGCGGGCCTCCGGGTCGGGCGGCTCGACGAAGGGGTTGACCACGGCGAGGCCCGCGAGGTGCGGGTGGCGCTCGGCCAACCAGCAGGCGATCGTGCCGCCCATCGACAGTCCCACGACCGCGAGCCGGTCGCACCGGGCGGCCAGTGCCTGGAATTCGGCCTCGGCGGCGCCTGACCAGTCCTCCCACCGGGTCGGGAGCATGTCCTCGACCACGGTGCCGTGCCCTGGCAGCAGGGGAAGCTCCACGGTGAGACCCGCGGCGGCGAGCGCTTCGGCGAGGGGGCGCATGGTCTGCGGATTGCCGGTGAACCCGTGCAGGACCAGCACGCCGACCGGGCCGCCCTGCGCGGACCACGGCTCGGCACCAGGGATGATCGGAGCGGTCACGCCCCGGGATGCTATCGGTGATGCCAGGACTGCCGGGTAGAGTTGCGCCCTGACGATCGACCCACGGCAAGGAGCGGTACACCGATGGCCACCTATCAGTTCCTGAGCGACGACTGGCTGGCCGAGGCCCGTTCGATCCGAGCCGAGTACACCGGCAAGGGTGGCACGATCGACCACGCGATCCGGATGAACCTGGTCGTCGTCGAGGTCCCCTTCGGCGAGGGCTCGATGCTCGCCCACGCCGACACGAGCGGCGGCGAGCTGGTCCTCGACACCGGGCATCTCGACCCTGCCGACCTCACCGTCACCGTCGGCTACGACATCGCCCGGGAGATCCTGGTCGAAGGCAATCCGCAGGCGGGCCTCCAGGCCTTCATGCAGGGCAAGATCAAGGTGGAAGGGGACATCGCCAAGCTCATGGCGCTCCAGACGATGTCCCCGGACCCGACGGCCGTAGAGATCGCCTCGCGCATCCAGTCCATGACCAGCTGAGGCGCTTCAGGCCAGCGGCGCCTCGATCGGAGCGGTGCGCCCCGGGCGCGGGGTGTCGACGACGAAGAAGCCGCAGAGCACTGCCGCGAGCGCCGCGACCGCGCCAACCGCGTAGGCCCGGTGGAACGACGCGAGCGACCCGGCACCACCGTGGGCCGACGCCTCGACCGTGACCATCACCTGGATGCCGGCCACGACCCCGATCTGGGTGATGAGCAGCTGTGCGGCACTCATCACCCCGAGCTCCTCCGGGGCCACCTCGTTGGACGCCGACGAGGCCGTCGACGGCGTGGAGACGCCGATGCCCAGTCCGGAGAGGGCGAGGGCCACGACGATGACCACGACCGAGGGATCGGTTCCGAGCTGGGTGAACATGACCATCGAGACGGTGAGGACGACAGCACCGGCGACGACCGACCACCGCTCCCCCACCTTCACCGCCGCGTAGCCGGCGATCGGGGCCGACAACGAGAAGACGAGGGGGCGGGCGGTGGACAGCAGTCCGGCACTGGTTTCTCCGTAGCCGTAGACCCGCTCCATCAGGATCGGGAAGAGGAAGAACCCGCCCATGTAGGCGAAGTTGACCAGTGCCCGGGCCCCGAGCGGGAAGACGAAATTGCGCCGCCGGAAATAGTGGAGCGGGATGAGCGGCCGCACGGCCCGCCGTTCGTGCAGGACGAAGCACACGCCCAGCACCAGGGCCATGACCGCAAAGGACACGACGCCCCCAGAGGTGAAGCCCCAGGAGGGCGCCAGGTTGAGGGCGAGCAGGCCGAAGGTCACCGAGCCGGAGAGCGCCGCCGATCCGGGCCAGTCCAGCTGGCGCCAGGGGTGCTCACCGGTGCCGCCGCCGGTCTGTTCGGGCTCGCCGGGCCGGTCGCGCGACGGCAGCACCACCACCGCGAGCACGGCGGCGATCGCCATCAGGGGCAGCTCTCCCCAGAACAGGGTCCGCCACCCGTAGAACTGGATGATCGGGGCCCCGAGGGTCACCCCGAGGACGGGACCGCCGGCCCCGACCAGGGACCACCAGCCGAGAGCCTTGACCCGGTCCTCGTGGGAGAAGGCCTGCAGGACGAGGGCCATCGACGCCGCGCCGGTTGCCGCACCCTGGACCCCGTCGAAGAAGCGCGCGGCGATGAGCACCCCGGCCGTCGGGGCCGATGCCGTGAGCACCACGCTCACTGCCGCGCCAGAGAGGCCCCAGAGGTAGAGCCGTCGGTAGCCGCGCAGGTCGCCGAGCTTGCCCAGAATGGGCGCGGCCACCCCGAAGGCCAGCAGCGGGCCGGTGGAAGTCCAGGTCAGGGTCGAGACGGTCGTGTGGAGCTGACGGGCCACCTGGGGCAGGGCGACGACGAAGACGGTGAAGGTGATGTTGACCGAGAGCAGACCGGCCAGCACCGTCCACAGCACCCACCACTGGTAGCGGTCCGAGCCGGCCACCCGCCGGTGCATCCGGTGGCGGAAGAGAACCGGCCACGGGACCGAGATGGCCCCCTCGGCACCGGCCCCGGTTCCGCTCAGCAGGGCCTCGGCCTCGCGCACCTCGGCGTCGTCGAACGCCTGATCGCCGGACGTTCCGCCGGGCCCGGCGGCCCGGGACACCGCTCAGGCTCCGAGCCGGTTCATCTCCGCCTGCAGCTCGGCCACGGTCCACCGGTCTGCCTTGTCGAGGGTGTCGGTCATCGTCCAGGGCTGGAAGAGGCGGATCTGGCCACCCTGGACGAAGTAGACCTTGCCGTTGGCGGGACAGTGTTCGGTGGCCAGGTAGGCAACAAGCGGAGAGATGTTGGCGGGGTCCCAGCGGTCGAAGACGGCGGCATCGGTGGGCGCCTGCACGATCTCGGAGAGGCCGGGTGTCTGCTCGGTCATCCGGGTCCGGGCGGCCGGGGCGATGGCGTTGACCCGCACCCCGTAGCGGGACAGCTCGTCTGCGGCGATGGTCGTGAATGCGGCGATGCCCGCCTTGGCCGCGCCGTAGTTGGTCTGTCCGGGGTTACCGAGGAGCCCCGACGTGGAGGAGGTGTTGATGACCGACGCACGGACCTCCACTCCCGCCTTGACCTGTGCCCTCCAGTGGGCCGCCGCGTGCCTGGTGGGTACGAAGTGGCCCTTCAGGTGGACGTGAATAACCGAGTCCCACTCCTCCTCCGACATGTTGACGAGGACCCGGTCACGCAGGATGCCGGCGTTGTTGACCAGCACATGGATGTCGCCGAAGGTCTCGACGGCGGTGTCGACGAGGCGCTTGCCGCCGTCCCAGTCGCAGACGTCGTCGGCGTTGGCCACCGCTTCGCCGCCGGCCGCTCGGATTTCGTCGACCACCTGCTGGGCCGGCGTGCGATCGTCGCCCGAGCCGTCCACTGCGCCGCCGAGGTCGTTGACCACGACCCTGGCACCTTCGGCAGCAAAGAGCAGGGCGTGCTCACGCCCGATGCCCCGGCCGGCCCCGGTGATGACGGCGACCCGTCCCTCCAGTGCTCCCATGTCCTCGGTCTCCCCCAGTTCGGCTGCCCGGCCCACGTTGGCAGGGCAGCCCGACTCCGGTCAAACCGGACAAAAGGGGCGGTCGGGACACTGTGTCGACGCGACGAGGACGGGGCCGGAGCCCCGTCCTCGTCGGTACGATTCGCCCGGTTGCACGGGCTGGTGCAGTTCTCTACTTGAAGACCGCCGCCGGCGCCGTACCGGGCACCGTCTGGATGGCGAGGCTCGAGGTGCCGCTGGTGTCACACGCCGTGAGCAGCGCCGCTGCGGTCAGCGTCGTCTCGGCCTGGGAGGTCGTCGTCTTGCCATGGTCAATCCCGGTGAACGAACCGGTCGACGAGGTGGTGCCGCCCTTCGCGGCGTCCGGAAGGATGAACTCCCCGTGAGCGGGGGTCCCCACCAGCGTGCCGTAGGTCTGGCTGGGCTTGGACACCGTCGGAGCGATTGCCGTGTTCCAGGTCACGGTGATCGTGGCCGAGGTGTACTTGGTGACGCCGGCGATGCCGGTGCACTTGTAGGCCGTCCCGCCCTTGGGCGTGGTGCTGACCAGGGTACCCTTGACCGTCGCCGACGCAGCCTTTCCGGCAGGGCTCGTCGTGCACCCACTCAACTTGGCGGTGAGCGTGTCGGTCTGGGTCAGCGGACCCGAGCTGGCCACGGTGCCCGTCTTGGTCAGTTTGTGGGCGAAGGCCACGGTTCCGGTGATCGTCTTGCAGGAAGCGGTTCCTGCTTGAATCGGGTTGGCCCAGGCCTGTCCACCCGAAGCCACGACGGCTCCGACGGGAACGATGGCCACTGCGGCCACCATCAGCAGTTTGCGGATCATTATGGTTGCTCCTTTGGTCGTCTGCGTCTCCGCAGAGAAAGTAAGGGTTTGCGACGCGCCGAACGGCATCCAATGCAAGATGGCCAGAATCTGGCTTTCCCCCGTCATCCCCCTTCACGATCATCCACCGATCGACGATTGCACAGTAGCGAAAGTTACTGGTGAGTACAACGCGGCGGGTCCCGGGTCCTCGGAGACCCTGCACGCCTCGCGCGAAGGGTGGTCGTCAGGCCGCGGGAAGTGGGACCGGCCGCTCGACCTGGGCACCCAATCCGGCATCCTCGACCGCACCGACCATGGCCCGCACCCGGGCCCGGTCACCGGCCACGACGAGGTACTCGGTGTTGCGGAGGTGGGAGACCCGACCCACCTTGCGCCCGGACGGATCGTGGATGCCGATGCGCGCCCCCACGTAGCGGGCCGAGTCGAATGCGAGCACCGCTACGTGGCCGCGGTCCGCACAGAGATCGTGGAGCTCTTCGTAGGTCAGCCACGCCTCGTTGTTGTAGGAGAGGACCACCACCTCGGCGCGGAGCGCTGACACGACCCCTGCGAGAGCGGACGCCATGGTGCGACGGCCGTTGAAGGCGCTGCGGGTCGCCGGGTCGCGGAGATCCGTCCGCTTGCACGCGACGCCGTAGTGGTCCGGCGCGTCCCAGGCCACAATGGTCTCCCAGACGTGGTAGTTGGAGTCGTAGCGGTGCTGGTTGTACGGGGGGTCGAGGTATGCGAGGTCGATCTCACCGAGTGCCGCCGAACCGGCCAGCCCGCACGCGTCACCCCGCAGTGCCCGCCCGGGACCGGGCAGCAGGGCGGGCTGCTCCAGCACCAGGGGACGGCTGGCACGGGGGGCCCACTGCTTGAGGTACGCCATCTGGAGCCCGGTGGTCGAGTCGACCCGGTCTGCTGCCTCGAGCAGGCTGGTCAGGAGCAGGGGCCAGAGCGCGGTGCCGGCGTAGTCGGCCTCGATGGCCTCGCGCACGGCGTCGATGCGCGCACCGTTCTCGGGTCGGAAGTAGCGTGCCTCCTCGCAGAATGTCGCAGTCACGTACCCGGGCCGGCCTGGCAGGGCGTTGAGATGCCGGATCGCGTCGGCCAGTGCTCCCGCGAGCCCCGGGTCGGCGGCAGCGTCGGTCGCCACGTAGCAGCGGGCCAGCACGTGGGCACAGCGGGCGCTGTCCACCGCGGTCATCTCGAGGCCGGCCCGCTTCCACGCCTGGGCGACCCGGGTGGTCCCGGTGAAGAGGTCGAGCCCGGTGCGGGCCGAGGAAGACGCCGCCAGCACGGTGAGTGGTGCGATGAGCCGGCGCTTGGACCCCAGGTACTTGATCACCGGTCCCTAGCGCCGCCCGAAGCGCCGGACCCACCACTCGGGGTCGCGGGCATGGGCATGGAAATGGTCGGGGATCTGACGCATCACCCGGTCGTATGACCAGGTCCCCTTCCCGAGCACGCGGTCGGCGACGGCCGCAAGCTCGGCGAGCATGTGATCGACGTCGGCCTCGGGCGGCTCGTGGCCGTGGTGCTTCCAGACCACCATGGGCACACCGCACACCTCGCAGTCGGCAACCCAGCAGGTCTGGTCCTCGTGGTGCCACTCGGTGATCCGGGCCGCGTCGCACAGCTCGCACGCCCGGTCGGCGCCGGTCACTGGGTGTACACGTTGACGGTCGCGCCGGGCAGCAGCGACGCGCCCGCGGCCGGGGCGGTCGAGAGCACGGTGCTCGACCCGGGAGGCCCGTAGGGACCGCCCACCTGCAGGCCGAGTGCCCGGAGGGCGCCGGTCGCGGTGGCGATCGAGTCGCCGCGCAGGGACGGGACGGTCACCGGCTGGGGCCCGAGGGAGACCTGGACGGTGACCTGGGACCCGAAGGGCACCGGACCTGCCGCTGGTGTCGGCTGGGTCCCGACCACCTGCCCGACCGGCACGGTGGGCGAGTAGGCCTGACCCTGGACGGGCACGAACCCGGCCGCTGTCAGGATCGCCGCGGCCCCGGCATACGAAGCCGCCGAGGCGGCCGCCGCGGGGACGGTCACCGGCGCGTGACCCTTCGAGGTCACGATGGTGACCGTCGAGCCGTAGGGGGCGCTCCCGGCCGGCAGGGTCGAGAGGATGGCCCCGGCCACCACCGTCGAGCTGTACTGCGCAGCCGACGCAGGGCAGACCCCGGCCAGGTGGACGGCTCTGAGTGCCTGGACGGCGTCGTTGCAGCTGGAGAAGGAGCTCAGGTCAGGGATGCCCACCCGGGGCGGCCCGGTCGACACCACCACGGTGATGACCGAGCCCTGTTTGGCGGTCACCGCTCGCCCAGCCCGGCGGGCGGCGGGCTGCTGGCTCACGATGATTCCTGCGGCCGCGGTGATCGAGGGCGTGTGTCCGCCGGTGCGTACGGTGAAGTGGTCGGGCGCAACCGCTGTCGATGCGGCGGCGAGGGTCTTCCCCACCAACTGGGGAACCGGGTGGCTCGGAGTGAAGAATCCGGCATGGACAGCCCAGGCGACACCGCCGGCGATGAGCAGTGGCACCAGCACCGCGACCCCGACGATCCAGCGCCAACGACGCCTGGTTCTGGGCGCGATGCCGTCCCGGGTCGCCCGGCGCGCGCTCGGCTTCTTGGATGTGGCGGCAACGGCCTGGACTGGGGCCCCGAGCTCGGTCCGGTCCTGCTCGACGGGGTCGACGGCGGGACGACGGGCAGGGCGCACCGACGCCGGGTCCACCTCGCCCATCCCGTCGGCGGGGAGGGCGGTCACGAGGGGCAATGGGTCCGGCGGCGGGAGGGCGGCTGCGAGGTCAGTGAGCTCGCGACCGAATCGGGCCGCGTCGTAGCGCTCGGTCGGATCGGGGGCAGCGGCCCAGACCAGGACATCGGCCAGCGGGCCGAGGGCCTCGTGCTCGGGCAACAGGGTCCCGACCCGGGCCATGAGGGTGGCAACCGTGGTGTCGCCGATGAAGGGGGCTTCGCCGGTGATGCCCTCGTAGAGCACGAGGGCGAGCGCGTAGACGTCCGCCTTGCCGTCGAGGACCCAGCCCTCGACCTGTTCGGGTGCGGCGTAGCGGGCGGTCCCGAGGATGGCCCCGTCCGGCTCGGTCCACGCGGCTTCCGCCAGGGCCCGCGCCAGGCCGAAGTCGGCGATCCGCAGCCGACGGTCGGCGTCGAAGAGGAGGTTGGCGGGCTTGATGTCGCGATGGACGAGCCCACGGCGATGGGCGTAGTCCAGCCCGGCGGCCGTCTCGATCCCTATCTGTGCCGCCTGCTCGGGGGTCAGCAGCGCACCGGTGTCGTAGACCTGACGGAGTGAGCCCCCCGCCAGGTACTCGAGGACCAGGTAGGGCTCAGCGTCCTCCTCTCCCCAGTCGTAGACCCGCAGGATGTTGGGGTGGTTGAGCGCGGCCACGGCCTGCGCTTCGGCCCGGAAGCGCTTGAGGAAGGCACGGTCGCCGGCCAGGGCCGGGTGGAGCACCTTGATGGCCACCTGGCGGTGGAGGGAGACGTCGTCAGCCAGGTAGACGTGCGCGGACGCACCGGTCCCCAGAGGCGTAACCAGTCGGTAACGGTCGCCGAGGACACGTCCGATGGAGTCGGTGAGGCTCGGCATGATCCTGACTCAGGCTAGCGAACCGATCGGCGAGAGCGGTGGAGGGGCGCACGCCGCGAGGAGGTCCGGACGTGACGAGGACGGGGCCGAAGCCCCGTCCTCGTCACTACCAGTCCTACGACCGGTACCCGCCTGGTCAGGCGGAGACCGGAAAGGACGTCAGGCGATGTTGAGGCTGCTCTCCGCCTTGTCGATGGTGGCGGTCTTGACCGTGATCAGCGAGCCGGCCGTTTCTCCCTGGAGGAGGTTGTAGGTGAAGCCCGGCTTGGTGGCACCGGCCTGGGTCTTGAGGTGGGTGCCGGTGATCGCTCCGATGCAGACGATGGCCGTGGTCGCAGCACCACTGTATGTCCCTGCAGTGGTGATGTTGCCCATGAGCTTGAACCCGGCCTCCGTACCGTAGGTCGACGACTTCGGGCAGATATACGTCGCGACGCATGACGAGGCGGCGCATGTCTTCGACGTATACGTATGGCCGTTGACGGTGAAGGTGATGGTCGCGACACTCGACTTCACGGCACCCGTGCCACCGGACTGGTAGGCCTTGAAGGAGCCGTAGCCGTACTCAGTGGGGTGCCCCGTGCACGCAGGGACCTGGGTGGTCTCACCCGAGGCGCTGCACTTGGTGTTGGTCGACTTGATGCTCAGTGCAGGTCCGGTGCCGGTGCAGGCGGTCGAGCCCGCCGAGTACGTCTGCTTGCTCACCGCTGTCGTCGAGGTGGTCGCAGTCGTGGCATACCCATTGTGGGTGAGCCCGGACGTGCCAGCGAAGGTGATAACGCCGGTGTCATGGCAGTTGATCGTGGGCCCCGCAGCGCCGGCAGGCCCTGCGGTCGCGACCAGGGTCACGGCCCCGGCGCTCATCGGCATCGCGATCGCCGCAGCGATCAGTAGCAGTTTACGGATCAATTGAGTTGGCTCCTTCGTTCAAAGTCAGGCGGCCGGTGCCCCCGACGCTTGTTGCCCCCCTTGCAGCGGGTGTCACGGCACCGAAACGCCGATCCCCCTTCGCCTGCCTGCGACTCGGTTTAATGCGGCAGGCTTCCGCTACATACCCCCACCGCGCTCCTTCAAACCAACTGTCACATCGCCTTGCCGTGTGCAGGCGCCCGGCAGCGTCCACTGGGCACTCGGCGCTGCACTTCACCGACAGAAGGTCGCGAGGGACTTCCTCCTCCTCGCTCCCGGTGGCGAGTCCGGACGCGACAAGGACGGGGCCGAAACCCCGTCCTCGTCACTACCAGTCCTGCGACCGGTGCCCGCCAGGTCGGCGGACACCGCAAGACGTCATGTGATGTTGAGGCTGCTCTCCGCCTTGTCGATGGTGGCGGTCTTGACCGTGATCAGCGAGCCAGCCGTTTCTCCCTGGAGGAGGTTGTAGGTGAAGCCCGGCTTGGTGGCACCAGGCTGGATCTTGAGGTGGGTGCCGGTGATCGCTCCGATGCAGACGATGGCCGTGGTGGCAGCGCCACTGTACGTCCCTGCAGTGGTGATGTTGCCCATGAGCTTGAACCCGGCCTCCGTACCGTAGGTCGCCGACTTCGGGCAGACATACGTCGCGACACATGACGCTGGAGCGCATGTCTTCGACGTGTACGTATGGCCGTTGATGGTGAAGGTGATGGTCGGGACACTCGACCTGATGCTGCTCGTACCAGTGGATTGGTAGGACTTGAAGGAGCCGTAGCCGTGCTCAGTCGGGTGCCCCACACACGCTGGGACCTGGGTGGTCTCACCCGCGGCGCTGCACAGTGGGTTGGCGGACTTGATGCTCAGCGCAGGTCCGGTGCCGGTGCAGGCGGTCGAGCCCGCCGAGTACGTCTGTGTGCTCACCGCTGTCGTCGAGGTGGTCGCGGTCGTGGCATACCCATTGTGGGTGAGCCCGGACAGGCCAGCGAAGGTGATCGTGCCGGTGTCATGGCAGTTGATCACAGGCCCCACCGCGCCAGCGGGCCCTGCGGTCGCGACCAGGGTCACGGCCCCGGCGCTCATGGGCATCGCGATCGCCGCAGCGACCAGTAGCAGTTTACGGATCATTGAGTTGTGCTCCTTCGTTTCCCCCGCGCTTCCACGGGCTCGAAGTCAGGTGCTCATGCCCCCGACGCTTGCTGCCCCCCTGCCAGAAGTGTCACGGCACCGAAGCCGATCCCCCTTCACCTCTGCTACTCGGTTCAACGATCCGGACTCGCTATCCGTTACATGCGACCCGATCTTCTGGCATGGCAACTGACATATCAAGCCCGTGGTCGCCGGCGTGGAGCGGGCGCCGAGCTTCGGGCGGCAGGTCGCCGACACTCCCGGTGGCGAGTCCGGACGCGACGAGGACGGGGCCTGAAGCCCCGTCCTCGTCGCGTTATCAGTCCTGCGATCGGTCCCCGCCAGGTCGGCGGACACCGGAATGCGTCAGGCGATGTTGAGGCTGCTCTCCGCCTTGTCAATCGTGGCGGTCTTGACAGTGATCAGCGAGCCGGCCGTTTCTCCCTGGAGGAGGTTGTAGGTGAAGCCCGGCTTGGTGGCACCGGCCTGGATCTTGAGGTGGGTGCCGGTGATCGCTCCGATGCAGACGATGGCCGTCGTGGCAGCACCACTGTACGTCCCTGCAGTGGTGATATTGCCCATGAGCTTGAACCCGGCCTCCGTACCGTAGGTTGCCGACTTCGGGCAGACATACGTTGCGACGCATGACGTCGCAGCGCATGTCTTCGACGTGTACGTATGGGCGTTGACGGTGAAGGTGATGCTCGCGACACTCGACTTCACGCTGGCCGTGCCACCGGACTGGTAGGCCTTGAAGGAGCCGTAGCCGCGCTCAGTGGGGTGCCCCACGCACGCTGGGACGGTCGTGGTCTCACCTGCAGCGCTGCACAGGGTGTTGGTGGACTTGATGCTCAGTGCAGGTCCGCTGCCGGCGCAGGCGGTCGAGCCCGCCGAGTACGTCTGTGTGCTCACCGCTGTCGTCGAGGTGGTCGCCGTCGTGGCATACCCATTGTGGGTGAGCCCGGACAGGCCAGCGAAGGTGATCGTGCCAGTGTCATGGCAGTTGATCACAGGCCCCACCGCGCCGGCAGGCGACGCGGTCGCGACCAGGGTCACGGCTCCGGCGCTCACAGGCATCGCGATCGCCGCAGCGACCAGTAGCAGTTTACGGATCATTGAGTTGTGCTCCTTCGTTTCCCCCGTGCTTCCACGGGCTCAAAGTCAGGTGGCTGGTGCCCCCCAACATGGCGAAACCGAACGGTTTGCCCCGCGGTCAAGCAGAGCTGAGAACTCAGATCCCCCCGGACGCCCCTTTCGGTAGATGCAGACTAACTGGGGGCGATCCCGATTACAAGGCATCGCCAGCCCCGGGGAGCCCGAGGGCACGAGTGCTTCCTCACAATTGACGAGACCATGAGCGCAATTGACGAGACCATGAGCGAGCCCGCGCTGTGCAATCGTGAGTTGCAGCGCTGGCCGGTCGACGAGGCGTGTTTGCGGCCGACGGAAAGAGGTGGCTATGCGGGCAGTTCGCCAGTTTCGAGCAACTCCGAAAAGCCTGCGCCGTCGACGATCGGCACGCCGAGTTGCTCAGCCTTGGTCAGCTTCGATGCTCCCGGCGCGTCACCGACGACCACCGCGAACGTCTTCTTGGACACGGTGCCGGGAGACTTGCCACCCCGGGCGATCACAGCCTCCTCAGCCTCTTCCCTAGTCAGGCCCTCGAGCGTTCCGGTCACCACAACCGACCGGCCTGCGAGGGTCTGGGGCAGCGCGACGGTGCCGCCGCCGGGCGCGCCGCCAGGCTCGACCATGGTCACCCCGGCCGACCGCAAGCGCTCGACCACCGAGCGGTTGACCGGCGAGGCGAACCAGGCCACGACGCTCGAGGCGATGACCGGACCGACGCCGTCGATAGCGGCCAGCGTCGACTCGTCGGCGCTGATCACCCCGTCGATGTCTCCCCGGGCCCGGGCGAGGGCGAGTGAGCCGACCTGACCGAGATGACGGATGCCCAGTCCGATGAGCACCCGGCTCAACGGACGCGTCTTCGAGACCGCGATGGCGGAGAGCAGGTTGGCGGTCGAGAGGGCGGCGAACCCCTCGAGGCCGGCGAACGTCTCGGCGGTGAAGCTGTAGAGATCGGCCACGTCGACCAGCAGGCCGTGATCGGCGAGCAACTGGACCCGCTGCTCGCCGAGGCCCTCGATGTCCATCGCGGAACGCGAGGCGAAGTGGGCGATGCGTTGCACCCGCTGACCGGCGCAGTCGAGATTGGTGCAGAAGGTGTCGCTCTCGCCGGGCAGCCGCACCAGCGGCGCTCCGCAGACCGGGCAGGTGGTCGGGAAGCGCCACGCCGGCTTCCTCCGCCGGCCGGGCGTCGGGAGGTGGCCGACCACCTCGGGGATCACGTCACCGGCCTTTCGCACCACGACCGTGTCGCCCGGCCGAACGTCCTTCGCCTTCACCTGGTCCTCGTTGTGGAGGGTGGCGAGGCTCACCGTCGACCCGCCGACGAACACCGGGTCGAGCACCGCGAACGGCGTGGCCTTCCCGGTGCGCCCGATGGAGACCCTGATGCCGAGGAGCGTGGTCGATCGCTCTTCCGGGGGGAACTTGTAGGCGATCGCCCACCGCGGCGCCCGGGCGGTCGAGCCCAGCGAGCGTTGGAGGGCGAGGTCGTCGACCTTGATCACCACGCCGTCGATCTCGTAGTCGAGCCGGTGGCGATCGGCCTCCCACTGCTTGCAGAAGGCGAGTGCCTCGGTGAGCCCTTCGACGAGACGGAGCTCGGGATTGACCGGGAACCCGGCGCGCCCGAGCCAGCCGAGCGTGGCCGACTGGCTTGCGGCGAGCTCGGGGGGAGCGCCGGTCACGTCCGGCCCGGGCGGCGGTACCACCTCACCGACCTGATACGCCCAGAAGGAGAGGGCTCGGCTGGCGCTGACCGCTGGGTCCTTCTGTCGCAAGGAGCCGGCGGCGGAATTGCGCGGGTTGACGAAGAGGCGCTCTTCCGCCTCGGCCTGTCTCCGGTTGAGCTCGGCGAAGGCCGAGACCGGCATGTAGACCTCGCCGCGGACCTCGAGCACCTCGGGCGGCGGACCCGCGGCCGGGTCGAGACGGTGCGGGATCGCGGCGATCGTGGCGACGTTGGGCGTCACGTTCTCTCCGGTCCGCCCGTCGCCGCGGGTCGCGGCCTGCACGAAACGGCCCTCCCGGTAGATCAGGGAGATGGCCAGGCCGTCGATCTTGAGCTCGCACACGAAACGGGTCTTGGTCGGGATCTGCTTGGCCAGCCGCTCGGCCCAGGCCTCGAGCTCCTCGGCACTGAAAGCGTTGTCGAGGCTCATCATCGGGACCTGATGGACCACCGGGGCGAAGAGCGTCGACGGCGGTGCCCCCACGGAACCGGTGGGTGTGCCCGGCACGACGAGGTCGGGATGGTCTGACTCGATGGCGCGCAGCTCGCGCGCCAGAGAGTCGTATTCGGCATCGGTGATCTCGGGATCGTCGAGCACGTGGTAGCGCTCGTTGTGGTGGGCGATCAGCCGGCGCAGCTCCTCGGCTCGGGCTACGGGATCCCGTTCCTTCGCGCTCACCCGACGATTCCCGAGCCGAGCACCACCGACGGCTCGCTCGGGTCGTAGAGGGCGACCGTCTGACCGGGAGCCACACGGCGCTGGGGCCGGTCGAATCGGACGGTGAGACCCTCGCACCCGGACGGTGCCACCGTGCACGCCACGGGAGCACCATGAGCGCTGCACTGGGCCAGGGCTCCTCCGCGGGTACACGGCCGGTCGACCCAGGCCACAGTGTGGAGGTCCACCCTGTCGGTGTGGGCCGCCTCCGGGGAACCGACGGTGACCCGGCGGGAGGGGACGTCGACCGCTGTCACGAACCGGCGGCGACCGTCCGCTCCGTGCCCCATTCCGCGGCGTTGCCCGACCGTGACCAGCTCGACCGCGTCGACCTCACCAAGGTCGTCCCCGGACTCATGGTCGACGAGGCGACCCGGGTGGAGGGTTGCCCGGTCGGCCAGGAAGCCCGCCCGGCCCTCGTCCCGCGGATGAAACAGACATCCTGGCTGTCGGGCTTGGCCGCGGTGCGCAGACCGAGACGCCTCGCCTCCGCGCGCACCTGGGCCTTGGTCAGATCCCCCACCGGGAACAAGCAACGGGCCAGCTGAACCTGACCGAGCATGGCCAGGACATAGGACTGGTCCTTGGCCGGATCGGCTCCCCGGCGCAGCAGATGGGTGCCCCCGGCGCCTGTGGTCCGGCGGGCGTGGTGTCCGGTGGCGACCGCGTCGAAGCCGAGGACACGAGCGCGGTCCAGCAGCCGGTCGAATTTGAGATGCCGGTTGCACTCGATGCACGGGTTCGGGGTTCGGCCCTCGAGATGGCCCCGGAGGTAGGGGCCGACGACGTGCTCCTCGAAGTCGCCCGTGAAGTTGAAGACGTGATGGACGAGTCCGAGCTGATCGGCGACCCGGCGGGCGTCCTCGACATCGGCGACCGAGCAGCAGCCCGAGTCGGAGGGCCCGCCCCACAGCTTGAGGGTCGCCCCGACCACCTGCTCGGGACCGTACCGCTCAGCGATCAGCGCGGCAGCGACCGAGGAGTCGACCCCGCCCGACATGGCCACCAGCACGCGCATCGCTTCAGTCTCGCAGGCGGGCGACCGCGCCCGGCACGACCGCGAGCGCACGGTCGACCTCATCGTCGGTGGTCGAGGCGCCGAGGGAGAATCGGACACCCGAGCGGGCGTCCTCCGGACCGAGCCCGAGGGCCTCGAGCACATGGCTCGGCTCGACGGCACCGCTGGAGCAGGCCGCACCGGCCGACACGGCGACGCCGGCCTCGTCGAGCAGGACGACCAGCGCCTCTCCTTCGACCCCGCCGATGCGAACGTGCAGGATCCCCGGCACCCGGTCCTCGCGGGCCCCTGTCTCGGTGACGCCGGGCACCGCCCGCAGCAGGCCGTCGGCCAGTCGATCGCGCAACCCGGCGATCCGGGCCGTGTCCAGCGGACGCGTGTCATCCGTCGCCGCCAGGGCTGCAGCCATGCCCACGGCGCCCGCGACGTCCGGCGTACCGCTGCGCCGCTCGCGCTCCTGTCCCCCGCCGTGCAGCTGGGCGCGCAGCCCGGTGCCGTTGCGCACCACCAACGCCCCGATCCCCTTCGGCCCCCCGAACTTGTGTGCGCTGACCGTGACCAGGTCGGCGGGCGCGGCGACAGTGGCGACGTCCAACCACGGCACCGCCTGGACCGCGTCGGTGTGGAGGACCGCCCGCGGCGATCGGCGGCGGACCACCTCGGCGAGCGCATCGAGGGGCTGGACGGTGCCGATCTCGTTGTTGACCGCCATCACCGAGACGAGCCCGACGTCGTCGGTGCACACCTCGGCCAGCCGGTCCGGGTCGATCACACCGTCCTTCCCGGGGCGTACCTCGCGCAGCTCGGCTCCGGTGCGCGCGGCAAGCGCCCGGCAGGCGTGGAGCACCGCGTGGTGCTCGATGGCCGAGCACACCAGGGCTCCGGGTGACGGCTGGCAGCTGTCCGACAGCGCCTCCCATGCCCCGACCACGGCGAGGTTGTCCGCCTCGGTTCCCCCGGAGGTGAGGACGACCTCCGACGAATCGGCTCCGAGCAGCAGCGCGATCCGGTCGCGCGCATCCTCGAGGGCCCGCCGGGCGAGGCGCGACTCCTGATGGCCCCCTGACGGATTCCCGTCGGGACCGGCGAGGTGGTCGACGACCGCAGCGAGCGCCTCGGCGCGCATCGGGGATGTCGCCGCGTGGTCGAAGTAGGCGCGACCCTCCGGCATCAGGCGATCCAGACCGACTTGATGTTGCAGAACTCGTGCAGCCCGGGAAAGGAGAGCTCGCGACCGACCCCCGAGCTCTTGATCCCGCCGAACGGCAGCTGGGGCATGGAGACGACCATGCCGTTCACGAAGACCTGCCCGGCCTGGAGGCCGGTCACGAACCGCTGCTGCTCGTCGGGATCGGTCGTCCACACGCTCGCGCCGAGACCGAATTCGGTGCCATTGGCCAGCGCCAGTGCCTCGTCGGCGTCGGCGGCGGTGAAGAGCAGCGCCACCGGACCGAAGACCTCCTCGGTGGCCACCCGCATGCCCGGGGTGATCCCGGTGATGACGGTGGGACGGTAGAAGGCACCGGGCCGCGCGGATCCGCCGGGGCCGACCACGCGCTCGCCGCCGCACAGGATGGTCGCCCCCCGCTCCCGCGCGTCCTCCACCTGGGCCTCGATGACGTCGACCGCGGCCGCAGTCACCAACGGGCCGACCTCGGTGGCAGGGTCGAACGGGTCCCCGACCGAGAGAGCCGTCATGGCGGCCACGAAGCGCTCGGTGAACGCGGCGGCCACGTCCTGGTGGACGATGAACCGCTTGGCGGCAATGCACGACTGGCCACCGTTCTGAACCCGCGCCTGCACGCCGACCGCCACCGCCCGCTCGAGGTCGGCCGACGGCAGCACCAGGAACGGGTCGCTTCCGCCGAGCTCGAGGACGACCTTCTTCCCGACTGCGCCGGCCTGTGCGGCAACCGCCCGTCCGGCGCCCACGCTCCCGGTGAGGGTCACCGCGGCCACCCGCGGGTCGGCGATGACCGCCGGCACCTGATCGATGCCGATGAGCAGGGTCTGGAGCACGCCGTCGGGTGCGCCTGCCCGACGGAAGAGGTCCTCGAGCAGCAGCGCCGTGCGGGGCACGCTCGGGGCGTGCTTGAGCAGCCCGATGTTGCCGACCATGACCGCCGGCGCGATGAAGCGGACCACCTGCCAGAGCGGGAAGTTCCACGGCATGATCGCCAGGATGGTGCCGAGCGGCTGATAGGTCACCAGACCGAGGGAGGCGTCGACGGGCACCTCCCGGTCGGTGAGGAACGCCTCGGCGTGCTCGGCGAACCAGCGGAACCCGCTCGCACACTTGGCCACCTCCCCCTTGGCCTGGGCGAAGGGCTTGCCCATCTCGGAGGTCACCACGCGGGCGATGTCCGGCAGCTCTGCCTCGAGGAGCTCGGCCACCGTCACCAGCAGGCGGGCCCGCTCGGCGAAGGTGGTGGCCGCCCACAGTGGGGCGCAGGCCGCCGCGGTCGCGAGGCGGGCCTCGACGGTGACCGCATCGAAGGGCTCGAACGACTCGAGCAGCTCCCCGGTGGCCGGATTGACCGTGGCGATGGGGGGACCGGCATCGGCGGGTGACATGGCCCAAGTATCGCCCAGCGGTGGGCGGGGCATCGCCCGCGGTCACCGGGGAACCCGGCCGGGTTGCCCGCGCTGCACGGCCCGCGGCGATCTGGGATCAGCCCAGCCCGAGAGCCTCGGGGAGGTCGAGTCGCCGGACCTTGCCGGTGGCCGTGCGGGGCAGGGCGCCGATCGTCGTGTACTGCTTGGGTCGCTTGTAGCCGGCAAGGCGCTCGACGGCACGGGCCTCGAGGGCGGCGATCACCGCCGGGCCGCTCGCACCCGGGACCGGCACCACCGCAACGCAGACCCGCTGCCCCCACCGCTCGTCGTCGAGCCCGAAGACGGCCAGTTCGGCCACACCGGTCACCTCGACGAGGGCGGCCTCCACCTCAGCCGGGTAGACGTTGACCCCGCCGGTGATGACCAGGTCGTCGCGCCGGCCGTCGAGGGTGAGATACCCGTCCTCGTCGAGTCGGCCGAGGTCGCCGACGGTGAACGCACCGTCGCGCCATGCGGCTTCAGTCGCCGACTCGTCCCGCCAGTACGAGAAGTGTGCGAACGCCGGCGGCCGGCACCAGACCGTCCCGTCGGCGTCCACCCGGAGGGTGCGCCCCGGCCGGGCGCGGCCCACCGTGGCCGGGTGCTCGAGCCACTCGCTCGGCGAGCACACGGTGAACTGGCCCTCGGTCGATCCGTAGAACTCCCAGAGGACGTCGGAGGCGAGAAGGTCGAAGGCGGCCCGCTTGAGCGGGGGAGGACAAGGCGACCCTGCATGGACCAGGAGTCGAAGGGACGCGAACCGCGACCGCACGCTGCCCGGGTCTGCGAGCAGCCGGGCGAGGGCGGAGGGGGCGAGGAAGGTGGTGGTCGGGACGGTTCCCGATCCGCCGTCGAGCGCATCGCCTGCCATCGCGGCATCGAAGGAAGGGAGGATCACGCACGTCCCGCCACGCAGCAGGGTCCCCGCGGCGAACCGGACCGACACGGAGTGGTACATCGGCGAGCAGACGAGGTGCACGTCAGCCGGTCCGAAGGACCACAGGTCGGCCTCGTCGGCGAACGCCGCCGCCGCGGTCGGAGCATCCCAGATGCCCGACCACACACCCTTTGCGTGCCCGGTGGTCCCCGAGGTGTAGTGCATGGGCCGCGCCAGCGGATGCGGTGCGAGCGTGGCGGGCGGGCCTGCATCCAACCGGTCCAGCTGGTCGCGGTCGACCACGGTGAGCGACGGCGCTGCATCCTCGAGCAGCACCTCGCGCTCCCGATCGAGGAGGGTCGCGTTGAGCAGGACCGGCACGATTCCCACCCGAAGGGCTCCGAGCACCGCGCAGAGCAGGCCGGCCGAGGAGGGCAGGCAGAACGCCACCCGGTCCCCCTCGCCGAGCCCCGCCGCCAACAGCGCGCCGGCCGCCCGCGTCTGGGCGTCCTCGGCGTCCGCCGCAGTGAGGACCTCGACTCCGGACCGGACGGCCGGTGCGGTCACCCCGACCCGCCCGCGGCCAGTGCCCCGGCCGGACCCACCGGAGTTGGACCGTGCGAGGGGGTGGGATCACCGAGGGCGCCGAAGAGCGCGGGGCGGGCGAGCATCAGGACGGCCAGCACGACGAAGAGGATGACGGCCCCCCCGACGGTCACCGCCCGGATGCCCCGGGTGTCGGCGATCCACCCCTGGACGACCGCGCCCAATGGGTAGATGAGACCCAGCGCCATCATGTAGATGCTGAGGATCCGCCCCCGCGTCGCGGCCGGTGCGCGCAGTTGGACCACCGTGTTGAGCCCGGAGAGCACGAAGATGTACCCGGCACCGACCGCCACGAAGGCGGGGACGGCGGTTGCGAGCGTCGGTGCCAGGCCGTAGGCCACGAGGAGGAACGGCAGGACGAGGAGGGCCACCCGCAGCACGGACAGCCGTCCGAACCGCTCGGCGAACGAGGGAAGCGCGAGCGCTCCGGCCACCGCTCCGACGCCCTGGGCGGTCACCAGGAAGGCGGTCACCAGCCCGAGGCTCCACCCCGCGGGGCGCTGGACATGGGACATCGCCGGCACCAACGCGATGAATGGCGACGCCAACAGGGCCACCACGGCGATCAATCCGATGGCGGCCCGGCAGCCCGGCTCCGCCCGGGCCGCCCTGGCGCCTTCCACGATCCGCCTCGCCATCGAACTGCGCGTCGCCTGCCCCACCGGCGGCGGGATGCGGACCATGAGCAGGGCCACGACAACCGCGCCGAACGAAGCAGCGTTGACGCCGAAGACGAGCGCGTAGTTCTGGGTGAGGAGGACCAGGCCGGCGAGGGCGGGACCGATCACCCGCCCCAGGTTGAACTGGGCGGACGAAAGCGAGACGGCTCCGAGTAGGTCCTCCCGGGGCACCAGGTCGGGGACCATCGCCTGATAGGCGGGAAACCCGATCGCCCCCGCAGCTCCACCGAGGAAGGAGAGCACGACCAGCACCCCTGGAGGGTCGTGACCGGTGGCGGCCAACACGGCCAGGAAGACGGCGAAGGCGGTCTCGGCCAAGGTGGTCACGATGAGCCAGCGGCGGCGGTCGAGCCGGTCGGCCAGGGCTCCGCCGATCGGGGCGAGGAGCCCGATGGGGACGAACCCGGCCGCCGCCACGAGGCCGGTCCAGCCCGGCTGGCCGGTCCGGGAGTAGACGAGCACCCCGAGGGCGACCGTCTGCATCCAGGAGCCGACGTTGGAGACCAGCGCCGCCGACCAGATGAGGGCGAAGTTGCGCGAACGCAGCGGTCGCAGCGAGGTCAGGGCCACGGCTCGAGGTTACCGGGGAGGGTCGAAGGTCCCGGTGGGGCACCGTCCGCCCCGGGTGCCGCCTACTGGTCGGGCTTGATCTTGCGACGGGGTCGCAGGGCGAACCACCAGATGCTGGCCATGGTGGCGAGGACGCCGAGGGCGGCCGCAGGCTTGGCGATCTTGCGTGAACGGTCGGACATCACGACAGACGTTAGCCGGATGGGACACGCCTTCCGATTGCTCCGCGCTCGAGCACGGGGACCTCCCGTCTCGTCGCACCGGTTTCTTCGTCAACTCCTACATCCTCCATAGGCCCTCCTTACGCGGGGCCCGCACACTGGGGAGGTGAGCATGCGACCACTCCCTCACCCCTTCTCGCGGTACAGCCATTGGTACTGCCGGCACAGAGCTGCCCCGCCGATGGCCAAGGCGCCGATGCGTCGTCCTGCCGTCCACACAGCCGAGTTGGAGGCGTTGATCCCCGGACACCGGTCCAGGGGCAGCGGCATTCCACGCAGCACGGGCTCAGCGCACTCCGACTCGGGCCCGCGGACCCCCTGCACGTGACGTGAGCGCACCACCCTGATCGTGCGTTACAGGCGATCCTGCACCTCCGGGTCGCGGCGCGCCGATCCGGTCAATCCTCGGTCGAGACGAAGACGTTCTTCACGTCGCTGTATGCGGACAGCGCCTCGAGACCGAGCTCGCGACCGAACCCCGACTGCTTCATCCCACCGAAGCTGGTCTGCACGCGGACCGAGCTGTTGGAGTTGACCGAGAGGTTTCCGGCCTGGACCGCACGGGCCATCCGGAGCGATCGGCCGGAGTCGCGGGTCCAGATCGAGCCCGACAGGCCATAGGGGGTGTCGTTGGCCAGACGGACGGCATCCATCTCGTCGTCGAAGGGGATGACGGCCACGACCGGCCCGAAGATCTCCTCCCGGGCCATACGCCATCCCGGATCAGCCGGGGCGACCACGGTCGGTGGGAACCAGAAGCCTGGGCCGCCCGGAACCGCTCCGACCGTGCGGGTGGGCACCGCACTCCCGTCCGTCGCTCCCATTCCGGCGCTGAGGAAGCTCTGGACCGTGCGCCGGTGGGCGGCGGTGATCAGGGGGCCCATGCTGACCGACGGATCGGTCGGGTCACCCACTGTCCATGCGGCCATCGCCTCGTCCAAGAGGTCGAGGAACTCGTCGAGCACCGTCCGCTGGACGAGCACACGGCTCCGTGCGCAGCAATCCTGGCCCGCATTGGAGAAGACCCCGGCCGGTGTCTCCGCCGCGGCCCGCTCCAGGTCGGCGTCTGCGAACACGACCGAGGCCGACTTGCCCCCGAGCTCCAGGGTGACCCGTTTGATGGAACCCGATGCGCGGGCCATGACCTGCCGCCCGACCTCGGTGGAGCCGGTGAACGCGATCTTGGCGACGTCGGGATGCTCGACCAGGCGGGTGCCGACCACCGACCCCTTGCCGGGGAGCACCTGGAGCACCCCCTCGGGCAATCCGGCGTCGAGAGCGAGCTCGGCCAGGCGGAGGGCGCTGAGGGGGGTGGTCTCGGCCGGCTTGACCACGATGGTGTTGCCGGTGGCGAGGGCCGGCCCCACCTTCCACGAGGTGATGGCGATCGGGAAGTTCCAGGGGACGATGGCCCCGACCACGCCGAGCGGCTCGTGGAAGGTCATGTCCACCCCACCGACCACCGGGACGGTGGCGCCGCGGTGCTTGTCCACCGCGCCCGTGTAGAAGTGCAGCACCTCGGCCACCATCCCGACCTCACCGCGGCTCTCGCCGATCGGCTTGCCCACATTGGCCGTCTCCATCTGGGCCAGCTCCTCGGCGTGGCCCTCCACCTGGGTGGCGAACCGGCGCATCAGGCGGGCGCGGTCTGCAGGGGCGAGGGCCCGCCATGCGGGCCCAGCGTCCGTGGCGCGGGCGACTGCGAGGTCGACGTCCTCAATCCCCGAGAGCGGCACCTCGGCAATCACGCTCTCGGTGCTGGGGTTCACGACCTTCGCGAGATCACCCATCCGGTTCCACGGGCTCCCCGTGATGTGCACAGCCACCGCCGTTCCGCCTCAGGGCACCGGCCGCGGCGACCAGTCCCGCGAAGAGTCGAACATCACCGGACTCTTCCGGGTGCCACTGCACGCCGACCGTGAATGCGCTGTCGGGCATCTCCACCGCCTCGATCACACCGTCCGCGCTCCGGGCGGTCACGACCAGCCCCTTACCGACGCGACCGATTGCCTGGTGGTGACTACACAAAACTTCGGTCTGCGCCCCCAACAGGCGCCGCACCGTGCTGCCCTCTTCGGTGGTGACTACGACCGGTCCGAAGGCGCCGGCGGCGGGCTGGTGGGTGGTCGAGCCCACCGTTTCGGGCAAGTGCTGGACGAGGTCGCCGCCACGGAGCACATTGAGCACCTGGAGCCCGCGGCAGACAGCGAGAACCGGTAGGTCTCGACCGAGCGCGCCAGCCAGGAGCTGGAGCTCGAGCTCATCGCGCTGGTCGTTCGTGCCGGCGTTGCGCGAGTCCGGCTCCTGGCCGTAGCGGCGGGAGGCGAGGTCGCCGCCACCGATCACGACCAGGCCGTCCAGCGCATCCAGCACGGGCCCGACCCCAGTTCCCACCAGCGCGGCCGTCGCAGCGTGTGCATCGCCGTCGGCGCTCGTCACCCGGCCGTCGGCCGCACCAGGCGGCGGGAGCAGGACCGGCCATCCGCCGGCAGCCACCACCATGTGCAGGTAGACGCCCGGCACCACTGCGGCGTCCCGGTCCCACGACCACCATCTCGTCCGCTGCCGGTAGGCGGACAGCCCGATGAGCGGTCGGGGGACGGCGTCGGTCATCGTGGCAGTATCCCATCGGCGGAACGCTCTGCGAACGGAGGCACCATGGGACGGCTCGACGGAAAGGTGGCGGTGATCACCGGAGCCGGCAGCGGCATCGGGCAGGTGGCCGCCTCGCTGTTCGCGGCGGAGGGAGCCAAGGTGGTCGTTGCCGACGTGGCCGCCGACCGGGCTGCAGCCACGGCCGCCGACATCGAGTCCGCAGGCGGAAGCGCGCTGTCCGTGACCGTCGACGTGTCCGACGAGGCTCAGGTGACCGACATGGTGGCCGCGGCAGTCAGGACCTTCGGCGGGTTGCACGTCCTCTTCAACAATGCGGGGATCTTTCCCGACGACGACGGCGGCATCCTCGAGACCCCACCGGAGACCTGGACCAAGGTCATGGACGTCAACCTCAAGGGTGTCTGGTTCGGGTGCCGCGCCGCGGTGCCCGCGATGCTGGCATCGGGCGGAGGGTCCATCGTGAACGTGGCGTCGTTCGTCGCCCTGATGGGCGCAGCCACCGCGCAGATCGCGTACACGGCCTCCAAGGGCGGCGTGCTGGCCATGACCCGCGAACTGGCCGTCGAGTACGCGCGCCGGGGGATCCGGGCCAACTCGATCTGTCCCGGACCCATCGAGACGCCACTGCTGACGGAGCTCCTGGCCGACCCCGCCAGACGGGAGCGCCGGCTGGTCCACATCCCCATCGGCCGGTTCGGTCGCCCGGAGGAGATCGCGATGGCCGCCCTGTTCCTGGCTTCCGACGAGGCGTCCTTCGTCACCGGCTCCGCGTTGGTGGTCGACGGAGGAATCACCGCGGCGTACGTCACGCCCGAGTGACCGGGGTTCGACTCCCCCCGGGACCAGAGCCGGACCCGTTCGGATCCGGCCGGTGCTGGACGGGCGAGGCGGCTTGGAGCAGAGTGCTGGCATGCTGACCCTCGAGACGCTCCCCCGCCAGATCCAGTCGGGGGACGTGCACACGGTGGTCGTGGCGTTTCCCGACCTCCAGGGGCGGCCGGTGGGCAAGCGGGTCACCGGAGCCTTCTTCCTCGACCGGGTGCTGCATCACGGCATCGAGGTCTGCGACTACCTGTTGGCCTGTGATGTCGACATGGATCCCAAACCCGGATACGAGTTCGCGAGCTGGGAGACCGGGTACGGCGATCTCCACGCGGTCGTCGATCCGCAGACCGTCCGACCTCTTCCCTGGTTGCCGGGCAGCGTGCTCGTCCTCTGCGATCTGTTCACCCTCTCGGGCGAGCCGGTCGAGGTCTCCCCCCGCAGGATCCTCCGACGCCAGCTCGAACGGGCAGCCGAGCGCGGCTACGAGGTCAAGTGCGCCACCGAGCTCGAGTTCTATCTCTTCCTCGACTCCTTCAAGGAGGCAGCCGACAAGCGGTGGCACGGGTTGTCTCCCCACACAGCGACCGTCGAGGACTACCAGCTGCTCCAGACCTCCCGCGAGGAGTACATCATCGGCCGGATCCGCAACGAGATGGTCGAGGCGGGCATTCCGATCGAATTCTCGAAGGGTGAGGCCGGCACAGGTCAGCACGAGATCAACATCACCTACGGCGACGGTCTCGAGGTGGCCGACCGGCACCTGGTCTTCAAGACCGGGGTGAAGGAGATCGCCGCCGAGTACGGCCGCGCCGCCACCTTCATGGCGAAGTGGTCGATGGAGACGGCCGGGTCCTCCTGCCACCTGCACACGAGCCTCTGGGACGTCAGCACCGACGCACCGCTCATGGCGCCGGCTGACGGCGAGGAGGCCCCGTCGGGCTTCTCCCGGCTCGGGGCCCACTGGGCCGCCGGCCAGATCAGCACCGCCGAACAGCTGGCCTGGTGCTTCGCCCCCTATGTCAACTCCTACCGGCGCTTCGTGCCGGACTCCTGGGCACCGACCGCTGTCGTGTGGGGTGAGGACAATCGGACCTGCGGCTTCCGGGCCGTCGGCCGTGGGGAGGGGCGGCGCCTCGAGAACCGGATTCCGGGGGCGGACGTGAACCCGTACATCGCCCTGGCCGCAGCGATCGCCGGGGGCCTCTGGGGCCTCGACCACGCCCTGGAGCTCGAGCCGGCCTTCACCGGGAACGCCTATCGGACGCCGGGCGTGCCGCGGATCCCTTCCACACTGGTCGAAGCCATCTCGGCCCTGGAAGCGAGCGAGGTGGCCGCCGAGGCATTCGGGCCCGAGGTCCACCAGCACCTGGTCAACACCGCCAGGCAGGAGTGGGCAACGGCCAACGCGGTGGTCACGGACTGGGAACTCGCCCGCAATTTCGAGCGGATCTGAGCTGGAGCGCGAGGGTCGCGGCTGACCGCACCATCCTTGACGGGCCGACGCGCCCCTGGCACCATGGACGGGTGATGCACGCGGTGACGACCTCGGACCTCCTCCTTACCTGACGGCGAACGCCACATCGCGTTCGCCCGCAACCTCCTGCGCCTTCGGGCCAGGGGGTTTTTTGTTGGGCGGACGCAGATTGGCATCTTCAGCCAGGCCAGAGGACCCCGGTCCCACCGGGACCGTCACAGCACAGGCACGACCCGGCAGCACCTGCAGGGCCATCAGCAAGGGAGTATCCAGTGAGCGACCACAAGCACACGACAGCCACCGGCAGCGGCGAGCGGCCGCGTCTGGCCATGCCATGCGACGTCTCTCCGATGCCCTTCCACCTCTACCGCCCCTACGTTCCGCTGGTCCTGTCCGACCGGGACTGGCCCAATCGGCAGTGCGAGGTTGCCCCGCGCTGGGCGAGCGTGGACCTGCGCGACGGCAATCAGGCGCTGGTCGACCCGATGGACACCGAGCGCAAGCTGCGCCTCTTCCAGACCCTCGTCGACATCGGGTTCAAGGAGATCGAGGTCGGATTCCCGTCGGCCTCCCAGACCGACTACGACTTCCAGCGCGAGATCATCGACGGGGATCTCATCCCCGACGACGTCACCATCCAGGTGCTCGTCCAGTGCCGAGAGGAACTCATCGAGCGCACGTTCGAGTCACTGCGCGGCGCGGCGCGGGCAATCGTCCACTTCTACAACTCCACGTCGACCCTTCAGCGACGGGTCGTCTTCGGGCTCGATCAGCAGGGCATCATCGACATCGCGGTCAACGCGGCGCGCCTGTGCAAGAAGTTCGAGGCGGACCTGTCCGGGACGGCCGTCCGCTACGAGTACTCGCCGGAGAGCTTCACCGGGACGGAGCCGGAGTTCGCAGTCGAAATCTGCGAGGCGGTCATGGCGGTCATCGAGCCCACCCCTGAGCACCCGATCATCATCAACCTGCCCAACACCGTCGAGATGTACGGGCCGCACGTCTACGCCGACGTGATCGAGTGGTTCGGCCGGACCATCCGCAACCGCGACTCGATCGTCCTCAGCCTCCACCCGCACAACGACCGGGGCACCGCGGTGGCCGCGGCCGAGCTCGGGGTGCTGGCCGGTGCTGACCGGGTCGAGGGGACCCTGTTCGGCAATGGCGAGCGGACCGGGAACGTCGATGTGGTGACGCTGGCCATGAACCTCTTCTCCCAGGGCGTCGATCCGGCCCTCGACTTCAGTGACATCGACCGGATCCGCCGGGTGGCCGAATTCGCGACGCGGATGCCGGTCCACCCCCGGCACCCCTACGCCGGCGACCTGGTGTACACCGCCTTCTCCGGTTCGCACCAGGACGCCATCAAGAAGGGATTCGAGGCCCTGGGCGACGAGTACGACCTGTGGGAGGTTCCCTACCTCCCCATCGATCCGAGCCACACCGGGCGGACCTATGAAGCCATCATCCAGGTCAACAGCCAGTCGGGTAAGGGCGGCGTGGCCTACGTGATGGACACCGAGCACGGTCTCGACCTGCCCCGCCGCCTGCAGATCGAGTTCTCCAAGCAGGTCCAGTCGGTCACGGAGGACAGCGGAACGGTGATCCGCCCAGGGGAGATGTGGGACGTCTTCTCGCGGACCTACCTGTCCGAGGAGGCCGGCCTGCGCCTTCTCGGCACGGAGGTGACCACCGGCGGCCGCCGAACGACCGTCACCGCGCAGCTCCTGGTCGACGGGAAGCCCGCGACGGTCATCGGTGAGGGCAACGGGCCGATCGACGCCCTGGTCGGCGCGCTCCGTGCCCACCTCGGAGTCGAATTCGAGGTCAAGGACTACAGCGAGCACGCGCTGACCTCGGGGAGCGGCGCCTCGGCGGTCGCCTACGTCGAGGCCGAGGCCGCTGACGGCTCGACCTGGTGGGGAGTGGGCATGGACTCGAGCATCCTCGACGCCTCGCTGGCCGCCGTGGTCAGCGCAGCCAACCGGGCTCTGGAGCGACGGCGGAGCGCTGCCGACTGAGCCCTCCCGTCGGCGTGGGTTTGGACGAACTCCGGTCGGCATGGGTTTCACGACTCCGGCCGGCATGGGTTTCACGAATTCCGTATATCTCGTACACATCTTTTGCTCGTACGCATATGGCATATACCGTCTCGGAACTAGCACCACAGGAGGAACCGGACGGAATGGACTCATGACTCGACGGCTGCTCATCGATCGCGAGACGGTCATCACGACGGCAATGCGGATCGCCGACGAGGAGGGCCTGGCCGCGGTCACCATGCAACGGGTGGCCGACGCCCTGGACGTGACCCCGATGGCCCTCTACCGGCATGTCACGAACAAGAAGGCCCTGCTCGACGCGCTGGTCGGCCTCCTGCTGGATGACATCCCGGAACCCCCCGAACGGATGGCCTGGCGCGAGCGCCTCCGATGGCTGGCCGAGGCCATCCGTGCGAGCGCCCTCGAGCACCGGGCTGTCTTCGCCGTCCTCCCCCAGCACCGGGAGACCCGTGAAGGGGTGCACGTGCGATTGGCTGTGGTCGACGCATTGCGCGAAGCCGGCGTGCCAGAGGACGAGGTGGTCCGCACCGAACGGGTGGTCAGCGCGGTGCTCCTGGGTTTCTGTGCCAGCGACGCTGGAGGCCGATTCCGCGATCTGCCACGGCGCGTGGTCGACGGGGATTTCGACCGCGTCGCTGAGGATGATCGAGCACTATGTGGATCTCGTCCGCGGCGAACCGTGACGGACCCCAGAGCCCGAGCTCAGAAGCGGTTGAGGCGCTTGAAGATGCCCTTGGTCTGCTTGTAGATCGTCACGAACTCCTGGAAAAGGAGGTCGTACTCGGGAGCGTTGGCCGGGTCGGGACGGTAGATGCGCCGCACCTCGACCATCGACGGGATCTCGTCGAGCGTGATCTTCCCGAGTGCGAGCAGGGTGAGCAGTGCCGCGCCACGGACGTTGGCGAGCACCGGCTCGTCGACCTGGCGGATCTCGCGGCCGAGCACGTCCGCATGAATCTGGGACCACTGATCGGAGTTCGCCCCGCCCCCGATGAAGGCCAGGGAGTCCAACTGGCGGCCGGCGAACTTCTCGACCGCCTCGAGCAACCACCGGGAGTTGTACGCCACACCCTCGAAGACGGCTCGCACCATCTGGGCACGTGTGGTGGCGAGCGACAGGTTGTGGAATCCGCCACGGACGGTGTGATCATCGACCGGAGAGCGCTCACCGTTCAGCCAGGGCGTGAAGAGCACCCTGCCGCTGCCGGGAGCAACACCGGCGACCATCATGTCCATCTCCCCCACGTCCTCTGCGAATCCGAGGGTGTCCTGCAGGAAGGTGAGGCAGGCTCCAGCCGTCTCGTGCTCGTCGGCGATCACGTACCGGCCTGCCAGGGCGGCAGGGATCGAGGCCACGTTGCTGGTCGGCGCGGTCTTCTTGAACGGGACGTGTCCCGAGATCCACGAGGACGTCCCGATATAGAGGTGTGCCCCGAAGTCGGCGACCGCTCCGGACCCGAACGCGGCCGAATGCACATCGCCCGAGCCGGTGGTCACCGGCAACCCTGCCGGTATCCCGAGTGCAGCTGCCGCCGGCCCGGTCACCGTCCCGACGACAGTGCCGGGCGGTACCAGGTCCGGCAACTTGGCTCTCTCGAGCCCGGTCCACTCGAGCAGTTTGTCGTCGTACGAGACCCGGTCGATCGCCCGGTTGTCGGTCACCCAGTGGGCGGCGATCGAGTCGAACGAGGCGCAGGTCCGGCCGGTCAGGCGGAGGTTCAGGTAGTCGACCGGTTCGAGGAAGGTGGCCGTGCGCCGGTAGATGTCGGGGAAGGCGTCCCGGAGGAACAGGATGTGCGCCACCGGGTCCTTGCCCGAGAGACCCGGTGCGCCACCGGTCACCTGGACCCACCGCAGCAGCTTCCGGGGGTCGTAGCCCAGTACGTTGACGGTTCCCCCGGCCACCCGACGGATGGCTGCGTTCCCCCGCGAGTCCATCCAGATCAACGCCCGCATCAGTGCATTGCCGTCGTCGCCCACTGCGACGGTTCCGGACCACTGAGCAGTGCAGCCGACCCCGATCAGGGCGCCCGGATCGATCCCGCGAGCGCCCATGACACGACGGCTCGCGGCGCAGATGGAGGACCACCATTCGTCGGGATCCTGCTCCGCCCCTCCTCCGTCCAGCAGATGGAGGGTGACCGGCTCGCTGGCGTGGGCCACGATCCGGCCCGAGGCGGTCACCACCGCCACCTTCGGACCCCCGGTCCCGAGGTCGACGGCGAGCACGCAGGGCTCGCCCTCCACACCCGTCTGCGACGTCACGCCTTGACCACCCACGCCGTGACCTGGCGCGCCCTCTCGCCGTCGTCGATCTCGAGAATGGTTCCGGGCCCTCCACCGTCCGGTGGCTCGGTCGAGACCGACCGGGCCAGCACCTCGCGGGCGATGGCGTCGAACTCCGGAGCCAGGTCGTCGAGCCCGACGACGTGGAGGTGGATCCAGTCGGACACCTCGAGTCCGCTCGACTTGCGCAGGTCCTGGATGTTGCGGATGACCTCGCGGGCCAGGCCGCGGCGGCGCAGGTCGTCGTCCAGGGCGAGGTCGAGGGCGACCACCTCGGCACCGTCCCGCGAGACGGCGAACCCGGGCTGGGCGCGGACCCGAAGCTCGACCTCCTCGGCACCGAGCTCGACCGGGCCGTCCTCCAATTCGACCACGACCGGCCGGCCGGCGGCCAGGTCCGCTGCAGCGTCCGCGCCGTCAACGCCGGCCATGGCCGCCCGCAGTGCCTGGACGCGCTTGCCGATCCGCGGGCCGAGCAGCTTGAAGTTGGGGAGCAGCTCGTAGGCGAGGACGTCGCCGAGCTCGTCGGTGACCTCCACCCGGTCGACGTTGAGCTCGTCCTCCACCACGCCGGCCGGTGGGGCGGGGCTGCCCGGTGGCAGGTAGACGAGGGCACGGGCCAGCGGCTGGCGGACCTTGATCCCGGCCTCGGATCGGGCGGCGCGGCCGAGGGAGGAGAGACGCCGGGCCAGGGCCATCCCGGCCTCGAGGGACGGGTCGGTGGCGGAGGCGTCGACCGCCGGCCAGTCGGCGAGGTGGACCGAGTCGGCCTCGTCCGCGCCGGTCAGATCCCGCCACATGCGGTCGGCAAGGAAGGGGCAGAGCGGTGCCAGGAGCAGGGCCGTCGTCACCAGGACCTCATGGAGGGTGGCCTGCGCGCCGAGCGAGTCCGCCGGGTCGGCGCCCGGATCGGTCCGCCAGAACCGGCGCCTGCTGCGACGGACGAACCAGTTGGAGACGTCGTCGATGAGCTCGGCCACGGCCGTGGCCGCGGGGAACGGGTCGTACCCGTCGAGCGACTCGGTGACCCGCGCAACGGTGGCGTGCAGTCGTGACACGCATCCACCGGTCGAGCACCGGTCGATCGGGTGGCGCCGGGACGGCCGGGTCGCTCGGGACGAACTCGTTGAGAGAGGCGTAGGTCGTGAAGAACGACCAGGTGTTCCACAGGGTGAGCAGGGTGTCCCGCATCGAGGCGTCGATGACCTCGAAGCTGACCCTGGTCGGAGTCCATGGCGACCCCTGCGAAAACATCCACCATCGGAGCGGGTCGGCTCCCCGGGTGGAGAGGATCTCCCACGGGTCGATGACGTTGCCGATGCTCTTGGACATCTTGCGGCCGTCGGCGTCGACGATGTGGCCGAGGCAGAGGACGTTGCGGTACGGGGTCGAGCCCCGCACCAGCGTGTTGACGGCCAGCAGCGAGTAGAACCAGCCGCGGGTCTGGTCGATGGCCTCGCAGATGAAGTCGGCCGGGTAGACGAGCCGGTCCGCGGAACCTTCGGCCACCGGGTAGCCCCACTGGGCGGTGGGCATCGATCCCGAGTCGAACCAGGCGTCGATGACCGGCGCGACCCTGCGCATGACCGGGCGCTCGTGGTCTCCCGTGTCACCACCGGCAGCGGCATCCCCCGGCGGGCAGTCGGGGCAGGGGAAGACGACCTCGTCGATGTCCGGGCGGTGCGGGTCGACGCCCGGAGACGTCGGTGCCCGCCAGCGCGGAGAGCTCTGCCAGCGAGCCGACGCAGCGCACGTGCGCCGTCGTCGCACCGCCAGATCGGCAGGGGCGTGCCCCAGAACCGGTCGCGGGAGAGTGCCCAGTCGACGTTGTTGGCCAGCCACTCCCCCATCCGCCCGTCCCGGATGTGCTCCGGGTGCCAGCCGATGGTCCGGTTCTGGGCGACCAGGTCCGCCTTGCGATCCGAGGTCCGGACGTACCAGCTCGGCTTGCCCCAGTAGATGAGGGCGGTGTCGCACCGCCAGCAGTGGGGGTAGGGGTGGACGTAGGGCTGGCGCCGGACCAGCAGCCCGGCTGCCTCGAGCCGGTCGTCGACCGCGCCGTTGCGTCTCGCGGACCGGCTGGCCCTCGAGCCAGGCGACTGCGTCCGTGAAGCGCCCGTCGGGACCGACCGGGTTGAGGGTGGGGAGTCCGCCGGCCCGCCCGACCTCCCGGTCGATCTCGCCGAAGGCCGGGGCGAGGTGGACGACGCCGGTCCCCTCGTCGGCCTCGACGAACTCGCCGCCCAGCACTCGCCATCCGCCACGTCCGGCGTCGGCGGGCCCGGGCTCCAGGTCGGTCGAACGGCCGGTCGGTAGTGTCAGACCCACCAGTGCCGATCCCGGGACCACCGCGTCGATCCGGGCGGACTCGCCGAAGACCGCCTCGACCCGGTCGGCCGCCACGATCGCGCCGTCGACCACGGCGTAGTAGAGGGCCGGACCGACAGCGGCGCCGGTGTTGGAGAGGAGCGTCCAGGGAGTGGTGGTCCAGGCGACGAGCGACAGTCCATGGAGCGAGTCGCGGCCGAGGGTCCGACGGAGGGACGCCGCCGCGTCCCCCTCGTCGGTCAGCGGGAGCCGTACGTAGGCCGACTCGTCCTCGACGTCGCGGTAGACATCGGGCTGTCCGAGCTCGTGGCTGCTCAATGCAGTGCCGCAACGCGGGCAGTACGGGACCACCTTGATGTCCTCGTAGAGGAGCTCCTGGTCGAAGAGGCTCTTCAAGTTGGCCCAGACCGACTCGACGTACTCGGGCGAGAAGGTCCAGTAGGCGTCGTCGAAGTCGATCCAGTAGCCGATCCGCTCGGTCAGGGTCTTCCACTCGTCCACGTAGTTGCGGACCGACTCGCGGCACAGGCGGGTGAACTCGGCGATGCCGACCCGTTCCTCGATCTGCCGCTTAGCGGTGATCCCCAGCTGCTTCTCGACCTCGACCTCGACCGGAAGCCCGTGGGTGTCCCAGCCCGCCTTTCGGGGCACCGCGTAGCCGCGCATGGTCCGGTAGCGGCAGAAGAGGTCCTTGTAGACACGTGCCCAGACGTGATGGAGTCCCGGACGACCGTTGGCGGTCGGGGGGCCCTCGTAGAAGATCCAGGGCTCGGCTCCGTCCCGCAACTCCACCGAGCGCTCGAACACCCGGTGCGCGGACCACCTGGCGAGCTCCTCGGTCTCGAGGGCGGTGAAGTCGGCAGCGGCTGGGACCGGGCGGAACAACGGGTACGTCCTCTCGGAAGATCGGCCGGGTCGCGGGGGCGCTACCACCCGCACCGGATGCGGAGCAGATACTACGGGCGCCCGGAGGTGCACAATTGCCCTGTGCCCGAACTCCCCGAGGTTCAAGCCCTGGCCCTGGCGCTCGCCGCCCGGTCCGCCGGTCACCGGATCGAGCGGTGCGAGCTGGCGTCGTTCGCCGCGCTGAAGACGGTCGATCCGCCTCTCGACGCACTCGTCGAACGGACCGTGTCCGGCGTCGAACGACGGGGCAAGTTCGTCTGCGTCCCGACGACGGCGCCCGGGGAGGGTACGGCGGAACTCTGGCTCGTCGTCCACCTGGCCCGTGGTGGGTGGATCCGGTGGTCGGACGCGCTCCCCCCCGGCCGGTCCCGACCCACCCGGAGCCCGCTCGCTCTCCGGGTCCGGTTGGACGACGGCTCCGGCTGGGACGTGACCGAGATGGGCACCGAGAAACGCCTTGCGCTGTGGGTGGTGACGGCGCCCACCGAGGTTCCCGCCGTCGCCGGGCTCGGGGTTGACCCCCTGGACCCCGGGTTCACCGTCGCCGCCCTGGACGGGCTCGTGGCCGCGAGCCGCTCGACCGTCAAGACGCTCCTGACCACCCAGTCGGTCATCGCCGGGGTCGGCAACGCCTACTCCGACGAGGCCCTCCACCGCGCCCGGCTCTCCCCCTACAAGCGGGCCGACTCCCTCGACGCCGAAGAATCCAGGCGGCTCCACGACGCCGTGGTCGGGGTACTGACCGAAGCGGTGGAGCGCTCCGAGGGACTCGGGCCGGCCGACCTCAAGGACGACAAACGACGGGCCATGCAGGTGCACGGCCGGGCCGGCGAGCTCTGTCCCGTCTGCGGCGACACCGTCCGCGAGGTCTCCTTTGCCTCCAAGTCCCTCCAGTACTGCCCGACCTGTCAGACCGGCGGCAAGATCCTCGCCGACCGCCGGCTCTCACGACTGCTCAAGTAAGGCGTACGGGGATCGGCCCAAGACGGCCCGCGATCCGTCGGGTCGTCCGGCGGATCGGTGTCCGCGGATCGGGAAGACTAAGGCCATGTCCGAACCGTTCGGTCTCGAGGGACGGACCGTCCACCTGTTGCCGCTCTCCCTCGACCACGTGGACGGTCTCCTCGTTGCGGCCACCGGTGACCGGGCCTCGTTCGGGTACACGCTGGTGCCCTCCGACCGGGCCGCCATGACCGACTACGTCGAGCGGGCGGTCGCTCGCCGGGCGTCCGGAGAGCAGGTGCCCTTCGCCACATGGTCGGTGGCTCTCGGCCGGGTGGTCGGGAGCACGCGTTTCTATGACGTGTCGCGGTGGGACTGGTCAGCGTCGGTCCCCGGATCCGCGCCCCAGGAGCGAAAGCGGTTCGCAGACTCGGCCTGCATCGGTCACACCTGGCTCGACCCCGCTGCCCAACAAACGCCGGTCAACACCGAAGCCAAGCTGCTCATGCTCGACCACGCCTTCGACGTCTGGGACCTCCGGGTCGTCCGCCTGTGGACCGATGCGCGCAACGAGCGTTCGCGCAGCGCCATCGCCCGCCTCGGGTGTTGCCTGGACGGTGTGCTCCGGGCCGACCGCCCGGCCAGTGACGGTTCGGTGCGCGACTCCGCGGTGTTCTCGATGCTGGCAGAGGAGTGGCCGACCGCGCGCCGGCGCCTCGTGGAGCGCCTCCGAGACGCCGGACCGCAGCCTCGGCAGTAGCTGCGACTCCGCCCTCGACGCTCAACGTCACCGGTTGGACGCTCACAGTATTTGACTATGTCCTATCGATCTGGTAGTTATATGGGAATACATCGATGGGGCGTCGCAGTGCCGCACCCGCGTCCGCCGCGGCCTCCCACGTCCCCACCAAGGAGCCCCATGCCGTCGTCGATCCGGCCACACCGTCGATCCCGTCTGTTCGCTGTCCTTGGGGCCGTCGCCGTCGCAGTGGTCACTGCCGCCTGCAGCTCTTCCTCGAGCACCCCGACCACCACGGCCGGGTCCGGGGGGAACAGCTCGACCACGTCCGGCGCCCCGGTGACCCTCCGCTTGGGGTACCTGACCAATCTCACCCATGCCGCAGCCCTGGTCGGACTCCAGCAGGGCATCCTCGCCAGGTCCCTCGGCTCCAACGTCACGCTGCAGACGTCGACCTTCAACGCCGGCCCGGCCGAGGTGACCGCCCTGTTGGCCGGCTCGCTCGACGCTGCCTACATGGGCCCCAACTCGGCGATCACGGCCTACTCCCAGGGCCAGAAGTCCATCCGGATCATCTCGGGAGCCACCTCAGGAGGCGCGGCCTTCGTGGTCTCGCCGGGAATCACGTCGGCTGCCCAGCTCAAAGGCAAGACGGTGGCCAGCCCGCAACTCGGGAACACCCAGGACGTTGCGCTGCGGACCTGGCTCACCAAACAGGGGCTGACCTACCCGGGACCCAACGGCGGCAGCGGCGAGGTCACCATCCTGCCCGAGGACAACGCCACCACCCTGGCGTCGTTCGAGGCCGGCACCATCGCCGGTGCCTGGGTACCCGAACCATGGGCCACCCGGATGGTCAGCGAAGGCCACGGCCACGTCCTGGTCAACGAGAAGACCCTGTGGCCCAGAGGCCAGTTCTCGACAACCCTGCTCGTGGTGACCACGAGCTTCCTCTCCGCCCATCCCTCGGTCGTCACCGGCCTGCTCAAGGGCCAGTTGGCCACGACCGCCTTCCTCAACGCCTCCCCCGCCCAGGCACAGACCGACGCCAACACCGAGTTGGCCACCCTGACCGGCAAAGCGCTCAAGGCGCCGGAGTTGGCAGCGGCCTGGTCGGACATGACCTTCACCAACGACCCGATCGCCTCGTCGATCCTGACCGACCTGCAGCACGCCAAGACGGCCGGTTTCCCGACCACCAGCATCAGCGGCATCTTCGACCTCGGGCCGATCAACCAGGTGCTCAGCGCCGAGGGCAAGAGCACCCTCTCCGCGCCGTGAGCATCCTGTCGGCTCCGCCCCGGCGACGCGGGACCGGAGCAGCACCGTCGGTGACGCTCACCGGAGTCTCCAAGCGGCACGGTGACTCCTCCTCCGGCGTGGTCGCCCTCCAGGACGTCTCGCTCGAGGTGGGCGCCGGGGAGTTCGTCTGCCTGGTAGGCGCGTCCGGATGTGGGAAGACCACCCTGCTCAACCTCGTCGCCGGCCTCGACCGGCCGAGCGTGGGGTCGGTCGATGTGCACGAACCAGACGAGGCCGCCGGCGGCACCCCCACCGCGATGCTCTTCCAGGACTCGGCCCTCTTCCCGTGGCTCACGGTCGCGGCCAACGTGGAGCTCCCCCTCCGCCTGCGCGGGGTGGACCGTCTGGAGCGGCGGGCCATTGCCGCCGATCTGCTCGATCGGGTCCACCTCGGCGGATTCGGGGCCAAGCGACCGCACGAGCTCTCGGGCGGGATGCGCCAGCGGGCCGCCCTGGCACGGGCACTGGCCCAGGATGCCGGACTGCTGCTGATGGACGAGCCGTTCGGTGCCCTCGACGCCATCACCCGCGACCTCCTCCACGACGAGCTCGAATCTCTCTGGCTGGATCGCGGGTTCACGGTCCTCTTCGTGACCCACAACGTGCGCGAAGCGGCTCGGTTGGGCGACCGCATCGTCCTGTTGACCAGCCGCCCGGGGCGGGTGGCGGCGACCTTCCCGGTCGACCTCGCCCGTCCGCGGCGCATCGACTCCACCGAGATCGCGACCCTGGCCGCCACGGTCACCGACCAGTTGCGTTCGGAGGTGGGCCGCCATGGCCATTGACCACCTCCCGACGGACATCAAGCCGACTGCCCCGTCGCTCGATCAGGCGCTCGCCGGCCTCGACGCGCTCGATGCGGCCGGTCGTCCCGCCCGCGACCGGGTGTCGCGGCGGGTGTGGCGGGCGACCTGGCCGAAACTGGTCGCCCTCGGGCTCATCCTGCTGGTGTGGCAGGGCGCCGAGTGGGCCCATTGGAAGCCGTACATCCTCCAGTCGCCGGCCGCGGTCGCCCGTCAGCTCTGGGATCTCCTCGGAACCTCCCTGTTCTGGCAGTCCTGCAGGGTCACCGCCCAACAGGCCGTCATCGGCTACTTCCTCGTGATCGTCATCGGGGGCATCGTCGGGACGGCAGTTGCCCGGGTCCCGGTCCTCCGGGCCGGGATCGGTTCCCTCATCACCGGTATGCAGACCATGCCGTCGGTGCTCTGGTACCCGCCGGCCATCATGGTCTTCGGCGTCACCTCGAAGGCGATCATCCTGATGATGATCCTCGGCGCCGCACCGGCTGTCGCCAACGGGTTCATCAGCGGGATCGACCAGGTGCCGCCGAGCCTCCTGCGGGCCGGACGGATCCTCGGTGCCCGCGGGCTCTCCCTCGAACGCCATGTGGTGCTTCCGGCTGCGTTCCCGAGCATCCTCGGCGGCATGAAGCAGGGATGGGCGTTCGCCTGGCATGCCCTCATGGCCGGAGAGTTCTTGGTGCTCGTCAATCCGCTGAGCCTCGGTGGACGCACGGTCAACGCCACGACCCAGGCCGAATGGGCGGTGGTGGTGGCCCTCATGATCGTCATCGTGTTCATCGGGATCATGGTGGACGTCGCGTTCTCACGGGTCGACCGGTCGGTCCGCCGTCGGCATGGCCTCTTGGACTCTGCACGGGGCTGAGCCCGAAGAGGGCGGCGATTTCCCGGCGGGACAGCGGAGGCAACGCATCGCCGTGAGCGCGCACGCTCTGGCAGACTCTCCGACGTGTACATCTCCGCCAAGGTCGACTACGCAGTGCGGGCCCTGTGCTCGTTGGCAGACGCCGAGGGAGCGGTGACCGCGGAGGCATTGGCCACCTCCCAGGGGCTGCCGTCCAAGTTCCTCGAGAGCATCCTCAACGACATGCGCCGCGCCGGCATCCTGATCAGCCAGCGGGGTGCCGACGGCGGCTACCGCCTGGCCCGTCCGGCCTCGGAGATCTCGGTGGCCGATGTCATCCGGCCGCTCGACGGTCCCCTGGCGGAGGTCCGGGGGCTCCGCCCCGAGGCCGCCGAGTACGAAGGTGCCGCGGAGCACCTGCAGGCGGTGTGGGTTGCGGTGCGGGCCAGCCTGCGCGCCGTCCTCGAGCAGGTGACCATTGCCGCCATCGTCTCCGGCAACCTGCCCCGGTCGGTCACCAAGCTCACCTCCGACCCGGATTCCTGGCTCTCCCACTGAAGCCGCTCGCCGAACCGAGTCCGCACGCTGCGCCGGTCGGTCGGAGACACCCTCCGCCTACGATCGGCGCATGAGCCCGCCCCCCGCCGACGGCGTGCCCGGGGTGGACACCCAGACGTCAGACGCATCGCCCGCAACCGCTTCGTCCAGGGTCCACCTGAGCCGCGCCGACACCATCGTCCTCGTCGTCGTCTGCCTGGCCCAGTTCATGGTGGTCCTCGACATCTCCATCGTGAACGTCGCACTCCCCTCGATCCAGCGGAGTCTGGGGTTCGGCGCGGCAAGCCTGCAGTGGGTGGTCACCGCCTACGCGCTCACCTTCGGCGGTCTGCTGCTGCTCGGGGGTCGCCTGGCCGACATCTTCGGCCGGCGCCGGATCTTCCTCGTCGGGCTGGTGCTCTTCACCGGGTCCAGCCTCCTCGGAGGGTTCGCCGGCAACCAGGCCACCCTCATCGCGGCCCGGTCGCTGCAAGGGGTCGGCGCGGCGGTCCTCTCCCCGGCGACCCTGACCATCCTGACCGTCACCTTCACCGATCAGCGGGCGCGCGCCAAGGCGTTCGGGGTCTGGGCCGCGGTGGCGGCCGGGGGGGGCGCGGCGGGCGCGCTCTTCGGCGGGATCCTGACCCAGTTCCTGTCCTGGCGGTGGATCCTCTTCGTCAACGTGCCCATCGGCGTCGTCCTCTTCATCGTCGCCAGGATCACACTGGTCGAGTCCCGGGCAGAGGGTGCCCGGCGCACGCTCGACATCGCCGGGTCGATCGCGGTCACGGGCGGACTGCTCAGCCTGGTCTACGCCATCGTCCACACCGACCAGGTCTCCTGGACGTCCACCTCGACCCTCACCGCCCTGCTGGTCTCTGCGGTCCTGTTGGCCTCCTTCGTCTTCATCGAGGCCAAGGTGGCGACCCACCCGCTCGTGCCGCTGCGCCTCTTCCGGTCCCGGTCGCTGACCGGCGCCAACCTGGTGATGTTCTGCTTCGGGGTCGGGATGTTCGCCATGTGGTTCTTCCTCTCCCTGTTTCTCCAGCAGGTGCTCGGCTACAGCCCCCTGGTGACCGGGCTCACCTTCCTCCCACAGACCGCGGCCATCGCCATCGGCGCCACCATCAGCGGGCGCCTCGCTCCTCGCATCGGACCGCGCACGGTGCTGATCGTCGGCGCGCTGCTTGCCGCCAGCGGCCTGTTCTGGCTCTCGTTCATCCAGGCCGGCGACACCTACTGGACCGGCGCCTGCGGCGGAGGAATCCTGGCCACCTTCGGCATGGGCCTGGCCTTCACCCCGATCGCACTCCTGGCGACCGGCGGGGTGCGCCCGGACGAGGCCGGCCTCGCCTCGGGGCTGGTCAACTGCAGCCGGCAGATCGGCGCCTCGGTCGGGCTCGCGGCCCTGTCCACGATGGCGGCATCCAGGATCTCCTCCCTGGTCCACAGCACGCCCCCGGTTGCCCAGAAGGTCGCAATGACCGCGGGGTACTCGCGCGCATTCCTGGTCGCCTCGATGGTTGTCCTGGCGGGAGGGCTGCTGGCGCTGCTCATCCCCGCCCGGGTGGCGCCGCCGGAGACCGCGTCCGGCACGGCCGTGGTCAGGCTGCCTGCGCCGTCGCTCGCCGAAGATTGAGCAGCTCGCCGGAGCCGCCGGAGAGGGTGGCGCTCAGCCCCCGGCCAGTGCCTGGCGGCCATGACGACGGAGCTCGGCCTGGAGGCCCTTCCGGCGGTCGCCGGTCAGTGGCACGTAGGCGAGCCGTTGGCCGTCCCGGCAGAAGACCGGGTCGTCCCCCCGCCACCATCCCTCTCGGCGGAGGGGCTCCTTGGTCACCTTGCCGCTGGCAGTCTGAGCCAGGGCGGAGCTGATCCTGAGAAAGGAGGGCACCCACTTGGTGCCCAGATCGTCCTGCGCCGCCAGGAAGGCCGCGAAGGACCCGGGCTCGAACGCGCGTCCGGGCAGCAGCTCGAGCGCTGCCATGACCTGATCACCCGAGCGGGGATCGGGCACCGCGTAGACGGCCACAGCGGCCGCTGCCGGGAAACGCACCAGCACCCGCTCGATGGGCCCGGCCGTGATGTTCTCCGAGTCGACCCGCATCCAGTCGCCGCGCCGTCCGGCGAAGTAGACGTGACCCGCTGCGTCACGGTAGGCGAGGTCCCCGGTCCAGTACCAGCCGTCGCGGATCCGCTCGGCGGTGGCAGCCGGATCGGCGTAGTACCCCTCGAACCCGCCCGGGCCCGACCGGTTGACGATCTCTCCGATGGCCTCGGATCCGTTGAGCAGGACACCGGACGCGTCGAACCTGGCGGGAGGGCACTCTGCGAGCGTCGTCGGATCGACCACCGCGGTGTCGGCGTCCGGAACCCCGAGAGAGCTCGGCGGGCTGCCCGGGGCGCGGGTGATTGCGACGCCGCCCTCGCTCGACCCGTAGCCTTCGGTCAACACGCACCCGAACCGGCGCTCGAAGGCGGCGAGATCGGCCACCGATGCCTCGGTGCCGAACCCGCGCCGGAGGGTCGAGTCCGCGTCGCCGTCCGCCGGTGGGGTGGCGAGCACGTAGGCCAGCGCCTTGCCCACGTAGGTGAAGGTGGTCACCCCGTAGCGGCGTACGTCGGGCAGGAACCCCGACGCACTGAACCGAAGGGCCAGCGCGATGGTCGCCCCGACCGCCAGGCTCGGTCCCCACAGCACCATCAAGGCGTTGCCGTGGAAGAGCGGCATCGCGCAGTAGGCCACGTCCGATCGCTCGTATCCGTAGAACTGGCCCGACCGCAGCGCGATCGATGCCAGCCGTCCCTGGGTGCACCGGACGGCTTTGGGTACGCCGGTCGTGCCGGAGGTGAAGAGCAGCAGGAACAGGTCCTCCGCGGAGGGTGCCGCGTCGGCCACCACCTCTGCCGCGGTCACCCCTGCGTGATCGGCCAACACCGCGGCGTACCCCGGGGTGTCGACCCGCAGGAGCAGATCCGGGGCGACCCCGGTGTCGAACCCCTCGAGCAGCCCGGCCCCCTCCGCGTCGGTCACGAGGACACGGCAGTCGGTCCGACGGACATCCCCGGCCAGGGCATCCCCGCGTCGGGTCGGATTGATCCCGACCACCACCGCCCCGGAGAGGGCCGCTGCCGACAGCCAGAAGACGAACTCCGGCTCGTTGCCGAGGAGCACGCCCACGTGCGGGGGGTCGAGGTCACCGAGCGACCGGAGGAGCGCGGCCCGAGCTGCCCCAGCAGCCACCACCTCGCGCCATGACCAGCTGCGGTCGCCCATCACCAGCCCGGGGTGGTCGTCGTCGGCGCGGGCGAGGAGCAGGTCGGCGATGCTCGGGGTCATTTCGGTGACCGTCTCCGGCGCGGGCATGCGGGTGACGCTACCGGTGGTGACGGCACCCGTGCGCGCCTACCATCGGGGCCGCAGCCCGGTCGGGCGCACTCGGGCCGCACGAGCCAAGACGAGACCAGACGAGACGAGGAGCACCATGGGACAGGGCAAGGCCGAGATCGACATCAACGGCTCGGCGGACGAGGTCTGGGCGGTGGCCGGTGATTTCGGCGGGATCGCCGGATGGATGCCGGGGATGGAGTCCTGCCGCGTCGAGGGCGAGAACCGGATCCTCGAGACGATGGGCATGACCATCACCGAGAAGCTGATCTCCAGGGACGATGCCTCCCGGACCTTCACCTACTCGATCGTCGACGGGGTCCCGGTGGAGCACCACGAGGCGACCGTCACCGTCACGGCGACCGACGACGGCTGCCACGTGACCTGGGTGGTCGATGCCACTCCGGACGACATGGCCGATCTCATGAACACGGTGTACCAGCAGTCCCTCGACGCGCTCAAGGTCCACGTCGAGGGATGAGCGGGGCGGACGCCGCCGCGGGGACCGCTCCGACCGGGCGCCGGTCCTACCGGGTGGAGGCCCGGGCCGCGGCTCCGGTCGAGGAGATCTGGCCGCTGGTCGGCGAGGCCCGGCGCTGGCAGGAGTGGTCCTTCCTGACCCGCACCGGCCTCGAGCGGGAAGGGGTGCCCGGGCCCGACGGGGTGGGAGCCGTGCGCCGCTTCACTCGCATGGGCATCGGCTCGCGAGAGGAGGTCCTGGCCTGGGATCCACCCCACCACCTGGCGTACACCATCGTGAGCGGCTTTCCGGTGCGCAACTACCGGGCCGACCTCACCCTCGAGCCCGAGGGCGACGGCACCCGCATCCGATGGTCGGGGACGTACGACGAGAAGTGGCCGGGCAGCGCGGCGGCGATCGGGGCCCTGCTCGCGCGCATGATGCAGAAGTTCGCGACCGACCTGGCCCGCTATGCGGAGGCCCGGCACCGTCAGGGCTGAGCGCGGCGCCCGCCGGGAAGCCCCGGCTCACCCCCCGACAGCCGCCAGGCGACGTGCCCGGCGCTCGACCTCGACCGCGGCCTCCTCGACGTCGACGGTCCGGCACTCCCCCTGTGCGACCACCTGCTGACCGGCCACCCAGACGTCGGTCACGAGTCGGCTCGAGGCCGACCAGACGAGGTGCTCGATGAGCATCGCGTCGTCGAGGAGAGGGACGAACGCCGGGTCGTCGAGGGAGACAGCGATCATGTCGGCCTTCCCTCCCGGGGCGAGGACCCCGAGGTCGGGTCGCCCGAGCGCGAGCCCTGCGCCGCGGGTGACCAGGTCGAGAGCGGATGCGGCCGGCAGCGCCGCGGGATCCCGCTCGCGGATGCGGGCGAGCATCGCGGCCAGGCGCATCTCCTCCCAGAGGTCGAGGTCGTTGTTGGACGCCGGTCCGTCGGTCCCGAGACCCACCCGGATGCCCCGGGCCAGGAACGTGACCAGGGGCGCGACCCCTGAGGCCAGCTTGGCGTTGCTCTGCGGGCAGTGGGCGACCGCGACGTCGTGCCGCTCGTAGATGGCGAGGTCCTGCTCGGAGAGCCAGATGCTGTGCGCGGCGAGGACCCGCCCCTCGAACACGCCCGCCTCGGACAGGACCTCGGGGACCGACCCCCCGTGCTCCGCCTCGAAGGCGGCCCCCTCGTCCTCAGTCTCGGCAAGGTGGATGTGGATGAGGGCACCGAGCTCCCGGGCGACGCCCGACAACTCGACGAGCGCCGGAAGGGGCACCGTGTAGGCGGCGTGGGGGCCGAACCCCACGTCGATCCTCCCGTCCTCGCCGGCCCGACGGCCGTGGAAGGAAGCGATCTGGGCGATGCGCCGCTCCCACCAGCGGTCGCCGTCCTGGCCGGGGAGGCGGAGCACCCCCGGCGTGACCACCGCTCGGGAGCCCGCCGCGAGGACCGCATCGGTCAGCGCGTCCTCCATGAAGTACGCCTCGCAGGTCGTGGTCACCCCGAAACGGAGGAGCTCGGCAGCGGCCAGCGTCATCCCCCAGTAGACGTCGCTCTCGGTCAGATGGGCCTCCCGCGGCCAGAGCACCTCCTCCAGCCATCGCTGAAGGGGGAGGTTCTCGCCGGTACCGCGGAACAGGGTCATCGGCGAGTGGCAGTGGGTGTTGACCAGCCCGGGGAGGAGGACCCCCTGCACCCGAACCTCACGCACCGGACCGGCCGGCTCCGCCCGGCCGTCGCCCGGAGGTCCGACCCGGGTCACGACCTCCCCCGAGACCTCCACGACGCCGGGACGGTGGACCGCGCCCGTGCCGTCACAGGGCACCACCGCGTCGGCCAGGTAGCGGACCGTGGTGGCGTCCGTTCCCCGGTCCCGGGCGATCACGGCCCGGTCGGCACCGGCGGAATCGGGTCATGAGGGCCGCATTCCTCGTCCTCGATGGCGTACAGCTCCTCGATCCTCGGCACATGCCGTCCTCCCTCGAAGGGAGTGGCAAGGAACACGTCGAGGATGTCGAGGGCGAGCTCGGTCGCGAGCACGCGCGCACCGAGTGAGAGCACGTTGGCGTCGTTGTGCTGCCGGGCCAGCCGGGCGGTGTACTCGTCGTGGCAGAGGGCCGCCCGGACTCTCCGCACCTTGTTGGCGGCAATCGCCTCGCCCTGGCCACTGCCGCCGATGACGACCCCGACCTCCGCCCCGCCACGGACGACCCCCCGGGCGACGGCCGCGCAGATCGGTGGGTAGTCGACGGGTTCTTCGGTGAAGGTGCCGAGGTCCTCGACCTGGTGACCGGCCGATCGGAGATGATCGGCCACCGCCTGCTTCAGGTGCACCCCGGCGTGGTCCGAACCGATGATCACGCGCACCGGCCCACCATAGGCACCGCGTTGCCCGGCGTGTGCGACCGCTCACGCCCGCAGGCGCGACTCGTCGAATCCCGTCGCCAGGAGGCGGAAGGCGCGGTCGACCTCGCCCACCAGGTCGTCGGTCTCCCGGCGGGCCCAGCAGGCGAACGCGGCCATCGCGGCCCCGAGGGCGGCGCGGGCCACGGTCTGCGGGCCGAGGTCGCTCGGGGCGCCGCCGAGGCGCCCGGCCGCGAAGGCCGCAACCACCGCGCACCACGCCTCGTAGCGGATCGCCGAGTGCGCGACCAGCGTCGGGACACTGCCGATGAGGGCCATCCTGATCCGCAGTTCGTCCAGCTCGCCGGCTCCGAACCGGTTGGTCGCCATGACCGCCTGACGCAGCACGTCCATCATCGGCTGGTCGTCGGCGGCATCGGCGAGGCGATCGCGCAGGCGGCCGAGCTCGGCGTCGAACTCCCCCCAGACCACGTCGCGCTTCGACTCGTAGTAGCGGAAGAAGGTGCGCCGGCTGACCCCGACCGCGGCCGCGATCTCGTCGACCCTCGTCTCGTCGAAGCCCTGGCGGGCGAAGAGCTCGAGCGCAGCGCGGGCCATCTCCTCCCGCGAGGTGCTGGGCCTGCGCCCGCGGGCGGGCTGGTGCGGGGCCTCTGTCTGCTCGTGAGCCGCTGCGGTCATCAGACTTTCATTTTGGCATCGAGTGCACTAAATTGGAACCGTTGAACGCCCGGCCACGGCCGGCCGACGAGCGGAGGACCCATGACCGTCAGCACGACCGACGAGCAGGCCCACGGCCACGAGGACGACGACGGCATGCCAGAGGCAGCCGGCCCGGCCGTCGCGGCGGGGCCGCTGGTCGAAGACGACCTGCTGGTAGAGGATGTCTCGATCGACGGGATGTGCGGGGTCTACTAGGCCCGGCTCACCCCCTGTCGGACCGACCTCGCACCCCGTGCCCCCCGTACCGCCACCGAGCGGCGCCGCGCCGTTCGACGCCTCGAAGGCGTGGTCACTGCATCCGCAGGTCGCGCTGCGCCCCGAGTCGTTCGGCGCGCTCGCCTACCACTACGGAACCCGCAGGCTCTCGCTCCTCAAGAGCCGGACCCTGCTCGAGGTGCTCCAGTCCCTTGCCGGCCAGCCGTCGGGCCGCGAGGCCTGTCGGGCCGCCGGCGTCGGTCCCGGTGAGCTCGTCGCCTACGAGGAGGCCCTGGCCACCCTCGCGGAATCCGGGATGATCTGGGAGCGGGCGGCCCGGTGACCCTGCTCGCCGGCCCTGCCCCGCAACCCGGACCGGAGACTGCGGCGCCACGGACCCGCCTGGTCGACCATCTCGAGCGCGGTCTGGACGCCCCGATCTGCCTGACCTGGGAACTGACCTACGCATGCAACCTGGCCTGCCTGCACTGCCTGTCGAGCTCGGGACGACGCGATCCGCGGGAGCTGACCACCCAGGAGTGCCGTGCACTCATCGACGAGTACGAACGGATGCAGATCTTCTACGTCAACATCGGCGGAGGTGAGCCCACCGTGCGCGCCGACTTCTGGGAGCTCGTCGAGTACGCGACCGCACACCACGTCGGGGTCAAGTTCTCCACCAACGGGTCCCGCATATCCGCCGACATAGCGGCGCGACTCGCGGCGAGCGACTACGTCGACGTGCAGATCTCCCTCGACGGGGCGACGGCCGAGGTCAACGACGCGGTCCGGGGGGAAGGGTCCTTCGCCACCGCGGTCACCGCGATGGAGCACCTCGCCGCCGCCGGGTTCTCCGGATTCAAGCTCTCGGTGGTGGTCACCCGGCACAACGTTCCCCAGCTCGACGACTTCCGCGCTCTCGCCGATCGCTACGGGGCCCAGCTCCGGCTGACCCGTTTGCGGCCGTCCGGCCGGGGCGCCGACGTCTGGGACGACCTCCACCCGACAGCCGCACAGCAGCGCAGCCTCTACGACTGGTTGGTCCTCCACGGCGAGGAGGTGTTGACCGGTGACTCCTTCTTCCACCTGGGCGCGTACGGGGGTTCGCTCCCGGGGCTCAACCTCTGCGGCGCGGGCCGGGTGGTCTGCCTCATCGACCCGGTCGGCGACGTCTACGCCTGTCCGTTCGCGATCCATGAGGAGTTCCTGGCCGGCAACGTGCGCTCGCCCGGCGGGTTCGCGGCGGTGTGGCGCGAGTCGGAGCTCTTCACGGAACTACGCGGTCCCGAGAGCTCGGGGGCCTGTACCTCGTGCGGCCAGTTCGACGCCTGCCGCGGAGGGTGCATGGCCGCCAAGTTCTTCACCGGCCTGCCGCTCGACGGCCCCGACCCCGAGTGCGTCCTCGGCCACGGTGAGCGCGCCCTCGCCGGGTTGAGCCCCCGCACGGCACCCCGGTCCTCGCCGGACCACTCGCGCCGTCCGCCGGCGCGTGGCCGTCGCGCTGACCCCGTCCCGCAACACGCGGCGGACGATCCCGACCGGGCGCCCGGACCGCGCCTGCGACGCGGATCCGCTCGCAGGAGACGCGTCGCGACACCTGGGCCGCTGACGGTGGGCGCGCTGACCGACCCCGTCGTGGTGGCCGGCGTGCAGGTCTCGTCGCGGGTGGTGTTCGGCCCACACGAGACGAACCTGGCGACCGGCCGCTCGATCGGCCACCGCCACGTGGCCTACTACGCGCTGCGTGCCGCCGGAGGTGCGGGGGTGGTGGTCACCGAGACGGCCTCGGTCCACCCCTCCGACTGGCCCTACGAGCGGGCCCCGTTGGCCACGGCGTGTGGCCCGGGTTGGGGGGCGGTGGCCGACGCGCTCCGACCGCACGGGACGGTGCTGCTCGCCGGACTCGGGCACGCCGGCGGGCAGGGTTCGAGCGACTACTCCCAGTCGGTGCTCTGGGCCCCGTCCCGGGTCGCCGACGCGATCAGCCGCGAGATGCCCCTCGAGATGGGATCTGCCGAGATCGACGCACTGGTGGACGGGTTCGCCTCCTCGGCCCGGCTGGCGGTGGCCTCTGGCCTCCACGGGGTGGAAGTGGACGCCGGCCAGTACTCGCTCCTGCGCCAGTTCCACTCGGGACTGACCAACCGGCGTGGGGACGGCTACGGGGAGGACCGGCTGCGCTTGACCCGGGAGGTCCTCGACGCGGTGCGGGCCGCTGTCGGCCCCGGACACCTGGTCGGCCTCCGGCTGTCCTGCGACGAGCTCGCCCCATGGGCAGGGGTCACACCCGAGCTCGCGGCCGGGCAGGTGGACGCCCTGGCCGACCGGGTCGACCTGCTCGTCGTGGTGCGGGGCGGCCCGTATTCGACGTCCGCCTATCGGCCCGACGCCCACACGCCGGCGGCGACCAACCTCGAGCTCTGCCGGGCCATGCGGGCTGCGGCCGCCGGCCGAGTACCGGTCGTCCTCCAGGGAAGCGTGGTCGACCCCGACGTGGCCGAGGCGGCCCTCACCTCGGGGATCGCCGACCTGGTCGAGATGACCCGGGCCCAGATCGCCGAGCCGCGCCTGGTGGAGCTGGTCCGGGCGGGCACCGCCGAACGGGCACGGCCGTGCATTCTCTGCAACCAGGCGTGCCAGGTCCGGGACAACCGGAACCCGCTGGTCAGCTGCGTCGGAGAGCCCCGCAGCGGCCACGAGACTGTGGATCCCGACCCCCTGACCGCAGCCGCGCCGGCCGACCCCGACGAAGCGCTGGTGGTGGGGGCCGGGGTGGCCGGGCTCGAGTGTGCGCGGGTGCTCTCGGCGCGCGGCTGGCGGGTGCGGGTGTTCGAGCGGGCTGACCGCGTCGGAGGCGCCCTGCGTGCCGCAGCGGTCGGCCCGGGCCGTCGACGCCTCGCCGACCTGGCCGGATGGCTCGAGTCCGAGTGCCGCCGTCAGGGCGTGATCGTCGAGACCGGACGGCAGGCCGCCGTCGCCGATCTCGACGAGGCTCATGCCCGGGGGTCGGCGGTTGTCCTGGCCACCGGGGGACGGCCGGCACCGCCCCCGTTCCCCTCCGACGGCTCGCGACCCGTGGTCGACGCGGCCACCGCTCTCGCCGGCTCCCCGGCGGACCTGCCCGACGGTCCGGTCGTCGTCCACGATCCGGTGGGGGGGCCGGTCGCCGTCGGCGTGGCGGAATGGCTTGCCGAGGCGGGACGGACCGTGTCCCTGGTCACCCCCGACCAGATCGCAGGGACCCTCCTCGCGCGCTCCGGTGACCTGGCCGACGCCAACACCCGGCTCCAGCGTGCGGGGGTCCACCGCGAGCTCCGGGCGCGGCTCCGCGGCGTCCACGACGGGTCGGTGTGCCTCGAGGACGTCTGGACCGGTGCGGTCCGCAACGTCGCCTGCGGGGTGGTCATCGACTGCGCACACCGTCTGCCGGAGGAGTCCCTCTACCTCGAGCGACCGGGCACCTCCCGTGCCGGCGACTGCGTGGCCCCCGCGGGATGCTCGAGGCGGTCCTCGAGGGACGGCGACGGGCGCTCGAGGTGTGCGGCGTGTCCGGGGCGGCGCGGACGCCCGTGGCCGGTGGAGTGGCGTCGTGAGCACGGCACCATGAGCACGGCACCATGAGCACGGCACCATGAGCACAGCACCAAGCACGGCACCGGATTCGGAACCGGGTCCACGGCGCCCACCCGGGCGGGTAACCGGCAAGGTAGCGCTGGTCACCGGGGCGGCCCGTGGCCAGGGGCGCAGCCACGCCGTCGGTCTCGCGACCGAGGGAGCCGACATCATCGCCCTCGATGTCTGCGCCCCCATCGCCGAGCTCGCCTATCCACTGGCGACCGCAAGCGATCTCGCCGAGACGGCGCGCCAGGTGGAGACGGCCGGCGGCCGGATCGTGACCGCCTCGGTCGACGTGCGCGATGCCGGAGCCCTCGCCGATGCGGTGACCACAGGCACCGCGCAGTTGGGCCGCCTCGACATCGTCGTGGCCAACGCCGGGGTGTGCTCCGTCCAGCGCTGGGACGAGGTCACGCCCCAACTGTGGGAGACGATCCTCGGCGTCAACCTGACCGGGGCCTGGAACACCTGCGTGGCCTCGATCCCACATCTGCTCGGCAGCGGCGGCGGGTCGATCATCCTGGTGAGCTCCGTCGCCGGGCTCAAGGGTCAGCCGTTCTTCACCCCCTACGTCGCATCGAAGCACGGGTTGGTCGGGATCATGCGCAGCCTCTCCAACGAGCTGGCGTCCAAAGGCATCCGGGTCAACACGGTCCATCCGACCGGAGTGGACACCCCGATGCTGGCGGCGATGGAGGGCCTCACCGAACGCATCGACGCGAGCCCCGACGTGGGCCCGCTCTTCCTCAACTCCCTGCCGGTGAGCGTGGTGCGGGTCCGCGGACGTCACCAATGCGGTGCTCTTCCTGTCCTCTGACGAGTCCCGGTACGTGACCGGGCACACGATGACCGTCGACGCCGGTGCGACGGCACGCTGAGGAGGGGCGACGGTGAGCTCCTCCGGCCGGTACCGCCACCTCTTCACGCCGCTCCGGCTCGGGCCGGTCACCGTGGCCAACCGGATCGTCTTCTCGGCCCACCTCACCAACTACGCCGCAGAGGGCCTGCCCACCGAGCAGCACGTCGCCTACTACGCGGCACGGGCCGCGGGCGGTACCGGGCTGGTCATCACCGAGGAGCACTCCACCCATCCGACCGACTGGCCCTACGAGAAGCTCATCCACGGATACCGACCCGAGGTCATCGACGGCTACCGGCGGATGACCGACGCGGTCCACGCCCACGACGTCCCGATCTTCGCCCAGATCAACCACAACGGGGGCCAGGCCTCGAGCATGTACACCCGCCTGCCGGTGTGGGCGCCGAGCCCGGTCCCCGACCCGCTGTTCCGCGAAGTGCCCAAGGCCGTCGAGCCCCACGAGATCCGGGAGATCGTCGACGGCTACGCACTCGTCGCCGCCCACTGCACGGCGGGAGGCTTCGACGGGATCGAGCTGCAGTGCTCGCACTCGTCCATCGTGCGGGGATTCCTGTCGCCGGCCACCAACACCCGCCAGGACGAGTACGGCGGGTCCCTCGCCAACCGGGCACGGCTGCTGCTCGAGATCGTCGGGGCGGTCCGTTCGACGATCGGTTCCGGATACGCCCTCGGCGTCCGTCTCTGTGGGGACGAGCTCATCGAGGGCGGCACCGGGATCGAGGACGCCGTGGCAATCGCCCGGATGGTCGAGGCGACCGGCCAGGTCGACTACATCAACACGTCGATCGGCGTGGCCACCGCCACCCTCTACATGATCGAGGCGAGCATGCAGGTCCCGCCCGGTTACGCCCTCTTCGTCCCGAGCGCCATCCGGCAGGCGGTGGGACTCCCGGTGGTCGGGGTCGGCAGGTTCAAGGACCCGTTGCAGGCCGACCGGGCCCTCGTCGACGGGGTCTGTGACCTTGTCGGGGTGGTCCGGGGCCAGATCGCCGACCCTGACTTCGCAGCCAAGGCACGGTCGGGCCACGCCACCGACATCCGCACCTGTCTCTCCTGCAATCAGGAGTGCGTCGGCCGGATGGGCCTCAACCGGTGGCTCGGCTGCATCGAGAACCCCGTGACCGGACGGGAGGCGGCCATCATCCCGCTCCCCCGGCGTCGGCGCCGGGTGGTGGTGGTCGGCGGGGGACCCGGAGGGCTCCAAGCCGCGGTCACCGCGGCCGAGCGCGGCCACCGGGTCGTCCTCTTCGAGCGCCACGGCCGCCTCGGGGGCCAGGCCAACGTGGCCGCAACGGTGCCGAGCCGCGCCGAGTTCTTCGACATCGCACGCAACCTGATCGTGGCGGCCCGGCGCGAGGGCGTCGAGCTCCGGACCGGCATGGAGGCCACCGCTGCCTCGGTGCGCGCCGAGACGCCGGACGCGGTCATCGTGGCCACCGGCGCAGCGACCCGCTGCGTCCGTGGTGGGCCGGGGACGAGTCCCGGGTGGTCGATGTCCGCGACGTCCTCGAGGACCGGGTCCATCCGGAAGGCCGGGTGGTCCTCGTCGACGAGCTCGGGTTCCACCAGGCGACCTCGACGGCCGAGCTGCTGGCCGACCGCGGCTGCCTGGTCGAGATCGTGACCAACGCGATGGTCGTCGGCCAGGATCTGGGGATCACCCTCGACATGGAGATGTGGAACGCGAGGGCGCACGCCAAGGGCATCGGCCAGAGCGTCGACCTGGTCCCGATGGGCGTCGCCCGGGCCGGTGACGGCGACGGCGGACCGCTGGTGCTCACGCTCCAGCACCACCCGACCGGCACCGACGAGGTCCGCCACTGCGACTGGGTCGTCTGCTCCGTGCACCAGCAGCCGGACGATCACCTCTTCCACGAGCTGGACGGCGCACCCTTCGAGGTCCACCGCATCGGCGACTGCCTGGCCCCACGCAGGGCGCACGCGGCGGTCGTCGAAGGTCACCGGGTGGCGGTCGGACTGTGACCCGGACCGGCTGGACGACCCGCACCCTGGCCGTGATCGTGGTCCGCGCTGGCCGCCTCCCGGGTGGGACCGACGAGACGGTGTCCGAGGCCGGCGGGCACGTGCTGGTGGTCGGATCGGGGGCGGAGACCGCCGCCGCGTCGCTGGTCGACGCCGCGACGGTGCGGTGGTGTGACACCGGTACGGCGTTCCGACCGGGCGAGCTCGCCCAGGCCCTGGCTCCCGAGGTCGGGTCCGTGCCACTCGTCCTCCTTCCATCGTCACCCGACGGCCGGGACCTCGCGCCGCGCCTCGCCGCACGGTGCGACCGGCCGCTCGTGACGCGGGCGCTCAGCGCAACCTGTGTCGCAGACGGGGGATCCGGCCTTCCGGACCGCGAGGGGGACGGCTGCGCGACAACGGTGCGGGCCCTCGTGGCCAGGCTCGACGACCGGGTGCTGGTACCCGTCGAGGTCCGTGGACCGGCCGTGGTCACACTCGTCGGTGGCAGCCGCGCCCGCGACCCGGAGTCTCCCGAACGGCTCACCGCGACGGCGGAACCCCGCGATCTCCGCGCGGTGACCCTGGACGGTGCCGGCGGTGACCAGCCGACGACCGACGGTGCGGCGGAGCCCGAGTTCGAGGAGCTCCTCGAGCCCGACCTGCGCACGATGGACCTTGCCGACGCCACCCGGGTGCTCGCCGGTGGCGCTGGTCTGGTCCGGGGCGACGACGACCGCCGGGCGGCGGCCCTCTTCGACCTGCTGGGCACGGTTGCCGCCGGTCTCGGCGGCTCGGCCGGCGCGACCCGGGTGGCCACCGACGCCGGGTGGACCGGGTACGAACGCCAGATCGGCACCACCGGCGTTGCGATCGACCCGGACCTCTACCTCGCACTCGGCGTGTCGGGCGCGGCCCAACACGTCGGCGGCCTCGGTGCCCCCCGTCACGTCGTGAGCGTGAACACCGACGCGTCCTCGCCGATGACGGCCATGGCCGACCTGGGCCTGGTGACCGACGCGCAGGCGTTGCTGATCGAGCTCGCCCGCCGGCTCGGGATCACGCCCCCGGATGCGCTCTCGACCGGGAGTGGCCATGTCCGTGGCTGACGGCACCGACGTCGACGTCGTGGTGGTCGGCGCCGGACCGGCCGGCGCCGCGGCGGCTCTGGCGCTCGCCCGGGCAGGACGCTCGGTCGTCCTGCTCGAGCGCGGGCCGTTCCCCGGCTCGAAGAACGTCTACGGCGGAGTCGTCTACGGCCGCGTGCTCGACGAGATCGTCCCCCATTGGTGGGAGGAGGTACCGGTCGAACGCTGGGTCGTGCGTCGCTCGACGATGATGATGACCGCGACCCAGTCGCTCTCGGTCGACTACCGCTCCCACGACTGGGGCGCCGCCCCCTACAACGGATTCACGACCGTGCGCTCCCACTTCGATGCCTGGCTGGCCGGCAAGGCGACCGCCGCGGGTGCACGCCTGGTGACCTCCACCGTCGCCACCGGCCTCCTGCGCGACCCCGCCGGGCGGGTCGTCGGCGTCCGCACCGACCGCGACACGGGCGAGCTGCGGGCTCCGGTGGTGATCGCCTGCGACGGGGTCAACTCCTTCCTGGCCAAGGAAGCCGGACTGCTTCCCCGGGCCGACGCCCCTCACCACACCCTCGGGGTCAAAGAGGTCCTCGACATGCCCCCTCGGGCCATCAACGAGCGGTTCGGTGTCGGAGAGCACGAGGGCGTCGACATCGAGATCCTCGGGTGTACCGGACCGGTCTCCGGCGGCGGTTTCCTCTACACCAACGCGCAGACGGTGAGCGTCGGCGTGGTGCTCTCGGTCCCCGAGCTGGCTGCGGCCAGGGTTCGGCCCGAGGAGCTCATCGCGGACTTGAAGGCGCATCCCGCCATCGCCCCGTTGCTCCGGGGCGCCACCCTGCGTGAGTACTCGGCCCACCTCATCCCGGAGGGCGGGTACGACACCATGCCCGACCTGGCTGCCGACGGCCTGCTCGTGGCGGGGGACGCCGGGGCCATGACCCTCGCGGCCGGCCTCTGGCTCGAGGGAGTCAACTTCGCCATCGGGTCGGGATACGCCGCCGGTCGGGCGGCCGACCGGGCCCTCGCCGCGGGTGACTGCTCGGCCCGGGGCCTCGCCTCGTACCGCGCCGACCTCGAGGGACAGTTCGTCCTGGCCGACCACAAGCGGCTGCGCAAGGCACCCTCGCTGGTGCTGTCCGAGCGGGTCCAGCGGCACTACCCGGGACTCCTCTGCGATCTCGCCGACGGGCTGTTCACCGTCACCAACCCCGCCCCGAAGCGCGGCGGCCTCCGGGTGACCCGGGACGCGGCGGCCCGGCACGGCGTGAGCCTCCGTCAACTGGCCACCGACACGCTCCGTGGCCTCAGGATCTTCGGATGAGCGGCCCGCCCCGCTGGCGCGGGATCTCCTTCGAGGAACGGATGGCCACCGTGGACTTCCGGGTCGGAGCCCGCGCCCACATCACCGTCGACTCCGACGTGTGCAGGTCGTGTACGACCCAGTCCTGTGTCACCGCCTGCCCGGCCAACCTCTTCGCACCGACCTCGGACGGCGGCATTCTCTTCAATTACGAGGAGTGCTTCGAGTGCGGGACCTGCTACATGGTCTGCAACCATGAGGGCGCCATCACCTGGACCTATCCGGACGGCGGCTACGGCGTCGTCTTCCACCACGGATGACCGTCACCGAACGCCCCCTGGTGGTCGCCTGCCTCCGGATCACCGACCTCCGTACGGGGATCGATCCGCTGACCGGCGCGGTCAGCCGCGACCCGCTCGGGGTGGGGCTCACCGCGGCCGACGGGGCCGCCCTCGAGCACGCGCTGCGGATCGCCGAGGTCTGGTCGGGCCGCGTGATCGTCCTCGCCGCGGGGCCGGCGTCGATCGAGCCGGTGCTCCGCGAGGTGCTCGCGCTCGGCGTCGAGGTGGTCCGGATCCCGCTCGCAGACGAGGAGGACGGTCTTGCGTACACCCGCGAGCTGGCCGGCGACGAGCGGGGGCTGGCCCGCGCCCTGGCCGCTGCGCTCGCCCCCCACGGACCTGTGGACCTGGTGGTCTGCGGGGACCGCTCGGTCGACCGGGGCACCGGTGCCCTGCCCGCGTACCTCGCCCACGAACTGTGTGCCGCCCAGGCGCTGGGTCTGGTCGCGCTCGAGGCGCGCAGCCATGCCGGGGAGCGGGTGCTCCTGGCCGAACGTCGCCTCGACGCCGGCTGGCGCGAGCGGCTCCGCGTCCCGCTGCCCGCGATCTGCTCGGTGGAGGGCGCCGGCGTCCGGCTGCGCAGGGCGTCGCTGTCCGGCGCGCTCTCGGCAGAGCGTGCGCCAGTGCCTGTCGACCCCCCCCTTCCGGTGGCCGCCGGGGCCGACCCGGCAGTGTCGGCACCCGTCGCCGATGGCGTACAGATCGGGGTGACCGCGCCGTTCCGCCCCCGGACCCGGATCGTCCCGGGTCCCGACGACGACGACCCCCGGATCCGGATGCTCGCGCTGACCGGGGCTCTCGCGGCCCACGACCCCCCCACCGTGGTGGAGCCGGCGGACGCGACAGAGGCGGTCGACGTCCTCCTGGCCTTCCTCGAACGCCATGGGTACCTTGCTGCACCGGACGGTACTCCCGAGGGAGCCGGACGGTGACCCGCCTCGCCGACACCACGTGGCCGGACGCCTGCCCGCCCCGATCGGACCGTCGGGTGCTGCTCGTCCCCGTCGGGGCGACCGAGCAACACGGCCCGCACCTCCCCCTCACCACCGACACCGACATCGCGGCGGCCGTGGCCGAGGCCGCATCCGGACGCGACCCCGATCTCGTGGTCTCCCCCGCGTTGGCCTACGGGTCGAGCGGCGAGCACGAGGGCTTTCCGGGCACGATCTCGATCGGGCAGCAGGCGACAGAGGCGGTGCTGGTCGAGCTCGGTCGCTCGGCCGCCCGCTCGTTCGCCGACACCGTCCTCGTCTGCACCCACGGGGGTAATGCCGGTCCGCTCTCGCGAGCGATCGCCCGACTCGGCGAAGAGGGCCACCGGGTCGCTGCTTGGTCACCTCGCTGGAGCGGTGACCTGCACGCCGGGCGCACCGAGACCTCGTTGATGCTCGCCATCGCCCCCGAACGGGTCCGTCCCGCACCGTGGGAGCCCGGAGCACACGGGGAGCTCGACGAGCTCCTCCCCCTCCTGCAGGCCCGAGGGGTGCGGGCGGTCAGCCCGAACGGGGTCCTGGGAGATCCCGGCGGCGCCGACTCGATCGAGGGGACCCGGCTGCTCGAGGATGCGGCAGCCGAGCTGGTCGCCTTCGTCGCCGCGCTCCGCAGGGAGCCGGCGACGGCCGACGCCGAGCAGGCCGAGCAGGCCGAGCAGGCCGAGCAGGCCGAGCAGCAGACTGTCGAGCACCTGCTCGCCACGACCGAAGGGAACAACTCCCCATGACCCGCGTCGCCGTCGTCACCGGAGCAGCACGCGGCATCGGCGCCGCAACCGTACGGGCATTGGCCCGGTCGGGATGGTCGATCGTTGCAGTCGACCGGGCCAGCGACGACCCCCGCCTTCCGTACGCAATGGGAACAGCAGGAGAGCTCGACGACGTGGTGGCGGCCTCCGTGGCGATGCGTCCATCCGGCGACTCGGACGGGGGCGTCGTGGCCCACGTGGCCGACACCACCGACCCCGAGGGACTGGGCGCTGCTGTCGCGCTGGCCGAGGATCGCTTCGGTGGTCTCGACGCCATGATCGCCGTGGCCGGGGTCATCGCCGGCGGCGTGCCCCTGTGGGAGATGCCAGCCGACCAGCTCGGCGCGGTGCTCGGCGTCGACCTCGGCGGTCCGATCACCGCGGCGCGGGTGGGGATCCCCGCTCTGCTCCGTCGACCGGCCCCGCGCCAGGGACGGTTCCTCGCCGTCGCCTCCGCCGCAGCCACCCGCGGCCTCCCCCGGCTGACCGCCTACGGAGCAGCCAAGGCGGGCGTTGCCGGACTCGTGCGCGGCCTGGCCGCGGAGCTGGCCGGGACAGGGATCACCGCCAACGCGGTGAGCCCGGGCTCGACCGCGACCTCCATGCTCGACGAGAGCGCACGCATCTACGGATTGACCGACACCGCCCCATTCGCCGAGCAGCAGGCCGTCGGGCGACTGCTCGCCCCGGGGGAGGTGGCCGCTGCGTTGGTCTGGCTGGCCAGTGCTGCCAGCGACGCCCTCACCGGGGCGGTGATCCCGGTGGACGGCGGCCTCTCGCTGTGACGTCCCTGCCGGAAGGGTTCAGGCTCGTGCTCGACCCCTCGGTCCGGTCGTTCCGGGAGGGCACCGTGCTCGTCGGAGGCACGCCGGGTCGGGTCATCACCCTCACGCCGGCAGGAGTAACGGCGCTGGCCGGGCTGCTCAGCGAGGAGAACGGGCGCCCCGGGAAGAGAACGGGCCGGTCCGGAAGGAGAAGGAGAAGGAGAAGGGGGAAAAGTCGGACGAAGCCCGGACCTCGGGCGGAGGTTGGTCGACGCGGGCATGGCCCATCCCCGGCCACGCTCGGTCCGTTCCGGAGCGGAGGAGCTCTCGGTCACCGTGGTGGTGCCCGCACGCGACCGGCCCGACGCTCCTCGACCGCTGCCTCGCCTCGCTCGGGACAGGCGTCCCGGTGGTGGTCGTCGACGACGCGTCCCGCCACCCGGACCGGGTGGCTGCGGTCTGCCGGGACCACGGGGCACGGCTGCTCCGGCGCGAGGTCAACGGGGACCCGGCGCTGCCCGCAACACCGCACTCAGCCGGATCGACACCGACCTGGTCGCATTCGTGGACAGCGACTGCACGGTCTGCCCGGGGTGGCTCGAGGGACTGCTCTGGCAGTTCGCCGACCCGGTCCTCGCCGCGGTGGCGCCCCGGGTCCGGCCCGAACCGACCGGAGGGAACCGGACGGCCGAGCGCCCTGGCCCGCTTCACGGACCGGCACTCGGCCCTCGATCTCGGGGCCGTCGAGGGCGAGGTCGGCCCAGACGCGGGCGGTGCGGTACGTGCCGACGGCGGCGTTGGTCGTACGGCGATGCGCGCTCGCCGACGGGTTCGACGAGGGCCTGCGGGTCGGTGAGGACGTCGACCTGGTGTGGCGCCTGCTCGATGCGGGATGGCACGTCCGCTACGCGCCCTCGGTGACCGTCGCACACCGCGAACCGGCCTCATGGAGCGGGGTGCTCGCCAGGCGCGTCCGCTACGGCACCTCGGCCGCGCCCCTGGCCCAGACGGCATCCCGGACGGCTGGCGCCGGTAGAGCTCCGGGCCTGGCCGACTGCGGCGGCGGTCTCCCTTCTGGCCGGGCCGGCCGCGGCTCGCCGCGCTCATCGTCGCCGGCTCGGCGCTCTCGTTGGCCCGCAAGGTCCGACCCCTCGGGATCCCCGCCTCGGCATGCCCTCCGGTGGAGTGCGGAAGGCACCGGCTGGACGGTGATCGGCCTCGGTCGCGCCTCGACCATGCTCGCCGCGCCGGCACTGGTCGCGCTCGCCACCCGACGGTCAGGGGTGCGATGCGCCGCGGCGCTCGCCCTCGTGCCGGCCGTCGTTGACTGGGTCCGCAAACGGCCCGACCTCGACATCCCCCGTTGGGTTGCCGCCTCGCTGGCCGACGACGCTGCCTACGGGACGGGCGTCTGGCTCGGCTGCCTTCGCACGGATTCGTTCGGGCCGCTCGTCCCCGCACTCGCCCGCACCCAGGGCGGACGCGCGCGAACCGCCGCCCAATGATGTGAGACTTGCCGCAGACAGCGGCACTGCTGCCGGGTGGTGGCGGTGCGGTGCCCGGCCCCCGGGCGCACAGGCAGGGACCAATGGACACCGAGACCGCACCGCACTACTCCGACGCACAGCCATCGCCGGCCGGACTCCGCTCCCGTGCGGTTCCGGTCGTCCGCGCGGTGGCCCTCGTCATCCTGCTGATCGCGCTCGTGGTCGGCATCGCGGTGGGCCTGGTCACCCACGCCTCCCTCGACGGTGCCAACGGCCGGCTCGACGCGGCCCGTGCCGGGCTCCTGCACAGCCAGGACTACCAGAAGGCTGCGGCGCTCCGCCTCCGCGCCCTGTCCGACGCAGCGACCGCTGACGCGTTCGCCCTCGGGATCGACACGAATCAGCTCTCCGGTCTCGACGACCAGTTGGCCCTGTCCCACGCCAACGTGGTGTCCCAGGGCGTCCGGATCTCGGATCTCGACGCCTGCCTGTCCGGTGTCGAGCAGGCGCTCAATCAGATCTCCCTCGGCGAACGCGGCGGGTGCCGGCAACACGCCCAGCCAGGTCGGCCCCGAGTGCACGGGCGCCGAGCCGTCGACGTGACCACGACCTCCCTCGACGAAGTAGGGCGCCCCGAGGACGCCGCGGACGGCGACGCCCCCGCGGGACCGGATCGGGTCACGGCTCCCCGGCGCCGCCGCCCGTACCGGAGTGCGGTGCTGGCCGCGCTCCTCCTGCTCATGGCCATACTGACCACCGACCTCGTGCTCGATCACGAGCTGGGCCCGGCCCGTCTGCCTCTCGCGACCACCACCGCCCGGTGGCACAGTGCCGACTCCACCCTCTCCCGCACCCTGCAGTCGGTGAACGCCGAATCGGCGGTGCAGGTCGCTCGGGTACAGGCGATCGACCACACGGCGGCGGCAAACCTCAGCGCACAGCAGCAGCTGGCCGCGGCGTCGCAGGCCAACGGGCTCCAGACCCTCGACATCGCAACCCTGGATTCGTGCCTCGGCGGCGTCTCCACGGCGACGACCGCCATCGGGAACAAGGACCTTGCCGCCGCCGTGCATGCGATCAACGCTGCCGGCCCGTTCTGCCAGCTCCTCGCAGGGGGGAGCTCCGGCGCGTCGTACCCGTTCGACTTCCCCGATCCCGACGTCATCCTGGTGGGTGACACCTACTACGCGTTTGCGACGAACTCGGCCGCGGGCAACATTCAGATCATCGAGTCCAGCGACCACCAGCGCTGGGCGACGGTCGGTGACGCCCTCCCCCACCTGCCCGCCTGGGCCGCCCCGGGGGCCACCTGGGCCCCGGGTGTGCTGCGCGTCTGGGGCGGCTACGTCATGTACTACTCGGCAGACTTCGGCACGACCGGCGAGCAGTGCATTTCCGAAGCCCTGGCCACCCGGCCGCAAGGGCCCTATGTCGACACCTCGACGGCTCCGCTCGTCTGCCAGCTCGCCCTCGGCGGATCGATGGACCCGAGCACGGTCGTCGATCAGAACGGCATCCCGTACCTGGTGTGGAAATCGCAGGGTACGGCCGGCCAACCGGCCACCCTCTGGGGACAGCAGCTCACCCAATTCGGCACGGCGCTCGCGCCGGGCACGACGCCGACGGCGCTGCTCGAACCCGACGAGGCCTGGCACCACGGCGTCGTCGAGGGCCCGGACATGGTGCTCGACAACGGCCAGTACATCCTCTTCTACTCGGGAGGTTCCTGGAAGACGGACACGTACGCCATCGGGTACGCGCGCTGCGCCGGGCCGATCGGGCCCTGCACCGAGCAGTCTCCTACTCCGCTCCTCGAGTCAGGACCCGACTTCAGCGGTCCGGGCGGGGAGTCCGTCTTCGCCGACCCGCAGGGCCGCCTCTGGATCGGGTTCCACGCCTGGATTCGCGGCGAGGTGGGCTACCCCCCACAGCAGGGAGCTCTTCATCCGGTCGCTCGACCTGTCCGGGCCGGTCCCCCGGATCGGGTCCTGACCCACCCGATCCGCCAACCGCACTGGGTGCTGAACGACTCGAGCCCCAGGCCTGGGCCAGGGGCTCGAGTCGTTTCAGCAGGTGACGCCTGCTCGTTGTCGGCTCAGGTGCCGCTGATGTGGAACACCTGGGTGGCGTTCGGTGCGGTGCCGTTCGCCGCAGTGAGGGTGATGACCTTCGTCCCACCAAGGAAGGTGCCGTCGAGGGTTGCCGTCCCGTTGGTGTGGTCGGTCAGCGTCATCCCAGCGGGAAGCGTGGTGGACGTGACCGTGGGCGGCGGATACCCCGTCGTCTTGATCGTGAAGCTGAACGTATTTCCCACCGGGCCCGAGATCGTGTTGCCGCTGATGAACACCGGTGCCTGGTCTACGAACAGGTTGAAGTGCTGGGTCGCCGTGCCCGACGTGCTCCTGGCAGTCAGCACGATCGCGTGCAGCCCACCGGTCCCATTGGCCGGGTTACCCGACAGCGTCGCCGTGTTGTTGGTGTGACTCACGAGGGTGAGCCCGCTCGGCAGCGTGCTGGAGGTGAACCTCGGATGGGGATACCCGGTGGCGGTGACCGTGAAGCTGCCTGTCACGCCGACCGTGAAGGTGGCATGGTTGGCCGAGGTGAAGATCGGCGTGGCGGGCACCACCTTCAACGTGAACTCTTGGGTCGCCGTGCCGACACCGTTGTTCGCGAACAGGTCGATCGTGTACAACCCGGTGGCGAGCGGCGTCCCCGAGATCACCCCGCTCGAGGGGTAGAAATGGACGGTCGACGGCAATCCCGTATCACTCGCGTCATCGACGATCGAGAGCACCGGGGCCGGGGTTCCTGTGGCCGTGACGACGAACTTGTTGCCCGACGCCGTGCCCTGGGTGAAGGTGGCATGGGCGACCGAGCTGAACGCCGGGTTGCCCGCAGCCACTGCCGGCACTTCGCCGGCCGCAGCGACTATGCCGACGGCCCCCAGTCCGATTGTCAATGCGAAAGCGACACGCGCAATTCTAGTACCGAGCATTTGTGCATCCCCCCTGGGAATTACCCTTGAAATACGCCCCACGCGGACGGCGACCGTTTGGCCACTCCCGGGATCTTGCGGGCACACGAACCGGATGTCAAGTCTCGGCGACGAAACCGCCACGCTGAGTCACCAGCCAGCCACTGGAGTCATGGCCTCTGACAATTGCCCCAGCTCGACCGTCCGGGCAGACTCGTGTCGTGCAACCACTCGGTATCCATCACGTCTCGATCAACGTCACCGACGTCGCGGCGGGTGTGGCGTTCTACACGGAGAGCCTCGGAGGTGCGCTGCGGGACGACCGGCCCGACCTCGGGATCGGAGGCGCCTGGATCGACCTCGGCGGCCAACAGGTCCACCTCCTCGAGGCGGCGGGTCCTCCCGCCCTCGGGCAGCACTTCGCGATCCAGGTGGCCGACCTCGACGCAACGGTCGCCGAGCTGCGGGCCCAGGGCGTCCGGGTCGGAGACCCGAGCCCGGCGGGCGCGGGACTCCAGACGTTTCTGTCGGACCCCGCGGGCAACACTGTCGAGCTCCATCAGGTCGGGCCCGTCCCGGGCTGACCCGGCCGCGCCGAAGAGGACGCCGCAGGTGAACCCGGTCGTCAGCGACCGGCCCGAGAATTGCGACACCGGGGGCCGCTGGGCCCCCGGTGCCTTCGACACTCCACCGGACCAGGTCCGGGAAGCGCCGTACTCAGATCTTGCGGACCTGGCTCGCCTGCAGGCCCTTCTGGCCCTGCTTGGTCTCGAACTCCACACGCTGGCCTTCTGCGAGATCGCGGAAGCCCTCCATCTGGATCTCGGACTGATGAACGAAGAGATCATCCCCGCCGCCGTCAGGCGTAATGAAACCGAAGCCCTTCTCGGCGTTGAACCACTTGACTGCACCTACACCCATAACTGAGTCTCCTTGAAATTCACGCACGAACACGCGGGGATCCACTTCGAAGCCCTTGCTGCACCGACCCGCGTGATTGGGCCGATGCGCCCACCACCCTAGGCGGTACTGGGATGCCTTGCCGACCCGGAGTCCCGCGATCCCCCATCAGCGCCCGCGACGACCCTCAGTCGACCTCGGCGGTGGCGATGCCGGCGTGCCCGCCGCCGACACGGCGATCGGACCGTGCGAGCACCCGTTGGGCCCAGGACGGGGCCGTGGTCGGGGAATCGGGCCCCTCGAATACCTCGGCCAGCACCATCGCAGAGAAGAGCACGAAGAAATAGGGCTCGACCAGCGTGCCGAGCTCGTCGAACAGATACGCCACGGCAAGGAAGGGGTAGCCGATCAGCAGCGCCGTCCAGATGCGGGAGTAGAGGCGCGCCGCAGTTGTCGCCTGCCCCCGGGTCCGGCCGAGAGCCAGAGCCGCTGCAACGGTGACGGTGGCGAACTCGGCGATCCCCGACGCGACGTGTACGTAGTGGTGCGCAGGAAGGTGGAGATGCCACTCCATGCTCCGGCAGGCGGCAGACAGCCCCTCGGCGCAGGTGTAGGTGTACCGGCCACCGAGGGCTCCCGCCGCCGCGAACGCGATCATCCACTTCCACTCACGACGCACCGAGCCGCCGACCAGCGGACCGCGGAGCGCAAGGGCGGCCAACATCAGGATCCCCGCCACGAAGTCGGCATGGGCCATGTCCGCGGAGTAGGGCCGACCGGTCGCCTCCAGATCCGAGAAGAATCCGTTGACCGAGGGCATCAGCCCCGGGACGAAGGGCACCACCACCCACCAGTTGTATGCGACCACCCCGCCCACCACCGCGACCCTGGCCGCCACGATCCGCCCGGGTCGCACGTCGGCGGCGACACGCACCAGGCTCCGAAGGCGAGACGGGTACGGCAACGTCTGCACAACTGCAACAACGTGGTTGCGCCGGCAATCATTCCCGGAGCGCCGGTGCCCCCGGCGTGGTCAGGCGGCCCGTAAGGGGAGCCGCCTCGAGACGGCGATCCCGACCAGGGCGACGGTCCCCGGAATGGCGAAGGCGATCCGCACCGAGGTCGCAAGCGGCCATCCACGGGCGGTGCCCACGGCGATGGCCGCCCCGCCCACGCCGGCACCCAGGGCGGCACCCAGCACGTCGGAGAGACTGAGCGACGCCGACGCCCAGCCCTCACGCCCCGGCGGTGCCTCCCGCAGCATCATCAGGGACGTCGGCGCATAGGCCAGGCCCATCCCGAGGCCGCTCACGCCCCAGGCGAGATAGGCCGCCGGTACCGGGACGCGAGGATCGAGCACAGCGATCATCCCGGCGATGCCGACGATGATGAGCCCGAGTCCCACGCGAACCAGACGGCGTCCCTCCCAGCGGGTGGCCAGTCTCGCCTGGATCCAGGCGCCGAGCGTCCAGCCGAGCGTCGACGCGGTGAGCGCGACCCCCGCGCCGGCGAGCCCGCGGTGGCGGACGGTCACGATGGCAAGGGTCACGAACGCGTCTGCCCCGAAGAAGGCAAAGGTCAGCACGCCACGGCTGAGGATGGTGGTCGGCAGTCCGGCCCGTGCCCGCAGGGTCCCTTCGGGCAGCAGGCTCCGCAGCGCCGGAGCTCCGACCAGCGCACCGATCCCCACCAGTGCGACGGCCAGCGCCGGCGGGCGGAGGGTGAGCCCTCCGAGGACAGCCGCGGTGCCAGCCGCGGTCCGGAGGGCGTCGGACAGCCGGTGCTCCGCTTCGGGCCGCGCCCCTGGGCGGCCGAGGTGGGCGAGTCCGGGGAGAGCGAGGAACCCGGTCCCGAGCACCAGGGGCAGCAGGCCGAGGAAGACCCACCGCCACCCGAAGGCGTGAGCCACCGCAGCGGCGACGAGGGGGCCCACGGTTCCCGGGACCACCCAGGCCGTCGAGAGGACCGCCATCATCCGGGGCCGGAGCACCTCGGGAAAGGCGCGTCCGATGGTCACGTAGGCGACCGCCGGGATCGCCCCCGCCCCGAATCCCTGCAGGGCGCGCCCCGCCACGAGCACGCCCATGGTGGGCGCCGTTCCGGCGACGGTGAGTCCGGCTGCGAAGAGGACCAGACCGGTCACGTACGGACGGGCCGGGCCCGAGCGGTCGGCCTGCCGGCCGGCGGCCACGATACCGATCATGCTGCCGAGCAAGAAGGCGCTGAACACCCAGCCGTAGAGGTGGAGGCCACCGAGCTGCCGGGTCACCTGGGGCAGCACGGTGGCGACGGCCAACGCCTCGGACGCCACGAGCACGACGGTCAACACGAGGCCGACGGTCAGAGCCCGCCGTTGGGGGGACAGGAGTCCCCCGGGAGCCGGCAGCCGGGCGCCGTCGGTGCCGTCCTCGGCTACGCCACCCATCGGGCCAGCCTACGGGGAGCGTCCGGGACGAACGGGAAGCGGGGTGGGTCTCGGCGCCTACCGTTCCTTTCGTGTCGGCACGACCCGCTCGAGCAGGATGGCGCGTCGTGGGCACTCGGCGGCCGCCCGGGTCGCCAGTCCGACAAGCTCGGCCTCGACCGGTGTCCCGTCGACGTTCGGGTACCCCCACTCGTCGAGCGTGACCCGCTCGGGCAGGAGCTCGGCGCAGTAGCCGTAGGCGTCGCAGGCGACCGGGTCGACGCGGAGCCGGACCGCGATGCGCCGGCCACCGCTCCTACGCTCCCGGGTGGTCGTGCCCTCCCGGGGTGTCATGACGCCACCGGGGCCCGGTGGTCAGCGGGCAACCGCAGCACGGTGGGGAGGACGTGACCGGCGCAGGGGCGTCCGGCAGCGTGGGCCCGCGCGTCGTCGCCGAACACCCCCAGCGCGCTGCTGACCATGCGGACGACCCCGTCGGGATGGCGACAGGCACCGCGTCCGGTGATCGAGGCGGCCCGTCGGTCGATGCGTCCGAGCACCTCCGGGTCGGCCGTGCCCGCCCAGAGGCGCTCGAGGTCTTGAGCGACAGCGGGGAGCCCGAAGACGCACGGGCCGCACTGGCCTGCGCTCTGTCCGGCCATGTACCGGGCGATGCGCGCCGTCTCGGCGATCCCGCACGACGCGGCGGGGAGCACCACGATGATGCCGACGCCGAGGGTCGCGCCCACTGCCTCGAGGGGCCCGGGGGCGTACGGCGTCGCGAGGTGGTCCGGGCCGAGCCAGGCCCCACCGTAGCCACCGAGCAGCAGTCCACCGGGACGGTCGGTCGGCCCCGCCTGCAGGACGATCTCGCCGACCGGGGTGCCGAGCTCGACCTCGAGCACGCCGGCATGGCGCACGGCACCGGACACGGTCACCAGGGTCGATCCCGGGGCCTCGGACGTGCCGAGCCGGCGGAACCAGGCCGCACCGTGCCGGGCGACGAGGGCCACCTGTGCGAGCGTCTCGGCGTTGTGGAGGAGCAGCGGGCGGTGCCGGACCCTGAGGGGGACCGACTTGTCGACCCGCAGCGAGGGGAGCCCCACTCGGCCGTCGAGCCAGGCGGCGAGGGCCGACTCCTCCCCCGCCACGTACCCGGCCGGTGGGCGGCTGACGGTGATGCTCGTCCTGGGGCGTCCCGGTGCGCGCTCGGCGATCGCCCGGGACACCCCGGCGGCGGCCGACTCCCGGTCGCCGGGAACACAGACGACGATCTCGCGGGCCCCGACGGCCGCGGCCGCCACCTCGGCGCCGTCGAGCACCAGATGCGGCGACCACGAGAGCAGTGCCTCGTCCTTGTGGCTGGCCGGCTCTCCCTCCATGGCGTTGACCACGACCAGTGGTCTGCGACCGGTGCGGATCACCGCGTCCCATTTGGCTGCGGCCGGGAATCCGGCCCCGCCCCGTCCCAGCAGACCGGACGCGACCAGCTCTGCGCGGAGTGCGGCACGCCACTGTGAGTCGTCCCGTTGCGGCACCTGCAGGGGTCCGTGGACGGCCAGGTGGCCCGCCAGACCGGACCGGTCCGGCTCACCGGGCGCTGCGACCAAGAGGCGCCCGGGTGGTGCGAGCGTCGCGGCGGTCACCGGGAGTCCCTCTCGAGCAGTCGGGTCGCAGTCGGTGCCGGTGCTCCGGTCCGTGGTCCCCGCACACCGATCGGGACCCGACCGGACACGACGTACGGGCGGTGGCGGAGCGGGACCGCGCGGGTGGTGGCGCCGACCCGCCGGGCCTCGGCGCGCGCGGCCTGCCGGTCCCACAGGCGCCAGGCCAGTGCGGCGACGACCCCTGCCGCACAGAGCCCGGTCAACGCGTCCATCCACAGCTGCGAGGCATCGGTCCCCATCCCGAGGGAGTGGGCCATGGCGATCGGCCAGCTGCCATAGGCCAGCCAGTGGATGCCCCGCCAGATGCGCGGATCGATGCGCTGGCGGAGCGCGCTCGAGACGGCCACCGCGACCATCAGGTCGACCGCGGCGGTGCCGAGGCCGGTCCAGAGGGGTCGGTACGGAGACGCGAAGGGCACCAGGACCGAGGTCCATCCCACGGCGACGTAGGAGTCGACCACCGCGGTGAGCACGTGGAGCCCGACGAAGACCACGGCCAGCAGCGAGATCCGTTTGTGCAGCTCTGCCTGCGCGAACGCCGGCCACGAGCGGGTCCGGACCCGGCCGGCCGTGAGGATCCCGAGCACCATCGTGAGCGACAGCAGGACGAGGGCGACGGTGCCGGTGGCCCTCATCGTGTACCAGACGTCGGTGGTCCACGCAGAGGAGGTGGCGGCCAGCATCAGCGCACCCTTTCTTTGGTGCTGCCGGGAACGCCCGAGGTCGCAGCCGGCCACGCCCCGACCCGGACCACCGTGCCGTCGGCAGCGACCAGGCGGGCCGGCACGCCGTGGCAGGCGAGGTTTCCGGGGGCGTCATCGCCCCACACGACGGCGGCCGTGCTCCACGCGTTGGCCTCGACGCAGGTCGGCGCGATGGCCGACACGAGGGACCAGGTGGTCGGGGCCACCTCGCCGGTCCAGGGATCGACGATGTGGTGGACGGTTCGCCCTCCACGCCGCCAGGTCCGGGCGGTGGTGCCCGAGGTGGCCAGGCCGCCAGAGTGAAGGGCGACCACCTCGTCGATGCCGCTCGGTGGCGCGGTGCACACTTGGGCGATCCCGACCCCCCAGCCGCCCGGCGGCGGGGGCCCGGCCACGGCGACGTCGCCGCCGAGATTGACCAGGACACCGCAGTCGAGCGTGTGGGCGATGCTGACGGCCGACCGGTCGGCCGCGAACGCCTTGCCGGACGACCCGAGGTCGACGTGGACACCTGCGGGGATGCTCACCGTGCGCACCGACGGGTCGAGCTCGAGCCGCCACCAGCCCGGGGCGGGGCGAGGTGCGGGCCACGTCAGGTCCGGACCGGAAGCGATGGCGGCGAAGTCGCGGTCGTAGCCGAGCCCGGCCAGGGCCGACCCGACCGTCGGATCCACGATCCCTGCGGTGCGGACGGCCGTCGCGATCGCGGTCTCGAGCGCCTCGAAAAGGAGCGGGCTGACCGGAACGGGCCCGGGTGCATGCCGTTCGACGCGTCGGAGCTCCGAGTCGTCGCGGAAGCGGCTGCAGGCTGCGTCGAGAGCGGCCAGGTCTGCACCGAGCAGGGCCATGGCTTCGTCTGCCCGCTCCGGTACGGTGACCACCACGGTGGCGGTCGTGCCGATGGCTCGCGCCGAGCGCGTCGCACGCGCCGGCAGCACGGACTCCTCTCGACCTCCGACCCGATCCGTGGAGCGGTCGCGGTCCTCGAGCAGCGCCCTCATGACTGTCCCGAGACGGTCACCGGCGCCGTGGTCGTGGGTGTGGTCGAAGACGAGCCGGTCGACGATGAGCCGGTCGACGATGAGCCGGCCGACGACGTCGACGGAGACGTCGAGGTGCTCTGGGAGGTGCTCGGGTTCGTCGCGGTCGCAGGGAGCGCGGAGGTGGCGTGTGCCGAGGCCACCATCAGGCCCAGCCCGGCTGCACCGAGCGTGGCCGCCACACCGACGGTCGCCGTGACGCGGCGCACGCGGGTGGCGGTGGCATCTCTCGATCGCACGGCGGCATCGTGGGGGCGGCGAGGCTGCTCATCCATCTCGGGTCCTTTCCGGGGGGTCGGCATGCGGGGGTCGGCGTGCGGGGGATCTGTGTGGGGCAGGTACCGCTGAAGCCATTGCACCCGTCCGCCCACTGAGCCACCTCAGGGCGGGCTGAGCGGTTCCTGTGAACCCCCGGACCGCCACGCGGTCCCGGCCCGCAGCTCACAGCGGGCTCACAGGCGGGACACATCCCGCCTGCAACGGGCGGTGCGATGCTGGTCGGACCGGCCGTGCGCCCCACCCGAGGAGAGAGCCGTGGAACCCACCCGCAGCCAACGCATCCTGGTCGTCGACGACGAGCCGTCGATCGTCGACGCCGTCTCGACCTCCCTGCGCTACGAGGGATTCGTGGTGGAGGAAGCGGTCAACGGCCGCATCGCCCTGGCCGCCGCCCAGGAGCGGCCGCCCGACCTCATCGTCCTCGACATCATGCTGCCCGACCTCGACGGGCTCGAGGTGACCCGGCGCCTGCGGGCGGGCGGGGTCCGGGTGCCGATCCTCTTCCTCACCGCACGCGACGCGATCGAGGACAAGGTGGCCGGGCTCACGGTCGGTGGCGACGACTACGTCACCAAGCCGTTCGCGCTGGCCGAGATCGTTGCCCGGGTGCACGCCATCCTCCGCCGCATCGGCAGCGCGCCCGAGGACGAGGGGATCCTCCGGTTCGCCGACATCGAGATGGACGAGAACGCGCACGAAGTCACCCGGGCCGGACAGGTCGTCCAGCTCACAGCCACCGAGTTCAACCTGCTCCGCTTCTTCCTGCTCAATCCCCGGCACGTCCTGTCCAAATCACAGATCCTCGACCATGTCTGGCACTACGACTTCGGCGGTGATGGAAACGTCGTCGAGACCTACGTGAGCTACCTCCGGAAGAAGCTCGAGGCGACCGGGCCTCCGGTCATCCACACGGTGCGCCTGGTCGGGTACGCACTGCGCGAACCGTCCACCGAGTAGGCGATGTCCCTCCGCAGCCGCCTGCTCATCGCGATCGGGGTCATCGCCATCGCCGCGCTGACCGTTGCCGACGTCGTGACCTACTCGGCCCTGCAGTCCTTCCTCTACCAGCGCGTCGACCAGCAGCTCGAGTCCTTCCACGGGTTCATCGAGCACAGCCTCACCACCGAGAACGTGTTCCCGTGCGCCGGTCCCGTTCCCTCCGGCGCCAGCGGCGGCGGGGAGCGGTCCCCGACGGCTCCCGGATCCGGCCACCAGCCACCGTTCAACGCCATCCAGGTCTCCGCCGTGCAGATCAGGAGCACCACAGGGGCGATCGTCGGCAACGAGAGCTGCCCGGCGTATGTGAACGGCACCCCGTACACGCCCGCACGTCCCTTCGACGATCACCGGCTTCTCGTCCGAGCACGACACCGAGGTCGCGTACTTCACGACCTCGTCGGCCCAGTCCGGCGGGCCGGCCTTCCGGGTCAGGGCCTCTGTGCTCGTCAACGGGGACTACCTCATCGTGGCCCAGCCCCTCGGAGACACGGTGAGCACGCTCCACCACCTCCTCGCGATCGAGCTCATCGTGACCGGTGCGGCCGTCATGGTGGCCCTCCTCGGCGGGCTCTGGCTGGTCCGGATCGGACTCAAGCCGCTCCGGGTCATGGAGGCGACGGCCGAATCGATCGCCGACGGCAACCTCACCGAACGCGTCCCGGGTGAGAACGACTCGACCGAGGTGGGCCGACTGGCCCGCACGCTCAACGTGATGTTGAACCGGATCGAGACCGCCTTCCGTGCCCGGGTCGCCTCGGAGGAGCGCCTGCGCGACTCCGAGGGCCGCCTCCGGCGGTTCGTCGCCGACGCGTCGCACGAGCTGCGCACGCCGATCGCGGCGATCTCCGCATATGCCGAGCTGTTCGGTCGGGGGGCCTCCGAGCAGAAGGAGGACCTCGAGCGCCTCATGGGTGGGATCCGCAACGAGACCGGGCGCATGGAGCACCTCGTCTCGGACCTGCTCCTGCTGGCCCGGCTCGACGAGGGCCGACCGCTCGAGCTCCGCTCGGTGGACCTGGTGTCGCTGGGCGCCGACGCGGTCCACACGGCCATGACCGTGGGGCCGTCCTGGCCGGTCACCTTCGAGGCCTCCCAGCCCATCGAGGTGATCGGGCGACGCGACCAGCCTCCGCCAGGTCGTCGACAACCTGCTCGCCAACGTCCGGGCCCACACCCCGGCGGGGACCACCGCGCGGGTGTCGGTCGAGCCCGAGGACGACGGGGCGACGATCTCGGTGGCCGACACCGGCCAGGGCATGGACCCGGAAGAGGCCGAGCACATCTTCGAGCGCTTCTACCGCTCGGATCCGAGCCGGTCGCGGCTCCACGGCGGCGCCGGTCTCGGGCTCTCCATCGTGAGCGCCATCGTGGCCGCCCACGGGGGAACCGTGTCGGCCCGGAGCGCCCCGGGGAAGGCACGACCTTCACCGTCCACCTGCCCACCGCGCCACCCGTCGGCGCGGCCGGCGACGTCGACGGAGCAGCGCCCGCCGGCCGGACACCACCGGTCGGCGACCCGGACCGAGGGTCGGCCGGGCCGTGATCACCTGCAGCAGCGTGCCGGCCTCCTCGGTGCGGCTCCCAGGTCGCGCACAGCTGAGTCCCACTGGCGCCCGATCCCGTGCCGTTCATGCTGGCGCCATGAGCGTCGTCCCACTCCCGCGCCCCGGCGGCGACGGGTCCGAGATGGCCGCCGAGGTGGAGATCGTCGTCCCCGTCCACAACGAGGCCCGGCAGCTGGCGGCCAGCATCACCGCCCTCCGGAGCGTATCCTGGACAGCGCGTTCCCGCTTCGTGGCCACGATCACCGTGGTCGACAACGCGAGCACCGACGACACCTGGTCGATCGCCTCGGGCCTGGCCGCCAGCCTCCCCGGGGTCCGTGCCCTCCACCTCGAGCAGCGGGGCCGAGGTCGGGCGGTCCGGGCAGCCTGGACGGCCAGCGCCGCCGAGGTGGTCGCCTACATGGACGTCGACCTGTCGACCGGGCTCGACGCCCTCCTGCCCCTGGTCGCACCGCTGCTCTCGGGCCACAGCGACGTGGCCATCGGCTCCCGGCTGGCCCCCGGCGCCCACGTCGTCCGCGGGGCCCGGCGCGAGCTCATCTCGCGGGGCTACAACCTGCTGCTGCGCACGGCCCTGCCGCAGTCCGTGCACGGACGCCCAGTGCGGGTTCAAGGCGATGCGCCGCGAGGCGGCGGTCCGGCTGCTTCCCCTGGTCGAGGACCAGGCCTGGTTCTTCGACACCGAACTCCTGATCACTGCGGACCGCCTCGGCCTCCGCATCCACGAGGTGCCCGTCGACTGGGTGGACGACCTCGATTCGCGGGTGCGGGTGGTCCGCACCGCCTGGCTGGACCTCTGCGGGGTGTGGCGGATGATGGGACCGGCGTCGCGGCGGAAGGCCGCCACGGTCAGGGCCCACTCGCCGGCGCCCGTCGAATCCTGCTCGTCGGGCACCGTCGGCACACCCTGCGCACCCGACGCCGCGCCCGACGCCGCGCCCGACGCCGGGCCCGCATCGGCGACGCGGTCCTCCGGACCGGATCGTCGCGGCGGTCCGGTGTTCGCCGACGACCTGCTCCGCTTCGCCGGAGTCGGCGCAGCCAGCACCCTGGCCTACGTCGCGCTGTTCGCAACCCTCGAGCCCACGCTCGGGAGCTACGCCGCCAACCCATCCCGATCGCCCTGTGCAGCGCCGGCAACACGGCCGCCCACCGGGGGATGGCCGGTGCCGCCCGGTACGGGCTTCCGACGCACCCGGAGGGTCCTGACCGCCAGCCTGCTCTTCGGCGTGAGCTTCGCAGCCACCACCGGCGCGCTCGTCGCCACCCGGGCCGTCGGGCTCACCGCGCTCGCTTCCCGAGCTGGTCGCGGTCACCCTGGCCAATCTGGCCGCAGCAGCGATTCCGGTTCGCCATCCTCCGCACCTGGTGTTCCGTCCGCGGTTCGGCACCCGGATCTGGCCGACGGTGACCCTCGACCGGTGGACGGTCCTGTGCCGAGATCACTCCGCGTCCGGCCGACCGCCCATCGGCGACCAGGAGCGCCGCGATGACCGGTCTCGTCCTCGACCCGGAGATACCTGCCGGCGTCGCGCGGTCGCGGTGCTCACGGAGCCGGGACGCGACCCGCATCCGAGCCCGATCGGCGCCGCGCCGCCCCGGTCCCGACCCGTCGGGCCGGGCCCGGCCGCCTGCTCCGCGGGCGGCCGGAGGATCCGGCGTGGGTCCGCCCGTCGCTGGTTGCCCTGCTCGTCGGCACCGGGATCCTCTACCTGTGGGGCCTCGACCGGTCCGGCTGGGCCAACAGCTTCTACTCGGCCGCGGTCCAGGCCGGCACCAAGAGCTGGAAGGCCTTCTTCTTCGGCTCGTTCGACTCCTCCAACTTCATCACCGTGGACAAGCCGCCGGCCGTCGCTGTGGGTCATGGAGCTGTCGGCGCGGATCTTCGGGGTGAACTCCTGGAGCATCCTGGTCCCCCAGGCCCTCGAGGGGGTCGCCACGGTCGGACTGGTCTACGCCTGCGTGCGGCGGTGGTTCCCCCCGGTGCGGCGCTGTTGGCCGGCGCGGTCATGGCCCTCACCCCGGTGGCCGCCGTCATGTTCCGCTTCAACAACCCCGACGCCCTCCTGACGTTGCTCCTGACCGGAGCCGCCTACGCCACCATCCGGGCCCTCGAGGCCGGAAGGACCCGCTGGATGGTCCTGGCCGGGACGCTGATCGGCTTCGGCTTCATCACCAAGATGCTGCAGGCATTGATCCTCATGCCGGTCCTGGCCCTCGTCTACCTGCTCGCCGGGCCGCCCAAGCTCGGTCGTCGCATCGTCCAGCTCGTCTACACCGGGATCGCCCTCGATCGTGTCGGCCGGGTGGTGGGTGGCCGTCGTGGAGCTGACCCCGGCATCGGACCGGCCCTACATCGGCGGGTCCACCGACAACAACCTCCTCAATCTCATCTTCGGGTACAACGGCATCGGTCGGCTCAGCGGGAACGAGACAGGGCAGCGTCGGCGGCGGGCTCACCGCCGGATCGATGTGGGGCCCCACCGGGTGGGACCGCCTCTTCCTCAAGTCGTTCGGCGGCCAGATCTCGTGGCTCATCCCGGGCGCACTCGTCGGGCTGGCCGCCGTGCTGTGGCTGACCCGGAGGGCGCCGCGGACGCGACCGGGTCCGGGCCGCCTTCCTCCTCTTCGGGGGCTGGCTCCTCCTGACCGGGGCGGTCTTCAGCTACGCCCAGGGGATCATCCACCCCTACTACACGGTCGCCCTGGCCCCGGCCGTCGGCGCGCTGGTCGGGATGGGAGCCTCCGTCCTGTGGCGCCGCCGGGTCGAGCTCCTTCCCCGGCTGGCCCTGGCCGCTGCAGTGCTCGCCACCGTCGCCTGGGCCTTCGTCCTCCTCGGCTGGAGCCCGCACTGGTACCCGGCCCTGCGCTGGGCCATCCTCTGCTGCCGGCATCGCCGCTGCCCTGGCGGTCGCCCTCGTCCCCAGGGCACCGCGGCGTGCTGGCCGCCGGCGCCGGCGGACTCGCCATCGCCGCCATCCTCGCCGGGCCTGCCGCCGTACCCGCTCGAGACAGCGGCCACGCCGGCATCGGGGGCCATCCCGTCGGCGGGACCGCCAATCCAGGGCGGGGGCTTCGGCCCGGGGGGCTTCGGTGGAGGTGGCAGGGGTCGGTTCGGGGGCTTCGGCCGCGGCGGGAGCTTCACCATCCCCAGGGGCTTCACCCTGCCGAACGGCATCCGGTTGCCGCGCTCCTTCACCATCCCGCGCTCGGTCTTCCCCGGTGCCGGAGGGTTCCCCGGCGGCCCCGGTGCCGGCGGTGGCCCGGGGTTCGGTGGCGCCCCCGGGGCAGGCGGGCCCGCAGGGGTGGCGCAGGTCGGGGCGGCGCAGGCGGACTGCTCAACGCGTCGAGCCCGGGACCGCAGGTCACCGCGCTCCTCGAAGCGGGCGCATCGAAGTTCTCGTGGGTGGCCGCGACAACCGGCGCCAACTCGGCCGCCGGGTTCCAGCTCGCGTCGGGCGACCCGGTCATGGCCATCGGCGGCTTCAACGGGACCGACCCGACCCCGACGCTCGGCCAGTTCGAGACGGACGTGGCCGAGGGAAAGATCCACTACTACATCGGGGGAGGCGGCCTCGGTGGCTTGCGGGGCGGGGGCGGCTCCACCAACGCGTCGCAGATCTCGGCGTGGGTGGCTTCCCACTTCACCGCCCGGACCGTCGACGGCATCACCCTCTACGACCTCAGCGCGAGGTGATCAGCGGGCGGGGCGGGTCATGGTGAACAAGGGCGGTCCCCCGGGGCTGGGCGTCAACCGCTCCGTCAGGTCGAAGCCGAACCTCCGGTAGTAGGCGAGGTTGGCCTCCTTCTGGGTCTCCAGATAGCAGGGCAGTCCCTCCTGGTCGATCGAGGTCGAGCGACGGCTCGAGCAGCGCCGTGCCGATCCCCAGCCGCCACGCCATCGGATCGACCGCCAGCAGGGTCAGGTACCAGTGCTCGTCGCGGAGATGGGCCCGTTCCATGGCGGTCACGTACCGCAACCCGGTCAGCAGGGACGGCGGCCGCGGGATGAGCGCCCGGAGCGCGCCGGCCATCTCTCGCGCCTGGCGCCACGCCGAGAGCGGATAGGTGCCCGGGCGCTGCCACGCGCAGATGCCGACCAGGGTTCCCGCCTCGTCCCGGGCCCCGGTGACCGTGGCGGCGTCACCGAGCACTGCCAGGTGGTTCCGCAGGTAGAGGATCAGCCCCCGTACGCGCAGCCTGGGCTCGTCGGACAGGTGCACGAAGAAGGGATCGTCGTAGAAGCTGCGTGCACCGAGGACCGACGCCTCGTCGAGGGTGCGGCGATCGAGGCGCAGGGGGGCGTAGGAGAACTCGGGCCGCGCCATGGCGCGCACAGTACCCGCTGGCCGGGTCCGAGGCGGCCGACGCCGGCCGTGGACACGGCCCCGATCGGGGAGGGCCATGATTGGGGAGACCCCCTGACCGAGGAGACCGCAGTGGCGATCAACGTGACCCCGATTCCAGACCTCGACCCGGCCGTGAACGACCTGCGCCGACGGACGGCCGGCTTCATCAACGCGGAGATCCTCCCCAACGAAGAGGTGCTGTGGCGGGCACGGCGGTCCTCGGAGCTGACCGAGGAGGACCGCGAGGACAGCCGGCGCCGGAGCACCGAGCTGCGCGACGAGATCAAGGGCAAGGTCAAGCAGGCCGGGCTCTGGGCTCCGCACCTGCCCACGGAGTACGGGGGGATGGGCCTCGACTTCCTCGAGCTCGCGTACATGTACGAGATCCTCGCCTACGCGGTCGGCGCCTCGTCACTGTTCGGGATCGCGGCCCCCAACTCCGGCAACGCCAGCGTGCTGGTCAAGTACGGGACCGAGGACCAGAAGCGCAAGTGGCTCCTCCCGCTCATCGAGGGCGAGATGGAGTCCGGCTTCTCGATGACCGAGCCCGACCACGCCGGGTCCGATCCGCGCTCGATCGAGACCGAGGCGGTCCGCGAGGGCGACGAGTGGGTCATCAACGGTCACAAGTGGTTCACCTCGAACGGCTTCGCGGCCGACTTCTTCATCGTGATGTGCCGGGCCAACGACCCGACCGGAGAGCTCGGCAGCCCGGGTCGGATGACCCAGATCATCGTGCCCACCGCCACGGAGGGGGTGCACATCGTCCGGGGGATCGGGATCTTCGGGCACTCGACCTCGGACCACTGCGAGATCAAGTACGAGAACGTGCGGGTGCCGATCGAGAACACGCTCGGTCTGGTCGGCCAGGGTCATCAGGCGGCCCAGGACCGGCTCGGGGCAGGGCGGGTCTATCACTGCATGAACTCGGTCGGTCAGATGTGGCGGGCGTTCGACCTGATGGTCGAACGGTCGCTGAGCCGCCAGGTCCACGGCGGCCTCCTCAAGGACAAACAGTTCATCCAGGGATTCATCGCCGAGAGTTTCATGGACGTGCAGTCGGCCCGGTTGATGACGATCGACGCCGCCCAGAAAGTGGCACACGGGGACCCCGGTGTCAGGACGGCGATCTCGGCCATCAAGGTGTTCGTGCCTGCCGCGTACCACCGGGTGGTCGACCGGGCCATCCAGGTCTGGGGCGGTGCCGGGGTCAGCAACGACCTGCCCCTGGGCCAGATGTACCTGACCGCCCGGGTCCTCCGCCTCGCCGACGGGCCCGACGAGGTCCACAAGATCCTGATGGCGAAGAACATCATCCACCGGTACGAGGACGGGGAGAGCTGGGACTTCGGGCGCTGACCGACGCCGGGGCTACCCGGCGAACATCCCGGACACGAAGCGGGTGCAGAGGAAGTACGCGCTCGGAATGAAGAGGGCGAGCACGACCCGCTCCCTCCACGGGTGGCGCGCCACCCACTCTGCACCACCGATGAAGAAGGGGAAGAGGGCCAGCACCTCCCGCGTCTCGCTGTAGAGGATGTTCTGGAACGTGAAGATGCAGACCGCCAGCCCGAGCAGGATCCCGTAGGAGCGGCGGACGCGCAGATACGAGTACACGGCCAGCACCACGAGGAGGATCACGGTCACCGCGTCGAACAGTTCGGTCACGCTGGCCGTGCTCGTGTCGAGGAATCGCAGGTGGACGAGGTCTCCACCGGTGGTCCAGGCCAAGGTCCACGGAAATGCGAAATGCCGGTTCCAGTGCGACTGCGCGTGGAGGAACGCGAGCGCGTCTCCCGTAGCGTTGCGCGCAGTAGGCCATCCATCCGGCGACCACGGCCACGGTCGGCAGGGCGACCCACGCCAGTGCCCCGAGGTACCGCCGCCGGACGCCGGGATCCCGGTCCGGGGTCCGGCACCCCCAGACCTCGGCAAGGAGCCCCACCACCACGATGGCCAGGTAGTACTTGGTCAGGAACGCCCCCGCGCCGCAGAGGCCGGCGACCGCCCAGCGCCGGTGACGGACCGCCACGAACCCCCACACCACGAGCGCCAGGGCCAGGGAGTCGGCGTAATCGATGACCAGGAAGAAGGCAGTGGGGAAGGCAACCAGGAGGGTCACGGCCGTGCCCGAACGCACCCGATCCCCGTCGAGCTCGGCGACGTGGACCAGTCCGGCGAGTGCGGCGACGAGAGCGAGCATGCTCACCAGCTGGCCCGCGAAGAGGAAGCCGAACCCGGTCACCGCCTGCACGGATCGGACGACTGCAGGGTAGAGCGGGCCGAAGGCGATGGCCGACGGCACCCCGGACCGCTGCGCGACCGGGAACCCGTGCGCGGCGATCAACGAGTAGTAGCCGGTGTCCCACCGGTTGAAGACCGCCACCAGCACGTGCGGCGTGCGCGCCACGACGTGGGGGAACGAGACACCGTAGACGGTCACGAGTGCGACACAGGTCGCCACCGTACGGAGCAGTGCGGTGGCCACACACGCCATCAGGAACGGCCGGCCCCAGCCGTGCAGCTGTCGGGTCACACCGTGGGAGCGGAAGGAGTGCCGTCGCTGATCAACGGCTTCCGCCACGGTTGGGGACACTATCCCACCGTCCCGGCGGGCCCGCGGCTCCAGGTCGCCGTGCCCGACCGAGCGCGGAGGCGGTTCCGCTCAGCCCGGGATCTGCGGCGGCTCGGTGGCCCGCGCCGAAACGAAGACGGCGTCGAGGATCTCGAGCTCGCGTCCGGCGTCGACGGTGAGCTCGCGCACCCGTTGGGCGCCGGCGTCACCGGCCGAGGCGACCGCCGCGAGGCGAACGTCGTCCGCCGCCCGCATGAGCTCGAGCACCTGCCCCTCCACCACGACCGGTACCGGCGCCGAGAGGTCGACCCGCAGCACCTTGTCGAGATCTGCGGCGGCGGCACGGATGCGACGGGACAGCGCCGGCAGCTCGGCTGTCGTTCCACCGGCCTCGTCCGCGACACGCACGGCGGCCGCGGCACGGTCGACCGATCGCCAGAGCTCCTTGCGTACCCTCCGGGCCGGCCACCCCTCCAGGTCTGTGGCCTCCAGCGGTCCGCTCCGGCGGCGGAGTGCCGACTCGGTCGCCTCCCACACGGTCACGACACCGACCACCGCCGCGTGGGAGCGGACGCCGCGCCACCCGCGCCGGAGGCGCCGCCAGACCAGGAAGCCGGCGGTCAGGACGGCGACCACCATGCAGCCCGTCCACAGCGCGAGACCGATCAGCACCGGCTCCCAGATCGAGGCGATCACGCCCCCAGTGTACGGCCGCTCGCACCGGTGGACGCAGCGCCGACCGGGTCGCCGGGCGGTCAGCCCGCGCCGTCGAGGAGCAGCGCGGTCATCCGGTCGAGCGCCTCGGCGGAGGCCCCGGCGCCCACCGCCCAGGACCGGGCACCCCCGAACCGGTCTCCGACCCGGTCGAGGAACCCCTCCATGGTCGCCCCGTCGACGCTCAGGCGGGACGCCGGCGTCCTCGCGATCCGCTCGGCGAAGGCGGGATCGGCGCGATAACGGGCCATGATCAGGTCCATCCGCTCGGCGGTCAGCAGGTAGTCGGCGACGATCACCTCGCGGTCGACACCCAGGATCTCGAGGACCAGAGCGGCAAGGACCCCGGTGCGGTCCTTGCCCGCCGCACAGTGGAAGACCAACGGGTAGCGGGCGCCGTCGCCGAGGAGGGTGAGGGCCTCCACCAAGGAGTCCCGGCCGACCTCGAGGTACCAGAGATAGCGCTCGCTCAGGTCCTCGCCGGGGGCGGCCGGCGCGGCAACCGCCTCCCGGTCGGCGGTCCGATCCGCTCCCTCACGGACCACCGCCAGATGGCGGAAGGCGATCTCCTCGGGCTCGAGGGGGCCGCGCCCGGTAAGGGAGAGCTCGCGCTCGGTGCGCAGGTCGATCACGGTGCGGAGTCCGAGCGCCCGGAGCTGTGCCACGTCGGCCCCGGTCAGCTCGTGCAGGGTGTCGCTGCGAAAGAGACGGCCCCACCGGATCTGCCGGCCGCCGAGGCCGGTGTACCCTCCGAGGTCGCGGAAGTTGTGGGCGCCCTCGAGCGGCACCAGTCGGGCGGGGGTGTCCATGACCCCATCATGGCCGAGGCGACCCGCGGGGCACGCGTCGGTCCTGGTGGGACGGGTGTGCCACCGGGGTGGACCGCCCGACGCAGCGCATCCCGTGCAGAACCGTTTCCAGTCGGTCGTGCCCATCGGCGACAATGGTGGTCTCCCCCGGTGCACCCTCCTCCCACCCCCCGAGTCGAACAGGAGTCCTGTCCATGAAGGCCCTCGCCATCTGGTGCGTCCGCCACCGAGTCGCCGTACTGCTCCTCTGGTTGACCGCACTCGTCGGGACCACCCTGCTCTCCCAAGCGGTGGGCACCGCATACTCGAACAGCTTCTCGCTTCCCAACACCGAGTCGACCCGTGCCCTCGATCTGCTGCAGGCAGCCGCGCCGAAGCGGGCCGGCGACCAGGAGCAGATCGTGGTCCACACCACCGACGGAACCAAAGTGACCGACCCGTCGGTCCGGGACGCGGTGACCACCATGCTCGCCAAGGTGGCAACGGTCGACCACGTCTCGGAGGTCGCGAGCCCGTACGGTCCCTTCGGCGCCCACCAGATCAGCGCCGACGGCAGGACGGCCTTCGCCACGGTGACCTTCGACAGGCCGGCACCGAACATCTCGATCCCGCTCGCCAAGGAATTCGTGGCCGCGACCCAGACCGGGAAACCCCCGACCCTCCAGGTGGCCGTCGCCGGGCAGGTGGCCGAGGAGGCCAACCGGGTGCCGTTCGGTGGCACCGGTCTCGGCGTCCTGCTGGCCGGGGTGGTCCTCCTCCTCGTGTTCGGCTCGGTGTTCGCCATGGCGTTGCCCCTGTTGTCGGCGCTGGCCTCCCTCGGCACCGCGATCGGGGTCATCGGGCTGTTGAGCCACTTGCTCAAGATGCCGGTCTTCTCGACCGAGCTGGTCCTGCTCATCGGCCTCGGCGTGGGCGTCGACTACGCCCTCTTCATCGTGACCCGCCACCGGCAGGGCCTCATCGCCGGGGGGGACGTCGAGTCCTCCGTCGCCACCGCCGTCGACACCTCGGGCCGGGCGGTGCTCTTCGCAGGCATCATCGTGTGCATCGCCCTGCTCGGCATGTTCGCGCTCGGGGTGACCTTCCTCTACGGCCTCGCGATCGCCGCGGCCATCGGGGTGTCGTTCACCATGCTCGCCGCGCTCACCCTGCTGCCGGCGTTCCTCTCGTTCATCGGGCCACGGGTCATGAGCCGGAAGCAGCGTCGCGACCTGGCCGCAAACGGGCCGCGGATCGTCGGCGCGGGAACCAAGGGGTTCTGGCCGAGGTGGGCCGACTTCATCCGGAGCCGGCCGATCCTGCCGGCGATCGTGGCACTGATCGTCGTGGTCCTGATCGCCCTTCCCTTCTTTTCGATGCGCCTCGGCATCTCCGACCAGGGGAACGACCCGACCTCCACCACGACGCGCCAGGCCTACGACCTGCTCGCGGAGGGCTTCGGTCCCGGCTTCAACGGTCCACTGCAGCTGGTGACGGTGCACGAGGGCCAGGCCGATCTCCGGACCCTGGACCAGCTCGAGCAGGCCGTGGCGCGACAGCCGGGCGTCGCCGGGACGGTGGCGCCGGTGGTCCTGCCGGCAAAGGGCGGCACCCAGGTCGCGCTGCTCACCGTCTACCCGTCGTCCTCCCCCCAGGCGGCGGCCACCACCGGGCTCATCGACCACCTGCGCACGCAGACCATCCCCGCGGTGGTCGACGGGACCGGGACCCAGGTGTTCGTCGGGGGCAACACCGCCATCTTCGCCGACTTCGCCGCTGTCCTCTCCAGCCGGCTGCCGCTCTTCATCGGGCTGGTGGTGGTGCTGTCCTTCCTGCTCCTCGCCCTGGTCTTCCGCAGTCTGGTGATCCCGCTGACCGCGGCCGTCATGAACCTCCTCTCGATCGCCGCTGCGTTCGGCGTGCTCGTGGCGGTCTTCCAGTGGGGGTGGGTGGGCACCGTCTTCCAGGTCAACAGGCCAGGTCCCATCGAGGCCTTCCTCCCGGTGATGCTCTTCGCGATCCTGTTCGGGCTCTCGATGGACTACGAGGTCTTCCTCATCTCGCGGATCCGCGAGGAGTGGCTCAAGACGGGGGACAACCGCACCGCGGTGCGCAACGGGTTGGCCGCCACCGGCAAGACCATCACCGCCGCGGCCCTGATCATGATCCTGGTGTTCGGGTCGTTCATCCTGGGAGGCATCCGGGTCATCAAGGAGTTCGGGCTCGGGCTGAGCGCCGGGATCCTGATCGACGCCGTGCTCATCCGGATGGCCATCGTCCCCGCCCTCATGTTCATGATGGGGAAGGCGAACTGGTGGTTCCCCCGGTGGCTCGACCGGCTCCTGCCCGGAGTCTCGGTCGACCCGGAGCTGCATGCGGGCCAGGCTCCGCCCGACGCCCAGCCGCCGACCCCGTCGGCCGAGCCCGCCCACGTCTGAGCCACGAGTGGGTTCCGGCCGGCCGCGGTAACGTGAGAGGGCCCGGCGCACACAGGGGGAACCGCATGTCCGACTTCGCCATGACCATCGGGGGCGACTCCGTCCCAGCGGCAGATTCGTTCGGGGTGGTGAACCCGGCCACCGGCGAGGTGTTCGCCCACGCGCCCGAGTGCACCCGCGACCAGCTCGATGCGGCATTCGACGCCGCGGCCAAGGCCCAACGGGACTGGCGAACCGACGAGAGCGTGCGGCGCCAGACCCTGCTCACCATGGCCGACGTCCTGATGGGCGCGACCGGCGAGCTGGCCCCGATCCTGACCGCCGAGCAGGGCAAGCCGCTCGGCGACGCCAACGTGGAGGTCTTCGCCGCGGCGATCTGGTGCCAGTACTACGCCAACCTCGAGATCCCGCCGCAGATCATCCAGGACGACGCCGAGGCACTGGTCGAGGTGGTCCGCCGTCCGCTCGGCGTGGTGGCGGCCATCACCCCGTGGAACTTCCCCCTCACCCTCGCCTTCTGGAAGATCGCCCCGGCGCTGCTGGCCGGCAACACCATGGTGCTGAAGCCGTCGCCGTTCACGCCGCTCAGCACCTTGAAAGTGGCGGAGCTCCTCCGGGACGCGCTGCCGGCGGGCGTGCTCAACGTGGTGAGCGGGGGCGACGAGCTCGGCGCCTGGATGACCGCCCATCCGGTGCCCCGCAAGGTCAGCTTCACCGGTTCCATCGCGACCGGCAAGAAGGTCGCCCTCTCAGCGGCACCCGACCTCAAGCGGGTCACCCTCGAGCTCGGCGGCAACGACCCGGCCATCGTCCTCGACGATGCCGACCCGGAGACGGTCAGCCGGGCGATCTTCGCCGCGGCCTTCAACAACAACGGGCAGGTCTGCTCGGCCATCAAGCGGGTCTACGTCCCAGAGGCGCTCTACGACGACGTGGTCGGCGGCCTGACCGCCCAGGCCTCGGCGGTCAAGGTGGGTGACGGCACCGAGGCCGACACCAAACTGGGTCCGATCAACAACGCCCCGCAGTTCGAGCGGGTCAAGGAGCTGGTCGCCGATGCCCTCGACCGCGGCGCCCGGGCCACCACCGGGGGCCGGGCCATGGACCGCCCCGGCTACTTCTTCGAGCCGACGATCCTCACCGACATCCACGACGGCATCCGGATCGTGGACGAGGAGCAGTTCGGGCCGGCTCTGCCGGTCATCCCGTACCGCAACGTCGACGAGGTGGTCGAGCGGGCCAACGGGACCCACTTCGGCCTGTCCGGTTCCGTCTGGGGAGCGGACACCGACCGGGCGACCGAGGTGGCCGGCCGGCTCGAGTGCGGCACCGCCTGGGTCAACACCCACCTGGCCCTCGGCCCCCAGCAGCCGTTCGGCGGCTTCAAGTGGAGTGGCATCGGGGTCGAGAACGGGCCCTGGGGACTGGCCGAGTTCAGCGAGATCCAGGCCGTCCACCGGGCCCGGGGCTCCGACGGCCTCAACCTCTCGACCGCCGGACTGGTCTCGTAGGCGGCAGACGCCCGAACGGACCACCGCCCGGTCCTCGGGTCGTCGAGCCGAATCCTCGAGCTCAGTCCTTGAGCTCGACGATGACCTCGACGTAGGGCTCGGATCCGACGTTGCGGGCCGCCTCGACACCGCCGCGTGCGACTTCGACCACCGCCCCGGGGATCACGTCTGCTTCGAGGTAGGACCGGAACGGCCCCTGAGAGTTCGGCTCGGGCACCACCGCGATCCGATCACCGGCAACCTGCACGAGCAGGTGGTCGAGCTCGTGGTGGTGGACCGCTCCCTGTTCGCCCGGTGCAAGGCGCACCTCCCAGACCCGCACCCGGTCGTTCTCGAGGAGCAATCTGGTCCCGACGTCGCCGAGCTCGGGATCGCGAGATGGCGTCGTCATCGTGCCTCGGGTGTGAGGCCCGCGCCGCGCAGGCAGAAGGACACCGTGTGGGCGATCGTCGACGGGGAGGGACGGGTCCGCCCGATGAGATGCGCGTGGAGGATCCCGAAGACCAGGCGGTAGATGGCCTCGGCATCCCGGCGGACCATAGCTGCCGGGGTGCCGGCGGGCGCGAGCTCGGCGAGCTCGTCGACCAGGAGGGCCACCAGCAGGTCGACCGACTCGCGCTGCTCGTCGGGGAACAGCTCGGACAGGCGGTCCTCGTTGGCCAGGAATGGTCGGGTCCGCTCGGCGGCGCGGGGCGTCGATGCCTGCGCGAGCACCCCCTCGATCCAGGCCCGGATCCGTCCGGTCGGCGACGAGGCGGCCGCCATGCGCCGTGCGAGGTGGTCGACGAGGCGGCGGCGGCCGTCGTCGAGCAGCGCCAGCAGGAGCTCGTCCTTCGAGCGGAACAGGCGGTAGAAGCCCTGGGTCGAGAGGCCGGTGTGGGCCAGGATGTCGCGCAACGAGGGTTCGAGGGTGCCCGTGCGCTCGATGAGCTCGTAGGTCGCCTCGACGATGCGCTGCACCTCCGCGGAATACTCGGCCTGGCGGTCGGCGACCGTCCGCTCGACCGCGCTGCCGGGCGAGGGTCTCGGTCAGCCGTACCATCGGGCTCCTCGCCACATCCCTCGCCACACCCCTCGCCACACCCGGTCCATACCCCACTCTAAGATCACTGCTCTCGCAGAGCAAGAACGGTGGAGTGGTGCCATGGGAACCGACGACCTGCTGATCGGGGAGGTGTTCACCAACGCGGCAGTGGCCGTGCCCGATCGAACCGCCGCAGTCCACCGAGGGCGTTCGCTCACCTTCTCCGCCCTCGAGGCTACGGCCAACCGGATCTCACGCCTGCTCGAGTCGCTCGGCGTGCACCGGGGCAGCCGGGTCGTGCTGTGGTGCGTCACCGACATCGACGCGGTCCCGCTCTTCGCGGCCCTGTCGAAGATCGGGGCCATCCTGGTGCCGGTCAACGGCCTCCTCGGGGAGGACGAGGCACGCGGGATCATGTCGGCCTGCTCGCCCGAGCTCGTGGTGACCGACTCCGGCCGGTCGGCGGCCGGCGCCGCCCCGCTGACCCTCACCCTGGACGAGTTGACGGGGCGCTCCGCCGGGCTGGACGCCAGCCCGTTCCGCGACGGGCGACTGTCCGGCCGCGACCCCCATGTGGCGTTCTACACAAGCGGGAGCACCGGCCGGCCCAAAGGAGCGGTGCTCTCGCACGCCTGCAGCTCTCTGCGTACCCACCCTGGCGCCCTGCCCGAGCCCCGCGGGGCGATGGTGTGCCCCTACCCGCTCTTCCACATGGGTGCGTGGACGATCGCGCTCCAGCAGTGGCAGGCGCGTGACACGGTGGTCCTCCTCGACGGTGCGGGAGCCGAGGAGATCTGCGAGGCGGTGGAGCGCCACCGCGCCACCCGGCTCAACTGCATTCCCGCGGTGTGGCAGCGCATCATCGACCACGTCGGATCCGCTCGCGGATCGGCGTTGTCGACGCTCCGGTTCGCCGACACGGGAACGTCCGCGACGCCACCCGACCTGCTCGCCGCCATCGACACCCTGCTGCCCGCGGCCCACCTCCGGGTCTTCTACGGATCGACCGAGGCGGGCAGCGTGACCTGTCTCGACCACGGCGACTTCCGCCGCAAGCCCGGGAGCTGCGGCCCGCCTGCACCCGGCGTGCGGGTCCGCACGGACGAGCAGGGTGAGCTGCAGGTGGCCAGCCCGGTGCTGTTCGACGGCTACCTCGACGACCCGGCTGCCACAGCCTCCTGCCTGGTCGACGGATGGTTCCGGACCGGCGATGTCGCCGAGCAGGACGACGAGGGCTTCGTACGCATCGTCGGACGGCTCGGGGACCTGCTCCGCACCGGAGGTGAGACCGTGGTGCCCGCAGAGGTCGAGGCGGTCCTGGCGGGACACCCCTCGGTGGGCGAGGTCGCGGTGGTCGGGCTGTCCGACGCCCGGTGGGGTGAGGTGGTCTGCGCCGTCGTGGTGCCGGCCGCAGGGCAGTCCCCGCTCACGCTCGACGCGCTGCCGGCGCGTGGTGCGAGGGCAAGCTTGCCCCCTTCAAGCACCCCAGGCAGTTGCGGCTGGTCGACGAGCTCCCCCGCACCGCCTCGACCGGGCAGGTCCAGCGACGCCTGCTGGGCGAACGGCTCCGCAGCGGATGAGTTGCAGAACAGTGTTTTGACTGAATAAGATCGGTGCTCTGTGGAACGCGAGCTGATCATGACCGGCATCGGGGGCCAGGGGGTGCAGCTGGCCGCCGCAGTACTGGCCCGGGCGGCGGTGCACGAGGGACGCGAGGTCCAGGTCTTCGGCAGCTACGGCGGCATGATGCGTGGGGGTGCCACCGAGTCGACGGTGGTGGTCGCCGACGACGCGATCGAAGCTCCGCCGACCGCCGGGTCGACCTGGTCGGCGCTGCTGATGCACCACGAGCACGCCGAGCCGGTCCTGGCACGCCTGCGGGCCGACGGTGTGGTGCTCGTCAACACCAGCGTGGTGGCTCCGGGGTCGGTGACGGGCAGTTGCACCGTGGTCGAGGTACCGGCCGGCGACATCGCCGCCTCGGTCGGTGGCGCGATGGTCGCCTCGATGGTCCTGCTCGGTGCCTACGCGGCGGTCACCGGCATGGTCGGGATGGACGCGCTTGCCGCTGCGGTGCGGGCCTCACTGCCCTCCTACCGGTCACAGCACGCCGAACGCAACGACCGGGCGCTGCGGGCCGGGTTCGATTCGGTGGTACCGCGGACGGTCTTGGCCTGGCCCGACCCGGTGGTCGTGGCATGACGGGCCCCGAGCGCTCGGTCACCCGCGGCACCCTGGTCATCGACGTCGAGGCGTGCAAGGGATGCGAGCTCTGCATCGACAGCTGCCCCCCGGGAGTGCTGGTCATGTCCGATCCCGAGACGAACACCCGCGGGTACGCCTACCCGCGGCTCCGGCCCGGCTGCACCGGGTGCCGGGCCTGCTCGCAGATCTGTCCGGACTTCGTGTTCCAGGTCTTCAAGTACGAGACGCCGGTCGAGACCGCAGGCGGCACGGCATGACCTCGACCTCCGCACCGGTGCGCCGGCTGCTCCAGGGGAGCGAGGCCATCGCCGAAGCCATGATCGCCGCCGGCTGCCGGTTCTTCTCGGGGTACCCGATGACCCCGTTCACCGAGGTGCTCGAACAGATGGCCGCTCGGCTGCCCGAGGTCGGCGGGGTGTGCATGAACGCCGAGAGCGAACTGGAGGCGGTCGGGATGGCGTGGGGGGCGGCGGCGACCGGCGTGCCGTCGGCCACGGGATCGACCGGCCAGGGCCTCTCGCTCATGCAGGAGTCCCTCGCCGAGATCACCCTCGCCAGGCTGCCGCTGGTCGTCCTCGACATGGCCCGGGCGCAGGGAGACTACTTCCAGGCCACCCGCGGGGGCGGTCACGGCGACTACCGCCACATCGTGCTGGCCCCGGCCGACTCGGCCGAGGCGGTCGAGCTCATCCTCCTCGCCTTCGACCTCGCCGAGCGGTGGCGCAATCCGGTGCTGGTCATGGGCGACTACTACCTGGCCCACACGGCACGGTCGGTGACGATTCCGTCACCTGTGGAGCGGGTCCGCCCGGAGTGGGCACTCGACGGGTCGACGGGTGGATCGGGTCACGCCAAGTTGCTCTCGTTCCTCGGGAGCCACAAGCAGCGCGACCACGTCGGGTACGACCTCTCGGTCCACTACGCGGACTGCGCCGCCCACACACTCGAGATGTCGCAGAGCGTCGAGCCGCTGGCCGAGAGCGCCCACACCGACGACGCAGAGGTGGTGGTCGTTGCCTTCGGCACTCCGGGCCGCTACGTCCAGGCGGCAGTGCGCGCCCTGCGGGCCGACGGTGCACGCGTGGGGTACGTCCGTCCGATCACGCTGTTCCCGTTCCCGACCGAGGCCGTCTCGGCGGCCGCCCGGGGAGCGCGGGCGGTGGCGGTCTACGAGAACAACCAGGGACAGATGATCGACGACGTGCGCCTGGCCGTGCTCGGAGCGCGCCGGTCCACTTCATCGGGGGCCTCAGCCTGGACAGTTCGGGGTTCGGGATCGCGCCAGACCTCGACGTGCGGGTGATCCGGGAACGGATCGAGCAGGTGATTGCCGGATGACCGGCTTCGTGCCGACCGACCGGCCGCCGCAGGAGCCGGCGCGCCTGGTCGGGGACTTCGTGCCCGCGCTCATCGATGTGGGGACTCACCACCTCTGCCCGGGGTGCGGCGAGCCGGTCGCCATGCGCAGCGTCCTCGAGTCGATCGCCGAGCTCGGGCTCGAGCGGCGGACCATCGCCGTGTTCGGCATCGGCTGCTACACGGCGTTCTCGAACAACCTCGACGTGGAGGTGCTCCAGGCCCTGCACGGGAGGGCGCCGTCCCTTGCCACCGGGGTGAAGCGCGCCCGCCCGCAGTCCATCGTCTGCACGGTGCAGGGCGACGGCGACATGGTCAGCGAAGGCCTCCAGGAGGTGCTGCACACCGCGGCTCGCGGTGAGCAGGTCACGTGCATCATGCTCAACAACGGGGTCTTCGGCGAGACCGGTGGCCACATGTCCGCCGCGACGGTGCTCGGGCAGCGGACCAAGACGAGCCTCGAGGGACGGGATCCCGACCGCCACGGCCGACCGATCCTGCTCAGCTCGCTGCTCGCCCAGCTCGAGGGGTCGGCGTTCGTGGCCCGCGGGGCGGTCAACACCGCCGGCAACGTGGCCAGGACCAAGAAGATGCTCCTCCGTGCGTTCGAGGCGCAGGTGCGGGGTGCCGGCTTCTCCTTCGTCGAGATCCTCACCATGTGCCCCACCGGATGGTTCGTCGAGACCGAGGAGGGACCGGGATATCTGGAGGACCACCTCGCCGCCGTCCACACGCCGGGGGTCCTGAAGGACGTCCTCGACCGGTGAACGCTGAGACCGGGTGCTGATGGGACCGGACGATCTGGTGCTGTGCTCGGGCACCCTCCCGCGCGGCGTCCCCTTCGCCGAACGGCTCGCCGCGGCCTCCGGTGCCGGGTTCGCAGCGGTCTCGCTCTGGGGACGCGACCATGCGGCCGCCCGGACCGAGGGCCACCGCGACGCCGACATGCGCTCGATGCTCGCCGACCACGGTCTGACGGTCGCCGAGCTGGACCCGGCATGGTGGTGGCTGCCCGGTGCGTCCGACATCCACATCGACCCCGCTGCGGACGCCGAGGACGTGTTCCGCTTCGGTGAGCCGGACCTCTTCAGAATCGCGGACGCGCTCGGGGCGCGCTCGCTCAACGCGGTCGACGTGTTCGGCGGAACCTGGGACACGGACGGCGCGGCCGAGGCGTTCGCCGGCCTCTGCCGGCGGGCCGCCGAGCACGACCTCCTCGTGCACCTCGAGTGGCTTCCCTGGTCGCGGATCCCCGACCTGGCGACGGCAGTCGAGATCGTCCGGAGGGCAGATCAGCCCAACGGTGGCCTCAACGTGGATGCCTGGCACCTCGTCCGTTCGGGGAGCCCGCTCTCCGAGCTTGCCGACGTGCCCGGCGAGCTGATCCTCGGCGTGCAGCTCGACGACGGTCCAGCTGAAGCCGAGCAGGATCTGGTGACGGCCACCCTCCACCAGCGGTCCCTGCCCGGCGAGGGTGAGTTCGACCTCCGTGGCATCGTCGACACGCTGGCGAAGACCGGCACCACAGCTCCGACCGGGGTCGAGGTCTTCAGTGACGCGCTCCACGAGCGCACACCGTCAGAGGCGGCACTCATGGCGGCCCGCTCCACGAGGGCGATCCTCGAAGAGCGTCGATGAACGGAGTCGTGGTCGTCGGGACCGGATTCGGCTGTGTGACCCACGTGCGTGCCCTGCGCGCGGCCGGCTTCGAGGTGGTCGCCCTGGTCGGGCGGGACCCGGCCAAGACGGCGGCCCGTGCACGCCTCTTCGAGATCCCGCTGGCCCTGACCTCTGTCGACGAGGCGCTCGGCCTCGATCACGTGGCCGCGGTGACCATCGCCACGCCACCCCACACCCACGCCCCCATCGCCCTGGCGGCGATCGCGGCCGGCAAGCACGTGCTCTGCGAGAAGCCCTTCGCCAGGGACGCCGACGAGGGACGGGTCGTGCTGGCCGCGGCAGAGTCGGCCGGCATCGTGCACCTGCTCGGATGCGAGTTCCGGTGGGACGCGGGACAGGCCACGCTCGCCCGGGCCGTCGCCGGCGGCGAGATCGGACAGCCGCGGATGGCGACGGTCATGCTCCATGTCCCGCTCCTGGCCGCCGCGTCCGCCGAGGTCCCGGAGTGGTGGGCCGACCCCGAACAGGGCGGCGGGTGGACCGGTGCCCACGGCTCCCAGATCATCGACCAGGTCCGGGTCACGCTCGGGGAGTTCGAGTCGGTGAGCGCCTCACTCCCGCATGTCGCCGATCGGGGCATGGCCGCCGAAGACGCCTTCCTCGTGCACTTCCGCATGCGCTCCGGCGCGGTCGGGGTCCTCCAGAGCACGTCGGGCGACCTGGGTCCGCCCATCGTGATCACCCGCGTCGTCGGGTCGTCCGGGACCGCCTGGATCGAGGGTGTGGGATCGACCGTGCGGGTCGCCGACGCCGGGGGCACCCGTACCCTTCCGGTCTCGGAGGACCTCCCGAGCGGGACCGCCCCTCCCCTGCCGGACGGCCTGGTGACCACCGCCTACGAGCGAATGATCTCGCACGGGATGGACTTCGCTCCCTACACCCGCCTGGCGGAGGTCCTGCTCAGCCGCGTCGAGGGGCGTCCGGCGCCGCCCGGACCCGAGGCGGCCACGTTCGTGGACGGGGTCAGGGACATGGCCGTCCTGGACGCAATCCGCCGCTCGGCCGCCGAGCGGGCGACGGTGGCGGTGGAGGACGGGCTCTAGCGCCCAGTTCGGCCGGCAGAAGGCTCGACCGGGCGCTCCGGCGCGCGGCCCGGGGGAACCCTTCGATACTCTAACTATGTGACTCTCAAAGAAGGACCGGCCGATGCGGCCCCGGCCGACGGCACCCGCACCCTCGGCCGCACCGCGGCATGGCTCGCCAAGCAGGTCGAGATCGGCCTCGGCACCGTCGAGCTCTCGCTCCCCCAGTACCGGATCCTCGGCATGCTCGACGAGAGCTCGGCCGTCTCCTCGGACCTCGCCGAGCGGCTCGCCGTGCGACCGCCCACGATCACTGCTGTGGTCGACGGCCTGGTGACCCGCGGCCTGGTCGAGCGCCGAACTGTCGCAGCCGACCGCCGGCGGGTCGATCACGTCCTGACCCGAGACGGCCACCGGGTCCTCGACGCGGCCGACCGTGCCGTCCACGACCGCCTGCGCGACATCGCTGCCATGACGGGCGACCCCGACGGGACCCGGCGCGCCTTCGACGGACTGGTCGTCTGGCGCGAGGCCCTCCTGGCCTATCGCAAGGCGCGGTGGGGCCGATGAGGACACCCACCCTCCGACCTCGGAGCGTGCCCCCCGAGGTCGGCACCGAGTTCGTGCCCATCGCAGAGACGGCCCGCAACAGTGCGCCCCGGGCCGGCATCGACCCCGACACCAGCCTCAGCTGGTGGCGACGGGCCCTCCCGGTCCTGCGCGCCCACCAGGGCGTCTTCGGGACATCGCTCATCCTCTCCTTCGTCGGTCTGGTCCTCCAGGTGCAGATCCCCAACCTGTTGAACCACGCCATCACCAACTCGCTCCAACTGCACACGGTCCCCCTCAGCCACTACGTCTGGTGGATCGTGGGGTTGGGGGTGGTCGGCGCGGTGACCGGCTACATCGCCCGGCTGTTCCTCTTCGAGACCGCGTACGCCATCGAGTACGACCTGCGCAACATCATCTACGAGCACCTGACCAAGATGTCCTTCGCCTTCTACGACCGGGTCCAGTCGGGTCAGCTCATCTCAAGGGCCAACTCGGACATCCGGTCGGTGCAGATGTACATGACCTTCGCGCCGCTCATCATGGTCCAGTGCTCGATCGCAGTCGTCGCCTTCGTCTTCATGCTGACCATCAACGTGCCCCTGGCGTTCGTGGCGATGGCCACCATGCCGTTCGTCTACTGGTCCGGTGTGCGGATGCGGAAATCGATGTTCCCTGTCTCCTGGATCATCCAGTCACGTCTGGCCGACGTGGCAACCATCGTCGACGAGAACGTCAACGGCGTGCGGGTGGTCAAGTCGTTCGCCGCAGAGGAACAGCAGCTCCGGGCCCTGTCGGGCGCCGCCGACCGGCTCCAGTGGGGCTACATCAAGGACGCCGACCTACGGGCCCGCTTCACCCCGCTGGTCCAGAACCTTCCCCAGGTCGGCCTGGCCCTGGTGCTGGTCGTCGGCGGCTACATGGTCATCCACGGCACGCTCGGCATCGGGGCCATCCTGGCCTTCAACGCCTACCTCCTCATGATGCAGGCGCCGTTCATGATGCTCGGCATGCTCATCATGATGGGCCAGCGGGCGGCGGCCTCGGCCGAGCGGATCTACGAGATCCTCGACGAGCAGCCGTCCGTGACCGACAGCGCCGACGCCGTCGATCTGGTCGACAGCGCCGGGGACGTCCGCTTCCGCCACGTGGACTTCGCCTATACCGAGGACGCCGAGCATCTGGTCCTGGCCGATTTCGACCTCCACGTCCCGCCGGGTCAGACCGTCGCCATCGTCGGCCGGACCGGGAGCGGCAAGTCGACCGTGGCCCGCCTGCTCACCCGCTTCTACGACGTGCGCCACGGGTCGGTCGAGATCGACGGACACGACGTGCGCGACCTGACCCTGGCCAGCCTGCGGGCCAACGTCGGCGTCGTCCTCGACGAGCCGTTCCTCTTCTCGGTCTCCATCCGTGACAACATCGCCTACGGGCGGCCCTCGGCCGATCTGGACGAGATCGAGGCCGCGGCACGGGCTGCCGGGGCCCACGACTTCATCACCCACTTGCCCCACGGCTACGACACCGTGGTCGGCGAGCGGGGTTACACCCTCTCGGGAGGCCAGCGACAGCGGATCGCGATCGCCCGGACCCTTCTGGTCAACCCGCCGGTCATGATTCTCGACGACGCCACCAGCGCCATCGACGTCAAGGTCGAGCAGACCATCCACGCCGGCCTGCGGGTCCAGATGGAGGGTCGGACCACCCTCATCATCGCCCACCGGCTGTCCACCATCTCCCTCGCCGACCGGGTGGTCCTCCTCGATCAGCACAAGGTGGTGGCCGACGGCACCCACGCGGAGCTGCTCGAGTCGACCCCGCTCTACGCCGAGGTGCTGGCCCAGGCGGCCGAGTACGAGGCAGAGGACGAGCGGGAAGCGAGCCTGGACGAAGAAGGTGTGCGCCGATGAGCTGGGGTGGTGGTGGCATCGGGTTCGGTGGGGCGCCTGGAGGCATGGGGCGGCCGGCCGCGCCCGGGCTTCCCTTCGCCGGCATCCCGTCCGAGCTCCAGGACGGCGTCGACCGCCTGCTTGCGTCCGAGCCCGAGTACCCCGAGCCGGACATCGTCTTCGAGCAGAACGGGTCCGAGGCCGGCCTCAGACGCCTCACCCTTCGGCGCATGCTCACCAAGTACCCGGGAATGCTCGCCCTCACCGGCGTGCTGGTGGTGTTCATCTCGATCGCCGCCCAGACCGGACCGAAGCTGACCGAGATCGCCATCAACGACGGCATGTCCCCGGGCCACGAGCACTTCTGGGTGGTGGCGGTCCTGGCCGCGATCTACCTGGTCTTCGTGATGGCCACAGCCCTGGCCCAGCGTTTCCAGGTCAAGGTGTCCGGTCGCCTTGCCGCCTGGGTCATGAACGATCTCCGGGTCCAGGTCTTCGCCCACCTCCAACGTCTCTCCCTCGGCTTCTTCACCGAGGAGAAGGCCGGCGTGGTGATGAGCCGGATGACCAGTGACATCGAGAACCTCCAGCAGCTCCTCCAGGACGGCCTCTCCCAGCTGGCCATCCAGGCGCTGACCATGGTGGTGATCACGGCGATCCTGTTCACAACCGACGTTCGGCTGGCCGCCATCACCGTGCTGCTCATCATTCCGGCACTGCTAGCCGCCTCGATCTGGTTCACCCGGGCCTCCGAACGTGGCTACGGAAAGGTCCGCGACGGTATCGCCAACGTCCTCGCCGACCTGTCGGAGAGCCTGCACGGCGTCCGCATCGTGACCGCCCACAACCGTCAGCGCCACAACGTCATCCACCACCGCAACGTGGTGGGTGACTACCGGGACGCCAACAACTACACAGCCCATGTGAACGCCGTCTACGGACCCGGTACCCAGCTCCTCGGGGTGATCGGCCAGGCGGTGCTGCTGGCGATCGGCGGCGAGATGGTCATCCGGCACACCCTCTCGCTCGGGGCCCTGGTCGCCTTCTTCCTCTATCTCAACCGCTTCTTCCAGCCGATTCAGCTGCTGGTCCAGCAGTACAACACGTACCAGCAGGGTCAGGCGTCGGTGATCAAACTGCGCACGCTGGTCGACACCGAGCCCGAGGTGCGCGAGGCGCCCCACGCATACGAGCTCCCACCGGTCGAGGGTGCGATCGCCTTCGATCGGGTCACCTTCGCCTACCTGCCCGGCCGACCGGTGCTCGAGGACGTGGACCTGACCGTCGCCCCGGGAGAGACGGTCGCCTTCGTGGGTCCGACCGGCGCAGGCAAGTCGACCATGGCCAAACTGGTCACCCGTTTCTATGACCCGACCGACGGCCGGGTGACCATCGACGGTCACGATCTCCGGGACGTCACCCTGCGCTCGTTGCGTCGCCAGCTCGGCGTGGTCCCCCAGGAGCCGTTCCTGTTCGCCGGGACAATCGGCGAGAACGTCGCCTTCGCCCGGCCGGACGCCTCCGAGCATGAGATCCGAGAGGCCGTGGACCGGGTCGGCCTCGGCGAAATGGTCGACCGCATGCCCACCGGGCTCGACACCGTGGTCCACGAGCGGGGCCAGACCCTCTCTTCGGGAGAGCGCCAGCTCATCGCGCTCGCACGGGCGTTCCTCGCGCACCCGAGGGTCCTGGTGCTGGACGAGGCCACGTCCAACCTCGACCTCCAGTCCGAGACCAAGATCGAAGCCGCCCTCGACGTCCTGCTCGAGAACCGCACCGCGATCCTCATCGCCCACCGGCTCTCGACGGCGATGCGGGCGGACCGGATCGCGGTGGTCGACGGGGGCCGGATCGTCGAGATCGGGTCGCACGGCGAGCTGGTGGCCCGCGGCGGCCTCTACGCCGAGATGTACGCCACCTGGATCAGCCAGTCGGAGTCCTCCGGACGCCCTGCAGGCACCGTCGGGGCGGTTGCCGCCTCGGGCGACGACGCCAGCGGATAGGCGACGCTCGACGGACGAGTCGCAGCCACCGACCCTTCCAATCGATCATGGAGCGGTCCGACGGGACAGGTCCGGATCCCTCCCGAGATGCGCGACATCTGGTCAGCCCAGGGGTCGCCATGGACGCATTGACCGTCCCCCGTCTTGTGGGCGACGCTAGATTCCGGTGAGCATGCGGCTGGACGACACCGACAGACTCGAAGCCTTCAGCGACGGCGTGATGGCGGTGATCATTACGATCATGGCGTTCAACGTGAAGCCCCCCAATGGAGCGTCACTGTCAGCCACCCACGCGGTACTCCCCGAGCTGTTGGTCTACGTGTTGAGCTTCACGATGATCGGGATCTACTGGAACAATCACCATCACCTTCTGCGTTCCACGGACCGCATGGACGGGTCAGTCATGTGGTCCAACCTGTTTCTGCTCTTCTGGCTGTCGCTGGTCCCGGTCGTCACCGGCTGGGTCGGGAAGTATCCGAACCATGCCCTACCGGCCGCAGCCTACGGAATCATCGCCCTCGGGTCCGCCTTCGCCTACTCGATCCTGGTCCGGTTCATCATCCGCGCGAACGGAACGGATTCGACAGTCGGCCGCGTCGTCGGGAATGATTTCAAGGGCAACGTTTCAGTGGTCCTCTATGCCTTGGGGGTCGGTCTGGCGTTCGTGACCCCGATCGCGTCCTACGTGCTCTACGCCTCGGTCGCCGTCATATGGTTTCTTCCCGATCGACGGTTCGTCCAGCACTTCGACGGTGAATCAGAGAACCCGATAGCGCCTCCGGGTTGATTCGCATCGAACGCTCGGCCAAGCCACCTCGAATCCGATGGACCGTCGGAACCGGCTGATTCGCCCTCAGCCGGTTGCTTGTCATCCGTCGAGGAGGTCGATGAGCCATCCCGGGCCAATCACGTCTGCTCCCAGAGCCACGGCCCGCTGCCTGAGTGCGCGGTCTGCCGACACCAGTGTCACGTGGCCGGTGGCATGAGCAAGCACTGCAACGAGCGTGTCGTCACCACTGCCGGGAGCATGGAGGACTGTCACCCCATTAAATTCGCCCGCCTCTGCGCCGCTCCGAGCGGCACCTTCGAGGACGATGACCGCGGGTTCGGCGAGCCGACCCCCTTCCGCGGCAGCACAAACTCGTTCCACGAACGTTCGGCCTGCCCCTGGTCGATCGCGCCACCACCCGGTGGGTCGAGACCCGATCACATTCGCCGCATCGATGAGAAGCACGATCCCAGTCTCACTCACCCGCGTTCACAGGACAGCCTCAGATTCGAGGTTCTCACCGGGGTACCCGCGTCTTTCACTTACCGCTGAGATTGGCCTCCAGCGCGTCGATGCGATCAGCCAGGTCCTTGAGGCCCCCCGATGTGTGTATGTCCAGGCGATCGAGGATTTCGACGGTGTCGTCATAGGTGTGCTGTGACCGCAGGTCACTCGCCTGGCTTTGCACGTTCTGCCCGACCATGATGACCGACAGCAGTACCAACTGGAGGAACGTTTGCGCGATCCACGCGATGATCCCTTCGCCTCCGGGCTTGAGCGCAGCTGGCAGGCCGAGAAGCGCGATGACCGCAAAGACGTACGCGCACCACATCGACCCGACGATGTTGGTGAGGAACACGGCGATCTTTGCATTGAGTCCATTTGCCCGTTGAACGTCCCCTCGCAAGCCTCGGACGCTGATGGCTTGACCGATGACGTGGCGTGCCTTCACCGGCTTTGGTATGGGACTCTCGATCATGATGCCCTCCTTCGTTTGGACTGGAGCGGATCGTAGTCAAGTGCGTAGAATCGATCGGACGTGATGGTGGGGTGGAATGACCATTTCCGACTCCGCCGGGCGTGAACGAACGGAAACGAACGAAAAGGGCGTCTGCCAAATGGCTACTCGGAACGTACGCCTACGATGAGGCGCTCCCAATGGGCGGCGGTGTCTGGAATAGCAGCAACGCTGGCACTGATCACGCCGACCAGCACGGGCGCCACGACTCAACAGTTGGCGACTCCCTCTGGAGTCACCGTGACCCCCCAGGTCGGAGGGGTGAGGCTGTCATGGAACGTGGACGTCCAAACGGGGATCACCTATTCGGTCTCTTCGCATCCCGCCGGCCTTGGCTGCCACGCACTGAGCGGGAACTCCTGTGTGATCGAGGATCGGACCTCCACGCACTATTCGTTCTCGGTGACAGCCGCAAAACAGGGGTTTCGTACCTCGGCCCCATCAGCGCTCTCCGCACCGATCAACCCTCATCTGGTCTTGGTCGTGGCCGGACAGTCCAACGCCACCGGCTGGCTGTCGTACGCAACGGACCCGACCACGGGAACCAACTACATGGCACCGCCATATACGAATGGCGCGGACAGTCACGATTTGATTACGTGGACACCGTGGCTTGTCCTGCAAGGCAACGGCGCGACGCCGGCACCTCTCGATTCTCCGCAACAGGCCAATCGGGGGAACGGCAACTTTGTCACCGTCTTCGGGCCCGAGATCGGTCTTGCGCGCCTGTTGTGGGATGACACCGGACGTCCCGCAACGATCGTAAAGACTGCATATCCGTCGACCAGCTTGGCAGTCAACTGGTCGCCGACGGGGACCGGCCCCACGCCTCGCGGACTCTTCCCCGCCATGGTCTCCAAGGTAACGGCAGTGATGGCTCAAGACGCCGCCAGCGGACAGTTCGACGTCTTGGGCGGTTTCTTCTGGTACCAGGGTGAGGGTGACGCCGAGGATCCCGCGTACGCCAAATCCTATGAAGCCAATCTCACACAGTTCATCGCGGCCGTGCACAGCGATCTGCCCATCTCAAGCGCCGCTCCTGTCGTGCTGGCAAAGGAAGACACGACGGCCTACAACAACCACCTGCTGAGCACCGGCGCCATCACCGCCGCCCAAGACGCGACTCGAGCAACCTGGAATGGGGAGGTCCGAGACGCTGACGACTGGGCCGCGGCCAACCTGCCACACGTCGTTGCGGTGGACACGGCAGGGCTGGCGCGGGTCGGTCCACTCTTCATTCACCTGTCGAATGTGTCGGAGTTGATCGTTGGTCACCGCATGGCTTCGGTGAGCAAGAGTCTCTTGCCCTGATCCAAGGGTGAGAACAACGGACACGGCGAGCTGCGCGGAGCGCACCCAGTGCACCCACTCCCCCGGATCGGGCCCCTGACCGCAGGGACAGGGAGGCGCCCCTGTCGGTCATTTGCCGCTGAGATGGGCCTCCAGCACATCCATGCGATCTGCAAGGTCCTTGAGGCCCCCTGTCGTGTGTATGTCCAGGCGATCGAGGATCTCGACGGTGTCGTCATACGTGTGCTGTGACCGGAGGTCACTCGCCTGACTTTGCACGTTCTGCCCGACCATGATCACCGACAGGAGCACCAACTGAAGGAACGTTTGCGCGATCCAAGCGATGAGGCCTTCGCCTCCCGGCTTCAGCGCCGGGCCCAGGCCGAGAAGGGCGATGACAGCAAACACATACGCACACCACATCGACCCAACGATATTGGTGAGGAAGACAGCGATCTTTGCATTGAATCCATTGGCTTTTTGAACCTCCCCTCGCAACCCTCGGATGCTGATGGCTTGACCGATGAGATGATGTGTCTTCACTGGCTTCGGTATGGGACTGTCGATCATGATGTCTCCTCAATCTGGGGCTCTGATGAACATGTCACTCTACGGTCAACGCGTTCGTCGCGTCGGGGTCACGAGGCGTGTGGGACAGCCAGAAGGCCGAGCGCCGGCACCCACCTCGAGCACCGGGATACCCTCCAATCCCACTACGGCCTCGGCGTGCCCGTCAGTGCCGGACGGCCGGTTCGGTCCCGTCCTCCGGGGACAGATCGCCGCGACCCGCAGGAATGTGGCACGGTGGACCGTGGTCGCGTACGAGCAGTTCGCCCCCTTCTACGACGCCGTCATGGACGACCCGGGACCCCGTGCGGCACGGGTCAACTCGTGGATCGAGCGGTACCGACCCGATGCGCGTTCGGTGCTCGAGGTCGGCTGCGGCACGGGCTCGATCCTGGTTCGGCTCACCACCACGGCTGCGCTGACCGGTCTCGACCGGTCGCCGGAGATGCTGGCGATCGCCGCCCGAAAGATACCGGACGCCAGCTTCGTCGAGGCGGACATGGCCTCGTTCTCGATCGGACGGCGGTTTGACGTGGTGCTCTGCATCTTCGATTCGATCAACCACCTGCTCACTCTGGAGGAATGGCGGTCGTTCCTCGGGTGCGCCCACGACCACCTGGCCGAGGGCGGCCTCTTCGTCTTCGATGTCAACACGATCGGCGAGCTCCGGCGACTCGGGGACGAGCCGCCCTGGGTCTACGAGTTCGACGGGGGGACCGCGATCATCGACGTGGCGTTCGCCGAAGACGACACCGGGTCCGGGTCGACCGACTGGGACATCCGCATCTTCGAACAGGTGGGCGGAGCCCGCTATGTGCTGCACCGGGAGAGCATCGGGGAGTTGGCGGTGCCGCTCGCCCGGGTACGCGAGCTGATCGGTGAGGGCTTCGATCTGCTCGAGGAGGTCGACGATGACGGTGGGCCGGCGACCGACGCGTCGGTCAAGGCCTACTACGCGCTTCGGAGGCGGGAGCGCGGCAGCACCTGACCGACCGGTCCACCGGTGTGGCGTCGTGGCCTGCCTGCAGTCATGTACTCGGTGCTCTCGCGCCGTGGTCCTGTGGAGGGACGGACCCACTGGAGCCGGCAAACTGGCCGAGCTTGAGCCGTTGGGCGATGTCGAGCTGTTGCAGGATGAACGGGCGAGTCATGACCACCGCCCCGATGAGATTGCGGAGTCGGGCTGGCGAGACGTCGTTCCGGTTCGCCGTGACAACGAGAGCTTCGAGTCTGCTGTGGTAGGTCTTGTGCACCCCGTTCAGCCCGTTCGAAAACCCGACGACGACCTGGACGACCAACAACACGCCGATGAGCCACCGGGCCATGGGTACGACCCACCGACCACTGCCCGTCGGGGACGCGGGCCTTTCGGATGGATGCTCTGGCTCGGGCTCATGACCGTGCATCGATGAAGCGGACGCGGTGGCACCGCCCACGAGTGCGGCGCTCGACGGATGCTTGCCCCACGCAAGGGGACGGACCAAGAGCGCCAGGTAGATTCCGGTCAGAATCAACAGGTCGTAGGTCGTGTAGCGGGAGGCGGCGGCACCTGCGTATCCGAGGGAGGCTCGACCTTCGGTGGTGCTCGCCGCAAAGAGCAGCCCGAAGCCGACGAGTGCGACTCCGATCGGGCCGGCACCGGAGTCGTCACGGCGTATCCCGTAGAGCGCGATGACGATAACCGCCAGGACGACGGTGATCGCACCGAACACGATCACCGGCGTCGTGGGACGAGCGAGTGTGTGGTTGAGGAGGGGGACGGTCACGCCGAGAACATCACCGATGGAGAAGAGGAAGGCTTTGACCGACGACCAGAGGTGGCCGACCGCGTACCCCCGGCTGGGGAGACCGTTGCTCGTGTCGAAGCGGTAGAAGAAGATGGCTACCGTCACCGCCCCGGCCCCAAGCCATACGACGATCTGAGGCCATTGTCGGCGACGGTGGTAGAGCAGGAACAGGCCCACGAGCCAGATGAACAGGCCCTGGACGGAGGAGAGGCTACCCACCACGGTCACAGCAATCGCCCCGACCAGGGTGGGCCAGCCCAATTTGGTGCGATCCACCAGTGCGATCGATGCGGCAAGGCACAACAGGACGAGGAACCAGGCCATCTGGAAGCCGATGAAGGTGTTCTCGTACTGGACGAGCGAGAACGTCAACAACGCCACCGGGCAGTAGTAGAGCCACGGTGTGTCGGGCACGCGTCGTTTATGGGCCCAGACGAGGAGCACCAAGCTGCCCAGCACCATGACGGCCGAAAGAAAGAGCTCGCTGTGAATGTTGAACTGGGTCGTGTGGGCCAGGACCAAGACGATGATGTTCGGGAACAACATCCGATTCTCGGTCCACTGAGCCCAGAGCGCCTGCCACGGGACCAGGTGCCCCTGTGAGGCCTGGATGGTGGTGACGTCGTGAAGCTGATCTGCGACGAAGACGTTGACACCGTAGTGGGCGACTGCCCAGAAGTAGACCCCGATCGGAACCGCAAACCCGATCACGGTGAGGGCCAGAACGACCCGTGGATGCAGTCGGTCGATGACTCTGGGCTCAGGCCGCTCCGGCTCCACGGACTGCCCGCCGCTCCCTGGCTCGACCATTACTGTCCCAGACATGTCATCTCTGCGGGCTCATACGTTCGCCGAATACTGTCCGGATAAGAGCCGTTTCGACACTACCACCACCCTGTACATCCTCACCGGTGGACTGACCCCGAACGGGGTCCCGCTCGTGGGACCGGCCCGGACACCCACCGGGCACCCATGTGCCGGATGGAGTGGGTCTTCGCATCGCACGCTTCTCGGCCGCGAGGGGCCGAACCGAGGCGACGGAGCCCGAACCTGTCACGCGGCAGGCCTACCATCACCGAGGTGAGCATCGACCTCCAATGGGTGGGCTACGGCCCAGCCGCAGCGGATTCCCTCCGGCGGGCGATCAGCACGGAGAAGGGTGACGACCCCCTGGCTCCGGTGACCGTGGTCGTTCCATCCAACCACGTGGGCGTCGGTACCCGCCGCCTGCTGGCATCGGGGAGGCTCGGCCCGGTGTGCGGTCGCGGCATCGGCATCGCAGCGGTGACGTTCCTCACGGTCTACCGGCTGGCCGAGCTCCTGGGCTCGTCCCGTCTGGCGGGTGCCGGCCGGCGTCCCGTGTCCACTCCCGTGATCGCCGCCGCACTGCGGGCCGCGCTGGCCGAGCGACCAGGGGTGTTCGCGCCGGTGGCCACGCACCCGGCGACCGAGACTGCCCTGGTCTCCGCCTACCGCGAACTGCGAGACGTCTCCGCCGGGGCAGCGGACGCCCTCATGAGTCGCAGCGGAAGGGCGGCCGACGTCGTCCGCCTGCAGCGAGCCGCCCGGACCCGGCTCGAGCCTGCCTGGTACGACGAAGAGGACCTGATGGATTCGGCAGTCGAGATCCTGCGCACCGACCGGTCCCTCGGTGACGACCTCGGCAGGGTCATCGTCTACCTTCCGGAGCGCCTGACTCGCCACGGGGCACAGCTGCTCCGAACGGTGGCCGAGGGGCGCGGGCTGACCGTGCTGGCCGGAACCTGCGGAGACCGACGGGCCGACGCCGAGGTGGCCTTGGCCGTCGAGCGGCTGGGTGGACCGCCGGGGGACGACGCAAGCACCCCCCAGGTCGATCCGATGGCAGTGGTCGGCGCCGACCGCACCCGGATCATGACCGTCTCGGACGCCGACGAGGAGGTCCGGGAGGCGGTTCGGGCCGTCATCGATGCCGTCCGTCGCGGAACGCCGCTCGACAGGATCGCCATCCTGCACGCAAGCCCCGAGCCCTACGCCCGTTTGGCCTACGAACAGCTCTCCGCCGCCGGCCTGGCCATGAACGGAGCGTCGGTGGTGCCCCTGACCGCCCGGGTGGCCGGCCGCACGCTGCTCGGGCTCCTGGCCCTGCCCGACGGTGATTTCCGGCGCGACGAGGTGTTCTCGTGGTTGGCAGGGGCGCGGCTGCGGTACGACGGGCAATCGATCCCGGTCACCGCCTGGGAACGGATCTCGCGCGACGTCGGTGTGGTAGCCGGACGCGACCAGTGGGATCGCCTGCTGGCCCGGTTCGCCGATGAGCGCGAGGCCAGTGCGACCCAAGATGATGCGGATCCCGATGTTCCCCCCTGGCGAGCCGAGCGTTCCCGCACCGACGCGCTCAGGGCCAGCGGGTTGCGCACATTCGTCTTGGCCCTCATCGACGATCTGGCGTCGGCCGGCGCTCGACCCCAGCTCTGGGTCCGTCGGGCGAGGTGGGCCCGACAGCACTTGGATCGGCTTCTCGACGGCGCCACGCACCGCCAGCAGTGGCCCGTGGCAGAGCAGCGGGCGGCGGAGCGGGTCGAGCGCGCCCTCGATCGTCTGGGCTGTCTGGATGCCGTCGACGGTCCCACCGGCCTCGATGTGTTCAGGCGCACCCTCGAGCTCGAACTCGACGCCGATCTTGGTCGGGTCGGTCGAATGGGTGAGGGTGTGCTGGTTGCACCGGTGAGCATGGGCGTGGGGCTCGATTTGGACCTGGTGGTGGTCCTCGGTCTGGCCGAGGGGTCCTTCCCGGGCCCGACCCGCGACGACTCGCTGCTGCCGGACCACGAGCGGGCAGCCACGGGCGACGAACTCCCACTTCGAGCGGCCCGGATCGAGCGCCAGCACCGCCAACTCCTGGCCGCCCTCGCCTGTGCGTCGCGCCAGCTGCTGTGTGTGCCCCGTGGGGATCTCCGTCGCAGCCAGGAACGGATCCCGTCGCGCTGGGTCCTCGACATCGCCAGCTCGCTCGCCGGTGAACCATGGTGGTCCGAAGAGCTCCTCGGAGCCGATCGCGACTGGCTGGTCCATATCGCCTCCTTCGATGCCGGCCTGCGCCGGGTGGCATTCCCGGCGGCCGACCAGGAGTACAGGTTGCGCTCGTTGATGGCGCACTCCTCCTCGGGGTCCGGCACGGCTGCCCTGGCCGTGCTCGGAGATCTGACCACCGACCGTGGCGCCGAGGTCGTGGCCGCGAGGCGCAGTCACCAGTTCACCCGCTTCGACGGCAACCTCGCCGGCATGGCCGTTCCCTCACCCACCGAACGGGGCACCTCGGCCACCCGACTCGAGGGCTGGGCGTCGTGTCCGTTCGGCCATTTTCTTCGCAACATCCTCAACGTCGACGAAGTGGAGAATCCTGAAGACGAGTTGGCGATCACCCCCCGCGATCGCGGATCGCTGGTCCATGACGTCCTCGAGCGTTTCATCGACGAGCTGCTGGACAGCGGGGCAGCCGACCAGATGTCCCTGTCGCAGCCGTGGTCGGACGCCGACAGGGCTCGACTCCGGGCGATCGCCGAGCGGGTGTGCGCCGAGTACGAGGCGCACGGGCTCACCGGGCGGCCCGTCTTCTGGCAGCGGGACCAACACCGCATCGTGGCGGAGCTGCTCCGAGCGCTGGACGTCGACAACATCCATCGCGCCCGGCACCGTTCGCGTCCGATAGCGGCCGAGCTGGCCTTCGGCATGCCGGGCGCGCCGCTCCCCACCGTGTCGCTCGATCTGCCCGACGGGCGCAGCATCGCCTTCCGGGGCAAGGCCGACAGGGTGGACCTGGCCGAGGACGGCACCGTGCACGTCATGGACTACAAGACCGGTTCGGCCAAGAGCTACCGGGGTCTGAGCGAAGACGACCCCGACCTCAGGGGGACCCGATTCCAGCTTCCGGTGTACGGTCAGGCCGCTCGGCTGTTCGTCGGGGATCCAGACATCCCGGTTCGTGCCGAGTACTGGTTCATCTCCACCAAGGGCGAGTACAAGCGCGTCGGCTACGCCATCACCCCGGACGTCCTCGAGCACGTCGGAAGGACCCTTCAGGTCGTGGTGGACGGCATCGAGGCCGGGGTCTTCCCGAACTTCCCGACAGTTTCCACTGGATCCCCCTTCGTCGAATGCCCGTACTGCGACCCCGACGCCCTCGGCGTGGCCGACCTCCGTCGGGCCTGGGAACGGAAGCGCGGCGATCCGCAACTCGCCGGCTTCGTGGGCCTCGCCGAGCCTGCCCCCGACGACGAGGGCGGTCACCCCGATGCCTGACCTCGCCATCCCTGCCGATCGGGAGGCACGAAACCGGATCGCCAAAGACCTCGACGCCACGCTGTTCGTGGAAGCCGGAGCGGGGACTGGCAAGACCACAGCGCTGGTCGATCGCGTCCTCGCCCTGGTGATCGAGGGGCAGGCGGAGCTCGAGGCGATCGCCGCGATCACCTTCACCGACAAAGCGGCTGCCGAACTGCGCGCCAGGCTCCGGCGCCGACTCGAAGAGCGAGCCAACGCCGGCCCCACCGAGGACACAGGGGCCCGCTGCGCGGCTGCGCTCGACCAGCTCGATGGGGCGGCGATCGGCACCCTGCACTCATTTGCCCAGCGCCTGCTCTCGGAACACCCGGTCGAGGCAGGACTCCCACCCCGGGTCGAGGTGCTCGACGAGGTGAGCTCGGCTGTGGCCTTCGAGCGGCGCTGGCGGGGCTTTCGAGACGAGTTGCTGGCCGATCCGGGCCTCCAGCGCTCGATCCTGCTCCTCGTCGCCTCGGGGGTGCGGATGACTGCCTTGCATGCGCTGGCCGTCGCGTTCGACGACAACTGGGACCTGGTCGAGGAACGCGTCGCCGACGACGAGACGGAACCCCCGACGGTGCGCGACCTGGCAGCTCCTGCCTTGGATGCCATCGCTGAGCTCTGCGATGAGCCATGCCGGGATCCCGCGGACAAGCTGCGATTGCGACTCGACGAGATCGCCGATTGGGCGGCCGGGGTCCGGGCCATCCACGACGAGCTCGAACTGCTCGAAGCCCTGGCGGACGAGAAGGGCCGACCCAGCTTCAAGGTCGGTGGGTCCGGCAAGGGTGTCAACTTCGACACCGACGTCAAAGCGCTGCAGACCAGCGTGCGCGCTGCCGGCGAACGGCTCGACGGCGTCTGCTCCGCGGTGGGGAGTGCCTGTGTCACCAGGCTGGCCGCTGCGATGCGCCGTTTCATCCTCGACTCCGCCGACGAGCGCCGGCGGGCCGGTCAACTCGAGTTCCACGATCTGCTGGTGATGGCCCGAGCGCTGCTGCGCGACCCGGAGCACGGCGCAGAGGTGCGAGCCCGCCTCCACACCCGCTACCAACGCCTCCTCCTCGACGAGTTCCAGGACACCGATCCCATCCAGATCGAGTTGGCGGTGCGCATCGCGGCCGCCGACCCGACAAGTGATCCTGCTGGGCTCGCACCCTGGGACCAGGTGCAGGTGACCCCGGGTCAACTGTTCCTGGTCGGTGATCCGAAACAGTCGATCTACCGGTTCCGGCGGGCCGACATCTCGACCTTCCTCATCGCAGCCTCCCGGTTCGGCTCCGAGCACTCGGGCCAGATCGAACTCACGGCCAACTTCCGCACCGTCACTCCTGTCATCGACTGGGTCAACCACACCTTCGACGCACTGATGGGGGAGCCCGACGACGTCGCTGCGCCGGTGCCCTCGCAACCCCGCTATATCGCACTCGATCCCGTCCGCCCCGCACCTGTCGTCGGTCCCCCGGTCGCTGTCATCGGACGGATCGAACAGCCACGAGCCCTGTCGGCCACTGATCTCCGCACGGCAGAGGCGGCTGACGTGGCTTCGACCGTGGTCCGGGCGATCTGCGAGGAGTGGAGCGTCGCAGACGGAACCGGCGGCTGGCGGCCGGCCCGGCTCGGGGACATCACGGTCCTGCTGCCGGCGCGCACCTCGTTGCCCTACCTCGAGGACGCCCTCGATGCCGCGGGCATCGCCTACCGGGCCGAGACGAGTTCCCTCGTCTACGTCAGTCGGGCAATTCGGGACTTCCTCATGGTGCTGCGAGCCGTCGACGATCCCACCAACTATCTCCACGTCGTCTCCGCGTTGCGTACTCCGCTCTTGGCGTGTGGCGACGATGACCTGTTCCGCTTCAAGTGGGAAGGCAAGGGTCGCTGGAGTTACCTCGCCGAACAGCCGGAGACTGTGCCGGATGACGACGTGGTCCGACAGGGATTGCGCTACCTGCGTTCGCTCTACGATCAGCGCCACTGGCTCGCACCCTCGGAGCTCCTCGGCCGGATCGCCCGGGACCGGCGGGTCATGGAACTGGGGTTCGCCGAAGGTCGCCCGCGCGATGTCTGGCGTCGCCTCCGCTTCGTCATCGACCAGGCCCGGGCCTGGGGCGATGCAACCGGCGGCAACCTGCGCCAGTACCTGGCCTGGGTGGCTCAACAGACTGCCGAAGGGGCACGAGTGGCTGAGTCGGTGCTGCCCGAGACCGACGATGACGCCATCCGCATCATGACCATCCACGGCGCCAAGGGTCTCGAATTCCCGATCACCATCGTCTCTGGGATGTCGACTGCTCCGACCACCCGTCGTGCGCCGGTCGAGGTGGTGTTCCCACCGATAGGCGGGGTCGGCTACAGACTCGGCAACCAGGTGACGACGAGCGAGTACGAGGCATGGGCACCTGTCGACGAGCAGATGGGGCTCCACGAGCGGATCCGCCTTCTCTATGTCGCCTGCACCCGGGCCCGGGACCATCTCATCGTGTCGCTCTACCGAAAGGAGCGGGCCGGCGCGCCGACAGCAACGAAACGCACCAGCGCCGAACTGTTGTTCGACGGCATGGGGAGTGTGCTCGACGAGCTTCCCGATGCGGTCGTACCCACCGGCGCGATCCCACCGGTGGTCGTGCCGGCACCGTCGCCCCCTCCAGCGTTCGAGGCATGGACCCGCGAACGCAGCGCAGCGCTCGACCGTGCGGAGCGTCCCACCACCGTGGCTGCGACCGCGCTCACCGAGGAGGGCGCTCCGGACGTCGAGGAAGAGCCGGACCCGGGACTCAGGAAGCGCCCACGGGACCTCGACCTTCCGGCGTGGCTCAAGGGGCGCTACGGCACGGCGGTCGGCCGGGCGGTGCACGGCGTCCTGCAGACGATCGACCTCGCCAGCGGCGAGGGGCTCGAGACGGCTGTGGCCTCCCAGTGCGAGGCAGAGGCGATCCCCGAGCGGGCCGACGACGTGCGCACGCTGGTCGCCGCTGCGCTCGGGTCACCGTCGGTACGAGAGGCCGCTGCGAGCCCCCACTGGCGTGAGGTCTATGCATGCGCTCCGGTTGATGGGCGACTGCTCGAGGGGTATATCGATCTCCTCTACCGGCGTCCCGACGGCCTGGTCGTCGTGGACTACAAGACGTCGGGTACGTCCGACCCCCAGGAGCTCGCGCGACGAGTCGACGGCTATCGGATCCAGGGGGCGTCGTACGCGGTCAGTCTCGAGGCCGCGACCGGCGAACCGATCACCCGGGTGACTTTCGTCTTCCTCACCCCCGACGGGGTCGTGGAGTCGGACCTTCCGATGCTCGAATCGGCGATGGGCGATGTCCGCCGTCTCGTCACCTTCGGGCTCGAGTCGACGACGGACTGAGCGGTCGGGATTCGAGGCGGGCCGGCCTGGGAGTTCTAGTTGTGTTGCGGAGCCACGCACGACCCGGCGGTCTGAGATGTCGTCGTCGGCTCACGCGGGACCGCATCAGCCCACTCGATCCGCAGGGGTGCCAACATGGTGTCATCGGTCCCGACGGCGGGAACCACGACCCCAAGGGGGAGACATGGCACACCTATTGGCCGCGACGAACTCCGGGCCCGGCGCAGGGCTGTTGCTCGTCTACATCGTGCTCTACCTCGTGTTCGCCCTCGGCGCCTGGGGCGCTTACAAGAAGGCCTCGCCGCAGGGTGACCCGGCCTGGGCCGCATTCGTCCCGATCTACAATTTCATCGTCCTGCTGAAGGTCGCCGGTCGTCCGGTCACCTGGGCCTGGTTCCTTCTCCTCGTCTTCATTCCCATCGTCGGGAGCTTGGCGCTTCTGGTGGTGTCGATCATCGTGCTCAACGACGTGTCCAAGAGCTTCGGGCACGGTGGGGGCTTCACCGTCGGGCTGGTGCTGCTCGCGCCCATCTTCTGGTACATCCTCTGGCTGGGGCCGAGCACCTACCGAGGTCCTGCCGGGCCCGCGGGGATGGGTGGTGGTGGCGGCGGTAGCTACGGCTACGGCCAGTACCCCTCCCAGGGTGGCTATCCACCCCCAGGTGGCTACGGCGCGCCCCCCCAGCCGGGATCGGGGCTGCCACCCCCTCCCCCGGGCCAGATGCCGCCCCCTCCGGTTGCGCCACCGCCTGGCGCTCCTCCGGGTCCGATGCCTCGGCCACCCGCCCCTCCAGGCCAGATGCCGCCGCTGCAGTAGTAGACGCGGGGCGAGACCAGCGTCCTCCGGTACTGGTCAGGACGCTGCGGCGCCGGTGAGACCGGCTGGCGCGGTGTCCAGTGCTCCGAGGATGGCCTCGGCCAGGGCGCGGGCCGAAGACGGGTCTAGTTCGAGCGCGACCCGCGCGCTGGGGACCGCGAGACGGGTTGATCAGATCGACGTTCACGGTGTGCGCCGCGGGCGCGTGGACGGGATGGTCGAAGTAGACGGTCGCCGCGGTCACCGGGAACCAGCCGGCGGCGCCCTTGCCGCTTCCCTGGACGGTCAGCGTGGTGGTCTGGTAGGTGCACATGGGGCTCTCCTCTGCGGGACGGGATCCATCGGCCAGGATTGGTGGGGGTCGGTCGCGGTGTGGTCGCTCAGCGGGCGTTGACTCACGAAGCGGAGAGGGTCCGTCCGAAGAAGTCCCAGATGAGCTCCCAGCCCTCGGTCGCCGCCTCGGGCCGGTAGCTCGGGCGGTTGGTCGCGAAGAAGGCATGACCGGCCCCTTCGAAGGTGTGGAATTCGAACTCCTTGCCTGCCTCCGTGAGCAGCCGTTCGAGCTCGGCGACCTCGGCCGGGGCTGGATACTGGTCCTCCGCACCGAACAGTCCGAGCATCGGGCAGGAGAGGTTCTCGGCCAGATGGCCGATCGGCTCGACGGTGAGCGGGAAGCCATCCGGGGGCGGCCCGATGATGAAGGCTCCGTAGCAGTCGACCGCGGCCTCGAGCTCGAGACTGCAGGCGGCAAGGAACGACTGCCGTCCCCCTGAGCAGTACCCGATGGTTGCCACCCTCCCGTTCGACTCGGGCATCGCGCGGAGCTGGGTTGCGGCCCCGGCCACGTCCCCGATCAGGCGTTCGTCCGGGACACCCCCGAGGGCCCGGGCGGCAGCAGCGGCGTCGTCAGGATCCGCGCCCGGAGCCTCACGGAAGTAGAGATTGGGACAGAGGGCCAGGTAACCGTGGGCAGCGAACCTGCGGGTGATCTCCTTGGTGGCCTCGTCGTAGCCGGGCATGTGGTGGATGACCACCACCGCGCCGGTGGGCGGACCGCCGAGCGGCTGGGCCAGGTAGGCCTCGATGGGGTCGCCGCCGTGGCCGTGGATCTCCACGGTCTGGGCCTGCATCGCATCGTCGGTCATGGAGCTCCTCCCGGGTCGGTGTCGGTATCGGCGTCGAGCGCGAGGCGCAGCTCGGCCAGGCGGACGGCCTTGGCAGCCCGTTCGTCTCGGAACGCACCGATGCGAGCAAGCGTGTCATCGAGGCGTTCGAGGAGATGCTGGTTGGCCTCGATGGCCTCGTCGATCAGCTGGCTGCGCCTGGAGGCCGAGGCGTCCCCCCACCGGAGCTCGGACCGGGCCCTGTCGAGCGCATCGATGTCCTCGGTCTCGAGCACCACGCGGACCTCGGCCAGCGAGAAGCCGAGCAGCTCCTGCAGGTCGCGGATCCGGGTGACCCGTGCCATGTCCGTCGGGGAGTAGAGCCGCTCCCCCCTCCCCCGGTGATCGCTGGGCCGGATGAGGCCGAGCTCCTCCCAGTAGCGCAACGTCCGGGTGGTGACCCCGGTCAGCTTGGCGAGCTCGCCGATCCGCAGCACCAGCGGCGCGGTGCGGGCCGCGCTTCGGGTGGTCACCGGATCGCCACTGCTGCCCGGTCCACCGGTCCGCCGGAGGTGACCGCGCCTGCGCCGTCGGTTGGCTCGACGTCCTCGTCCGGCTCCCGGTAGACGTAGCGCCCGCCACGGAGCCAGGAGGCCCAGGCCGCCAGCAAGCTGGCCACGATGGCGAAGTCGAACGCAGCGTGCAGTCCGGCGCGGAACGGAGCGCTGATCAGACCGGGGAAGAACTGCCGACCGGTGAGCGTGGCCTGCTGGGCCCGGGTCAGCTGACTCAGCACGTGTGCGCCGATCAGGTGCTGGACCGGGTCGTAGCCGAGGAAGGCGGCAAACAGGGTGGAGACCGGCGACAGGTGGGCGACCCGCTCGGCCACCGCGGCCGGAACGCCGTGGGCTTCCAACCCGTGGAGCAGGTTCGAGGGGAGGGACACCATCAACCCGACGATCACCAGTGTGAAGAAGATGCCGATGGAGAGCACCTGAGCCGAGTTCTGGAACGTCGTGTTCATGCCCGACCCGGCGCCGCGGTGCTGCGGCGGCAGGCTGTTCATGACGCCCGCCCGGTTGGGCGAGCCGAATGACGCCATGGTCAGTCCGGTGAAGAAGAGGAGAACGGCGAAGAGCCAGTACGGGAAGTCGACCGGCAGGAGCTCGAGGAGGGCGAAGCTCAGTGCGGAGCCGAGCATGCCGCCGGTGGCGAACGGCCGGGCACCATAGCGGTCCGAGAGGATGCCCGAGATGGGCCCGGCTATCAGGAATCCGAGGGTCAGCGGGAGCATCGCGATACCCGCCCAGAGCGGAGTGACGGTGAACGCGTATCCGTGGAGGGGCAGCCAGATCCCCTGGAGCCAGATGATCAGCATGAACATGAGGCCACCCCGACTGAGGGCGGCCAGGAAACTGGCCAGCACGCCGCTGGTGAAGGCACGGATCTTGAACAACTGGAGCCGGAACATCGGCTGAGGGACCTTGGTCTCGACGATGCAGAAGACGATGAGGAGGACGACGCCGATGACGAGCGCGCCGATCACCATCGGATTCGTCCATCCCATCACGTGGTGCCCATAGGGCTCGATGCCGTAGGTGATGCCGACCATCACCAGGATCAGGCCGACCGCGAAGGTCAGATTGCCGGGCCAGTCGATCTTCGCAGGCCGACGCGGGCTCGTCTCGCGGAGCCTGAGGTAGCCGAACACGGTGGCAAACAGTCCGATCGGGACCGACACCAGGAAGATGAGCCGCCAGTTGATCGGCGCCAGCACGCCGCCGAGGACCAGACCGATGAATGTCCCGCTCATGGCGGCGGCCTGGTTGACGCCGAGCGCCATCCCCCGCTGGTTGTCGGGGAACACATCGGTCAGGATTGCCGCCGAGTTGGCCATGAGCATGGCCGCGCCCACACCCTGGAAGATCCGCATCGTGATGAGCCAGATGCCCGCGGCGTGCCCGGTCATCCAGGTGATGCTCAGCATGAGGGAGAAGAAGGTGAACACGGCGAACCCGAGGTTGTAGGTCCGGACCCGCCCGTAGATGTCCCCCATGCGGCCGAGGCTCACGACCAGCACGCTGGTGATGACGAGGAACCCGAGGATCATCCAGAGGAGGTAGAAGGTGTTCCCGGGCTCGAGCGGGTCGATCCCGATCCCCCGGAAGATGTCGGGGAGGGAGATCAGCACGATGGAGCCGTCGATGGTCGCCATCAGCATGCCGAGGGTCGAGATGAACAGCGCGACCCACTTGTAGTTGGCCGGAAGGTCGGCAATGGTGGTCGGCAGGCTTCCGCCGGGTCCGTCCGCAGCAGTCGTCGTCTCGGCGAGTACGGCCACAGGCTCTCCGGTAGCGGTGACCTGGTCGCTCCCATCCGGGGAACTACCAGGCTGATCCCCGCCTCTGGGGATCCCAACGACGTAAATATACCTTGACGTCCGCGTAAATGCCAATGGCGGCAGCTGCCCTCCAGGGTGGCTTAACGTCGAAGGCAGCCATGCGCAGACCGTCCCGAACGCCAGGATCAGCGAGGAGAGGGGCGCGGTCCCGCGCGGTGCTCGCCTCGGCAGTGCTGACGACGGTGTTGCTCGCCGGGTGCGACTCCTCGGCGCTCGTCGGGACGACCACGCCGACCGGGGTCACGGTCACGACGGTCCCACCGTCGACCACGACGACCGCCGCCCCGCTCACCGGTGAGGTGGCGGTCGCCTTCCCCGTGGTGGCCTGTTCCGGCCCGCCGGGTGCAGCCACCCCCACGACCGCCGCTACCGGATGGCAGCCGAGCGTTCTGCTGGCCCCGATCCCCACCGTGCTGGTCGGCAAGGTCACCTTCTACTCCGACGGCGTCCACACGGTGCTCGGCCCGACCGGGTGGACCTGCTCGATCGCGGCGCCCGCTCCGGGGACGGTCGGGCTGGCCGTCTACCCGTCGCAGGATCCGAACCCTCCGATCGAGGGGCCGCCTCCGGCGGGCACCGAGGGCGTCTTCGCGACCTTCGGCACGACAGGCCGCGCATCGGGGGTGGCGTTGGTCTGTGCGTTCTTCACGATCCCCGCCTGGCAGGCGCGGTCTGCAGCCTGCCCCGCGACCAAGCCGGCGGGCGAACAGACCTCGGCCCCGACCGCTGACGTCACCGCGGTCACCGACCCGGCCGGTGTGGTGGGCAGCCTGGGCGGCTCGGGTGGCCAGTACGCGGTGACCGGGGCGGTTATCTTCCCCCAGGTGCAACCCGCGATCTCCGACGGGTCGAGCCTGCCGGTTGCCGTCGAGTCCTGCGCGATGCCCGACGCGTCGCTCTGCCCGACCATCCTGTCCGACTTCGAGGTGCGCGAGTTCCCGGTGCCGGTGACGGTCGGGAGATAGACGCGGGCTGAGCGTGGTCCCGGCCCTCTGCGGTTGCGCTTGCGGCGTCGCTCGAATCTCACTCACCGGCGGTACGTGAGCACCCACTGTGGAATTGGTTGACGCGCCCGGCGCCGCACCATAGGTTCAGCGCGGGGACACCTCGGGAGGGCAGACCGTGGATGGGGATCAGGACGCCGACTCCGAACTCGGAGTCGCCGGAGCGCAGTCGGACGACCTCGACGCCATCGGGCTCGGGGCCTTGGGCCGCGGTGGCGTGGCCGCGATGGAGACCACCGACGTGGGTGCCCATCGCGACCGCGCGCGCAACACCCGCCTGCAGCGGGTCGTCCTCGTGCTCGCCGCGATCGCCATCCTGCTCGTCCTCCGGGACCTGCTCGCGCCGGGGCTGGGCCTGCCGACGCCTTCCCTGCCGCCCTCGCTGAGGCCCTTCCTGGTGCCCATGGCGCTCATCGTGGTGCTGGTGGGGGTGATGGTCGTCCCGATGCTGGGCGCCGGTCGATCGCCCCACATCCTCTACCGCCCCGAGCAACTCACCATGACCTTCGACGATGTGCGGGGCTCGGCCGGGCTGGTCGAGGAGGTCCAGAAGACCCTCAACCTGTTCCTCGCCCACCGGACCTTCGCTGAGCAGATGGGAGGGTCACCGCGCAAGGCGATCCTCTTCGAGGGCCCACCGGGCACCGGCAAGACCTACATGGCCAAGGCCATGGCCTCGGAGGCCGGCGTGCCGTTCCTCTTCGTCTCGTCCTCTGCGTTCCAGTCGATGTTCTACGGGCAGACCAACCGCAAGATCCGGGCCTACTTCAAGGAGCTGCGGAAGCACGCCCGCCGCGAAGGTGGGGCGATCGGCTTCATCGAGGAGCTCGATGCCATCGGGGCCAGGCGGGGAACGGGCTCCACCGGCGGCGAGGGCGTCCCCGGAGTGGTCAACGAGCTGTTGGTCCAGTTGCAGTCCTTCGAGCGGACCCCCCTGTCGCTGCGGTTGAAGAGCAGAGCGATCGACGCGGTCAACGCCTGGCTCCCCGCCGGACACAAGATGGCCATGCCCGTCCACACCCCGGCCAACATCCTGATCATCGGGGCCACCAACCGGGCGTCGGACCTCGACCCGGCCCTGGTGCGACCGGGACGCTTCGACCGCAACATCTACTTCGGCCTGCCCGGCCGGACCGGACGCCGGGACATCATCGACTACTACCTCGACCGGAAGGCGCACGAGGCCGAGCTCGACGAACCCGAGCGCCGGGAGACCCTAGCCGCCATGTCCGCCGGGTACTCGCCGGTGATGATCGAGCACCTACTCGACGAGTCGCTGATCTGGGCCCTGCGGCGCGGCGCCGCCCGTCTCTCATGGGATGACGTCCAGCAGGCCAAGATGACCGAGGAGATCGGACTCGCCCAACCGGTCGAGTACACCGAAGCCGAGCGGCGGACGATCGCCACCCACGAGGCGGGGCACGCCACCGTGGCCTGGCTGGTCGGCAAGGGGCGCACCCTCGAGGTCCTCACAATCGTCAAGCGGAAAGAGGCGCTCGGACTGCTCAGTCACTCCGAGACGGAGGAGCGCTTCACCAAGACCAAGTCCGAGGTGCGGGCGCTGATCGACATCGCATTCGGCGGCATGGTGGCCGAAGAGCTGTTCTTCGGCGAAGCCTCCACCGGGGTCGCCGGCGACCTCCAGGCGGCCACCCTCAACGCCTGCCAGATGATCGGCCTGCTCGGCATGGGCAGCTCGCTCATCTCATCGGGAGCCCTCGAGTACCCGGCCGGGGGCACCGTCTCCAAGGTGCTGTCCAACGACGGCAGCCGGGCCGAGGTCGAAGCCCTCCTCGCCGCGGCGAAGGCGTCAGTGACCCAGATGCTGGACGACCACCGCTCGGTCGTGGAGGCCCTCCGTGACGCGCTCCTGTCTCGTAGCGAGCTCATCGGCGCGGAAATCCTGGAGGTCATCCGCGAGGCGCAGGCCGCCCCGGTGTCCACACCCACCACCTAAACGGGCGCACACCCCTCAGCCCGGCCGCCGCGGCCCGGGACGCGCCGTACGCGCCCGGGCCGGGTGACTCAGGGCTGTGGCGGAACGACGGTCTGGATGTAGGTCACCGTGCTCGGCAGGTAGTTGGAGTCGCCGGAGTAGTTCACCGTGACCGTGTAGGGCGTACCGGGCGGGTTGCCCTCGTAGAACAGGTTGCCCGGTGGGATGAAGCAGGTGAAGGCACCCTGCACGTGCCCGACCCGGATCGTGAACGTGTTGCCGCTCTGGCAGCTGTAGCTCACGTTGTTCGGATCGGTGATGATGTAGGTGATGGTGCCGGTCGGCGGACCGACCAGGGTCGACGTCGCCGCGTCGTTGGTCGCGGTGAGCGTCGTGGTGAGGTTCACCGCGGTCCCGGAGAGCGAGGCGTTGTTGTCCGACGAGACCGCGAGCACGGTCGGTGTCTGGGTCACGTTGAAGATGTCGGCCGAGATGTTCGGAGCGGTGCTCCCCCAGTAGTTCTGGTCACCGAGATACCGGGCATAGGCTTCGTACTGCCCGGGGAACTCGCCGCCGCGGACGGCCAGGATGGCCATACCCGTTCGAGTGGATCGGGACATCGGTCCCCTTGCACGACCGCGGCACGCCGGCCACGCAGACGGTGATCGACACCAGTCCGCTCGGCGGGGTGGGGCTCGAGGTGCCCACCTCCGTGACGTGCGCAATCACAAAGAAGGTCTCCCCGGCGGTCGCGGCGGTGGGCACGCCCAGCGTGGTATTCGACGAGATCAAGCTCGCACTGAGGTAGAGCGTCGACGACACCTGGACGAAGTTGGGGTCCTCGAGAGTGGCTGTGACCGTGTAGTAGACGTCGGCGGGCACTCCGGCCGGTAGCTGACAGGTCGCCACACCCGAGACCGGCGTGATCGAGTTGCCGCCCTGACAGGTGAGCGACGTGGCAGACCCGGCCGGCAGGATCGAGAAGACGACCGGTCCTGCGGGATACCCGACGGTCGGCGGCATGGCGGCGGTCGTCGCGGTCAGGGTGAGGGGCGACCCGGGGACCTCCTGGCAGGACATTCCGCCGTTGCAGGTGTCCGGTGACACGGCGAGCGAGATCGTGGCATGTGCCTGGGTCACCTTCTGGGTGAAGGAGGCCGAGCTCGACGAGAAGTTGCCGTCCCCTTCGTAGGTCGCGGTCACGTGGTAAGGCGATCCGCTGAAGAGGAGCCCGTTCGGGATGTAACAGTTCGCCACGCCCGAGATCACCGCTACCCCGCCGAAGCACTTACCGAGCCCGGTGAACTTGACCGTTCCGGTCGGCGTGCCGACGCTCGGCCCGAGGGCCGAGACGTGCACCGTGATGGTCAGCGGCTGACCGCTGACCGAGGGGTTGACCGAGGAGGCAACGGTGGTCATGGTCGAGCCGGGGGCGACCGGGACCATGACAGTCTTCGAGCTCGACTTGTACTGTGAGCCCGCGGGTGGGGTGTAGGCGGCCTCGACCGAATAGGGCGAGTTCGCGGCCATCAGCCCGCCGCTCACGGTGCAGGTCGCCTTGCTGTTGGTGAGGGTGACGGTGTTGCCACCGTCACAGTTGACCCCCGACGAGATCGTGAACAGGATCGTGCCGCGGGGCTTCACTGCAAAGACCGGCGCGGTCGGAGACGTGACCGTCACGGTGAAGGTGACCGACTGACCGGTCACCGGGGCCGCCGGAGCCGTGGCGATCGCGGTGTTGGTGGCGTAGGGACCGGCCGCACCCGCCGGTGACGCGAGGACACCGGTCAGGAGGAGGGTCGCGATCGAAGCTGCCAGGGCGAGTCGGCCGATGCCGCGCACGGCGGACCGGTTGGTTCCGGAGTTCGAGGTCATTGTTCTCATGGTCATATCCCCGCCTGGATCGTCACGCTGCCCATGGCTGCTCCTACTGGCTTTCCGAAGAAAATCGTCTTGAGCCCGGACTGCCCGGTTCCGCACTGCCCGGTTAAGGCACCGCCCGATGCGTTCGAGTAGAGGGTCTTGTACCTCACTGTCTCCCCGAAGTACGACCCGAAGGTGATCTGGGTCGGGAACCCGAGGGTGAGCAGGTTGTAGTCGTACTGGTAGTAGATCCAGGGCGACGAGATCCTGATGTCGGTGCCGACCGCTGTCGCGCCGCTGCTCTTCGTGTGCCAGAGAATCGTGCCCGTCATCGTGGGCATCGCCACGCCCGCGGTCAGTGGTCCGCAGTCATTGTTGACCGTTGCCGTCGAGTATGCCTGGAGGGTGCCCCCGGTGACCGTGACCCCCCCCTTCTTGGTCCCTGCACCTGTGCAGTGACTCAACCCAGCGAAGATCCGGAAGTTGGTCGGGGTGGTCCCGCCGTTGACCAACGGGGTGGTGAAGATCCAGTTTCCGTTCACCGTGCAGGTGATCGGTCCGGACATCACCACCGGCGGGTTGGAGGCTGACGCGGTGCTCGCGCCAACCCCGACACAGAGCCCGGCCAGCAGAGAGCATGCCCCCGCTCCGAGCAAGAGTTTGCGGAACATTGCAGCCGCCTTTCTCCGGCACCCGAAGGCGTGCCGAAACGTCGATCTCTCCGCCGGAGCACCGGTCCGCCTGCCCGCCGGGATGCTCCAGAAGCCCATGGCCCCTGCCAGCCGTAAATGTAACCCACTCCGTCCGGCCGTGCCGAGTATTCGCGGGCCCGACCGGATGTCACGCGAATGTCACACGGATGCCTCGGGGCGACGGCGCTACCAGAGCGCGTTCCAGTCCTCGGTCGCGAGCCATCCGAGCGGACCCGCCTCGGGCCGCTCGACCCGTACCGTCTCGACGTCGACCCAGGTGGGCTGGGCAAAGCCGGCGCGTCGCCACTGACCCACCTGGACGGATTTCCAGTCTCGGCTCTTGACCCCGCTCTCGGAATAGCCCGGGCGGACCAGCAGGTGGCTTGCCGAGCCGGCGACGACCACGCATGGCCGCTCCTTGCCGTCGAGATCCGGGTTCACGGGATCGACCGAGTCGAAGGGCACCCACGCGTACACGACGCCGGAGACCCACGGGTCGTCCGGGTCGAACTCGCGCGCCTCGGCAGGGGTCAGCGTCGCCCGTCGGATATGGGACGACACCACGCCGGGCATCCGGCGCTCGGTGGTCGGTCCCGATCTGCTGTCGGAAGGCGGAACGGCGGCGGCGACCCTCGTCTCCTTTCGGGCCAGGCGACGCCTCTCTTCGGCCTTCCGACTCGCGTCCGCCGTCCGGCGCCGCTGCTCCGCGTCACGCTGCTTCTTGCTACGCCGCGCCTCGCGTCGACCGGGGTTCACGGTCGGCAGCTGACCGGGAACGACAGAGGCGGCGGGCGGGGCGACCTCCCGCTCGGCCCAATCGGTCACCCCGTAGCGTGGATCGGTGGCGAGGATGTCGAAGCACAGGTCGGAGGCGGGCATGCCGCCGTCGGCCACCGAGGCAAGCATGACCGCGATGGTCACGTCGTCGTGGTCGGACCGGACGGCGTCGAGCGCCTCGAGCAGCGGCTCGCGTGTCGGATCATCCGCGTGGTCGCCCAGCGACTCGATGGTGGCGGCCAAGCAGGCGTCGGAGTACGCGGCGGCCGCGTAGGGCAGCACCGCCCGGTACTGCACCTTGTCGAGCGCGGCGACCGGGTCGGCGTTCCGTCGGAGCGCGTTGACCGCGTTGCGGACGGCGGGGGTAGTCGGAACGCGTGGATCGACCGCCCGTGCCAAGGCGGTCTTGAGCTCCGCTCGCCCGACCCGCGAGAGGGTGCTCCGCAACATCGCCTCGCGTGCAGCGTCAGTGATGGCGCCTTCCATGGGTCGCTGTCCTTCCTGGTCGCTGATCGGTTCGCGTCGGCCTCCCCTCGCGGGGGTCGCCGCGGTCATCTTCGCAGAGGTTCTGGCCGGTCCGGTCCGCGCGGGCAGCTCCTGAGCCGTCCGCGGACCGCTGCCCTGCGCGGCGGCGATACTGGGGAGATGAGCACCGGCGCCGAGACCGGTGGACCCGGTGCAGCCACCACGGTCCGGCGTGGCTTCGGTCCATTCGTCACGCTGATCGAGACGCACCGGCCAGACGGACTGGTGGCCCGGTGGGACTCGAGACGGCGACGCAAGCACTGGGACGGGCGGGCCGCGACCTCGGCGACCTGGTGGGCACCTCGTGCGCGTGGGTGGTGGATCGCTGTCCTCTTCGCGGTGGGCTCGGCCCTCTTCGCCCTCGGCGCGGTGCCGGCCCTGGCCGCCGCGATCGGGACGCGTGCAGACGCGCTGACCTTCCTCGCCGGGTCCCTGTTCTTCACGTCGGCCGGGTTCCTCCAGTACCGGGAGTCGGTGGACACCGGATCGACGGGCGGCGACCGCCGCCGCGTCCTGGTCTTCCGGCCCCGACAGATCGACTGGCTGGCCTCGGCGGTCCAGCTGGCCGGTGCCGTCTACTTCAACGTGAGCACGGCGAACGCGGTGCGCATCGACCTCACTGTCCAACAGGCACAACAGCACGTGTGGCGCCCTGACGCGATCGGGTCGGTCTGTTTCCTCGTCGCCAGCGTTCTCGCCTGGTTCGAGGTCTGCCACGGCTGGCTGGCCTGGTCGCCCGGACGCCTGGCCTGGTGGATCACCCTGCTCAACCTGGTGGGGTCGGTCGCCTTCGGGGTCTCTGCCGTGGCTGCAGCGATCGTGCCGGCCACCGGCGAGCTGCGCAATGCCCGGCTCTCCAACCTCGGCACGTTCGTCGGCGCAGTGTGCTTCCTGGTCGGAGCGCTGCTCCTCCTGCCCGAGCGGACCGAGGACGGTGACGCCTCGGATCCGTAACACCACCGTCCGTGATACCGGCCTCCAAATGCGGATGAATTGGCGCGTCAGGGGTGTTGAATGGGTGAGAGGGCGTCGAGGGGGCACCCGGACCGGAAAGGGGCAGAGGATCATGGATACCGAACAGATCATGGACACCGAACAGACAGAGAGCGACCTGGGACAGGAGTCCTCCGCTGCGACGGGCGAGGCGCAACTCACCCCGGGGGACGCGTTGCGTGCCCTCCCGATCGAGGCAGGGCGACGGGGTACCCGGTTCGTGTCGGCGCAGGCGATGCAGGCGCGCCTGTTCTCGGTCTACGACGCCGCGGCTGCGGCCGAGGGCGCCCTCGCGCTCGTGCAGAGCCAGCTCACCTTGACCCTCGATCGGAGCTACTACGACGCCGACGAGATCGAGTTGATGGCCCGCCAGCTCGACTCGCTGCTGGAGCTCGAGTCGCTCGACCTGCAGGAAGAGGAGCTCGTCTCCGAGGGCTAGACACGGCCTTCGGAGGAGGTCGGGCGCCGCCGGGAGTGCTCGGGTGCCTCAGCTCAGGATCTCCTTGACCATGGACACCACGTCGACCGGGCGCTGGCCGCCGGTGGGGATGGGCGTGACCTGGAGATGGCTCACGCCCGCCTCCTCGAAGGCGGCGATCCGTTCGGCGACGTAGCCATTGGGCCCGCAGATGGCCATCGAGTCGAGCAGCTCGTCGGGCACGAGGGCCTCGGCATCGCGCTTCTTGCCGCTCAGGTAGAGGTCCTGGATGCGGGCGGCCTCGTCTTCGTAGCCGTACCGCCGAACCACGTCGTTGTAGAAGTTCCGCCCCTTGGCTCCCATCCCGCCCACGTAGAGGGCGATCATCGGCCGGACCTGCTCACGGAGGGCCCGCACGGCCTCCCCCTCACCGATGGCCACGATGCCGCCTGCGGTGATCTGGAGCGGCCCGAGGGAGGGGTCGCGCCGGGCGCACCCTGCATCGAGGGAGGCCCCCCACACGTCCCGCGCCTTCTCCGGGACGAAGAGCATGGGAATCCAACCGTCGGCGATCTCCGCGGTCAGGGCCACGTTCTGCTCGCCGAGCGAGGCGATCCAGACCGGGATCCGTGGCCGGACCGGGTGGGCGATGATCTTGAGTGCCTTCCCCAGACCGGTCCCCTGCCCGGCGGGCAGGGGGATGTCGTAGTACTTCCCATGGTGTTCGAGCGTCCCCTCCCGGGCCCACACGGTGCGGCAGACCTCGACGATCTCACGGGTACGCGCGAGCGGCGCGGTGTAGGGCACGCCGTGCCAGCCCTCGACGACCTGCGGTCCCGAGGACCCGAGCCCGAGATGGAAGCGGCCGTCCGAGAGGGTGTCGATTCCTGCGGCGGTCATCGCGATGAGGGTCGGGGTGCGGGTGAAGATGGGAAGGATGGCAGAGCCGATCTCGACCCGATCGGTCAGGGCGGCGAGATACCCCATGAGGCTCGGGCTGTCGAGTCCGTAGGCCTCGGCCACCCACACCAGGTCGAGCCCGGCCTGCTCCCATTCGGCCACCTCGGCGGCCGCCGCGCGGAAGCCGCCGGCGTAGCCGAGCACAGTGCTGATCTTCATGGTCCTCCCGTTCGGATCTCCCGGACCCCCGACTCGAGGGTCCGCGCCGACGGCTCGTCGGCGTCCGGCCAGAACCGGATACGCATCGACTGGCTCGCGGTGGCCAGCAGGTTGCCGTCGTGCGACCAGAGGAAGGCCGTGCCCTGGCAGTACCCCGCGGCCGCCGCCTGGATGCGGATGTCGCAGAGCACCCACTCGGTCGGCTCGAGGCGGACCACCCGCAGGGTGTTGTCGAGGCTGCGGGACATGGTGCGCCGCCCGAGGGGCTGGGACACCCCGCCCGAGACGTAGTCACCGATGATGGCCAGGGTGGCCGCCGACGGCTCGAGGTGGCCGGGCACCCGGGCCCACAGCGCGCTGGTCGGCTCGCCTGCACTCGACTGCCCCACCGTGACCTCCTCGAAGGTGCGCCCTCGGGCCAGCCGGACCTCGATCTGGTCGAAGATCGAGGTCGAGGCGAAGTCGGGCAGCCTGCGGAGCGGGCATGCGTCGGGCGGCGGCACGTCGGGCGGGTGCTCCCAGACGCCTTCGGCCCCGAGCAGGTCCGGCTCGCCGAGGGCGGCGTTGACGGTCAGGATCTCGGTGTCGCCGACGCGGCCCACCGCTCGCGCCTGGGTGACCCGCTTCCCAACGGCTGCCAGGGTGACCGACAGGTCGAGGACCGAATGGGTCGGGGCGTAGGAGAGGTACTGCGCGGTGGACCACACGGTCGGCCGGCCCGCTCCGGCCTCGAGGGCCACCAGGGCCGCGCCGAGGCCGCACCCGCCGAAGAGGAAGTGGCCGGGAGTGGTCAGCTCGGGCACGACCTCGAGACGCCAGTGGAGCTCGTCCTCGGCCTGCTCCATGCCCAGGAATCGCCGCGCGTCGGTCACCGTGAGCGGGCGGAGCCGGCCAGCCCGCGCAACGGAGCGCCCGGCCCGGGACGGGGACTCAACTGCGCGGCACCTCGGCCCATGGCAGCTCCTTGTCGACCCGGACGTCGCCGGGCAGGCCGAGGAGGCGCTCGCCGAGGATGTTGCGCTGGATCTCCGACGTACCGCCCTCGATCGAGTTGGCTCTCGAGCGCAGGAACATGGTGCGTGACGTCCCGGGCGGCCCGATCAGGCCGAGACCTTCGGAGCGCCGCATGGTGTAGTCGTAGCCGACGAGGGCGTCGGCACCGAGGAGATCGGTGCAGAGCTCGAAGATGCGCTGGTTGACCTCGGCGAACATCAGCTTGGCGATCGAGCCCTCGGGCCCGGGGTTGCCGGCCCTGCGGTTCTGGGACGCCCGCATGTTGGTCAATCGGAGCACCTCCGACTCGATCCAGAGGCGCATCAGGCGGTCCCGCTCGACCGCGCCCCGCAGGTGGCCGTCGCTCTGGAAGAGCCGCACCGCCTCGGCGATCGACCCCGAGCCGCGGGGCGGGGCGCCACCTCCTCCCCCGATGGTGGTGCGTTCGTTGGACAGGGTGGTCATCGCCACCCGCCAGCCGTCGCCGACGTCGCCGATCCGGTCTGCGTCGGGGACGCGCACCTCGGTGAGGAAGACCTCGTTGAACTCGGCGACCCCGGTGATCTGCCTCAGCGGACGGACCTCGACCCCTGGTGCGTGCATGTCCAGCGCGAAGTAGGTGAGGCCGCGGTGCTTGGGGACCGTGGGATCGGTCCGTGCCACCAACATCCCGCGATCGGCGATGTGGGCCAGGGTGTTCCAGACCTTCTGCCCGGAGATCACCCATTCGTCGCCGTCACGCACGGCGAGCGTGGCGAGGCCGGCGAGATCGGAGCCCGCGCCCGGCTCGCTGAACAGCTGGCACCAGACGTCCTCGCCGGTGAAGGCACGCCGCAGGAGGCGCGTCTTGACCTCGTCCGAGCCGTGGGAGACGACGGTAGGGCCGGCCATGGTGAGTCCGAAGAACTCACGGGCCCCGGGCGACCGCGCCCCCGCCGCCGAGAGGCGCCGGTCGACGATGCGCTGGAGATCCGGCCGGAGGCCGAGTCCACCGGAGCCCTCGGGGAAGGAGATCCAGGCAAGACCGACATCGAACTGGCGGCCCCGGACCTCCTCACTGGACGCGGTCCGCGGGTCGAGCTCGCAGAGCAGGGCATCCGTGCGTTCCTCGACCAGCGCGACGTCGTCCTCCATGACCAGAACCTTACGGGATCGGTCGCATGCCGTTGCTGCGGTGGGTCAGGGCTGCAACCGCCGGACCGTCCAGCCGTCACCTGCACGCTCGTAGTGGACGCGGTCATGGAGCCGGTCCTCGCCCTGCTGCCAGAACTCGTAGGTCAGGGGGGACACCCGCCAGCCGCCCCACCACGCTGGACGGGGCACCTGCCGGCCGGCGAACTCGGCCCTGCGCGCCGAGACCGATGCGTCGAGGGCGAGCCGGTCGGCGATGGGCGCGCTCTGGTGGGACGCGTACGCGCTGATCCGGCTGCCGGTCCCGCGGGTCGCGAAGTAGGCGTCCGACTCCGCAGGGGTGGTCCGGGTCGCACCTCCCTCGATCCGCACCTGGCGACCGAGCACCTCCCAGTGGAAGAGCAGCGCTGCCTCGGGATTCGAGTCGAGCTCGTGGCTCTTGCGGCTGTCGTAGTTGGTGTAGAAGACGAAGCCGTCGTCACCGAAGGACTTGAGCAACACCATGCGCATCGACGGGCGTCCTCCGGAGGTGGCCGTGGCGAGGGCCATCGCCTCTGGTGCGGCGACCACCGCGGCGGCCTCTCGGTACCAGCGGTCGAACTGAGAGAGGGGGTCAGGGTCGACGGTGCGCTCGTCGAGCGGGTCGGGCCGCGCCGGTGTCGTACCGACCCTGGCCGGATCCGCAGAGCTGCCCTCCCGTCCTCCCGGGTCCCTCGCGTGCATATCCCGACCCTACCGAGGTCGACCGAGCGGGCAGGGACCCGGTCCTGCAGCCGCCGCGCGACGCGTCCCGGGCCGGTCGGGGGTCCGCGGCGGTAGCCTCCTCGCGACATGAGTGCCGCCATCGACGTCGGAGCCGAGCGCGCGGCAACCCCCGGGTGCGCCCACGTGGCCCACCTCAACAACGCCGGTGCCGCGCTGCCCACCACGGCCACCCTGGACACGGTGGTCGCCCACCTGCACCGCGAGGCCCGCCACGGCGGGTACGAGGCTGCAGCCGAGGTGGCCGACGCGTATGCCGCGGTCCAGGTCTCGCTCGCGACGCTGGTCGGTGCGGGTCCCGACGAGGTCACCATCACCGGTTCGGACACCCACGGATGGGGCAAGGCGTTGTGGGGGTACGCCCTCGCGGGAGGGCTCGGGCCCGACCGGCGGATCCTGGTCGACCGGATGGCCTACGACAGTCACTACCTCGGACTCCTCCAGGTCTGCGAGCTCACCGGAGCCTCCATCGACGTCGTCCCGAGCGAGCCCGACGGGACGCTCGACCTCGACGCCCTGTCCGCCGCGCTCGGGAGCGGCAACGCCGCGCTGGTCTCGGTGACCCACGTCGGCACGCACCGTGGACTGGTCAACCCGGTGGCAGCGGCGGGCGGTCTCTGCCGGGCCGTCGGCGTCCCCTACTACCTCGATGCCTGCCAGAGCATCGGGCAGCTCCCGGTCGACGTGGGCCGCATCGGCTGCGACGTGCTGACCGGAACCGGGCGCAAGTGGCTGCGCGGCCCCCGGGGCACCGGCATCCTCTACGTGCGGGCCGGCTTCGCCGAGGGTCTGCGACCACCGGGGGTGGACGGCGTCTCGGCGCTGTGGGACGACCCCTCCCACTACCGCCTGCGGTCCGGAGCCCAGCGGTTCGCCGAGTTCGAGGTCCCGGTGGCCCTGCACCTCGGCCTGGGGACGGCCGTCGACCACGTCCTGGAGCTCGGCATCGACGCCATCGCTGCCCGGGTGGCGATCCTCGGCGAGGAGCTGCGGGCACAGCTGGGCGCCCTCGCCGGCGTCACCGTCCACGACGGGGGCAAAGAGCGGTGCGGGATCGTGACCTTCACCGTCGACGGGTCCGGACCGGTGGCCGTGAAGGAAGCGGCCAGCTCGGCCGGCGTCAACCTGTCGGTCACCGAGGCCTCCGCCGCCCGGCTCGATCTCGCCGCCCCCGGGCCGACCACGGTGGTCCGGGCGTCACCCCACTACTACAACGCCGAGGACGAGCTCGGCCGGCTGGTCAACGTGGTAGCCGGGCTGACCCGGCCCTGAGCGGGTCGGATCGTCGCGCCGTTGCGCGACGGACCCGGGGTGCCGTCTCAGGCCGCAGGTCCGGGGGACGACCGCTTGGCCGGGCAGCCGACCACGTGGTCGTCGACCACCCCGACCGCCTGGAGGAAGGCGTAGACGATGGTCGACCCGACGAAGGTGAACCCGCGCCGTTTGAGGTCTTTGGACAGGCGATCCGAGAGGTCTGTGTGGGGCGCCAGCTCGCCCAGGTCGGTCGGATAGTTGACGATCGGCACGCCGCCCACCCAGCCCCACACATAGTCCGCGAAAGTGCCGTGCTCCTCCTGGACAGCCAGGAACGCACGCGCGTTGGTCACGGTGCTCGCCACCTTCAACCGGTTGCGCACGATGCCCGGGTCGGAGAGGAGCGCGGAGAGGCGGTCCTCGTCGAAGGCGGCCACCCGGCGGGGGTCGAACCCGTCGAAGGCCTTCCGGTACCCCTCTCGCCTGGCCAGCACGGTCGACCACGAGAGGCCGGCCTGGGCCCCTTCGAGCAGGAGCAATTCGAAGAGGTGGCGGTCGTCGTGTGAGGGCACCCCCCACTCGTCGTCGTGGTAGCGGCGCATCTCGTCGGAGCCCTCGGCCCATGCGCACCGTGCGCCCGTCGACGACCGGCCGCGGGTCATCGGGCCACCCTACAACGCCCACTTCACGAGTCCGAGGGGCTGCGGTCCGGGTGTCGGCGGAGACCATGGTCGCTCAGAACTCGTGTCCGGGCGTCGGCGGCGACCACGGTCCCTCAAGAACTGCCAGGTGCTATAGCCCGTATGCATATGGCATATACCGATCCTGAGAAATTTGGGCACACTGTCGACTCCCGGGCCTACTCCCGGGGCTCGTGCGCACGCCACCCGCGGGACCCGCTAGAAGAGGGGGATGATCCTCGAAGGAAAGACCGTCCTGGTAACCGGCGTCGGCGGGGGGCTGGGCCGCGAGTGCGCCGCGGCCGCCCTGCGTGACGGGGCCAACGTCGTCGTCGCTGCGCGCACCGCCGACACCCTCGGCGCCATCGCCGCCGAGCTCGACCCGACCGGGACCAAGGTGGCGTCCCAGGTCACCGACATCACCGACGCCGACTCGTGCGGGGCGCTCGTCGAGCTCGCCCGCGACCGGTTCGGGTCGGTCGACGCGTTGGTCCAGGTGGCCGCCTTCGAGCACGCCTGGGGCGGCCTCTACGACCTCAAGTTCGAGGACTGGCGCTCGGCGTTCGAGACCAACGTCATCGGTGCCCTCACCGTCATCCGCCCGGCGGCCGAGGCGATGAAGGCCGGCGGGGGCGGGTCGATCGTCCTCATCGGGTCGCAGTCGATGTTCCAGCCGCAGATGCCCCAGGGGGGCTACGCCGCATCCAAGAGCGCGCTGCTGACCGCGATGTACTACCTCTGCGACGAGCTCGGGCCGGACAACATCCGCTGCAACATGGTGATCCCCTCGTGGATGTGGGGGCCGCCGGTCGAGATGCTCATGAACTGGCGGGCCAAGAACGAGGACAAGTCGGTGGAGGAGGCGCTCGACGACGTGGTCGGGAAGTTTCCGCTGCGGAGGATGACCGAGGACGGCGAGGTGGCCGATGTCGTGGCCTTCTTCGCCTCCGACCACGCCAAGGCGGTCACCGGCCAGTACCTGCTGGTCAACTCCGGCGAGATGCTCCGATGAGCGCCGCCAAACGGGTCGTGGTCTGGGGGACCGGGTTCGTGGGCAAGATGGTCATTCCGGAGGTGGTGCGCCACCCCGCCTTCGAGCTGGTCGGGGTCGGGGTCTCCCATCCGGAGAAGGTGGGCCGTGACGCCGGAGAGATCTGCGGGATCGGCCCGGTCGGGATCACCGCCACCGACGACATCGAGTCGCTCATCGCGCTCCGTCCCGACGCCCTCGTGCACTACGGGCCGACCGCAGCCAAGGCCGACGAGAACATCCGTGACATCGGCGCCTTCCTGCGGGCCGGCGTCGACGTGTCCTCGACGGCCATGACCCCGTGGGTCTGGCCGGCCATGTCGCTCAACCCGCCGAGCTGGATCGAGCCGATCACCAAGGCCTGCGAGTCCGGCGGCGCGTCCTGCTTCACCACCGGGATCGACCCCGGCTTCGCCAACGATCTCTTCCCGATGACCCTGATGGGCCTCTGCAGCGAGGTCCGCCAGGTCCGCGCCCTCGAGATCCTCGACTACGCCAACTACGAGGGCGACTACGAGGACGAGATGGGCATCGGCCGGCCGCCCGAGTTCACCCCGCTCCTCGAGCACACCGACATCCTGGCCATGTCCTGGGGTGGGACCATCCCGATGATGGCCCATGCGGTGGGCGTGGAGCTCGACGAGATCACCAGCACCTGGGAGAAGTGGGTCACCGACACCCCGATCACCACGGCCAAGGGGATCATTCAGCCCGGCGAGGTGGCGGCGATCCGCTTCACCATCAACGGACTGGTCCACGGGGAGCCCCGGATCTGCCTCGAGCACGTCAACCGGTGCGGCGCCGACGCCGCCCCCGACTGGCCGCGGGGCAACCAACAGGACGTCTACCGGGTCGTCATCGACGGCACGCCGTCGATCACCCAGGAGACCGCGTTCCGGTTCACCGACGGCTCGGGCCGGGACGCTGCGGCGGCGGGCTGCCTCGCGACCGGGCTCCGCGCCCTCAACGCGGTCCCCTCTCTCAACGAACGCCCCCCGGGGTGGGTCACCGCCCTCGATCTGCCGCTCATCCCCGGGGTCGGTACGATCCGCTGACCGTGCCGGCCCGCCGGGCTCGAACCGCCGAACCGCCAACGCCAGGAGCGACCATGACCCCCGAGGACCTCGTCGAGATCGAGCTGATCAAGCGGCTCAAGTACCGGTACCTCCGCTGTCTGGACCAGAAGCTCTGGGACGAGATCGAAGGCTGCTTCGTCCCCGAGGTCACCGCCCGCTACGGCGGCGGGCTCTACGAGTTCGAGGGCCGCGACGCCATCATGGAGTTCCTGCGCACCTCGATGGGGAAGACCACCATGCTGAGCAGCCACCGCTGCCACCACCCGGAGATCGACCTGACCGGCCCCGACTCGGCGACCGGGGTGTGGGCCCTCGAGGACACGGTCATCCTCACCGACATCGGGATCGCGGTGCAGGGTGCCGCCTTCTACACCGACGACTATGTGAAGCGGGACGACACCTGGCTCATCGCCCACACCGGCTACCGGCGCACCTACGAGGAGCTGGTCCCCCGGAGCTCGATCGCCGGCCTCAAGCTGACCGCCGACTGGTGGGCCACCGACGGACGTTCGACCCTGGGCTGAGCCGCCATCCCGTCCCGGCCGGTCAGGACAGCGTGGCCCCGTCGATCCGGATGTCTGCGCCGTTCATGTGGGAGGCCTCGTCGGAGGCGACATAGGCGATGGCCGCGGCGATCCCGTCAGGCGTGCCGAAGGGCCCGAGCGGGGTCACCCGCCGGATGAGCTTGATGTCGGCTCCCTCGGGGAGCTGGAACGCCCCGGTGATCGGGGTGTCGATGGCTCCCGGGCTGATCGTGTTGGCACGGATCCCGGCCGCCGCATACTCGACGGCCAGCTCACGGGTCAGGGCGAGGATCCCGCCCTTGGAGGCCGAGTAGGCCAGGGCCCAGGGCTGGCCGGCGTGCGCCGCGGTCGACGCCAGGTTGACGATGCACCCCTTGGATGCGAGCAGGTGGGGCAGCGACTCGCGGCACACGAGGAAGGTGCCGGTGAGGTTCACGGCCAGGATCCGGTTCCACTCCTCGAGCGCGAGATCGTGCGAGTGTCCGAAGGAGAGGATCCCGGCCACGTTGGCCACGACGTCGAGGGAACCGAGCGTCCCGACCGCCGATCCCACCAGCGACCGCACCCCTTCTTCGGTCGACACGTCGCCGACCTGCGCGGTGACCGATCCGTCGAGCCCCTCGGCCTCGGCGGCCACCTCGGCCAACGGCCCGCCGTTGACGTCGACCGCGACCACGTCGGCCCCCTCGGCGGCCAGTCGCAGGACGGTGGCCCGGCCGATGCCAGAGGCACCGCCGGTCACCAGCGCCGTTCGTCCACTGAACCGGTCCATGGGCATCGCCGCACTGTAGGACGCCGTGCGCACGGGTGCCGTCCCCTCGTCCTGGCAGTCCGGACAAGCCCGTCCCCGGCGCGAGACTGCGATCGTGGAGGTGCCGATCACCGGGAGCTGTGGCGAGCGGTTCACCGCCGTGCGCGAGGCGTTCGCGGCCAACTTCGCGGACCGTGGGGAGGTCGGGGGCGCGGTCACCGTCCTGCTCGGTGGGTCCCCGGTGGTCGAGCTGGTCGGGGGCTGGGCCGACGCGGCCCGGACACGGCCCTGGGAGCCGGACACCCTCGTCGACGTCTACTCGGTCGGGAAGGCGGTCGTCGCCCTCCTGGCCCTGCAATCCGTCGATCGGGGCCTCCTCGGCCTGGACGATCCGGTTGCCTCGGTCTGGCCGGAGTTCGCGGCAGGGGGAAGCAGTCCGCCACCGTCCGGCACGCCCTCTGCCACCGGGCCGGCGTCCCCGCCATCCGCGAGCCCCTCACCAACGACGACCTCTGGCAGTGGGAACGGATGACCGTCGGCGCTTGCCGCCACCGACGCGTGGTGGGAACCGGGAACCCGGCACGCCTACCACACCAACACCTACGGCCACCTGATCGGTGAGCTCGTGCACCGGACGACCGGTCAGCTCCCGGGCGCCCGGCTGCGCGACGTCGTCGAGCCACTCGGCGCCGAGATCTTCTTCGGGGTGCCGGTCGAGGAGCAGGCGCGGTGCGCGGAGGTGCTCTGGGCATTCGGTGAGGACGTCCCGGACCTCCTCTCGGGCGACCTCAGCGACGACGAGCGGATGGTGAACCTCGGCTATGTGAACCCGCCCGGCTACTCGTCGCTGGGCGTGGTCAACACCGCTGAGTGGCGGGGTGCGCAAGTGCCGTCGACCAATGGCCATGCCACGGCGACCGGGATCGCCCGGGTCTACGCGGCCCTGCTCGAGCCCGGGCGGCTCCTCTCCCCCGCCCTCCTCGCCGAGGCGGTCCGACCCCAGTCCGTGGGCTTCTGTCCGGTGCTCGGCGAAGAGGTGACCTTCGGGCTCGGGTTCAAGCCCACCGTTCCCAAGCGCCGGTTCGGACCCAACCCGGGGAGCTTCGGTCACTTCGGCACGGGCGGCGCGGTCGGCTTCGCCGACCCGGCCTCGGGAATCGCGTTCGGCTACGCCATGAACCACGTGATCCCGCGATGGCAGAGCAGCCGGAACCGGTCGCTCATCGAGGCCGTCTACGCATGCCTCTGACCGGCCGGGCCCACTCCTGGTGGACGACCTCGTCGGGCTCGGGGTCGGGATCGCCGGGGAGCGCCCCGACCGGCAGCACGTCCTTCTGCCACGGTCGGAGATAGGCAAGCCAGACCGCTCCGGCCGCGAACAGCACGACACACAGGATCCAGCCGAGAGCCGTGGTGCCCACCCCCACGTACTTGAGGCCGGAGGCGAAGATCACGAAGGTGATGGCCGGACGGATGTACTTGTCCGGCGCGCGCGAGGAGAAGAAGGCCCCGACCAGGACGGCCGGCACGCTGCCGATGATGATCGAGGCGGTGACCGAGAACTCGACGTGCCCGAAGGTCAGGGCACCGAGGGCGGCGGCCAGGGTCAGGGGGACCGCCTGGGTCAGATCGGTGCCGACCAGCTGGTTGGCCCCGAGCATCGGGTAGACGAACAGCAGCAGCACGATCATGAGGGAGCCGGAGCCCACCGACGTCATGCCCACGATCAGTCCGCCGGTCATCCCGATGAGCACCGATGGGACCGGCCGGACCACCAGGTCGTGCACGACGGCCCGGCGCCCCGTGCCGCTCCTGCGGTCGAGCACGTAGCGGAGCACCATGGCGGCCGCCCCGACCAACAGGGCCGCCCCCAGAGCCTTCTGGATATTGGCTTCGGCACCGCTCGAGTGGCCCATGAGGTGGAGCAGGTAGGCGCCGAGGAAGGCCATGGGGACGGAGCCGAGGACCATCCAGCCGACCAGCGCGAGGTTCACGGTCTTCTTGCTCAGGTGGACTGCCGCGCCGACCGGCCGCATGACCACGGCCGCCACCAGGTCGCTCGAGATGGCGGCCGACGGCTTGATGCCGAACAGCAGGATGAGCATCGGGGTCATCAGTGCCCCCCCGCCGGCACCGGTGAGCCCGACCAGGAACCCGACCAGCGCGCTGCCGAGGACGATGTACGGGTTGACGCTCATTCCCTATAATATTGCGAGGAATTGGTGGGGCACAAGCCCCCTGGTCAGCCTCTGCGCGGCCGTTACAGCGTGCGGCGTCGGTACTCTCGCCAGGCCAGCCGACCGAGCAAGAAGAGCGCCGCGATGAAGAGGAGCACGAAGAGCGTGCGGCCGGCGATGCGGATGAGCCACTCGACCCCGGCCACGAACCCGCCGACCGCTGCGCTCCAGGCCGCGCTGAGTCCGGAACGCGGCCCGGGAGGCGGCGGTGGAGGCTTTCCGGACTGGGAGAGCGAGACGGTCAGTGTGGCGTACGTCGTCTGGCTGTCGAGCACGTTGAGCTGACCCTGCAACTGCTCGATCTGGCTCTGGATGGTGTCGAGCTGGCTCTGCACGCTGAGGATGTCACCGATCGAGGTGGCCTTGGCGAGGATGGTCAGATACTGCTGGCGGCTCGCGTCGAGCGCGGCGATCCTCGCCTGGAGGTCGACGTACTGGCCCGTGACGTCCGTGGAGGTCGAGGAGACCGACGTGACCTTGGCAACCTTCTGCACCTGGTCGAGCAGCGCCCCGAACTGCGCCTGCGGGACCTGGAGGACCAGCTGCCCGTAGGAGGAGCCGACGCCGGCCGCGCCCACCTGCAACTGAGAGCGCGCGACGAACCCACCGGCGCCGGTCGTGAGATCGGTCAGGTGGGACACCACAGTGCTGAGGGACCCCGAAGCGATCGAAAGGTCCACCGACCCGGTCGTCACCACCTTGGGCGGCTGCCCGACCACGCCGCTCGGGAGCGGCGGCGGGGAGGTGTCCGGCGTGACACTCGCCGGCCCCGACACCGACGACCCGGGGCTCGCAGTGACGCCGGATCCTTGCGCGACACCGGCGCCCGATGCCTGCTTCGGGAACAGCGGTGCAGACGAGGCCCCACCGCTGTGGGATGGCAGGGCGATGGTTGGCCCGGCTGCCGTCTGGACCTGCGGCGCCCCGCCTGTGGACTCGACCAGGGCGACCCCGCCGACCACCGCGACGAGCGCGGCGGCAACCAGGGCCGCCCGTCCGCGCAAGCCCCGTGGCATCGATGGACGAGGGAGGGACGGCAGCGCGGAGGAACGGTTGCGTCCAACCGTCCCGGCCCGGGCCGCCTCGAGGATGCGCTCGGGGCCGTCGGTGGGGACATCGGCGCGTGCCGCAGCCTTGTGCAGGGAGGCCCGCAGTCGCTCGTCGTCGAGCATGGTCATCGCAGGACCTCCGAATCGATCGTGGCCTCCGGAGCGGGCTCCTCGCGGAGTGCGGGATGGTCGGCGAGCAGTCGCCTGGCCTCGTGCAGGCGGGACTTCACGGTCCCGGGTCGCCGGCCGATCGCGGTGGCGATCTCCCGCTCGCTCAAGTCGGCGAAGTAGCGCAGCACGATGACCACCCGGAGGTGGACGGGGAGGTCGGCGAGCGCGTGGTGGATGTCCTGGGACACGGCGGCCTGCCCGAGCCGGTCGTCACCGGACGCCAGGTCGTCGAGCGCTCCCGCCCCGGATCGTCGGTCCCGATGGGGGATCTCCTGGCGCAGCTTCGAGTTGCAGGTGTTCACGACCACCCGGTAGAGCCAGGGCCGGGCGTCGGCACCCGCTGCCAACGAGGCGCGGAACCGCCAGGCCCTCAGGTAGGCCTCCTGGACGGCCTCCTCGGCGTCGGATCGGTTGCCGAGGATCAGGCAGGCGGTGCGGAAGGAGGTGGCGTACCCCTCCTCGAGCCACTGCTCGAGCTCGACCGTCTCGTCACGCCCGCTCATCGCTGCGCTCCCTTTCGCGTTGCCGTCGCCCATATCCTGCGCACACCGATACTGACGCCGGGGACCTCGGATCGGTTCGCGGCGCCGTCGGGTCCCAGAGGTTCGGTATCGTCCCCGTTGGCGCCGAACTGCACCATTGCCGGCAAATCAACGGCGACCGATCGTCGCCCCGGGGAGGGAGGTGACGGCAATGACGACCGCGACGAGCGATCCACCCCAGGACGCCACGGCGGCGGGTGGGGAACGACCCGCCGCAGCCTCCGGCTCCCTCAATCACCGAGGTGGTGACCCCTCCGGCATCCGCCGATGGTGGCCAGGGGTGCTCTGTGGCGCCCTCTACCTCGTGCTCGCCTTTGCCGCGTTCGGACTGTCCACCCCTCTGGGCGCCGGCCAGATGGCCGGGGTGCACACCCCGGACCAGGTGCAGCAGATCTGGTTCCTCGAGTGGGCACGCTTCGCGATCGCCCACGGGCACAATCCGTTCTACAGCCAGTGGATGAACTACCCGGTCGGAATCAATCTCGGGATCAACACCTCGATGCTCGCGGTGGGCGTCCTCGCGTCGCCGCTGACCGCCATCTTCGGGGCGGTGGAGACCTGGAACCTCTTCCTCCGGCTGGCCCTGTTCGTGTCGGCGACCTCGATGTGCCTGGTTCTGCGGCGATGGGTCGCCTGGTGGCCCGCGGCCTTCGTCGGGGGTCTCCTCTACGGGTTCTCCGCGTTCGCGACATTCAACGCGATCGGCTACTTGTTCCTTGTCATGGTCCCGCTCCCCCCGGTGCTCTTCCTCCTGCTGTACGAGATCCTGGTGCGTCAGCGGTGGCAACCGATTCGTGCGGGTGCGTTGCTCGGCCTCGTGATCGCCGTCCAGTACCTGATCTCCGCCGAGATCGCGGCGAGCACGATGGTGATGGTCGTCCTCGCCTGTGCCGTCGCCGCGGTCACCTGTCGCGCTCATGCACCCGTGCACTGGCCGTATCTCCGGTCGGCCGCGATTTCGTGGTTCCTCGTCACCTGTGCGTTGGTGGCCTATCCGGTGCTCTTCGGCTTCTTCGGGACCGCCGGCATCAGCGGCGTCCTCAAACAGCCCGGAGGGCAGGGGGACCTTCTCGGTCCGTTCGTGCCGGGTCCGGAGCAGTGGTTGGCGCCGCTGAACTCGGCGTGGCCGCAGTTCGAGCAGTACTTCGCGGCCGCACCCATGTACCTCGGGATCCCCTTCTTCATCGCGGTCCTGGCCACAGCGGTCTGGCTCCGGCACCGCCCGATCGTGCGGTTCGCCGCGGTGATGACCGGATGTGCTTTCGTGCTATCCCTCGGCAACACACTGCAGGTGCACGGCACCGACACCGGGATACCCCTCCCATTCGTCCTGATCGCCCATCTGCCCATCGTGAGCGGGCTGGTAGCAGCCAGGTTCTCGCTGTTCACCGCACTCTTCGGTGCGGGAGTGCTCGCCCTCGGACTCGACGAGGTCTACCGAGGCAGGGTACGTCAGGGGCGCCGAGCCTCACGGTGGAGGACAGCCACCCTGGTCGGAGCGCTCGGCGTGGCGGTCGCCGTCGTGGCACTCCCGATGGTGCCCAGCAGTGCCCGGCCCTCCTCGGCAGCGCCGGTGATGCCGTTCTTCACCTCGTCCGGCGTAGCGTCGCTCCCCGACGGGAGCGTCGCGCTGTTCTATCCCTACCCCGGGGCGGTGCCGAAGATCATCCACGGTCGACCGGTGACGAGCTATCCGTTCGCTGAACAGGTCGACAACGCTCTCCTCGACCAGGCGGTGTCCGGCATGCGGTTCCGTCTCATCGGCGGCTACGGATGGATGCCCCCGAAGCGAAGCGGTGGTGTCCCGGACCCGACCCCGCTCAACCCGAGCTCGGTCCAGGCGCTCTTCGACGTCTCCTTCTACGGATCTCCGACCCCAGCGCAGGCACGCATCCTCGCGATCAGCCCGCTCACCGCCGATCTCCGGGAGTTCCTGCACGACCAGCGCGTCGACGAGGTGATCGCCCTGCCGGTGGGACGCGACCCGGAACGGGTCGTGACCGCGGTGACCGCCGCCATCGGCTCACCCTCCCTGTCGGGCGGGACCACCATCTGGCTGCATGTCCCCACACGATTGGCGGAGCTCGGCACTCCCGGATGACCGCAGTACCGGCGCCTCACTGTTTGGCCGGCTCGTTCGTCGGGTGCCGCCGACGAGGAGCACGGCGACGAGACAGAGGGCGGAATGGTCACGAGTGGACCACATCACGCGGACCGACTGTCCGCCGGCCTGGCTGCCGATCAACAGCAGCCAGCGAGTTGACGCCCATCGACCAGCCCATGGCCATGACCGAGACGATCGTGCCCGGGACCAGGCAGGCGATCCGCCACTGGCACCCTGAAGGGGCGGCAACGATCGCCTTCATAGGGGCAACCGGATAGCGCATCTTCTCGCGGAGCAGACCATTCTGTTCGATCCACGTCAGAGATGGAGCGGCGGGTAGCGCGCGTCCATCCCGTGGCTGAGCGTGACGTCCGAATCCGGCACCGCGGCCGCCCGGTAGGAGGTGTAGGGCCAGTAGTCGATGTAGATTTGCCGCGCTCCCGAGGGGCTGAGCTCGGTCACGTAGGTCCCGTTGCCCCAGTCGATGAGCCAGTTGCCTCCCGGTAGCTTGTTCGCGCTTCCGCAGCAGTAGCTGTTGTGGAGATGCTTCGGGTCCGTGACGTCCTCGACGATCGTCGCGGTGTGGGTGGTGAAATCGATCTGGAACCGCAGCGCCCGTGACGCGGCCCCGGTCTCCAGGGTCGCGTTGTCGTGCACGGTGATCGAGCCGTCGCTCAGCTGCCGGGCGTCGTGCTGCCCGGAGAAGACCTGCGGGTAGGTGTTGCCGACCACCGTCAGGCTCTGTGGGGTCGAGGTGCCCCCGAGCTTCCAGATGATGTTGCCGGTGGTCTTGTTGATGTCGTAGACCGCATCCAGGTCCCGAGCGCTCATGATGATGTGGTTGCCGATCTCCTGGATGGAGTTCATGTGGATCGCGTTGAGTCCCAAATTGCCAACTGCCTCGTTGTGAAAATTGGCGTTCTCCGTGGCCAGGTCTATGTGTGCGAGCGTGTCCCAGCTCCAGACCACCTGACCCTGCGGGTCGAGTTCGATGATCACGTCATCCACCACTTGAGCCGTGGGGGACAGGCCCCACGAGGAGAGGTCCGTGGTCGAACTGACGTCCTTGATGCCGAGATAGTCCCCGTTGGACAGGACCTGGAAATCATGGAGATCGAGCGCCGTCCCCGCACCGGGGTTCCCAACGGTCGTCTCGACAGTGCCGTCGAGGTTGCGGATCGTGTCCACGCCGCCCGAGGCGGTTCCCGTCCACCATCCGATGTGGCCGGGGCCGTAGAAGGCGGCGTTGATCGGCGACTTGGTGTCCTGGTACCACCAGACCGGCACGCCGTGGTCGTCGAAGGCGATCACGTAGTCGGAGGTCGGACCGCCGGGACCGCCCGTCGGTGCCACCAGATAGCCATGAGCCTGTGGGGTTCCGTCTATCGTCGCCTTGTAGGCCGGGAAGTCGGCCGGAAGACACCGGATGGTGTAGGTATGCCCACCCTCGCTGACGTACACGGCCTGGTTCGCCACGAGGCCGGCCTTGACCGCCGCCGGTTGAGCGTAGGACTTCCCACCGATCGTGACCGTGCCGGTGCCGGTGGTGGTGATGCTGGTGGTTGCGGAGCCGGAACACCGGACCGCGTAGTCGTAGATGCTCGCCTTGAACGAAGGGGTCAAAGCGGGAGTCGTCTGGATCGAGATCGGCGTGGCGGCTCGTGCCGGCGGTGAGGTCACGCCGATCGCGAACGCAGCCAGCAGAGACACGAGCACTCCGAACCACCGGAGTCGTCGCTTGGTCCGGCCGGAGGTCTGCCGAAGTCCGAGGAACGATAGAGCCTGCGCGGGCGCTGAGAACACGACCAGTGCCTCAGAGGCCGGCGGTCGTCGAGGGGGTGAGGGTGAGTCCTCCCTGTGGCCCCTGGCAGATATCGATCGTGACGGGGTCGCCCTTCTTCGTGTAGGTCGACGTTCCACCGGAAACCACGCCCGAGAGTTCGTGCTCGGTGTCGTAGAGGGGACAGGCCCCCCGGCCAGGGGAGGAGGAGGACCACGTCGCGATGGTGGTCCCGCCGCTCGTCGCCCACTTGAGCGTCCCACCCGACGTCAGCACCGACCCCGGGGCGCTGGCGGACGTATTGGAGGCCGATGTCGGCGTGCACGAGGTCAGGATGAGGGTCGTTGAGGCTTTGCCGTCGGCCTTGGCGCAGGTCACGCTCGGCGCACCACGGACGACGTCGACCTGCGCGGTAGCCGACGACCACGCGTAGGTGGGGTCTCCGACGTAGGTAGCGGCGACGGTGTCCACGCCCACCGGTGCCCGGGTCGAGGTACAGGATCCGGTGCCGTTCACCAACGTGGCTGAACAGAGGACGGTCGATCCGATGGCAAAGTTCACACCGCCGGTCGGGGTGCCCGATCCGGATGTGGGGGTAATGGAGGCATGATACGTGGTGACGTGGCCGACGACCGCTGGGGACGGGGTCACCGACGGCTGGGTGGTGTCGGCGGTCGTGCCACCGGCCATCTCGACGAGCGCGGCCTGCGGCAGGTTGCCCGTGCCCGCCCCCCCCGTGATGTAATTCCAGCCGGCGATCACGCAACTGCTCGCGTCGAGGCAGGACGCACCCTCGAGGTAGTTCGACGCGGTTCCCTGGCTGGGGCTCGGGACGACGGTGAGACTCGTCCCGTCCCACGCCGCCACCAGGGTCTGTTGGATATTGCCCGCTTTGGTGAATTCACCCACGACCTGGCACTGGCCGACGCCGGAGCACGAGACGCCGGTCAACACGTTCGTCCTGCTGCCCGGGTCGGGACTCGTGACGACGGTCCAGCTCGTGCCGTCCCAGCTCTCGACGAGGGTCAGCAGGTTCGCCTCTGAACCGACGGCCAGACAGCTCACCGGGCTCGCGCAGGAGACGGCGGAGAGAGAGTTACCCCCGCCCCAGGGGTCAGGGCTCGGGGCGATCGTCCAGCTGGTCCCGTCCCAGGACTCGACGAGGGTCTGAGCGACCCTGGTCGAGCTGTACGAGGTGCCCACCGCGACGCAGGCGGTCGAGCTGGTACAGGACACACCCGAGAGCACGTTGTCGCCGTTTCCCTGGTCGGGGCTCGTGGGGATCGTCCAGCTGGTCCCGTCCCAGGACTCGACGAGGGTCTGCCACGTCCCGGTCGAGCTGTACGAGGAGCCCGCCGCGACGCAGTCGGTGGGGCTGGCACAGGAGACACCCGCGAGCAGGTTGTCACTGGTGCCCTGATCGGGGCTCGTCGCGATCGTCCAGCTGGTCCCGTCCCAGGACTCGACGAGGGTCTGAGCGAGCGAGGGCGTGGCGTTTTCGTACCCGACCGCCACGCAGGAGGAGGGGGTCGAACAGCTCACCCCGGTGAGGCGGTTGTCGCCACTGCCCTGGTCGGGGCTCGTCATGAGCGACCACTGGGCGCCGTTCCACTCCTCCGCGAGCGCCCTGTAGACATGCGACGAGTTCTCCCACGCTCCGACGGCGATGCACAGGGTCCAGCTGGTGCACGACACCCCGTTGAGGACGTACTCGAGGGCACCGGCACCCGGGTTCGGGGTTGGCACGATCGTCAACGGAGAAGGCGACGATGCACCGGCCGGCGTGGACGGGAACACGCTGAGCACGGCTTCGCCCGCCACCAGCGCGACCAGTACCACCAGCGCGACAACTACTGCCGCCAGGCGACTGGGGCCACCCGACGACGACGATCGTTCCGCGATCAGTTTGCGATGCACCCCTCAGTACCCCCTCGCAGAAACAAACGACAGATCAGGATTCAAGGATCAACCCTTCCACATCGTAGGGACGGTTGTCACTCCCTCGCGTCCAGTTTTCCTCGCGGTTCACGTCTCACGGCTGGCTCCTGTGGGCGGCGCCCGGAGGCGACGACCCGGCGCACGCGCAGTTTGGTACCGTGGCCACGGATGTGGCGGACGTGCGGCCAGGCAGGCTAGGTTCGGACTCCAGGGGGTCGATAGGCCATGAGGGCATTGAGGAATTCCGTATCCATACGTGTGGTCACGGCTGCAACGGCTGCGGTCGTCGTGGCATCGGCCTGCGGGGCAGCCATCGCAGCATCGGGCTCCGCGGCAGGTAGCGGACCCACCTCCCGCGCACACTCAGTGGTCACGCACTCGCTCACCGCGGTCGTGAGCCACCCGACATCAACCTCGACGTTCGTCGCGCCAGCGGGGATCCACAAGATCAAGCACGTGATCGTGATCATGCAGGAGAACCGTTCCCTCGACGACTACTTCGGCACCTTTCCCGGAGCCGACGGCATCCCGGCGGCAAACGGACAGTTCACGGTCTGCGTTCCCGACCCGGTGACCAAGGGCTGCGACAAGCCGTACCACAACCCCTCTGACACCGACCTCGGCGGTTGCCACGGCGTCTCCTGCATCCCAACCGTCGAGGACGGGGGCAAGATGGACGGATTCGTCGCCTCTGCCGAGCAGTACTCGTACCCGTCAGACGTTATGGGGTACGAGGACGCACGGGACATCCCCAACTACTGGGCCTACGCCCAGAACTTCGTGCTCGACGACCATTTCTTCGCGGCATCGTTGGGATGGAGCCTGCCTCAGCACCTCTACATGGTCTCGGGCTGGTCGGCCCTGTGCTCGACGACGGCCGCATCGAGCTGCGTGAACGACATCCACGGGCCCGTCACCCCGGCCGCGGAGGAGGCAGGTGTCAGCCAAGCGCTCGCCACCGGCTCGTCGAACATCCACAGTTCGTGGACCGACATCACCTATCTCCTCAACAAGAACCATTTGACTTGGCGGTACTACATCGAGAACGGCGCCAAGGTGAACTGTGTCGACGGCCACACGAACACCTGTCCCACCGGTGCACAGACCTACAAGACGCCCGGCATCTGGGACCCGCTACCGATCTTCACGGACGTCCAGCAAAACAACCAGATCTCGAACATGCAACCCGACAGCACGTACTTCGCGGCGGCCAGTGCCGGAACCTTGCCTACCGTCTCCTGGATCGAACCCAGCGGGCCCAACTCCGAGCACCCCCAGGTCGGCGGGATCCACGAAGGCCAGGCCTACGTGACCAATCTGATCAACGCCGCCATGAAAGGTCCCGAATGGGATTCGACCGCCATCTTCCTGACCTGGGACGAGTGGGGGGGCTTCTACGACCACGTCATGCCCCCGACGGTCGACGGAAACGGTTACGGAATCCGAGTCCCGAGCCTCGTCATCAGCCCCTACGCGAAGAAGGGGTACATCGACCACCAGGTGCTGAGCGATGACGCCTACCTCCAGTTCATCGAAGACGACTTCCTCAACGGAGCCCGGCTCGATCCGGCGACCGACGGGCGGCCGGATCCGCGTCCCGACGTCCGCGAGAACGCGCCGCAGCTTGGAAGCATCTTGAACGACTTCGACTTCACCCAGCTGCCCCGCGCTCCGCTGGTCCTGCCCCTCAACCCGGCCCCGGGTCCGGCCTCGACCCCCGGAGGTTGAGCCCTTAGCCGTTGGCGTCCGGCACCGTCGGCGGGGTCGCTTTGATCGGTGTGGTCGGCAGCTTTGCGAGCGCGGCGGCCACGAAGGACTGCAGCTCGCCCATGTCCACGGTCCCTGACTCGGTGAGGGCGACGCCCACGACGTAGCTGCCCTTCTGGGCGATGACGATGTTCTGGTGGACGGTCTGCGCGTTCGAGGTGATCGTCGCCGCATAGGCCGCGCTCCGTGCACCCTCGGTGGGCGCGGGAACCGGATGCATGCTGCCGTAGGCCGGCTGTCCGTCGAGCGTGGTCGAGAAGGTCGTCGTGTTGTTGTAGGAGATCTGGGTCACCGAGAATCCCGCCACCGCCGAGTAGGCAGAAGCGAGATCCTCGGTCAGTCCGGGAAGACCTCCGGGCATGCTGAACGCGACGTGGGCGTAGGAGAGCGCGACGAGCGTGTCGCCGGCCGGGTCGGGGAAGGCACTCACCGCGAAGGCTGAGCGGGAACGGTTGACGCCCCAGCCTTTCGGGAGATTGGACGCCTTCAGCAGCAGGGGCAGCACACTCGGCCCGGTGGTCCCGGTCTTGGCCGGTGTCTGCAGCGCCTTGGTGCGCGCCGCCCCGGTGGTGCTCGGGGACAGGCCCGTGGTCGGCGGCGTGCTGGAGGCGGTGGTCGTGGAGCTCCCGGTGGCCACGGGGCTCGCCGACGAGCAGCCGACGAGGCCCACCCCTGCCGCCGCAATCGCCATGAGTCGCAGGTGCTTCATCCGTCCCCCTCGTGACACCCGTGCCCGTGCAGAGCTCGCGGCCTCCCAGCCGATCCTATCGGAGGGCGGCTTCAGGTCGACAGCAGCCAGCGGCGCAGCGACCGACCAGTGGAGCGGAGGGCAGAGCTGCCGGATACGATCACCCGGCGGCCCGACCGGACCGCGATCACCAGCGACGTAGGGATCCGGCACATGGCCGAGAGCGTCCGAGCCAATGGGGAGTACGTGGACGTCGGAGCGCGTCACCTGCTCACGAGCTTGCTCATGCGCCAGGCGGACGATCCCGTGGCCGGTCCGTCACTCGAGATGGACCTGCGGGACGAAGTCGTCAATCCACACGGCAGCCTGCACGGAGGGCTGATGGGAGTCCTCATCGAGTGCGGGGCCGCCGGGTGTGCCGTGCGGGCAGCCGGATCGGAAAACATCGTGGCCTCGGACATGCAGATCCGCTTCCTCTCTGCGGTGAAGGTCGGACCGGCTCGGGTGCTGTCGACCGTCCTGCGGCGGGGCCGGCGGGCCGTGATCATCCGGTCCGACGTCATCGATGTCGGCGACGACAGGAAGCTGGTGGCGTCGGCCACGCTCTCCTATGCGGTCCTCGACAGGGCCGACGGGACATCCGGCTGACCTGCTGACGAACTGCCGGTCGACGACCGACCCGCTCTATGGGCGGACCGGATCGGCGTCGACGCGTCCGCCCTCTGTCCTCCCGTCGGTGATCACCCGCCGCCCGGTGATGAGCCATTGGCCGTCACGCACCGCGTAGTCGTCCAGGTAGCGGCCCCAGTGGTCGATCCCGTGCGCCATCAGCACGACGAAGTAGCTCCGGCCCAGAGCGTGCTCGCGATCCTCGAGATCGATCTGGTGGGTGGCCACCAGGTGCCGGACGTGGTGTGGCCGCGCAGCCCCGTCCGTCGCACGGTCCCACCGGGACTTGGTCCCGGTGAACAGCGCGGCCATCTGCTCGATTCCCTCGAACCGCTGGACCTCCCCTTCCATCGAGACGAGCTCGAGCACGGCATCCGCTGCAAACACGGTGAGCATCTGGTCGAAGCGGCCCGAATCGCCGTTGGCGTTGTACCTGGCCACGAGATCACGAATGCTCTCCCGGGACATGAGCTCCCACAGCTCCACCGGTCACCTCCACTTCGGCCTGGACCAACGAGCCGACGGTACCCGGTAGGTCCGGTCGGGCGCTGAAGAGCGTCGCCTCGACCCGTCCGACAGCGGCCCACCGATCCGAGACCGTGGACCGGGCTGTCGCGATCAGCCCCCGTATAGCCGGTCTGCGGCCACCCAATCGGTCGCGATCGCCCGTTGCGCGGCCGCCAGCGAGATCCGACCCGAGCAGACCATGTGGTTGAGTCGATCCTCGAGGAGGTCCTTGCCGTTCGCGGTCGAGGTCGCACCGGCCAGGTCGTTGGGCTCGACCCACAGGTTGGCCGGATCGTCGGGGTCGCCGCCGAGCTCGAGCGGGACCAGGTGGTCGTACTCCGCGGTGCGGAACGATCCGGAGTAGCCGTAGGCCGCCGTCGAGGCGACTTTCTCCGCTTCCGTGATTCCCTCGGGAGGCCGGATGGAAGAGGCGTACCCGCTCCGGCAGATGGTCGACCCGATGTCTGCCTGGGTCACCTGCGGACTGACCGCACCCGGGGTGCAGTTCGGGTCGGGGAGGGGGTCCCGCCCGGTGTAGGTGTACCGGCAGGAATCGGGCGGGCGCTGGGATTGGACGGTGTAGACGGCCATCGGTCCGGGTCCGACCTCGAGCGCGGGCGCCTGTCCCGACGGAGCCGTCGTCGCCGTCGGTCCCGGCGTGGTCGGTGCCTCGCTGGATCTGCCCGGGGATCCCGGGGAGGTAACGAACAGGGTGCCGCACGCGCAGAGGCCGACCACCAGACCGGCCAGCGTCGGGAAGACCGTCATCCGCACGGCCGGATCCTCACAGACGGCTGCGACGGTCCCGTGGAGACGGACGGCGACGGTGCGCCCGGGAGGCCGGAGTCCCCGAACGTAGCTGCCCGGCGATGTTCGCGGTCTCGCGTCCCTCCGTCCACGGCTAGTGAGTCGGGGCAGCGTGGGCGACCGGAGTCGCCGCGATCGCGGCACCCTAAGCTGGCGTTGTGTGCGGAAGGATCGCCCTCTACGACGAACCGGACCATCTGGCCAGGCTGGTCGGCGCCGGCGTCGATCCCGATCTCCTGGCCGACTGGCGCCACAGTTGGAACGTCGGGCCGACCGACCCCATCCTCGGCGTGTCGCTGCGAGAGGGGCGGCGCGTCCTCAGCTCGTACCGCTGGGGCCTCGTACCCCGCGGGGCGAAGGACCCGGCGACGGTGCGGGGGACGTTCAACGCCCGCGCCGAGACGCTGGCCGTCAAGCCGACCTTCCGCTCGGCCTTTCGACGTTCGCGCATCCTGGTGCCCGTGGACACGTTCTACGAGTGGCAGGTGGTCGGACCCAAGGTCAAGCAGCCGCATGCGTTCTCCCGCGCAGACGGCGGGCCGCTGGTACTCGCGGGACTCCGTGAGACGTGGAGCGGTCCGGACGGGAGCCGGCTACGCACAGCCACCATCATCACGACCGAGGCAGGACCGGACATGCCGATCCACGACCGTCAACCGGTGGTGCTCGAGCCAGACGTCTGGGACCACTGGCTCGATCCCGAGGTGACCGACCGCGACGAGTTGGAGCCGCTGCTGGTACCGACGGTGGCGGGCACGCTCGTACACCATCCGGTCAGCCAGGCCGTCGGGAACATCCGCAACAACAGTCCGGCACTGGTCGAGGCCATCGCCCTGGGAGGCGGGCCGGAATAGCCCCGCGTGGAGGTCGCATCGGTGCCCGGGCGCACCTGTCGCGAAACGGTCACCGAGGCGTTTGCGGTGCTCACTGCGGCATTTGCCCCACGAGAACCGTCACACTGGATCGCCCGCCGCTCGCGACCTAGCCTCACTCGGGTGATGGGGTGGTTTCTTGTCGGGACCCTGGGGGTCGTCTCGGTCTGCCTCCTGCTCGCCTGGCTCGCCTGGCTGACCGGCGGCCTCTCGTACCTCGTCAGGGTGATCGCCGACTGGACGCAACAGATCGCCCGCACCAGCAATCCCCCGCCTGCCGAGCAGGGACCGGAGTCCTCCTGACCGTCACGAGCGCTGGTCGAGCTGCGCCAGCAACCGATTCGACGCGACCGTGCGGTACGCCGCTTCGCACAGCATTGCCACCTCGGCCCAGTCCACACGACCATCGAGCCGCACCCCCAACCAGCCTCGCGACCCGACGTAGGGCGGGCGGAAGAAGCGCTCCGGACCCGCGGCGATGCACCCCTCCTGCGCACCGGCGGGTGCCGCGCACCAGAGATGGGGGAACCGGTGCTCGTGATGGCCGTCGGGCCAGAGCATCACGAACTGCCTCCCGGCGAAGAAGGCGGGAGCTCCGTGGCTCATCTTCTCGGTCGCGCCCGGAAGGGTCATGCAGACCGCCCGGACCCGCTCCTCGACTCCTCGACCGGCCATGCGGCCGATCGTACGCGCACCTGTAGCGGTCGCAGGAGTCACACGGCCGTCGCCGCTGCCCGCCCTTGCCGTTCAAGGTCCGGTGGCTGTCGGACGATGAACGGGACATGGCCGTGCCACCCAGGGAGTCGAACCCGAGCCCTACAGCCCCACTGCGCCTGACGACCATCCATGGGGTCCCCGACTATGCGCTGCTTGCCGAGGACCAACTGATCGCCGAGCGTGACCGGTTGCGCATCCAGTCCGACGAGCTCACGATGCATCGTGCAGCCTCCCCCGGGGTGAGTCAGCGCCTGGTGACCATCGAGGAGGAGATCGAACGGATCTCCGATGAGCTGCTGCAACGAGCCCGATCGAGACATCCGTCCGGACGGAGCGTCGGTGCCCGACCGGACCGTGACACCCCCGCAGGCTGACCAGGCCGGTCCTATGCTCGGGCGGTGACCGACATCGACCTCGGCGGACAGCTTGGCGAGCGCGAGATGCTCACCAGGTTCCTCGACTGGTACCGGGCGGTCGTGGAACGCAAGCTGGAGGGACTGCCGCCCGCGGACGCAACCCGCAAGCTCACGGGTAGTGGGCTGTCCGCGCTCGGAGTGCTCAAACATCTCGGGTGGGTCGAGTGCTGGTGGTTCCGCGAGACCTTCGCCGGCGAGGACGTGGACAGCCATCGCGCCGGCGACAGGGGCGACAACTCGCACCAGTTCCGCATCGAGCCGACCGACACGGTGGAGTCGGTGCTGGAGTTCTACCGAGCGCAGGTCGCACGGTGCCGGACCATCGTCGCGGAGGCCTCCTCGCTCGACGCCCTGAGCCGGCGGCCGGACGACCCCCGGGGAGCGGTGAGCCTCCGGTGGATCCTGGTCCACATGATCGAGGAGACCTCCCGCCACGCAGGCCACCTCGATCTCATGCGCGAGGAACTCGACGGGCAGACCGGGGACTGACCCCGGGCAGCATGCGCAGTGAAGCTCATCCTGAGCCGCAAGGGGTTCGACAGTGTTGCCGGTGGAGGGCCGAGCCCGATCCTGTCGGACGGCCGCATGCTGTCGCTCCCCATACCGGAACCAACCACGAGGAGCGGGGCGGCACGGTACGGGGACATCGTGGACCTCGACGGCACCGACTACCTCCGGATCCTGCACGCCCTCGGCTATGCCGGGTACGACGGCCGGTCGACCTGCCATCTCGACCCTGACCTCGTCCCGACGGTCCGCCCACGGGGTGACGGATGGCGGGGGATGCTCGGCCAGGCCGACGCCGCGGCGTCCCACCTCTCGAACCAGGGCGTCGGCAAGGGCGACCTCTTCCTGTTCTGGGGCCTCTACGCCCCGGTCGACCCTCGGGAGCGCTTCACGCGGCAGCCGCGACAGCACACCCTGTTCGGCTACCTCGAGGTGGACCGGGTCGTCGACGTCGGGGCCGGAGGAACGCTCCCCGAGGCCCCGTACCATCCCCACCTGACCCGTTCGTACGGGAACCGGAGGAACCTGATCTTCGTCGCACCGGCGCGGTTGAGCCACGACCCGCGACGTCCCGGTTGGGGGGTCTTCCACTGGTCACCCCGGCTCGTCCTCTCCGACCCGGGATCGAAGACCCTGACCTCGTGGCGCCTGCCGGCATGCTTCCACCCCTCGAGCGGGACGACGCTCAGCTACCACGGCAGACGGGAGGGATGGACGGGACCGGACGGCGACGGCCTCGTGTCGGTCGTGCGGAGGGGTCAGGGGCAGGAGTTCGTGTGCGAAGCGTCCGCCGACATCCTCGACTGGTCCCTGGGTCTCATCACGGAGACCCCGATCTGGGCGCCCACCAGCTGAGACCCCGCCCCGTCCCCTGCAAACAGCGAGGCGACGTGGGATACCGTGTGGATCGACCGAGCGGCCCAAGGAGCAGTGCCATGGCGAAGGTGCTTTGCGTTCTCTACGACGACCCGGTCGACGGGTATCCGGCCTCCTATCCCCGCGACGGCATCCCGCAGGTGACCGCCTATCCCGGCGGTCAATCAGCGCCCACGCCGGCCGCCTTGGACTTCACCCCGGGCCAGCTGCTCGGCAGCGTGTCGGGGGAGCTCGGGCTCCGAGCGTTCCTCGAAGCCGCAGGGCACACGCTGGTGGTCACCTCCGACAAGGACGGACCGGGCTCGGTGTTCGAGCGGGAGCTGCCCGACGCCGACGTGGTGATCTCCCAGCCGTTCTGGCCGGCCTACCTCACGTCGCAACGCCTCGACATGGCCCAGCAGCTGAAGCTCGCGATCACCGCCGGCATCGGATCCGACCACGTCGACCTCGAGGCGGCGATCCGGCGCGGCGTCACCGTCGCCGAAGTCACCTACTCGAACTCGATCAGCGTGTCCGAGCACGTCGTGATGATGATCCTCGCGCTGGTCCGCAACTACATCCCGTCCTACGGATGGGTCGTGCGGGGGGGCTGGAACATCGCCGACTGCGTCGAGCGCTCCTACGACCTCGAGGGGATGGACGTCGGTACCGTCGCGGCAGGCCGGATCGGCACGGCCGTCTTGCGCCGACTCAAGCCGTTCGACGTGAAGCTGCACTACACCGACCGGCACCGGTTGCCGCGGGCAGTGGAAGAGGAGCTGGGCCTCACCTATCACGCGAGCACTGCCGAAATGGTGCCGCACTGCGATGTGGTCACGATCAACGCACCTCTGACCCCGGAGACAGAAGGCCTCTTCGACGACGCGCTGCTCGCGACCATGCGCCGGGGGGCCTACATCGTCAACACGGCACGCGGGAAGATCTGCGACCGTGACGCAATCGTCCGGGCGCTCGAGAGCGGTCAGCTTGCCGGGTATGCCGGTGACGTGTGGTTTCCTCAGCCCCCTCCCCAGGACCATTCGTGGCGGACGATGCCCCACCACGGGATGACCCCGCACATCTCGGGAACCTCCCTGTCGGCACAGGCCCGGTATGCCGCCGGGACGAGGGAGATCCTCGAGTGCCACTTCGCGGGATGGCCGATCAGGGACGAGTACCTCATCGTGGACGGCGGTCGACTCGCCGGTACGGGGGCGCATTCGTACACGGCCGGCGACACGACAGGCGGCTCGGAGGACGCTGCGAAATTCGAGCGGACCGCCGTACCGCGGGACCGGTGAGCTGCCTCCCGTTCGTCGTTTGAGCACCTCGGGCGGCGATTCCGGCGAGCCGAGCGGGCTCGGGAAGGCTCTGATATGGTGCCCGACGATCGGACGGGACTCCGCCCGGCGGACACGAGGAGGGGCCATGGCCGACCACCCGACACCTTCGTCTCCCGTGACGCGGCGGCGCGCCGCTGCGCTGGCCGGCGCGGTACTCGTGGCGGGCCTTCTGGCCGCGCCCACGGTGGCCGCCGCCTCCCCGGGCCCGTCCCACGCCCTCAGGGCGGCGCAGCTGCGCGTCCTGCCCGATCCCCAACTGAGCCCGGCAGCGACGCCGCCGCCGGCTCCGGCCGTCGCACAACTCAAGACCTATACCTCGACGGTCAAAGGGCTCGGCAAGACGTACACCTACAAGATGGTCGGCACCAACCCGGAGGTGCACTCCGCACTGGGGAACTCGACGACCGTCACCGCGCTGGTCGTCCCGCTAATCGTCAAGTACTCAAGCAGCCTCCTCTGGAACCCTGACCGCCATCGACTCGTGCGATCCAGGAGCCACCCCACTGGCCCGCACCCAGAAGTCGCCGATGTTCGTCAATCGCGCCTGGACCTTCGGGGGGACCTCCGTGGGGACCGGCCAGTACATCGACGCCTTCGAGCGGGCCGCGTTCTGGCACTACACCAAGACCGGCGGGACCAATCCCACCTACGGGTTGCAACTCGCGCTCAAGACCCTCCCGGCCAAGACCGTGACCGTGCCGGGTGCGGATGCCTACTACTACTCGTTGGCCGGGACCCCGTGTGGGAACGGCAAGCTCGCCGACGTGAACATCAACTGGTTGTCCTCGTATCTCCGCACGACGCTCATGCCATCCCTGGTGTCTGCCGGTGTCGGCCCGACGACCTTCCCGATCTTCCTGGTCCACAACGTCGCGATGTTCCAGAACAACGTTCCCGCTGACTGCTGCGTGCTCGGGTACCACGACGCCCTCCCCACGGCGTCGGGCATCGACACCTACGCGATTGCGGACTACGAGAACTCGGGAGGGTTCACCACCACGCACGACGTGCAAGTCCTGGCCCACGAAGTGGGCGAGTGGGCAAACGACCCGCTCGGCACCAACCCCACGCCCGCCTGGGGCCACATCGGCCAGGTGACCGGTTGCCAGTCCAACCTCGAGGTGGGGGACCCGCTCTCGGGCTCCGCCATTCCCGTGGCCTCCGGCGGGTTCACCTACCATCCACAGGAGCTGGCCTTCTTCTCCTGGTTCTACCGGCAGACACCGAGCCTCGGGGTCAACGGCTGGTACTCGAACAACGGGACCTTGAAGACGGTGCAGGTGGCCTGTACCTGAACGGGTCGGGAGCAGGGCCGCCCGATCGGCGGCTGCACGGGCACCGACGAGCGCCCGTAGGCTGTCGGCGTGGAGACACCGACCGCCTGCACGCTGGACGCCGACTCGGCCCGCGCCCGCATCGAGGAGTGGCAGGCCGTCGGGGTCCGCGCGGTGGGCCACGCTCGGCGGGCCGGACCCGGACGCCTCGAGCTCACGCTCCTGCCGGACGCCGACGTCGGGTCCATCCTCCGGCTCGCACAGGAAGAAGTGGCCTGCTGTGCGTTCTTTCGCTTCTCCTTCACGGTCGATCCGGAGTCGGTGACGGTGGCGATCAGCGTCCCGGACGAGGCCTCATCGATCTTGGATCAGTTCGCGTCGGTGCTCTCCTGATCCGATCGCAGGGTGGTCCCGCTCAGCGCGGGTCGCGACGCATGAACCAGTTGCGCACGGAGAGGATGCTCGCCTCTTCGGCTACCTCGAACCCGAGGCCGATGTAGAAGCGGACGTTCTCCGGCTTGTCGGTCTCCAGCCACGCCAGCCGTCCGTGCTGGTCGAACTCCCCACAGAGCAGTCGCATCGCGGAACGCCCGAGGCCCCTCCCCTGGAACTCCGGCTCGACGCTGACCGGCCCGACGTGCCAATGCGGCTCGACGAGGTCGTGTGCGGCCAGGATCGAGCCGAGGTGCAGGAACCTGTGGGCGTCGGTCGTCTCCTGAGCCGGTGCGTCCAGGGCCCTGATCTCGGGCGGGAGCAGCGATCCGATGCAGTTGCCGGGATGCTCGGTCGCGGCCACCCCGAGGACGGTCCCCCCGAGCCGGACCCCGGCAACCCGCGCCCCGGCGAGCATCCCGAGGAACGTACTGTGGAACATCTCGAAGCGGACGAGCGGATCGTCGGAGACCGCCATGGAGGTCGGACTGTCCCGCAGCGCCCGGGCGGCCACCCTCGCAGCCTGCGCAGTCTGATCGGTTCCCTTCAGCCATGCCGTCTCGAGCTCGGTCACGTCGCGGTTCTACCAGATCCCTCGTCATCGATACGACGTGCGGCCGAGCGGTGCCCCCCACGGGCTCCGCCCGGCAGCCGGGCGCGCGCTCCATGCGGGTGGTGGGCGACGCTACCGTTCTCGGGGTGAGCGGCTCCCGTCGGTCCGGGCAGTCCAGACGGCGCATCCGATGCCTCGTTGCCGGGTCGGCGGTCGCGGTGCTGCTCGCCGGGTGCTCGTCGGGCGGGACAGTGGGGCTCCCCTCCACCACGACGACCACCCTCTACACCCACGCCCAGGTGCTCGACTGGGTGATCCCGACGTTGGGGAACGGCATCAGCTTCGTGGGGTCCGCACCACCCGATCCGACCGAAGCCCAGCTCGTCGCATCGACCCGGCCGCTCAACACCGCGGCCTCGGTGTCCATCCACGAACTGTCCGAAGTTCCGTGGGGCGGGGCGCTGCGAGCTGACGAGAACGCGCTGGTCAAGGAGCTCGTGCACATCGAGACCCTCACGGCGTCCTCTCCGGGATCCGACTATCTCGACCAGATCAGCACCGACAGCGCTGCAGTCAAGACGGATCTGCAGCGGCTCTCCGACGCCGTCAGAGGCTGAGCTCACCCGTCTCGGGTGCCGTCCGCTGAGGCCATGGGCGCCGACGAGCGCGGTGCGAGAACTCCTGTCATCCGGATCCCCGGCGGCACCGAAGAACAGCCGGGGGCGGACGCTGACAGGGAGGGCCTTTGAGAGTGCATCGGGTCCAAGACACCAACTGGTCACGCCCATGGCGGGTCACGCTCGGGGCTGTCTCGGCGATAGCCGTCCTCTTTGCCTCGGGCGTTGTCGTCGATGTCGGAGGAGCGGTCGGGACGCCTGCGGGTGCTGCGACCACACCGAGCACCTGTTCGGGACCGGACGGGCTCGGGTACTGGCAGGTGGCGACCGACGGCGGCGTCTTCGCGTACGGCACCGCCCGGTTCTTCGGCTCGACGGGGGGCATGCATCTCAACCAACCCGTCGTGGGCATGGCACCCAGCGTCGACGGGAGGGGGTACTGGTTGGTGGCAGCCGACGGCGGCGTCTTCGGCTTCGGCGACGCCCCCTTCAAGGGATCGACCGGCGGGATGCCGCTCAACCAACCCGTCGTCGGGATGGTACCGACCGTGGACGGCCAGGGCTACTGGTTGGTGGCAGCCGACGGCGGCGTCTTCGCATTCGGGGATGCCGCCTTCTACGGATCGACCGGCGGGATCCCGCTCAACCGCCCGGCGGTCGGGATCGCCGGCACCAAGGACGGGCGGGGCTACTGGTTGGTGGCATCCGACGGAGGCGTCTTCGGCTTCGGCGACGCCGTCTTCCACGGCTCGTTGGGAAGGATCCGGCTCAATCAACCGGTGGTGAGCATCGCCGCCACCCGGAACGCCAGCGGCTACCAGCTGACCGCGAGTGACGGCGGGGTGTTCAGCTTCGGCGACGGCACCTTCCACGGCTCCATGGGAGGCCGGCATCTCAACCGGCCCGTGGTCGGCATCGGGAGCACCTATTTCGGCAACGGGTACACGCTGTCGGCTTCCGACGGTGGCGTCTTCAACTTCGGTGACTCGGCATTCTGCGGCTCATCCGGCAACATCCATCTCAACCGACCCGTCGTCGGCATGGCGTTCTACTGATGAGGCGACGCCACCCGTCAGATCGACCGATCGATCCTGAACAAGGAGTAGCGCATGCCTGAGGTCACCCGACGTCAATTCCTCCGCACCGCCTCGATCGGCGCTGCTGCCGCCGGCGTGCTGGCCGTCGGCGGCCCGTCGCTCATCGGAGCCATCGAGTCCGGGAGCGGAACGGCGGGCGCCGTGGCCGGAGCACCCGGGGGATCCGAGACCCTCGACGGTTCGGACATCTTCGCCCGGGTCGTGGACGCGAGGGCGGGGACGATCAAGATCTTCGTCGGCACCCGGGCGATCGACTACACCAACCAGGCGTTGGCCCAGCAGCTGCTGCAGGCAGCCCAGTGACCACCCGTTCCACGACCGCACAACCCACGACGCCCCGCGAGGTGAACTGAGCCATGTCCTCCCACAGAGAAGCACCGATGATCTCGAAGGATCCGGTCGCCGACAGCACCGACGTCTACGCGTTCGTGAGCCCGGACGCCAACAGCACCGTGACCATCATCGCAAACTACGTTCCGTTGCAGGGGGCGGCCGGAGGACCGAACTTCTTCGAGTTCGGCGACGACGTGCTCTACGAGATCCACATCGACAACACCGGCTCCGGCACCCCGGCCATCACCTACCAGTTCACCTTCAAGACCACCATCACCGATCCGGGCACCTTCCTGTACGCCACCGGTCCGATCACCTCGCTCACCGATGCGACGTGGAACCGGCGCCAGACATACACCGTGACCAAGGTCCAGGGCGGCGTGTCCACGGTGCTGACCCCGACCGGAGGCTCCAACCCGCTGTCCTGCCCGCCGTGCAACATCGGCCCTCGCTCCACCCCCCATTACGCCACGCTCTCCGGCGACGCCGTCTACCGCCTCTCCAGCGGCGAGATGGTCTTCGCCGGTCAGCGTGCCGACGGGTTCTTCGTCGATCTCGGGTCGATCTTCGACCTCGGCGACCTCCGGCCCCTCTCGCCCGATCATCTGATCCCGGGTGCGGCGTCGGTGGGGATCGACCCGCTGGCCGACCTCAACGTGCATTCGATCACCATCCAGGTGCCGATCAGCTCGCTCACCAGCAACCAGATGACCCCAACCGGGCCGAACGACCCGCACGCCGTGATCGGCGTGTGGACCACGGCGAGCCGCCAGACGGTCACGGCCATCAATCCGGGGACGGGCACGCAGACGAGGTCCGGTCCCTTCGCCCAGGTCTCACGGCTGGGCAGTCCGCTGGTCAACGAGGTCGTGGTCCCGATGAACCTGAAGGACTTCTGGAACAGCCAACCTCCGGCCAACGATGCACAGTTTGCCGGCGCCGTCGAGCATCCCGAGCTGCAGGCCCTGCTCCCCGCGTTGTATCCGGGGGCCTTCCCCCACCTGGCGGCGTACAGCAAGGCGAGAGCCGATCTGGTGGCCATCTTCGCAACCGGCATCCCCGGAGCGCTGATCGGAGCACCCTTCGGAGTCGGCACCTATCAGGGAGGCCACGTGATCGCCGAGATGCTTCGCCTCAACATGGCGATCGCCCCCACCGGCACCGGCGGCGCAGGTACCAGCACGCTCGGCCTGCTGGGAAGCGACCTGGCGGGCTACCCGAACGGGCGACGCGTCACCGACGACGTGGTGACCATCGCACTGAAGGCGGTTGCCGGAGCCACGATCCCGTTGGTGGACAACACCTTCACACCGGATGCAGCGGTCAGCGCAGTCACCCAGGGCGTCACGTCCAATGCGGCGGCCTACCAGTCGACGTTCCCCTATCTGGCCGATCCATATCCGGGGTTCTCGAATCCGTCGGCCACTCCCCCGAGCAACCACAACACGACCACCTGACCCACGGGCATGGCAAGTGGACCACGGGTGATGCCCGATCACTCCGCAGGTGAGGAACCGTTCGTCGACCGGAGCAGCGACACCCCCGAGTCGCTGGTCCTCGACATCGGCGGCGAGGTCGGTGCGCTGGTGCTCTATGCCGACGAGGCGTGCCTGGGTCTGGAGATCGACGTGACGCCCGTCGGGCAACCGCGGAGCCACCACACCCATACCATGATCCGCCGGCGGCGCGCCGTGGACCGTGAGTTCGTCGCCGGTGTCTATCCGGAGCTGCGAGCAGGCGCATACACCGTGTGGGGCATCGACGGAGAAGAGCTCGCCGAACTGCGCATCGCCGGAGGACGGGTCACTGAATTCGAGGCCGGTACCTGCCAGAGGGCGGATGCAAGCGACCGGCCGGACCGGGGCCGACGGACTCCGTAGGACTGCGGACCTCCACCAGAGGGACGGCCTCGCGTCGGCGGTGGCGCGCCGTGCAACGGTGTCCGGGCCGGGGACGTCCGTATGCTTCGCACATGAGTTGGCCGGCCGCCGAAGTCGAGATCGACGAGACCCTGGTCCGCGTTCTCCTCGCGGACCAGCACCCTGACCTCGCGGCACTCGATCTGGCTCCGGTCGGGTACGGATGGGACAACGCCCTGTGGCGCCTGGGCGACAACCTGCTCGTCAGACTGCCCCGCCGTGTACTCGCCGCTCACTTGCTGGTCCATGAACAGACATGGCTGCCGGTGCTCGCCCCACGACTGCCGCTGCCGGTTCCGGTCCCGGTGCGCACCGGGCGGCCGACCGAACGGTATCCCTGGCACTGGTCCATCGTCCCGTGGCTGGTCGGCAGTCCCGCTGATCGGACCCCGGTGCGCCGTCCGAAGGACGCCGCAGGTCGCCTCGGCAGATTCCTTCGGGCACTGCACACGGTCGGTCCGCCCGATGCGCCGCGCAACGAGCACCGGGGCGTCCCGCTCGGAGATCGATCGGAGATCTTCGAGGACCGGGTCGCCGTACTGGCACACGAGATCGACGTCGAAACCACGCGTCGGACATGGGATCGAGCCGTTGCGGTCGATTCGTGGAGCGCGCCGCCGGTGTGGCTGCACGGGGACCTGCATCCGGCCAATATTCTCCTCGCCCGTGGCACGGTCGCAGCCGTGATCGACTTCGGCGATGTGTGCACCGGCGATCCGGCCACCGACCTGGCAGCAGGGTGGATGCTCCTCCCGGAACGGGCGATGACCGCGTTCCACGCTGGATACGGCGGGATCGACGACGCGCTCGAGGTCAGGGCACGGGGGTGGGCGGCGCTGTTCGCCCTCATGCTCCTCGGTATCGGGCTCGAAGGTCGACCCAGTTACGAAGCCGTGGGGCGCCGCACACTCGCCGGGTGCACCTCCCCGTTCAAGATCCCCTGACGGAATACCGATATATGAAGCAGGGGTGACGAAGTCGGAGGTCGATTTCATGATCGAACCTGAGGCATTGGGGACATGTCCGCACTGTGGCTCGCGGGAGAACGAGCCAATGCTCATCCTCTACCCGAGGCTGGAGCCTGATTCGGGCAGCACCTGGTCCTGCCGAGCCTGCGGCAGGGACTGGACCGAGGACGGGCACCGATATCCGGCTCGTTCCCATGGCATTGGCGCCTGAGTCTCGAGGCACCGCGAGGTCGGACCCGGTGGGAAAACGGGTCGTCCGGCTCTCGTAGCCGGCCGGATCTCTGGTCCGGGCGGGTGCTCCCCACCTGAGATAGGCCGGTCACTCGGCAGGAACAGGCTCTGGCGACCGCGCACGCCCGGTCACGCCGCAGTGGCTGTGTCATGCCGCGGACGTTGCTTGTGTCGCCCACCTGACAGACGGACTCCCGAATGGGGCACAGGATGGAGAGGCAGCCCCGAACACGACGAGGAGGTGCCGAGATGGACAGCGAGGCCTTCACCACCAGCAACATCGACGACTCGAACGAAGAGTCGGCGCTCGTCGCCCGGATCGCCCGGCGTACCTCGAGGATCGAACTCGCCCGGTCGTAGGTCGGTGACGCCACGGTTTGTGCGGAAACCAACAGCAAGACACCAAAGAGGAGAGGCGGCGGAGCCTCTCCTCTTTGGTGTCCGGGCTCGCAGGCAGCATCGCATCGCCGCCACCCAGCGGGCTCCCGGGCTGCCTGGACGGGTGCACGGCGTCCGATTTCTCGAAAAACCAGGTCAAAGGCACTTGCGGCAACAAGGGTTGACACGCCTATCGTTGTCCCCAAGAGCCAGATCCGTCGAGCGGGGTTCCGCCGCCCTGCTCCGGATCTGGCCCTTTTCTTTGGTCCCCGCTCGGTCGTGCACGACCGTCCCCTGCCTCGAAGGAGCCTGAGACGGTGACGGAGAGCGGGCTGGGTCGAGGACCTGTGGTCAGGGTCGATCCGGCGTAACAGGTTCGCTCCAGATTCGTTTGTACGGGTACGGAACCAAGCTCTCCTGTCGGAGGTGGTCGTCATGCGACGTGGAATGTCAATCGGTCTGGTGACCGGAGGCCTGGCCTTGGCGGCCCTCATCGGGTCAGTCGCGGTGGCCCCGATGGTCAGTGCGCAGTCCGTTACTCCGGTTGGACCACACCAATCCTTCTTCGGGCTGGTCAACGGCACGCACCCGACCGCGGTCATCAAGGTGTTCTGCCCGGGTCCGATTCGGGTGGGACAGACCGGGCACCCGGTCGGAGGTCAGACAGTGGGCGTGCGGCTCGGTCCTGCGAGCACGGCGGCCGACTCCGGGTACACAGGATCGCTGGGCAGGTCGATCGTCGTCAGCTTCCCCATCCCCGTGACGACGCCACCGTCGACGAACCCCCCGATCACGTTCCGGTCTTACGGCACGCAACCGATTCCGACCTCGCTGGTGACGCCCTGTGCGGGAAGACTGCCGGTGGTCTTCTCCCCCGTCCCCACGAGCAAGACCGCTCGCAGTGCCGTGGTGGAAGTGACCTACGAGAACATCGCCGTGTCCCTTTGAGGTCAGATGACCCCTTCTCTCTAGGTGCTCACCCCGGCGGAGGCAGCGACGATCGAGGCTGACCTTCCGAGACTCAGGCGCTGAAGACGGGCTGCTGAGCTAACGGAGCTGACGTAGCGTGCGGAGTTCTCCTTTCCGCCACGTCCGCGTCCACTCAGGCATCCTTCGATGTCCTCCCTGGGGTGTCCACGGCAGGACCCCCAGGTTCCCTCCACATCGTCGTAACGGCTGGACCGCGCTCCGGCAGATCGAAGTGGCCGCGGATCCTGAAGCCGACGGATTCATACCGGGCGAGGTTGGCAGGGTTGCTCGATTCGAGGTAGGCCGGCATGTGCTGCCGGTCGATCCGAGCCAGCGTCTCGGCCAACAGAGCCATGCCGATGCCCATTCCCCGATGATCGGGGTGGGTTCCCAAGAAGCTCAGGTAGAAGTAGCTCTGCTCGCGTGGGTGGGCCTCCTCGAATCGACTGAAGACCTCGCGCACCAGGTCCGCCCGTGACCCGAGGAGATCGTCGAGCAGTGGGTCGAGCTCGGACGCATGGGGCTCCCCGAGCTCCTCACAATCTGGCGGAACCCACACCGCGACGGCCTCGTATCGGGGAGTCGTCCAGACCCACCCATGGTCGATTCCCCCGACCACGTAGAGCCCCCAGAGCGCCAGAAGCTGCGACCGGCGACGCTCCGGTTCGGGGAATGCCCAGCTCCAGACCGGGTCGTCAGAGAACGCCGCCGCCAGCGTCGACGCGACTGCACCAGCCTCTGTCGGGCTCGCGACATGTGGTTCCACGGTGCGCCATTCTGACCGATAACCGTCGCCGCCGGCCCACCGGTGGTGCGATCGGCATCACATCGGTCGCGCACTCAGCTCCTAGAGGAGCCCCGACACCTCATGTACGTCACCACAGGGGACTCCGAGGGCTTCATGATGCTTCCGCACGGCTTCCGCGTCAGGTGCTTCGAGGAGGCAGTAGACCTGACCACCCGGATTGTGAAAGAGCTCGACCTGACGAACGCCGAACTCGTCGGACTTTTGGTCCTTTGTGTCCTGTGTGATCTGCTGGATCGCCGATCCGGGAGCTTCAAATCTTCGTGACAATCCATGAACTGGGGCATCCGCGGTACCTCCTCTGATTCGGTACAGTCCGTGAGGCTGGGCCTCGGAGATCAGGATATTGCACTGGGACACCGGATGCTCTGCGACTTCCTCGCACCGCCCTCCCACAGGTGACGGCGAACAAAGTCGCCTTCTGCCGTGGCGACTCCCTACGCTCGAGATCTGGAGAGGGAAAGCAAGCTGTCGATCTGTCCGATCGCCTGGGTCATACCCTCCTGCATTCCCCTGTCAAGCATGGCTTCCATCTGGGCAATGTCAGCGAAGTGGGTCACGCATGTCATCCGAGTCCCGCTGTCCACCACTTCCAAGGTCATGTGGCCTGCCATCGGTTCCACGCCGGGAACAGGTTCACCATCCTCGCCCGCGAGGCCGTTGGCAAAGTCGAGCCGACGTGGCCGATCCATCGCGTCGATCCGCCACCAGCCCTTCGGATTCTCGCCGGCAGGACCGGTCATGAAAAAGCGAGACTCACCGCCGACGACGAAGTCGTGACGAGTGAACGTTGCGGGGAACGTCGGTGGCCCCCACCACCGCTCGAGCTTGCGGGGATCCTCCCAGACCTCCCAGACGCGCTCAGGGTCTGCATCGAATTCTGCGACGATCGTGAGCGTGAGGGACTCGACGTCCTTCTGGGTGCTGGTAACAGTCATGTCGGTTCTCCTTTTGTCGTGAGAATTTCGCTGATCCGGCCTGCCCGTTCAATCCAAAGCTGCTCGTAACCGTCGAGGAGCGCCGTCGCCTTGCGCAACATTGCGCCGTTGGCGTGCACGATCTGTTGTCGACCGCGTCGTTCCTTTGTGACCAGCGCAGCCCGTTCGAGCACGGCGACATGCTTTTGCACGGCGGCGAAGCTCATCGCGTAGCGACGCGAAAGGACTGACACCGACTCACCGCTCTCAATTGCTCGTCGAAGGATGTCTCGCCGTGTCGCGTCTGCCAGTGCTTGGAAGATGCGATCGACGTCATGTTCCGTCAACGGATTACATACAACCATCTAGTTGTAGGTTAGACGGGACGGCAGGAGAACGCAGAGCGAATTCTCCAAACACGACCCATCTTCCGTGCCGGAGGCGGACACTCACGTCGCGGTTCCAAGGCACCCGCCTGCCTCCCTGTGGTCGCTCTCGAAGGAGCGCCGGTCCGCAGAGCGAGAGCTGTCCTCCGATACGCCGCTCCACGGCACACCTGCCATCCCCCTGACCGGTAACTCGTGATGGAGAGCCCTGGCAGCTCTCACCTGCGAGACTTCATGCGATGCATTTCCGCCGCTTCAATCTCGCTCAGAGGACTGTGCTGGTCGTCGGCATGGGGATCGGTCTCTACCTGCTCGGTGTCTGGCTCATCGGGGTTTGGCAGGGGGACGCAGGAGTTCCCTCCGGGTGGGTGGCCTATGCACCACTCACCAGTTCCGGCACCACGCCTCTCGTTCTGCTGCACCCATGGGTGCGCCTCCTGATCTGGCTGGCGCTCACGGCTGTCTGGGTGCTCACATCCGTGGCAATCATGTCCAGCAGACGTGCAACTCCGCTTCCGGTCGAATCAGATGGGTTGACCGCTGACGGCTAGCCGATTGAGCAGGGAAGTTTCCACCGACCCGGTGTGCGGTCGCGCGCCCGAAGCGCCGCGTTGTCGGACCTTCGGGGCACCCCGGCCTCTGACGCGCTCCCGTAGCGCTCGAACCCAGTGCCGGATGCTCAGCGCTCCTGCTCGGTGGGCCGCACCATGATCTCGTTGACCGCCACCCGTCGGGGTTGGGTGACGGCGTAGCGCACAGCGTGGGCGATGTCGTCGGCCCCGAGCAACTCGATGCTCCCGAAGGTCTGTGCCATCCCTTCGAGAATTTCGGGTCGGTTTTGGAAGGCCAGCTCGGTGGTGGTGGCGCCGGGCTCGATGATGGTGACCCGCACGTGGCGACTGGTCACCTCTTGGCGGAGCGATTCGCTGAAGGCGCCGACCCCGAACTTGGTGGCGTTGTAGACCCCGCTGTTGAGTCGGGCCACCCGGCCGGCCACCGAGCTCACATTGACCACATCAGCCACGCGGCGGGGCTCGCGTTCGGCCGCTTCGAGCAAATGGGGCAAGGCTGCGTGGGTGCAGTAGAGGAGGCCGAGCAGGTTCAGGTTGACCATGCGGCGCCACTCCTCGGTGGGGGCGCCGTTGATGGGTCCGAGCAACATGACTCCGGCGTTGTTGACCAGGGTGTCGATCCGGCCGAACCGATCAACCGTGTCCGCCACCATCTGATTGACCTGGGTCTCGTCGGTCACGTCAACCTCGAGCACCAGGACCTTCTCGGTACCACCCTCGATGCGTTCAGCCAGTTGCTCCAGCCGGTCTCTTCGGCGAGCGGCCAGGACCACCGCCGCACCGTCCTCGGCCAACGCCAGGGCGGTGGCCTCCCCGATTCCGCTGGACGCGCCCGTGACCAAGGCCACCGTTCCCTCGAGCACTCCCGACATGCTGGACCTCCCTCTGGGACGGCAGTGTGCGCGTCCCTTGGCGTTCTATCGCACGACGCGCCCGCGTCGTGCGAGACCCAGTCTGCATGGATCCGAAGGAGCCCGCCCATGGGGACGCCGGGGGTCCGAACTGCCGGTGGCGCGAGCTCTCGTCGCCAGAGCCAACAGGGCTAGGTTGACCGAGAACCACGTTCGTTGGTCCCCACGGAAGAGAGACTCAGAATGAGGAGGACTCGGCCACACACGGCAGCGCTTCTTGCCGCAATGGCACTCACGCTTTCGGCATGCTCCGCGAGTACGGCGAACAACTCACCGAAGCCCTCAACAACGTCGGTGACGACAACCCCCACCACCGTCTCGCCAGCCCCGACCACCACCGTCTCGCCAGCCCCGACCACCACTGTCGCGCCGGCCCCGACCACGACAAGTACGCCTCGTCCGACGAGTACGATATCGCTGGCAGGGTTCGTGGGGAGCTGGTCAACCCACGACGGTTCGATCGCCATCTCCGACGACGGAGCAGGTCAGATCGAATGGCCGGGAGCGACCCCGCCGGCGGGCGTTCCTCAGGTGGCTCAGATCACCGTCAGTGCCACGTCACCGTCGCAGGCGACAGTAACGGGCACCTCGGGAAGGCTCATTTCGGTGAGCAACGCGAATGCTCGGCACACCTATGGCCCGGGATCCACATTCATTCTGACCGCCATGCCGTTTGGTCTGGAACTGACGGAAAGTGGCCAGCGCCTGTTCGACTTCTGCACCGCGTCTGAACGCGAGTCGGGTCAGGATCAACAGTATTGCGGCGCCTGAGACACCTGAACGTGACTCCAGGTAGCGTGCCAGGCTGGGCCGAGCCCTGCAAAGGTGAACTGCAAAGAGGGCTGACCAGATGAGACGGGTCGTCAAAGCACGAGGTTCGTCGCCTACGACTCAGCGAGCGTCGTGGACCTCATGACACAGTGTGTCTGTGACACAGGAGAGAGAGCTCTACTTCGACGGACTCGTTGCGGAGAACTACGACCTGGCCCCGGGCATCTTCGATCCGGCCGTCGTTGAACCTGCCGTGAGCTTCCTGGCGGATGTCGCAAGAGGTGGTGCCGCCCTTGAGCTTGGCATCGGCACGGGCCGGATCGCCTTGCGGCTCAGCCGCCGAGGGATCCCGGTGCACGGGATCGAACTGTCGCCGGCCATGGTTGCACAGCTCCAAGCGAAGCCAGGGGCCAAGGACATCGGGGTGACAATCGGTGACTTCACGACAGCCCGGGTGGAAAGCACATTCAGGCTCGCCTACCTCGTGTACAACACCATCACGAACCTCACCTCTCAGGACAAGCAGGTCGAGTGCTTCCGCAACGTCGCCAGACACCTGGAGCCGGCGGGCTCTTTGTGATCGAGCTGGAGGTGCCTCCGCTCCAGCGGCTCCCACCCGGCGAGACTGTCCGAGCGTTCACGGTCAACCCACCACATCTTGGATTTGATGAGCTCGACGTTGCCACCCAACAGGGAGTCCTTCATCACTACCGGGTCGCCGATGGCAAAAGCGGGGTCTACTCGCAGCCATTTCGGTTCGTCTGGCCGTCCGAACTCGACTTGATGGCTCGCATTGCCGGGATGAGTCTCCGGGAACGCTGGGGAGACTGGAACCGGGAGCCCTTCACGGCAAACAGCACAAAGCACATCTCA
>CAVZRJ010000002.1:0-90864 GCA_963777665.1 uncultured Acidimicrobiaceae bacterium
CTCGGCCGCCACTTTTGCGGTGCAGGTGAACCGTGTCCCTTCGGTACCCCTGGGTCTGCGCAGGGTCATCGACCGCTGGGGCGGCCGAGCACCCGAGACCGTCTTGGCGGAGGGCGAGCTCGAACAGCTGGTGTCGGACGCGGCGGTGGAGGAGAAGCAAAGCGCCCGGGCAGATCGCGAGATGGCCCGACGCATGTCGGCGGGTGTCCCGGACAAGGCGGGTCTTGCGGTGCGCGAGCTATCGGTCCGGTTCGGCGGGGTGCGGGCCGTCGACAACGTCAGTCTCGACACGCCGATGGCGCGCATCACCGGGTTGGTCGGGCCGAACGGGGCTGGCAAGACCACGACCTTCAACGCCTGCTCGGGTCTGCTCAAGCCGACCGCAGGGAAGGTTCTGCTGCACAATGGGGACGTGACGGGGATGGGTCCGGCGGGGCGGTCGCGTTTCGGGCTCGGGCGGACGTTCCAGAAGGCCGAGCTTTTCAACTCTCTCTCCGTGCGCCAGAACGTCGTGCTGGGGCGCGAGGCGGCCATGGCCGGGGCCAACCCCATCACTCAGTTGGTGGCGAGGCGTCGCGATCGCGGCGTGGTACAGCGAGCGGTCGACGAGGCGATGGAGCTGACCGGGATCGGCCGGCTCTCCGACGTCCAGGCCGGGCTCCTCCCCACCGCCCAGCGCCGCCTGGTGGAGCTGGCCCGTGTCCTGGCGGGGCCCTTCGACCTGCTTCTCTTGGACGAGCCCTCGGCCGGGCTCGATGCCACCGAGACCGTCCAATTGGGCAACGTGCTGACCGGCGTAGTGGCCGAGCGCGGCACCGGCATCCTGCTGGTCGAGCACGATATGGCCCTGGTGCGACAAGTCTGCGCCCACATCTACATGCTCGACTTCGGCCGCCTGGTCTTCGAGGGCAGCCCGGACGAGATGTTGGCCAGCGACGTCGTCCGCGCTGCCTATCTCGGTTCCGAGAGCGTCGCGGCCGCGGCTGGCCGCCCTGCCCAGGAGGTCGCTGTCAGCGAAGGCGACTTCGAGCCGGCATGAGCACCCGGGCGGCGCCGGCGAGAGGGGAACCTGAGTGTTAGAGCTGGAGCACATCACGGCCGGCTACGGCGACACGGTGGTGCTGCGCGACGTGACCCTGTCCGTTCCCGACTCCAAGGTCCTGGCCCTCCTCGGGCCGAACGGAGCCGGCAAGACGACGCTGTTGCGAGTGGCTTCGGGCGTCATCAAGCCCATAAGCGGGAGGATCATCCTCAACGGGGAGGACGTCACCGGGAAGCGGCCGTACTACATGTCTCGTCGAGGGATGTGCAGCCTCCCCGAGGGACGGGGGATCTTCCCCTCGCTGACGGTGAAGGACAACCTCATTCTCCAGTCGCCAAGGGGCAAGGAGTCCGCCACCATCGAGCAGGCCGTGACGTCCTTTCCGGCGCTCGCCACCCGCTTGAAACAGACGGCAGGGAGCCTCAGTGGGGGGGAGCAGCAGATGCTGTCCTTGGTGCGGACATTCGCCTCCGAGCCCAAGATCGTGGTCGTCGACGAGGCCTCCCTTGGGCTCGCCCCCATCATCGTGGACCGCATCTTCGAGACCTTGACAGAGATCGCCGCCACCGGGGTGTCGGTTCTCCTGGTGGAGCAGTACGTCACCCGCGCCCTCGCCGTGGCCGACTCGGTTTGCCTGCTCAACCGCGGTGAGGTGGTGTTCGCGGGATCGGCCGATGAGCTCGAAGGCGACGAGATCTTCGAGCGCTACTTCGGGATAGAGTCAAGCGCCATTCAGTGATCGAGTTTCAAAGGGGGAGACGGCATGGATCGTAAGGTCTCGCTCTTGGTCTCGATGCTGAGCGTTTCCGTGGTCAGTTTCCTGCTTTCTGGCTGCGGAACGGCCCCTGTCTCCGCCGTATCGACCATAAACGTGGGGTTGATTTGCAGCTGCACGGGACCATATGCCTCGAGCTTGGTCGGCGACGAAGCCACATACAAGGCTTGGGCGAGTGCCACCAACGCGGCAGGCGGAATCAACGGGCACAAGGTCAACGTGTTCTTTTCCGACGATCTGAGCAACCCGGCAACGTCACGCAGCGAGGTTGAGACGATGATCACGGCCGATCACGTGGTCGCCATCACGGACGATAGTGGTGTTGACACTGCGTGGGAGGCCTATGCCAATCAGCACAGCGTTCCCGTCGTGGGCGGTGGTCTAGGGGGGGCAATATACAATACCGACCCCGATTGGTTCCCTGAGGGTCAGACTGCCAATGCGTTGGAAGCTTCAGTCGTCGTGGCGGCAAAGAAGGCAGGAGCCAAGAGCATCGCCTTCTTCTATTGTGCCGAAACGCCGGGCTGCGCCGAAGCCGTACCCTACATAAGAACCTTGGCTACGACCCTCAAGACGCCCTTGGTCTACACCACACAGATCGCCTATGCAGCACCGAACTACGTAGCGCAATGCCTTGCGGCCAAACAAAGTGGGGCACAAGCCCTCATTGTGGTCGAGGCTGCTCTCGTCGTTCAGAGCGCAGTGGCGGACTGTGCAAAGCAGGGCTACACCCCGATAGACGTGGTGGACGGGAGTGCCGTCGCTCTCAGCGATACCTCGACGCCGGGTCTGAGAGACAATCTTCTCGCCATCCAGTCGGACATCCCTTTCTCGGTGAAGGCGAACGCAGGAATGAAGGCAATGAGGGACGCTCTGCACAAATACGCCCCTTCGGTCCTCACCTCTCCTGCGTTTGGCGAGACGATCGTGTTCCAGTGGGTGTCGGGGCAACTTCTCGCTGCGGCTGTCAAGGCCGCTCACGTAGAGTCCGGTGAAGCCGTGACGTCCGCTGAAATCAAGACCGGTCTGTATTCTCTCCACGGAGACACTCTGGGCGGCATGGCTCCGCCTTTGACCTTTAAGAAGGACGCGGCGCATCCCGTCGACTGTTGGTTCTGGATGAGGCTCAAGGGCGGCGTGTTCACGACGCCCTACGGGCTGACGACGACGTGTTACAGATAGCCGCCGCCACGTCCGCGTTGGTCAAGTTCGACATGCCAACTCCTCTCATACGGCCTGACGGGCCACGGGACGTGGATTGTCGGCGCCGTTCGGGCCGGCAGCCCGGCTGTCCGGGGCACGGCACGGATCCTTCTGAACTGGAGCACGCCGATGTGTGACAGAACCTCGCTGTAGGCCATGAGCCGCAAAGGCGAACTGCCAGATGCCCACCGGTGATGTCGTGGCGGAACGAGAAGCGTCCGACCGCTTCAGCTCCGGTGTGGGTGACCCAGATGGCGAAGGCAAAGCTTGTCCCATCACGAGCACCCAGAGGAAGGCGGTCAGGACGCCGGTGCGGGACGGAACGCTGTCGCCCTGATGCCAGACACTAGTGGTCATGCCGCTCAGCGTTCCGAGGGTAAGGCCGGCGGCAACCGACACCGCGACCAACGTGAGATTGTTGCCAGCCAAGGATATGGGGTGCAGGTAGGCGACCCGCCCCGGCCACCAGCCCCAGCGGTAGCAGCAGCGAGCGCAGGGTCAGTGTGCGAACCCAGATCTGTAGCACGACGATGGCGATGAGCGAGGATGTCGGTGATGTAGTCGAAGGATGTCATGGAGCTTCCTTTCGTGAAGTCGCCTTTCATCGAGGTTGACCGAGTGAGTGGGCTAAGTCTCGAGTCCGGGACAGATGACCTTTCGGCACCTGTCGGGGCGCCTGTTGCAGCGGGTCGAGACGGTCGTGCCCGGTGACCACCGAGATAGTTCGTGGGATGACTGGGGCAAACCACCGAGTCAGGCGTCGCGGTGCGACATCCGGATCGAGGCCCCCGCCACGGCGATCGCCGCATACACCCCGAGGACCACAACGGCAGTGCCTGGCCTCAGGAGTCCCGCCGAGTGGTTGACCGTGACGGCGGCCTGGAGTGCGGTCCCAGGCACGTACTGGCGGAGGCCGGCCGGAAGGAGCTGGCCGATCGTGACGCCTCCCACGACGACGAGCACCAGTGTCGTGGTCGCCGCGGCGGTGTGTCGGATGAGGCCGCCGATACCGACCCCGATGACGGCGATGAGGCTCACGGCCAGGGCACCGAACACCACCGCTGGGAGGACGCCGGGGTGAGCAAAAGGCACTTCGAGGTGCTTGCCGGTGAAGACCCGTTGGCCGACTACGAAGCTGACCACCGTAGTGAGCAGCGCTACCGGGAACACGAACGCCGCCGTGACTCCCGCCTTGGCTGCCAGTACAAGCCGCCTCGTGGGCGTGGCGGCGAAGGTGGACCGAATCATCCCCGTCACGTACTCGGAGGTCATGGACCGCACCCCAAGTGCCGCCAGCAGCATCGCACCGACGAAGACGACACCGAAGAGGGAACAGGCGGTTGGGTCGAACGTCTGGCGCTGCCCCGCGGTCATCTTCGACCACTGTTGGACTTGGGAGACACAGAGGATCGCCCCCAGGCCAACCGAGATGACGAAGGCCATGACCACAGCCCTCCAGGTGGAAGGCAGGGTGCGCAGCTTGGTCCACTCTGCCTTGGCGATCCTGCGGATCGTCGGAGTCCGCACCGACGGAGCGGGTGCTGTGAAGAATGTCGCATCGATGGTGTCGGTCGCAGTGCTCATGTCAGGCTCCTTTGGTTGCGCCGACCAGCTGGCCGGCGTGGTAGTCGGTTTGGTCCTTGGTCAGGTCGAAATACGCCTCTTCGAGCGACGATTCCCGTGGGGCCAGCTCGACGAGGGTGATGTCGTGGGAACGAGCGGCTGCGCCGATCGTTGCGGAGTCCATTCCGGTCACCACCATGGCGCCATCAGATCCACAGTCGATCAGCGCGCCTCGTTGGGTCAGGGCCTCAGCCAGATCGGCTTGCTCTACGGCCCGGACCCTGACACTCGAAGCGGTGTTCCGGTTGATGAAGTCATGGGTGCCGGCGTCGGCGATGATGCGGCCCCGACCGATCACGATGAGGTGATCGGCGGTCTGGGCCATCTCGCTCATGAGATGGCTCGAGAGGAACACCGTGCGGCCTTGTGATGCCAGGGACTTCATCAGGTTGCGGATCCAGAGGATGCCCTCCGGGTCGAGCCCGTTGATCGGCTCGTCGAACATCACCGTCGCGGGGTCGCCCAACAGGGCGCCAGCGATGCCGAGGCGCTGGTTCATGCCGAGCGAGAAGGTCCCGACCTTCCTTCCTGCCACGTCGCTGAGTCCGACGATGTCGAGCACCTCGGCCACCCGTCGGCGGGGGATGCCGTTGCTGTCGGCTAGCCATATGAGGTGGTTGGCGGCGCTGCGGCCGCCGACAATGGCTTTGGCGTCCAAGAGCGCCCCGACCGACCGGAGTGGGTCGGCCAGCTGGCGGTAGGGCTTGCCGTCCACCCGGACTTCGCCTGAGGTCGGGGCGTCGAGGCCCAGGATCATGCGCATAGTAGTCGACTTGCCGGCCCCGTTTGGTCCGAGGAAGCCGGTCACCTGTCCGGGCCGGACGGTAAATGAGACCTCATTGACGGCCACAGTCTTGCCGTAGCGCTTGGTGAGGTGCGTTGCCTCGATCATCTGTTTGTCCTTTCCTTGATGGGCTGTGCGGGTGTCATGCGTGACTACTGGGCAACGATGGGTGTCTCGTCTGGGCCAGTCCCGTCCAGGGTTGCGACCGAGATCAGCGTCAGGCCGAGGTCGCGGATCTTGTCGAGCAAGCCGTGCAGGGCGGCCTGATCGACCGTCCGAGCGCGGATGGTGGTGGTGCCATCGCTTTCATTGGTGAGGCTCAAGACCTCGAGCCGGGTTGCCCAGCGCGGAGCGAGATGGCCCCGCAGGCGGATCTCGTAGAGCCCGACCTCTTGCTGGCTGCCAGATCCCGAGGGTGTCTGGCTCATGGCGTTCCTCCCTTGTTCTGGTCGGTTGCGAATCTCTCGCTCGCTGATGGCAAGGTATGAGCGAATGTGGTGACCAGTCCTCACCACATGAGGTGATTCGCCTGGTGAAACACGGTGGATTGGCCGTTTGCAGGGCGCAGACAGGCGACGGAGACTCTCTAAGGACGGGGGGTGGCTTTGTTGCGCCCGGAAGGCCGAGTTGCCAGGTGGGAGGGCTGCCCGGCTTGGTCAGGAGGCGTGTCTGACAGGATTGGTGGATCATCCTCGGCCGACTCGAGAGGCGACGCCCGTGGAAAGCTCTCTGGTTGCGACCAAGTTGCACGTGCCCGCACCACGGTCGGGACTCATCGGGCGGGCGAGGCTGATTGATCGCCTGAAGCGTGGTTTGGGGTCGAGACTGGTCCTTGTCTCGGCGCCAGCCGGGTTCGGCAAGACATCTCTGCTCACCCAGTGGCTCGCGGCGGTGGCAGGCAACGGCCACACCGTCGGTTGGCTGGCCCTCGACCAGAGCGACAACAGAGCCCCTATCTTCTGGCCTCATCTCGTTGCCGCAGTAGAGACCGCCGTGCCTGGTTTCGGCGCCGACCTCCTCCCGCTCTTCGAAGCAAGCGGGTCCACGACCGAGGGGGTGCTCGCCGCCCTGGTCAATGAGCTTGACGCGCTGTCGGGCGAGTTGTATTTGGTGCTCGACGATTACCACCTCATCGATGACCAGGGCATCCAAGAGGGCGTAACCTTCCTGCTGGAGCACCTCCCGACCCACGCCCACCTGCTCATCACCACCCGCGCCGACCCGCCGCTGCCGCTGGCGCTGCTGCGCGCACGGGGTGATCTGGTGGAGATCCGCGCCGCCGATTTGCGCTTCACTGCCCGCGGAGGCCTCGACCTACCTCAACGAAGTCATGGGTCTCGACCTACGACCCGAGGCCGTTACCGCCCTCGAAACCCGCACGGAGGGCTGGATCGCCGCCCTGCAGCTCGCTGCGCTTTCGATGCAGGGACGCGACGACGTTGCCGGCTTCATCGCCGGTTTCACCGGCAACGACCGCTACATCGTCGATTATCTGGTGGACGAAGTACTCGCCCGACAGCCCGACGAGATCCGAAGCTTTCTCCTGCGCACGAGCATCCTTGACCGGCTCAGTGGGCCGCTGTGCGACGCCGTCACCGGATCCGCTGGTGGCAAAGCCATGTTGGAGCGGCTCGAGCGAGCAAACCTCTTGGTCATCCCGCTCGACGACCGGCGCCAGTGGTACCGCTACCACCACCTCTTCGCCGACGTCCTACGCGCCCACCTCGAAGAGGAGCAGACGGAGCAGACCCCGGACCTGCACCGTCGGGCGAGCGAGTGGTATGAGCAGCAGGGGGAACGCGCCGAGGCCATCCACCACGCACTCGCTGGTGGAGACTTCGAGCGGACCGCGGCGCTCGTCGAATCTGCGCTCCCTGAGATGCGCAAAGCGAGGCAAGAGATGCAGCTGCGGGCGTGGGTGGATCCGCTCCCCGACGAGGTGGTCCGTCGTCGTCCGGTCCTGGCCGTGACTTTCGCCGGGGCGTTACTGATGAGCGGAGAGTTTGTTGGCGTTGAGGGCCGCCTGGACGACGCCGAGAGACGGATCGACGCATTGCCCGGATCCGGAGTCGGCGATGAGGGTGAACTGCGTCGGGTCCGGGGGGACATCGAGGTGTACCGGGCGTCGCTGGCACAGGTTCGAGGGGATGTGCCCGCCACGGTCGAGCACGCACAGCGGGCTGGGGAGCTGGCTCTCGAAGACGACCATGTGGTGCGGGCGGGGGCTGCCGGCTTTCTCGGCATCGCCTTGTGGACCGGCGGCGACCTCGAAGGCGCCCATCGGGCATGGAGTGAGTGCGCGGCGCGACTCGAGCAGGCGGGATACTTCGCCGACGCAGTTGGGGCCACCCAAGCCTTGGGTGACATCTGCATAGTGCAGGGTCGCCTCCAGGATGCGCTGGTCACGTACCAGGAGTCCTTGGAGCGTGTACCTGAGCAGAGCCGGTCCCTGGTGCGAGGAACGGCCGACATGCACGTGGGGATGAGCGAGGTTTTCCTCGAACGCCTCGACCTGGCGACGGCCAACGAGCACCTCCAGGAGGCGCAGGAGCTCGGTGAGTACGCCGGGATGGCGAAGTTCCCGTATCGCTGGCGTGTCGTCACCGCCCGAGTACGGGCAGCGGAAGGGGATCTAGACGGAGCCCTGGCGCTTATCAACGAGGCCGAACACCTCTACGTCAGCGACTTCTTCCCCAATGTTCGACCAATCGCGGCACTCAGAGCACGCCTGTGGATCGCCAACTCACAGCTGCGAGAGGTTCTCGGGTGGGCGCGCAAGGCGGGCGTGTCGGGCGACGATGAGCTGAACTACCTGCGCGAGTTCGAGCACATCACACTGGCAAGGCTGCTTCTGGCGCGAGCGAAGTCGGAGCGCACAGAAGGCCTGATTGGCGATGCGCTCGCCCTGCTCGGGCGTCTCGGCGAGGCGGCCACCGCCGGGGCCAGGGCCGGCAGCGTGATCGAGATCCTGGTACTCGAGGCGCTCGCCCTCCAGGCCCAGGGGGACACCGCCGCCGCGCTCGGCGCGCTCGAGCGCGCCCTGACGGCCTCGGAGCCCGAAGGCCACGTGCGGGTCTTCATGGAAGAGGGCCAGCTGATGGCCTCCCTGCTCACGGAGGCTGCTAGACGCGGTATCGCTCCTGCCTACATCGCGGAACTCCTCGACTCCGTTGCTGCACCAGGGCGTCATTCGCCGAAGAAGCAGGGGCTGGTCGAGCCTCTCAGTGAGAGGGAACTGGACGTGCTTCGGCTCCTTGGGTCCGAGCTGAGCGGCCCTGACATCGCTCGCGAGCTCATGGTGTCCCTCAACACCCTCCGAACCCACACGAAGAACATCTACATGAAGCTCGGCGTGAACAACCGTCGGGCCGCCCTTCGCCGGGCCAAGGAACTGGACCTGTCGTCGAGGACCCATCACGCCTGAGGTGGAACCGGCCCCGGCCTGAAGTACCCCCTGACCAGGTCCGATGTGAAATCACCACCCCGGTCACATCACCTGGTGATGTCGCGTCACCACATCCCTTCGTACCGTCCACACAGCGTCGGAAACCTCCCCGCTCAGGACGAAGGAGCCCTGTCATGACCATCACGACCACCCGCCTCACCCGGGCCGCCGGCATCTGCGCCGCGGTGGCCGGGCTGATCTTCATCGCCGTCCAGATCAAGCACCCGCCCATGAACGTCGCCTCGGTCACCACCAACGACTGGTTGGTGCGCAGCATCGCCAAGGTGGTCATGGCGGCGCTGGCGCTGGCGGGCATCACCGGCCTGTACCTGCGTCAGGTCCGCCAGACACGCGTGCTGGGTCTGGTCGGCTACCTGGTTTTCGGCGCCGGCTACCTCCTCATGCTCGGCACCGAGGTCATCGCCGCGTTCGTGCTCCCCGGCTTGGCGCACACTTCGCCCGGTTACGTGAACAACGTGGTTGTCGCGGCCGCCGGCGGCACTCCTTCCAGCAGCATCGGGGGAATGAAGACTCTCTTTGTCATCGCCGGTGTCGCGTACTTGGTCGGCGGTCTCCTCTTCGGGATCGCACTGTTCCGAGCCCGCATTTTGGCCCAGTGGGCCGCGGCACTTCTTGCAGTGGGCACTGTCGCCACCGTGGCCCTCAAGGTACTGCCACAGTCGTTCAATCGCCCGATGGCTGTCCCCACCGGTGTTGCCCTCATCGGCCTCGGTATCTCCCTGTGGCGTGACCAGCGCACCACCGCCCCCGAGGTTGCTCCCTCGATCAGTCGCTTGGAGCATGCAGCAGCCTCATGATGCCGGATTCGCACCGAACCTTCATTCTCGTATCTACCTAATCCCAGACTGGAGAGGTCAATGAAGAACGCAGTCCAAACACGCCAGCGCATGATTGCCCTAGCTCTTCCCCTGACCGCCGCGCTCTACGTCGGCGCAGAGGGCTTAGATCCCAAGGGTACCGACCAGATCGTCACGTCAACGGCGATCGCACTAAAGGTGCTGCCAATCGCGGCACGTCATTCAACACAGCTCTACATCTCGGGCTCGCTCAGCGAACTAGCGCTCGGGGCTGTCATCGTCTCGTATGCGGCGATCGCCATGCTGGTCCGCAAGCGTGGTTCGACGGCCGCCACCGTTGCGGCCCTGATTGGGGGGATCGGTGCCCTCTGCGGTGTCATCGTCAACGTCTTCGTCGGCATCAATCTCGCTGCCGCTGCGACAGCCCATGTGACACGCGATGCGGCTGCTCGATTCCTGATCGCAAATTTCAATTCAGGGCCGGGCAAGGCGTTCACGGACGTCTATGCGTTCAGCGAGTTCCTCGCGCCTATCATCATGGGCGTGGCCTTGTGGCGAAGCCGTCGTGTGCCGCGTTGGCTGGCGGTCCTATTCGCCGTGGGTTTTGAGCTTGCCGAACAGACGGCGTCCGTTGGCATCGCCAAGGTCGCCCTGCAAATGGCACCGTTTGCGATAGCGATGGTGTTGCTCGCCGTGCGGCTCTGGAAGACAGACGAGACGGCGTTGCCTTCCACCGAAATTCAAGAGATCCACCAAACGAACCTAGTAACTGTTTGACGCCCCTCACGACGCTGTTCGTCGTGCCCGAAGTTTGTGGGACCGCATTCTCGTAGGTCTCGTTGGTGTTTTAGCTAGCGGCAACAGCCTCGGTACTTAGGTGCCGAGGCTGTTGCTCGTTAGACCAAAATGCGTTCGGTTCTCACGTCGAAAGAAGGGTGGACCCGCCCTATAGCGCGCGGTCAGTCGCCTCGATCATCCCCGGCAGACCATCCGATACTGCCGGATCCGGTGATGGACTGCAGGACTCGCCGACAAGTCGAAGCGCTCGCAATCGCTCGTCGACGTCAATACCGCGGGTTTGCTTCGAGTCGTGCCGACCTCATTCGGCACCTGCCTTCGCCTCGCCGTCGTGGCAGCGCCGCACCGTTCGATTCGTGTTTCCTGCCGCAGCCTGGTTCGGGCTAGCGCTGGAATCCTTCCCGCAGGGCCAGCGTGTAGTTGTGCTGCAGATGGGGTTCCGGAGTGTCGATCAGGACGCTGAGCTGGGACTCCGTATCAAATCGGCCACACCCCGCTGGATTCACTTTTGTGTGGCACAAAGTCGGAAAATCCGATTATCTGACATTCGGAACATCTGCTAGGCTGTGATCGTGTCGAGAACCACGCTGCGGGCCAAAGGACAACTGACTCTTCCCGAGGAGATCCGCGCCGCTGCGCATCTCGAAGAAGGCGATCTCCTGGATGCCGAGATCACCGCCGAGGGGATTCTGCTCCGGCCCCAGAAAGTCATCGACGCCACCCAGGCGTGGTTTTGGACGAAGGAGTGGCAGGAGGGTGAGCGGGAAGCGGATACCGATCTTGCCGGCGATCGGCTGGAAATCTTCGGCTCCGGCGAGGAGCTCCTTACGGCCCTGGGAAGTCGGGCCAAAGCTCCACGGCGGCCCCGGCGCCCTCGTTGACAGAGCGTGCCCACCTTTGCCTGGTTGGCCCGCTTCGGCGCCGACTTCGACGGCCTTTCGGCCGACCAGCAGGCAGCATTTCTGGCGGCGGTCGCACAGTTCGTGTCCGACTTGAAAGCGGGCGCGTTCCGATCGAGTCTTCGGGTGAAGGGTGTGAAGGGGGCCGCCGGCATCTTTGAGATGACGTGGGCAGCCGACGGGCGGGCGACCTTCGAGTATGGGAGCGAGGTCACCCCTGGTGAAACACACATCATCTGGCGACGCGTGGGTACTCATGATGTATTCAGGACTCCGTGAAAGCGGAGAACCGTGGTACACGTGGTCCAGGAATTCGTGGTTCGCGCTGCACAAAAAACGCACGCAACACGGGCAACTACGGTCAATAGCGGTCTGCTGCGGTCAGTGGAAAACGCCCATCATGCTGCGGCAATTTGCAAAAGTGCAGGTAGGGGAGTTGGGCCTCCTCGTTGGCTTGTCTATTTGCCAAGGTGAGGGTCGCGGGTTCGAATCCCGTCGTCCGCTCAAAGGAATCCCTGGTCAGAGAATAACTGTAGCGATGAACGGACCCCTTTCGCGACCTCGTTCCGTCGCCGAGCGAGGCCGATTCCAGAGCGTTCGGCTCTCGGGTCGTCATCCCGATTGGTGCGGTGCCAGTCGCCCAGACTGATCCACTACCTGACACGCCTCCGGTGGGGCAGGATAGGGACGATGCTCGATCTCGTGATCCGCGCCGGCACAGTGATCGACGGGACCGGGGGGACGCCGCGGACCGCCGATATAGCGGTGCGGGAGGGGCGGGTGGTGGACGTCGGCACGGTCACCGAACCGGCCGGCCGCGTCGTCGACGCCGACGGGGCGATGGTGACGCCCGGCTTCGTGGACATCCACACCCACTACGACGGCCAGGTGACCTGGGACTCCCGCATCCAGCCGTCGTCAGGCCACGGCGTGACCACGGTCGTGATGGGGAACTGCGGCGTCGGTTTCGCCCCCGTCCGCCCCACCGACCACGCGCAGTTGATCGAGTTGATGGAAGGTGTCGAGGACATCCCCGGTGCTGCGCTCCACGAGGGCCTGCCCTGGGACTGGGGCAGCATCCCCGAGTACCTGGACGCTGTCGAACGGCGCCCGCACGACATTGACGTCGCCGCCCAGGTCTGCCATGGGCCGCTGCGGCTGTTCGTCATGGGCCAGCGGGGTGCCGATCGCGAACCGGCGACGCCCGAAGAGATCGTCGAGATGGGCCGCCTCGCCGCCGAAGGGGTGCGTGCCGGCGCCCTCGGTTTCACGACCTCGCGGACGCTCAACCACCGAACCAGCCGGGGTGAGCCGACCCCCACCTTGACCGCCGCCAGGGAGGAGCTTGTGGGCATCGCCCGCGCCCTGGGCGAGGTCGGCTCCGGCGTGTTGCAGGTGGTCTCGGACTTCCCCGAATTCGACACCGAGATCGAGACGCTGCTCGAGATGATGCGGGTCTCCCACCGCCCGTTGTCGGTGTCCCTCTCGCAGGGGCGCACCGGCGTAGGCCACCGCCACATCCTCGCCGCCATCGCCGCCGCCAATAGCGAGGGCCTCCAGATGCGGGCCCAGGTGCCGGCCCGGGGCATCGGCGTGCTCATCGGTCTCCAAGGCTCGGTGAACCCGCTGCGGGGCTCGGAGACCTATCGGGCCCTCGAGGGGTTGGCCCTCCCCGAACTGGTGGCGACCCTGTCGGAGGCGGCCCTGCGCACCAGGATCCTGAGGGAGTTGCCCCAGGGCGTTGGCATCCTCGACCGCGTGTTCGGACTCGCTGATCCGCCAGAGTACGAGCCCGCTCCGGCAGACAGCATCGCAGCCCGGGCGGCACGTGCGGGCATGCCCGCCGAGGAACTGTTCTTCGAGCTCCTGCTTGGCGATGGTGGGAAGGCCATGCTCTACTGGCCCATTCTCAACTATTTCGACGGCAACCTCGACGCAGCCGCGGAACTTCTCGCCGATCCCAACGCCGTCCCTGGACTGAGCGACGGGGGCGCCCACGTAGGCACGATCTGCGACGCCAGCTTCCCCACCACGTTGCTCTCGTACTGGTGCAGGGACCGCACCAAGGGCGTCCGGTTCGTGCCCGAGTGGATCGTGTCCCGCCAGTGCCGTGCGACGGCTGAAGCGGTCGGGCTGCTCGACCGCGGGATCATCGCGCCGGGTTTCAAAGCCGATCTCAACGTGATCGACTTCGAACGATTGGGGATGGCCAAACCGCGGCTGGTGTTCGACCTCCCCGCCGGCGGGAAGCGCCTGCTGCAGCCATCGTTCGGCTACCTGCACACGTTCGTGAGCGGGGTGGAGGTCGCGACCGACGGCGAATCGACCGGCGAGACGCCGGGCCAGCTTGTGCGGGGCGCACAAGCGATGCCAGCCCACTGAGCATCCTGTCGGCGGACTCCCACATCACCGAACCACCGATCAGGCGCTATGTGTCGGTCGGGGGATCGCCCTCGGACGCTGACGGCTTGATGGAAGCCGCGTTCCGCACCTCGGTGCCTGGGATGGTGAAGCTCTCGTTGGTCTTTCCGCCGCTCGTAAGGTCGATGGCAATGGCGCCAATGGCTGCGACCAGCCAGATGACCAGGACCAGTCGCTGCGCCGGAAGGCGAAGTGAGCGAGTCGGTACAGGGAGTTCGACATGGTCGGGCCTCCTCGGATCGGGTGCAGGTATCGAGTTCCGATGACGATGTGATGCTTCACTCAGATGTTCAATGGGACGCTCAGGCCGCTAGGAGCTCGGGCTTCGCTTCCGTCGTGACCTCTGCGTTGTTGGGTTCCCTGGCCAGCGACGCCACGGCCCCTCGCCGGAGCAGCAACCCGGCGATGACGGCCCCGGCTACCAGGAAGACGGCGGCACAGGCGAATACGACGTGGTAGCCGTGGACCGTGGCTTGAGCTTGCAGCGTGGCAACGGAGGTTGCCGTCGATCGGTTGGCCAGGGCGTAGGCGGTCACCGCACTGGCGGCCAGGGTGTTGAGCAGCGCCGTGCCGACCGACCCGCCCACCTGCTGGGAGGTGTTCACCATGGCCGAGGCGATCCCGGCGTCGCTGGTCAGGCCGACGGTGGCCACGCTGGCGGAGGGAGCCATGATCTGCCCCATGCCGATACCCAGGATGACCAGCGACGGAAGGATCGCGGTCACGTAGCTCGAGTGCAGCCCGATGCGAGTGAGCAGAAGCATGGCCACTGCCCCTATCAGCATGCCGGTGGCCACCATGACCTTGGGTCCGAAGCGGGGAAGGAGGACGTTGGTGGCGAGCTGGGCGGAACCGATCAGCACCACGATCATCGGCAGGTAGGCCAGTCCGGTCAGGACGGGGGAGTAGTGGAGCGTGTCCTGCATGTAATAGGTGAGGAACAAGAACATGCCGAACGTGGCGATCACGCCGGTGAAGACGGCGATGTAGGCACCGGCCCGGTTGCGGTCGAGCACGATGCGCAGCGGGAGCAGCGGCTGGGACACCCGTCGCTCGATGGCGGCGAAGATGGTGAGCAGCACGGCGGATGCCACCAGGCTGGCGATGGTGGTCGTGTTCCCCCACGAGGTGGTCTCGACGTGGGAGAACCCGTAGACCAGGGCGAACAGCCCGGTGCTGGCGGTGATCGCACCGGGCAGGTCCAGACGGGGCCGGTTGGCGGCCCGGCGGTTGGACAGGAGTTTGCCGGCACCGGCGATGGCCACGGCGCCGATGGCCACGTTCACGAACAGGGTCCAGCGCCACGAGGCGTAGGAGGTGAGGATCCCCCCGAGCAGCAGGCCGAGGGCCCCGCCGCCTCCGGATATGGCGCCGTAAATGCCGAAGGCCTTCCCGCGTTCGCCCGGGTCGGTGAATGTGGTGGTCAGCATGGCTAGGGCCGCCGGGGCCAGCAGGGCGCCGAAGGTGCCTTGGAGCACCCGGGCGAACAACAACATGGTGAAGCTGGCGGAGAAACCACCGAGGGCCGAGGCGGCGGCGAACCCGGCCAGACCGATCATGAGGGCCCGTTTGCGACCGAGGATGTCGGAGAGGCGACCGCCGAGCAACAGCAGGCTGCCGAAGGACAGGGCGTAGCCGGTCACGACCCATTGGCGGTCGGCATCGGAGAATCCCAACGCATGCTGGGCCGTCGGCAGGGCGATATTCACGATGGTGGCGTCCAGCACCACCATGAGCTGGACCAGGCCCAGCACGGCCAGGATCAGCCATCGCCGGTCGTGGTGGGGGTCCTGCGCCGGCGGTGCGTGAGCTTCTGCTCGCACCGTCATCGATTCACTCGTCATGGCCTTTCCTCTCTCTGGGGTGAAACTCGGAGAACCCTCGGCGGAGATGTCTTCGGAATATCTAGGGGCTACAGTAACACGTGTCACTCTAGATTTACTAGTAGTCAATGGAAAAATGAGGGGCTATGATTTCGGTATGCCCAAGAAGTCTGCAGAACGGTCACCCGTGAACGCGTGTGGTGATGAGAACCTCATCGAGGTCTTCTCGCTGCTCGGGAAGCGGTGGAGCGGGCGTATCCTCGGTGTGCTCATGGAAGGCCCCATGCGTTTCGCCGAGCTCGGTCGCACTGTGTCCGGGATCAGCGAGTCCATGCTTTCCCAGCGGCTCGGCGAACTCATTGACGCGGGGCTTGTAGGCCGCGAGATCATCGAAGGGCCACCGCTTGGTGCCGCCTACCGGCTTACGGAGTCGGGGATGGCGTTGCGCCCAGCGCTCCAGGAGCTCAGCCGGTGGGCTGGGGTTCACCTCGTGTCGGGTGCCGACCGCTCTTCGGTGTAGATGCGGGTAATCAGAGGACTGCGTGCCAAAGCGGTGGCTCTTGAGCGAGCTAAGACGAGCAACGGCATCGCGGCAGAAGTGCATGTGATTCTGCGCGTCCAGAACTCGACGTGCGCTCTGCCGCTCTTCCCTGCCCCGGTCCGCCGACCTTTGCCCCTTATTCGCCGGCGATCACAGAGTGTCTCTGAGCAGCCGTGACGGTTGGCCGCCGTCCGGCTCAGTGAGCATTGCAAACTGGGGGTAACGGTTCGAGATGCGATCAGGCGGTCGGTGAGCCAACCTTCAGCGCGTAGACGATCGTGACCTGGGCACTTGCGTGTTGGGTCCCTACTTCTAGCGGCACTGCGGACGACTGAGGGGACCCTGAGGCTGCGTTGAATCCCGAGCTGGCTTGTGAAGTTGGTGTCGTGTCAGAGAGAGAGCACACCGGACCGAGGCTCTCACCTGCGGACGCGGCCATGGTCTGGGCGTGGCTCACCGCTTGGTGGACAGCACCGGTCCGAGCCTGGTCCTGGAGAGCGCGGGCGTCCTTGATCGAAAAGGAAACCGAGTTGATCTGCCCGGCATTCCCAGCGGCCTGAGAGGCAGCGTCAATGACACTCCCGCCAGAGGCAAGGTTTGTGATCATCGCGGTGACGCTGTTGTTGACACCGTATCCCGAGAGCACCTCGGTCCCGTTCGTGAAGGTGTAGTTCGGTTGGACACTCAGACCCGTCGTCTGAATGTTCTGTTTCGGGACGCCACCGGCGCCGAAGGCCGAGATCACAGCTGTCGCCTTGTCGTTGTTGTCGGTGAGGGCTGCCTGAGCTGTTGCCTCGGTGGTCGAGATGGTGATGTCGATGGTGAGGGTGTCGGGAGTGCCGGTAGCCAGCCCGGTTCCCTGAACGGTCAACTTGGCGGCATCGGGCGAGCACGACGGTGCGCCCGTAGGTGCGGCGCTTGCTGACGTACATCCGGTCGCTGCGATCCCGGCCATGCCGACGGCGGCGGCACCGACCAGCGCGAGCAGGATGCGACGCCTCCGCGTCTCGAACGTACCGTGGGTCATGTCGGACATACCGTCTCCTTGTGTCGGGTCTGGAAAGGGGGCACTGATCAACGGGATACGACGACGAGGAGGATCCACTGGGTCGAGCCTCCGGCACACGACGGGGGAGCGAGCGTGGTCTGCTTGGTCGACGCTTGTGCACAGGCGCGGACGAGGGTTGTCGTGAGCACCACTTCACCAGGCTTCACGGCTTCGAATACCGCCGCGCTCAACCGACCCGCACCTGCTCGGACGCGGCCTACCACTCGCATGACGCCTGGATGAGTCAGCGGCTCGGTGACGGATAGGTCGTGGCGAAGGGGTGCCGAGAGCCTCGAGGGGGCGTCCATGACTGGTTCCCTCCAGGATCCCGCGGGCGTTGGCGGCAAGCTCACAGCGACGTGCTGGCCCACTTTGACGGTGACCGATGCCGGGGCTGACGTTGCGCTGGTCGCACCCGCCGCGCCGTTGGCTGTGGAGAAAGCAGAGCTGGCGGATGGGGATGCGACGATCACCCCGGCGCACCGGGACACTCCCGAATCCACGGTCACAGAGGCGCATCCCAGCGCGCTCGTGGCCTGTTGCTGCGGAGCCAGATTCGAGGGCCCGGGAGAAGCGGCCGAAGCGGATCTCGTCGATGTGGATGGCCTATGCAGACCGGTGCCCGACGCCTGCCGATTGTCCGTTCTCGACTGAGTGGAGTAGACACCGGTCCCTACTGCCAACGCGACAAGGACGCCGACGGAACAGCCGGTCGTGATCACAGTGCGGCGTCGCTTCATCTGACGACGACGAACATCGCCCACGACGTCGGCCGCAGAGGGTCCGTTTGGCTGCCATGCCGATGTGGTCTCGGCGAAGGCTCGGCGGACCCGGGAATCGAGGTCGTCAGGCATCATGGCTCATCCCTTCCACGCTCAGGGAACCGAGCGCCGCTGACAGAGAAGGCGCGAGCCTTTGCCAGCTGAGATTTGACGGTCCCCACACTGCAGCCGAGAAGCTTGGCAATCTCGGCTTCAGGGAGGTCCTCGTAGTAACGGAGGATCACTGCTTCGCGTTGGCGAGGCGGCAGCCCACCAACCGCGTCCATGACGACCAGGGCGTTTTCCGATCTGTCGGCACCGTCAGGACCGAATCCACCAACCGCCTGGCGCTCCGGGCTTGTTGCGTAGGTCGTACGGTTCGACCGATCCTCGGTGTTGCGGCGACGGAGCCGAGACCGGCACTGATTGATGACGGCCATCCGCAGGTACCCGTGGGCACGCTCGAGGTGGCGGATCCGCCACCAGTTCGAAAAGGTCCGCAGGAATGCCTCTTGGACGACTTCCTCGGCTCCTGCCCGGTCGCTGAGGAGGAGCGCCGCCAGGCGGCACAATCTGTCGTAATGCGTGATGAACAGATCTGCTATCTGTTCATCACGATCAGGCACGGTGTCGCTCATCATGGCACTCGCCGTGAGATGGGCTCCGGCTTCGAGTTCAGCGTGTGCTAGTGCTGGCAACCCCACTCCCATGCCTTTTACGACGCATGGAGGTCCGGGAAGGTTGCCCCATCCAAGTCACTACCCGTATCGTCCGTCGGGCGCGCTCAGATCCTGACGCTCGAGCAAGACGATCTCACGGACAGACACACGATCGGCAATCGCCAGGGTGTGCCTACGTGAAAGAGCGCCATCCGCATGAGTGTCCAGTCTCAGGCCTTGGCACCGGCCGGCACCGGCGGCGGCGCCGCCGGCCCCAGCCTTCGCATCTCCTCGTCGACCTTCTGCTTGTGCTCCTCGGCGTCGCGACGGGCCCGGGCCGGGCTCCACGGCCCGACCATCAAGAAGATGAACGGGATGAAAAGGATCTGGCCGGCCACGCATATCCACCACCAGGTCTTCCATTGCGACGGGGCGTTCTTGGCCGCCTGAGCCACAGCGATCCCGTGAGTTTGTAGGTACTGGAAGCCCGGCTCGGTGGCTGCCTTGCCCAGGGCGGTCAGCCGGCCGATGGCCTGGGTCGGGGTGATGTGCAGGGTCGTGGTCAGCTGGGCCACCGCCGAAGCCCCGGCCGCCGCGTCGCGCGGGTTGGTGGAGAGGGCCTTCAAGGTGGCCGGTCGCACGGCTGCGGCGGTCTGCAGCTCGGGTGCATAGGTGACGGCTGCCGACGCCACTCCGGGCCCGTAGGTCACGAGCGTGTTCATGGAGCTCACCACGAACGGGAGCGCCAGCGCCGAGAGGGTGACCACGATCCGGCCGACCCAACCCCCGACTGCCAGCCCGTGCGCCGAGAGCGCGGGGTTGCGACGTTCGATGGTCTCGGTGAAGGCGGCGAACCACGGGGCGTAGGCGATGCCCAGTGACACGGCCATCAGGCTCATGATCACGACGAAGGTGTCGTAACTGGTCGAGAGTTGGCCCGTCCGCTCGAGGAAGAGGATCGTGGTCACGATGGCGCCGCAAGCGCCGAGCACCATGAACGGCTTTCGCACCCGGAGACGGTCCGACACCACCCCCACCACGACGAGCGCCCCGGCGTTGAAGGCCCAGAACCAGTTGGCCAGGGAGTTGGCTCGCGACTCGGGGTAGTGGAAGATCGAGGCGAAGTAGACGACCAGGAATCCGACGAGGGCGTAGTAGACGAGGAGGAGGACGGCGCTCCCGAGGGCCGGACCGACGATGTCGAGCGTGAGCATCTGGCGCCACGGGTGCTTGAGCGCCGCCCCGACGTCGACTCCCCGGGCCCGGCTCTCGATGATCGTCCGGTCACGGATGCTGATCATCAGCTGGTCCCGGAGGCCCGGGGAGAGCTCGCGGAGCCCCACCAGGGCGATCGCGAAGACGGCCAGTCCGGCGATGCCGGCGATGCGGAACTGGTCCTGCCAGGCCGGGAGGTGCGGCAGTGTGTGGGTGGCCACGGTTGCCACGACCAGGCTCCCGACGACCGGCCCGAGCGTCCAGAAGCCCATCGCGGTCCCTCGCCCAACCTGGGGCGAGAAGTCCCGGACCAGGGCCGGGGTGGCGACGAGGACGACCCCCTCGACGAAGCCGACCAGGGAGATGAAGACCACGAACAGGGTCTTGTTCGGGGCGTTGGGCACCGCGAAGATCGTGAGCAGGGCGACCAGCGCCAGCCCGTAGGTGATCATGTTGGCCCGGCCCCACCGGTCGGCCATCCCGGCCAGGATGGCCGAGAAGGCGCCCACCCCGGCTGCCACCACGCCGACGGCATAGACGTAGTAGCGGAACGTCATGCCGTAGTGCGCGATGATCGACGGCGCCACCGAGCCGGCCACGTACAGCTGGTAGTAGAGGACGATCGTTGCCAGGACGACGATCGAGAGGCAGAGGATGCGGGGCCCGGTCTCCGGATAGTGGTCGAGCGACCGGAACCAGAGCCGCCGTAGTGGCGACCTCCTCCCGGATCCGCCCGACCCGGTGCCGTTGGCGCCGACGCCCGACTGCCCGGTGCCCGGCTGGCCGTTCGATTGGTCGGTGTTGGACATCGCCCCCCTCCTTTCGTTGCGGCCTAGCCGCGGCGCTCGCTCACCCGTCGGTCGTGCTCCCGTGGAGGAGCTCGGACATGTTCTGGTGGAAGAAGCGCTCCTGGTCCTCGGGGCCGGTCCCGGCGAGTTCGGCCTCGAACCGGGCGAGCGGGTCCCGACCCCCCTCGGGGTGCGGGAAGTCGGTCGAGAACATGAAGAGCTCCGCCCCGGCCTGCTCGATCATCCAGCCGATCGCCTCGCCGGGGAACGGGGTGAACTTCAGGTGCCGGCGGACGTACTCCGAGGGGGAGCGCTCGAGCCGGCGCAACGGCTCCTCGGTGCGGCGGAAGGCCCGCGCCCCGAAGTCGAGGTGCCTCAGCCACGACACCACCCACCCCGCCCCCTGCTCGATGCACCCGCCCCGCAGCGCCGGGAACCGATCGAAGAGGCCGTCGTAGATGAGGGTCCCGAGGAAGAGCTCGGGCGAGTGGGGGACGGCCAGGAAGTCCTTGGACCGGACGTTCTCGCCGCCGCCCAGGTGATCGGTGACCGGCATGGCGTTGTTGTGGAAGGCCGGGTCGAGGAGCCGGCCGCCACCGCCCACGTGGAGGACGAAGGGCACGCCGGCCGAGGCCAGCGCCTCCCAGAACGGGTCGAGGTCGGGGTGGGTCGGGGCGCGGTCGCCGGCCGCGGTCGAGGGGACCATCACCGCAGCGCAGCCCCCGGCGATCGCCTCACCAGCGAGGGCCTGCGCCCGTTCGGGGTCGACCAGGGGGACCAGGGCCACCCACAGGAGGCGCTTGTCGGCCGAACAGAAGCGCTCCATCGCCCGGTTCTGGGCGTCGGCCCCGGCGTAGAACAGTCCGACATCGCGCCCGGTGAACTGGGACGCGGCGAAGGTGGCGAAGACCAGCTGGCCGTCGACACCGAGGAGGTCGAGAACGCGGCGCCGTTCCTCGGCGTCGAAGGCACCGAGGGCGTGCCAGCCCTTGTCCAGGAGCAGGCGCTCCTCGGCCCGGGCCGCCTCCTGGGGGGAGGACCGGCGGGCTTCCGACCGTGCAACGGCGTCGTCGACCACCGACGCGAAGACCTCGGCCGCCCCCCGCCGCAGCCGGTCCCGGTGCTCGGGGTCGATGAACTCGTCCAGGAAGCCCGTGAGCTCCATGACGTGGCTGTCGGCGTCGAGCACTTTCCGGTCACCCACGTACGTCATACCGACCCCCCAGACGGGTCCTGGTGACATTGTGTCACCTCATTCGTGCGATAATGCCACGGTGGAAACCTCGTTGGCAACAGCCTCTGCGAGCGCGGATGCCGAGCCGGCCAAGCCTCTCCGCCTGAGCGGTTCCCGGCGCCGCGATGCGCTGGTCGATGCGGCGGCGGCCCTGGTGAGCGCAGGCGACGTGCACGACGTCTCCATGGAGGCAGTGGCCGAGCGGGCCGGGGTCAGCCGGCCGCTCGTCTACAAGCACTTCGCCAACCGCCACGAGCTGCTTGCCGCGGCCTACCGTCGCGAGGCGGTGCGACTCCACGACGACCTGGCGGGCGAGGTGACCGCCGCCGGCACGGTCGAGGAGATGTTCCGGGCCCTCGTCCGAGGGTCGCTCCGGGCGGCTGCCGAGCGGGGCCAGCTCTTCACCGCCCTCCGGGCCGCCGGTGGCTGGAGCCGTGAGCTCCGGGAAGAGGAGCGTGCCCGAGACCGCGACACGGTGCGGGCGTTCGGCGCACGGGCGGCTCGCGAGTTCGGCTTGGACCGCCGGCTGGCCATGACGCTCACGGGCGTACTCCTCGGGGCGCTCGACTCGGTGCTCGTCCAGTGGCGGCTCCGCCCGACCGAGGAGAACGCGGCCCTCCTCGAGCACGTCTACATGACGACGGTCACCGCTGCCTACGCTGCGATGCGCACCTCGGCCGAGGTGCCACCGGCGTTTGGGCCTCGCCGGGGCGGCGACCTCTGTGGCGATATCACGCCTTCGATCTAACCCTTCTCGTCGAGTCTCTCGTGCCGCCGGCCGTCTTTGTATTCAGCATCATGTAACCGACGGACCAGGTGTGCGTAGTGGTATGGAGTGCTGGGAGTCTGCGTCGGTTCGGGTCAGGGAGTGGCTCTCGTGCTCGAGAACGCCCGAACCACCTAGGCACGACAAATCCGTCTTGTAGGCTGCATGCGATGGAGGAAGTTGTGTCAACTTGCCTGATCATCCAGCACGTTGAGGCGGAAGAAGGTTTCGCAGTTGGCGATGCCCTGTCGTCGGCTGGAGTTACCGTCGATACTCGGAGGGTGCTCGCCGGCGATCCCGTACCCGACGATGTCTCGACCTATGACGGCCTGGTGGTCATGGGAGGGCCGATGTCGGCGGTCGACGATCGCGAGTTCCCAACGAGGGAACGCGAAATCGCACTCTTGTCTCAGTCACTCGATCGTGGGACGGTCACGCTCGGTATCTGTCTCGGGGCACAGCTCCTCGCGGTCGCCGCGGGGAGTCCGGCATTCGTCGGAGACGCTGGGCCGGAGATCGGGTGGGGATCAGTCGAATTGACGGCCGACGCGGTCTCCGATCCGTTGCTCGCAGCAGCTCCTCGTCGACTGACGGTCCTCCACTGGCATGGCGACACCTTTGATCTGCCGTCGGGCGCCACCCACCTGGCCGCCAGCCGAACGTATGCCAACCAGGCATTCCGGGTGGGGGAGCGTGCCTGGGGATTCCAGTTCCACATGGAGGTCGACCAGCGAGCCGTGGCCGGGTTCCTCGACGCGTTCGGGGATGAGGCTCGGTCCGCTGGGCAGGATCCGGCGGCTATCGCCGCCGCCACCAAGGACGGTCTCGATGAGTTGGGTCCGATTCGCGACCAGGTCTGTGGTCGCTTCGCCCAGTTGGTGGCAGCACATGATCGGGACTCCGACCTGGTGGAATTCGGCTGATCGCCGGTCGTCCCGGGGAGCAGATCTACCGAGCACGCGGAGGTGTGGTCACCCCCGACCCGGATCCGCCAGGAACGCCGCCAACTTGGCGCGCCTTCGATGAGCGATCACAACCGCCAGCCGGTGGCCGCCGACAGCGCAGACAAGGGCGATGAAGCAAGCCAATGCCACTCCCAGTCCGAGATCGTGAGCCGGCAGCTTCTCCGACACGCCGTGCGGCGCCGTGAACCCCCACAAGACGAGCGAGGGGACCATCAGGATCACGGCCAACACGGGAACCAGGACGTAGGGGGTCAGCGCCAGGGTCAACCAGCGGACCAGCATGCGCTTTCGGGGGCGGCGATGTTCCCATCGGTAGCGCAGAGGCATCGGGTGGTACGGAAACAGGATGCCGACCCATGCCGAGATAGCGAGGAAGCCGAAGGGCACGACTCCGATCCACACGATGGTGTACAGAGTTGCGAGCAGTTGGTGATTGAGAAGACCGTTGATGACCGCCACCAGGGCGCACACCGGGGTCACCACCAGCCACAGCACGATGTTCTTCGCATACAGGAGACGTCGAAACAGTACGGGATCGTCGAGCGCGGCCAGGACGCGCGCCGCGTCCGGACCGAGGATGTTGGTCGCCGGGACGTCCGAATACATCCACGCTGCCAGAACGAGAGCGAATGCGAGTGAGCCGTGCAGAGTGAACACCTTGTCCTTGATGCCAGAAGGAAGAAAGACCCATGCCGAGCTCATGAGCGCACCATTCACTGCCACGGTGATGAGACTTTCGCACGGCGGCCGAAGTGTCAGGGCAATCTGTTGCCGTACGGCATCCCGCATGCTGGTCGGCAACTGGACGTCAGCGCGGTCAGCCATACCGCGTGAACTCCCCGAAAGGCTCGGCAGGAGCGCGCTCGTTCCAATTGTCACGGAGGTCACACATCGAGTTCGGTCGGCCTCCCTACGGACAATGTGGTGGACACCCTAACGGCCCAGGTCCCATTGGCCAGGATGAACCCGTCGTACGGCCCCATGGACGCAGGCCCTGTCCTGTCGAGCGCTTCGAGATGGAACCGCTGAAACAGCGGTACCGGCCGAGATGCGAGGGCCCGAACGCAGAGGTCCGCAGCGGTGCATCCAGGGGGTTTCGCGTGGGCAGCATGGCCGTGAATTTGGCTCTGTCTGAATGAGTCCGATCTCGGGCAGACTGGCCTCTATGAGCCGTTGGCCACTGGCTGATCTGCAACGGAAGCGGGAGCCCAACCCCGTGGACTGTGTGGTGTCTCCTGGGACGCATCGGTCATGACGGACGAGGCGGAGCCCGAAATCCCAGGTCAAGCGCCAGCCGTCGTTCGACAAACCAGATGGAGCTCGGTCGTGGCGCTCGTGGAGCGCCTCGTCGCTGCCATTCGCACCGGCGACGATGCGATGGTCGAGAGCACTGTGCTGGCGCTCAGCAAGCGCAGCCGATGGCTGGCTCCCCTGGGCCTGCTGGTTGGTGCCTTCGTCATGCTCTTCCAAGGGGTGAAGCTGCTGTTCAGCAACTGGCGCCTGACGGTGGTGCAGATTCTTCCCGCCATGTGGATCTGGGCGGCCATGATCGACCTCAAGGCGCACGTACTCCACGGAAAGGAGTTCCACGTGCTGAGGGGCCCCTTGTTGATTCCCATCATCTTGGCGATAGCGTCGATTACCGCCGCCGCCTACTTTCTCAATGCCGTCTTTGCATTTGCCATATCCAAGCCGGGGAAACCGGACATCCGTCCGGCGTTCTCGGATGCCCGCGCGCACGCCAGAACGGTGCTGGGCTGGGGATTTGCGATCGGCCTGGCTCTCGGATTCTCGACCATGGTCGTCCAGCGATGGGGCCTTCGTTGGTTCGGCCTGTCCCTCGGAATCGTCGTCGGCATCATGATGCTGACGTACGTGCTGATCCCCTCCCGCCTCCTCGGTGCCAAGTCGAATCGATCGCGGCGGGACAAGCTCACGGCTTCAGCAATCGGCGGCGCGGTCGGAGCCGCAGTCTGCTCGCCCCCGTACTTTCTCGGCCGCCTCGCCATCGTGATGCTCGGATCGCACACGTTGCGAGTGTTCGCTGTCCTCCTCCTGCTCGTCGCCGTCGTGCTGCAGACAGGAGCGACCAGTGCCGTAAAGGCGATCAAGATGAGCGCGAAGCTTGTGACCGGACCGGCCCCGGACGGACCGGATCTCTCGGCACCCTCCGACCAGGAACCCGGGGGGAGCTCTCGGGCAACCAGGCACCCGAGGAACCGCCGGGCGGGGCTCTGCCCGCGCCGATCCTCCCACCGCTCAGCTAGACCGAGCAGTCGTTCCGCTGTGGCACGCTCATCGAGTGGCTCTCCGGACCGAGGAGCCGACCGATCCTCCTTGCGTGCGCGAGCTCGATCGTCGACCTCACCGCACCGCGGCCCCCGTCGCTCCCTCGGCCGAAGAGCGCTCGTGTTCGTGTCGGTGGGAGCTGTCATCGGGTCGGGCTGGCTCTTCTCGTCCTTCGACGCGGCCCAGATCGCGGGCGGTGGCGGCGCTGTCACCGCCTGGATCCTGGGCATCTCGCTCGTCGTGGTCCTTGCCTTCGTCCATGCGGAGCTCGGGACGATGTTCCCGGTAAGACGGTGGAACGGCCCGCTTCCCCCTCTACGCCTTCGGGCGGGTCACCGGGTTCTTCTCCGGCCGGTTCGCGTGGATCAGCGCCGTCTGCGTTCCGGCGATCGAAACGGAAGCCGCGCTTCGCTACGTCGGCAACTACGTCCCCTCGCTGATCACACAACATCCGGGCATTGTGCGGCTCACCCCGTTCGGCCAGCTCGTCGCGGTGTTCGTCCTCCTCGGGTTCACCGCGTTGAACGGGGCGGGCATGCGATGGTTCCGCGAGACGAACACCGTCGTTGTCTGGTGGAAGATCGCCGTTCCGCTCGTCGTGGCGACCGCCTTCGTCGTCCACGGGTTCGACCGCCACAACTTCGCCGTCGGTGGGCTCTTCCCGACGGGAGCGCACGGCGTGCTGGCGGCCGTCAGCACCGGGGGCGTCGTCTTTGCCCTGCTGGGCTTCGAACGAGCGGTGGAGCTGGGTGGGGAGACGAGACATCCCCAGCGCAGCGTCCCCTGGGCCGTGATCGGCTCAGTGGTGATCGCCGGCGCCGTCTATCTGATCGTACCGGTCGCGTTCATCGGTGCGATTCCCCACGGCGACTTGACCAGGGGCTGGCAGGCGGTTCGCTTCAATGGTGATTTCGGCCCGCTGGCCGGACTCGCCGGGGTTGTCGGCCTGACGAGCATCGCCTACCTGATCTATGCGGACGCAATCATCTCACCGGCGGGATCGGGCATGACGTTCTCCGCGACGGCGTCCCGCCTCCCCTTTGCGCTCCTCGCTAGATCGTGTGGATTTGGGGCAGGGGCAGTTTCCCGGCGATGAGGTAGATGATGGTGATCATCTTGGCCTTGGAGCGGTAGCCACGAGCCCTGCGTTTGGCCGCCTGGACGAGCGAGTTCGTTCCCTCCAACAGCCCGTTGCTGAGCCGGCACTGCTGCCAGGCGATGATGCCGTCCCAGTGGGCCTCGACCGTGGCGACGAACTCCTTGACCGGCTCCAGCCGTGAGCGTTTGGCCCCGTAGCACCAGCGCCTCAGGTACGTCTCGGCCTCTTCGGCACTCGCCTTGTTGTAGAACTCGTTGGAGTTATAACCAGAACTTGTGGATGCACCACCTGACCGAGGGCGCGACGTACCTTCCTCTTTGAACACATCAGAGAAACGCTGGCAGTGGAACGCCGGCGAGGAAGGAACGCCAATGTTGAGAGTACATGTTGATGAGGCCACGGGCGCGGAGATGCAGGGCACCCTGGACGAACTGATCGCCGAAGGGGCCCGGCGGATGCTGGCCGCTGCCCTCGAGGCCGAGGTCGACGCCTACCTGACCGGCCTGGCCGACGAGCGGGACGAACAGGGCCACCGTCTGGTGGTCCGCAACGGGCATGCGAATGCCCGGTCGCTGGTCACCGGAGCGGGCCCGGTCGAGGTCCGGGCCCCACGGGTGGACGACCGCCGGGTCGACGAGGTGACCGGGGAGAGGATGCGGTTCCGGTCCTCGATCCTGCCCCCGTGGGCGAGGAAGTCCCCGAAGGTGGCCGAGGTGCTGCCGCTGCTGTACCTCCACGGGATGAGCTCGGGGGACTTCGTCCCGGCTCTCGAGGAGTTCTTTGGCGCGGCCGCCGGGCTGTCGGCCTCGGTGATCACCCGGCTCACCACCGAGTGGCAGAAGGACCAGGACCAGTTCGCCCACCGGTCCCTCAAGGACGTCGACTACGTCTACGTGTACGCCGACGGCATCCACTTCAACGTCCGACTGGAAGAGGCACGCCTGTGTGCCCTGGTCATCGTGGGTGTGCGCACCGACGGGACCAAGGAGCTGATCTCGATCAGTGACGGTCATCGGGAGTCGACCGAGTCGTGGGCGGACGTGCTGCGGGGATTGAAGCGGCGGGGCATGACCGCCCCGGTGCTGGCCGTCGGCGACGGAGCGCTGGGATTCTGGGGGGCCCTCTCTGAGGTCTTCCCCGAGACCGTCCACCAGCGGTGCTGGGTGCACAAGATGGCCAACGTCATGAACGCCCTGCCCAAGTCGGCCCAGCCCGCCGCCCGGGCCGCACTCAAAGAGGTTCGTGACGCCGAGGACAAAGAGCACGCCGAGCAGGCCCTCGATCAGTTCGTGAAGGACTACGAGGCCAAGTGGCCAAAGGCAACCGAGAAAGTCGAAAAGGACCGCGAGGAGCTGCTGGCGTTCTACGCCTTCCCGGCCGAGCACTGGATCCACTTGAAGACCACCAACCCCATCGAGTCCACGTTCGCCACCGTGCGACTGCGGACCAAGGTGACCAAGGGACCGGGCTCACGAGCTGCAGGACTCGCCATGGCCTACAAGTTGATCGAGTCGGCCCAGACCCGGTGGCGGGCGGTCAACGCACCGCACCTCGTCGCGCTGGTTCGGGCCGGTGCGAAGTTCGAAAAGGGGGTGATGATCGAGCGATCAGACGAGCTGGACGAGGAGGTCGCCGCGTAGTCGATCAGATTTCCATCCACAGGTCTTGACTATTTCTCAACTCGTTGAAGTCGTCGCGCCAACGGGCCGCCCGTGCGGTCTTGAGCTGCATCGAGGGGCGTGTGAGCCACGTGAGCTTCTCGCGTTGCTTGGAGGTGAGGTTGGCTTCGTTCTTCAGCCAGACGTAGCGGGATCGCTTGAGCTCGGGACGGATCTTCGACTCGGCACGCCGCACTTCGTCGACCGCCTCGTTGGCCTTGGCCACCACGTGGTAGCGGTCGAAGACGATCTGGGGGCTGTGCAGTTCTGCTGACGCCTCTGTCGCCTCGACTGACACTTGACCAGCTGGGTCGGCCATGACATCCACCGCAGGGGCACTGGTGGTCAGCTCGACTGCCTCGACTGCGGTGCCTGCCTCCTCTTGTGTTCCCTCCTCTGGCGGCTTCTGGCTCAGGTACTCGCCGATGCCACTGATAAAGGCAGGGCTCATGTCACAGCACACCTGTTCCACCTGGGTCTTTGGTGCTCCTCCGTGGTCGGCCAGGTCCTCGGCGAAGGCCTTGACCGTGTCAGCGTCCCGGCCAGGGGTGGCGAACATCACCCTGCGTGCCTCCAGGTCCATGAAGAGCGACACGTAGTCCTGACCGCGCCGGGCCGAGGTCTCGTCACAGCCGACCTTGGTCACGCCGGAGAAGTCGAGGCCGGCCCGGGTGACGTTGACGTGGTGCTCGATCACCCGCCAGATGCGGGTGTCGTGCTCGCGAGCCATCGCCGCCAGCGGGGCGACCGGCATCTGCTTGGCGAAGGTCAGCATCGCCACCTCCATCAAGAGCGTGAACCCGCTACCAGGCCGGGCCCAGGGAACCGCAACCAGGTGGACACCGTGGGTGGTGCAGTCCACTCTCGGCACCCGGGCGACGAGGAACGCCTGGTGCTCGAAGAAGTCCAGATGTCGCCAACGCTTCTCTGCCGCGTCGTGCACCGGACACGCTGACTCCCGACAGCCCTCGATGGAACAGGCGAACCGTGATCCACGCGGGAAGTCCAATCCGATCTCGAGTTTCCCGATCACTTCGTCGAACTCCACCGACGTCACCTGCCACGGTGGTGCCAACCCCAAAGCGGCCCCGAACATCGCGAACAGGCTCGGATCATTCATCAGGCTCGACTCCCTATCGACCAGCCCGACCACAGTGCCGGGATCAGATCACAGGGTGCCAGCAGTCAGGGGGGATCAGGGGGACCTACCCACACGATCTAGCGAGGAGCCCCCCTTTGCGCTCGCGCGCGAGGGCTACCTGCCCGCCTGGCTCGGGCCCTCAATCGGCGGGGCGTGCCGTTCCCAGAGCTTGAGTCTCTGTTTCGTGACCCAGGTGGTCGTCATCATCGTGCCTCCCGATTGGGGCGGCCTGCTGGCGTTCATCACCGCCGCCACGGTGCTCGTCTACGCGACCGCACCGCTTGCGCTCGGGGTGATTCGCCAGTCGGCTCCAGACCTCCCCCGCCCGTACCGTCTGCGCTTCGCCCGGCTGACCGCACCGGCAGCCTTCGTCATCGCCAATCTCCTCCTGGTATGGGTCGGATGGGCAACCAACTCCCGGCTCTTCCTGATGGTCGCCTTCGGTGCGCTGATCGTGGGCCTGCTGGCGCTGGTCCGGCCCGGATCCCGCCACACGGGGTTCGAATGGCTGGCGGCCTCGTGGATCGTGCCGTATGCGGCCGTCATGTGCGCGGTGAGCTACCTCTCCCCATATGGGGGTGGGCGTGCCACGTTGTCGGACTGGGGGTGCGGAGTCGCTGTGGCGATCGTCAGTCTCGCCATCTACGTCCTGGCTCTGCGCCTCGGAATGGTTGCAGATCGTCGGTTGGCCGACGTCGACCGACCGATCGCTCGGTGGTACGGCTTGGACATGCCGGTAGAGGACCCCGAAGGTCAGTATGTCTGACGCCGACCCGGTCCCTCACTGTGGCACGAGGTGGGGGAGCGGGAGTGATGTTCGGCCGCGCTGCTCAGACGATCCGTGAGGATCGATCCCTCCAGTAGGGCTCACGGAGGAGTCGTTTGAACAGCTTTCCGCTCGGGTCGCGGGGCATTTCCGTGACGAACTCGACCGCGCGGGGACACTTGTAGCCGGCAAGACGGTCTCGACACCATGCCATGAGATCAGCCGCCGCGACGGAGTCATCGCCGGGTTGCTTCTGGACCACCGCCAGCAATGACTCTCCCATCTCCTCGTCGGGGACCCCGAACACCGCCACGTCGACCACCCGGGGATGGGTGGCGAGCATCTGTTCGGCCTCCCGCGGATAGATGTTGACCCCGCCGGAGATGACCATGTCGGATGCACGATCGGTGAGATAGAGATAGCCGTCGGCATCGAGGTAGCCGACGTCGCCCAGAGTCCTCCATCCTCTCTGGTTGGTCATGTGCCCCGTCTTCTCAGGGTCATTGTGGTATTCGAATTCCCGACCGCCGGCGAAATACACCGTGCCGGTCTCACCGACAGGGAGGTCGACCTCGACGTCGTCGCCGACGATGTGGACTTCGTTGAGGGGCCGCCCGACAGAACCGGGGTGCGCCACCCACTCCTCGGGTCCGATCGCGGTCGATCCGATGTCTTCTGTCCCGGCGTAGTACTCGTGGATGATCATTCCCCACCATTCGAGCATCCGTTGCTTGACCGGCACCGGACAGGGAGCCGCGGCGTGGATGACCCACTGCAGGCTCGAGTGATCGTAGGAGTACCTCTCCTCGTCCTCCAGCCGAAGCATGCGGGTGAACATGGTGGGAACGAACTGGGCGTGAGTGACCCGGTATCGCTCGATGGTTCCGAGGCATGTGGATGGATCGAACGACTCCATGACCACACAGGTGGCACCCAGCCGATGCATCGCCATCGAGTAGACGAGTGGTGCGGAATGGTACAGCGGAGCTGGGGAGAGGTAGACCGAGTGTTCGTCGATTCCCACCTTGGCGAAATTTCCGGCCAGCATCACCGGGGTCGCGGTCGGATCGCCCATCGGGGCCGCGGACAAGACCTTGCGCACGCCCTTGGGCGATCCGGTGGTTCCGGACGAATAGAGCATCTCCCGGCCTTCGGCTTCGTCCACGATCGGTGTGACCGGCCAGCGTCCCAGTGCGTCGTGGTAGGGCAGGAAGCCCGTTGCCTCGCCCCCCGCCACGATGCACAGTCCCATCCGTTGCAAGTCGAGCTCGCCGACGATGTGGGCCAAACCTGCCGAGATGAAGAAGGCCGTGGCCCCGCAGTCGTCGAGAATGTGCTGCGCCTCGCTCCGACGAAGATGGCTGTTGAGTGCGGTGTAGTACAGACCCGATCGTTGTGCCGCCCAGGCGACCTCGAGGAACTCCGAACCGTTCTCCATCATCAGGGCGATGTGATCGCCCGTATGGAGACCGGCGTCCCGCAACAGATGGGCCAGCCGGTTGGAGCGTTCATTGAGATCCCGGTACGTGGTGACCAGTCCCGATCCGGCCAGGACGACGGCCGGTCGATCGGGGTGCTCCTCGGCTTGAAAGCCCAAGTGGCGCTCGTTGGTCATCGCATCACATCCCCTTCTTCTCTCTTCGTCGCCATGGGTCAACCGGGTGCATCCATCATCGTTCGTTCGACGATATCCCCGACGTCGACCCTCCGGGCGAGCCCATATGACCTCGCCTAAGCTCACACGGGTTGACGAGAAGCCCGCCTCATCCTCTGAGCGTGGGAGGTTGAGCTCGCCGTTGCTCCGGGCCGGATTCCCTCCGACGGTTATGTCCAATCGATCGGTCGAGGGACATCTGGACTGCGGTCAGAGATCGCACCGACCGAGACCCCGATGAAAGGAACAGTACCGATGAGTCTCTCAGGCCGAACGGCGATCGTGACCGGCGGAGGACGCGGTATCGGCCGCGCCGTCGCCATCGGCTTGGCGGCCGACGGGGCCCAGGTCGCCGTGAATTTCCGCAAGGACGAGGAGGCAGCCAGGCAAACCGTGGCGGCTATCGAGGCTGAGGGGGGAAAGGCAGCGGCATACCAGGCATCGGTTGCCTCCCATGACGAAGCGAGCGCCATGGTCGACCAGGTGCTGGCCGATTTCGGGCACATCGACATCCTGGTCAACAACGCCGGAATCACCAACCGGGGAACACCGGTCGCGACGACCCCGGTCGAGGAGCTCGAGCGGGTGGTCGGCACGATGGCGTTCGGGTCTCACCACATGAGCCAACTCGTCCTCGCCAGCATGCGTGAGCAGGCCAGAGGCGACATCGTGATGATCTCGAGCCAGTCGGCCGTCACGGCCGATCCCTATGGAGGCCCCTACAACATGGCCAAAGCCGCCCAGGAATCGCTGGCGTTCACGCTGGCCAAAGAGGAAGCACGTTCGGGCATTCGGGTCAACGTTGTCGTGCCGGGTCTGTCGAACACCGACATGGGCCGTCGGTTGGTCAAGGCGGCGATGAAGGTCGACGACATACACGACCTCGATGCCCGCTTCCCGTTGGGCCGGGTGTGCGAGCCCGAGGACGTCGCCAACGCGGTGCGCTTTCTGGTTGGCGCAGGGGGTTCGAACATCACCGGCCAGCGTCTTGTCGTCGATGGCGGCGGATTCAAGTAGGTGGAGGGTCGATGAGCGGGGTCTGCGAGGGCAGAGTCGTGGTGGTCACCGGGGCGGGAAGGGGCATCGGGAGGAGCCACGCCCTCGAGTTCGCCCGCCAGGGGGCCCGGGTGGTGGTGAACGACCTCGGGACGGGGCCCGACGGGGCCGGCACGTCGAGCGGTCCCGCCCACGACGTCGTCGAAGAGATCCGGGCCATGGGGGGAGAGGCAGTGGCCAATGGAGACGATGCGTCGGACTGGGAGGGGTCCCGACGGCTCGTGGGCCATGCGTTGGACGCGTTCGGTGAAATCGACACCCTCGTGAACAACGCCGGGATCCTTCGGGACCGCATGCTGGTGAACATGACCGAGAGCGACTGGAGCGAGGTGGTGCGGGTCCATCTGGGAGGGACCTTCTCGCCGACCCACTGGGCAGCAGTCCACTGGCGCGAGCGGGCCAAATCCGGTGAGCGGACCGATGCCCGGGTGGTCAATACCAGCTCGGCCACCGGACTCTACGGGAACGCCGGACAGATCAACTACGGTGCCGCCAAGGCGGGCATCGCCGCCTTCACCGTGATCGCCGCCCTGGAACTCGGCCGTTATGGCGTGACGGTGAATGCCATCGCCCCGATGGCCCTCACCCGGATGAACGCCGATCTCCCGTTCGGCCGGGACGTCGCCAGCCGTTTCGCCGGAGAATTCTCTCCGCTGGCACCGGAGAACATCTCGCCGTTGGTGGTGTGGCTCGGGAGCAGGGCCAGCGCGGACGTGACCGGGCGGGTCTTCAATGTCCACGGGGGATACATCAGCGTCGCCCAGGGCTGGCGCGCCGGTCCGAGTGTGGACAAGAAGGGCCTCTGGGACCCCGCCGAACTGACCGACGTCGTCCCCGGTCTGCTGGCCGAGGCCGGTCCGACCACCGACATCACCGGGACCCTCCCCGATCTCGGCTGATGCGTCGAGGGCTCCGTCCCCGGGCCGACGGAGGCGGCCGAGGTCAGCCGGCGTGGACGGGTCCGGAGCCGGTGTGCCCGTCCCACGAGCCTCCCCACCGCTCGCGGAACGCGACGTCGCCCACCGGCCGTCGGTGGGCAGGACGGAGATCGTCTCCCACCAGGTGGGCAATCGGAACCAGTGCCGCCTGGGTGACGTTGTCGGGAATGCCCAGGAGGTCGGCCATCTCCTGGTGCCGTTCGATGTGGACGGTGGTCATCGTCGAGGCCAGTCCGCGGCTCCGCAGGGCCAGCTGCAGACTCCAGACCGCCGGGTAGATCGATCCGAAGAGAGCCGAGGCCTGTGCCGGCGTGGTGGCTGGCGTGATCCGGCCCCGAATGCAGGCCAGGACGAGGACGGGCACCCGGTCGAGGTGAGTGGCCAGGTGCCAGGCCCCTTCCAGCATCCGATCGTGAGACCCGCCCGCTGGCGCTTCCCGCCCGCCGCCGGAGGCCGCGGTCAGCGCGTCGAGGTAGATGTCCCGGACCCGGGCCTTGGTGCCCGGCTCGGTGATGACGATCCATCGCCAACCCTGGAAGTCACCGCCGGTGGGCGCCTGGAGGGCGAGATCGAGGCACTCGAGCACCAGATCGAGTTCGACGGCGCGGTCGAGGTCGAGACGACGACGGACGGCGCGGGTCGTGGTGAGCACCCAGTCGATGGTGCCGGGTTCGGCCACCGAGTCTCAGGCGCCTGCCGGCCGTGTGCCGATGATGCCCGCGGCGGCCAGCACCGCGAGTTCGTCCTCGGTGACGCCCAGGCTCTCCAGCACCTCGTCATTGTGCTGGCCGAGCAGTGGCGCCGGTCGCCGGAACCACGGGGCTGTCCTCGAGGCGTAGCGCATCGGCCACGCGGGAAAGCGCTTCGGACCCACGATCGGGTGGGTGACCTCCTCCCAGTAGCCGCGGGCATTCATCTGTTCGTCGAGATCGACGTCGTAGGCGTGGATGACGGCCTCGGCGTCCACCCCGGCCGCACGCAAGGTGGCGAGTGCCTCCTTCTGACTCTGCCCGGCGATCCACGAGGCGAGCCCGGCATCGAGCAGGTCGGCACGGTCCGAGCACCCGGTGACGGTGTCGAGCCGCGTGTCGAGCGACCAGTCCGGCGATCCGAGTGCCTTCCGCAACCCGAGCCAGGCCTCGTCGGAGGCGATTCGCAGGGCAATCCACTGGTCGGGCTCGAGGCAGGCGTAGACGCCTTGATGGCCACCGCCGGGTTGATGGTTCCCCTGCCGGGCCATGAGGTTGCCGTACACCGAGTGCTCGAGCACCTGCTCGACGACCATGTTGGCGGCCAGGTCGATCATCGCCAGCTCGACGAGCTGTCCCTCGCCGGTCCGGCTCCGGTGCTCGACGGCGGTCAGGACGGCGAACGCAGCGTGCATCCCGGCCAGCGGATCACAGATACCGGGGATGGACGGGAGGCCGTCCGTGTACCCGGTGATCCAGGCGAGACCGGACACCTGTTCCATCGAAGCGGCGAACCCGGGACGATCGCGCCAGGGACCCTCCAACCCGAAGCCGGGCATGCGCACCATGATGATCCGAGGGTTCACCGCCCGAAGGTCATCGTAGGAGAGGTCGAACTGCTCCATCACCCGGGGCGTGAAATTCTCGACGACCACGTCAGACCGGGCGGCCAGGCGCAAGGCGAGGTCCCGGCCTCTTGCATCCGAGAGGTCGAGCGTCACGCTGCGCTTGTTCAGGTTGGCGGACTGGAAGATCGCACCCTGCTCGTACCAGTGATCGACCGAGGCGTCGACGCGGACGCTGAAGCGCATGGGGTCGGGTCGCTGGGTCGCCTCGACCTTCACCACGTCGGCTCCGAGGGAGGCCAGGTATTGCGTGCACATGGGCCCTGCCAGGAATGCAGTGAAATCGAGGATGCGGATGTCGGACAGGGGCAGTCCACCGTCGTCGGCGTCCGTTGGGCGCTCCCCGGCGGTGAACGGCCGGGACCCGTTCGGGTCCGTTCGATCGCGCTCGACAGGTCCGTCGACGTCACGCGCTCGCTCGGCGATCGTGGGGGCGGGGCCGGGTGGTCGGTGCCGGGTGATGTTCGAGCGGAACGGGGTGCGAGGATGAGGAAAGCCCCCCCGTGGGTTCGGGTCATAGAGCTGGCGGGAGGCCACGTGCTCGATGCGGGAGAAGTTTGCTCCGTTCCCGATGGGCACGGTAGGGATCCGGTACAGGGCACCGATCTCCACGACCTCGTCGACGGTGTGCCGCCCCATCCAGTGCCCGATGGCCTCCAGCACGTCGGGACGCTCGCGGTTGCGCTGGATGTACAACGAGACGTCGGACGCCAGATCGGGACGCTCGATCATGTCGAGGAAGGTGTGCCACTGCGCAGTCGTGATCGTGGCCATCCCGACATAGCCGTCGAGGCAGGCCTCGATGCCCGGGACCATCACGTACGTGGGCCGGATGCGTTGTCCTCCCGGCATGGCGGCCGCGACCGAGGGGTAGCAGATGAACGTGATGGCCAGGCACTCGAGGGCGGAGACGTCGACCATGTCGCCACGTCCGGAGCGCCGACGGGCAGTCAGGGCGCTGAGGGCGCCGAGCGCACCGAAGGTCCCGACGGTCCACTCGGCCAGTCCGCCGCCGACGGCGAGGGGGACGCGGTCGTCGCTCCCGTGACTGTGCAGGGATCCGGCCAGCGCCTGGAGGAGGAGGTCGGAGGACTCCTCGCCGCCGCGGGGGCCGCTCAGGCCGAAGGCCGAGAGGCTCACCACCACCAACTCGGGGTGGTGCACCGAGAGCCCCCGGGGGTCGGTTGCCGGTGGGCACCCGCCGGCCCGGTCTCCGAGCGCCGAGACGATGACGACGTCGGAGAGTGCTGCCAGCGTGTCGCGGATGTCGTCGGCCGAAGGACCCGTCGGGTCGATCACCAGGCTCTGTTGCGATGCGGCCAGGTACCGGAAGAGGACCCCGTCCGGGTCTCCGTCACTGCCGGTCGAACCCGACGCCGACCAGGAGCGGAGGCGGTGCCCTTCGGGCCGCTCGACCTTGGTCACCGTGGCCCCGGCGTCGGCCAGCAGCTTGGCGCAGTAGGCGCCGGCGACGTCCTCGGACAGATCGAGGACCCGCAGCCCGGCGAGGCCGGGAAGGGCACCGCCGTTCACGGGATCTCCGGGGTAGCGAGCAGCTCTGCCGCCGTGGCCCGGGCCCAGTCGTCGTCGACCCGCCTGTCGTCGCGGCGAATGGCGTCAACGGCCAGGACCTCACGGGGCACTTTGAGTCCGGTGAGCCGACCGACGCAGAACTGCCGTACCTGTTCGGTGCTCGGCGTCTGCTGGTCGGACACGGCCTCGACGAGCGCAACCAGGTAGTTGCCCAGCGTCGGATGGGGGACGCCGGTGACGGCCGCGTCGGCCACCGCCGGGTGGTACCGGAGCACCGCTTCCACCTCGTCGGGAAAGATGATCTCCCCTCCGCATGTGATCGGCCTCATCGGACGTCTCCCAGTGCAGGGGAGCTGATCGGCTCTCCGATGTCTGCGAGCAGGTCGAGGGAGTACTGCACGGTCCCGGTCAGCGTGGATGCGGACTGCGCGGCCAGGTACACCGCCGCCTTCCCCATCGCCGTCGGGTCTTCGACCATGTGCGGGGGCACGCTGATCCCGCCGGCCACCGCGCCCTCGGTCATGACCACCTTCTTCGGGGCCAGGCAGTTGACCGCCACGCCATAGGGGGCGAGCTCGGTGGCCAAACCGGCGTAGTAGCGCTCGATGCCGGCTTTCGACACCCAGTAGGCGTTCGAGCCGAGCTCGGTCTGGAACACGCCGGTGGTGGTGATGGCCATGAGCGAGCCGGTGCGGCGCTCCATGACCGACGGCAGCACCGCCTTGGTCACGAGGAACGTCCCGGTGAGGTTGACCCGGAGACACAGGTCCCATCGTTTGAGGGGGGTGTCGAGGGTCTTGCCCATCCACAGCGTGCCGGCATTTGCCACCAGGATGTCGATGGGCCCGAGTGTGTCCGTGGTCAGGGCAACGGCCTGAGCCACCGAGGACTCGTCCGACACATCGCAGACAACCGGGAGAGCCCTGCCCCCACCGGTGGTGATGGTGTCGGCCACCGAATGGACCGTACCGGGCAGCTTGCCGGGCTCATCGGTCCGCGCTGCAACCGCGACCGCGGCACCGGCCCGGGCGAGCGCCAACGAGATGTCCCGGCCGATCCCGCGACTGGCGCCGGCGACGAACGCCACCCGATCGTCGAGCCTCGGCAGAACCACCCCCGACCCTCCATTTCCCCGTCCGGCGCGCCCTCATCGGTCCGAGGATCCTCGCATCCGCTGCGGCGCGGGCTACGTATCGGAACAGTACTCTGTTGTCCGAGGATCGCAGTCAGGAGCGCCGTATGGAGCTGGGACGGGGGAGCCGCCGCCGATGGTCATGACGATCGCTCGGGACGGGGAGTTGATCGAGTCGGCGCAGCCGAACATCATCCCGAAGGAGCGCTACGTCTCTCGGGACTTCTTCGACCTGGAGATGGAGCGACTATGGCCCCGGGTATGGCAGATGGCCTGCCGTGAGGAGGAGATACCCCGGACCGGGGACTTCCTCGAGTACATCATCGGTGATCAGTCCGTCCTGGTCACTCGGAGCGGGCCGGACAGCATCCGCGCGTTCTACAACACCTGTCCGCATCGGGGCACCCGGTTGGCCGCCGGAGTCGGGAACTTCGCCACCGGCGAGATCCGCTGTCGCTACCACGCCTGGCGGTTCGAGCTCGACGGCACCAACAAGGAGGTGGTCGACCGCTTCGACTTCCCTCCGACGATGACCGACGCGGACGTCTGCCTGAACCAGATCCAGGTAGGCCGCTGGGGAGGGTTCGTCTTCATCAACATGGATCCGCACTGTGAGTCACTCGAGTCGTTCCTCGGACCGCTCCCCGAGCTCCTCGAGCCCTATCGATTCGACGAAGATGCGGTTCCGCTCCTACCGCTCGGTGATCCTCCCGGCCAACTGGAAGTCGGTGCTCGACGCCTTCAACGAGAGCTATCACGTCCAGGGAACCCATCCCCAGCTGCTCCGATGGTCCGACGACACGGCAATTCGCTACGGCCCCCTGGGCAAGCACAACCACATGGGCGGACTGGGTGAGGTGAAGCACGAGATACGCCCCAGCCCGCGGCTCGGCCTGAAGCCGGGCGACTACGACGAACGCGAGCTCCTTGCGGTCATGATCGACGAGCTGGGCGGTCTGTTCATGAAGGAGGAGCGCCGACAGGTCGAGGAGCTCAAGAACAAGCCCCTCCCCGAGGGAATGACCGCGATGGACGTCTACAACGACCTTCGGGTGAAGATGCTGCGGGGCAAGGGCAACGTCGAAGACCTCACCGACGAGCAGCTCCTGAGCTCCGACGACGTCCACTTCTTCCCCAACGTGGTCGGCCCGATCTATCCCGGGAGCACCACGCTGTTCCGGGTTCGCCCGAACGGGCTCGACCCGGACAGCACGATCAAGGATCTCTGGACGCTCGAGTGGGTGTCGCCCGCTGACCAGCGGGAGATGTGCGAACGCAAATTCTATCCGGACTGGACGGCGAAGGACTGGGGCCTCGTGACCAACCAGGACTACGCCAACATGGCCCACGTACAAGCGGGTATGAAGTCGAGAGGGTGTACCGGACTTCGGTTGAATCCCCGTCAAGAGCAAAATGTCATCCACATGCACGAAGTCATCGACCAGTACCTCTGCTCCTGATCGGATCGGGTACGGTCCACTTGTGCGTGCGACGGTGGACTCGAGCAGAGATGCTCCGTGCCGCGCGATCGCCGGCCGATGGTGACGGTCCACGTCTTGCCGTGCGGTGTGGACGTCGAGGTGGGCGACGGCCAGAGCGTCATGGCGGCGGCCGAGGGACAGGGCCTCTTCTGGCCGACGATCTGCCACGGACTGGCCGAGTGCCACACCTGCACCTTCGAGGTGATGGAGGGGGCGGAGCACCTCGAACCACCCAACGGGCTGGAGGAGGCGGCGTTGCGGCAGTTTGCCGGACGTTCGTGGTACGAGGGAAAGGTCATCCGTCTGGCCTGTCAGGCCCGGGTCAGCGGATCGGTGATCGTGCGGAAGCCCGGCGTGCGGAGGGCCTCGTGATCAACGCCGGCACCGATGGTTCATCGTCCGCCACCGAAGGCGCCGACCGCTTCGTATGCGGCCGTCTCCGTCTCGGTCAGACCCCAGTCCGCCAACACGGTTCGGGCGTCGGACCCGACCGTGGGCGCGGCAGTCGGCAGAGCGGGGACGGTGCGGGAGAACCGCGGGGCCGGGGCGGGCTGCAAGGTGTCGCCGACCATCACGAAGCTCTCCCGTTGGCGATGGTGGGGGTGCTCGTGGACTTCGCGAGGCGTGAGGACGGGGGCCAGGCAGGTATCGGTGCCGGCAGCCAGCTCGCCCCATTCGTCTCGGGTCCGCGTGGCGATGGCAGCCGCGATCCGCTGGCGGAGTGCGCTCCACTTGGTCGCGTCGGCCTTGTCCGGGAGCTCGGTAGCGTCGATCCCCAACAACTCGACAAGGGATCCCCAGAACTGGGGTTCGACGGCGCCGATCGCAACCCACTTCCCATCGGAGGTCTCGTTGGTGTCGTAGTAGGGGGCTCCTCCGTCCAGCACGTTGGTGCCGCGCTCTTCGGACCACCTGTCGCGGGCGCTCATCTCGAAGAACATGGTGGCGAGCAGGGCGCTGCCGTCGACCATCGCTCCGTCCACCACCTGAACCACGCCCGAGGTCCGGGCCTCGAGCAAGGCACAGACCATGCCGAATGCGAGCAGCAGCCCGCCTCCGCCGAAGTCGCCCACCAGGTTGAGGGGAGGCACCGGTGCTCCTCCCTTCGGGCCGATCATGCTGAGCACACCGGAGAGGGCGATGTAGTCGATGTCATGGCCGGCCATCATCCGCCAGGGTCCCTCCTGTCCCCATCCGGTTGCGCGCCCGAAGACCAGGCGTGGGTTTTCGGCATGGCAGGGTTCGGGCCCGAATCCCAGCCGCTCGGCGACCCCGGGACGGAAGGCCTCGACCAGACCATCTGCTCTGCGGATGAGCTCGAACAGCAGCGATCGCCCCGAGTCCGTCTTCAGGTCGAGGGCGATCGAGCGCCGATTGCGCCCGAGGACCCCTCCATCAGCCGGGACGGTCGGGCGGTCCACCCGAACGACGTCCGCGCCCATGTCGGCCAGCATCATGGCGCAGAACGGTCCGGCACCCAGGCCGGCGATCTCGACGATGCGGATGCCGGTGAGCGGCCTCCCGTCGTCGTGCCGAAGCCTGCGCCATGTCGTGCGTCCCCCGTCGTCGCGCTGTTCGTCCCACGGTAGTCACTCGTCCGTCGGTGGTCGAGCCGTTCGTCTCCAGACAATGGCGACGAGAAGAGGAGTGCCCATGGGATCGCGTGATCCGGTGATCGTCGGCATCGGTTGGAGCGATTATCCCGTCGCACCTGAGCTCGACGCCATGGAGCACCACGCCATGGCCCTTCGCCGCGCACTGGCCGACTCGGGTCGTTTCCAAATCCGATATCGACGGGTACATGTGCGCCGGTACCGGATTCGGGAACCACAACGACGATGCTGCCGAACATGGCCGAGTATCTCCGGATCAACCACCGCTGGCTCGACGGGACGTCGGTCGGTGGCTCCACCTTCGAGTTCTATGTCCAGCACGCAGCGGCCGCCATCGAGGCGGGAATGTGTGACGTCGTCCTCGTCACCTACGGCTCGGACATGCTGTCGCGGATGGGTCGGGTGCTCGGTACGAGCACGTTCGCCGGCGCCTCGGCCCGGGTGGGTGGCCCATCCCAATTCGAGTGCTCGTGGGGCAACGTGTTGGCCGGGGCCTATGCGATGGCGGCCCGCCGGCACATGTACGAGTTCGGGACGACGCCTGAGCAGTTGGCGGAGATCGCTGTGGGCGTGCGTGAGTACGCCGGACTGAACCCACACGGCTCAGTACAGGGACCCGATCACCGTCGACGACGTGCTGTCGTCGCGGATGATTGCCGACCCGGTGCACAAACTCGAGTGCTGCGTCATCTCCGACGGTGGAGGTGCATTCATCATGACGACCCGGGAGCGGGCCCGAGATCTGGCGAAGCCGCCCGTGTACGTGCTCGGCGCAGCTGGAGCGCAAACGCACTGGACGATCAGTCAGATGCCTGATTTTACGACGACGGCTGCCGCCCAGTGCGGTCCCGAGGCCTTCGGCCGGGCCGGGGTCGGGCCCGAGGATGTCGACACCATCCAGTGCTACGACAGCTTCACCATCACCGTCCTGATGCTGCTCGAGGACATGGGCTTCTGCAAGAAGGGGGAGGGGGGTCCGTTCGTCGAGAGCGGCGTGCTCCGGCGTGGGGGACGTCAACCGCTCAATACCGACGGCGGTGGGCTGTCGGCCTGTCACCCGGGCATGCGGGGGATCTTCCTCATCAATGAAGCGGTTCGCCAGCTACGTGGCGAAGGCGGCGAGGCGCAGGTCCCCGGGGCCGAGGTGGCGGTGGCCTGTGGTTCGGGTGGTTGGCTTTCCTGTATCGCCACCGTCGTCCTCGGGAAGGAGGGCCGCTCATGACCATCGAAGAGCTTGCCGGCACGCTGAGCCTCCGTGCGCTGCCCCAGCCGGACCACGCCTCCCGTTATTACTGGCAGTGCGCAGCCGAAGGCCGCCTGGTCATCCAGCGTTGCACGAGCTGCGGCCAATTCCAGTTCTACCCCCGATCGCTGTGCGCGACCTGTGCCGGCGAGACCGAGTGGGTGGATGCCTCGGGCCGGGGCACACTGCACACCTACACCATCATCCGACAGAACCGCTCGAAGGCGTTCGCCGCGCTCTCGCCCTACGCGGTGGGGATCGTCGAGCTCGACGAGGGTGTCCGGATGATGTCGAACATCGTGGACTGTGATGTCGAGGCCCTCCACGTGGGCATGGAGCTCGAAGTGGTGCTCCTGAAGGCGGCCGATGACGTCGGCCTCCCGTTCTGGCGACCGGTGGCCGGCTGACCGAGGGGAGGATCGATGGAGTTCGACGACACACCGGAGGAGGCTGCGTTCCGTCAGCAGGTTCGGAGCTGGCTGGCGGAGCATGCGAAGAAGAAGGATGCCGGCCAGCTCTCGTCCTCCCACTCCTTCTATGACTTCGACGACGTCTTCGTCACCGAGGGCAAGGCCTGGCAGCGTCGCCTGTTCGAGGGTGGTTGGGCCGGGATCACATGGCCGGTCGAGTTCGGTGGTCGGGGAGGCGATGTCGTCCAGTCGATGATCTTCCGTCAGGAGGAGGCTCAGTTCGATGTCACCACAGGCCTCTTCGCCGTCGCCATCGGGATGGCCGGTCCGACGTTGATCGGTCACGGCAGCGACGAGCAGCGCGCCCGCTACCTCCCGGCCATGCTCCGGGGAGAGGAGGTCTGGTGCCAGCTGTTCAGCGAGCCGGGGGCAGGCTCGGACCTCGCCAGCCTGTCGACCCGGGCCGAGCGCGACGGGGACGAGTGGGTGGTCAACGGGCAAAAGGTGTGGAGCTCGGGTGCCCACCACGCCGACATGGGGATCCTGCTGGCCCGCACCGACCCCGACCTCCCCAAGCACCGCGGCATCAGCTTCTTCATCCTCGACATGCGCACACCCGGTGTCGAAGTGCGCCCGTTGCGCCAGATGACCGGTGGGGCGACCTTCAACGAGGTGTTCTTCACCGATGTCCGGGTGCCGGCCGCGAACGTGGTCGGCGAGGTGAACGGCGGCTGGCGGGCCACCATGACGACCCTGGCCAACGAGCGGAGCTTGAGCGGTGGGACCTCGAGCTTCCCCCAGGTCTTGAAGTTGGCGAGGGAGTGCGGCGCCACCAGTGATCCGATCGTCCGGCAGCGACTGGCCAGCTGCTATGCCAAGGACCAGATCCTGAGGTACCTCGGGTTCCGGATCCAGACCGCACTGGGCAAGGGGATGTCGACCCCCGAGTCCTCGGTCAGCAAGCTCTTCTACTCCCAGCTGGCGAGGGAGATGGCCGAGGTGGCCCTGGTGGTCCAGGGCCCCCGGGGAATGCTGTCCGGTCCCGACGCGCCGGAGAAGGGTTACTGGCAGCGACAATTCCTGAGTGCGCCGTCGCTCCGGATCGCCGCCGGGAGCGACGAGGTGCAGCGCAACATCATCGGCGAGCGGGTGCTGGGGCTTCCCCATGACGTCCGGGTCGACAAGGATGTGCCGTTCCGGGATCTCGTGCGCTGACACCGGTCCGGACGAGAGGGAGGCTATGGAGTTCAATCTCGCAGATCTCTATGAGTGCGTCGCCGCTCGGGTCCCCGATCGCGAGGTCGTGGTCTGGCGTGACACCAGACTGACCTTTCGTCAGCTCGACGAGCGGGCCAACCGTCTCGCCCACGGACTCGAAGGCCTGGGCCTGGGTACCCATGACCATGTCGGCGTGCTCATGTACAGCCGCCCCGAGTATCTCGAGACGATGGTGGCGACGTACAAGGTTCGCGCCGTGCCCATCAATGTCAACTATCGCTACGTGACCGAGGAGCTGGCCTACCTCTTCGACGACGCCGAGCTTCGGGCGCTCGTGGTCGAGGCGAGCTTTGCGCCGGTCGTGGCGCCCGATTCTCGACCGACTGCCCCGCCTCGACCACCTGATCGTGGTCGATGATGGTTCGGGTGGTGGGACAGCACTGCCCGACGCCCTCGCCTACGAGGCATTTCTCGCCGCCAACTCCCCGTCGGCCGGCTTCGGACCCCGATCCTCCGATGACGTCTACGTCGCGTACACCGGAGGGACGACGGGAAGTCCCAAAGGGGTCGTCTGGCGACACGAGGACATCTTCTTCGCCACCATGACGCCCGGAGTCGTCGTGGAACGGCCCGAGGATGTCGGCGACAACGCGGTCGCCCCCATACACCCGCGGTTGGCGGCGCTGGCTGAGATGGGCGTTCCGGTGCCGGATATCTTCGTCTCCTACGCCCTCGGCCCGCTCATGCACGTGAGCGGGCATTGGTCGGCGTGGGGAGCGATGCTCAGCGGTGGTCGCGCCATCCTGCACCCGAATCGCACGATGGAAGCCGAAACCGTTCTCGAGGTGGTGGATCAGGAGCAGGTCACCATGCTGACCATCGTTGGTGACTCCATGGGCCGCCCGATTGTCGACGCGATCGATGCGGACCCCGGGCGCCACGACGCCACGTCGGTCCTCATGCTCGGGTCGGGGGGGAGCATCCTGTCCGTCGACGTGAAGGACCGGCTCTTCGTCGGGTTCCCTTCGGCCATGGTGCTGACCGAGGCCATCGGTTCGTCCGAGTCACCGGCCCAGGCTCTCTCGATCACCGTCCGGGGGCAGGGCGCGGCACCCGCCCTCCGGTTCAGCGCCGACGAGCGGACGACGGTCTTCGATGACGACCTCCGATCCGTGACCCCCGGATCGGGTGCGGTCGGACGGTTGGCCACCAAGGGACGGGTGCCCGTCGGGTATTACCGTGACGCTGTGAAGTCGGCTCGCACCTTCGTCACCGTGGACGGAGTCCGGTGGGCGCTCCCCGGTGACATGGCCACCATCGACGCCGATGGCACCATCCGGCTCCTCGGGCGCGGCTCCATGTGCATCAACACCGGGGGCGAGAAGGTGTACCCCGAGGAGGTCGAAGCCGTGCTGAAGTCCCACCCAACGATTGCCGATGCCGTCGTGGTGGGGGTCCCGGACGCTCGATTCGGTGAACGGGTGGTTGCGGTACTCCAGGCGGTCCCGGGAGCACCCGTGCCGGACCTCGACGAGATCCAAGCGCATTGCCGGCTCCATCTGGCCGGCCACAAGGTGCCGCGCCAGGTGTTCGCCGTCGACCTGGTTCCCCGGTCCCCGTCGGGTAAGCCCGACTACCCCTGGGCGAAGGAGGTTGCGCTCTCGGGAGTCGTCGCAGGCGATGGCGGCTGAGGTTCCGTTTGCACCAGCTCGGCTCCGGCAATTGCGCTCAGACACGTCAGGTACCGGCTATCACGTCGCCTCTCGAGCTTCTTCGATGGTCAGTTCTGCAGTGGGATCAGCCTCAAGGCGCTCGTCGGAGATCGGCTGACCGCTGCGCACCGAATAGCCATAGGTACCGGACTCCATGCGCTCCTCTGCTCGATCAATGGCCACCAGGCGTTCCTGCAGTCCAACCAGGATCGCCTCATCGGTGCCTTCCTCAGTAAGAGGTTGGGCCGGATCAAACATGTCGCCCGACTGATTCGCCGCAGTTCGGTCGTCCACGGAACCTGCGGCCACATGCGCTATCAACTCTTCTACTCGAAGACGCTCCGTACGAAGGAGCTCTTTGGCGCGGTTCGTCTGCATTGTCACACCTCGCCTTCTGTGATCCATGTGCGTGCTCTCGAGAGCACGGCGTTGCACTGCCCGCCGGAGCGACCGAAGCTCAGGGTGCGGCCCTGCTTCACTGGGTGACGACGTCGCTCCGGTGGGGCAGCACCCAGTCGGGGCGGGGGAAGTGGCAGGTGTACCCGTTCGGGTAGTGCTCCAGGTAGTCCTGGTGTTCAGGCTCAGCCTCCCAGAACGGCCCGGCCGGCGTCACCTCGGTCACCACCTTGCCGGGCCAGAGGCCAGACGCCTCGACGTCGGCGATCGTGTCTTCCGCCACGCGTCGCTGATCGTCGTCGAGGGTGAAGATTGCCGACCGGTAGCTCGTACCGGTGTCGTTCCCCTGGCGGTTCAGCGTCGTCGGGTCGTGCACCTGAAAGAAGAACTCGAGCAGCTCTCGGTAGGAGGTCTGCTCCGGATCGAAGGTGATCTCGATCGCCTCGGCGTGGCCTCGGTGATTGCCGTAGGTTGCGTCGGCGACATCACCGCCGGTGTACCCGACCCGCGTCGAAATGACGCCCGGACGCCTCCTGATGAGGTCCTGCATGCCCCAGAAGCACCCTCCGGCGAGGATCGCCTTCGCTGTCTGCTCGCTCATTGAGCCACCTCCTCCTCTGTCAACCACGAAGATATCAACCGGTCGGTCCTGCTTGGTTGCCTTCGGCCTGATAGGCACGGCACGGTTCCCCACGCAGGGAGGGACACGCCGGCAACGTCGAGGTGGCCGGCACCCCGCTCACGACGTCGACCACGAGCGCTGAATCAGCCTGGCCACCGATGCCCACTGTGCTGTGCTGGCCATGGTCCAAGGTGGCGAACTCCCAGACGGGCCGGTCACCACCCGGAGCGGAGATGACCAGTCGCATCTCCGTACCTGGCCGGAAGGTGTGGACGATCGGATCGATCGGGACCTTCACCAAGGAGTAGGTGTTGGACGACAGCCTCTTGGCGTCGCCAGCCGTATAGGTGGGTTTGGTGAACAACGACGTCGAGAGCGCATCGATCTGGTTCGAACTTCGCAAGAAGCCAGAGGTGACGTACTCCTCCTCGTGCGATGACGGCCGGACCTCGGTAATCGTGGCTTGGAAGTCCTCGACCGGTGTCGATGCCTTCACCCACAGGTCGAGTGTTGCCGGGCCTGCGATGGTGGTGGCGCTTGTGAACGGTGCGGTCTGAAAGGCGATCCCGTCGCCGGCGGGCACGGGCGTCCAGTCCCAGTCGGGGGCGGCCGCCCACGCGTTCCCGTTGGGTGGCAGGCTGGTCAACGGCCGCGCTCCCGGATCCAGGGTGAACGTCGTGCCGGACGTCACCGCCGGGGCGGCGACACCGAGAGCGCCGTTGTCACCGAAGTGGAGTGTTTCGGTGGTACCTGCCGGGGGCCAGCTGGAGAAGTCCGCCGAATAGGTGGACTCGATGGCCCCCGGGCCGGCTGCCCCGGCACCGTTGTCGAAGAGTGCACGTACCAGAGGCGTCTGGGTGGCGAACTCCGTCTGCGCTGTGGCGACGTTCGGCGCCTGGGTGAACCGGATCGCCGGAAGTGGTGCCTGGCTCGAGATGCCGGAAGCGAATGCGGTGAACTTGTCGAGGAACTCTGCGGCCAGGACGCCCGGTTCAGTCGGGACCTTGCGGGCCACGTAGATGTCGAGGAACTCCAGCCAGCGGCTCATGGTCTGGGGGTCGGTCGAATCGATGTGCCCACCGTTGACCATGTTGGCGAAGAGCGGTGTGGTGGTTGGGATGGCATCGATCAACGCCGGCCACTGCGGGCCGGTCTGCTCATCCTGGAGTGCGCCGGAGAGAAAGACCGGCACGGTGACGTGGCTGGCCCACACGGTCATGGATCGGCGATCGAAGAGGGAGGCCGAGCGCCCCGGCCCGACGCCCGGGGCGACCATCTGGGGCCCGACCAGGTGGACGAGGCCCTCCGACTGGTTGTGGAGGGCCTGATCGGCCAGGCAGGTGGACGTTCCGTTCCGGCTGGCTGCCAGCTCGGCGTCGATCTCGTAGTACGTCCAGGGCTGGCCGACGTTGGCCACCGGCGTGGTGGATCTCCTCACCAGGCGACCGTCGCCGTAGAAGGCGGCCGGCTTGGCATCGTCGATACGGGCATTGATCCAGCTGGCGGCGAAACCGTCGTTGTAGATCCCTCCGGGGTATCCGGTCGAGAAGAGATCGTCGGTCGGGCTCATCGGTGTGATGGCAGCGAGACCGGGAGGGTCGGTGCCCGCCGCGGGCAACTGGGAGAGCCCTGAGTAGCTGATGCCGACCATGCCGACCGCGTGGTGGGCCACCCAGGCCTGGTGGGCCACGATCTCGACGGCATCGTAGGCGTCGTAGTCCGACGGGTAGCCGAGGAGATCGAAGGCTCCGCCCGAACAGCCGGTGCCCCGCATCTGAAGGCTCACGGTGGCGAATCCGGACACCCGGGCCAGGACCGATCCCACGGCTGTTGCGGTATCAGGCAGCAGATGCGGATCGCCACAGTCCGTGCAGTTGGTATGGAGGGCTTCGGAGAGGAAGGTCGGGATGGGGTCGGTGGGTCCGGCGACGTTGTACCCGGAGTACTCGATGACCGTCGGACACGGGCTCGACGCCGAACAGGTCTCACCGTAGGGGTAGCGAACGGTGGCGGCCAGCTCAATGCCGTCCCTCATGGCGATGTAGTTCAACCCCTGGTGCATGGGTTGGCCCGTGTAGAGAGGGGAGTCGACGGCCGGGTCGTGGCCCGGCGCCAGCACGGAGAACGGGGGGGTGGTCTGGCCCGTGGTCTCATCGTTCCACTGATAGTCCGCTCCCGGCGAGAGGTTGCGGACGATCAGCGATCCGAGGGCGTCGGCTGTGGAGGAGCTGCCAGCCTCGGACACCGCCGACCCGTGTTCCAGGAGCGTGATGTGGTCACCCGGGCCGGCCGCAGTCAGCCAGGCCTCGTCGACCGAGCCACTGCCTCGCAGGTCCGGATGTTTGGTGCCACCGGCCGTCCCGGTCGAGGACAGGACGACCCCCACGATGGCCGCGATCACCGCAACGATCACGACGATGGCGACCGCGGCCCGACTCCTGGTTCCCACTACCGTTCCCCCGGTCTGGATCACACGTCTCTCGAGGACGTGGCCCCTGTAGAACACGTCACCGCATGCCCGGGTGGCGGGCGGAATCCGTGCTCACCGGAGCCCGATGGTACTCGGTGACGGTCAGGCGGCCTCGTCGAATCCCATGAGGCGGTTGAGGTTGCCTCCCATGACCTTCTTGATGTCCACGTCGGGCAGTCCTTCGAGATCATCGACGAACGTGATCGGATCGGACATCCCTTCGGGATGTGGGTAGTCGGAACCGAAGAGCACCCGGTCGGCTCCGAGCAGGCCGATCAGTCCCTTCGGGTCCTCCTCGTGGAACGGGTGGACGTAGATGTTCCTCTTGAACACGTCCACCGGGTTCTCGTCGAAGCTGCTGGGGGCATGGACCCAGGCGTGCGCCATGTCGGCGAGCAGGGGACGGACCCAATTGCTCCCGTTCTCCACCGGAGTGAACTTGAGGGTCGGGAAGCGCGAGCAGAGGCCGTGTCCCACGAGCGAAGCCACGGTGTCGATGATCGGCCGGCCCTGATGGCCGGTGATGGCCTGGAAGCCAGATCCGCCCTTGAACGGCGTCATCTCGCCGTCCTGGACGCCCTCCCACTCGTTGGTGTACCGCTGGTAGCCACTGTCCGAGGCGTGCATCCCGACCAGGATGTCGGCCTCGGCCACGCGCTTCCAGAACGGATCGAACTCCGGCAGGGCCGGCGATCGTGGGCCCATGAATCCCCACGCCGGTGCGGGGCGGATGAGGACGATGCGCGCACCTCGCTCCATCACCCAATCCAACTCCTCGACTGCCCGGTCGACGATGCCCAAGTGGATGACCGGGGTGGGGAACATCCGGTTCTCGTAGTTGAAGGTCCAGTGTTCGTGCATCCATTCGTTGAGGGCATGCACCACTGCATGGACGGCAGGCGGATTGCTCCGGATGCGCTCCTCGAGCAGGCTTGCAAGGGTCGGCCACATGAGTGCGCGGTCCAGGCCCAACTCGTCCATGAGCTCGAGGCGGGGTTCGGGGTCGGAGAAGCCGGGCAGGGCGTCAATGGCTCTCCCGAGGATCTCCCGGCGGGACTTTCCCTCGGGGTTTCCGCTCCTGAAGTACTCCTCCTGGGCACCGGGAGCGGCCACCCGCTCGAATGTCGGATTGGGGATGTAGTCGCTGATCACGTTGTTGACGGCGATCTTCGTCCGGCCGTCGACCTGCACGTACTTGATGAGGCCGGAGTATTCGGCGGGCAGGTACTTGGTGAACGCCTCGGGCCGCTCGTACATGTGGTTGTCGGCGTCGAAGACCGGGAAGTCGAGCTTACGTGAGGGCATGTCCATTGGCTCCTTGCTGGCAATCGGACCCGAATCCGATCGTGACACCATGATAGACGGCGCCCAGGACCAGATAGTCGGGGCGCCCGGACGTTCCTCGATCGCACCGGAATCGGAAGGCGATCCGCGGTCAGGCGGTCAGTCCTGGTCGCAGGGCGGCCTCAGCACCGCCTCATCGTCCGAGGTGGGCCAGGACGTCTGCCAGTCGGCGAATGTCGGCATCGGTATGCGCGGCTGAGAGTGTGACTCGCAATCGTGAAGTACCAGGTGGAACAGTCGGTGGTCGTATCGCGGGGACGAGCAGTCCTGATTCCAGGAGACGCTCGGCTGCATCGATCGCACTCGCCTCGTCCCCCAGGACGACCGGGACGATCGGCGACGGGTGTCCCGGCCGAATGGCGCAGATGTTCTGGCGCAACCTGTCCCGCAGCTCGTCACCTTCCCGCGAACGGCAGACGCCCACGGCAACGAGGGCGGCCGCCGCTGAGGCGGGCGCCAGAGCTGTCGTGAAGATGAATGATCTGGCCCGATTGACCAGGAGATCCATCCATGATCGCGGACCTGCCAGATATCCCCCTTGCGAGCCGAGGGCCTTCGAGAGCGTGCCGACGCGAAGGCAGGCAACGCCGGGATCAGGTGCCTCGATGTCGAAGACCAGGTGAGCGTCGTCCAGGATGAGCAACGCACCGTACGTACCGCAGAGTTCGGAGAGGGAGTGTACCGGGGCGACATCTCCATCCATCGAGAAGACGGAGTCGGACACAACGACGACCCGACCGGGTGCAGTACGAACCAACTCACGGGCATGATCGACATCGCCATGGCGATACACCGTGGTCTCCGCGTGGGCAAGGCGTGCTGCATCGATGATCGAGGCGTGATTGAGCTCATCGGAGACGATCCGGGCACCAGCGCCGAAGGTGGTGAGAGCGGCGATGTTGGCCTGGTAACCGGTGGGAACGACCAATGCCGCTTCCGTTCCCCGCCAGCGAGCGAGGGCCCCTTCCAATTCGGCGTGAACGGGTCGGCAGCCGACGATGAGGCGCGAGGCACCGGCCCCGGCACCCCAGCGTGTCAGGGCCTCCTTGGCGGCCGCCACGACGGCCCTGTGTTGGGAGAGGCCGAGGTAGTCGTTGGATGCGAAGGACACCACGCGGCGACCGTCCGTGAGGAGGTGCTCCGGACCGCCGCCGTCCAGGGATCGCAGCTCGCGCCAGCGTCCCGCCCCCCGAATCTCCGCCTGCTGCTCGGCAACCCACCGATCCCACATCACCGGCAGACGGTGTCCAGTGATGCTTCGAGTACATCAGCGATGCGATCCATCTCGTTCGCAGTCGTGGTGAGCATCGGCATGACGACGACGACATTCCCCAGCGGCCGTAGCAACACGCCCGCATCGACTGCAGCTGCGCAGACGGTGCGCCCCAGTCGTCGGTCCGTCCCAGGGGATGCCAGTTCGATGCCGGCCATGAGCCCACACAACCGAACATCGGCGACTGCCGGGTGACGAGAGATGTCCGTGAGCCGCTCCCGTAGCTGCTCGGACCGAGCCCTCACGTTCTCGAGGACACGCCACTCGGTCAACAGCTCGAGGTGGCGTCGGGCGACTGCCGCCGCCAAGGCATTTCCGCCGAAGCTGTGACCGTGGTAGAGGGTCGTCTCTCCCAAGTCCTCGCCGAGGAACGCATCCGCGACCCGACCCGACGCGGTGGTTGCGCTCATCGGTAGATACCCGGCGCTGAGACCCTTACCCAGGCACAGGAGGTCGGGACGCAGCTCGCACTGCTCCGATGCGAACAGCGTTCCCGTTCGTCCGAAGCCGGTGGCGACCTCGTCGCAGATCAGCAGGACACCCGCCTCCTGGCAGGCCCGGCCGAACTCCCGGACATCCTCCGTTTCGGCCACGTACATACCTGCTGCGCCCTGCACCAACGGCTCGATGACGACCGCGGCAAGCTCATTGGCGTGGGCCGCCAGGACGCTCTCAGCCACCTTGCGCCAATCGGCTGACCGATAGCCGGGCGTGCGTATCACGCCGGGGAAGCGCAGGGGATCGAAGAGGTCCGTGCCGAACCCTCCGGCACCCACCGAGAGCGCACCGATCGTGTCACCGTGATAGGCGTCGCCGAGGACCAGGTATCTGGTCCGCCCGGAGTCTCCTTGATTCCACCAGAACTGGAAGGCGATCTTGAGGGCTTGCTCGACCGCGGCAGCGCCGTCTGACGCGAAGAGGAACCGGGCGTCGTCGACCGGTACCACCACGGCAAGCGCTTCGGCCAACTCGACCACCGCGGTGTTGCCGTTGCCCAACATCGTCGTATGAGCGACCCGGTCGAGCTGGTCGCGCAGAGCGGCGTCCAGTTCGGGGACCCGGTGGCCAAGGGTGGTCACCCACAGACTCGAGATGGCGTCGAGATAGCGGGTCCCGTCGACGTCGATGAGCTCCCTGCCTTCGGCTCGCTCCACCATGATCGGACGGTTGCTCGCAAAGGTCGCCATCTGGGTGAATCCGTGCCACACATGTGCCCGGTCGCGCTCTACCCAAGCGCTCGCGTCCTCGGGCATGGCGCGAAATCGTAGTGGCTCATCGAGAGACGCGAAAGCGCTGCGTTGTCGAACCGGGCCCACCTCCGACTGTCGCGCTGTGCGAAGTGCACCACCGCCATGAGCCAAGGACGGTTCGACCGGTCGGGTCAGCTGGGTGGATTGAGCGGGGGAGTGCTGGCCTGGCGCTCGGCCCGCCATTCGTGCGCATCGAGGTCGGTCGGTTCCGAGGTCGGCGCCAGCGGATCGAGATCCGCCTCGGGCGTGAAGCCGACGTCGACCTGGACCTCGGGGCGCCGGAGCTCCATGCGAGCGAGTCGCTCGAAGACCTCCTTGTCCGCAGCGGTCAGCGGCGGTTGGGTGATCGACCGCGGCCACAATCGGTAGCGCTGGACGACGTTGATCTCTGCGGCGAGGAGGAACAGCTGCGCTCCCAGGTAGATCCAGGTGAGGAGCACGATCACGATGCCGAAGAAGCCGTAGGTGTCGCTGCTGTGGTGCAGCTCGCGCCCGACGTACCAGCTCCCGATGAGCTGCAGGACTTGCCAGAACACTGTGGCCAACGCGGCGCCCAGTGCGAGATCCCGCATGGTCAGTGGCACCGCGGTCATCACCTTGAGGGCGACGACGATGAGCACGAAGTTGACTGCGAGGGATCCAACCAACAGCAGGACGTGGGTCGACCATCCGTGGGAGACCAGGGTGGCGAACCCGGTGAGGACCGTCGATCCGACTGTGGAAAGAGCCAACAACGCCAGGATGGCCACGGCCCGGAGATATCTCAAGAAGAAGGGCGGCCAGCGGACGTAGGGGATGTTCCACACATGATTCATGGCGCTCTGCGTTGCCAGTCCGAGGCCGACCGCACCATAGAGGAGCAGGATGCTGCCGATCGTGATCGCAAAGGCGCTTCCGGTCAGGCCGTGCGTCTGAGACCGAAGCTGAGGACCGATGATCGGAAAGGCCCCGAGGGCGCTGTCGACGAGGTCGTTCCGCAGCTTCTCGTTGTTGTGCAGGGCGTAGCCGAGGAAGGTCGTGAAGAGCAACAACAGGGGGAAGAGCGCGAACAGCCCGTAGTAGGCAATGAGCGCCGCCTTTGCGCCCGCCTGGTCGTTGCCGAATTTCTGGATGACGGCGAATGGGAAGCCGACCACACCGTGGTCTTGCTGGAATCGGTCCGCTTTCCGGACCACGAGGGCGAGCCCGCGGGGCCGGCTCGCCGCCTCGCCCTCGCTCGCGGTGTCAGGGTGTTGTTCTGGCGAGAGCTCGGAATCAGTCATGGCGCGAAACGATCCACCAGCGACGGTACTCCACAGATCGGCCGTCGGCCTCCCCGTCAAGCAGGTTTAGGCGCTCGCGGCTCGGGCGGCGGGCCGACTCCGCTACAGCGGAGGGCAACGGACTGTGCCTAGGATGAGGCCGAATCCGATGTCCGACCGAGCGCGCTGGAGCGGAGAGGTACCCACGTGACACTGCACGGCAAGGTGGCCATCGTGACGGGGGGCAACACCGGGATCGGCAAGGCAGTCGTGCTCGCTCTCGCCGCAGAGGGCGCGTCGATCGTCATCGACTATGTGGCCGACCCAGAAGCGACAGAGGCGCTCGAACAGCAGGTGCGCGACCTCGGAGACGAGGTGACCGCGGTCGAGGCGGACGTCAGCAAGATCGGTGATCTCGAGACCCTCATCGGTACCGCGGTGGACACCTTCGGGCGGCTGGACATCATGGTCAACAACGCCGGCATCGAGACCCGCACCTCCGTGCTCGATACCACCGAAGAGCAGTACGAGCGGGTGCTGGCCATCAACTTGAAGAGCGCCTTCTTCGGGACCCAGTTGGCGGCCAAGCAGATGATCGCCCAGGGTGACGGGGGGCGCATCATCAACATGACCTCGGTCCACGAGGACTGGCCGATGCCCGGCAATACCGCCTACTGCCTGTCCAAGGGAGGTATGCGGATGCTCACCCGTACTGCAGGGGTGGAGCTCGCACCGCACAACATCCTGGTGGTCGGGGTCGGACCCGGAGCGGTTGACACGCCGATCAATCAGTCCACCATCGCCGACCCGAAGGCACTGGCCACGCTGGACAAGGCCATCCCGCTGGGCCGGTTGGCTGAACCGGGGGAGATCGCCAGCATGGTGGTGTTCCTGGCCGGCCCCGGGGCCACCTATCTGACCGCCACCACGATCTTCGCGGACGGCGGGATCATGCACAGCAGCCCGGGGCTGTGACCACCGGACCGCACGGTCGAACACGGCCCCGGCGAGTATCTGGCTGAGGGTTGACCATGGCGACCGCTCCCAAGTCCGAGTCCAAGCCCAAGGCCACTTCCCGCCCGATGCGATCGGGGCCCGCTGACGGCGCGGCCTCTGTGTTCTTCGAGTCGCTGCATGCCCAAGGGGACGAGCCGATCCTGAAAGGCGAGTCGGGGGTGCTGCGTTTCGACCTGAGCTCGAACACGGAGCTCGAACGCTGGTACGTCACCATCGCTGACGGCAACATCACCGTCGGGCACCGCGGAGGAGGTGCCGACGTCGTCGTGAAGGCTGACCGCGCGTTGTTCGATCGGATCGCCGAAGGCACCGAGAACGCCATGGCGGCACAGCTGCGGGGGGCACTTGTGGCCGACGGTGATCTGCACCTCCTGATGACGTTCCAACGCCTCTTCCCCGGCCCTCCCGGACAGTCGGTGCCCCGCCCGATATCCGCTGCCGAGATGAACAGGCCGCGCCGATGAGCGAGCCGCTCGTCCAGATTCTCGAGGGCAACACCTTCGTGGTGAGCGACCGCAACGGGGACATCGAGTCGTCTTTGACCGATCCGACGGGCCTGTTCTCCTTCGACACCCGCTTCCTCTCCAAGTGGGTGTTGACGGTCGACGGGGAGCGCCTCAACGCCCTCTCGACCGACGATCTGCAGTACTTCGAGACCCGTTTCTTCCTGGTCCCCGGGACGGGGACGGTCTACGTCGACTCCGACCTCTCGATCATCCGCCGGCGGAGCGTCGCGAACGGGTTCGTCGAGTCGATCCAGATCTTCAACCACCAACGGGAGGCGGTCACCCTCTCCCTGCGGATCGAGGCAGCGAGCGATTTCGCCGATCTCTTCGAGGTCAAGGACGCGCTGACCAAGAAGGGCACCTACGAGGCCCGGGTCGAGAAGGGGATGCTCGTGCTCGCCTACCGGCGCGAGACCTACGAGCGCGACACCTGGATCTCGTCCTCGGTCCCGGCCGCGTTCGACGAGCACGGCTTCACCTTCGACGTCACCGTCGGCCCGCATGGCAGCTGGGAGACCGAGCTGACCGTGGCCGCCGTCGCTCCGGGATTCAACCTCTCGGGAAGCAGATCCGGCAGGGGTTCTGCGTCGACGCCGTCGAACAAGATGGCCCGCGGCCTCGACAAGTGGCTGGCCAAGGCGCCCCAGCTCGAGTGCGACGACGACGCGCTGCGGGCCACCTACCACCGCAGTCTGGTCGACCTTGCTGCGCTGCGCTTCGCGCCCAGGACCATGACCAACCATGCGTTGCCTGCGGCAGGGCTGCCGTGGTTCATGACGATCTTCGGGCGGGACAGCATCTTCACCAGCCTGCAGTCGATCGCCTTCACCCCGGAGCTGGCCGCCACGACCCTGCGCATTCTGGGCGAACGGCAGGGTACCCGTGTCGACGATTTCCGCGACGAGGACCCCGGCCGCATCCTGCACGAGATGCGCTTCGGCGAGCTGACCGCCTTCGAGGAGCGGCCGCACTCGCCCTACTACGGCTGTGCCGACGCAACCCCCCTCTATGTGGTGTTGCTCGACGAGTACGAGCGGTGGACCGGGGACACCAGGTTGGTCCGTGATCTCGAATACGAGGCGCGGGCGGCGCTGCGTTGGATCGACGAGTACGCCGACCTCCAGGGCAACGGCTACATCTCCTATCAGAGGCGGAACGAGAAGACCGGGCTCGAGAACCAGTGCTGGAAGGACTCCTGGGACTCGATCTCCTACCGGGACGGGACCCTCCCAGGCTTCCCGCGGGCCACCTGCGAGCTCCAAGGGTACGCCTACGACGCCAAGGTGCGGGGGGCCCGCCTCGCCCGACACGTGTGGCACGACGAGGGCTTCGCAGACCGGCTCGAGGATGAAGCGGCGGAGCTCAAGCGCCGGTTCAACCGTGACTTCTGGGTCGCCGACGGCGGGTATTTCGCCATCGCCCTCGACACCGATGGCCGTCAGGTCGATGCACTGACGTCGAACAACGGGCATCTTCTCTGGAGCGGCATCGTCGACAAGTCGAAGGCCCGTCGTGTGGTGGACAACCTCATGGGAGACCGTCTCTTCTCGGGCTGGGGGGTGCGCACGATGGCAGAAGGCGACGGGCGGTTCAATCCCATCGGGTACCACGTGGGGACCATCTGGCCGTTCGACAATTCGTTCATCGCCTGGGGGCTGCGACGCTACGGCTTCAAGGACGAAGCGGCGCACATCGCCGAGGGCATCCTGGACGCAGCCAAATTCTTCGACGGGCGCCTGCCCGAGGCATTCGGCGGCTATCCCCGGTCGATGACCATGTACCCCGTCCAGTATCCGACCGCCTGCAGTCCCCAGGCGTGGTCGACGGCCGCTCCACTGCTGCTGCTGCGCACCATGCTCGGGCTCGAACCGTTGGGCGACCACCTGATCGTCGATCCGGCCATTCCCGCCAGTCTCGGCCAGATGCAGTTGCTCGACATCCCCGGGCGCTGGGGTCGCATCGACGCCTTCGGAAGGGGGCGGGTCGCGCCGGCACCGGCCACGCGCGCAAAGGCCCGGACCCGGTGACGGACCGGCCCGGTGTCCCGTCGGCGGGTGTCGACGGCGTCGACCGGGTCGTTGGAGGGGGGTTCGGCGGGCTCCGGTGGAGAGGCGGACCCGGCCCTGGTGCGCCGCAAGACAGCGAGGAGTCCTCATACGCTGAAGGGCGACGGTGAGCGACCACGGCGACCGGACGGACGGCAACGGGCCGAGCACTGACGGTACCGACCCTGCGTCACCGGTCAGGGCGGGCAGGGTACGCCGGTTCGAGATCATCACCGTGTACTCGGTCGGGCTGTTCCAGGGCCTGAGCCCGGTGGCCTTTCCGGCTGCGGCCACCATCCTGACCGCCTCGACCGGGTACGACCTCTCCAAGAGCCGCTACGGCCTGCTCTTCCTCCCCCAGGTCGTCATGGCCATCACCGGATCGCTCGCCCTGCCGCGGCTGGCAGGTCGGTTCGGGCTCAAGACGGTGCTGCTCACCGGGATCGTCGCCGACACCGTGGAACGGCTCGCGTAGGCCTCGCAACCTTGTGCACGTTGCACGGCATGCGTACGGTCGCTGACCGCACGTGCCTAGGGGACCTGTGCGCCGTACGAGACGTATGGTCGGCCCAGTCGCTGGGCGCGATCCACTCCGGATCGGACCTGGAACGCGCTGATGCCCCCCGGCTCCCACGGGCCCACCGATCCAGCAGCGATCGCGTCGCGGGACTTCGGGGGGACGCCGAAGTGTTCGCGGGCGTCGGCGATGACGAGGTGGGCCAGCTCGAACCAGTCCTGTCGCAGGAAGTCGATGCTGCCCTTGCAGAGTGCGCCGCGGCGCATGGCGTCGGCCACCCGGGTGGCCATGCCCTGTTCTGAGAGGTGCCCGGGTGAGTACTCGAACAGTCCGGCGCCGGTGCGCAGGTAGCCGGTCTCGAACAGGGAGACGACCATGGCCAACAGTGAGAAGGCTCTCGGGTCGTCGTTGGCCCGGGCGATGAAGGCGAAGACTTCGAGCTCGGACTCGACCGTCGTCCCGTAGTCGGCGAGCAGGTGGACCCAGTCGTGCTGGGCGAGTAGGGGCGGGGCGGAGCCCGGCCTCCCGGGATAGACGAACCCGCGAGCTCGATAGAACTCGGTCACCCGCCGACCGAGCGTGCCGGGTGGGAGCTCCTCGAGCTCGTCCCATCCTGCAGCCAGGGTCGGATCGGCAACCGCGCTGTCCCACGCCGAGGCGAGTGCCGAAGAGGTGTGCAAGGCGACGGCATCGTCGTTGCTCCAGGTGGAGGTGTAGCCGTTGCGCTCGAAGTCGATGGAGGCAAGCCCGAGGCTTCCCTGGGCGAATTCCATCGTCACCTCGAGCATGCCCTCCTCGACGCCGAGTTCGGCTGCGAACAGCCCGATGCGCTCCGCCACCCCGGTCGGCAGGGGCCGCAGGACCAGGCCGAGCAGCACCATCAATTGCACGATTCGGGAGCGGAACTCGGTCGTCCGAGCCGCGAGCGCTGCAGCGAACGCATCGGGTTGGATCCCGGGTGCGTCCGGCTTGGCGGGGTGGCCGGTCATGGCGGTGGAGATGGCGCCGAGGAGCAGCCGCTGCATGTCGGTCAATCCGCCCTGGGGCGAGGCGGCTGACTCGATGCCCCGGGTGAGGATCTCCACTTCGGCCGCGTCGGGAGGCTCGAGGTTGGCTGATCCGGGGCTCGGAGGGGGGACGCCCACGGCGTCCAATCTAGAGCGAGCGGGAGTGGGACGAGCTCGCCCGGCAGCCTGTCCTCGGTGTTCAGGCGTTTCTCTCTGCCGATCGCCGGACGGTGGCGCGGTCGTCAGATGTCGTAGTAGAGCATGAACTCCCACGGATGGGGGCGGAGGCGCACCGGGTCGATCTCGCGCTCGCGCTTGTAGTCGATCCACGTCTCGATGAGGTCGTCGGTGAAGACCCCCCCCTCGAGGAGGAACTCGTGATCGTCCTCGAGCGCCCCGAGCGCTTCCTCGAGGGACGCGGGGACCTGACCGACTTTCGCCAGCTCCTCCGGAGGCAGCTCGAAGAGGTCTTCCTCGACGGGTGCCGGAGGTTCTGTCTGCTTCCGCACCCCGTCGAGCCCGGCCATCAGCATCGCGGAGAAGGCGAGGTACGGATTGCAGGAGGGATCAGGGCAACGGAATTCGATGCGCTTGGCCTTCGGGCTCTTGGAGTAGAGGGGGATCCGACACGCCGCCGAGCGGTTCCGCTGCGAGTAGACCAGGTTGACCGGGGCCTCGTAGCCGGGGACCAGTCGACGGTAGGAATTGGTGGTCGGCGCTGCGAAGGCGAGCACGGCCCGGGCGTGGGCCAGCAGTCCGCCGACGTACCAGCGGCCGATGTCGGACAGCCCGCCGTAGCCGGTGTCCGCGTAGAAGAGCGGCTCTGCGCCGTTCCAGAGCGACTGGTGCACGTGCATACCGGAGCCGTTGTCCTGGAACAGCGGCTTCGGCATGAAGGTCGCGGTGCAGCCGGCATTGTGCGCCACGCTCTTGACCACGTACTTGTAGAGCATCAGCTTGTCCGCCATCGTGAGCAGGGTGTCGAACCGCATGTCGATCTCGGCCTGGCCGGCCGTGCCGACCTCGTGGTGCTGCACCTCGATCTCGATCCCGTGTCGCTCCATGGCCAGGCACATCTCCGACCGCAGGTCCTGGAAATGGTCCATCGGGGGGACCGGGAAATATCCCTCCTTGTATCGCGGCTTGTGGCCGAGGTTCGGACCTTCGTCGCGGTCCGAGTTCCAGATGCCCTCGACGGAGTCCACCTGGTAGAACGCCGAATGTTGGTCCTGCGAGAACCGAACGTCGTCGAAGATGAAGAATTCCGCCTCGGGTCCGAAGTAGGCGGTGTCGGCGATCCCGGTGGACTTGAGGTGGCGTTCGGCCTTCAGGGCGACATAGCGGGGATCCCTGCTGTAGCTCTCGCCGGTGACCGGATCGTGGACGAAGCAGTTGAGGTTGAGCGTCTTGTGCTGCCGGAACTCGTCGACGACGGCAGTCGAGGGATCCGGGAGCAGGATCATGTCCGACTCCTGGATCGCCTGGAACCCGCGGATCGACGAGCCGTCGAACCCGTACCCGTCGTCGAACGCGTCCTCGGTGAGTTCGTGGACCGGCATCGAAAAATGCTGCATCAGACCGGGGAGGTCGCAGAACCTCAGGTCGACCATCTCGATCCCTTCGTCTACGGCAAGGCGGACGACTTCAGCCGCGCTACGTTCCTGCATCGCATCTCCTCTTCGCCGAGTGCTTCATCGCATCTGCACAGGTCAGGCGCACCGCACTACCGCTTCAGTCTCTAACGATTCGACTCGGCGTGCAATGCTCCGGCCTGCTCTCGTTGATGAACAGAAGATGAATTCATGGCCGTCCACGCGCTCTGGAATCCGCGCGCGGACACACAGGCGAGAGGTAGTAGCCAACGGGAGACCAGGGAGGCGAAGCGAGCGGGGTGAAGTCGTCGAATGCGTGGACCTCGGGCCCGCCAGGCTCGCGACCGCCTTCGGTTGTGAGCCGTCCGTGCCGACAAGTCCCGTGTGTCCCGGGTCGGTTCCGGTTCCGCCGCCACCGAGCCGGCTCGGGCATGCTCTCCGGGTGGTCGGGCAGCCACTCGGGGCACGCATCGCTGCCGGCGGGGGAGGGCCGACGCCCGGTTCCCTGGGAGGCCGGCCCCGCCGACCGCTCCGGAAAAAGGGCCGCTGGGTCCGGAACATCGGTTGGCGGAAACCTCAGCTACGACGGACCCCGCGGCTCGACACATTCTACCGTCCTCCCAACCCCGGACAGACGGCACCCCCGGACTCAGGTCCAGCGCATGGCGGCACGCTCGCTCCAGTAGATGCCCGGGTCGAGGGCCAGGGCCGAGAGCCGGTCACCGTCCACCGCTGAGACCTCGCCGAGCGCTTCCAGGTTCGAGCGGAGCTGCGACACGGTCGCAGCTCCGGAGAGCACGACGTCGGCCCAGGGCTGGGCCAAGGCGGAGGCCAGGGCGACGACGTCGGGACGGGGCCCGAGCGGTCCCGTGACCGGTCCGGGGGTGGCCAGGCGCCCGTTGGCCAGCGCCTCCTTCACGATGACCGTCCAGCCGGCCTGCTTGGCCTCCGCAAGGGCAGGACCGGCCGAGACCTCGAGCAGGTTCCAGGTGGCCTGGACCGCCGAGAAGAGCGGCACTCCCGCGACCTGGATCGAGAGCGCGCGCCGGAGGGTCTCCGCCTGCCCGGGGCCGCTGAGGGTGAGCCCGACGGGCACGCCGAGCCGGGCGAGCGCTGTCTGCACACCGACCGAGTCGAGGATGCCGGACTCCAGGGTGGCCGAGTGGACCTGGTAGAGCCGCAACCACGGTCCGAGGAGGGCGACGCTCTCGGGCCACTGGCGCTCGAGTGCGGCGGCAGAGTGGTCCTTGACCTCCGGGACCGCTGCGTCCACCGTCCATCCTGCCGTGTAGGTGTACCCCCACTTCGACGACACGGTCACTTGTTCGGGCCGGATGCCGCGCCAGGCCAGCCAGGCGGCCAGGAACTGCTCGGCGCGCCCGTACGACCGGGCGGCGTCGAACCACCGGATCCCACCCGACCACGCCGCGTCGCAGACCTCGCGGCAGCGCCGCTCGAGGGCCCCGACCGAGCGGTCGGGGCCGAGCGATTCGCCATGGCCGACGGTCAGGTACCCGGGACGGCCGAGCGCGGCGAGGCCCAGACCCAGGACAGCCATGGCGCCGCGGCCCCTCCGGCGCTACTCCTTCTCGAGCTTCCGGATGGTGCCGTACCCTCCGGACATGGCTGCCATGATGATGTTCTCGAAGTCCTTGTCGGTCAAGATCCGCGGGGTGCCGAGGGACGAGGCGCGCCAGTAGAGCTCCGCCAGCCATTCGAGGAGCTCGAGCCGTTCGATCGCCTCCTTCATGGTGCTGCCGTAAGCGACCGACCCGTGGTTCTGCATCATCGCCGCGTTGCGCCCCTTGAGCGCCTCGATGACGTTCTGGGCGAGCTCCTCGGAGCCGAAGGTCGCGTAGGGCGCGGTGCGGGGCGCGCCCCCGAGGCCGAGGCAGCTGTAGTGCAACGGCGGGAGCTCGTCATGGGAGCAGGAAAGTGCCGTTGAGGCCATTGCATGGGCATGGGTGATGGCGAGGGCATTGGTGGCCGCATAGATGCCGGTGTGCAGCGGGACCTCGGACGTCGGGGCGAGGTCCCCGTCCACCACGGTCCCGTCGAGCTCGATGACGGTGACCATCTCCGCGGTCACCGTCCCCAGGTCGGCGCCGGTGGGGGTGACCGCGACCAGGTCTCCGCTCCGGGCGGAGATGTTGCCGGCGGTGCCGATCACCAAGCCGGTCCCGGCCAGGTGGCGGCTGGCGACGGCGACGGCCTCGCGCTCGTCGGCCAAGAGCAGATCGCTCATCGTCGTTGTCCTCTCCGAGTCTCGGCCCTCAGCCCGGGACGCTGGCATCGTTGTCGGTAGTGTCGCACCCTACAGGGTTGGGACCGGTTGGTTCGCTGGGGGACAGCCCGAGCGCGACGGCACGGAACAGGAGTGGAGGGAGCGTGGGACGAGTCGACGGCAAGGTGGCGATGGTGACCGGTGGTGCCGGGGGGATCGGTGCGGCGACTGCGCGGGCACTGTCCCGGGAGGGCGCCTCGGTCGCGGTCGTCGACATCGACGGCGACGGTGCGGAACGGGGTGCCGAGGAGATCGTGGCGTCGGGTGGAGCCGCCATCGGGGTGCGTGCCGATCTTTCCGAGGAGGCCGAGGTGGTCGCCGCGGTGGGCGTCACGGTCGCGCGATTCGGGCGGATGGACGTCCTCCACAACAATGCAGCGCTGACCGATTCCGACTTCCTGAACCGCGACACGCGGGTGACCGAGTTGTCGGTCGAGGTGTGGGAGCGGACACTCGCGGTCAACCTGCGCAGTCAGATGCTGACCTGCAAGCACGCGATCCCCGAGATGGTCCGCCACGGGGGAGGCTCCATCATCAACATGTCCTCGGGAGCCTCGCTCAGCGGCGACCGGACCCGCACCGCCTACGGGGTCTCCAAGGCGGGGGTGAACACGCTGACCATGTATGTGGCTGCCGGCCACGGGAAACAGGGGATCCGGGTCAACACGATCGTTCCCGGCCTCATCGTCACCGATGCCGTGCGTGCCCACCTCAGCGACGAGATCGTGGATCGGCTGGGCCGAAAGACGCTCACGCCGGAGCTCGGGCAGCCGGACGACATCGCCAACCTGGTCGTCTTTCTGGCTTCGGAGGAGTCGCGCTACATCACCGGACAGATGATCGTCATCGATGGTGGCATGTCGGCCCACGTGGGCTCGCCAGGACCGGGCGACGACTGAGGCCGTGCCGGCTCCGCGGCAGCGGGCCCGGTCACCGGTCGATCAGGACGGTCCGAGCACGTAGTCCCCGGTGTCCGGGCGGTGGTACCAGCCGCCCGCGGCCTGGGTGCCCCCGTCCACGTGGAGGGTCTGCCCCGTCACGTAGCTGGAGAGCGCACCGGCGAGGAAGACCGCCGCCCCGGCCATCTCGTCGACGTCGCCCGGGCGGCCCATCGGAATCGTCAACCCGAAGGTCTGCTCGGAACCCGGGGGTGCCACCGCCTTGAGGCCCTCGGTCATCGTGATGTCCGGGGCCAGGGCGTTGACCCGGATCCCGTAGGGTGCGAGCTCGAGCGCCGCGGTCTTCGTGAAATTGATGACCCCGGCCTTGGCGGCCGCGTAGGCGGCGTACCCGGGGGCAGCGCGGACCCCTTCGATCGAGGTCACGTTCATGATGCTGCCGCCTGTTCCCTCTGCGACCATGACCCGGGCCACCCGCTGGGTGCAGAGGATGACGTGCTTGAGGTTTGCCCGGTAGAGCGCATCCCAGCCGTTCTCCGACGTCTCGAGCAGGGGGGAGGAGAAGACCCCGCCGGCGTTGTTGACGAGGATGCTCACACTTCCGAGCTCGGCGAGGGTCCGGGTGAGTGCGGCGTCCACCTGCACCGGCTCGCGCACATCGGTGGTGATGCCGAGCGCTCCGATCTCCTCGGCGGCGGCGGCCGTACTCTCCGGATCGCGCTCCCAGATGGCCACCGAGGCACCGAAGGCGGCCAGACCACGCGCGACGCCCCTGCCGATGCCCGACCCGCCGCCGGTCACGACGGCGACCCGGTCGGTGAGCAGGATCTGGGAGGGGTCGATGGACACGAGGGCATCACTCTAATAAGTTCGCAGGGCAGAGGGTGAATCGTCCGAGAACCAACCAGGGGATGGAGATCGATGCCGAGGATAGAGCCGATCCCACTGGACGAACTTGCAGCCGAGCCGCGGCGGATCATCGAGGAGGGCGTGGCGGACGGCACCTATGCCACGCCCATACCGCTGCAGATCTTCGCCTACCGCACGGCCCAGATCCTGATGACCGACGGGGCACGGCGCACCTGGGGCACCAAGAGCCTCCTCGGCGGGCGGATCCTCGAGCTCATCCGGATCCGGAGCGCTCAGCTGGGCGAGTGCCAGCCGTGCATGCAGTCGCGGAAGCACGACTCGATCACCGATGACGACGTGGCCTGTCTGGTGTCGCCGGGGAACTCGGGGCTGACCGAGCAGGAGCGCCTGGCCGTGGAGTTCCTCGATCTGCTCTCGGCCGACCACCACACGATCGACGACGAGGTCTACCGCCAGCTCGGCAAGGTCTTCACTGCCGCGCAGATCATCGAGCTGGGGTTCACCTGCGCCAACTCGATGGGCCTGCACCGGTTCATCCATACGCTCGATGTCTTCGGGAGCGCTGCGCCGGTCATCGCCTACGACGCCGGTCAGGTCGACAGCGCCCTGGCCGACGTCGCGGGACATGCACCGGCGTGAGCGAGACGGTCTTCGTCACCGGCGCCACCGGGCTCGCGGGCGCCAACGCCTGCAGGCTGCTCCTCGAGCGGGGGGACCGCGTGCGGGCGCTCGCCCGGGCCGGCGCCGACTCCGCTCCGCTCGCCGCCCTGGGGGCCGAGGTCGTGGTCGGCGACATCACCGACGCCGACGCGGTCCGCAAGGGTGCAGAGGGGAGCGACTCCGCCATCCACTGCGCCGCGCTCCTGGGTGGTGCCAGCCAGCACCTGCCGGACTTCGAAGCAGTGAACGTGGATGGCACCAGGCACGTCCTGGACACGGCCGAGGCCCTCGGCCTGCGCCGGGTGGTCGCGGTCAGCACCGGCACCTTCTTCGACACGTCGGGGGGTCTCGAGCGCGAGGACGCCCCCGTCTCGAAGGAGCCCAGCTCCGATCCCTACACTCTCACCAAGATGGCAGCGTTCGAGGACGCGATGGCCCGTGCCGCGGCCGGCCAGGACGTGGTCACCGCCCACCCGGGCGCCATCTTCGGCCCTTCTCCCGTCGCGAGCAACGCGCTCGGCATCACCAGCTTCAACCGGGTGCTCCTCTCGGCGCTGCGGGGACGCATCACCCAGTACATCCGGTTCCCGGTGAGCTGGGTCTACGCGGAGGACGTCGCCCGGGGCTGCCTGCTCGCGCTCGACCGCGGCGTCTCGGGCGAGCGGTACATGCTCGACGGTCGTCCGGAGGAGACGCTGAGCGTCGCCGAGGCGTGCAACCGGATCTGCGAGCTGGCCGGGCTCGACCATCGGGTCGTCGACGTGCCCCCCTCGGACGACCCGGAGCTGGTCCGGGTGTTCGGGCCGACCCTGGTGGCGATCGCCGCCAAGGCCGCCAGCACCCAGACCAACCGGCGCGATCTGCGCGACTCGAAGACGTACAAGCGGTTGGGCTACGACCCGATCAGTCTCGACGAAGGCTTCGGGGTCACGACCGGATGGCTGCGGGAGCTCGGTAAGGTCAGCTGAGGCGGGCGACCGTCCCGTCGCCCTCGGGAACCGGGCGGACGGCGAGGGGGCCTCGGCCCTCGATGCAGGCGTTGCGGAGCTCGCCGATGCCCTCGGCGCCGGACACGATGACCTCCCCGGTGCGGAGGAACCGCCCCCGCGCCTTGCCGACACCGGACGGTGTCCCGGTGAAGATCAGGTCCCCGGGGTAGAGCCGGCAGATCGACGACAGGTACGCGACCAGTCTCGGGATCGGGAAGATGAGCAGGCTGCTCCGCGCCTCCTGCATCCGCTCGCCGGCCACGTCGCACCAGAGCGCGACATCGTCCGGATCGGTGAACGTATCCAGCGAGACGAGCGCAGGACCGATCGGCCCGTACCCGCTGAAGCTCTTGCCCAGGGAGAACTGGGCCGGCACACCGGTCATCTGGACCTCGCGGTCGGAGATGTCCTGGCCCAGGGTCAGACCGGCCACCGAGCCCCAGGCATCGCCCGGTGCGACCGAGGTGCACTCGGCCCCGATGACGGCCACGATCTCGACCTCCCAGTCGACGCTGGCGCCGGAGAGCGGCACCGTAGCGGTCGGGCCGGTGATACAGCTCGGGAACTTGGTGAAGGTGAGCGGGGCCGGCGGCAGAGCCATGCCGGTCTCGCCGGCATGGTCGCGGTAGTTGAGCCCGATCCCGAACACCTGGCGGGGAGCGGGCACCGGTGGACCGAGGCGGGCGTCGGACACGGCGCCACCGGCCGACGCGTCCGAGCACCGCTCGGTGAGGCGATGGAGCTCCGGCCACCGGGTGATCGCGGCCATCGGATCAGCCAGGCCCTCGTCGCCGGCGACTGCCGCGAGGTCGTGCCACCTGCCCTCGTGCTCGAGAGCGGCCCGGCCGTCCACGTTCAAGAGTCGGAACATCCGGGACCCCTTCGTCTGTCGTCCAAGGGAGGCTACCCTCGGGCCTTGCGCACGTCCGCCGGCGGATGGCCGGTCCGTCCGATGGAGGAGACCGAATGAGCTTCGAGCCGAGCCCGCGGGGTGCCGATCTCCGTCAGCGTCTGTCCGAGTTCCTGGAGACCTCGGTCGTCCCGGCCGAGGTCGTCTACGAGGAACAGATGCGGGGATCGGGTGATCCCCACCACCACCCCGCGGTCATCGAGGAGCTCAAGAGAGCGGCACGCGAGCGCGGGCTCTGGAACCTGTTCATGCCCCATGCCACCCCCTGGACCCCCGATCCGGTCCCCAACCTCGACTACGCCTACCTGGCCGAGCTGTCGGGACGGAGCCACCTCGCGCCCGAGGCGATGAACGGCTCGGCTCCGGACACCGGCAACATGGAGGTGCTCGCCCTCTTCGGCTCGGACCGGCAGCGTGAGGAGTGGCTGGTGCCGCTGCTCGAGGGCGAGATCCGTTCCGCATTCGCCATGACGGAGCCCGACGTCGCCTCCTCGGACGCCACCAACATCCGGCTGTCCATCCGCAGAGACGGGGACGGGTACGTCCTCAACGGCCGGAAATGGTGGATCTCCGGTGCGGCTTCGGAACGGTGCCGGGTGTTCATCGTGATGGGCAAGTCCGACCCCGATGCTGACCGCCACCGACAGCAGTCGATGATCCTCGTGCCGCGGGACACGCCCGGTCTGACCATCGTGCGGAACCTCCCGGTGTTCGGCTACACCGACCGGGAGGGACACTGCGAGCTGAGCTTCGAGGACGTGCGGGTACCGGCCGACAACCTGATCGGCGAGGAGGGGTCGGGATTCGCCATCGCCCAGGCCCGTCTCGGCCCGGGGCGCATCCACCACTGCATGCGATGCATCGGCATGGCCGAGCAGGCCCTCGAGCTCATGTGCCGCCGGGTCATCGGCCGGGTCGCCTTCGGCCGGCCACTCGCCGATCAGGGGGTGATCCGCGAGTGGATCGCCGACTCCCGGATCGAGATCGAGCAGGCCCGCCTGCTCACCCTCAAGGCCGCCTGGCTGATGGACACCGTGGGCCACAAGGGTGCTGCAACCGAGATCTCCGCCATCAAGGTGGTCGCGCCCAACATGGCGCTGCGGGTCGTCGACCGGGCGATCCAGGCGCACGGGGGTGGTGGAGTGTCCGACGACTTCCCGCTCGCCCGCATGTACGCGGGCCTGCGCACGCTCCGGTTCGCGGACGGACCCGACGAGGTCCACCGGCGGCAACTCGCGCGGGCGCGAGCTCGGCAGGTACGCCTGAATGGGCAGTCCGGTCAGGATCCGCGAGACCCGGTCCGAGGCCCGCCCCGACGGGACCGCGGGTGGTGCGGCCGACCGCCGGACCACCTTCCACCTCCTCGCCAAGCCGACCGGGCCCATCTGCAACCTCGACTGCGAGTACTGCTTCTACCTCTCGAAGGAAGCCCTCTATCCCGGCGACCGGTTCCGGATGGGAGACGACCTGTTCGAGACCTTCCTCCGCCAGTACATCGGGTCCCAACCCGACGGCGAGGTCACCATCGCCTGGCAGGGGGGCGAGCCGACCCTCGTCGGCGTCGAATTCTTCCGGCGGGCGGTCGAGCTCGCGGAGCGGCTCCGCCGGCCGGGCCAACAGCTCCAGCACACCATCCAGACCAACGGCACCCTCCTCACCGATGAGTGGTGTGAGCTCTTGGCCGCGCACCGCTTCCTGGTGGGCGTCAGCATCGACGGGCCGCCCCGGCTCCACGATCGCTACCGGGTGGACAAGCGGGGTGCCCCGACCTCGGAGCGGGTGCTCACGGGTCTGAGGCTCATGCAGCGTCACGGGGTCGACGTCAACGTCCTGTGCACCGTGCATGCGGCCAACCAGGGGCACCCACTCGAGGTCTACCGCTACTTCCGCGACGAGCTCGGGTGCGCCTTCATCCAGTTCATCCCCATCGTCGAGCGGGTCAACGAGACCGGGTTCCAGGAGGGGGACACCGTCACCGACCGCTCGGTCGATCCGGTGGCCTGGGGCTCCTTCCTCGAGGTCGTCTTCGACGAGTGGGTCCGACGCGACGTCGGAACCGTCTTCGTCCAGCTGTTCGACGCGGCCCTCGCATCGTGGTGCGAGTTGCCCTCCACGCTGTGCATCTTCCGGGAGACCTGTGGCGACGCCCTGGCCCTCGAGCACAACGGCGACCTCTACTCATGCGACCACTTCGTCGAGCCTGCCCACCTCCTCGGCAACATCGCGACCACCTCGATGGTCGAGCTGGTGACCTCACCCAAGCAGCGCTCATTCGGGCAGGCAAAGGCCGACACCCTGCCCGCGTACTGTCGCGCGTGCGACGTCCGCTTCGCCTGCAACGGCGAGTGCCCGAAGAACCGCTTCACCCTCACCCCCGACGGCGAGCCGGGCCTCAACTACCTCTGTGCCGGCTACAAGTCCTTCTTCACCCACATCGACGGACCGATGAAGCTGATGGCAGAGCTCCTGCGCAGCGGACGGTACGCCGACGAGATCCGGGGGATCTTCGCCGGGACCGGCCGCAACGATCCGTGCCCGTGCGGAAGTGAAAGGAAGGCGAAGGTCTGCCACGGGGCGTGACCCCGCCGGCCGTGACGACCTACTCCGGCTCCCCGGACGCCCGGTCTGTGTCCGGCTGCTCCCGGAGTCGCACTCCGCTGGTCGCCGCACCCAGGATCAGACGGACGACCACGGCCACCACCGCCAGGTCGGCGAGCATCTGCACGGTCGTGACGAGCCGGGCCCCGTCGGTGTGCGGCGTGATGTCGCCGAACCCCACCGTCGAGAAGACGGACACGGTGAAGTAGAGCGCCGAGGTCCGGCCGAGCTGGTGCCCGAACGCGGAGGGGCTGTAACGCGACATGGTCAGGTAGATCCAGGCAAAGACGACGATGAAGAGCGGGATGATCGTGGCCATGGCCACGCCCGCCCGGAGCATCGGGTTGCTGCTCTTGGTGATCGACCGGATCTCGTACGAAAGTGCCGCCACGAACAGGGCCATGCCGACCCCGAGACGGAGCACCACCGACTGGTGGGCGCGGTGCTCGAGGGGGAGCAGGTAGTAGGCGGCGAGGATGACCGAGGTGGTGACTGCGGCTTGGAGGACTGCGGCGATGAGGTGTCTGCGCTGGACATCGCCGAGGCCAGCGATCTGGGACGTCGCCACGGGCCCAGCCTGTCAGCTGGCGGCCTCCACGGGACGGACCCCGCAGCCCGGCTCGCAGGGCCGCGGGGTCCACGGGCGGGGCTCCGACAGCCCGGCCGGCGGAGGGGTCACGACGAGGTGGCCGGTCCCTGCTGTCGGATGGTCTCGACGGACTCCATGGCTGCCCGCAGATCGTTGAGCCACTCCTCGGTGTGGGTGCCGACGAGCTTCACGCACCAGGCCAGCGCATCGGACCGGCTGCGGGCGACTCCGCTGTCGACCAGGGTGTCGAGCACCAGGCGCTCTGGTTGGCGCAGCCGGGTCATGACCGGGACCGAGATCGAGGTGAACACCTGGCGGGTGGTCCCGACCTCGACGCCCCACGCGACGTTCCGACCGAAACGGTGCTCGGCCTCGCGGGCGACGGCCATCCGCTCGTCGCGGGTCTCCTCCCGGAACCGGCTCGCCCGGCCTGACTCGGCCGCGGCACGTCCGGCCTCATCTCCCTCGGGCACCTCTGGGGCCGCGATCCTCCCGACGATGAGGATCTCGTCCCGGTCGACGGTCACCTCGGGCGCCCCGGTGAACCAGGTGTCGGGCAGCCGTCCCGCCAGCCATCCGGTCAGATCCTCGACTGAGAGCGGCCCGGCCTCGCCGGAACCCGCCCGCCTTCCACCACCTCGTGCCATGTGCACCATCTCCTGCTCCTTCAGCTCGTGTGCCGGGCGGGAGAGGCCCGACCGGTCGTGCAGCGATATTACTTTATTACTTCATTACAATGCAATAGAGCCCCCTCTGCCGGGGTCGGTCGCCCCGTCGGTAGGGTCGGGGCCCTGATGCCACTCGTCGTCGTTGCTCCGGACAAGTTCCGCGGCACGGCCACAGCCGCGGACGCGGCCAGGGCCATGGCCCTCGCAGCCACCACCCTCGGGTGGGAGGCGGTGTCCTTTCCGCTCTCGGACGGTGGCGAAGGCTTGCTGGAGGCCTGTGCGCCGGGATGCCCGGAGGTGCACACCATCACGGTCAGCGGCCCGGACGGACGGCCGGTCGAGGCGGAGTGGTGCAGCGGCCCGGGACTGGCCGTGGTCGAGTCGGCCCGCGCCTCGGGACTGACCCTTGCCGGAGGCCGGGAGGGCAACGACGCGCTGACTGCCACTTCGCGGGGGACCGGGGAGCTCCTCGTGGCAGCGGCCCGGGCGGTCGGGCCCGGTGGGACCGTGGTGCTCGGTCTCGGGGGCTCGGCCACCACGGACGGAGGCTCCGGCGCCCTGGCGGCGGTCGAGGAGGCCGGTGGGCTCGGCGGGGTCACGCTGGTCGGCGCCTGTGATGTCGATGTGGCGTTCGTGGACGCCGCCCCGCTCTTCGCCCCCCAGAAGGGAGCCTCGCCCGACGACGTGACCGTGCTGACCGAGCGGCTCGAGAGACTCGCTCGCGAGTACGTGGTCCGCTATGGAGTCGACGTCCGGGACATCTCCGGCGCCGGTGCCGCCGGCGGCCTCGGCGGCGCAGTGGCCGTGCTCGGTGGGGAGCTGCGCTCCGGTTACGACCTGGTGGCGGGGATCGTCGGGCTCCGGTCGGCGCTGGCCTCGGCTGACCGGGTGATCACCGGGGAGGGAGGACTCGACGGACCCTCGTTCCGGGGCAAGGTGGTCGGTGGGGTGGTGACCGACGCGCGGGCAACCGGGACGCCGACCCTCATCGTGGCCGGCCGGGTCGCCCCGGGTGCGACCGTGATCGCCGAGGCCGCCGGCGCGGACGTGGTGTCTCTGACCGAGCGGTTCGGTCGTGCGCGGGCGACCGCGGAGACCACGGACCGCATCATTGAGGTGACGGGTGACTGGCTCGGCCCGGCTGGCCGGGGCGTGCAGCCGGGCCCGGCGGCGCCGGAAGTGTCCTGCTAGGGTCGGCCACCACAACATGGAGCTGTAGGTCGGGGAAGCCGGTCGAAGTCCGGCGCTGGTCCGCAACCGTAGGTGGAGTGCCCGCAGTCGCTGCGGGTGCCCACGAGTCGGGATACCGGCCCGCTGCTCGGTTGAGTCCCGACCGTCGAGAACAGCGGCGAGGGCTCGGTCATCGGGGAGCGCTGCCCTACCGATGCTGCCGGGTCGTTGCCCGGAAGCGAGTGGCTCCCATGCCGACCAGCCGCACCAGGTCACCCGCCTGGCGCCGATCGTGGCGCCGGCTGGTGACGGGCTCGCTGTGCATCGCGGGGGCGTCCGCGGCCCTGGCTCTGGCCGGCCCGTTCGCCCTCAGGCCGTTTGCCGATGTTGCCGGGGCCGCGACCGAGGTGAGCGTGGCCTTCGTGCTCGACTTCGGTGGAGACCGGGGTCAGGTCGTGGGCTGTGCCCACGTGCCCGCGTCGGACAGCCGGTACGACGCACTGACGGCGTTCACCCAGCAGGAGCACGTCGCGGCACCCACCTACAACGCGACCGGACTGCTCTGTTCGATTGGGGGCATTCCGGTCAGCGGGTGCGGACAGCCGGTCGGGAACCGCTACATCTACTGGTCCTACTTCACCGGTCCGACGACGACGGACGGAACCGGCCCTTGGAAGTACGCGAGCACCGGCGCGTTCGCCCCGGTCGGTGCGTGCATGCCTTCCGGCGGGACACGCGTCAACTGCGACGTCGAGGGCTGGCGGTTCCAGGACCCGGGTACCGGCCTCCCGAACGATCCGCCTCCGAGGACGGCTGCCGACTACGCAGCCATCTGCCCGTCGACCGTGACCACGACGACCGCCCCGACGACGACAGCACCGACGCCCGCAGCACCGACGTCCCCAGCGGGTTGGCCATCCGCCGGAGTGGCCCCGTCTGCCGCGACGGGACCGGACGGCACGCCACCGGCCACTGCCCCGACGTCCGGATCCGGGGTCATCACGACGGCGCCGCCGACCAGGTCCCCTCCGGGTCGTGCAACCCCGGCCGGTGCAACTCCGACGGTCACCGACCGGTCGTCGACGACCACGTCATCGCCCCGGTCAGTCGCCGGCGGCCATGCCGAGGCCCTCGGGTCGACGCCCGCCGCGGCCCATCCGTCCGGGGGCTCCGGCTCCATCCCGCTCCTCGTCGGCGGGGTGCTGGTCGTCGCCCTGATGATCGCGTCGGTGCTCCGATGGCGGAAGCGACCCCGCATGCCATGAACCGACCCGCGCCGCGGTGGACACCGCTCAGCACTTCCGGTCGTCGCGGCCTGCACCCCGCCGCCTGGTGGCTGTGGGCCGCCTGCCTTGCCGGTGCCGCCTCCCGGACGACCAACCCGATCCTCCTCCTGCTCATCGCAGCGGTGGCCGCGTTCGTGGTCTCCGCCCGGCGCACTACGGCACCCTGGTCGCGTTCGATCGTGGTGTTCATGCGGCTGGGGTTGGTAGTGATCGCGATCCGGGTAGCTCTCCAGATCATCTTCGGCAACCGCGTTCCAGGGCACGTGCTCTTCACGCTGCCCCACGTCCCACTGCCGTCGTGGGCCGAAGGGGTCAGCGTCGGCGGTCCGGTCACCGCCGAGTCCATCCTCCAGGCTGCCGTCCAAGGGCTGCGACTGGCCGTGGTCCTGGTCTGCTTCGGCGCGGCCAACTCACTGGCCAGTCCCTACCGGCTCCTCCGTTGTCTCCCCGCGGTGCTCTACGAGGCAGGGGTGGCCATCACCGTCTCGCTGGCCTTCGCTCCCGAGCTGGTCCTGGCCATCGCCGGGGTGCGCGATGCGCGACGCCTCCGTGGGCGCCCGATCCGGGGTCTGGCCGGCCTCCGCGGCCTGGCTGTCCCCGTCCTCGAGAGCGCACTCGACCGGTCGCTCCAGCTGGCCTCGTCGATGGACGCCCGCGGGTACGGCCGCCGGGTCGCGGTCGCGCGCCGCACCCGGCGCCTGGCGACCGGAGGCATCGCCGGGGGACTGCTGCTGATCGTCATCGGGGTCTACGGTGTCCTCGACGCCGGCTCACTGCCGGCCGGCGGTGCCCCGTTCCTAGTCGTCGGCGCGGTCCTCACCGGCGCCGGGTTGGCGGCCGGTGGCCGGCGGATCAACCGGACCCGCTACCGGCCCGACCCCTGGCGCACGCCCGAGTGGCTGGTGACCGGGTCCGGACTGGTCGCACTCGGCGGGCTGGTGGCCGCCGCCCTCCTCGGGGACCCCGGTCTCCAGCTCCAGCTCTACCCCCTGAGCGCTCCGGGCCTCCCCCTCGTGGCGGTGGCGGGGATCCTGGTCGGGCTCGTGCCGGCGGTCGTGGCTCCGGTCGAACGGTCGTCTGCAGCGGGTGGTGCCCGTACGGCCCGCCCGCCCCGGGCCGACCGCGGGGCCGAGGGCGCAGCCACGCTCCCGGGGAGCGCGGCGTGATCCGGTGCGCACAGGTGACCTTCACCTACGACGGCGCCGACCGTCCGACCCTGTCGGGTGTCGACCTGGCCGTCGGTGAGGGTGAGCTCTGCGCGGTGGTCGGCCCGACCGGGTCCGGCAAGACCACCTTGCTCCGCGCCGTGAACGGCCTCGTCCCGTACTTCACCGGTGGTCGACTCTCGGGCGAGGTGCGGGTGGCGGGACGGTCGACCCGCGACTTCCCACCGAGGGAGCTCGCCGACGTGGTCGGGATGGTCGGGCAGAACCCGGCCGCCACCTTCGTGACCGACGTGGTCGAGGATGAGTTGGCCTACACCATGGAGAACCTCGGGCTCGAGGCGGCGGTCATGCGCCGGCGGGTCGAGGACACCCTGGACCTCCTCGGTCTGCACGAGTTGCGCGACCGACCGCTGCGCACCCTGTCGGGGGGCCAGCAGCAGCGGGTGGCCATCGGAGCCGTGCTCACCGCCTCGCCCCGCGTCCTGGTCCTCGACGAGCCGACTTCGGCACTCGACCCGGCCGCGGCCGAAGAGGTGCTCGCCTCGTTGACCCGGCTCGTCCACGATCTCGGTATGACGGTGCTGCTCGCCGAGCACCGCCTCGAGCGGGTCCTCCCCTTTGCCGACTCGGTGGTGCTGGTTCCGGGAGGTGGTCTGCCCGTCGTCGTGGGTGCCGCCGCCGACGTGATGGTCGACTCGCCGGTGGCCCCGCCCCTGGTCGAGCTCGGCCGTCTGGCGGGCTGGCGACCCCTTCCCCTCTCGGTGCGTGACGCGCGCCGGATGGTCGGGCCACTCCGCCGCCGCCTCGAGGGCGTGGTCCCGCCCGCCCAGCCACCCGCACCCCTGGACGGCACCCACTTGGCCGGACTGACCCGGGTGTCGGTCCGGTACGACGGGGTGCTCGCGCTCGACGCGGTCGATCTCGACATCAGCCGTGGCGAGGTGGTCGCGGTCATGGGCCGCAACGGATCAGGCAAGTCCACGTTGCTCGCCCAGCTGGCCGGGGTGCGCGCGCCCAGTTCGGGGTCGGTCACCGTGGACGGGGCAGGCCCGGCGACGCTGTCCCCGCGCGCGCTGGTCGCCCGGGTCGGACTGGTCCCACAGGATGCGGGCGCGCTCCTCTACGGCGAGACGGTGGCGGGGGAGTGCGTGGGCGCCGACCATGACACCGGGTTGCCCGACGGGACAACGGCCGCCGTGCTCGAGCGCATCCTTCCCGGCATGCCTCGGGACCGCCATCCCCGTGACCTGTCCGAGGGACAGCGTCTGTCCCTCGCTCTCGCCATCGTGCTGGCCCCGGCGCCCCCGCTGGTGCTGCTCGACGAGCCGACCCGTGGGCTCGACTATCCGGGAAAGGCGAGGCTCGTCCGGCTGCTCGCCGATCTAGCTGCGGACGGGCACGCGGTGATCGTGGCCACCCACGACGTGGAGCTGGTGGCCCAGGTGGCCACGCGGGCGGTGGTGCTGGCCGAAGGCGAGGTAGTGGCCGACGGGGTGGCCCGCGACGTGGTCTGCCACTCCCCGGTCTTCGCGCCCCAGGTGGCGAAGGTGCTGGCCCCCGATCCATGGCTCACCGTCGACGAAGTCCGAGCAGGTCTCGATCGGGCGTGCTGCCGTGGCTGAGCGGGCGCGGGTCACCGTGGTCCGGCTCCGGCCTCGGGCAGCTGTCCTCCTTGCGGTGACCTCGCTGGTCGGGGTGGCCGCATTCGGCTGGCCCCTGTTCCTCCAGGCCAGCGCCTCTTCGAACCAGGCCCACGCGGGGGACGCCCCCTGGCTCTTCGTGGCGATTCTGCCGCTCCTGCTGGCGGTCGTGCTGAGCGAGCTGTCCGAGGGGTCGCTCGACGCCAAGGCCATCGCCCTGTTGGGGATCCTGGCCGCGTGCGGCGCGGCTCTCCGGGTGCCGAGCCCTGGAGTTGCCGGGTTCGAGCCAGTGTTCTTCCTGCTCATTCCTGCCGGACGCGTGCTCGGACGGGGGTTCGGATTCGTCCTCGGTGCGCTGACCATCGCCGTTTCGGCACTTATCACCGGTGGGGTCGGCCCCTGGATGCCGTTCCAGATGTTCGGCGCGGCCTGGCTGGGCTTCGGCGCCGGCTGCCTCCCGCCCGCCCGGGGGCGCGCCGAGCTCTGGGTGTTGGCCGCCTATGCGACCGTCGCCGGCATCGCCTACGGTGCCCTCCTCAACCTCTGGTTCTGGCCGTTCGGGGCTGGGACCTCGACCAGCTTCTCGTTCGTGCCGGGAGCCGGGTTCGCCCACAACCTCCACAGCTTCCTGCTCTTCGACCTCACCACCTCGCTCGGCTTCGACATCCCGAGGGCGGTGACCAACGCGGTGCTCGTGCTCGTGCTCGGCCGACCGGTGCTCTCCGCGCTCCGGCGTGCCACCCGACGGGCCGCCTTCGACGTGCCGGTCGTCCACGACGGACCGATGGACCTGGTCACCTGACGGGCCCCGCGCTGCTTCAGAGATGAGTTGTCGGTCTCTCCGGATTTCAGCAGGTCACGAGAGACCTTGGTCCTGCCCCTCGCCCAAGACGGCTCTTCGGTGCTAAGGGCTCACCGATCGTCTGATTGCGCAATCGTGTAGTTCCAGTCGCCATGGAACTTGTGGAGCGTCAACGGCACCGCGGCCAGATCGGCGGCGCTGACTTTGGTGCCGGTCTCGTAGTAGTTGAGGTCTTCCTCGGCCCGGATCTTGAGTCCCTTGGTCGTCGTGGTGTTCGAGATCAGCTCGACGATGGTTCGATACGAGACAAGAGGACGGCCGCGCCAGTTCATCGAGATGAAGCTGAACATGCGGTGCTCGATCTGGGGTGAAATGCGTAAGTTGCGGGCCGAGTGTGGGCGCGCACAAGCGGGTCGGGGCAGAGCCCCGACACTGCAACGATGAGAGAGGTCTGTGCCTATGCAGCGATCGTGACGGTGAATCCGAGGTCTTCGAGTTGAGCGACGAGACGCCGGGATTGGCGCGCAGGGTCATGGCGTCGCTGGAAGTAGTCGTCGCCGAGATCTGCGAATACCTCGCCGGTGCTCAGTAGGTGCCAGATGAGATCGATGAGGCTGTGGGCGACGGCCACTGCCGCTTTGTTCGGGCCACGGCGACGCGCGATCTGACGATATTGGGCGCCAAAGTAGCTGCCCTTGGTTCGTGCTGCAGCCCTTGCTGCTTGGATAAGAGCGCGCCGGAGCCACTGATTGCCCTGGGTGGTTCCGACCCGTCGACGTTTGCCAGCCGACTCGTGGTTGCCGGGGCAGAGACCAGCCCAGGAGGCCAAATCACCGGGAGTTGGGAACCGTCCCATGTCCGCACCAGTTTCAGCGACAATCACGTCGATGGTGGATCGCTCGAAGCCGGGAACAGGAAGAAGCAGGTTGTACACCGGTTCGAACGATGCCGTGCGGGTGTTGATCTCCGACGTGAGAGTAGCGATCGTCTCGTCGAGAAAGTCGAGATGACTGAGGATGCGCCCAGCTGCGACCGCGTGGTGAGCCCCAAAGTGACCGGTGAGAGCATCGGTGAGCTCCGAGATCTTTGGTCGCATCTTGCCCTTGGCCAATTCAGCCAGGACAGCGCCATCGTTCTCGCCGGCTATGAGCCCTTCGATCATCGCCCTCCCCGATTGGGTAAGCACCTTCGATGCCACCGAGGTCAGCTTGATCCCTGCATCTTGGAGCACCTTCTCGAGTCGCTGGATCTCGGACACTCTGGCGTCGATCTGGGTCTTGCGATACCGGGTCAGTTCGCGCAACTCGCGGATCGGTGGAGGCGGCACGAAGTTCGGACGGACCATGCCATGAGCGGCTACATCCGCCAACCATTCGGCATCTGAGAGATCCGTCTTGCGGCCAGGCACCTTCTTGACATGGGCCGCGTTGCACAGCCACAGCTCGAAGTGGTCCTCCAACGCATAGAACACCGGCTTCCAGTACACGCCGGTGGCCTCCATGGCCACCAGCTGGACGCCTCGATCAGCAAGCCAACGGGCAAGGACTTCTAAGCCCGCGGTCGTAGTCGCGAAGCGGTCCTTCTCGCGGACAACGCCGCCTCTTGGGCCAAGTTGACGGAAGCAGGCCGTGACGCTGTCACGGTGCACGTCCAGTCCGGCCACTTGGTCATGGATCTGTTCCACTGGTTTCCTCCTCCACTTGAGTCATTGGTGACCCGCCAGGGAGGGACCTTGGTAAGAACCGAATCTGGGGTTCGTGCTCGCGGCGACAATCCCAGGTCCCGCGGCCCTGCACCAGACTTGTTGCGGACTCTTTAGCGTTCCAGTATCGAGACGGTGACCGCGCCTGGCGAGCCACCAACAGCATTTCATTGCTCCGGGGTGGGCGCCTCGGTCGAGGTTGTCCCGCTGAGCGTGTGAATTGAGGTGACGGTCCCCCGCCTGATGCCTGCCGGATGGTAGGTCTCGGGCGTCCGTCACAAGACACCAACCAAGAAGGGGACCGTCATGAAGAAGGACTACCAGACAACGACCCGTCGCGCGCGCACTGGCCGCACGACGCCGAAGAAGGCCAGGCCCGATGCCGGCCGGGCTGCGCACGAGGCGGCCGTCGCGCTGCCCGACACCGTCACCGTCGCCATCTCCGAGTTGGCGGGCGAGCTCGAGGAAGGACTGCTGGCCTTTGTGGTCGGCACCGGGCTCAAGGTGCTCGACGTGGTGCTCGAGTCCGAGGCCACCGTCCTCGCCGGCGAGCGGGGACGCCACGACCCCGATCGCACCGCGGTGCGCCACGGAACCGACGCCGGCCTGGTGACCCTCGGCGGTCGTCAGATCCCGATCGAGCGTCCTCGGCTGCGCACCGCCGACAAAAGCGGCGAGGTCCAGCTGCCCACCTACCAGCTGGCCTCGTCGACCGAGCTGCTCGGACGTGAGGCCATGGCGAGGATGCTGGCCAAGCTCTCGACCCGTCGCTACCACGTCGGCCTCGAGCCGATGGGCGAGGCCATCTCGTCGACGACCCGCTCGGTGTCCAAGTCGGCGGTCTCGCGCCGCTTCGTCGCGGCCACCGAGACGGCACTGGCCGAGCTGATGACGGCCGATCTCTCCGACCTCGACCTGGTGGCCGTCATGGTCGACGGGGTCCATTTTGCCCAGCATCTGTGCGTGGTCGCCCTCGGGATCGGCATCGACGGGACCAAGCATCCCCTCGCTGTGGTCGAGGGCGACACCGAGAACGCCACGGTGGTCAAGCGTCTCTTGGTCGGGCTCAGAGAGCGGGGCCTCGACGTGACCAAGCCCACCTTGTTCGTCCTCGACGGCGCCAAGGCGCTCAACGCTGCGGTCAAAGCCGTCTTCGACCATCCGGTGATCGCTCGCTGCGAAGAGCACAAGGTGAGGAACGTTCGTCGTCATTTGCCTAAGGGCGTGGCCGCCCTGGTCGAGCGCCGCATGCGTCTCGCCTATCGCAACCCCGACCCGCTGGCCGGCCAGGGCGACCTCGAAGCGCTCGCCACAGAGCTCGATCGCTCCCACCCAGGTGCCGCCGCCTCGCTGCGCGAAGGGTTGGCCGAGACGTTCACCATCAGCCGACTGGGTGTGCCGCCGACGTTGGCCCGGACGCTGCGTTCGACCAATGCGATCGAGTCGATGATCGAGATCTGCCGGGATCACTCCACCAACGTGAAGCGCTGGCGTGACGGGCAGATGGCGCTGCGTTGGTGCGCAGCCGGCATGCTCGAAGCGAAGAAGCAGTTCCGCCGCGTCAACGGCTACCTGCACCTCAAGGCTCTGCGTGCCGCGCTCGACGCCCATGCAGCGGCCCGTATTACACCCGATCGCTACGATGTCGACAAGGAGGTGGCCGCATAGCCGACCAGCCGGTGGCCGTCACCGAAATTCCACGGCGGTCGGGACATCCTCGCCTCGGTCATGCCGACTTGTTCCATTTCGACGTTCCCGGTGGGTAGTGGCAGACGGTGATCTCGAGGCCGGTCTCGGCTGCGAGCTTGGCCAGCTCGACCTTCCAGAGCTTGACCCGGTAGCCGTTCGACCCGCCGGCATCCGCGGTGACGAGCAACCTGGTGGCCTCGGGGAACCGGGGGCGTCCCATCGAGTACCACCAGCGGCGGATGGCCTCGACCGCGAAGGCGGCCGTGTCGGCGGTGTCACCGACCGAGACCCAGCCCTCGTCGTTGGCCAGGTCATAGACCCCGTAGGGGACGGCCCGGCCCAGTTCCTTGTCGACGAAGTCATGGGTCTTGGTCCGAGTGGGCTCGCCGACGGGATGGAGGTCTCGCCCGCCATTGGAGAACTCGCCCACCAGTTCCTTCTTCTTGGTGTCGACGCTGATCACTGGCTGGCCCGCCTTCATGAAGCGGTCCACCACTTTGTTCAGGTAGTTGAACTGGGCGTCGCGGTCGGGGTGGGCGGTCCCCTCCTTCTGCTTGGAGGGGGCCTGGAGGGAGTAGCCGAGACCCTTGAGGATCCGCCCGACGGTGTCGTCGGTGATCTTGAAGCCCTGGCGCACCAGCTCGGTGGCCAGCTTGCCCGTCGACTTGGACGTCCATCGCATGTACGACATCGGGTTGCCCCGGGTCTCGGGGTGGACCAGCTCGTCGAGGGCCTCGAGCAGGCCGGGCTGCTTGTCCTCTGACTTGATGTCGCCACCGCCGGGTACACGTTGACGATCAGAAGGCTCAATGCCCTCGGCCACCTCGTGCTCAGCCTTGATCACCGTGTTGCGGCTCATGCCTGACGTCTCGGCAACCGCGCTCTTGCCACCGCGCCCGAGCACCTCGGACATCGCGCCGGCCACCACACGGCGCTGCAGCTCGTTCAGATGGGGCAGGACCACCTCGAAGAATCGCGCGAGCTCATCTCGACTGGCCTCCACCCGGCCATCCTATATCGCGCGTACTAACTATCGGAGGACCCTAAGGCACCATTCGAGTCGAAGTAGCTGATCAATGCGTCTGTAAAGCTGTTGACGTCCCCCCGAGTGGTGTAGTTCCCGGGGTCCACCACTTTGAGGTGGTCACCGGGTGATCTTCGGTTGAACCAGCAAGCTCAACCAAGGAGACACCCCAGTGACCATCACCAATAGTGACCTGAACGAACTGCTCGACGCCGTCCGCGCCGGTGGAGACGTCGACGTCGTGCGCCGAGGCGTGGAACTCATGCTCCAGGCCCTCATCGATGCCGAGGCCACCGCCCAGATCGGTGCGGAGCGGTTCGAGCGTTCGAGCACTCGGACCACCCAGCGCAACGGCACCCGTGACCGGCTGCTCTCGACCAAGGCCGGGGACGTCGATCTGAAGATCCCGAAGCTCCGCCAGGGCAGCTTCTTTCCTTCCATCCTGGAGCGCCGCCGGCGCATCGACCGCGCCCTGTTCGCCGTGGTCATGGAGGCCTACGTGCACGGGGTCTCGACCAGGAAGGTCGACGACCTGGTGGCCGCTCTCGGCCTCGAGTCCGGCGTCTCCAAGTCGGAAGTCAGCAGGATCTGTGCCGAGCTCGATGAGCAGCTCGGGGCCTTCCGAGCCCGGTCGCCCACCCACGTGGAGTTTCCCCATGTGTTCTTGGACGCCACGTGTCTGAAGGGCCGGGTCGACCACCAGGTCGTCTCCCGGGCGGTCGTGGTGGCGACGGGGGTCTCGATGGACGGGAACCGGGAGGTGTTGGGCTGTGCCGTCGGCCACTCCGAGGACGGGGCCTTCTGGACCGAGTTCCTGCGCTCGCTACGGGCCCGGGGGCTCAACGGGGTCCGTCTGGTCATCTCTGACCAGTACCTGGGCTTGAAGAAGGCCACCGAGGCGGTGATGGTGGGTTCTTCCTGGCAGCGGTGCCGGGTCACTTCATGCGCAACGTGCTGGCCCGGGTGAAGCGGACCAACACCCACATGGTCATCGCTGCCATCCAGACGATCTTCGCCCAGCCCGATGCCACCTCGGTCCGGGAGCAGTTCGACCGGATCGTCGTCACCCTGGAGAGCCAGTTCCCCGACGTTGCCGCCATGCTCACCGACGCCAAAGAAGACCTGCTGGCTTTCTCGGCCTTCCCCGAGGCCCACTGGCGGAAGGTCTGGTCCTCCAACCCCCTGGAGCGGCTCCACCGGGAGATCAAGCGCCGGACCGACGTGGTCGGGGTGTTCCCCAACGACCGAGCAGTCGAACGCCTGGTGACCGCGGTGATCGTCGAGACCCACGACGAGTGGCAGGTGGCCGATCGCCGCTACCTGTCGGAGACCTCGATGGCCCAGCTCCGCAGGAACGAGAGGGCGGCCATCGCTGAGGCTCCAGCCGAGGCTCTCGAAAGCAGACCACTCGCCGGCTGAGGTCGTTAGCCTTCTCGGGGTGGCGATCGTCCTCCCCGAACTCGATGTCGAGAAGGTCAAGCGGTGGTGCCGTGACCGCGTCCCGGCCAAGTTCGCTGACGAGGTCCGCCTCGAAGTGACGACGCGGGGGAAGTCCATCTCCATCCACGAGTGCCGCCCCATCTGGAAAGGCGCGCCCGGGGACTGGACGAAGATGCCCATTGCCCAGATCCGCTACGGGGGAGATGGCACCTGGACGCTCTACTTCGGCGACCGCTACGGCAAGTGGACCGAGTACTTCGACCTCGACAGCAATCAACCCATCAACGTGATCCTCGACGAGATCGGCACGGACCCCACCTGCGTCTTTTGGGGCTGAATCAGCCCCACGTGAACGGCGACATCGGCGCGCCTACCATCACGTCAGACCGAGGATCACTTCTCCACCACTCGGCGGGACGTCATCCGTAGGCAACTCTTCGTGCGCTTCGCACCTTCTGAATGTTGCGGTTGTCAACGGTCCTGCGATATGGAATGGCTCAAGCTACGTATTGAGCGGAGGAACCCAAACGGTGCCTGTTTCTCCAGGGTTGGCAGTACCGGCTGCCGACCGGTTGTGTGCGACTGCTGTTGGAGGGAGTAGCGCGGATGTCATGGTTTCTGGCTATTCGGTCACATCGTCGAGCGTGACTGCACCTCGTTGAGCACGCCATACCAAGAGCCTTTGCATCACTGACGCCGTAGGATTGCAATGATGCCGAGCAATGGCCCCCGGACATTCCGGGGGCCATTGCCGTTGGTGGATCTCATTTGGTGGCTACCCGCATGGGAGGAGTTCCGCCAGTCCCGGTACTCCCACAGGGTGGGAAGCAGCATCCAGTAGGCGAAGGACAACGACAAGGCGAGGGGCTCCCTGAACCGGGTCAGTGTCACAGTCCGGCAATTACACGGGTGATCGAGGGTCGGTGGAGACGAATCGACCCCTGGTAGGCATAGGATTCGGGGATACCTGAAAGCGGGCATCCCGAGAGTGAGCCGGCTCCACCGTTCGCCACGTCGTGCTCTCTAATATCTACCTCGTGAGTCCTCTCCACGCCTACAGGCAGACATCTTGGACGAGGCGTATCGGCATCGCCATCGTGTGCCTGGGAGCACTCGCAATCGCGGGATTTGTTGGATCGGTGGTCGGTCCTCATTTCAAGACCGCATCGACCTCCAGCACGACGACCACTTTCCTTCACCCAGCATCAACCACCACATCGACCGTTGCTCACTCAAGCGTGAAGATCCTCGTGGCAAACGGCACTCAGGAACCCAACGCCGGTGCCCATTTCTCCCAACAACTCCAGCAACAGGGATGGAGTGTCTCCGTTCCACAGAACACTACGTCGCCGGCATCGATGACAACGATCTATTACGTCCCGTCGCAGCAACCGGCGGCCGCGATTGTCGCTTCCGAGCTTGGGGTGCCAATCACGGCGGTCCAACCGCTGACCGCGGCCATACCGGTGGCGAACGTCGCTGGCCTTGACATCGTCGTGGTCCTCGGGCCGGACCTTGCCGGTAACGGATTCCCGGCCACCACAGTTCCGACCACCTGAGCGTCCTCGCCAGTGACTATTTCGAACGTCTTGCACCGAGCACCCAAACGTTGCCAGACACGGCGCTAGCGAATACCGAGAGGCGAATCTTGCCGGGACCGCGAGACCATCGACATATGGGACGGCGAATGCTGCGCGATGGGCGCTGCGCTCGCGACAGTTGCCTGCTGCACAACGGCACATGTGGGATGTGGGACGTCAAGTCGCCTTCACCCCGGTCGACGGATCCATCGGGACAACGGGCACGCGATTGGCCCGAATAGCACTTAGCTTGCAATTAAACCCTCACTACCTCGTCACGCTGACTTTTTAATGACTGGATAGCGCTGTCGAGGGCCGGTGACGGTGCCCTTGGGGCGTCCTGGGCCGGCCCGATCGGATTTCGGTGGACTGGCTGGGGTGCCGATCGTCGCACGAAGTCGACGAAATCCCCGCCGCACACGCGCCGGGGTGAGTTTGGCCGCACCGAGCGGCCGTTCCCAGGGCAGTCGGAGGTCGTCGACGAGACCACGAGCGAGGCGTAGCTGGGTCAGCGCGGCGAGGACGATCCATGTCCAACGATCGGCCTGTTCAGGTGTGCACAGACTCGGTGTCGTCCACCCGAGTGTGTTCTTCGAGAAGCGGTAGGTGTGCTCGAGGTCGAAGCGACGCAGATAGGCCCGGAAGCACAGGTCGAGGTCAGGCTCGCCGTCGCCTCCCCACCACAGCCACAAGGTCTTTTTGGCCCGGTCATCGGGCCGAGGCAGGTGTTCGACGTCGACGCGCAACACACTGCCGCGCACGATGGGCGGTGCGTCGTCGCCCGCCCAACGACCGCGTCCGATGATCCTCGGGTGCACGCCGTGCCAGGCCCGGACCCGCACCGTGCCGTAACGGGGATCGGTGGTGGCAAGCTCGGCGTCGGGGCGGCCCATCGTGCGCGCCTCGGAAAGCTTGAGGCGTCTGCCGTGGCGCCGGGGCCGACCGCGCGTCCTTGGCCCGCGTGGCGATGGATCGCGGTAGAAGACGCGGTCGCCCCGGATGCGCACCAGCACCTGGGCGCGGGTTTGGTCCAGCCCGGCGGTCAGCGCGATGGGGTCGTAGCCGGCGTCGAAGACGAACATCGGGACCGCCGCCGGCGTCCCGAGCCGTTCGACCAGCTCTTGGACCTGCTCGATGGTGGCAGTGGTGGCGTCCTCGTCGGGATGGATGCGCCGGGCGTCGAGGGGTGCAGTCCAGCTGTCGGCGCTGAAGTCCAGCTGGGCGATCCACTGGTAGGACCAGCCGGCCACGATGGGCTGGCCGGCCGAGTGTTTGGACGCCGAGTAGTAAAAGCCCCGCTCAGGGCTGCACTCTGCGTCGCAGCGGTCCCAGGTCGAGGCGTCGACGGCGAAGATCTCGGGCCACCCCGTCGGCCGGTGCTCGACCAAGAGATCCTTGAAGCGCTCCTCGTCGAGGCGACCACGCACCAGGCCCTTGTAGAGCGAGCCATGGGAGCGGCGGAACTCGGGCTCCAAGGAGAGCGACGGAACAGAGGCCACGGGGCCACCGGTGCACAGCGCGGCGTCGCACAGTTCGAAGAGGGCGTCGCCCCAACGGGTCAGGCACCGATGGAACCCGGCCCGGAAGGTCGAGAGGCGTTGTCGCTGCTCATTGCTCGAGGCCCTGGTCATATCTGAGAGTATTACTACTCGCATCCCTCTGGAGTGGGATACTCGGTCAGGAGAGCTATGGCTACCAAGCGAACGACCCAGCGCCTCGAGGGCTACGAGCATCGCTACCGCGAGCTCGCCCAACAGTTGGCCGACATCGGCTACATCGCGTCAGGATCGCTCGCGTCGCCGCTTCACCCGCTGTGGCAAGCCACACTGTGCCTGCCGCGGCGGACCCGCCCAAGCTGCACGGGCCCTATTGGCACTGGAGCACCAAGGTGGACGGCAAGACCGTCAACCGGCGGCTCAACGATCGAGAAGCAGCCCTCTACAGCACGTGGATCGACAACGACCGCCGGGCTCGCGAGTTGCTGGTGAAGATACGCGAGGTAGCGGCTAAGGCTGCCTCACTCATCATCGAAGAGGACGCCTCGTAGGGACATCAGGGTTTAATTGCAAGCTAAGAGCGCGCGCCACTAGGCGACTGCCATCGAGTCCCATCGTTTGGACCACTTGACGAGTTTGACCACGATGATCAGGGCGACGGCCAGGGCGAACTGGGCCAGCCGGTGGGCGTTGAACCGGTCGGTATTCCCCCTCATTTGGCCGAAGTTGCTCAACCAGGAGTTGGTGCGCTCGACCGGCCACCGAAGTCCCATGGGCTGAGTCTTGGTGTCGGTGGCCGAGCCTCGCTTGCGTTTCTTGGCGATCATGGCGTCGTCGATACCGCGTTCTGCGAGGCGAGTACGGGTGAGCTCGGAGTCGTAGCCTCGATCGAGCCATACGGTCTCGATGTCGGACAGCAAACCTCGCTTCTTGACGTCGTCCAGGGTCGGGGCGAGCAGGATGGAATCGTTGCGGTTGGCTCCTTCGGTGACCCAGCCGATCGGTCCTCCGTTGGTGTCGGTGGCCACCGACCACTTCCAGCCGGTCTTGCCCCGATCGGTCGGGTTGGGCCCTGTTCCCTCCCCACCCATCGGTGCCTTGTGCAGTGACCCGTCGATCGACACTTCGGACAGGTCGAGTCCGATCACCTTGTCGAATGCGGTGATGGCTTCTTCGACCAGGTGTTGGAACGCACCAGCCGCCACCCACTCGTCGCGGCGACGACGCAAGGTGGTCTCGCTTCCTTTGCCCAGTCTGCCCGCCACGTCCCACGAGCACCCGGTGACCAGCCGGAACAAGATGGCCTCGAAGCAGTCACGGTCCGAGATCCGAGGGCGATGGCAACCCAGAGGGTGGGTGGTTTCCCCCCGTTTGGGCAGGTAGGCGGCAAAGGACTGCCAGATGGCGTCGACGACGGTCGGCTCGAGTGCAAGCATGGGACCTCCACTGGTTCGTTGGGTTGGGACGCAGCCGGATCATGTCCGGTCCGACACAACGACCGGTGGACCTTTTTCCCCTGGTCATAGGTGGTCCACCTCCCACGCGTGCGCGGTGGTGACAATGGCTTCACCAGGAGGTGGTCATGGCCAAGATCAGACGCAACGAACCCTGCCCATGTGGGAGCGGCTCCAAGGCGAAACGCTGCTGTTATGGGACCAACGAGACCGCCGCAGTTGGTCTGCTGCCCCCAGAGCTAGGCGACGACGCCATCGCAGACATCGCAGGATCCGACGAGCTCGAGCTCCGCTCCTACTTCGACCAGTTGCTCTACCTGCCCGAGCTCGACTGCTCGCTCCAGGTGCGCCTGCCCGGCATCGTCACGCCGGACATGGACCGTGCCATCAATGCGCTGCGAGACGATGACGACGAAGAGTTCGACGACGCACTCGACAAGGTCATGCTCGCTGTCGATTCGGCCGATCGACGCCTCGATCTCGCCCAGGCAGTCCTCAGCCTGCGGGACCAGGGCAAGATCGAACGGAAATTCGCCGCTATCGCCGTCCTCGAGCTCGACCGCACAGAGTCGATGCTCTTCCGTTCCTCGGTGGCGGAATCACTCGCCATTCTCGCCGGCGATCAGCGCACACCAGCAGGACTGCTCGTCGCTACGAGGTAGCTCCGAACCCCACGTTCGGGCACCTGATTCACCCACCTATTGGCGCGCGTTCTGAACTTGCAATTAAACCCTCACTACCTCGTCACGCTGACTTTTTAATGACTGGATAGCGCTGTCGAGGGCCGGTGACGGTGCCCTTGGGGCGTCCTGGGCCGGCCCGATCGGATTTCGGTGGACTGGCTGGGGTGCCGATCGTCGCACGAAGTCGACGAAATCCCCGCCGCACACGCGCCGGGGTGAGTTTGGCCGCACCGAGCGGCCGTTCCCAGGGCAGTCGGAGGTCGTCGACGAGACCACGAGCGAGGCGTAGCTGGGTCAGCGCGGCGAGGACGATCCATGTCCAACGATCGGCCTGTTCAGGTGTGCACAGACTCGGTGTCGTCCACCCGAGTGTGTTCTTCGAGAAGCGGTAGGTGTGCTCGAGGTCGAAGCGACGCAGATAGGCCCGGAAGCACAGGTCGAGGTCAGGCTCGCCGTCGCCTCCCCACCACAGCCACAAGGTCTTTTTGGCCCGGTCATCGGGCCGAGGCAGGTGTTCGACGTCGACGCGCAACACACTGCCGCGCACGATGGGCGGTGCGTCGTCGCCCGCCCAACGACCGCGTCCGATGATCCTCGGGTGCACGCCGTGCCAGGCCCGGACCCGCACCGTGCCGTAACGGGGATCGGTGGTGGCAAGCTCGGCGTCGGGGCGGCCCATCGTGCGCGCCTCGGAAAGCTTGAGGCGTCTGCCGTGGCGCCGGGGCCGACCGCGCGTCCTTGGCCCGCGTGGCGATGGATCGCGGTAGAAGACGCGGTCGCCCCGGATGCGCACCAGCACCTGGGCGCGGGTTTGGTCCAGCCCGGCGGTCAGCGCGATGGGGTCGTAGCCGGCGTCGAAGACGAACATCGGGACCGCCGCCGGCGTCCCGAGCCGTTCGACCAGCTCTTGGACCTGCTCGATGGTGGCAGTGGTGGCGTCCTCGTCGGGATGGATGCGCCGGGCGTCGAGGGGTGCAGTCCAGCTGTCGGCGCTGAAGTCCAGCTGGGCGATCCACTGGTAGGACCAGCCGGCCACGATGGGCTGGCCGGCCGAGTGTTTGGACGCCGAGTAGTAAAAGCCCCGCTCAGGGCTGCACTCTGCGTCGCAGCGGTCCCAGGTCGAGGCGTCGACGGCGAAGATCTCGGGCCACCCCGTCGGCCGGTGCTCGACCAAGAGATCCTTGAAGCGCTCCTCGTCGAGGCGACCACGCACCAGGCCCTTGTAGAGCGAGCCATGGGAGCGGCGGAACTCGGGCTCCAAGGAGAGCGACGGAACAGAGGCCACGGGGCCACCGGTGCACAGCGCGGCGTCGCACAGTTCGAAGAGGGCGTCGCCCCAACGGGTCAGGCACCGATGGAACCCGGCCCGGAAGGTCGAGAGGCGTTGTCGCTGCTCATTGCTCGAGGCCCTGGTCATATCTGAGAGTATTACTACTCGCATCCCTCTGGAGTGGGATACTCGGTCAGGAGAGCCATGGCTACCAAGCGAACGACCCAGCGCCTCGAGGGCTACGAGCATCGCTACCGCGAGCTCGCCCAACAGTTGGCCGACATCGGCTACATCGCGTCAGGATCGCTCGCGTCGCGCTTCACCCGCTGTGGCAAGCCACACTGTGCCTGCGCGGCGGACCCGCCCAAGCTGCACGGGCCCTATTGGCACTGGAGCACCAAGGTGGACGGCAAGACCGTCAACCGGCGGCTCAACGATCGAGAAGCAGCCCTCTACAGCGCGTGGATCGACAACGACCGCCGGGCTCGCGAGTTGCTGGTGAAGATGCGCGAGGTAGCGGCTAAGGCTGCCTCACTCATCATCGAAGAGGACGCCTCGTAGGGACATCAG
>CAVZRJ010000003.1:0-626498 GCA_963777665.1 uncultured Acidimicrobiaceae bacterium
AGGTGTCGACGACCTCGACGCCAGAGTGCTCCACTCGATCGGTGTCCGCTATGGCACCTTTGATCCAAAAGGGCTGGGCCGCCCACCCCGAACCGAATGGGAAAGCGGCAGGCGATGAGAAGAAGGCGGCCAACCTGCTCGTCCGTCTCGACACCCAGCGTGCCGACGTGTTCGACTCTCCACTGACTTCGGTCAGTTGGGAAAGAACCAGGCCGAGCGAGACGTCAGGATGGTGAAGCTCCAACAGAAGATTCGGGCACCTGGCGCACACTCGACGGCGCCCCAACTACTGCGCTATCCGCAGCTACATCTCGACCATGAAGAAAGACGGCCAGCCTGTGCTCGACGGATCGGCCTGGTTCGACGGCGACGTCTGGCTTCCGGCAGGATTTCCTCGGACCTGACCCACAACTCATCGGGAGATGTGGCCACGATCGGCAAGACTGCCTTCATGGCGAAGCACAAGAGGCCCCGCACGACTCCACCCTCCGCCCCAAAGGGGCAGATCCCGCAGAACCCCTCGTCGACCCGTTGGCGGACCCCGCACCCACCTCGCCGGGATCGACGTCGAGCCACTCTTCGTCGCCCTCCGCATCCAGCGCTCCACGGTCATCTCGAGGAGATCGCGACGCTGGTCAACGAGCGGCTGGCTGTGATCGATGCTATCGAGGAACTCATCGCTGCCAGCCACCTCAAGGCCGGTACCGCGTCCGACTCGGCCACAACCTCCGGCCCCAATACCTTGACGTCACCGGCGACCATCATCGCCAAGGACGGTGAGAAGTGGCTCGTCCGACTTGACGAGCCCGTTGGTCGGTTCACCAACGTGGACCTACGGTTTACGCAACGCAGCTGGAACCGGAAACACTACCTGAATAGATACCCTCACGACTGTCGGTCCTGGTGGGCGGCGGCGAGAGTGGACGATCGCGGCATCCGATTGGGGGAGTCAAGGTCGACTGCATCGACGTCGGGTCCACCCCGGCCGCCGACATTGACCCGGGTTCGCTTCCGGAAGATCAGTTCGACCGGGCCTTCATCCTGGCCCACCGCTGGGCGCTCGACTCGGCCGCTCGGCCTCGCTGACCGTGGTCTCGGGGGAACGGATCCCGTTGGCCACGGTGACCTGCCGGTGGCCACCCCCGCTGCTTTGGTGGCCATGAATCTCCAGTCGGCACCTCGTCGACGGGCCGAGCGGGCGCACAAGGGGCCTAAGACTATGGAGACCTGTACGCACTGCTCACCCAGCCGGAGTCGCTGGCCGGGATCGCTGCTGACCTGCCGGGTGCTCCCCATGGGCTCGGCCGGTGGTGCGCGCAACGCATTGAACTCGAATTCGTGACGGGTGCCGCCCGGATTGCCCGGGCCATCCGACAGACCATGCTCGCCGACCCTCCGACTCCTGACGAGATCGAGTCGCTCGGTCGCTCAGTGCTGATTCGGATCGAACGAGGGTAGAATTTCGTGGACCGCGAAGGGCATCTCCGGAGGGGCAGATAAGATGTTGTCAAAACCTTCTGATTCGGTCCTTCTGAAGCGAAAAAAGCCAACATTTTGGCCAACAATTGGGTCCCAGAGCGTCCCAATCCGTCCCAGCCGATTTCGCGGTCCGAAATTCACACCCCATCTGAGCTGGATATTTGAGACAATTTGGGACTGGCGGGACGCCGTAAAACTACCCCGAGGGCGCGCTACGGATCAGAAGGTTGCAGGTTCGAATCCTGCCGAGCGCGCAACTGCCGAGCGCGCTGCCGAGCGCGGACCCGCGAGCGGGCATAATTGGACGATGTTTTCCCTAGGTTTTGACGCAGGGGACCGATTACGTCGAGAAGTTGGCGGTATCGGCGTGATTCGATGGGCAAGCAGGCTTGAGCCTCAGCGGCAAGAAAGATGCAGAGCCGAGCTGCCGGCGGTGGACTCGTCCTGGCTGCGACTGGGATCTTCCTTGGCGAAGGTTTCGACGTCCCGGAGCTGGACACTGTCGCTTGCCAGTCTTAAGGGACCACCCCGTTGCCAGCATCATGGGACCACCTCGCGCCCACCCCTGCCGGCCGACCTGATGATCCCGGCTGCCGGCGGTGGCGTCAAGCGCGTGGGCGCTTCGGCCTCGTAGGGAGGGAGTCGTTGGGCTCCGCGCCGATGCTCGGCTTCTCGTGTTGGCGGTAAGACTCGCCCTCGATGATCAACTCCCACGCCGCGCTCTTCAACCGGTCGACGGCCGACTGGGCGAGCAACGGGTCGGCCATGACGGCCAGCCACTCACTCGGGTCGCGGTTGGACGTCAGGACCGTCGACGCGGTGCGGTGTCGTTCGACGACCAGTTCGTAGATGTCCGCCGTTTCGGTCGGGTCGAGCATGGTGAGGGCGAAGTCGTCGATGACGAGGAGGTCCACGCCGATGAGCTTGCGCATCTCGACGTCGAAGCTGGCGTCGAGTCGTGCCGCCTTCAGTCGCTTGTGCAACCGATCGGCTCGTTCGAAGTGCACGCTGATGCGCCGGCGACATGCGATGTGTCCGAGGGCGGTGGCCATGAAGGTCTTGCCCACCCCCACCGGTCCGAGGATGAACGCGTTGCGGGCTTGGCTGACGAAGCGCAACGAGACGAGCTCGGACCACACCGCTCGGTCGTAGGTGATCTTGGCGTCTTCGTCCCACGCCTCGAGCACCATGTGGGGATCGAGGCGAGCCGCCCGTGCTCGTCGACCGGCCGAGTCACCGTCGCGGCGGGTGACCTCGTCGGAGAACAGCTGCTCCAAGAACTCGGTGTGGGTGAGGTCGTGGCTCTTGGCCAATGCCAGGCGCTCGGGCAGGGTGTCGATGAGTCGACCCAGCCGCAACTTGCGCATGAGGATCTTCAGCTCGGGAGAGACGGTCGGGGTCGGACCGATGGAAGTCGGTGCGGTCATCGTCCGACCTCCGTTGCTGACGAGAACTCCGACGGGTCGCGGGCGAAGCGCCCCTGGATGACGACCGGGTCGGGTCGACACTCGGGTTCGGTGGACTCCCGGGCCCGCTCCAGCATCCGAGACACCAGGTTCACGTCGATGGCCTCGGCGTCGAGGGCGCGCTGACACGCTTCGTTGACCCGGGTCGCTCCCCACTTCTTCACCAGTCCGAGGAGCCGGTAGACCTGGCGCATCTTGGTCCACGGCAGCGGCGTGTCGAGCAGGGCTGTGGCGTAGCGCCCGATCGCTTCTCCGTGCTCAGCGGCCATCTGCTGCAAGCGATCGACGTCTCGGGTGGCGTAGATCTCTGTGCCGGTGGGCATGTCGTCGGGGTCGGTGCGCCTTCTACCTGGGGGTATGCGGGGGTGGACCTTCACCAACTCGCCCTTGGCGTAGAGCTTCACCGTGGTCGAATCGCACCTGGCGGTGAGTCTCCGGCCGACCAGCAGATGGTGGACCGAGTAGATGGCCTTGGCCACCTCGACGTGGAAGTCACGGTGCACCTTGGGCTCGGACCACTTCGGCGTGTCGAACGGTGCGCAGGGAAGTGCGACCAGGAGCGGCTGCTCCTCGGTGCGGAACGCCTCGATGGGCCGGCACTGGGTCGTCCCGTGGATGCGCATTCCCGCCGTCTCGACACACCAGGTCTCGGCCCGGGCCCGACAGTCGGCCAGGTCGACGAAGGTCTCGCCGGCGAAGAAGTTGTGCTGGACGTAGTGGACCACCCGTTCCACCCGCGGCTTGTCGGTCGGGGTCCTCACCCGTGCCGCGTCGATGGCGAAACCACGAGACTGCGCGTACTCCAAGAACACGTCGTTGATCCGAGGCGCGGTGTGTTCGGCCACGATGACGATCGACTTCATGTTGTCCGGGATGACGACGGGGAACACGCCGCCGAAGTATCCCCAGGCCGCTTCGAATCCACGGATCACCTCTTCGGTGGTCTGGGAGAACGTCGGCCACACGAAGACGTGGCGGCTGTAACACGCGGTGAAGATGAGCCCTTGGCACACCCGTCGCTTGTCACCTTCGGGGACGAACCCGAGACGACCGAAGTCGACTTGGAGTTCGATGCCCGGGGGCGGGTCGTCCACCCGGACGGTGACCGTCCGCCGTCCGGCTCCACAACGTTCGACCGCGAACCGGGCCAGGGTGCGGGGCGGCACCTCGACGCCACGACGGGCGAGCAGGATTCCGATCTTGGTGACGGTGAGGTCTTCCTTCACCCAGGTCTTGATCTGTGCTTCCTCGGCGAGCAGCGTCCTCCATGCCTCGCCGTGACCGTCGGTGCGGTGCGGGCGGACCCGCTCCACCACTTGGCCGATCAGCTCGTCGGTGAGCTGTTCCTCACCGCCGGACCGGTCGATCCCGAGCTCGACCGCGGCTGCGATGTAGCGCCGAGCCGTCTTGCGGTCGACCCCGACCCCGTGGGCAATCGGGCGCTCGCCCTCACCCCTCAGCCAACGCCGGAGCGCCTCTCGTATCTGAACCACGGATACCTCCCTGAATGCCATGGGGCCTCCTCCGCATCGGCGTCGGAGGCCCAGCCGAATGTCTCTTCGGCCGGCACGGGTGGATCCTCAGGGTGGTCCCATAACTGGCAACGAGGGTGGTCCCATGTCACTGGCAAAACCAGCGGCTAGCTGGTCCCATGTGACTGGCAAACGACAGACACGCTCTTCCTGGCATTTCCGTTGGCGTTCAAGGACAGGATCGCGCAATACGTCGGCCGTGAGCTACGACCTACAGCATCGAAGTCGAGAGTCGAAGGACAGGACTATGTAGATGCCAACAGTCCGGGTCTGGCCCGAATGCACGCCGAGCGTCTTGTTGCATACGGGCGCACGGATTCCCGATCGAGAAGCGACCTCGCCAACCCGCTGTGAGAACCACCTAAGCTGTGTGCCCAGATTCCCACTTGCCCATTGTGGGTATATGGGATAGGCTACAGAGGAAACAGGGAGGACGCCATGGGACCGGAGCTTGTGGAGACGGATGGCCGAAGCCGGGTAGTGCTGCCCGGGCACGCGAATGAGCGTTTCTTGGCCAGGGAGAACGCCGACGGGAGCATCCTGCTGATGCCGGCCCGCGTGGTCAGCGAAGCGCAGTATGAGTACGACAACTCGCCTGAACTCCAAGAGATTCTTGCTCGAGCGGCGGAGTCTGGTTACTCGGCGAAGCGTCGCAAGCGGGCCTAGGCCGCTTTGGAGCCCTCCTACTCAGGCGTTGCCAACCAGCAGCTCGACGAGATCCTGGAGTCAGGCGACATCGATCTCTACAACGACCTCGTTTCGGTTTGCGAGTTCATCTTGGACCACCCCGACGTCGCCCAGCGTGAATCAGCCGCCCTCACCACGAGCCAGGGAATACGGCTTCGCTACGCCGTACCGGGCCGTGCGCCGTACAAGGTGTTCTGGGGCTCAGACGGACCTACCATCGAGGCTGTTTTTCCCTACCCCAGCTGAGCTGAGGGTCGGCGTAGTTCAGGTATCCGTTTCTAGCCCTTCGCGAGAAGGGCGCTGGCGAATTCGAAGTCCTTCTCCCGACTCGCCACCAGCTTGGATACCACGAGGTCATGGCGCTCGAGGCACAGACCCCGTCCTGGCTCCGTGCTCGGGTTCTCGAAGGGTACGAGGCGATTCTCCCAGCTCTTCGGGAGCGTGGCCGTCGAGATGCTCACTCCTTGCGCGTAGTACTGGTACATCTCGTGGAACGACGAGAGTTCCCCGATGGCGCCGTCAACCTTGTCGGACTTGGCGGCTTCTGGGTCGTCGAAGAACGTCACGTCGACCTCGATCGAACCGATGGCCTCGTCGGGCAGCTGACTCTCGTCATAACTGCCCAGGATCGCTTGGCTCCCGATGACGACGACATCGGATACCTCGGCAATCTGGGAAGTCGCCCGCAGCACATGTGCGAGCTGCTCGCGGTTCATGCTTCAGCCGGGTGCACGCGCCGGAAACTCTCGAGAATCCGGCTCCGCTCTCGTTCGGTGAGCACGCCGGCGAAGGGCGAGTTCTGGCGAAGCTCATTGCCCCGGTCCGAGCGGGAGGTGATCACCTCGAGCAGCTCATCGGTGGGGCCGTTGAGGAGCTGCTCCCACTCCTCCAGCCGCTGCGCAGCCACGCCACGAGGGTGGACGGCCTGGAGTCGTCGGAGGCTCGCACGCGCTTGTCGAATGGTGCTTACCGGGTCGAAGGGCTCGAAAGCGAGGGTCCCGTCGGTTGCCTTCGACTCGTCGACCAGCGACGCGCGTTCGGCACGGGCCCGATCCTCACCATGGGTGCGGTCGCTGGCCAAGCGGTCTCGGCCGGCGACGTCCTGAAGGCAACGGTCGGGACCCTGAAGGTCGGCAGTGCCTTGTGCTCTGGAGGTGCCGATGCCACCGTGACCGCCAACCCGCGGGATCTTCTTGGTGCAGCGATGTTGCATCTGTCCGGGCTGCCCGTGGGAGGTACCGGCGGAGCGGGCGGGGCGTCAAGAATCGATGTGAGAACCAAACGGGCCCTACGCGTTTGACTGCCACCATGCCGTACTGGCGGGGCGACAGAGGAAAGACTGGGGTGATGACGCGCACGTGGGAGACCCGACCGCGGAAGGCACCGCTGCCGGTGCCGGAGCTGCACCTGGCGGCTCCCGTGCCGGAGCTTCCGGTCGGTTCCTACGCCGAGCTCCCGTTCGCCCCCGCGCAGCAGGTTCGGTCCGGGCCCGACCGGACTAGGACCATCGGACCCAGTCCGGGAACCTACTCCGCCCACTCCGCCAGGTCGCCGGCGCGGATGGTGGCGTACCTGGTGGCCGTCGTGTCGATGGTCTGCGGCGTCGCCCTGGGCGCTCACGTGTTCTTCTTCTACCAGCACTCCATCCGTACCGGGACGGCCCTCATCCGCTCGGAGGAGCGATCGGCGGCCCACGCCCGAGCGGTCGGTGCCTGTGTGTCCCAACTCCCCCCGTCGGTCACGGGCGCCGCCGGTGGTGCCGATGACTCCCCGGGCCCCGCCTTGGCTGCCGCCTCTCCCTCGGGTGGGACCTCGACCTCGCTGCCTCCCGCCTACGCCCTCCTCGAGGCGCCCTCGATCGGACTCTTGGCCCCGGTGGTCGACGGGGTGGGCGAGAGCCAGCTGAGCGTGGCGGTGGGGCACGTGCCGGCCAGCTCGTGGCCGGGCTCACCGGGCACGTCGGTGCTGGCCGCCCACGACGTCACCTGGTTCAGTCGCGTCGAGCAACTCGAACCGGGGAACACCGTCTCGGTGGTCACCCCATGTCGGACCTTCGACTACACGGTGACCGACCACCGGGTGGTGCTGGCCGGCTCCCCCATCGTGCAGACCGCAGCCGAGCAGTTGGTACTGATCACCTGCTACCCGCTCGACGCCCTCTTCCTCACCTCGCAGCGGTACGTGCTCGACGCCACGCTCACCCGCGTGGTCGACGCCGGTTCGCCGACCAGAACGGTCGCCCCGGGGGCGGCCCCGGTGGTGCCGGCACCGCCGCGCCTGGTCGCGGAGGGACTGGACCTCGGCCACAACCCGGCCCCGCTCGGCACGCTGGCCGTCACCGGGTCGCCGGCCGTGGGGTGGCAGGAGAGCGCGGCACCGCTCGACGACGAGGCCGCCGTGCTGGCGCTCTACTTCGCCGCCGTCAGGGCGGCCGAGCAGGACCAGCCGTCGTGGTGGGCGGCGATCGCCCCGACCGTACCGTTCTCGGCCGCGGCACCGCTGGTGGGGTCCCAGATCACCTACAACAACAGCGACTTCGACCCTTCGCTCGACGTGGTCGGTGCCGTGATGACCGGATCGTCGCTGGCCACCGAGCCCGTGCTGGCCGGGGACCGGGCCGCCGGCCTGTACCGGATCTCCATGCAGGCCGAGGTCGACAGTGGCAACCTGGTCGTCACCGGGTGGACGATGACGCCGGCCTGACCGTCGGTCGGCCCCGACCGGTCGGGGAGCGCCGACCACGCGGCACCGGGGCGGGTCCGGTCATCCCGGGTCGGGCTGCATCTCGAGGTTGTAGACGTTGACCGGCCCGGTGCCCGGCGTCCACACCCGGATCTCGATCCGGTCGGCCGACCCGGGGGGCCCGCCCGGGAGGAAGTCGAACGGCCCCCATCCGGAGAAGGGCACGGTGCCGCCCCGGTCGGTCACCCGCACCACCGACTGGACGGCCACCTGGCCGTTGGTCGCAGGCACGTCGGTCCGCCCGAGCAGCACGTTCTTGGTGGAGTCCCATGTCTCCACCTCGGTGGGCACGGAGGTGTCCATGGTCACCGTGGTGCGGTAGGTGCCGGGCAGGAGGTTCCAGTTGGCGCCGAAGGTCACATATCCCGGCTTCGAGCCGTCGACGGCCATGTTCCAGGTGTAGGAGGGCCCGTCCAACAGCCGCCGTCCGGTGCTGGTCTGGACCGCCCAGGCCGGTTCGGTGGGAGAGGGGGGGAAGGTCACCACGTCCGGACCGCCGTCCCGGGGCAGCCGGAAGAGCCAGACACCACCGGCACTGGACAACAGTGTGGCGTGGAGCGGCCCAGCGAGCCGGCCGATCATGGCCAGCTGGAGCTCGACGCTGGCGATCTCGATGCCGGCGTAGGGGACGAGGACGAAGTAGGTGTCGCCTGAATGCAGGGGGAACCGGGCACTGTCGGCGACCACCTGGTAGAGCCACCGTCGGTCGGCGAAGCGGCCCATGATCCCCTGGGATGCCACGACCTCGGCCCCGGTCGGGATCATCGCCGCGGCCCGGTCGAGGGCCGAGGCGGTGGCCGGCGGGGTGCGTAGCCACTGGACCGGCACCTGGGGGATCCAGACCGCCGCCCAGACGACGGCGTTGACGGCGATCGCGGCGGCCAGGACCGCGGGCAGGCGGGGCGAACGGAGCCACCCGGTCCCCCTCCGGGGAAGGTGGGTGGCCACCCACCCGTACCACAGCTGCCGGGTCAGCGAGGCCAGGACGAGGACGGTCAGCGGGGCGGTGAAGAGGAGCACCCCGAAGTTCTCGTAGGCCACCGAGCGGAGGGAGTCGCCCTGGCCGGAGCCGCTCTCGAACAGGACGAGGACGGGCAGGGCGGCGAGGGGGCTGAACAGTCCGAGGCCGCCCGAGCTCACCGCGTAGGCCCAGAGGTCGGTGCGGGCCTGCCACAGCTGGCTCGCTACCCGCAGGGGGTGGACGAGGAATCCCCGGGCCAGGCCCCCGACCCCGAGGTGTCCCGTGCCCGGGGACACGCCGAGATAGCCGTAGTGGCCTGCCAGGCCCGAGCCCTGGCCGCCACCGATGCGGCTGACCAGGACGAACCAGGCGGCCCCGACGACCAGCAGCGCCACGCCCCGGCGCCGCGAGGGCCGGCCGACCAGGATGCCGCCGATCCCAACCGCGGCCAGGTAGGTGCCGGCGATGTCACCGCAGGCCAGGCACAGCACCACCCACAGGGCCAGCAATCCGGTCCGGCCTCTCATCATTTCCCGGCAGGCCAGCATGGCGAAGCAGGCGGCGCCCACCGACTGGTAGTGGAAGTCGAACGAGACGCTTTCGTAGATCCACGGGTTGGCCACCAGCAGCAGGGTGACCAGGCCGACCGCCGCCCACGGGGCCAGGCGGCTCGGCCAGCTGGGCTTCCGGGCGGCGTCGGCCACCAGGTAGAGGGCGCCGATCTCCCCGCCGAACACCATGAGGTCCTGGACCCACAGGGGCCACACGCCGCCGCCCCACACCCGGGAGAGCGGGGCCAGCGGCCAGTTGATCAGCTCGAAGTGGTCCTGCCAGAAGTAGCGGTGGGCCACCGAGACGTAGGGGTCGAGGTTGCCGTGGGCGATCGCCCACCAGGCCTGGTAGCGGATGGCGTAGTCCCAGGTGTTGCCCCAGCGGCCGTAGAGGAGGGTGCTCCAGAGCACCATGCCCACGAGCTGGAGGCCGAAGACCAGCCACGCCAGGCGGACGGCCAGCTCGAGACGATGATCGCGGCCGGGGTCGTCGATCGACGGGACGACCACCGGTGTGGGGGCCGGCCGCTCGGCGAGGGCTATGGCGGTCACGGGGAGGACCCGAACCGGATGGGCACGATCTCGGAGTACCCGTAGGGGTAGAACTGGCGGGCGTTGACCAGGTTCGCCTCGAAGTACACCGGGTCCGACCCGGCCTGGGTCCCGCGCACGGCAAAGGTGGCCACCCCCTGGCTGTCGGTGAAGGCGACCACCGGGGTCTGGCCGATCTGGCCCTGGTTGATGATGGCCTGGCCGAAGACCAGGCCCTGTTGCCCGTAGATGACCTGGCCGAGGTAGACCGGCTCGCCGGCCAGGCGGACCGGACGGTTGATCTTGTCGAGGATCTCAGCACGGAGCACCACGGTCTGGCCGACCGGCACGATCCCGTCGACGGCGTTGGGGTCGATGCTCAGGTGGTAGGTCGTGGGGAGGTACGAGCGGCTGGTCGACACCGTGGCCGGCGACGAGGAAAAGGCCACCACCTGGAACCCGCCGGTGATCGGCGGCTGGGCGAAGAAGTTGGGGGCGAGCAAGGTGTAGTGGGCCCGTGCCCCGGCAGCCAGGGTGGTCGGGCCGCTGCCCACCGCCCAGAAGGCGGTCAGCTGCCCACCGCTCTCCACGGTGAACGCCGGCGCCTCGCTCCGACCGGAGTGGTTGACCACGCTCACCCCGATCTCGACCACGGTGGCCAGTTGCCCGGTGGTGCGCACCGAGGTGATGGCTACGGCCAGGGGGGGGCCGGAGGCAAAGATGGCACCCACGGCTATTCCGGAGCACGCCACCATGCCGGCCACCAACCATCGCACGTGGCGCCACGGGGCGGTGGCCGGTGCGCCCGGTGCCACCGCGCCGGAGAGTCGGACCGAGGTGGCGGCCACCAGCGCGGCGGGCAGCAGGGTGACCAGGTAGCTGCCGAACGATCGGGCGGAAAAGAAGAGCACCACCGCCGGGCAGACCACCGCCCATGCCTTCAGCGCCGGGTAGGTGACGGTGTAGACGACCAGCATGGCGGCGAACACCACGACCAGCGCCACGGTGTACGCCTCGAGCGAGCCACCGCCCAGGCCGAGGTAGAGGGTGAGCCCGACGAGCCCCTGACCGGCGGGCACCGTGTGGCTGGCGATGGGGGTGAGCACGCCGGACAGCCACGGCCGGGGCGACAGCGCGATGAACCACAGGTTGGGAACGAGGAACGCGCCCATGGCGATGGCCAGGTAGCGGCCGGCGGTGCGCGTCGCGGTGCCGACCCCACCCAGGCGTCGTGCCTCGACGGCGATGCCGACCACGAGGAAGGGCAGCACCAGCCAGGGGGTCTGCTTCACGGCCATGGCCAGACCGAGGAGGACCGGCCCGCGCCAGGCCATAGGGCCGCGAGTGGTGGCGAACCGGTCCCAGCGGTAGACCGCCCCGATGAGCAGCGGGACGAAGAGGGCGTCGGTCACCCCTCCGACCGCGTAGCTGATGTAGACGGAGAAGCTGCCGATGACGATGGCCAGCGGTCGGAGCGGTCGGGGGAGCAGGACGAAGGTCAGCACCACCCCGCCGGCCCAGGCCAGGACGTTGATGCCCACGGCCAGCTGGCTCGACCACCCGGCCACGAGGAAGGGCACGTAGAGGAGGAAGGAGAGCGAGGGGTAGGAGAGGGAGGTCACGGTGTGGCCGTTGAGGAGGAAGGTGTAGCCGTCGGGGGAGACGTGGAAGAGCGAGAAGGCCCCGGCCATCGAGTGGGTGTAGGGGTTCATCCCGTGCCGGGCCAGCTGGGCGGCGTACTGGTCGAAGGCGATCTCGTCGGTGCCGTAGGCGGGCGACGACAACACCTGGAGGTAGGCCCACAGCAGGAAGGCCCCGATGGTGAGCCCGAGCGTGGCTCCAGCCAGAACCCGGGCGGTCCGGGGCTGCACCGACCGCGGGTGCCAGACGGCCACGATGGTCCCCAGTCCCCACAGGCCGAGGACGACCACGGCCAGGCTGATCATCGGGTAGAGGTCGACGTACCCGAAGAGCTGGAAACCCCACAGAAGCACGGTCATGCCGGCCACCGTCCACCAGGCCCGGGCAGCGGAGGACAGCACCGGCCTGGCGTCGCGGAGATCGATCGGGGGGCCGGCCAACTCGGGCACCCTCCTCGGCGGCCGGTCCGGTCGGGTAACGCCGGGTGTGAAGGATCCGGTATCCATGTCCCGGTCCGTGACCCTCACCGGGGGAATCTGCCCCGGTTCCAGACCTGAAGCGTCGGGCGGGACCATCAGAGGGCGATCGCGTACACCTGGATGTTGCCGACGGTCGGCGTCCCGACCGCCACGTAGAGGCTGCCTCCGTCGGGCGAGACCTGGACCGCCACCGCGTCGGCGGGGGCGGGAAGGACCTTCGCCTGGGCCTCGGTGGCTACGTCGATGACCCCGACGTTGGCGCCGGCTCCCGTGCTGTTCAGCACGTAGAGCCTGGATCCGCTGGTGGACACGGCCAACGCGATCGGGTCGTGGCCCACCGGATAGCTGGCGGTAACCGCTCCCGACCCGATGGTGATCTGGTTCACCTTGCCCCCGGAGCCCAGGGCGAAGAGGTTCTGACCGGACGGGTCCACGGCGATGGCCACGGTGTCGAGCGGCACCGGCACCGACACCGAGGTCCTGTCCGTCCCGGAGTTGACCAGGGTCACGCTGGCCGAGCTGTTGTTGCCGTTGAGGACGTAGAAGGTGGTGCCGTCGGCACCGGCATAGACGTTCTTGACCGGCGCACCGATGGGAACGCTGGCCACCAGGGCGCCCGAGGCGCCGTTTCGGAGCTCGAGCGCGCCGGTGCGTGCGGTCGCGACCCCGACCCCGACCACGCCCGACGAGGACTGGCTGATCGAGTCGGCCCCCGCCGTCTCGGGGATGATCTGGCCGATCGAGCTGGTGGTCAGGTTGAGCTGTTGGATGTCGGCAGAGCCGCCCACCCTGGCCAGGAGCCACATGAAGCCGTCGGGCTGGGGCTGGCCGCCGTCCAACAGTCCGGCTGGTCCGGGGAAGGTCCTGGTGGGCCTCACCGTGTTCGTGGCGCCGGCCGTCGTGGCGGTGCCGCCCGACGAGCCTCCGCCGCAGGCGGCGAGGAGCGATCCAGCGGCGATGAAGGCGAGCATCAGCAGCGACCCACGGGTGGTGGGCGGCAGGTGGTCCGACAAGGGGTCAGGCGGTACGACGGCGCAGGCGGAGGGCCACCAGTATGAGGGCGCCGAAGGCCAGGAGGGCGACAGCCACCAGCTCCTCGAGCAGGAAAGGCATGCCCGTCTCGCCCGAGGTGGCGCCGGCGATGGCCGTGCCGGAGGAGGTACCACCCGTGCCGCCGACGGCGGTGCCCGTGCCGCCAGATGCGGTGGTCGCGACCGGGGCTGTCACTTCCACCACCGGGTCGCTGGTGATGGAGAAGGTGGCCGAGCCGGCCCGGACGGTAGCACCGGTTGCTGCCTGCAGTCCGCTGCCGGTGACCAGGTACACGGTGGAGCCGACGGTGATGGCAGGTGAGGTGACGGTCACGCTGATGGCGGGGAACGTGCCCGTGACCTTCGACCCGTTGACGTAGATGCCGATTCCGAACGTGACCACAGGGGAGCCCCCGGAGCTGGGCGCAAGGTAGGAGCTGGTGGCGTCGGTCACGACCACCTGGACCGCTCCGGTGAACGTGCCCGGAGGGACGGTGGCGGTGATGGTGGAGCTTCCCACCACGCCGCTGGCGGTGCCCCCGCTGGGCTGAATGGTGGTGCTGGTGACGACCGTGCCGGCCAGGCCGGTTGCGGACCCGCCGGTGGTGGGTGTGCCGGCGGGTGTGTACCCGCTGCCGGCGGCGTACGCCTGGGTCGGACCGGCGAGCGCGCTGGCGGCCGCTCCGAGCGACGCCAGCAATGCGAGTGCGAGGACCGCCGCCGGTGCCGCGAGGGATCTCCGTCCGCTCCACGATGTGCCACGCCGCATCGGAACTGCGCTCGTCGTTGGAGCGGGGCTGACCGTGTCGGACAACATTCGTCGTGCTGGTCGGTGCCCGCCGGAGTTCGCCATGCCGCTTGAATCTACCGAGTGGAGCGCTCATTTTCGGGGATGGGCAGCCGGCCAGCAGGACGCCGATGGAGCCCGTTCGGAGGTGGTGGCGCAACCGGGGTTGCCGGATGCGCGGCCTCGGCCGGGCGCGAGCGTACGTGTGTCAGCTCCGGACTCGGTGAGTGGCTGTTCTCCAGAGAACTGGACGAGGCCGTCACGGGATGCTGATCAACGGCGGCTCGAACAGAATCACATCACCCCCTGAATTCAGGTCACGGTCACGGTGTTCTGGCCCGCCCCGGACACGGAATTGGCGATTGGAGTCCAAGTTCCCGACGCCACGGACCACGTCCATCCGTCAAAGGACACGGAGCTGAGGTGGTAGTTGTAAGCATGGGCCACGGCCCAAGAGGCCACCTGCCACCCGGTCTTGGTGGAGACCGGCACCCCGAGCAGTTGGGCTCCCATCTCTGTCATCGCTGCCTGCCCGAGCGCCGAGGGTGGCGGGGCAAGTCCGCCGAAGCCATCGAGACGGCACGAGAGCCCGGCGGGAACCTCTCCGGTGAGTGCCCGTGCCAGCGAGCGGGCCTCGGCCTCCCAGGTGGCGTAGGCGTCGGGGGTCGCGCTTCGCTGGACGAGCTGGGCCGCCTCGGTGACCGCCATCGCCTGCCATCCGGTCACCTGGTTGAGATGGTCGTAGAAGGCTGACGCCGCGTAGTTGGGATCCATGATTTGAGCGCTGGTTCCCCAGCCTTGGGATGGCCGTTGTTGGAAGAGGCCCAGCGAGTCCCGGTCGCCGTAGGGAAGGTTCCGAAGCTCCGTCTCTTGGAGCGACGCCGCCAGGGCGATCGTCACCGCGTGGTCTGGCATTCCCTTGCGCAGCGCCACCGCGGCGATGATGGCGGCGTCCTGGGCCTGTGCCGGTGTGATCGAGTACCGAGTGGTTGTTCCCGTCGACGCGAAGCTGCATCCCGCCGGAGGCATCGGGGCGTGGGCTCGCCCGATCACGAGGCCGATCCCGACGGCCAACCCTGAGACCGCGATCACGCCACCGATAAGGCGCGTGCGCCGGGTGCTCGGGCTCTGGCCACTGCGGTGCCGGCCGGAAGGCCGTGGTCGCGCCGTGTCGGCCACAAGTGCGCCCCTGTCCGACCGTGCAACAGGACCCTCGTTCACGATCGAACCACGACGTCTCTTCTACACGAGGTCGTGGCCGAGGTGGTGGCGGGGCTCGCAAGCTCCACCCTCGTGTTGTTGAAGCTGGAATCCCTCATGGCCCGTCGCGGAGGGCTTCGAACTGTACGTCGCTCGCACTCGCTCGAAGCGTGACAGTGAGCTCCAAGAGAGGTCGTGACCAGAACCGGCCAGGCTGGATGCCGGGCCAAGGCCCTTGGATCTCGCGTGGCGGCAAACATCCAGGGGTGTGCGAGGAACCCGTTCCGATTGCGGATCCGCCAACGGAGTGCCTCGGCGGCCACGTGAGCTGAGTCACCTCAGACCCGGCCACATCTCGAGGGTGAAAGAATGCAATCAGTGACGCTGGAAGAACAGCCCGTGCCGGACGGATTCGAGGCGTTCGATTGCAGCCCGTTTCTCACCGTTGTCGGTCCGGTGTGGGTCCGTCGGCAACACGTACCGCCGACCTTCGGCATCCGGATCGAAGAGCGGCATACCAATACAGTCGGTACTGCGCACGGAGCCATGCTGGTGGCCCTGGCGGACTTGGCTCTCGGTCACGGCATTCGTGCCGTCGCCGGTCGCGATCTTCGTCTCGTCACCGCCGGGTTGACAGTGGACTTCGCGAGGCCCGCACAGGTGGGTGACTGGGTGGAAGCGCAGGCCGACATCCAGCATCAGTCACGGCGGAACGTGTTCGCGAACTGCTACCTCGTCAGTGACGGTCAACGGGTCGTTCGAGCCAGCGGTATCTACACGATCTTGGACGAGTGAGACCGTTGCTACCCGTTTCTACCGAAGGGGTGACCATTTGTGCCAGCAATTGGAACAGGTGGCGAACCAGGTCGATTCGGTCGCGCCTCCCGTGCCTGCCCGCTTGAGGGAGAGGCGGACCTCGAGGCTTCCGCAACGGGGGCAGACATCACCCATGGCCGATGAGATCACTTCTCGATTACGCATAGTTCGTCCATTTCAGTTGTCGGATTGACGGCAACTGGCGGGTACAGGCGCACCTTCAGAACAGCGGCCCTATGGAGGGCGTGTCGGTGGACCGGCGCCAGCTCGAAATTCGGCACGCTGGCTCCGCAGGTGGCACAGACATAGGTCAGCTCGTCGAGGACCAGGTTGTTCACGATGTCGGGGAAGATCCCCGATCCTGGGCAGATGGGTGAATCCAGTGTGTTGGTGCTCACGATAGGAGCCTCTTTCCCCCGCCCCCCGCCGGGCCAGTGAGGGGAGCCCCACGTCCTGCCGCTGACCCGACGACAAGCTCAGGTCTACACCCGTTTTGGTACCGCACTCGACGGGACGCCGGAAATGTCCGCACCCGACTCCCGACGGGCCCATTTCAGCGACTCCAGGTCAATGCTCAGCAGAGTCGCGGCGAGATGACGATTCTCCCAAGCGAAGCAGGTCAGCCCGGTCGCCATCGCAGCTCACGAGCGCGCGTCACTTGCTGGCGGTGTCCTTGAACAGAACCCGCCACCGAGCCGGATGATCGCGATCCTAAAGTGTCATGACACGGCGGTGAGGGTGCCCAGATCTGGCGATGGCTGACGGTGCATCACGACTGGGGGCCCGCAACCTTCAGCCCGCTCGAACGCCAAGTCACTCTCGCCCGACCCGATCGGGGGTCGGCGGCTCGAGTTGCCCCCAAGCTAAGTGGAACATCGCATTCCGGTTCTGCTATGGTCAACCACAACCGGAAGCACCCATTCCGCTCACCAGAACCGGAGGGACCGTGGAGAAGCGCATCCACTACGGGGCCACGTTCGCCGTGCTGGCGACAGCGGCCCTGGCCTTCAGTCTCCTGCAGTCGCTCATCATCCCGGCCATCCCGCTGCTCGAGCACACACTGCACACCACGACCACCGGGGCCACGTGGCTGCTGACGGGCTACCTGCTCAGTGCGGCCATCGCCACACCGATCCTCGGGCGGATCGGCGACATGGTCGGCAAGGAGAAGATGATCGTCGTCGTGCTCGTCACACTGTCGGTGGGCACCCTGATCAGCGCCCTGGCCACCACCTTCCCGGTCATGCTGGCCGGCCGGATCGTCCAGGGCGCGGGCGGCGCGGTCTTCCCGTTGGCCTTCGGCATCATCCGCGACGAGTTCCCCCCCGAGAAGGTGGCAGGGGCCATCGGCATGCTCTCGGCGATCCTGGGCATCGGTGTGGGCACCGGGATTGTCCTTGCCGGCCCGATCATCGAGCACCTCTCATACCACTGGCTGTTCTGGATCCCCCTGGTCCTCTCCATCGGAGCAACGGTGACCACGTTCCTCTTCGTGCCCGAGTCACCGGTCCGGTCACCTGGTCGGGTCAACTGGGTCGGCGCCTCGATCATGTCGGCCTGGCTGGTCACCGGGCTGCTGGCCGTCTCCTATGGCCCGATATGGGGATGGAAGAGCGCCTCGGTGCTCGGCCTCTTCGCCGCCACCGCCGTATTGATCCCGTGCTGGATCCGTTCGGAGACGCGTTCGGACACGCCGATGGTCGACATGAAGATGATGAGGATCCCCGCTGTGTGGAGCACGAACCTGGCCGCCCTGCTGTTCGGGTTTGGGATGTTCGCCATGTTCATCGTCCTGCCCCAGTTCGCCCAGACACCGGCCCGCGTGGGCTACGGCTTCGGCGCCTCGGTGACCCAGTCGGGCCTCTACCTCCTGCCCTTCGCCGTGGCCATGCTGTTCATCGCCCCGCTCACCGGTCGCCTGACCGTCGCCATCGGCTCCAAGCCCCTCTTGATCATCGGGGCGCTCTTCGCTGCGTCGAGCTACGGACTGCTGGCAGTGGCCCACCGTGAGCCCTGGAACATGTACTCGGCCGCCGGGCTGCTCGGTATCGGGGTGGCCTTCGGCTTCGCCTCGATGTCGAATCTGATCGTCGAGGCCGTGCCGGCGAGCCAGACCGGTGTCGCCACGGGTATGAATACGAACGTCCGGAATATCGGCGCCGCTCTCGGCAGCGGGGTGGCCACCAGCCTGATCGTGAGCGGCCTGCTGGTCCACGGCTACCCGAGGGAGCACGGCTACGTGCTGGCCTTCGCCGTGTGCGGCGGGGCGCTGGTGGTGGCGGCGATCGCCGCCCTCATGATCCCGACCCGCGGCCGTCCCTCGGTCGTCCTCGGCGAGTCGCACCCTGCCCTGACCGCCGAGGCCGAGGTGGTCGTCGGCGCCATCGGTTATGTCGCCGAGGACTGACGTGGACCGGAGCGCCAAGGTGACGCATGAGACGGCCGAGGCCAAGCCGCTGCGCCGGGACGCCGAGCTCAACCTTGCCCGGATCCTCGTGGCCGCCCGTGACGTGTTCGCCGAGCACGGCTACGAGGCGTCGATGGAACAGATCGCCGCCCGGGCCGAGGTCGGGATCGGGACCCTCTACCGCCGCTTCCCGAACAAGGCCGACCTCTGCGCCGCCGTGGTCGACGCGGCGACGGATCGCACCCGTCAGATTGCCGACGAGGTCCTCCTCGAGGTGGCTCCCGGCGACGCAGTCTTCGAGTTCATCCGCCGCTGCGTGGACGCGCCGACCAGCTGGCGGGCCGCCACTTCGCGGCGACCCTGGAGCGGGGGAGGTGCCGACCGGGCTTTGGCCGCCTTGGTGCCGCGCATCGGACGGATCCTCGAGGCCAGCCAACGGGCGGGTACGGTCAGGCCCGACATCGTCCCCACCGACGTAGTTGTGACCCTGATGTCGATTCGGGCAATTGGGGACCTCTGCGACGCCGACGCCCCGTCCACTTCCCGGCGGGTCCTCGAGTTCGCCCTCGACGGACTGCGGCCCGGACAGCAGACGCCGGAGCAGCCCCCGATGTCGGTCAAACAGCTGGGACGCGTGCTCACTGACCGTTGAGAAGGACTGCTGGCCAGTGGGGAAGCCGGGCGTTAGAACCAACCGTCGCGGCCGACTGAATCAGGCTGAAAGCCTAGGCTGGGTTCTGATGGCGCAGCTGCGCGGCACACGCGTCCTGGTGACGGGAGGGACGAGCGGTCTGGGCTGGGCGATGGCGAATGCGCTCGCGCAGGCGGGCGCCCGGGTGGTGGTGACCAGTCGCGACGCCCGACGCGCGCAGGCCGCCGCCGCGGAGTTGGGCGCCGGAGCAATGGGAGTCGAGCTCGACGTCCGTGACGCCGGTTCCGTGTCCGCCGCGGTCGACAGCGCGTACGGGATGCTCGACGGCCTGGACGTACTGGTCAACAACGCCGGGATCGGGATGCGGACCGTCAACCCCCGGTTCCTGACCGAGCCACAGCCGTTCTGGGAGGTGTCGGCTGCCGGCTTTCGCGACGTACTGGAGACCAAGGCGACCGGGACGTTCCTGGTCGCTGTGGCGGTGGTGCCGCGAATGCTGGGCGCCGGCGGAGGACGGGTGGTCACGATCTCGATGAGCGAACAGACGATGACCCGCCGCGGCTTCGTTCCCTACGGACCCTCTGGCGCCGCGGTGGAGGCCCTCGCTCGTGTCATGGCGGCCGACCTCGTTGACACGCCGGTCGCCGCCAACATCCTGCTGCCCGGCGGGGCGACTGCCACCGGGATGGTTCCCGATGACCTGCCAGACGAGCTGCGTGCCAACCTGCTCGACCCGGCGATCATGGGACCGCCGATCGTCTGGCTGGCCTCCCCGCATGCCGTCGGGGTCCACGACGAGCGGATCGTCGCCCGCGACTTCGACGACTGGTTGCGCCTGCGCGAGGGAATGACCCCGTGACGGTGTGGTTTGGCTCGGTCAGTCGATGCGCAGTTCCCGAGAACAGCGGGCCGGCGGGGGTGAATTTCCTGCGTATCCGCTTGCAGAGAGAATTCTACTGATTAGACCGTTATCTGGGGCTTATCACCGTAATTCTGTTGATTGATCGCTTGGACTTGACTTCCGGCTAGTCAGTCTTCGCTCAGCCACCGCGGGGCGTGCAACCTAGAATCCCGACGGTGCGCGCGAACGGGTCGGTCCGACCAACGGTGGAGTCCCTCATGGCACTGCTGGAGACATCCGCATCGGTGGAGGAGCCAAACGAGGAGATCGCGGGACTCTCCATCCTGCACCACGGGCTCCGGTGCGCAGACCTGCTCGCCGCCTCGGACCCGGACGACCCGGAACTGCAGGTGGCGGGCCTTCTCCACGACGTGGGTCATGTCCTCGCCCCCGGCCGCGAGGACGTTCACGGGAAGGTCGGAGCCGATGCGGTGCGTCCCGTACTGGGCGACCGGGTGGCCGCCCTCATCGAAGGGCATGTGCCCGCCAAGCGCTACCTGGTGACCGTGGATCCGGACTACCGCAGCCGACTCTCAGCGGGCAGCCTGCGGACGCTCGAGCTGCAGGGGGAGACCATGACCGGCGCCGAAGCGGCGGCATTCTCACGAACCCCGCACTTCGACGGAGCGCTGCGTCTCCGCCGGGCTGACGAACTGGCCAAGGATCCGGGCGCACCGGTCTCGCCTCTGGGCTCCTGGGTTCCGACCCTGAGGCTCGTGGCGCGGTGACCGACGAGAGCGGTGCCGGAGCGGCCAAGGTGCTGCTGGTGGTGCTCGACGGTCTGTCCCCACGGCATGTGAACAGCTCGGTCATGCCGAACCTGACCGAGCTGGCACGTTCCGGAGGTTGGTGCCGGGAGGGCGTGACCGGGGTCATGCCCTCGTCGACCTACCCCAACCACGCAACCCTGGTGACCGGGGTGACACCGGCTCAGCACGGCATCGTGGCCAATGAGATCCCGGCGGCCACCGGTCCGGTCCCGTCGTGGGAGCGCGGACCGTCAGTGACCACCCTGTTCGATTCCATGAGGGTTGCGGGACGTCGGAGCGCGGCGGTGTTCGGGGACCAGCACCTCGTCGGTGCCATGGGTGCTGCTGTCGCCGACTTCGTCTGGCCCGGGGACGGCAGGTTCGGTGACGACGTGGCCTGCGACGTCCTCGGATATGCCAAGGACCGCGAGACTGTCGCCCGGATGCGGGATGCCGTCGACACCGGTGCCGAGCTGGTCGTGGCCCAGATCAACGAGCCGGATACCGCCGCGCACATCTTCGGCCCGGACAGCGAACAGGCCCAGCACCGCTACGGGCGGACCGACGGGTACCTCGCATCCGTGATCGAGCACATGGAGGACCATTGGGAGGCGTGGGTCGTCATCGTGGTCAGCGACCACAGTCAGGAGACGGTGACCGAGCCCGTGCCGATCGATCTGCGGGCTGCAGCGACCCGGTGCGGGCTCGACGGTGTGGTTGTGGACGAGGGCGCCAGCGCAGCCGTGTGGGGAGAGCTTGCACGAGACGAAGCGTGGCTGTCGGAGGTTCCCGGGGTCGAGGGCACGCTCCGCATCGACGACGACACCGTCCTGGCCTGGGCCTCGGCCGGGCGGTGGTTCTCGGCCGTCGAGTATCCCCTCCGCGGGGTGCACGGCAGCCCGCGGACCGCGCCCAGGTGGCCGTGGTCACCGGAGGACATCCCGCGTCCCGGGAGCTGGCTGCAGGGGTGACCGACCGCCAGCGAACGTCCACTTGGTGGGCGCCGACCATCGCCGGGCTGCTCGGTATCCCCCCACCGGGCGAACCGAGGCCCAGCTGACGTTTCGGGCGTTGCCGCCCGAGCACCCGCTCTCTACAGTGTGATCCATGAGCGATGCAACCGACCGTTACCGCCTGATTGCCGCCGGCTTCGACGCCCGGGTCAAGGCAACCCCCTCGGACGGATGGGATGCTGCCTCGCCGTGCGAGGAATGGACCGCCAGGGGCGTCGTGGGACATGTCGTCAGCAACCACCGCTGGCTCGCCACGAAGATCCGGGGAGGCGAGGCCGCACCGCTGGCCGACGACGAGGATCCTGCAGAGGCGTGGCGCCATGCCTGGGGGACCGTGCTGCAGATCACCGGTGATCCAGCCGCCATGGCCACGATCGTGGAGGGCCCGACGGGCGAGACACCCTTCGAAGAGGCGCTCGGCAGCTTCGTGTGCATGGACCTGCTCGTCCACACCTGGGACCTGGCCCGTGCCGTCGGCGCGGACGAGCACCTCGATGAGGCCAGCGTCGAGCTGGCCTTCAAGACGATGAAGCCGATGGACGAACAGATACGCGTGCCCGGGGTCTTCGGCCCGAAGCTCGACCCTCCGGCGGGCGCCGACACCCAGACGCAGTTCCTCTACTTCCTCGGTCGCCGGGCGTAGCGACCGGGTCGCTCCTGGTGATCTGGGCAAGGCTCTGAGCGTGCCCGAGCGCCCCCTGGCCGAGTACCGCCGCAAGCGGGACGGCACCCGCACACCGGAACCGATGCCGCGGGCAACGAAGGCCCCGCGTGCGCAGAAGTCGCGGAAGGCGGACGCACCCACCTTCGTCGTCCAGGAACACCATGCCTCGAGCCTGCACTGGGACTTCCGCCTCGAACGCGACGGAGTCCTCGCATCGTGGGCGCTTCCGAAGGGTGTGCCACTGACCCCGACCGAGAACCATCTGGCCGTGCACGTCGAGGACCACCCCCTGGAGTACGGATCTTTCAGCGGATCGATCCCTTCGGGGGAGTACGGAGGGGGAGACGTCTCGATCTGGGACCGTGGCACCTACGAGTGCGAGAAATGGCGCGACGACGAGGTCATCGTGGTCCTCCACGGCGAGCGGGTCGAGGGGCGCTACGTCCTGTTCCAGACCCACGGCAAGAGCTGGATGATCCACAGAATGGACCCTGCTCCCGAGGGGTTCGAGCCCCTTCCCGCCACGCTGTCACCGATGCTCGCGGTGCCAGGGGATCTGCCGGCTGGAGGCGGTTGGGCATTCGAGTTCAAGTGGGACGGCATCCGGGTCCTGCTCTGGATCGACGGAGGTCGTCCCCGCGCGGTGAGCCGGGGCGGCAAGGACGTCACCGGGGCCTTCCCGGAGCTGAGGCATCTGGCAGAGGCCGTGGGCTCCAACCAGGTGATCCTCGACGGAGAGCTCGTCGCCCTCGGAGAAGACGGCCGGCCGTCCTTCTCGCGCCTCCAGCACCGGATCCACGTCCAGAAGCCCAAAGATGCCACGCGCGCCGCGGCCCGCGATCCGGTCAGTTTCGTCGTGTTCGACCTCCTCCATCTCAACGGGAGATCGCTCATCGGACTGACCTACGACGAACGGCGGGCGCAGCTCGTGCAGCTCGGGATCGCCGGTCCGAGCTGGGGGGTGGCCCCGTCGTTCACCGAGGAGCCTGCGGACGCGGTCCTCCGCTCAGCGGTGTCGCTCGGAATGGAGGGTGTCGTCGCCAAACGGCGATCAAGCACGTACCAGCCCGGAGTCCGCAGCCCGGACTGGATCAAGGTGAAGGACCAACGGACCCAAGAGGTGGTCATCGGTGGGTGGACCGACGGCCAGGGGGACAGGACGGATACCTTCGGGGCCCTGTTGCTCGGGATTCCTGCTGAGGGCTCGCCGGCCAAGCTCACCTATGTCGGCAAGGTGGGTACCGGGTTCTCCCGCTCGGCCCGGGAGGAACTCCTCGGCAAGCTCGGGGCAGCCGTCCGGCGCACGAGCCCGTTCTCCGAACCCCTTCCCGCGACGGTGGGGAAGGGCATCCACTGGGTCCGCCCGGCGACGGTCGGAGAGGTCCGGTTCAGCGAGTGGACGCCCGACGGTCGCCTGCGCCACCCGGTCTGGCGGGGCCTCAGAACGGACAAGTCCGCCGGGGAGGTGCGCCGTGAGTAGCGCATCCTCTGTCAAGACCACCGTCGACGGCCGCGAGGTGACCGTCTCCAACCTCGATAAGGTCTTCTACCCGAACAGCGGCTTCACCAAGGGCCAGATGCTCGACTACTACGCGCGGATCGCCCCGGTCATGCTCGGGCACCTCTGCGACCGGCCGCTGACCATGAAGCGCTTCCCGGACGGCGTGGACGGTGAGTCCTTCTTCGAGAAGCACCCACCTCGATACGCGCCGGACTGGTTGCACCGGGTGAGCGTGCCGACGGGCGACGCTGGCGCCGGCTCCGACTACGCGGTCGTCTGCGATCTGGCGAGCCTCATCTGGGTGGCCAATCTGGGGAGCATCGAGTTCCATGTGCCGCTCTGGCATGCCGGGAGACGGCGCACCCTGCCCGGGCCTCCCGATCACATGGTGTTCGACCTCGACCCGGGACCGGGGGCGTCGATCGTCGAGTGCTGCACGGTCGGTCTCCTGATCGCGGACATTCTGGAGGATCGGAACCAGGAGGTGCACCCGAAGACGAGCGGGTCCAAGGGGTTGCAGCTCTACGCGCCGCTCGGGGGACGACCCACATGGGACAAGGTGCGGAAGGACGCACAGGGCATCGCGGTCCGGCTCGAGCGCGAGCACCCCGAGCTCGTGGTCTCCAACATGCGCAAGGGCCTCCGCGAGGGCAAGGTGCTCATCGATTGGAGCCAGAACCACCCGGCGAAGACGACCGTCGCCGCCTACTCGCTGCGGGCGCGTCCGGAGCCCACGGTGTCGACTCCGGTGACCTGGGCCGAGGTCACCGAGTGTGCTGACGCGGGAGCCCCTGAAACGCTCTCGTTCACCGCGGGTGACGTGCTCGAACGGGTCGCAGTGCTCGGCGACCTGTTCGAGGCCGTTTCGTAGGCCGGCGTGGAGGAAGGTCGCCCGAGAGAGGACGGGCTGTGGAATTTCCAGAATCGGTATACGGGTATACGAGGTATACGAGGTATACCGAACTTGAGAACTGGCGGGGGGAGGAGGACCCGGCGGTCCGTGGTAGTACCAGATCTGGTATCATCGAGGCATGGACGCTGCAGCCCTGCTCCGTGAAGCCCGGCGGAGGAACCGCCTTTCGCGGCGGCGGCTCGCCCAACGCGGCGGGACGTCCCCCTCGACGCTGTCCGCCTACGAATCGGGATCCTCGGTCCCCTCCGTCGCCACCCTGACCCGGTTGCTCCGGGCGGCAGGGTTCGAGCCCGAGATCAGCCTCCGGCCGGCCCCGCCGACTGACGAGCAGGAGCTCGCCCGGAAGATCGAGGCGCTGTTCGCGTTCGTCGACGTCCTTCCGCGTCGTCGGCCCGGGCCGCTCCGGTTTCCCGTCTTCGGAGCGCGAGAGACGACCGTCCGATGAAGCCGATTCTCGATGCGATCATCGAGCTGCACGACGGGCTCGACGCCGCCGGGATCCCGCACGCATTCGGGGGGGCGTTCGCGCTGCTCTGGTGCACCGGCGAGCCGCGCACGACGATCGACATCGACCTCAACGTCTTCACCCCTCCGACCGAGACGGAACGGGTCCTCGAGGCCTTGCCGGACGAGCTGGTGGCCACCGAGGACGACCTCTTGAAGCTCACCACCGAGGGCCAGTGCCGCCTTCAGTTCGACGGGATCCCCGTCGACCTCTTCCTCGACACGACGCCCTTCCACGACGATCTGCGACTGCACGCCGTCGAACACGAACTCGCGGGACGGCACCTTCCATTCCTCGGCTGCAACGATCTCGCCGTGTTCAAGGCATTCTTCAACCGCCGAAAAGACTGGGCGGACATCGAGCAGATGCTCCGGGCCGGGCGGCTCGACGTCCCCTACGTCACCGGAGTCCTGAGCGAGTACCTCGGTCCTGGCGACGAGCGGATCCGCGAACTACACGCCGTCCGGGAGGAGATCGCCCAGGCGTCGGACGGCTGAGCGCGAGTCGGTGCTCCGACTAGCCAGTTACGAAGCCTTGCGGCGGCCGGCCGGCTTGGGGGTCTGCTTCGCGGCCGGTTTGGCGCCGATCTTGCGGGGGGTCGCAGTGGCGGACTTGCTCCCCGTGCTCTTTGCCCTGGCCGTGCGTCCGGTCGGCGACGAGGCCGCGCCTGTGCCAGTCTTGCCGGCCGCATTCGACACCTTGGATCCAGCCTTGACCGTGTCGATGCTCGCACTGAGCACCTCCATCAGGTCGACGACCTTGGTGGGCGGACGCTCGACGGAGGTCACCACGATCTCGTTCCCGAGGCGCTTCGACTCCACCAGGGCCTCCACCTTCGCACGATGCGTGTCGTGGTATCGGCTCGGATCCCACGTCGACTCCATCGATTCGACGAGGAGCTTCGCCATCGACATCTCCCGTTCCAGGAGCTCACTCGTATCCGGAAGGTCCGGCAATTCCTTGCTCGGATCGCGGATCTCGTCCGTGAAGTACATCGTCTCCAGCTTGAGTACCTCGTCATCCGGTCGGATCGCGACCGGGTACTCCTTGTTGCGCATGACCAGAGTGCCGATGGCCACCTTGCGCGAGTCCAGCATGGCCTGTCGCAGGAGCGCGTAGGCCTTGGCACCCGCTTCGCCTTCCGGAGCCAGGTAGTACGTGGAGCGGAAGTAGATGGGGTCGATGTCGTCGAGGTCCACGAAGTCGGTGATGTCGACGAGCCTCGACTTCTCGGGCTCGGCTGCGGAAAGCTCCTCGTCGCTGAGGATCACGTAGTCTCCGCCGCCGAGGTCGAATCCCTTCACGATCCTGTCGGACTCGACTTCCTTGCCGGTCCGCTCGTTGACTTTCTTGTACCGGATCCGGTCGGACGTGCCCGACTCGAGCTGGTTGAAGTGGATGGCCTTGTCCTGGGTCGCCGGATAAAGGCCTACCGGAACGTTGACCAACCCGAAGCTGAGTGAACCCTTCCAGATCGTGCGTGCCATGAGGATCCTTTGTCCTGTTCAGAGAGGGTCCGCCACCCTGTCACACCCCCCCGAAACAATAGGACCGTGCGAGCCCCGGACTCAATAGAAGATTGTCGGACCGAACACCCGAAGCTCGCGCCCGAGATCCTGCGGGGCATCGTGGAGTTCGGTCTGTACGATGCCGCCGACTCCGAAACTGCCCTTGAGCTGGGACTTTCGATTTGGATGCGCAGGACGGGCACAGATCTGGGCTCCCTTCGAACCACCCTGATCCAGCTGCGACGGGCGCTTCTTGCGGCAGCGAACCTCGATCGAGCCTGCGAGCCGCTGCCGTTTGTCGGCGTCTCGGACCGCCGTGACGTGCTCAGCCTCGCCTCGTATCTGGGGGGGCTGATCAAGCGGGTGGCTGTCTCGACCGGGAGCCGACCCGGGGAGATCGTCGAGCGGGTCATCCGGGAAGTCCGTGAGGAGATAGGGCCCGGCGCTCCACGCCCACCGGGAGCCCGGATCTTCCAGCTCGTGCGCCCGTAGCAAGAGGCTCCAGCTGGTTGGGCCCTGTTGGGCCTCAGTGGCCTGGTCCTGCGAGTGCCTTTTAGTAGTAGGCCGCATACAATTCGTTCGTGGCTCACATTGTGACGGCGAAGGTATCCAAGCGTGGACAAACGAGCGTTCCTGCAGAACTTCGACATCGTTGGGAATTGAGGAAGGCGGCGCAGTGGCATTCATCGACCTAGGGGATGCCGCTCTGGTCCTGCCGGGTGGCATGGGGACCGCAAAAGGCCGAGGTTCGACGGGTGCTCGGGGCAGGCGCCTACTCGGAGGCTCTCGCGGTCATCGTCGATCCAGACCTCGCCGTCTAGGCCGCTCCTTCTTGATGACCGAGTCCTCGTTGCGCTCTTGGTAGGCGCACATTCCTAAACGTCAGTCAGCGACGTTTCTGTGATCCCGAGAGCACGGAGGGTTCGTCCCAGGCCCAGAAATGCGCTGAGGCAGATCGTGAGATCAAGGATTTCTGGATCCGAGAACGATTCCCTCAGACGAGCAAAGAACGCGTCATCGATACTCAAGTGGTCATTGGCAAAGCGCTCGGCGTACTCCATCGCCAACCGCTCCTGTGAGCTGAATTCGGCATCGTCATCGGAGGCCCCTACCTGACAGTAGAAGTCTTCATCCAATCCCTGGGACCTGACCTTGTCAGCTCGGAACCCGAGGCACACTGTGCACTCGTTCAACTGTGCAATCCGCATGCGGGCCGCCTCACGAACCCGGACCGGCAGGATGCTCTTGTTGTAGGCAGCATCGACCAAGTTCATGGCTGCAGCTCCCAACTCGGGTTGGAGCGACCAGATCTGAACAGCGTCGCCACCCCTACCTGGTGGAACGTCGAGGCGAGCCATGTCGAGAGGCTATTCCACCGTCACGTCCAGAGGGAACTGTTCTGGGTGGGATCTGGACAGCGTCACACTCGCGAGGCACCATTCCTGCGTGATCGTTCTCCACGCCGTTTGGGTAGCCCCTGTTGGCCGTCTCGCGTTGTGGGCGGAGGACGGTCGCCGCCCCCGAACGGCACCGGTCGGTCGCGGGCGCCCGCCACGGCGACCCCGTCCGAGGCCCCATCCCTTCGCCCTCGATGCCGATGCCATCCGACTGGCTGTCGCCGAGCTCGGAGGCTTGTTGATCGGAGAGCCGGAGGGATCGGGCGAGATGGAGCTCATGCTCCGGCTGCCCGACTCGGGAGGAGGGCCGCTCGGCTCTCCGTGGCTCGAGGACCAACCCACTGACCCGTCGTCCGAACCGTCGGACTCCCCTGAGCCACCCTTATGGACGGTACCGGCTCTGGTCGTCGGGTGGACGGAAGCCTCGGACGTACTCTCCACGTTGGTGGCCGTGGCTGGCGACACCGTCGGGTTGCCGACCACTGACGTGACCGGCATCGCGCTTGCCGCCGACTTCCGGTTCGCCGCCCGGGCGGCGGACATGGTCCTGGAGTTGACCACGCGGGGGCGCGTCCTCCCGTCGCTCGAACGCACAGCTGACGGATGGCAGGCCCGGTGGCGACCGCTCATCGACCGTGCCGACCGTGGTCGGATCGAGGGACTGGTCTGGTTGCTGCCCGCAGCGTTCCTCGCTGCGGGAGCGCCCGTCGGGGCTCAGGACCTCGCTCGCGGCGAGACGGAGCCGGAGGCACCTGGCGATGCCCTCCGTTCCCTCATGTGGGACTTCACGGACGCACTGGCCCGCCGGTTCGCCCCCGACCGTCCACCATCCGATCGACGGCGCCGAGCGAGGACCCCGGGACCGGTCGATGCGTGGCTGGCCGCGCTGGTCTCGTCCGATGGATACGTTGACGGTGATGACGACGAGCTCGCCCTGCTCGCCGGCAAACTCGACGCCTGGCAGGCAACGGCGACCACGCTCACCGAGCCGGTGCGGACATGCTTCCGGATCATCCCTCCTGTCGGCGATGACGAGGACCTCCAGGGAGGTGCTGAGGACGGTGTCGAGCAGAACGGACGCCGTCGTCCGAAGGGCCGGCCCGAACCCATCGACGAATGGCGGATCGAGTTCGCCCTCCAGGCGGTCGACGACCCGAGCCTGCTCGTATCCGCTGCGACAGTGTGGGCCGATGGTCCCGACCTCACTGCCCTGGAGCGCCACGTGGCGCACCCCGACGAACAGCTCCTCCGTGGGCTCGGCCGGGCCGCCCGTCTCGTGCCCTCGCTCGGTCCAGCACTGGCCGACATGGCACCCTCCGGCCAGACGACCGATGCCACCGGCGTCCTCGCCTTTCTCCGCGACGGTGCCCCGGTTCTGGAGGAGGCCGGATTCGGCGTCCTGGTGCCGCCCTGGTGGCGTTCCTCGAAGGCACGCCTTTCCCTTCGGCTCAAGGCCAGGACCAGCACCAAGGTCGCCGCTTCGACAGGAACCATCGGGCTCGAAGGTCTCTGTGACATCCGGTGGGAGGCGGTACTCGGGGACGACAAGCTCGGGCTCGCCGAGCTTCGTCAACTGGCGCGCCTCAAACAACCTCTCGTCCGGCTGCGCGGTCAGTGGGTCGAATTGCACGAAGAGGATCTCGCCGCTGCCATCACCGCAGTCGGAAAGAAGGGAGCGAACGCCGAACAGATGTCGTCCGGGCAGGTGCTGCGCACGGCACTCGGCCTCGAGCAGGCGACCGGTGGCCTGCCGGTGGCCGCGGTCGAGGCGGACGGGTGGCTCGGGGACCTTCTCGCAGGCGCCGACGACCGGCACCTGCGGTCGATCCCGACGCCGGACGGGTTCGTCGGGGAGTTGCGCCCCTACCAGGAGCGCGGCCTCGGCTGGCTCGCCTTTCTGAGCGACCTCGGCCTCGGGGCGTGCCTGGCCGACGACATGGGGCTCGGGAAGACGGCCCAGCTCCTCGCACTGTTGGTCCATGAGCGCGGCCGTGGCGTCGAGGCAACGGCGCGGCGTGGGTCCGCTTCCGGTGCGAAGAAGAGGGCTCAGGTACCTCCGCTGGGACCGACGTTGGTCCTGTGCCCGATGTCCCTGGTCGGCAACTGGCAACGCGAGGCGGCCCGGTTCGCTCCGAAGCTATCGGTCTACGTCCATCACGGGTCGGACCGGCTCGACGGCGAGTCCTTCATCCGCCACGCCGGGGCGACGGACCTGGTCCTGTCCACCTACGGGTTGGCCACCCGCGACCAGCCGTTGCTGGCAGAGGTGCCGTGGCGCCGGGTGGTCCTCGACGAGGCGCAGCAGATCAAGAACAGTGCAGCCCGAACGACCCAGAGCGTCCGTGCGATCCCGGCGGCGCGGCGGATCGCAATGACCGGCACGCCGGTCGAGAACCGCCTGTCCGAGCTCTGGTCGATCCTGCACTTCCTCAACCCGGGCATGCTCGGCTCCGAGAAGGCATTCCGCGAGCGGTTCGCCCTCCCCATCGAGCGCGACGGTGACGACGAGGCTGCAGCCCGCCTCCGACAGATCACCGGCCCGTTCGTGCTCCGCCGCCTCAAAACCGACCGGTTGATCATCGCCGATCTGCCCGACAAGCTCGAGATGAAGGAGTTCTGCAACCTGACCCGAGAGCAGGCCACGCTCTATCAGGCGGTCGTCGACGACATGCTTGCCCGCATCGACGAGGCCGAGGGAATCGAACGCCGTGGACTGGTCCTCGCCACGATGATGAAGCTGAAGCAGGTGTGCAATCACCCGGCGCAGTTCCTGGCCGACGGCTCCCCGATCGCCGGTCGGTCGGGCAAGGTGGCACGCCTGGTCGAGCTGCTCGAAGAGGCGGTGGCCGAAGGCGACCGTACCCTCGTCTTCACGCAGTTCACCCAGATGGGGGACATGCTGGAGCGCCACCTGAGGAATCGGCTCGGCTGCGACGTCCTGTGGCTCCACGGCGGCGTGTCGAAGAAGGCACGGGATGCGATGGTCGAGCAGTTCCAAGGAGCGGAGGGAGCACCCGTGTTCCTGCTGTCGCTGAAGGCCGGCGGCACAGGCCTGAATCTCACGGCGGCGACCAACGTCGTGCACTTCGACCGGTGGTGGAACCCGGCGGTGGAAGACCAGGCGACGGATCGAGCCTTCCGGATCGGTCAGAAATGCAATGTGCAGGTGCGGAAGTTCGTGTGCGGAGGGACGCTCGAGGAGCGGATCGACGCCATGATCGAAGCGAAGCGCGCCCTGGCCGACCGCATCGTGGGATCCGGCGAGGGCTGGATCACCGAACTGTCCACCGACCAGCTGCGCGAAGTCGTTGCGCTGTCGGCCGACGCGGTCGGGGAGGACTGATGGCTCCGCGTCGCCCGACGTCTCGTCGTCCCGTGGGCCGTTCCGGGTCGGCTTCCGACGGATGGTGGCCACCCCCTTCCAAGCCGATCGCTGTCGAGGGCGGCCTGCAGGCACGCAGTCAACGGGGACGGATCGGCGACACCTGGTGGTCGCAGCGCTTCATCACCGTGCTCGAGACCCTCGGCATCGGCAGTCGTCTGCAGCGCGGCAAGCGATATGCCCGGACTGGTCAGGTGCTCGCAATGGAAGTCACTGCCGGCCAGGTGAAGGCCTCGGTGCAGGGGTCGCGGACCAAGCCGTACCGAGTGTTCATCGAGACGGGCGTACTGACCGGGCCCGAGTGGGAGGCGGTGGAGTCGGTCATGGCGGCGAGCGCGGTCTTCGCGGCCAGACTGCTGGCGGACGAGATGCCCGAGGAGATCGAGGAGGCGTTCGCCGACTCGTCGGTCTCGCTGTTCCCGACGTCGGCGGACGAACTCGACTCGGCCTGCTCGTGCCCTGACTGGGAGAATCCGTGCAAGCACATCGCCGCGGTCTACTACCTCTTGGCGGAGTCGTTCGACGCCGACCCGTTCCTGATCTTCGCCTGGCGCGGACGGACGAAGGAGGATCTGCTCACCGGCTTGCGAGCACGGCGGCGTGGATCAGAATCGAGCGATGATCCGGGATCAGGTGGAGCGGCGAGACCGGACGACGCCGGACCATTTGGTTGGCCGCTCGCCGATCCCGATCGGACCGGAGCAACGCAGGCGGCAGACTCGATGTCGTTGTGGGGGGATGACGCCGATGTCGCAGCCATCGGAACCCGGCCACGCCGGGCCGTCGCCCCCGATCTGGTCCTGCGTCAAGTCGACCCGGCACCCCTCGGCACTGACGGTGAACGGATCACCGAGGAGCTCCGTGCGCTCTACGAGGCGATCACCGCCGGTGCCGCGGCCCTGGTTCTGGACGATGCGTCGGAGTAGGTCGCCGTCGTGATCGGTTCGCCACGTTGAGCCTCGGCTCTCGTTCCCGAAGGTAGCGGCAGCGCTGGGCCCGAATCAGGAGAGGCCGGATGCGTACTCGGCCAATCACGCTGCGTCTCCCGCGAATCGCCGGCGGAGGTAGCTGGATGGTCCGTAGATCCGTATGCCCTCCTTGTTGATGGCCACCAAAACCGGATCTTCGTCTTGCACACCTCGAGCGATCTCGCCTTCACCGAGCTCCAGGACGTTGGTTCTGTTTCCGGTCCAGTTATGCGCCAACTCTCGCAATTGATCGAGCTGCTCGGCCCAGAGTTCGTCGTCGAGCTCCACGTCCTTGGGTCGAATCACAAGAAGGTCGACGTCGCTGTCGGCGCGCATATCGATTCGTACAGCCGAACCGAAGAGCGCCGCGTAGGAAGAGCGGATCGACCAATCGGTCAGCTCGCGGCGCAAACGGCTGATGAGCTCTTCCTTCATCCGGGCGAGCTCGATCACAGCCTGTGCCGCCAGATGCGAGCGGTTCAGCTGGTACAGCGACGCTCTGCCTGCGCCTCTCCGCAACACAATGCCTTGGAGGGCGAGTCGCTCCAGGCCCTTTCGAATCCCGGCCACCGAGTGCTCTCCGACGAGGCGGTGGATCTCGGGAGGGGTGAACTCAGCTTCGGCCTGGGCGAGAATTCGCAAGATGTCGCCATCGAGGGTCGGAGTGACGACGCGCAGCGGGTGGCTCAGCTCCATGCTTACTATAGTACGTATATACTTACTATTGTCAATCTATAGACACCGTGGTTTCTTTGCAGAATCCTGGCTGCTCAGCTCGTTCACGCGGCTTCCGACGTCGGAGGATCGGCACCGACTTCGATCGTCATCAGGTCCTCGGCAAGCAGCACATGGCCGCCGAAGTGGGCGGACGCCAGGTCGATCCACTCGTGCTCGGTACCAGGAGCGGGTGCCGGCACCAGATGGGTGAGCACGAGCGTCCTGACACCGGTACGTTCCGCTGTCTGCGCCGCGTCGGCAACGCTCGAATGGTACTCGAGGATGTCGAGCAGTCGTGGGACTCCGAACTGCTCGATGAGGTCCCGTCGTATGACGGTGTGCACGAGGACATCGGCTCCCCGGCAGAGCTCGTCGAGGCCTGCACACGGCACCGTGTCACCTGAGATGACGACCGACCGGCCCCCTTCGTCGACACGGAAGCCGACCGTCGGCCGGACCGGAGCGTGATCGGTCGGGGCGGCGACGATCCGGACCCCGGCCTCGTCGAACACGACACCTCTCTCGACTTCGGTGACATCAGCTGAGGGTCTCCAGGAGAGATCGTCATGATGGGCGAGTCGGAAGCCGATGTCCGGTTCGAGCATCGCTTCGGTCGCGGATAGCAGCGCAGACGTGCCGCCCGGACCGAACACGGTGAGCGGGTTAGGGGTGAACGACGTGGCCCAGCGCATCGTGTAGATGTCATTGAGGTCGGTGATGTGGTCACTGTGGAGGTGGGTCAGGAACAGCGCACGGAAGGCCGACGCACCGCTCCCCGCGGCAGCGGCCCGCATCAGGACGCCCCGGCCGCAGTCGAAGAGCAGGTCCCCGGCCGTTGTCCGGACGAGCGTCGAGGGCCCTGCCCGTTGGGGGTCGGGGAGCGGACTCCCGCTGCCGAGGATGACGATCTTCATGGCACCCAGCATGACAGCAGCGACCCGTCGAGCCGGACGAATAGGCTTTGCCGAGCACCGATGGACGCTGCTCGCCGGCTCCATCGAGGTACCGCACTGACCAACGGACCGAAGGAGCGGACACCATGGCACGAGTGAGCACCTACCTGAACTTCAAGGGCAACACCGAAGAGGCGTTCGAGTTCTACCGGAAGGTGTTCGGCACCGACTATCTCGGACCGATCAATCGGATGGGAGAGGTCCCGCAGGACCCCAACGGGCCGACCCTGTCCGAGGCGGAGAAGCAGATGGTGATGCACGTCGAACTGCCGATCCTCGCCGGGCACGTGCTCATGGCGACCGACCTGATCGACTCGATGGGTCACGAGCTCAAGATCGGGAACAACACCACGATCAACCTCGAACCGGATTCCCGAGAGGAGACCCAGCGCCTCTACGACGCGCTCTCGGAAGGTTCCACCGACAGTGCACCGCTGGCGGACATGTTCTGGGGTGCGACGTGGGGCACCTGCCTCGACCGGTTCGGCGTGCGCTGGATGTTCAACTACATGCCCGCGACCGAGTAGGCACCCGGATGCCCGGAGCGCGAGCAGGCGGGGTCAGCGGCGCCTCCGCGTGTCACCGGAGCTGGCCCTACCTACTTGACAACAGGTAAGTTGAAGCCGACGACCAAGTCGCCTACTGATTCGACCGGTAAGGAAGCAACCACCGATGGCGACCGACGTGATGATCGAGGCCGACGGGTTGGTCAAGCGCTACGGCGAGACCCAGGCCCTGGCCGGCGTCGACTTCTCGGTGGCGGCCGGGACGATCCTGGGCCTGCTCGGGCCCAACGGCGCAGGCAAGACGACCGCTGTCCGGATCCTCACCACGCTGGCCGTGCCGGATGCGGGACGCGGAACCGTCGCCGGGATCGACGTGGTGGCCCACCCGGCCGAGGTGCGGCGCCACATCGGGGTCGCCGCCCAGGACGCCACCCTCGACGGGCTGCTCACCGGCCGCCAGAACCTGATCCTGGTCGGGGAGCTGAGCGACATGGGGCGTGCGGCGGCCCGTGCACGCGCCACCGAGCTGCTCGCCCAGTTCGAATTGACCGATGCCGCCGACCGGGTCCTCAAGGGGTACTCCGGTGGGATGCGCCGCCGGCTCGACCTTGCGGCCAGCCTGATGACCCGTCCCCCCGTGCTGTTCCTCGACGAGCCGACGACCGGTCTCGATCCGACGAGCCGGCAACGGGTGTGGGACGCCATTCGTGAGCTCATCGGCGAAGGGGTCACCGTGCTGCTCACCACCCAGTATCTCGAGGAGGCCGACTCCTTGGCCGACCGCATCGTCGTCGTCGACCACGGACAAGTCATCGCGGACGGCACCCCGCTCGAGTTGAAGGAGGCGAGCCGGAGCGCGCGCCTCGAGGTGACCCTGTCCGAGGTGCACCCCGACGCGGTGTCGGCCATCGCTCCCCTGGTCGAAGGGAAGGTGCACGTGAGTGAGGGTGGCCGGCACCTGAGCGCCGGGGCGGACAACGCCCCCGGGTTGGCAACCTCCGTGGTCCGTGCGCTGGACCGGGCCGGTGTGCTCGTGGACGACATCGAGGTGCGCCAGCCGTCGCTCGACGACGTGTTCTTCACTCTGACCGGGGGGCACATCCCGACCGAGGACGACGAGGACGAAGCATCCGCAGAGGATGACGAGGGACCGGCCGGGACCGGCAGTCACGAGCTCGAGGGAGCACGCCGGTGACGACGGCGACCGTCGCACCGCGCCGGGTCGGGGTGATCGCCCCCAGGGGTTCCGTCGCGGTCATCTGGGGTCGGTTCCGCGACAGCTGGGTGATGACCCGGCGAAATCTCGTGCACATCTCGCGGGAGCCGACGCAGCTGTCCGACGTCACGATCCAGCCCGTCCTGTTCACGGTGCTGTTCATCTTCATCTTCGGCGGCGGCATCCCGATCCCCGGTGGCGGGAGCTACAAGGACTTCGTGCTGGCCGGACTGCTGGCCCTCAACCTGGTCACCTCGACCATGGGGACCGCGGTGGGACTGAGCACCGATCTGCACGAGGGCATGATCGACCGGTTCCGGGCACTGCCCGTCTGGCGCGCCTCCGTCCTGGTGGGCCGCTCGATCGCAGACCTGATGACGGCGTGTCTGTGTGCGCTGATCGTGGCGTTGACCGGCCTCGCGGTGGGATGGCGGGCGGAGACCGGCTTCTTCTCGGTCATCGCCGGGTTTGCCCTGCTCCTGTTCTTCGCCTATTCGCTGTCGTGGATCGCCGCCTGCGTGGGACTCAACAGCAAGAGCCCGGAGACGGCTGCCTCGTTCGGGTTCATCGTGCTGTTCCCCCTCGCCTTCGTCTCCAACGCCCTGGTGCCGACACAGCACATGCCCCAATGGCTCCAGGACATCGCCGACTGGAACCCGGTCAGCGCGGCGACCGCGGGTGCCCGCGAGCTGTGGGGGAACCCGAACCCGTCACACACCATTCAGGCGTGGCCGATGCAACATCCGGTGGAGGCGGCCCTGATCTGGTCGGTGGTGATCCTGGCCGTGGCCGCGCCGTTGGCCTCGCACTTCTTCAAGCAGCGCACGACGGAGTGATCACGCCACACTGACCGACTCAGACACTCCCGTGCTCGTCGGCGTCCGCCTCGGAGGCAACCCGGTCTGCCTCGACAACGCTCAGCGGCATCGTGACCCGGGCAACCACGACGTCGGTCCGGGCCCGTAGCGAGGCGGACAGAGCCAGATCGATCTGGTTGTGCAGGAATCGGTACCGCAACTGATCGGGGATCACCACCGGGATCAGGACCACGATCTGGTCGTCGGTGTGTTCGCGGAGTCCATCGATGAAGTCGGTGACCGGCTCGACGATGGATGCATAGTCGTTGTGCAGGATGTGCAGCTCGATGCCGGGATCCCAGGCGTCCCACTGCTGACGGAGTGCGCTCTCGTGATCCGCGCTCCCCTCTCCCTGCTCGAGGAGCACGGAGATGGCGACGACCTCTTGGCCGAGCGAAAGGGCTTCGGACATCGCGTGCTGGGTGAGCTTGGACACCCCGGTCACAGGGACGACCACGATGGTTCGCTTCTCGACCGGTTTGAGGGGCACCTGACCGAACCCGAGATCCACGCCGAGTTGCACGTAGTAATGGTGGATCCGGGTGAAGAGGTAGACGAACGCTGGAATCGCGAGCACGACGACCCACGCGCCCTGGACGAATTTCGAGATCAGGAAGATCAGCGTCGAGACGCCGGTCACCGTCGCACCGATGCCGTTGACCAGTGCCCGTCGACGCCACCCCGGCGAGCGGGTGCGGTACCAGTGCACGACGAGGCCCGACTGGGCGAGGGTGAATCCGATGAACACCCCGATGGCGAAGAGGGGGATCATGGCGTTCGTGTTGCCGCGCACCACGACCAGGAGCGCCCCGGAAAGGACGGCCAGCACCCAGATGCCGTTGGCGAACACCTGCCGGTCTCCGCGCAGGGCGAAGAAGTGGGGGAGATAGTTGTCACGTGCCAACAGGCTGGTGAGCACGGGCAGCCCCCCGAAGGAGGTGTTCGCCGCCAAGGCAAGGACCACTGTGATCGTGAGGGAGACCGTGTAATAGGCCCAGTGGCGACCGACCGCCTGGGCCATGATCTGGCTGAGCACGGTCTGGTTGGATCGGGGACCGACGTGCCAACGCTTGGCCAGCACCGCGAGGCCGAGCAGCATCACGCCGAGGATGACGCCGAGCAGCATCTCGGTGCGCTTGGCGCGTGCCTCCCGGGGCTCCTTGAAGAGCGGGACGCCGTTGGCGATGGCCTCGACACCGGTCAGTGCGCTGCACCCGGCCGAGAAGGCCTTGAGCACGAGCAGCACCGACACCGCCTGTAGTGCGTGTGTGGGGAGGAGCGATCGTCCGGGCTGGGGTGAACCGACCGCGAGCGGGTGGATCAGCCCGACAGCGATGATCGCCAGCAGGCCGACGATGAAGATCATGGTCGGGAGGAGGAAGGCGCGCGCAGTCTCACCCAGACCCCGGAGGTTGAGGATCGTGACCAGCGCGAGGATGCCCAGACAGAGGGGCACCGTGGCCGAGGTGAACCGGGGGTAGGCCGATGTGAACGCCCCGACACCGGCGGCGATAGAGACCGAGACGGTCAGGGTGTAGTCCACGATGAGCGCGGCCGCCGCAATGAGACTCACCGCCGGGCCCAGGTTGGCCCTCGAGACCGCGTAGGCGCCGCCACCCATGGGGTAGGCGGTGATCACCTGTCGGTACGAGATCACGAGGATGGCCAGGAGGACCACGATGGCCACCGTGATGGGCAGCACCAGGTGCAATGAGCTGGCGCCCGCCACCGCAAGTACCACGATGATCGCCTCGGGGCCGTAGGCGACCGAGGTGAGCGCATCCAGCGAGAGCGCCGGTAGCCCCTCGATCGGGCTGAGGCGTTGCTTGCCGGTCTCCTGAGCCCGGAGCGGCCGTCCGATCAGGACATGCCAGGTCGACGAGAGGAACCCCGGACGCTCGTCCATCGGGTCACTCTACGGGCGATGGTCCGACGGATGGCTGCAATCGGAGCCCACCCGCCGCGCGCTCCGGACGCCTGGGCGCGGTCAGGGACCCTCGGCCCCGGTCGCCGTGCAGGAGCGCGGATCCCAGGGTTGCAGTGGCTCGACTGCCGGCGTCGGGGCGGCGAACCCACTCGACGCCGGAGCGGTCGTGGTGGTCGTCGTCGGGGGAGCCACGGTGGAGGAGGTCACACCCGACCGGGGAGTGGTGGTCGTCGGCGCCGGAACCGGAGCGGGGGCGTTGACCGCGAACGCGGTGCCGGTCGTGACGGTCACCTCCGCAGGGGTCGAGGTCGGGGACGACGTGGTCGTGCTCGACGTGGTCGTGCTCGGCTCGTAGGCCATGATGACGGCGCCGGACAATGATCGGGCAACCGCCTGCGCCGCAGCCTCGACGCTCGGGGTGAGCGCGCTGTAGCTGACCACGGTCTCCGCTTCGGTACCCACGGAGGGCGCGTCGCCGACGCCGGCGATCTGGAAGCCCAGTGCATGGAGTGCAAACGCGGTGTATGCGCCCTGGTTGTAGGCACCGGTGCCGTTGAGGACGGACACGGTGACCGTGCTCGGGGGCGGCAGCGGGGTTCCGGTCATCGTGTTCGACGTGGGCCTGAGCCCGAGGAACTGGTCGATGACCTGCTGATCCGGGGTGGCGGCCGGGAACTCGATGTCCCCGTAGTCCGCGCCCTTGTAGTAGTAGTTGCCGAAGTCCCCCACCTGGACCGGAATGGTGTACTGCGGCGCGGTGTCCGGGTTCACGGAGTGGAAGTTGAGGACCAGGTTGATCATCGCGGAGATCGACAGCGTGGTCTGCAGCTGAGGAGCGACCCCGTCGACCATCTGTGTGTCGGTGATCGGGTTGTAGAGCCCGTTCTTCGCGACCGCAGTGGCCAGGACACGGATGAACTCGTGGTCGCGGCGGATCCGGGCCAGATCGCTCTGGGCCTCCTGGGGCCAGTAGGCGGGATCGGTGGAGGTGACCCCGGGTCCCTTGTACTGGAGATGGCGGGCGCGTACGACCTGGAGCGCGTGGTATCCGTCGAGATGGACGCATCCCGTCGTCCGCTGGTCGAGGTCCGAGTAGGAGTCGTGGACCGGTTCGGGAAAGTACATGTTGATCCCGCCCAGGGCGTTCACCACGTTGGCGAAGGTGTTGAAGTTGAGCTCCACGTAGTCCTGGATGGGGATGCCGAAATCCTCCTGGACCGCGGCCACCAGTTGCTCCGGACCCTGGTAGAGGGCGGCATCGATCTTGTTGGCCCCGTCCTTCCGGGCATTCGGGATGAACAGGTCCCGCGGGATCGAGAGGATGGACAACGCATGGGTGGCCGAGTTGAGGTGGAGGATCATCACCACGTCGCTGTTCACGCCGTTCACTCCCTGGGAGCAGAGGCCGTAGGCGGTGTACTGGACCGTGAGGGCGCAGCGGTCGGTCGATCCGACCATGAGGATGTTCTCGGTGCCCGCGTCGGCGCCGGTCTGGGCTGCCACGGTCAGGCCCCGCACGTGGATCCGATGGATCTTGGAATAGAGGAAGTAGCCGTAGCCGACCGCGCCCGCGGCCACGACGACCACGAGGGAGAGCACGACCACCGTGATCCGCAGTGCCCGCTTCCGGCGCCTGCTGCGCTTTCTGAGCCGCCGCGCCTCCTTGCGACCCGGTGCGTCGGCCTCCTCCGCGGGGGCGTCCATCGTCAGCCGCGCACGCTCGACTGCACGGTCGCGTCGAATCGGGGCATCGGGGCCTACGGTAGCAAGCCGTTGCAGATCCTCATGGGCACCGGGCCCGCCCGATCCACGTCGGCCGACGCTCGTCCGACGCCCGGGCCTGCGGGTCGGCGTCGACCGCCGCCACCCTCGCCGGCGCGCTCGAGGCATGCTGTTGCGATGAGCACAGTCGCCACCTATGAGCTCGACGGTCATCTCGCGACGATCACCTACAACCGCCCTGACTCGCTCAACGCCATCAATGCGGACATGCGCCGCGCCCTCAACGAGGCGTTCGCCCGCTTTCGCGAAGACGAGGATGCCTGGGTGGCGATCGTGACCGGAGCGGGGCGGGCGTTCTGCGCTGGAGCAGACCTCTACTCCGGTGCCGGATCGACGGGAGAGTTCGCCGGGACGTTCTGGGAGAAACCCACCGTCAACTCGTTCGAGAGCGGCTGGGAGATCTACAAGCCGGTGATCGCTGCGGTCAACGGCTACTGCCTCGGATACGGGCTCACCCTGGTCACCTGGTGCGACTTCGTGATCGCGAGCGATCGGGCGGAATTCGGGTTTCCCGAGGTCCTCCTCGGGGTGCCCGCCATGGTCGGCGCGATCCGGTTACCGCAGCGGATCAACTGGCAGTACGCAATGGAGATCCTGCTGACGGGTGAACGGATCGGTGCGGAGCGGGCCAAGGAGATCGGTCTGGCGGGATGGGTCGTACCCCACGGGGAGCTGATGGATGCGGCGCGGTCACTGGCCGACCGATTGCTAGCTGCGGCGCCCCTCGCCGCCCGGGCGACCAAGGAGATGGCGGTGCGCTCGCGGACCCTTCCCCCGGTCGAGGCGATCCGCTTCGCCGAGACCATGCGCCTCGTGGCGGCGTCCACCGAGGATGCAGGAGAGGCACGACGCGCTGCGGAAGACGGGCGTGCCCCGCGGTGGCAGGGCCGCTGACTGTCTCCAGCCCGGTCGGTTCACGGCAGGATGAGGTGGGTGTCCCCGAATTCGTGCCAGAGATACTCGGACTCGAGGGCAGCGCTGTAGGAGGCCTCGAGGAGGGCACGACTCGCGATGGCCTCGAGCATCAGGAGATGGGACGCCTCCGGTTCGTGCCACCCGGTCAGCATCCCGTCGATGGCCAGCACGCCCCGATCGGGGGTGATCACCAGGTCGGTCCAGCCGTCCATCGGATGGATGTGCCCATCTTCATCGGCCGCAGACTCGAGGGCGCGCACCACGGTCGTCCCGATGGCGATCACCCGGCCACCACGCCGATGGGTCCCGTTGACCCGGTCGGCGGTCCAGCGGGGCACCTTGACGCGCTCTGCGTACGGCAACTCGTCGGACCCGAGGGAGGCGACACCGGTGTGCAACACCACCGGGGTGACACCGACCCCCTTTGCGACCAGGCGGGTGATCACATCCGGGGTGAAGGGACGTCCGGCACTCGGCATCTCTGCGCTGCCGGGTTCGTTCGCATAGACGTTCTGGTAGTAGCTGATCGGCCAGGCCCCTTCCACGTACCCGTAGGAGATGGGCCGGCCGTTGACTGTCAGCCAGGTCAACGGCGGCTGTGGGAGCTCCAGGCGTGCGATCCAGAGGCGGTCGCTGACCTGGAGTGGCTCGAGCAGCTCCACCGAGGCGCCCTCACCCAGGCGCATGCTGTGGGGCACGTTCCCGTCTCCCCAGCGCTCCGAGCTCCTGCCCACGGGACGACGGGGCTCGACGACCCAGAGATCGCCGTCGATCTGGGTGGAGAGGTGCACCACGACCGGCGTGCGGTCGTTCGAGACGGCGTCCACCGCTGCCGGGATCGTCGCCGAGGTGTTCACGACCACGAGATCACCGGGATCGAGGAACGTGGACAGGAGCGTGAAGGCACTGTGGACGAGCTGTCCGGTCGAGCGGTAGCTGACCATCATCCGCACGGCGTCGCGGGTGAGCCCCCGTGCCTCGGGCGGTGCGGTGGCCTCGCGACTCGGGGGAAGCTCGAAGGACAGCCGGTTCGCGCTCATCCGGCCGACCCCGCCAACAGATCGCTCGCTCGGATGCGTCCGCTCGGCGGCCGCAACGCGAGGAGCCGGAGCATGGCGGGGGCGACGTCCTCGGGTCGCGACCTGTCAGAGATGTCTTCGCCGGGGAACGCGGCCTGGTGCATCTCGGTCCGCATGTCCCCGGGATCGAACCACCAGACCCGCACGGTCGGCACCTCGACGGCCAGCACGTGGCTCAGCTGCTCGAGGGCGGCCTTGCTCGCTCCGTAGACGCCCCAACCCTCGTAGGCCTCGACGGCGGCGTCAGAGGTGATGTTGGCGACGGCCCCGTTGCACGCTTCGAGTTGGGGGAGGGCCAACTGGGTCAGGGCCAACGGAGCGACCACATTGACGGCCAGCACGTCGAGCAGGGCCTCCGGTGGGACGGCGCGGAGCGCGGGGAGCGGTGTGGGTCCGAGCGCACCGGCGTTGTTGACCAGGAGACCCAGCTCTCCGAGATGACCCGCCGTCGAGACCAGGTCCTGGCGGTGCCGGCCGTCGGCGACGTCCCCGGGCACGACGTGGCAGCGGGGTCCGAGCAGCGCAGCAGCCTTGTCGAGCGAGGGTCGATCGCGCCCGTCGATGACGACGTGCCAGTCCGCAGCCAGGAGCGCGCCGGCCAAGGCCAGCCCGAACCCCCGGGATCCCCCCGTGATGATTGCCGTGTTCATGCTGGTATCCTATTTGTTAAAGTTGACTTTAAGTCAAGGAGTTGATGGCAATGCCGGTTCTTCTCACCATCGGAGAGGTGTCCGAGCGGTCAGGGGTCGTCCAATCGACCCTGCGGTACTACGAGCGGGAGCACCTCATCGACTCGTCGAGATCGGCAGGCGGCCAACGCCGGTACCAGCGGGAGGTCCTCCGTCGGATCGCCTTCATCCGAGCTGCCCAGCACGTCGGTCTGACCCTCGACGAGATCAGGCAGGCCCTGGCATCCCTTCCGAGCGCCAGAACACCGACGGCGGCGGACTGGAAGCGCCTCTCGCAATCGTGGAGGCACCGCCTCAACACCCGGATCGACGAGCTCGGGCGACTCCGGGATCGGCTCGATTCGTGCATCGGATGCGGCTGTCTGTCGTTGCGGACCTGTCAGTTGTCGAACCCGAACGACGTGGCTGCCTCCTTCGGCTCGGGTCCTCAATGGCTGCTCTCTGAACTCTCTGAACCCTGAGCCGGGGAGGAGCGGCGGTGCTCACGGATTGGACGGCCGGACCGTCCGCCACATCACGACATGGGGACCGATGACAGGATCGGTCCACGGCTCACCCACCTCGACGAAGCCCGCTCGCGTGTAGAGAGTGACCGCCGGCAACCGGGCGTTGCACCACAGCAACCCACCCCCCCGGTCGGCGACATGGGAGACCGCGGCCCCGAGCACGGCACCTCCTATCCCGAGGTTACGGAGGTCTTCTCTGGTCGCCATTCCCCGGAGCCGCCACGAATTACCTGTCGGCGAACCGTGCTCGCCCAGTGTCGATGGAGGAGCCTCCAGTGCAACCCGCACAGTCCCGACGACGGCACCGTCGTCGCCGACAGCTGCGAACGTTCCCGTCGTCGGATCGTCGTCATCGGCCAGAGCCAGCTGTTCGAGTGTCTCGTGGGGGCGGAGCACGGACTGCCGCAGTCCCCACGTTGCGGGCGCCGAGACCGACTCGACACGGAACTCCACAGGCCGAGGGTACCGGTCATCGGCAGATCGACGCATCGGCAGATCGACCTTCGACGCCCGTGTGGCCGACCGACGTAATTGCTGAGGCAACTACTCTGCAGTCATGACAGATCGCATCGGTGCCCTCCGGGCAACCTCAGACCGCCTGGAGCGGGTCGTTCGGGGGCTCGATCCCGCCCAGATCGAGGGCTCCGCGTACCCGTCCGAATGGTCGGTCGCAGACGTGCTCTCCCACCTCGGATCCGGTGCGGTCATCTTCCGGGACAGGCTCGACGACTCCCTTGCCGGCCGCGAGACGCCTGACGACTTCGCCCAGTCGGTCTGGGATACCTGGAACGCGAAGGACCCCCAGGACAAGGCCGTCGACGGCGTTCGTGCCAACCGGGAGCTGGTCGAGCGCATCGACTCGCTCACCGACGAGGAACGAGCGCGGTTCCAGTTCTCCATGGGTCCGATGGTCCTCGATCTGGACGGAGCCGTCGGTCTTCGGCTCAACGACCTCGCCCTCCACCTCTGGGACATCGAGGTGGCCCTGGACCCGCAGGCGACCCTCGCACCCGAAGCGATCGAGTCCGTCGTCGACAACCTCGAGATGATCGCCCGCTTCGCCGGGAAGCCCACCGGTGCCGAGCAGTCGGTCACGGTGCGCACGGATGACCCGCGGCGAGGCTTCCGGGTCACCGTCGAGGCCGACTCGCTGTCGTTGGCGCCGGTCGACCCCGTCGAGTCACCTGATCTGGAGATCCCGGCTGAGGCGTTCATCCGCCTCGTCTACGGCCGGCTCGACCCCGAGCACACGCCTGGCCACCGGGGCTCCGCCGACCTCGACGGCCTCAGGCGCGCGTTCCCGGGGTTCTGAGCTCGCCTGTCCGTCAGCGGTAGATGTCGACCGTCTCGTCGAGACCGATGAGGTCCGGGCTCGCCCGGCCGGTCGAGACGAGGATGAAGGTCATCGGGTCGCCGGCGACGATCGGGCCGCCACCGGACACCGGGAAGTCCGCCACACCGTCCAGACGGAGGGTCGCCGGACCCCAACCCTGGTCGGTGAGGATCTGGGCAATGTGCGAGACGGATGGGAGCACGCCCCCGCCGGCCACGGTCGGCTCGCCGATCGCAGCACGGATGTCGTCGTTGTGGAGGAAGGTGTCGAACCACAGGGATTCGAGCCCCTGCCCGAGCGTGCCCGGCGTTCCGGGAGGACCCGGAGCCGACCACGCGTCATCGTCGAAGGCGGCGGCGAGTGCCGAAGCGGTTGCGGCCGCGGCGTCGAGCTCGTCGGCCAGCGCGCCGGGACCGCGGCCGCGCCGCTCCTTCACCTGGCGGTCGGTCACTTCGGGCGTCCCGAGGCCCTCGAGGCGCAGCTGGGCCACGTCGGAGAGCTGACCCACGACGTGGCCTGCGACGTCGGCCACCGTCCAGCGCTCGCAGCGGCTCGCGGTCTCCCATTGCCCGGCGGTGAGGTTGCGGAGCAGGGCGGCGAAGTCGGCATACTCGTTGAGCATGCCCTCCACCACGACGGTGCGGCCGAGCGTCATCGGGGCCTCCAAGGCGACTGGTCGGGTCGGACGCGTCACCCTACCGGCTCTCGACCGGACGTTCCGGTGGACCATCAGCGCCGCGCAGCTCGACTCTCCAGACCAATCGCAACCCCGTCCGGGTCCCGTCGACGGCACACACCTTGTTGTCGACCAGGCCGCGAGGCAGTGCCAGGGCGCGCACAGCGTGGTCGGTCAGATCGGTCGGCACTCCCGACGTGCGCTTGGGCCAGGCGATCCAGAGGCCGCCCGCCGGAAACACCATCGCTCCGAGCCGGTCCAGCCTGGGCTCGAGCTCGACTGCCTCGGTAAAGAACGCGAGGACCACGTCAGCCGTCCGCACGACTCGGCGCACGACGTCCACTCCGGGCGGTACCTCGAGTGACAGATCGTCAGGTGCCCACAGGAGGGCGAGCCGCCCTTCTCGCCGATCCCCAGCTTGCTCGCGAGCGACACACCACCGGAGTCCGGCACGGCTGAAATTCTATGACGTCGACCGGATCGGCGTGGGCCCTCCGCTCAGGCGCCGGCAGTCATGTCCACGGCCCTGACCCGAACGGGATGAATCGTCGCGACGACGCGCTGCTGGGCTGTCCCGTCGAAGGCTCGGAGGTCCGCCCCGTACCTCCGCCCCACCTCGCCGGCGAATGCGTACTCCGGATCGTCGGCCAGCTCCGCGTCACCCCGCACCTCGAGGTATCGAGTCGGTGCAGCAGGGTCCAGGATGAGAAGGGTGACTGCTGGATTGGCGCGCAGGTTCCTGACCTTCTGGCGCGACGTGTTCAGGGAGATCCTGATCGTCTCCCCATCCGCAAGGAACCAGACGGCACTGAGCTGGGGGCGTCCGTCCGCGCCGACAGTCGCAAGGATCGCAGTCTCGGCGTCCAAGAGGTCCCGGTGCGTCGGAGGAATCGCTGTCGATGGCATGCTTCGTGCAACCCCGTGCCAGGGCTGGACATTTCCGGCCCGCGGACACCTGACCAGGGATGATCTGAACAGCTGCGGGCCGGAAGCGTTACTCCGGGGCGACGCCGTCTCCTGCGTGTTCCCCCTGGCCGAACAGCACGGTCGCCAAGCGGCCCGCGTTGGCTTCGGCGGAGTCGACTCCATCCAGGGTCAGATCCACGTTGTCCGGAGGGTCCCACGTCGCCATGGATCGCTGGACATGACTCCAGTCGATCTCGTACCAGTTCGGAATGCCGCGATCCCGTCCCTCGATTCTCGAGCGGTGCACCTGCGCATCCGACATGGTGGTCAGGACCACGACGAATCTCGCGCGCTCCTGCGCTGCCACCTCACGACACCGCTCGACGTCAGGGGCCCGGGCCATTCCGTCGAGGACCACCGTTGCGTCCCGTCGGAGCTGGAGCCGGGCAAGAGCCGTCACGATCGACCACCCCACGGCCCCATGGCCAGGAGGCGTCATGCCATCGAGCGCGTGCTGGATCGTCCCGTAGGGGCGGAGTCCGCTCATCGCCCAGTCGTGGGCCAACACGGGTGCAGCGAGCAGTCGTGCTGCAGTGTCGGCGACGGTGGACTTGCCGGTGCCCTGCAATCCGGTCACGAGGACCAGGGTGGGACGCACCTCCCCGGTCACCGGAGGTCCATGAGCCACGCGGCGACGATGTCCGCAACCTCGACCGCGCGTGTGCGCAGCCCGTGGTCCCCGTTCACGAAGACGAGCGTGACCGGACCCGCGATGCTTGTGGTCTCCCGCTCGAGCTCGGCCGGCGCCGCAAGTGCGTCCTTCCGACCGGAGACGAAGAGGCAGGGCAGGCGCAGCTCGGGAAAGTGGGCGGTGCGGAGCCGGTCGGGCCGGTCGGCAGGGTGAAGGGGATAGCTGATCAGAACCAGGGCGGCTGCCTCGAGCCCTTCCGCAACGGCCATCGAGCACATCCGGCCTCCCATCGATCGGCCACCCACGGCCAGGCGCTTCGTCGGTACGCCGAGTCGTTCCGCGAGTGCCGATGTGGCGGTGCGCACGGTTGCGATACAGACCTCCGCGGAGTCGGGTCGCCGGCTTCCGGCCGTCCGGCCCGGAAACTCGATGCGCTCGACCGGGACCCCGACTTCGGTGACCGCACGGTCGATTGCCACGAGCCCGGGCTGGTCACGGCCGGCGCCCGCACCGGGGGCGAGCAGCAGACCGGACGGACTCGACGTGACCATCGAATCATCTTGCTCCGACCGCTCGGGCACCTCCATCCCGCAGCCTCCGAACAGGGGATTCGGGTTCGGTTCCGCCGAGAGCCGCGCCAGCGCCCCCGGACGGCACGGGCCATTCCCTCCGGAGGGGCACGAGCGGTACCCTCGGGACATGCCCCTGCGCCGGACGATTCGGACCACGATCCTGGCGGTGGTGATCGGCACCGGAGCGTTGCTCCCGCTGGCGATGCCGACGGTCGCTGCAGCAGCCGCCGGACCGACATGGACGGTCCACAGCATTTCGCCGGTGCCCCAATACGGCGTCGACAGCCAGGTCTCCGGGATCTCCTGTCCCTCGTCGAAGCTGTGCGTGGCGGTCACCTTCAGCGGCGACATCATGACCTCGACCACCCCGAATGCAGGTGCTTCCGGTTGGAAGGTCTCCAACGTCGACGGCGCGGTGGGCTTCGACGGGGTGTCCTGCCCGTCCGCGAGTCTGTGCGTGGCAGTGGATCAACACGGCGACGTCCTCACGTCGTCCGATGCCGGCTCGGCGAGCGCGACCTGGACCTCGACCGACGTGGGCTGGATCGGGGCCTCGATCACCTGTGTGCCCAAGACGACGTTCTGCGTCGCGGGTGACGAGCAGGGCAACGTCCACACGACGACCAGTCCGGGTGGCGGTCCGTCCGCATGGAGTGGGGTACACATCGACGGGCGTCCGCTCATCTCGCTGTCCTGCCCACAGACCACCTTGTGCGTCGCAGGTGACGACAACGGCACCGTGTTCGTCTCGGCCGACCCGGCCGCCGGGTCCTGGGCGACCGACCACATCGACGCGACCGACCCGGTCACCTCCATGGCGTGCCCGTCGACTGCCCTCTGTGTCGGAACCGACCTCAACGGAGACGTGCTCACGACGTCCGATCCCACCGGTCCTGCCAGCGGATGGTCGGTCACCCAGGTGGACGCGTCGGCCGGCTCGGGGGTGGCGCTCGAATCGGTCACTTGCACGGCAATGGCGTTGTGCGTGGCAGGGGACGTCTTCGGTGACGTGCTCACCTCGACCGACGCCGGAGGCGGTGCGGCAGCCTGGACGAGGACCGCGCTCGGCGTGGCACCGGTCACCGCCCTCAGCTGCCCGTCAGGGGTGTTCTGCGCAGGCGGTGATGCGGCGGGTACCGTCGTCTCCTCGGTCCACCCGACCGGTGGATCCGGGGCGTGGGTGCTCGCCCACGAGCTCGATCTCACCCACCCGATCAACACGGTGTCCTGCCCATCGACCACCCTGTGCGTCGCCGGGGACTCGGTGGGCGACGTCCTGACCTCGACCAACCCGGCGGGATCCTCGCCCGCCTGGAAAGTGCACCGGGTCGACGCACCCGGAGCCGAGCTGCTCTCACTCCTCGGCATCTCCTGCCCCTCGACCACCCTCTGTGTCGCGGTGGACGGGAGCGGAAACGTGCTGACCTCGACGCAGCCGACGAGTCAGACCGCTGCATGGACGTCGGTCGACGTCACCGGGGGTCGGACCTTCACCGGCATCTCCTGTCCGACGACCACCCTGTGTGTGGCGATCGACGGGGACGGAGACATCGCGACCTCGACCGATCCGACCGGTCCGGCCTCGGCGTGGTCGTTCGACCAGTTCGTCGATCCGGCCGGGGGCATCGCCTCGATCTCGTGCCCGAGCCCGGCGCTCTGCGCAGCGGTCGACTATCGCGGTGAGGTGCTCACGAGCACCAACCCGCTGGGCGGCGCATCGACCTGGACGGTGACCACGGGGATCGACGGCAACGGGCTCGACGCGGTGTCCTGCATCAAACCCACGACCTGTGTGGCGGTCGATGACCGGGGGGGCGTGGTCACCTCGGCCCATCCCCGGCACGGAGCGAGCGCCTGGCAGGTGGCGGACGTCGACGGCGGCAACCACCTCTTCGCGGTGTCCTGTTCACCCGGGGGGTTTTGCGCGGCCGCCGACGACCATGGCCGGATCCTCACCTCGGCGGCGCCCCTGAGCGGCGCAGCTTCCTGGACGGCGCAGACCGTGGACCCCGGCCGTTGGGTCCTCTCATTGGCCTGCCCCTCGAGCAGGCTGTGTGTGGCGGGGGACAACGGGTACCGGCTGCTCTCGGGCGTCTAGCGCAGCATCCGGGGCGGTCGACAGCCCGACGGCGGGTCCGTACAATCGCCACTGGAGCAGCTCGACGAGGAAGGGAGCCGGCGATGGCGAGACCACTCCTGCGACCGTCACGCTCCAGAGGTTTCGCGTGGCTTCTAGCCGTCATGGCCGCGCTGGCGGCGATCACCGTCCCGCTCGCGACCGGGCACTCACCGGCTGCGCCAGTCGGTACGAGATCGTGACGGTCTCCCAGACCATGAGCGGCCCCTTCGCCCAGACCGGTCCGAACAGCCGCATGTGGAAGATCGCGCTCGCCCCGGGCCATTCGGTGGTCAAGACCAGCTACGTAGCGTACAGCTGCTGCGGCACCTACAGCGTGAGGGACAAGGTCGTGGGAACTGCGGGGCTCGTCCTCGCCCACAGGAGCGCGAGCTTCACCTTTGCGTGACGGCATGCGGCGCCGGTGTTGGCGCCGCGGCACGAGGTTAAGGATCGATGGCTGACGACCGCGCGTCGCTGCGGCGGTTCGTCTCGCATGTGGTGCGCCCCGCGATCTACGGCGAGCGCTCGGCACTCGAGATCGCAGCCCACAGCCTGGGTGGCGAGCCGGTCCCCGCGGCAGAGGCTCTGGGGCGGCCCTTTACGCCGTTCTCGGTCGGTGACGCCTGGGGAGGCACGTGGGATACCACCTGGTTCCGGTTCCGGGGTTCGATTCCACAGGAGTGGACCGGATCCGAGGTGGCGGCCCTCGTCCACCTCGGAGGCGATCAGATGGTGGGCTTCACCGCCGAGGGTCAGATCTGGGACGCCGCGGGCCGACCCGTGCAGGGCCTCCACCACAGGCACCGGGAGTTCGTCCTGGCCACCAAGGCGATCGGAGGCGGGCCGGTCGAGTTCTTCGTGGAGGCGGCGGCCAATCCCATCCCCCCGTGGCACCTCGCCGACTGGCCCCTCCTCGCGCCGGACTACCGGGGCGCGCCCCTCTACAGGCTCGAGACAGCGGAGCTCGCCGTCGTGGACCGGACCGTCGAAGGGCTCTACCTCGAGATGCGGATCCTGCTCGAGCTCGCCGCCCTGCTCCCGGATCGCTCGAAGGAGATCCTCGGCGCGCTGGGCGCAACAACGGAGATCGTCTCCCGCGAGGACGTCTCCGGGTCGGCGGCCGCCGCCCGGGCGGCGCTCGGCCCCGTCCTCGACTCGCCCACCTCTTCGGTCAACACCGTGGTCGCGGTCGGTCACGCCCACATCGACTGCGCCTGGCTCTGGCCGGTCCGCGAGACGAGACGCAAGTGCGCACGGACCTTCTCCAACCAGCTCCGCCTCCTCGAGCAGTACCCCGGTCACCACTTCGTGTGCAGCCAGGCGGCCCAGTACGAGTGGATGAAGGACGGCTATCCGGAGCTCTACCGCGGCATCACCGAGCAGGTCCGGAGCGGTAGATGGGAACCGGTCGGCGGCATGTGGGTCGAGCCCGACTCCAACATTCCCTCGGGCGAGTCCCTGGTCCGGCAGCTGGTGTTCGGCAAGCGCTTCTTCTCCGAGGAGTTCGGCGTCGAGACCCACGAGCTGTGGATCCCGGACGTCTTCGGCTACTCGGCCGCGCTGCCCCAGATCGCACGGGGTGCCGGGGTCACCTCCCTGATCACCCAGAAGATGAGCTGGAACGACACCAACGCGTTCCCTCACACGACATTCTGGTGGGAGGGGCACGACGGCAGCCGGCTGCTGGCCCACTTCCCTCCGGCCAACACCTACAACGGTGACTGCTCCCCCGGTGAGCTGGCCGCCGGGCAGGACCGCGGCCTCGGGGCAGATGGCGCCGCGCGCAACCTGTACCCGTACGGGTACGGCGACGGAGGCGGCGGTCCGACCGCCACCATGGTCGAGCGGCTCGGCCGCCTCTCGGACATCGACGGACTGCCCCGGGTCGAGATCGGCTCTGTGGGCGGCTTCCTCGATCGTCTCCGCGAGTCGTCGGGAGACCTGCCCACCTGGGTGGGTGAGCTCTACCTGGAGGCCCACCGGGGGACCCTCACCACCCACGCCGACGTCAAGCTGGCCAACCGCCGCGGAGAAGAGGCGCTCCGCAGCGCCGAGCTCTGGTCGGTGGCCGCGTCGCTCGATCGGCGATCGGAGCTCGAGCGGGCCTGGAAGCTGCTGCTGTTCCAGCAGTTCCACGACATCCTCCCGGGCTCGGGCATCCACTGGGTCTACGAGGACGCAGGGCGCGACCACGCCCAGGTGTTCGACATCACGAGCTCGGTCATCGCCGAGGCCCACGGTGTGCTCGCCCGCGGCGACGGGACCGGCGGCGACGACCGACTGGTCGCCTTCAATCCGTCCTCGTACGACCGGACCGAGGTCACCGATCTTCCCGACGGCACCCTGGCGGTCGTCTCGGCACCGGCGTGCGGGTGGTCGATCGTCGGGCAGGACCGCTCCACACACCCCGATCCGGTGGCGCTGGGCGACGGCTGGCTGGACAACGGTCTCCTGAGAGTCCGCTGGGACACCGACGGGCTGCTCGAGTCGGTGCGGGACCTCTCGACGGGCCGGGAGGTGTTGGCCACGGGCGAGCGGGGCAACCTCTTCCAGGTGCACGAGGACCACCCCCGGGCCTTCGACGCGTGGGATGTCGACGCCTCCTATCTGGACGAGGTCACCGACCTGGTGGCCGTGGACTCGATCGAGGTCGGCGAGCGTCTCCCTCTGCGGGCCGGGGTGCGGATCGTCCGGCGGTTCGGGCCGTCCACGATCACCCAGACCATGCGCCTCGCCGCCGGGTCCCGCCGGCTGGAGTTCCACACCACCGTGGACTGGCACGAGCGCCACCGCTTCCTCAAGGTGGCCTTTCCGGTCTCGGTCCGCTCGACGCGGGCGACCTACGAGATCCAGCACGGCTACATCGAGCGGCCGACCGTGGCCAACACGAGCTGGGACCAGGCCCGGTTCGAGGTCTGCGGCCACCGGTGGGCGGACCTGAGCGAGCCCGGATACGGGGTGGCGCTCCTCAACGACTGCAAGTACGGCTACGACATCCGTGGCCACACCATGCGGCTCTCCCTCCTCCGCGGACCGGGCTATCCCGATCCGGAGGCGGACCAGGGGGAGCACCGCTTCGCCTATGCGCTGCTTCCCCACGCCGGCGACCTGCGGGCGATCGACGGGGTCGTCTCGCAGGCCGAGTCCTTCAACCTGCCCCTCTCCTTCGTGGCCGGTCAGGGTGAGGGCAGGGTGGTCTCGGTCGACCGTCCGGGGGTGAGTTTCGAAGCGGTCAAGTGGGCCGACCGCGCCGACGCGGTCATCGTCCGCCTCTGCGAAGTCTGGGGGTCACGGGGTCCCTGCCGGGTGACGCTCCACCGCCCCTTCGCGTCGGTGAGCCGCACGGACCTCCTCGAGCGGGAGCTGTCACCCCTCGCCAGCAGCGGTGGTGTCGTCGAACTCGAGCTCCGGCCGTTCGAACTGGTCACGCTCCGGTTCGCCACCGACAGCGCGTGACGACCACGCTCAGGTTGCGAGGGCGGGTGCTTCCTCGGAGACCGGGCAGTCCGGTCTGACCACTGCGGGCGGTCTGGTGACGGCCGGATACCGGAACGCGTCGAAGGCGGCGACGAACTGGCGTACCGGTTTGGGAAGCTGGACCAGCAGATGGCCTGCGGGACGCTGGTCCTGGCCGACCAGGTCGACCAGCAGCGAGCAGTGCCCGACGGTGACCGAGCGGACCTCGGGCTCGGATCCCATGATCGACGTGAGGTAGACGGCCACCGCACACGAGCGGTTGTCCCTCGGCACACCCCGGACGTCGGCGGCCTGCAGGGACGCAGCCACCTGGTCACAATTCACCCCCAACCCTGCGAGAACACCGAGGGTCTCTTTCTTGAGTCGACGAAGGTGGCTCATCTGACCTCCTCAGGTGCCGCCCCATGGTATCCCCACACGGGGGCCGCCATTGCGGGTCCCGACGGGGGTTCGGGCCCCTACGGGAGGACCCAGCGCGGACGGGACCAGATCTGCCAGTACTCGAGGGTGATGTAGCCCTCCTGGTCGTAGAGGTGCTTGCTGGCGTCGGTCGCCATGACCAGGCTGGTCGGGGGACCCGCGATCCGCCGCTGGTAGGCGAGCGCCCGCACCATCCTGCGCCCGTACCCTGCACGCTGGTTCTCCGGTGCGGTCGCGAGCGCCCAGCCGACGGAGTACTTGTATTCGACGTAGACGCTGAGTGCGCACGACACCAGCGTGCCGTCCTCGAAGAGTCCCCAGGTCCGGCAGTCCGGCCGCTTCAGTTGCTCGTCGGCGTAGACGATGGCACCGACCTCGTCCGGCACGTCGAATGCAGCAGCCGCGAGTTTGCGCGCATCGGCGAGTTCGTGCAGCTCGAGCTGGCGGAACCCCGGGTCGTTCTCGGCGGTCCCCCCGTGCTTGCTCATGAAGGGGAGGGCCCCGGTGCACACCCACCCGGCGTCCCTGAGCGGTTCGACTGCCCTGAGGCCGGGTCCCGCCAGCATGATCAGCGCCGGGACGGCTGCCTCGCGTATCTCCTCCAGCACCTGTGCCGCCACCTCGGCCGGCCGGTCCCCATGGATGAGCGCGAGGTTGTAGTCGACGTACCGGGTACCGCTGAGCGCGATCCACCAGTCCGGCTCGACATGGTGCCTCGCGTGCGCGGACCACGCAACGGTCCCGAGCCCGTAGCTGGTGCGGGCGGCGGGCAGGTCGGCGAACTGGAGGGGATGGAGCGATGTTTCCACGGAATCCGGCACTCACCTCTGGCGTCGGTCGATCAGGGCGTTGTCGCCCGATCCCTTCCACTACTCTGCCAGACGCACGGGATACCCGACTCAGCGTAGGATCGGCTCTCGCGCGCACCGCCTGGTCCGCCTTCCTAGGCGCCGCCCGGACCATCGCGGAGGAGGGCGCTTCACCGGAATCGGGCGTGCGACGCCCTTCTCCGAGCTCAACGAGCCGTTCGGCCCGCCGGAACCGGAGTGATCGTGGTAGCCGGCTACGGCGCGACGGCGACCCAGGAATCCCGCTTCAGGTCGTCGGTGTAGTCGCACTCCGCCCCCAGCCACCCGGCAGGGAACACGACGGTCCGGTCCTCCGGGCCCGGGTGCCAGAGGTCGTTGAGGACGGCCGCCCACCAGCAGAAGGTGGAATTGGACATCACCAGGTTCCGGGCCTGCGCGATGAGGAGGAAGTCTCTGACCGCGGCGTCGGCGATCCGGTCGGGACGCTGGCCGAGCGCGACCCCGTCGAGCCGGCCCGCAGTCGTGCAGGTGAAGCCGTCCCGCTCGAGCAGGTCGCAGAAGATGCTCTCGACGGCCCGATCATCGGAGACGATGATCACGCTCTCGAAGGTTCTGCCGCCCAGGGCCTCGAGTGCGTTCCGGTAGAAGCTGACCGGAAGGGCGAATCCGCACGACACGTAGTCACCGCGTCGGAGATTGATGACGAGGTCGTAGGTGGGCACACGATCGCGGAGCGGGCCCAGGCGGTCTCCGAGCTCGCTCACCACGAGTGAAAGGACCGGCTCGTACCAGCTCCGGTGCTGGAAGAAGCCGTGGAGCCGCAGCGGCGGGTCGAGAGGTGCCGTCGGATCCCGGGGTTCGAACGCTTCGAGGTAGCGGGTGCGTCGATTGAACGGGCGCACGAAACCGAAATTGAGCTCGGCCACCTTGCGCAGCGGAGACGTCGTCCCGAACTCGAGGTTTCCGGTCCGGATCTCGGAGAGCCTGCTCGCCCGCTCCAGTCGACAACCGGTGAGGTCCTCGAGGTCTGCGATGCCGTGAGCGGGTCCCGCGTCATAGGGCTGGTCGCTGAATGCGACCGGGTGGCCCTCGAGTGCGAGCGCTCTGCCGGCTGCGTACTGGAAGATGCGGTTCCCGAGTCCGGCATGGATGTCGATTACGATCTGGCCACGAGCACGACTGCGGCTCGGTCTTTGGCGAGGATCAGCAGGTGACCGGGAGTCCGCCGTGCCTACTCGAGCGCCTTCCCGCATGACGACAGACAGTACCGGGGTGCGCGTGCGAAGAACCCGATGGGACGGCCGACAGCGGTGACCGTCGTCAGTGGTGCGGCCGACAACGCGCTCCTGCCGGCGTTGCGGCACCTGACCCTGAGCGGCCTCGCGCACGACCTGGCCGGCTTCCTGGTGATCTGGGTGGCGATCGTCTCCATCGGGATGCTCGCGTACCGGCTCCTCTCGGTCGGATCGATGGAGCCGTGGGCCGAGTTCACCGTGAGCCTGGGGCTGGGCATCACCGGGTACGGAGCGCTGCTGGTCGCCATCGGGTTCCTCCCCCTGCTCCACGAGCTGCCGTTGACCGTGCTGAGCCTGATCAGCGCGTGCTCGTGGTTCTGGATCTGGCCGGACGGGGCCCGCCTGGTCCGCCAGCTGGCGGGTTCGATGCGTCGGTCCATCCGGTCCGAATGGATCATCGTGGTACCCGCGCTCCTCCTGGTCGCCGTGGAGTTCCTCGCCGGGTTCCGCCCCCCCTTCGCCTCCGACGAGGTCGCCTACCACTGGGCGGCTCCGCTCCTGTGGGCGAGTCACGGACACTGGGTCACCAGCCCCTACCGGTTCACCAACGGGTTCAATCTGGCAGAGACCGTCTACACGACCGCGGCCGTCTTCCGGTCGTCGACCGCCGCGCACTGGACGGACACTATGACGCTGGTGGTGCTGGCGAGCGGCACGGCTGCGCTCGCCCAGCGCTTCAAGGGTCTGGGGGCGCTGTCCGCCGCGGCTGCGATCGCCATCCCGGCGGCCACCGTCGAGGCCCACGTCTCCTACAACGACATCTTCGCGGCATGCCTGGTGCTCGGCGGATGCGTGGTGGTCGCCGACCGCACCGGGCCCCGCACGCGCTGGACGTGCGGCATCCTGCTGGCCGGGGCGATCTCGGTGAAACCGATCACCGTCCTGCTGGCGCCGCTACCGGTCCTCCTCGCGCTGTCCGCGGAGCGTCGTCACGCGGGACCGGTCACGGTCCCCGGATACGCTGGGCGGCTCGTGCCGTTGGTGGTCCCGGTGGTGATCGCAGCCGTCGGCTGGTTCGCCTACAGCCTGCACTACGTCCACCGGCTCTTCCAGACCGGTGGCCTCGTCCTCGCACGGTTCGGTCACGACCCGAGCAGCGGTCTGGTCACCCTGCGCCTGCCGACGCTGTCACAGGCACTGGCCGTCCCGCTCCTGCCCATCGCCACCGGCATCATCGGAGAGGCGCAGCCCTACGGCGGGCGGACCAGCCTGGTGCTCGTCGTGTTCATCCCGGTGATGATCGTCACCGCGGTGAAGATGGAGCCGGCCGCTCGCCGTCAGTTGGGTGCCCTCGCCCTCCCGACGCTCATCGCCTACCTGATCGCCTCGGTCCTCATCGTGCGGACCCGCTTTCTCCTGGTCGACGATTGCGCCGCGCTCGCCGCCGCCTCGATCGCCGTCGTGTGGTGGGAGCGGAGGTCTCCGTTGCGGTACGGCCCCCTCCTGCACTGGGGATTCCGCATCCTGATCCTGGCCGGGTTCCTGGACGTCGTCCGCCATACGGTTTCCGGCTGACCACGCCGACCTGGCGGATTCAAGGACCGTGACGTTCGAGCCGATACCTGCCTCATGGCCGCCCGTTCGACCGAAGTGTGCTCCGCGTCTGCGACAAGGGCGGTCCGCTCATGAACCTGAAGCGCGTCCGCGTCACCAACTTCAAGTCGGTGCTCGACTCGGAGTGGTTCACCGTCGGCGATCTCACCTGTCTCGTGGGAAAGAACGAGAGTGGCAAGACCGCCCTCCTCGAGGCGCTCGAACGACTCAACTCGGTCCGGCCGGAGCGGGGGACGTTCCGCGAGACCGAGTACCCCCGGATGAATTGGTCCGAGTACGAGGAATCGTCAGACGTCGACGTGGCCGTCTTTTCCGAATGGGAGCTGAGCCACGAGGAGCGGGATCACATCCGCGGGTTGGCAGGGGAGGGCGTCGAGCTCGAACCGGGATATGTGGCGGTGAGCAAGGACTACGACAACACGCTTGCCTGGTCCATCGCCCTCGACTTCAACGGGGCGGTCAACCAGGCCCTTGCGGCCTCGGAGCTGTCTGACGCAGAGCTCGCACCGCTCCGCGGCGCGAGGACCACGAGTGCCCTGCTCAAGGCCCTCGGTGACCTCCCCGATCCGACACCCGGCCAGACTGCGTTCCACACGTCGCTCCGCCAGAAGTGGTCCGACGGCGGTCTGCAGCACGCCGTCTCGGCGTACCTGACCGAGCGGCTCCCGAGATTCGTCTACTACTCCCACTACGACCGTCTGCCCGGTCGGATGGCCCTCGACGAGCTGATCGCCGCGCAGAGCGAGCACGACTTCGAACGGGTTCCGGGCGCCCGGGTCTTCCTCGCCCTGCTCTCGATGGTGGGAACCAGCCCTACCCAGATCGCCGAGATCGGCACCTCGGAGGGCTTGATCAGCAAGCTCGAGGCCGTCGAGAACCGTCTCTCCAAGAAGATCTTCCGCTACTGGTCCCAGAACCAGCACCTCAAGGTCCGGTTTCGCTTCGATCAGGCAAGTCCAGAGGACGCTCCGCCGTTCAACACCGGCAAGATCTTCCAGACCCGCATCGAGAACACGAGACACGAGGCGACGATCGGGCTGGATGAACGGAGTACCGGGTTCATCTGGTTCTTCTCGTTCCTGGTCTGGTTCTCCGAGGTCCAGAGGGAGTTCGGAGAGAACCTCGTGGTGCTCCTCGACGAACCCGGGCTCACATTGCACGCTCGTGCACAGGCGGATCTCCTCGCCTACATCCGGGCGGAGCTCCTCGCCAAGTACCAGGTCGTCTACACGACCCATTCGCCGTTCATGATCGATCCGAGGGATGTGTCCTCGTGTCGCACCGTGGAGGACGCGACGTCCCCGGAGGGCACCGTCCTCGGCACCAAGGTCGGCGATCGCATGTTCAGCGCGGATCGCGACACGCTCTTTCCGCTGCAGGCGGCCCTGGGCTACGACGTGACCCGGTCGCTGTTCATCGGCGAGCACCCGCTCATGGTCGAGGGGCCCTCGGACCTGCTCTATCTGCAGTGGGCATCCGATCGGCTCCGTGCCGAGGGTCGCAAGGGTCTCGACCCGCGGTGGACGGGGACGCCGTGCGGCGGGCTCTCCAGGGTCCCGAGCTTCCTGGCGCTCTTCGGACGGGACGACCTCCAGATGGCCATTCTGGTGGGCAACGGCGGCGGCGGAAGCGAGAGCGCGAACGGGATGGAGCACTCCGAGTGGCTCCAACGCAGTAACACGCTCACGCTGGCCTCCTACGCGGCGGACGGTTCGGGACACGCCGGTGTCGAAGGCCTCCTCGGCGCCGATGCCTACGCGGAGCTGCTCCGCCTGTCCGACAGCGTGTCGTCCGCCCGGGCCGTGCCGGAGGATGACCGGTTCAGCGCTGCCCGGTACCTGATCGAGCACCCGACGGCGCTCGGAGAGGCCACAGGACCCGTGCTCGACCGGTTCGAGCAACTGTTCGACGATCTGAACGGGCTCCTCTGACTTCGTCACCTGGAACTTCTTCGCATCGCTCGGGTTCTCGCTGTCCGTGGCTCCGTCCGCCTACGGGCTCGGGAGGATCGCCACTGGGCACCATTCGCAGCGTGACATAGCCTTCCTGCTGTTCGGGCTGGCGGTCGGCGTGCTCGTCGTGGTGCTGTTCGTGCGACGCCACCGCAGGCGAACCGTCGAGGTGCAGGAAGCGTGAGAGACGGGGCAGGCAGGTCGGCGACCCGCCGGCACGGACGTGCCGGACGGCATGACAGCGGTCCTCGTGCCCACTGACCAGGAGGTCCTCGGACACTGGACCGTCCCGGATGCCCGAGGTGGTTTCTCGCGCAATGAGCCACGGATTGTCACCGTTCCGCCACAAGCTCCGACTGGTGCCGCTGGACGGCGAGGACAACGACCCGGGAGCGCAGGAGGAGGTTCCGCCGGCGCTCGACGGGTGGGAGCTGCTGTCCAACCGGGAGAGCCCCGAAGGCTGCAGGCAGTTCTTGTACCGACGCCCTGCCTGACGCGTCGGGCCTCGAACATGCCCGAGCCCCCCTCGCTCCGGGTGCAAGGATTCGGGGGTGCCTGAACCCGCGACCGCCCGGCTGCTGATCGCTGCACCGGACCGGCCCGGCCTGGTGGCGGCGATCACCGGGTTCGTGGCCGAGCACAAGGGAAGCATCGTGGATGCCGACCAGCACACCGACCGCGAATCCGGCGTGTTCTTCCAGCGGATCGAGTTCAGCCTGGACGGATTCGACATGGACCGTCGCCAGCTATTGGACGCACTGCTGCCGGTCACCGAGCCACTGGGCATGAGCTGGCGGCTGCGCTACTCGGACCAGGTGCGCCGTGTCGCGGTGCTCGTCTCGCATCTGGACCACTGCCTCTACGACCTGCTGGTCCGGGTGGCCACCGGGGATCTTCCGATGGAGATCGCCTTCGTTGCCGGCAACCATCCCGACTGCGCGGTCGCGGCCGAGCGATTCGGGACGGCGTTCCACCATCTTCCGGTCTCCGACGAGAACCGCACCCAGCAGGAGCGGGCGATCGAGGAACTCGCGGATGCGGCGGGCGTGGAGCTCGTGATCCTCGCCCGGTACATGCAGGTGCTCACCCCGGACTTCGTCGGGCGCTTCCCGTCCAGGATCATCAACATCCACCACTCGTTCCTCCCGGCGTTCGTCGGTGGTCGCCCCTACCACCAGGCGTACGAGCGGGGCGTCAAGGTCATCGGGGTCACCGCCCACTACGCCACCGCCGATCTGGACACGGGCCCGATCATCGATCAGGCGGTCACCCCGGTCTCCCACCGGGACGATGTGGCCGACCTGGTCCGCCTCGGCCGCGACCTCGAGACCGTGGTCCTGGCCCGGGCCGTCCGTCTGCACCTCACGGACCGGGTCCTCGTCCACGGCGGCAAGACGGTCGTCTTCACCTGAGCGCCCCGCTTCACCTGACCGCCAAGCGGGCGTGCACCGTGGATCCCGTGGATCAGCCCGTGCGTCCCCGACCGAGCGGCTGGGACCGATCCGCGGGTTGGTCAGATGGCGGCAGTACCATTCGCAGTGTGGCGAGGCTGCGCACGACTGTGAAACAGGCATCTCAGTGGCCGGATCCGTCCCAGGTGTTCTCCGACACCCAGCGGGTGGACCTGTTCAACGACCCCCGATGGGAAACCCCGCCGGATGTGCCGGCCAGACGCCCGTCTCCAGAGCGGCGGTCCCCGGCTCGCCGGATGTCCGGACCGGTCGCCTACTGGCGCGCCGTGACCAAACGGGGTCAGCACAGTCGGAGTGGAGGCGGACGAACGCTCCTCTCCGGTGCGCCGCCCGATCAGTCGTAGGCGAACGCTGCAGACCGGTTGCCGCGGCCCTCCGGGGTCAGGCCCCGTATAGACCGTCGATGGGCGCCACCCCATAGGACGGAGCACGGGGACTGCCCGGGCTCGTGTATTTGTGGTTCCCGTCGCCTCTCATTTGGTGCGACGGTGACCACGCGGGGTGGCGTTCCACCAGCACGCGACCACGGCCGACTATGTTGCTGGACACGTTTTACACAGCTCATTGTGGTGGCTGTCCTGCGAGCGTCATCCGATGAGGGACTGCTGGGAGTGAGGTACGGATGCACGAATGGTCCATCGAGCGCATCTTCGAGCGTCAGGATGACATGGCCGCGCGAGTCGACAAGCTCCGGGCGGTGGCCCTCGATCTCAGGGTCCAGGCCCGGGAGCTCGAAGCCGAGGCCGCAAAGCTCGAGCTGTTCGCCCGGGAGCAGTGGCTCGACTGGGTGGGTGGCGAGCCGGGATGATCGGCGTTCCGGGCCCGGGGATCGTGCCTGCCTCCTGACCGCAGTGGCCTGACCGACGCCTGGGGGGACTGCCCCTGAGACGGTCCGTACGGATATTGTTGCGTACGCAACGATCGGTTCCCACCGGGCAGTCACCCGGCGTTCAGGAACACACCGGGGCTGTCGATAAGGATGCATGGAAGTCGGTCCGCGGGAGCCCGTGTCGGTCTCGATGCACAAGGATGGGTTCGGCGGCATCCTGACGTGCAGCGACACGGTCACCGGGGTGCTCGGGTGGCAGGTGGACGACGTCGTCGGTGCGCGATCGCTCGACTTCATCCACGTGGACGACCATGATGCTGCGGTTGCCATGTGGATGGCGATGCTCGAGCAGCCGGGCACCCTCCAGGTGCTCGCCTACCGCCACAGTCACGCAGACGGATCGTGGATCCGCGTCGAGGTCACGAACCGGAACCTCCTCGAAGAGGAGGGATACGTGGAGTGCTCGTTGATCGCGCTCGGCAAGGTCGAGGGCGGGACGGCTCTCGTCGCTCCGCGCGTCTCCGAACTGAAGGCCATTCGCTCCGTGCGGTCGGGCGAGCGGCTCCTGCGCCGCCTGGCTGAGGGACTGTCGACCGGGATCGCCTACATCTCCTCCGACCGCGTCGTGAGCTACGCCAACTCGCAGTGCACCCTCCTGCTCGGCATACGCAGCGGGACCAGTCTGAGCGACATCCTCCCGCACCTCGACGACGAGGGCGCGAGAGTCGCCCACGAGCAGTTCGAACTGGTCATGGGCAGCGATCGGGAGGCCGTCTTCACTGCGTCGACCGTGCGATCGGCTCCGGTGGTCCGGACGCTCGAGGTCGTCCTCCGGGGTCTGGCGAAGGACAACGAGGGACCTGCCGGCATCGTCCTCTCCGTCGATGACATCACCGATCGGGCACAGCTCGCCGCCGACCTCGAGCGACGGGCCTCCACGGACCCACTGACCGGCTGTCTCAACCGGGCAGCGATCCTCGACCTCCTCCAGAGCGAGCTCCGCTCCGTCCCGGGTCTGGCCGTGGTCTTCGTCGACGTCGACCGGATGAAGATCCAGAACGACCTCCTGGGTCACGCCGGAGGAGACGCGCTGCTGGTGGACACCGCGGCCCGGCTCCAGGGAGCGGTCCGTCCCGGAGACGGCGTCGGACGGATCGGCGGCGACGAGTTCGTCGCCATCTGCAGAGGTGTCCCGGATCGGGAGGCCGCACAGATGGTCGTCTCGCGCATCGCCGGGGCCATGTCCTGGAACTTCCGTTCCGGGTCGATGACCTTCCCGGTGTCCGCCGCGGTCGGGGCGGTCCACGTGGACCGGGTCATCGATGCGGCAGAGGCACTGGCCAGAGCCGATGTCGCGATGTACACGGCGAAACGGTCGGCCAACGGCCTCGGGGTGATGTGGGACGAGACACTCGGCATGCCGGGTGAGGCCCCTGCCGCACGGGAGACGACCGACGTCGGGACGCCCGGGGCTCCTCGGTAGCCGCCTGCGCCCCCCGGCGGCGGATCAGCCCGCCTTGGCCTTCACGATCCGGTCGGCCACGTTGGACGGCAGCACGTCGTAGTGGTGGTGCTCGACCCGGAACCGGCCTCGGCCTGCGGTGAGGGAGCGTAGGTCGACCGCGTACCGCTGGATCTCGGACATGGGGACCAGTGCGGAGATGATCTGCACCCCCGCATCCATCGTGTCGGTCCCCTGTACGCGCGCACGGCGGGAGTTGAGGTCACCGAGCACGTTCCCCTGCAGGCTGGCGGGAACGGTCACCTCGAGCAGCGAGATGGGCTCCAGCAGCACCGGATGGGCCTTGGCCAGCGCCTCGCGGAACGCGAGCACCCCGGCCATCTTGAAGCTCATCTCCGACGAGTCGACGGGGTGGTGCTTGCCGTCGGTGCAGGTCACCTGGACATCGGCGACAGGGAAACCGTGGATGCCGCTCTCCATGGCCTCGATCACCCCTTTCTCCACTGCCGGGATGTACTGCCGCGGGATGGCACCACCGACGACCTTGTCGATGAAACGGAACCCGCCGCCGCGCTCGAGCGGTTCGATCTGGATCGACGCGACGCCGAACTGCCCGTGGCCCCCGGTCTGCTTCTTGTACTTCCCCTCTGCCTGGGCGGGTGCAGTGATGGTCTCGCGATAGGCGATGAGCACGTCCTCGCTCACCACCTCCACTCCGAACTTGCGCTCGAGCCGCTCCCTGGCGACTGCGAGGTGGGTCTCGCCGGTTCCCCGCAGGATGGTCTGATGAGTCTCGTCGTTCCGCTCGACTACCAGGACCGAGTCCTCCTCCTGGAGTCGGTGGAGGCCGATCATGAGCTTGTCCTCGTCGCTCTTGGACTTGGGCCGGAGGCTGATCGAGAGGACCGCGGGTTCGGTGGGCGGAGGCGGGAGGACCACCGGAGTGCCCTTGGGCGCCAGGGTGTCACCGGTATTGACCTCGGAGAGCTTGGGCACGGCGACGATGTCCCCCGCCTGCGCCTCCTTGACGGGCTCGGCCTGCTTGCCGCGGAGCAACTCGAGGACGTGGAGCCGCTCCTCGCGGTGGGTGCGGGAGTTGGTGAGCACGCTGTCCGGCTTGATCGTCCCTGAGAGCACCCGCATGAGCGACACCTTCCCCACATAGGGGTCGGACAGGGTCTTGAACACGCGGGTGAGCGGCAGACCCGCTGGGTCGCAGGTAACCGGGAGCATCTCGTCCCCGGCACGCACCTCGATCGGTGGCCGGGCGTCCGGTGGGGGGGCGATCTCGACCAGCAGGCTGGCCAGACGGTCGATGCCCACACCGGTGGCGGCCGAACCGCAGATGACCGGGAACACCACGCCCTGGGTGACCCCATCGGCGAGCGTGTCCTCGAGCTCGGCGGTGGAGGGAATGTCGCCGTCGAGGTAGCGCTCCATGAGGTCGTCGTCACCGACCACGATCCCTTCGACCAGCTGCTCGCGCACCTTGTGCTCGGTCGGCGCCAGGTCTTCGGGGATCGGCCCGGGCCGTGACGTCCCACCGTCGTAGAAGAGTGCGGTGTCGGTGAGGAGGTCGGCGATGCCGAGGAGGCGCGTGTCCTCGACGATAGGAAGCTCCAACGGGGCGATGCCCGCGCCGAACCGTTCGACGAGCGCCGCGAGGGTTCGGTCGAACCTGGCCTGCTCCCGGTCGAGCTTGTTGATGAAGACGAACCGCGGCAGTCCGAGCTCGGTGGCGAGGGACCATGCGGCTTCGGTCTGCGCCTCGATCCCTTCGACTGCGCTCACGACGATGACCACCGAGTCTGCGACCGAACAGGCCGCCCGGACCTCGCCGAAGAAGTCGGCATAGCCGGGGGTGTCGATGATGTTGAGCTTGACCCCGCTCGCCACGGTCGGTGCCAGTGCGAGCGACATCGACATGTGGTGCCTGATCTCCTCGGGCTCGAAGTCGGTGACCGTCGAGCCGTCTTCCACGCGTCCCTGCCTGGTGGTGGCACCGGTGGCGAACAGCAGCGCCTCTGCCAGCGACGTCTTGCCCGCCCCGCTGTGACCGATCAGGGCGACGTTGCGGACGCCTCCACACGGTGATCGCTGCACGCTCTCACCACCCCCTTCTGCCCCGGCCGATCTCGGAGTCCTGCTCGTCCTCGAGGTCCCCTGCGGCCGCACCCGGCGGTCGATCCCTCCACCCTTCGGACGTGAGGATTCCACCTTATGCCCGAGCGTGGGCTCTGCGCACCCCGGGATTAGCATCGCCCGCAGGACTCGCCCGCAGGACTCGCCCGCAGGACTCGCCCGCAGGACCATCCCGCAGGACCATCCCGCGGGACGATCGGAGGACGAACGCATGGCTGCGATCCGGCTGGCAGCGATATCCCTGGACACCACCGATCCGAGCGGCCTGGCCGGGTTCTACCGCGACCTGCTCGGGGTGACCGTGATGTTCGAGTCGGAGGACTTCGTCGCCCTCGAAGGGGCAGGCGTGCTGCTCACGACGCAGCGCGTCGCGGACCATCGTGCGCCGGACTGGCCCGAGGGTGGAACGCCCAAGCAGATGCACCTCGAGATGGCGGTCGACGACCTCGAGGCAGCGGAGGCCCGGGCGCTCGCTCTCGGCGCCCGCAAGGCGGACGAGCAGCCGTCCCCAGACCGGTGGCGCGTGTTGCTCGACCCCGCCGGCCATCCCTTCTGCGTCACCACACTGATCCCCGAGACCTGACCCGGCTGCCCGCCCGCTCGGTCTCCCTTGCCCGGACAAGGGGTGTCGGGGCTTGACAGGTGACCAAATGGTCACATAAAGTTGCCCCGTGGACCTGGTGTTCAAGGCGCTCGCAGATCCGACCCGGCGCAGCCTGCTCGACGAGCTGTTCGTGCGGGACGGGCAGTCGCTGGTGCGGCTCGAAGAGCGCTTCCCGATGACGCGTTTCGGGGTCATGAAGCATCTCAAGCTGCTCGAGGAGGCCGGACTGGTGCTCACCGCACGGCGCGGCCGCGAGAAGCTGCATTTCCTGAACCCGGTCCCGATCAGGCTCGTCCACGACCGGTGGGTGAGCAAGTACGCAGCACCCTGGGCAGCCGGGCTCGCCGGCCTCAAGGAGGGATTGGAGCGACCGATGGAGAAGATGTTCGAGATCTACATCAAGACCACGCCGGAACGGCTCTGGGAGGCGATCACCGATCCCGAGATCCGGAGCAAGTACAACTTCGGAGCCGCGCCGAGGTCGGAGTGGACCCCCGGGGCGCGGATCGAGATGGGTGCCCCCGGGGCGGGCGGGCTGCTGGCTGACGGGGAGGTGCTCGAGGCCGACCCACCGAGGCGACTCGTCCACACCCTGGTGGCGCTCTGGAGCCCGGACGTGGAACGCGAAGGGGCGTCGCGGGTGACCTGGGAGATCGAGCCGGTCGAGGACTCCTGTCGGCTGCTGGTGATCCACGACCAGATGCGCGAGGGAGCCAACGCCGAGCTCTACGGGGGTTGGCCGATGATCCTCTCCGGCCTCAAGACATGGCTCGAGAGCGGCGAGCTGCTCACCACACCCGGATCCCTCCGGTACGCGTGACCGTCGAGCTCCGCATTCCCAAGCTCGGGATGGAGATGACCGAGGCCACCCTCGCCGAATGGCTCGTCGAGGACGGTGCCGTGGTCTCCCAGGACCAGCCCATCTACGTACTCGAGACCGACAAGGTCACCAATGAGATCACCGCCCCGGTCGGCGGGACCCTCCACCGGATCGGGCAGGAGGGTGAGACCTACCCCGTCGGGGAGCCCATCGGCACCCTCGACGGGTCCTGAGAGAGAACCCACCACCGGCAGACTGCAACGAAGTGTGCGTAGCATCGGCCCGCGGGTGGACCGAGAGGGAGCGCCGGTGGACGACGAGGACCAGATCAGGCGCACCATCGCCGAGTACAGCCACCGGTGGGACGACGGGCTGCTCGACGAATTCGCCGACCTGTTCACCGAGGACGCCAGGCTCCTCGTGCTGGGGACGGTCAATGAGGGGCGTGGTGCCATCCGCGACTACATGAAAGCGGTGGGGGAGGCGGGCCGTGGGCTGCACGTGACCACCAACGTGCTGGTCGACGTCGAGGGAGACGCCGCCAGCGCGGTCACCGGGTACCTCTTCGTGCGCCAGGGACAGACCGGTCCCGGGATCATCGCTGCCGGCCGCTACCACGACCAGCTGGTGCGTGATCCCGACCGGTGGCGCTTCTCGGTCCGTGCTATCTCGATGCTCGACCCGGCCGACCGGGGCGGGGATGCCTGAAACCGACCTCCGGTCGCCTCCCTGGGCGATCGACCGTCCGGACGCCGTCGCCGCCGAGCGGTACGTCGACCGGGGCTTCGCCGACCTCGAGCGCGAACGCCTCTGGCCCCGCACCTGGCAGATGGCCTGCCGGCTCGAGGAGCTCCCCGCCCCCGGGGACTTCGTCGAGTACACGATCTGCGACCAGTCTGTCCTGCTGGTGCGGCTCGACGCGGACACCGTGCGCGGCTACCACAACGCCTGTCGTCACCGTGCCACCCAGCTGGTCGCGGGCAGCGGCTCGTTCGGCACCGCCGGGATCATCTGCCCGTTCCACGGCTGGCGCTGGGCGCTCGACGGGACCAACTCCTTCGTCTACGCCCCGCACGCCTTCGACCCGGCCCTGATCGCCCCCGAGGAGATCTGCCTCCAGCAGGTGCGCGTGGAGGTCTGGGGTGCCTGCGCCTGGGTCAACCTGGACCCGGACGCGCCGCCCCTTCTCGACGCCCTTGATCCGCTGCCGTCGCTGCTGGACCCGCTCGGGCTCGCCGACATGCGGGTCCACTGGTGGAAGGCGGTCAGCCTCCGCGCTAACTGGAAGCTCGCCCAGGAGGCCTTCATGGAGGGATACCACGTCCCCCAGACCCATCCCCAGCTCACGCTCGGCCACCCCGAGCGTTATGACCCGGACAGCCTCGTGTACGCGGTCCACCCCCGCGGACACTCGAGCTTCCAGCTCCGCGCCGACGCCCAGGCCCGCAAGGGTCAAGAGGTGGGGGTGAGCGAGGTCGACGCCATCATCGAGTCGGCGCGACAGCTGTGCAGCGGCCTCGAGGCGATGACCCTCGAGCGCGACCTGCACGTGATCGAGGGGATGCGGCACCGCCCGATCCCCGAAGGCAGCACCTTCCGCGAGGAGCTCGTCGCGTCGCTCTACGCGTACGCGGCCGACGCGGCCATCCCGCTGCCACCGCCCGAGCCGTCCACCCTGGCCCGCTGGGGCGGGATGTTCTTCGCTTTCCCCAACTACTTCGTGCTGCCCCAGTACGGCAATGCGCTGGTCTACCGGTCGCGGCCCGACGGCGACGATCCGGAATCGTGCCTCTTCGAGGTCTGGTCGATCACCATCCCGGCCGCGGGTGATGCCGCTCCCGCGACCCGTGCGCGGGGGACCCTACGCACCGGACGACCGCGACCACTGGCCCCGGATCCCCCTGCAGGACTTCTCCAACATCGGCCGCCAGCAGCGCGGCCTCCACAGCAGCAGCGTGACCGGGATGCGACTCTCGCACACCTACGAAGGCGGCATCGTCAACATGCACCGCGAGCTCGACCGGTATCTCGCCGGTCCGGTCGCAGGGTGACCTGATGGTGGCCGGTGAGACGTCAGCCGATGTGATCGTGGTGGGTTCGGGGGCCGCGGCCCTGTCCGCCGCGATCGCCGCCAGCGATCACGGGGCCCATGTCGCGATCGTCGAGCGCACGGAATGGATCGGTGGGACCACCGCGGTCTCCGGAGGCGGGATCTGGATGCCCTGCAACCACCGGCTCTCCGAACGGGGGGTGGTCGACTCGAGGGAGGAAGCCCTCGCCTACATGGGCCGGATGACCGCGGGGCGGACGCCGATCGAGCTGCTGGAGCGCTACATCGACCAGGGTCCGGATATCGTGGCCGGCCTCGAGGAGCGGACACCCCTCGGGCTCCGGTCCATGTCCTGGCCGGACTACCACCCGGAGATGGAGGGGGCGAAGGCCGCCGGCCGCATGCTCGAGCCCGCCCTCTTCGACACCACCGGCCTCGGCGAGTGGGCGGGCAGGCTCCGGCCGGCCCCGGTGCTCGGGCTCCCCCTCACCCTCGAGGAGTCGACGGTCGACTGGCGACCCGCCTACTTCCCGGAGCGCTTCGACGCCGCCACGGTGCAGCAGCGCGTCGCCGACCAGATCGTGGCCTGCGGCCGGGCGCTGGTGGCGGCCCTCCTCGAGGCCTGCCTGACCCGGGGCATCCGGCCGATCCTCGAGACCCGGGCGTGCGAGCTCGCGATGCGCGGCGAGCGGGTCGCGGGACTGGTCGTGGAGGGGGGTGGCCGACGCTTCGAGATCCCGGCCGGGGCGGTCGTGCTCGCCAGCGGCGGCTACGAGTGGAACAGCGAGCTGCGCACCCGGTTCCTCCCCGCTCCGCTGACCCATCCGCACACCCCGCCGGCCAACGAGGGGGACGGGCTGCTCATGGCCATGGAGGTCGGCGCCGACCTCGCCAACATGAACGAGGCCTGGTGGTACCCGGCGTCGTCCGTGCCCGGAGAGCAGTACGAGCAGCGGCCGCTCGCCCGTTTCGTCGGCATCGAACGGACCGCTCCGCACTCGATCATCGTCGATCGGTTCGGGGCCAGGTTCGTCAACGAGGCGGCCAACTACAACGACATGCAGAAGGCGTTCTTCTCGTTCGACGCCAACGAGTACACCCCACGGCACCTCCCGTGTTGGGCGGTGTTGGACAGCCAGTTCCGCTCCCGCTATTCGGTGGCGACGGTGCGACCGACAGACCCCGATCCCGACTGGCTGCCAGCGCACGAGACCCTCGACGGCCTCGCCGAGCGGGTCGGGATCGACCCGGTCGGGCTCGCCGCGACGGTCGAGCGGTGGAACCGGTTCGTGGCGGACGGACGGGATCGCGACTTCGGGCGGGGGCAGAGCGCCTATGACCGTTTCCACGGTGATCCCTCCGCTCCGCACCCCAACCTCGGGACCATCGAGCGGGGGCCGTTCTACGCGCTGCCCGTCCATGTCGGCACGGTCGGCACCAAGGGCGGCCCGAGGGTCGACGCCGACGGTCGGATCCTGCACGTGCGTGACCGCCCCATCCCCGGCCTGTACGGAGCCGGCAACGTGATCGCTTCCCCTGCGGGGCCCGCCTACTTCGGGGGAGGCACCTCGATCGGCATGGCGGTGGTCTGGGGCCACCTTGCCGGAGCGCACGCCGCGGTCCATGCCGCGGGCGAGGTCCCGGCCGCCGCCGGAAGGGCGCCGTCGTGACCGGCGCGGACCCGGCCGGACCCGCGACCGCCGACCGACGGCGCATGTTCGAGCTCATGGTGCTCATCCGCACCTGCGACGAACGGGTGCGCCGGGGCCTCTCCGGGGGCGAGTTCGCCTGCACCTACTGGCCGGCGACCGGCCAGGAGGCCATCGCGGCCGCACTGGGCACGGTCCTCCGACAGGACGACCAGCTCGTGACGACCTACCGCGGGCTCCACGATCAGCTGGCCAAGGGCGTCCCGATCGGCCCGCTGGTGGCAGAGATCCTCACCCGCGCGACCGGGGTCAACGGGGGCAAGGGCGGTGCGATGCACATCTCGCACCCGCCGTCCGGGCTCGTGCTCTCGACCGGGATCGTCGGGTCCGGGGTTCCGATCGCAGTCGGTGTCGCCCTCGCCGCGCGCCTCCAGGGCACCGACCAGGTGACGGTTGCCAGCTTCGGCGACGGGGCCACCGGGACCGGCTCCTTCCACGAGGCGGTGAACCTCGCCGCCCTCTGGGACTTACCCGTGGTGTTCGTGTGCCAGGACAACCGGTACGCCGAGATGACCCCGACGGCGGAGGCCCAGCCGGTCGCCCATGTCTCCGACCGGGCCGCGGGGTATGGGATCCCGGGGGTCACGGTCGACGGCAACGATCCCGACGCGGTGTACCGGGTCCTCGGCGAGGCGGTCGCCAGGGCCAGGGCCGGCGTGGGGCCCACCCTGCTCGAGTGCACCACCTTCCGGCTCTTCGGCCACTACTTCGGCGACCCGATGCACTACATCCCACCCGAGGAGCTCGAGGCGGCCCGGCAGGCCGAGCCCATCGCGCGCTACCGGGCGGCACTGCTCGCCGATGGGGTCCTCGACGCCGACGGCGTCGTCGCCACCGAGGAGCAGGCCCGCCGCACCGTCGACGAGGCGTTCACCGAGGCCCTCGCGGCTGGCGTCCCGGACCGTGCGGAGGCGCTCGTCGACGTGTACGCGGACCCTCGCGGGACACCGCAATGACCGAAGAGGCCGGCACCGGAGGAGGGCCGACCGTGGTCCGCAGCATGCGTGAGGCGCTCAACGAGGCACTCGACCAGCGCGCTTGCCGCCGATCCGACCGTCGTGCTCCTCGGCGAGGACCTGGCCGACCCCGCCGGCGGCATCTCACAGGTGACCAAGGGCCTCTCCACCCGCCACGGCGCAGAGCGGGTCCGGGACACGCCGATCTCCGAGGCGGCCATCGTCGGCGCCGCACTGGGCGCGGCGACCGCCGGCATGCGGCCGGTGGCGGAGCTCATGATCATGGACTTCATCAGCGTCGCCATGGACCAGCTCGTCAACCACGCGGCGAAGGCCCGTTTCATGTCGGGCGGGCTGCTCTCCGTCCCGCTCACGCTGCGCACGGCGGTCTTCGGGGGGATCGGCTCGGGCGCGACCCATTCGCAGACCCTGGAGGCCTGGCTCGCCCACGTCCCGGGATTGAAGGTGGTGGTCCCCGCCACCCCGGCCGATGCCCAGGGCCTGCTGACCTCCTGCATCTTCGACGACGACCCGTGCGTGGTCATCGAGAACGTGGCGCTCTACGGGACGAAGGGGCCCGTACCCGAGGGGGACCACCGGGTCCCTCTCGGCGTCGCCGACGTCAAGCGGAGCGGCAGCGACGTGACGATCGTGACCTACGGACGCACCGTGCGCGACGCACTCGCCGCGGCGGAGCAGTTGGCCGCCGAGCAGATCGACGTCGAGGTCGTGGACCTGCGCAGCCTGGTCCCCTTCGACGCCGAGGCGGTCCTCCGCTCGGTGGGCCGCACCCGGCGCGCAGTCGTCGCCCACCACGCCACGCAGTTCTGCGGGTTCGGCGCCGAGGTGGCCGCCCTCATCAACGAAGAGCTCTTCGGTGAGCTGGAGGCGCCGGTGCGCCGGGTCGGTGCGCGCTTCGCGCCGATCGGATCGGCCGCCGCACTCGAGGGATACGTGTTGCCGTCGGCCGAGCGGCTGGCCGGGGCGGTGCGAGCAATGATGGGGCGCTAGCCTCCCAGCCGATGCCAGCGCCGGACCCGGTTCGAGGAGTGACCGCGCACGCCCGATCGGGACCCGACCGACCGTCGGTGATCCTCGGCGACCGGGTGCGCACCTACCGCGATCTCGACGCGCGGGCTGCACGGCTTGCTGCGGTCCTCGGCGAGTGCGGCGCCGGTCCCGGGCGTCCGGTCGCCACCGTGGTGCCCAACAGCATCGAGATCCTGGAGGTGGCGATTGCCGCCGGCATGCTCGGCGCGCCCTTCCTGCCGGTCAACTGGCATCTGCGGGCGGGTGAGCTGGCCTACATCCTGGCCGACGCCGACGTGGCGGTCGCCGTGGGCAGCGTCGGGTCCGACGGCGAGCTCGACCAAGCGCTCGACCAGCATCCGGCCGGCTCGCTGCGGGTCGGTGGGGATTACGAGGAGCGCATCGGGTCGGCCACGCCGCTCCCCTCCGCCGACGCCGGGGGAGGCCCCGAGCTCATGTTCTACACGTCGGGCACAACCGCACGGCCGAAGGGCGTGGTGCACGGTGCGCTCGCCGACCCGGCGGGACGGTTCCGGGCCATGGAGGGACAGGCCGCGCTCTGGGGGTGGACTGCCGAGGACGTCTACGTGATGAGCGGTCCGGCCTACCACGCCTCCCACCTCGGGTGGGCGCTCACCGCGCTCTACGTGGGCGCGCTCACGGTGATCACCGAGCAGTTCGAGGCGAGGGCCTGGTTGACCGAAGTGAGCCGGCACCGCGGGACCCGCTCCTTCATGGTGCCGGCACACTTCATCCGGATCCTCGAGATCCCCGCGCCGGACCGCGCCGAGCTGGACGTCTCGAGCCTCTCGCTCATCGTGCACGGTGCCGCCCCGTGCCCGGTTCCGGTCAAGCTCCGGATGATGGAAGCGTTCCCCCAGACGGAGATCCATGAGCTCTACGGCGCGAGCGAGGGTGGAGCCACCAAGATCTCGCCCGAGGAGTGGCGGGCCCGGCCGGGGAGCGTGGGCCGTCCGTGGCCGGGTGTCGAGATCCGGATCCTGGACGAGGACGGTGCCCCGGCGCCGACGGGGACACCCGGTGTGGTCTACATCCGGCCGGCCGGCACCCACCGGTTCCGCTACCGGAACGACGACGACGCCACTGACCGGGCATGGCGCGACGACGCGTTCACGGTGGGGGACATCGGGTACCTCGACGAGGGCGGGTACCTGACCATCACCGACCGACTCTCGGACATGGTCCTCTGGGGTGGGGTCAACATCGCCCCGCGTGAGATCGAGGAAGCGCTTTTCGAGCACGAAGCCGTCGTGGACTGTGCCGTCTACGGCGTCCCCCACGATCGCGATGGCGAACGGCTCAGGGCGATGGTCCAGCTGCGCCACCCGGTGCCCACCGAGGAGCTCGAGGAGCACCTGGCCGGACGGTTGGCCAAGTACAAGATCCCGCGCGACTGGGCGGTGGTCGGGGAGATCCCGCGCGACCAGAACGGCAAGGTGCGCAAGCGCCTGCTGCGGGAGTCACACCCGGTCGACACGGCATAGAGTGACGGCACCCACGTCCTGACTGGAGTCCCTCGATGGAGAAGCGCGAGTTGAAGACGGTTGTCTACGAGAAGGACGGGCCTGTCGCCTGGATCACGCTCGACTACCAGGAGAAGGCGAACATCCAATCGTCCGACCTGGTCTTCGATGTCGACACGTGCCTCGACGACGCCGACCACGACTACGACATCAAGGTGGTCGTGCTCAAGGCCAACGGTCCGGGGTTCAGCGCCGGCCACGTGGTGACCGGATCGCCGGGCACCGAGATCCGCGAGATCGACGAAAGCACCGAGCGCCTGGGCAGCACCTGGAAGGGCCAGTGGGACATCTACGGCACCCCGGTGCTCAAGTTGTGGGACTTTCCGAAGGTGACCATCGCCCAGGTGCACGGGTACTGCCTCGGCGGCGGCACCATCTGGGGGCTGCTGACCGACATGACGGTCGCCTCCGAAGACGCCTACTTCCAGTTCCCCGTCCTCCAGGGGATGGCGATGCCGACCATGGAGACGGGCATCGAGCCGTGGATCTTCATGAACTGGAAGCGGGCCTCGGAGTACATGTACACGGGGCAGGAGATCAATGCCGAGCTGGCGAAGGAGATGGGACTGGTCAACCGGGTGGTTCCGCGAGCGGCTCGACGACGAGGTCGCCGAGCTCGCGTTCCACGTCGCCCAGGCACCGCTCACCACCCTGATGGCGGCCAAGGCCAACATCCGGCGGGCGTGGGACCTCATGGGGCTGCGCACCCACCTCCAGGGGTCGAACGACCTGTTGACCATCGCCTGCAACGCCCGTGACGTGCAGGAGTACATCCGGACCGTGCACGGGGCAGGGCTTCGACCCCGCGAGGCCGCCCGCAACAACGCCGAGACCGCCAAGGTGCTCGCGGCGGAGTCGAAGTCGCGACGAGAGGGAGGCTGAGCTCCCGATCCTCGACCGCTCGAGGAGGGCTCGCCGCCGTTCAGGTGGCGGTCGTGCGGGTCAGACGGCTGCCCTGCGTCGCAGCGGTGGGAGGGTCGGCGGCGGCTGCCGGCGCGGCGGCAACGCGGCGATCAACCCACTGGTCGCCGCGGTCACCTGCCGGACCGCCTCCTCGAAGGCGATCTCGGTCTTCTCGGAGGTGGACTGGATGCCGCTGACCTTCCGGACGTACTGACGCGCGGCCGCCTCGATCTCGTCCGGGGTCACCGGTGGCTCCAGCCCACGCAGCGTGGTGATGTTCCTGCACATGCGATCAGCTTAGGGCGTTGGCGACCGCCCGACCCGTGGCACAATGGTGCCGTGCTGGCGGCGTTCTCGATCACCCCGGTCGGCGGCGAGGAGTCGATCGGCGACCTGGTCGCGGTGGCGGTCCGCATCGTCCGCGCCAGTGGCCTCCGCAACGAGACGAATGCCATGTTCACCAACGTCGAAGGCGAGTGGGACGAGGTCGTGGGCGTCATCCGCGAGTGCGTCGAGGCGGTGTCCGGCGGTGGCCGACGGGTTTCGGTCGTGATCAAGATGGACTACCGGCCCGAGGCGCCGAGCGACCGGATGAGCGCCAAGGTCGAATCGGTCGAGCGGCGGCTCTCGACCGGCAGGTGAACCAGCTCCTCTTCGCGCTCGGTCTCTTCGTCGTCCTGGTCACCGTGACCAGCGTGCTGTTCACCCTGGTCCTGCCCCGCCAGCCGAAGGGGATCGAGCGGATGACCTTGGTGGTGAACCGCAGCGTGCGGCTCGTGTTCGTCGCGCTCTCACGCCTGGCCGAGACCTACGAGGGCAAGGACGCCATCCTCGCCCCGACGGCACCTGTTGCGTTGCTCGCCCAGCTCCTCTTCTGGGCGGCCCTGCTGGTGCTCGGGTTCGGGCTGATGCTGATGGGCACCGTGCACTCGCTGCCCGATGGGCTCCTGCAGTCGCTCACCGCGCTCTTCACGGTCGGGGCAGTGCACATCGGAGGCCGGCCGAACACCGGGATGGACATCGCCGTCGGCGCCATCTGGGTGGTCCTGGTCGCCCTCCAGATCGCCTACCTTCCGGCGCTCTACAGCTCCTACAACCGGCGGGAGGGACTCGTGGCACTCCTCGAGAGTCGCGCGGGCGAGCCGGCGTGGGGACCGGAGCTCCTCGCCCGGCACCAACTCGTGGGCATCACCGACACCCTGCCGGATCTCTACCACGCATGGGAGGAATGGGCCGCCGACGTTGCCGAGAGCCACACCACGTACCCGGTCCTGCTGCTCTTCCGGTCTCCCGAGCCGTGGCTCTCGTGGATCGACGGGCTGCTGGCGGTGCTGGACGCCGGCGCCATGCAGCTCGCCCTCGCCCCGAGCACCGCTCCCTCGCAGGCCCGCCTCTGCCTGCGCATGGGGTTCACCCTGATGCACCGCATCGCCGCGTCCCTCGGCTGGCCGGTGGACCTCGACCCGAGCCCGGAGGGCCCGATCGAGCTCACCTACGAGGAGTTCGCCGATGCCGTCGCCATGCTCCAAACCGTCGGGTTCCGCATGGAGCGGACCGCGGAGGAGGCATGGCCGGACTTCAGGGGGTGGCGGGTCAACTACGAGCAGCTCGCCTACCGGCTCGCCGATCGGGGAACCGCGCCGCCGGCACCCTGGTCGGGTACCCGTCGCCATCTCCGCACCGGCGTCGTCCCACCGCACCGGCCACCGCAGCGCCGGCCCGCCGGCTCGCCCCTGTCGGGCTATGAGCGCCCGCAGGTGGTCATCGCGCCCCGCGGGCGCCGGGCGCAGCCCGCTGGCGCGGGCAGTCCCGTCGCGGATCCCGAGAGCGGCCCCGGCTCGTAGGAGCGGCGGCCCGGGTCAGGGTGCGGGGAAGATCTGCCGGTGGATCCCGTCGACGCCCGAACCGTGGAGGGTCATCCCCCCGTCGACGACGACGGTCTGCCCGGTGACGAAGCGGGCCAGATCCGAGCAGAGGAAGACGACCACATCGGCGATGTCCTCCGGCTCCCCGATCCGGCCGACCGGCGTGGTCCGCTCGTACCGTTCCTGTTCGTGGGGGAGGAGCGAGAGCAGCGGCGCGGTCAGCGCGGTCCGGATCATCCCGGGTGCGACCGAGTTGACCCGAATGGAGGGTCCGTACTCGAGGGCGGCCGACGCGGTGATGGCCGTGACCCCGGCCTTGGCCGCCGAGTAGGGGGCCTCTCCGGCCGCAGGGCGGGTGCCGCTGATCGATGCGGTCGAGACGATGCTCCCCCCGCCCGCGGCGAGGATGTGCGGCACCGCGGCCCGGAATCCGAGGTAGACCCCGGTGAGGTTGACCGCGATCAGCCGGTTCCACTCGGCGGGGTCCCACTCGTGGAGGGGGGAGAGGTTGCCGATCCCTGCGTTGTTGAACAAGGTGGTGATCCCACCCATCGCTGCGGCGGCCGCGTCCACCGCTCCGCGCAAAGCGTCCGGGTCGGTCACATCGGCCTCGAACCCGAAGATGCCGCGCTCTGCGGCCATCGTGCGTGCCCCGTCGCTGTCGATGTCGATCACCGCCACCGTGGCGCCCTCCTCGACCATCCTGTGGGCGGTCGCACGCCCGATGCCGGACGCGCCCCCGGTCACCACCGCTCGCTGCCCGTCCAGCAGTCCCATGGTGCGGTCCCCTTCCTCGCTGCGTGGGGTCCGACTCTAGGGCCGGGCGCCGCGAACGACCGGGAGGCCGACCGCCGCCCATGCCGATAACGTGATCCCACCGCCGAGCACAGGAGGTCCAGCATGGGCATCGAAGAGGATTCAGAACGTGTGACGCGGAGTCTCCTCGAGGCACTCGCCAAGCACGACTCGGCAGCCATGCGGCCGTTCCTCGCCGATGACGTCGTCTACCACAACATCCCGATGGAGCCCGCCGTCGGGATCGATGCGGCGATTGCGTTCCTCGACGGGTTCCTCGGCATGTTCGAGAGCGCGGAGGTCGAGATCCTCCATCTGGCCGTGCGGGACAACGTCGTGCTCACCGAGCGCATCGACACCCTGACGCTCGGGGGGACGATTGCCCCGCTTCCGGTCATGGGGACCTTCGAGGTGCGTGACGGGAAGGTCAGCGCCTGGCGCGACTACTTCGACCTCGGCCAGATCACCCAGATGCTCTCGGGAGCGACCGGGTAGCGATCGGGTAGCGATCGGCGTCCTCAGGTGCCGGCGAGTGTCGAGACCACCGGCCCGAGGGTCTCCCAGGCATCCGACTCGATCGACCAGTAGGAGATGCCGTACTCCTGCCGCCGCCAACGGAGTTCCTCGGCCATCTCCTCGATCGTCCCGATGAGCGCGAGCGGGATGTGTCGGGCGTCGGCGGGTTCGATGCCGAACTGGGGGGCCATGGCCTCGACGAGCCCGTCGGCGTCGTCGGTCATCACGACGAACCCGATGAGCGCGTTGAGCTCGAGGTCGTCGAACCGGTCGCCTGCTGCCTCCTTGACCCAGGCCACCTTCTCGCGGGTACTCGCCGGGGAGGCGTTGGGTGCCACCTCCACTCCCGCCGTGCCCCCGCGGAGGTTCACGTTGATGCTCACGATGTCGGCGTACCGGGCGGCAATCGAGAGCACCCGTCGGCCGCCCCCGCCGATGATGAGCGGCGGCCCCGGTTGCTGGACGGGTCTCGGCAGGAGCTGGTGCTCGTGCACCTCGTAATGGGCACCCTTGAACGAGAACGGTCCGTCGGTGCGCAGGAGCCCCTGGACGACCTGTATGGCCTCCTCGAACCGGTCCACCCGCACCTTGGGTGAGTCGTAGGGGATGCCCGCCGCCTCGTAGTCGGTTTTCATCCACCCGGCGCCGAGGCTGAGCTCGAAGCGGCCCTCGCTCAGGACGTCGAGCGTCGAGGCCTCGTGTGCGAGGACGACCGGGTGCCGGTAGTCGTTCCCGAAGACGAGGGATCCCATGCGCAGCGTGGTGGTGGCGGATGCCACTGCGGCCAGCGCGGGGATCGGAGCCAGTTGGTCGCCAAAGTGGTCGGGCATCAGGAGTGCCGAGTAGCCGAGGTCCTCGGCGCGCCGTGCCTGGTCTGCCCACGAGCGGGCGGTTCCCCCCGGTGCGGTGCTGAGTTGGGCGGCGAAACGGAATTTGTGATCGTATGCCATCGCACCATCCTGCCCCATCCGCGGAGGAGCCAGCGGGCCCTCACGCGTCGCCGACTGCCGAGCGGATCCAGTGGGGCTCGCGACTCAGGCCTCCCTGTCGGTCATCCCCGCGCCGGGTCCGAGGGGGCTGCCGGCGCTCCTCCGCTCCGGCGCAGTGGTTCGGAGTGGTCCCAGTCGGCGAGCAGCGTACGCAGCGCGGTCAACAGGATCAGCGGCTGGTCGAGCATGGCGTGGTGACCCGCCTCGGGGAGCTCGACGACGGGGGTGACCCGCCCCAGCTGTTCGTACATGAACCGCCCGATGTCGGCGGTCACCAGGCCGTGCTCGGATCTGAGGAGGGCGAACCGGCAGTGCACCGCCGAGAGGTAGGGGAAGGCCACCCCCCGTATGCTGCTGCCGGCGAATTGGGCGAAGACGTGCCGATCGAACTTCCACCGCCAGCCGCCCTCGACGGGGCGGAGCGAGCGGCGGGCCACGTGGTCCATGACATAGTCGAGGTAGTGGTCCTGGGGTGGCACCGTCCGGAAGTGGCGGATGGCTTCGTCCAGGCCCGGGTAGGTGCGGGGCTCTCCGAACGCCTCCCGCAACCGGTACGCGCCGATCTCGGGGTCGGGTTCGGTGACCGGCGAGTCGCAGACGATGGCACCGCTGACCCGGTCGCCGTGCCGGGCGGCGGTGGCGATGGTTACGAACCCGCCCATGCTGTGACCGATGACCACCGGTGGCCCGGCGATCCCGCCGGGCCCGGCGACCGCCATCACCTCCTCGGTCCACTCGTCGAGGGAGTAGGCCGATCGGTGACCGCTGTCGCCGTGCCCCGACAAGTCGATGCAGACCACACGGAACCGGTCGCTGAACGCAGCCGCGACATGGGTCCACCAGTGGGCGTGCGCCCCGCCGCCGTGGACGAAGACCAGGCCGCGGGCTCCGTCCGGTCCACAGGCCAGCGCATGGATCGTGCAACCGTCGACCGGCACCTCGAGGTGGGTCAGCGGCACCGCCAGCGCTCGCCGGAACCAGTCGGGCGCGTCCGGCAGCGGCCGGTACGCCTCCCCGGCCGGGTCAGGGCCTGGCGAGTGCACCGGCCACCATGTCGCGGACCAGTCCCACACCCCGCTCGTGACGGGGGCTGAGGATCCCGGGCAGAGCCATGCCCGAGGCCAGGTTGCGCTGCACGGCCTCGCAGATGACCCGGTCCTCCTCGAGGATCGCGAGGGAGCTGTCCACCGCCGCCTGCGCCTCGGCCTCCGACGTGCCGGGAGCGAAACAGAAGGTGTATTCGATCCGGGTGGTCGTCGGCCCGGTGGGCCAGAAGCTCTCGAGACACAGTCCCGACGGGTAGAGATTGAGGGCGAGCCCCGGGAACCGCCAGAGCCAGGCCCCGTGGGTCACCGCTCCGTCGCGGGTGGGCGCCGAGTGCACCGCGACGGCCCCGTCCACCTCCACCAGGTAACGGGAGGCGTCGATGGTCCGGTTGAGACTCCGGTGGACCAGGGGGATGTGGTAGCCCTCCTGGTAGTTCTCCGCGTAGACCTTCCAGTTGCACCTGATCTCGTGACCCGAGCAGTGGGTCACCGCGTAGGTCTCCATGGCGAACGGAGCGGTGTGCTCGCTGAACGCGCCGAGCCAGGAGACGAGATCGGGGGCGGACGGGTCGGGGTTCACGAACAGCAGTCCACGCCAGGTCGCCACCGACACCTGCACGAGCGAGAAGTCGGCCGCGGCCACCTCCTCGCCGAAGTCACGGGCTGACAGCAGAGTGCCGTCGAGCCCGTACGCCCATCCGTGGTACCCGCAGACGAAGGAGCGGACCGAGCCCGAACCCTCACCGACCAGCGGCCCGGCGCGGTGCCGGCACACGTTCTGGAACCCGCGGAGGACACCCCGGTCATTGACCACCACCAGCGGGAAACCGGCCAGCCAGACGGCGCGGTACTGCCCGGGTTGCTCGAGGCCCGCCGCATCGCCGAGTGCGGTCCACTCGCGGGCGAATACGGCGCGTCGTTCGGCCTCGTAGCGGTCCGGGTCCAGATAGTCGGTGGCGGGAGGCGCACGGTCAGGGGCCGGTCCTCGGTCGGCATGCTCGCCCACTCCACTCCTCCGCTTTCGTCGGTGCCGGGCCCGTTCATCATGCCAGCGACCCGGGCGTGCGACGCGAGACGAACCAGATGGTAGAGAGGGGACCGTGATCACCCGCGAGCTCGACGGACCCGTCGCCATCGTCATCCTGGACCGTCCCGAGGCCCGCAACGCCCTGACCGCCAGCATGATCTCGGATCTGCGGACCGTCCTGACCGAGGCCGACGACGACCCTTCCGTGGCGGCGGTGGTGCTGACCGGCCGCGACCCCGCCTTCTGTGCCGGGCTGGACCTCAACGACCTGGCTCGCACCTACCGCGACATCAGCTCGGCACAACCCGAGGACGGGGATGGCCCCCGCGGCCTCGTCCCGCTGTCCACCATCCCTCGGATCGGCGCCGTCAACGGGGCAGCGGTCACCGGTGGGCTGGAGCTCGCGCTCGGGTGCGACTTCCTCATCGCATCCGAGCGGGCAACGTTCGCCGACACCCATGCACGGGTGGGGGTCATGCCGGGTGGCGGCATGACCATCCGCCTTCCGCAGCTCGTCGGCATCAACCGCGCCCGCCAGATGTCGTTGACCGGCGACTTCGTGGACGCACCCACCGCGTGTGCCTGGGGGCTGGTCAACGAGGTAGTCCCGCACGCCGACCTGCTCCGGAGGGCGACGGAGCTCGGACGGGCGATCGCGGAGTCGGACCGGGGGACGGTCACCGAACTGCGGAGGATGTACGACGCACTCGCGTTCCGGGCTGACGAGGAGGCCTACCGGGAGGAGGCACGGTGGTCGGCGCAGTGGATGCGTGAGCGGTTCGACGCGGGGTCGTTGTCGGCGCGACGGGTCCGGATCGTCGAACGAGGTGCCGCGCAGCAGTGAGCCCGGTTGCCGTCGGTGCGACGGACCGAGCCGGTAGAGGAGGATGGTGCTGCATCAGCCCCGAGGCTGGCGTTCGGTCAACGACCCCGGCCTGCACCCGTCACGCTCGATAGCATTGCAGGATGTCGACGGAACTGCCTCCTGCAGCCTGGTATCCGGACCCGAGCGAAGGCGGCTATCTCCGCTATTGGGACGGGAGCGCCTGGACCGAGCACCGCGCTGCCGCCACCGCGACGCCAGGTTCACCACCGCGGGGAGGCGCACCGACCGGAAAGCAACTTCTGCGGGCATCGTTCGGCTTGTTCCGTGAGAACCGAAAGATGATCTGGCTGCCGGTGCTTTCCGGTCTGGCATCGGCTGTGGCCTTTCTGGCCGTCTCGGGAGTGGTGGCTGTCCCCCTCCTGCGAGCGTACGGGACCTCCCCCTTGGCCGTTCTCTACTTCCTCCCGGGCATCATGGCCTCGACCTTCGTCGGTGTGTACTTCAACGTGGCACTGGCGTTCGCGGCGAACGAGCAGATCGAGGGACGGAGGATCGGTGTCCGCCGTGCGCTGGGCATGGCGTGGTCCCGCCGACGGGTGGTCTTCAGCTGGGCACTGCTCTCGGCAGTGGTCGGTACAGTCATCCAGGCAGTGGAAAGCCGTCTCGGCGTGTTCGGGCGCATCTTGGGCATCCTCGGTGGACTGGCGTGGGCGGTTGCGTCGTTTCTCGTAGTCCCGGTGCTGGCCTTCGAGGACGTTGGTCCGATCGAGGCACTCAAGCGGTCCTCCCACCTGATCAGGACGACGTTTGGGACCATCGCGCGGGGAGCCTTGCGGTTCGGAGTGCTCGCCCTGGGGTGGATCCTGCTGGCTGCGGCGGTCATCGTCGTCGGCATCGTGGTAGCGCTGTCTGGTGCGCCTCTGCTCGGCGTGCCTATCGCCGTGCTCGGAGTGATCGGCGTGTTCGTCGTCTCCATGTATCTGGCAGCGGCGGGCATCTACATGCGCACGATTTTGTACCGCTACGCCACGCACAAGCCGTTGCCCGACCTGGGTCTGGATCTCTCCCGGACCTTCCAGCGCTGAATTGCGGATCGGGCAGAGCGACTTCTGTCGATCGCTCGTCGACCGGTAGCGAACGTCCGGAAAGGCCCCGACATGGTGCATGACACGGAACGGGAGACTCCTCGGCTGATCGACGACGTCCGTGGCGTCCGTTACGGCGAGGTCATCGCGGTGTTCGCACGCCACGGTCATTTCGAGGCCGAGGTCTTCGGCACGCAGTTCCTGAACGACTGTCCCCAGGAACTCTGGGACACGCTCGACCCGTCAGCCATCGCGGCCGATCTCGGTGCCGTGGTGGTCAAGCTCAATGGTCCCCGGCACTGGGTCATCGACGGCATCGGCCAGAAGGTGAACACCCTGGAGCCGGTGTTGCGCGAATTCAACGGGCTCTTGATGCGTCGGTTGGCCCTGATCGACCTCGGCGACGACCCGTCGACCTCTCCGTACACCGACAAGCTCGTGCACCGGGGCGCCGTCTTCTTCTTCGATTCCGGAAAACCCGTCTACGAGCTGGTGTCGCCGGACGGGCTCGCCTACGTCATGCAGGCCTACTGCTTGGCCGTGGACCCGAGCACAGACGAGGCCAGTCTCTCCACGCTCGGCGATCGGCTCGGGTTGCCCAATGGCTGGACCTACCGGGTTCGCACTCTGGACGAGGAGTTGGTGGTCGACACCACACAGAAGGTGGCGACCGTCCTTCAGGACGAATTCGAGCACTCGTACACGTTGCCGGAGTGACGGACGCCACCCGGAGGCGGCGGTGCCCGGGCGGACGGACCTCGTTCTGTGAGGGCTAAGGTGCGACAAGTCACGTCCCAGAGGGACGGGCAAGGCGCAACTGTGCGTCGATCAGGCTGAAGGGCGGACGTTCAATGGCGTTGGGGATCTATTTCGTACACGAAGGCTTCACGCCGGAGAAGTACACCAGTGCAATCAAGAGTCTGGAAGCTGCCGGTGCAGGCAATCCGAAGGGGCGCACGTATCACTGCGCACTTGAATCGAACGGTGCGATCCAGGTCTTCGACATTTGGGAGTCCCAGGCGGACTTTGACGCGTTCGGGTCGACCCTGGTGCCCATCCTCAGCGAGTTGGGAGTCGAATTGCAGGAGCCGATGGTCGCCACTGTTCACAACGTGATAACCGGCTGAGTCTCAAGAGTTGCCAACGACCACATCGGGGTAGGGCTGCCCTTCCACAGTGTGGCCGAGCCTTGTGGGCGGAGGGCAGCGGAGAAAGACCATGGGAATTCAAGAGCAGGATTTGAGCATCCAGGAGTCTCTGTATCCGGGCCTCACCTGTTTCGGTTGCGGACACGCCAATCCTGACGGATTCCACCTCCGTAGCTACAGGGACGGTGAGGTCACAGTTGCCGCGTTCGCACCTCGCCCAGAGCACGACAACGGAGCCGGGTTCCTCAATGGGGAGATCATCGCCACCGCACTCGACTGCCACACCGCAGCTGTGGTGATGTGGGAGGCCGACCGTCGTGGTTGGAGGACCGAAACAGGTGTGCCAATTCCGTTCATTACTGCTGGGTTCGATGTGCGGTTCCTTCGACCCACACCCCTGGGACCACCACTGGCGCTTCGAGCCGAGCCAGTCGAGATTTCCGATTCGGCCATCGTCGTGAGTGCCGAACTTGCCTACGAGGACAAGGTGCGGGCGACCATGGTGGCGAACTGGGTCAGATTTCGCCCTCGGTAGAAGGTGAGGACCCAGGCCTTCGGAGGCGCCTTCACACCTGGATCTATTCCGAGGTGATCCCAGCGCCCTTGAGCATCCGACGAAGGTCGATCACCATCTGCTCATCGACATCGTGTGCAGAGGGAGCGTCCAATGTTTCAGTCTCGGCACCCAGGGTGACCTTGTAGCGCCGGTCGTGCCCCTCGGTAACCTCCGCCACGCTTTGCAGCAGGGACAAGACGTCATGCCATTGGATGTTATGGCTGACGGGATGTTGGAAGATCTTCTCGACGGTCGCCCGATGGTGCGCATTGAGCTTTGGACCTTCAACCACTTGGCCTCCCATGGCGGCACGAGGTGACGTGAAACGGTTTGAGTGTAGACCAGCCCTGCTGCACCTGAAAATGCTCTGATCGGCTCAGCGAGCCGCGTGTCCCTCGACACCGCAAGTTGTGGGGCCGCCCAAGATCCCGCCGAGTCACGGCATCCATCGGACAGCCTAATGGCACCTCAGTGTGACCCGTTGAGGGTGAGCATTCCGAGTGCGGCAGCCATCGCCAGCGGTACCGTGACAACTCCGAGAAGGCTTGCTTTGCCGACCGACGGTCGGGCACCGGCGGATTTCGCCGCACGCAGCCAGAGCAGCCAAGCAAGCGAACCGGTGACGAACAGGTTGGGGCCGATATTCAACCCCACCAACAGGGCGAACGGTCGGGGCGGCACTCGGGCTGCCAACAGTGAGGCAGCGGGCAGGTTGTTCAGGATCACGCTGGCGAAGGCGCCGACGGCCGCAGTTCCCCAGGAGTCGAGGTGCGACAGCAGGGCTGCCGGTCCCGACCACGCCCGGCCCAGCGTCCCGAGGGCTACGGCGATGCCGAACAGGCCAACGAGAACTGGCAGACCGAGGACCGCCACTGCCCGCCCCGGAGACCCTTCCCGTGAGAACGACCGGATTCCCACCGCCACCACACCGACAGCCGCCACGGGAGCGGCAGGCGCCCGAAGGACGAGCACCAACACGGTGACTGCTGTCACGGCGATCAACCCGATGCCCAGCACCGGGCGCTCAGGATCGGCAACCGGGACGACCGTCGTGCGCAAAGAACGATGTTCGGCGGCGCCCACCACCACAGCGGTCACCAGTGCTGCTGCAACCGCCGCAGGGGCCATGTGACGGAGGAATTGTCCCCCAGAAAGATGCAGGTGACCGAGAACGATCAGGTTGGTGAGGTTGGAACCAGGGAGCAACAGCGATCCGGCGTTGGAGAGAAGAAGGCACCCGTACAGAAGCGGAGCTTCGCCTTCACCCCGGCCGCGGGCCGTGTAGACGAGGATGGGCGTGAGGAACGCTACCGAGGTGTCGAGGTTCAATACCGTCGTCACCGTGACGATGAGCACGACGGCACCGATGTAGAGGACCATCCCGTTCGGCGCCAACCGAGCGAGTCCGTGTCCAGCAGCGGAGAACAACCGGTCCTCGTCGGCGACGAGACCCACCAAGAGCAGGCCTGCCACGAGGACGAACGGTGACCAATCCTGTCCTGCGGCGGACCGGGCATGGACGGGGCTGACCAGGACAGCAACCAGTGCCCCCGTGCATCCGACAGCCGCCAGCACCCGACCCAGAAGACCATTGGCGCCGGGACGCTGCGTCGGGTCGGGGCTGTCGCTCACAGCATGAAATCATGCCGGATCCGGGTCAAGCGCGAACGGCTCGTCACTGGCGGAGACGGCTCGGGTACGGTTGCCCCGCAAGTGCGGCAAGGCAACCCTCATTCATCCCCCGGTGCCGGGCTCCGTCCGATCATGACCGGAGGGAGGACCGCCGGCCCGCGGCGCCCGAACAACGTGCGAGGAGCGAGGAGTCTCCATGACCGACCCGGCTGGTACCGACGAGGGATCCGCCAACAAGGAGGTGGTCCGTCGGTTCTGGGCCGCGCTCTATGCCCGGGACTGGCACGCCATCGCCTCCTTCTTCACGGCGGAGAGCGAGTACACCGACGTGCCGTCCCCTGCGGACGACGTCGCCCGCGGTCCGGCACAGGTGGTGGCCCGGTTGCGTCTCGGCCTCGAGCGGATCTCCGGTTACGAGCACGAGCTCCGGCTGATGGTGGCCGAGCGCAGCACCGTGGTGACCGAGCACGCCGAGACCTGGCACTGGCACACCGGGGAACAGGTGACGTTGCCATTTGTCTCGGTCCAGGAGCTGCGGGATGGGTCGATCCTGCGTTGGTGGGACTACTGGGACCTGCAGACCCTCATGAATGCGGCGCCGGACTGGTGGATCGAGCACATTGCCGCGGGGTACACCTGACCGCACCCGGCGGCACGGGTGCACGGCCGGCGCTCTGGGCGACGCCGTGGCTCAGAGCACCACCACAGAGCGCAGCACCTCTCCGCGCTCCATCCGGTGGAAGGCCTCCTCCACGTCGTCGAGGGCGATGGTCTCGCTCACGAACCGGTCGAGGTCGAGCCGTCCCTGCAGGTAGAGGTCCACCAGCATCGGAAAGTCGCGCGACGGCAGGCAGTCCCCGTACCAGCTCGGCTTGAGCCGACCGCCACGACCGAAGAAGTCGATCATGGGCAGGTCGATGCGCATCTCGGGCGACGGCACCCCGACCTGCACGAGAGTGCCGGCCAGATCCCGCGCGTAGAATGCCTGTTCGAGGACATTCGGGTGACCCACCGCCTCGATGCACACGTCGGCGCCGTTGCCCCCGGTGAGTGCCTGCACGGCCGAGACCACGTCCCCGGCCGACGCGTCGACCACCTGGGTGGCACCGAACTCGCGGGCGAGCGCGAGCTTGCCGGCGTCGAGGTCGATGGCCACGATGGTGGCTGCCCCGGCCAGGCGGGCACCGGCCACGGCCGCGCAGCCCACGCCGCCGCAACCGAACACGGCCACCGAATCTCCCGGACCGACCTCCCCGGTGAGCAGCGACGCTCCGAGTCCGGCCATGACCCCGCACCCGAGGAGCCCGACCGCCTCGGGCCGGGCGGCTGGATCGACCTTGGTGCACTGACCGGCCGCCACCAGGGTCTTCTCTGCGAACGCCCCGATGCCGAGTGCCGGAGCCAAAGGCGTCCCGTCATGCAGGGTCATCCGTTGGGTGGCGTTGTGGGTGTTGAAGCAGTACCAGGGCCGGCCGCGCCGGCACGAGCGGCACTCACCGCAGACAGCCCTCCAGTTGAGGACCACGAAGTCGGACGGCGCCACCGAGGTGACGTCGGCACCCACCGCCTCGACCACACCGGCCGCCTCGTGGCCGAGCAGGAAGGGGAACTCGTCGTTGATCCCGCCCTCGCGGTAGTGCAGGTCGGTGTGGCACACACCGCACGCCTGGACACGGACCAGGGCTTCGCCGGGTCCCGGATCGGGTACCACGACGGTGGTCACCTCGACCGGTGCGCCTTTGGCCGTCGCCACCACGCCCCGCACTTCAGTCGGCATGACACCCCCTCGTCCGTGTCCCGGTCGGGCACAGTGTGGCACGGGCCGCCGGAACGGCACACCTTCAAGCGAGGGTGGCCAGGATCTCCTCGATGATGGCGATCGAGGTGTCGGGATGGAGGAGGGCCAGCCGTCCGACCGGCTCCTCCTCCCAGGTGGTGGGCGTGACCAGTCCGATCTGGTCGGTGAGCAGCTTCGCCGACCAGGCCTCGTACGCGGCCCGGTCCCACCCGACGCGTCGGAAGAGGACCACCGAGAGCTCGGGCCGCCGGACCAGCTCCAGGTAGGGAGACCGCTCGATGAGGTCGGCCGTCTGCTGCGCCACGTCGAGCACCGTCTCGATCGCGTCACGGTATGCGTCGGTTCCGTACACGGCCAGCGAGAACCACAGGGGCAGGCCGCGCGCCCGACGGGTCAGGTGATAGGCGTAGTCGCTCGGGTTCCACTCCTCGGGAGCGTCGCTGTGGAGCACCTCGAGATAGGAGGCGTCCTGGGTGTGGACCGCCTTTGCCAGGTTCGGCTCGCGGTAGAGCAGGGCGGCACAGTCGAAGGGTGCGAACAACCACTTGTGCGGGTCGACCACGAACGAGTCGGCGCGCTCGATGCCGTCGAACCGGTCCCGTACCGACGGGGCGAAGAGGGCGGCGCAGCCGTAGGCCCCGTCCACGTGGAACCAGAGCGCACGCTCGGCGGCCACCGCGGCCACCCCGGCCAGGTCGTCGATGATCCCGCCGTTGGTGGTGCCCCCGGTCGCGACCACAGCTATGGCATCGTCGCCACGCGGATCCGCGTCCAGCGCCGCCGACAGGCCCTCGGCGGTCAGCCGGTGATCGTTGCAGGGCACGATCAGGGCTTCGATCCCGAGGACGCGGAGGGCCTTGGCCACCGAGGAGTGGGCCTCCTCGCTGATGGCGACCACCGGCCGGGCCGGCGCCCGGTCGCCCGTCCGATGGGAGGCGGTGTCGCGGGCGACCATCAGGGCGGACAGGTTGCCGGCGGATCCCCCGGACACGAAGCACCCGCCGGCCCCCTTGGGCAGGCCGGCCAGCCCGGCGAGCACGCCGAGCGCCTGATTCTCGGCGGCAACTGCACCGGCTGCCTCCATCCAGGAGGTCCCCTGGAGGGAGGAACAGGCCACGACCATGTCGAAGAGCAGGGATGCCTTGGTCGGCGCAGCCGGGATGAACGAGAGGAACCGCGGACTGTCGCAGGAGATCACCGCGGTAGCCAGCTCGTGCTCGAAGACGTCCATGATGCGCTCGGGGTCGGTGCCGGTGCGGGAGATGAGCCCGTCGAGGCTCGAGGCCAGCGACTCGGCGACCGACCCCCCGTAGTCGAGCGGCACCGGGTGGAGGGCCAGGCGCCAGCGGCAGTACTCGAGGATGAGATCGGTGAGCGCCTCGTCGTAGACGAACATGGGATTGCGCATGGGGTCCCTTCTCGGCCGGTCCATGATCACAGGGTCGCGGTGTCCGCTGATCGCCGCTCAGGACCCTCGCCGATGGAGGGAGACCGCGTAGTCCGCGTCCGGGTTGAACGCTGCCGCCGACCATGTGGCCCATCGGCCGTCCAGTACGAGTCCGCCCGCGCGGCAGTCGGCGTCGTACGCTGTCACCGGGTAGCGGTCGTCGAGCTGGAACCCGGCGACCAGGATCCCCCCGATCTCGAGGTGCCGGGCGCACCCCGCCACCATCGCAGTCCGGGTGTCCGGGGGCGTGAACAGCGGGACGTTGCCCGCCATGACCACGAGGCCGAAGGTGCGCCCGAGGTCGAGATCGGCCAGATCGGCGACCGCGAACTCGATGCCCGGCCCGCGTTGGCGGGCGGTGGCGATCATCGACGGGTCGCGATCGACGCCCACCACCGGGATCCCCCTCCGGAACAGCTCGACGGCGACCCGGCCGCTGCCGCATCCGGCGTCGAGCACCGAGGACGGCTCGAGCGCCGCGACGAACGCAGCTTCGCCGTGGACGTCGACTCCGGAGGCGGCCAGGTCGTCGAAGCGGCTCTGGTAGGCGTCGCCGTCCCAGGGGGCCCGCCCGCTCACGGCAAGGATGGGAAGAGGGTGAGCTGGGGCTCCTCGGTAGCCACCAGCGGATGGTATCCGGGCAGCCGGGCCATCGGTGTGTCGAGATAGACCTTGGCCTCGGGCGGTCCGGCGAACCGGCCGTGGCTCCACCGGATCTCGACGTGACCCGAGGCGGTCCGGTCGGTGCCCTCTCCGCGTGCGCGGTAGGTGCACGACCAGTCGACCCGCGGTTGGCCGGCCTCGGCCGGGGTCACCGAGAACGACCGGAGGTCGAACCGGTCCCGCCAGTCCCGGGGGCCGACCACCCGGTACCGGACCGGTGCGCCGGTGGCCCGGTCGTTCCCGAGCACGAAATAGGGAGCGCTGCCGATGCGCAGCAGCCGCCAGAGCATCGTCTCGCGGGCCGGTGCGGCGGTGAGGTGCTCGGCCCACCGGGCAGCGGATGCGGTGCTCACCGCCCGGCAGAGATCGACATACGCGGCGCGGGACGGTGCGTCGGGATAGGAGCGACCGGGGAGCTCGGCGCGGAGGGTCGCGAGTTGCTCACGGGTGCAGGCGTTCGGGGTGTCCGGGTACCCTTCGAGTCCGACCGCACCGATACAGGCGCGGTAGAGGGCGAGATACTCGTCGGCCGCCACGGCCGCGTACCAGTCGCCGCGCTCCCAGGTGCCGGTGGTGGCCAGCAGCCCGTCGAAGAGGCGGGCCGGGGAGGCGTTGGCCACGATGTCGGACTCGTACTTGCAACTGACCAGATAGACGTGGTCGATACGGAGATCGATGGGGGCGACCTCGTCGCCGGGAGCCCTGCGCCCCCCGGTCCACTCGATGGTCATGGGGGGCCGGTGGCGCAGACCCTCGGCTGCCTCGAAGAAGGCCCGACCGTTGGCGAAGGCCCCGGTCAGCTCGGTGGCGAACCGTCCCGAGGCCACGACCGCGTCGAGATGCTCCCAGGCATCGGGTCCGATGGACAGCTCGGGTGGTCGGGCGCAGAGCGCGCCGGGCGGGTCGTCGAACGGGAGGGTGCCGAGTGCGGTACCGAGCTCGGTGACCGTGGTCCGGTCATCCGGCACGGCGGTCCCTGCCGCTCCCGTAGGTGGCGAGCCGCGCCGTCGAGGTGGCATCGAGGAGCTCGACCACGTCGTGGACGGGACCGGCTCCATCGGGTGCCCGGGCAACCGCGAGCGCCTTGGCGCCGGCGCTGCGGGCGGCCGGACGGTCGGTCGAGAGCAGGACCAGGGGTCCGAGATCGGTCCGGGCGGGCTCGGCCAGTCGGGCCTGGTGGAGGACGGCGGACTTGCCGAGCGCCCGCCACAGCACGTCGGGCCGGCGCAGGCCGGGGCGGGTGGCCGAGTAGGCGCCGCTGAGCTCGAACAGCCAGAGTCCGCCTGCCACATCCCGGGCACGGAAGTCCACGCCGACACCGAGGTCCCCGTAGACCACACCCCGCTCGATGTCTGTGAACCCGGCGGCCTCCAGCGCCGCCTGGGCGATGTCGCGGGCCTTGTGGCCGCGGGCGACCGCCCGGTCCTCCGTCGCCGTTCCCGGCACAGCCGCCGCCCGACCCGGGGCCACGGTGACCCGCCGGCCCACCGGTCCGGAGGCCCGTTCCTCCGCGACTCGACGGTCGGCCAGGGCGACGTACGAGGCGTCGGTGTCGAAGCCCACGAAGTAGCGCTCGGTGCGGACCGCGGCCACGGCGGTCGATCCCGAGCCCATGAACGGGTCGAGGACCAGGTCGCCGCGGTACGTGTAGAGATCGATGAGCCGGCGGGGGATCTCGACCGGGAACGGTGCGGGATGGCCGACCCGGGTGGCCGACTCGGTGGGGATGTCCCAGAGGTCGGTGGTTGCGTCGACGAATTCGTCCATGGCCATGGTCCCCTCGCTGGGCAGGCCGTCACGCGCACGCTGATCCGGGGAGAGGGCGCGGTCGAAGCGACCCTTGGAGGCCACGACGATCCGCTCGGAGATGTCGCGGAGCACCGGGTTCCCCGGCCGCTGGTAGGTACCCCAGGCGCACGACCCGCCGGCGGCCTGGCTCTTCTGCCAGATGATCTCGCCGCGCAGCAGGTACCCGAGCCCCTCGAGCAGATCGATCACGTCGCGGGCCAGGGACCGGTAGGGCTTGCGCCCGAGGTTGGCCACGTTGACCGCGATGCGGCCACCGGGCTCGAGCTTGTCGAAGCACCGGGAGAACACGTCGTGGAGCATGTCGAGATAGGCCGCGAAGTCTGCGGGCACGTGGTCCACGCCGAGTGCCCGCTCGTACTCCTTGCCGGCGAAGTAGGGCGGCGAGGTGACCACGAGCGCCACGGAGTTGTCGGCCAACGAGCCGTAGCGGTCCATCTCGCGGGCGTCCCCCACCCAGATGGTGTCCCGGGCCGAGTGCGGAGCGATATCGCTGTCCGCCGACAGGCGGGGCGGCGTGAAGCGTGCATAGAACGACGACGCGTCGTGGGCTTCGCGGCGGCCCACCCCGAAGGCGGAGGTCGTCGTTGGGCGCCGGCGGGAGACCGGCTCGACGCGTTCGACGTTGGTCATGTCCGGGTGCTCCAGGCGTTGCACGGTGGACGGGAGCGTTGCTGGTCTGGACGTCCGGGCACGACGCCGATCATAGGGACACCCTGTGACCGGCCGGCGGAGGGGCTCCGTGGTTCCCGGGCGGTCATCCGCCGGCGAGGTGCGCGGTCATCGACACCCCGACGGCCACGCAGGCCGAGAGGGACACACAGCTGACCCCCGCGAGCGGGAGGGCGACGCGGACCGCCGTGGCCCGCTGCCACGCCGCAGGGGTCGTCCCCGCGGTCGGGGTCAGCAGGACGACGCCCGCAAGGGGGTTCGACGCCGCGGTGCTCCCGACGGCCACGCACGGACCTGCGCTGCAGGTCACGGAGAGCAGGTCTGCAGGCACTGCCGAGGCCGGAGGCCGCGTCCAGGTGGCGCCACCGTCGGACGTGGTCAGGACGACCCCCCGGCCGGTTCGGGCGCCGTCGACAGCGGTGGAGGTGGTCCCGACGGCGACGCACCCGATCCCTTCGAGAGCGGCGGCAGCCGGCGGGCCGGGGACGGTCGTGCCTTTGGGTGGAGCTGGGGAGGTGCCCGCGCCCGGAGGCGTGGAAGCCGGGTGGACAGCGGGGAGTGCGACCGCCGGTGCCACACAGGAGACGCCGTTGAGCTCCCCGATGCCCGCAGGGGTGGGAAGCGGGCTCCACGTGGTGCCTTCATCTGTGGTGCGCACCACCGAGCCGGTCGACTGGGCGCCACCTGTGCTGTCCACGGTGGCCCAGCAGTCGCTGTCGGCGGTGCAGGCGAGCGCGGTAGCTGTGGTCGCCGTGCCCGGGAGCGTCCCGCCGGCCACCCATGGCACGCCGGGGTGGATCGAGACAAGGCCTTCGAGCCGGCCCCCGGAGGCGGCGATGGCGACGCAGTGCAGGTCGGTGCCGCAGGCGACCGTGCCGACCTCCGTGGTCCCGGGGGGGATGGGCTGGATCGTCCAGGTGGCCCCGCCGTCGTCGGTGACGATGACCACGCCCGGCCCGTCCCCGGTCTGCCCGGATTGGCCCACCGCGGCGCAGTGGTGGACGCTGCCGCAGGAGATGTCGGAGAGGAAGCCGACCGAGGTCGGGATGGGCTGGATCGTCCAGACGGCTCCGCCGTCGGTGGTCGCCACGACGACGGCTCCGTTCGGCCCCCCGCCGACACCGGTCGTGGATCCGACCGCCCAGCACCGGTGCGCGCTCGTGCACGACACGGCCTGGAGGGCGTGGACAGGCGTTGGGAGCGTCCCGGTCGCGAGCCCCCCACGCCATGGTGAGCCGCGGGCAACGGTCGAGCCCGTGGTGCCGGAGGGTCGGCCCGGCGTGCACGCGGTCAGGACGGAGGCGGCGAGGATGAGCAGGGCCCCGACGGTGACCGTCCGCACCACCCGCCGGCGTGCCCTCTCAGGAGGGAGTCGCCCACCTCGCACCGCACCTCTCTCTCCTGCCGGTCACGGCCTCGGCCCCCGCACGGAAGGGAAGCCGGCTCGCCCCGGCCGGCCGCCCGGACCGGAGTGATCTTGCCACGTGGTCCAAGACCGCCGGTGTCATGACGAACACGCCCGCCGTCTACCGTGGCGGACGGTGCCGTGCCAACCTCTTCCCCCTGGGCCTGGCCGGTGACGGTAGGGGAGGGTACGCGGTGAACCTCGTCGACCTGGCGGTCCTCGTCCTGGTGGCCGCTGCCGCGATCCGCGGGTTCCGGCTCGGGGCGGTGGTGCAGGTGCTGTCGCTGGCGGGCTTCGTGGCCGGTCTCTTCCTCGGGGCGACGCTGGCCTCGGCGACCGTCCACTGGGTGCATGACCCGAACGCCCGGGCGGTGGTGGCGCTCGTGACCATGTTGGGGGTCGCCACCGCGGGTGGCAGCCTGGGCCGGGTGGTGGGGTCGCTGACCTTCCGGCGGTTCCACCACGGACTGGCCGGTTCGGTGGACTCCAGTCTGGGTCTGGTGGTGGCCGTGCTGACCGCCCTGCTGGTCGTCTGGCTCCTGGCCGGCACGCTGGTCAACACCACCTCGTCGCTCGGCCTCAACGCCGCCATCTCCGGGTCGCGCATCCTCCGCTCGCTCGATGACGTCCTCCCTGCGCAGCCCTCCGTGTTCGCCCGGGTGCAGGGATATCTGTCGGCGGAGGGATTCCCACCCGTCTTCGCCGGCATCGCCCCGGTGTCAGCCGCCCCGGTCGCGCTCCCGGGGGACGCCGCGCTGCGGCGGGCGGTCGTGCTTGCCAGCGCCTCGACGGTCAAGATCGTGGGTGACGGCTGCGGCCAGATCCAGGAGGGCTCCGGGCTTCGTGGTCGCCCCCGGGCTGGTGGTGACCAACGCGCACGTCGTGGCCGGCATCGCGCACCCGACCGTCGAGGACGCCGCCGGCACCTACGGAACAGCGGTCGTGCTCTTCGACCCGTCCTACGACCTCGCGGTCATGCGGGTGTCCGGGCTGCCCGAGCCGCCGCTCCCCCTCGACGCCGGCGCCGTCGCTCGCGGGGCCCAGGCAGCGGTCCTCGGCTACCCGGAGGGCGGATCGTTCACCGCCGTTGCAGCCGGGGTGATGGCGGAGTTCCAGGCGGAGGGACGGGACATCTACGGGCAGGGACTGACCCTCCGCGACGTCTACGAGATCCAGGCGGCGGTGCGTCCCGGGAATTCGGGCGGTCCCCTGGTCCAACCCGACGGCGAGGTGATCGGGGTCGTGTTCTCACGCTCGACGACCAATGGGGAAATCGGCTACGCCCTGACCTCTCGCGGGGTGCTGTCGCGGGTCGTCCGTGCGCAGTCGGCCACCCACACGGTGGGCACCGGCGGCTGCACGCCGGGATGAGTGTGCCGGGCGCGGACCCACCGTCTGCGGGCCGCCCTGGTACTAGACATGAGCCATGGCGCTTCCCATCGAGGACTACGGGATCATCGGCGACCTCCACACGGTCGCCCTCGTCGGGCGGGACGGCTCGATCGACTGGCTCTGCCTCCCGCGCTTCGACTCGGGGGCCTGTTTCGCCAAGCTCCTCGGGACCGAGGACCACGGCTGCTGGAAGATCGCTCCCAAGGGATCGAAGCGGGCCACCCACCGGCACTACCGGGGCGACACCCTGGTGCTCGAGTCGGAATACGTGACCGACACCGGGACCGTCCGGGTCGTCGACTGCATGCCCATCCGCCAGGACCATCCCGAGGTGGTGCGCCTCGTCGAGGGGGTGCGGGGCCGGGTCGAGATGGAGATGGAGTTCACCGTGCGCTTCGGCTACGGCCAGATCGTGCCCTGGGTGCGGAACACCGACGGCACGCTGACCGCAGTGGCCGGCCCGGACGGGCTGTCGCTCTGGACGACCGTGCCGACCCGGGGTCGTGATCTCTCCTCGGTCGCGGAATTCACCGTGTCGGAGGGCCAGAACGTACCCTTCTCGCTCTCGTGGTACCCGGCGTGCGACACACCGCCCCGGCCGGTGGCCGCGTCCTACGCCATCAAGGACACCGAGCAGTGGTGGGAGGAGTGGGCCGCCCAGTGCACCTACGAAGGGGAGCACCGCGACGCGGTCGTGCGCTCGCTGATCACGCTGAAGGCGTTGACCTACGAGCCGACCGGGGGGATCGTGGCCGCGGCGACCACCTCGTTGCCCGAGACCCTGGGCGGGGGTCGCAACTGGGACTACCGGTTCTGCTGGCTGCGTGACGCCACCCTGTCGCTCGAGTCGCTCATGCGCGGCGGCTTCTACCAGGAGGCCATGGCGTGGCGGGCCTGGCTGCTCCGGGCCACCGCCGGTGATCCGTCCCAGATGCAGATCATGTACGGGGCAGGAGGTGAGCGGCGCCTCGACGAGTGGGAGGTCGACTGGCTGCCCGGCTACGAGGGCTCGCGCCCGGTGCGGATCGGCAACGCGGCGGCCGGCCAGTTCCAGATCGATGTCTACGGCGAGGTCATGTCCGCCCTCTACGAGTCGGCCCAGAAGGACGACCTCACCGAGGGACCGGCCTGGGATCTGCAGCTCGCATTCATGGACTTCCTCGAGACCGGCTGGCGGGAGCCCGACGACGGGATCTGGGAGGTCCGCGGGCCCCAGCGGCAGTTCACCCACTCGAAGGTCATGGCGTGGGTGGCCATCGACCGCGCCATCAAGACGGTCGAGCGGTACCACGTCGAGGGTCCGGTCGACCGGTGGCGGGAGATCCGCTCGGAAATCCACGACCAGGTCTGCGACGAGGGGTTCAACGCCGCCAAGGGATCCTTCACCCAGTACTACGGGTCCGACGAACTCGACGCCAGCCTGCTGATGATCCCCCTGGTGGGCTTCCTGCCGGCCACCGATCCGCGGGTCAGAGGAACCATCGAAGCCATCGAGCGTGAGCTCGTGGAAGGGGACTTCGTCCTCCGCTACCGGACCGAGGACACCGGGGACGTCGACGGCCTGAGCGGTCGCGAGGGCGCCTTCCTCGCCTGCTCCTTCTGGCTGGCCGACTGCTTCTTGCTCCTCGGGCGCGAACACGATGCCCGCCAGCTCTTCCAACGGTTGCTCGACCTCCGCAACGACCTGGGGTTGTTGTCCGAGGAGTACGACCCGATTGCCGGGCGGCTGGTCGGGAACTTCCCGCAGGCCTTCTCCCACGTGTCGCTGGTCAACTCTGCGTCCAAGCTCAGCGGGAGCCAGAAGCCCACTTCCGAGCACGTCTTCGCCGGCCTCGCACGCCAGGCGCTCGGCCACGGTCCCGCGGGGATGGCCTCCCGTCACATGAGCGGCTCCGGGATGCGCTCGGCCATCCGGGAGATGGTCGCCCGGCGCAGTGCCCGACCGGGTGACACCCAGGCGCCGGGTACGAGCGGCGCCCCGAAGAAGCGCGCGCCCGGCCAGCAGGTGCCTGCCGTCCAGCGACCGACGAGGGCCCGGACGAAGGCCGCCCCGTCCAGGAGGGCCGCTTCGAGCAGGAAGGCCGCGTCGACCACGAAGGCTGCGCCAGCCGAGAAGGCCACGTCGGCCGGCAAGGCCGCCCCGGCCGAGAAGGCCGCGTCGATGAAGAAGACGCCGCGGAAGCGGGCCGCCGTCCGGGCAACGAAGGTCACACCGGCCAAGAAGGCGGCCGCGGCGGTGCGCGCGGCAAGGAGGTGACCATCGCGTGAGCAGTTCTCACCCGCACGGTCCAGTCGGCGTCCACCATCGCCACCAGCCCGACGGGACCGACCCCTTGCCGACCCCGACCGGGACCGCGATCGCCGAGGGTGTGCTCGAGCTCGACACGCTCCTCGGCGGCTGGGAACGGGTGACCGCCGGCTACCTCATCGACGGGGACGCGCCGGTGCTGATCGAGACCGGCAGCCAGAGCTCGGTGCCCGCGTTGCTCGCCCATCTCGACCGGTTGGGCCTCGGCGCGGACGACCTGGCCGGCGTGGTGGTCACCCACATCCACCTCGACCACGCCGGTGGCGTCGGGGACGTCGCCCGGGCCTTCCCCCGGGCCACCGTGTATGTCCACCCGAAGGGCGCGCGGCATCTGGCCGATCCCACCCGTCTGATCGACTCCGCAGCCCTCGTCTACGGACCCCTTCTCGACTCCCTCTACGGCCGCCTCGACCCGACGCCCACGGAGCGGATCCACGTGCTCGAGGACGGGGAGGAGATCCGCGTCAGCCCCACCCGTACCCTCACCACCGTGGACTCGCCGGGCCACGCGAAGCATCACCTCGCACTGCACGACAGCTCGAGCGGCATCCTGTTCGCGGGGGACGCGGTCGGGGTCAAGCTTCCCGACGCCGGGGTGCTCCGTCCATCGACCCCGCCCCCGGACTTCGACCTGACCCAGGCGCTGCACTCGCTATGGCGCTTCGCCGAGCGGCGCCCGACCGGGCTGGCCCTCGCCCACTACGGACTGCTGGCCGATCCGCTCGATGTCCTCGACGAGGCCGACGGCACCCTGCGGCGGTGGGCCGCCGTGGCCGAGTCGGCCTTCCGAAGCGGAGCGGACATCGCCGCAGCGCTGTCCAGCGCGTTCGCCTCCGACCTCGACGGCGTACCCGAGGAGCACCGCGAGAAGCTCGAGGTGATGAACGGGGTCCACTCCAATGCGGCCGGGCTCCAGCGCTGGTTGGCGGGTCGCCCCGGGGGTGCCAGCCCGGAGGCTCCGGACCACTGAAACCGCACGGCTGCCCCGCACGGGAGGAGGGGCCGATGAGCGAGGGGAGGTCGAGGTGATTGCCGTTGGATTCGCCCTGCTCGGCGCGTTGAGCCAGGCCGTGGCCTCGGTGCTCCACCGGCGGACCAACGTCTCGGCCAGGGACGACGACCGATCGGTGCTCCAGACGATCCGGTACCTGATCCGGAGGCCGATGTGGCTCCTCGGTACGGCAGCGATGGGAGCGACGTTCGCCTTCACCGCGCTCGCCCTCTACTTCGGGCAACTCGCAGCGGTTCAGCCGATCCTGGTCACCGAGTTGATCTTCACCCTCGCCCTGCGCTCGCTCTGGCTGCACGACGAGATCGCGGCCCGCACCTGGGGCGCGGCCGCCCTCCTGACCGCGGGCCTCGTCGGGTTCCTCGTCGTCGCCCGACCCCAGGAGGGGCACGGCACCCCCACCGTGCAGGCGTGGATCGTCGCGCTGTCCACACGCGGCGTGCTCATCGCACTCCTGGTCCTGCTCAGCCGCTGGGGCACTCCTGCCCGCCGGGCCGCGCTGCTCGGAGCGTCCGCCGGCCTGGTGTGGGCGATCGACGCGGCCTTCGTCAAGGCCGCAACCGTCACGTTGGCTCGCGACGGATGGGGAGGGCTCTTCCTCCATTGGCCGGTCTACGCGGTGGTGGTGACCGGCGTGGGTGGAACGTTCCTCCTGGAGGCGGCCTTCACAGCGGGGCCGCTCTCGGCCTCCCAGTCGGCGTTGCTCATCGTCGACCCGCTGGCGAGCATCGTCATCGGCATCGAACTCTTCGGCGAGCGGCTCGCCAACTCCACTGCGGCCATCGCGCTCGAGGTGGTGGCGCTGGTCGCCATGTTCGCCGGGGTCGTGCTCCTGTCGATCTGGGCTCCCCCGACCGAGGCGATCCACGTTCCGGTCGCGCGTGCGCCCCGGGGGACTCGAACCACCCAACCTGCAGATTAAGGATCTGCTGCTCTACCGTTGAGCTAGGGGCGCACCAGCAGCATACGAGGGTGGGCGTCACTCGGCGTCAACCGCCGGACGGACGGCTGCGTAAGATGACCGTGCGGTTCCTGTGACCCGGGCCTGCCGCGTGCGCTGAGGGAGAAGCTGCGACTGTGACGACCCATCCCAAGACCGCGTCTGGCGGACCAGCGGAGGAGTCCCCCGCGCGCACCGCCGACCTGCTGAGCGCCGAACGGCGAAAGAAGCGCGATGCACTGGCTGCCCACGGTATCGATCCCTACCCGTGCCGCTTCGACCGCACCGCCACCGCCGCCGAGCTGCACGGGCGGCACGACGCGCTCGGTCCCGACGTCCGGACCGGTGAGACGGTGCGGATGGCAGGCCGGCTGACGGGTCTGCGCGGTCACGGGCGCCTCTCGTTCGGCACCCTCCAGGACGTGACCGGAACCCTGCAGCTGCTCATGCAGGAGTCGGCCCTCTCCGAGCAGGCGGCAGTCGTCCTGGACCAGATCGATCTGGGGGACTGGATCGGGGCGGAGGGGGAGGTCGTGACGAGCCGCCGCGGCGAGCTCTCGCTGGACGTGACCGGGCTGTACCTGCTCGCGAAGGCCCTGCGCCCGCTGCCGGACAAGTGGCACGGCCTGGCCGAGACCGATACCCGGTACCGCCAGCGCGAGATCGATCTCCTGGCCAACCCCGAGAGCCGGCGGGTCTTCGACATCCGGTTCCGCATCGTGGCAGCGATGCGCGCGCTCCTGGCCGCGGAGCAGTTCGTGGAGGTCGAGACGCCGATCCTCCAGCCGCAGGCGGGTGGGGCGCTGGCCCGGCCCTTTCTCACCCACTCGAACGCGCTCGACGTCGACCTCACGCTCCGGATCGCACCCGAGCTCTACCTCAAGCGACTGGTGGTGGGTGGCTTCGAGCGGGTCTTCGAGATCGCCCGCAACTTCCGCAACGAGGGGATCGACACCCGGCACAGCCCGGAGTTCACCGCGCTCGAGGCGTACCGCGCCTTCGGCGATGTCAACGACGCGATGGACCTCACCGAGCGGCTCATCGTGGACGCCGCCGAGCAGGCGACCGGCCGTCTGCAGTTCACGGTGGGAGGACGGCCGATCGACCTGACACCGCCATGGCCGAGGCGCCCGCTTCTGGACTGGCTCGAGGCGGTCGTGGGCCGGCGCCTGCACCCGACCGATCCGGTCGAGGAGGTGCGCGCGGTCTGCGACACCCATCACGTGGACTATCTCCCCGAATGGGGATCGGGCAAGCTCATCTTCGAGCTCTACGACACGGTGCTGCTCCCGACGGTGGTCGACCCGGTCTTCGTGTTCGGGTTCCCGGTGGAGGTCTCTCCGCTCGCACGGCACACCGACGCCGATCCGACCATGGCCGACCGGTTCCAACTCTGCGTCGACGGCAGGGAGCTCGCCAACGGCTACAGCGAGCTCAACGTCCCCGAGGAGCAGGAGGAGCGGTTCCGGCGCGAGGCGGACGCGGTGGCCAAGGGCGACCTCGAGGCCCATCCGGCCGACCAGACCTTCATCCGGGCACTCGAGTACGGCCTCCCCCCGACCGCCGGCATCGGCATCGGCATCGACCGGATGACCATGCTGTTGGCCGAGGTCGACGCAATCCGCGACGTGATCCTCTTCCCCCTGCTACGACCGGAGAGCACGACATGACGACCACACAAGAGGCACCTGGCGCCCCGGCCCACGCGACCGCACCGCCCTCGCGTCAGGCGGAGCAGAGCGCCCTGGCCCGGCTTGCCCGGTGGTGCCACGACCATCGGTGGTGGGTGCTCCTGGCCTGGATCGTCGGACTGGTGACGGTCAACGTCCTGGCGCAGGCGGCAGGGAGCTCGTTCACCAACAACCTCTCGGGCGGCACCCAGCAGGCGCAGCAGATCCTGAACAGCGACTTCCCGGCCGTGGCCGGGAGCCCGGCCCAGGTGGTCATCACGACGACGGCGCCGTTCAGCGACCCGTCCAACCAGGCCCAGACCCGGAAACTGGCCAAGGCCCTCGAGCCCCTCGCCCACGTGTCCGCGGTGACCAGCCCGCTCGGCCCCGGTGGCGCGAGCCAGGTATCGCGCAACGGGCACATCGCCTACATCCGGATCGACTTCGACGAGTTGGCGGGCAACCTGCCGACGTCTGCCGTCAAGACCGTGGTGGACACCGCCCAGCGGTTCGCGGTCCCGGGGTACCAGGTGGCGCTCGGTGGTCAGGCGATCGGACTCGTCGCCGGGGCGAAGCCGGGTTCGAGTGAAGGCATCGGCATCCTGGCGGCCATCATCATCATGCTGCTGGCCTTCGGGTCGGTGGTGGCCATGAGCCTTCCCATCATGACCGCGATCTTCGGCATCGCGGTCGCGTTCGCGGTGCTCGATCTGCTCTCCCACGTCGTGACCACGCCGACCTTCGCGCCCGAGATCATGGCCATGATCGGACTCGGCGTCGGGATCGACTACGCCCTGTTCGTGGTGACCCGCTACCGGGTCGGCCTGAGCGAGAAACGGGACCCGCGGGACGCGGTCGCGATCTCGTTGGCCACGTCCGGCCGAGCCGTGCTGTTCGCCGGCACCACAGTCATCATCTCGCTGCTCGGCCTCTTCCTGCTGCAGCTTCCGTTCATGCGGGGCCTGGCCGTCGGGGCGATCTCCGCGGTGCTGCTGGTGATGCTGGCCGCGGTCACGCTGCTGCCCGCCATGCTCGGCTTCTCCGGCCGCGCCATCGACAACCTGCGGATCCCGGGACTTCTCCAGAGCGGTGCCGGGTCGACCACGAGAGGCTTCTGGTACCGGTGGAGCCGCACCGTCCAGCGTCACCCGATCGTTGCCGGGCTGTCCGCCGTGATGATCCTGGTCTGTCTCGCCCTGCCCTTCTTTTCGATGCGCCTGGCCTTCACCGACGCGGGGAACGACCCGGCCAGTACCACCACGCGGCAGGCATTCGACGCGCTGTCCACGGGATTCGGCCCCGGGTTCAACGGTCCTCTGGTGGTGGCTGCAACGGTGCCCCCCGGCGATCACGCCACAGCCGACCGTCTGGCCTCGGAGATCCGGACCACCCCCGGGGTCGCGTTCGCGACGCCGGTCGTCTACAGCTCCTCGGGGACCGCAGCCGTGGTCATCGCCTACCCGACGACTGCGCCGCAGGCGGTGCAGACCGAGGCGCTGGTCCACCATCTCCGCGACCAGGTGATCCCCGCGGCCACGGCCGGCACCGGGGTGGCGGCCTACGTCGGCGGCGAGACGGCGGGGTCGATCGACGCGTCCTCGTATCTGTCCGCCCGACTCCCCTTGGTCATCGGTGTGGTCCTCCTGCTCTCGTTCCTGCTCCTCATGGCCGTGTTCCGGTCACTTGCGATCCCGCTCAAGGCGGTCGTCGTCAACCTGCTCTCGGTCGCGGCCGCCTACGGAGTCATCGTGGCGGTCTTCCAGTGGGGCTGGCTGGGCGGGTTCTTCGGGATCGGGGCGACCGGCCCGATCGACCCGTGGATCCCCCTCATGATGTTCACGATCCTCTTCGGTCTCTCCATGGACTACGAGGTCTTCCTGCTCTCGCGTATCCGGGAGGAGTGGCGGCTCACCCAAGAGAATTCGACCGCGGTGGCCGACGGCCTGGCCAAGACCGCCCGGGTGATCACCGCTGCCGCTGCGATCATGGTCTGCGTCTTCGGGTCGTTCGTGTTCGGCGACCCGTTGCACGTCCTCAAGGTCTTCGGGTTGGGCCTGGCCTCGGCCATCCTCATCGACGCCACACTCGTGCGCATGGTGCTGGTGCCGTCGATCATGGAGGTGTTGGGCAACGCCAACTGGTGGATGCCGCGTCGGCTCGACCGGGTGGTGCCCCGGCTGGGCGTCGAAGTGGACGTGGAGACGCCGACCGCGACCTGAAGCGGGCGGCCTCGGGAAGCCTTGACCTGCCCGGCCGAGGGAATTGTCGATCCGGTGTGCCTTCCCGGCACCAGTCCAATCAACATCGAAGTGGTAAACCCCATCACCGGGGGTTGGGCCTCAACTGGGATGCTTCCCGCCAGTTGTTTCGTCCTACCTATGCTGGTACCGATGGCCGCCACCCAGCCAGGCCCTGACCAGCGCGCGACTCACTGGGAGGCGGTCTACGAGGCCAACAGCCCCGACGCGGTCAGTTGGTACCAGAACGAACCGACGGTATCCCTCGAGCTCATCGATGCGCTCGGCGTCCGTCCCGATACTGCGGTGATCGATGTCGGCGGTGGGACCTCGACCCTTGTGGATCGCCTTCTGACGCGAGGCTTCACCGATGTGTGGGTCCTCGACATCTCCGAGGCCGCGCTGCGCTCCAGCCGACATCGGGTCGGCGATGACGCCGAGGTGCACTGGATTGCCGGCGACCTCTTGGCCTGGGAGCCACCGCGCCGATACGACCTCTGGCACGATCGGGCGGTGCTCCACTTCCTTACCGGGAGTGACGTTGCCACCTACCGGGCCACGGTGGAACGGGCCGTGGCTCCTGGCGGATCGGTCATCCTGGCTGCCTTCGCTCCAGATGGACCGGAGCGCTGCTCGGGTCTTCCCGTGACCCGCTACAGCACAGAGGAGTTGGCAGCCGTCCTCGGCGACGGGTTCGAGGTCGTCGAACACCGTCGTGAGGTCCACCGGACACCAGGAGGAGCCGAGCAGCCATTCACCTGGATCGCGGCTCGGCGAACGTCGATCTGACCAAGCCGAGCGTGGACTGTGAGCGATCAACCCTCCGAGCTCAGGTCACGGTCAGGATGTCGAACATCCCTGCCGCGTAGTGCCAGGGCTGGTCGCAGACCAGTTCGTAGCGGCCGGGCTTGAGCGTGACCGTGGTCCAGCCGCTACTTCCCGGAGCGATGCCGTCCCCAGTGCCTCCCGCGCCCGAGCGAGACGACTCGCCCAGACTCTGGGTCTCGTCGATCTTGCCGTCAGTGCCGGTTGGCCGGGTGCCCGGACCGTCCGTGGGGAGCAGGATGACCATCTCGTGGACCGGCGCACCCGTGTTGTTCACGACGAAGGAGACCCGACCGGCAGGAATGGTGGAGGGCGTCGCCACCAGGGCAGCCCGCATGGGGGTCTGGCTCAGCATCATGTCCCCTGAGTCGGTGACCTGGACGTCGACCATCGAGCCCGGGAGCGCCGGTGCGCTACAGGAGATGACGCCGTAGGCGCCGTTCACCGAGGCTGGGCTGTCCGACCACAAGCGACGACGGCGGCGGTCCCGGCGAGGAGAGCCACGGCTGCCACCACGACGGCTGTGATCAGACCCCGGCGCTTGGGGTGGGTACTCACCCGGTCCCCTCGAGCAGGCTTCGCCGACGCGTGTACTCCTCCTCGTCGATCTCACCGCGTGCGAAGCGCTCGTCGGGGATGCCGAGTGCGCCTGAAGGAGGTACGGGACCCGAGGGCAGGGGTGGCTCCGTTGACCCGGGGGGAGTCCCCCGGTGGCGGATCAACGTGACGATGATCCAGGCGAGCGCACCCCAGAAGACGACCATGGCGACGATCATGAGAACCCACAGCCCCCAGTGGCTCCCGCCGTTGCCGTATCCGTAGTGCATCATGGCCGCGAACATCCGAGAGATACTCCTGCCTTCAGTGTCGACCACACACAAGCAACCTGACAGGGGCAAAGGTCCCGGCCACGCTGGCCTGGGGGGTGAGGAGTCGAGGCTCAGTTGGGGTGGGCGAAGTGGTGCGCAGTGAGTTCGTGTCCGATGGCCATGCCTGCGGATCCCGGGTCGGAGTGAATCAGCGCCTCCGTCAGGCGAGGGACCTCATGAAGCAGCTGGTGGTGGGCGCGCTCCGCGATGGCGTGGGCTGCAGCCAGGGTGAGCTGCGCGTCGGAGACGATGGTGGCCTCGGCCTGGAGTTGATGGCCCACCCACCGGATACGGACCCGCTCCACCTGGTCGACACCCGCCACCCCCGCTAGGACCTGCCTGACCTGGTCGACCAGTTCGGGGTCCACGCTGTCCATCAACCGGCGGAAGATGTCCCGCGCGGTAGTCCGCAGCACACTGAGGAGGGCGAGAGTGATGACCAGGCCCATGATGGCGTCGGCCCGGGGGAACCCGACCGCCACTCCGATGGCACCTGCAACCACGGCAAGCGAGGTCAGGCCGTCTGTGCGGGCGTGCTGGCCGTCGGCCACCAGCGCCGCTGAACCAATGCGGCGACCCACCCGGATCCGATAGTGGGCCACCAGCTCGTTGCCGATGAAGCCGACGAGGCCTGCTGCAGCGACCAGTCCGACCCGATGGATGGTCGTGGGATGGATGAGCCGCTCGATCGACACCATCGCGGCGTAGGCCGTCGACGCAGCCACCAGCACCACGATGAAGACGCCGGCCAGGTCCTCAGCGCGTCCGAAGCCGTAGGTGTACCTGCGGGTGGCGGGCTTGCGTCCAAGCCAGAAGGCGACGGCGAGCGGGAAGGCGGTCAACGCGTCAGCGACGTTGTGGACTGCATCGCCGAGCACGGCAACCGATCCGGAGAGGGAGGAGATGCCAAGCTCCACCGCGGCAGTCAGACCGAGGACGAGGAGCGAGACCCACAGCACCCGCATGCCCTGGGCGCTCGCAGTGAGCTCGGTGTCGAGCGACCCCTGGGCATCGTGGGTGTGGGGGACGAAGAGGCTCTTGATCCGACCACTAAGACCGCTCGGATGTTCGTGATCGGGATGGTCATGGCCAACCTCGCCTGCGGCCTTGTGCTGCACATGTTCCCCGAGGTCCGGGTGGTGATGGACGTGATGGTCGGTCATGCAGACTCCGATGCACTGACCCCAACCGCGCCGTGCTGGTGCTCTGCCGGAAGATCGGCCACTGCGTGGTCGGCGCTGAACAACGCCTCGCTCGCCAGTCGCCCGAGGTGCTCGTTCTGGATCGAGTAGAAGAAGAAGGTCCCCTGGCGCCGCTTCTTCACGACGCGGGCCAGGTGAAGCTTCGCCAGATGCTGGGAGACAGCGGAGGGCTGGGCGCCCACATGATCGGCCAGGGAGCTCACCGAGTGCTCGCCGTGCAGCAGTGTCCAGACGATCCGCAACCGGGTCGGGTCGGCCAGGAGCTTGAACGTCTCCGATGCCCATTCCACCTGTGCGGTCGTCGGGTCATCTATCTGCGCATCCATGCAGGTAGTGTACCTCCGCTTGGCCCCGTCTGCGCCGTACGGCGAAGAGGCCGAATCCGATCGAATCCTTGAGCGGGGAGGCCGGGTGCGGCGCGGCCCTCATCCGACCGACCGGCGCTACATCTTGGTCGAGCTGTCGCCACGAGTGCTCGAGAGCCTCCCGAACGGGTTGATCGACTATCACCGCTCGCATCGGGGCGATCGCCAAGGAGGTTCCCGCTGAGCACCGCGATGCCATCCGGAGCTTCCTTAAGGCTTCGGGCGACGCGGCGTCACTGGCGGCAATGGATCTGCGAAACACAGACCCTACTGAGTAGCGCGGGCCTGGCCCATGAGCATGCCGTCCTCCACCGGCGATTGACGCACCCACCGCCGGTCTCGGCGTTGACGGTGCCAACCAGGGCACTGAAGTGGAGCGACGGCGTTAGTCAGTGGGAATAGTCGACGACCAAACAGCTGAGGCACAGATCGCTACGCGATTGACGCCTTCGGAGCCTTCTCCTGCGCCCTGGTCCAAGCCAACCACGTCTGGTAACCACCGTCGAGATTTCGAGCCACTATTCCATGCTCTTGCATCAGCGCCGTGGCCGTATGTCCTCGCTGACCCACCTGGCAGTAGACCACGACCGGCCCATTACCAAGCGATGCCAAGTTGTCGCGGAGCGAGTCGATCGGAAGGTTGATGGACCCTTCGATTGCACCAGCTGCGTGCTCCTCGGCGGTTCGTACATCGATGACCGGCCATCCCTTCTCCACCAGTTGGCCCAACTCCTGAGGCTCAGCGATGTCGCAGTCTCCACTCAGGACGTTCTCCGCCATGTAGCCGAGGAGATTGACCGGATCCTTTGCCGACGAGAATGGCGGCGCATAGGCAAGTTCGAGATCGGCGAGCTGATCAGCGGTGATGCTGCCGGCCATTGCCGTGGCGATCACATCGATTCTCTTGTCGACACCGTTCCGACCGACGATCTGAGCTCCCAGGATCGTGCCATCACTCGGGTCGAAGATCAGCTTCGCCGCCATGCGAGTCGCCCCCGGGTAGTAGGACGCGTGGTCGAACGGGTGCGAATGGATCGCCCGGAAGGGGCGCCCGGCGGCCTGCAGTCGTCGTTCGCTCCACCCGACGGTGGCGGCGACAATGTCGAAGACCTTGACGATGGCCGTACCGAAGGACGGCACCGTTCGCGATGGTCGCCCGGCGATGTGGTCCGCCACCCTCCGACCCTGGCGGTTGGCCACGTTGGCCAACGCGATGAGAGACGTCGCATGGGAGATCGCATCGGGCTTCTCGACGGCATCACCCACCCCATAGATGTCCGGGTCGTTGGTCTGATTTGCGTCGTTCACGGCGATGCCACCACTGGGTCCGAGGTCGAGCCCGGCCAGCTCGGCCAGACGGACGTCCGGCCTGACTCCGATAGCCCCGACCACAACTTCGGCGGCCAAGACACGCCCGTCACAAAGGGTGACCGATCGCTCCTCCACGGACGCTACGGATACTCCTGTTTCGACCGCTACTCCATGGGCCACCAGTTCATCACGCACGGGGATGGCCATCTCTGGGTCGAGTGGAGGCAGGACTTGGGGGGTGGCCTCGACGATGGTGACCTCCAGACCCTGTCCGACGAGGTTCTCCGCCATCTCCAGACCGATGAAGCCGGCACCGATCACGACGGCCGTGTTCGGCGCCACGTCGACCTCGGTTGCCAGGCGGGCGGCGTCCTCGACGGTCCTCAGTGTCCGCACCCTCTCATAGCCAGGGATGGGCGGTCTGACCGGAGCAGCTCCCATGCTCAGAACCAGCTTGTCGTAAGGCACGACGGTCTCCTCACCGCTGACAGTGGACCGGGTCCGGACCGTGCCTGCCGCTCTGTCGATCGCTACCACTTCCTGGTTGACCCGTACATCAAGTCGAAAGCGGTCGAAGAGCTGTTCAGGGGTCTGGAGGGTGAGGTCCTCCTCCTCTTCGATGAGGCCACCGACGAAGTAGGGCAGGCCACAGTTGGCGAACGACACATGCCCTGATCGCTCGAGGACGGTGATCATGACGTCAGCGTCGAGACGGCGAAGACGAGTGGCGGTGGACATCCCTCCGGCCACCCCGCCGACGATCACCACTCGGTTGTTCTCATCAACCGGGCCTCTCGTCATCGGGAGAACCACGACTCTCTCTTGGTGGCTGACGCCTGACCGGCCCGACATTGACAGCGCTCGTCTCTCGGTACATCGCCCAGTACCTGTTCGACGTGGGCCCCACAGCCCTTCCAAGTCGGTCGACCACACTTCCTGCACGTAACAGCCCTACACATACCCCATAGGGTATCAGGAAGGGGCACCGCCCGCAACGCAGGATCAGGCTCTCCACGGCGTCGGGGTTGATACCCAAGGGGGTATCCCGTATAGTAGCTTCTATACCCCTATGGGTATCAGACGCCAGCCTGAACAAAGGACTGCCCCATGACAGCTTCCCCAAGTACCGGCCTGGACTCACCGCCGTCGGCTCCAGAAGTTGAGAGCCACGACCTGTCCTCGAATGCGCCGCCGGAAGACGAGCGTTCGGTTCAGGAAGGGCACCCGAGCCCGTTCGCCCGACTCGGCGCCTGGGCTGCCACCCACTTCCGTCGAGTCCTCATCGCGTGGCTCTTGGTGCTCCTCGTCTTCGGATTCTTCGCCGTCCACGTCGAGAGCGCGCTCGCCGGCGCTGGGTGGCAGGCCTCGAACAGCCAGTCCGTCGCGGCACGGGCCATCATCCAGAAGGACTTCTCGGGGCTTGGTGCTACCGGTCTGCAGGTCGTCATCGTCGACCACCACGGTCCGATCGCGTCCAACTCCCAAGCTCAGGCCATCGTGGCCAAGGCGACCAACGTGCTCCGGAGCGATCCTCGGGTATCCACCGTGGTCCCTCCGCAGGCCGGGGTCTCGATCTCCCGTGACGGCCGGACCGCCATCATCACCGCAGGATCAGCTGCGGATTCCAACAAGATGGTGCAGGCGGCCGACGCCGCGGAGCCGAAGCTGGCCGTACTGTCGTCGTCCGGCATCACCGTGACCCTGACCGGCGACAGTGCCCTATGGGCCAACTTCAACACGGCGAACCGGTCGGCCATGCTGCGGTCGGAGATGCTGTCCTGGCCGGTGACGATCATCATCCTCGTCATCGCCTTCGGGAGCCTGGTGGCTGCGGGCCTCCCGCTGCTGCTCACGATGGCCGGTCTGCTGGTCGCCGCCGGTGCCCTCGTGATCACGACCAAGTTCACCCCGGTGTCCATATGGGCCCTCAACTTCGCTCTCATGTTCGCCCTCGCCCTGGGGATCGACTATGCCCTCTTCCTCGTCATGCGATTCCGTTCCGCCCTCAAGCGGCGGGGAGCCGAGCCGGGCGACCACGAGGCGATCGTCGCCTCGGTGGCGGAGACGGTCGACACGGCCGGTAAGGCTGTGGGCTTCAGTGCACTGACGGTGCTGGCCTCGCTTGCTGCCATTTTGATCGTTCCAAGCCCGGCATTCCGTTCCATGGCCTTCGGGATCATGTTGTCGGTCGTGGCGGTTCTGGCCGCCACTCTCACCCTCTTGCCGGCAGTCCTCGGCAAGCTCGGGACGAACATCAACAAGGGCAAGATCCGGTTGCGCCGAGGGCCTCGGCCCGAGGGTGAAGGTCCGCTCGACCGGATGCTGCACTCGTGGGGAAGGGTCATCTGGCGACACCCCTTTCCGATCGGCGCTGCCGCCTTGATCCTTCTGCTGCTTGCCGCCGCGCCGGTCATCGGCATGCGGACCAACATGCCCTCGATCACCATCGTGCCACCCAGCGCCAACGCCAGGGTGGGCTACTACCAGGTCACCAGCGCCTTCGGTCCAGGTGCGCCGGGGACGCTGCAGGTGGTCGTGCCCGAAGGTGAGCAGGCACGGGCGATCGCCACCCTCGCCCACACCTCCGGGGTGGCCGGTGTCGTCCCGGGGCCGACCAGTGCCGGGTGGACCCTTGATCAAGTGGTCCCGACCACCGGACCCTCGACGACCGCGACGGGTGCAACCATCGACCGTCTCCGCCAGGTGCTTCCAGCCGGAACACTGGTCGGCGGCGCCGCCGCCGAGAACCACGATCTCCAGCAGACCCTGGCGTCACACACCCCGCTGGTCCTCGGCATTCTGGGCATACTCGGGTTCCTCCTGCTCCTGATCGCCCTGGGTGCCCCGTTGATCGCCGCAATGGGCGTCCTGATCACGGCCCTTTCGGTGGCTGGCGCCTTCGGCATTGGACGACTCATCTTCCAGAACGGCTTCCTGGCCGGTGCGCTCGGCTTCCAGCCCCAGGGCTTCATCGATGCGTGGGCACCGCTCTTCTTCGGGGCCATGGTCTTCGGCGTGGCGATGGACTACACGCTCTTCATGCTCTCGGCAGCCAAGGAGCGCTACGAGACCCACCCCGACCCCGAGCACGCCATGATCGGCTCGATGCGCACCTCGGGACGGGTCGTCCTGTCGGCCGCTGCCGTCATGATCGCCGTCTTCCTCACCTTTGCACTCTCCGGACCGCTGGCGCCGAAGGAGATGGGGGTGATCCTGGCCATCGCCGTGGCCCTCGACGCCCTCGTGGTGCGCCTCGTCGTGCTCCCGGTCGTGCTTCGTTTGGGGATGCACCACAGCTGGCACCAGCCGAAGTGGCTCGGCCGCATCCTGCCCAAGGTGAAGTTTTCGCATTGACCAGATCTCGAGTCGACGAGATCGCCCACGAGAAGGGGTGACCATGGAACTACCCGATGAGGTGGTCAAGGATCTCCGGAAGCGCCTGAAGCGTGCCGGAGGCCAGGTCCACGCAGTGGAGACCATGCTTGCCGAAGGACGCGGGTGTCGCGACATCGTCATGCAGCTCAGTGCTGCCACCAACGCCCTCGAACAAGTCGGTTTCCGGCTGATCGCCAGCGGACTGACCTACTGCGTCCAGCATCCTGAGGAAGCCGAGAAGTCCGGCTATCCCCTCGACGAGGTCCAACGGCTGTTCACCAAGTTGGCGTGAGCAGCGACGCCCACTACCGATGAAGCACCAATGAAGGAAGGAGCAGGAAACATGGGATTCTCCAAGTTCATGGCATCAACTGCAGGCCGGGCTGTCCGGGTCATCGTCGGTGTGGCGCTGACCAGCTGACGGACCACCGAGAGGGTGGGACGGCACTGAATCGCTGCTTCCGTCGACTCTCGCCGATTCGAGAGGCCGCACTATGAGCAAAATGACGACGCCGGTGATCGAGGTCTTCGCCGACATCTGGTGTCCCTTCGCCCACGTCGGCCTGCGGGCGATCGAGGAGCAACGCGCCCGGACCGGTCGTACCGACGTGGCCATCTGGGTGCGGGCGTGGCCGCTCGAGCTGGTCAACGGTCTGCCGCTCGACCCCGCCGTGACGAAGGCGCATGCCGACGACCTGCGGGAGCAAGTCGCTCCGGACCTGTTCCGACATCTCGAGGTCGACCGGTTCCCGAGCTCGACACTGGACGCACTGGCCCTGGCAAACCGGGCATACCGGGCCGACCTGCAGGTTGGCGAGCGAGTGAGCTTCGCCCTTCGCGATGCCCTCTTCGAGGAAGGCCGGGACATCTCGGACCCGGTCACGCTCGAGGACTTGGCGCGCGACCTCGGCGTCGCCATGCCTGACGAGCCCGACCGCGCCGACGTGGAGTCGGACTGGCACGAAGGCGGACGGCGTGGCGTACTCGGCTCGCCGCACTTCTTCTGTGGTGACACCGACGTGTTCTGCCCGTCGCTCGACATCACCGAGGACCCCGTCGAGGGCGTGATGATCGTCAAGGACGTCTCGCGTCTGACGGAATTCCTGGAGCGGTGCCTGGCTCGACCCGGGCCCGCGTGAGCTGCGGCACCGAGCTCAAGCACTCCGACGAGACTCCGAACTCCAACTGGATTTGGATCCCGTCGTCAACAGGAGTGGCGGGCCGAGGACTGGCCCAGCACGTACCAGGTGCCGCGGTTCCCCAACATCTTCGCCGTGGGGATCGCCTTCGCGCCGCCCCACCAGATCTCCCGGCCCAGGAAAACGCCCAATGGCACGGTCATTGCCCCGTCACCCCCGCGGACCGGGATGCCGTCAGGAATCATGGGAAAGCTGGCGGCCTCCAACATCGCCGAGATGATCAAACACGGCGCTTCGGCACGGGTCCGCACGGCCTCGATGGCGGACATGGGGGCGGCGTGAGTCGCCTCGGCCGGGACCGGGCTGCGGCAAGGGAGCGCCGCCTCCATGACCATGTACCCGGTCGTGCCGGACTTGGTGAAGTACCCGAACACCGGACGGAGCCTGAACGACACATTCGGCGAGATCGGCCTCGCCGGGCACTGGATCAAGCTGCTGCTCCACTACATGTTCATCTACAAGGCCAAGGCTCGTCCGGGCTGGCACCTGATCCCCGAGTAGGAGAGGAGAGATCGATGCACGATACCGACGCCGACATCGCGAGCGCCCCGCTCCCGACGGCCGAGACCTGAGAGCCCGCAAGAACCTGCTAATCCAGTGCGGACGGTTTCTGGCCATCAACACGAAGATGCTCAAGATCATCCGGAAAGAACATCGCTCTCCTTGAACGTGGCGGCGACATCGATCCCGGTCAGAACACCGAAACCGTGCTCATGGAGAGCGGCCCGGACGTCTGCCTCGGCTTCACGATGTCACCTGTTGCAGTTCACGCCAGCTTCATGAACATCCGCTGGACCTCGTCGATGGCATACCCGTCGGCCGCAGCCTGCTCAGGATTCTCCAGACAGTAGACAAGGCCGGAGGAAATCAGCTTGAAGCCAGCCTGCTCCAATGCCTTCGTGGCTGCAGACAGTTGGGTCACCACGTCCCGGCACTCCCGGCCCTCGGCCAACATGCGCTCAACACCCTGCACCTGTCCGGCGACACGCCGGAGCCGCTTCTTCAGGTCTTCCACCACCTCATCGGGCAGCTGCATGTGACCATCCTCTCTCCTGGGGTCCGATGTGCCAGCCAGGCGCTACTGGTACCCGAGTCATGACTGGCTTTGTTCGGACTTCTGCTGTCCCGCCAGGCGGTGCACTGCGTCCATGTCTAGTTCTGCGACCTGGGTGATCAACGTCTCGAGCGCCTCAGCCGGAACCGCACCGGGCTGCGAGTAGACGATGATTTGATCGCGGAAGATCATCAGCGTAGGAATCGACCGAATCCCGAACGTGCCGGCCAATTCGAACTCAGCCTCCGTGTCCACCTTCCCGAACATGATCTCCGGGTGCTGCTCGGATGCCGCCTCGAAGATCGGGGCGAAGACCCGACAAGGCCCACACCACGACGCCCAGAAGTCGACGAGGACGGTGCTCCTCTCGTTCACGATCCCCTCGAAATTCTGCTTCGTCAGTTCGACCGTACCCATCGCCGACTCCTCTCCGACATACTCACAACCTGGAACGTCTATACCCTCGGGGGTATTCCCGGGAAATTCCTCGCATCCTTTGATGTGGCGCCCCCGATGGTTCATCAATCTCACCCAGGTCGTCCGAGCGGCGCCCGGTCACCCGAACAATGGTCATGCGGCCGGTTGACTACCGACGACCGCATGTCCCGGATCCAGCCACCGGAGAACCTCCCGATCGCCCTGAAGCTCCAGCCGGCGCCAGAGCACGGGATTCTCGTTCGACTGACTGGCGTGACAACGGATCGCTCGGTGCTGGCGGGACCTGTCCACCTCGATCGACAGGTCGATCTCCTCACGATGCCTTCCCACGAATGTCGCCGGGAACTCATCGTTGAGCTGTGCCGCTATCGCTTCGGGAAGGGTCCAACCAAGCACCGGTACGCCAATGTCGCCGGCGACTGCCCTGGCGATCTCGGTGGCCCGCACATGATCGGAGTGGCCAGTGATCCCGCCCTCGTCGAATACCAGCAGGAGACTGGCATCGACAAGATCCACGGCACTGCGCACATCTGCCGACAGCTTGTCGGCCGGCTCTTCGGTAAGTCGACCATCTGGGTACTCGAGAAGACGCACTGTTTCTACCCCGAGCTCCTCCGCAGCCGTGACCAGTTCATTCCCTCGGAGCCGATGCAGATTCCCGCGGTTCGCACCCAGCGTGGATGCCTCGCCGTGCGTGAAGCTCAGAACGGATACGCGAGTGCCCTGGTCCGCCCATGAACTCAGCGCCGCTCCCAGTCCGAAACTCTCATCGTCGGGATGGGCGCAGACGGCGAGAACCGACGCCGTGAGCGGCAAGTGCTCCTGGATGACATCGTGCATTCCCATGGCCAGTCCTCCTCGGCTGCCGCCTGGTTGAACGAGATCCATTGGATCTGCTCGCTTCCGGACCTACTGGCTTTGACACCGCCTCACATCGGCCGTTTGGCCCTCACCAACGCGTCGATTGCATGCTTCGGTCCTGCATCTGTGTCCACCACCCGGACCACCTGTTCGGCACGTTCCACGGTTAGTCCGACCCGAACAGCCACCTCAGTGACATCGGCGACGTTGTATAGGACTGCGGCGTTCGGCGGACCGCCGAAACCCCTTGTCAAGTTCTCGTGGTCGTGAGCCACAACCAGGAGCGTGCCCCCCGGGGCCACTGCGGACGCGGCCACCTCGAGAGCGATCGAACGCTCAGGTTGCGGCAACTGCAGATAGAGCACGGCGACCAGATCGAATCCCTCCGGCGGAGGAGTCCACTCCTGCACAGCCGACTCGACCCAGGTGGCCTCCACGTTCCACAGTGCAGCGAAACGCCGGGCCTTTGCGAGGCCCACCGGCGAGAAGTCCACCCCCGTCACCTCCCAGCCCTGCTCGGCAAGCCACACTGCATTGCGGCCCTCGCCGCAGGCAACATCGACCGCTCGACCCGGCGGGAGATCGGCTACCTCGGAGACCAGAAACTGATTCGGGGTACTTGTCCAGACCAATTCGTCTCCGCTATAGCGCTCGTCCCACTGGAGGCGATCCACCGGTCACGCCCCCCGCGAGCCGGCTGCACGCAACGGCTGATGGAGGAGCGGCGCGATCAGACAGAAGCCGAACGCCCCGGCTGCCAGGGGCACGAGACCGACCATCGACAATGCCAACCATCCCCCATTAAGGGCCAAGCCCACGCCAAGCATCACCAGTCCGACGAAAAGTCGTGCCCTTCTGCCTATACCCCTGCTCATGAAGTTCACCAAGGTCATCCCCTGTCTCCCTTCGATTTGTCCAGTATACCCTAGGGGGTATTGTGTTCAACAGCGCGGCGGCTGGCCTATTCCCGCGTTCGACAGGAGTTCGCAGAGAGGTGGACGGCCGGTGCCCGCCGGAAGACGGCAGACCGGACTTACTGAGATGGCAGGCACACGACCACCCCGGAAGTAGCGGTTGACCAGGGGGAACTGCCGCGAAGGGGCTTCGGAGGCGTGTTACTACGCGAGCCCGTGACCTGGGACTACGCGGAGGGCGTCGGAAGCTCGAAGTCGAGGAAGCGACCGGGTTCGGGGATGCCGAGGGCGGAGAGGATCTCGGCCTGACCGGTGGTGGTGGCCGATCGTTGGGCCACCCGTCCCTCGGCGGACTCCATGGTGACGAGATGCATGCGATCGAGCTCGTGGCGGACGTTGCGCCACGTGTCACCGGTGCCGTTCTCGATGACACGCATGAGCAGCAGCCCGAGCCAGCAGAGCTGGATGTGGCTGCGGATCCGATCCTCTCGGTGGTGGAAGACCGGACGCAGTCCGAGTGATCCCTTCATGTCCCGCCAGCCGCGCTCGACTTCGAGCAGCTGCTTGTAGGCGAGGGCGAGATCAGTGGGGGTGAGGCTGTCGTCACTGGTGCGCAACAACCACTTGCCATCGAGCTTGGCCTCGTTGGCGATGGCCGCCTTGTCAATGCGGAACCGTCCATCATTGAGCCGACGGACCAGACGCCAGAGCGCGGGCGTGGTGCGCAACCGTCCGGCCAGTTCGTCACGTTTCGATTTCGTCCACTCGTCGGTGCCCTCGATCTGGGTCTCCAGATAGGCGACCAGGTTGGCCCGGACCTGTTGGTCCCGCTCTTCTGTCTCGGGGTTGAAACACACGACGAAGCGCTGAGACCGCGCACCCTCGCCGACCCGGACCTCTTTTACCTGGAGGTTGCCAGCGGCGGTGTGAAAGCGGCCCGGACGAGAGAGTGCCTCCTTCGCTTCGCCGCTGGCGTTGCGCAACTTCTCGGCCACCACGTAGTGCCCCCCGCCCCGCTGCAGGTAGGCCCTATTGGCCACCGAGTTGAAGCCCCGGTCGGCCACCCACACCACCCGGTTGAGCATCCATCCGGCCAGGTCGTCCTTGATGGTGCGGATGATCACCTGGTCCGAGGTGTTGCCCGGGAACGTCCAGCACCGCACCGGCACCCCTTCGGCCGTGACGGCCATGCCGAGGACCACCTGGGGCAGGTCGGGTCGGTGGTCCTTCGAGTGCTTGTTGAACCGACGGACCGCTTGTTCATCGGGTCCCGGGTCGTCGGGACCGACACCACCGGTCGTCGCCTTCTCCTCCGCACCCTTGGCCAGATCGAGATCGGCCTCGCTGTCGGCCACGTCCCGTTCGAAGTAGGTGGAGGAGGTGTCGACGAAGATGATGTCGCAGGACAGGTTCAACAGGTTGGCGGTGGTGGAGAAGATGCGCTCGGCGATCTCAGGCAACGCGGCAAGGAGGAAGTCCATCGCTGCATAGGCCGCCTGATCGTCGAAGTCCGGACAGTCAACGAGGGCGACGCGTTCCTTCGCCCACTTGACCGCCGCCAACTTCGAAGCCGGATCCAGACACCGCTGGGCGACGAGCGCGAAGCAGATGCGTTCCACTGCATCGGCATCGATGCGCCGACCGCTGGCCGACGACCGCAGGGCGTCAGCGATGCCTAATCGTTCCCACATCTGGTCGAGCACGAAGGCACCACCGAGTCGACGGGAGTCGACGATCTCGATGTCGGATCCAACAAGCGAGCCCGTTGCCGGCAGATCGAGGATCCGGCTGATCGACGAGACGAGCCGCGCCAGCGCCTCCTTGTCGACCTTGTCCTTCCGACCGAAGTTGTGGATGACCTTGGCCACCGGGACGCCCGTCTCCGGGTGCCGCTCGTTGTGGGCGAGCTGGAGATAGGTGACCTTGGAGCCGTCCTTGTTCCGTCGACTGGACTCTCTCAGGTACACACCTACATTGTGACTGAACCCCGCAGGTCAGTCAACTAATCGTGTGCCTACGCTTTTCAGACTTTCCGAGCCCCCGAAACACTCTGACCAGGGACGATGTCATGCCGGACCCCCGAAAATGCCTACGAACTCAGTAAGTCCGGTCAGAAGGTCAATGCCCACTCGCCACATGATGGTTCGACTCCTTTGGCCCCAGCTTTGTCTACCGTCTGTGGCAGCGGGCGCTCCGACGGCGACGACCCAATCACCCTGCTTGATGACCGGCTGCCTCCGCAAGGCGCTGCTCGGACTACCCGCCGCAGGAGGTCGTCATGAAGGCACTCGTCTACAAGGGTCCCGGCAAAAGGGCGTGGGAAGAGGTGCCCGACCCGAAGATCGAACAGTCGACCGACGTCATCGTGCAGATGGTCGCCACCACGATCTGTGGCACGGACCTCCACATTCTCAATGGCGATGTCCCTGAGGTGGATGTCGGCCGCATTCTGGGACACGAGGGGATTGGTGTGACCACGGCGGTCGGTGACGGGGTCACGCAACTGGACGTCGGAGACCGGGTCATCCTCGTGTGCGTGAGTTCCTGTGGGCGGTGCTCGACTGTCGCAAGGGGCTCTACAGCCACTGCCTCGATCCGGAGGGTATGGCGGGTATCGGGTGGATCTTCGGCTACATGATCGATGGGACACAAGCCGAATACGTCCGGGTCCCGTTCGCCGAGAACTCGGTGTACAAGGTCCCCGGAGGCATGACCGATTCCGAGGGCATCCTGCTCTCCGACATCCTGCCGACCGAATTCGAGATCGGCGTGCAGTACGGACACGTGGCCCCGGGTGATGTCGTCGCCGTGATCGGGTCCGGGCCGGTGGGGCTCCCCGCCGTGATGACGGCACGCCTCTACGGCCCGTCGAAGATCATTGCCATCGACCTCGACGATTCCCGACTGGCACGGGCCAACGATTTCGGCGCCACAGACACGGTCAACTCGGTGGACCCGGACTGGAAGGATCAGGTGCTCGCACTCACCGACGGCCTCGGGGTCGACGTCGCCATCGAGGCGGTGGGGGCTCCCGAGACGTTCACCATGACGGCGGCCATCGTCCGCCCGGGGGCCAACGTCGCCAACATCGGTGTGCACGGCAAGTCGGTCGACCTCGCCCTCAACGAGCTCTGGGTCAAGAACATCGACATCTCGATGGGCCTGGTCAACACGAACACCTTCGGGATGCTGCTGAAGATCGTCGCCGAGCACAAGCTTCCTGCCGAGAAGTTCGTCACGCACGAGTTCTCGTTCGACCAGATGCTGGAGGGCTACGACGTCTTCGGGCATGCATCGGAGCACGAGGAGCTCAAGGTTCTCATACATCCACTTAGCTTGCAATTAAACCCTCACTACCTCGTCACGCTGACTTTTTAATGACTGGATAGCGCTGTCGAGGGCCGGTGACGGTGCCCTTGGGGCGTCCTGGGCCGGCCCGATCGGATTTCGGTGGACTGGCTGGGGTGCCGATCGTCGCACGAAGTCGACGAAATCCCCGCCGCACACGCGCCGGGGTGAGTTTGGCCGCACCGAGCGGCCGTTCCCAGGGCAGTCGGAGGTCGTCGACGAGACCACGAGCGAGGCGTAGCTGGGTCAGCGCGGCGAGGACGATCCATGTCCAACGATCGGCCTGTTCAGGTGTGCACAGACTCGGTGTCGTCCACCCGAGTGTGTTCTTCGAGAAGCGGTAGGTGTGCTCGAGGTCGAAGCGACGCAGATAGGCCCGGAAGCACAGGTCGAGGTCAGGCTCGCCGTCGCCTCCCCACCACAGCCACAAGGTCTTTTTGGCCCGGCCATCGGGCCGAGGCAGGTGTTCGACGTCGACGCGCAACACACTGCCGCGCACGATGGGCGGTGCGTCGTCGCCCGCCCAACGACCGCGTCCGATGATCCTCGGGTGCACGCCGTGCCAGGCCCGGACCCGCACCGTGCCGTAACGGGGATCGGTGGTGGCAAGCTCGGCGTCGGGGCGGCCCATCGTGCGCGCCTCGGAAAGCTTGAGGCGTCTGCCGTGGCGCCGGGGCCGACCGCCGCGTCCTTGGCCCGCGTGGCGATGGATCGCGGTAGAAGACGCGGTCGCCCCGGATGCGCACCAGCACCTGGGCGCGGGTTTGGTCCAGCCCGGCGGTCGAGCGCGATGGGGTCGTAGCCGGCGTCGAAGACGAACATCGGGACCGCCGCCGGCGTCCCGAGCCGCTCGACCAGCTCTTGGACCTGCTCGATGGTGGCAGTGGTGGCGTCCTCGTCGGGATGGATGCGCCGGGCGTCGAGGGGTGCAGTCCAGCTGTCGGCGCTGAAGTCAAGCTGGGCGATCCACTGGTAGGACCAGCCGGCCACGATGGGCTGGCCGGCCGAGTGTTTGGACGCCGAGTAGTAAAAGCCCCGCTCAGGGCTGCACTCTGCGTCGCAGCGGTCCCAGGTCGAGGCGTCGACGGCGAAGATCTCGGGCCACCCCGTCGGCCGGTGCTCGACCAAGAGATCCTTGAAGCGCTCCTCGTCGAGGCGACCACGCACCAGGCCCTTGTAGAGCGAGCCATGGGAGCGGCGGAACTCGGGCTCCAAGGAGAGCGACGGAACAGAGGCCACGGGGCCACCGGTGCACAGCGCGGCGTCGCACAGTTCGAAGAGGGCGTCGCCCCAACGGGTCAGGCACCGATGGAACCCGGCCCGGAAGGTCGAGAGGCGTTGTCGCTGCTCATTGCTCGAGGCCCTGGTCATATCTGAGAGTATTACTACTCGCATCCCTCTGGAGTGGGATACTCGGTCAGGAGAGCCATGGCTACCAAGCGAACGACCCAGCGCCTCGAGGGCTACGAGCATCGCTACCGCGAGCTCGCCCAACAGTTGGCCGACATCGGCTACATCGCGTCAGGATCGCTCGCGTCGCGCTTCACCCGCTGTGGCAAGCCACACTGTGCCTGCGCGGCGGACCCGCCCAAGCTGCACGGGCCCTATTGGCACTGGAGCACCAAGGTGGACGGCAAGACCGTCAACCGGCGGCTCAACGATCGAGAAGCAGCCCTCTACAGCGCGTGGATCGACAACGACCGCCGGGCTCGCGAGTTGCTGGTGAAGATGCGCGAGGTAGCGGCTAAGGCTGCCTCACTCATCATCGAAGAGGACGCCTCGTAGGGACATCAGGGTTTAATTGCAAGCTTAGAGGCCGCGTGGATAGGGACGTAGGACGCGACCCTGTCAAGTATTTCCTGCTGAGGGCCGGTGACCATCCACCGGTCGTGGTGGTGGCCCCGAGACAATCGGGGTGCTGTTCCACCCACCAACGACCAAGTGGAGGTACCCCATTATCATGCGCGCGCTCGAGCCTGAAGTGTTCGATACCGTCTGGGCTGCCATCGATGCCCTACTCCCGATTCGTGCGGAGACCCACCCGCTTGGGTGTCACCGTCCCCGGGCGTCCGACCGAGACTGCTTCGAGGTGATGTTGGTCCACCTGGTCACCGGGTGCTCGTGGGAGGACGCCGAGCGCTTGTGCGGGTACAAGGTGTCCGACACCACGGTCCGCGCCCGGCGCGACGAATGGGAGAAGGCAGGAGTCTTCGACGCCGTGGCCGCTGAGGCGATCCGCGCCTACGACAAGATCATCGGTCTCGACCTCACCGAGGTGGCGGTCGACGGGTCGCTGCAGAAAAGTCCTGGTGGAGGTGAGGGTACCGGCAAGAACCCGACTGATCGGGCCAAGCTCGGCTGGAAGTGGTCGATCCTCACCGACGCCAAGGGCATCCCGGTAGGCTGGGCCATTGACGGTGCCAACCGCAACGACTCGGTGATGCTCGAGCCGACCCTGGCTAATGCCGCCGAACGTGGACTGCTCTGCGACATCGAGACCATCTGGCTCGACCGGGGCTATGACTCCGACGCCACCCGGAGGCGACTAGAAGACCTCGGGATCAACGATGCCGTCATCGCCAAGAAGCGCAAGCGCGGATCGCCGTCCCCGGCCACGAAGCTCCCCATGGGACTGCGCTGGCCGGTCGAGCGCACCAACTCGTGGCTCTCGAACTTCGGTGCACTCCGGCGCAACACCGACCGCAAGACGAGCCATCGTCTGGCTCAATTCGCCCTGGCGGTCACCTTCTTGCTCACGGCCAAGCTCATCGACTGGCGCAACCGATGGTCACCAGGATGTGTCCCTATCCGCTGAGCCTCTTAGTAGACGGACAGCGGGCACTGCATGGCCGGGTCAGGCACAGACGCGTGTCTTCGACCCCATGATGAGGGTTGTTGGCCCGGCATAGCTCCCGGAGTGCGGTGCGCGGGACGTGACCATCGCTCTGCATTCCGACCTCGAACCTCTCGCCGCCATGCTTGGAACCTGGGCTAGGACCGGCCACGGCGAGTATCCGCGAAGGGTGCGCCCTCGTGGCAGATCCCGGACTGGGAGTACAGCGCCAGATCAGGCTCAAAGAGGGACGAAATGCCCTAGTCGGATCGGGATATGTGACCGACGATGGGGTCATGAGCAAACGGATCGTGATCCTGGGCGGGGGAACCGGAGGGACGCTCAGCGCCAACCGTCTGCGGCGGCTCTTTCCCACAGAAGACGTCGAGATCGTCGTCGTGGACCAGAACGACGACCACGTCTACCAGCCAGGCCTTCTCTTCGTCCCGTTCGGGTTGACCCATATCGACGAGATCGTCCGCTCTCGGCATCATCAGCTGCACCGGGGCATCGGATTCCGCCAGGTCGCGATCGAGCGCGTCGACATCGACAGGGGCATGGTGCATCTTGGAGACGGTACAGAACTGAGCTATGACGTACTCGTCGTCGCTTCCGGCTCCATCTTGGTCGAGGAGGAGACCGAAGGACTCACCGGGCCGGGGTGGATGAAGAAGGTCTTCACCTTCTACGACGTCGCGGGAGCCGCCGCGCTGCACGGTGCACTCGAGGAATTCGATGGGGGCCGTTTGGCGGTCAACGTGGTCGACATGCCCATCAAGTGCCCGGTTGCACCGCTCGAGTTCTGTTTCCTGGCCGACTGGTTCTTTCAGCAGGCCGGCATTCGCGATCGGGTCGAGTTGACGTATGTGACTCCCCTCGACGGCGCCTTCACCAAGCCGGTGGCATCAAAGACGCTGGGTGGATTGCTCGAGGAGAAAAGCGTGGCCCTGGTGACCGAGTTCAACACCGGCGAGGTGGACGGATCCGGCGGACGACTCATCTCCTACGATGGACGTGAGGTCGGTTTCGACCTGGCCGTGGTGGTTCCCCTGCATGGTGGCGCCAGCTACGTGACGAGATCCCCGGGGCTCGGGGACGAGTTGGGCTTCGTGCCGGTGGACGAGCACACGCTGCAGTCGACCGCCAGACCAAATGTCTTCGCCATCGGCGACGCCGCTGGGGTTCCCACATCGAAGGCTGGGTCGGTCACCCACTTCGAGGGAGAGGTCCTGGTCGAGAACGTCCGGCGGTTCCTGGCCGACGAGCCCCTGGACGGCAGTTTCGACGGGCACACCAACTGCTTCATCGAGACCGGGTTCGGCAAGGCACTGCTCATCGACTTCAACTATGACACCGAGCCGCTGCCCGGGCACTTCCCGGCCTCGGTTGGGCTATCACTGTTGAAGGAGTCGCGGGTCAACCACCTCGGGAAGCTGATGTTCCAGCCGCTCTACTGGCACAGCCTGCTGCCCGGCCGCGACCTTCCCGGTGTCGGCACGGCCATGCCGACCCGGGGCAAGGACTTCCAGAGCGTCCCATGACCGCACGAGCCGCTCGTCAGATCAAAGGATAAGGAGTCCACCATGCCTACCGCCACCTATGCCGGTACCACCGTTGCCGTCAACGATGACGGGTTCTTCGAGAACCCGAGCCACTGGACCGAAGCCATGGCGCCGGAGATCGCCAGGGAACTAGGCATCGACGAACTCACGGAGCCTCATTGGCAGGTGATCAAGTTCATGCGGACCGAGTACGCCGAGAAGGGAACCGGACCGACCGTCCGTGTCCTCGGAAAGACGTCCGGCATCTCGATCAAGGAGCTCTACCAGCTGTTTCCGAAGGGCCCGGCCAAGACGGCCGCCAAGATCGCTGGTATCCCCAAGCCGCGCGGCTGTATCTAGCCGCTCGGTCGGTCTCCGATCACACAGAAAGGTGCACTATGAGTGACCCGATCGAAAAGGTGTCGATCATCGTCTCGAAAGGATCGCTGGAGGGCGTCTATCCGGCGCTGATCATGGCCAATGGCGCCCGCGCCGAAGGCATCGAGGCAAATCTCTTCTTCACGTTCTTCGGCCTCGACGTGGTCCATCGGTCGACGATCGACCACATCAAGGTGGCCACCGTCGGAAACCCCGGCCTGCACCTGGCCACGATCGCGGGCGGCCTGCCGGGAGTGTCGTCGGTCATGACCCACTACCTCGAGAAGAAGATGGAGAAGCTCGACATCCCCCCGATTCCCGAGTTCGTCGAGATGATCGCCGACACCGGGGCGGGGATCTACGCCTGCAAGGCATCGACGGATCTGTTCGACCTGAGCAAAGAGGACCTGATCGGACAGGTCATTGACATCATCACTGTCGGTGAGTTCTACGCCATGGCTGCCGGTGGTGAGATCATCTTCACATAACGCTCGGTGGTGCGCTTTGACGAAACGGGGGTCTGAAGCAGGACGACCGCCCTGACCATCCGGCCACGAACATCGGAGGACGGTAATGGCACTGGCTGACGGAGCAACTGTGGGGGCAACCCTCCGGGTCGGGGATGAACGAGTACCGATCGTCGGCTCGGCACGCGTGTACGTCTGCGGTATCACCCCGTACGACACGACCCACCTGGGTCATGCTGCTACGTTCGTGTGGACCGATCTGGCGGCCCGGGTATTGCACCTGACCGGTGCACACGTAGACGTGTGCCGCAACGTCACCGACGTCGACGACCATCTGCTCACCGAGGCCAGGTCCCGAGGTGTCCCATGGCGCTCTTTGGCGACCCAACAGACTTATCGGTTCGAGCGCGACGCGTCGGACCTCGGCATCGTTCGCCCGGCATTCGAACCGAGAAGCCACGATTACGTCGACGACGTCATTGCCCTTGCCCTCGGCCTCTTGGCGCAGGGAGCCGCCTATGAACGTGACGGGTCGGTCTTTTTCCATGGAGAACAAGTGTGCGAGGTCGCTGGCCTCGACCCCAGTGAAGCCGTAATTCTTCTTAACGAGGACTCAGCCCGCCATGACGTTCGAATCGACGAGGCAGCGGAGAATCCACTGGACGTCGTCATCTGGCAACGCTCCTCCGGTGACGAGCCGGCGTGGCCAAGCCCTTGGGGAGAGGGACGGCCCGGGTGGCACGCCGAATGTGCCGCTATGGCTCTCTCCACCTTCGGTCCGACAGTCGACCTGCACGGCGGTGGAGCGGACCTCCGGTTCCCGCACCACGCCTATGAAGCGGCGCTGGCCGAAGCTTTCACCGGGGTTGCCCCCTTTGCCCGCTCCTGGATGCATGTGGGCACGGTGATGATCGGGGGGCAGAAGATGGCCAAGTCCATCGGCAACCTCGTTCTCGTCCACGATCTGCTCCAGCGCTGGCCCGCGGCGGCCATCAGGTACCTGATCCTTTCGAGGCCCTGGCGAGCCGCCTGGGAATTCGAGGAGAACTCTCTTCAGGAGTCGACCGCGCAGCTCGACGACGTGTGGAGGAGCGCCACGACCCACGTCGAGAGCGAAGGCGCCCGACGGAAGGTGGTCGCAGCCCTACTCGACGACCTCGACGTACCAGCCTCCCTCGACATCGCCAGGGAGGCTGGTGGCCAAGTGCTCACCGAGGTGCTCGACTTCCTGGGTCTACGCGACACCACCACCTGGTACTGATCGGGAGGCTGGTGCTGGCGGCGCCGACGACCCTCGTGTGCCGAGCCGTGCTGATGGTCGCTTCAATACCCACGCGCCAAGGGATAGCGATGTGACCGTGAAGTGACCTCAAGTGCGCGGCCGATCGTGTCGACACATCCAAGGAACGGCTCTGCGCACGACGTGGGACAGGACACCTGATGACGGACAGGACAGCCATGGACGGCCACGCTTCGCCACCCGACGGACCCGGCGAGATCGCCGGGCAGCCTCGCGAGCCCGGACGTCGCAGGCCCGATTCGACCTATCTGACCTACCTCTTTGCCCCCCTGGCGATCGGAGCAATCCTGTTCCTCATGCACTTCGGTGTCGTGGCGCACGAATCAGCCTGGCTATGGCTCCTGGTGTTCTCGAGCGCAATCGTCTTCTGCGTCTGGCTCGACGAGGTCTATGTACGGAGACCGTTGAAGCGGACGCTCTTCGTGCGGGTGGGAATGCAAATGGTGGCGGTGACAGTGGTCATCTACCTCACCGGATGGGGTCCGGTCCTGTGGGGTGCCTTCGCGTTCCTGGCACTCGAGAACGTCGCGTTCGGCGGCTCGGGCACCTGGCGGATGTCTGCCTTCTGGATCCTGATCTGCATCCTCGGTGCGCAGATCGGTCTCTGGCGCGGGTGGGTGCCCTCGGAACTGTCCCTGGACCAGTCGCTCGGCATCTGCCTGGTGGGAGCGTTCGTGCTCGTCTTCGTGATCCGCATGGCCGGTGCGACCATGGAGGAGAAGGAGGACGCCGAGGCAGCGGTTCGCCTGAGTGAGGATCGCTATCGCTCGCTCGTCCAGAACTCGTCCGACGTCACGCTGGTCATCGGGGGATCGGGGGAGATCTCCTATGTCTCTCCGGCGATCGTCGACCTGCTGGGCCTCCAGCCCGGGGACCTCGTCGGCATCCGCGCCACCGACACCGTCCATCCCGATGACCGCGAACGGGTGACGCATCGTCTCGGCTCGCAGCTCCAGGTGGAGGCGGTCACTACGCTGGTCCAGTTCCGGATGCAACGACACGATGGGACATGGTGTGACGTCGAGGCCGTCGTCTCCAACCAGCTGGATCGTGCCTCGGTCTCCGGCTATGTCGCGAATATTCGAAACATCACCGAGCGTAAGGAATTCGAAGCCCTTCTCGCGCACCGGGCGCTCCACGATCCCTTGACCGGTCTGGCCAATCGGCAGCTGATCCTGGACCGTGCCGACCAGATGTTGGTCCGGGCGCGCCGGACCTGTGAACCCGTCGCTGTCTACTTCATCGATCTCGACAACTTCAAGGACGCCAACGACTCGTTGGGTCACGAGGCAGGGGACAAAGTCCTCCAGGCGGCGGCGGACCGGTTGCTCGGCCTGCTCCGGGCGAGCGACACCGTCGGGCGGATGGGCGGTGATGAGTTCGTCGTGCTGGCCGAGGGCCTCTCGCTGGCGGCCGGACCGGAGCTGGTCGCCGAACGCATCCACCAGGTGCTCGAGGCGCCGTTCCTGGTCGAGGGATTCGAGGAGATTCCGATCAGCATCACCGCGAGCATCGGTATTGCAACTGGGGATCGATCGTCCGCTCGGGAGCTGCTGCGCGACGCGGACATCGCTCTCTACCGCTCGAAGGCGGCGGGGCGGAATCGGTGGGTGGTCTTCGAGCCGGCCATGCAGTCGGCCGCACACGACCGACTCGAGCTCAAGTCCGATCTGGCCGCGGCGTTCGCCAACGACGAGTTCTTCCTCCTCTACCAGCCTATTTTCGACCTAGAGTACGTCAAGGTAAGCGGCGTCGAGGCGCTGCTCCGGTGGCAACATCCCACCAAGGGCATCATCACCCCCGACAAGTTCATCCCGGTCCTCGAGGACAGCGGATTGATCGTCGACGTCGGCCGTTGGGTGCTCGACGAGGCGTGCCGTCAGGCGGCCAGGTGGCGCGAACGGGGCTTCCGGACGACGATGTCGGTCAACGTCTCGATGCGGCAGCTCGAGTCCGATCAGCTGGTGGAGGACGTGCGAAGCGCTCTCGAGGAACACGACATCGAACCGAGCTCGCTCATCATCGAAGTGACCGAGTCGACACTCATGAAGGACGCCAACGCGACGGTGTCACGGCTCAATCGGCTCAAGGGGCTCGGCGTGATGATCGCCATCGACGACTTCGGTACCGGTTACTCGTCCCTCGCCTACCTACGCCAATTCCCTGTGGACGTGCTCAAGATCGACCGGTCGTTCGTGTCGGAGATGGACGGCTCTGCTGACGGGACCGCGCTGATCCACACGCTCGTCGAGTTGGGGCGCACGCTTGGACTGGTGACCCTGGCAGAGGGTATCGAGAAGCAGTCACAGCTGGAAGGCCTCCGGGGCGAGAACTGCGACAGCGGTCAGGGGTTCATCTTCTCGCGGCCGGTGGAAGCCAGTGCGATCGAAGCGTTGCTCTCGAGGGAGCCGGGGGACGACGTCCTGAGGGCGCCAGTCCCGATCTCAGGGTTGGCTCGATCGGACGACCGCTGATCCCATCCATCGGTGGTCCCTCGTCGGGTGTCGAGTGCCCGGCCGCTAGTCGGTCGACTCGTGGCCGGTCCGGAGGGTCGCCTCGACCAGCTGTCGGTACTCTGACGCGGTGAACCGGCACGGTATCGGACAGTGCTTGTGGCACAGCGCGCAGCGATACTTGGAGCGCAGCGCGAGCTCCTCGGCAGTGGGTGTCGGCCACCCGTGGGTCGGTTCGGCCACCATGAGCAGGCATCGGCATTCCCTGTGCGTGCCTTGAGCGGACCACGGCCTCTCTGCGGTGCTCCGGCTGGGAACGGGCTCCTCTTTGGGGTGCACCGTCAGCGAGGTCGGCGTGTTCTGCACCGGTGGGTCGCCCACAGGTAGGAGGCGACTCAGACCGTACGCAATGCCTCGCTGGGTGAGAGTCGGGCAGCTCGGATCGATGGATACAGGCCGGCCGCCGCTCCCACGGCGATTGCGACGGCAAAAGCGCCACCCATCACTGGTGGGGAGATGTGTGTATTCCAATGCCGTGCAGAGGCTTAGATCTCGGTGGCCGCCGTTCCCAAGACAACGCCTGCAAGAGCTCCAAGTGCCGCCAGCGGCCTACGGGCGACGGTGACAGTGGGACCTCCCGACGCGATTCTTGTCTGGATCACCGGCAGATCGGGAACGGGAAGACGACCGTTCGAGATGAGCTGCGGAGGCAGGGCACCTGATACTTGACAAGTTCAGGGGCTCCCTGGATGCTTGCGTCGTGAAGCGGCGGCGGATCGAAATAGGGATCGTCGTCATCGTCGGCATCTTGGTGGCAGCGTGCTCGACGGCCTCCTCACGGACACCGGCGACACAGACGACGCATGGGGTCGGCATCCTGACCGAGACCCTCGTCGACACCCAGAGACCCACTGTGGCGTGGGGCCCCCGCCCGCAAGAGCCGTCGCGAACCCTCGTAACTACGATCTTCTACCCAGCCGCAGGACCACCCTCGTCCCGCCCTCCTGGAATCGGCGTCGCGCCGGACAGAAGCCACGGTCCTTACCCGCTCATCGTGTTTGCCCACGGGCTCGGATCCGAACCGCTTCTGTACGAGAAACTCCTGAGCTATTGGGCGGCGGCGGGATTCGTGGTGGCGGCACCGCAGTTCCCCCTCACGAACGACCACACACCGGGCGGCCCTGACGCCGGTGACGTGGTCAATCAGCCTGCGGATATGAGCTTTGTCACGACCTCGGTCGTTGATGCCTCAGCGCATCCGAACAGCACCCTCAGCGGTCTCGTGAATCCCGATGAACTGGGAGCTGCAGGCCACTCGAATGGAGCGATCACCACCCTCGGTCTCATCGCCAACACCTGCTGCAAGGACCAGCGAGTCAAGGCAGCGGTGGTGATGGCGGGCGACGAGGTTCCGTTCTCGGGCGGTACCTATGGAATGACCACTGCTCCACCCCTCCTGCTCGTACACGGCACGGCTGACGAGTTGCTCCCGTACCCCCTGGCCATCGAAATGTTCAACGCCGCCCGGGGACCCAAGGGCCTCCTCACCATCCACGGAGGTGGTCACGAGTCTGCTGCGGCCTTCTCAGCGTCGTCGTCCGCGAGCGTGCTGCGCACCACCACCGATTTCTTTGCGGCCTATCTCCGGGGCGACCACGCGGCGATAGCCCGAATCTCCGGCGACGCCCACACTGGAGTGACAACGGTCCGGTTCGTTCCGCAGGTCGGGTCGGCTGCCACGATCCCACTGCCGCCGATGCCGACACTCCATCTGCACGCGTCTGTGACGCCAACTGGCAACCTGGTGAACGGACAGAGGGTGACGGTCCACTGGAGCGGCTACACCCCCGGAGCGGTGGTCAACATCCTGGAGTGCGCACCGAGTGTGGTGCAGTCGAACAGTTCCTCGGCGTGCGATTTCTCTGGCGCCAAGATCCTTACCCCAGATCCCACCGGGCACGGGTCGGTCCAGCTGCAGATGGTCACTGGAACGGTAGGGACAGGTACCTGCGACGCGGTGCACCCGAAGTGTTTGATCGTGGTGAACAATGCCAGCTCAACGGCGCCGGCCGCGTCGGTCAGGATTCCGATCAGTTTCGGGCCGTAGGAGCCGGACAGGCTCGGCGCGACCGGTTTGGAGATTCAGCGGGCGCCGCTGATCAAGCCTGAGACCGCCCGATTGACCGTCAGCCGTACCCGACTGTGGAACGGCCATCGGCACTGATCGACTGAGTTGGCACCGAAGGGGGTGGGTTTGGGTGAGACACTTTTTTGGCGGAGGGAGTGGGATTCGAACCCACGGTGCCTTGCGACACAACGGTTTTCGAGACCGTCCGATTCGTCCGCTCTCGCATCCCTCCAGCTGGAGTTTCGCGTCTTATTGGTCGTTCCTGTCCTAATTCTCGACCGTTAGGTTTCGGCCACTGAGACGCGATCGACGATGATACATGCCCGCAGTAGGTAGGAGTGCCGTTCGGGTTCGGCGGGGTGGCCAAGCCACCACCATAGGGAACACTGTCCTGCGAAATGTCCTACAACTCGCACCATTGGTCGCCGTATGGAATCCTCTGGACCAGCTGTCGTGCCAGCCCAGAACGTCGCCAGCGTTCTCCTGTCTTCCAGTTCGTCCCCTTGGAGCGAACTGATAGCTGAGGTCTGCTGGGATCGCTGATAGAGCCATGGACTCAATCTTCAGCAACCTCGGGATGTCTAGATCGAGTGCCAGTCCACCTCGGGTACCGTCAATCGACGATCACCACGTTGCGACCCATCGTCGCACGCGACTCCATCGCTCCTACGATCTCGGGCAGCGCCGAAAATGAGGAAGTCGAACCAGCAATCGGACGAATTGTGCCGGCCGCGATCAATCCCAAGAGGTCCTCGTGGAGCCGCACACCGTCAGCGTGCGACGGGAAGTTCAATCCGGTCGCACGTTTGAATTCGAGCGCATCCTCCGTGTAAGCGTGGCAGACGCCTACAAGCGAAAAGTTGCCGAACAACACTGGTCGCGGCACGATGCCTTCGTCTTCGGCCTCGATCCCCGACGCGAAGCCGACGAGCAGATGTCGGCCTCCGAAGGCCATGCACCGAAACGTTTCAACGGTCGTCGCTCCACCGATGCCGTCGAAGGCAACGTCGACGCCACGCCCACCGGTGGCGTCGAGGACTCGCGCGACGAAATCATCATTGCGATAATCGATTGCGACGTCAGCGCCGAGTTCGGTAGCGAACCTGAGCTTGTGAGGGCCCCCTGCAGTCGCTATCACTCGGGCACCGCGTGCGCGAGCGAGTTGCACGGCGGCCGACCCCGCACCCCCAGCAGAGGCGTGCACCAGCACGGTGTCGTCGGCGGAGAGGTGGGCACGTTCGTAGAGTGCGAGAGATGCGACATGGAACGGCATGTAGACCGACGCTGCGGTTGCGGTATCCATGTCGTCGGGCATCGCGAAGGTCATCGCGACAGGTGCAACCGCAACTTCCGCGTACCCGCCGAAGGCACCGGCAGGAATCGCGCAGACGCGCGTTCCGATCAGCGCCCCACCCCCCTCGCCCGCCGCACGCACGCGGCCGAGAACCTCCATGCCGGGTATGTACGGCGGCTCGACTCGCACCGTCCGGTATCGGCCGCGGATTCCGTCGATGTCGTTGAAATTGATTGTGATCGCCTCTACCGCGATCTGGACTTCGCCCGGTCCGGGCTCAGGTGCATTGACCTCGTCGAACCGAAGCACGTCGGTCGGTGCACCGAATTCATGAACCCGCCAAGCTCTCATGTCGCGCCCTCATCTCGATTGCTCATACAAGTGCGCACGCCGCAGCAGTCAACGCGATAACGAACAAAAGCGCGCCCGCCATGCGGTACGGGCTCTTCGCTTGGATGTTGTGCCGGCGTCGCAATCTCCAGATTGGCAATCATGAAAAGAACTGCCCGACGTTTGGCTGCGCGCTCATTCCTCCCGAACCGAAGCAGTCAATCCCACCTTTTCTCCACGAACACGGATGATAACGTCGGAGGGTTCCCTGACCACGTAGGTGGACGCCTATTTTCCCTGCTCAGGTCCTCACTCGGCAGGTCTGTGGCAAACCCCTGAAACCCCCAGAGACGGCCGGCATGGGTCTCATAACCCGATTCCAGTGGTCCATTGCGGCTGGTCACGTCCTTCATGCGGGCCCTGCCTTCCTCGACCATCGACCCCAGGACGCTTTCGGCCGCCATCGCTACGATCCCGCCGACTTCGGTTGGACCTACGCAGACCTGGAGGCGGAGTTCAAGGCGTACATCGAGCGCTACGGCATCGAGGCCGCAGGTACCGCGTGGGGGTCCACGGGACGTGTGAGGAGCCCACTGCCGGACAGCCGGGTCGCGGGCTATCACACGGACAGGGTTTTTCGGGCGCCGGGTTGCTAATATGCCCGAAAACAGGAACCGGTTCTACGATTCCACGGGTTGTCCGGGAGAGGACCCAAGTGAGGGTTCGGTCCTGCAGACAGGGGGATGTAGCTATGAAGAGGATCACCGGCCTGCGGGCGGTAGAGGTCACGGCGCTTACGGTGGCCGGGGCGCTGCTCCTCGCCTCCTGTTCGAGCGGGGGCACTGCGAGCACCACGAGCACCGCGAGCACGACGACCTCCGCCTCATTCGGGACACTGCCTCCACCCTGCAGCAAGGGCAGCGCCACCGGAGCCACCGACCAGGGGGTCACCAACTCCACCATCAACATCGCGTACGGCGACGACCGGGGCTTCGCCGGCCTCCCCGGCCTCGACCAGGAAATGGGCGACGCGGTGAAGGCCATGATCGCCTGGTGCAACGCCCAGGGGGGTATCAACGGGCGCAAGATCGTCGGTGACTACTACGACGCCGCCGTCACCAACGTCGGAAGCGTGATGACCCAGGCCTGCAAGACCGACTTCATGCTGGTCGGCGAGGGCTTCGCGCTCGACGGCCTGGCGGAGCAGACCCGCCTCGGCTGCAACCTGGTCGCAGTGCCCGGCTTCAGCGTCGCCTCGGTCTTTGCCAACGCCTACGAGATGTACCAGGCGTCGCCGAACCCGGCAAACTACAGCCCGGTTTCGTCGGCCTACCAGGCCCAGACGCTCTTCGGCAGCAAGACCCAGAAGGCGGGCGTGTACGACTCCACCCTCTCCACCGAGGAACAATCGACGGCCAAGGCCGTGCAGGCCTACACCGAGACCGGCTGGAAGTTCATCCCGAACTGCTCGGTCAACGTCAACTACAACGGCGAGGCCAACTACACGCCGTTCGTGCAGAAGCTCCAGAGCTGCGGGGCCCAGATTCTCTTCAACAACGCCACCCCGGGGCCGACCCTCTACGGCGCCCTCGAATCGGAGAACCAGCTCGGCTACAACCCGATCTGGGTGATGGACTCCGGCGCCTATACGGAGGGCTTCGCGCAGTGGAACACCGCCGGGCTGGGCAACAACGTCTACGTCCGTATCTCCTACGAGCCACTCGAAGCGGCCAAGGTCGTCCCGGCCGTCGCCCAGTACCTCTCCATCTTGAAGCAGTACGGCGGCCTCACGTCACAGCTGGGGGAGCAGGCCACGTCCTCGTTCCTCTTGTGGGCAACGGAGGCCAAGGCGTGCGGCTCGACCCTGACCCGCCAGTGCATGGTCAACCATCTCGCCAAGGTCACGTCGTGGACGGGCGGAGGGCTGAACGCTTCGGGGAACCCCGCCAAGAACCTCCCGCCGAATTGTGGGCTCCTGATGAAGCTCGACGGTACCAAGTGGGTCCAGGCCTACCCGACGACGCTCGGGACCTTCGGCTGCTCGCCGAAGTACGTGGTCGCGAACTCCGGGGCGTCCATCATCGGGACCCCCCTCAACGCCGAAGGCTACGCGACCCAGTACGCGACCTCTACGGTCATCAAGCCCCAGGGGTGAGCACCCAGCGCGTCGGCTCGCCCGAAGTGTGACCTGAGCGGGCGACCGGAGCAACGGCCATGCACCTGTTCCTCGAGTACACGATCCTCGGCCTGGTCACCGGCGCGGTCTACGGGATCGCCGCGTCGGGACTCGTCCTCACGTATACGACCTCGGGCATCTTCAACTTCGCGCAGGGTGCCATGGCCATGCTGGCCGCGTTCACCTACTGGCAGCTGCGCTTCGGCTGGAACTGGCCGGCTCCGCTCGCGCTCTTCGCCGTGATCGCGGTGCTGGCGCCGCTGCTGGGCATGGTCCTCTACATCGGCATCATGCGGGGTCTGCGGGAGACGGCGGATGTGACCAAGATCGTGGTCACCATCGGCATCACGCTGGGGTTGATCGCGCTGGCCCAGTGGATCTGGAATCCCGGCGTGCCCCGCACCGAAGACCTGTTCTTCGGCAACGCGGCAAAATTCAAGTTCCTCGGGGTCTACGTGACGGATCACGAGGCGATCGCCCTCGGCTGCGGGGTGCTGATCGCTATCGGCATCCGCATGCTGTTCAGCAGCACCCGCACCGGGGTGGCCATGCGGGCGGTCGTCGACAACCCGGCGCTCCTTCAGCTCAACGGCGGGCGGCCCGAACGGCTGGCCGCCTTCTCATGGGCACTCGGAGGCGCGCTGGCCGCCGTGGCCGGCATCCTCATCACCCCCATCAGCGGCGGCACGCTCGACGTCCACGTGCTGACCCTGCTCGTGCTCGACTCGATCGCCGCCGCCATGTTCGGTCGGCTCCGCAGCATCTGGCGGACCTTCATCGGCGCTCTCGTCCTCGGCCTTGCGACGACGTACGTGCTGGGCTACTTCCCGAGCTCGTGGTCCTGGGCCTCGAACTTCCGCATCGCTCTGCCCATGATCGTGCTCTTCGTCGTCCTGTTGGTGCTGCCACAGGATCGGCTGCGGGGTGCCGTGCTGCTGCGCACGCGGGAGCGGTTCACTGTCCCCACCATGAAGTCGGCGGTGACCTGGGGCGGCATTCTGCTGCTCGTCGTCCTGGCCATGGAGCAGGTCATGGGCACCAACGACATGGGGGCCCTCACGGTCGGCATCACCTACGCCATCATCGCCCTGTCGCTCACCCTTCTCACCGGCTATGCCGGGGAGATCAACCTGGCGCCGGTCTCCTTCGGGGCCATCGCCACCATCATCGTGTTCCACCTCGGTCTCTCGGGCACCGGGCTGACCCAGCGCATCACGCTCTGGGGCCTGCTGCTCGGGGTGGCGGTGACCGCCCTCGTCGGCGGGCTCATCGCCCTGCCCGCTCTGCGCCTGCGCGGCCTCTACCTCGCCCTGGCCACCCTCGCCTTCGGCGTCTTCGTCTCCGACATGATCCTCGCCGACATCGCGCCACACATCCTGCCCGTCTTCCACCAGCACTTCTCGATTTTCCCCAACGGCGCGCTCCAGATCCCCCCGCCCAAGCTCGGGCCGATCGACCTCAGTTCGACGAAGACGTTCCTCACCACCTCGGTCTGCATCTTCGTCCTCGTCGGCATCGGTCTCGTGGCTCTGCGCCGCAGCAGTTACGGGCGGCGCCTCACGGCCATGAAGGACAGTCCGGCGGCTGCGGCCACCCTGGGTCAGAACCTGGTCAAACTCAAGCTGTCCGTCTTCATGCTCTCGGCGGCCATCGCCGGCATCGGCGGGGTGCTGCTCTCCGCTGCCTCGGTCAGCGTCACCTCCAACAGCTACATCATCTTCATCAGCCTGGCCCTCGTGATGCTGACCGTCGTGGGCGGCATCGGCAACATCGCCGGCGCCCTCATGGGTGGGGTCCTGGCCGGGACGGCGTTCACGGCCCTCACCAGTACGTTCACGAACTTGAGCACGGACCGCGGCGGGGGGGGGTTCTGGAACGTCTTGACCAACCTGTCCCTGGTGGCCCCGGCCCTCATCGGCGTCAGCCTGGGTCGCAACCCCAGCGGCGCGGTGCCCCAGATCGTGGCCAGCTACCGACCACTGTGGCGGGTCAAGGGGGTGCTCGCGCTCGGGGTGACCGCCGAAGTCGTGGCCTACCTCCTCGTCTTGACCAAGGTCATGGGCAACTGGTGGCTGGTGCTGGCCACGGTGGTCATCGCCCTCGCCACGCCGGCGATCGGCCGGGCGGTGCGGCCCGATGTCTTTCGTGCCGTTCCCGATCCCACCCCGGCTCCCCGGGACCGACCGGCAACGGTAGCGGTGACGGTCGACGGCGTGATTGCGGTGGAGGGCGTGGCCGATGCCCGCTCTTGAGGTCGAGGGTGTGTGCATGGCCTTCGGGGGCGCCCAGGTGTTGGTCGACGTGTCCCTTTCGGTGACCGCCGGTGGGGTGACCGGCCTCATCGGACCCAACGGGGCCGGCAAGACCACCCTGTTCAACGTGGTCAGCGGGCTGCTGGAGCCCAAGTCCGGGCGGGTGATGATCGAGGGGCACGACGTCACCAGAGCCGGGCCGGCCGCCCGGGCCCGCCGGGGCCTGTCCCGCACCTACCAGCGGCTCGAGCTCTTCACCTCGCTGACGGTGCGGGACAACATCCGGGTCGCCGGTGAGATCCGCAACACGTGGGGGCGGCGGGCCCGGATCGATGTGGCCGCCGAGACCGAGCGGGCCATCGAGCTCGTGGGTCTGGGCGACGTGGCCGAGCGTGAGGTGAGCGAGCTGCCGACGGCCCGGGCCCGGGTGGTGGAGGTGGCGCGGGCCCTCATGACCCAGCCCAGGGTGCTCCTGCTCGACGAACCTGCCTCGGGACAGACCGAAGAGGAGACGTTGGCGTTCGGGCGGCTCCTCCGCCAGCTGGTCGACGATCGGGACCTGGCCATCTGCCTCGTCGAGCACGACGTCGGCCTGGTGATGGACACCTGCGAACTGATCCACGTCCTCGACTACGGCGAGATCATCGCCAGTGGACCGCCCGAGCAGGTCAAGAGCGATCCGGCCGTCGTCAACGCCTACCTGGGTGCGCCGTGAGCGAGCCCATCTTCGAGCTGCGTGACATCCGGGCCGGCTACGGGCCGATCGAGGTCGTGCACGGGGTGAGCCTCGAGGTCTCAGCCGGGTCGGTGGTCGCCCTCCTCGGGCCCAACGGCGGCGGCAAGACCACCCTGCTCAACGTGTGCGCCGGCACCCTTGCCCCGAGCAGCGGCGAGGTCCGCTTCGATGACAGTGCGGTGACCGGCGTCTCCGCAGACGGCAGGGCGCGGCGGGGGATCTGCACGGTGCCCGAAGGCCGGGGGATCTTCCCGAACCTCAGCGTCCGGGAGAACCTCCTCATGGCCACCCAGGTCGGGGTGCCGATGGACCGCATCGAGGACGTCACCTTCGCCCAGTTCCCGCAGCTCAGCTCCCGGCGCAAGCAGTTGGCCGGCACGCTCTCGGGAGGGGAGCAACAGATGCTCGCCCTGGCACGGGCCTTCGCGACCGATCCGAAGCTCCTCCTGCTCGACGAGCTCTCCCTGGGGCTGGCTCCGATCGTGGTGGGCCAGCTGTACGACAAGGTCCGCGAGCTGGCGTCGGGGGGCTTGTCGATCCTGTTGGTGGAGCAGTTCGCCCGTACCGCCCTGCCGATCGCCGACGTGGCGGGCGTGATGCTGCAGGGAATCATCGCCCACCAGGGCTCCCCGGCGGAGATGGAGGAGGCCCTGTCGGCCAGCTACCTGGGCGGATGACTACGGCGTGCCGCCGTCCTGGGGAGTGCGCACCACGATGCGGCCGATCGTCGCCCGCTGTTCGAGGTCCTCGAGTGCGGTGGGGACCTCCGCGAACTCGATCTGCCGGCCGATCACCGGGCGGATCGTTCCGGCCCGGGTGAGGTGCAGGATGCGGTTCCAGATGTCGATGCCCTGGGCGGTGGACACGAAGTTCATGCCGAACGGACGGGCCGGCCGCGGCGAGTCGACGTAGGCAAAGCAGATTCCCACCAGGTCGAAGTTCCCGTAGATGCTGGGCTGGATGGGGAGGGGACGCACTTCGTCTTCGATCCCGGAGGCGAACCCGATGATGAGGTGACGGCCGTTGAACGCCATGGCCCGGAAGGTGTCCGTCGTCACCGCGCCACCCACGGTGTCGAACGCCACGTCCACTCCACGCCCGTTGGTGACGTCGTCGACGAAGGCGACGAAGTCGCCGCTGCGGTAGTTCACGGCGTAGTCGGCGCCCAGCGACAGGCAGAATTCGACCTTCTCGTCGGTGCCCGCGGTGGCGATCACCGTGGCCCCAAAGGCCTTGGCCAGCTGGACGGCGGCCGACCCGACACCACCTGCGGCGGCGTGGACGATGACGACGTCACCGGGGCATACCCGTCCCCGGACGCGCAGGGCGAGGTAGCTCACCTGGTAGGGGAAGTACATGGCCATCGCCTCGGCCGTGCTCAGCCACGTGGGGATCTGCTGGGTCGTGGCGCCGTCGAGCAGGGCCACAGACGCGTACCCACCCTGCACGCCCGCGGTCGTACCGACGACGCGTCGGCCGAGCAGGGCCTCACACCCCTGCCCGACGGCCTCGACCGTGCCCGCGGCGGCCATGCCGATGACGAAGGGGGGGTCGAACTTCAACAACCCGTAGCGACCCCGGATGGTGTCGATGTCGTTGAAGTCGAGGCAGAACGCCTCCGCGGCGATACGCACCTGATTGACGCCCGGCTCACCGACCTCCACCGTCTGGATCTCGAGCGCGTCGGTGGGCGCACCCAGACGGGTGACGATCCACGCCGCTGCCGTCGTCATCGGGAGATCCCGTAATCGACCGGCAGGTGTTTGATGCCGTTGAGCCACGAGGAACGCAGGCGCGACGGTCGGCCCGTCAACTTCATATCGGTCAGCTCGTTGGCGATCACGTCGAACATCACCCTCAGCTCGAGTCGGGAGAGGTTGGCCCCGATGCAGAAGTGGGGGCCGCCGGCGCCGAAGGTGACGTGGGGGTTCGGGGCGCGGCCGATGTCGAAGCGCTCCGGATCGTCGAACGCCTCCTCGTCGAAGTTTGCCGAGGCGAAGTAGAGGGCCACTCGCTCGCCCTGACGCACGAGCTGGCCGGCGACTTCGACGTCCTCGGTGGCCGTGCGCTGGAGAACCACGGCGGGCGAGGCCCAGCGCAGGATCTCGTCGACCGCGGTGACGGGACGCTCTGACCGCCACCGTTCCCACTGGTCCGGATTCTCCAGAAAGGCCAACGTGCCGTGGGTGATCGCCTGCCGGGTGGTCTCGTTGCCTGCGACCGCGAGGATCATGAAGAAGAAGGCAAACTCCTCGCTGCTCAGGAACTGGCCGTCGGCGTCGGGTTGGACGAGCCGGCTGGTGACATCCCCGAGGTCATGCTCGACCCGGACCTCGGCCAGGGAGTGGGCGTAGGCGAACATCTCGACGACGCCCGAGAGGTCGGTGGTGGCGTACTCGGGGTCTTCGCTGCCCGCCATCTGGTCGCTCCAGTGGAAGAGCCGCTGGCGATCGGAGTCGGGGATGCCCATGAGGCCGGCGATGGCCTGCAACGGCAGATGACGGGCGATGTCGATCACGAAGTCGCCCGTGCCCTCGCGCTTGGCCGTCCAGATGATCCGTTGAGCTCGTTCGCGCAGATCGTCCTCGAGGCCTGCCAGGGCGCGAGGCGTGAAGCAGCGGTTTCCCACCCGTCGTACCCGGGTATGGCGGGGTTGGTCCATGCACAGCAGGAGGTTCTTTGTGGATTCGCCCGTGGGGTCGGACTCGTCGAGCCGGCGGACGAAGGCGGAATTGGTCTCCACCGACCACCCCGGATTCCGGTTGACCGCCGTCACGTCAGCATGACGGGTGACCGCCCAGAACCCGCCGTCGCCGTAGGCGCCGGAGGCGCTTTGGGGGTTCCACCGGACCGGTTGGTTCCGGCGCAGCCAGGCGAATTCGTCAAGGGGCAGGTGATCCGCCAGCAGGTCGGGATCGCTCAGATCCAATCGATCGTCGACAGGCGTCAAGGACACGACGGCAGACCTCCCTGGCTGGCACCACTTGGTAGCAGGGACCGTAGGCTTTGAAACCGGACAGTGTCAACTAGGGTGGGCGACGTGCAATACCAGGTGACGATGCCCTTCAAGGGGATCAGCGCGGATGACCGGCGCATCGACCGGCGCAACCGCGTGGTCGAGGCCGCCTACGAGATCAGCGGAACCGAGGGCGCCGCTGCTCTCGGCGTCGGCCGGGTGTGTCTCGCCGCCGGGCTCACCAAGAGGTACTTCTACGAGAGCTTCGCCTCTCTCGCCGAGCTTCAGAGCGCGGTGGTCGACCATGCCATCGCTGTGATGTCGGAGCGTGTCGATCCGTTCCGGCCCTCAGTTCCCAGCGGGCCACCACAACGGTGGCTTGCTGCGTTCGTCGGCGCGCTGGTGGATGACCACTGCCTTGCGCGGGTGCTACTTGCCGAGACCCACGGCGGCGCGCTCAGCCCCTTTCGATACCAGATCATCGATGTCGCCGTGGCGGGGATGGCGCCTCCCGGCTCCGACCCCCAGGAGGACTTTCGTGCCCGCCTCGTCGCCTACGCGCAGATCGGCACCCTGAGCGAGCTCTGCCTGGCCTGGCATGAGGGGCAGCTGGTGATGGAGAGAGCGGTCCTGGTCGACGTGCTGGCCGACCTGTTCGTCCGCATGGACGACATCGAAGTACGGACGTTGGATCGAGTCCCAGATCTCGGCTCTCCCAGCCTCGGATAACCGCCTCTCCTCAGGATGCCGGCCTCGTGAAGTCGACGTGCAGGCGGGTCAGTGTCGAGGACTTGATCTTCCACTCGCCCGCTACCTGCTCATACGTCTCGTGGTAGTGCCCGTAGCCCTGCATACGGGTACCGTCTGGCCAGACGATGGTGTCCTGGAGCGCCCAGATGCCCTTGGCGGTCGAGGACGAGGAGATCTCGATCTCCGGCATGTGCCCGTGGTGGACGGTGATGGTCTCCTGCAGGGTCGGCTGCAGGAAGGCAAGGAACTCATCGGCGCCGGCGACGATGCCGCCGCCCGCGGCGGTCGTGTCCATGATGACGTCGTCGGTGAAGACCTGTCGCATGCCCGACCAGTCCTTGGTGTCCATCGTCCGGAAATAACGGGCCTTCAGCTGCTTGATCGCTTCGATGTCGTCCATATTCCCCCTCTTGATCCTCAGAGGATCTCAGCATTCGGCCGTCTCATCGCAACAATCTTGGCCTCGGAAGCTCTTCATGACTCACGTCTCCATCACTGGAGCACGTCCGAAAGGACCGGAGACCGAATGGGGCGGCCTCGTCACCGTCGACGAGTATCAAGGCACCAATCGCTGACCGCGCTCAGGCGTCCCGTTTCACCATTCGCCAGGCACCGAGAGCCGTCCACCCGACCAGCCAGGCGATGATGACGAAGACGGCCGCTGTCCTCGACTCCGGCACCAGCAGGGACGTGCCCTGGCCGCCGTTGGGCCCCCCTCCGCCTCCGAAGACGAAACCGAGACCCGACGGTTCGAGATGCGCCACGGCCAACCCGACGACCGAGCGCTGAAGATTGATCATGTGGGGGATGTTGGCCCGCGACAAGATCGGGGTGAGGACGATCTCGAGCACGATCATCAGGATCACAGCGACGGTCCGCTGTCCGAGCAGCGATCCCAGCCCGAGCCCGACGATGAAGCCCACGACGACCTCGAGCTCGATCCAGAGGCCCGTACGGACCATGAGCCCGACCGAGGGGGAGAGGAAGATCTTGGAGTAGGCCGAGTAGTCCAGTTTGGCGATCTGTACTGCCGCCGCCCTGACCATCGCCGGTGTCGGCGTAGTGGTCACGCCGGATCCGGGCGCGCCCTTGCTGAAAGCGGGCCCGCCCCCGGGCCCTCCCCCTGGGCCATTGCACGGCATGTTGTTGGCGACGTTGAGGAGGTTGCTGTTGGGCCCGGGGCCGTTGGGCCCGAGGCGGAGCGGGAAGTTGCAGAGCACCTCGTTCGCGTTGTCCGCAGCCCAGTGCTGAAGGCCGGCCTCGGAGAGTCCGGCGGGCACGTTGACGCCGCCATAGCTGACCTGGGTTGGTGCGGCGAACACGCACACTGCACAGACGATGGTGAACCCGACGGCCACCATCGAAACCACGATGGCCAGGCCCGCCGGTATCCGCGCCAGGTAGAGCGCCAACCGCGAACGGCCGGTCACCACCAGATGGCGGAACATTCCCTCGGTGAGGTCGACAGATCCGGCCGTGCAGCCCAAGGTGGCGGCCACGATGAAGCCGAAGACATAGAGCACTCCGGCCACAAGGGCGTTGAAGATGTCCGACCCGCCGGCCGGTCCGAAGGACTTCGGTGCAATGGCGTGGGCCAGGAGGCGGATGATGAGGAAGATGCTCGGGAGGACGATGGTGACAAAGATCAGGGCCGCCATGAGGCCCCGCCGCTTCCGCAACTCCATGAACCGGGTGGCGATCATCCCACCGGTCGGGATCCACGAACCCCGGTGGTCCGGAGCGTGGCCGGGGGGGATCGGGACCGGCGCCGAGGTCATCACATCGGACGTCGTGGTCATTCGGGCGCCCCCAATCGGCTGGTGACCTGCAGGAACCACGACTCGAGTGAGGTCTGCACCTCCTGGAGCCGGTAGACCGAAATGCCGCCTCCCACCAGGACACGGTTGATCTCGGCGATGACGTCGCGCCCCGTGCCCGCCGGCAGTGTGATCCCCAGGTTGATAGGCCCGATCTCGACGCGCCCACCGATGGCCGTGCCCTTGAGCAGTTCACCGGCGCGAGACGGGTCGGAGCATTCGACTTCCACGACGAAGGACGACCCGGCCAGCAGGTCGGTGATGGCGCCCTGGCGGATGACCTTCCCCCGGTCCACGATGGCCACCGCGTCACAGGTCCTCTCGACCTCGTCCAGCAGGTGGGAGGAGAGCACGACCGTACGACCCTCGGCCACGAGCGAGAGGATCATGTCGCGCATGTCCTGCATCCCGGCCGGGTCGAGCCCGTTCATCGGTTCGTCCAGGATCAGGAGCTCCGGGTCTCCGATCAGGCAGGCCGCCACGCCGAGACGTTGCCGCATGCCCATCGAATACTTCGAGACCTTGTCGTCAGCCCGGTGCAGTATCCCGACCCGCTCGAGGGAGGGTCCGATCCGTTGCTTGGCTTCGGGCTCCCGGGCCGCTGCCAGGATCTGGAGGTTCTGCCTACCGGTCAGATGCCCGTGGAACCGCGGCTCGTCGACGATCGCCCCGACCCGGGCCAGGGCGGCGGCGCGGTGCCGGGGAACGGAGTGGCCGAGCAGTTTCATGGTGCCGCCGTCGGCATGGGCCAGGCCGAGCAGGACGCGGATGAGGGTTGTCTTCCCTGCACCATTGGGTCCCAGGTAGCCGAATGCGCAGCCTCGAGGGACCAGGAGCTCGACATCGTTCACCGCGATGTTCTCGCCGAACCGCTTGGTGAGCCCGTGGGTCTCGACGGCCCACTGGTTTTCCGAATCACCGCGGCCTTCCGTCGCTGTGGACATGGTGAGGGTCATCGGGTACCACAGGTTGGGAGCACGAACCCAGAGTACGACAGCCAATTCGCAGAAGGAATGCGGCTAGCGGGTGATTCGGGGTGGGGAAATCCCCCGTTCGGGGGCGACCGGTGGCCTTCGGCAATGGCGAGGTCCCGACCCTTCGATCAGTCCAGACCTGGGTGGTCATGTCTCGAGGTAGCGGAGTACGGCGAGGACCCGTCGGTGGTCGGACTGCGAGACGGGGAGATCGAGCTTGGAGAAGATGTTGGTCACGTGTTTCTCGACCGCTCCCTCGGAGACGCAGAGGGAGTCGGCGATGGCCGTATTGGTCCGCCCTTCCGCCATGAGGGAGAGGACGTCCCTCTCTCGGGTCGTCAGCACGGACATCGAGTCCCGCTGCCGTGAGGCACCCATGAGCTGGGTGACGACTTCGGGGTCCAGGGCCGTTCCCCCGGAGGCCACGCGCTCCAGGGCCTCGACGAACTGGCTCACCTCGGCCACGCGGTCCTTCAGGAGGTAGCCGATGCCGGCGGCATCGTTGCCCAGCAGCTCTTCGGCATAGCGGGTCTCGATGTACTGCGAGAACATCAGGATGGCCAATCCCTGGTGTTGACGTCGGAGCCCGATCGCCGCCCGGAGCCCCTCGTCGGTGAACGACGGTGGCATCCGGATGTCGACCACCACCACGTCCGGTCGCTCCCGATCGATCGCGATCCGGAGCGCCTCGGCGTCGGCAACCGCGGCGGTGACTTCGAAGCCGCGGTCGAGGAGCAGCTGGACGAGCCCATCGCGGAGGATGACCGAATCCTCAGCGATGGCGACCCGGAGGGGCACGGTGTCCGCTAGGCCCGGAAGGGGAGATCGACGGTCACGACCGTGGGCCCCCTTGGGGGGCTCGTGACGTCGAGGTTTCCGTCCACGGTCCGCACCCGGTCGGCCAGCCCGCTCAGCCCGCTCGAGGAGGAGCCGGTCGTGACCGCTTGGGCCCCGCCGATGCCGTCATCCCGGACCACCAGACGCAGCCAGCGACCCTGCTGGGTACAGGAGACACTTGCCCGAGACGCGAAGGCGTGCTGGGCGACGTTGGCCATCAGCTCTGCCACGCAGAAATAAGCGATGGCTTCGATGGCCGGGCTCGGTCGGTCGTCGATGGTGACGGCGAGCTCGGTCGGGACGGTGCTCCGGGCCGCGAGCGTGGCCAGAGCGCCTTCGAGCCCGACATCGAGCGCCGGTGGGTGGATGCCCCGGGCGAGGTCCCGCAACTCGACGATCGCTTCCTTGGCCCCCTTGTGGGCGGTGCTGACCAGATCCCTGACCTGCTCGATGTCGAGATGGTCCGGGTCGGAGAGCTTCTCCTTGGCCATCCCGAGCCGCATCGCGAGTGCGACGAGCTGTGCCTGGGTGCCGTCATGCAGATCCCGCTCGATCCTCCGGAGGGTGGCGGCGGAAGCGTCGACGGTCTGGGCCCTGGCCCGCTCGAGGTTGCGAAGCCTGATCGTCATGGCATCGGGGGCGAGAAGCGTGCGCATGAGCAGCCGGTCGAGGTAGTCGAAGAACCGCACCGGCCACGGGGCGATGAAGAAGAAGATCGCTCCGGTGGTCACGGTGGCGAGAGCGACCAACGGACCGCTGCTCCCGGGCGAGAGATAGTCAGGCCGGAAGATGACCTGGACGGCTCCCCATTCAACCGGTCCGTGCTGGTGCCCCAATCCCCAGACGGGATAGGTGAGGCACCTGAATGCATCCCACCACAGACTGAAGGCGGTCAAGAAGGCGACGAGGGCCAACGGCACCTTGAGAGCCAGGTAGGCCATCGCCTTCCAGCCCGTCCGGTCCCGGAGAGCAGACTGCAGCCATCCGAGGTAGCCCGGTCGTGGCGAGAACGGTGCCGGCTCGTCGATGACCTCGTCGAGCAGCGCACCGGCCAGCTTTCGCTGCATCCCCCCGATGCCTCGGGCCCCCCGCACCGCCACGCCGATGAGGGCGATGCCGATGAAGGTGATGGCCAGCACCACGCCGGCCGCCATGGTGACACCCACGAAGGCGATGCCGATGAACGCGATCGGCATGCTCGCCATCAGGAAGAGCAACTCCGACCAGGTACGCCGGGTGAACGGCGTCTCGACGAACGTTCGGGCGAGCTCCTCCAGCCGGGAGTTGGGCTCCGATCCCCAGGTGATCACCATGCGGGACTGAAGTCTGACCCGGGGCGGCGGGGAACTTCCCGGTGTCCGGGTCCATCGCACCGCTCCGGGTTCCACACCTCGCCCATCTTCACAGGTCAAACATAGAGAAAATCGGTGGTCATGGGAATGTGGGCAGCCGGATTCCTCCGGTGGGGATAGCCCCCGAGGAGCCATCCCGCCACCTTCGGGATCGCCGCGGCGGCCCGGCGATCCGCTCGGCGATCAGGACCCGAACGTGCAAGGCTGACGGGGTGTTCGAGCGCTTCACCGACCGGGCGCGACGGGTCCTCGTCCTGGCCCAGGAGGAGGCCCGGCTGCTCGGCCACGGCTTCATCGGAACTGAGCACCTGCTGCTCGGATTGATCCGGGAGGAGGACGGCATCGCCGCGGCGGCTCTCCGGAACCTCGACATCTCCCTGTTGGACGTCCGCCTGCGGGTCGAGGAGACCATCGGGCTCGCAGGGAGCCCCCCGACGGGCTCTCCTCCCTTCACCCCGCGCTCGAAGAAGGTGCTCGAGTTGTCGCTGCGCGCGGCACTGCAGCTCGGGCACACCTACATCGGTACCGAGCACATGCTCCTCGGCATCGTCCAGGAGGGCGAAGGGGTCGCCGCCCGGGTACTGGTCAGTCTCGGGGCCGATCTCTCCCGTGTCCGTCAACAGGTCATGCGGCTGCTCACCGGCTATGAGGGTGCCGTCGCCGATGCCCCGGAAGGCGCCTCCCCCGAGACGCGGACGCCCGGTGGTCGCATCGTGGCCTGTTCGTTCTGCGGGAGAGCTCCACCCGAGTCGGGCCAGCTCGTCTCCGGTGCCGACGCCTTCATCTGCGAGCAGTGCATCCGCCGATGGTCGCGACAACTCGAGCGGCAGCACCCAGGGCCGTCCTGGCGGTCAGTCACCCATCAGATCCGACAGGTTGCGCTCACCGGTCCTCCGCCCGACGACGCCGATGCAGCCCGTGTCGCGATCACCGCCGCCTTCGCCGGCAGCGGGACGGAGAGCGAGGACGGCCGATCGGTGCCGACGGTCGAGGGGGGAGAGACGCTCGGTCCGACCTTGACGGCGGCCAGGGAACGTCGCCGGGACATCGCTCCCGAGACGGCCGAGGTGGTGTTCATGGTCGACGAGATCACCTTCATCGACGCCAGCCACGCCGCCGTCTGGTTCTCGATCTCGGTGAACGGTGCGTCGATCCTCCCCAATCGTCGCGGCGATGCGGTGATCGTCGACGGCGAATGGAAGATGTCCCGCTCCACCTTCTGCGAGCTCATGGGGCTCGCGGGGGTGCCCTGCCCGCCGATCAGCTGAGGGCGGTCACCCCGCCGGGTCTGATGTGCCGAGGAGCGTGCCGGCGAGCGCGGCGGCCAGTGCGGCGTTCCCCTTGATCGTCGGGTTCGAGGAGCTGGCGGCCTGTGACAGGGCGTCCTCGGTCACCTGACGAGCCTGTGGCTCGCTGATCGGAGCAGGTGGCGCAGTCGCCGCGGCGGCCACCGCCTGCTGCAATGTCGCATCGGGCCCGCCGACGGTGATCCCGTACTCGCCGTGACCGCCCGGAGCCACGTACGCGAGCCGGCTTCCGTCCGGGTTCTGCACCACCGCGTCCAGCGAGGCCGATCCGGACACGGCCACCCGTCCGTGCACCGTGCTCGGGATGTAGACGGCCGTCTCGGCCCGCCGGTTCCCGCGTCTGACCGGGCTGGAGTCGGTCGCCAACATGGCAAATGCCTGCGACGATGCATCCGTCTGTTCGGCGCGGAGGGTGCCGGCAGTGGCGCGTGGCCAGACCCGGGCCAGGTAGAGCTCTCGTGAGGGGATCAGTCGATCCCGGGCCGACGGCGTCGCGTTCGGATTTCCCTTGCCCGCCTGTCCGTTGGCTGTCGTCTGGTAGGTGCTGTGCTGCCAGCGGACGCACCAGCAGCTCCCCTCGGCCGCACTCAGTCCCTTCCACGCCCACACGGTGCCGCCGGTCAGGGTGAGCGCCTGCGCCGCGGTCTCTCCCGCAAGGACCGAGCTGTCGGTGCTCGACGAGTCGCCGAACTCGGTGGTGAACACGGCAGCGTGCATGATCTGCGCCTCGGACTCGGCCGTCTGGTAGCCGTAGGCGTAGGTGGGAGGGAACGGGCTCGTGCGCACGGAATAACCGAGGAACTGATCCAGGGTGAACGCGTGGGTGTAGACGTGCGGCGCCCACACGAGATTCGGATACTGGGTGATCGGCTTGCTGACCTGTGGCGAGAAGTCGATGAGGTTCCGGTAGGCCAACGGCTCGACGACGATCTGCTGAGCGGTCACGTTCGCCTCGCGCGGATAGGCGCACACGTTGGTCAGCGATGTCGGCGTCGCTGTCGGGCACGTCGCAAGGCCGTCCCGCACCCCGGTCAGCGCCTCGATGACCCGTTGGTAGAACGGGAAGAGGTCCTCTGCGGTCGCCTGGTAGAGGTTCTCGAGCGGAGTCGACGCGAGTGATCCCGGCTGCGGCTCGTTCATCACCTCGTATCCGAGGACCGTCGAGTTGTGTTCGAAGGTCCGTGCAAGGGCGACGAGAGCGCCGATGTAGTGGTCCTCGAGACCGGTGCCCGGTGACTCGCCCTGCGGCGCGTCGACCGGGTGGTTGTGCCAGAAGTTGTAGAAGGCTGCCGCTTCGGCAGGGTTGAGATCGCTCTCACCGAAGAGGGCGCACGCGGGCTTGCCGTCGCTGAGCACCGCCCACGCCGGAGCGCCGTCGCCGCCACCCGAGGAGGTGCATCCTGCCGGGAGGTCCGACGGGATCCCGGGCAGGATGTAGCGGGAGTACTGATCCTGGTGCATGTCGAGGATGACGTAGATACCCTGCTGGCGGGCCCAACCGACCACCTGCTCCACCCGGGCGAGATAGGTCGTGCTGTAGCGCCCGGGCGTCGGTTCGAGCTGGCTCCAGTTGAGCACGAGCCGCACGACGTCGAACCCGAGCGCGCGCATCTGCGCGAAGTCGTCGCCGCTCCCGGGTGCAGTCGACTGCTCGTAGGCGGGCATGGCGGCATGTACCTCGCAGAGGGGCGGTTGCGGGATGCGGGCCTCGGCAGGCGGGCACGTGGCGTCGTAGGCGCTCGGGTCCACGGGGAAGAGCGCGGGCCCTCCGTTCGCATCGGGGTAGGCGACATCCTGCATGCCCACAGCGGCGGCACCGTAGAGGAGGACCTGTCGGCCGGCCGGGTCTGCGAGATACGGCGTCGCGTCGGCGGCGCCCGCCGGTGGGGTCACCACGTGCAGGAATGACAGGGCTGCTATGGCTTGACCGCCCGCCTGGTTGCCCGCGGACGGCGACCCGCTGCACGACGCCGCGAACAGCGAGAGCATCGTGATGGCGAGGACGGCGGGGCCGGTGAGTCGGGTGCGCCGTTGCCTCTCATCCGGATCGCGAGCCGTCGGCTGCCTCCTCCATCGCACGAGCACGGCTCAAGCCTCGCGCCGTGCAGCGAAGAACCCGGAGAGCAGCGCAGCCGCCTCGTCGGCCCGGACCCCGGCGGTGACCGGGAGCTCGTGATTGAGGCGGGGGTCGGCGCAGAGGTTGTAGAGGGAGCCGCACGCCCCGGCCTTCGGGTCGGCGGCTCCGAAGACCAGTCGCCCCACCCTGGCTGCGACGAGGGCACCCGCGCACATCGCGCAGGGCTCCAGCGTCACCACCAGGGTGATCCCGGAGAGGCGCCAGCTGCCGACCACGGCCGCCGTGTCCGACAGGACCAGGATCTCCGCGTGGGCGGTCGGATCGCGCCGCAACTCTCGTTCGTTGTGGCGGCTCGCGACCACCCGGTCCCCGAGGAGGGCGACCGCCCCGACCGGCACGTCGCCGTGGGCCGCCGCCGAGGCGGCCTCTTCGATGGCGAGCGCCATGGCGACCTCGTCGGGCACCGCGCCCGCGCCGACCGGCGCTCCCGTGGGGATCGGTGACGTGCCGTCGGCGCTGCTCATATGGCGGAGGCGGTGGGATTTGAACCCACGGTGAGTTTCCCCACACACGATTTCCAATCGTGCCGATTCGGCCGCTCTCGCACGCCTCCGGAATCGGGATCATCCGGAGTACCCCGGGCGTCCACGGTCCCGCAAGGCTACTCCGCCACCCGCCCGCCCCGGCCGGGCCCCGACCACCGCAGAAAGGGCGATAACATCGCGGCCTTCCCGGCAGTGGGTGCGACGGCTGGGTCCTGCGCAACGTCCTCCTGTGAATCGAGTCAGGGTCGGAAGGCAGCAGCTCTCAGCGGGCTCGGGCGTGTGCCGCAGTCAACCTGGCCGTCGCACCGACCGCCGGGGAGGGCGGGGACTCCCCGCGTGGCGCCGTGCCGGTTCCCCCGGAAAGCACCGGTCCGACGGCCGATAGGCTCCCACGACGTGGCCGACGGATCCGAGGACCTTCCGTACCAGTCCCTCTACCGACGGTTCCGCCCGTCGACCTTCGCCGAGGTCCGTGGTCAGGATCATGTCGTCCTGGCCCTGCGCAACGCTGTCCGCGACGGTCGGGTGGCCCACGCCTACCTGTTCAGTGGCCCCCGGGGGACCGGCAAGACCTCCACCGCCCGCATCCTGGCGAAGGCGCTCAACTGCGCCGACCTCCGCGACGGCGAGCCGTGCGGGGTGTGCCGCGCCCTGTGTCGAGATCGCCCGCGGGACCTCGCTCGATGTCCATGAGCTCGATGCCGCCTCCAACAACGGGGTCGATGCGATGCGAGACCTGGTCTCGCGGGCCGCACTCGGATCTCCCGGCCGGCAGAAGGTCTACATCGTCGACGAGGTCCACATGCTGTCCAACGCCGCCTCCAACGCGCTGTTGAAGACCCTGGAGGAGCCACCTCCCCACGTGGTCTTCGTGCTGGCCACGACCGATCAGCAGAAGGTCCTCCCGACCATCCGCAGCCGCACCCAGCACTACGAGTTCCACCTCCTGGGTCCGGACACCCTGACCGAGCTGCTCTCCCAGGTCCGGCGCGACGCGCACCTCGACGTCGGGGACGACGCACTGGACCTGGCGGTCCGCCGCGGTCGGGGGTCGGCCCGGGACGCCCTCTCGGTGCTCGACCAGGTCGTGGCGTCCGACGCCGTCGACGACGACCTGCCCGAGCTGGACGAGGTGGTCGAGGCCCTGGCCGAGCGTGACGTGGGCCGGGCCCTGGTTGCCGTGGCCCGCCTGACCGGGGTCGGCTTCAGCCCCCAGCAGCTCACCGTCGACCTGGTCGACCATCTCCGTCAGGGGTTCCTGGCCCTCGTAGCTCCGGAGCTGGTCACCGTGTCGGGTGCGGAGCGGGATGCGCTGGCGTCCCAGGCGTCCCGGGTGGGCCTTGCCCCCCTCGTCCAGGCCATGGAGCTGCTCGGTCTGGCCCAGGTGGCCATGCGCGACGCACCCGACCCGAGGGTCACCCTCGAAGTGGCGCTGGTCAGGCTCGCCCACCCCGAAGCGGACGACTCGCCACCCGCCCTGCTGGCCCGCATCGAGCGGCTCGAGTCCGACCGGGGGGCGGCCGCCGGGGAGGCGGCGTCGGCTCCGTCACAACCTGCCGCGCACCCGGTGGAGTCGGTCGAGCCGGGGCCGACCGGGCCGGGGCCGACCGGGCCGCGTCGAACGCTCGGTGCCGTGCGGAGGCAGGCAGCGCCTCCCGCCGAGGCGCCTCAACAGGCGGTGCCGGCCCAGCCGCCCGCCGCTGCGCCGGCCACGCCGCCGCCTCCGGACCGCGAGGCCCCGGCCGCGACCGCCGCGTTCCCGACTCGTGACGAACTCGTGCAGGCCTGGGGGGATCAGGTGATCGGCCGGCTCCGTCCGAAGGCCAAGGCCCTCTACCAGGCCGGTCGGTTCATCGGGGTCGACGGTGAGCGGGCCCGGTTCGGTCTACCCAACGAGACCCATTGCAGCCGGTGTGCGGAGATGCAGGACGAGGTGGAGGCTGCACTCGGTGAGTGCTTCGGCCGTCCGGTCGGCCTGGAGCTGGTGGTGGAAGCCGGGGCCGGTGAGCCCGACGCCGCCGCCGGCACACCCCCGGGCCCGGATGCCATCGCCCCGGTCGACCCGCCGGCGCGGCCCCCGGCCAGACCGGCGCCGCGGACCCCTGCCGCAGTTGCAACCCGGGCCCCCGACCCCGATCCCGACGAGCACGACCTCTCGGCCTTCGACGAGGCCGGAACCGAGGTGGCCGAGTTCGACAACTCGGCCGAGGCGCGGGTCCTGCACGCCTTTCCCGGTGCCGAGGAGGTCGAGTAGGTGGCCATCTTCTCCGGGCCGCTGCAGGCCCTCATCGACGAGTTGGGCCGCCTGCCCGGGGTCGGCCCCAAGTCCGCCCAGCGGATCACCTTCCACCTGCTCAAGGTGGCCCCCGAGGACGCACTGCGGCTGGCGGAGGCCATCATCGCGGTCAAGGAGCGGATCACCCTGTGCACCCGCTGCTTCAACGTGGCCGAGGGCGGGCTGTGCGCGATCTGCCTCGACGACCGCCGCGACGGGTCCTCGGTCTGTGTGGTCGAGGACCCCCGGGACATCGTCTCGGTCGAGAAGACCGGCGAGTTCTCGGGGATGTACCACGTCCTCCAGGGGGCGCTCAACCCGATCGAGGGCATCGGCCCCGACCAGCTCCGGGTGCGCGAACTGCTCGGGGCGCGTCGAGACCGAGGGCATCACCGAGGTCATCCTCTGCACCAATCCCAACCTCGAGGGCGAGGCCACGGCCATGTACCTCGCCCGGCTCCTCAAGCCGATGGGGCTGTCCGTGACCCGCATCGCGAGCGGCCTGCCGGTCGGGGGCGACCTCGAGTACGCCGACGAGCTGACCCTCGGGCGGGCGCTCGAGGGACGGCGCGAGGTCGACGCCTGACGGTCCGGGCCCGCGACGGGATGGGCACCGGACCGGTTGTGTGGTGCACGATGAGGGGATGGCGAGCCACCCGGAAGCGCACGTCCGGCTCCTGTGGCTCCTGAGGCACGGGAAGGCGGCGTCGGACGCGCCGCGAGGTGCTGGTGACCGCGAGCGTCCGCTGACCGCGCGTGGCCGGCGCGACGCGACCGCGCTCGGAAAGCGTCTGGCCGGCGAGGACCCACCCCTCGGCATCCCCGGGGGGCGCCGGCCCGACCTGGCGGTCTGTTCGTCCGCGGTGCGGACCCGCCAGACTGCCGACCTGGTCATCGGGGAGCTGGGCAACCGGGTTCCCCTCGACTCCTTCCGCTCCCTCTACGATGCCGGGACGGAGACCGTGCTCGGCTACGTGCGCGAGTTCGACGACGGAGTGCGCTCGGCCCTGATCGTCGGCCACAATCCGACGATGTACCGGCTGGTCTGGGAGCTCCTGGGTCCGGACGGGGACGACCGGTCGGAGACGGCTGACGGGCGACCGGGGCGCGACCACCTCGAGGAAGCCGGGTTCCCGACCTGCGCGCTCGGCGTGCTGGCCCTCGACGTGGACTCGTGGGAGGACGTCGACGGTGGCTGCGGCACGCTCGTCGGCCTGTTCGCGCCGCCCTACTGACGACCGGCGGGTCGTGCCGGGTGCCCGACCCGGGTCAGATCGTGCGCAGCACCGCCGCGTCGCCCTGACCGCCGCCGCCGCAGAGGCTGACCGCCGCGGTGCCGCCTCCCCGCCGCTTGAGCTCGAGGAGTGAGGTCAGGGCGAGGCGGGTGCCCGACATGCCGACCGGGTGGCCGAGGGCGATCGCGCCGCCGTTGACGTTGACGATGTCACCGTCGATCCCGAGGTCGTCGGCCGAGGCCACGCCGACAGCGGCGAAGGCTTCGTTGATCTCGAACAGGTCGATGTCCGCGGTGGTGAGGCCCGCCTTCGCGAGCGCGACCGAGGTGGCGTGCGAGGGCTGGTGGAGGAGCGACGGGCTCGGGCCGGCCACCTGGCCGTAGCTGACCAGCTCGCCGAGCGGGGGCACCCCGAGCTCGTCGGCCTTGGCCCGCGACATGACGATGACCGCGGCCCCCCCGTCGGAGATCTGCGAGGCGTTGCCTGCGGTGATGGTCCCGTTCTTGTCGAAGGCCGGCTTCAGCTTGCCGAGCGACTCGGCTGTGGTCTCCGGGCGGACACCCTCGTCGGTGTCGACCACCAGCGGGTCGCCCTTGCGCTGGGGCACGCTGACCGGGACGATCTCGTCGGCGAACTTGCCGTCCTTGATGGCCGCCGCGGCCCGTTCGTGGGAGAGGGCGCTGAAGGCGTCCTGACGCTCGCGCGAGACATCGTGAGCCTCGGCGCTGCTGTAGCGCTCGGTGCCGAGGCCCATGGCGCAGTTGTCGAATGCGCAGAAGAGCCCGTCGTACATCATCGAGTCGACCACGGTGGCGTCGCCGATCCGGTAGCCGGCGCGGGCACCGGGCAGCAGGTACGGGGCCTGGGTCATCGACTCCATCCCGCCGGCGACCACGATCTCGGCCTCGCCTGCGTTGATCATGAGGTCGGCGAGGTAGATGGCGTTGAGCCCGGAGAGGCAGACCTTGTTGACCGTCGTCGCGGGAACGGTCATCGGGATACCGGCCTTGGCGGCTGCCTGGCGTGCGGTGATCTGGCCGGTGCCGGCCAGGATGACCTGTCCCATGAACACGTAGTCGACCTGCTCGGGGGCCACCCCGGCCCGCTCGAGGGCGCCGGCGATGGCGAATCCTCCCAGCTCGACGGCGGCGAACCCGCCCAGCGCTCCCGAGAGCTTGCCGATCGGGGTACGGGCACCAGCGACGATGACGGATCCGGGCATGACAACCTCCACGGCCTGGTGGCCGGTTCAGGCGGCGTTCCCCCCGAGGGCCCGCCACGACGACAGGTAGCCATGATACGGCGTCCCCGGTCCGGTCCACCACACGGCCCCGGCCCGGTGGGTCCTCCGGCCGGCGGACTATCCTCGCCTCCCATGCAAGAGCTCCTGACGGCGATCCTGGCCGGCGCGTCCGGCGACGAGATCGGCGCTCTCCGCCTCCCCGAGTCCTACCGGGCCGCCTACGTGCGCCGCGACGAGATCGGCATGTTCGACGGCCTCGCCTCCGAGGACAAGGACCCGAGGAAGTCCCTCCACGTCGGTGAGGTGGCCGTGCCGGAGCTCGCGCCCGACGAGGCCTTCGTTGCGGTGATGGCCAGTTCGATCAACTTCAACACCGTGTGGACCTCGATCTTCGAGCCGCTGCCCACGTTCGGCTTCCTCGACCGCCTGGGCAGGGAGGGCATCTGGGGGGCCCGACACGCGCTCGACTACCACGTCGTGGGCTCGGATGCATCGGCCGTCGTGGTCCGGGTCGGCTCGGCCGTCCGGAACTGGCGGCCCGGCGACAAGGTGACCGTGCACTGCAACTACGTCGACGATCAGAGCCCGTCCGCTCACGACGACTCCATGCTGGCCGACAACCAGCGGATCTGGGGGTTCGAGACCAACTTCGGCGGGCTCGCCGACCTGGCCGTGGTCAAGGCCAACCAGCTCATGCCGAAGCCGACCCATCTCAGCTGGGAGGAGGCGGCGGTCAACGCCCTCTGCAACTCGACCTCCTACCGCATGCTGGTCTCGAAGAACGGCGCGTCGATCAAACAGGGTGAGCGGGTGCTGGTGTGGGGAGCCTCGGGCGGGCTCGGCGCCTTCGCTGTCCAGTACGCCCTCAACGGAGGCGCCATCCCGGTCGGCGTGGTCTCGTCGCAGTCCAAGGTGGACCTGCTCCACGATCTCGGGGTCGAGGCGGTCATCGACCGTAAGGCCGCCGGCTACCGGTTCTGGAAGGACGAGCACACCCAGGACGAGTCCGAGTGGCGCCGGCTGGGCAAGGACATCCGCTCCCTGGTCGGCGACGACGTCGACATCGTCTTCGAGCACCCGGGGCGCCAGACCATGGGTGCGTCGGTCTTCGCGGCCAAGCGGGGCGGCACCATCATGACCTGCGCGGCGACTTCGGGGTACATGATCGAGTACGACAACCGCCACCTCTGGATGAAACTGAAGACGATCAAGGGCTCGCACTTCGCCAACTACCGGGAGGCGTGGGACGCCAACCAGCTGGTCTGCGAGGGCAGGATCCTGCCGCCGCTGTCGGCCGTGCACACCCTGGAGCATGTGGGCGACGCCGCCTACCAGGTCCACCGGAACCTGCACGAGGGCAAGATCGGCGTCCTGTGCCTGGCTCCTGAGGAGGGTCTCGGCATCGACGACCCCGATCTGCGGGCCGCGGTCGGCGAGGACCGGATCACCCTCTTCCGGAGGCACGGGGCATGACCGAGCCGCTGCTGACCGCGCTCGACCACGTGGGCATCGCGGTCGACGACCTCGACGCGGCCGTCGCCTACTACGCCGACACCTTCGGGGCCGTGGTCACCCACCGCGAGCGGATCGACTCCGACGGGGTGGAGGAGGCGCTGCTCAAGGTGGCCGACAGCTACATCCAGCTGCTCACCCCGACCCGGGACGACTCACCGGTCGCCGCTTTCCTGCACAAGCGCGGTCAGGGCATCCATCACGTCGGCTACCGGGTGGCGGACTGCGCGGTGGCCCTCCAGTCGGTCAAGGACCACGGGGGCCAGGTCATCGACCCGGAGCCCCGACCGGGGTCGCGGGGGACGACGGTCGCCTTCGTCCACCCGAAGGGTGCGTTCGGCACGCTGATCGAGTTGGTCCAGGAGTAGTTCCGGTAGCCTCACCCTCCATGGATCACACGATGACCCAACGGCTCGAGGAGCTCGCCGAGCGCCGTGAGCTCGCCCGGAACGCGGGATCCGCCCGGGCGGTGGAGAAGCATCACGCCAAGGGCAAGATGACCGCCCGGGAGCGGATCGACTACCTCCTCGACGACGGTTCGTTCCAGGAGCTCGACATGCTGGCCCGCCACCGAGCGCATGGGATGGGCCTCGAGGAGAACCGGCCCTACACCGACGGGGTCATCACCGGCTTCGGCACCGTGGACGGCCGGCGGGTGTGCGTGTTCAGCCAGGACTTCACCGTCTTCGGCGGGGCGCTGGGCGAGGTCTTCGCCGAGAAGATCCACAAGGTCATGGACCTGGCCTCCTCCATCGGGGTGCCGATGATCGGCCTCAACGACGGGGCCGGTGCCCGCATCCAGGAGGGCGTGGTCTCCCTCCACTCCTACGGAGGCATCTTCCACCGCAACGCCCAGGCCTCCGGTGTGATCCCTCAGATCAGCGTGATCCTGGGTCCGTGCGCCGGGGGCGCGGTCTACAGCCCGGCCATGACCGACTTCATCTTCATGGTCCAGGGCACCAGCCACATGTTCATCACCGGACCCGACGTGGTGAAGACGGTGACCGGCGAGGACGTCACCCTCGAGGAGCTCGGCGGGGCCATGAGCCACGCCACCAAATCGGGTGTGGCCGCCTTCGTGGCACCCGACGAGAAGGCCTGCCTCGACGACGTCCGCTATCTGCTCAGCTTCCTCCCCTCCAACAACCTCGAAGAGGCGCCCCTTCTGGTCTCGGGAGATGATCCCGAGCGGCTCACCCCCGAACTCACGGACCTGATGCCGAACTCGCCCAACCAGCCCTACGACATGAAGAAGGTCATCGAGGCGGTCGTCGACGACGGCGAGTTCTTCGAGGTCAACCACCACTGGGCGATGAACCTGGTCTGCGGCTTCGCACGCATCGACGGGCGTTCCGTCGGGATCGTGGGCAACCAGCCCCAGATGCTGGCCGGGGTGCTCAACATCGACGCCTCCGAGAAGGGGGCCCGGTTCGTCCGCACCTGCGACGCCTTCAACATCCCGCTCATCACCTTCGTCGACGTCCCGGGCTTCATGCCCGGCACCGACCAGGAGTACGGGGGGATCATCCGCCACGGGGCGAAGCTCCTCTACGCCTACTGCGAGTCGACCGTCCCGCGGGTCCAGATCATCACCCGCAAGGCCTACGGCGGCGCGTACGTGGTCATGAACTCGAAGTCGATCGGTGCCGACCTCGCATTCGCCTGGCCCTCCGCCGAGCTCGCCGTGATGGGTCCCGAAGGCGCCGTCGAGATCGTCTACCGGAGGGACCTGGCCGAGGCCGAGGATCCGGTGGGCCGCCGCAAGGAGTTGGTCGAGGAGTACACCGAGCGGTATGCGAATCCCTATGCGGCGGCCGAGCGCGGCTATGTCGACGACGTGATCGACCCGGCGGAGACCCGGCGGATCCTCGTGCGCAGTCTGCGCCTGCTGGTCTCCAAGCGCGAGGAGCTGCCCAAGCGCAAGCACGGGAACATGCCGCTGTGACCGGTCCCCGGCCGATCGACCCCGAGGTGCTCGCCGTTCTGGCCGCAGCCGTCGATCAGGCCTGGCCGCGCCCGGCCGTCGCGCCACCGCCGCCGGCAACCCGGACCCCGGCGTGGCGGTTCAGCGGCCGGTGGTGGTCGCGTCCCGTACCGAGCCGGCGGGACCGGCCCTGGTCCGGGGGCTGAGCCCCGCGCGGTACTGCTCCACCAGCGCGACCATGTCCTCCATGATCCGTCCGATCTCGAAGTCCTTCGGCGTGTAGATCCGGGCGACCCCCTTGCCCATGAGGACCTCGGCATCCTCGGGTGGGATGATCCCGCCGACCACCACCGGTGCGTCGACCCCTTCCGCCCGCAGGCGCTCGACGACCTCTGGGACCAGTTCGAGGTGGCTGCCGGAGAGGATCGAGATACCGACCAGGTCGACGTCCTCATCCCGGGCAGCCGCCGCGATCTCGGCCGGCGAGAGCCGGATGCCCTGGTAGACGACCTCGAACCCGGCGTCCCGGGCGGCGACCGCGATCTGCTCGGCCCCGTTGGAGTGCCCGTCGAGCCCCGGCTTGGCCACCAGCAGGCGTGGCGGGCTCCCGTCCCGTTCACCGAGCGCGCGGGACCGGGCGAGCACGTCCCGGAAGGCCGCTCCGCGGTGGCCGACACCCCCGCCGACCCCGGTCGGAGCCCGGTACTCACCGAAGACCTCGCGCAGCGTCCCGGCCCACTCGCCGGTGGTGCCGCCGGCGTGGGCCAGGGCGATGGTGGCGGGCATGATGTTGTCGGTTCCCGCGGCCGCGGTGCGCAGCGCGTCGAGCGCCCGTTCGACCGCGGCACCGTCCCGCTTCTCCCGCCAGGCCGCCACGTCGGCGCGCAGCTCGGATTCGACCGCCGGGTCGACCCGGAGGATCGACCCCTCCCCGCTGGCCGGCGCGAGGGGGAGTCGGCCGTCTCGGTGAAGCAGTTGACCCCGACCACCCGCAGGTCGCCCGACTCGATTCGCCGGACCCGCTCCGCCTGGCTGGCGACGAGTCGGGCCTTGAGCTCGTCGATGGCCTCGAAGGCGCCACCCAGGGAGAGCACGTCCTCGAGCTCGGCCCAGGAGGCATCGGCCACCTCGGCCGTCTTCTTCTCGATGACCACCGAGCCGTCGAGGATGTCGCCGTACTCGAGCAGGTCGGTCTCGTTGGCCAGGATCTGCTGGATGCGCAGCGACCATTGCTGGTCCCAGGGCCTGGGGAGCCCGAGCGCCTCGTTCCAGGCGGGGAGCTGCAGGGCGCGGGCCCTGGCATTCCGGGACAGGGTGACCCCGAGCGCCTCGAGCGTGATGCGGGGCACGTTGTTCTCCGGTTGGGCCTCGGTGAGCCCGAGCGAGTTGACCTGGACCCCGTAGCGCATGCGCCGGAGCTTGGGGTCGGTCACGCCGTAGCGCTCTGCGCAGATCCGGTCCCAGAGCGCGGTGAACGCGCGCATCTTGCAGGTCTCCTCGACGAAGCGGACCCCCGCGTTGACGAAGAAGGAGATCCGCCCGACCACCGCGGGGAACGCTTCGGTCGAGGTCTGTCCCGAGTCGCGCACCGCGTCCAGGATCCCGATGGCGGTGGCCAGCGCGTAGGCCACCTCCTGATGGGGGGTGGCCCCCGCCTCCTGGAGGTGGTAGCTGCAGACGTTGATCGGGTTCCACTTCGGGACGTTGCGGACCGTGTAGGCGATGGTGTCCACGGTGAGCCGCCGGCTCGGGATGGGGGGGAAGATGAACGTCCCCCGCGACAGGTACTCCTTCACGATGTCGTTCTGGGTGGTGCCCGACAGCACGCGGGGGTCGACGCCGTGATCCTCGGCGTTGGCGATGTAGAGGCCGAGCAGCCACGCCGCGGTGGCGTTGATGGTCATCGAGGTGTTCATCGACTCGACCGGGATGCCGTCGAGCAGCTCCGCCATGTGGCCGAGGTGGGCTACCGGCACCCCGACCTTGCCGACCTCGCCGGCCGCTGCCGGATCGTCAGGGTCGTACCCGATCTGGGTGGGCAGATCGAAGGCGATCGAGAGGCCGGTCTGCCCCCTGGCCAGGTTGGTCCGGTACAGCTGGTTGGACGCGGCTGCCGTGGAGTGGCCCGAGTAGGTGCGCATCACCCACGGCTCGTCCCGCACCCGGGCCCCAGCGTCCGGGTCTGTCCTACCCACCTCGCTCACCCCTCCATTGTGGCGCGCCCGGGCCGGGGGCCACACCCCGGCCGGGGACGAGTCGCCGCCGGCATTATTTCCGGTAGTCGAGGAAGCCCTGGCCGGACTTGCGGCCCAGCTGCTCGGCGGTGACCATCCGGCGGAGGAGCGGCACCGCCGCGAAGTTCGGGTCGCGGAACTCGGCGTAGAGGGCGTCCAGGATGGCGAGGGAGGTGTCCAGGCCGACCAGGTCCAGCAGGGCGAACGGGCCCATCGGGAACCCGCAGCCTCCCATCATGGCGGCGTCGATGTCCTCGATCGAGGCGACCCCCTGCTCGTAGAGGCGCACCGCGTTGTTGAGATAGGGGAAGAGGAGCGCGTTGACGATGAACCCGGCCTGGTCCTTGACCTCCACCGGGGTCTTTCCGCAGGCCTCCGCAAAGCTGCGCGCCGCGGCAATGGTCTGGTCGGAGGCGGTCAGCGGCCGGACCACCTCGACGAGGGTCATGACGGGCGCCGGATTGAAGAAGTGGATCCCGCAGACCTGCTCCGGACGGCCGGTCTGCATGGCCAGCTCGATGACCGGGAGGGTCGAGGTGTTGGTGGCCAGGATGGCGTGGTCGTCGGTGATCCGGTCGAGCTCGTTGAAGAGCTCCTTCTTCACGGCCAGGTCCTCGACGACCGACTCGATGACCAGGTCGACGTCCTTGAGGGCGGCCAGGTCGGAGGTGCCGGTGACCCGGGCCAGGGCCTGGTCCCGCTCCTCCTCGGTCCGTTTGCCCTTTTCGATCTGCCGGTTGAGCGACTTCTCGAGCGCAGCCAGGGTGGCGTCCGCCGTCGACTGGCTCCTCGAGCGGAGGACTACCTCGAAGCCGTTGACGGCCGCCGATTCGGCGATGCCCGACCCCATGATCCCCGATCCGACGATTCCGATGCGTTCGATTGACATGGGTGGGCATGTTACTGGGGAGTAGGGGGCCGGGTCCCCGCCGCCGCCCGTCGTGGCGCGCTCTACAGTTGCGCCGGTGGATGCGACCCCCGGGATCCTGGCCTTGGTCGGCGGCGGAGAATGGCGGGAGGGGTGCACCTTCGACGCCGAGCTCCTGGACGCCTCGGGCTCCGACGAGGTGCTCGTCCTCCCGACGGCCGGAGCCTACGAGCGCCCGGAACGACTGGTCGTGGAAGCGGGTGCGTGGTTCGAGGGGTTGGGCGGCCGGGTCGAGGGCCTGATGGTCCTCGCCCGGGCGGACGCCGAGGACGAGGGGGCTGCGGCGGCGGTGCGGCGCGCCCGGTTCGTCTACCTCGCCGGCAGCTCGCCGATGCACGTCCGAAGCGTCCTCAAGCACTCCAGGGTGTGGGACGCATTGGTTGCCGCCTGGCGCGACGGGGCGGTCGTGGCGGGCTCGTCCGGTGCGGCGATGGCCCTCACCGACCCGATGGTCGACGCGCGGGGCGGGGGGCTCACCATCGGTCTGGGTCTGGTGTCCGGGGTGGCCGTCGTGCCCCATTTCGGCGACACCCACGAGGACGGGCACGGCGAAAAGCTCCACCGCTCGGTGCAGCTGGCCCCGGTCGGCACCCCGTTGGTCGGGATCCCCGAGCGCACTGCCCTCATCCGGGATCCCATGGGCAGCTGGCGGTCGGCCGGCTCGCTTCCGGTGGCCGTCTTCCTCGACGGGTCGGTGGCCGGGGCCGGTCTCGGGGCCCTTCCTGTCTGATCCGGACCGAGGGCTCCGGAAACAGGGCGCCGAGCGATCCCGCGCTGTCAGCTAGTCGGACTCGGTGACCGTCACCGACTCGATCACGACGTCCTCCGAGGGTGCACCCGACCGGCTGCCCGCCGCCTCGATCGCGGTGAGGACGTCGAGACCCTTGACCACCGTGCCGAACAGCGAGTAGCTCGGGGGCAGCGAGACCCCGTCACGTCCACTCACGATGAAGAATTGACTGCCGTTCGTGTCTGGCCCGGCATTGGCCATCGCCAGCGAACCGATCTCGTAGCGGCCGGGAGCCGGCAGTTCGTCCTCGAAGCGGTAGCCGGGCCCGCCGCGGCCCGTGCCCTCCGGGTCGCCGCCCTGGCACATGAATCCCGGGATGATCCGGTGGAAGACGATGCCGTCGTAGTAGTGAAACCGGGCGAGGAAGACGAAGTTGTTGACGGTCTTGGGCGCGGCGACCGGGTCGAGCGCAACGGTCAGGGTTCCCTTGGAGGTGGTCAGCTCCGCCGTGTAGCGCTTCGCCGGGTCGATGATCATCGGCGGGGGACCGTCGAAGCGCTGGGTCTTCGGGCTCGATCCGTCTGTGGCCGGAATCTGCTGTGCCATGGTCGTACTCCTCGTGTCGGGTCGCTGTGGTCGGGGATGCTGCGGGCCGTGCGGCGCGTCGTTCAGGACTCGTTGATGGTCACCGACACCATGCGGTGCAGGGTGGTCGGCGTCCCCGACGACGCCCCGTCGGCGTTGATCTTCGCGACGACCGGCATCCCGGCGGTCACCTGGCCGAACAGGCTGTAGCTCGGGGGCAGGGTCTCGCCCTGCGACCCGGCGACGATGAAGAACTGGCTGCCGTTCGTGTTGGGGCCCGAGTTGGCCATGGCCAGCGACCCGAGCGGGTACTGCGGCGATGCCTTCGCCGGCAGCTCGTCCGCGAATTGGTAGCCGGGGCCTCCGGTGCCGGTGCCGGTCGGGTCCCCGGTCTGGTCGACGAAGGAGGGGATGACCCGGTGGAAGATGATGCAGTCGAAGAAGTGGTGGTCGGCGAGGAAGACGAAGCTGTTGACCGTCTTGGGCGTCGTCTTCGGATCGAGCGCGACGGTAATCGGTCCGACATCGGTCGTGATGGTCGCCGTGTAGGTCTTGGAGGGATCGATGGTCATCGGTGGGTACGACGGATAGGAGGGCTTGTTGAGGGTGGCGGTGAGACTTGCCGGGCAGTCGGCCGAGGTGGTGATCGCGCTCGGGGACTTGTTGCCCGATCCCCCGGCCGCAGCCGGCTTGGTGGTGGTCGTCGAGGATGAGGACGTGGTCGTGGTGCTGGCCGACTTCGACCCGGGCTTGAAGATGAGGAACGAGACCCCGACCACGACGGCTGCCACAAGCACCAGGGTGATCACCCGCCGGAGGTTCTGGCGCCGCTTGACTGCCTTCTGCTCGGCCTCGCGCCGCGCCTGCCGGCCGGCCTTCTGACGTTGACGTTTGTCGGTGGGCACGGGCGTTCAGGGTAGCCGGTCCGTAGCGGTCCGCCGCCGTCGCCCCGCGTCGCCACGGCCGGGCCTCCAGACGCCGCGCTGTAGCCTTGGCGGCCATGTCTCTCGTGGTCCAGAAGTTCGGCGGCACGTCGGTCGGCGACGCCGAGCGTGTCCGGGCGGTGGCTGACCACATTGCCCGCACCCGCCGTCAGGGCGACGAGGTGGTGGTGGTGGTCAGCGCGATGGGCAAGACCACCGACCAGCTGGTCCGGATGGCGGGCGACGTGAGCTCGGTGCGCCCGATCCGCGAGATCGACATGCTGCTCAGCTCCGGCGAGCGGATCTCCATGGCCCTCCTGTGCATGGCCCTGGCCGAGCTCGGGGTGGAGGCGACGTCCTTCACCGGCAGCCAGGCCGGGATCATCACCGACACCGCCCACACCCGGGCCAAGATCCTCGAGATCCGGGGAGAACGTCTCCGCCAGACCCTGGCCGCCGGCGGCGTTCCCGTGGTCGCCGGGTTCCAGGGGGTCTCGACCGACCAGGACGTGACCACCCTCGGGCGCGGCGGCTCGGACACGACAGCGGTGGCCCTGGCCGCAGCCCTGGGCGCCGATGTCTGCGAGATCTACACCGACGTTCCCGGAGTCTTCAGCAGCGATCCCAGGATCGTGCCCGAGGCGCGCCGCCTGTCCCGGGTGAGCTACGAGGAGATGCTCGAGATCGCCGCCACCGGCGGCCGGGTACTCGCGCTGCGCTCGGTCGAGTTCGCCCGCAACCACAACGTCCCGCTCCACGTCCGCTCGAGCTTCACCTGGGAGCCGGGCACGTGGGTCGGCAAGGAGGATCCCGCCATGGAGCAGGCTGTCGTCACCGCGGTGACCCACGACGTGACCGAGGCCAAGGTCACCGTCACCGGGGTGCCCGACCGTCCGGGACTCGCCGCCCGGCTCTTCCGCGGGCTGGCCGACCGGAACGTGAACGTGGACATGATCGTGCAGAACACCTCGCTGCACGGGACGACCGACATCTCGTTCACCATCCCCGGCTTCGATCTCGCAGTGAGCACGGAAGTGTGCGAGGCCCTGGTGCCCGAACTGGGCGCCACGGGGGTGACCTCCGACGACGACGTGGCGCGGGTGTCGCTCATCGGGGCGGGCATGAAGACCCATCCCGGGGTGACCGCCCTGACCTTCGAGACGCTGGCCGCCGAAGATATCAACATCGAGATGATCTCGACCTCCTCCATCCGGATCTCCTGCCTCATCCGGGCCGAGGAGGCGGAGACAGCGGTGCGGGCCCTTCACGCGGCCTTCGAGCTGGACTGAATCCCGCGGTCCGATCGGGTCCTGGCGACCGCCGCCGGCGGCCGCTCGTACACTGGGGCCGTGCGAATCGGAGTCGTGGGCGCGACCGGGCAGGTGGGGACCGTGATGCTCGACGTCCTCGACGAGCGGGACCTCCCCGTCGACCGGCTCCGCCTGTTCGCCTCGTCCCGCTCGGCCGGACGGACGCTCGGGTTCCGGGGTGCAGAGATCGAGGTCGAGGACGCCGCGCAGGCCGACGTGTCCGGACTCGACATCGCCCTCTTCTCGAGCGGTGCCGCCGCCTCGCGTGAGTTGGCGCCCCGCTTCGCCGCGGGCGGTGCGATCGTGGTCGACAACTCTTCCGCATGGAGGATGGACCCCGCGGTACCCCTGGTCGTCCCCGAGGTCAACGAGTCCGCCCTCGGCTCGATCCCGAAGGGCATCGTGGCCAACCCCAACTGCACGACCATGGTGGCGATGCCGGTGCTCAAGCCGCTGCACGACGCGGCCGGCCTGACCCGGCTCGTGGTCGCGACCTACCAGGCGGTGTCGGGTGCCGGACGTTCCGGGGTGGCGGAGCTCGAGGGGCAGCTGCTCAAGACGGTCGACCGGGCGGCCGCCCTCACCTTCGACGGCCGGGCCGTCGAAGGCCCACCGCCGGCGGTGTTCGCCGACACCATCGCCCACAACGTGCTGCCGGTGGCCGGCCACCTCGTGGAGGACGGCTCGGGGGAGACCAACGAGGAGCAGAAGTTCCGCGACGAGAGCCGCAAGATCCTCGGGATCCCCGACCTCCAGGTGACCTGCACCTGTGTCCGGGTGCCGGTGTTCACCGGGCACTCCCACGCCATCGTGGCCGAGTTCTCCCGTCCGCTGAGCCCGTCCCGGGCAACCGAGCTGTTGGCCCGGGCGCCCGGGGTCCTGCTCTCCGACCTGCCGACCCCTCTGCGGGCGGCCGGAACCGACCCCTCGCTGGTCGGACGGGTCCGGATGGCCGACGGAGCGCCCCACGCCCTCGCCCTCTTCGTGAGCGGGGACAATCTGCGCAAGGGCGCAGCCCTCAACGCCGTGCAGATCGTCGAGTCCCTGGTGAGGCTCGGCATCGTGACCTGATTCCCGACCGCCACGCCGGGCGCCCGGGTCACGGGGTTACGGGGTCAATCGGGGTGCGCGGCGTGGATGCCGGTGATGGGGACCGGCCCGGTGGTGGCGGCCAGGATGGCCACCCGCCTGGCCAGGTTCACCGCGTGGTCGCCGAACCGCTCGTAGAAGCGGGCCAGCAGCGCGAGCTCGACAGCCACCGGGAGCGGCATGGTCCCTGCCACGACCTCCACGGTGAGGCTCACGTGGAGGTCGTCCATCTCGTCGTCGAGGATGTCGACCGCGGACGCCGCCGCGGGCGCGCGCTCGGCGTAGGCGTCGGTCGTGGTCCGCCACATGTGGACGGCCACCTCGCCCATGCGCTCGACCAGACCCCGGCTCCGCGGCGAGAGCTCGGTCCCGAGTCCCCTCGCAGCCCGCCGGGCGACGTGCTCGGCGAGGTCGCCGTTGCGCTCGAGATCGGGGAGCATGCGGATGACGGTGACCAGGAAGCGGAGGTCGCTCTGCGAGGTGATCCCGGCGACGGTCAGCTGCTGGAGGGTGAGCTCCTCGATGTCGTGGTAGAGCCGGTCGACCACCGCGTCACGGTCGGCCAGCGCCTTGGCCGCCTCGCGGTCCCCGGACAGCAGCGCGTGGGTTGCGCCGGACACCGACTCGCCCACCAGCGCGAACAGTTGCAGCACCTTGCGGTCGATCTGCTCGAGCGTCGTGTCCATCGAGCCCACCGTACCGCTTCCGCCCGGCCCCTCCCAGGGGGGAGGTCTCAGCCGGCGGGGCCCGCCTCGACGTCGTCGCTCACGATGATCCGGGGACCCGACCCCCACGACAGGTACCGCCACGACCAGTTGACGAAGACCACGATCTTGTTGCGGAAACCGACCAGATAGACGAGGTGGAGGCCGAGCCAGGCCAGCCAGCCGAGGGTCCCCCGGACCACCCGCCCGCCGGGGAACTGGGTGACGGCGGCCCGGCGTCCGATGGTCGCCATGATCCCCTTGTCCCGGTAGCGGAAGGGCTCGGACGTTCCGCCCTCGAGCCGCCGCAGGATCTGGGCTGCCGCGTGGGCACCCGACTGGATGGCCACCTGGGCGACCTGGGGGCAGATCCGCTCGCTGTCCTTCCCCGGTCCCCACAGCACGGCGGCCGCGTCCCCGACCGCGTAGGCCCCGTCGTGGCCCTCGATCGAGAGGTCGGGGCGGACCACCAACCGGCCGCCGGAACCGGTCGGGGCCGCGATCGCCGCGGCGACTGTGTCGTCGACCGTGACCCCGCCGGCCCAGACCACCGTGCGGCTCGGGATCACCGCCCCGCCCTCGAACTCGACACCCTCACCGGTGACCGCCCGGACCTTGTGGCCGAGCATGAGCTCGACCCCCCTCGCCGCGAGGGTGGCGGCCGCGTACTCGGCAGCGGATGCACGGAACGGAGTCAGCAACCGGTCGAGCGCGTCGACCAGGACGATCCGTGCGGCCGACCGCTCGAAGCGGAAGCCGTCGTGCCGTACGGAGATGTCGAGTAGCTCGGCGAGTGCGCCGGCCACTTCGACACCCGTCGGGCCGCCCCCGACCACCACGAAGGTCAGCGCTCCCTCGGGGTGCAGCCCGACGTCGGCATCGACGTCCTCGAGTCCGCGCAGGATGTGGTCGCGTAGCTTCCGGGCGTCGGTCAACGTGTAGAGCGGGAAGCTGTGTTCGGAGGCACCGGGGATGTGGAAGAACTGGGTCGTCGCGCCGCTGGCCACGATGAGCGAGTCGAAGGGGAGGTGCTGGTCTCCCCGGAGGAGCACCTCGCGGCGGTCCCAGTCGACGCCGGTCACCGCGGCGAGGCGGAAGGTGACGTTCCGGGCCTTCCCGAAGATCACCCGGATCGGGTAGGCGACGTCCCCCGACTCGAGCCCGGCGGTGGCCACCTCGTAGAGCAGGGGCTGGAAGGTGTGGAAGTTGCGCTGGTCGACGATGGTGACCTCGACCGGCCTGCCGACGAGGTGCCGGGCCGCGGACAGGCCCGCGAACCCGCCCCCCACCACGACGACGCGGTGCATCGGGCCATGGTGGCACACGGGCGGGTCGGCCCCCTGGGTGTCCCGCCTCCGTCGGCGGGTACCGCCCTCCGCGAAGGTGGCACACCCCGTCGGTACGCTGGCCACGCGGGCCGCATGGGCACGCTGGCGTCCCGCCGGGGTGGTCACACCCCGCCGTGGCACGGGAGAGGAATTCGACATGATCACCGGACTCGTTCTCGGCCTGGTCGCCGGTGCCGCCCTGGGCCTCGTCGTCGGACTGCTGGTCAGGGCGGGGCAGGTGACCGCGGCACGCACCGCCGAGGCCCGCCACGCCGACGCCGAGGCGCGGGTCTCGGCACGTGACGCCGAGCTGGAGGCCGTGCGCGGTGCGTTGGCCGACGAGCAGCGCGAGCTGGTCGGGGCGCGGGCCGAGGCCGCCCGACTCGATGCGGAGCTGACCCATGCCCGGGCCTCCACCCAAGAGCGGGCCGGCACCCTCGAAGAGGTCCGTCAGCAGTTGACCGGCGAGTTCGCCCGTCTCTCGACCCTGGCCCTCCGCCAGAACAACGAGCAGTTCCTCCAGCTGGCCGAGGCCAAGCTGGGCGAGACCCGACAGGCCGCCGATGGCGAGCTGGCCAAGCGCCAGGAGGCCATCGAGCAACTGCTCAAGCCCATCGGCGAACAGCTGGGCAAGTACGAGGAGGGGATGCAGCGCCTCGAGGTGGAGCGGCAGCGGGCCTACACGACCCTCACCGAACACATGAAGCACCTGTCCACCTCCCACGACCAGCTGCAGAAGGAGACCCGGAACCTGGTCACCGCGCTGCGTTCCCCCCAGACCCGCGGCCGGTGGGGCGAGCTCCAGCTGAGGAGGGTGGTCGAGATGGCCGGCATGCTCGAGCAGTGCGACTTCTCCGAGCAGGTCAGCTCGGACGGGGACACCGGTCGCATGCGGCCCGACATGGTCGTCCACCTGCCCGGCGGAAAGAACGTGGTCGTGGATGCCAAGGTGCCCATGCAGGCCTTCCTCGACGCCAACGAGGCGGACGACGAGTCGGTGCGACGGCTCCATCTGGTCAGCCACGGCCGTCAGATGAAGGCGCATGTCGACGCCCTGTCGAAGAAGGAGTACTGGAAGCGGGTCGACCCCTCTCCCGAGTTCGTGGTGGCATTCATCCCCGGCGACCCGCTCCTCACCGCCGCGCTCGAGCACGAACCGGGCCTCATGGAATACGCCGTCGCCAACCACGTCCTCCTCGCGACGCCGACCTCGCTCATCGCCCTGTTGCGCGCCGTGGCGTACGGATGGCAGCAGGACGCCCTCGCGGAGAACGCACGTCAGGTCCAGGTGCTCGGCACCGAGCTCTACGAGCGGATCTCCGTGCTCGGCGAACACGTCGCCGGAGTGGGCAAGGGGCTCACCAGCGCGGTGACCGCCTACAACCGCGCCGTCGGCTCGCTCGAGAGCCGGGTGCTGGTCACTGCCCGCAAGTTCGCGGAGATGGGCGTGCCCGGAGCGGGGGAGCTGACCCCGCCGAGCCCGGTCGAATCCGCAACCCGGGCTCTCCAGGCTCCCGAGCTCGCACCGGCCACCCTCGACCTCCCCGGTCTCGGCATCGGATCGGTACTCGACGAGGCCGTGAACGGTGACGGATCGGAGTCGTCATCGACCCTCCCGACTGCTCGGCCCAGGGCCGTGACCCATTGAACAGGTCAATGACCCATTGACCAGGTCATTCGCTCGACCTACCCTGTATCGCTACATTACGATCCCGTTTCAGTTCTAGGATCCCCTCTCAATTCTCTCAGCTGATCCGAAGGGAGAACCGGGTTTGTCGCCAGGGGAGAGCAGTACCAATTGGGGGATCGCGCCCGTGAAGGCGTCACACGTCCGTTGCCGCACCCGCGCGACGAGGGAGGAAGGCACCGCGTGAAGATCCTTGTACTCGGAGGAGACGGTTATCTGGGTTGGCCGACGGCACTGCACCTGTCCCGCCGCGGCCACCAGGTGGGCATCGTCGACAACTTCGCGCGTCGGGGCTACGACCTCGAGATGGGCGTGGACTCCCTCGTGCCCACCGTGAGCCTGCAGCAGAGGGTCCGCCGTTGGCACGAAGTCTCCGACAACGCGATGGACATCTACGTGGGGGACCTCACCGACGCCGCCTTCGTCAACGAGACCCTGGCCTCCTTCGAGCCCGCCGCCGTGGTCCACTTCGCCGAGCAGCGTTCGGCTCCGTATTCGATGATCGACCGCAAGCACGCCGTGTACACCCAGGTGAACAACGTGGTGGGTACGCTCAACCTGCTCTACGCCATCGCCGAGCAGGACCGGGACATCCACCTGGTCAAGTTGGGCACGATGGGGGAGTACGGCACACCCAACATCGACATCGAGGAGGGCTTCCTCGAGGTCACCCACCGGGGCCGGACCGACGTCCTTCCGTACCCGAAGCAGCCCGGCTCCTTCTACCACCTCTCCAAGGTGCACGACAGCCACAACATCATGTTCGCCTGCCGTATCTGGGGGATCCGGGCGACCGATCTCAACCAGGGGATCGTCTACGGCCACGAGACCGACGAGACGTCGCTCCACCCCGAACTGGCCACCCGGTTCGACTACGACGGTGTCTTCGGCACGGTCCTCAACCGATTCTGCGTCCAGGCCGTGACCGGTCACCCGCTCACCGTCTACGGCAGCGGTGGGCAGACCCGGGGTGTGCTCAACATCCTCGACACCCTCGCCTGTGTGGCCTTGGCGGTCGACCACCCGGCAGAGCGTGGGGAGTTCCGGGTGTTCAACCAGTTCACCGAGTCGTTCTCGGTCGCGCAGATGGCCGAGATGGTCGCCGCCCAGTACTCCGGTCCGGTGACCGTCGAGCATTCGCCCGACCCCAGGGTGGAGCGCGAGGAGCACTACTACCGGGCGGCCCACACCAAGCTGCTGGATCTCGGGCTCGTCCCCCACCTCCTGACCTCGTCGGTCATCCGGTCGATCCTGGCCGTGGCGGACACGTACAAGGACAACGTCGACCTGACCGCGATCCTGCCGACCGTCGAGTGGCGGAGCACCTCGAGCCACCTGGCCACCTCCGGGGGGACCCCGTCCACCGAGCCGTCCGTCGACGGCTACGCGGTGGACGACGTGACCTGACGACGTCCCTGTCCCACTGCAGGGGCAGGGGGAGGCGCCGGGTTCGCGGAGCGCCCCCGGCACTATCGTCCTGCGGGTGCCGAGAGCGAGTCGCCGACGCCGCCGCCGCGGGTGGGGTGCCGGACCGGCGGTGCTCGTCGGCATCGCTGCGGCGCTCACCGCCGTCCTCATCGTCGGATCGCTGGTCGCCGTCCACACCCAGTCGCAGCACTACCGCTCAGCTACCACCACGGGATACGGAGCGCTGGCCGCCCGGACGGCCGCGGACTCCACGCGGACCGGGAGCGAGCTCGCCGCCCTCATGGACGAGGTGTCCGGCCTGACCAACGCCAAGTTCCCCCACACCGCCCGCGGGATCATCCAGCAAGGCCTCGACTCCGCCGTGCAGCAGACCTCCGACGAGGCCGCCCAGGCCGTCGAGATCGGGTCCCCTCCGCCCTCCGCTGACCTGGCCACACAATTCTCCACGGTGATGGCCGACCGGGCCACGGCGACGGCGCGGTTGCGGTCGACCGTCGACCAGCTCCTCGGCATGACCCCGCTCCCGGTCGCCGGCGCACCCTCCACGAGCGTCCCTGCCTCCCCGGCGACCCTCATCTCGGTCGGCCAGGCAACGAACGACCTGACCGCGGTCGGAACCCTTTTCGAGCAGGCCGACGCGGAGTACCGGCAACTGGCCGCCACGGCCCGGTCTCTGCGCCCGGCGGTGCGCCTCCCGTCGTCGGTGTGGGTCGCGGACCCGCTGGCCACCTCCCCGCTCGGGGCCGTCCGGCTCGGAGCCGCCGCCGCCGCCCTGTCCGTCTCGGCGGCCTTGGTTCCCTTCCACCATCTGGTGGTCACCGCGGTCGGCCTGACTCCCACCGCTGTGCCCGGCGGCGGGACGGGGGTGGTCGGGACCACCTGCGTGGCGCCCCAGTCGACCGTGCCCGGGCCGTCGCCGACCATCCTTCCACCGACGACCCGCGTCGCCGTCTCGGTCACCGTGACCAACTGCGGGACGGTGCCGGAGACGGGCGTGTCCGTCGCCGTGGCCATCGCCCCTGCCGATCCCCCCGGGGCCCCCGCACCGCCGCCCCGAGGTGCCGGGGGTACCTCGCGCGCCAGGGTCTCTGTGGCATCCGGATCCTCGACCGCCCCCGTCCTCTCGGCGTTGCCCGTCGCGCCCGGCCACCGCTATGCGCTGACCGTCTCGGTGAGTCCTCCCCCGGCCAGGTCGACCCGACCGGGACCACACACCAATTCCTCCTCCAGGTGACCGGCTGACCTCCCGGCAGGGACGGTTGGTTGGTCAGCGAGACCGGAGGAGCATCTAGGATCGGGTCATCACCAGTGGACGCGACGGAAGGGTTTGAACCCAGTGGCCGAGAGCATCACGATCACCGACAACCGCACCGGTGAGTCCCTCGAGATACCGGTGGAGAACGGTGGCGTCTCGGCGGCACAGTGGTCCAAGCTCCTCCCCGGGGTGTGGTTCTACGATCCCGGCTTCGTATCGACGGCCGCCTGTGAGAGCGCCATCACATACCTCGACGGTGACGCCGGCATCCTCCGCTACCGCGGCTACCCGATCGAGCAGCTCGCCGAGAGCTCGACCTATCTCGAAGTCGCCTATCTGCTGCTCAACGGCAACCTGCCCGACGCCGAGCAATTCGAGGTCTGGCAGCGGGAGATCACCCTGCACACCTTCATCCACGAGAACGTCCGGAAGCGCTTCCTCGAGGGGTTCCACTACGACGCGCACCCGATGGGGATGCTGGTCTCGGCCGTCGCGGCACTGTCCACCTTCTACCTCGACGCCAAGGACATCTTCGACATCGAGTCCCGGAGCAAGCAGATCATCCGGCTCATCGCCAAGATGCCCACCCTGGCGGCCGCCGCGCACCGCTTCAGCGTGGGGATGCCCTTCGTGTACCCCGACAACTCGCTCCCGTTCACGTCGAACTTCCTCTCCATGATGTGGAAGATCGCCGAACCCCGATTCGAAGCCGATCCGACGCTGGCCCGTGCCCTGGACGTGCTGTTCATCCTCCACGCCGACCACGAGCAGAACTGCTCGACCACGGCCATGCGGGTGGTGGGCTCCTCGCACGCGGATCCCTACTCGGCCACGGCCGCCGCGGCGGCCGCACTCTACGGCCCGCGGCACGGAGGAGCGAACGAGGCGGTCATCCGCATGCTGACCGAGATCGGCTCGATCGACAACGTCGAGCCGTTCATCGCCTCGGTCAAGGAGGGATCGGGCGGCCGGCTGCAGGGTTTCGGTCACCGGGTCTACAAGAGCTACGACCCGCGGGCGACGATCATCAAGCGGACCGCGGACGAGGTGTTCGGGGTCACCGGCAAGAACCCGCTCCTCGACATCGCGCTCAAGCTCGAGGAGATCGCGCTGTCCGACGAGTACTTCACCTCCCGCAAGCTCTATCCGAACGTGGACTTCTACTCGGGTCTCATCTACCAGGCGATGGGCTTTCCGCTCGAGATGTTCCCCGTGCTGTTCGCCATCCCGCGCACGGCTGGCTGGTTGGCCCACTGGCAGGAGATGCTCGATCAGGACTCGAAGATCGCGCGGCCCCGCCAGCTCTACATCGGCGACGCCGAACGCACCTACCTGCCCATCGGCGAGCGCTGATCGGCCGCACCACCACCGGCGGCGGCCGGCTCAGCCGCCTCCCGACCCGCCGATCACCCGCATGAGCCCCTCCTGGGCCATGGACACGACCAGTTCGCCGGTGCGGGCGAACATGAGGCCCCGGGCCAGACCCCGTGCGCCGAACGCCGACGGGCTGTCCATGTCGTAGAGGAGCCATTCGTCGGCCCGGAAGGGTCGGAGGAACCACATGCAGTGGTCGAGGCTGGCCCCCATGAAGGTGACGTCGTCCCAGCTCACCTCGTGTGGAGCGAGCATGGTGTCGAACAGCGACATGTCCGACGCGTAGACGGCGATGCAGGTGTGCAGCAGAGGGTCGTCGGGAAGGGTCCCGTCCGCCCGGATCCACAGCCGTTGGGTGGGCTCCTTGGTGGCACCGTGCAAAAAGGGCAGCGGCCCGATGTGACGCTGGTCGATCGGGTGGGGCCGGGCGAACCAGTCACCCAGGCTGTCCCGGTACGGCTCGAGACGGGTCGCCAGCGTCTCGAGCGACTCGGGGTCGGGGACCTCGGGCATCGGGAACTGGTGGGAGAGGCCCACCTCGTCCACGTGGAACGAGGTCGACATGTTGAAGATGGCCCGCCCGTGCTGGATGGCAACCACCCTGCGGGTGGTGAAGGACCGGCCGTCGCGGATGCGGTCGACCTCGTAGAGGATGGGAACCTCCGGGTCGCCGGGACGGAGGAAGTAGGCGTGCAGCGAGTGGGGACGGCCGTGGTCGACGGTGCGCCCGGCGGCCATCAGGGACTGGGCGGCAACCTGACCCCCGAAGACCCGTTGGCGGTCCTCGTGCGGGCTCACCCCCGGAAGATGTTGACCTCGATCGGCTCGAGATCGAGGAGGTCGACGAGGAACTCGAGGGCGTCGCTCACCTCTCCATCCTGCCAGCTCTGGCGTGGAGCGCCCGCTACGGTTGCCTCGTGTCCGAAATCACATTTCCCGACCGCTTCGTCTGGGGGACTGCCACCGCCGCTCACCAGATCGAGGGTGGCAACGTCAACAACGACTGGTGGGCCATGGAGCACGATCCCACCTCCGGGTGCGCGGACGTGAGCGGCGACGCCTGCGACTCGTTCAACCGGTACCCCGAGGACATCTCCCTGGTTGCCGACCTCGGCCTCTCGGCCTACCGGTTCTCCATCGAGTGGAGCCGCATCGAGCCGGAGGAGGGCGAGTTCTCCAGGGTCGCCCTCGACCACTACCGCCGGATGGCTGCCACCTGCCGTGAGCGCGGGGTGCTTCCGGTCGTGACCTTCCACCACTTCACCCACCCCCGTTGGCTGGCTGCCGCCGGCACCTGGGAGGCACTCCACGCGGCCGACCGGTTCGCGCGGCTCTGCGAGCGGGTCACCGCCCACATGGGGGATCTCATCGGGATGGCCTGCACCCTCAACGAGCCCAACGTGGTCGCCACCATGGGCTGGCGCCACGGGCTCTTCCCGCCCCGGGTCCGCGACCGCACCCGTAGGGACGTGGTCAATGCCGCCATGGTCTCGGCCCACCGCAAGGCGGTCGAGGCGATCCGCTCCGGCCCGGGGGAGTTCCCGGTCGGGCTCACGCTCTCGATGACCGACTTCCAGCTGCAGCCGGGTGGCGAGGAGTGGCTCGAGCGTCTCCGACGTCCGAACGAGGACGTGTTCCTCGAGGCCACAGGGGGCGACGACTTCGTCGGGGTCCAGACCTACACCCGGATGCGGGTCGGGCCCGACGGCGCGCTCGGCCCCGAGGACGGCGTGCCGACCACCCAGATGGGCTACGAGTTCTGGCCCGAGGCCCTCGAGGGCACCATCCGCCGGGCGCACGAGGTCACCGGTGGCCTCCCGGTCTACGTGACCGAGAACGGGATCGGGACCGATCAGGACGAGGACCGGATCGAGTACGTCGGACGGGCCCTCGCCGGGGTGCGCCGGTGTCTCGACGACGGCATCGACGTCCGCGGCTACTTCTACTGGAGCCTCATGGACAACTTCGAGTGGGTCCTCGGCTACAGCCCCACGTTCGGTCTGGTGGGAGTCGACCTGGAGACGTTCGTGCGCACCCGGAAGCCCAGCGCCGACTGGTTCGGCGGGGTGGCCCGGGCCAACGCCGTGCCCGCCTGAACGGCCTGGTGGGCCGGCCACGGCCGGTCGGGCGTCCCACGCGGCGCGGCTACCTGGTCACGTACCGAACTGCTGTGCGCGAGGGGCGACGACTAGGGTGGGCCGAATGCCGAGCCTCACCGTCCGCGTCGCACACCTCTGGGAGAAGCGGGACACTCCCGAGGCCCGGAGGCTGTTCAAGTACACGATGGTGTCGGTGGTCTCGACCGCTGTCTCCTTCGGCGTGCTGGCGCTCGTCTTCGGCGTCCTGCACCTGTGGGGGGAGATCGCCAGCACCGTCTTCGCCAACGTCGTCGCCACGATCCCCTCGTACTTCCTCAACCGCCAGTGGGTCTGGGGCAAGGGAGGGCGGTCGGGCCTGACCACGGAGATCTTCCCGTTCTGGGCGATGTCGTCGCTCGGCATCGTGGTCTCGATCGGCGGCGCTGCACTGGCGCGCCACATCGGGATCGTGCACCACCTGAGCCACTTCTACCAGACCCTGTTGGTCCTGGCGGCCAACCTGCTCTCCTTCGGCGTCTTCTGGGTGCTCAAATTCCTGGTCTTCAACCGACTGTTCCACGTGCACACCCTCGAGGAGCTCGACGAGCTCGTCGAGGCTGCCTGATCCGGCCGGACCGCCCGTCGTGCTGATCGCTACCACCACCTCCAGCGGATCGGTGGTCCTGGTCACCGCCGTCTTCCTGGCCAGCGCGGTCGAGATGGTCGAGGCCCTCACCATCGTCCTCGCGGTCGGGGTCACCCGCGGGTGGCGGTCCGCGCTGGAGGGCGTGGCGGTCGCACTGGTCGTACTGGCGGCCCTGGTGGCCGCGCTCGGCCCGGCACTGGTGCACTACGTCCCGCTCTCGGTGCTCCGGCTGGTGGTCGGGGGACTGCTGCTCGTCTTCGGCCTCCAGTGGCTGCGCAAGGCCGTGCTCCGGGCGGCCGGGCTCAAGGCCAAGCACGACGAGGACGCCATCTACGCAAAGCAGGTGGCCGAGCTCTCGGGGGCGACACCGACGAAGGGTCGCGACACCACCGGGTTCGTCGTCGCCTTCAAAGGGGTCTTCCTCGAGGGACTCGAGGTCGTGGTCATCGTCATCACCCTGGGCACCACCTCCCACCGCCTCGGACTGGCTGCGGTCGCGGCCGGAGCGGCCGTGGTCATCGTCTGCATCGTCGGGCTCCTCGTGCACCGGCAGCTCTCCGCGGTCCCCGAGAACGCCATGAAGATGGGCGTCGGCCTGATGTTGGTGAGCTTCGGGACGTTCTGGGCCGGCGAGGGCGTGCACATCGTGTGGCCCGGCTCCGACCTGGCGATCCCCGTGCTGGTGGCGTGGTACGGCCTCGTCGCCTGGGGTCTGGTGGCCGCGTCGCGCCGTTGGGCCCACGTCCCCGGAGCAGACGGGCAGGTCTCCGGCCTCGCACCGGCCGGCGGGACGGCCCATGGGTGACGGTCGGGGTCCGGAAGGCCGGCCGCTACCGCTCCGGTGGGTGTTCGCATTCGGCCGCTTCTGGTGGGAGTTCCTGATCGGTGACACGCCCGGGTTGTTCGTCGGTGCCGCCGCCGTGATCGGCGTGGTGGCCCTCATCTGTGTCCGCCCCGGCGCGCGCACCTTCGCCGCGTACCTGATGCCGGTCCTGGTGGCCCTCGTCGTGGGCCTCTCCGTCCGGAGGGCCTCCCGCCGGGTCCCCTGAGCCGCCCGTCAGTCGCGGAAGTTCTCGAACTGCAGCGGAATCCCGAAGTCCTCACCCTTGAGCGTTGCGATCACCGATTGGAGATCGTCCCGCTTCTTGCCGGTCACCCGCAGCCGGTCGCCCTGGGTCTGGGAGCCGATGCCCTTGATGCCGAGGTCCTTGATGAACCGGTTGATCTTCTTGGCGTGGTCCGAGGAGATGCCGGCCCGGATCCCGAGCCGCTGGCGGGCGGTGCCCTTTGCGGCCTCCTCGATCTTGCCCACCTCGAACGACTTGAGCGAGACCTCGCGCCGGACCATCTTCTCCTGTAGCACCTGATAGAGCGCGCGCAGCCTGTCATCGGTCGACGACGTCAGGAGCAGCTCCTTGTCGGAGACCTCGATGGTCGAGTCGGTCCCCTTGAAGTCGAAGCGGGTGGCGGCCTCGCGGTTGGCCTGGTCCACAGCGTTGCGTACTTCCTGCATGTCGACTTCGGAGAGGACGTCGAAGGTGGGCATGGCGAAACAGTACCGCTGCACCAGGCGATAACCTTCCGGCCTGCGGGTCGGTGCCCGAGCGGCCAAAGGGAGCAGACTGTAAATCTGCCGGTTCTGCCTTCGAAGGTTCGAATCCTTCCCGGCCCACCCCAGGGAGCCCCGGTAGGAGTGGCGCGCGCCCTCCTCCCGGGGCCCCGTCGCGCCGGCCGGCGGGAGGGTCGGGCTGTCACTTGCGGGACGCCCGCCGCTGGTTACAATGACGTTACGGAATGATTGCGTTCACGGGTTGCCCGAGCACGGGGCGCCGCTGTCGGGGGGACCGCAGACACCCCGGGCGAGACGGGATTCCGGCTCGCCCGGCCAGATCGCCGCACGACTGAGGAGAACCCCCTACCCCATGTCATCCGAACGCACAGGGGCGGCGGTGCAGCGCGACGACCGCGAACTCGGCGATGCCGCCCGGCCGGTCGGGTCGAAGGGGGCACCCGGAACACTGGCGCTCCTTCGGGCCGCGGTGACCCTGTTCGGCTCCCTGCGCGATCTCCTGGGAGGCGCCACCTCCGACAGCCGGGTCACCCCGGCGCCCGCCGACGGATCGGAGCCCCGGGGCCTGGTCCTCCGCCCCGCCCTTCTCGGGTTCGTGGCCATGTTGGGGGTCAGCATCGGCGCCTCCTTGCCGAGCTCGCCCTTCAAGCTCGAGATGCCGGGCGTGTGGTTCTTCGGCGAGCCGTCGACGACCACACCCAGCCGCTGGGGGTTCTATTTCTCCCTCGCCGCGGTCTACGGCGGTCTCCTGCTCTTCATGCGGGTCTGGTTGGCGATGATCCGGCTCTACCGTCGTTGCCCGGGCGTGTCGGTCAACAAGTTGATGTGGGTGTTCGGGCTGTGGTCCCTGCCGGTCATGGTCATCGCTCCGCTGTTCAGTCGGGACGCCTACTCGTACGCGGCGCAGGGCGAGATGGTCAGCCGGCACATGAACCCGTACCTCTACGGGCCCTTCGAGCTCGGGAACAACTCCTACACCGCGCCGGTCGACCAACTGTGGGGCAACGCGCCAGCTCCCTACGGCCCGCTCTTCCTCCAGCTGGACGGCTTCTTCGCCCGGATCACCTTCCACAACGAGCTGGCCACCATCGTGCTGCTCCGGTTGCTCGCTTTCGCCGGGATCCTGCTCATCGCGTTCTGCGTGCCCCGCCTGGCCCGCCTCTACCACCGTGACGGTGGCGAGCTCTTCACCCTGATGATCCTCAATCCGGTCACGATCTTCCACCTCGTCGGGGGCGCCCACAACGACGCCCTCATGCTGGGCCTGCTGGTGGCCGGGCTGACCGCGGCCAAGGAGAAGCACCCGATCATCGGGATCGTGCTCTGCGCGTTGGCCACGGCCATCAAGGCACCGGCGGCCATCGGCATCTTCTACATCGGCTGGAGCTGGCTGGGCAACGGCGTCCCGACGCGCGACCGGATCCGGCCGGTCGTCACAGCGGGACTGATCGGGGTCGGCGTCCTCGGCTTGTTCTCCTACGTGAGCGGACTCGGGTGGGGGTGGGTCAGCATCCTCGGCACCCCTGGCGCGGTGCGCTCCTGGACGGCACCGACGACGTCGCTCGCCCTGCTGGTCGCCGGCATGGCACATGTGGCCCATCTCGGAGTCGGGTTCGGCGGCGTGCTCACGGTGACCCGCGCCCTCGGGCTGCTGACCGCAGCGGGAGCCGGGATCTGGCTGCTGTTCAACAGCGACCGGTTCGGCACCCTGAAGGCCATCGGGATCACCCTGCTCCTCTTCGTGCTGCTCGGTCCGGTGGTCCAACCGTGGTACCTGTCCTGGGGCCTCATCCTGCTGGCCCCGGTGGCCCTGGGCCGGCTCCGGTCGTTCATCATCGGTCTCTCGATGGTGACCGCCTTCATCGAGCTCCCGGGCGCGACCGCGCTACTCGGCCCCCTGCTCCACGGCGACCCGCTGCAGATCGTGCTGACCCTGCTCTGGCTGCTGTTCATCCTCACGGTGCCGGTCACGGCCTGGGAGCGACGCCCGTCCGAGCCCGTGGCGGCGCGGGTCGTCCCCCCGTCCGAGCCGGCAGTGAGCGTCGCCTGAAGGGCGCTCTCAGAGCAGGCTCTGGAGCACCGACACGTCCAGCCACCGGTTGAACTTGCGCCCGACCTGCCGTTCGACCCCTACGAGCTCGAACCCGCAGGACAGGTGGAGTGCGATCGAGGCCACGTTGTCGCCTCCGACCCGGGCGATCATCGTGTGGAACCCGTGACGGGTGGCCAGGCGGACCAGCTCCTCGAGGAGCGCCCGGCCGACCCCGGTGCCCCTGTGGGCCCGGTCCACGTAGACCGAGTTCTCTACGGTTGTCGCGTACGCCGGACGGTCACGGTAGGCCGACAGGGAGCCGAATCCGAGGACCCGGTCCTCGTCGTCGACGGCCACCACCACCGGATAGGTCCCTCGGTGCTCGGCCATCCAGACGGCCTGTTCCTCGGGAGTCCGCGGCCGGAGGTCGAAGGTGGCGGTCGAGTCCGTGACCTCGGCGTTGTAGATGATCCGGATGGGCTCGGCATCTGTGGGCCGCGCCATGCGCACGTGCATCCGTGGATGGTAGTCAGGCGTGGACGCCTGGTTCGGGGGTCCCGCCGGTGGCTAGTATCTTCTGGCTGCAGCTCGATTGAGCCGCACTGCCCCTGTAGCTCAGTGGTAGAGCACCGCCATGGTAAGGCGGGGGTCGTGGGTTCAATCCCCACCGGGGGCTCGCCCATGGCGGCGTAGCTCAGTTGGTCAGAGCACACGGCTCATAATCGTGGGGTCGCCGGTTCGAGTCCGGCCGCCGCTACCAGTTCGCGGATCCAGGGCACAGTGGAGCAGAAGACCTGCCGGCGACAAGGCCGGCAGGGCAAGGAGGCAACGTGGCAAAGAACGAGAAGCGTGTCCAGGTCACCCTGGCCTGCGAGTCGTGCAAGCGGCGGAACTACATCACGACCAAGAACAAGATGAACGACCGCGAGCGGATCGAGATGAAGAAGTTCTGCAGCTGGGACCGCCGGCACACCCTGCACAAGGAGACCCGGTAGGCGGGCGGGCACCCTCCGCCAGGGCCGCCGGTTGCCTGGGCCGGACAGCGTCCTCGGTGGTAGCCTCAAGGACCGTCCCTGCGATGCGGCCGTCCAATCGCGGCAGGGCGGTCTACAGAGGGCAGTAGCTCAACTGGTAGAGCACCGGTCTCCAAAACCGAAGGTTGGGGGTTCAAGTCCCTCCTGCCCTGCTCTGCACCCGTAGCCTCGGCCGAAGGAACCAGCACGTGAACCGAGAACAGAAGCGAATGATGCAGCGTCAGGGTCAGGACCCCGACGGTGAGGCCGCGCCCAAGCGGACGGCGCCCCCTCCCCGTCGCCCGGCCAAGCGCGAGCCGTTCCGAATCGGCCAGTTCCTCCGCGAGGTACGCTCGGAGCTGCGGCAAGTGGCCTGGCCCAACAGGTCCGAGGTCGTCAACTACACCACGGTGACCCTGGTCACCCTCATCTCGCTGATGATCCTCATCTTCGTGCTCAACTACGCCTTTGCCAAAGGCGTCCTCTGGCTCTTCAAGACCTGATCGGTATGACTGTGACCCACAACGGAACCATCGACCCGCCGGGCGACGACCCGGGCCTCGACGAGGCGGGGGACGCCGCGGCTGCTCCTGCCGGTGAGCCGACCACCGACGCCGCCCTCCCCGACGACGCGCCCTCGGCGGAGGACCCCGCCCTCGATCTCGACGTGGAGCTCGACGACGGTGACGAGGAGGACGACGAGCCGTTCGTGACCAGCCCCTACGACCAGCCCGGGCGCTGGTACGTGGTGCACACCTATGCCGGCTACGAAAACAAGGTCAAGTCGAACCTGCACAGCCGCACCGCCTCGATGAGTATGGAGGACCGCATCTACGAGGTGGTCATCCCGATGGAGGACGTGGTCGAGTTCAAGAACGGCAAGAAGGTGGTCGTCCAGAAGAAGGTCTTTCCCGGGTACCTCCTCTGCCGTTGCGAGCTCGACGACGACAGCTGGTCGGTCATCCGCAACACGCCCGGCGTCACCGGGTTCGTCGGCCCGGGCACCAAGCCCACGCCGCTCTCGCGCCGTGAGGTCGAGGGGATCCTCCAGGTCAAGGTCGAAGGCGTCGAGGCGCCCACCAAGCGCAGCCGCCCGCGCCTCGAGCACGAGGTGGGGGAGACCGTGCGGGTGAAGGAGGGTCCGTTCGCCGACTTCTCCGGCCAGATCGCCGAGATCAACGAGGATCAGCTCAAGCTCAAGGTGCTGGTCAACATCTTCGGTCGCGAGACCCCCGTCGAACTCGAATTCAGCCAGGTCGCGAAGCTGTAGACCGGCCGGACCAGGTTAGGAGCACACACTCATGCCCCCCAAGAAGAAAACCCTCGCGATCGTGAAGATCCAGCTGCCGGCCGGCGGTGCGACGCCCGCGCCCCCGGTGGGCACGGCGCTCGGGCCGCACGGCGTCCAGACCATGGACTTCGTCAAGCAGTACAACGCCGCCACCGAGAAGCAGGCTGGCTCCATCGTCCCGGTCGAGATCACGATCTACGAGGACCGGACCTTCTCGTTCATCCTCAAGACACCCCCGGCCGCCGCCCTGCTGCGGCAGGCCGCCGGGATCGAGAAGGGTGCGGCGACCGCCGGCCGCGAGCAGGTGGCCACCGTCACCAGCGCCCAGATCGAGGAGATCGCAGTCATCAAGCTGCCCGACCTCAACACGTCCGACATCGAGTCGGCCAAGCGCCAGGTGGCGGGCACGGCCCGGTCCATGGGGATCGCCGTCGCCGGCTGAGCCGGAGACCGATGGCCGCGAGCACGGAGAGACATATGTCCAGAGGAAAGAAGTACACGTCGAGCGTCGCCCTGTTCGACCGCCAGCATCTCTACACGCCGACCGAGGCGGTCGACCTGGTCAAGTCCATGGCCAAGGCCTCCTTCGACGAGACCGTCGAACTGGCGGTCCGGCTGGGGGTGGACCCCCGCAAGGCCGACCAGATCGTCCGGGGCACCTTGTCCCTGCCGGCCGGCACCGGTCGGACCGCCCGTGTGGCGGTCTTCGCCGCCGGCGAAAAGGCCACCGAGGCCCGGGCCGCGGGGGCCGACATCGTCGGAGCCGACGATCTGGTGGCCAGGGTGGCAACCGAGGGGTTCCTCGAGTTCGACGTCGCGATCGCCACCCCGGACCTCATGGGTCAGGTGGGGACCCTCGGTCGGGTGCTCGGCCCGCGCGGGTTGATGCCCAACCCCAAGACGGGCACCGTCACCGACGACGTGGAGCGCGCGGTCATCGAATTCAAGGGAGGCCGGGTCGAGTACCGCACCGACAAGGTCGGGAATATCCACATCCGGGTCGGCAAGGCCTCGTTCGAACGTGCCCCGCTGCTCGAGAACATCCACGCCGTCATGGAGGAGCTCCACCGGGTCAAGCCGGCCTCGGCCAAGGGCAGGTACGTGCGGGCGGTCACCCTGTCCTCGACCATGGGCCCGGGGGTCCACATCGACCCGTTGCTGGCCCGCCTCGCCGACGAGGAGCTGCAGGCCACCGCCTGACGCGGCCACCGGCTGGCCGCTGGCCGGTCCGTTGGACTAGAGTCTCGTTGCTTCCAAATCGACAGAACTTGCCGTAGACGTCCGGTGTACCGCTCACCCGGTGCCGAAGGGACCCGATCGGGTCCGCCTGACCAGGCGTTCCGCACCGAGCACCCGCTGCTCGCGCGTTGCCACCCGCTGGCGTCTACGGCCCGGACCCGAGCGTGCTGCTCGGTGGAGAGGGACCATGGACAATCCGAGGGCAGACAAGGTCGCCGTCGTGAACGAGGTGCGCAGTCGGCTCGAAGCCGCCGACGGCGCCCTGCTGACCGAGTACCGCGGCCTGACCGTGGCCCAGCTCGCCGAGCTCCGCCGTGAGCTGGCTGCAGCGGGTGGCGACTACAAGGTCTACAAGAACACCCTGGTACGCCTCGCCGTAGCCGGCGGTCCGCAGGCCGGGGTGCACGACCTGCTCACCGGCCCGACGGCCATCGCCTTCGTCCAGGGCGACGTGAGTGCGGTGGCCAAGGCCCTCCGCGACTTCGCCCGGGGCAACCCCGACCTGGTGGTCAAGGGCGGCATCGTCGGGACCGGCGTGCTGTCCGCAGCGGAGATCACCCGGCTGGCCGATCTCCCCTCCCGGGACACCCTGCTGGCCCAGTTCGCCGGGGCGCTCTCGGCCCCCCTCCAGCAGTTCGCCGGCCTGGTGCAGGCCCTGCCCCGCAACCTGGCCTACGGCATCTCCGCCCTGCTCGACGAGCGCCGGGCTGCCGAGGGCGGCTCCGGGGACACCGCCACCGAGGCCGTTGCTGACACCGCCGGGGACGCAGCAGCCGACGCCGCGGAGGAGACTGCCGTAGACACCGCAGCGACCACCGAGGACACAGCCGCAGACACCGGCGGGGACGCCGCCGAACCAGCGGCGGACGCTCCGGCCGGCTGATCCGTCCCGAGCGACCTGACCCAGCGACCGATCACCGAACCACCCGACCCACAACAGACCAGGAACAAGGAGTCACAACGATGGCTGGAACCCTGAACAAGGACCAGATTCTGGACGGCATCGCCGAGCTGTCCGTGCTCGAGCTCAGCGAGTTGCTGAAGGAATTCGAGGAGCGCTTCGGCGTGACCGCGGCCGCCCCGGTGGCCGTGGCCTCCGCACCAGCCGCCGGCGGTCCCGCCGGGGGCGATGCCGCCGCCGAGGAGGAGCAGAGCGAGTACGACGTGGTCCTGACCGGTGCCGGGGACAAGAAGATCCAGGTCATCAAGGAGGTTCGTGCGCTGACCAGCCTCGGCCTGAAGGAGGCCAAGGATCTCGTGGACGGTGCCCCCAAGCCTGTGCTCGAGAAGGTCAACAAGGAGGACGCCGAGAAGGCGAAGGCCCAGCTCGAGGGCGCAGGAGCCTCGGTCGAGCTCAAATAGGCCGCCCCAGGTCCGGACGGCCCGCGATCCTTGACTGTGGGGTCCGGTTCTCCTACCCTGGCCAGGCCCGCTCGGCGACGAGCGTCCATGGGTTGTGATCGCGTGCGCTTCCGGTTATGCTTACTGGTTGCCGTGCCTGCTCCTGACGCCTTCTTCCGTGTTTTGGCTGATTGACGCGCGCCCTGGCGCCCCCAACGACTGCTCCGGCGGCAGTTGTCGACCCCTCCGACCTGCCGTTCCGTAGCGAGCATCACCGCAGTACCCCGCCCCTGCCCCATTCGCCCTGCAACTGGGAGGAGTAGGCCGTTGCCTACACGGTCAAACAGCCCGGAACGATTTTCGTTTGCCAATATCGACGAGGCCCTACCGCTCCCGGATCTTGTGGCCATCCAGCGGGACTCGTTCCAGTGGTTCCTGGACCGGGGCCTGGCAGAGACCTTCGACGACATCAGCCCGATCGAGGACTTCACCGGCCAGCTGAGCCTCGAGCTCGAGTTCGACCCGACTGACCCAGACCTGCGCCCTCCACCGAAATTCTCGGTGGAGGAGTGCAAGGAGAAGGACATGACCTACGCCGCGCCGGTGTTCGTGCGCGCCCGGTTCATGAACGCGGGTACCGGCGAGATCAAGGAACAGACGGTCTTCATGGGGGACTTCCCCGTCATGACCGACAAGGGCACCTTCATCGTCAACGGCACCGAGCGGGTCGTGGTGAGCCAGCTGGTGCGCTCCCCGGGGGTCATCTTCCAGCCCGGCCGCGACGCCAAGACGGTCTTCACCGGCACCATCCATCCCTACCGCGGCGAGTGGATCGAGTTCGATGTCGAAGCCAAGCCGGGCAAGGACGTCACCGCCGGCTGCAGGGTCGCCCGCAAGCGCCGGATATCACTGTTCGTGCTGCTGCGCGCCCTCGGCTACGAGGACCAGTCCTTCCTCGAGCGGTTCGTCCGCCACTTCGACTTCCTCGAGGGCCAGTGGGAGAAGGAGCAGCACATCGCGCCCACCCGCGAGGACGCCCTGCTCGAGATCTACAAGCGCGCCCGTCCAGGTGAGCCCCTCTCGGTCGAGGCGGCCCGGCAGTACTTCGAGAACGCCTTCTTCAACCCCAAGCGCTACGACCTGACCCGGGTCGGCCGGTACAAGCTCAACCGGAAGCTGGGCCCGGAGATCGAGCGGATCTCGGACCTCCTGCAGATCGATCTCGAGCGACCCTCGCCCACCCAGGGCGTGCTGAGCCCCTCGGAGATCCTGGCCTCCTCGACCTACATGCTCCACCTGGCCAAGCACATGGCCGACGGTGAGTCGACCTACCGGATCGACGACCAGGACCACTTCGCCAACCGGCGGATCCGCTCGGTCGGCGAGCTCATCCAGAACCAGGTGCGGGTCGGCCTGTCCCGGATGGAGCGGGTGGTCCGCGAGCGGATGACCACCCAGGACGTCGAGGCGATCACGCCACAGACGTTGATCAACATCCGCCCGGTGGTCGCCGCGGTCAAGGAGTTCTTCGGCACGAGCCAGCTCAGCCAGTTCATGGACCAGAACAACCCGCTCTCGGGCCTTGCCCACAAGCGGCGGCTCTCCGCGCTCGGCCCGGGCGGCCTCTCCCGTGAGCGGGCCGGCTTCGAGGTCCGCGACGTGCACACCTCCCACTACGGCCGGATGTGCCCGATCGAGACACCGGAGGGACCGAACATCGGCTTGATCGGGTCCCTGGCGACCTATGCCCGGGTCAACGAGTACGGCTTCATCGAAACCCCGTACCGGAAGGTCGTCCACGGCAAGGTGACCGCGGAGGTCACCTATCTGGCAGCCGACGAGGAGGAGGAGCACGTCATCGCCCAGGCCTCCGCCGCGCTCGACGCCAACGGGCGCTTCACCGAGGAGAAGGTACTCGTGCGACGTGGCCCGCAGGGGACCGGTGTGCGGGTCGGTGCCGCCACCACCTCGTTCGGCACGACCTCGGAGGTCGACTTCGTGCCGCCGGCCGAGGTCGACCTCATGGACGTCTCCCCGAAGCAGATCGTCTCGGTCTCCACCGCCCTCATCCCCTTCGTCGAGCACGACGATGCGAACCGCGCCCTGATGGGCGCCAACATGCAGAAGCAGGCCGTCCCGCTGGTGGTGCCCGAGGCCCCCTACATCGGCACCGGCGTCGAGGCCCGCGCCGCCCGCGATGCCGGGGACGTGATCATGGCGGAGGGAGACGGCTCTGTCGTCGACGTCTCGGGCGACCAGATCACCGTCGAGTACAAGGCCGGCGCCAAGGACCGCACCGGCCGCGTGCTGGGCCGGAAGGTCTACCGCCTGGCCAAGTTCCGTCGCTCCAACCAGAACACGGCCATCAATCAGAAGGTCATCGTCGACGAGGGGCAGAGCGTCTCGCTCGGCGACGTGCTGGCCGACGGGCCCGCCACCCACAACGGCGAGCTGGCTCTCGGCAAGAACCTGCTGGTCGCGTTCATGCCGTGGGAGGGCTACAACTACGAGGACGCCATCATCCTCTCCGAGCGCCTGGTGAAGGACGACGTGCTCACGTCGATCCACATCGAGGAGCACGAGGTCGACGCCCGCGACACGAAGTTGGGGGCCGAGGAGATCACCCGGGACATCCCCAACCTCTCCGAGGAGATCCTGGCCGACCTCGACGAGCGGGGCATCATCCGGATCGGGGCCGAGGTCGGCCCCGGCGACGTGCTGGTCGGCAAGGTGACCCCCAAGGGAGAGACCGAGCAGACCCCCGAGGAGCGGCTGTTGCGGGCCATCTTCGGCGAAAAGGCCCGCGAGGTCCGCGACACGTCCCTCAAGGTCCCCCACGGAGAGCAGGGCACGGTCATCGATGTCCGGGTCTTCTCCCGCGACGACGCCCACGAGCTGCCACCCGGGGTCGAGCAGCTGGTCCGGGTCTACGTGGCCCAGAAGCGCAAGATCTCCGAGGGCGACAAGCTCGCCGGCCGCCACGGCAACAAGGGGGTCATCTCGAAGATCCTCCCCATCGAGGACATGCCCTTCCAGGCGGACGGCACCCCGGTGGACATCATCCTCAATCCGCTCGGCGTGCCGAGCCGGATGAACGTCGGCCAGGTGCTCGAGTCGCACCTCGGCTACGCGGCCCGCTGGGGCTGGGAGGGGGCCGGGGACGCCGCCCGCACCCCGGTGCGGGGCACCGAGAACAAGACCCGTCCGCGGACCGACCCGGCCGTGTGGGTGTCGACGCCGGTCTTCGACGGCGCCCACTGGGACGAGGAGGACGACGCCGGCCGCCACCCGACGATCCAGCAGATCTTCCGCCGGCTCAACCCCGACGGGGTGGACGGGGTCGTCCAGGTGAGCGACGACGGGAAGGCTCAGCTGTTCAACGGCCGCACCGGCGAGCCCTACGACAACCCGGTCTCGGTCGGCTACGTCTACATCCTGAAGCTCCACCACCTGGTGGACGACAAGATCCACGCCCGGTCCACCGGTCCCTACTCGATGATCACCCAGCAGCCCCTCGGCGGCAAGGCCCAGTTCGGTGGGCAGCGGTTCGGCGAGATGGAGGTGTGGGCGCTCGAGGCGTTCGGCGCCGCCTACGCCCTCCAGGAGCTGCTGACCATCAAGTCCGACGACGTGCTCGGCAGGGTCAAGGTCTACGAGGCGATCGTCAAGGGGGAGAACATCCCCGAGCCGGGGATCCCGGAGAGCTTCAAGGTGCTCATCAAGGAGATGCAGTCGTTGTGTCTGGACGTCGAGGTCCTGGCGCCCGGCGGCGAGGAGATCGAGATCCGCGAGCTGGACGAGGACGTGTTCCGCACGGCCGAGGAGCTCGGGATCGATATCAGCCGGCCGGAACGCGGCTCTGACGAGGAAGATGCCAGCACGCGCAGCGGAAAGGGGTTTCTGATGTTGGATGTCAACGATTTCGACCAGCTGAGGATCGGACTGGCCACCGCCGACTCGATCAGGGGATGGTCAAACGGTGAGGTCAAGAAGCCGGAGACCATCAACTACCGCACGCTCCGCCCGGAGAAGGACGGCCTCTTCTGCGAGAAGATCTTCGGTCCGACCAAGGACTGGGAGTGCTACTGCGGCAAGTACAAGCGGGTCCGTTTCCGGGGCATCATCTGCGAGCGCTGCGGCGTGGAGGTCACCCGTTCCAAGGTCCGGCGCGAGCGCATGGGACACATCGAGCTGGCCGCTCCGGTCGTCCACATCTGGTACCTGCGCGGCACGCGGAGCTGGCTCGCCTACCTGCTCATGGGCACAGAGGCCCGCGAGGAGCTCAAGGCCAAGCAGCTCGAGAAGGTCATCTACTTCGCGGCCAACCTGGTCACCTGGGTCGACGAGGCCAAGCGCCACGAGGACCTTCCCGAGCTCGAGAGCGAGCTGCGGGCGGAGCTGGCCGACATCGAGAAGAAGCGCGACCTGGACATCGACAAGCGGTTCAAGGCGCTCGAGGCCGAGCTCGCCGACCTGGAGAAGTCCGGGGCCAAGGACGCCGAGATCAAGGCACGCCAGCGCCTGGTGGACAAGGAGATCGCCTCGGTGCGCGAGCGCTACCAGGGTGAGATCGAGCTGGCCCAGCGCTCGTTCGACGAGTTCAAGTCCCTGCACTCCCGCAAGATCCTCGAGGACGAGCTGCTCTGGCGCGAGCTGCGGATCCGCTACGAGGACTACTTCGAGGGCGGCATGGGGGCCGAGACCATCTCCCGGCTCATCGAGCGCATCGACCTCGACGCAGAGGAGATCAAGCTGCGTGAGATGATCGACGCCGCCGACGGGCGTAAGCCCCTCTCGGCCCAGCGCCGCCAGAAGGTCATCAAGCGCCTCAAGATCGTCACCGCCTTCAACCGGCGTGACGAGAACGGCCGCCGGATCAACGACCCGCGGGCGATGATCCTCGACTCGGTGCCGGTCATCCCGCCGGACCTCCGCCCGATGGTCCAGCTGGACGGCGGCCGGTTCGCCACGTCCGACCTCAACGACCTCTATCGCCGGGTGATCAACCGGAACAACCGGCTCAAGCGGCTGCTCGACCTCGGCGCGCCCGAGATCATCATCAACAACGAGAAGCGCATGCTCCAGGAGGCCGTCGACGCGCTGTTCGACAACGGCCGTCGCGGGCGACCGGTGACCGGTCCGGGCAACCGCCCCCTCAAGAGCCTGTCCGACATGCTGAAGGGCAAGCAGGGCAGGTTCCGTCAGAACCTGCTCGGCAAGCGCGTCGACTACTCGGGACGTTCGGTCATCGTGATCGGCCCCACCCTCCAGCTGCACCAGTGCGGCCTGCCCAAGCTGATGGCGCTCGAGCTGTTCAAGCCCTTCGTGATGAAGCGCCTGGTGGACGCCGAGTACGCCCAGAACATCAAGTCCGCCAAGCGGATGGTCGAGCGCCGTCGTCCCCAGGTCTGGGACGTGCTGGAAGGGGTCATCAAGGAGCACCCGGTGCTGTTGAACCGTGCGCCGACCCTCCACCGGCTGGGCATCCAGGCGTTCGAGCCGGTCCTGGTCGAGGGCAAGGCCATCCAGGTCCACCCCCTCGTCTGCACCGCATTCAACGCCGACTTCGACGGCGACCAGATGGCGGTCCACCTGCCGCTGTCCGCCGAGGCCCAGGCCGAGGCCCGGGTCCTCATGCTCTCCTCCAACAACATCCTCTCCCCGGCCACCGGACGCCCGATCACCGTGCCCACCCAGGACATGGTCTTCGGCATCTACTACCTGACCCTGGTGGTCGACGGGGCAAAGGGCGAAGGCCGGGTCTTCCGGCACGCCTATGAGGTGGAGCGGGCCTTCGACGCCCATGACATCGACCTCCAGGCCCGGATCGTGCTCCGCCCGGAGGCCGGTTCCCACATGGCCCGGTCGATCGCCGTGGCGAGTGGGCGCGCGCTCGACGCAGAGGGCAACCCGGTCATCGGCGAGGACGACGAGCGGATCGAGATCGAGACCACGGCCGGACGGCTGTTCTTCAACACGGCTCTTCCGGACGGCTACCGCTACATCAACGACATCGTCGGCAAGCGGAACACCGCCATCGGCACGATCGTGGAAGAGGTCGCGGCCGGTTATCCGAAGCGCGAGGTCGCGGCCAGCCTCGACCGGATCAAGGACCTCGGGTTCCGCTACGGCGCCCAGTCCGGCCTGACCATCTCGATCAACGACGTGGTCACGCCACCGGACAAGCAGCTCATCCTCGACCGCTACGAGAAGGAGGCCGAGAAGGCGGAGGCCCAGTTCAAGCGAGGCATCATCACCGACGACGAACGGCGCCAGAAGGAGATCGAGATCTGGACGTCGGCCAACTCCGAGGTCGGCAAGGCCATGGAGAAGTCGCTCTCCGAGATCACCTTCAACCCGATCGACATGATGGTCGACTCGGGCGCCCGGGGAAACAGCCAGCAGATCCGCCAGATCGCCGGCATGAAGGGCCTGGTGTCGAACCCGCGCGGCGAAATGATCCCGCGGCCGATCAAGTCCTCGTTCCGCGAGGGCCTCTCGGTCCTCGAGTACTTCATCTCCACCCACGGCGCCCGCAAGGGCCTCGCCGACACCGCCCTCCGTACCGCCGACTCGGGGTACCTGACCCGCCGCCTGGTCGACGTGGCCCAGGAACTGATCGTGCGCGAGGAGGACTGCGGCTCGACCCGCGGCATCTGGATCGAGGGCGTGGTGCCCGACGGGGCGGGGAGCCGCTCCTACCTGGAGACCAGGGTCACCGGGCGGTTCGTCTCAGAGCCGGTCACTCTCTCGGACGGAACGAAGCTCGAAGCGGGCAGCGTGCTGACCGACGACGTGGTGGTCCGACTGCGGGACGATCCGGCTGTCGACCGGATCCGCACCCGATCGGTGCTGACCTGCGAGGCCGAGCAGGGGATCTGCGCAGCCTGCTACGGCCTCTCGCTGGCAACCGGCGAGATGATCGAGCTCGGCGAGGCAGTCGGCGTCATCGCCGCCCAGTCGATCGGCGAGCCGGGGACCCAGCTGACCATGCGTACCTTCCACACCGGTGGCATCGTCGGTGAGGACATCACCCACGGGCTCCCCCGTGTCGTCGAGCTCTTCGAGGCCCGCACGCCGAAGGGGGCCGCCGTCCTGGCCCGCCACTCCGGCGTGGTCCGGGTGGAGGAGGACGAGTCGGGACGGCACGTCACGGTCGTTGCCGACGACGGCGAGGAGCACACCGTGCTGTTGGCCCAGCGGGCCCATCTCGAGGTCGCCGAGGGCCAGGAGGTCGGAGCCGGGGACGCGCTGGTCGAGGGTCCGAAGGACCCGAAGGAGCTGCTCGAGGTCAAGGGCATCCGCGAGACCCAGCAGTACCTGGTCGAGGAGGTCCAGAAGGTCTACCGGGACCAGGGGGTCTCGATCCACGACAAGCACATCGAGCTCATCGTGCGTCAGATGCTCCGTCGGGTCCTGGTCGCCGAGCCGGGGGACGCATCGTTCCTGCCCGGCGAGCGGGTGGACAGCCGCTCCTACGCGGAGGTCAACCGCCAGCTGGTCCAGGACGGCAAGCGTCCGGCCGAGGGCCGTCCCGAGCTCATGGGGATCACCAAGGCCTCGCTGGCCACCGAGAGCTGGCTCTCGGCCGCCTCCTTCCAGGAGACGACCCGGGTGCTCACCGAGGCAGCCATCGAGGGGAAGTCGGACCAGCTCTTCGGGCTCAAGGAGAACATCATCATCGGCAAGCTGATCCCGGCCGGCACCGGCATGGAGCGGTACCGGGACATCAAGCTGGAGATGCCGGGTGCCGAGGCGATGCCGTTCTGGGCGCTCGGCTCGCAAGGCGACGCCGGCACCGAGGACCTGGCAGCCTGGCTCCGGGACACCGGTGGCGACGGCACGGCAGGGGCGTTCAGCTCGGACATCGACGCTAGCTGGCTGGGCGCGGTCCCCTCGGGGGACGACCTGCCCGGCGCGGCCGCCGACTTCGGGAGCCCGGACGGCCAGGCGGTGGCCGACGGTACACTGGAGGCCGGGGCGTAACAGAGGGGCGTCCTGAACGGCGGGGCGTGATGCGTGGCGCGAGCCCGCGCCGCTCCGACCGGGGCCAACGTCGCGTTCCGATGGTCCTCCTGCCCCGGGCGCGCTTGCCCGGTCGCAGGGGATGCCGTAGCATGGTGTACCTACGGCTGCGCGCCGATGGTGCGCCGTGCCTGCGTGCAGGTCGCTTGTGCAGGTGGTCCGTGCAGTAGCCCTGTGCAATCCGTCCTGCCGGAGAGCCGAGTCCTGAAGTCTCCCTGCAGTCCAAAACCTAGAGGTCACGCGTGCCCACGATTTCCCAGCTCGTCCGTTACGGCCGGGCCACGAAGCCGACGAAGTCGAAGACCCCGGCCCTCCGGGGCGCCCCGCAGCGCCGGGGTGTGTGCACCCGCGTCTACACCCATACCCCGAAGAAGCCCAACTCGGCGCTGCGGAAGGTCGCCCGGGTCCGGCTGACCAGCGGCCTCGAGGTCACCGCCTACATCCCCGGTGAGGGCCACAACCTGCAGGAGCACTCCATCGTCCTGGTCCGCGGCGGGCGGGTCAAGGACCTCCCCGGCGTCCGCTACAAGGTCATCCGGGGCACCCTCGACGCATCGGGGGTCAGGGAGCGCAACCAGGCCCGGAGCCGCTACGGCGCCAAGAAGGAGTCCTGACGTGCCCCGCAAAGGTCCCGCAGTCCGACGAGAGTTGACGCCCGATCCGGTCTACCACTCGGTGCTGGTCACCCAGGTGGTCAACCGGGTGCTGAGCCGGGGGAAGCGGACCCTGGCCGAGCGCATCGTCTACGACGCCCTCGCCGACATCGCCGAGAAGAGCGGCAACGATCCGGTCTCGGTCCTCAAGAAGGCGGTCGAGAACACCCGGCCGGAGCTCGAGGTCCGCAGCCGCCGGGTCGGTGGCGCCACCTATCAGGTCCCCGTCGAGGTCCGTCCCCGAAGGGCGACCACGCTGTCCATCCGGTGGCTGGTCGGGTACTCCCAGCAGCGCCGTGAGAAGACGATGGCCGAGCGGCTCTCCAACGAGGTCCGGGACGCTGCGAACGGCATCGGGGCGGCGGCCAAGCGGCGCGAGGACCTGCACAAGATGGCCGAATCCAACAAGGCCTTCGCCCACTACCGCTGGTAGGAGGAGCCGCTCCGTCCCCTCCGGACCCGAGCCTCCCGCAGCGAGCACTACCCGAGAGCTGATCAACCATGGCTGAAAACCCAACCCGCAACCATCCGCTGGCCAAGACCCGCAACATCGGGATCATGGCCCATATCGACGCGGGCAAGACCACCACCACCGAGCGGATCCTCTACTACACCGGCAAGAACTACAAGATCGGTGAGGTCCACGAGGGGGCCGCCACCATGGACTGGATGGTCCAGGAGCAGGAGCGTGGCATCACCATCACCTCGGCTGCCACGACCACCATGTGGAACGACACCCTGATCAACATCATCGACACCCCCGGCCACGTCGACTTCACCGTCGAGGTCGAGCGTTCGCTGCGGGTGCTCGACGGCGCGGTCGCGGTCTTCGACGCGGTCGCCGGCGTGGAGCCCCAGACCGAGACCGTCTGGCGCCAGGCCAACAAGTACGGGGTCCCACGGATCTGCTTCGTCAACAAGATGGACCGGACCGGCGCCGACTTCGACCAGTGCGTCGAGATGATCAAGGACCGCCTCGACGCCACCGTCGCGGTGGTCCAGCTGCCCATCGGCGTCGAGGGCGATTTCCGCGGCGTGGTGGACCTGGTCCGGATGCGTGCCCTGGTCTGGGAGGACGGCATGGGCGAGGAGTGGAGCGAGGAGGCCATCCCGGCCGACCTCGAGCAGGCCGCCGCCGCCGCTCACGCCGCCCTCATCGACGTGGTCTCCAACCACGACGACACCATCATGGAGAAGTACCTCGGCGAGGTGGAGATCACCCCCGAGGACATCAGCCGGGCCCTGCGCACGGTGACCCTGGGCAGCCACGCGGTCCCCGTGCTGTGCGGCTCCGCCTTCAAGAACAAGGGCGTCCAGCCCATGCTCGACGCAGTGGTCGACTACCTGCCGAGCCCGCTCGACATCCCGCCGACCATGGGTACCGTCCCCCGCAAGGAGGGCGTGACCGTCGAGCGTGCCCCGGACGACTCGGCGCCCTTCTCGGCGCTGGCCTTCAAGGTCATGACCGATCCCTTTGTGGGCAAGCTGACCTACCTCCGCGTCTACTCGGGCACCCTGACCAAGGGCTCGGGGGTGGTCAACTCGACCAAGGACCGCAAGGAGCGGGTCGGCCGGCTCCTCCAGATGCACGCCAACACCCGCGAGGACCTCGACGCGGTCTTCGCCGGTGACATCGTGGCCGTGGTCGGCCTCAAGCAGACCACCACCGGGGACACCCTCTGCGATCCCGACGACCAGGTGATCCTCGAGTCGTTGACCTTTCCCGAGCCGGTCATCCACGTCGCCGTGGAGCCGAAGACCAAGGCTGACCAGGACAAGCTGTCCAAGGCCCTGTTCTCCCTGTCCGAGGAGGACCCGACCTTCCGGGTCCAGTCGGACGAGGAGACCGGTCAGACGGTGATCTCGGGGATGGGCGAGCTCCATCTCGAGGTGCTGGTCGACCGCATGCTGCGGGAGTTCAATGTGGACGCCAACGTGGGGAAACCCCAGGTGGCCTACCGCGAGACCGTCCGCAAGAAGGTCGAGAAGGTGGAGACCAAGTACATCCGCCAGACCGGCGGTCGGGGCCAGTACGGGCACGTGGTGATCTCGCTCGAGCCGACCGGCCCGGGCGGCGGCTACGAGTTCGAGGACAAGATCACCGGTGGGGTGATCCCGAAGGAGTACATCCCGTCGGTCAACCAGGGGATCCAGGAGTCGATCACCTCGGGCGTGCTCGCTGGCTACCCGACCGTCGACATCAAGGTGACCCTCACCTACGGGTCCTACCACGACGTCGACTCCTCGGAGATGGCCTTCAAGATCGCCGGATCCATGGCGATCAAGAAGGCTGCTCAGCTGGCGGATCCGGTCCTGCTCGAGCCGGTGATGGCCGTGGAGGTCACCACCCCCGAGGAGTACATGGGCGACGTGATCGGCGACCTCTCCTCCCGCCGCGGCAAGGTCGAGGGCATGGAGCAGCGGGGGAACAGCCACATCGTGCGGGCGCAGGTACCGCTGAGCGACATGTTCGGCTACGCTACCGACCTGCGCTCGCGTACGCAGGGGCGGGCAACGTACTCGATGCAGTTCCACGCGTACAACCAGGTCCCCGAGTCGATCGCCAAGGAGATCATCGCCAAGGCGCGCGGAGAGTAGGCGGCACAGAGCAGGTCGCACGGAACCGGGAACCCGGAACCGTGCACCGGCCACGCGCCTCAGCCAGACGTTCCACCACCAGTACAAGCAGCACCGCAGGACCAGACGTACCAGCATCATCGGATACGCAACAGAGACAGACACACGAGGAATGACGGAGGCACCCGCCTCCGTCGTGGCGGGGCCCGAGGGGGCACCGCCCGAGATCAGGGAGCACTGCCCCAGCCATGGCCAAGCAGAAGTTCGAGCGCACGAAGCCCCACGTCAACGTCGGGACGATGGGACACATCGACCACGGGAAGACCACGCTCACCGCGGCCATCACCAAGGTCCTCCACGACAACGACCCGAGCACGTCGTTCACCCCCTTCGACCAGATCGACAAGGCACCGGAGGAGAAGCAGCGGGGCATCACCATCTCCATCGCCCACGTCGAGTACGAGACGCCCAACCGGCACTACGCCCACGTGGACATGCCGGGCCACGCCGACTACATCAAGAACATGATCACCGGTGCCGCCCAGGTGGACGGGGCCATCCTGGTCGTGTCGGCCGCCGACGGCCCGATGCCCCAGACCCGTGAGCACGTGCTGCTCGCCCGTCAGGTCGGCGTGCCCTACATCGTGGTCGCCCTCAACAAGGCCGACACGGTCGACGACGAGGAGCTGCTCGACCTGGTCGAGCTCGAGGTGCGGGAGCTGCTCAACGAGTACGAGTTCCCCGGCGACGACACCCCGATCATCCGGGTGAGCGCGCTCAAGGCCCTCGAGGGCGACGCCGAGTGGGCAACCAAGATCACCGAGTTGATGGAGGCCGTCGACTCCTACATCCCCGAGCCCATCCGTGACGTCGAGAAGCCGTTCCTCATGTCGATCGAGGACGTCATGTCGATCACCGGGCGCGGCACCGTGGTGACCGGCAAGATCGAGCAGGGGATCGTCAAGGTAGGCGAAGAGGTCGAGATCGTCGGCCTGCGGGACACCCAGAAGACCGTGGTGACCGGCATCGAGATGTTCCGGAAGCTGCTCGACGAGGGGCGGGCCGGCGACAACGTCGGCGCTCTCCTCCGCGGCACCAAGAAGGAGGAGGTCGAGCGCGGGCAGGTCCTGTGCAAGCCCGGCTCCATCACCCCGCACGCCAAGTTCGAGGCGACCGTCTATGTGCTGAACAAGGACGAGGGTGGCCGCCACAAGCCGTTCTTCACCAACTACCGGCCGCAGTTCTACTTCCGGACCACCGACGTGACGGGGACGATCTCCCTGCCCGAGGGAACCGAGATGGTCATGCCCGGCGACAACACGGACATGACCGTGGAGCTGGGCAAGCCGATCGCCATGGACGAGGGACTGCGGTTCGCCATCCGCGAGGGTGGCCGCACGGTGGCGTCGGGCCGGGTCACCAAGATCCTCGAATAGCCGCACCGTCGCCCGCCCCACCCACGAGAGGACCCAGTCACCATGGCCGCAGAAGGCCCACGCCAGAAGATCCGGATCCGCCTCAAGGCGTACGACCACGAGATCCTCGACCAGTCGACCGAGAAGATCGTCCAGACGGTGCTCCGCACCCAGGCCAAGGTCCTCGGACCGGTGCCCCTGCCCACCGAGAAGCACCGGTACACGGTGATCCGGTCGCCGCACAAGTACAAGGACAGCCGCGAGCACTTCGAGATGCGGGTGCACAAGCGCCTGGTGGACATCGTCGAGCACACCCCGAAGACCGTCGACTCGCTCCAGCGGCTCGACCTCCCGGCCGGGGTGGACATCGAGATCAAGATCCAGACCGTTTAGGGCCGTCGGCCGGCAGGACCGGCCTGGAAGGCCGGGTCAGGATGGTATAGAGTGACCGGTCGGCCCGAACCGGGCTCACCATGTGAATGGGACGTGTTCGAGCGCCTGCCGTGACGGCGGGGACCTCGGGCCAAATCAGGCGAGCGCTCCGCTCGGGTCCAACCGAGCGGAGCGTCTGCGTGCAAGCCGACAGGAGTCGGTGGCCAGGCGCTTGGTCTGACCGGAGGAGAGTACTGAGTGAGAGTCACCGTGGGTGATCGTGCTGGACGGGGGACATCGGCCCCCGCCCGGTCGGCCCGGCGGCGCAGCACGAGCAGTGGATCCACGCCGGCCGGCGTGGACCGAGAGTCGAGACGGAGAAGCAGCTCCAGTGGCGAGCAAGGCGATCGTGGGTGAGAAAGTCGGAATGACCCAGATCTGGGACGACCGGCACCGGGCCATCCCGGTGACGGTGCTGCGCGTCTCACCGGTCCGGATCGTCCAGATCAAGACCCCCGAGCAGGAGGGCTACTCCGCCTTGCAGGTGACCTGGGGTCACCGTCGCGACGGGTCGCTGACCAAGCCCGAGCGCGGCCACTACGACAGGGCCGGAGTGGACCCGGGCAGGCGCCTGGTCGAGCTGCGGCTGGACGACACCTCCGAGTACGAAGTGGGCCAACAGCTGACAGCGGACCTGCTCGAAGCCGGCGAGATGGTGGACGCCATCGCCGTGTCCAAGGGCAAGGGATTCGCCGGGGCGATGAAGCGTCACAATTTCAAGGGTCAGGGCGCGAGCCACGGCAATCACAAGAAGCATCGCTCTCCGGGCTCGATCGGCGCCTGCGCGACCCCGTCCAGGGTCTTCAAGGGAACCCGGATGGCAGGTCGGATGGGCGGCCAGCAGGTCACCACCCTCAATCTGGAGATCGTCCAGGCCGATCCGGAGCGCGAGCTGGTGCTGGTCAAGGGAGCGGTTCCCGGCCCCCGGGGCGGGATGGTCGTGCTGCGGGACGCGGTCAAGGCACCGATGCTCAAGGGCGGAGCGTCCCGATGACTCCCGGCACCATCGACCTCGAGACGGCCGGGCCCGCCGAGATCCGGCGCTTCCTGCGCCCGGCGCCCGAGCACCGGACGGTGACCCGCCGCTCGAGCGAGGGCGCCGACCTGGGCGAGGTCAGCCTCGACCCGGAGACCTTCGGCATCGAACCCAATCTGGCCGTGCTCCATCAGGTGGTGACCGCCCAGCTGGCTGCCGCCCGTTCCGGCACCCAGTCGACCAAGACCAGGTCCGAGGTCCGCGGCGGCGGGGCCAAGCCCTTCCGGCAGAAGGGCACCGGTCGGGCCCGTGCCGGCTCGACCCGGTCACCCATCTGGGTGGGTGGCGGCGTTGCCCTCGGCCCGAAGCCCCGCTCCTACGCCCAGCGGACCCCGAAGAAGATGGTCCAGCTGGCCCTGCGCTCAGCGCTGTCGGACCGCGCCTCCCAGGGCCGGGTGGCCTTGATCGACGCCTGGGGCTTCGACGAGCCCAGCACCAAGGCGGCGCTGGGCTCTCTGGCAGCCCTCGAGCTGACCGGCAGGGTACTGGTGGTGCTCGGCGAGGGGGACGGTATCGCTGACCGCTCCTTCGGCAATCTCCCCGAGATCCAGTCCATCGCGAGCAGCGAGCTCAACGCCTACGACATCCTGGTCAACGACTGGATCGTCTTCACAGACGAGACCCTCCCGACCGGCCGGAGCGGACCCGTTGCCGACCTGGCCCGGGCCGATGCCAACGGGGATGCCCCGGCTGTGGCGGAGGCCGAGACCGAGACCGCCGAGACCGCGAGTGACGGAGCCCCCGAGAGCGACGACGCCGTGGCCGAACCAGAGGGCGCAGAGGAGGACCCGTCGTGAGGGATCCCCACAACGTCCTCATCCGCCCGGTCGTGTCCGAGAAGTCCTACGCCCTGATGGACGACAACGTCTACGTGTTCGTGGTCGACCGGTCGGCCACCAAGATCGATGTGCGCCACGCCGTCGAGCAGGCGTTCAGCGTGCGGGTGGCCAACGTCAACACCCTCAACCGCAAAGGCAAGACCAAGCGTAACCGGAAGGGCGGCGGCGTCGGCCACCGCCCGGACACCAAGCGGGCCATCGTCACCCTCGCACCGGGTGACTCGATCGACCTGTTCGAGAGCTGAAGGACCGGGACCCACCATGGCACTTCGTTCACGCAAACCCACCAGCCCCGGCCGGCGCTTCCAGACCGTGTCGGACTTCGCGGAGGTCACCCGCGACCGACCCGAGAAGTCGCTCCTCTCCCCGAAGCCGTCCACCGGTGGCCGCAACAACCACGGGCGCAAGACGGCGCGCCACCGTGGCGGCGGTCACAAGCAGCAGTACCGGATCATCGACTTCAAGCGGGACAAGGACGGGATCCCGGCCAAGGTCGCCTCGATCGAGTACGACCCGAACCGGAACGCCCGGATCGCGCTCCTCCACTATCTCGACGGCGAGAAGCGCTACATCCTCGCCCCGGCCCAGGTTTCGGTGGGCGACCGCATCCAGTCCGGCCAGGGTGCCGAGATCCGGCCGGGCAACGCCCTCCCGCTGCGGTACATCCCGGTCGGCTCCGTCGTGCACAACGTCGAGCTCCGTGCCGGCGCCGGCGGAAAGATGGCCCGTGGGGCGGGCATGAGCGTCCAGCTGGTGGCGAAGGAGGGCGCATTCGCCACGCTCCGGCTCCCCTCCACCGAGATGCGCCGGGTCCCGATCGACTGCCGGGCCACCCTGGGCGTCGTGGGTAACTCGGAAGCCGAGCTGGTCAAGGTCGGCAAGGCAGGTCGCAACCGCTGGAAGGGCGTCCGTCCCCAGACCCGCGGTGTGGCCATGAACCCGGTCGACCACCCACTCGGTGGTGGCGAGGGGAAGACCTCCGGAGGCCGCCATCCCGTCTCTCCCTGGGGCCAGCCGGAGGGCCGTACACGGGCCCGCGGCAAGGAGTCCGACAAGATGATCGTTCGCAGGCGCCGCACACGCGGCGCACGCCGCTAGGGAAGACAAGGAAGCAGACGCCATGCCCCGTAGCCTCAAGAAAGGCCCCTTTGTCGACGACCACCTCCTCAAGAAGGTCGATGTCCTCAACGCGGCCGGCGACAAGAAGGTCATCAAGACCTGGTCCCGACGCTCGACCATCATTCCCGACATGGTCGGCCACACCATTGCCGTCCACGACGGCCGCAAGCACATCCCGGTCTACGTGACCGAGTCGATGGTCGGCCACAAGCTCGGTGAATTCGCACCGACCCGGACCTTCAAGTTCCATGCGGGTCAAGAGCGGGCGGGAAGGCGCTGAGATGGCCGGACCGACCGTTGACGAGCGTCAAGGCACCCGTGCCGTGCTCCGTCACAGCCACGCGCCTGCCAACAAGGTGCGCCAGGTCCTCGACCTCATCCGCGGCCGCGACGTGGCGCTGGCCACCGAGATCCTGGCCAACGGCGACCGCGATGCTGCCGCCGTCGTCGGCAAGGTGCTTGCGTCCGCCGTGGCCAACGCGGTCCACAACGACGGGCTCGCTGCCGAAGACCTCTATGTCTCGGTGTGTTATGCGGACGAGGGCACCACGCTCAAGCGGTGGCGTCCCAGGGCTCGGGGCCGGGCCACCCGGATCCGCAAGCGCACCTCCCACATCACCGTGATCGTGAGTCGGATGCCCGACGAGCGCATCGCCCGCCGCCGGGCCAAGCAGTCGGCCGGCGGTTCCCAGCGCTCGCGCCGGGTGGCCGGATCGCGCCGGCGCCAGCAGGCGGGGACCACCCCCGAGACCGTGGCGTCTGCAGGAGCGGCAACTGAGGCCGAGGAGGGCTCAGAACAGACTGACGAGGCCGTCGACGAGGTGACCGATATCGAGACCGACATCGAGACCGATGCGGAGACGGGCGACGAGACGGTCGACGACACCGTCGCCGAGGACGCAGGCGACGACACCGAGGCCACCGGGGACGACACTACCGACGAGAAGGGCAAGTAGATGGGCCAGAAAGTGAACCCGTACGGGTTCCGACTCGGGGTGACCACGGACTGGAAGTCGCGGTGGTTCGAGGAGCGCAACTATCAGAACTGCGTGATCGAGGACTGGGAGATCCGTGACTACCTGATGTCCCAGCTCGAATCCGCCGCGGTCAGCCGCATCGAAATCGAGCGCACCCGGGACCGGCTCCGGGTGGACATCCACACCGCACGCCCCGGCATCGTCATCGGCCGCCGCGGCGCCGAGGCCGACCGCCTGAAGAAGCGGATCGAGGAGATCACCGGCCTCAACAACCGGATCCAGCTCAACATCCAGGAGATCAAGCAGCCCGAGCTCGACGCCGCACTGATCGCCCAGGGCATCTGCGACCAGCTGGCCCGCCGGGTGGCCTTCCGCCGGGCGATGAAGCGCTCCATCCAGACCGTGCAGAAGGCGGGCGCAGTCGGGGTCCGGGTCCAGTGCGCGGGCCGCCTGGGCGGATCGGAGATGTCCCGCAAGGAGTCCTATCGCGAGGGCCGGGTGCCGCTCCACACGCTCCGGGCCGACATCGACTACGGCTTCCGCGAGGCCAAGACCACCTACGGACGGATCGGCGTGAAGGTCTGGATCTACAAGGGCGACATCCTCCCCTACAAGATCTCGACCGAGGACAAGATCACCCGTGAGGCGGCCATGGCCGTGGGTGAGACGTCCGGCCAGTCCGGCGACGGCGCTCCGCGTCGCCTGATCACCGCCGGCGGCGGCCGCCGGCGGGCCGAGCAGGGCGCACCGGGCAGTGTGGTGACCCTCGATCCGGACGCCACGGAGACCGACGTGCCCGACGGCCTGGTCGACCGGTCGACCGCCGACATCGCCGCCCCACCGGCCGTGCCGGACGAGCTCGAGCGCATCCTCAGTGAGGACGAGGAGATCGAGCGTCGTACCCGCGAGCACCACGAGACCCCCCACTTCCGCAAGGAGGTGGACTGAGATGCTCATGCCCCGCAAGGTCAAGCACCGCAAACAGCAGCGCGGTCGCATGTCCGGGAAGGCCAAGGGGGGCAGTGAGGTCACCTTCGGCGACTTCGGGATCCAGGCGCTCGAGCCGGCCTGGATGACGGCACGGCAGATCGAGGCCGCCCGTATCGCGATGACCCGGCACGTCAAGCGTGGCGGCAAGGTCTGGATCCGGGTCTTCCCGGACCGACCGGTGACCCAGAAGCCCGCCGAGACCCGGATGGGCTCGGGGAAGGGGAACCCCGAGCACTGGGTGGCTGTGGTCAAGCCCGGCCGGATCCTCTTCGAGCTCGCCGGGGTGGACCAGAACCTGGCCCGCGAGGCGATGGACCGCGCCATCCAGAAGCTCCCGTTCAAGGCACGCTTCGTCGTGCGCCCCGGGACCCACGGCACACCGGAGGTACAGGTCTGATGGTGACCTCCGCCCAGATCTCCGAGTACGACACCGAGGAGCTCGAACGCCAGCTGACCGAGACCAGGCGCGAGCTCTTCAATCTCCGCTTCCAGCTCGCCACCGGGCAGCTCGACAACTTTACGCGCATCGGCAATGTCCGCAAGGACGTGGCCCGCATGCTCACCGAGCTGCGCAACCGTGAGATCGCCGAGGCAGAGGGCCTGGCCCTCGACCAGCTGCCGGCACACCAGGCCGCCGCCAGGCGGCGGAGCGAGGACGAAGCCCTGGGTCGGGACCACACCACCGCCTCGGAGCGACGGGCCGCCGCCCGGGCCGAGGCCGAGGCCGAGGAGCCGGAGGCCGCCGACGAGGACTCGCCGGCCGACGAGGACACAGAGACAGTCGCAGCTGTCGACGACGACGCCGATGCCGACGCTGTCGACGAGGACGCAGACCAAGAGGAGACGAAGTGATGGTCGACGACCAGCGTGCCGAGGGCACGACGACCGAGCGGAAGAACGCCCGGAAGGTCCGCGAGGGCCTGGTGGTATCCGACGCCATGGAGGCGACCGTGATTGTCTCGGTGGTCGAGCGGGTCCGGCACCCCCGCTACGGCAAGACCGTCCAGCGGACCAAGCGACTCTACGTCCACGACGGCGAGAACACCGCCAAGGTGGGCGATCGGGTGCGGGTCGTGGAGACCCGCCCGCTCTCGAAGCTCAAGCGGTGGCGGCTCTCGGAAGTGCTGGAGCGTGCGAGATGATCCAGCAGGAATCTCGGCTCCGCGTGGCTGACAACTCCGGGGCCAAGGAAGTGCTCTGCATCAAGGTGCTGGGTGGCTCGCGCCGCCGTTACGCCTCGATCGGCGATGTCTTCGTGGCGACCGTGAAGGACGCCATCCCGGGTGCGGCGGTCAAGAAGGGCGATGTCGTGAAGTGCGTCGTCGTCCGCACCAAAAAGGAGAAGCGGCGTCCGGACGGGAGCTACATCCGTTTCGACGAGAACGCGGCCGTCCTCATCAACGACCAGCAACAGCCGCGGGGGACCCGCATCTTCGGCCCGGTGGGCCGTGAACTGCGCGACAAGCGGTTCATGCGGATCATCTCGCTGGCACCGGAGGTGTTGTAGATGCGCATCAAGAAGGGCGACAAGGTGCAGGTCCTCTCCGGCAAGGACCGCGGCAAGCAGGCCCATGTGGTCCGGGCCATCCCGGCGGAGGGCCGGGTGATCGTGGAGGGCGTCCACGTCGCCAAGCGCCACGCCAAGCCGACCCGCGCCACCATGCAGGGCGGGGTCATCGACAAGTTCATGCCGGTCTCGGTCTCATCGGTGGCCATCGTGTGCAACGAGTGTGGTCCCACCCGCATCGGCATCCGGATCGACGAGCAGGGTCGCAAGATTCGGGTCTGCCGCAAGTGCGGGACGGACCTCTGATGGCCGCCACCGCTGCGGCCGTCCGGCCGCGTCTCAAGCAGCGCTACGACGCGACGGTCCGGGCCGAGCTCCAGGAGGCACTGGGCCTGTCCAACCCGATGGAGGTCCCCCGGCTCACCAAGATCGTGATCAACATGGGGGTCGGCCGGGCGACCCAGCAGAAGTCCCTGATCGAGGGGGCCATGCGCGACCTCGAGGTCATCGCGGGCCAGAAGCCGGTCGTGACCCGCGCCAAGAAGTCCATCGCCCAGTTCAAGCTCCGCGAGGGCCAGGAGATCGGGGCCAAGGTGACCCTCCGGGGCGACCGGGCCTGGGAGTTCTTCGACCGCCTCGTCTCGATGGCGATCCCCCGCATCCGCGACTTCCGCGGCCTCTCACCCCGCTCGTTCGACGGCCACGGCAACTACACCTTCGGCGTGACCGAGCAGCTGATCTTCCCCGAGATCGACTACGACCGGATCGACACCACCAGAGGCATGGACATCACCATCGCCACCACCGCACGAACCGACGAAGAGGGCCGCGGCTCTGCTGGCCGCATTCGGCTTTCCCTTCCGACAGGAGAACCAATAACCCCATGGCGAAGACCGCTTTGATCGAGAAGCAGCAGCGCACCCCCAAATTCAAGGTGCGCGGGTACACCCGGTGCCGCCGGTGCGGCCGGCCCAAGTCGGTGTACCGCAAGTTCGGCCTGTGCCGGATCTGCCTGCGGGTGATGGTCCACGCCGGTGAGATCCCCGGCGTGACGAAGGCCAGTTGGTGAGAGGAGGCGACACACCATGACGATGACTGACCCGATCGCCGACATGCTCACGCGCATCCGGAACGCCAACACGGCCCACTTCGACACGGTGTCGATGCCGGGGTCGAAGCTCAAGGAGTCGTTGGCGGCAATTCTGGTCGACGAGGGATACATCGGCGGCTTCCAGGTGAACGACACACCGGGCAAGCCGGGCAAGACCCTCGAGATCACCATGAAGTACGCACCCGACCGCGCCCGGACGATCTCCGGAATCAAGCGGGTGTCCAAGCCCGGCCTGCGCATCTACGCCCGGGCCGACAAGATCCCCCGTGTGCTGGGCGGGTTGGGAGTGGCGGTGGTCTCGACCTCCAAGGGCCTCATGACCGACCGCGAGGCGCGCGAAGCGCCGGATGGGTGGAGAGGTGCTCTGCTATGTGTGGTGACCGTTTCCAGCCTGGTGGCAGCGCGATGAACGGTCACCGGACCACCGCCGGAGGTGCCCGCTGATGTCCCGCATCGGACGCTCGCCGATCCCGGTTCCCGCAGGGGTGACCGTGGGCCTCGGCCAGGACCACACCGTGACGGTCAAGGGACCCCAGGGGGAGCTCGCCCGTACCGTTCCCGCCGCCATCAGCATCCGCCAGGAGGGGGATGTCCTGGTGGTCGAACGCCCCGACGACCAGCGCCAGAACCGTGCCCTGCACGGCCTCACCCGCTCCCTCGTGGCGAACATGGTGGCCGGAGTGACCGCCGGGTTCAGCAAGGAGCTCGAGATCGTCGGCGTCGGCTACCGCGCGGTCCCCAAGGGCCCCGAGGCCCTGGAGCTGGCCCTCGGGTTCTCGCACCCGGTCAACGTGCAGGCACCCGCCGGGGTCACCTTCGAGGTGCCGAGCGCCACCAGGATCATCGTCAGGGGAATCGACAAGGAAGCGGTCGGCCAGGTGGCCGCGGACATCCGCAAGCTGCGTAAGCCCGAGCCCTACAAGGGCAAGGGCATCCGCTATGCAGGCGAGCGGGTCGTGCGCAAGGCCGGGAAGGCAGCCAAGTAATGGCACACACCGATCACAAGCGAGAGCTCCGCCTGCGCCGGCACGCCCGCGTGCGCCGCCGGGTCCACGGCACCGCCATGCGCCCCCGCCTGGCCGTGTTCCGGTCCAACAAGCACATCTCCGCCCAGCTCATCGATGACGACACCGGCCGCACGCTGGCCGCGGCCTCCTCGACCGAGAGCGTCCTCCGTGACGTCGGAGGCGGCAACGTCGAGGCGGCCCGCGCCGTCGGGGCCCTGGCGGCCTCGCGGGCGAAGGAGGCCGGAGTCACCGCAGTGGTGTTCGACCGCGGCGGGTTCGCCTATCACGGGCGGGTGGCAGCCCTGGCTGACGCCGCCCGTGCAGAAGGACTGGAGTTCTGAGACATGGCCGCTAACGAACTGCAATACGAGGAACAGACGATCCGGGTCAACCGGGTGTCCAAGGTGGTCAAGGGTGGCCGCCGGTTCTCCTTCGCCGCGCTGATGGTGGTGGGCGACGGAAACGGACGGGTCGGGCTCGGCTACGGCAAGGCCAAGGAGGCCGGTCTCGCCGTGCAGAAGGGCATCGAGGAGGCCCGCAAGAACATGTTCGACGTGCCCCTGGCCGGGTCGACCATCACCCACCCCGTGGTGGGGGAGAGCGGCGCCGGCAGGATCATGCTGAAGCCGGCCGCCCCCGGTACCGGGGTCATCGCCGGCGGCGCGGCCCGGGCCATCCTCGAGATGGCCGGCATCCGCGACATCCTGGCCAAGTCGCTCGGTTCGTCCAACAGGATCAACGTCGCCCATGCCACCATCGCCGGCCTCAAGAGCCTCAAGCGTCCGGACGAGATCGCCGCATTGCGGGGCAAGCCGGTCGACGAGGTGGTCCCGGCCGCACTCCTCCGCGCCTACCGCGAGCGCCGGCGTGAGGCGGACCTGTTCACGGAGGTGAGCTGAGATGGCCGCCGCCGCTGACGGTGCACCGGCTGCCGGATGGCTGCGGATCACCCAGGTCCGCTCCGCCATCGGGACCAAGCCCAAGCACCGCGGCACCCTCCGGGCACTCGGTCTGCGGGGCATCGGGCGCACCACGGTGCTCCCTGACCGCCCGGAGATCCGTGGAATGCTGGCACGCGTGCCGCACCTGGTGGACGTCCGTCCCGCCGGTGAAGACGAGAGAGGTCGATCATGAAGGTCCATGAGCTCCGCCCTCCGGCCGGCTCGACCCGCCCGCGTCGGCGCGTGGGTCGCGGTATCGCGGGAAAGGGTGGCAAGACCGCCGGCCGTGGCACCAAGGGTCAGGGCGCCCGCGACACCATCCCGCTGGGATTCGAGGGGGGTCAGCTGCCGCTGATGCAGCGGATCCCCAAGCTGCGCGGCTTCAAGAACCCGTTCCGGGTCGAGTACACCCCGGTCAGCGTGGGTGCCATTGCAGGCGTCGAGGGGGATGCGATCGACGTCGCCGGCATGGTCGCGGCGGGGCTCGCCCACAAGGGAGACCTGGTCAAGGTGCTCGGCGGAGGCGAGCTGACACGGGCCGTCCGGGTCGAGGCGCACGGCTTCTCGAAGTCGGCCGAGCGTGCGATCACCGCGGCCGGAGGCTCGGTCACCGTGGTCCCGCTGCCGTTCGGAAACGACCGCCCGCCCGCAAAGGGCAACGCCCTCACCAACCGGTAGCATCGGCCCACCCCGGCGTCGAGGAGCCCAATGCTCGCCAGTCTGGCCAACATCTTCCGCATTCCCGACCTTCGCAAGAAGGTCCTCTTCACGCTGACCGTCATCGCCCTCTACCAGTTCGGGGCGAACGTGCCGGTGCCGTTCGTCAACTTCTCGAAGGTGGCCCAGCTCGAGGCGGCGTCCAAGTCCTCGGGCGTGCTCGGGTTCCTCAACCTGTTCAGCGGTGGGGCACTGACCCGGATGGCCGTGTTCGGCCTCGGGATCATGCCCTACATCACCTCGAGCATCATCATCCAGCTGCTCGCCACGGTGATCCCCAAGCTCGAGCAGTGGCGCGACCAGGGTGCGGTCGGACAGAAGAAGCTGACCCAGACCACCCGCTACCTGACCGTGGCCCTGGCCCTGATGCAGTCGACCGGACTCGTCTACCTGTTCCACAAGGGCGGGGGTGGGCTCTTCGGCAGCTCCCAGACGATCGACCTGATCCTCAACTACTCGATCTGGCGGGCCGGCTTCATCGTGCTCACCCTGACCGCGGGCACGGCGTTCGTGATGTGGCTGGCGGAGCTCATCACCCAGCGCGGCATCGGCCAGGGGATGTCCATCCTGATCTTCGCCAACGTCGTGGCCGGCATCCCTTCCGGGCTCAACACGGTCCTCCAGGAGGGGGGCAGGGTCAAGTTCTCGGCCATCATCCTGGTGTCCCTGGCCCTGCTGGTGCTCATCGTCTTCGTCGACCAGGGTCAACGCCGGATCCCGGTCACCTTCGCCAAGCGGGTGGTCGGACGCAAGATGTACGGGGGGTCCAACACCTACATCCCGCTCAAGGTCAACCAGGCCGGGGTGATCCCGATCATCTTCGCGAGCTCGGTGCTCTACATCCCGGTGCTGCTCTCCAACATCATCCCCTCGGCCGCATTCCGGGCCTGGGTCAACAGCAACGTGACGCCGACCAGCATCTTCTACATCTTCACCTACTTCCTGTTCATCCTCCTGTTCACCTTCTTCTACGTCTACGTGGCCTTCGACCCCCACCAGCAGGCGGACATCATCCGCAAGCAGGGTGGGTACATCCCGGGCATCCGGCCCGGGCAGCCGACGGAGCGGTACCTGGCCCACATCCTCAACCGGATCACCTGGCCCGGAGCACTCTTCCTCGGAGCGGTCGCAGTCACGCCGTCCCTGCTGATGGCAGCTTGGAACATCACCAGCTATCCCTTCTACGGTACGACGCTCCTCATCGCCGTGGGCGTGGCTCTCGAGACGATGAAGCAGATCGACAGCCAGCTCATGATGCGAAACTACGAGGGCTTCCTCAAGTAGGTGGTACCCGGTGCCAGGCTCGTCGTCCTCGGCAAACAGGGGGCGGGGAAGGGGACACAGTGCGTGCGCCTCTCCCATCATTATGTAGTCCCCCACATCTCGACCGGGGACATGCTGCGCGCTGCGGTCAAGCAGGGCACCAAGGTCGGCATGCGGGCCAAGGACCAGATGGACCGGGGCGAGCTGCTCAGTGACGATCTGATCATGGAGATGGTGGCGGAGCGGCTCGCCGAGAGCGACGTGCACGACCGGGGGTTCGTCCTCGACGGCTGCCCGCGGACGGTCGCGCAGGCCGAGCGCCTGGCTGCGGTCCTCTCTCCGATCGATCTCGACCTGGCGGTCGACATCGAGATCGCCACCAGCCAGGTGCTCCGCCGGCTCGCCTCGCGCCGGGTGTGCGTCGACTGCGGTGCCAACTACTCGCTCTCCGCGTCGCCGTTGATCAACTGGACCTGCGACGTCTGCGGCGGCGAGGTGGTGCAGCGCGAGGACGACACCGAGGAGGCCATCTCCCGTCGGCTCGAGCTCTACGAGCGCCAGACTGCGCCGCTCATCGAGTGGTACCGGACACGCAACCAGCTGGCGGTCGTCCCGGGCACCGGGTCGCCGGACGCGGTGACCCGGCGGATGGTCAAGGTCATCGAGGATCGCCGCAACCGCAAACGCGGTCAGTTCGCCTGAGGGGTGCCGTACGATGAGGACGTGGGATCGGACCGCGGGAAGCGGACATGAGGCGTAACCCCGACGAGCTGGCGAAGATGCGCAAGGCCGGTCGTGTCGTTGCGGAGATGCACGAGGCCACCCGGGCCGTGCTGCGTGCCGGGGTGACCACGGCCGACATCGACCGGGTCGCCCGCGCGGTACTGGACAAGCGGGGCGCGACCTCCAACTTCCTCAACTACCACGGGTTCCCGGCGGTGGTCTGCACGTCCCCCAACTCGATGATCGTCCACGGCATCCCCTCCGGGACAGTGGTGCTGGAGGAGGGCGACATCATCTCGGTGGACTGCGGGGCCATCGTCGAGGGGTACCACGGGGATGCCGCCTACACCGCCGGGGTGGGCGAGGTGACCGCCGAGGCCGGCCGGCTCATGGAGGTCACCGAACGGAGCCTCTACGCCGGGATCGAGCAGCTGCGGGACGGCAACCGTCTCCACGAGGTCGGACGGGCCGTCCAGGAGGTCGCAGAGAAGGACGGGTTCTCGGTGGTCAGGGAGTACGTGGGCCACGCCATCGGGACCGCCATGCACGAGGAGCCCCAGGTCCCCAACTACTGGCCGGGCGCGCCGGGGCCGACCCTCAGGACGGGCATGGTGTTCGCGATCGAGCCGATGGTCAACGCCGGTGCGGCTGAGACGGTCCTGCTGGAGGACGGCTGGAGTGTGGTCACCGCCGACGGCCGGTTGTCGGCCCACTTCGAGCACACCATCGCGGTCACCGATGACGGTCCGGAGGTGTTCACCCGGGCCTGACCTGCCTTGGCCCCGATCCCGACCCCCGGTGGTCCCGGAAGGGCTCCCGGCTGCCCGGAAATGGCCTTCCTGCGGGCCGGACTGGCAATTTGGCCCCAACCGGATAGACTTGTCGTCCGGCTGACCGCGGCGGTTTCGTGGTGTGCCGACCCCGCTTCCGGTGGCGCTCCTCTGGCGTGCCCCCGCCTGTGGAGAATCCGGACGACGACGCTGTCGGGCCGGGCACAGGCCGGCCCCAGGGTCGACGACCGAGAACGACCGAGAACGACAGAGTACCGAGGAGATTCACCTGCCCAAGCCCAAGGAAGATGCGATCGTTCTGGAGGGGACGGTCGTCGAGCCCCTCCCCAACGCCATGTTCCGGGTCGAGCTCGAGAACGGTCACAACGTGCTGGCACACAGCTCCGGAAAGATGCGGATGCACCGTATCCGTATCCTCCCCGGCGACAAGGTGCAGGTGGAGATCACACCCTACGACCTGGCCCGGGGACGGATCACCTACCGCTACAAGTGAGCCGGCGGGTGCGCAGGAGCCGGCGGCAGGGCAGGGCCGGGACGAGACCGGCGTGCAGGAGAGACGAGGAAGAAACGTGAAAGTTCGACCAAGCGTGAAGCCGATCTGCGAGAAGTGCAAAGTGATCCGCCGGCACCGGCGGGTCGTCGTCATCTGCGAAAACCCCCGCCACAAGCAGCGGCAGGGTTGACCCGGCTCCGGCCGGCGTCAGAAGGAAGGTAGGTACCCGTGGCCCGCATTTCCGGTGTGGACATCCCCCGCGAGAAGCGGTTGGAGATCTCCCTCACCTACATCTTCGGCATCGGCCGGACCACCGCGCAGCGGATCTGCGCGTCCACCGAGACCAGCCCGGACACCCGGGTCCGCGACCTGACCGACGAAGAGGTCACCCGGCTCCGCAACTTCATCGACAGCAACCTGCAGGTCGAGGGCGATCTGCGGCGTGACGTCTCACAGGACATCAAGCGGAAGATGGAAATCGGCTGCTACCAGGGGATCCGCCACCGGAAGGGCCTGCCGGTCCACGGCCAGCGCACCCACACCAACGCCCGTACCCGCAAGGGGCCCAAGAAGACCGTCGCCGGAAAGAAGAAGGTGCGCAAGTAATGGCCAAGACCACCAAGCCCGGCGCCGCACGCCGGCCCCGCAAGCGCGAGCGGAAGAACGTCACCTTCGGCGTCGCCCACATCAAGAGCTCGTTCAACAACACCATCGTCTCCATCGCGGACCCCGAGGGGAACGTGCTGGCGTGGGCCTCGGCCGGCAACGTCGGTTTCAAGGGATCGCGCAAGTCGACCCCCTTCGCCGCCCAGCTGGCCGCCGAGCAGTGCGCCAAGCGGGCCATGGAGCACGGGGTGCGCCGCGTCGACGTGCTGGTCCGCGGCCCCGGCTCGGGACGCGAGACCGCCATCCGTTCGCTGGCCGCCGCCGGCATCGAGGTGGCGGGGATCAAGGACGTGACCCCGATTCCGCACAACGGCTGCCGCCCCAAGAAGCGGCGGCGGGTCTAGGGACCGGACGAAGGGAACCAGGGAACATCCATGGCTCGATACACCGGACCCGTCTGCCGGCTCTGCCGCAGGGAGCGGACCAAGCTCTTCTTGAAGGGGGAGCGCTGCTACTCGATGAAGTGCCCCGTCTCCGAGGCAGTCACCGACCGCCACAGCCGCGCCTACCCGCCCGGGGAGCACGGCCGTGACCGGATGCGCCAGGGCTCCGAGTACCTCGGCCAACTGCGCGAGAAGCAGAAGGCCCGCCGCATCTACGGGCTGCTCGAGCGCCAGTTCCACAACCTCTACGTGGAGGCCAGCCGGGCACCGGGCATCACCGGCGAGAACCTGCTGCGCATGCTCGAGCTCCGTCTCGACAACGTCGCCTTCCGGGCGGGTTGGGGAGCAAGCCGCGCCCAGGCCCGACAGTTCGTCCGTCACGGTCACGTCCTGGTCAACGGCAAGCGGGTGACGATCCCGAGCTACCGGGTCCGCCAGGGTGACACGATCGCCCTCAAGCAGTCGTCGCGCGAGCTCTTCCACGTGCGCCGCAACATGGACACCCTCGACCGGCAGCTGCCTCCGTGGTTGGAGACGGTCGGCGACCGCTTCGAGGTCCGGGTGTTCTCCCTTCCCCTGCGCGAGCACATCGACGAGCCCGTCCAGGAGCAACTCATCGTCGAGCTCTACTCGAAGTAGCCGTCCCGCAGCTTCCGCCCACCGACCCGACCCACGCCCACCCACCCGTTCACCTGAGTCCCACCGAACCTGCGCAGCACACCTCCGAGGAGTCACGATCAGCATGCTCATCATCCAGCGCCCCACCGTCGAGTCGATCGGCGAAGAAGAGGACAACCGCCAGCGGTTCGCCGTCGGCCCGCTCGACCCGGGCTTCGGCCACACCCTGGGCAACTCACTGCGCCGGACGCTCCTGTCCTCGATCCCCGGTGCCTCGGTCACCCAGGTGCGCTTCGACGAGGCGCTCCACGAGTTCACCGTCCTGCCCGGCGTGAAGGAGGACGTCACCGACATCATCCTGAACCTGAAGGACATCCTGCTCAAGGTCCACGTCGACGAGCCGATCATCGTCCGGCTCGACAAGCGCGGACCGGGCGCGGCCACGGCCGGTGACCTGCAGGTCACCGCCGACGTCGAGATCCTCAACCCCGACCAGCAGATCGCCACCCTCAACGCCAAGGGCCGCCTGGCGGTGGATCTCACCGTGGAGCGGGGACGGGGCTACCTCTCGGCCGACAAGAACAAGCGCTCCGGGGCCATCGGGGTCATCCCGGTGGATGCCATCTTCTCGCCGGTCCGGCGGGTGGCCTTCACCGTGGAGCCGGTCCGGGTGGAGCAGTCCACCGACTTCGACCGCCTGGTGCTCGACATCGAGACCGACGGTTCCCTGACCCCCCGTGAGGCGCTGGCCTCGGCCGGCGACACCCTGCGCACCCTGGTCAGCCTGGTGGCCGACCTCGAGGACGAGCCCATGGGCCTCGAGCTCGGAGAGGTCGGCACGGTCGGCACCGGCTCGCCGGACCTCGACCTGCGGATCGAGGACCTCGACCTCACCGAGCGCCCCCGCAACTGCCTCAAGCGGGCCCAGATCAACACCATCGGGGAACTGGTCGACCGGACCCTCGACGACCTCCTCAACATCACCAACTTCGGGCAGAAGTCCCTCGACGAGGTGCTCCAGAAGCTCGACGAGCGGGGCCTGTCCCTGCGGGTCAAGGACTGAGTCCCGGATGCTCGGCACCCCCAAGAAGGGCCGCCGGTTCGGTGGCAGCTCGGCGCACCAGAAGGCGATGCTGGGCAACCTGGTGGCGTCCCTCATCGCCGCCGAGTACCTGGTGACCACGGAGGCCAAGGCCAAGGCCCTGCGCCCGGTGGCCGAGAAGGTCATCACTGCAGCGGCCAAGGGTGGTGTGGCCCGCCAGCGCAACGTGGTGGCGTTCATCCGCGACAAGGACATGTCGAAGAAACTGTTCGACGAGATCGGGCCCCGGTACGCCGAACGGCAGGGCGGGTACACCCGCATCCTCAAGCTGGGCAACCGGCAGGGCGACAACGCCCCGATGGCCCGCATCGAACTGGTGTGAGCGGGCCCCCCGAGACCGGGGGGCAGCGCGGCGGTTCCGTCCGGTGGCGCCTGCGGGTGGCCTACGACGGATCGGGCTACCGCGGCTTCGCGGTCCAGGAGGGTCAGGCCACGGTTGGCGGCGCCCTCGCCGGGGCACTGTCCCGGTTCGCCCGGGCCCCGGTCAGGCTGACCTGTGCCGGGCGGACCGATGCCGGGGTGCACGCCCTCGACCAGGTCGTCCACTTCGACCTTCCGGCTGAGCGCTCGGCAACCCTGGACCCGGCCGCCATGGTCAAGTCCGTCAACCGCCAGGTGGGGCCGGCCATCGTGGTCCGGGTGGCGGAGATCGCCCCGGACGGCTTCGACGCACGTCGCTCCGCCACCGGTCGTCGCTACCGCTACCTGGTGGTCAACGCCCCGGTGGCCGACCCGCTCCTGGCGGGCCTGGCCTGGCACGTGGCCGACGCCCTCGACCTGCGGGCGATGACCGCGGCCTCCGACGCCCTGCTCGGCGAGCACGACTTCCGGGCCTTCTGCCGGCGGGTGCCGGGAACGTCGCCGGACGAGCCCATCCCTCGCCGGGTGCGAGACGCCCGGTGGACCGTGCTCGACGACCTGCCCCGGACCCGGACCGACGGCACCTCCGGCCGCCGGCTGCGCGGCGCCTCGAGTGCCACCGAGCGCGGGCCGGGCCTGCTCCCGGTGGTCGGGGACCTGCTGGCATTCGAGATCGAGGCAAACGCCTTCTGCCACCAGATGGTGCGATCGCTGGTGGGCACCCTGGTCGAGGTCGGACGGGGCCGGAGGCGCCCGCCGGAGATCCTCGAGATCCTCCGCTCGGCAGACCGGAACCAGGCCGCCCAGCCGGCCCCGCCCCACGCCCTCTCCCTGATGGCGGTCCGCTACGGGGGTGACCGGCTTGCCCCGGGGGAGACGCCCGACCTAGAGTGATGGGTCGCCGGTCGGGCCGGGGAGGGAGGGCGCAACCGCTCGGCTGCACCCGTTCCCCCTGCACACCGCCCGTGCGTCGATGGCCGGTGCCCGCATCTGACGGCGCCCTGACGTCCGGCACCACCGAACAAGGACCACCCGTGCGCACCTACTCCCCGAAGCCCGCCGACATCACCCGTGCCTGGCACATCGTCGACGCCGACGGGCTGGTGCTCGGTCGCCTGGCCACCGAAGTGGCAAGCGTCCTGCGCGGCAAGCACAAGCCCACCTTCGCCCCCCACGTCGACACCGGCGACCACGTGATCGTGGTCAACACCGACAAGGTCGTCCTCACCTCGGGCAAAGGGGACACCAAGATGGCCTACCGGCACAGCGGCTACCCGGGCGGTCTGACCGCGACCAGCTACACCGAGCTGATGACCGACCGGTCAGACGACGTGGTCCGCAACGCGGTCCGCGGAATGCTCCCGAAGAACCGGCTCGGCAGGCAGATGGTCACCAAGCTCAAGGTCTACCGCGGCGCGGAGCACCCCCACGCCGCCCAGGCCCCCGTACCCCTGGAGATCGCCGGGGCCCGTCGCACGGCCTCTGCCCGCAGCGGCGCCTAGCCGCTGCACCCACCAGGCTCCCACCCAGACGAACCGAGGATCACAACGTGGCCACCGCCGCCCCCATCTGCCAGACGACCGGACGACGCAAGCAGGCGGTCGCCCGCGTGCGGATCCGCCCGGGACAGGGCGCCATCACCGTCAACGGGCACCGGCTCGAGGAGTACTTCACCTCGGCCACCCACCGGATGATCGTGACCGAGCCGTTGCGGCTCACCGACACGGTCGAGTCGTGGGACATCGACGTGTCCATCGACGGGGGCGGCGTCTCGGGGCAGGCCGGCGCGTTCCGCCTGGGGATCGCCCGGGCCCTCTGCGAGCTCGACCCGGAGCTGCGCCCGGCCCTCAAGAAGGCCGGATTCCTGACCCGTGACTCCCGGGAGAAGGAGTCCAAGAAGTACGGCCTGAAGAAGGCCCGTAAGGCTCCGCAGTACTCCAAGCGGTAGCTCGGTGACCCGGACCCGGTTCGGCACCGACGGTGTCCGCGGCATCGCCAACGTCGAGCTGACCCCGGAGCTGGTCCTCGCCCTCGGCAGGGCGGTGGCCCGGACGATCACCGCCACCACCTTCCTGACCGGCCGGGACACCCGCAAGTCGGGTCCGATGCTGCAGGCCGCCCTCGGCGCGGGTCTGGCCAGCGAGGGTGCCGACGTCGTTGACGTGGGGGTGCTGCCCACCCCGGCCCTGGCCTGGCTGTCCGCCCGGCGCGATCTCCCGGCCGCTGTCGTCTCGGCCTCGCACAACCCGTTCTCCGACAACGGGATCAAGCTCTTCGGCGCCGGCGGGATCAAGCTCAGCGCCGACACGGAGAGCGCCATCGAGGACGAGCTCGAGCGGGTGCTCGACCCGACCACCAGGGGACCCCGCCGCCTGGAGGGTCACGGGGTGGGCACCGTAGGCAGCGAGCCCGATCTGGAGGGCGCCTACGTCGCGCACCTCGTCTCGGCGCTCGACGGCCGGACCCTGGACGGCCTGCGCCTGGTCGTGGACAGCGCCCACGGGGCCGCGTCGGGGCTGGCCGCCGAGGTGTTCGAACGCCTCGGCGCCGAGGTGGTGGCGATCGGCTGCGAGCCGGACGGTACCAACATCAACCTCGGTTGCGGATCGACCGCCACCGAGGCCCTGTCGAGCGCCGTCGTCGAGCACCGGGCCCACCTCGGATTGGCCCTGGACGGCGATGCGGACCGGCTCCTGGCGGTCGACGGGACCGGCGCCCTGGTCAACGGGGACGAGTTGCTGGCCCTCTTTGCGCTCGACCTCGCAGAACGCGGCCAGCTGGCGGGCAACACGGTGGTGGTCACGGTCATGACCAACCTCGGCTTCCGCCTGGCCATGGAAGAGCGGGGGATCGTGGTCAAGGAGACCCCGGTGGGCGACCGTCACGTCCTGGCCGCCCTCGACAAGGACGGCTTCTCTCTCGGAGGGGAGCAGTCCGGGCACATCATCTTCCGACGGTTGGCCACCACCGGTGACGGCCTGCTGACCGGTCTCATCCTGGCCGACCTGATGTCCCGGAGCGGGAGCTCACTGGTCTCGCTCCTCGACGGCCTGGTCACCAGGGTTCCCCAGGTGCTGGTCAATGTGCCGGTTCCCAACACCGAGCTGCTCGAGCAGGCCGGCGCGGTCTGGTCCGCAGTGGAGGAGGAGCGGGCGGGACTGGGCGACTCCGGCCGGGTGGTGCTGCGCCCGAGCGGGACCGAGCCACTGGTCCGGGTCATGGTCGAGGCGACGGGCGACGGGGTTGCCGAGGCCGTGGCCGCCCGGCTCAGCACCCTGGTCGAGCACGAGCTGCGTTCTGCGGCGGCCACTCACGGCTGACCGCCGCCCCATCCAGGTTGCTGCTCCGGGGCCCTCCTCCCACTAGCGTTGCACCCCATGTGCGGCATCATCGGGGTCACGAGGGGCACCGGCAGCCACCATGACGGCACCACGGTCCTCGATGTCCTGGTGGAGGGCATCGCCCGCCTCGAGTACCGCGGGTACGACTCCGCCGGTCTGGCACTCGTCGGCCCGACCGCGGCGGACGGGCTCTGGCGGGTCCGGGCAGCCGCCGGGACTCACTCCCTCGACGACCTGGTCAAACGCTGCGAGGATGCGCCCGAGTACCCGACCGCGGGGATCGGCCACACCCGGTGGGCCACCCACGGGCGACCCACCGAGGGGAACGCGCACCCCCATGTCGACTGCACCGGCAGGCTCGCCCTCGTCCACAACGGCATCATCGAGAACCACGTCGAGCTCTCCGACGGACTCATCGCGGAGGGCCACCATCTCACCTCCGAGACCGACACCGAGGTGCTGACGCATCTCATCGAGTCCGAACTGGCGGCCAGGCCGGACGCCGGGCTGGCCGGGGCGGTGCGGGCCGCGCTCGGGCGGGTGCGCGGGGCGTTCGCGCTGGCGGTGATCCATGCCGACGACCCCGAGGTGGTGGTGGCCGCCCGACGGGTCTCACCGCTGGTGATGGGGCTCGCCGACCGGAGCGCCTTCCTGGCGTCGGACATCCCTGCCATCCTCGGGCTGACCCACGACTTCTTCCTCCTCGACGACGACCAGGTCGCCGAGCTGCGTCCCGGCTCGATCCGGGTCACCGCCGCCGACGGCACGGCGGTCGACCCGGTCCCCCTGCACGTCGACTGGGACCTCGACGCGGCCCGGAAGGACGGCTACGACGACTTCATGAGCAAGGAGATGCACGAGCAGCCGAGGGCGGTGGCCGACACCCTCCTCGACCGGCTCCTGCCCGACGGTTCACTCGTGCTCGACGAGGTCCGGATCACCGCCGAGGAGTTCCGCTCGATCAACAAGGTCTTCGTGGTCGCCTGCGGCAGCAGCTACCACGCCGGCCTGATGGCCAAGTACGCCATCGAACACTGGGCGCGACTCCCGGTGGAGATCGACATCGCGAGCGAGTTCCGCTACCGCCAACCCGTCCTCGACGAGCGCACCCTGGTGATCGGGGTGAGTCAGTCCGGCGAGACGGTCGACACCTTCCAGGCCATCCGTGAGGCCGGGCGGCTCGGGGCCAAGGTGCTGGTCATCACCAATGTCGTCGACTCCTCGATGGCGCGTGACAGCGACGCGGTGCTCTACACCCGGGCCGGACCCGAGATCGGCGTGGCGGCCACCAAGACCCACCTGGCCCAGATCACCGCCCTCGAGATCCTCGCCCTCTACCTGGCCCAGGTACGGGAGACCCTCTCGCCGGCCACGGCCCGGGGTTTGCTGGCCAGCATGGGATCACTCCCCGAAAAGGTGGCCACCGCCCTCGGGCGCGCAGCCGACGTGGACGCGGTGGCCCGGGCCTACCGGGACTCGCCCTCCTTCCTCTTCCTCGGTCGCCAGGTCGGGTACCCGGTGGCCCTCGAAGGGGCGCTCAAGCTCAAGGAGCTCTCCTACCTGCGGGCCGAGGGGTTCCCGGCCGGCGAGCTCAAGCACGGCCCGATCGCCCTGGTCGAGCCCCGCACGGTGGTGGTCGGGGTCGCGACCCGGACACCGGTGTGGGAGAAGATGATGGCGAACGTGGCCGAGGTCGCCAGCCGCGGCGCCACAGTGATCCTGGTGGCCGACGACGGGGACGAGGAGACCGCCCGCCACGCCGACGCGGTGCTCTGGGTTCCCGAGACCGAGTACCTCTTCGCCCCGATCGTGGACGTCGTCCCGCTCCAGCTCTTCGCCTACTCGCTGGCCCGTCTGCACGGTCTCGACGTCGACCGCCCGCGCAACCTGGCCAAGGTGGTCACCGTCGAGTGAGCAGCCACGACCTCGCTGCCGCGCTCGACGCGGTGGCCGGGGAGGCGGCCCTCGACACCGCATGCCGGGCGCCCGGGGGGGTGTCCGGGATCGGGATCGATGCGGTGGACCTCGAACGGTTCCGTGCGCTGCTCGGTCGGCGGCCGAACCTGGCGGGCCGCCTGTTCACCGACGCCGAGCGCACCTACGCGGGCGCCGCCGCAGACCCGGTGCCCCGGCTGGCCACCCGGTTCGCCGCCAAGGAGGCGGTGCTCAAGGCGCTCGGCGTGGGACTCGGCGCGTTCCGGTTCCACGAGGTCGAGGTGGTCCGCGAGGGACTCGACGCACCGTTCCTCGTCCTCCGGGGATCGGCCGCGATCCGTGCGGGACGCGCCGGTGTGTCGGGTTGGCACCTGTCCCTCACCCACACCGATCTGGTGGCGGTGGCCGTGGTGGTGGCGGTCGGGCGGCTGGGTCGCGCCGACCCACGGACGCCGTAACGTCGACGTCGATGCAACCGGTGCTCGCCATCGCCGAGATGCAGGCGGTCGACGCCCGCGCTCTGGCCTCGACCCCGCTCGACGAGCTCGTGGCACGCGCCGGCACCGCGGTGGCCCGCGCCGCGCTCGACCTGCTCGGCGGCGCCTACGGCCGGCGGGTGGTGGTCATCGCCGGGAAGGGCAACAACGGCGCCGACGGGCGGGTCGCGGCCGGGCTCCTTGCCGCCCGCGGAGCCCGGGTCCACCTGGTGGCGCCGGGTGACGTGGACCGCATCGGCGTCGACGGCCCCGGGGTGGACCTGGTGGTCGACGCTGCGTTCGGGACCGGCTTCCGGGGCAGCTACGACGCACCCGAGGTGGCCGGGGCCACCCCGGTGCTGGCTGTCGACATCCCCTCGGGGGTCGACGGCGACACGGGCGCGGCGCGCGGCCGGCCACTGGCTGCCACGCGGACGGTCACCTTCGTCGCGCTCAAGCCCGGTCTGGTCCAGGGTGACGGCGAGCGACTGGCCGGAACGGTCAGCGTGGTCGACATCGGTCTTCCGGCCGGGGACGCCTCGATCGCCGTGCTCGGCGACGGCGACGTTGGCGCGCTGCGTCCCGCCCCGCGACGTCCACGGCAACAAGTGGTCCGCCGCCGTCCTGGTGGTGGCCGGCTCACCGGGCATGACCGGGGCCGCCGCCCTCTGTGCCCGCGGCGCCTACCGGGCGGGGGCGGGGATGGTCCGGCTGGGGGTTCCCGGAGCGGACCTCGCCTGCAGCCCGTCCGCCGAGGCGGTCGGAGTGGCGCTGCCGGCAGAGGGGTGGGCCACCGCCGCGTTGGAGGAGGCCTCGCGCTGCCGGTCGGTGGTGGTCGGCCCGGGCATCGGCCGTGCCCCGGGCACCGCTGCGGAGGTCCGCCGACTGGTGGCCGAGTCGCCGGTGCCCGTCCTGGTCGACGCAGACGGATTGGCTGCGCTCGGCCCGATCGACCGGCAGCTCGCGGCGCGCGCCGCGGTCATCCTCACCCCCCACGACGGTGAGTACGGGCAGCTGACCGGCGAGCGGCCCGGTCCCGACCGCATCGCCGGGGCTCGTCGCCTGGCCTCGGAGGGCGGCACGGTCGCGCTCCTGAAGGGGTCGACCACCGCGGTGGCCGACCCGTCGGGCCGGGTCCTGCTCGGTCGGTCGGGCACCCCGGCCCTGGCCACGGCAGGCACCGGCGACGTGCTGAGCGGGGTCATCGGTGCGCTGGTGGCCCGCGGTGTGGCCCCTCTCGAGGCCGCCGCCCTCGGGGCACACGTCCACGGGCGGGCCGGGGAGCTCGGCCGGGGAAGTGGCCTGCTCGCCTCCGACCTCCCCGAGCTGGTGGCCCGGGTGCTCTGCGGGAGCGGCCCGGCCGTTCACCGGGAACGGAGCGTCCGCGATGGCTGAGCGGTGGCGTCCGGCCTGGGCCGACATCGATCTGGACGCGGTGACCGCCAACGCCACCTTGCTGGCCGAGGTGGCCGGTCCCTCGGCCCTCTGCGCGGTGGTCAAGGCCGATGCGTACGGTCACGGGGCTGTTCCGGTCGCCCGGGCGGCTCTCGCCGGAAGGGCGACTTGGCTGGCCGTGGCCCTGGTCGAGGAGGGGGTGGTGCTGCGTGAGGCGGGCATCGACGCGCCCATCCTGCTGCTCTCCGAACCGCCGGTCGAGGCGATGGCAGAGGCCGTCGCCCGTCGGCTCGTCCCGACCCTCTACAGCCCGGAGGGGCTTGCCGGCCTGAGCCGGACCGCCGCCGGAGCCGGGGCCGGACCGGTGGACGTCCACCTCAAGGTCGACACCGGGATGCACCGGGTCGGGGCCGACTGCGCCGGTCTGGTCTCGCTGGCCGACCGCGTCGCCGCCGATCCGTTCGTCCGGTTGGGCGCGGCCTGGACCCACCTCGCCGTGGCCGACGGTGCGGGCGCCGACGACCGAGCCTTCACCGACCTCCAACTCGACCGGTTCGCCGAGGCGCTGACCGCGCTGGCCGCGTCCGGTCACCACCCCCCGCTCACCCACGTGGCCAACTCCGCCGGCGCCATCGGGTGGCCGTCCGCGCGCCGGGACCTGGTCCGGTGCGGCATCGCGCTCTACGGGGTGGCCCCGACCCCCGCCCTCGACGACGAGCTCGGCCGGGCCACCGGAGGCGGACGACTGCGGCCGGTCCTCTCCCTCCGGACGAGGGTCACCCACCTGCGCGACCTCGCGGCAGGGGAGCGCCCCTCCTACGGCCGCCGCCGGGCGCTGGCCGAGCGCTCGACGGTGGCGACCGCACCCATCGGCTACGCGGACGGCGTGCCCCGCCGGTTGTTCGAGGCTGGGGTCGAGGTGCTGGTGCGCGGGGTGCGGTGCCGGTTGGCCGGCACGGTCACCATGGACCAGATCATGATCGACTGTGGCCCGGTGGGCGCGATTCCGGTCGAGGTCGGCGACGAGGTGGTCCTGCTCGGCGACCAGGGCGACCAGGTGGTGACCGCAGACGAGTGGGCCGGACTGCTCGGGACCATCAGCTACGAGGTGCTCTGCGCGATCGGTCCGCGGGTGCCACGGCTCCCGCACGGCGGTCCCCGCGGCTGAGCGCATCGGCGGCGCGGCCGGGCACTGCGCCGCTGAACGGCCCCGGGGTGGCGCGTGCAAGGCGGGCGGTACGATGCGCCGGTGGCCCCGGGCACCGAACTCGCTGAGCTCGCCGCGCAGGCCTCGGGGTGCACCCGCTGTCCGTTGGCCGGGACGCGTACCCAGGTGGTGTTCGGGGTGGGCGACCCCTCCGCGGACCTCATGTTCGTGGGTGAGGCTCCGGGCCGGGACGAGGACCTGCAGGGGGAGCCGTTCGTCGGACGCTCCGGTCGCCTCCTCGACCGCCTGCTGGCCGAGGAGCTCGGCATCGACCGCAGCCAGGTCTACATCGCCAACGTGATCAAGTGCCGGCCTCCCGACAACCGCGATCCGCGGCCCGAGGAGATCGCCGCGTGCCGGCCGTGGCTCGAGGCGCAGATCGACCACATCGCCCCGAAGGTGGTCGTCACACTCGGGAACTTCGCGACCAAGCTCATGCTCGGCACCGACAAGGGCATCACGACGCTGCGGGGCGCCTCATACCCGCTCGGGTCGGTGCAGCTCGTGCCCACGTTCCACCCCGCTGCCGCGCTGCGCTCCGGGGGGGTCGTGCTGGCCCAGATGCGCGCCGATCTCATCCGGGCCAAACAGCTGCTCGGGGCCGGGGCGTGACCCGGACCGCCCCGAAGGTGCGCCCGCTGACCCTCACCTCCTCGTCGGCCGAGGAGACGCGGGCCCTCGCCGCGGCCCTGGCCGACCACTGCCGGGCCGGCGACCTCGTCCTGCTGGCCGGCGACCTCGGTGCCGGGAAGACCACCTTCGTCCAGGGGTTCGGGCGGGCTCTCGGGATCGCCGACCCGATCACCAGCCCGACCTTCACGCTGCTGCGGCACTACCCGGTCGCGGCCGGCCCGGCGGGGGTGCGCACCATGCTGCACGCGGACGTCTACCGCCTCGACGGGCTCCGCGAGATCGAGGACCTCGGTCTCGCCGAGTTGCTGGAGGACGCCGGTGTGGCCCTGGTCGAGTGGGGGGACGTGGCCGGGCCCGTCTTCGGGGACGGCGCGCTCATGGTCCGGCTCGCTCCGGGCGGTGACGACGACCGCCGCACCGTCACCGTGTCCGACGAGGGGGGGGCCTGGGCCGGCCGGTGGGCGGCGCTCACCGAGGCGCTCGCCGCATGGCGGGAGCGGAGGTGACCCTCCTCGCCATCGAGACGGCCACAGACCTGGTCGGGGCCGCGCTGCTCCGGGACGACGGCGGGGTGTCCGAGCGCAGCCACGAAGGCGGTCGGGCCCACGCGGAACTCCTGGCCCCGGCCATCGAGGAGGTCTGCGCCGTCTCCGGGTGCGTACTGGCCGATCTCGACGCACTCGCGGTCGACGTCGGCCCCGGCCTGTTCACCGGTCTGCGGGTGGGGGTGGCCACGGCCAAGGCACTCGGCCAGGCGCTCGGCCTCGGCGTGATCGGGATCTCCAGCCTCGACATCCTGGCCACCGCCGCGGTCGGGCTGGCCGGCCCCGACCGGGCGCGGTGGGCGGTCGCGGTCGTCGATGCCCGGCGCGGAGAGGTGTTCGCCGCGGCCTACGCGGTCGGCGACGCCGACAGCGGCGACCCCGCCGATCCGGCTCCGGCCCGCATCGACCCGGGTGAGCCGCTCAAGCCGGAGGCGCTCGCCGAGCTGCTCGGCGCCCTGGTCGCCGAGGGACCGGTGGTCGTGGTCGGTGACGGTGCCGTCCGGTACGGAGCGCTCCTCGGCGCCTGCCCCGGCGTCGACCTCGGCTTCGCCGGCCGGATCGCCTCCCCTCCCCCGACCGATCTGGCCCGGTTGGCCTCCCGACGGCTGTCCGCTGGGTTCGAGCCGCTGGCTCCCGCCGACCTGGTGCCCGACTACAGGCGTCATGCCGACGCGCGGATCAACTGGGAGGTGCGGGCGCCGCGGCGGGACGGCGTCCGTGCCGGTGGCGACCCGTGCTGACGGTGGCTCCCGGGTCTGCCGGCAGTCCGGACCGCCCCGATCGGTCCGCCGCGGCCGGCCGGGTCGTCCTCGCGCCCCTCCGGGCGAGGGACCTCCGGGCGACCCTGCGCATCGAGAAGGATGTCTTCCCCGAGCCGTGGTCGCGCCGGCTGTTCGAGGAGGAGCTCGCCCAGCGCACCTCGCGCGCCTACCGGGCGGCGTGGCTCGGGCGCCACCTGGTCGGGTACGCCGGCCAGATGTTCATCGACGACGAGGCGCACGTGAACAACGTGGCCGTGGCGCCCGCCTGGCAGGGACGACAACTCGGCACGGTGCTCCTCCTGGACCTGGTCCGTACCGCGCTCGAGCGCGGCGCGCGGCACCTCACCCTCGAGGTCCGGGTCGGCAACGAGCCGGCCCTCTCCCTCTACCGTCGCTTCGGCCTGGCGCCGGTCGGGGTGCGCCCCGACTACTACCCCGAGGGCGGCGACGCCCTCATCATGTGGGTCCGGGAGATCGGCTCGGAGGAGTACGCGGATCGACTGGCGTCGATCGAGTCCTCGCTGCCCGCCGGGCTCGAGATCGAGCGGCGGCGGTGACCGGCGCCGGCACGGCCACCCGTGTCCTCGGCATCGAGACCTCGTGCGACGAGACGGCGGCCGCGGTGGTCGACGGGGGGAGGACCATCGTCTCCTCGGTGGTGAGCAGCCAGATCGACCTCCACGCCCGGTACGGCGGGGTCGTCCCCGAGCTCGCCGGCCGCGCCCACCTCGAGCTGCTGACCCCGGTGCTCGCCGACGCACTCTCGCAGGCCGGTTCGGACACCTCCGGTACCGGTATCGAGGCGGTCGCGGTCACCCACGGCCCGGGGCTCATCGGGTCCCTCCTGGTCGGGCTGGCCGAGGCCAAGGCGCTCTCCATGGCCTGGGGGGTCCCCCTGGTGGGGGTCAACCACCTCGAGGCCCACCTGTTCGCCTCGCTGCTCGAGCAGCCCGATCTCGGCTGGCCCCTGGTCGTCCTGCTGGTCTCGGGCGGCCACACCCTGCTCCTCGAGGTGGACGCCCCGGGTCGGTACCGACTCATGGGCGGCACGATCGACGATGCTGCAGGCGAGGCATTCGACAAAGTGGCCCGGTTCATCGGTCTCGGCTATCCCGGGGGACCGGCCATCGACCGGATCGCCGAGGAGGGTGACCCGACCGCCTACGCCTTCCCCCGGTCCCTCCCCGGCGACGGGTACGACTTCTCGTTCAGCGGCCTCAAGACCGCGGTGGTCAACCGGGTGCGCAAGGAGCCCGGCGCTGCGACGGCCGACGTGGCGGCATCCTTCCAGCAGGCGGTCGTCGACGTGCTGATCACCCGGGCCCGCCGCGCCGCCGCCGAGGTGGGGGCACGTGCCGTCTGCCTGGCCGGAGGGGTGGCCGCCAACTCGCTGTTGCGGCGGGAGGTCGAGCGGGCCTGCGCGGAGGACGGCATCGGGGCCTTCCTGCCCGGTCGGGACCTCTGCACCGACAATGCGGCGATGGTGGCCGCGGCCGGCTGGTGGCGGCTGGGTCACGGCGGCGCGAGCCCACTGACCCTCGGTGCGGACCCGAACCTGCGCCTCGCCTCGACCGCCTGAGCCGGACCGGGCACCCGCTGGCACTCGACCCGCCCGGTTGCCAAACCCGATCGGGCCGGGTATGTTGGCACTCTCAACCCTCGACTGCTAACGCGCGCCACAGGAGGCCCGAACACATGAGTCTGCATCCCCTCGACGACCGGATCGTCGTCCGCCCAGGCGAATCCGAGGAGACCACCGCTTCCGGTCTTGTCATCCCCGATACCGCCAAGGAGAAGCCCCAGCAGGGGGAAGTCCTGGCCGTCGGCCCCGGCCGCCGCGCCGAGTCCACCGGTGACCTGGTCCCCCTCGACATCAAGGTCGGCGACACCGTCGTGTACTCGAAGTACGGCGGCACCGAGATCACGACCGACGGTGAGGACCTGCTCATCCTCTCCAGCCGCGACGTCCTGGCCAAGGTGACCAAGTAATGCCCAAGATCCTCAAATTCGACGAAGCCGCCAGACGCGGCCTCGAGGCCGGCGTCAACAAGCTGGCCGAGGTGGTCAAGGTGACGCTCGGGCCGAAGGGCCGCAACGTGGTCATCGAGAAGAAGTTCGGCGCCCCGACCATCACCAACGACGGCGTCTCCATCGCCCGTGAGGTGGAGCTCGACGACGTCTTCGAGAACATGGGCGCACAACTGGTCAAGGAGGTCGCCACCAAGACCAACGACGTGGCCGGCGACGGCACCACGACCGCCACCGTGCTGGCGCAGGCCCTCATCCGCCAGGGCCTCCGCAACGTGGCCGCAGGGGCGAATCCCCTCGGGCTGCGCAAGGGCATCGACAAGGGCGTCGCTGCCGCGGTCGAGTCGATCCGGAAGCAGTCCAAGGAGATCGACTCGAAGACGGAGATCGCGCAGGTGGCCTCCATCTCCGCGGCCGACAGCGCCATCGGTGAGGTCCTTGCGGACGCCATCGACCGGGTCGGCAAGGACGGGACGGTGACCGTCGAGGAGTCCAACACCTTCGGCATCGACCTCGAGTTCACCGAGGGGATGCAGTTCGACAAGGGTTACCTCTCCCCGTACTTCGTCACCGACGCCGAGCGTCAGGAGGCGGTCCTCGACGATCCGCTGATCCTGTTCGTGAACACGAAGGTGAGCGCGGTACACGACCTGGTCCCTGTGCTCGAGAAGGTCATGCAGACCGGCAAGCCGCTGCTGATCGTGGCCGAGGACGTGGAAGGGGAGGCACTCGCCACCCTGGTCGTCAACAAGATCCGCGGCACGTTCACCTCGGTCGCCGTCAAGGCTCCCGGCTTCGGCGAGCGTCGCAAGGCCATGCTCCAGGACATGGCCATCCTGACCGGTGCCCAGGTGATCTCCGAGGAGATCGGCCTCAAGCTCGACACCACGACGGTGGACCTGCTGGGCAAGGCACGCCGGATCATCGTGACCAAGGACGACACCACCATCATCGAGGGCGGCGGCTCCTCCGACGAGGTCAAGGGACGGATCGGGCAGATCAAGCGCGAGATCGACGAGACCGACTCGGACTGGGACCGCGAGAAGCTGCAGGAGCGGCTCGCCAAGTTGGCCGGCGGGGTGGCCGTGGTCAAGGTCGGAGCCGCCACCGAGGTGGAGCTCAAGGAGAAGAAGCACCGCATCGAGGATGCGCTCTCCGCGACCCGGGCCGCCGTCGAGGAGGGCATCGTGGCCGGTGGTGGGACCTCGTTGGTCCGCTCCCGTCCCGCGGTGCAGGCCGTGGTGGACTCCCTCTCCGGGGACGAGGCCACCGGTGCCGCCATCGTGCTCAAGGCGCTGTCAGCACCGCTCGAGGCCATCGCCGCCAACGCGGGGCTCGAGGGGACCGTGTTCGTCCGCGAGGTCGAGTCGAAGAAGGGCTCCATCGGGCTCAACGCGATGACCGGCCAACTCGAGGACCTGGTCAAGGCCGGGGTGATCGACCCGGCCAAGGTGACCCGCTCTGCGCTGCAGAACGCGGCGTCGATCGCCGGTCTGCTGCTGACCACCGAGGCGCTCGTCGCCGACAAGCCCGAGAAGTCCGATCCGGCCGCCGCCGCGGCCGCCGCCGCAGCCATGGGCGGCGGCATGGGCGGTATGGGCGGTATGGGCGGCATGATGTAGTCATGGGCCGGGGGTGGCGATCTCAGTGCGGCCGTTCGGGCACGTAGTGACGGTCGCCACCCCGGTCGACCCAGACCCGCATCATCCGCTCGGTGCCCGGGTCACGGAAGACCTCGTCGGTCGGCGTCCAGCCGGCTTCCGGCGCATCGGACTCCCCGTGGCGCCGGACGAAGAAGCTGATGACCACCGCGACGAGCACCGCGACCGCGACGAGGGCGAGGATCACCACGACCGCCCGCCGGCCTCCCGGGAACGGGCCACCGTCAGCTGCGGGCGCCGACGACGACCGCGGTGCCGTAGGCGACGATCTCGGTCAGGGACTGGCCCACCTCTGAAGAGTCGAACCGGAACGACACGATGGCGTTGGCACCCTGGATCCGGGCGTTCTCGATCATCCGGTCGAGCGCGTGCCGGCGGCTGTCCTCGACCAGCTTGGTGTACTGCTTGACCTCGCCCCCGGCCAGCGCCCTGAACCCTGCGGTCACCCCTTTCGCCGCTCCCATCGAGCGCACGACCACCCCGAAGACCATCCCGAGGCTCCGATCGATGCTCCACTCGGGAAACTCGAGGGCGGTGGTGATCGGGAACTGTGCGTAGGTGGCCTGGGTCCCGCTCGCATCGGTCATCGAGTCTGCCTCCGTTGTCTGCGCCCGTTCCGCGCGCTGCGCGCATCCCGCGCCGGTTCGGGGTCGCTTGCGCCGGTCGATCGTAACCAACCGGCTCGCCCGCACCGGGCATGGTCCCGCCGCCCATCGCAGCGCGCGCCGGGCCGGTGCGCAGCACCTGCCCCCTAGTCTCTTGGGCGATGGCCAACCCGACCCCGCGATCCCCTGTCGGACCCCAGGTCATCCCCCGTCCACCGCGTCACCGTCCCGGCCGGCCGGCTCCCTGGGCCGAACTGGAACCCGAACGGCGCGATCCCGTGCGCCTGGCAGCGGTGCTCGACGAGGTCACGTCCCGCGACGGCTCGTCGGACGCCGCGACCACGGCCCGGGAGGTGGCCGAGTTCGTCCGGACCTTCGAGACCGCACCCGACACCAACCCGGCCGCCGTGTTGGTGGCCCTCTTCGAGGAGGCCGGCCAGGCGCGGGTCCTGCTCACCGTCCGCTCGAGCAGCCTGCGCTCCCACCAGGGGGAGGTGGCGTTCCCCGGCGGACGGCTCGAACCGGGCGAGACGGCGGAGGAGGGAGCGCTGCGCGAGGCCTGGGAGGAGGTCGGCCTCGACCCAGCGCTGGTCACCGTCGTCGGGCACCTCACCCCGTTGCCGACCATCTCCTCCGACACGCTGATGACCCCGGTCGTGGCCAGCCTCGGGGGCCGGCCGAAGACGCGGGCGGCCCCGGAGGAGGTCTCCCGGATCTTCGACGTGGCACTCGCCGACCTCCTGGCCGACGGTGCCTTCGTCGAGGAGTGGTGGGCGGTCCCGGGTCGGCGCGGGATCGACGACGTGCCCGGCGGTGAGTTCCCGGTGTGGTTCTTCGCCGCAGGCGGCGAGACCATCTGGGGGGCGACCGCCAGGGTCCTGACCGAGCTGCTCTGCCTGGTTGTCGGCGTGCCCGCACCTCGGTCCCGGCTCGGCCGATGAGGCGGACTTCCGGGCACGGGGCAGGGTCCGACCTCAGGTGTGTAGGCGGTATCGTGGTGCATGATCGACCGGCGTGCTCACCAATCCGCTGACGGTCTGGGGGGTTCGTACACACCGCAACCTGATCCGGAGGACGCACACGTGGCTGAGCTAGAGATCGGCATCTTCAAGTCGGGACGGAGGGCCTACGGACTCGACGACATCGCGATCGTCCCGAGCCGGCGCACCCGCGATCCCGAGGATGTCGACATCAGCTGGGAGATCGACGCCTACCGCTTCGAGCTCCCCCTCATGGCCTCGGCCATGGACGGGGTGGTGAGCCCGGCCACCGCCATCGAGGTCGGTCGCATCGGTGGGCTCGGCGTGCTCAACCTCGAGGGCCTGTGGACCCGGTACGACGACCCGACCCCCCTCTTCGACGAGATCCGTGAGCTCCCGGCCGAGAAGGCCACCGCCCGCATGCAGCAGATGTACGCCGAGCCGGTGCAGATCGAGCTCGTGACCCGGCGGATCAAGGAGATGAAGGCCGCCGGCATCACGACCGCCGCATCGGTCACCCCGCAGCGGACCGAATCGCTCGCCCCCGCCCTGCTCGCCGCCGAGCTCGACATCCTGGTCATCCAGGGCACCGTCGTCTCCGCAGAGCACGTCTCCAAGACCGTCGAACCGCTCAACCTCAAGCGGTTCATCCGCGAGTTCGAGATCCCGGTGATCGTGGGCGGCTGCGCCTCGTACCAGGCCGGCCTGCACCTGATGCGGACCGGCGCGGTGGGCGTGCTGGTCGGGGTCGGGCCGGGCAACGCCTGCACCACCCGCGGCGTCCTCGGCATCGGCGTTCCGCAGGCCACCGCCATCGCGGATGTGGCCGGAGCCCGCATGCGCCACCTGGACGAGACCGGCGTCTACTGCCACGTGATCGCCGACGGGGGTATGTCCAAGGGTGGGGACATCGCCAAGGCCGTCGCCTGCGGGGCCGACGCGGTCATGCTCGGCTCGCCGCTCTCCTCCGCGGTCGAGGCGCCCGCACGGGGCTACCACTGGGGCATGGCCACCTTCCATCCCACCCTGCCCCGTGGCGCGCGGGTGCAGACCACCACCCGGGGCACCCTCCGCGAGATCCTGCTCGGCCCCGCCCACGAGAACGACGGGCGGATGAACCTCTTCGGGGCGCTCCGCACGGCCATGGCCACCTGCGGCTACCAGACGGTGAAGGAGTTCCAGAAGGCCGAGGTCATGGTGGCCCCGGCCCTGCAGACCGAGGGCAAGGACCTCCAGCGGTCGCAGGGTGTCGGCATGGGCCATTGAGCCAGGCGCCGAGCACCGACGACCCCAGCCACGGGCCGGTCCTGGTCGTCGACTTCGGCGCCCAGTACGCACAGCTCATCGCCCGGCGGGTCCGCGAGGCGCACGTCTACTCCGAGATCGTCCCGCACTCGTCCACCGCCGCCGATCTGGCCGCCCGCAACCCGTCGGGCATCATCCTCTCCGGCGGACCGAAGTCGGTCAACGAGACACCGGCTCCGCAGATCGACCCGGCCGTCTACGACCTCGGGGTGCCCGTCCTCGGCATCTGCTACGGGGCCCAGCTCATGGCGCGACAGCTCGGGGGGGAGGTGGCCCGCACCGGCCGCGGCGAGTACGGCCGTACGTCGCTCACGGTGACCGGTAGGTCGTCGCTGTTCGTCGACTGGCCCGAGCACGTCGAGGTGTGGATGAGCCACGCCGACGCGATCACCGGCGTGCCCGAGGGGTTCGTGGCGACCGCCACCAGCCCCGAAGCGCCGGTGGCCGCATTCCACCACGCCGAACGGGACCTCTACGGCGTGCAGTTCCACCCCGAGGTGGTCCACACCGAACGCGGTCGCGACCTGCTCGAGCGCTTCCTCCACGATGTCTGCCACTGCCCGCCACTCTGGACCCACACCTCGATCATCGAGTCCCAGGTCGAGGCGGTCCGGGCCCAGGTCGGATCGTCGCCGGTCCTCTGCGCGCTGTCCGGCGGGGTGGACTCGGCGGTTGCCGCCGCGCTGGTGCACAAGGCAGTCGGCGATCAGCTCACCTGTGTCTACGTCGACACCGGCCTGATGCGGGCCCAGGAGAGCGAACAGGTCGAGGAGACGTTCCGCCGGCAGTTCCACATCGACCTGGTCCATGTGAAGGCCGCCGACCGGTTCTTCGACGCACTTGCCGGGGTGACCGATCCCGAGGCGAAGCGGAAGATCATCGGCGAGCTGTTCATCCGCATCTTCGAAGAGGTGGCCCGCGACCTGGTGGTGGAGAAGGGCGATCTGACCGGGGACACCGTCGCCGGCGGGAGCGACGCGCCCGGGGCGACCACCGGCTTCCTCGTCCAGGGCACCCTCTACCCGGACGTCATCGAGTCGGGCTCGGCCTCGGCGGCCACCATCAAGTCCCACCACAACGTGGGCGGTCTGCCCGACGACCTCGCCTTCGACCTGGTCGAGCCCCTCCGGCTCCTGTTCAAGGACGAGGTCCGGGCGGTCGGCGAGGAGCTCGGCCTGCCGCACGAGATCGTCTGGCGACAGCCCTTCCCCGGGCCCGGGTTGGCCGTCCGTATCGTGGGTGAGGTCACCCCCGAACGGGCAGGCATCCTGCGGGCGGCCGACGAGATCGTGGTCGAGGAGATCCGGCGGGCCGGTCTCTACCGCGACCTCTGGCAGAGCTTCGCCGTCCTCCCAGCCGTGCGGACGGTCGGGGTCATGGGGGACGGCCGCACCTACGCGTACCCGATCGTGATCCGGGCCGTCACCAGCGAGGACGCCATGACCGCCGACTGGGCACGCCTTCCCTACGACTTGCTCGAGCGCCTCTCCTCCCGGATCATCAACGAGGTGGACGGCGTCAACCGGGTGGCTCTGGATATCACCTCCAAGCCCCCCGGCACCATCGAGTGGGAATGACCTCGTGGAGCGGGGATCCCGGACACCCTGACCCCGGCCGGCCGGCCTCCGATTCCCCCGACGGCTCCGCTTCCCCCGATGGCTCCGGCCCGGCCCGGGTGCGCCCACCGGTCGGACCCGAGGCGGCGGCCGAGCTGCTCGAGGGGCTGACGCCCGCCCAGGAGGCCGCGGTCGTCCACCGTGGTGGGCCGTTGCTCATCGTGGCCGGTGCCGGTTCGGGCAAGACCCGCGTGCTCACCCGGCGGATCGCCCACCTCATCGCCTCCGGGGACGCCGCACCGAGGCAGATCCTGGCGATCACCTTCACCAACAAGGCCGCCGACGAGATGCGGAAGCGGGTGACCGAGCTGGTCGGCCGCCGCGCCGAGCGTATGTGGGTCTCGACCTTCCACTCCGCCTGCGTGCGGATCCTCCGCTCGGCAGGCGACCGGTTGGGCTACAAGGGGTCCTTCACCATCTACGACGACGCCGACTCGCGCCGGCTGATCGAGATCACCTGTCGCGAGCTCGACATCGATACCAAGAAGCTTTCGCCGCGCGCCATCCTCGGGCAGATCAGTCAGGCCAAGAGCCGCCAGCAGGGCCCCGTCGAGTACCGGGCGGCGGCAGCAACCATCTTCGACCGCCGGGTGGCCGACGTCTTCGATCTCTACCAGCAGCGGCTGCTTGCGGCCAACGCGATGGACTTCGACGACCTGCTGCTCAACACGGTGCGGCTCTTCCGGGAGCACCCCGACGTGCTCGAGCACTACCGCGCCCGCTTCACCCACATCCTGGTCGACGAGTACCAGGACACCAACCCCGTGCAGAACGCGTTGGCGGTCCAGCTGGCCGGCGGACACCGGAACATCGTGGTGGTGGGGGACAGCGATCAGTCGGTCTACCGGTTCCGGGGGGCCGACATCTCCAACATCCTCGACTTCGAAGAGGCCTTCCCCGACGCCACGACCATCACCCTCGACCAGAACTTCCGCTCGACCCAGACCATCCTCGACGCGGCCAACGCGGTGATCACCAACAACGTCTCACGGAAGCCGAAGACACTCTGGACGGATCGGGGTGGGGGAGGACCGATCGTCCGCTACCGGGCGGAGGACGAGCACGACGAGGCCGAATGGGTGACCCACGAGATCGTGCGCCTGCGCAGCGACGAGTCGCTGCGCTGGGGTGACGTGGCTGTCTTCTACCGCACCAACGCCCAGAGCCGTGCCCTCGAGGAGGCCCTCGTCCGGGGCGAGATCCCCTACAAGGTCGTCGGCGGGACCAAGTTCTACGAGCGCCGCGAGGTCAAGGACGTCATCGCCTATCTGCGGGTCCTGGTCAACCCGGACGACGAAGTCAGCTGGCGGCGCATCGTCAACGTTCCGAAGCGTGGCGTGGGCGAGACCTCGGTGGCCAAGCTCGCCGGGTGGGCCGGCCGGCGCGGGGTGTCGCTCGGCGAGGCGATCGCACACGCGGCGGAGGCCGGGCTGGGTGGCAAGGCGGAGCGGGCCCTGGCCGAACTGTCGGACCTCCTCGAGGACCTCCGGCGGCGGATGGCACTCCCGGACCCGGTGGACGACGACGGGGATCCGCCGGCTTCTCCGGTCCCGCTCCCGGGGGAGTTCGGCGACCCGCCGGAGCCTCCGACCCTGCTCGGTCCGGGCGAACTGGTCGTCGCGGTGCTCGATCGCACCGGCTACCGCAGCGAGCTCCTGGCCGAGGGCACCATCGAGGCACTCGGCCGTGTCGAGAACGTGGACGAGCTGGTCGGCGTGGCCGGCGAGTACCCGACCCTCACCGAGTTCCTCGAGGCCGCCTCCCTGGTGTCCGATTCGGACGAGCTCAACGGGGACGGCACCACGGTCTCTCTCATGACCCTGCACATCGCCAAGGGACTCGAATTCCCGGCGGTGTTCCTAGTCGGGCTGGAAGACGGGGTCTTCCCCCATCTCCGTTCTCTCGGCGATCCTGTCGAGCTCGAGGAGGAGCGGCGGCTCTGCTACGTGGGCATCACCCGGGCCGAGCGCCACCTCTTCCTCTCGCACGCTTGGAGCCGGATGCTCTTCGGCAGGAGCGGCGCCAACATCCCGAGCCGTTTCCTGAAGGAGATCCCCTCAGAGCTGGTCTCCGAGGTGGCCGTCGACGACGGGCGATCCGGCACCCCCGGTCGTTCGGTCTTCGGCAGCGGAGTCTCCCCGCGCGAGCGCGCCGCCGACCCCGCCAGCTCCCGTCGGCCTCCGCCCACGACCGGGGCCGAGCTGCTCGGGCTCGGCGTCGGCGACGCTGTGGTCCACGGCAAATGGGGGGAGGGAACGGTCGTCGAGACCGGCGGCACCGGTGAGGACGCCGAGGCCGTGGTCGTCTTCCCCTCGGTCGGCCGCAAGAAGCTGCTGCTGCGGATGGCGCCGATCAAGCGGGCCTAGTGCCTCCTTGAGCCGGCCTGCCGGCTGTGCGACTTCTGAAGTAGCAGCCGAGGATGGAGGTGGGAGGACCCCATGAGGTTCGCGACGTGATATCGATTGGTACCGTCGCAGCTACCGCTGGAATTGTCTTTGCCGGTGCGGCCCTTCAGCGTGCGGTTGGTTTCGGGTTCGCGCTTCTTGCGGTGCCGCTCATGGCCTTTGTCGTACCAACCAAGAGCGCTGTGGTCATCGTGTTTCTGAACGGCACCGTCACATGCGCCTGGCTTGCTCTCCGCCTCCGTCGCCACATCGAATGGACGACGACCCGCCGGCTGGGACTCGGCGCCATCGTCGGTGCACCGATCGGGGTCATCATCCTGAGCGTGATCTCAGCTGGCACACTCCGGCTCGCTCTTGGAGTGACGACGTGTCTGGCCGCAGTGTGGATCGTCGTCTCTTCGCGCCGAAGGAATCCGGAACCGGTGGTGCCGCAGAGATCCACAACGTTCGCAATGGGATTTGTCAGTGGGGTCATCAATACATCGCTGGCCACCAATGGGCCGCCGCTCGTGTATGAACTCCGTCGGACAGGGTTCCATGACGACAGGTTCCGAGCGACCATCTCCGCTGTCTTCCTCCTCTCGAATCTCATCGGCCTGCCCCTTCTGGCCCTGGCCGGACTCATCACAGCCTTCGACGTGGCCCTCGCCGCGACTTCGCTTGTGCCCTGCCTGGCGGGAATCGTCGTTGGTTCGGGCATCAGCGCTCGGATGGAGCCCACTCATTTCGCATGGGCTGTCGACCTCCTGCTCATGGCCACAGGTCTGCTCACGATCGCCAAGGCGATCTGAGAATGGGACATTTCGGACGAGCATTTCGGACGAGCGTCTGACCCTCGCCGTTCCGCCCTCCCGTAGTACCGCTACAAGAGTTCGAGGAGTCGTTCCGGTGGTCTCGCGATGACGGCCCGTTCGCCGAGCACGAAGATCGGTCTCTCCAGCAGGATGGGATGCTGGGTGACGGCCGCCAACAGCTGCTGTTTCGACGCGTCGCTCAGTCCGAGTTCGCTGTAGACCGATTCGCCGGTGCGCATCATTGCACGGGGATCGTCGATTCCGGGCAGGTTCATGAGTCGGTTCAGCTCGTCGACGGTGGGTGTTCTCTCGAGATAGCGCACCAATGAAGCATCGATGCCATGCTCCTTGAGCAACGCGTCGGCCGTCCGGCACTTTGAACATGATGGATTGAAGTACAAGGTGGGCCCTGCTTCCACTCACACATCCTACGATCCCGCTCGGGGCCCCTCCGGTCCACAGCCGCACGTCAGACCGCCGCCGCGCCCTCGCCGAGCTTGGACCGGAGATCCGCCTCGAAGGAAAGGATCTCAGGCGCCATCGCTTTTGCCCGAAGCTCTTCCAGATGTGGGTAGCCGGCGTCTCGTTCGGCGTCCCATTCATCGGCAAAGCGGCCAGAGGAGATCTCGTCGACCACCTGTCGCATCGTGGTCGCGATGTCGAGATGCCCATACCGGTCGGCGCGCGACATCTGACCGTATTGACTCGTCGGCGAGTGGTAGGCCATCTGCGCGGCACCGCCTTCGAGGCGCACCAGACGGTAGGTCCGCTCCACCTCCCCGGAAAGTACCAGCTCCGTAACGATTGCCTCGATGGGCACGCCCCGTTCGAGCATCACCCGAACGAACGACTCGCTGACGCGCTTCAGAGCAGGGGCGAGCGCCTGCTCGACAGCAAGGTCGAGGATCGCCTCCTGTTCGGGAGTGAGTTCGATGGCTCCCTGGCGGAGCCCGCCGATGGCCTTGGCAACAGCCAGCACTCTGGCCCGCGCGGTACCCGTGACGTCCTGGTGGACTCCGACCGCCGTGATGAATCCGGTGCCTTCGAGATAGCACCTGCGGACCTCGGGGCCGAGCATTCTCGGCGCCACCATTCCGACGTCACAGGGTGGATCCAGGCGCCCGAAGGCGAGCGTGTACCCGCTGGCAACGATGACCAAGGCGTCGGGGCGAAGCGTCAGGGGCACGGTCGGGATGACATCGTCGGGAATCAGCACGCACACGACGTCGCAATCGTTCGCCCCGTCGAGATCGCTGGTTGCGAACCCATCGGCCTCGGCCGTGTCCCTGCTGGCATCGGCCCGTACGCACACAACGACGTCGATGCCCGAGTCCCGCAGATTGAGGGCCCACGAGCGACCCTGGTTGCCGTACCCGATGACGCCGACTCGCTGCCCGTCGAGCGCTTCGAGTCGGGCTTCCGCTTCGTTCACGATCACAGTCATGGTCCGACCGTACCTTTCTTGTCGCTCGGCTTCTCTCCCGAGCGGCCGGCTCAGCCGGGTAGGCGGCGCCAGGCTGCACGTGGCAGCTGGCGCATGACGGCGAAGGCCCAGCGCAGTACTGACGGCACGTAGACCACCTCCGACCCGGTCTCGATGGCCCTCACCACCGCGGCGGCCACCGCCTCCGGCGTGGTGGGGAAGGGAGCCGGGTCCATGCCCTCGGTCATCCGCCCCACCACGAAGCCGGGTCGCACGATGGTCACCCCGACCCCGGATCCGACCAACGCGTCCCCGAGGCCCTGGGCGAAGGCGTCGAGCCCGGCCTTCGACGACCCGTAGATGAAGTTGGCTCTGCGGACCCGTGCGCCGGCCACCGAGGAGAGCACCACGATCCGACCGTGTCCCTGTCGGCGCATGCGGTCCGCCACGGCGAGCAGCACCGACGCCAGCCCGGTGAAGTTGGTGGTGATGAGCTCGGCCGCACCGGTTGGGTCGTGTTCGAGGACCTCCTGGTCGCCGAGGATGCCTGCGGCTGCGACGACCAGGTCGATGTCGCCGAGACGATCGAAGACATCGTCGACCAGGGCACGGTGGCTGGCCGGGTCGGTGCTCTCGAACGCCACGGTCTCCACGGTCTCGGCGCCGGCCGACTGCGCCCGTTTGGCGGCCGCGTCCAGCCGCTCCCCGGGCCGACCGGCGAGGATCACCGTCCGGCAGCGTGCGGGGACCAGCCCGTCGACGACGGCCTGGGCGATCTCCGAGGAGCCTCCGAGCACGAGCACCGACTGGGGGCGCCCGACGGCGTCGATCATGTTCCGCTCCGTTCTGTCGGTCCCGATCGGGCCCTTGTGGCCGGGCCGGGCGCCGCTCTCCCGTTGACCGCCTGCTTGGTGCCGGCGGTCTTCGTCGGTGCCGCCCGTTTGGTGGCTGCTTTCTTCGGTCCCGCCCGTTTTCTCGGTGCCGCCCGCTTGGCCGGCGCCGTGCGGGGAACGTCCGAGCACAGTCCGAGCCGGCGGCCGAGATCGGAGCGGAGCACACCGTCGGGGTCGACCCGGCGCCGGACGGCGAGCCACTCGTCGATCCGGGGGTACATGGTGCGGAAGGTGTCCGGCGCGAGGCGCGAGTCCTTGGCGAGGTAGACCCGGCCGCCCGCGGCCGCCACCTCATGGTCGAGCTCGTCGAGGATCCGGTCGAGCCCGGAGAGACCGACCGGCAGGTCGAGCGCGAGCGTCCACCCGGGCACCGGAAACGAGATCGGACCCGGGTCGCCGGGTCCGAACCGCTTGAGCACGGTCAGGAACGACGCCGCCCGGACCTCGCCGAGCCGCTGGATGACCCTGCGCACCGTCTCGCCTTCGGAATCGCCAACCACGAACTGGTACTGGAGGAAGCCCCTCGGGCCGTAGAGCCGGTTCCAGCCGCCGAGCCCGTCGAGGGGATGGAAGAAGGCGGCCATGGGCAGCGGCTTCCCGACCTCGAGGCGCGGCGCCTTCCGGAACCAGAACTCGTTGAAGGCCGCAACGGTCAGGGGGTTGAGCAGCCCGCCCGGCGGGGTGAACGGCACCCGGGCCCGGGTGCGGGGCACGAATGCCCGGGCACGGTCCGGAGCCCGGCGGAGCTTGGCCGGCAGGTCCTCGAGCCGGGCGTGGTCACCGCGGGTGAGGACCGACCGCCCGAGGCGTCGCCCGGTGGACCCGCAGTCGATCCAGGCCACCGAGTACCGGTAGGCGGCGTCGCCGGTCTGCATCCTCCCCATCACGTCGTCGAGGTCCGCGGCCCGCTCGGTGTCCACCAGCATGTAGCTGGTCTCGACCGGGAGCATCTGGATCGTGGCCTCGGTGATCACGCCGGTCAGCCCCATGCCCCCGGCCGTGGCCCAGAAGAGGTCTGGATCGGACTGCGGGGTCACCTCCATCGTGCCGGTCGGGGTGACCAGGGTCAGGGCGGGCACGTGGGAGCAGAACCCGCCGTCGACGTGGTGGTTCTTCCCGTGGATGTCCGCGGCGATGGCGCCGCCGACGGTGACCAGCCGGGTCCCCGGGGTCACCGGCACGAACCACCCCAGTGGGACGAGGCGCCGCATGAGCGTCTCGAGGCTGACCCCCGCACCGACCCGCACCACGCCGCTGCCGAGGTCGACCTCGTGGACCGCGTCGAGCCAAGTCGCGTCCAGCACGGTGCCGCCCGCGTTCTGCCCGGCGTCCCCATAGCTGCGTCCGAGTCCGCGGGCGATCAGCCCCCGGCCGCGTTCTGCGGCGTCTGCGACCGAGCGGGCCATGACCTCGTCGACGGCGTGGGAGTCGAGCGCGTGCACGAGGTCGGCCGCAGTCGGGGCGGCCCTCCCCCATCCCGCGACGAGGGTCCGCTGTCCGCCCGGGACCCTCATCCGGCGTACGTGCCGATGGCGAAGAGGAGTACCCAGCACACGCCGTAGATCTGGAGCCGGTGGTCGTGCAGGGCCAGCTCCTCGGGGGCCGCGCCCTCGCCCGAGTCGAGGAGGCGCATCACGTGGAGGAGCGCGATCACGAACGGGAAGATGGAGAGCTGGAACCAGATCGGGTCGTGTCCCGGGTGGACCTGGCTGGCCCGCTCGAATGCCCAGAGGCAGTAGGCGGCAACGGTGACCGAAGCCGAGAGGGTCCGCACGGTGCGGAGGAACGAGACCGTGTAGAGACCGAGCGTCGGGCGGACTACCTCGTCGATCTCTTCGCGGGCCAAGAGCTCCTTCTCACCCGAGCGCTTGCCGGTCACGACGAGGAGGGACCCGAAGGAGACCACGATGAGGAACCAGTTCGAGAGGGAGACCGAGGTGGCCACGCCTCCGGCTATGGCACGCAGGATGAACCCGGCGCTCACGCAGGCCAGGTCCAGGATGGGCTCGTGCTTGAGGCCGAAGGAGTAGGCGAGCTGCACGGCGGCGTAGGCCCCCATGACAATGGCCAGGTGCCAGCCGCCGACGGGGAAGGTGAGGGCGATGGCGACCGCCAGCATGCCGATCCCGGCAGCGACGGCGAGGGGCACCGGCACCACGCCGGCGGCCACCGGCCGGTTGCACTTGGACGGGTGTCGGCGGTCGGCGTCCGCGTCGATCGAGTCGTTGAGGTAGTAGGTGCCGGAGGCGGCCAGGCAGAAGATGCCGAATGCGGCCGCGGCGTGGGCCAGGACGGCAGGGTGGAAGAGGACGCCCGCCGCACCGGGAGCGACGAACACCAGGAGGTTCTTGATCCATTGGCGGGGCCGTGCGAGGAGCACGAGCCCCGGGAGGAGCGGTTGGGTCGCGCCTCCCCCCGACGGGACTGCCTGCTCGTCGGGTTTGTCCACGGGCTCTGTCGAAGTGGTCACTGCGTCCTTCTGTGGTCGGCTGTCGCTCCGGGCGCCGGTCACGCCGCCCGTGGGCATCCCCAGGGTACGTCCTGGGCTGCTCGGAGGTGAATGATGCGGGTCAGCCGGCGGCCCATCCGGGGGTCCCGGATGGGCTCAGCGGGCCGTCAGCGCCTAGGATCAGCCGCCGTGAAGCGCCCCTATCGAGTGGTTGTGGCCAAGCCCGGCCTCGACGGGCACGACCGTGGGGCCAAGGTCATCGCACGGGCGCTGCGCGACGCCGGCTTCGAGGTCATCTACACCGGTCTCCACCAGACCGCCGAGCAGGTGGTCCAGGCGGTGATCCAGGAGGACGCCGACGCCGTCGGGCTCTCCCTCTTGTCGGGCGCCCACCTGACCCTCGTCCCGCGGGTGATCGAGGGCCTCGAGGAACAGGGGCGCGACGACGTCCTGGTGCTGGTGGGCGGGATCATCCCGGAGTCCGACATTCCCGTCCTGAAGGGAATGGGCGTCGCCGAGGTGTTCACCCCCGGAGCTCCCCTTCCTGCGATCGGCGAGTGGCTCGGCAACGCGCTGGACCGAACGCGAGACCGGAGACGTCGCCTGACTCCGGACCTCGCCACCCTCCGCACCCGCCACCCCCGCATCCATGACTTGCAACTGGTCCGGCCGCCCCCGCGTCGGACCACGGTGCGGCCCGACCGGACCACCGCCGGTCCAGAGCGCCGACAGCACCGACAGCACAGACAGCACAGACCGATGACGGACAGATCGATGACAGCACCGATGACAGAGAGGAACGGATCCAGTGGATCTCTTCGAGTACCAGGGTAAGCAGTACTTCGCCCGGTTCGGCATACCCATCTCCAAGGGTGGGGTGGCCGACACCGTGGACCAGGCCCTCGCCCAGGCTGAAGAGGCCGGCTACCCGGTGGTGGTCAAGGCCCAGGTCAAGGTCGGCGGACGCGGCAAGGCCGGCGGGGTCAAGCTTGCCAACGACGCAGACGAGGTCCGGACCCACGCCGGCAACATCCTCGGGCTGGACATCAAGGGCCATGTGGTCCGGCGGCTCTGGGTCGAGCACGCCTCGGACATCGAGAAGGAGTACTACGCGAGCTTCACCCTCGACCGCAGCGCCAAGAAGCATCTCGGGATGCTCTCGGCCGAGGGCGGGGTCGAGATCGAGGAGGTGGCCGCGACGAACCCCGATGCGATCGCGCTGCTCCACATCGACCCCGTCGACGGTCTCTCCGCCGAGGTGGCGCGGGAATGGGTCGACCGGGCCGAGCTCGACGAACCAGCCCGGGCCCAGGCAGCTGCGCTGTTGGTCGACCTCTACACCTGCTACACGGAGGGCGACTGTGACCTGGCGGAGATCAACCCGCTGATCCTCACCCCCGAGGGCCGGGTCCACGCCCTCGACGCCAAGGTCACCCTGGACGACAACGCGACCTACCGCCACCCCGAGTGGGAGGAGTTCGCCGGGAGCGACGTCGTCGACGAGCGGGAGGCGCGGGCAAAGGAGCGGGGCCTCAACTACATCGGCCTTTCCGGCTCGGTCGGGATCATCGCGAACGGGGCCGGACTGGCCATGAGCACCCTCGACGTGGTCAACCAGTGCGGCGGCGAGGCCGCCAACTTCCTCGACATCGGCGGCGGCGCGAATGCCGACGTGATGGCAGCGGCCCTCGAGGTCATCAACTCCGACCCGGCGGTCCGGTCCATCCTGGTCAACATCTTCGGGGGGATCACCCGCGTCGACGAAGTGGCCAAGGGCGTCCTCGAGGCTCTCGACCGGGTCGACATCGGCTCGCCGATCGTGCTCCGGCTCGACGGGACGAACGCCGTGGCCGGCCGCGAGATCCTCGCCGACCATCTCTCCGATCGACTGGTGGCCGAGCCGACCATGATCGACGCCGCGCGCCGTGCGGTCGCCCTTGCGGGAGGCCGGTCATGAGCATCTTCGTCGACGAGCGCACCACGGTCGTGGTCCAGGGCATCAGCCCGACCAGTCAGGGCCTCTTCCACGGCCTGCGCAACCGTGCCTACGGCACCCGGGTCGTCGCAGGGACCAATCCGAAGCGCGGCGGTGAGGAGATCGAGCGGATCCCGGTCTTCGCCACCGTGGCCGAAGCGGTCGAGGCCACCGGGGCGAACGCCTCGTTCATCTCGGTGCCGCCGAAATTCGCGGCCGACGCCATCGTCGAGGCCGCCGCGGCCGGAATCCCCTTCGTGGTCTGCATCACCGAGGGCATCCCGGCCCAGGACGAGGCGCTGGCCTACAACCGGCTGTTGCGCGACTTCCCCGGAACCCGCCTGCTCGGGCCCAACTGTCCGGGGATCATCTCCCCGGGAAAGTGCAACATCGGCATCACCTCGGGGGACATCGCCATGCCGGGCGGTCCGGTCGGCATCGTGAGCCGATCCGGCACCCTCACCTATCAGGCGCTGCACGAGCTCAGCCAGCAGGGAGTGGGCCAGACCACCTGTGTGGGGATCGGTGGGGACCCGGTGCCGGGCACCAGCTTCATCGACTGCCTCTCCGCCTTCGAGGCCGACCCGGACACCCGGGCGATCATGATGATCGGGGAGATCGGGGGCTCGGCGGAGGAGGAGGCTGCCGCGTTCATCGCCTCGTCGGTGAGCAAGCCGGTGGTCACCTACGTGGCCGGGGTCACCGCGCCCCCCGGGCGCAAGATGGGCCATGCCGGTGCCATCATCTCCGGGTCGCAGGGGACGGCCCAGGCCAAGATGGACGCCCTCTCGGCGGCCGGAGCGACAGTGGCCAAGAACCCGACCGAGGCGGGCGAGGCCATGGTCGACATCGTGCGGAAGCTGGGCTGAGCCCGACGCCCCCCACTCCGCCCTCCGCCGGTGCCCGGACCGGTCGGCCGATCGGTGCCGTGGTCTTCGACCTCGACGGGCTGCTCATCGACTCGGAGCCGCTCTGGCGCCAGGCGGAGATCGAGATCTTCGCCGGCGTCGGGCTCCACCTCACCGAGGTGGATGTCCGCCAGACCATGGGCCTGCGGATCGACGACGCGGTCCGCCACTGGTGGGTTCGCCGGCCCTGGACCGGCGCCTCGCCGGTCGAGGTCGAGCGCGCGGTGACCGCCCGGGTGGCCGAGCTCATCTCGGCCGGTGGCGAGCCGATGTCCGGGGCACGCGCCGCGGTGGAGCTCTGCGGGCGCCTCTCGTTACCGGTCGCCGTCTGCTCGGGGTCCTACGCCGTGGTCATCGAGGCCGCGCTGGAGCGGCTCGGCATCGGGCCGTCAGTCTCGGTGTGGCACTCCGCCGAGTGGGAGCCCCTCGGCAAGCCCCATCCGGGCGCCTATCTGAGCACCGCGGCCAAGCTCGGGGTCGAGCCCACGGCGTGCGTGGCGGTCGAGGACTCACTCAATGGGGCCGTCTCGGCCCGGGCGGCCCGCATGCGGGTGGTGGTGGTGCCCGAACCGGGGATGCTCGACTCGCCGGTCTGGGGCTTCTGTGATCTGGTGCTCGACTCGCTCGCGGGCTTCGACGAGGGGGCGTTGCGCAGGCTCGAGGAGACGTCCGACTGAGATTTTTGCTTCGGAAAGCGCTGCTCGGTGCCGATACCTACCTGCACGAGGGGCATTCCCTGGGCAGGGGGCCGAGCGACGCTGTGCCCGTACCGGTGGCAGGCCGGACGGGCCACGTCGCTCGGGTCTCTCGTGCACGGAGGACGGCACCACCGGCTGTCAGCCGACGGCCGGCGGCCTCGCGTCTAGGTCCGCGGCCGCTGGTAGCGTGCGCGGGAGTGGCCACAGCACCGACAGCCGGCACCGAGACCCCACCCGTGCGGATCGGCGTCCTGGCCTCGGGCAGCGGCAGGATCCTCGAGGCCATTCTCGAGACCGACCTTCCGGTACGCCTGGTCGTGGCCGACCGCGAGTGCCGGGCACTTGAGGTGGCGGCGCGTGCGTCGGTTCCCGCCCTCCTGGTCGACCGGGCCCTCTTCGGGGGGTTTGGAGCCTCCTTCGACCGCGACGGCTACACCCGTGCGGTCACCGCGGCTCTGGTGGACGGCGGAGTGGAGGTGCTGGTGATGGCCGGGTTCGGGACCGTCCTCGGGCAACCGGTCCACGATGCGTTTCCCGGGCGCATCCTCAACACCCACCCCGCCCTGCTGCCTGCCTTCCCCGGCTGGCACGCCGTGCGCGACGCCCTCGCAGCCGGTGTGCGCGAGACCGGGACGACCGTGCATGTCGCTACGCTCGAGATGGACGCCGGTCCGGTCCTGGCTCAGGCCACGGTGTCCATCCGGCCCGACGACACGGAGGCGAGCCTGCACGAGCGCATCAAGGAAGTCGAGCGGACGCTCTACCCGGCCACCATCCGCAGCTTCATCGACGATCTGGCGGCCGGGGTCGGCGATGGGCGAGGATCACCACAGGAGGGCTCACCACGGGAGGTCGCCGAATGAAGGCGCTGCTGTCCGTCTACGACAAGTCCGGGATCGAGGAGCTGGCCCGCGGGCTCTCCGACCTCGGGTGGGAGATCGTCTCGAGCGGCGGCACATCGGCCGCGCTCACCGCGGCGGGAGTCGATCACGTCGAAGTCGCCGACCTGACCGGTGCCCCCGAGATGCTCGGGGGCCGGGTCAAGACCCTCCACCCGGTCATCCACGGTGGCATCCTGGCCGACCGATCCGAGCCCGAGCACCTCGACGCCCTCGACAAGCTGGGCATCGGCCTCATCGACCTCGTGGTCTGCAACCTCTACCCGTTCACCTCCGACCCGTCGATCGAGCTCATCGACGTCGGGGGCCCGACCATGGTCCGTGCCGCGGCCAAGAACCACGACCACGTCGCCGTCGTCGTCGACCCGGCCGAGTATGCGGGGGTCCTGGACGAGTTGCGCTCGTCGGGATCCCTTTCGATCGACACCCGGCGCCGGCTCGCCCGCCAGGCATTCGCCCACACTGCCGGCTACGACGCGGCCATCGTCGAGTGGCTCGACGAGCGGGAGCACGCCGCTCTGACCAGCGCCGGCGAAACCGCGATCGGCGACCTCGAGACCGCTGCCCTGCTGCCGGCCACCATCCACCTCACCCTCGAGCGCACCGGCTCGCTCCGCTACGGCGAGAATCCCCACCAGCACGGGGCCCGCTACCGGGTCGTGGGTCAGGAGACCTGGTGGGACGCCGTCGTCCAGCACGGCGGCAAGGAGCTCTCCTACCTCAACATCTTCGACGCCGACGCCGCGTGGCGGCTCGTCCACGAGCTTCCCTCGACGCCGGCCGAGCTCGCCGTCGCCATCATCAAGCACGCCAACCCCTGCGGGGCCGCTCTCGACAGCGACCTGGTCCGGGCCTACGAGCGGGCCCTCGAGTGCGATCCGCAGTCGGCGTTCGGTGGGGTCGTCGCCGTTGGCGGCCCGGTGACCGTGGCGGTGGCCGGGGCAATCGCCGCCGGCCCGCAGGCAGACGTGATCATCGCCCCCTCCTACGACGAGGAAGCGCTCGCACAGCTGGCGTCGAAGCGGAAGGCGACCCGGTTGCTGTCCGCACCCCTTCCCGAGGCGCTGGTCCGTCAGTACCGGGGGCTCGGGTCGAGCATGCTCATCCAGGATGCCGACCGGTTCCTGGTCGACCCGGCCGACTGGGAGGTGGCGACCAAGGTCCGTCCCACCGAGGCCCAGTGGCGGGACCTCGCGATCGCCTGGAAGGTCTGCGCCCGGACCACCTCGAACGCCATCGCCATCGTGACGGACGGCCAGGCCGTCGGGGTCGGGGCCGGCCAGCAATCGCGGGTCGTGGCGGCCGAGATCGCCGCCTCGAAGGCCGGCGGCCGGGCCCGGGGCGGGTCGGCGGCGAGCGACGCATTCTTCCCGTTTCCCGACGGGCTGCTCGTCCTGGCCGGTGCCGGGGTCTCGGCCGTGGTGCAGCCGGGGGGGTCGATCCGTGACGGCGAGGTCGTGGCCGCGGCGGACGAGGCAGGCATCGCGATGGTGACTGCGGGCGGCGAACGCCACTTCCGGCACTGAGACGCCGGTGACGACAGAGAGTGGGAGACGGCGATGACGGCAGCACTGCTCGACGGCGAGAAGCTCGCTGCCAAGGTCCGCGCCGAGGTCGCCGACCGGGTGGCCCGCCTGCGTGGTGCCGGCGTGACCGTCGGTCTCGGGACCGTGCTGGTGGGCGACGACGGGCCGAGCGCGCGCTATGTCGCCCTGAAGCACTCCGACTGCGAGGAGGTCGGGATCCGCTCGTTCGGCGAGCACCTGCCGGCCGACGTGTCCCAGGCGGAGCTCGACGCGGTGATCGCCCGGCTCAACGGCGATGACCGGGTCCACGCCTACCTGGTCCAACTGCCGCTGCCGCCCGGTCTCGACGAGGAGGCGACCCTGCTCGCGGTCGACCCGGAGAAGGACGTGGACGGCCTGCACCCGGTCAACCTGGGCCGGCTGGTGATGGGGGCCGCCGGTCCGCTGCCGTGCACCCCCGCCGGCATCGTCGAACTGCTGCACGAGAACGACGTGCCCGTCGAGGGGAAGCACGTGGTCATCATCGGCCGGGGCCTGACCATCGGCCGGCCGCTGGCACTGCTCATGGCCCTCAAGCGACCCGGATGCAACGCCGCGGTGACCGTCGTGCACACCGGGGTCGAGGACATGGCCGCCCTCGTCCGCACAGCGGACGTGGTGGTGGCGGCCGCCGGCCGGGCCGGGCTGGTGACCGCGGACATGATCAAACCGGGCGCGGCGGTGGTCGGTGCCGGTACCTCATGGGAGGGGAAGCGGCTCCTCTCGGACGTGGACGAGGGGGTGGCCGAGGTGGCCGGGTGGGTCACCCCGCGGATCGGGGGCGTGGGCCCCATGACCCGGGCCATGTTGCTGCGCAATGCCGTGCGGGCAGCGGAGCGGGCGAAGTGACCGATACGGCGGACCGCTCTGCGGTCGAGCGCCCCCGGGGGAGCTAGACCGTCCTCGACGACGGCGCCCACCTTCAAGGTCAAGCGCATCGAGGTGTCGCCCGGACGGCGGTTGAGCTACCAACGCCACACCCGGCGCTCCGAACACTGGTTCATCGTCCATGGGACCGCCCTGGTGACCCTCGACGGCCAGCAGCGCGAGCCGGCGGCCGGCACCTCGATCGACATCCCGGTGGGCGCCGAGCACCGGATCGAGAACGCGACCGCCAGCGGTGTGGTGTCGGTCGAGGTCCAATGCGGTGACTACTTCGGTGAGGACGACATCGTCCGCATCCACGACGACTACGGACGCGTCGACCCGCTCCTGATCGGGCCTCTGGGCGGTCGCGGCACCCGACGGTAGGCTGGTAGGGGTTATGACCCGTATCGCCGACCTCTTGGGCAAGGGCCGGACCTACTCGTTCGAGTTCTTCCCGCCGAAGAACGACCCCGAGCAGGCCACGCTGGTCAGGACCCTGCGCGACCTCGAACCGCTGAGTCCCTCTTTCGTCTCGGTGACCTACCGCGGCGGGGCGGAATCCCGCAAGCGCACCTTCGATCTGGTGACCGGCATGCTGCGCACCACCACCCTCGTGCCGATGGCCCACCTCATCTGCGTCGCCCACACCCGACTCGAGCTCGCCGAGATCCTGGTCGCCTACCGCTCTGCCGGAGTCGAGAACCTGATGGCCCTCGGAGGCGACCCTCCTGCCGAGCCGGCGGGAGGACCCGGTGAGCTCCGCTACGCCTGCGAGCTGGTCGAGCTCGCCAGGGCCATCGGAGGCTTCTCGATCGGCGTGGCCGCGCAACCGGCCGGCCACCCCCTCTCGGCGGACATGACCACCGACCGCGACCTGCTGGCCGCCAAGCTTGCCGCTGCGGACTTCGCGGTGACCCAGTTCTTCTTCGAGGCCTCCGAGTACACCGCGCTCGTGGCCGACCTCGCCGCGCGGGGGGTGGACAAGCCGGTGCTGCCCGGCATCATGCCGGTCACGAGCCTGAGCTCGGTGCCCCGCATGGCCACCATGGGAGCGGCGGTGCCCGGATGGATGGTCGATCGCCTCGGTGCGGCCGACGCGCGCGGCGGGGCCGAGGCCGTCCGTCGCGAGGGGGTGGCCTGCGCCACCGAGCTCTGCGAACAGCTGCTCGAATCCGGCGTGCCCGGGCTCCACTTCTATACGTTGAACCGATCGAACGCGACCCGGGAGATCTACTCCGCCCTGGGGCTGAGCGCGCCCTGATCCGGGCCCGCTCCGCCGTCCCCGGTTGGCGGCCGGGGCGGATGGTGCCGGTAGGCTGCGCCAATGGCTGAACCGATCACAACGGGTCCCGACGGCAGGCTCCAGGTCTCCGACGAGCCGATCATCCCCTTCATCGAGGGCGACGGCACCGGCGTCGACATCTGGCCGGCGGCCAAGCTGGTCCTCGACGCGGCGGCTGCCCGGCACGGGAAGTCCGTCGCATGGATGGAGGTCCTGGCCGGCCAGAAGGCCTTCGACGAGACCGGGAACTGGCTGCCCGACGAAACGGTGGAGGCGTTCCGCACCCACCTGATCGGCATCAAGGGGCCCCTCACCACACCGATCGGCGGTGGCATCCGCTCGCTCAACGTGGCCCTCCGCCAGATCCTCGACCTCTACGTCTGCCTCCGCCCGGTGCGCTGGTTCACCGGGGTCCCCTCGCCGGTGCTCCACCCCGAGAAGGTGGACATGGTCATCTTCCGCGAAAACACCGAGGACATCTACGCCGGCCTCGAGGCCGAGGCCTACTCCCCGGAGGCGGCCAAGCTCGCCGCCTTCCTCCACGACGAGATGGGCTGGGACATCCGCGAGGGTTCGGGCATCGGGATCAAGCCCATCTCCGAGATGGGGTCCAAGCGCCTCGTCCGAGCCGCCATCGAGTACGCCCTCGGCCACGACCGAAAGAGCGTCACCCTCGTCCACAAGGGCAACATCCAGAAGTTCACGGAGGGTGCCTTCCGCAACTGGGGCTACGAGCTGGTCCGCGAGGAGTTCTCCGACGTGGCCGTGGGCTGGGACGACTGCGAAGGCAGGCCCGGCGACCGTCTGCTGGTCAAGGACACCATCGCCGACATCACCCTGCAGCAGGTGCTGACCAGGCCCGAGGACTTCGACGTCATCGCCACCACCAACCTCAACGGCGACTACCTGTCCGACGCGCTGGCCGCCCAGGTCGGGGGCATCGGCATCGCCCCGGGTGGGAACGTCAACTACGTGAGCGGCCACGGCATCTTCGAGGCGACCCATGGGACGGCCCCCAAGTACGCCGGTCAGGACAAGGTCAACCCCGGCTCCGTCCTGCTCTCCGGGGTGATGATGTACGAGCACCTGGGCTGGACGGAAGCCGCCGCCGACATCGTGCGGGCACTCGAGAAGACCATCGCCGACAAGGTGGTGACCTACGACTTCGCGCGCCTGATGGACGGCGCCACCGAGGTCAAGTGTTCGGAGTTCGCCGGGGCCATCGTCGACCGGCTCTGAGTCCCTCCGGACGGTCCCGCCCGGGCTGCCGATCCGGTTCCGCCTGCCCGCGGTCTATCCCGGCGGGCGGGTCCGGCCGTTGTGGTTGGCGAGGTCGGGCAACTCGAGCCCGGGGACCAGCCCGAGGCGCTGCGCCCGCCGGATCCGGCCGAGGCCCGGGAGGGTCACGCCGCGGACCCCGAGCACCTGCACCCACGGCGGCAAAAAGGAGGCGCGGTAGCCGAACGCGAGGAGCTCCTCCGGGCGGGCCGCCTGGCAGAGCCGTGCCGCGAGGTTGGCCGGCCTCCCGATGTAGTCCTCGCCCTCCATGATCAGCGCCTGACCGTGTGCGAACCCACCGCGCAGGGCGAGGGTCGAACCGTCGTAGCGCCCGATGAGCTCGGCGGCCGTGGCCATGGTGGGACCGACCTCGACCCCGACGATCATCGCCCCGTCGCCGAGCCATTTGGCCACCATCACGCCACGCCGCACCGAGATGTCACGAGCGAGCGACCGGAACTGGGTCAGGGTGTCGATTGCCGCGTGCTCGCCGTGGGTCGCGATGAACGCGGTGAAACCGCAGAGATCGACGAAGGCGAACGCACGGTCGACGAGTGCGATCGACTCGGCGATCTCCCGGGGTTCCTCGACCCCCCGGGTCCACGGGGCCGTCCCGACGGTGCCGGTACCCGCACTGTCGGCGGGGGTGTCCATCTCGGTCAGCGCCGTGCGCTGGACCGTCACGAGCGCGGCGCCGGGATGGGGTGCCAGTCGAGCAGGCTCACCCCGTGCTCGACGCACGCCTCCACGGTGTACCGCTGATCCTTCCCGGTGATCAACCTGCCCCGTACCCGAACCGGTCGTGGGCACCGCTGCATGGATCCGCTCGCGTCACCGTCGACCAGACGGAAGCACTGTCCCGGCAGCACAGCGATGGCCTGAGCGAGGAGCGTCATCGACAAGTATGCCGGGACCAACCGCACGACGGGTCCATCCCGGGCACTCGTGACGAACAATTCATCGCGGTGACAGCATTCTGTGACCGCGAGTTCACCCTGGCACCGACGACGGGTCGCACCGGCGACGGGTCGGTCGCCAGACGGGTTCGCCCGGTCTGGGACGGCGGATTAGCCTGCGCTCCATGGCCGCAATCTCCCCCATCCAGGTCACGATCACCGGCGCCGCCGGACAGATCGGCTACGCCCTCCTGTTCCGGATCGCATCGGGCCAGCTCCTCGGTCCGGACCAGCCGGTCGTGCTGCGCCTGCTCGAGATCGAGTCGGGCATGAAGGCGCTCGAGGGCGTGGTCATGGAGATCGACGACTGCGCGTTTCCCCTGGTCAGCGATATCGTGACGACCACCGATCTGGACACGGCCTTCGCCGGGGCGTCGTGGGCCCTCCTGGTCGGTTCGATCCCCCGCAAGGCGGGCATGGAGCGGGGCGACCTGCTGACCGTCAACGGTGGCATCTTCGGTCCGCAGGGTCGGGCCATCGCCAACAACGCTGCCACCGACATCCGGGTGCTGGTGGTCGGGAACCCCTGCAACACCAACTGCCTCATCGCCCGCTCGAACGCCCCCGAGGTGCCGAGCGACCGCTGGTTCGCCATGACCCGCCTCGACGAGAACCGGGCCAAGAGCCAGCTGGCGGCCAAGGCCGGGGTCCCGGTCGCGTCGGTCTCCAACCTCGCGATCTGGGGCAACCACTCGGCGACCCAGTTTCCGGACTACGCCAACGCCCGGATCGGGGGGAAGCCGGCCGCCGACGTCATCGACGACACCCCCTGGTTGCAGGGCGACTTCCTCACCACGGTCCAGAAGCGCGGAGCAGCCATCATCGAGGCCAGAGGACTCTCGTCGGCGGCGTCGGCGGCCAACGCGGCGATCGACTCCGTGCGGAGCATCCGGACTGCCACCGAGGGTGACGACTGCACCTCATTGGCCGTCGTCTCCAGCGGCGAGTACGGGGTGCCGGCCGGCCTCCAGTTCGGGTTCCCGGTGCGGACCAACGGCGCAGGCGGGTGGACGGTGGTCGAGGGGCTGCACCACGACGAGTTCGCCACGGAGCGGATCCGGATCACGACCGAGGAGCTCGAATCCGAGCGGGCCGACGTGGCCGACCTCCTGCCCTGACCGCGATCCGGCCCCGGCGGTAAGTGCCCAAGCACCGTAGGGTGTCGGCATGCACGACTCGGTGACCTTGCACATGGACGCATCCCCGATGGCCGTCTGGGACCTGGTGAGCGACGTGACCCGCATCGGGCGCTACAGCCCGGAGACCTTCGAGGCGGAGTGGCTGGAGGGTGCAACGGGTCCGGCGGTCGGGGCGAAGTTCCGCGGCCACGTGAAGCGCAACGGCAAGGGCCCGGTCTACTGGACGACCTGCACGGTCAGCGCGTGCGAGCCGGGGCGTGAGTTCGCCTTCGGGGTCGGGAAGGAGGAGCGGCCCCTCAACGTCTGGAGCTACCGCATGGAGCCGTCAGGTGAGGGATCGGAGGTGACCGAGTCGTTCCAGCTGGCCCCGACCGTCGGGCTGCGCCTCTACTGGTCCCTCTTCGGCTGGTCCCGGGGGAAGACCAACCGCAACGGCATGCGCACCACCCTCGAGCGGATCAAGGCCGAGGTGGAGCAGGTCGCTCCGTAGGAACACCGGCGGACGGCCACCCCGGTCGCCCCACCACGGCGTCACGCCGGGTCAGCCAGATCCGGTCGTGCCGGTCGGTGGCCGGGTCGCAGTGCAGCGGAACAGATGGGAGGATGTGCCAGTGGCAACCGAGCGGATCGAAGTCGAGCGGACGATCGCCGCCGAGCCGTCGACGATCTTCGAGGTCCTCCGCGACCCGCAGGGTCACGTCACCATCGACAGCTCGGGCATGCTCATGGACGCCACCGGCGACCCGGTGGCCGCAGTCGGTGACACGTTCGTCGTGCACATGGACCGGGAGGCACTCAACGACTACCCGATGGGTCGCTACGACGTCACGGTGACCATCACCCGGTTCGAGCCCGACCGGGCGATCGCCTGGACCATCCTCGGTCAGATCCGCCCGCAGATCGGTCACGAGTACGGCTACACCCTCACGCCGGTCGACGGGGGCACGCTGGTCACCTCCTACTACGACTGGTCGCACATCGACCCGGCCTATCGCGACGCCGGGATCTTCCCGGTGATCTCCGAGTCGGCACTCCGCGCGACCCTCGGGATCCTCGCCCGGACGCTCCAGCGGAGCGCCGGCGGCGCAGCCTGAAGGTTTTGGCCGTGAAGTCCGTAACAGGGGGGATGCACCATGTCGCGCGGTAGACGGCACGATCGGAGGGCTCGGATATCTGGCGGAATGCTCGTCGTCCTGATACTGAGCCTTTCCAGCTGCAGCACGGCTTCGCCTCCCCAGGCTGCGACTGTGAACTATCAGGCGGCAGCGACCTTGACCGGCCCGGTGACCGCAGGGAACATCAGTGAGCCACTCTCTGCCCTGCCGACTGATCTGGCCGCGTACAACTATGTGGAACAGGAGTTCTTTGCGTCCGGTTCGGCGATGGCCTTCAAGGCTCCCGCCATGCCGAGCAACGGCAGGTGGGCCGTCACACCCACGACGACCGCCGCGTACAAGACCCGGATCATCGTCCGCCGACCGGCGGATCCCGCGAGCTTCAATGGCACGGTGGTCGTCGAATGGATGAACGAGTCGGCAGGGGAGTCTGCCCCCGACTGGGACCTGCTCAATCCGCTGCTCAAGAGAGACGGCTATGCGTATGTGGCAATTGCGGCGCAATCGCTCGGCGTCGACGGAGGAACGTCGATTCTGAGTACCGCTTCCTCTTCAGCGCACATCGCCGGGCTCGTCACCCAACAGCCGGCCCGCTACGGTTCGCTGCACCAGCCTGGGGATCAGTATGCGTTGGACATTTTCGCCCAGATAGGCGAGTCGCTTCGTGTGCCGAACAGGGCACTCGGGCCACTGCATCCGAAGCGCCTCATTGCGGTTGGGGAATCGCAGTCGGCGTTCTACATGACGACATTCGCCGACGCTCTACAGCCCCAGACCAACATCTTCAGTGGGATCTTCATCCACAGTCGGGGGTCCGGGGCAGCTTCACTCAACGGCACATCGATCACCTCGGCGAGTCAGGTGCCCAAGAATCTGCGAATCCGAACCGATCTGAAGATCCCGACCTTCCTGTTCGAGACCCAGACCGATCTGATCGGGTTGGGTTACGCCGCTGCTCAACAGCCCAACACCAACAGGATCCGGACCTGGGAGGTCGCCGGGACATCGCACGCCGATGCCTACCTCGTGGGTTCAGCTGCGAGTGCACTCGGCTGTACCAGTTGGATCAATACCGGTCCCCAGCACGAGGTGGTCCAAGGAGCCTTTGCCGCATTGGAGAGGTGGGTCGTGGACGGGACGGAGCCCGCAACTCCAGGACCCTTCCGTTTGACCAGCGAAGATCCACCGGCCTTGGCACTGGACACGAACGGCAACGTCATCGGTGGGGTGAGGACGCCGGCGGTCGACGTACCGGTATCCACTCTCAGCGGAGCGGCCCCGGCTGGCGCAAGCTTGATCTGTTCCTTGTTCGGATCGACGGCGCCCTTTGCTTCGAGCAAGCTGGTGAGCCTTTACGGATCCCCGGCCAACTACCTGAAGGTGTACACATCCAGCCTGGACCGAGCAATCGCCAGCGGATTCATCCTCCAAGCAGACCGGGCTGAACTGCTGAACACCGCGCAACAGGTCCAGTTCTGATCGATCCTGGCACTGATGTCGCCCTCTACCCGATTGCGATCTTCCTAGTGATGTTCCGGCATGGTCCAGTGCGCACCACCATCCGACGTTCGATAGAGAGTGTCGTTGGGAGACAGGATGGCCCACCCTTGCTGAGCATCTGTGAATGTCAGCTGCATGACCCCCCCATTTGCGGGCAGGCCCTGAGGTGCCCAGGTTGCGCCACCGTTGGTTGACTCGATCAGGGCGCCGTTGTCGAGGGCGATCAAGAGGCGGCCAGAGCCAACCGACGTCAACTGCGTGACGATGCCCGACACGGGAAGACGGCCAACCCCCGGTTCGGCGTCAGCGTTCGATGTGGCAACGAGCGCCCAAGTACCGCCGGCATCGACGGAGTGATACAACTCCTTCGTCTGAGTATCGGTTGGCGTGCCCGCGCTGCAGAGTGCCCAGACGTTATCCATGCTCGATGCGGCCAGATGTTGGAGTTGGGCGCAGAGACTCGGTAGCAGATGGCTGACCCACGACCCGCCACCGTTCTCGGTGACAGAGAGCGTTCCGTCGGTGGCCTGAGCGGCCAGAAATGCGACCGCCTCAGACGTACGCAAGAGTTGAAGGTATGGGTATTGCAGGGTCGGAGCCCCGTGCATGACGCGCCACGGTCCGCCATTGGTAGGGGACGAGTAGACGGTGGAGCCGCACCCAGGGATTCCTGGTGGACACGGTCGGCTCAGGGCCCACGTCTTGTTGCCAACAATCGAGAGATCCGAAACCAGGCCCGGCGGGCCGTTTTCTTCGAACGTCTTGCCACCATTGTGAGTGACAAATGTCTTCGAGCCGTAGATCCATCCGTCCTTGCCGTTGGTGGCAAAATTGATGAAGGGGTAAGAGGCGCGGCTGTCCGGATATGTCACCTGGAGTGGGTGACCAACGGGTGTCCACGTCCGACCACCGTCGCCGGTGTTCACGATCGTCAGGGAGCATGTCGTATTGGTGGTTGGAGACAGGGAGCAGTCTTGCTCCATACCGATACCTTGTTTCGTATTGGCGAAGTACACGTCGGTGAGCCCATTTGAGGGTCCAGAGAGTTCGACGTTTTGAGCCGTGGAAGTAATCCGCAGATAGCGAACCGGGTTGGCAAGATTGCCACCCGGAGCACTGAGCACCAGCCCGATCGTGGCCGATACCGCGGCGAGCAGAACTAGGCCTATCGACATCGCTCTCCGTACACGGCGTTGACGCGCCCCTCGTGCCTTTACTCTTGCAAGACCAGTCGAACTATCGGGCGCGTACGAGCGAGCCACCACTTCGAGCAGTTGTGCGATGTTGTCTTCAGTCACGGTCAACCTCGGTGGTAGTGCGGTCGTCCAGCGGAAAGGTCCGAAGGTGAGCAACGGCGGCATGCAGCGTCGCTTTCACCGTTCCCTCACGACACTGCATGACCTTGGCGATCTGCTTGACGGGAAGGTCCGCGTGGTAGCGGAGCACGATGGCCAAACGCTGGCGGGGCGCCAACTGACCAAGTGCGGCCATGATCGTCATGTGCGTGGCAATACCTGGTGCATGGTCTCGACTCGCCGCTTCCGATGGATGCACCGAAGGAGAACGATCACGGCGGCGCTGCTGTCGCCGAGCCTCTCGTACCGCGACGACAAAGACCCAAGTCGCCGGTCGATCAAGCCGCGATACGGCGTTCCACTTTCGGAAGGCTCGGGCGAATGCCTCTTGGGCGGCGTCCTCAGGATCGAAGCGGCCGCCCATCCCGAGCCACAGGGCGCGGCAGACACCGGGATACTCAGCCTGAAAGAACTCCTTGAAGGATTCGTCCGTCGTAGTCGCCATCATCTCACTGGAGACAGAGGCACGACGAGGAGCAAACGTTTAGTCGAGACCAAATATCGAGCAGTTCCTGAACCACGAGGCGAACCGATCATCCTCCGGCTGGACTCCTTCAAGAGGAACTGCTTGCGGTCACTGCGTTGGCCAATCGCGCTCGTCGAGTGGGAGCCGCCGTCATTCCTGCCCGATAACGATTCTCGCTGAGGGACGTGATCCGGGGCAGAAGGGGTCCCTCCCGGAAGAGCGCCCGGCCGAGCTCGCGGTCCGAACACTCGTCCTTCCTGACGCTCAGAGCGTCGAGGATCTCACCACGCCGCTGACCTCGGCGGGGGACCAGTGAGGTCGAAGCAGTTACCGTTCCGAGACTGCGTAGGTCAGGTGGGTCACCCGCTGCGTCGGCTCCGCACGGACCGGCTCCAGGGCCACGTGGCCGGCGTCCACGCCCTCGAACAGGCGGATGCCGGAGCCGAACAGCACGGGTGAGAGCGCGATCGTGAACTCGTCGATCAGGCCGGCGTTCACGTACTCCAGGATCGTTGCGCCGCCGCCCGCGATGCGGACGTCCCGGTCGCCGGCGGCCTCGCGGGCCTGGTCGAGAGCGGACTCGATGCCATCGTTGACGAAGTGGAACGTGGTCCCACCCGGCCGCTCCCAGGGATCACGCTTCTCGTGCGTGACGACGAAGACCGGCGTGTGGAATGGCGCCTCCTCCGGCCACATCTGCTCGCCGGCTTCGAACATGCGCTTGCCCATCACGCTCGCGCCGGTGCGCTCGAACGTCTCCCGTGCGATGTCGTTGTCGCGCCCTTCCTCGCCGCCCTCGCCGAGCTTCAGGTTCTCCCGGAAGAACCGTTGCGGGAAGAGCCACTGCTGCAGTTCCATCCACTGCTGCCCCATCAATTCCCCGAGGGACCCGGGCGCGATGAACCCGTCCAGTGACATCGACACGCTGAAGAACACCTTCCCGGTCATCAGACATCCGCTCCCTTCCGAACGATCTCGGTGACGTAGGCAGCCAGGTTGTTCAGGGTCTGCTGGCCGCCCTCGATCGCGTGGTACTTCTCGACCACCTCGTCGCGCAGCTCCTTGGTGGGGAACACCGTGCGCATCTCGATCTGGGTCGCCGCGCCATCGGGCGCGAACGTCAAGACCGACTCGAAGGTGTTCGGGTCGCCGCGGGACTCACCGTGCAGCAGTGCGATCCGCTCCGGCGGGGCGATCTCGGTCCAGGAGATCCACTCCTGGTGGTCCGTCCCGTCCGGTCCGTGCATCACGAAGTCCCACTCCCCGCCGACGCGGAACTCGAACTCCCGCGTGGTGGTGGTGAATCCCTCCGGTCCCCACCACCGCGACAGGTGCCGCACCTCGGTGAACGCCTCGAACACCAGCTCCCGTGGGGCACTGATGACCCGGGAGATCACGATCTCGCGGTCTGCCGTCGCGGACTGCGCCGGCGCTCCTCGTCCCGTCGCGCTCATCAGCTACTCCTCCTGCCTTGCCTGCTTGAGGTCCTGCACGTACTCGTCCAGCCTGTCGAAGCTCTCGTTCCAGAACCGCTCGAACCCGCCGGTCCATTCGTGAACCGGTCGCAGCCCGCGGGCGTCAAGACCGTACAGGCGTTGCTTGCCTGCCTTGCGGTCCCGCACCAGTCCGACCTCCCGGAGAACACGCAGGTGTTTGGACGCCCCCGACTGGGTCATTCCCAGCTCCCGGGCCAACTCGGTCACCGGCCCCTCACCAGCCCGCAGCACCACCAGGATCTCCCGGCGCTGCTTCTCGGCGATCGCGTTGAAGACGTCCGACGTCGTCGCTGCTCGTGCCATGGCTCAATCATATTCTGATATAGGCATACGTCAAGTCGGGGGGAATCAGGCGGGTCTCTGTCGCAAACGCCGGATGTATCCGCAACGAGAGGTGACAAGACCCCGGTCAGGGGGCCGACCAGGGTCTGTCTGGAACTGCCATGGGGGGCAGCAGCTCCGGTTGGGGGACTCAGAGCACCATCTGAAAGTTCGTAAGTCCAGTGTGCTCCGCGACAGTCCAATCGGCCTGTCGCCCTCGCTCTGGGAGCGGGGGGGTTTTGAGCGGGGCTGACGGTCCGTTGGGGCGTGTGGAAAGCTCGTCGTTCGGGAAGGTTTGGTGGTGCAATGTGATAAAGGAACTCAGTGACATGCCTCCAGGAGTCATCGGATTCGAGGCAGCTGGCAAACTCAAGGCTGAGGAGTATCGAGATGTTGTTCTACCCGCCCTCGAACAGGCAGCGGCGAGCGGCGAGGTCCGATTCGTCATCGTGATGAAAGATTTCGACGGCATGACTGGCGGGGCGTTGTGGCAGGATCTCAAGCTGGGCTTTGAGCACCTTCGAGCCTGGAAGCGGATTGCCCTGGTAACCGATATCGGGTGGATGCATCATCTGACGGACCTCTTTGGCTGGATGACACCGGGCGAGACAAAGACGTTCTCGGTAATGGAGAGGGACGCAGCGATCGCCTGGGTCGCGAGCTGAGGCTCTCAGTGAACAAATGGAGCCTCGGTGTTCCCGATCAACCAGATACACCTACGATGGACCGGATGCGATCGTACGTTTAACGCCGGATATACACCAAGCGCCTCCCTACGGTTTCAGACGGCCGGGGATTCTGCCGATCCCGATGAAGTGGAGGACCCTCGCCAGCCTGAAGACCGCCCGATGACGATGTCTCAGGGACTTCGGTCGCTCATTGCATCCGGTCCAGGCACATTGGCTCTGTTGGCCTCGATCGTGTTGGGCGTTTCCATCCTCATTGTGGTTGCGCAGGGTGCGCTCGGGAATCACTGGTCAACTGTCATCGAACTCATCGTCATCATCGCCGGGGCGACCGCAATCCGCCTCTTGGCACGACGCCAGCACAGTCGGCCTACGTAACCATCGCCGGTCGCTGAGGGTGTCTCATACCACTGGATCGCGGACGATTCTGCCGTTTTTTGCACCGCACAGTGGGACGTCTATGAGAGACTTCGTCGGTGCGGGTCAAGCGTGTCGGTCGGTCGCCCAGCCCGGTCGTGGTCGATTTCGCCGATGGTGAGTTGTACTTGAGTTAATGATGGACTGTCCCTGACCGCTGGGAGGGTGGCTGGGCTGGGCTGGGCCCGTTGAGCGAAGTCACGGACTTGCGCCCCGGACTTACTGGCTCCCTGAATCGTCCCGAGGCGTCGCCACTTGCTTGATCGTTTCCAGAGCAAGGACCGTCTCTTGGTGAGCCTGCCGCTCTGCTTCCAACTTGCGACGGGTGACAACCAAGGCGGCTCCCAGTCCGAGAAGAGATGAGCCAACGATCGCTCGAATGGGACGCATCCTCAAAGAGTAGCCCCAGCATTTGGGAGGCGACCAGGGCCTGCCCCAGATCGCCGACTGAGGTCCGCGGATTCTTCGTTCTGACCCAGTCGGTGCTCGCGACCAGCTAACTACCCATAATCGCACACTGCACCCGGCCGACCGGCCTCGACTGCACCTTCGAGTCAGTCTGTGAACGCTGCGGGTTCTTCGAGACCGGACCTCAGTTCCTCACGATCCTGCGCCGGCAACGAGACGACGCCGATCGTCACGGGCAAGAAGACCGAGCTCAGCTTCTGGAGGGCTTTATCGAGGAGCTCGACCCGGACGGCTGAATGTGTTTCGATGACCCAAGTCCAGGGTCCATGGATGACCCATGTAATCACACGACTGGGATACCCCGACCATCCTCCAAATCGACGGCGTTCGCCTGCACCTGCTCGTGAGGGCGTTGTTTCCCTCAGGTAAGCCGTCAGTTCACGACGAACCAGGCGACCTTGGCGGTCTTCCCAGCAGGCACCTTGGTCGAAAGGAATATCTCGAACGAGTGGCCGGAGATACTGGGAACAACGGCCTCGACGAAGACTCCAGGGAGACTGTTCTGTAGGTTCGCCAACACCAGGCTCGCCGAGGAGAGCGTCACACCGGTGTGTGTTGCCGATGAGGCACCAGCGGCGATCGTGATCACACCACTGCGGGCGAAGGTTGCAACACCCATCACGTCGAGTGCACTGCCGGACGCGGATACCGCCTTGACCCCAATACCCGTGTACGAGACTCCCAGGACACCGATGTCCGTGGCGGAGGTGCCCTGGACACCAATGCTGGCCTTACTGTCGCCCCATACTCCGGCCACGGAGCCAGCCTCGAGACCGCTCTTCTGGGCGCTCACTCCGTAGATCGAGGTGCCCGTCGTCGATTGACCGAAGACTCCCGTGTTGGTCTCGCTTATTCCTGCGACGCCCGCGACATACGTAGGGAGATTGGTCTCGCTGGGACCGTTCACTCCGATGAGCCCGAAACCGTCGGCGGACGTCCCGAGGACCCCGATACCCTCAGACGTGCCGGCGTCAATGCCCTGCACGCCGATGCCACCATTTCCCGAGGCGGTGGCCGTCAGTGAGGATCCCGTTGGGAATGGGGTCGAGGCGAGTCCAACGCGACTACTCGATGCGGTAGTGGGCGTAGCGTCCGCAGCAGGATTCGACTGAGCTGGCTGATTGCTCGCTTGATCGCCATTTGCGGCGAACGCAGGTCTTACCCCAGCAACTAGCGCGGCGGTCGCCCCCACTCCTGCGGCGGCCCCGAGAATCACCGCCCTTCGGCCGAGCGTTCTCTCCGCCTCGCTCGGATCTTCTGCCGGCCCTCCGGGGCCGCTGGCGCCCGCGCCTTCGTCCTCACTCGATTCCCTGCTCATCGCCGGCCCGCCTCTCCTAGGGATTCCGTCCGGAATCATCACCCCACAATGAATCGCACGATGAGACTCGCGCTCGAAATCGGAGGCTGTCAATCGGAGATGGAGTGATCAGCGCCAGCGTCGTTGTTCGCAGGTCGGTATGCTCAATGTCAGCGGGCCGAGCAATCAAGTACCCCAAGGCGGGAGTATCAGAGGATCGAGATTTCCTAGTCTGCGACCTGCCAAACAAGGAGGTTCTATGCCTAAGATCGTTTGTGGCGGTGCCGAGATGCAATGTACGTTCGGGGCGGCACCGTCGACGCTAACCGCGACGTCTAGTCCGGATGTTTCTGCCGCCGGACAGCCCGCAGCCAGCATCATGGACTTCGCGCCTCTAAGCAACATCGGTACATTTGGAATGTGCTCAAGCCTCGGCAATCCACAGGTGGCGGCTGCCACTGCAGCAGCGCTCGGCGTCCTCACGCCTCAGCCCTGCATTCCCAATACCGCAGCCCCCTGGTCGCCTGGGTCTCCGCTGGTCACGTTTGACGGAAACCCCGCTCTCGACGACTCATGCATCTGCACTTGCCTCTGGGGTGGAGAGATCTCTGTCATCTCTGCCGGCCAGGAAGCAGTTAGTGATTAGTCCGTAGAATTAGGCACGACAGGACCATCGGATGGCCGATAATGGCGAGATGGCTGGGCCGGAGCTGCGCTGCGACTATGAGCGAAACGGTTTTGCCATGCTTGGCGAGGTCCTCGATAACTCGGCGACCCCTATCCTACTTGAGTACCTTGACATGTGCCGGATCGACCAAGGGCTGACCGCGGGTGACGCGATCGTCCCGTCGCCACTCTCAGACAACGCTGCCAGTACCTTCGCGTGGGACCAACGGCTCGTGGGGATCGCTGCGCAACTGCTCGACGCGCCAGCCGCCGTGTTTGGCGTCACGTTTCTCTGCAAGCCCGCGAGGACGGGGTTGCCGGCGTTGTGGCACCAAGACGGTGCACCGTGGGCGGCGAGACTCCGCGGATCCTCTGCTCTTACAATCTGGATCGCGCTCGATGACACGAATGCGACTAATGGATGCCTCCGGGTGATTCCAGGTTCCCATCGCGGCGCTGCTCAATCTCTTCGCCCAAATGCGTTCACAGCAAGTATGTTTGGGGTGGAAATGGACACCTCCTCGGTAGACGAGCGCAGTGCTATCGAGTTGCGGCTCCAATCGGGCCACGGGTTGGTGCATCACCCCAACTTGATCCACGGATCTGGACCCAACCGGTCAACGCAACCCCGCCGGGCTCTCGCGATCCGATATCGGAGTCTTGTGGTTTAGCGATCGAGGCTGCTCAGTCCAGATCGGCAGACACAGAGGATGATGCGGCGCGGAGAGGTCCCCATCGGGATCGGATCTGATTCGTACCTGAGCACATGTGCCGGACCGATCAAGACGATTCTCCTAGAAGGCGCCCTCGAACGCCGGCTCGGAGGCCACCCAGGGTGCCAGCCACCGGCACTTGCGGCCGTGTGGCGGAAGAGTGCCATCAAGCAAAGACCGGCGAGAGCCGATATCGTCATTTGGCTGCCAGGCCCACACTTCAGGCACCACGACCTCCACTGCACCCACTCGTCTTCTCTGGCAGCCCGCCTGACACGTTCTGCCCGAGGCGCTGACAACGCTGGTTGCGATCCACCGCTGCGGACGAACACATACATACATTTCGGCACATGGGAAACCTGAACCAGGACGTGGACCACGCGATTCAGGACCTCATCGATGTCCACCGAGCCTTGCGCGACGCTCTGCGGAGTAATGAACGCATCTTGGCGCGCGCTCAGAAGTCGCTCCGCTCCGGAATGGGCATCGAGGAGGCCTTCGCAGCGAATCCTTCAGAGGAAGCGCGTTCCACCTCGGCCGAGGCGCTGCAGGCTCTGGTTCGGGCACGACATGAACTGCGGGTGAAGGTGATGAGGGCGGGTCTTGACGAGGGTATGAGCATCGGCGAGCTGGCCCGCCAGTTCAACTTCTCCCGGCAGTTGGGCAGTCGCTACGCAAAGGAGGCCCAGCGGCATGATCGGCGCGCCGACCGGGGTTGACCAATCGGCCATGGCAGTACCGGCTATCTAGCCTGGCAGCGCAGCCCGACGACCAGCGTCAGGGTGCCCCGCAACACCTGCGACTTCAGGGGAACGCTGTGTGCCACCGACCGGCACTTGAGCGACGCCTTCGAGGGAGGCGAGCGCCGACCGAACGGCCGCCCCTTGACCTGAAACATGGTACTAGCAATACTAGTTCCAACCTGAAGCGAAGGGGGCAGATCAAGTGACGCTCGTTGAAGATCCTCCGAGACGGACTGTCCCCGACGAACCGCAACTTCTGTTCGCCGAGGCCAAGGAACGTCGCAGGCGGCGTTGGGTAGTCGGCGGGATGGTGACCGGCGTCGTTGTCCTCCTACTGGTCCTCGTATCGGTCGGAGTAACTCGGTCGGACTCCAGAGGTCCCTCTACGGAGCATTCAGTGCCAGCGTCACCACTGGGAGCACACCGCACAGGCACGGCCACTGGCAAGCTGATGCTCAATGCCGGGGTAGCTGCGTCCGGCTACCACAGCCTTCCGGGCACGGTCCGCTTCGTTGGACCGCAAGGCACTGGACCAACAGTTCGCGTTGCCGATGACGGCGGGTTCAAGGTGCGACTTCATGCCGGCACCTACAGGGTAATCGGCAGTAGTCCCGAGTACCTCGTTGGACAGCCAGGCACGATGCCATGCAGCGGACCTTCACCGGTGACAGTCCAAGCGGGGAAGACTACGAGCGTTATCGTGACCTGTGAAGGAATGTGACGATCGCGTCGAGCCCCGTTTGTCTCTTGACGTTAATACCTGTCCCTGACCAACCTGATATACGTGTGATCGTCATCGTCTTTCAATACGGAGAGCTGGATGCGATGGCACGTATGACCAGGCGTTATACGTGGCCGAAGGGCGAAGCAATCTCCGATTGCACGTATAACGCCGGGAGCGGGGCGCTCTTGCGAGGGTGCCACGTGGAGCGAGAACCGTGATCGAGGATCACAATCAGGGGTCTCTACAGGGCGTGGAAAGCGACGCCATCGGCGTTGGCGGAGGCCCGGAGATTCGGCCCAATATCGTGTTTTGACACGGCGATACCCGCTTGCAGCCGATGGGCGGAAGCGAGAGCCTCGACCATTGCGGCGGATAAGCCACGCCCTTGGGTTCGGTGGCGCTGATGCAGTTCCGCCATCACCCAGGAGAGTTCCCGCATCGGTAGCACCTCGATCTCGTCTGGCAACGCGGTGAGCTGTGCGCGAAAGTTGGCCTGAACACCGGTCGGCAGGCCGGCGACCGGCTCGGCGAGCTTGCCGGCCGCTCCGGGGTCGGCGAGCGAGGAGCACAGCCGAAAGAACCACAACCCGGTGGTCGCCACGCCCTCGGGCGCGATGCCGCCCAAGTCGGGCTCACGTTCGCCGGTCAGGATGTCGCGAAGTAGGTGGTCGTCGACGACGACGGACGCCACCTACGTGGTGGCCAGGTCGGGGTCGTCGAGACCGCTGACGAACCGGCGATGGTCCGCAGCTGCAAGAGCTTCGGCCAGGAGCTTCTGCCGACCGCCGGGAGGCAGCAGGATCACGGCATCGCCCAGGTCGATCACGGTCACCCGGCCGCCGTGGTCCAGTCCCCACCGATGGCGCACGGCCGCTGGCACCGACATTTGCCCACTGGTTGAGACGAGAAATTCAATCGGCGTCGCCACAGGGTCTCCCTTCGACACTTGGTAAAACCCAATCATACCAAGTGTCCCCATCTGTCGTTAGACGGGTGATCGCACCTTGATGACAACCTGAGAGACACGGTTGACCTTGCTGCGCCAGGGGTAAAACACTTGGCGTGGCGCTGTGTCCGCAGCAACCGTTCCGCCTCCGCAGTTCGTATCGTCCTCGCCTCGGTATCTGCGACGGGTGCGGGTGGCACGAAGTCACCAGGAGGCATGGCCTGTGTTGGCTGTGCTCGGACTGCTGCTCACTGCGGCCAGGACTGTACGTAGTCGCCGTGGATATGCACCTGAACGACGGCAAACGGGTGCATCCGTCCAATGCCGACGCACCGATCGTTCCGCTGCATCACTCGGCACCGTCGCGAACGGTACAGCGATGGAGGTGCGGCGTCGATCGCGCTGACGCTTAGCCGAGGGGTCCCACGCCCTGCAGGCTGCGACAGTGCGTGCCGGGACCGGTCCTTGTGCCCCCCACTGCGACCGGTCCCGGCTCTTTCAACACCCCGCAAGAAGAGAACACCGGTCAAACCGAATCCACGTTCGGTGTCTCGGAGGTCATGACACCTGAGTGGGTGCCCGTCCGGGTTTTTGATGCTCGGCTTGCATTGCCATGGGTACAGCCAGACCGTAGACCTCTTTCCGCTGCACCTCTGAGGCTGCCCCCGATCGACTGTCAGCGGGTTACGTCAGTCCTCGCGCCGGTCGGGTGGGGGACGAGTTCGATCCGGTTGCCGAACGGGTCGTCCACGTACCACTGTGGCTTGCCCGGCACCTCCTCGACGTGCCGGGTGGGATGGCCGGCCGCATCGAGGAGGGCGCACACTTCCTCGATGCCGGACACGGCCAGAGCCGGGTGGGCCTTGCGGGCCGGACGGAAGTCCTCTTCGACCCCCAGGTGCACCCGCAGCGCCCCGCGCTCGAACCAGCAGCCACCCCGGGACGCGAGTTCGGGGGGTTTGGGGACGCGGGGGATGCCCAGGACGCCTTCGTAGAACGCAGCGGCCCTGTCCTCGGCGCCCGTAGGCATGGCCAGCTGGACGTGATCCAGCGACTCCACGCGGAAGGCGGCACCCACGCGGCCAGGCTACTGCGCAGTGACGGGGACCGGGCGCTGGTCCCGGCGCAGCGGATGGTCCGCCGGCACCTCGACCAGATGGATGCGCAGGCGGTCCGGGTCGTCGATCCATGCCTCGATGAGTCCCCACGGCTCGAGGCGTGGCGGGCGGGCGAGGACCGTGCCGCGGTCACGGAGCTCGGTGACGGTGGCCTCCATCGATCGGACCTGCAGCCAGAGAGCCACCCCGGGGCGCTCGGGCGCCGGGCCTTCGCCGACCACCTCGAGGAACCCGCCCCCGGCAAAGAACACAACCCCCCGTCCTGCGCCCTCGCCGAACTCGCGCGCCACGGCCAGACCGAGGCCGTCGCGGTAGAAGGCGAGCGTGCGCTCGAGGTCCGCCGGGTGGAGGATCGTTCGGCTGCTCAGGATGTCCATGGGTCCCCTTCCGCTCGGACGGTCCGCACCTGTCTACACCGGCCTCCCGGTGGTTCCCGCTCTCGGACCGGGGGTGCTCAGTAGGTCGTCTCGGCGTCGACCGCCCGGGTGTGCTCCCGGGCCGTCGAGAGGAGCTCCTGGCCGGCCACCAGCACCGAGAGGTCGCCGCGTACCCGGATGCGGCCGCCGGTGAGCGCCTCGGCCGGGGACAGCTCGCCGCGCGAGAGCGCAACCGCGTCGGCGTACTCGAGGGCGATGGTGACCTCGACCTCGTCGGTCGGAGCCGGCCCTCCGAGCGGCCCGAGGGAGAAGGTCAGGGATCCGTCGGCTGCCTGCAGCACCAGCCGCACGTCCCCGTCGGGGGCGCCCCGCACCTCCTGGGCCACCCGGAACCGGCCGTCGGCGGCTGCCAGCCCGGCCTCGGGGCCCGGTCCGGGCAGGGTCGACCCCGTCGAGGGCGCCGTTGAGCCCGGCAACCCACTCCTCGGTCAGGAAGCGGGCCACGAGCGGCCCCTCCCGGACCGGGTCATCCGGGTGGCGTCTCGTCGGTGTACCACTCGGCCGTGGCCCCGATCTCGGCCATCTCGCCCGGCAGGTCCGGGGCGGCGCTGACCTCGGGGATCCCCTGGACTCCACCGGACGGCAGGACCGCCGCCGGACCGCTCGCCGGTGACTCGGCCGCTGCCTCCTCGGCCGAGCGCCTCGTGCGGTTCTTGATCTTGCGGCCCAGCCATGCGACCGGGTCGTACCGTGCGTCGACCACCCGCTCCTTGAGCGGGATGATCGCGTTGTCGGTGATCTTGATGTGCTCCGGGCACACCTCGGTGCAGCACTTGGTGATGTTGCACTTGCCCAGGCCCTGCTCCTGCTGGAGTAGCTCCCGACGGTCGTTGGTGTCGAGGGGGTGCATCTCGAGCTCGGCAGAGCGGGCGAAGAAGCGCGGTCCGGCGAAGGCGGTCTTGTTCTCCTCGTGGTCGCGGACCACGTGACAGACGTCCTGGCAGAGGAAGCACTCGATGCACTTGCGGAACTCCTGAGAGCGCTCCACGTCGATCTGCTGCATCCGGTAGCCGCCGACCTTCATCTCGTCCGCCGTCTTGGCGCGGGGGCTGAACGGAGGGATCCGTTTGGCCACCTCGTAGTTGTAGGAGACGTCCGTCACCAGGTCCCGCAGGATCGGGAAGGCTCCGCATCGGAGCGACGGTGACCGTCTCCCCGGGGGGCAGTGTGTCCATGCGGGTCATGCACATGAGCGCCGGGCGCCCGTTGATCTCGGCCGAGCAGGAGCCGCACTTGCCGGCTTTGCAGTTCCAGCGGCAGGCCAGGTCCGGCGCCGCCGGTCGCCTGTACCCGGTGGATGACGTCGAGCACGACCTCGCCCTCCTGGGCGGGCATCACGTACTCCTCGAACTCCCCGCCGGTCTCGTCGCCGCGCCAGAGGCGCATGGTGACCTCACCGCTCACGGTGCCGTGGATGATCTCCTCGGCCATCAGACCACCTCCTCGAACAGGGCTTTGAGATCGTCGGGCATCGCCGGGATCGGTTCCGGGCTGGTGGTGATGGCCCGGACGGACGGCGTGCCGCCAACGCCGAGTGGTGCGGCGCCAACGTCGGCGATCCGCTCGACGAAGTTGACCTGGCCCATCTCGGCGACGGGCTTCGGGAAGTCGTCCCGGCTGTGGCCTCCCCGGCTCTCCTTGCGGTGGATGGCACCCTGGGTGGTGCAGCGGGAGACGGCCAGCATCGAGGGGAGGTCGGTGGTGAGGTTCCACCCCGGGTTGTACTTGAGGCCACCGGCGAGGGAGATCCTGGTCGCCCGGTCCTCGAGCTCCTCGATCGCACCCATGGCCTGGTCGAGCTCGGCGCCGGTGCGGATGATCCCGACCAGGCTCTGCATGGTCTCCTGCAGGTCGTTCTGGATGTCGTAGGGGTTCTCCCCGGACTCCTGTTCGAACGGGGCGACGGCCGCCGCGATGGTCGCGTCGATCAGGCCCTCGTCGAGCACGAAGTCGTCACTGCGACCGGAGGCGAACTCGGCCGCCCCGATCCCGGCCCGCCGGCCGAACACGAGCAGGTCGGAGAGGGAGTTGCCCCCGAGCCGGTTGGAACCGTGCATCCCGCCGGCCACCTCGCCGGCAGCGAAGAGCCCCGGCGCGGTGGACGCGGCCGAGTCGGCGTCGACCCGGACGCCCCCCATGAAGTAGTGGCAGGTCGGTCCGACCTCCATGGCCTCGGCGGTGATGTCCACCCCGGCGAGCTCCTTGAACTGGTGGTACATCGAGGGAAGCCGCCTGCGGATGTCCTCGGCGGTACGCCGGGTGGCGATGTCGAGGAAGACGCCCCCGTGCGGGCTGCCGCGGCCGGCCTTCACCTCACTGTTGATCGAGCGGGCGACCTCGTCGCGGGGGAGCAGCTCGGGTGGGCGACGGCCCGCCGAGTGGTCGTCGTACCACTTGTCCGCCTCGTCCTCCGAATCGGCCGTCTCGGCCTCGAACATGGGGGGGATGTAGTCGAACATGAACCGCCGTCCCTCCGAGTTGCGCAGGACGCCACCGTCGCCGCGCACCCCTTCGGTGACCAGGATGCCGCGCACCGACAGCGGCCAGACCATGCCGGTCGGGTGGAACTGGACGGCCTCCATGTCGATGAGATCGGCCCCTGCCCACAGCGACATCGCATGACCGTCCCCGGTGGACTCCCACGAGTTGGAGGTGTACAGCCAGCTCTTTCCCGCACCACCGGTCGCCATGACCACGGCCTTGGCCCGGAAGACGACGAACTCGCCGCTGGGCCGCCAGTAGCCGACCAACCCCGAGACCGTCCCGTCGGCGTCGTGGAGGAGGCGGAGGACCTTGAGCTCCATGAAGACCTCGATCCCGTCGGCCACCGCCTTCTGCTGGAGGGTGCGGATGAGCTCGAGGCCGGTGCGGTCCCCGACGTGGGCGAGCCGTGCGTAGCGGTGGCCCCCGAAGTCGCGCTGCAGGATGAGGCCGTCCCCGGTGCGGTCGAAGAGGGCTCCCCAGTCCTCGAGCTCACGGACCCGGTCCGGCGACTCCTGGGCGTGGAGCTGGGCCATGCGCCAGTTGTTGAGCATCTTGCCGCCCCGCATGGTGTCGCGGAAGTGGACCATCCAGTCGTCCTCGCCGTACACGTTGCCCAGTGCGGCGGCGACCCCACCCTCGGCCATGACGGTGTGGGCCTTGCCCAGCAGTGACTTGCAGACCAGCGCGGTGCGCAGACCGCTCGACTGGGCCTCGATGGCCGCCCGCAGGCCGGCCCCGCCGGCACCGATGACGATGACGTCGAAGTCGTGGCTCTCGTACTCGCTCATGGTTCCTCTCCTCCTAGAAGTGGAAGCCGTAGTCGTGGATCGTCCCGCTGGCCACCAACCGCACGTAGAGGTCGGTGAAGGCGACGAACACGAGGCTCATCCACGCGAAGGCCATGTGCTTCCCGTTGAGCGGGGTGAGCGCCTTCCAGATCCGGTGGCGGATCGGCGCGCTGGAGAACTGCTTGAGCCCGCCGCCGCAGAGGTGCCGGCACGCATGGCAGCTCAGCGAGTAGAGCCACAGCAGCACGGCGTTCACGATGAGCACCGCCGTGCCGACACTGAACCCGAGCCCCACGCCGGGCTGGCGGAAGGCGACGACCGCGTCGATGGAGAGGATGACGTTGAAGACGAGGCCGAAGTAGAAGAAGTAGCGGTGCACGTTCTGGAGCAGGAGCGGGAACCGGGACTCGCCGGAGTAGGAGCCGTGGGTGTCGGAGACCGCGCAGGCCGGCGGGGCCAGCCAGAAGGAGCGGTAGTAGGCCTTGCGGTAGTAGTAGCAGGTCATCCGGAATCCCAACGGGAAGATGAGGATGAGCAGTGCCGGCGAGATGGCCCACCAGGTGATCACGGTCGAGGGATGGCTGCCCGGCACGCAGCTCTCGGTGAGGCAGGGCGAGTAGAACGGCGAGATCAGGTCGCGGTTGAGCGAGGCCCCGGCGTAGTAGTTCTTGTTCACGAAAGCGGCCCAACTTGCGTAGGCGACGAACGCGGTGAGCACCACGACGGTGACCACCGGCTGTACCCAGTAGCGGTCGGTGCGCAGGGTGGGGACGTCGGGACCGCCCCGGACGCCTCCCAGAACGACCGGGGTACCTGTCGCCTCCTCCAACGTCGTCAATGCGTCTCTCCCTGATCAGGTCCGGCCTGGCACCACACGCAGCCCATGCCGGCCCACGGCCCGTCCGAACGCTCCTCCACCGCGCGCGGGCCCAGGGCACGAGCGCAGACGGATCATCATCTTTCCATCACTCGGGACCCCGTGTGAAAACAGCCGGGGTAGGGCTCCCGGCGGGCCCACGACCATCATGGTCCGGTCTCCACGCATAGGCTCGGAGCATGAGCATCCCGGAGCACGCAGCACCCCTCGACCCCACCATCCGACGGACCCCGCCCCCCGACATCACCAGCCTGGGTGGGCTGCGCAAGGCCGGGTGGACCCCGCTCTCGGTGGCCGACGAGATCCGGCGCAACGCCTCGGCACGGATCGCGGCAGGAGAGCCCCTGGTCACCGGCGTCCTGGGCTTCGAGGACACCGTCCTTCCGCAGCTCGAGAACGCCGTGCTGGCCGGGCACGACCTCATCCTGCTAGGCGAGCGGGGCCAGGCCAAGACCCGCATCATCCGCGCGCTGGTGGGTCTGCTCGACGAGTGGCTTCCGATCGTGGCGCACTCCGAGATCAACGACGATCCGTTCCACCCCGTCTCCCGGTTCGCGAGGGACCTGGCTGCAGAGTCGGGCGACGATCTGCCGGTGGCATGGGTCCATCGCAGCGAGCGATACGGGGAGAAGCTGGCCACGCCCGACACGTCGGTCGCCGACCTCATCGGCGAAGTCGATCCGATCCGGGTGGCCGAGGGTCGGTACCTCTCCGACGAGCTGACCATCCACTACGGCCTGGTGCCGCGGGTCAACCGGGGCATCTTCGCGATCAACGAGCTCCCCGACCTGGCCGAGCGGATCCAGGTCGGCCTGCTCAACGTGCTCGAGGAGCGCGACGTGCAGATCCGCGGCCACCGGGTGCGGCTCCCGCTCGACATCATGCTGGTGGCAACCGCCAACCCGGAGGACTACACCAACCGCGGGCGGATCATCACCCCGCTCAAGGATCGGTTCGGCGCACAGATCCGTACCCACTACCCGCCGGATGCGGCAACCGAGCTGCGCATCGCCGAGCTCGAGGCCGACCTGCCCGGTCGGGGTGGCGCTGACCGGCCGACCGGCGCACCGCAGGTCGAGGTCCCCGCGTTCATGGCCGAGGTGGTGGCCGAGCTCAGCCAGCTGGCCCGGCAGAGCCCCCACCTCAATCAGCGCTCCGGGGTGTCGGTGCGCCTGACCATCGCCAACTACGAGACCCTGGTGGCCAACGCCACACGCCGTGCCCTGCGCAACGGCGAGTCGGAGGCCGTCCCCCGGATCTCCGACCTCCAGGCCCTCGTCTCGTCGACCCAGGGCAAGATCGAGATCGAGTCGTTGGAGGAGGGGCGCGACGAGTTGATCGTCTCCCAGCTGGTGGCTGCCGCGGTGCTGCTGGTCTTCCGCCGCCGGGTCCATCTGGCCGAGCCCCAGGCGGTGGTCGGCGCCTTCTCCGAGGACACCGTCGTGCACGCCGGCGACGACCTCCCGTCGGCCGCCTATGCCGGCACCCTCGCCCAGATGCCGGCGCTCTCGGCGCCGGTCCTGGCCCTCACCGGAGGCTCGGAGGACCCGGCCCTCGTGGCGAGCGCCGTCGAGTTCCTGCTCGAGGGGCTCCACCTGACCAAGCGCCTCAACAAGGAGGCCGCCGGGTCCCGGGCGACCTATCGGGGCCGGGGATGACCTGGCGGTTCGACTACCGGCGGTGGGACGGCTCCCAGGAGTCGCTCGCCGACGACGCCGACGCGCGTCCTCTCGCAGCTGACCGACGACCTGCTGGCCAACGGCGACCTGCACGAGGCGCTCCAACGCATGCTCAACCGGGGATGGCAGACGCCGGACGGCGAGCGGGTCCAGGGACTCCGCGACCTCCTCGACCAGCTGCGGCTCGAGCGCGAGGAGCAGCTCGACCGCGGTGACCTCGGCGGTGCCTACAGCGAGGTGGCCGAAGAGCTCCAGGAGGTGCTCGCCGAGGAGCGGCTCGGCATCGAGCGTCTCGAGTCGGAGGCCCACGCCTCGGGTGACCAGCGCCGGCAGGAGGTCACCGACCAGGTGGCGACCGAGCGCCGGATGCAGCTCGATCTCCTGCCCAACGACCTGGCCGGCACCGTGCGCGGCCTGCAGGGCTACGAGTTCGTCTCCTCCGAGGCCCGCGAGCACTTCGAGGAGCTCATGGAGCGCCTGCGCGCAGGAGGTGGCCAAGACCTACTTCGACCAGATGTCCGAGGCCCTCTCCAATCCCGACCCAGCCCAGCTCGAGCACATGCGGCAGGCGTTCGACGCACTCAACCGGATGATCGAGCAGCGCGAGGACGGGCAGCCGCTCGACCCCTCCTTCGAATCGTTCATGGAGCAGTTCGGGGACCTCTTCCCCGGGCGACCCGAAGACCCTCGACGAGTTGCTCGAACAGCTGGCCGCCCGGATGGCAGCTGCGCAGGCCATGTGGAACTCGATGACTCCCGAGCAGCGCTCGCAGCTCCAGGGCCTCGCAGAGTCGCTCCTCGAGGACATGGACCTTCGCTGGCAGGTCGACCGGCTCGCCGGCAACCTCCAGCGGGCCTTCCCGGATGCCGGATGGGAGCAGCGGTACCGGTTCCGGGGCGACGACCCGATGGGGATGGGCGAGGCCACCGACGCAGCCGGCCGGCTACGCGACCTCGACGAGCTCGAGTCGTTCCTGCGCTCTGCCAACTCGCCGGCGGCCCTGTCCGAGGTCGACCTCGACAAGGTGGCCCGGCACCTCGGGGACGACGCCGCCCGCTCGCTCGACCGGCTGGCGACACTGGCCAAGCAGCTGGAGGAGGCAGGCCTCATCGACCAGCGCGAGGGCCGGTTCGAGCTCACGGCGAAGGGGATCCGCCGGATGGGCCAACAGGCCCTGTCCGACCTGTTCTCGCAGTTGACCAAGGACCGGGTCGGCACCCATGCCACGACCTGGACCGGGACCGGCCACGACCGTGAGGAGACCACCAAGCCCTACGAGTTCGGGGACCCGTTCAACCTCGACCTCTCCCGGACCGTGCACAACGCCGTGCGGCGGGCGGGGAGCGGGCTGCCGGTGCGCCTCCATCCGGACGACTTCGAGCTGGTCGAGACCGAGGCGCTGACCCGGTCGGCGACCGTGCTGCTGCTCGACCTCTCGCTGTCGATGCCGATGCGGGACAACTTCGTCCCGGCCAAGAAGATGGCGATGGCCCTCCACACGCTCATCGCCTCGCGGTTCCCCCGCGACTACCTGGGTCTGGTCGGCTTCTCCGAGGTCGCCCGCGAGATCGAGCCGGAGGACCTGCCGACGGTCAGCTGGGACTACGTCTACGGCACCAACCTCCAGCACGGACTGATGCTCGCCCGCAAGCTGCTCGCCCATCAGCAGGGGACCAAGCAGATCATCCTGGTCACCGACGGCGAACCCACCGCGCACATCGTTCCCTACGACGGCGGTCTCGGCTACGACGTGTCGTTCAATTACCCGCCCGTCCCCGAGACGCTCGAGCTCACCCTCGCCGAGGTGCTGCGTTGCACCAAGGCGGGCATCACCATCAACACGTTCCTGCTCGACCCGGATCGGGGCCTCTGGGGGTTCATCGACCAGCTCTCACGGATCAACCGCGGCCGCACCTTCGCCACCTCGCCCGACGAGCTCGGCGACTACGTGCTGATCGACTTCCTCAACCACAAGACGACCGTGCGGTCGCGGGGCCGACGGGCCGGCTGACCCTTCCAGACACACCGGCGGCGCGCTCCCGGCGCTCTTGCGCTTTCGTTCACAAGCGGGTTTTTTCTTGCGTTTCCGCCCGTGATAGTGAAGGATGACATATCTGTAGTTACAGCGGTGCCATCCGGAAGCATGCGAGATGGTGCCGGATCGTGTGGATGAGTGGGAGGGAGGTCTGTCGATGGACATGGTGTCATTGATGTACGGGCCCCGAGAACGGACATGGCAGACGAAGGCGAATTGCATGGGGGTCGACCCCGATCTCTTCTTCCCCGAACGGGGCGCGTCGACCCGCGAGGCGAAGGAAGTGTGCCGGGGGTGCGTGGTGCGCGAGGACTGTCTCGAGTACGCGCTGGCCAACGGCGAGAAGTTCGGCATCTGGGGCGGGCTGTCCGAGCGTGAGCGGCGGCGGTTGCGCCGTCAGCGTGCGCTGCAGCGGAGAGCAGCCAGCGCCTCCTGAGCAGCACCGGGTGGCGGCGGGTCAGTCGCCGCGCAGTTCCAGGCGGGACTCGATCGTGTCCTCGGCCCGCAGGTCGAGCTCGGCCAACCGGTGCCGCGGCATGGCGTCGAGGACCGCCGAGGGGAGCAGACCGACCAGCTCGGCCCGGAGGACCCTGCACCCGCGCCGGGCGGCTCCGTCGGTGACGGCGTCGTAGATCACAGCGGGTGTGATCCGGGTCGGATCGGTCAGGTTGCAGCTCACCTGGGCACCGGCGGCCACCGCCAGTCCGAGGGTGCGAACGCCGGGTCCGCGGAGGGACGCGGCGAGCTCGCGGGCGACCTCGACGGCCGACACCGGATCCGATCGTCCGGGCATCTCGGCGATCCAGACGTTGTAGGCCACCATCACGGTTCGGGCTCCGACCGCAGTCGCGCCCGCGGTCGGGTGCGGTGCCGGTGGACCGGTGTCGGGGGACAGCGCGCCGAACGCGTCGCGCCGGACCTCGGGCAGTGACCGCTCGGGCCCGTAGAGGAAGCAGGGCACCCCGAGCGCGGCACCGGCCCACCCTGCGAACGCGTCTCGCGCGCTCACGACGGCATCCCAGGGCGCCGGAGGATGGGTCCCCGCGGTTCCGGGAAGCGGGACGAAGGGGACGACGTCGACGACCCCGAGGCGCGGATGGACTCCCCGGTGGGAGGAGAGGTCGATGCGGGTGACTGCCTCCGTGGTGATGGCGCGTGCCGCGTCCTCCACCTCGGCGAGCGATCCGCCGAGGGTCAGAACGGTGCGGTGGTGCTCCCCGTCGGTGTGGACGTCGAGCACCCGGTCCCCGCCGGCCCGGCACACCGCGTCGATGACGACGTGGTCACGTCCCTCGCTGATGTTGGCGACGCACTCGGCGAACGGTTCGGCACCCGACCCATCGGACCGGTGGGGCCGCGGCCCGGAGGGGGAGGGCGTCAGACCGAGACGGTGCGTGCGATGCGTCGCCGCCGCAGGATACGCCGGCGCTCCCGCTCCGACTTCCCGCCCCACACTCCGTGGTCGACCCGTTCCTCGAGCGCGTACTCGAGGCAGGCAACGGCAACCGGACACTCGGCGCAGATGCGCTGGGCCTCCTGCACCCCGACCCCGTCACTCGGGAAGAAGATGGTCGGAGAGAGGTCCCTGCACTTCCCTTCGCTCATCCAATCGGTGTCCATGCTGCCTCCGTCGATATCGGGGATGGTGCGGGGGCCCGATCTCGGAGGTGACCCCGTGCGCCGCCGTCCGTTCCACTGCCAGTGTCGCATCCGGTGGCCCCGAGCTGGCGGAAATCGGCCGGTATTGACGGTTTCCTCACGATATTCTTATCAGGCACCAGGGCGTTCTTATCTGGGCATCGGTGGCGTAGGATCGTGGCGCCACCGTCCCAGGAGGAACCACTGTCATGATGTCGGCCACCGACGATCCGAGCCTCCCAGACGAGGAGCAGGAGCCCCAGCCGCCGGTCGGCCACGTGCGGGTCGTCTACCTCGGCCCGGTCGCCCCCCACTGGGAGGTGCGGTCCGATTTCGGCGATCCTGCCCTCATCGAGGAGTTCCGCCGCCGGACCAACGCCCGGCTGGTCCTGCTCCCCCCGCACGACCCGCAGTACCGGCGCAACCGGGAGCGGGTCATCCGTGACGCCGAGCGCGAGAACATCCTGCTCGAGTGGGACCTCGGTGTCCCCGAGGAGGAGGTGCTGCCGGCTGCCCCGGCCGAGGCCGCACCCGACGCCCCCACCTGAGCCTGCAGCCTGCGGCACGACCAAGGCGCCGCCGGTCAGGACCCAGCAGAGTCCTCCAGCCCGGGCAGACTGATCCGCTCCAGCCAGAGCCCGGGGGCGTCCACTTCGGGTGGCGTGGGCAGGTTCCGGGCCGGCGACCACAGCCGGGCCAGGGCGTCGTGCCCGGCACGCTCCACCACCCCGGCCACGAAGGCGCGTCCTCGGTCCACCTGGGCCTGGTCGAGATCGAGGCCGAAGAGCGCTCCTGCCGCCTCTTCGCCCTTCCCCCGCTCCGTGCGCAGTCGGTACCAGGCCTCCGCCAGCTGTGCATGCGAACCGACGAGCTTCTCGCCCACCACGGCCGCGATGTGGTCGGCGTAGGCGTCGACCACGACCGCAAGAGAGGTGAGCTGGTCCGAGGTGCGGCGGGACTCGGGGGTGAGCAGTTCGCCGAGCAGCTCCTCGGGGTCGCCGAACATCCCCTGGAGCGACTCGAGGTCCATGCCCGCCGCGGCGTCGGGGTCGGCGGGGTCGACGAGCCCGCCGAGTCGGCCGGCGAGACTCTGCTGCGCGGCGGCCGACGATTCGGCCATGGCCAGCAGGAGCTCCTCGAACCGGGCCCGCACCGACGGCCTGCTGAGCACGCTGTGGGTGGCCAGCTCCCGGGCGCAGACCCAGAGCAGAGCCTCCTCGCCGGGTAGGCTCCAGTCCTCGGCGAACGCAGTGATGTTGGCGGTCACCAGCAGCAGCTCGTCCGATGGTGCCCACGGCAGCGCGAGGGGGTACTGCCCGAGGGTGCGCTGGGAGAGATGCCCGACCACCGAGCCGACCTGGAGCCCGAAGAACATCGGCCCGATCGCCGTGGCCCACTGGCCGAGGAGCCCTGCGAGCCCCCCGGACGGGTCGGCACCGAAGGGATCGACGGCCTCGCCCGGCGGCGGGCGACTGCGTCGGACGACTCGGGCGCCGGTGGTACCGGCACGGCCATGGCGGCGAGGAGGGGTCGCCATGACTCGAGGGCCCGGAGCGTCCAGTCGCCGCGACCGACCGGGACGCACGTGAGGCGCCGCCCGTCGGGAGACACCGGCATGCCGGTGGACTCGATCACATTGAGCTCGGCAACCCGCGACAGCTGCTCGACCTGTATCCGCTCGATGGGTTCGACGTTGGACTCCGATGTCCCGCCGGTGGCCACGTTGAGGGCGAACGAGCGGGTCATCTCCCACTGGTCCGGTGCGTTGGTCCCCAGCATGTTCATCAGGTCGCCGAGCAACGATTGGAATGGGTTCCCCATTTCCCCCGAATCGGTCGGTGCCATCACCTCATGCTATGACGACGAGGTTCCCCCCGGTACATCGGTGCCGGCGGTGCCCAGGACCGCGGTGGTGGCCTGGGTGGTGCCGTCCCGATCCAGGGTGAGCTGCAGCACGGCGCCCGGGGGGTCCGCATAGAGGCGGGTTCGCAGATCGGCGTCCGAGCGGACGGCGTGCCCGCCGACGGCGATGACGACGTCCCCGACCCGGAGGCCCGCGTCGTCCGCTGGGCTCCCGGGCCACACCTCCCCGACCACCGCGCCGCCGGCCGGAGCGACCGCGAGCGTCGATGTCGTGGTAGTGGTCGTGGTCGAGTCGAGCGTGGCGTGCGGCGGGCCGGTCACGAACGCCGACGGGATCAGCGCGACCCCGAGCCAGCCGTGCACCACCGCACCGCTGGTCATCAGCTGTCCGGTGACGTCCCGCACGAGCTCCCCGGGGAGGAACACCGATGTGCGGTCGGTGGTCGGACCGGAGAGCTCGAAAAGGATCCCCGACACGCGGCCCGACTGGTCGACCAGCGGGCAGCCGAGGTCGCGCAGGGTGAGTGGGGTGGCCACTCTGGTCGTGGCGAACTCGGAGAGCGGCCCGCTCCCGCCGCGCTGGCCGGCAGAGACGACCGCGCCGGCGTAGAGGTGGGTGTCGGGTGCGCCGGTCCCTCCGGCATGGGGCCACTCGGAGATGGCCATGAGTGTGGTGCCGGCCAGCGGGTCGTCGTCGCTGAATGACGCAACCGGGAGGTCGTCGTCGATGTGGAGCACCGCGATCCCCGATGTCGGGTCGGTTCCCACCAGGGAGGCCGGTTCGTGGGTGCCGTCCGACTCCACGGCGGTGACGGTCCGGGCACCTTCGACCACCGACGACGGGGTCACGATGATGCCCCCTGCCCACGCGACGACCCCGGTACCGATCACGGTTCCACCGGGCCCCGAGACCACCAGCAGGACGGTCGAGCGGCGCACGTTCGATTCGAGGCCGGCCAGGTGCCGCCGATCGACGAGGAGTGCGACGGTCCCGGGCTCAGTGGTCGGGACACTGGTGAGCCTTGTCGGCGGGTACTGCTCCGGCGAGACGGTGGTGGTCATGGTGACCCCGGTGGCCACCACGACGGTCAGCAGGCAGAGCGCGGCGCCACCGAGCAGCCAGCGGCCGGGCACAGTCGGGTGGGCGGCGCGTTCGGGCCCGGTCCGAACCGACCGCTGCGCCGACTCGGACGGGTGGCGCCAGAGCCGGTCGTCGGGTGGGACCCACCCGAGCATCGGTCCCTCGTCGTCCCCCCAGTCCTCATCGGAACGACCACCGATCCCGCCCTGGTCATCACCGTGCACGGACCGAAGGTTACCGAGGGCACGCCCGCAAGGGGCGTCGCCACCGGGACGTGCGCTGCCGCGTGCGCGCGGGCCCACTCCAGGGCCCTGGCCGGCGTGGCCCTACGATGACGGGGTGGCCCGGGACCTCGCGATCGACCTCGGCACGGCCAACACGCTGGTGTTCGCCAGAGGTCGCGGGATCATCCTGAACCAGCCGACGGTCATCGCGCTCAACACACGGAGCCACGACGTCCTCGCCGTGGGCAACGAGGCGTGGCAGATGATCGGACGCACTCCCGGGTACATCGTGGCCGTCCGGCCCCTGCGCGAAGGCGCGATCACCGACTTCGACATCACCGAGCGGATGATCCGCCTGCTGCTGCGGCGGGCCGGGGTGACCAAGTTCACCCGTCCCCGCGTCCTCATCTGCGTCCCCTCCGCCATCACCTCGGTCGAGCGACGTGCGGTCAAGGAGGCCGCCAGGCGGGCCGGGGCCTCGGCCGCCCACCTCATCGAACAGCCGATGGCCGCGGCGATCGGGGCAGGCCTCGCCATCCACGAGCCGGTCGGCAACATGGTGGTGGACGTGGGTGGGGGAACGACCGAGACGGCGGTCATCTCGCTGGGCGGGGTGGTCGCCTCGCGGGCCGTCCGGTGCGGCGGGTTCGACATGGACGCCGCCATCCAGTCCTACGTGCGTCAGGAGCACGGCATCGCCATCGGGGAGCGCACCGGCGAGGAGGTCAAGCTGGCCATCGGGTCGGCGTTGCCGTACACCGACGAGGTCAAGGCCGAGGTGCGCGGCCGCGAGATCACCACGGGACAACCCAAATTCGTGATCCTGTCCCCCGAGGAGGTCCGCTACGCGCTCCGGGACCAGGTCGATCTCATCGTCGCCACCGTGCTGGCCTGCCTGGCCGAGGCCCCGCCCGAGTTGGCGCAGGACATCATCTACGAGGGCATCCATCTGGTCGGCGGGGGCGCCATGCTCCGGGGACTGGCCAACCGGCTGGCCGACGAGACCGAGGTGGCGGTGCACCTGGTCGCCACGCCGCTCGAGTGCGTGGTGCTCGGCGCAGGCCTCTGTCTGGACACGTTCGACGAGCTCCGTCCGATCTTCGCCGCGGCCGAATCCTGAGCCGAGGGACCGGCCCGGGGTGACCTGACCCAAGTCGGTCAGTCGACGGCGAGCAGGTCCTCTGCCACCTGACGCACCTGCCAGTCCCGGTCCTCGAGGCAACGGCGCAGGGCGGCCTCCACCTCTGGGCCCTCGAAGGCTGCCAAGGCGACCGCGGCCCTGCGGCGGATGGCGGGCTTGTCCGAGAGGGCGGCCAACACGGCCGGCAGCCCGTCCGGGTCGCCGATCGCCCCGATCGCGGCGACCGCGGCCTCGCGGCAGAGCGGATCCGCGTGCCCGGTGGGGGAGGCCATCAAGGCCAGTGCAGGCACAGCGGCGCGTTCGCCTCGCTCTCCGAGCGCCCACGCGGCCATCTCGGCCACCGTGACGTCCCGGTCGTCGAGCGCACCGCGCAGGTCCACCGGCGGATGCGACGGGGCCAGCTCGCACGCTCGCCGTCGCACGGTCGGGTCGGCATCGCCGACCGCCCGCTCGAGATCGGTGTCGGTCAGCGCGCCGAGGCGGTCGAGCGCTCCGAGCGCGGTGGCCCGGACCGCTCCGGCCTCGTCGGCCAGCCCTGCGCGAGCCGCCGAGGCGTCGCCGAGATGACCAGCCCGGGCGACCTCCCGACGGCGGGCGATGACGGTGCCACGGTCCGGTTCCGTGGCAGGCTGCATCGCACCACTATGACCGACGACGAGCCCATCGAGGCGGTGACGGACCCCATCCCGGTCCCCTTCGGCATCGCCCCTCCTCCTGGACTCGGGACGCCGCCCGACGCTCCTCGGGGGGGAGGTTCCCCGTACTCGGCCCCCGTGGTGCCTCCTCCTCCGCCGCCACGGCGCCGACGACGCTGGCCGTGGGTACTCTTCTTCACCGTGGCGCTCGCGGTGGTGGTGTCCTCACGGGTGAACCTCGACTACTACGCCATCCAGCCCGGGCAGGCCCAGTCCGTCCAGCAGTTCATCACCGTTCCCCCGTCCCGCGCCCACCCGGTGACCCATCCGGTCCTGCTGACCGACGTGCAGGAGGCCCGTGTCTCCGCACTCAGCTACTTCTTCTACAAGCTCCAGGGGAACACCGACTTCTATCCGCTCACCGCGGTCACCGGCGGGACCTCTCCGGCGGAGCTCAACGCCCAGGGTGCGCTCGAGATGTCGCAGGCCGAGGCGAACGCCAAGACGTCGGCCCTCCGCTACCTCGGGTACCCGGTACCCGCCACGGCGGCCGGGGCGGTGGTCTTCGGGACCTTCCCCGGGACACCGGCCTCGCGGACCCTCGACGTCGGCGACGTGATCACCGCGATTGACGGGCTGGCCACGCCGACGGCCCAAGACCTGACCACGGTGCTCCAGCGGTACCACGCCGGCCAGACGGTCGTCTTCACGGTGCTCCGGGGTGGGACGCACCCCCCGGGACCGGTGCCGATCACCCTCCGCCCGACCAGGGTCGAGGTGGACGGGCAGACCGTGACCCTCAACGTCGGGATCGAGCCGGAGAACCAGATCGACTACACCTACCCCTTCCCGGTGGAGATCGACGTCACCAACATCGGAGGGCCGTCGGCGGGGCTGGCCATGACCCTCGGGGTGATCGACGCGCTCACGGGCGGTTCGCTGACCGGTGGGCACACGGTCGCTGTCACCGGGACGATGGACGACCAGGGCAACGTGGGCGATGTCGGGGGCGTCCCCCAGAAGACCATCGCCGTCGAGAATGCCGGTGCCACCCTCTTCCTGGTCCCACGTCAGGAGTACCAAGCCGCCCTCGGCAAGGACCGACCCGGCCTCAAGATCTACGAGGTCTCGACCCTTGCGCAGGCGCTCGAGGTTCTGGCGGCCAACGGCGGGAAGGTGCCCGCGCAGCCCCACGCGGTCGCGTCCGGCACGTCGGCGGGATGAGCCGATCGGCCGACCCGCAGTCGTAGGCTCTGGACCATGCCCGAGGAACGCCGGATGACCATCACGTCGTCGCCCCACCTGGTGCCTGACGACGTGGCCCGGCACACCTTCGCCTCGGTGCGCCGCGGGTTCGACCCCGGCGAGGTCCGGGACTACCTCGAGTCGATCGCGGCCGGCTTGCGCGGCCTGGCCGAACGGGAACGCGAGCTCCTCCAGGAGCTGGCCGATACCGAGGTCCGGGCGGCCAATCCGGTGCTCGACGAGCCGACCCTGACCGAGGCGCTCGGGAAGGAGACCGCCCGCGTCCTGCACAGCGCGCACGAAGCCGCCGCCGAAATGCTGGCCAATGCCGAAGCCGAGGCCCAGCGCCTGCTGGGTGAGGCGACCGACACGGCCGAGCATGCCCGGTCCCGCGCCGACACCCTGGTGGCCGAGCGGTCCGCGGAGGTCGAGGAGGCCGTCCGGGAGCTGCGGGAGCGGACGGACCAGCAGGTTGCCGCGGCGCTGGACAAGGCACGAGACGACGTCGAACTGATGGCGGAACGTGCCCGCGAGGAGTGCAGGGCCATGGTGGAGGAGGCCCAGCAGCTTCGCGCCCGGGTGCTGGCCGATCTCTCGCGGCGCCGTCGGGTGCTCCACGCCCAGATCGAGCAACTGCGCGCCGGACGCGAGCGGCTCGCACAAACTGTCCAGGACGTGCGCCATTCGGTCGAGAGCATCGCCCACGATGTGTTCAACGCCGAGAACGAGGCCCGACTTGCCGCCGAAGCTGCGGGCCGCGAAGCGGCGGGCCGTCCCGACGAGAGGACGCCCGAGGAGCTGGCGGCAATCCTGCTGGCCGACGAGGCGGAGGCGGCCGCCGCTCTGGGAGCGGCGCCCGATGCCGCCGAGCACGGAGACGGTCCTGTCGTCGCTCCCGCGGCCGACGAAGCGACCGAGCAGGCCGCCCCGGACGGCGCGGAATCGGCGCAGGCCGCGCGCGACCCCGGACCGGAGCCGGCCTCGGCGGCCGACGGGGCTCCACCGGTCGAAGAGGTCGACGCCCTGTTCGCAAAGATCCGAGCCGCCCATGCACAGCCGGTGCCTTCAGAGGATGCCGCTGCGCAACCCGCGCCAGAGAGCGATCCGGGTGAGTCCGGAGAGGTTCCCGCAGAGGTGACTGCTGACGGCGACGGGGACGACGGGCCTCCGGCGGACCGGCACCCGATGGCGGAGCGCCGAGACGAGCTGCTCCGCCCCATCGTCACGGCACTCGGGCGCCGACTCAAGCGCACGCTTCAGGACTCCCAGAACGACCTGCTCGACGGCCTGCGATCGAGGGGGGCGACCTGGTCGAGCGATCTGCTGCCTCCCGAAGTGGAGCACCTGGACCGGTTCGCCACGTCGGCGCTCCCCGCGCTCGAGCAGGCAGCGGAGGCCGGGGCTGAGTTCGCCGCGACCGGATCCGACAGCCGCCCCAGCGCCGATACCCTGGTGGGGATCGCCGACCAGTTGGCCGCGTCGTTGGCCGGGCCGCTGCGCCGCCGCCTGCTCGAGGACGACGGCCTCGACGGCGCCGAGGAGTCCGTAGCGGTCGAGCACGTCGGATCGGCGTTCCGCGAATGGAAGGGCGAGCGCGTCGAGGGCCTCGCCGCGGATTATGTCGTGGCGGCCTTCTCGTTGGGGACGATCGCAGCCGCCAAGGGAGCCTCAGGGGCCGCGATCGAGTGGATCGCCATCCCACCGCCGGGGGAGACGCCCTGCCCCGACTGCGAGGACAACGGTCTCAACGGCCCGCAGCAGGCAGGGGAGCCGTTCCCCACCGGAAACCCCCACCCTCCGGCCCATCCCGGGTGTCGATGTCTGCTGGTCCCGGCTTCCATCTAGGCTGCTCCGGATGCCTCCCGCCAGCGACATGCCCACGACCGTACAGACCGAGCGCCCTCCGAGCCGTCGACGCCGGCGGTGGATCATCGCGGTCATCGTCGTCCTGGTGATCATCTTTGCATCGCTCCGCACGTTCGCCACGTTCTACACCGACGCCCTCTGGTTCTCGTCGGTCAACCTGCACTCGGTCTGGCTCAAGACGTTCGAGATCAAGGTCGGGCTGATGGTCGTCTTCTCGCTCATCTTCGCGGCGCTGCTCCTGGCAAGCCTGCTGGTGGCGGAGCGTCTCGCCCCGAAGGGCCCGTCACTCGACGCCGAAGACGAATTCGTCAAGCGGTACCGCGAGGTCGTGGGACCGTACGCCCGCTGGCTGCGTGCGGTCGTCGTGGTGGTGCTGTCCCTGATCGTCGGGTCGCAGGCGATCGGTCAGTGGCAGAACTGGCTCCTTTACCGGAACAGCACGCCGTTCCCGACGACTGACCCGGAGTTCCACCGCAACGTGGCCTTCTACGTATTCACCCTGCCCTTCGAGCAGTTCCTCGTCCACTGGGCCCTGGTGGCCCTGGTGGTGGTGCTCCTGGTCACCCTGGTCAGCCACTACCTCAACGGCGGCATCCGACTCCAGGGACAACGTCCGCGGGTCCGCCCTGCGGTCAAGGCGCACCTCTCGGTCATCCTGGGGCTGCTTGCCCTGGTGAAGGCCGTGGGCTACTACCTGGCCCGGTTCAACCTGGACCTCTCCTCCAACGGCTACGTGCAGGGTGCCGGTTACACCGACGTGCACGCCCGGCTCCCGGCCCTGGACCTGCTCATCCTGGTGTCGTTCGCCGCGGCGGCGCTCCTCATCTACAACATCCGCCGTCAGGGGTGGGCGCTCCCCATCCTGGGGGTCGGGCTGTGGTTCCTCGTGGCACTGACCGCGGGCACGATCTACCCGGCGCTCGTTCAGGCGCTCAAGGTGAACCCGGCTCAGAACACGCTCGAGCGTCCCTACATCCAACGCAACATCAACGCCACCCGGGTGGCGACCGGGATCGACAACGTCCAGACCGAGGCCTATGCGGCATCGGGCGCGCTGAGCGCCACCCAGCTGACCGCGAACAGCGACACGCTGTCCAACGTCCGTGTCTGGGATCCCACTCAGACCCAGCCGACGTATCAAAAGCTCCAGGACATCCGCTCCTACTACCAGTTCCAAACCCTGCCCCTCGACCGGTACGACATCAACGGGGTCGAGACCCCGGTCGTGGTCGGGGTCCGCGAAATCAACCAGAACGACCTACCGTCGAGCTCGTGGGTGAACACCACCCTGCAGTACACCCACGGCTACGGCATGATCGTCTCGCCGGCCACTCAGGCGATCGGCAACGGCGATCCCGAGTTCGCAGTGGGTGGCGTCCCACCGATCTCCAACGGTCTCCCCCAGGTGACCCAGCCGTCGATCTACTTCGGCTTGAGCAATGCACCGTACGTGGTCGCCAACACCAAGCAGCCGGAGATCGACTACCAGCTCCCGACCGGAGGGAACGTCGAGACCCACTACACGGGAAACGGCGGTGTGCAGCTCTCTTCGTTCTTCAACCGGGCGATGTTCGCGGTCAGGTTCAACGACATCAACCTGCTCATCTCGAGTCAGATCACGAGTAACTCACGCCTCATGTTCGCGCGGGGCGTCCAGACCCGCGTGACCAAAGCGGCGCCGTTCCTGAGCCTCGATTCCGATCCGTATCCGGTGCTGCTCAACGGGCAGATCGACTGGGTACAGGACGCCTACACGACGACGGCCAACTATCCGTACGCGCAGAATGCAAACACTATCGCCGTCAACTCGTCCAGTGGCCTTCTCGCCAGCAACTTCAACTATGTCCGGAACTCGGTCAAGGTGCTCATCAACGCCTACACCGGGAAGATGACCTTCTATGTGACGAACCCGAACGACCCGATCATCCAAACCTACGAGAAGGCGTTTCCCGGAATGTTCACGTCGGCCTCGCACATGAGCAGTCAGCTCGTCGCCCATCTGCGTTACCCCGAGGACATCTTCGCCGTGCAGGCAACCATGTTCGGCAAGTACCACATCAAGCAGGCGGCCAACTTCTACAGCGCGGCCGACGCCTGGACGATCTCGCCGGCGCCCGGCTCGGGCTCGCCGAACGCGGCCCTGGCCACCACCCAGACGGTGAACGCGGTTGGCCAGGTGGTCTCCACCGGGCAGCAGGTGCGAATGTCGCCCATCTACCAGGTCCTCAAGATCCCCGGGGAATCCGCCCAGTCGTTCAATCTGATCGACGCGCTGGTCCCGTCGTCTGGGGGAAGCCAGATCCAGACACTCTCCGGGTTCATGATGGCCGGCTCGGACCCCGGTCATTACGGCCAGCTCAAGATGTTCGTGACGCCGCGTGCAAACCCGGTCAACGGCCCGGCCATCGTGTCGGCCAGAATCGCCGCCACACCGAACGTCTCGAGCGCGATCTCCCTGCTCAACCAGAACGGCTCGTCCGTGCTGTTGGGTCAGGTGCTCATGATCCCGGTGGCCCACGCGATCCTCTACATCCAGCCCCTCTACGTGGAGTCGTCGCGCAACGCCTTCCCCGAGCTCCAACGGGTCATCGCGGTCTACGGGAGCTCACCGGCCGCCATCGGGAACACCCTCGGTGATGCGTTGACCTCGCTGTTCCAGGCGCCGGTGTCCACCGCAGTCGGGGCCTCCTCCACTCTCGGAACCCTCTCGCCCCAGGTCCGGGCCCTCCTGAACGAAGCGCAGTCGGCGTATACCCAGTCGCAGGCAGACCTCAAGGCCGGAAACCTCGGTGCCTACCAGAACGACATCAACACCCTCGAGTCCAACCTCCAGGCTGTCCAATCGCTGACCGGAGGGACGGAGGCCAGCACCACGACGACCTCGACGACCCTCCCGAACACGGGCTCCCTCGCCTCCGGGGGTTGAACGAGGGTTCCGCGATCCGGGCAGGAGGCACTGGACGAGGCCCGGCGAGCGGGTGCTACTCTCTACTCTCACGACGCGGGGTGGAGCAGTCTGGTAGCTCGTCGGGCTCATAACCCGAAGGTCGCGGGTTCAAATCCCGCCCCCGCCACTGAGTGAACCCTCGCTCACGCTGTTACGAACTCGATGACAGCGTGGGTGGGGGTTCCGTTCGTTAGTGGCTGAGATTGTGCGTGTGGGCTGAGCTCCGCGAATCTCGTCGGATGCCCAACCCCTATGAGTGGTCTCCGACGGCTACTGCTTCCTCCTCGCTTTCCGACCATCTGACAGCCGGCGACCTCGCGTCAGTCGCCGAAGCGTGGGTCACCTCCGCCTACGATGATCTTCGCCGCGCTGGGCCGGATCGCGCAGCGCAGGTGCGGTGGGTGCTCGAGCGCTATATCGTTCCCTGGTTCGGACCTCAGACGAGCACAGTCGGCGACATCACCTACTTCATGGTGCACGAGTGGCTGCTCAGGCTCGTTGGCAGAGGGCAGGCCGAATCGAGTGAACGGCGCCGAGCACTCGTGGTCATCGACGCGTCGCGGGGTGGCCGAGAACTCTCTCTTCGGGAAGTGGCGCAGGAGGGAGAAGTCAGCATTGCGACCGCGCGGCGGAGGTGGCGCGACGGCGAGCTGCCCGGCGCATATCGCGATGTCCACGGTCAGATCCGCGCGCCGGAACAGGCCGCGAAGGTCGTGGGGGCGAGCCGAGAACGACCGGTGGGGCTCGCCCAGTCCGTTGTCACTGATGCGCTCTGGGTTCTTCGCCGCGTGCTCGCCTTCGCGCGTGCGACGAATGTCGTGCCACCTGGTTTCGACCCGACGGAGGGCCTTGTCGCCCCCGTCCCTGATGTGGCGGCTGCCCGCTCACGTCAACCGACGTCGCAACTGCGCCCGCTGAGCTTCCCGGAGTGTGCGCGGATTGCGGCACATCTCCATCCAGTCCATCAATTGGTGCTGTGGCTGCAGCGCGTGATGGGGCTTCGCATCTCTGAGGCATTTGGCGTGTTGGTCGACGATGTGATCGACCTCGGCGATACCGGACTGCTATTCGTTCGCAGCCAGGGGGGTCGCGACTTTCGGGTACGCGACGACGTTGGGGACATCGTAACGGTTACGCATAAGGAGCGAACGAAGACCGAAGCGGGGATGCGAGCCCTGGTCCTCCCTTCGCGAATGCTGGATCTGGTGCGAGTCGTAGTCGAGGCATTTCACACCGATCCAGAAACCGGCGATGCTGACGAAACTTCGCGTCTCGTGCCCGGACTCCGAACGGATGATGAGTCGGGTCATGTCAGCTTCCGAATGGCGTTCGAGAATGCCGCGTCCGCTGAAGGACTCGGCAGCACAGACCTTGGCTTCAGGGTCTCGCCGCACCTCCTGCGGAAGAGCGCTGCCACTGACATCGCCTGGTGCGCGGGGATCGAGGAGGCGGTGCGGCGTCGATTCATGGGGCACCGTGCGGCTGACGACGTCTATGGGCGCGTCTACACGCTCGACCATCCTGAGCTCACGCCGCTGAAAGACCTGGCTCGCGTGCTCGACGAGTTGATCCGGGATTCGATCGGCTCGCTGCTCGTTCCGACGACTCGACGCATCCGCTGGGGCCAAGCGACGCGGAAGTTTTCGTCGCGCGGCACACGTCGCAGCGACACTCGATGCAGCCCGATGGACCGTCGATCCGGAGGGCTCTGGTGATCCGTTGTGTGACACCGAACGTGTCGCCTTGGAGCTCAACATCGCACGTTCAACCGCGTGGCGGTGGATGCGCGACGGTACTGTCCGATGTGTGATTGTTCGAGACAACGACGGGGTCGGACGTCGTTGGGCACGGCTCAGCGAGATTTGGTCGTTGCGCGACCGGCTGGCTTGTCGGGTGCTTCTCCCAGGTTTGGCCGAAGAGCTCGGCGTCCGATACCACGAGCTGTACCAGACAGCCCGACGACTCAACTTGGAGCTCGAGCAGCACCCGACGAGTCGACAGTTTGAGATTCCCCTTGAGTCCGCAGATCAGTTACGCACCGAGCACGCCCGGGTTCGAGCGTTACATCAGCGTTCACTGAAGCTCGCGGTCGTCGCGTCGGGAGCTCGACGCTGCGGTGAGCACGGTCGGTCTCATGGTGAAGCGTGGTGAGCTCGAGATCGATCCGGAGTCCGACAGCAGCGAAGCGCGATTCGTCACGCGTGTATCGGTAGAGAAATGTCGGTCTGCCCGCTTCGGAGTTTCTCCGGCGAGGAGGCTCGCGGGAGCGACAGTCCCGCTTGCCGATGTCATCCGATTCACTGGACGAAGTCGGATTGAGCTACTGGATCTTGTGCGATCCGGCATCCTCATGGAGGTTCCGGGTCGCGGCAAATGCGAACTCACGGCGGCGAGCTTGCGAGCGTGGATGACCGCAAGCGCCTAAGGCGCCCCCCGTCGATCGCCAAGTGCCGATGAGCCACAGACGCGCAGGCCCCGACAGTCAGAAAACGTAGGTGGGAGAAGGCGTTGCTCGCGTCAGGGCAGCTCAGGGCGTCCACGGATGGGTCACGAGAGCCGAAAATCCTGGTCTTTTCCTTGGAGGAAGTTACCGGCACGGACAGGACCAGTTCGGTGACGCGGAGGAAGAAACGATCATGGAACCGGAGCGCCATGACCTCATGCTCACGGCGCCGGCGTTTGGGCACGAACTCCAGGTTCTCATGGGCACGGACGGGTTTCTTTGCGCCGAGAGAAGGCCGAGAGAAGTCAGTGGACGTCGCCGACACGTCGGCTGATCCGCCCTGCCCGCTCTCCTACACTGATCGGTTATGGCTGACACCGCCCGCGATCGTCTTGCCGATCTTCTCGCCGGGGCGGTAGAGCCCGGGGCGTTCAGCGCGGCGCGGACAGCGCCGGTCCGTGACCTGCACCTTGAGGTGCGAGGAGTGGGACCTATCGGCTTCCCGGTGTCCCAAAGGCAGGCGAGGGAGCTGTGCCTGCTCGGTCGGCCAGCTTACTTTGGGCGGGGAGAGCAAACCCTTCTGGACCGGGAAATCCGGGACACGTGGGAGATCCCGAAGAGCAGGGTCAAGATCGACAAGCGTCGCTGGGACCAGACGCTCCTACCGGTTCTCGAACGCCTTAGTCGGGATCTCGGTCTTCGATCTGGCAGCACGCTGAAGGCGGAATTCCACTCGATGCTCGTCTATGCGCCGGGGCAGTTCTTCGTTCAGCACCAGGACTCCGAGAAAGCAGACGCTATGGTCGGATCGCTTCTGGTGGGCCTGCCTTCGACGTTCAGTGGCGGTGGGCTGGAGGTCCAGCACCGCGGCGACACCGCGACCTACCGGGGATCGAAGAAGGCATTGTCGTTCGTGGCCATCTACAGCGACTGCCGCCACCAGGTGAAGCCGGTCACGTCCGGGTACCGGGTCGTCCTGACCTACAATCTACTTCTTGGAAGCGAGCGCGCCGCCGCGCCGCCGACCCCGGACTCCGAGCTGGTCGGCCGTCTGACCCGCTGTCTCGACGAGCACTTCCGCCCGCCCGGCACCCCAGATCGATTGGTCTACCTACTCGACCACGAGTACACGCCCCGCGGGCTGGACTGGTCGCGCCTCAAGGGCGGGGACGCTCAGCAGGTGGAGCTGCTCGGCGCTGCTGCTGAGGAAGCGGGCTGCGAGGTCGTGCTGGCTCTGGCAGATGTCCACGAGACGTGGAGCGCCTACGAACCCGAATACCAACGGTCGTGGTACCGCCGCTCGCGTCATGGCGGGTGGGACAACGAGGACGAGGACGATGACGAGGACTTCGGAGGGGACCGGGCCAGCGACTACAACCTCGAAGAGCTGATCGAGTCCGAAACCACCCTGGATAGCTGGGTCGATGCTCTTGGGGGTCGGCTCGCGAACGTGGTGCTCCACGTCGGCGACGACGAGGTCTGCGCGACGACCGCCTCAGATGAGCTGGAGCCCTACCAGTCGGAGTACGAGGGATATATGGGCAATTGGGGGAATACCCTGGACCGCTGGTATCACCGGGGGGCGGTGGTCTTGTGGCCGCGCACCCGGGACTTTGCAGTCCGGTCCGAGGCGTCTCCGTCCTGGGCACTCGACTCGCTCACCGCCCGGGTCCGAGAGAGAGACGTGATCGGTGCTCAGGAGGCGGCGGCTACGTTGGCCCCGTTCTGGGAACGGGCGGCCAGCCGTGTGGAGGCGAGAGGTTTCTTCACCAAGGCGCTGCGCACGGCGCGTCTGGTTGACGATCCGACGCTGGCGACCATGCTGCTCGGACCGTTCCGGCTGGAAATGCTCACGACCAGCCACGCCAAGGCGTTGAGCGCCCTGTTCGAAAGCTACGGAGAGTCGTGGGCGGGAATCCTCGTGGCGGCATGGTCCGCACGGCACCGCTCCTATTACGCCAAGGGGCCGCGCCGGCAGGAGTGGACCGCCACGCTGCCGGCCCTGTGCCTCGCTCTCCAAGGGGCAGGAGATGCCGGGACGGCCGCGGCTCGGCTCCTGCTGCAAGACTCCTGGAAGTGGTTGAGCACGGTTGTCGAGCAGGATCTCGACCAACCGGCGCCAAGCCAAAGGAACGAGTCTCTGTCCGAACTGGACCGTCCGGTCGCCGCGGTGCTGGAGGGAGCTGCGCTCGTCGGCGCGGCGGACCTGCGCGACGAGGTGGTCGGCCTTCTGTGCCGCGGCGAAGACGACCTGGTCGGAAGCGCTATCGGGGTCTTGCGGGCGACCCCTACGTCGGAGTGGCGTCCGACCGGTCTCGACGCTGTCGTTGCGCACTGCACGGGTGCCTTGGAAGCCCGCCTGGCGCGTCCCACCCGCGCCGGCGACGACTGGTCGATCGAGCTGCCGAAGGCTTGCAGCTGCGAACTCTGCGATGGGCTGCGGACGTTCCTCCACGACCCGTCCCGAAAGACGTTCGAGTGGCCGCTCGCCCAGGACCGCCGTGCCCATGTCCACCGCCGTATCGAGACCGCCGAACTCCCGGTGACCCATGAGACCCGACGCCGTGGCCGACCGTACACTTTGGTGCTGGCCAAGACCGACGAGTTGTTCGAGCGGGAACGGCAACACCGCCTCCGTGACGAGGCAGATCTGGCGTGGCTCGATCGGAACCGGGCCCTGTTGCCGGGCGCCGAGCAGGCTCGAAATCCCACCCCGGGTAGGCGCGAGTGGTGATGTACGTACTCGGTAAGTACAATATCCGTATGAGCCCTGTGGAACACAAGCGTGAAGGCCGGATCAACCTGCGAGTCGATCCCGACCAGGAGGCGCGGCTGCGCGCGGCTGCCGAAGCGAACGGTGAGAGCCTCACCGGCTTTCTTCTCGCTGCCGGAGCTGAGCGGGCACAGGCGGTTCTCGAGCGTACGAGCCGAATTGCCCTGAGCGCAACGGCCTTCGAGCAGTTCATTGCCGCGTTGGACGCCAAACCCGAGCTCATGCCAACCCTCAGGCGGTACGCCTCGGAGCCAGGTCCGATCCCCTCCCGGTGACCGCTGGGTCGCTGCGGCGGGTTGAGCTACTCTCGGGTACTCACGACTTCGGCCAGTTCGACTCCGGGGTGCCCGAGCTCGATCGCTGGCTGCGGAACTCTGCCGAGGTCGCTCACGCCGCTGGCACGGCGGCAACCTACGTGCTGTGTCGGGGCCACGAAGTTATCGGTTACTACGCCGTGGCGATGAGCTCGGTGATCCACGCCACAGCGCCTTCTCGTCTTCGACGGGGGATGCCCGACCCCGTGCCCGTTGTCCTCTTGGCACGGCTGGCGATCGATCGAAGCGAGCAGGGTCACCATCTTGGGGGGCACTTGCTGGTCGATGCCCTCCGACGCTGCGTGAGAGGCGGCCGGGAGTTCGGCGCCAGGGCCGTGGTGGTCGACGCCATCGACGAGCGAGCCGCAGAGTTCTACCGGCACTTCGACTTCCACGATTTCGATGCCCGCCGCCTGTGGCGCCGGCTCAGCGATATCGGAGCCGCGCTCGGGGAGTGAGGTAATGGCCACTGGGATTTTCGGGATGGCTGAGTTGATGGCGCGCAGAAGGTCCCCTGTTTCTCGGGACCCGATACCGCCTGGGACGCGGTTGAGTAGGGCAATCGCCTATGCAGTGCGTAGGCATGACGCCGCGACCTGCAGCTTCGTCGGGCCTGGAACCCGATAGTCGTGCGTTGACGCGTAACCCCCGCCACCAAGTATGGGCGTTTTTCGCGCCTTCTTGCGTATGCACAGGCCGCTGACCAGCACGTTTGGTCGTCGTCGCCGTCCTCGGGCTGTCCGCGTCGTCCCAGGCCGGCCTGCTTGACGAGATAAACCAGCTCGGCACCAACCTGCTCACCGTCAGCAACGGTGAGACCTTCCTCGGCACCCCGACCGAGTTGCCCGTCACGGCGCCCTCCATGATCGACAGAATCAGCGGAGTACAGCAGGTGCAGTCCACCGGGGCAGTCAGCGGTGCCAATGCCTACCGCAGTCCGTACATCCCTGCGAGCAACACGAATTCCCTGACGGTCCAGGCCGCATCTCTCGACCTCCTCCCAGTCGTCGCCACTGGCGTTGCCCAGGGCCACTACCTCAACGCGGCCACCGCCCAAGAACCCGTTGCGGTACTCGGTGCCGTCGCCGCTCAGCGGCTCGGGATCGACCGCATCTACCCCGGGGAGCGGATCTGGGCCGGCAGCCAGTGGCTCTACGTGGTCGGCATCCTCCGACCGGCGGTGCTGGCCTCCGCCATCGACTCCTCCGTACTGGTTGGCTACCCCGCAGCAGACAAGTACCTGGGCTTCAACGGGCATCCATCCACCATCTACCTTCGCACCCAAAACAGCCAGGTAACGACGGTCGATAACCTTCTCGCCGCTACCGCCAACCCCGAGAACCCCAACCAGGTGAACGTCAGCCAGCCATCGGCCGCTCTCGTCGCCGAGGCTGACGCTCAAAGTGCCCTCAACGGACTGTTCCTTGGCCTCGGCGCCGTTGCTCTCTTGGTCGGCGCGGTAGGCGTCGCCAACATCATGATCATCTCCGTCCTCGAACGTCGCTCTGAGATCGGACTGCGCCGCGCCCTTGGTGCCACCCGAGGCCACATTCGTGCCCAGTTCCTCTCCGAAGCTGTCCTGCTCGGTCTGCTCGGTGGCGCCGTCGGTGTTGCACTCGGCGTCGTGTCCACCGCCGTCTACGCCAACATCAAAGGTTGGACCACCGTCGTGCCCGTCGAAGCCTGGGTCGGTGGCCTCGCCTCCTCGCTCATCATCGGAGCGGTTTCCGGGCTCATGCCCGCCCTACGCGCCGCCCGTCTCTCGCCCACCCAGGCCCTCTGGTCCGTATGAATTCCGAGGAACGCCCCTGAGCGGCCCAGCGTCACGTCCGTCAAACGTCACACTGGGCCATACCCCAAAATGACGCTACTGAACGAATCTACGTGTGCCATACCGTTCGAGCGAGGGTGAGGACGTTTGCCGAGACTTCCGTGAGCGCTTGGTCTGGACCTGCCAGTGCATCAAACGTCTCGAAGCTCGTCAGGGAGAAGAGCATCCGGACTGCCTCATCAGGTTCGCATGCGAGGAGATGTTGATCGTTCAATCGGGCGACCAGTACCGACAGTCCGGACCGGCGTCTCTCGTCTCGGGCAGAGATCACGACCCCGACTTCCTGTTCGAGAGCTGCGAGTGATCGGAGGCGGCGCATTACCAGCCGGTCAACATCCCAGAAGCGTCCGAAGCAGTCGATAAAGAGAGAGATCGATTCAAGCGGATCAGGGTTCATGAATGCCGAGGCAAGGTCCGACATGTGCCCTGCCTCAGCGAGCGCATCACACAGTGCTTCGAGCAACCCGATCTTGGACTCGAACTGGTAGTACACCGTGGCCCGTGAGACGTCGGCCCTCTTGGCGACAGCATCCACGGTGAAGCTGGAGTAACTCGTCGCCTCGGCTAACAGCGTCCGGGCTGCGTCGATGACTCGTTGCCGACTCTCGTCGATCTGATCCTGACGCTTCCCGAGTTGGTAGGGGCGTGGACTCATGGGCTTGACAGGTTCCTCGCCCTGGATGATATTAATCAGACAAGCGGTCTGAAGGAATGATACCAGGGAGTAGAAGCTTTGACCAGTACCCAAGGCAGTACGAACCAGCCCGAGATGAAGCTGGTCGTTCTTGGATCGACGGGAGCCACCGGACGACTGATGGTCGCCCAAGCCCTGGACCAGGGACATCACGTCACAGCTCTCGCACGGCATCCCGAGGCACTCGGCATCACTCACGCCCATCTCACGGTCGTTGCGTTCGACCTGCTCGCCCCGAAAGGGGACCTTGCTCCCGTGGTCGCAGATGCCGATGCTGTGCTCTCAGCCCTTGGGAGTCGTGAGCGGCGACCAACCACCGTCTACTCAGCGGTTGTCGCCGTGATGGCGAAAGCTATGGAGTCCGAGGGGGTACGACGACTGCTGTGCATCTCCTCCGATGGGATTGATATTCCACGAGCGTTGCCCTGGGCGCAGCGAGTCGTGATGTCGCAGATCATCCAGCGCATCTACAAACACCAATACGCCGACATGGTCCGCATGGAGAGCTTCCTCAAGACGACTTCGCTCGATTGGACCGTTGTCCGAGCACCTCGCTTGATCGACGGGCCACCGACTGGGCACACGAGAGTCTCAATCGGTGACCCGATTCTCGACGGAGGATCACTCCTTCGTGCAGACCTTGCCCAGTTCATGATCGATGCAGTCAATCAGCCGGAGACCTTTGGCCGTCTGGCCCATCTTGCAAGCCCACGGAGGGAATCGCCATGACCGTCATATCCACAGAACCCGCACCAACGGCCACCTACCCTGATCTCAAGGGCAAGGTAGCCGTCATCACTGGAGGCTCTCGGGGCATCGGAGCAGCCACCGCAGTGGCGCTCGGGGTAAACGGGGCGTTGGTCGCCGTTGTGGGACGAGATCGGGATGCACTCGACAGCACCGTCGAAGCCGTGAGCGCAGTGGGATCGAAAGCAATTGGCGTCGTTGCTGACTGTACGGTGGAGGAGCAGCTTTCAGCACTCCGAAGCACAGTCAACGAGCAGCTCGGCGCTGTGGAGATCCTCGCCGTGTTTGCAGGTGGCAACGGCATGCCGGTACCCACGGGTGACGAGACCAGTGCGCACTGGCGTGAGGTCGTCGAGACCGACCTCACTTCGAGCTTTCTGACCGTCTCTGCGTTCCTGCCGGACATGCTGTCCCGTCACTCCGGAGTGATTATCACGATGGCTTCGGCTGCCGCTAGGCAAGCAGCCAAATCTTCAGCCGCCTACGCAGCCTCCAAGGCAGGGGTCATTGCATTCAGCCGCCATCTTGCGGGCGAATACGCTCGCGACGGCATCCGCATCAACTGCATCGCACCCTCAGCGATCGAGAATGACCGCATGCGCTCCTGGGTTCCAGAAGAACAACGGCGTGCGCTTGGTGAGGCGTTCCCGCTGGGACGCCTAGGGCAACCTGAAGACGTCGCCGCTGCAACCCTCTTCCTTGCATCGTCCGCCTCGTCGTGGATTACCGGGGCCACGCTCGATGTCGCTGGCGGGAAGATCATGCTGTGACCAGCGTCAGCACGGAAGAACGAGTCGCTCCAAGTAGCCTCAAGGCGCTCAACGGCTTACGAACAAACTCATTCGCAGCCGTCGTCATGCTCCTTCTTGAATTCGGCCTCGGTGTCGGAGTCAATCTCTATGCCACGCTTCCCACCTCGGATCATGGGAAGGCGCTGTTCCCGGCCTTCGGGACCGCCGTCACTGGAGGACCCGTCGTTCTTGCCCTCCACGCAGTTCTCGGGACCATCCTCTTGATCACTGGGGTTTCGGCAGTCGTCCGTGCCGCTCTCCTTCGGCAAACTGCACTCATTGTGATTACGGGGGTCTCGTTGCTCGGGATCGTCGTGGCCTGGCTCTCTGGAGCACGGTTCGTTGGCACCATGGCAAACAGTGCATCCATGACGATGGCTATCGCTACCGGAGTCAGCCTCCTCGGCTATGCGCTCGTCCTGTTCATCGTTCCCGGATCATTACCGGAGAACAAAGCGCTATGAGCGATCCGTCACGTCGTCCGCTCGGACGGCGACTGCAGGCCGATGTCATGCGGATCGTCAATGTGCCGATGCGGATCGTGCTCGGCCTCCCGGTGGCTACTCCACTAGGTAAGCGCCTCATGCTTGCCTTCATCATCGGTCGGAAGAGCGGGAAGACGTACCACCAACCCATGAGCTACGTCAGAGACGGCAACACGCTGCTCACGCCTGGTGGCGGAAAGTGGAAGTTGAACCTGCAGGATGGAAAGCCAGTTCGACTTCGGATTCGAGGACAAGATGTCTCCGCTCGTCCTGAGCTGGTCAGCGACATCGATGAGGTCGATCGCCTCCTGTCTGTGATCGTGAAGACGAACCCCAGTGCCGATTCGTTTGTTCGCATTCCAAGGAATTCCGACGGGAGTCTCGACCGGACGGGATTGCAGATAGCCCTTGACTACGGTTTCCGCATCGTCAGATGGCACCTCGATGAGTCGCAAGACCTGCCTTGAGTTGGTAGCTTGACGGTGCTCCAAACGTCACAGGCTGTAACGTTTGGGTATACGCCAGCCTGACGTCAGGATTGTCCCCTCCCCGTGACGTCGCGCGAGTTCGGGACGGTGGCTTGGCGGTCGTTACGGAGCGGGTCTGGACTCTATCTCGACACATCAGGACCGACAGGGATGAGCAGCAGCCGAAACTCCGCGGCGGCGTGACCCGACCCGCTGACGGTCGAGTAGTTGCGCCAGTGGAGGACGTACGTGCCTTCGAGCGGAATCGCCTCCTCGCGCTTGTTCTTCGTCCCCGCTCCCGTCTTGGCACCCCAGTCCCGAACGCCGTGAAGCGTCATCCCCTCACTCAGGCGGAAGGCGGCAGCATTGCTGACGGTGCTCGCCTTCGGACGCCAGTAGTAGGAGTCATTCGAGACCGCGATGGCGGCACCGTTCCATCCCGGACGGCCATCGATGAACCTCTCGACTCGTGAGATGTCCTTGACGACGTCGTAGCCTCTGACGTCCCCGGCCCCGTGGTTCTTCAGCTCAAAGCGTTCCCCCGCCACCTCGCCTGACCAGAACCGAGTCAGGTACTTCAGCTCCAGGGCGGTGAAGCGGCCCAGGTCCGGCCGGGAGCACGCCACGTCGAGATGCGTCCCCGGCTCCGGGCGCGTTTCGAGTCGCACCCGCATCTCCGGGTCACGACGCTGAAGCTCCCAGGCGAGAGCGAGCTGAAGATCGGCCTCGGAATGGAACACCGGGCGGTAGGTCGCCAGACCAACGAAAGCTTCACCAAGCTCAACACTTCCGGCGACCAGCATGACCACGACACTACGTGTCGGTTCGGTCTCCGGCCGGGAGCCAGCGGTAGAGGGTCGGGAGCGAGACGCCCAGGTCGGCGGCCACATCCCGAGGAAACGCTCCGCCAGCGAGCAGCAGCCGGGCGGACTCCATCTTGCTCTCCGTCATGATCCGCTTACGGCCGCCACGGCAACCTTGGCGCTCGGCTGCGGCGAGCCCGGCGCGGGTCCGTTCGACGATCAGCTCGCGTTCCATCTCTGCGAGGCTGGCCATGACGTGAAAGAAGAACCGACCGGCCGGCGTGCTCGTGTCGATCGAGTCGGTGATGCTCACGAAGTTCACCCCGTCGCGCTCGAAGCCGCTCACGAGGTCGACGAGCTGCTTGACGCTCCTGCCGAGCCGGTCGAGCTTCCAGACGACGAAAGTGTCGCCGTCCCGGAGCTGGTCGAGGGCGCGGTGAAGCCCAGGACGATCGGCGACCCGTCCGCTAGCCGTGTCGTCGTAGAGCTTTTCGCATCCCGCGGCTCTCAGCGCTTCGTGCTGGACATCGAGGCGCTGGTCTGCCGTGGAGACGCGGGCGTAGCCGATGCGCACTTCGGAATCCTCCGTGGTCCGGTTCTCAGAACTCGCGGAGACCCGGACGTACCGAGAACAGGATACGAGAAAGGGTTTCGAGAATGACCGTCGAGATCACCGCCGACCTCGGCGACGGCGATCGTCATTCTTCTCACAGACGTTCGTTTGTGAGAAGTATCAAGGAGCCAGGCATCTACTCCTCGCCAGAGAACCGCTCCCATGCTGACTGCCGAGTCATCCCCAAGGACGATCCAATGGCCGCCCACGTTGCGCCAAGGTCTCTCGCCCGCTTCACGAATCGCGTGAGGTTGCTTTCGGCCTGGGCACCTGCGGCAGTCATCCGAGGGAGACTGGCAAGTACGCCGTCGAGGTCAAGGCTGTCTTCCCACGATGCCAGCCCTGGCGGCAAGGACGGTGGGTTGCTGATGATCTGACCGCAAAGGTCTACGCACTCGTTGCAGATGTAAACCCCTGGCCCGGCAACCAATTTTGCAACTTCGGTGCTCGGCTTCAGACAGAACGAGCACGACGTGGCGACGCTCTCTTCGGTGACGGCCATGGCTTCTCCTTCGGTGTTTGGCCCGCGTGTCAGGTATTACCTTACACCGTCAGGGCGAGCCTGACAACAGGGTTTCACCACCATCTGATCTCCGCCGCATTGTCCAGGAGCTGACGGCCACAGTCGCCCTCCGCGACGGTTTCTCGTCATCCTTCTCGCAGACGGTCGTTTACGAGAAGGCCCTTCAGAAGGGCACGTCGTCTGGATCAATGTCCAGCGGGATGCTGCTCTTACCGGTGCGAGCTTCTAACGACCCCAGAGCAGAATCGACACGCCATGCCCCGGACACCTGGGTATTGGTCTTCTGAGCCTCTCGTAATCGCCGAAGTTGATCGGTCGATGCCGACGTACTGTCTTTCCACAGGGGTTCTCCTTCGTCGTGGTTGGGTTGGTTTGGCAACCTCGAGTGTGTCAACACTCGGTCCACCACGACGAGGGGAACTCTTGACCTCTCCTGCACTGCGCGCCATCTTCAGCTCCAACGACGGCGTCCGTGCGCCCCATCGACGCCGGTCACGCGGGAGCGGCGCAGCGCTCCTTCATCACATCAGTGACAGCGGCCTCATCAGCGATCCGCTGATTCATGCCCAAGTCCTTGCTGCTCTGACGACTCTTCTTGCTCACACCGCCTGCTTCAAAGAGAGCGGAGATTGCCTGCCCGTGCTGGGCGACCCGTCCCCCCAACCCCCTTGATAGCCGTCGGTCTCGCCGACAAGCAACTGGGGCGGGTTGGGGCTTCGTGCCTGGATGACGGTGAGCGCGTGATATCCATCAATGACCACCTCGATGCCGCTGGCTCGATTGACCCACCGGCGGGTGGCTTCGGATTCCGCCGATCGAGGCGCCCGTGGCCGGTCCCCTAAGAGTTTCTAAGGGAGGGTTACCCGGGCTTAGACAGTGTTAGACTGGGCGGCGTGCAGCGGCGGGACAATCCGTACACGCCTGGAGCGGGCCGCAAACCGCCTTATTTGGCCGGCCGGGACCGGGACCTCGAGGAGTTCAGCTCGCTGATCGAGATCCTCGCCTCCGGGGGCGCCGATCGCAGCCGGATCTTCTACGGCCTGCGGGGAGTGGGGAAGACCGTGCTGCTCATGGAGCTGGACCTCCTCGCTTCCGAAGCGGGGTGGGCCACGACCGACGTGCAGGAGGTCGGCTCCCAGCCCGACTTCAGGTCGACCTTCGCCCAGATGGCCGCCAGGTTGCTGCGGGAGATGAGCCGTCGGCACCGCATCCGCGACCGGGTCGAGCGGGCTCTCGGGGTGGTCAAGGCGTTCAGCGTGGTTGCTCCGGGTGGCGTGCAGCTGAAACTCGACGTCGACGCCGTCGCCGGTGTAGCCGACTCGGGGGATCCAGAACAGGACCTTGTCGAGTTGCTGCGCGAGATCGGCCAGACGGCAGCGAGCGCTCAGAGCGGCGCGCTGTTCCTGATCGACGAGATGCACAACCTCGACGCCGCTTCGCTGGCGGCGGTGTGCATGGCCTTCCAGGCTGTCAGCCGCGACGCCCTGCCGGTGGCGTTGGCCGCGGCGGGTCTGCCGGATCTGCAGGTGCGTTTGATGCGGGCGAAGCCCTATGCCGATCGGCTCTTCGAGTATCGGGAGCTGGGCCGGCTACGGGATCCCGAGGCACGGGTGGCGCTGGTCAAGCCGGCCTCGCTGCTCGGGGTGGAGTTCGCTGCCGACGCCGCCGCCGAGGTGGTGCGCCTGGCTGCCGGCTACCCGTACTTCCTGCAGGAGTACGGGAGGGAGCTGTGGAACGCCGCGGAATCCGCGCCGATCACCACGGCCGACGTCGAGGAGGTGCGCGACCTGGTTCAAGAACAGCTCGCACGCACCTTCTATGGTGCTCGCTTCGAGATGGCGAGTGACGCCGAGCAGCGCTACCTGGCTGCGATGGCCTCGCTCGGCGTTCCGCCGTACTCCACTGCCGAGGTGGCCCGGGCGTGGGGAGCGGAGAACCAGCGCCAGACCTCTCCGCATCGTGACAGCCTCATCCAGAAGGGCCTTATCTGGTCGCCTCGGCGGGGCCAGGTCGACTTCACCGTCCCGCTGTTCGCCGAGTTCCTCCTCGAGCATCACCCGATTGCGGGCTTCGATGACAACTGATGGCCCGAGGCTCACCGGCCAGAACCTCGACTCGAAACCAGAATCGACCCATGAAGGCACCGAAGCCAAGCTGCTGTCTCCCCTGGAAGACCTGAGCTTGGTTGGGTCCTCGGCTGATCACCATGCCGGACGTAGACGGAAGCATCCCGGTGATCACCGCTCAGCTCGACGACGGGTACTTCACGGTCAGGACCGGATCGACCTCGGATGCGGAGCGGGCCTACACGCGAGCGATGGCCAAAGCCAGTTCCAGCGCCGTTCGCACCTCGGAAGTAGCGACGATCCTGGGCAAAAAGCCGAATGGGGTCGGGCCCGTCCGGGACGTGTTGATCAAGAAGTCGTTGTGCTACTTGCCGCGCTACGGCGAGCAAAGGGTCGAAGCCTCCAGCGGCATCGCATCGTGGTCTCATCGGCCGGTGGGCTGCGAAGCAGACAGACCGACGAAGAGACCTTCGGGTTCGTGGCCCGGTCAGCACCGCGCTACTCCAGCGCAAGGAACTTCTGGCTTGCTGGCGCAGAACGGCGGTCGATACACGTTTACTTTGGGGCAGGACGCTTCCTAGGTTTGTCGTCTGGGTATGACGAGCCCGGTTTCGTAGGCGGCTACGACGGCTTGGGTGCGGTCGCGCCGTCCGAGCTTGTTGAGAACGTGGTTGACGTGCGTTTTCACCGTTCTTCGCTGACGATGAGGTGTTCGGCGAGCTCATGGTTGGACAGCCCTTCGGCGACTAGACGCAGGATCTCGGTCTCGCGTGGAGTCAGCGTTCCGAGTGCTCCGGCAGTGGGATCGCTCGGTCGACGCCGGGTGGCGAACTCGCTGATGAGGTGACGGGTGACAGATGGTGCGAGCAAAGCGTCGCCGCCGGCAATGACGCGCACGGCGTCGAAGAGCCGTGCGCCACCGCGCTCGAACGACCGCGAGACGTAACTTGCAACGCTCGACACGGAGGCAGAAGCCTTGCGGTCCGCAGCTGTGGAGTCGCCGCAGTGGTAACCGTCTCCGCCCTGACAGCTAGCGAGCGGTCGACAGCAAAATTACCGGCCGGCATAGCGGGCGATAAGGGGGACGAGTCTTTGCGCGTTGGGGCTGCCCCAACCGGTGACCGGGTCCCATCCGGCCGCGGCCTGGTAGCCAGTGACGGTCCCTCCGGCGAGGTTCACGGTGTTGGTTCCCGTGACCACGTCGTAAAAAGCCTGGTGGTAGCTCGCGCTGCGACCGATGCGGTAGAGGGCCGGATCGATGAAGCCCAAGCTCCGGCCTGCATCTTGGTCGGCAAGGGCGACGATGCCGGCCCATAACGGAGTAGCGACGCTCGTCCCGCCGGCTTGGGTGATGGCATAACCGTGACCGGGCGGTTTCAAGCGGTGAGCGCAACGAGCTCGGCGAACTTCTCTGATGGTTTCATGTATCCGAGGGTCTTGCGAGGACGCCCGTTGAGGCTTCGCTGAATGCGAGCCAGATCGGCGGCACTGTGCTGGGAGAGGTCGGTGCTCTTGGGCATGTATTGGCGCAAGAGCCCGTTCGTGTTCTCGTTGGAGCCCCGCTGCCAGGGTTAACCGGCCAATCTGGGCCCAGGAGGTTCCTCGACGTGGCGTCTCGGAGGGACTACTTCTTCCTGGCAGTCCGTCGCTTCAGCGCCCGAAGCTCTTCCTCTTGGTGCCGGACCCTGGCGGCTACCGCTTCGAGACCCTGCCGCAGATGATCGATTTCGATGACGATTCCCGACAAGGTGTGGGCTTCCCGATCACCAGCCCTGCGTTCCTCGACAATCGCTCGGAGCTCAGGGCGGCGATAGATCGTCGCCTTGGCGATCCCGGCGCGTGAGGCGACGGCGGTGAAGGTGACGGTCTCGCCGGCGTCGACCAGTTGTGCGCATGCGGATTCAACTCGGACGACCAGATCTTCGCTCATGCCGACTGCGCATCAGAGATGAGCCGGTCGAGCCGGTCGATCAGCCGCCGGTGACGGGCGGCCTCTTCACCCCAGCCCCGGGCCTCGGCGTCCGCCACGAGCGAGGAAGTGTCGGCGCGTTGGGTGAGCAGGGTCGGGAGGAACGTGGCGTCTGACCGGTAGTTCGGGCAGTGCTCGCAGATATTGGTGTAGGCGCATGAGCCTTGAGCCAGCGTCCGCACACAGTAGCCGCCGGCGAGACGTGCCTTGATGAGTGGAGCGTTTCGCCAGTCGGTGTCGAGAGCGACCGCCGTCCGGTCGGGAAGAACGGGGCCAAGTCGCTCCTTGGCGAGCGTGAGGGCCTTCTCGTAGTCAGCGCGCACCGTGGCGTCGAAGAGGCGGCCGTAGCGCAGGCTCATCTCCGCCGAGACGTGGCCGAGCATGGCCATGAGCGACTGCAGCGAGCACCCCGAGTTGACCAGTGCAGTGGCAAAGGTATGGCGCAGCTGGTGAGGGACGACCGGCCCGATCCCAGCGGCATCGGCCACGCGCCTGAGCTCGTCGCGCAAGGTGCCCGAGGAGATCCGGCGGCCATGATGGGTGAACAGGAACTCGACCAGGTGTCCACTCCGTGGGTGACGAAGGGGGCGACCCGGGGAGCGGTGCTCCACGATTCGATCGATCAGTGAGACCGTCTCGTCGTCGAGTGGGACCATCCGCTCAGTGGCGAGCTTGCCCAGCGGAACCTTCAGCCACGCCCCTTGGCCGGGGATCTCGTGGACGCTGTCGAGCTCGAGATCGAGGAGCTCGCCGATCCGGACGCCCGTGGCCCGCGCCAAGAGGAGTGCATCGGCATAGAGCCGGTTGGTCGACGCCTCGAGCGCGTCGGCCAACCTCCGGTCTTCGTCGGGAGGGAGATAGCGCGGCAGGGGGCGTGGTAGGCGCGGGCTGTCCCGGTCGAACACCAGTCGGCGGTCCGGCGCCTCTTCCCAGCCCCACTCGGCCATGGCCTCGAGCATCCGGCCCACAACCTGGATCCGTGACCTCCGGGTCGAGATGGCGACCGGTTCACCCGTGCGCTGATTGGTCGCCGATGCGACGGAGCTCAAGTAGGGCTCGATGTGCCGCCGGCGATCCAGACCAGCGAAGCTCGTGAGTTCCGGGTCGGTGGAGGTGAGAAAGCGCCCGAAGTGGGCGAGTTCACTGGCAGACCCTGACACCGTCGAGCGTGACAAGGTGGCCGACAGTCGGTCGAGGTAGGCGGCCATCGACTGGCGCAGCTCCTCGGTGACCCCGGAGAGATGCTGGTGCCAGTTCCAGCGCTCAGGGATCGACCGCTGGGGAACCTCGGAGACAGGATTACCGAGGTGATAGAGGACGGCCCGCGTGGCGTAGAGGGCGATCCGGTAGTGCTTGTAGTCCCGCCCATGGCGCCGCTCGCGTTCGGTGATGGCAGCCTCCAACGCCTCCGTGTCCGCATCTCGTAGGTCGTTGAGCCCAAGTCCAGACTCGATCAGGAGTCGGGCCGCGGCCTGTGAAGCCATCCCCTCCCTGGCTCGGGTCGAATAGCCGAGCTGCCGGGCTGCATCGAGGAAGACCGACAGATCAGGGCCGAGCGGGCTCACTGCGCCTTCGGTCAATACGCCGGGCAGCCTGCGCTCCAACAGATAGTCGTAGCCAGGGTGCAGATGGCCGTGCAGCATCAAGAAGTTGAGCAGCGGACGGGTCTGGCTCCCCACCGCCAGGCGATCGGTGAGCGGCTGGTTCGCCCAGTGCTGGGGATCGGGAAAACAGACGAGGAAACTTCGGGCACCGGAGCAGAATGTCCGGTTGCCCACCCCCCTTCGGTCGAGCCATTCGAGAAAGCCCTCGTAGAGGTGGATGGCCTCATCGGGCACTGCCAACGGCTGCATCGGCATCAGCGCACCGTCTCGTTGGCACGCTGCCGGGCCCGGGCATCGTCATAGGCGCGGCGTACATGTTGCGGTGACAGGTGAATGTAGGCGGCGGCCGAGTCCACGTGGTCATGACCCATGAGCGCCTGCATCACTGCCAGGTCGACACCGGCTTCGGCCAGGGCCGTTCCGAAGCTGTGCCGCAGAGCATGTGGGTGACCGGCGGGCACTCCGGAACGATCTCGGTGGTAGCGGAAGACTCGTCGCATCCCTTCATAGGTGAGGGGCTGGCCCCGGTGAGGGCCCTTGGCCACGACGAAGAGTGCCCGCTCCGTGGTCTCGGGGCGTTCTGCCAACAAGTAGGCCTGCACCAGACCGGCGACGTCAGGGTCGATCGGCACCCGGCGTTCCTTGTCACCCTTGCCGACGACACGAGCCCAACCACGCCCGATGTCGATGTCATCGATCTTGAGGCCGAGCACCTCGGCGCTGCGCAGTCCGGAGAACAACATGAGACCGGCGATGGCACGGTCCCGGTCCGTCCGGAAGCTGGCGAGGAGTGCCTGGACCTCGTTGCGTTCGAGTCCCCTGGGCAGACGCCGAGGTTCGCGGACTCGCAGCTGTGATCGCGAACGGGGACGGGCGAGGTGGCCGAGCATGCCCGATCGTTCGCCCTTGGAAGTCCGGCGGGCTGCAGCCCCTCGAGGCACCGGGTTCGTCATCTTCGGATCGCGCATCGCCCGGAAGTTGAACAATCCAGAGACGGCCGCCATGCGACGGTTCACCGTGGCCGGAGCGTAACCAGCCGCACGTCCACTACGAAGGTCGACGACATTGTCTCCGTGTTGGCCCGGCAGCACGGCATCTCGGCATGCGGACAGAAAGCGGAGCAGCGTATCGGTGGTCACTGCATCGAGAGCGGTTCCATCGAATCTCAGCCACCGGCAGAAGTGCAGCAGATCGAACGCGTAGGCACGCACGGTCCGTGGCGAGTATCGACGGTCGCTCAGGTAACCCAGGTACTCGTTGACGAGCGACAGTTCAGCTGCTGCCGGCCCAATGAGGACCCATCCGTCATCGCTCGACGCCACTGCAAGTTCATGATCGCTGTTGTTTCCGGCCATGCGTCATAAGTATCACCACCGTCCAATCAAATGGTGGATCCGTTCACCGCATTCCTTAGATTCTGTGGGTTCAGGTCAAAGCAGGAGATAATGATTGGCCGGATAAGGGGGGCGAGTGGGGATCACAGAAGTAGACGGGGATGCCGGTGGCCACGGTGAAGCTGACGTGGTTGGCCAGCTCTTTGCCCTGGTCCCAGGTAATGGAGCGAGCGAGCTCGTCAGGCAGCTTCTTGATGGCCTTGCGCATGGCGGCCTCGACGCTCGCCGCGCCGTGATCTTCTGGGAGATGCAAGAGCAGTACGAGGCGGGTCGAGCGCTCGACCAGGGTGCCGACAGCTGACTTGCCGCCGGCCCCGATAATGAGGTCGCCCTCCCAGTGTCCGGGGACCGCCCGGTCTTCGATCTCGGCGGGTCGCTCGCTGATCATGACCATGTTCGGGTTCTTTCCACGCTTGTCCACTCGGCCCTGGCGACGGCGGGCCGTGCGGCCCGAGCGCAGGCAGCGGGCCAGCTCACGACGGAGCTCACCGCGGCCCTGGACGAAGAGGGACTGGTAGATGGTCTCGTGGCTCACCTGCATCATCGGATCGTCTGCGTAGTCCAGACGCAAGCGCTCGGAGATCTCCTGAGGCGACCACAGCTCCTCGAGCCAGGTGCTCACCTGGCGGACCAAGGGGGCGTGGTCCAGCTTGGCGGGCTTGGGTCGCCGCGTCGATGCCCCGGCCCGGCAGTGTGCCTTCCAGGCCCCATAACGGTAACTTCCCCCGTTGGCCGCCACCTCCCGGGTGATCGTGGACGGGGCACGCCCAAGGCTGCGGGCGATAGCCGACATCGACTCACCTCGGGCCAATCCCAACAAGATCTCCTCACGCTCTTCAGCGGTGAGCCGACCTGGCGCCGGCGTCCAGTGGTCCGGCCTCCCCACTGCATCACCCTGGACATAAACGCTGGCCGTCACCAGCGGCAACGAGCAGCTGAGTTCTTTGGCGATCGCCGTCAGCGTCAGCCCCTTGGACTTGAGACGGCGGGCCATCTGTTTTTGCTCACGGGTCATGTGATGAACACCCATCTACAACCTCCTGGTCGGGGCAACGAAGCGTTGCCTACTCACCAAGTCGTTGCAGTGACCCCTTGAATCCGCCCTCGCCGCCATCTACCTGATCGACACCGAAGGTCACACGGCCACGTCGGGCCTGAGCCTGACGAGAACCGATCTGTCGAGCGAAGCCATCCGACTCGGGCGGACCCTCGTCGAGCTGATGCCTGATGAGGCCGAAGCCATCGGGCTACTTGCCTTGATGCTGCTCACCGAGTCCCGCCGTCCCGCCCGCAGCAACGCCGACGGCACCATGGTGCGCCTCGCTGATCAGGACCGCTCCCGCTGGGACCGGACGCTGATCGCCGAAGGCCATGCGCTAGTGCGCGCTTGTCTGCGCCGCAACCAGCCCGGACCATTCCAAATACAGGCTGCGATAGCCGCTGTGCACGCCGACGCCCCCACCGCCGAAGCCACCGACTGGTCCCAGATCATCGCCCTCTACGACCAGCTCTACGCCCTGCGCCCCCACCCTGTTGTTGCCCTGAATCGATCGGCGGCGGTCGCGGAGCTCCACGGTCCCGCCGGAGGGCTCGCCGCTCTCGCCGAGATTGACGCAGCCACTCTCGACAACTACCAGCCGTACCACGCCGCCTACGCCGACCTTCTCTCACGAGCAGGTCGGCGCGACGAGGCACTCTGCGCCTACGACCGAGCCATCGAACTCACGACCAACGCGGTCGAACGCGACTTTCTCGTGCGCCAGCGGTGGCTGGTCTCTGAGTAGTCAGCTACAGCCCCCAACCGAACCCGAGGTTGGAGTAGCTCCGCCGATTTGAACCCTCGACGACCTCAATTTCGGGTTGATCTGATGCTGGGCACTCTTCGGTAGCGGAAACTTCGCAAGAGAGCTGACTGCGTCGGCGAATACATCGACCCAGCTCAGGCGACACTTTCGTCGTCCAGCCAGAGCACGGCGCGGACTGGCACGGTTGCGGAATCGGTTGGAGCTAACGCGAGTATCGGGCCCCCGCCACCAACAGCCGTTCACGGAAGTGGGCGCAACGCAGTATCGGAAGTCCCGGTCTGAGAGTCCACTGGACTCAGAGGCCGGGACTTTCGGCGTCTGGGGGCCAGTCTGGGCCCAGGATGCCCGCGGTGAGGGACGCCGGCGCGGATGGTCGGGTATCCGGACATGCAGAAGCGCCCCGAACCGGCGGGAGAGCCGAGTCGGGGCGCCATTGGACAGAGCCCGGAGGCCTCGATCAGATCAGGCCGGGTAAGCGCGCGCCTTCTTCCAGGCGACGACCGACTCCTCAGGTTGGTACCGATGGGTCAGCCGTAGCGATGTCGACCATCGGTGCGTTGAGGTGCTTCCCCCCCAGGCGCAGTCGTCGATCGAGAGTCCGGCCGGCGGCAAGCAAACCGGTGCGGTGCTGCCGTAGAAGGGAGCGCCGTAGGAGAAGACTCCCCCGTCGGCACCGAGTAGCCAATAGCCGGGGGTTGACGGGACCGAGTTGGTCGCGGTCGCGCCGCTTGTTGTCGGGAAGGCGAACATGGTCGCGCAGACGATTACTACTACCGCCAGTGCCCGATTGATTCCAGTGATACCGACCTCCCGCTCAACAACCTCACGATGGCGACCGTACTCGGATGCCCGCACCACAGCCCTGCTCGGTTGAGGATTGTTCGCAACACCAGGCGCTACGCCCGACAGTCTGAAGGACGCCGGCAGCGGCGTGGCAAGCGATGGCGATCGAGGCGGGGAGGGTCTCGGTGGGCTCGGCCGAGTGAAGCTGTGAGTGGGGGCGGAGCGGCGCGCCCCGGAGCAGCAAGTAGTTAGCGCCGACGACCCTTCACGCGTTCGGAGTCCTTCGGGTGCCCGGTGCCTGCGTCGGTGAGCACGACCTTGTGATTGTCGTCGTCAATGGCGTAACGAACTCTGGCGCCCGACGTGGCTTCGTACTGCCACTGTTCAACCGTCACTCCGTCGACCTGGGTGGTACCGAGCTCGCCCTTCAAGCGGTGCTGACGACTTGAGTGGCGCCGTGGATCGGAGGAGATGGCCACCCACGCCTCGTCAGCTGCCGGCTTGTACTGACGGCACAAGTCATCCCAGCCCTTGCCTGCGGAACTGCTTCCTGCCACCATGCCCCAGCCACCGGGGCGCGAGATCTTGTCGCCTCGCTTGGTCGACGCGGTCACCGGTCAGGAAGGGATAGGTCGGGCGATCTCGGTGCCATCGGAGGTGAACGATCCCTGCAGTCTGCGGACCAGCTCCGGATCGCTCCAGATCATGGCCGTCTCCCGCCACTCACGCATCGTGCGGACGAAGGGATCGAGGATCCCAGTGGAGGCACATGCTTCGAGTTCTGCAAGAAGCTCCTCCGATGCGGTGCTGCGGTCATCCGCAGGAAGCCACTTGAGCCAGGGGAACTCGCTGGAGAACAGCGAGGTCAGCAGCTCCGGCTGCGAAGACACCACCTCTCGCACGAGGTGGATGGTGACTGCCAGTCCCTCCTCACGGGCCGCGGCCCGGTGCTGGCTCGTGAGGACAAGATCTTCCTCGTCCCGCCGTTCCAGCACGACATCTGCGGTCTCGAGCTCGGGGAGGATGTTGCCAGGCCCACGGAGGAATGCACTGTAGGGATGTGTCACCGTCTTCATGGGCTCGATAGTATCTGAAGTAGTTCAGATGTCAACCAGGAACGGACCTCGACGCTCAGATCCGACTGGCCATAACCCACTCCTGGCCAGGACTTTTGCCCGTCCGTATGAAATCCGGCATCGGGCGTACGAAACGGACCGTCTGGAGTGAGCGTTCACGCAGGTCAGACCCTTCCGTGAACACCCCAGCATCGAAATCCCAGGTCAGAGCCCTCCCAGCCGGAGGCTCTCGTGTGCCCCGTCAAAGTGTCCCACGGGTTATCCGACGGACGCCGAGTCCCGGGGATACGCCGGCCACGTGCGGGCCGCCAAGCGCAAGGCCGTCAAGGTGCTCTGACGCCATCGCACGCCACGACGGCCATATCTCCCAATGGATCGGTGACGGGGTCGTCGTCTACTTCGGATATCCGAACGCGCACGACGACGATGCCGTAAGGGCCGTCAGAGCCGGACTCGACATGGTGGCGGCGATTCGTGACCTCGATGTCACAGCAGGAGGGAACCGCATCTCCGTACGGGTCGGAGTGCACACCGGGCTCACCGTGGTGGGTGATGCGGGACAGACCCAGCGTACGGAGACCATGGCGTTCGGGGAGACCCCGAATATCTGCGCACGGATCGAGTCGGCGGCCGACTCTCCAATTCCGTCTTCATCAGTGAACGAACCGAGCGCCTCGTCGACGGTCTCTTCGCTCTCGAAGACCGCGGCCTCCACGAACTCAAAGGAGCTTCTGAACCGATACGGCTCTACGCCGTCACCGGCGAGGCCGAGGTCGATTCGCGCTTCACCGCGCGGGCGCAGCAAGGGCTCTCCGTCATGGTCGGGCGCGCCGCCGAGCAGGCGCTGTTGGCCGAGGCCTGGGCCCAGGCCTCCGCTGGCGAACCGCGAGCCCTCCTCCTCGAGGGCGAACCGGGTATCGGCAAGTCCCGCCTCGCCCACCACGGCCGCGAGCTCGTCTCCGGCGACGGGACGTGTATCCAACTGCACGGTGCTCCCCATCACCAGGCGACCCCCCTCCACTCGGCGAAGGGCGCCCTCCGGGCATTGTGGTCGCTCGACAACCTGGGGGACGACACCGAGCGGCTTGCCGCCATCGCGTCGGCGGTTGGACGAGAATCCTCGTTCGACCCGGTCATCGCCAACTTCCTCGCCGATCTCGTCGGCGTATCCTCACCGGCGGTCTTTCGGCCGGACATGACGCCGCAGCGTCAGAGGGCCATGACACTCGAAGGGATCGTTGCACTCGTGCTCGGCGAGGCGCGCCTTCGACCATTGCTGGTCGTAGTCGAGGATCTGCACTGGATTGACCCGACGACGCGCGAGCTCTTGGGGATGCTCCTCGCCCGACGCTCCAATGAGCGTTTGTTCGTCCTCGTGACGACCCGCCCCCGCCCAGCCGCTCGATGACTTGGGCGACCTCGAGAGAGTGCCGCTCGGCCCGCTCGGTCCCGACGACGCGGCGCAGCTCGCCGCCTTCACCTTGGGTCTCAGTGGCGAGGAGTGGACCGCGGCAGTAGTACAACAGGCAGACGGCGTGCCCCTGTTCGTCGAGGAGTTGGCGCGATCCGTGCTCGAGAGCGGCCTCGAACAGGGCTCCTCCATCCCGGATTCGTTGTACTCCTGCCTGCAGGCCCGCATCGACTGTTTGAGCCCGACAGCTCGAGAAGTTGCCCAGTGCGCAGCTTCGTACGGCCGGTGGTTCGATCCGGGCGTCATCATGGAAGTGAGCGGCCTGCGCGGCGAGGTCATCGACAGCGCGATCGCTGAACTGCGGGCCGCGCGGCTCGTCGTCTACCAAGGGAACGGGATGCAGTTCCGTCACGTCCTCATCCAGGAGGCGGCTGCAGGTTCACTCCTCCGGCAGGAGTCGCGCTCGGCACACGACGCGATCGCCAACGTGCTCCTCAGCAGGGGCACCGAGCCCCCACAGGTCGTGGCGCTGCACCTCCGCGATGCGGGCCGGACGGACGAGGCAATCGATCAGTTCCAACTGGCCGGCATCGCTGCACTCGGCGCCTCGGCAGTCATCGAGGCACTTGCGCACTTCGACGAGGCGCTGATCCTGATCGCCATGCTGCCGGACTCGCGTGCCGCACGACGGACGTGAGGCCGCTCTCCAAGTGATCCGGGCGGTCCCGTTGACCCTGACCAGAGGTTGGGCGTCCGTGGACGTCGGCATAGCCTACCGGCGCGCTGACGAACTGTGCGACAAGATTGGCGAGACGCCGCAACTCTTTCCCCGGATAAGTCTCGCCAGGATGGACAGCAGCGGGCCTGTACCTCGAGGCCCTTGTACCTAGCGCGTGGCCTCTGGTCTCCTCGCCACGGCCGCCTTCTCGGATAGCGAAAGCACGGTCTCTCCGGCCAAGGTCGGGCCCTCCGTGTGGAGGTGGCAGCGAACCGACACACCTGCGGGCGTCTGGTACGGCTCGGGTTCGACAGAGGTACACACGTCCATGGCGTAGGCGCATCGGGCACGGAAGCGGCAGCCAGTGGACGGGGTCGTGCCGTCGCCGACCTCGCCTCGGAGCACCACTCGGTGGCGATTCTCGCGCCCGGTGGGATCTGGGATCGGTATGGCCGACAGCAGCGCGGCGGTATAGGGATGGGCGGGGCGAGAGTAGACCTCTTCGGCAGGGCCTTCCTCAACGACCTGGCCCAGGTACATCACGGCGATCCGGTCGCTGATGTGGTGAACCACAGAGAGGTCGTGAGCAATGAAGAGGTAGGCGGTCCCCAACTCGGCTTGGAGATCCCGGAGCAGGTTGATTACTTGCGCCTGGGTCGAGACGTCAAGAGAGCTGACCGCTTCGTCACAAACCAACAGCCTCGGGTGCACCGCAAGAGCCCGGGCGATGGCGATCCGCTGGCGCTGGCCGCCAGAGAACTGGTGCGGGTACCGCTCGAGCGCGGACCGGCCCATCCCCACCTGCCCCAGCAGCTCGACCACCCGGTCGGTACGCTCCGCCGAGCTCATCTCGGCGTGCACCACCAGAGGCTCACCGATCGTGTCGGCGATGGTATGGCGTGGGTCCAGAGACGAGTAGGGGTCCTGGAAGACCATCTGCATGAGTTTCCTGCGGTCTCGCAGGTCGCTGCCGTTCAACGCTGTGACGTCGATGCCGTCGATACAGACGGTGCCAGCGGTCGGGTCGATCAGCCGCATGACCAGCCGGGCCAGAGTGGACTTCCCCGAACCGCTCTCCCCCACCAGTCCGAGCGTGGATCCCGTCGGGATAGCCAGGGTGACCTGGTCGACGGCGTTGACGACGCCCCAGACCCGTCGGAGGACGCCCGAACGGATGGGGAACAGCTTCGAGAGCCCCGACACCTCGAGTGCGAGGCCGATGGGGCTGGTCTCCTCGTCGTCGGGAGCCCGCTCGCCGGAGGCGTTGGCGTCAGAGGGGCTGATGAGGTCTGTGGGAACGAGCGGTTCTCGGGCTGTTGTGGAGGAGCGGGTCGGGGCCGTTGGGGCTGGGGCGGGGGCGACGGCCACGACCACGGCCACGGTCTTGCCTGCCTCGCCACCGCGCCAGAGATGGAGCTCGTCCTGGCGCAGGCAGCGGGCAAGCTGCTGCTGGTCCGAGGAGCCACCAGCCTGGACCGACCGCAGGGCCACCGGTACCTCGGCGCAGCGGTCCTCGGCGTAGTCGCATCGAAGGCGGAAGCGGCAGGACTCGGTGAGTTCGTCAGGGCGCGGCACTCTCCCCGGGATGGCATGAAGCGGCATCCCCGTCGGGGTCATCTGGGGCATCGACGCCAGCAGCGCCTCCGTATAGGGGTGGCGAGGCCGGCCGAAGAGAGCGCGCACCGGGGCTTCCTCAACGATCTGGCCTGCGTACATGACCACAACCTCGTCCGCGACGTCGGCGATCACTCCAAGGTCGTGCGTGACGAAGATCATCGACATCGACTGCTCTTCGAGCAGGGACCGCAGAAGGTCGATGATCTGTGCCTGGGTGGTCACGTCGAGCGCCGTCGTAGGTTCGTCGGCGATCAGAAGCTTGGGCTGGCATGACAGGGCCATAGCGATCATCACCCGTTGGCGCATGCCTCCTGAGAACAGGTGAGGGTACTCGCGCGCTCGCTTGGCGGCATTTGGGATCTCGACTCTGTCGAGCATCTCGACCGCCACCCCCCACGCCTCCTTGCGGCTGAGTCCGTTGTGGACCCGGACCTGTTCGGCGATCTGGTTGCCGACCGAGTACGCCGGGTTCAGGCTGGTCATCGGTTCCTGGAAGATCATGGAGATCTCCGCACCCCGGAGCTTGCGCAGCTCCTTCGGTCCCATCGCGGTCAGTTCGCGTCCGCCAAAGCCCACGCTGCCGGTGGCAAGTCGGCCACCGGGCGGGAGCAGTCCCATGACTGCCAGCGCCGAGACGGTCTTGCCCGAGCCGCTCTCCCCGACAAGACCGATCGTCCGGCCCGGATGGACCTCGAAGGATACGTCCTCGACCACCGGGAGCCACTCCCCCTTGATGTTGAATTCGACCCGAATGTGCTCCACGGCGAGGAGCGGTGCGGACCCTGCGACCGACGCCGCCGCGCTGACCGGATCTGTCGCGGGTGCCGCCATCGCAGTCTCCCGGACTCCTACGGCACCGACGGTGGCCGGCTCCGGCGTGGACCCCGAACGCACCAGGCGACCTCGCAGCCAGCGACCGAGTTGTCGGGCGCGCTTGGCCGAGATGGCCCGCTCACGTCCCAGGGCGTCGCGCAGGCCGTCGGCAGCCAGGTTGAAGGCCAGGACCGTGATGGTGATGGCCAACCCCGGCCAGATGAGCGCAGTGGGGTCGGCGAAGATGAACTGGTAGGCCTCGCTGAGCATGTTTCCCCAGCTGGCCGTCGGTGGCTGGGCTCCGAGGCCGAGGAAGGACAGACCGGCCTCCGCGAGGAGCGCGAAACCCAGGGCCAGAGCCACCTGGATGACCACGGGTGAGGCGACGTTGGGAAAGATGTGTGACCGGATCAACCGGAACGGGCCTGAGCCCAGGGACTGCGACGACTCGATGTAGGTCTCTTCGCGTACCGAGATGACCTCACCCCTGATCAACCGGACGAAGCTCGGGACGAACACCACGGCAATGGCGATGGCGGCGTCGTTCAAGTTGGCACCCAGCAGCGCCGCCACGGTCAGCGCCAGGACCAGAGGCGGGAAGGAGAAGAGGGCGTCCATCAGCCGCATGACGGTCGTGTCGAACCAACCCCGGAAGTATCCGGCGATCAATCCGATCGGGAGGGCCACCACGATGGCCATACTGACGATCTCGAAGGTCGCCCGCAGCGAGACGCGGGCGCCCCAGATGAGGCGGCTCAAGATGTCCCGCCCCAGGTCATCCGTGCCGAGCCAGTGCGCTCCTGAAGGCGAAGCGTGGAGGGCGTTGAGGTCCTCGAAGTTCGGCTTGTACGGCGCGATCAACGGCGCGGCGATCGCCGCCGCGGTCACCAAGATCAGATACACGAGCGCGCCGACGGCGAAGGGATCTCGGATAAACCGGCGCCACAGCCGCTCGGGACGGTCGGTTTCGACGTCTGCGGACCTCTCTTCGGTCCGCTCATCATGGATCTGGTCCACGAGGACGAAGGGGTCGGTGTCCCCGGGAGGCAGCAGTGATGTCAACCGAGGCGCACCTTGGGATTGAGCATCCCGTAGATGATGTCGACGATGAGATTCACCAGAACGAAGAACAGGGCTGTGACCAGGACCACGCCTTGGATGACCGGCAGGTCCTTCTCGCTGATGGCCTGGAGCATGTACGTCCCGAGTCCCGGCAGCGAAAAGATCTGCTCGATGATGAAGGTGCCGCCCAGCAGGTACGCGAACTGGATGCCGACGACCGTGACCACCGGGCTCAGGGCGTTCTTCATGGCGTGTTTGCCGATCACCATGCGCCGAGGGAGACCCTTGGCCACGGCCGTACGCATGTAGTCCTGCTGGAGGGTGTCGATCATCGATCCCCGGATCTGCCGAGCGATGGTGGCCGCCCCGCCGATCCCGAGCGCCAGCCACGGCATGATCAGGTGCTGGGCCCACGCCGAAGGTGAGGTGGTGAACCTCACGTAGCCGATGGGCGACAGCCAATGGAGGTTGATCGCCAAGATCACCACCAGGATCATTGCCAGCCAGAAATCTGGGATGGCTACCCCAAGGCTGCTTCCGACCGTCACCACCCTGTCGGTGGCAGAACGGGGCTTCACCCCGGCGGCGATGCCGGTGGGCACCCCGATCACGATGGCGACGAACATCCCACCGACCGCCACGCTGAAGGTGACTGGGAACCGAAGGGCGATGCCCGAGGCCACGCTCTCGTTCTGGAACAACGAATTCCCGAGGTGGCCGTGGAGCACGCCTGACAGCCAGTTCCAGAACTGTGCAAAGAACGGCTCGTTGAGATGGAGCTGGCGGGTGATCTTGGCCACCTCTGCCGGGGTGGCGTGGGCCCCGCCGGCCAGGGTCAGCGCGGGGTCCCCCGGGATCAGGAAGATCAGGCTGAAGACCCCCAGACAGATGAGCAGCAGCAGGGGGATGGTGATGAGCAGCCGTCTCGCTATGAACGAGACCAGCGAAGAGTTGCTAGACGCCATTGGCGGACGTCAGCCCTGCACCCACGGGATGAGAAAGACCAAGGACTTGTTGGTGGCGGATGCCGGCGTGGAATGAGTCGTTCTGAGCCCATATTGAGAACCGCCGCCGAGGTGTGAACAGAAGATGAAATGCCCCCTTCCGGCGAGCCCGCGGTTCCCGAGGGCGGCCTACTTCTTGATGTAGATGCCCGTCAGATCGGTATGACACTGGCCGATCGGGGCCTGGACCGTCCCGCCAACCACGTCCTTGTTGTAGCCAACGAGCGAGGGTTGGAAAACGAGTGGAACCTCGGCGCCGATCGCCATGGCGAGGGTACCGGCCTTTTGCATGTCCGCCGCCTGCTGTTGGGCCGTGACGTAGTTGAGGGCATGCGTGATATACGGAGCGAGCGCTGGATTGGCGGTCCCGAAATGCTGGGTCAGGAAGCCGATCGGGAGGAACTCGTCCTCAAAGTTGTTGGCCAGGTCGGGCCCGTTCGAGAGCTGCTCGCTCAGGACGGCGTCTCCTTGACCCTTGATGTACACATCGGTCAGGAGGTCTGCTGGGTCCACCTGCTGCAGGTTGACCGTAAACCCCGCCGCCTGGGCCTGCTGCTGAATGATCAGGGAAGCTTGGCCCAACGAGGGGTCACCGGACGGCACAACGAGGGTGAACGAGACGCCCTTGGAATAGCCGGCGGCCTGCAGCATCGCCTTGGCCTTCGCAGGCTGGTAGGTGTACATGTTGCCAACCGCCTTGTTGTACCCGGGGGACCAGGACGGGAAGGGCTGGTACGCCGGCTCGCCAAGGCCGTTGTACACCGCCTTGTTGAGGGCGCTGCGGTCCACCGCGTATTCGAGCGCCGCCCGTACCTTCGCGTTGGTAAAGGGCCCGTTGTTCTGCCGCATCTGCAGGTCTACGTAGTCGTACGATTGGCCCACGGTCACCGCGAGGTTGGGTTGGGCCTCGACCTGCGCAACATCGTTGGGCTCGAGTGTCGCCATGTCGACGGCGCCGGATTCGAGCGCCCCGATGGTCTGGGGGCCGACCGAGACCTGGACGAAGTCGACGCCTCCGAGCTTGTACTGCCCCTTGTTCCAATACTTGGGATTGGCGACCAGGTTGATCGAGGAACCCTGCTGGTAGCTATTGAGCACGAAGGGACCAGCTCCGATCGGTTTGGTCGCGTCCGTGCTGATGGTGGCCGGGTCCACGATGGTGCCGTCCGTGTGGTACATCGCCTGGATGACGTCTCCCGGGATCGGGTTGGAGAGGTTGAGCACGAGGGTGAGCGGGTCGACCACGTCAATTGTCGAAATCGCGGTCAGCGTGGTCAGCAGGGGGCTCATCCTCATATAGAGCAGGCTCGCCTTGATGGCGTTCGCATCGACCGGGTCGCCGTTTGAGAACACCACACCGGGCCGAATGTGGAGGGTCACGGTGTTGGGGGTCGACGACCAGCTCGCCACGACGTTCGGGACGAAGGCGCTGTTGGTGATGCCCAGGCCCGAGGCGTAGATGTTCGACAGGACCGCGAATCCACAGGGATTGAGGGACTGTTCAGGATTGAACGTGTTGTCGAACTCCTTGTTCAGGTCGATCCCGTACTTGAGTACCCCGTTGGGATTGATGCCTGACTGTGTCGCTGCGGGGGTGCTGGTGCCGCCGCATGCGACCAGCGTCAGCCCGAGGCAGATCGTCACAGTTCCACCCAACAGCGGGTGCCAGGCCCGGCCGCTGCGACCCATGCGATCGGAACCACCGCCGACATCCGTACGCCTCCGGCCCGATCGACGAATCGCCATGGCTAGCTCGCTTTCCCGTCAGCCCGCCTGTCGGTGCGGGACAATCTGCGAAGAATACCTGATGCCGCTGTTAGGAACGCTGTTTGGCGACAACGCACTGCTACGTATGAGCCGGAATCTCACACCAGCACCCTGGGTTGTCAGACCCCGGTAGAGCTGGCGAAGTTGATCTTGAATCGAGCCGCGTCGTTGCGGAGTCAAGTGGTGAGGGCGCGCGAATTGCGGATCGACAGAGCGACCAGGGTCAGCGTTGGGCCGTAGCCGGTCGCGGTCGGGAAGGGCGAGGAGTCGGCGATGACAACGTTGGGGACGTCGTGGAGCCGCCCCCATTCGTCGCAGACCGAGGTCGCCGGATCGGTCCCCATGCGCACCGTGCCCACGACGTGGCGCGACGTCGGGATGCTCGGCATCTCCTGCAATCCCTCGATGACGCCGGTGTCCAGGCGCTCGATGAGGTCGGCGTCCAGGCCCTCGAGGAAGTCGGTACTCAGGCGAGGCGAGGTCGTGCTCTGGGACCAGAGCGCCCCAGCCTCTTTCAGGATGGCCTCGAGCTTGGGCGCGTAGTAGGCCGAAGCCGCCAACTCGTGGCGGTGCGGGTGGTAGGTGGTGCGGGCCACAGGAAGGCCGTGGATGTCGCGGATCTTGGGGTCGAGGTCGACGCGGTTGATGGCCTGAGGAAGGTCCTCCCCCTGCATGGTGAAGCCGACCAGATGGTCACGCATGGGCGACTCACGCATCCCGTCTTTGTGTCGGGATCCCCACGGATAGATTCTGGCCTCGAGCACGGGATGGGCCGCCCCGCCGTGCTCGACCAGGCCGCCTTTGAACCAGGGCAGACCGGCCTCGGCGGCCGCGGCCCGGGCCGCCTCGTCGACGATGATGTGGTCGTCGTGGGTGTGGGTCACAGAGCGGCCTTTATGGGCGTGGACCCGCATCGGCAGTTGGCCGAACGTGAGGGTCTGGAAGTGGAACATGAGGTTGCGCCCGATCATCGGGTGCTCGAGGCCAGACAGGAGCAGGAGCCGTGGGGTCTCCATGGCCCCAGCGGCGACGATCACATGCGCGGCCGTCTCGGTGTGGGTGCTGCCGGCGGCGTCGATCCATTCGACGCCGGTGGCCCGGCCGTTGGCCACGATGATCCGCTTCACGAACGAGTCGGGACGGAGCTCGGCCCGACCGGAGAGGAGGGCGCGCCGGAGGAGGGCCACCGGGTCGCCCTTGGCGTGGATGGGGCAGCCAAAAAAGGCGCAGAAGCCGCAGTTGTTGCAGGCAGGCCGGCCATCGTAGGGGACGGAGTTGCAGCCCGTCGGAGCGGGGTACGGGTGGTAGCCGAGCCGCTCGGCAGCCGCGGAGGTTACGACGGCGCAATACATGGGGGCCCCTGGGGGCATCGGGTAGGGATCCGAGCGCCACGGTGCGAATGGATTGGCCTCGGCGTCCCCTGCGACCCCTACGGCGCGCTCAGCCTCGGCGTAGTACGGCTCGAGATCGTCGTAGCCGATGGGCCAGTCGGCGACGGTGGCCCCTTCCACCGGCCCGAGCTCCGAGAGGACTCGAAAATCGTCTTCCCGAAAGCGCGGCAGCTTGCCGTCGGCGTGGACGCCTCCCCCGCCAACGGTGGCCGGCAGATTGTTGACCTCACCAGTGTGCAGCCGGTCGCCATCCTCCTCGCGGAGGCGGAAGGTTCTCGGCTCGAGCCACGGGTCTGGCCCCAGGAAGTGGCGGCTCCAGAACTTGATCTCGTCGTTGGAGTACTCGTAGAGGAGTTCATTCGGGTTCTCGAGGTCGATCAGATGGTTCCGCCCTCGCTCGAAGATCACGACGGACCGGCCTGCAGCGGTGAGCACATCGGCCGCAGTCGAGCCGCCCGGACCGGAACCCACGATGATGACGTCGAAGTCGCGGCTCACGGCTGGGTGACCTCCTCGTCGGTGTAACCCCTCGGTTGGACGTCACCGTCCCATCCGATGTTGTGCCAACCGACCAAGCCGCGATTGCCCAGGTACTCCGGCGCACCGTACATCCCCTCGCATGCGTGGCCGTAGAGAAGCGCGGTGAACTCGCGGTTCTTCTTCAGCCGCCGGTCCTGTTCCTCACCGGACAGCTCGATGAAGTCCTCGCCAAGAGCGACGATGCCCTCTCGGTAGCGTTCCTGGAGGCCCCTCACTGGTCCGAGCCGCTCGCGTTCGGGGATGCCCAACGAGCCTTCGATCCGCGTGCGCCACGCGAGTTCGTCGCGCGGAGCCAGCCGGTGGAAGGTGGCGAAGCCGGGGGCGCCGCCGAACCGTCCCGAGAACGGCCCTCCCGCCCAGATCAGAGGGGGATCGCTGGCGAAGGCGCCGAGGAACCCGTCGATGTAATCGACCACTCCCGCTTCGGTCGCCCCGGGGTCCTCGTCGGTCGGGATCAAGCGGGCGCATGCCGCTTGCACGACCGAATACTGCCGCTCATCGAAGAACCGGGGCATGTCCGAGAGTATGTCGGGGTGTGAGTAGAGCGGCAAACCGATCTCTCATCGAATAACTTCCCCGGCACGACGACGGCACTGACCGACCGAAGTCGAGTCCGCCAACCATCACCATCGCATCGCTCGCGGAGCGGAGGATCGACAGTCGAGCGACCGTCTGGATGCCGATGGTGGGGAAGCGGAGGAGGCCGCGACGAGCGGTTCGGTGTCGGACAGATCCGGCTCAGTCGGGTGGTGACCCCCACGGTGCCCGAAGGTCGGTTGACGTTCCAGAAAAATCCGATGCTCAGTCTTCGTGCCGTTACCGCGGCATCTGAGCTGGTTGATCTTTCCCGCCATTTCCAGCGTACACGAGGGTGGGGGTCTTGCTGCAAGGACCCCTGCTGTGCTGACAATGCACGCCACGAGCCGGGCCATAAGCGGCCGATCGACCGACAGTCGGAATGAGAGAGGCCCGAGGGGCAGAAGGGTGGCGGACGGATGGGCAACTACGTGCTCGCCTTCGAGGAGATCGACCGGACGCAGATTGCGGTCGTTGGCGGCAAGGGCGCGCACCTAGGAGAGCTTTCGCGGATCGAAGGCATCCACGTACCGGCTGGCTTCTGTGTGACGACGGATGCATTCCGGCGGATCATGGCGGAAGCGCCGTCGATCGACGATCCGCTCGATCGGTTGTCGCGCCTGAACCCAGATGACCGGGAGGCGATCCGCACGCTCAGCATGGAGATCCGCCGGATCCTCGAAGGCACCTCCATACCTGACGATCTGGCGGCGGCGATCACCCGCTCGGTCTCCCGCCTCGGCGAGCAAGCTGCCTACGCTGTCCGTTCCAGCGCGACGGCGGAGGACCTGCCGACCGCGTCCTTCGCAGGCCAGCAGGACACGTACCTGAACGTCATCGGGTCGGCGGCGATCCTCCAGCACATCAGCCGGTGCTGGGCCTCCCTGTTCACCGAGCGGGCCGTGACCTACCGCATTGGGAACGGATCCGACCACAGGCTGGTCCACATGGCCGTGGTCGTGCAGCAGATGGTCTTCCCGCAGGCGGCCGGCATCCTCTTCACGGCCGACCCCGTCACGTCCAACCGGAAGGTCGCCTCCGTGGAGGCCTGCTTCGGCCTCGGCGAGTCCCTGGTCTCCGGCCGGGTGAACGCGGACGTCTACAAGGTGCGTGACGGCGAGATCGTCGTCAAGGCAATCGCCACCAAGCAGCTCGCAATCCACGCCGCGTCGGCAGGCGGGACGCTGGAACTGGCGATCGAACCGGCGCGTCAGGAGCAGCCGGCTCTGACGGACGCACAGGTCCTGCGGCTCGCGGACCTGGGCCGGCGGATCGAGGCGCACTTCGGTCATCCTCAGGACATCGAGTGGTGCCTGGTCGACGACGGGTTCCAGATCGTCCAGAGCCGGCCGATCACCACGCTGTTCCCCATTCCCGTGACGGACGACGGAGGGAACCACGTCTTCGTCTCCGTCGGGCACGGCCAGATGATGACCGACGCCATGAAGCCCCTGGGGATCTCCATGTGGCAGCTGACAGCTCTCCCGCGTATGTACGAGGCCGGCGGGAGGCTGTTTGTCGACGTCACCCAGCGCCTGGTGTACCCAAGCAGCCGTGCGAGCCTCCTGGAAGTCATGGGGAGGGGCGATCCGTTGACCAGGGACGCGCTGGAGACCGTCCTGGGACGCGACGACTTCATCCCGTCGATCCCGGACGAGGGTCAGCACAGTCCACCGGCCGGTAGCGCTCCCGCCCCACTCGAGACCGATCCGGCCATCGTCGCCGGGCTGATCGCGGCCACGCAGGCGTCCATCGCCGCACTGCAGCGCGACATCGCAACCAAGTCCGGACCGGCCCTGACCGAGTTCATTCTGGCGGACATCCAGGAGCTGAAGCGGATCCTCTTCGATCCGCAGAGCCACCAGGTGTTCATGTCGGCCATGGAGGCCACGTGGTGGCTCAACGAGCAGCTGGAGGCGTGGCTGGGGGAGAAGAACGCGGCAGACACGCTCACGCAGTCCGTCCCCCACAACGTCACCTCTGAAATGGGTCTGGCGCTCCTGGACGTCGCGGACGCGATCCGTCCGCATCCGGACGTGGTGGCTCTCCTGCAGAACGTCGAGGACGATGGCTTCCTGGACGAGCTGCCCAGGCTCGACGGTGGGCGGGAGGCCCGGGACGCCATCCGGGCCTTCCTCGACAGGTACGGCATGCGCTGCGTCGGTGAGATCGACATCACGAGGCCACGTTGGAGCGAACGCCCCACCACGCTCGTGCCCATGATCCTCGGTAACATCAAGAATTTCGAGCCGGGCACCGGAGAGCGGCGCTTCGAACAAGGTCGGCAGGAGGCCTCGAAGAAGGAACAGGAGCTACTGGCGCGCTTGGCGGACTTGCCGGAGGGGGAGCGCAAGGCCGAGGACACCAAACGGATGATCGATCGGGTCCGAACCTTCATCGGGTACCGGGAGTATCCGAAGTACGGCATGGTCAGCTGCTACTTCGTCTACAAGGAGGCCTTGCTGAAGGAGGCCGAGCGCCTCGTGCAGGCCCGCGTGCTCCGTGAGAAGGAGGACATCTTCTACCTCACGTTCCAGGAGATCGACGACGTGGTGCGCTCGAACCAAGTGGATGACCTGCTCGTCCACCAGCGCAAGGACGCGTTCAGGTCGTATCAAGCGCTCACGCCGCCCCGGGTGCTCACGTCGGATGGCGAGGTGGTCGCCGGGTCCTACCGACGCGTCGATGTCCCGGTCGGCGCGCTGGTCGGCGTACCGGTTTCCGCCGGGACCATCGAGGGACGGGCCCGCGTCATCCTGGACATGGCGGAGTCCCATCTCGAAGCAGGCGACATCCTGGTCACCGCCTACACGGACCCGAGCTGGACGCCGGTGTTCGTCGCGATCGCTGGCCTGGTGACAGAGGTGGGGGGTCTGATGACCCACGGCGCAGTGATCGCGCGCGAGTACGGCTTGCCGGCCGTCGTGGGCGTGGAGCAAGCCACCCGGCTGATCCGAGATGGGCAGCGGATCCGCGTCAATGGCACGGACGGCTGCGTCGAGATCGTGTCCTAGGAGTCGGCACGCTCACCATCGGACGGGTACTCGTCGATCTATGCACGGAGAACAGGCGGAACAGCCTCCCGTGGTGCTACTACTCGCTCGACTCCGAACGAGCTGCGCCGAGCCGAGTGTCCGCGACCGGCTCGTGCCGCCGTTCTTGACACATGCCCGAGTGAGTCCTATAGTACAAGTAATTACTTGTACAAGTTACACCTTGAGAATGGATCCAGCTATGAGCACCACTCCCACCCTCACCGACGACTTCCGCTCGACGAAGACCTTCGCCGCCGGCCCCGACCTCGTGTTTTCGGCGCTGACCGACATCGACGACCTGACCGGCTGGTGGACCCCCGCCGGCGGCGGCGCCGACGCCGGCGAGACGCTGCGCTTCCTGATGGGCGATCAGGAGGTCGTGATGCGGGTCGACGAGGCCGACCGGCCGTCGCGAGTCCGCTGGAGCGTGCTCGTTTGCGAGCCAGCCCCAGATTGGGTCGGAACCTCGATCACCTTCGATCTCGAGCCCGTGGAAGCCGGCACCGAGCTGCGCTTCCAGCACCACGGCCTCAACCCCAGTCTCGAGTGCTTCGAGATGTGCCAAGGCGGGTGGACGCGCCACCTTGCCAGCTACGTCGACTACGTCGACCGGGGCGCCGGCAGCCCGAACGCGCCCGCCGATGTCGAGCGCCTCGCAGCCTGGCGCGCCGAGCACGCCGTCAACTGAGCAAGCCTGGACGGCGGAGGTCGCGCTCCGTGAGACAGCACCGATGACGCCCGATCCCGACGAGCCGGCGGCGCCCGTTGGGCCCGACGCGGTCCTGCGGGCGCTGGCCGATCCTCATCGGCGCCAGATCCTGCGGATGGTCCAGCACGCCGAGCTTCCCGCCGGACAGATCGCTGCCCACTTCGACCTCACCCAGCAAGCCGTCAGCCAGCACCTCACCGTCCTCAAGCGGGCCGGGCTGTTGGCCGAGCGCCGGGAGGGCACCCGCCGGCTCTACTCTTTGCGGTCCGAGTCGCTCCAGCCGCTGCGCACCCTGCTCGACGAGTTCTGGCCGGATGCCCTCGGACGCCTGAAAGAGTCCGTCGAACGAGACCACCCCAGAACACAGAGGAGACGACCAACGTGATCAGCACCAGTGTGCGCATTGCCGCACTTCCCGAGGTGGTGTTCCCTTACTTCACCGACCCCAAGCTGATGGTCACCTGGATCGGGGAGCGCGCCGATCTCGACGCCCGACCGGGTGGGACGTTCGCCGTCGACATCGGCGGGGCCGCCGCCCGCGGCAGCTACGTCGCGGTGGAGCCGCCCCACCGGGTGGTCTTCACCTGGGGCATCCCCGAGGACGCCATCCTGCCGCCCGGGAGCAGCACGGTGGAGGTTGTGCTCGTCGCCGCCGGCGACGACACGATCGTGACTCTCACCCACCGCGACCTCCCGGAGGACAAAGAAGCCTCCCACCGTGAGGGTTGGGAGCGCTGTCTCGCCGTGCTCGTCGCCGCTGTCCGCCGATGACACAGGTGCGGGTCGGCGTTATCGGGACCGGATTCGGCTCCCGTGTCGCCTGCGCGTTCCGGGAGTCTGGATGCGAGGTGGTCGATGTCGTCACCGCCCGCGATCCGACGTCCGTACTCGCGCTCTGTCGGTCGCGGGTTGACCTCGTCGCGGTCCATTCGCCGCCGTTCCTCCACGCAGATCACGTCACCTGGGCGATCGACGCCGGTCGTGCCGTGTTGTGTGAGAAACCGTTCGGCGTCTCGGTCAACGAAGCGGCAGCCATGGTCGAGGCTGCCGACGCCAGCGGGGTCGCCAACTTCCTGAATTTCGAATTCCGCTGTCAACCTGCACGTCTGGCGATGGCAGAGCTGCTCGCGTCGGGTGCCATCGGGACGCCGGAGCATCTCGCGTACACCGCATACACCTCAGGATCACGCGTCCCTCTCCGCCCGTGGGGATGGCTCTTCGATCGGTCCCGGGGAGGTGGTTGGATCGGAGCCTTCGGCTCCCACGCCATCGACCTCATTCGCTGGTTGCTTGGGGACATCACCCAGGCGGGGGCGGCAACGTGGATCAACGTCATCGAGCGCCCCGACGCCGATGGGACGATGCAGCGATGCGATGCGGAGGATGCCTTCGCCGGCTGGGCCGGGCTTCGCTCAGGAGCCACGGCGACGGTCAACTCCTCGTTTGCGGCAGGAGTTTCGGTAACCCCGCGCATCGTCGTTCTCGGTTCGGAGGGTGCGATCGAGAACATCGGGGACGCTCGTGTGGTGGTTCGCCGAAGGGACGGATCGACGGAGCAACTGGAGTACGAGCCACGGGCGGGCGATCCCCACGCCGAAGCGATGACCACCTGGGCGGCGGCGATCCGTGACTCGGTGCTCACCGGGCAGCCGATCGGGCCGTCGTTTGCCGACGGGCTCGCCTGCATGCAGGTCATGGAGCAGTGGCGGGCGGTGCCGACTCACCGGCTGAGGGCAGTCGCTCCGGGGACGGCGCCTGAGCCGGCTTCGGGGCGACCGCGGGGACCTTCGTCCAAGCTCCGCCATCGTGACGAACTCGGAGCCGACTGACTGCTATCTGCCGTTGCGCTCGCGGTGCTTGCACCCCGGCCAACAGCAGGGCCGACGCTGGCCCTCCTCCAACTCCTCCTGGGTCCGGCGAATGCGGCGATCCCGGGTCATCTCCTGCTTGGCATCCTCGACCCAGCAGATGAACTCGTTGCGGGCCAGAGGCGTGATGTCCTTCCAGGCATCGAGTGCCGTGGGGTTGGAGATCAGCGCCTTGCGCATGTCTCCCGGAAGCTCGTGCACCACACCACCGGGCACTCGCAGGCTGCTCACAGGCCCACCGTAGCGGGTCCGGGCGAACCGTCTCAGCAGCCAGGCCGGTCGTAGCGATCTACCGACCCGGCCATCCGTCAGCGGTCATCCGTGGACGCGTAGGGCACGGGCGCATGCCCAGCTGTTTGGCGTCAGGCCGAGGTGCCGAAGATCCGAGCTTCGGACGGTCGGTCTTCCGGCGTCACCTCCTGTCGGCCTGCTTGGAGGTCAGCTCGGCGATCTGTGCGCGGGCTGCTTCGACCAGCTCGGCGTTGGTGTGTGCGTGACCTGCGCCCCCGCGCTGGGAAGGGAGTGAGGAGCTCGCGCCATCTCTTCGCACGGTCTTCCGAAGCCGCCAAAGAGCGCGGTACCTCACTTGTGGCCCCGACACGTCTAGCCGCGAAGCTCGGTCTCGAATGCCAGCCGGTCGAAGAGCACACGGGAATCCATCGGATTGCCGTTCAGCCGCGCAGCTGGTGTTCCCTGCGGATCCTCTGCTTGGTAGACGGCCTCTCGCCTCAGCACCCAATTCGCATAACGGGCACTTCGCACACCGGAGACGAATTCCGAGTCGGTCAGCCCCATGGCTGCGCCCAGACGCACAAGGTCCTCGGTCGTGAACCCTCCGGTTCCCTCGGGGGGCTGTGCCGCAAACAGCGCGTGCCGGAGTTCGTCGAAGCGACCGGTCTCCGCGGCGAGCGCAAGCGCGTTGTCGGCCCGCACCGACTCTGGGCCCAGGAAGCAGCGCATGCGGTACTCGACGGCCAGCTCACCAGCCTCCAAGGCTGTCGTGATGAGAGTTCCGTTGAGCTCTTCGAACTGCCGACAGTAAGGGCACTGTGGGTCCTCGAAGAGGACCATGTCCCTCTGTGCGTCGGCGTTGCCGACAAGGACTCCCCCTTCGGCGGTATGACCGGAGGGAGTGGCCACTGGATCATTGGCGTTCATCTCTGACTCCATATCTTCAGAGGCCGGAATGGTCAGCTGTCTCCAGGCTCTGCGGTCGGGACCGAGTGGCCGTTGGCCTTCAGGGTCACGTCGACGTTGCCACGCGTTGCGTTGGAGTAGGGGCACACCTCGTGAGCTGCGGCGACAATCGACACGCGCGCGCTCGGGGTCGGCAATTCCAGAAAGTGAGACATCGAGTCCCACGGCCACATTGAACCCGCGGTTCGTCGGTGGTGATCAGGCTGACCTCCGAATCTATTGAAACGGCCCCGAGGTCAACTTGCTCTCGACGCCCGACAACGCCCAGCGCTCCTTCGAAGCACGCGGCGTAGCCCACGGCAAACAGCTGCTCAGGATTCGTACCTCCACCGTCACCGCCCATCTCGACGGGAGTGCGCAGCTGGACATCCAACGCCTCGTCATTGGTCACTCCGTGACCCTGGTCCCGGCCGCCCACCACATGGGCTCGGGCCGTGTACAGCGATTTTGCCATTCTCGACTCCTCTCGGGCGTCCCGTTCTTGCGACGTTACCGGCTTGCCCCTCCCGAAGGACCGGGCCATTGTTCAGTCTGCGATCCTGCCCTGAACTCTGCCCTACCATTCCCTTGCGAGGGCTCAGTTACGTGAAAAAGGCGGATGCCGGTGAGAAGACGTCGGGTGCTGACTCTGTCGCTCGTGGTCGTTGCGGTCGCCATCGGTGCCGGCGTTCTCGCCGCCACGCACTCGTCTTCGCCGGCGGCAACGAACGGGGAGAGCCCATCAGCGGCTCCGCGAATCATCATCGACTCGGACCTGTCCCTGTGGTGGGATGATGCCACTGCGATCGGCATGGCGAACATCCTGCAACAGCGGGGTACCGTGCGGATCCTTGGGATCATGTCGGACATTCGGAACCCACTGGCGGTAGCCGCTATGGATGCCATCGACACCTCCTACGGTCATCCGAACATCCCACTGGGTGCGGTCGCCAACAGTGGTGCCGACACGGCACCCCATGGTTACAGCAATGATCTCGTCGACAAGCTTCCGCACACTGTGCACTCGAGCAGCGATGTCCCGGGAGCGGTGGATCTCTTCCGCCACCTCCTGGCGAACCAGCCGAATCGCAGTGTCACCATTGTGGCAATCGGTGCCTATACGAATTTGGCAGGATTGCTCCGTTCGACGTCGGGACAAGGCAGCTCGCTCGATGGACGTGCACTGGTCCAAGCGAAGGTGAAGCGACTGTTGATCGAGGACGGCCTGTTTCCCAATGGTGCCCCCGCCGTCACGAACCAGAAGCTGGACCTCGCTTCGGCGAGCTACGTCGTGAACGGCACCGATTGGCCCACGCCGATCGCGTGGGTCGACGGCTTCGTCGGGATCCAGACGAAGGTCGGAGGCGGGCTTTGTACTTCCGTGGGGCCCAACAACCCGATGCGCATTGTGTATCAGTGGGAATTCGGCTGTGGTCCTCCTGGTGACGGAGACTGGGACGGCCCGACGTTCCTCTATGCCATCGGGGGCAAGCAGGGCATCTTCTCGGAGCTGGGTCAAGGCGGTGCGGCCTATGTCAACGCCCAAGGTGGATTGTCGTGGCGGACCGATCCGAGCCGTCCCCATGATGTCTATGTCCACGTCGTCAATCAAGGGGCATTGAACGCAACGATCAACGCACTTCTTGTAGCGAACTAATTTGGTGCCGTGAGCGGCGATGTCAGAGCCTGTCCATCCACTGAGCAGCACCTGTCGCGCAGAGCTGCGCCATGTCCAGGAGCGCCTGGGCCCGTCCGACTTTGTGAGCCCCATGGCCCCTCTCGGCTCCGCCGGGAAGGTCCGTGTCGATTTCGCCGCCCCTCATTCGTCACTTCAGTGCAGGATTCCACTACTCGGAAGGATGACGACTATGCGCTATACGCTCCTACTCCACTACCCCGAACCGACCGCTGACGAGCTTGGCTCCGACGCACTTGCCGAGGGGATGCGTGCATTCCAGGCGTATGCGAAAGCGCTGGACGACGCGGGTGCGCTCGCGAGCGCCGAGGTACTGCAGCGATCAGAGGCGACGACCACGGTCACGCTCGCCGGCGGTGAGCTTATGGTTCAGGACGGCCCGTTTGCCGACACGAAGGAGCAGATCGGCGGCACCTTCGTGATCGACGTCCCTGACATCGATGCCGCGATCGCGTGGGCAGCAAAGGCGCCATCGGCGTCATGGGGCCATGTCGAGATCCGACCGACAGCGACCCGGTACGTGAATGGCGCGTGGCAGGGCACACAGCCGGTGACATGACCGGCCGCGATGCCTTCACGGCTGCTGAGCGCACGGCGCGGGCCTCCTACGGTCGGCTCGTGGCGCTGCTCGCGAACTGGACCCATGATCTCGCGCTCGCCGAGGACGCGCTCGCCGACGCTTTCGAACGGGCCATGCGCACCTGGCCTGCGGCCGGGATTCCCGACAATCCGGAGGGGTGGTTGGTAACCGTGGCCCGCAACAGGATCCGTGACCTCCTCACCTCGGCAGCAGCGCGCACGAATACACAGCTCGAGGACGATCCCGGGAGCATTCTCGAGGAGCCGGACCCCGAGACGATCCCCGACAAGCGGCTGGAGCTGCTGTTCGCATGCGCGCACCCCGCGATTGATCCCGCGGTGCGCACTCCGCTCATGCTCCAGGTCGTGCTCGGCTTCGACGCAACCCGTATCGCCTGCGTGTTCGCGGCGCAGCCGGCGGCGATGGCGCAGCGACTGGTCCGGGCGAAGCGCCGCATCCGCGACGCCGGCATCCCGTTCTCCGTACCGACGCGCACGGAGATGCCGTCGCGGCTGCCCGCCGTGCTCGAAGCGATCTACGGCGCCTACGCCATCGATTGGCTCGACCAGCACGAGCAGATACGCGAGTCGATCGCCGACGAGGCACGGTGGCTAGCAGTGCTCACCGCGAGCCTCCTCGACACGGAACCCGAGGCATGGGGTCTTGCCGCACTGCTCACGCTCGCGCAGTCACGGGCGCCGGCGCGCGCCAGTTCGCCGTGGCCGCCCCTCGACCGGCAGGACACCGCGCTATGGGACCGTGCGCTCATCACCGAGGGCGAAGCGCTCCTGCGTCGCGCGCACACGCTCGGCGCCCGCCTCGGAAGGTTCCAGATCGAAGCCGCGATCCAGTCTGCACATTGCGACCGGGCGCGCACCGGGACGCTCGATCGCGCCGCCATCGTCCAGCTCTACCGAGGTCTTGTCGTCATCGCACCGACCACTGGGGCGGTGAAAGCCCTCGCCGCACTTACGACCCAACCGTGACCGTACGTGCGAACTAGTCGGCGGCGGAGCCGAGCGTGGACCGGTCACGCGCCGGCACGGCTATCTGGCGAACTCGTCATGTCGGCGTATCCACGTGGGATCGGCGGGTTCGCCCTCGTCGCGGCCGCGGGGGACTCGGTCGAGGATGCCGTAGTACACCATCACGGGCTCGAGCCCCCTGGCCGTGGCCGAGTAGGTGAGGTACAGGTCCTCACCGGACCTGGTGAACACGCTCAGCCCGGGGCCCTCCGACATGTAGCTGATCGCGTCGGTCCCACACTCGGCGGCAAGCCTGGCGGGGATGTTGGGCGGCTCGTCCTCGAACCAGCTTGCCACTGTCTCCTTGGCCACCGAACGCCCGAAGTCGAAGTTGAAGTCGCTCTCGTAGCTGGAGGCCCAGTTGAAGTTCCACCCCATCCGATTGCGGTAAGGGAGGAGCTTGTCCAGCGGTGCGCGTGAGACGCAGATCACGGTGACGTCCCGGGCCTTGAGGTGCTCGAGCACGCCGTTGAAACTGTCTGCGATGGAAGAGCAGACGGGGCACCCGGCCTCGTAATCCGGGCCGAACATGAAGTTGTACATGGCGAGCTGCGAGCGCCCGTCGAAGAGCTGAGCCAGGGTGCGGGTGCCCTCGGCGGTCTGGAAGGTGTAGTCCCTCTCGATCCGCGCCCAGGGCAAGCCGCGTCGCATGCGGGTCAGCTCGTCGCCGCGCCGGGTGTGCTCCTTCTCGAGGGCGAGCAACTCGCTACGGGCTGCTGTCCATGCTTCTTGGGTCACGATCTCGTGATCAGGCATCTCTTCTGTCTCCTTTGTTCTTTCACTGGCGGCATTGGTCACGCAGGCGGAACGGGGTCACATGGATGGCATGGGATGCATCGGGGGAACAAGGCCGGGCACCAACGAGGGGGCGACGAGGATGGCGACTCCGAGGGCGACGATCGCCAGTGCTACCGGTACGTCGATGGCAGCTCTTGGCGCCGTGAGCTTCTGGGCGAGGATCATCCCGCCGATCACGGCCATCCAGGTAAGGCTCATTGCTCCGAGCGCCACCATCATCAGCATCAGCCCGACGCTCGAACCCATACAGCACAAGCCAAGGCCCAATCCGGACGGCACCATCTGACGGCACATCCCGCGGAACCGCCGCTTCATCGGCGTCAGCTCGTACGCTGCAGCCGCCAATGTGAAGGCACCTGCGGCGACCGTCCCATGCGGTCGGTAGAGCGCGTACACGACGACACCGAACAGTGCCCACACGACGAGGTACGACCCGACATAGCGTGGCAGCTCGAGTGCCCGAAGCCCGGTCTGCGCGAGCCGTAGCACGGCCGGAGCCGCTCCCGGCAGCATCATGGCCGCCATCATCGCCACCCAGACGGACAAGAAGGAGGGGAACGAACCCAATCGGGTCGCCACGCCCATGTCCATCCCACTCATGAGTCGGATCGCGAGAAACCAGCACGCGATTCCGACCCCGACAGTGACGACCAGCGCGGTCGCGGTCACAGCAGCCGCACTGTTGTCAGATCCGGGCTTGTCAGATCTGGGCTTCGCGATCGCCGGTGTCAGTGCAGATGGTGCCTCCATCGTGGACCCTCCTATGTCTTCGGTTTGCGGCTCTTGTCTCTGGTATCTGCATGAGCGGCTTCGGCCAGCCTCTTGATGCTCTCGAGGCGCTGATCCCACCGCCTGGCGAGGTCGGCCATGTTCCGGGTGGCCTGGTCGAGGCGGGTGGTTTCGACCCGGTAGAAGACTTCGCGGCCCTGCTTGCGACGGCTGACCAGGCCGGCCTCCTCGAGTACGACCAGGTGTTTCGACACCGCCTGGCGGGAAAAGGGAACCTGCTCGGCCAACTCGCTGGCGCTCGCCTCTCCGCCGCCGACGAGCAAGTCGAGGACCGAACGACGAGAAGGCTCGGCGATAGCCGACCAGAGCCGGTCGTCGGGCCCGTTCCTCATCCCGTCCGGTGCTCGACGAACAACCCGCCCAGGCGGTCCAGGAAGTCGGCCCAGCCGCCGTCGTGCTCATGCGCATAGCGGTCCTTCTCGGTATCGGGCCACGGGAGTAGGTGGTCACCGCTCTCGACAACCCGCAGCAGGGTGCGCTCCGCATCGCGGGGCGTCAGGCTGAACTCGACCAGCACCGAGTTGGCAGGTACCGGCTCCTCTCCATCGGGATGGTTCCAGCGGAACGAGAACCGGTGGGGAGGATCGACCGTCTCCACGACTACGGGTCCGCCGTGATGCTCGCCGAATCCCATGTACCCCTGGCCGCCGGGCTCGAGTTCCAGCTCGACCCGGTCGGCGAACCATTTGACGATCTGGTCGGGTTCGGTGATGGTGCGCCACACCACCTCCAACGGAGCTTCGATCACAATGTCCCGCTCGATCCGTAAGTCGCCCATCACACACTCCTGGCTTTCTCGATCTGCAACTGAAGGTAGCACATCCTGGACCGAAGTGCAACCGTTTATTGCACATCGTGGTCGTCAGAGTCAGAGGTGGGTGTCGTCCGGCTCGGAGGCGACGCATCCGGGCGGCGCACCACCCTGTGCCTGCCCGCGCGATCACCGGAGATCTCGGCCGGAGCGCTCGGACGTATCGGGGCTTGTGTCGCGACCGATGCGGTGCGGAGGCTGGACGTTGGGTGGACTCTGCGTCGAGGGCCGGTCAACGGGCGCGTTCAAGATCGTCGTCTGCCACGACCACGACGGGTGGCACCCAAGGCGACGGGTAACCTGCCCACCCATGACCAAGGGCGCCGTCGTGAGCCGGGCAGAGGATTTCCCGCGGTGGTACCAGGAGGTGATCGCCGGGGCCGAGATGGCGGAGAACGGCCCGGCGCGGGGAACGATGGTCATCCGGCCCTGGGGCTACGGGATCTGGGAGCTCATGCAGGCCGAGCTCGACCGGCGCATCAAGGAGGCAGGGGCGGAGAATGCCTACTTCCCGCTCTTCATCCCTGAGTCGTTCTTGCGGCGCGAGGCCGAGCACGTCGAGGGCTTCGCGCCAGAGCTGGCCGTGGTGACCCACGGCGGGGGCAAGGAGCTCGAGGAGCCCCTGGTCGTGCGCCCGACCAGCGAGACGGTGATCAACAGCTTCTTCTCCAAGTGGATCCAGAGCCACCGTGACCTGCCCATGCTTCTCAACCAGTGGGCCAACGTGGTGCGCTGGGAGCTGCGGCCCCGCCTCTTCCTCCGCACGACGGAATTCCTGTGGCAGGAGGGCCACACCGCGCACGCCACCGAGGCCGACGCCCGCTCCTACGCCCTGCGCGTGCTCAACGACGTCTACCTGGCCACCATCGTCGACGTGCTCGGCATCCCGGTGTTCACCGGGCACAAGACGGCCCGCGAGCGTTTCGCCGGCGCCATCCAGAGCTGGACGTGCGAGGGGATGATGGGCGACGGCAAGGCACTGCAGATGGGTACCAGCCATGAGCTCGGGCAGAACTTCTCCCGAGCCTTCGACACTACCTACACCAACACCGCCGGCACCCTGGAACACGTCTGGCAGACGTCGTGGGGAGTCTCCACCCGGCTGGTGGGGGCGTTGGTCATGGGACACGGCGACGACTTCGGGCTGCGGCTGCCTCCGGCCTTGGCCCCGGCCCAGGTGGTGGTCGTGGTGGTCAAGGAGGACGAGGCGGTAGGGACTGCGGCCCGAGCCCTGGCGGTGGAGCTGGAATCCGGCGGCTGGCGAGTGCGCATCGACGACCGAACCGACACCAGCTTCGGTCGGCGGAGCGTGGGCTGGGAGCTCAAAGGCGTGCCGGTCCGGGTCGAGGTCGGACCGCGCGACCTGGCCGAGGGCAACGTGACCGTCGTCGTCCGCCATACCAGGGAGAAGCGGAACGTGGCCCTCGGCCGAGTGGCAGCAGAGGTGTCGGCGGTCCTGGCCCAGGTGGGTCCCGACCTTCTGGCGGAGGCCAGGGCGCTCCGGGACGAGCGCACGGTCGAGGTCGACTCGCTCGATGCGGCCGTCGAGGCCGGCGCCACCGGCTTCGCCCGGATACCCATGGCGGCGCTCGGGGACGACGGTGAGGACCGGCTTGCCGCCGACGCCCTCACGATCCGCTGTCTGCAGCGGCCCGACGGAGGGCTGGCCGAGCCCGGCGACGGCGACGCCGACCTGGTGGCCGTGATCGGCCGCTCCTACTAGACCCAGTCGAGTCCGCCATCCGGGTGCTGCCCGATGGACCCGATTGGCACGGCATCCCGGTGAGGTGGACTCAGGTGCTGGCCGCCACCGCCCGCATTTCGGCGACAGAGTCGCGCATGATGGACGCGAGGTCCCGGCTGTCGGTTGCACCGGCCCACCGCTCGACGGCTACGCGCAGCACGGTCATACCGGCCTCGGCAGCGAAGGTTGCCTGTGGTTCGCTCACGCCGCGTTGACGAAGGGCATCGGCGACGGCTGCCGCGAAGTCAGCCAGTTTGGCGAGTTCGCGTTCGCGTAGTTCGGGGTTGGCAGCGATCACCTCCTGGCGCTGCAGGGACAGGTCCCGGCGAAACTCGCCGAGCATGGTGGCGGCGGCGTCGAGGCCCCCGGAAACGGCATCGAGGGGCCCGTCGGCTGCGGGCGCACCGGCCACCCCGGCCACGATCTGCTCCTTGAGGATGGCGGACCCCCCGAAGAGGACCTCTCGCTTGTCCGGGAAGTGCCGGAAGAAGGTGCGTTCGGTCACTCCGGCGCGCACCGCAATCTGGGCGGCTGTGGTCTGGTCGAATCCCCGCTCCGAGTAGAGCGCGAGCGCCGCTTCCTGCAGGCGACCTCGACTATCCGGTTCCCATCGACCCATGACATCCATCCTACCGTTGACAGTCACTGACATCAGGTCTATGGTGATAGCAGTTACTGACATCATCATACCGGGGAGGTACCGTCATGAGGATCTTTGTCACCGGCGCATCGGGTTGGATCGGCTCGGCAGTCGTGCCCGAGCTGCTCGGTGCCGGCCACGAGGTGGTCGGCCTGGCCCGTTCTGAGGCATCGGCGCAGCGGCTGGAAGCAGCCGGCGCTCTGGTTCACCAGGGCGACGTCGACGACCCCGACGGCCTGGCCAAGGCGGCCGCCGACTCGGACGGGGTGATTCATCTGGCCTTCCAGCACGAGGTGGCCTGGAGCGGCAACTTCGCCGCCGCAGCAGAAGCCGATCGGCGGGCCGTGGAGGCCATGGGTGCTGCGCTGGCGAATTCAGAGCGGCCCTTCGTGCTGGCCTCGGGCATGATCGGCCTGACTGCTGGTCGGGTGGTCACCGAGGACGACGGGCTCGTCGCGGGTCCGCAGGTTCGGGCCAACCCTGCCGGGCACCGGGCGGCCACCGCTCTGCTCACTCTTTCGCTGCGGGGTATCGGGGTCCGCTCGTCGGTGCTGCGATTCCCCCCGACGGTCCACGGTGGCGGCGACCACGGGTTCATCGCCACCCTCGTCGGCATCGCCCGGGAGCGGGGCGTGGTCGGATACGTGGGTGACGGCGCCAACCGCTGGCCCGCCGTTCACCGCTCCGACGCCGCCCGCCTGGCCCGACTGGCCGTCGAAGCCGCTCCCGCCGGGTCGGTCTTGCATGCGGTCGCCGACGAGGGTGTTCCCTTCCGCGGGATCGCCGAGGTCATGGGCCGTCATCTCGGCCTTCCTGTGGCGTCGGTGGCCCCCGCCGACGCCGTCGAGCACTTCTCCCACCTGGGCCACTTCGTCGCCCTCGACAGCCCCGCGACCGCCACGGCTACCCGGGAGCTGCTCGGATGGGAGCCGACCGGGCCCAGTCTGCTCGAGGACCTCGAGGAGGACCACTACTACTGCGACGCTTAGTTCCGGGCGAAGCTGCGGAACCACTCTTCCTCGAGCGCTTCGGCGAGTGACAGGGAGGGTGGTGCTGATCCAGGACGATCCCAACGTCACCTCTCTGCGGTCGAATGCGTGGAGACCGGAATCAGCGGGCCCTCTCCATTGAGCCGACGGTCGAGCCAGGAAGGTCGCTTACACGCGGCGAATCCCACTGGTGCTGCGAGATCTCGCGGGCCGCCTGCTTCGGATTCGCCGCCAGCGATGGGTCGAGTCCGACCTTCGGGCCGGCGAGATATGTCGCCAGTCGACCGTCGAGGCCGGCTGGGTCTCGCCGACCGCTCCGGACGAGCCGGACCCGTTGGCCGCTGTGAGAAGCAACGAGAATCGACCCGTCATCCGCGAAGAAGACGAGTCGACCCAGTGCATAGACCCCGGTACCGCTCTCGGCATCCCTCAGGGACGGATAGACCGTGACGTCTGAACCGTCGAACGCGAATACATTCCTCAGCTCTCGATCATCCATCAGATCCGGCCTGGCAAGGTCTTGTCGACGGAGACGCTTGGCCGAACCGCTCAAGTAGTGGTCCCGCGTCATATAGATCCCGAACATGATCAGCCAGACGCTCTCCGGGTAGGCGGCGATCCGCTCCATTCCCCCGGTGCCGAGACCGAAATAGTGGCTCAGGCCAAAAGCGAGCGCCGCCACCAGTGAGACAGAAGCCGCGAACAGCATGAAATGCCGCAATCCCTCGGGTATCGAGAGAAGGACGAAGCCGAGCACCAAAATGCCCACGTTCCCCGCCACGATGGCCATCGCCGCGCCGATGGCATGCACGACCCCGTTCGTATTCTCTGGGAAGGAGCCGACGAGGATCGCGCCAAGTCCGCCGATGGCGAGCAAGACGAATGCGATGAGTCCAGCGACCCGTTCCCGAAACGCCCGTTTGGTGAATTCTGAGTAGATGAGCAATGAGCCGACCAGCATTGCCAGGCCCAGAACGGCAAACGAGACGTCCATCACGACGTATCGCGGTGAACACACGTAAGAACCGCCGTAGGGCCCGCAGGCCGTGTTTCCCAAATCACTGATGGTGTTCGCGATGAAGCTGTACTGCGCATGGCCTGGGTTGAAGACCCAACCGACCACGATCTGCGCGACGAAGTACCAAACACCGAGTACCGCCATGACCGGACCCATCCAGTCGTACTTGTCGTGAAACGTCCGTATCCAGCACGCTCCGCGACCCTTCTTGCTTGGCGGGGCAGCGCTCTCGGGTGAAACCGCACTCATCGCAGGCCTCCTTTCCCCGGTGCCATCATGTTCGCTCCGATCGTCGTCGCGGGAGCTTTCGGCTCGGTGATTCTCGCACTCCACGAGGAAAGAGGGTTCGGTAGGTTCGAATCGGTGCGGATCCGGCACCGAGCCCGTGTTCTTGACCGAGCCGGCGATTGGTCGGGTATCGTCGTCGGCATGACGCCGGAGGAGATCGCCGACCTCGTGCACCTCCGCCGGGCTCGCGACCTCATGGACCGCAATTACGCACAGCCCCTCGATGTCCCGGCCATGGCGCGTACCGCGCTCATGTCGCCCGCACACTTCTCGCGCAAGTTCCGTGCGGCGTACGGCGAGACTCCCTACTCCTATCTCATGACGCGACGCATCGAGCGGGCGAAGGCTCTTCTTCGTCAGGGGAAGTCGGTCACCGAAACCTGCGTCTGCCGTCGGCTGCACGTCGCTCGGCTCGTTCAGTTCGCGCTTCACCGAGATCGTCGGCGTGACGCCGTCGCAGTACCGCACACGCGACCACCGCGACCTCGAAGTCCTTCCGTCGTGCGTGAGCATGTTCGCAACACGACCGCGGCGTACCACGGTCGCGGTCTGAGCGCTGCCGACCTGGCCGACCGGCTCCGAGCGCGGCGGTGTCGGAGCAACGGCTGCCCAGACCCGCCCTTGCACCAAGCAGGATCGGAGAAGCACGCGTCGGGTCGGTGCTCGTATGGTCTGAACCCATGACAGTCACCGTCTCCAGCAATGTTCATCCCCGTCCACGACCCCGACGCCGCGCTCGGCTTCTACCGCGACGCGCTCGGCCTCGAAGTCCGCGCCGACGTCGCGTCCGATGGGTTCCGCTGGGTCACCGTCGGTGCCCCCGGGCAGGACGTCGACATCGTCCTCTCCCAGCCGCACGGCGGTCGCTCGCAGGCCGAGGGCGACGCCCTCCTGTCACTGGTGACGCAGGGCTCGCTGCAGGCTGCGATCTTCCAGTCCGACGACCTCGACACCACCTTCGAGAAGGTCCGGGCGTCGGGCGCCGAGGTGCTCCAGGAGCCGACGTCCCAGCCCTGGGGAGCACGTGACTGCGCGTTCCGCGATCCCTCGGGAAACCTGGTCCGCATCGCACAGGCCTGACAGAGTCCCGCCTGACCGGGTAGCGCTCCCGATCGGGCTGCCAGGTACTCGATCGCCCAGGCCAGGCGGTCCCTTCCACCGATCCCGCCACACCCGGAGCGATCGAGGCATCGGCGGGGTTGGTCGCTCTCACGCGGGCGACGGGTGGATCGAGTTCGAGCATCGACGTCTCGATGTCAGTGAACTCGTCGGGCCACTCGCGGTAGCGTTCGGAATCCCCTCATGCCATTCTGCACGTAACGTACCGGACAACGGGGAAGGGCCATGCGGTCTAACGGACGCCGACTGACACTCGACGAAACGGAGCGAAGGTGGGCGAGTCGGCGCCCGTTCGCTGCCGGCCTCCTCGTGTTGGCCCTGATCCTCAGTGCCTGCGGCACCTCCCCCTCGAGCTCGGGCCCCACGGTCGAGTCCCCTTCGACCTCGGCCGCCCACGTCGAACAGGCCACCGGCGGGCCGACGGGCCACTATGTCGTCGAGGCCGGGATCCACAAGATCAAGCACGTCATCATCATCGAGCAGGAGAACCGCTCCTTCGACAGCTACTTCGGGACGTTCCCCGGTGCGGACGGCATCCCGATGAGCGAAGGCGTGCCGACCGTGTGTGTGCCGAACCCTGCCGGTGGATGCACTGCGCCGTTCCACGACACCGCGGACGTCAACGGGGGTGGTCCGCACGGCGCTGCAAACGCCAGAAGGGACGTCGACGGGGGGAAGATGGATGGGTTCATCGAGGAGGCATCCAAAGCCAAGAAGGGGTGCGGAGCCAACGTCAACAACCCGGCATGCTCCCGCTCGACGACTCCCGACGTGATGGGGTACCACACGGCGGCGGAGATCCCGAACTACTGGGCCTATGCCAAGGACTTCGCCCTCGACGACCATATGTTCGAGCCGGTTGCATCGTGGTCGCTGCCCGATCACCTCTACCTGGTGTCGGGGTGGTCGGCCAAGTGTTCCGACCCGAACCCGGCGAGCTGCACCAACGCCATCGTCGGTCCCTACGGGCCGGCGCAGATGCAGAACTACGTGGACCAGGCCATCAACACCGGTACGGCCGCCATCAGCAACGCCTGGACGGACCTCACCTGGCTGCTCTACAACAAGCACGTTCCGTGGGCCTACTACGTGCAAACCGGGGATCAGCCCGATTGCAGCAACGACTCGGCGGTGACGTGCCCACCGGTCGCGCAGAGCTACCTGACTCCTGGCATCTGGAACCCTCTGCCCGTCTTCGAGGACGTCCAAGCGGACCATCAGCTCCGCAACATCCAGCCGCTGAACGGGTACTTCGCCGCGGCCAAAGCCGGGACCCTGCCGGCGGTGTCATGGGTCACCCCCTCACAAGCAGACAGCGAGCACCCGCCGGGCAGCGTCCACCAGGGCCAGGCCTATGTCACCGCGGTCATCAACGCCGCCATGGAGAGCCCCGATTGGGACTCGACGGCCATCTTCCTGCAGTGGGACGACTGGGGCGGCTTCTACGACCACGTGGTGCCACCCGCCGTCGACCAGAACGGCTACGGCCTGCGTGTGCCGGGCATCGTCATATCCCCCTACGCGAAGCAGGGGTACGTCGATCACCAGACCCTCTCGAGCGACGCCTACCTCAAGTTCATCGAGGACGACTTCCTGGGTGGGTCTCGCTTGAACCCCAAGACCGACGGGCGACCCGACCCCCGTCCCGACGTGCGGGAGGACGTACCGATCCTCGGCGACATGGCCAACGACTTCGACTTCAACCAGACGCCGCGCCCGCCGGCGCTCCTGCCGACCAACCCGCCGACGGACTCACCGTCGATCCCTGTCTCTTTCAGTGGCAAGGGACCCTGCGTGGGCTGCACCGCCACGCCGCCTGGCACCTGAGGCCAAGACATCAGCCCTTGACGAATCGCAGGCGATGGTCCTGCTGCTCCCAATCGCTCGTCGCCCAGAAGCTCAGCGCCACCGGTTCGGTCCCGACCACGATGGCCTGCATGCGAACGGCTCCGGCGGCAGCCAGCCGGGATTCGGCCTCGGCAAGCAGCCGACCGCCCAGCCCACTGCGGCGGTCGGAGGGGGCGACGACCAGGCGGTAGATCGATCCCCTCCACCCGTCCCAGCCGGCGATCACCGACCCGACGAGCCGCCCGTCGTCGTCGGCGACGATGAGCGCACCTGGGTCCCGGACGATGAGCTTCGCGAGGCTCTCGACATCGTCGGTGTGGCCGGGCTCGGCTCCGGCCTCGGCCCAGAGCCGGAGGACGGACCTGACGTCTGACTCCTGACCCGATCGCAGTACCCATCCCATGACCGGAGGATACGAGGGTTCGCGAGGAACGTCACCCTGGCTCCGAGCTCACTCTGGAGTGCCGCCGAACAGGCCGTTCCACCGCGGAGCCGTTGCGGGCGTAGCGTTGCGAGCATGGCGACCGTACCGGGCGCTCGGCATCTCTTGCGGGCCAGGGATCTGGCCGATGCCGCGTTACTGCGAAGACATATCCGTCGCAGACATGGCACGCGCCGCCGGACTTTCACGCGCTCACTTCAGCCGCGAATTCAAGAGAGTCTTCGACGAGACCCCGTACCAGTACCTCTTGACCCGGCGCCTCGAACACGCCGCTGCATTGCTTCGCACCACAGACTGGTCGGTCGCAAGGATCTGCTTCGCGGTCGGGCTGGGCAGTGTCGGGTCGTTCACCACCAGCTTCGGGCGGATGTTCGGCCAGGCCCCCACCGCCTACCGTGCTTCGTGGCCACCCGCCGCCAGGTTCATCCGGATCCCACTCTGCATCGCTCAGGGCTACAGCCGGCCCAAGAACCGCACGTTTCGAGAAGACGATCGCAGGGAGGCTTCGTAAGCTCCGTCGTACCAGCGGAGCCACAAGGAGGCCAACGGTGATCAAGATCACCAAATTCCCAGTTCTGGGTCCACGACCAGGACGAGGCACTCGACTTCTACACCAAGACGCTGGGCTGGGAGGTCCGGAGCGACGTCACGATGGAGGGCTGGCACTTCCGGTGGCTGCTCGTGGGTCCGGCAGGGCAGAACGACATCGGCCTCGTATTGATGCCGGTGCCCGGTCCGCCCATGCTCGACGCGGAGGCCAGCGCAGCCCTGGCGGATGTGGTTGCCAAGGGCGCCGGGGGGACCTTGTTCCTGGAGACGGAGGACTGCCAGGCGAGCTACGAGGAGCTCTCTGCTCGCGGCGTCATCTTCAACGATCCCCCGACCCCGCAGCCGTACGGGATCGACACCTCGTTCCGGGATCCGTCGGGCAACAATCTCCGCTTGACCCAGGTGCTCGAATTCGACCCCACCCGAGCCTGACGGAGGCTGACCGAGGGCGACCGGAGCCCGCACATGGTCAGCGAGTGGCCCGTCCATTCGAGTGCAACGAACCGAAGAGACCGCCGAGGGCGCGCCAGTGGCGAGCCGCCGCCTCGGGGTCGTAACTCGGGTTGTCGGGTACGGCGAAGCCGTGGCGTGCGGGGTAGGTCTCGACGGTGTGGTCGACGTCACCTGCGGTCAGGGCATCTTCGAGGAGCGTCGCCTGCTCTGGCGGGAACGAGTCGTCCTTCTCGGCCGCGGCCACATACGACACGTCCGGTGATCCTCCCGACGATCAGGTGCGGACTGTCCGGCGCATCGCTGGCGAGGTGGCCACCGTGGAACGAGGCTGCGGCTCCGATACGGTCGGGATAGGACGCGGCGGCCGTGAGTGACAGCCCACCGCCCATGCAGTAGCCAGTCGTTCCGACCTTGGTTCCGGCCACCCCAGGATGATCCGAGAGAAAGTCGAGGAACGCTACGGTATCGCTCGCTGCCATCGCCTTCGTGAGACTGCGGGCCATTGCAATCACACGGGCGCGTTCGCCGGCGTCGCTGAACGCCGTCTCCATCCGGAACGGCTCATATGGACCGTGTCGGTAGTACATCTCGGGAAGGAAGGCGACATAGCCCATGCCCGCCAGCTGCTCGGCCATCTGGACCATCGCCGGGCGCACACCCCCGGCGTCCATGAACAGGATCACGGCCGGCCAGGAGCCCTCGCCGTCCGGTGTGGCCACGATCGACGGGCAGATACCATCGGGGGTTGGCACGTTCACCTCGGTCTGGTGGATCATGAGCTCTCCTCTCGCGGGCCGGGACCCGGCGCGGTGAGGAGCGTATCCTCACTGCCGGAACACCGAACTCCCCGAGGACCGTGATGACCGAGACAACTGTCGGAACCGTCGACTCCGAGCTGGCGTCACCGGCGGCGCACGCCGTCGAGCTGCGCAAGACGTACGGAACAGGCCAGGCGACGGTCCACGCCCTGTCCGGCGTCACCGTCGCGTTCGAGCGGGGCCGCTTCACCGCGGTCATGGGTCCGTCCGGGTCCGGAAAGTCGACCCTCATGCACTGCATGGCCGGGCTCGACCGCCCGACCTCCGGGCAGACCTATGTCGGGAACCTCGACATCGGCGGCCTGGACGACGCCGGGCTCACCCAGCTCAGGCGGGACCGGATCGGCTTCGTGTTCCAGTCCTTCAACCTGGTCCCGACGCTCACCGCCGGCGAAAACATCTCGCTGCCCGCCGATCTGGCCGGCAAGAAGGTGGACAGGGAGTGGTACGACTTCCTGGTCACCCAGCTCGGGATCGCTGACCGCCTCACGCACCGGCCCAACGAGCTGTCCGGAGGCCAACAACAGCGGTGCGCGTGTGCCCGGGCGCTGATCAACCGCCCCGACCTCATCTTCGCTGACGAGCCCACCGGCAATCTCGACTCGAACTCCTCGGAGGAGATGCTGTCGTTCCTGCGCCGATCGGTCACCGAGTTCGGCCAGTCCATTGTCATGGTGACCCACGACCCCCACGGGGCCAGCTATGCCGATCGGGTCGTGTTCCTCGCTGACGGCAACGTGGTGGACGAGCTGATCGGGCCGACGGCCGACTCCGTTCTCGAGCGGGTCCGGACCCTGGGCGCCTGACATGTGGAAGGTCACCTTCAAGGGACTGCTCGCCCACAAACTCCGCCTGGCACTGACCGCGATCGCCATCGTGCTCGGCGTCACCTTCATCACGGGGACGTTCATCCTGACCGACACACTGCACAACACCTTCACCACGTTGTTCGGCAACATCTACCAGAACATCGATTTCCAGGTTCGTGGCGAGGCGCAGCTCACGACGAGTGGCGCGGGTGCGACCCGGAACCCGATCCCCGAGTCGATCCTTCCCCGGATCCTGCACGTTCCCGGAGTGGAGGTTGCCGCAGGATCGGTCCAGGGCTCTGCCCAGTTCGTCTCCCACGACGGAAAGGCGATCTCGACGGGCGGAGCGCCGACCATCGGACTGTCCTTCGACCCGGATCAGCGGATCTCCCAGCTCCGGTTGACACAGGGACACGCGCCGACGACCCCCGACCAAGTCGTCATGGATGTGGGGACCGCGCAGAAGAACCACTTCACCGTCGGGCAACGCGTCCGGGTCCTGCTGCTGGGCCCGACGCGCACCTTCACCATCTCGGGACTGGTGCGATTCGGCACCGCCGACAATCTTGCCGGCGCGACCCTCGCCGCGTTCGACCTCCCGACGGCGCAGGCAGTGATGGGGGAGGTGGGCCAGTTCGACGCGATCGACATCGTGACGGTGCCGGGCGCCGACAAGGCCTCGGTGCAGCGGGACATCGCCCGGATCCTGCCTCGGGGTACCGAGGTCGTCACCGGTCAGACGGTGATCAACGAGCAGACGAGTGCGATCGACCAGGCGCTTTCCTTCTTCTCGACTGCGCTCCTCATCTTCGCCTTCATCGCGCTCTTCGTCGGTGCCTTCACCATCTTGAACACGTTCTCCATCATCGTGGGCCAACGGACCAAGGAGCTCGCACTGCTGCGCATCGTGGGTGCCAGCCGTCGGCAGGTCTTCCGCTCGGTGCTCGGAGAGGCGGCGATCGTGGGTCTTGTGTCGTCTGCCATCGGGATCGGGCTCGGGGTGCTCGCGGCCATCGGACTCGAAGCGCTCCTGCGGGGGTTCGGCATCACCCTGCCCACAGGGCCGCCGGTCTTCGAGACGCGGACGGTGCTGGTCGCGCTGGTGGTCGGGGTGGGCGTGACGGTCGTCGCAGCCATCAGCCCGGCCCGTCGGGCCGTGCGGATCTCACCGGTTGCCGCCATCAGCGACCACGAGGGACAGCAGGACGTCTCGTTCCGGCGACGGTTCGTCTGGGGCATCTCGCTCGTGCTGCTGGGAGCCCTTGCGCTCGGCGTCGGGCTCTCCAAGCCGGCCATCGGGCTCGTAGGCCTCGGTGCAGTGGCCCTCTTCGTCGGTGTGGCCATGCTGGCCCCTGCTGTGGCCCGTCCGTTCTCGAGCGTCATCGGGCGCCCGCTCGCCCGGACCCGGGGCGTCGCGGGCAGGCTGGGCCGGGAGAACTCGATGCGCAGTCCCCGTCGCACAGCCCAGACCGCATCGGCGTTGATGGTCGGCCTGGCCCTCGTCTCCGCGATCACAGTCTTCGGCGCGTCGGCTTCGAAATCGGCAACCAGCGCCGTCGACAACGCAATCAGTGCCGACCTGATCGTCACCAACACGAACAACGCCGGACCAGGCAACTTCAGCCAGGCCGTACCCACGGCGGCGTCCGCGGTCCCCGGTGTCACCGCGACCACCAATGTCTACGGTGACCAATTCGAGTTCCGCCAGTCGCTCGAGACCCTCAGAGCGATCTCGACCCAGGCACTGTCCCAGACCGTGATCCTGACCATGACCGCTGGAAGCGCGAGCGCCCTCGCCGCCGGCAACCTGCTCATCGACACCACCACGGCCAACTCCGACCATCTGGCGGTCGGTGACAGGGTCCCGGTGAAGTTCGCACTCACGGGACCCACCACCATGCGTATCGGAGGCATCTACCAACCGAACGCCCTTGTCACGAGCTATCTGGCCAGCGCCGCCTTCTTCACCGCCCATTTCCAGAACCCCCTGCCCGGTGCCGTCCTGCTCAAGACAGACGGGAGCGCTTCTGTCGAGCAGGCTGTCCAGCGCGCCCTGGGCTCCTTCCCGAACGTCCAGGTCCAGAGCCGAGCACAATTCGAGGCGTCGCAGACAGCCCAGGTCAACAAACTGCTCGGCATCATCTACGCGCTGCTGGGCCTCGCCGTGGTCATCGCACTGATCGGGATCGTCAACACGCTCATGCTTTCGGTGTTCGAGCGCACCCACGAGATCGGATTGTTGCGAGCAGTCGGAATGAAACGACGCCAGATCCGCACCATGATCCGGTCCGAGTCGGTGATCCTCGCACTCTTCGGTGCCATCATCGGCATCGTCATCGGAACGGGTCTCGGTCTCGCCCTCGTGTCGTCGCTGCGGTCACAGGGGATCACCAACACCTCGGTGCCGGTGACCAGCCTGGTGATCTTCCTTTTCCTGTCGGCCGTGCTCGGACTGATCGCCGCCAGCTGGCCGGCTCGTCGCGCAGCCCGGCTCGACGTGCTGTCTGCCATCGCCTCCGAGTAGCGATTGCGCTACTAGAGGACCAGGTGCTCGTAGGTCTCCGGGTTCTGCATGTTCTCGGCGATGTGTGCCCGCTCCTCCTCCGGTGACTCACTGGTTCGCAGGAGGATCGGCGCGAGGACCAGGCCCAACAGGACGAAGCCGGCCGCAATGTAGAGCGCCAGCTGATAGCCCAGCGCAAAAGAGTGCACTGCACCGTTCCCGCTCGCGAGCAGCGACCGGGTGCGATCGGCGGCGATCGTGCCCAGCACGGCCAGTCCGATGGCGCCGGCCAGCTGCTGGGACACGTTGACGACACCCGAACCCAGACCGGCATCCTCGTTGGGGATCTCCGACATGCCGATCTGCAACAACGGCATGAACGACGCGCCGGCTCCTGCGCCCAGCAGGACGAAGGCGAAGAAGAGCTGGGGAAAGTAGCCCGCGTGTTGGCCGGCCGAGGCGAGGAGGATCAGCCCCGTGGCGGCGAGGAGCATGGCCGGGTACATGACCGGCTTCGGGCCGAAGCGGTTGACCAGTCGGGCCGTGATGCCGGCCGACATGATCGCCATGAGGATGGCCTGGGGGAGGAACGCCAGCCCGGTACGGACCGGGCTGTAGTCGAGCACGTGCTCGAGGTAGAGGGCGCCGATGAAGAAGGTCGAGAACATGCCGGTGATGATGCAGCCGCGAATGACACTCGAGCCGGTCAGGGTGCGCAGCTTCAGGATGCGCAGGGGCATGATCGGGTTGGTGAGTCGCGATTCCAGGACGACGAAGGCGACGAGCAGGCCGCCTGCGATACCCAGCGACACCAGGGTGTGGGGCGAGCCCCAGCCGTCGCTCGACGCCGTCACGATCCCGTAGATGCCGACCATCAGCGAGAGGGTCACCAGCAGCGAGCCGACGACGTCGACGCCCTGTCTGATGCCGATGCCGATGTTCTCGACCACCAGGCTGCGGCCGAGCATCAGGGTGGCGATGCCGATGGGCACGTTCACGAAGAAGATCCAGTGCCAGCTCAATGCCTGGGTCAGCACGCCGCCGGCGAGGAGGCCGATGGAGCCGCCACCCACGGCCACGAAGACGTAGGCACTCATGGCTTTGGCACGCTCGACCGGGCTGGGGAATTCGGTCACGATGATCGCGACGATCACCGAGGACGACAGGGCCCCGCCGATGCCCTGGACGAAGCGGGCCGCCACCAGCATGGCCTGGCTCTGGGCCGATCCGCAGGCGATGGACGCGAGGGTGAACACGGTGACCCCGGCCAGGAACACCTTCTTGCGGCCGACGAGGTCGCCGAGCCGGCCCGCCATGAGGAGGAAGCTCCCGAACGAGATGAGGTAGGCGTCGACGACCCAGGTCAGGCCCGACTGGCTGAAGTGCAGGCTGCGCTGGACGGCCGGAAGCGCCACGTTCACGATGGAGCCGTCGAGCGCGTTCATGAGCATCGCGAGGCAGACGACGACCAGGGCGATCCAGCGCCGCCGGTCGCCGTCGGCCGGGGGAATGGTCACATCAGCCTGGATAGTCATGATTTCGGGACTATCCTACAGGGGTGATTGATGTGGCCGTCCCGTAGGATGGGGACCGTGAACACTCGGGCAACCGCTCCGCCCACGACAGGGACGATCGTGCTCCTGAACCGGCTGGCCCGGGCTGTCTTCCTGCGCAGTTCGGTGGAGCTGGTGGGCATGAACCTCAAGAACATGGTCGTGCTGGCGTACCTGCACGACCACCCGGGCGTGTCGCAGCAGGTCATGACCGAGGACCTCTCGATGGACTCCAACACCGGCGTCCTCGTGCTCAACGACCTCGAGGACCTCGACTTCGTGGAGCGCAGACGTGATCCGGCCGACCGCCGCCGTCACATCGTCGACATCACCGAAGCCGGGCTCGATGCGCTGGAGCGGGCAGAGGTGGCGCAGGGGACCATCGAGGACGAGATCCTCGGGGGACTCAGCGAATCAGAGCGGGTGACGTTCCGCAGGTTGCTGGTGAAGGCACTCGAGAGCCATCTGGCTCCCGCGCGGGATGGCTGAGGCGCGCAGCCCTCAGGCCTTGAACAGGCCGAACGCCGCTCCCTGAGGGTCGGCGAGCACGGCGAAGCGTCCGGTGCCCGGGATGCCCGTGGGCTCGACCAGCACTGTCGCCCCGAGGGCGGTGGCCTTGGTGGCATCGGCGTCGACGTCGGTTGCTCCGAAGTAGACGAGCCAGTGATCGGGGAGATCGGCGGGCATGCCAGGAGGGCGGGGCATCACCCCGCAGACGGTGCGGCCGGCCACCTGTCCCTCCGCGTACTCGTCGGCTCCCCCCCATCCCCAACCGAACACGTCGGAGTAGAACGCCTTCGATTTCGCCAGATCCGAGGTTGCCAGCTCGCCCCAGACGAAGGTGCCGGCCTCGTTGACGAGCTGCGCCCCGATGTGGTCCTGCGGCTGCCAGGCTGCGATGACTGCGCCGGTCGTGTCCTGGAAGATGGCCATGCGACCGGCGGTCATGACGTCCATCGGCTCGACGATGACCGTCGCGCCGGCGGACTTGGCCTTCTGGGCAACGACGTCGATGTCGTCGACGTTCACATAGGTCGTCCACCGGGGCGGCCCGGGATCATCCTGCGCCGGACTGATCGCCGCCACCTGTTTTCCGGCCTTGGAGGCGATGGTGTAGTGGCCCGCCTCCTCGCCCATGTCCTGGCCTTCCCAGCCGAACAGCTCGCCGTAGAAGGCGAGACCCGCTCTCGGATCGGCCATGCCGATGTCGACCCACGACGGGACTCCGTGCTCATAGCGCGTCTTCTCGGGCATGTTGCCTCCTTCATGGAATCCGGCTTCCCGTGTGCACTATGGACGCCCCATTGGGCGGATGCAAGGGGCAATCCGGCCCGCCGGGAGGTCCGACTCCACTGCTCTCCGGGGATGGCTCGAACGTTCGGGAACTCCTCTGCGATCCACGTGCCGAGGGGTTCCCTTGCGCCGACCGATCTGTTACGGTCACCGTTGCAACCCAAGCTGTGCGTCGGGGAAGCCGGTCGAAATCCGGCACTGGTCCGCAACCGTGGGTGACGAGCAGGTGGCTCGTCACAAGTCGGGATACCGCCGCACTGCTCGTTTGAGTCCACACCCGTCGAGAAATGCGGCAGGGACTCGGTCGGCCACCGGTCCGCGTGATCCGTGGGTTCCCGGGTCGTTGCCCGGAAATGAGCGACCACCCATGTTCCATCACCGTCTGATCGCGACCGCTGCCCTTGTCGGGGCATTGTCGTGCACCGTTGCCGCGGCACCGGCATCGGCCTCCGGAGCCGTCACCCCATCGGGGGCGCTTCCCTCGCTTCCCCAGGTGTCGTCCGCCCAGCAGGGGGCCCGTTGGTTGGCGAGCCAGTTGACCTCGTCCGGCTACATCCCGTCGACGAATCCCGGCCAGCCCGACCTGGCGGCGACCGCCAACACGGTCCTCGCCCTGGCCAGCGCCGGAGTCGATCCGACCGGGGTCCACACAGCCCTCGCCTACCTCGCGTCCCACGTCGACGCGTACGTGACGGTGGGCGGAAAGGACGGCCCGGGTCAGCTCGCGCTGCTGATCCTGGACACCCACGCGGCCAGCGGCAATCCGCGCTCGTTCGGTGGCACGGACCTGGTGTCCAGGTTGCTCGCCACCGAACGGAAGTCCGGCGCCAGCGCAGGTCTCTTCGGTGTGCAGAGCGCGACCTTTGACGGCGCCTACCGCCAGGGACTCTCGCTGGCCGCCGCTGGCCGGGGCCGGAGTGACGTCCGGCAGCCAGGTCACTGCCGCAGAGCGCTGGCTCGAGAAGCAGCAGTGCCCGGACGGGGGATGGACGAGCCTGATCACCTCGAGCAACCCCTGCAACGGCAACCCGGCGGCCTTCGCAGGCCCCGACACCAACTCGACCGCGCTGGCGGTCGAGGGTCTCTCCGCGATCGGTGTGCTCGGGTCGACCCGTGCGGCAGCAGCCTGGCACTTCATCGTCAACGCCGAGGACGCGGACGGAGGGTGGGGATTCGATCCCAACACGGCGAGCACTCCGGGGACGACCGACCCCGATTCGACCGCGCTGGTCGTCCAGGCGATCCTCGCTCTCGGTCAGTCACCGTCTGCTGCGACGTTGGTCAAGGGAGCGGCGAATCCGGTCTCAACGCTGCGCTCCTTCCAGTTCACCTCCGGCGCGGGCAGTGGAGCCTTCTTCTTTGCCGGCAGCAGTACCCCCAACCTGATCGCGACCTATCAGGCGGTGCCGGCGATGGCAGACGTCAAGATTCCCTTCGACCTCAGCATCACGACGCCGTCCCTTCCGAGCGGCCACCTCGGACAGCACTATTCGACCGCGCTCTCGGCGGGCGGGGGGAATCGTCCCTATACCTGGCAGGTACGTCCCGGCTCTGGGTCACTGCCGTCCGGCCTCTCGCTCGACGGGTCGACCGGCGCCATCTCCGGCACGCCGACCCATGCCGGCACCTCGAGCTTCACGATCGAGGTCCATGACACCAAGGTCACCACCGCGCCGATGACCGACAACGTCGCATGGAAGGTGCTCTCGATCACCGTCTCGTGACCAGGACGGGGTGGGGCCAGGAATCCCGGACCCCACCCCGTTCGCCTCTACCGGGCTGCGTGGGACCCGCGCCCGACCCCCCGAGCGCTCGCCGGCTTGATTCAATGACCCGGTGACCGCACGCGCCGGCGCGAGTGCCCGGACCCCGCACCGCGTCGAACTGCAGGCCGACCGTCCCGGCGCCGGCGGAGGCTCCCCACGCTCGTGGCATGCGCCCTGGTGGCCCTCATCGGGGTGCTGGTGGCGCTTGTGGTGACCGGACTCCCGGTCTTGCACCAGGGGACCTCCACCGCGGGCACCCCCCTCGACCCCGCGGCGTTCTCGCCCGGTGCCGGCGTCGCCCTTCCGCCGACGGCCGGGGACCGCCACCAGACGGTCTTCCTCGACGCCGGGCACGGTGGGGTGGATCCCGGGGCCATCGGGACGACCAGCAGCGGGGCCACTGTCGACGAGGCGACCGAGATACTGCCGGTCGAGCTCGGGACGGCGACGCTCCTCCGTGCCGCCGGCTTCCGGGTGGTGGTCTCCCGGACCGCGGACTCCTCGGTGGTCCGCCTCTCGCCGGCCGACCTCGCGGGGTCGATCCTGAGCCTGCAGGGTGTGCATGACGATGCGGCAGCCCGGGACGTCTGCGCCAACCTCGCCGGCGCCGCCGTCCTGATGGGGACCTACTTCGACAGCGGCGGCACGTCGTCGGACGCCGGGAGCCTGACCACCTGGGACCCGGCCAGACCCTTTGCGACGGAAAACCGCCGTCTCGCAACACTGGTCCAGACGGACGTCCTGGCTGCGATGAACGCGCGTGGTTGGGACATCCCCGACGCCGGCGTGGTCGCCGACGGCGCAGAGGGCTCACTCGTCCCGACGTCCTCTGGAGGGGCGGTTGCCGAAGGTGCCGCCCAGTACGGGCACGTCCTGTTGCTCGGGCCGGCGGCCCCGGGGTATTTCTCCGCCCCGAGCCAGACGCCCGGGGCGCTCACCGAACCGCTGTTCCTGACCGACCCCTTCGAGGGTTCGATCGCCGCCAGCAACCAGGACACACGGTGATCGCCGAGGGTCTGGCCCGTGCCGTCGAGGCGTACCTCGGGCCGGCCAAGGCCGCCTCGTAACGAGGCTCAGCCGGCCTTTCGGGCCCGGCGGATCCTGTGGCCCCGCTCCCCGGTCGGGCTGGTGACCGCTGTGCCGTCGACAGGATCGGGGGCGGCGGCCCGCTCGCGGCAGGGCGTGCACATCCGGACGCCCTCCACCAACCTGGTCACGGCCACCTTGCCGCACTGCCGGCACGGCCGGCCCACGTAGACCTGCGCCTCGAGCAACGGACGCGACGCCGTCAGCTGGCGGAGGCGCTCCTGGACGTCCTCGCGCAGCTCGAATGCACCAGAGGCGGTGGGGTGGACGAGGCCCCAGTCGAGGAGCTCGTGGAGGAGGGGGGCGAGCCGGTCGAGCCGTCGCAGCTCCTCCCCGGTGACGGCGCGCTCTTCCGTCAGCGGCTTCCGACCCTGACTGGTCACCGTCAGTCCTGCACCTTGCTGGGCCATGGTGACCCCCTTCCGACTCGGTCCCGCAGCATCCGGACCCGACCTGGCTGCGTCACACCGGGCCGACATCCCTCGTGTATCAACGCTGCTCCCATCATGACGCGGCCGGGCACCTTCGTACAGCGCGCGCGGCAAGAAATTCCGTCGACGGCGACGCGCCGTCATCGTCGTCCACGAGCAACGACCGAGCCGGCCTCGCTGCGGTCCTACAACGGAGCCGGCAGGCCCATGAAGGCGCCCATCTCGAGGACGACGCGCTCGAACAGTGGCGACACCCTCTCGACGACACCGTGGAGATGGCCGAACAGCTCGAACGAGATCAATCCGAACAGCTGGGTCCAGGCGGCCACCGCTCGCACGATGACCTCGTCCGGGGTTCCCGGGAAGGCCACCTCGGCCAGGCGGCGCGTCTCGGCGGTCACCTCCGGTCCCAGGGCTGGGAGCCCCGGCGCGCCGGAGACAGCGACCAGGGCACCGGACCGTGAGGCCTCGTCCACTAGCCGGGCGAGGACGAGGGTGACCCGGCTGGCCGGTCCGATGGTGTCCTCGGGCGCGCGGTAGCCGGGGACCGGCGAGCCGTAGACGAGCGCGTACTCGTGTTGATTGGACAGCGCCCAACTCCGGACCGCCAGCCCGGTGGAGAGCCAGCGGCCACCGAAATCGTCCCGACGGCATCCCGAGTCGGCAGCCTCGGCGGCCGCGCCGACCGAGTCGTAGGCATCGACGATGAGCGCCGTGAGGAGCTCGTCCCGGCTCGGGTAGTACCGGTAGATCGCCGACGACGCCATGCCGAGGGCGCGGGTGACCGCACGCAGCGACAGGCCCGGCGCCCCGTCGGCAGCCAGCTGGCGACGGGCCTCGTCCTTGATCTCTGCAGTGAGCTCGGCCCGCACGCGGGCCCGGAGCCCGGTGGAGGGGGGCACCCGACGATCCTCCCAGATCCAGAGCACTAGATCAAGACATGAGCACTGCTCTTGACAGGCGGCCCCGTTCGGTGAATACTCGTCCATAAGGAGTGCAGTGCTCACAACAAGGAGGGCGGGCATGGGAAGACACGCCATCGTCGGTGCGGGGTCGGTCGGGACGGCCACCGCTCTCTGCCTCGTCGACCAGGGCCACGAGGTCACCCTCGTCACCCGATCCGGATCGGGTCCCGACCACCCCGGCATCCGTCGGGTCTCCGCCGACGCCTCGGACCCGTCCGCACTCGCTGCCGCGGTGGGGCGGGCGGAGGTCCTCTACAACTGCGCCAATCCGCCCTACCACCGGTGGCCGGAGCTCTGGCCGCCGATGGCCGCATCGATGCTCTCGGTCGCCTCGGACCGCGACGCGGTGCTCGTGATCATGGGCAACCTCTACGGCTACGGGCCGGTCGACCATCCGATGACCGAGCAGGACCCGCTGGCGTCGACCGGCACCAAAGGGAGGATCCGGCTCGGCGATGTGGACGGACGCACTGCGCCGCCCACCGTGCCGGGCAGGGTGCGGGTCACCGAGGCTCGGGCGTCCGACTTCTTCGGTCCGGGAGTGGTCGAGAGCAGCTTCTTCGGACGCAACGTCGACCGCCTGCTGGCCGGCCGGAAGGTCTACCTGCTCGGCGACCCCGACGCTCCGCACACCTGGACCTACGTGCCGGACGTGGGTCGGACGCTGGCCGTCCTGGGCACGGACGAACGGGCATGGGGACGCCCCTGGCACGTCCCGAGCGGTCCTGCCCGGACCCAGCGCGAGCTCGCCACCCGTTTCTGCGAGATCGCCGGTGCCCCGGCCCCGAGGATCGGGGTCCTGCCCCCGGCCGCCGTCTCCGCGGCCGGGCTCGTCTCGGCACAGCTTCGCGAGCTCAAGGAGACCCGGTACCAGTTCGACCGGCCGTTCCTCCTCGACTCGACGTCCTGTACCCGCACCTTCGGTCTCGAGGCGACACCCCTCGACGAGGCCCTGTCGGCCGTGGCCACCCACGCCACCGCGGACACGCTCGCCAGAGCAACCTGAACCGGAGTCGTCGCAGGCGAACGGACCACGGGAGCGAGGGACCCGGTCCCCTTCCGTATTACTAGGGTCGGCACCACCTATGGACGTCCGCTGCACCACCGGTCGGGGCCGGCCGCGCCCGTCCGGCCGGTCGGCCCGCATCGCCGCGGTGCTGGGAACCTGCGGGGTCCTGGCCGGCTGCTCGGTGTTGGCCGACCCCGTCCCGGCACCGGTCCACGGCACGCTCGCGCCCCGCGGTCCGGTCGGCTACGTGGTCTGCCCGACGGCGGTCACCCCGGTGGAGCTCGCGACGCGCACCGCAGAGGACCCGATCACCCTTCCGGTGGTCGGCACCCCCGCTCTCGGCGACGACGCCATCGCCACCTCCCCGGACGGGAGGTGGGCGTACGTGGTGACCAGAGCCGCCGGCGGGGGGCCGGTCCCCGAGAACGCGGTGATCCCCATCGACCTCTTGACCCAGCGGGCGGGTCGTCCCATCCCGATCCCCGGCAACGGTGGCACCCACGCGGTCGCGGTGCTGCCCAACGGGATCGTCCTGGCGGCGAGCGGGTCGGCGGTCGTCCCGGTCAACGCGGCCACCCGGGCGGTCGGTACCCCTCTCGACATCGGGTCCGGCAGGACGATCTTCGGGATGGCGCTCAGCCCGACCGGCCCCACCCTCTACGTCCTGTTCGCCGGCGGCATCGTCCCGGTGGATACCGCGAACGCCAGCGCAGGCACGGTCATCCCGACCGGCCTGTCGGTCTCGTCGGTCTACTCGCCGCACGGGGTGGCGGTGAGCGCGGACGGCAGCACCGTCTACGTGGTCGGTCAGGGGGGAGCCGACTTTGGCGGCCGGGTGCTCCCGGTCGCCACCACCACCGGGGCCGTCCAACCGCCCACCGGATTCGACCGGTTCGGCATCTCGGATCCGGCCGCGGTGGCCGTGACCGCCGACGGGAGACAGGTGATGGTGGTGGATTCGGCGAACAGCTGGGTGATGCCGATCTCCGTTGCCAGCTTCTCGACGCCGGGGCCACCGATCGCCATCCCACTGCGCCCGGGCGGCGGTGCCGACACCGGGACCGACCACCCGACCGACATGGTGGTCGGTCCGGGGACCACCGGTGCGTTCATCGTGGACGGATTCGACGCGGTCGTCCCGTTCGATCCGGCCTCGCAGCGGTTCGGGCGGCCGATTCCGGTCTGCTCCGGTGCGTCGTCGATGGCGGTCGCCGGCGCCTCGTGAGCGGCCGCCGGTGAGCGGGTTCTTTCGTCGAGCCCTGCGCGCTCAGGATCGCACCGCCCCGGCTCCGGGGCTCCGCACACCCGGGGCGTCCGGTTCCCGGAGGGTCCCCGCGCCCGAGGCGAGCACCGCCTCGGCGGCCTCTTCCGAGCGGAAGCAGGCCGGGGCTTCCCCCGCCGCGGCCAGCAGCTCGTCGAGGGCCGTGGGGATTGCCGCGGCCAGGTGCCAGACCTTGGGCATCGTCTCGGGGCACGAGATGATCCCCCAGTAGAGGGTGCCGCGATAGCTCATGATCGTGATGTTGACGCCCATGCCGTCCATGACCGGACCGAGCGGGAAGCCGGCGACCATCTCGGCACCCGCGAGGTAGAGCGGGATGTCCGGCCCGGGGACATTGGAGATGACCAGGTTCGCGATCGGTGGGTGGCGGTCCGCCAGTCGCATCCTGCTGTAGAACCGGGCCGCAGTGGCGAAGGTGTTGGGCGTTGCGTGCTCTGCCCAGTTGACCAGCATGTCCGCGCCCAACGCGTTGTGCTCCTCCTTTGCCCCTTTCGTTCCCTCCCGGATCGCGCACAGCCGGTCGAGCGGGTCGTGGAGGTGGGCGGGCAGCTGGACGAACATCGAGGAGACCTGGTTCGACCCGTGCGGCGAACCGGGCTCGGGCTGCACCGAGACCGGCACCACCGCGACGAGGGGCCTGTCCGGCAGCTCGTCACCGTCGAGGAGGAGTTGGCGGAGGGCTCCGGTGCACACGGTCAGGACCACGTCGTTGACCGTCGTCCCGGTGGCGTTCTTGAGCCGCTTCACGTCGTCGAGGCCGATGGCCGAGAGCGCCACCTGCCGGCGCCGGGTCAGCGCCGCGTTGAACGAGGTCCGTGGCGCGGACAGCGGGAGGGCTGCCCGGGACTGGGGGCTCCGGTGGTCGGGTCGTTGACGGACCCGGCGGACGTCGATGAGGCGCTGGCCGGTACGCAGGATGTCGCGGGTCAACTCGAGGGGGCGCATGGCCCTGGCGGCGATCGCCTCGCTGAGCAGCTCGAGGCTCGAGGGGATCCGGGCCTCCGTGGTCGGCTCGGGGGGAGGTGGTTCCGGCCCCGGGTCGACCTCGAGGTCGAAGAGCACCGACAGCAACGCGGCACCGGACATCCCGTCGACGGTCGAGTGGTGCATCTTGGCGACCACCGCGATCCGCCCCTGGGCGAGGCCCTCGACGATCCAGATCTCCCAGAGGGGTTTGGACCGGTCGAGCTGGTGCCCGGTGATGTCCCCGATGAGGTTCGAGAGCTCGCGCAGGCCCCCCGGGGCGGGCACCGCCGCCCGGCGGACGTGGTAGTCGATCTCGAATCCGGGATCGTCGACCCACACCGGGTGACTGAGGCGCAGTGGGACCTCGACCAGCCGGCGGCGGAAGACCGGGGCCTGGTGGGTGCGCGCTGCGATCTGGGCCTGCATCCGCTTGAAGGTGTACCCGCCGGGGACGGTGGACGGGTCGAAGATCGTGGCCATCGCCACGTGCATGTGCAGGGTGGGCGTCTCGAGATAGAGGAAGCTGGCGTCGAGGCCGCTGAGTCGTTCCATGCCGAACCTCCCGCTCCACCCCGCCCCTCCCCACACCCGATGATGCCCCACCGGGCCGGGGTGTTTCACCTCGGCCCCGCCGACGGTGTTTGATGTGTGGGTGGCCTGGACCTTCTTCGCCGTCGGCACGTCCTTTGCTCTCCTCGCGGCCAACGCCTGGGTGCCCGCCCGGCGCGAGCCGCTCACCGCGGTCAGCTTCGTGTTCGGGTCCGTCCCGGCGGAGCTGCCGGTCCACCTGGTCGTCGTCGAGGCGGCGGTCGCGGCGGCCCTGTCCGTTGCCGGCGGCCTCTCGTCGTGGCCGGCCGTTGCAGGGCTCGCCCTCACCGTGGGCAGCGCGGTCGGGTTCGCCGGGCTCGCCGTGGTCGCCCACCGGGCGGGTGCGCTGGTGGACTCGGCGCTCGACGGCGCCACCGGTGGTCCGGTCGCCGCACCGGGGACCGACCTGCGGCCGGCCTGGTCCCACTGGTGGCGGCTGGTCCTCGCGGTGCCCCTCCGGTTCCGGGGGATCCGCAAGACCCGGGGCATCGACTACTGGGGGGACGGAGACAACCGGCACCGACTCGACATCCTCACCCGGCGGGACGTACCACCGGTTGGGGCGCCGGTCCTTGTGTACATCCACGGCGGGGGGTGGGTCATGGGCGACAAGCGGGAGCAGGGGCTCCCGATGATGCACGAGCTCGCCCGTCGGGGCTGGGTGTGCGTCGCCGTCAACTACCGCCTGAGCCCGCGGGCGACCTGGCCGGCCCACATCGTGGACTGCAAGCGGGCGCTCGCCTGGGTGCGCGAGCACATCGCCGAGCACGGCGGCGACCCCGCGTTCATCGCGCTCTCGGGGGGCTCGGCCGGGGGCCATCTCGCCGCACTCGCCGCCCTCACCCCGAACCGACCCGAGTGGCAACCGGGGTTCGAGGATGCCGACACCTCGGTGGACGCCTGCATCCCGTTCTACGGCGTCTACGACATGACCGTCGAACCGGACGCCGGTGGCGCCTACGGTCGTGGACTGGCCAAGCTGCTGGCGCTCCGGGTGATGAAGGCTTCCTTCGACGACCACCGCACGCTCTTCGAGGAGGCCTCGCCCGACCGCCGGATCACCCCCGGGGCCCCGCCCATGTTCGTCGTTCACGGCGCGAACGACACGCTCACCTCACCCCGGATGGCACGCCGGTTCGTCGACCGGCTCCGGGACGTCTCCGCCGCACCGGTGGCCTATCTCGAGCTGCCCCGGGCCCAGCACGCCTTCGAGATCATGGTGACCATCCGCTCCCGCCATACGACCCTCGGCGCGGTGCGGTTCCTCGAGGGGATCCGGAGCCGGGTCTCCCGCTGAGGATCGCGGCAGCCCACGCCGGTGCGGCCCCCTGCCCGGCAGCCCGGCCCAGTGCCCGTTCCGTGCAGAATTCCGGGGGATCGCTGGACACCCCGCCGAGTTTCTGACGTAGAGTCACATATTCGGCCCGGCCGATCGCGTTGTGCCTCTGCCCGGGTGCGCATCCGTCAGGCCATGATCAAGGGGGACCCTTGCGTTCAGCACCGTGGAAGCGCCGTACGAGCGCGCTGGTGTTCGTGACGGTGGCGGCGCTGGCCGCTGCTGCGTGCAGCTCGACCAATTCGACGACCACGACCACCGCGAGCGGGTCCGGCGGTGGCAGCTCCCCCAACATCCCGACGAGTGCGTTCAGCGACCACACCGGCGTCACGGCGACCCAGGTCCACGTCGGCAACGTGTCGACCCTGGCCATCGGCGGGCTCTTCAAGGGGGCCCTGGTGGGCACCGAAGCCTACGCCGCCTACGTGAACTCGACCGGCGGGATCAACGGCCGGAGGATCGTGGTCGACTCCGCGGACGACGGGTTCAGCGGGGCGGGTAACAAGCAGGCCACCCAGAACGCCATCACCAACGATCTCTCCCTCGTCGGCGGGTTCTCCCTCCAGGACAGCTACGGCGGCACCCTGCTCGCCGCCGACCCGGGGATGCCCGACGTCTCGGTCGTCCTCGACATCCCGACCACCAAGCTCCCCAACGTCTACAGCGCGGTGCCCCTTCTCGGCGGATGGGAGGAGGGCCCGCTCCAGTACTTCAAGAAGAAGTTCCCGAACGACGTCAACGCGGTCGGCACGGTCGTCTCCGACCAGGCCTCGGCCCAGACCGACTGGACCGGGGAGAAGTACGTCATGCAGAAGGTCGGCTACAAGATCGTCTACGACCCGAGCGTCCCGGTGACCCAGACTGACTACACCCAGAACGTCATCGCCATGAAGAACGCGGGTGTGAAGATCCTGTTCCTGGACCAGCTCCCCGAGAATTACGCCTCGGCCATGTTCAAGAACCTCCAGCAGCAGAACTTCCACCCCCAGGTGATCATCGGGGCGGCCAGCTACTCCAACGACCTGGTGTCCGCCTCGGGCGGTCCCCAGGCCGTCGACGGAGCGCAGGTCGACCAGAACACCTCCTTCTTCCTGGGGCAGGACTATCCGGCCATCCCTGCGGTGGGTCTCTTCAACAAGTGGGTGCAGCAGACAGACCCCGGCTTCAAGATCGACCTCTTCACCCTCTACGGATGGCTCTCGGCCGAGCTCTTCTCCGAGGCGCTGCGCAACGCGGGCTCCGACCCGAGCCGTGGCTCGCTGCTCCAGGCCCTGTCCAAGATCACCAGCTTCAGCGGCAATAACATCATTGCGCCCAACAACCCCGCGGCCAAGACCGTGGGCAACTGCTACCTCCTCGGACAGGTTGCAAACGGTCAGTACGAGAGGGTGGACGATCCTCCGATCAACAGCGCCACCAACGGGTACCGTTGCGACTACTCCTACGTCACGCCGCCTGGATCCTGAGGTGGTCGAGGCCGGTCGTGACCATCTGACCTGATGCAACGGGGGACGATTCGGTGAGCGAGTTCCTGCAGTACACCGTCTTCGGGGTCATGCTGGGTGCCGGGTACGCGATCGCGGCCACGGGGCTGGTGGTCACCTACACGACCTCGGGCGTCTTCAATTTCGCCCAGGGGGCGGTCGGGATGATCGCCGCCTTCTGCTACTGGGAGCTGGTGTCGGCCCACCACGTGCCGGTGCTGGTGGCGCTCCTGATCATCCTGGTGGTCGGGGCCTCCGTCGCCGGCGCGCTGGTCGAGCGCATCCTGATGCGGCGACTGCACGGGGCCTCGGCCGAACGGCCGGTCATGGTCACCCTCGGATTGCTGGTCATCCTGACCGGCCTTGCCACGATCATCTGGAGCCCGACCACCCAGCGGGCGGTCAACAACATGGTGGGGGGCCAGTTCCGGCTGGTCGGGATCAACATCCAGTACCAGGAGGTGTTGATCATCGGTGTGGCCCTGGCCGTGGCCGCCCTGCTGCGGGTCCTCTTCTACAACACCCGCACCGGGTACGCCCTGCGCGCGGTGGTCGACGATCCCGATCTGCTGGCCATGTCCGGGGTGTCCCCGAACCGGATGAGCCAGTACGGCTGGATCCTGGGTTTCATGATGGCGGCTCTGGCCGGGGTCCTGTTGGCTCCGACCATGACCACCGGCATCAGCATCGAGGCGATGACCCTCTTGGTGGTCAACGGGTACGCCGCCGCCATCGTGGGCCGGCTCAAGAGCATCCCGGTGACCTTCGCCGCAGCCATCGGGATCGGCCTCGCCGAGAACTACGTCATCAACTACCTGCTGCCCCACGTCCCGCAGAACCTGGTCCCGGACATCACCTACGCCCTTCCCATGCTGTTCCTGTTCATCGCCCTGGTCACCCTTCCCTCGGTCCGGCTCCGGGCGGTCGGCCGGCTCACCACCATGCGGGTCCCGCGGGTGGCCGGCGGCCGCGAGTCGCTCGTGGCAGGCGCCGTCTTCCTGGTCCTGGCCGTCGGGACGGCCCTGGTCTTCGGCAACACCGCCTTCAAGGGCACCACCGTGCTCGACCTGGGCGGCGAGATCATGGCTCTCGGCATCGTGGGCCTCTCGCTGGTCCTCCTGACCGGCTACTCGGGCCAGGTCTCGCTCTGCCAGTTCTCCTTCATGGGGATCGGGGCCTTCGTCATGGGCAAGATCGCCGGGGGAGGCTCTGTCCTCGGTCTGCTGACGGCCGCCGCCCTCTGTGCCGGGGTCGGGGCGCTCATCGCCCTGCCCACGGTCCGGCTGAGCGACCTCTACCTCGCGCTGGCCACCTTCGCCTTTGCGGACGCGGTGGCCAACGGGTTCTTCACCGACGCGCACATCTACGGCTCGGGCGGGGTCACCATCGGCCGGATCATCCTGCCCGGGCTCTCCTTCGGCAGCGACCGGGCGGAGTTCCTGCTCCTCACCACCGTCTTCGTGCTGGCCGCCTGGATGGTCCTCGCCATACGGCGCAGCCTGTTCGGCCGCCGGCTGGTGGCGGTCAACGACTCGCCGGCGGCCTACGCCACCGTCGGGCTCGACATCGGGTTCACCAAGGTGGCGGTGTTCGCCATCGCCGCGGCCATGGCCGGACTGGCGGGGGCGCTCTACGGAACGGTCCAGGGTGTCGTCGGTACGAGCGACTTCGACATCTTCCCGGGCATCATCTTCGTGCTGTTCGTGACCATCTGGAGCATCCGCACGGTGTCGGGGGCCTTCCTCGCCGCCGTCACCTACGTCGTGCTGAACCAGCTCTGGCCGAACGGTCTCGGGCTGTTCGCCGGGGCGGGCATCATCCTCATCGGCCGGGCCGCCGGCGGCCTGCTCGGCATCGAGGCGCTGCAGTTCCGGCTGCCATGGGTGAAGGCACCGGCCGACGCCGACCTCGGCACCCTCCCATCGCGGACGCCGGTCAGCAGCCCGGCGATCGTCGGGGGGTCCAGTGCCGCAGGCTGATCGCGACCGCTCCTCCGGCACCCCGGTGCTGACCGTCTCCGAGGTCGCGGTGCACTTCGGCGGGGTGGCGGCGCTGAGCGACGCGAGCCTGATCGTCGAGCCCGGCAGTGTGACCGGTCTGATCGGACCCAACGGGGCGGGGAAGACCACCCTGTTCAACGTCATCAGCGGGCTCCAGGCTCCCGACCGGGGGACCGTCCGGCTCTTCGACACCGACGTGACCCGGATGAGGCCGCACCGCCGTGCCCGGCTCGGGCTGGCCCGGACGTTCCAGCGGCTCGAGCTGTTCGGGTCCCTCTCGGCGGGGGAGAACGTCCAGGTGGGCCTCGAGTCATCGGTCAAGTGGTGGCAGTGGGGCCACATCAAGCGGGCCGTGCCCTGGGTGCGGCGGGGCAGCGCCGGGGACGGCCGGACCGAGGACGGACCCACCGGTCCCGGGTCGCTGGCCGTGCGCACCTCGGACCGGCTCCTCAGCGGTGTGGGCCTCGGCGGTCTCGGGTCCCGGCAGGCCAGCGCCATGCCGACCGGGCTGGCCCGCATGGTCGAGCTTGCCCGGGCGCTTGCCCTCGGTCCCAAGCTCCTCCTTCTCGACGAGCCGGGTTCCGGCCTCGACGAGGCCGAGTGCCAGACCCTCGGCGAGCTGCTCACCACCCTCGCCGGCGGTGGGATGGGCGTGCTCCTCGTCGAGCACGACATGGAGCTGGTCATGCGCATCTGCGACTACATCTACGTGCTCGACTTCGGGGACATCATCGCGGCGGGTCGTCCGGAGGAGATCCGCAACGACCCGATGGTCCAGGCCGCCTATCTGGGCGCCGTGGTCGAGCGCGCCGGGCCTGCCGGCCCGGACACGGTGCTCGGGGTCGAGCGCCCGGGCCGACCGGTCGACGAGGGTGCCGCCGGGGTGGTCGAGTGACGGCCGGCCCGGTGACAGACACCGACGACACTGTGAGCACCACCACGCTCCCGCCGAGCATCTCCGTCCGCGGGGTGTGCGCTGCATACGGTCGCATCGAGGTCCTCCACGGGGTCGACCTCGAGGTCCCGGCGGGCAGCATCTTCGCGCTGCTCGGCCCCAACGGAGCCGGCAAGTCGACGCTGTTGCGGGTCATCAGCGGGCTCATGCGACCCACGTCCGGCGAGGTGTTGGTCGGCGGCGAGCCCACCGGGAAGACCCCGACCGAGAAGCTCGTCCGCCGCGGCATCTGCGCGGTGCCCGAGGGTCGGGGCATCTTCCCCAATCTGACCGTCAGGGAGAACCTCCGTATCTGGACCTACGGTGGCGATCTCAGCGCGAAGGACGTCGAGGAGCAGACCTTCGCCACCTTCCCGAGGCTCCGCGACCGGCGTCGGCAGATGGCCGGCACCCTCTCGGGCGGTGAGCAGCAGATGCTGGCCATCTCGCGCTCGCTGGTCACGACGTCCGCGGGTGCTCCTCCTCGACGAGCTCTCGATGGGGCTCGCGCCCCTCATCGTCTCCGAGCTCTACGAGCTGGTGGGGCAGCTCGCCCGTCAGGGCATCACCATCCTGCTCGTCGAGCAGTTCGTGACCACCGCGCTCGCGGTGGCCGACCGTGGGGCCATCATGCTGCACGGTCGCGTGGAGCAGGAGGGCACTCCCGCCGAGATGAGCGAGGCGGCCCTGAGCATCTACCTGGCCTGAGCGCCGGTCGCACGGCCCTGGGACGCTCACTCCTCTGCGAGCTCGACCTCGACCGACAACTCGTCGGCTTCGCGGGTGACCAGCTCGATGACCCCGCCGGCCTGGCACAGATCGTGCTCGGCCGAGCGCAGCGCCTCGAGCCGGAACGGGGAGTCGGCCACCACCAGGCGCGCCACCGATGCCCGCATCGAGCGCTTCGCCGACGTCTTGGCGCGCCGGACCAGGCCGAGGACCTCCGCAGCCACGTCGAGCACCGCGTCGGTCCCCGGGTCGATGCCCGAGGCGCCGGCGCCGCTGGCGACCGGGGTGACCCCGAGCTCGTCGGCCGTCGGCCAGGCGGCCGTGTGGATCGAGCCTTCCTGCCACCAGGACCAGACCTCCTCGGTCACGAAGGGGAGGATCGGAGCCAGGAGACGGAGCAGCACCGAGAGGGCGACGGCGAGCGCAGCTCTGGCCGAAGCCGTGGCAGGGTCACCGGCCTCCCCGTACGCACGGGACTTGACCAGCTCGAGGTAGTCGTCGCAGAACGACCAGAAGAAGGCCTCGGTGCGCTCGAGGGCCCGGGCGTAGTCGTAGGACTCGAAGGCGGCGGTGGCCTCCTCGACGACGACGGCCAGACGGCCGAGGACGGCCCGGTCGAGCGGGGCGGTCACCGCCCCGATGCCGGGCACCAGGAGGGTGCCCTCCCCGTCGGTCAGCCGACCGAGGGCGAAGCGTGAGGCGTTGAGCACCTTCATCGCCAGCCGCCGGCCGACCTTCATCTGGGCCTCGTCGAATGCGGTGTCGGTGCCGGGACGTCCCCCGGCCGCCCAGTAGCGCACGGCGTCGGCACCGTGCTGCTCGATGAGTGGCAGCGGGGTCACCACCGCGCCCTTCGACTTCGACATCTTCTTGCGGTCCGGGTCGAGCACCCATCCGGAGATGGCCGCGTCGGACCAGGGGAGCACCCCGTGCTCGAGCTCCGCCCGCACGACGGTCGAGAAGAGCCAGGTCCGGATGATCTCGTGGGCCTGGGGGCGGAGGTCCATCGGGAAAACCCTGGCGAACAGGTCGGGGTCGTCCTCCCAGCCGCCGGCGATCTGGGGGGTGAGCGACGAGGTGGCCCAGGTGTCCATCACGTCCGGGTCGCCGACGAAGCCGCCGGGCACGCCCCGCCGGTCTGCGGTGAACCCGTCTGGCACGTCTGTCGAGGGGTCGACCGGGAGCCGGCGCTCGTCGGCGAGGATCGGGGCTGCGAAGTCGACCTCGCCGTCCGCGTCCACCGGGTACCACACCGGGAACGGGACCCCGTAGAACCGCTGGCGGCTGATGTTCCAGTCGGCGTTGAGCCCTTCCACCCAGGACCGGTAGCGATGGGCCATGTACGGCGGGTGCCAGCGGAGCTCCTCGCCCCGGGCCAGCAAGCGGTCCCTGAGCGGCAGGGTCTCGATGAACCACTGCCTCGAGGAGACGATCTCGAGCGGCCGCTCGCCTTTCTCGTAGAACTTGACCGGGTGGGTGATGGGCCTCGCCTCGCCGATCATCGCCCCCGAAGCGGTCAGCTGCTCGACGATCCGGGCCCGGGCCTGGGTGACCGAGCGGCCGACCAGGTCGCCGTAGTGGACGGCGGCCGCCGCGGGGTCCTCGCTCGCCCAGCCCTCGGTGCCCCACTCCACCGGGAGCAGGGTTCCGTCGCGGCCGACGACCGTCCGGGTCGGAAGGGAGAGCTCGCGCCACCAGAGCACGTCGGTGGTGTCGCCGAAGGTGCAGATCATGGCGATCCCCGAGCCCTTCTCCGGGTCGGCCAGCTCGTGGGCGAGCACCGGTACCCGGACCCCGAACAGGGGGGTGGTGACCTCGGTGCCGAACAGGGTGCGGAAGCGGTCGTCGCCGGGGTGGGCGACCAGGGCCACGCAGGCGGGCAGCAGCTCGGGTCGGGTCGTCTCGATCTCCACGTCCCCGCCGGCGCCGACACGCGGGAAGCGCAGGCGATGGTAGGCGCCGGGGCGCTCGCGGTCCTCGAGCTCGGCCTGGCTCACCGCGGTCCGGAAGTCGACGTCCCAGAGTGTCGGGGCGGTCCGCTGCACGACCTGGCCGCGCCGGGCGAGTCGGAGGAACCCTCGCTGCGGACACCCGTCGGGCGCGCTCGGAGATGGTCGCATAGGTGTGCGACCAGTCGACCGAGAGCCCGAGGGCGCGCCACAACTGCTCGAAGACCTGCTCGTCCTCCGCGGTGAGCTGCTCGCAGAGCGCGACGAAGTTCGGTCTCGAGATCGCGATCGGGTGCTTACCCGGCGCGTCGGGAGGCACGAAGCCGGCGTCGAAGGGGAGGCTCGGATCGCAACGGACGCCGAAGTAGTTCTGGACCCGGCGCTCGGTGGGGAGGCCGTTGTCGTCCCACCCCAAGGGGTAGAAGACGGCCTTGGCCCGCATCCGGTGGAAGCGGGCCACCATGTCGGTGTGGGTGTACGAGAACACGTGCCCGATGTGGAGCGAGCCGGACACCGTCGGGGGTGGGGTGTCGATGGAGAACACGCGGTCACGGGGCGCGCTGCGGTCGAACGCGTAGGTGCCAGCGGCGTCCCACAGGTTCGACCAGAGCTCCTCGAGGCCCTCGAGGCCGGGCTTCTCGGGGACACCCTGTGGTCGAGTGGTCACCGGGCTCCGTCCGTTCGTCTGCTCCGGCATGATCGGGTTACCGTACCCTGCGTGCTCCGGCTCCACGACACCGCGACGGGCCAGGTGGCCCCGCTCCGGCTGCGGGAGCCCGGGAAGGTCGCCGTCTACGTCTGCGGCCTGACGGTGGACGGAGAGCCCCATCTCGGCCACGGCCGGATGGCACTCGTCTTCGACGTGCTCCGCCGCTATCTCATCTTCACCGGCCTCGACGTGACCTGGGTCTCCAACATCACCGACATCGACGACAGGATCATCGAGGGCGCGGCGGCCGCAGGTCTGCCCATCGACGAGTTCACCGCCGCCAACGAGGCCCGCTGGTGGGAGATCGTCGACGCCCTCGGGGTCCTCGTCCCCGACGAGATCCCCCACGCCACCGCCTACGTCGACCGGATGATCTCCCTGGTCGGGGATCTGGTCGTCGCGCGGGGTGGCCTACGAGACGCCGACCGGCGTGTACCTGTCGGTGCTCGACGTGCCCGGCTACGGCCTGCTCGCCCGCCAGCCCCTCGAGTCGTTGCGCGCGGGGGCACGGATCGAAGCCGACGAGGACAAGCGATCCCCGCTCGACTTCGTGCTCTGGAAGAAGGCCAAGCCGGGCGAGCCGAGTTGGGACGCGCCCTGGGGGGCCGGGAGGCCCGGGTGGCACACCGAATGCGTGGTGATGTCCCTCGACCTCCTCGGGGAGGGTTTCGAGCTGCACGGCGGCGGCCAGGACCTCATGTTCCCCCACCACGAGAACGAACGTGCCCAGGCAGTGGCCGACGGGAAGGAGTTCGCCCGCCACTGGATGCACAACGGCTGGGTCACCATGGGTGGAGAGAAGATGTCCAAGTCCCTCGGCAACTTCACCTCCCTTGCCGACCTCCTCGATCGCAGCGACGCGCGTGCCTACCGCCTCCTGGTGCTGCGATCGCACTACCGCTCGCCGATCGAGGTCACGCCCGACACGGTCGCCCAGGCCGAGGCCGGCCTGTCCCGGCTGGACGAGGTGGCCCGGCGGTTCCGACTGGCCGACCCGCTGGCCGTCGGGCCGGTGGTGGACGAATCGTCCGGGGACGACCCGGCCCCGTCGGAGTACGGCCTGGACCCGGCGGCGGTTGCGGCGTTCCGTTCCAGCATGGACGACGACCTGGACACTCCCGGTGCGCTCGCCACCATCTTCGACCTGGCCCGGCTCGCCAACACCGCGGCCGACGCGGGCGACGATGAGATGGCTGGGCGTGCAGCCCGGACCGTGGCGACGCTGGCCGGGGCGCTCGGCCTCCCCCTGCGCCGGGGCGAGGGCGGGGAGCTCGACCCCGTGACCGCCGATCTCGTCCTCCGGCGCGACCGTGCCCGGGCGAGGAGCGACTGGGCGGAGGCCGACGCGGTGCGGGCGGAGCTCGAGTCGACCGGCTGGCTCGTCGAGGACGCTGCCGGGGGCACCCGGGTCCGTCGCCGATGAACGCCGTGTGAACACCCTCGGATCCGGCGCTTCCGCCCACCGGATCCGGCGAATGGACTGCTAGCGTTTTTCGGGTCGGAGCGAGCCCCCCGGAGGCTGGTCGACGCCCCGCCCGAGGCGGGAGGTCGGGCCGGTCGCCTGTGGGATCCCCGGCACCCTGCAGGTGAAGGAAAGGGGAACGCCACCGTGGCCTCCGGAACAGTCAAGTGGTTCAACGCCGAAAAGGGGTTCGGCTTCATCTCCCAGCCGGACGGGGGTGCGGATGTCTTCGTGCACCACACCGCCATCCAGATGAACGGATTCCGCTCCCTCGAGGAGGGCCAGGCGGTCGAGTTCGACCTGCAGGAGGGCCCGAAGGGCCTCCAGGCGGTCGACGTGCGCCCCGTCCAACCGGCGTAGTCCCCTCCACCCGCCCAGCGCCCTCAGACGTGCCCTGCCGGGCACCTGATGTGCCGCGCCCCAGGCCCCTGGTGTTTGCCGGTCGCACCGGTTCCTTGTTACTATGGAGTAACCAGTGAGACCCACCGCGGGAGCGGTGCGTGCCGTGCCGGCCCCCACGGGGCCAGAACGGAGCAGGGCGCAATGGCCGAATTCTCCCTCGATCTCAACGAAGACCAGCTGCAGCTGCAGAAGTGGGTCCACGACTTCGCCGAGACCGTCATCCGTCCCGCAGGACACGAGTGGGACGAGCGCGAAGAGACCCCTTGGCCGATCATCGAGGAGGCCGCGCGGATCGGGCTCTACTCGTTCGACTTCATCAGCCAGGCCTTCTTCGACGAGAGCGGCCTGCTCCTCCCGATCGCCGCGGAGGAGCTGGCATGGGGCGACGCGGGCATCGCCCTCTCCATTCTCGGCAGCACCCTGGGCCTGGCCGGCATCGCAGGCAACGGCACCCCCGAGCAGCTCATCGAGTGGGGCCCGCAGTGCTTCGGGACCCCGGACAAGATCCAGATGGCCGCGTTCGCCGTCTCCGAGCCCGATGCCGGGTCGGACGTGTCGTCCCTGCGGACCCGCGCCATCTACGACGAGGCCAAGGACGAGTGGGTCCTCAACGGCACCAAGACCTGGATCACCAACGGCGGGATCGCCGACCTCCACGTCGTGGTGGCCTCGGTCGACACCGGCCTCGGCTCGCGGGGCCAGGCCAGCTTCATCGTGCCGCCCCACACCCCCGGCATCTCCCAGGGGCAGAAGTTCAAGAAGATGGGGATCCGGGCCTCGCACACGGCCGAGGTCATCCTCGAGGACTGCCGCGTCCCCGGACACTGCCTCCTCGGCGGGAAGGACAAGCTCGACGAGCGGCTGGCCCGCGCACGTGAGGGCAAGCGCTCGTCCAGCCAGGCGGCCATGAAGACCTTCGAGGCCTCGCGCCCGGCGGTCGGGGCCCAGGCGCTCGGGATCGCCCGTGCCGCCTACGAGTACTCCCTCGACTACGCCAAGGAGCGCCGGGCCTTCGGTCGGGCCATCATCGAGAACCAGGGCATCGCCTTCAAGCTGGCCGACATGAAGACCCGGATCGACGCCTCCCGCCTGCTCGTGTGGCGGGCCTCCTGGATGGGCCGAAACGGCAAGGACTTCACCGCCGGAGAGGGCTCGATGTCCAAGCTCTACGCGGGGGAGACCGCGGTCTACGTGACCGAGGAGGCGATCCAGATCCTCGGTGGCTACGGCTACGTACGCGACTACCCGGTCGAGCGGTGGCACCGTGACTCGAAGATCTTCACCATCTTCGAAGGAACCTCGGAGATCCAGCGGCTCATCATCGCCCGGGCCATCTCCGGCATCCACATCAACTGATTCTCATCGACCGTCCACCGAGGGTCGGTTCCGGGTGAGTGGCTCACTGCTCGTCCTCTGCACCGGCAACGCTGCCCGCTCGGTGATGGCCGGAGCCATGCTGCAGGCGGCGCCACTGGAGATCGTGACCGCCGGGACCCATGTGATCGAGGGCCAGCCGATGAGCCGCCGCACCCGCTCGGCACTGGCATCGGTCGGGTTCGATGCCGACGGCCACCGCAGCCACCAGCTCACCGACGCGGACGTCGCGTCAGCCGACCTCATCCTGGCCATGGCCGGCGAGCACGTCGACTACGTGAGAAGGAAGCATCCGGAGGCCGCCAGCCGCACCGCCTCGATCAAGCGGCTGGTCCGCGACCTGCCGCCCGGCCCACCGCGTTTGCCGACCCGCATTGCCGACCTCGGCCTGGCCGAGCTGCCGGTCGAGCCCTGGGAGGACGTGGAGGACCCCGCCGGCGGCGACGACGACGTGTACGAGGCCTGTGCCCGCGACCTCCTGGCTCTCTGCGACGCGCTCGGTCCACGTCTGGTCTGAGTGCGGTCGCTCAGGCGGCCGGGGCGACCGCACCCCGCAGGAGGTGCAGCCCCGAGAGCCCGGGAAGTCGGTCGAGCCGCCGGTCGATCCGATCGGCCACGGCGATCCCGCGGTCGTCTCCGAACAGATAGGTGCGCAGGTGCGCGACCTCCTCGGTACCGACGACGCCGCTGCCCACCGGTGCCCAGAAGCACCGCAGGGCCCACCTCGTCAGCCGTTGCGCCGAGCGGCTCTCGGAGAGACGGCGTCGGGCCTGGCTCGCGTAGAAGTCGATGTGCCGCCCCTCCTGGCGCATGATCCGGCGGAGGAGCTCGCCGAGGGTCGGATGATCCGCCCGCGCGGCGAGGAGGGAGTAGGCGGCCTGGGTGGTCCATTCGTTGACGGCGCCCCAGGTCATGTTCACCGCGGTCAGGTGGGGGGTGACCGCGGACGCCGCCTGGAAGGCGAGTGGTCGGAGGGCGTCCCTCCGCGGGAGCCGTTGGCGGACGGCGGCGACCCGCCCGGATCCGGCGGTCTCGCCATGGGCGGTGAGGATCCGCCCGATTGCCTCGCCGTGCCAGTGCTCCTCGTAGTTCCACATGGTGAGGAAGGAGGTCACCTCGGGGTCCCGGTGGGCCCGGGTCACCAGAACGTCGCGGCAGGTAGCACACGGTGTGCTGCTCGACGTCGTGCATGTAGCGCAGGCAGCGCAGCGCACCGGGGTCGAGTGGCCGCCGCCGGAAGTCCGTGAAGTCGATGTCGTCGCAGGCCAGCCGCGACGAGAGGCGTTCGTAGGTCTCCATGTCGAATGCCATGCTGGCTATGCGTGGCCACCGCGGCCGCCGGATGGGGCGACCGGGTGGGGGCAGCTGCCGTCCGGGCACGTGGGCGGCTCCGAATACAGTGCCGGGATGGTGGAGCTCGAGCAGGCCAGCGACGTCAGCCTGGTGGTCGCGGTGGGTCGGTGGCACGAGCCCGCCCTCGCCGAGATCTACCGTCGTCACGGTGGAGCAGTCCATTCGTTGGCACGCAGGATCCTTCGGAGCGAGCCGCCGGCCGAGGAGATCACCCAGGAGGTCTTCCTCGACCTCTGGAAGCACCCGGAGAAATTCGATGCGCAGCGCGGCACGCTGCGCTCCTTCCTGCTCGCCCGGGCCCACGGGAAGTCGGTCGACGTGGTGCGGTCCGAGGAGTCACGGAGACGGCGCGAGGAGAGCACCGCCCGCCAGACGGCGGTCGCCGACTACGACCTCGATCACGAGGTCTGGGACATGGCAGTGGCCGAGCAGGTCAAGGATGCGCTCGAGAGCCTCCCCGACGACCTTCGCCAGCCCATCGAACTCGCCTACTTCGGCGGCCTCACCTACCGCGAGGTGGCCGCCCTCCTCGACGCACCGGAGGGGACCATCAAGAGCCGCATCCGATCGGGCCTGAGCCGGCTGCGCATGTCACTCATCGAACGCGGCGTCCGGCCGGCCGGGGCGGACCAATGAGCTCGTCCACCCCCGGGCTCTCCCACCGAGAGATCGAGGAGCTCCTCGGTGCCTACGCGCTCGACGCCGTCGATCCCGAGACTGCGGCCCTCATCGAGGAGCACCTCGAAAGCTGCATCCGCTGCTCGACCGAGGTCGCCCAGCATCATGAGGTGGCGGGGATGCTGGCGAACTCCGGAGGGAGGCCACCGGCACGGCTCTGGAACGGCATCGCCGAGCGCCTCGGCGGCACCTCCGGGCAGTCGTGGGGCCGGTTGGCGGCCCGTCTCGACGCACCCGAGCCCGGTCCGGACCGTGGTCCCGATCGGACACCCGCCGACGCCGACCACACCGTGGCGCTCCCGAGGGGCGCCCGCCACCGGAGTCGGCGGGTGACGATCGCGATCGCGGTGGTGGCCGCGGCAGCCGTCGTCGTGGCGCTCGGCCTCGGGCTCCAGGTCCGGCACCTCCACACACAGGTACGTGCACTGGAGAGCTCGCCGCAGCTGTCCGCGGCCGAGCGGGCGGCAGAAGCGTCCCCGACCACCCGGCGGATCCCCCTCGTGCCCACCGTCGGTTCCGGCGTGACGGCGACGGTCGTGCTCACCACCTCCGGCACCGGATTCGTGGTCAACGACGACCTCCCGGTCCTGCCCGCCGACCGCACCTACCAACTGTGGGGTGTGATCGGGAGCCACACCGTGTCGCTCGGACTGCTCGGGCCGCGCCCGGGCATCGTGCCGTTCAGTGTGGCGGGAGGCTCCGAGCCGCGTGCGTTCGCCGTCTCGTCGGAGCACGCGGGCGGTGCGGTGCAACCGAGCGGCCGTGCAGTTGCTGCCGGAGCGGTCACCGCTTAGCTTAGCTCTCTGACCGCGGGTCCGTCCCAGCTGTGGAATCAGATGCAGTGGACAGATGCGGCGGCCTCAGACGCAGCGGACTCAGATGCGGTGGACCTGCCGTAGACCGGCCCAGGCGAAGTCGGCCAGACGTGTGGCGATGCCGGCGGCCTCCTCGGACCCGTCGTCGGAGACCGCTCCGGACTGCCCGGCGTGGTGCTCGACCCGTTCCCTCCGGGCGTCGAGCCAGTGGCGACTCGCACCCTCGGCCATCCCCACCACCGCGTGGGCCAGCAGGAGACGGTGACCCGGGTCGAGCCCGGCGTCGATGAGGGGATCGATAGCCTCGGCGATGGTGGCCTCGACCCGGCGCAGGGCCGCCCCGAGCTCGGGGTCGTCGGGAGCGTCGCGCCCGTAGAGGAGGCGGAAGGCCGGCTCGTTGTGGACCATCAGCTCGAAGTAGGCGGCGAAGCCCAGCTCGACCTGCTGACGAGGTCCCTCCGCCGCAGCGGTGGCGGTCACGATGCGGTCGACCAGCTCGCGAGAAGACGTCCATGAGCTCGAGGTAGAGGGCACGCTTGGACTCGAAGTGCTGGTAGACGAGGGGTTTGGTGACCCCGGCCACCTCGGCGATGTCGTCCATCGTGGTCGCCGCGTAGCCGTGTTCGGCGAAGAGGGAGAGCGCCACCTCGAACAGCTGGCGCCGCCGGGCGTCGGCGGTCAGGCGACGTCCCCCCGTGGTTCGAGCCGTGGTCACGGGCATGGAGGTCATCGTAGTCCCGGTCATGTCCGCGTCTTCGGCCGTGCCCGTCCTCAGAGGTCGGGAAGGACGGAAGCGATCCGCTCCGGGAGGTCGGCCAACGAGAAGTGGGTCCGCGCCACGGTCAGGTTTTCCTCGAGGAGCCGCGGGTCCGGAGCTGCGAGCCAGCCCGCGAGGTCGGAGGCCCGGTCCAGCGGGAACCACCGGAAGCCGAAGGCGGCCAGCTCGTCCGCCACCGGGTAGGGACCGATCGCCAGGGGGCGCCGGTGGACGACCGATTCGAGGCTCGGATTGCCGAACCCCTCCCAGGTCGAGGGCAGCGCCACCACGTCGCAGGCCTGGTAGGCGTCGTCGATGGTCATCCCGCCGGGGATCTCCGTGGCACCCCGCAGCACCGGACAGGGCGCGCCGGCGACGAGCCGGTCGAGCTCGGGTCCGTACCCGTCCTCGGCCGGCCCGAGCAACCAGTAGGTGGCACCGAGTGCTGCGGCCACCCCGATCCCCCCGGCCACGTTCTTGCGCGGGAGGGCGCGGGTCGGCTGCAGGACGAGGAGCCGGTCGGGATCGAGGCCGAGTGCCCGCCGCAGCTCGGCAGCGCGGTCGCTCCTGGCGGGGAGCGGAGCATCCGGATCACGATCGGGTGCGGGCACCGCGAACGAGTTGTACACCGTGGTCGACCGGATGCCGCGGGCGGCCAGCTCCCTGCAGCTCAGCCGGTTGATCGTCACATGCCGCCAACGGGGATCGTCCGGCGGCGGCGGGTGAGAACGGAACCGGGGCCGCTGCCAGGGGAGGTCGTGATGGTGGAGCAGCGCTGGCCTCCGGGCGAGGACGTCGGCCACGACCGTCCAGGCCCCCGGGTTGAGAGGGAGGGAGCAGAGGTTCTCGACCAGCACCAGGTCGGCCGGGGCCAGGGCGTCGGCGACCTCGGCCGGGGTCGGCGCTTCGTCAGCCCCGATGCCGAGGCCCGGGAGCAGCACGTCGACCGGCCCGGCCCCTGCCACGGTGCGGGTAGTGAAGCCGAGCGCGCCGAGGGCCTGCTGCCACTTGGCCGCCTCGACGGCGACGCCGTCGGGCCCGCCGAGACGGAAGGAGAGGAAGGCGGCGACCGGGATGGGGTCACCGTAGCGGCGCGCCTGCCGATGCGACCCGGCCGGTAGCCGCCGAGTACCGTCAGGACGTGCCCGACCGCCTTCCAGGTGACGCCTCTCCCGACGCTCCCGCCGGGGGCGACCTCCTGGCTGCGCAGGACGGCCCGGTGCTCACCCTCACCATCAACCGCCCGGAGCGGCGCAACGCCATGACCTGGGAGGTCATCGCCGGCCTGCGCGACCGACTGTCGCGGGCCAAGACCGACCCGTCGGTGCGGGTCGTCGTCCTCACCGGCAGCGGCGACCGGGCGTTCTGCGCCGGGGCCGACCTCTCCGGCATGGTCCCCGGGGACCCGGACGGTACCCCCGACGCGTTCGCGGCCCATCACGAGGCCCGGGGCTGGTTGGCCGAGCTCTTCGAGGAGATGTGGCACCTCGGCAAGCCCATCATCGCCAGGGTGCAGGGGTGGGCCATGGCAGGTGGGTTCGGGCTGGCTTTGGCCTGTGACCTGGTCGTGGCTTCGGACCGGGCCCGGTTCGGCGCGCCCGAGCTCGACGTGGGGCTCTGGCCGTACATGGTGACCGTCCCGATGCTCCGCTCGATGCCCCCGAAACGGGCGCTCGAGCTCATGCTGACCTGCCGGGTGGTCAGCGCGGAAGAGGCCGACCGCATCGGCTTCCTCACCCGTATGGTCCCCCACGACGGGCTCGACGAGGCGGTGGCCGAGCTCGCCGCGGTGCTGGCATCGAAGCCTCCCGGGGTGACCAGGCTCGGCCGCGAATCGTTCTACTCTGTCCTGGACTCGGCGGCCACCGAGGCCCTGCCCTACCTCCACGCGATGCTGACCGTCACCAGCCAGACGGCCGAGGCGGCGGAGGGGATCGCGGCGTTCGCCGAGAAGCGTCCCCCGGCGTGGCAGGCGGGTGGACCGGGTACTCCGGGTGCCCGCGCCACCTAGCTCAGCACAGACGCCCAACCGATCCCGAGGAGCCCAGCGCATGCCCAAACGAGCACTGATCACCGGCGTCACCGGTCAGGACGGCTCTTATCTGGCCGAGTTCCTGCTCGGTGAGGGGTACGAGGTGTGCGGCATGGTGCGCCGCTCGAGCACGCTCAACTTCGAACGGATCGCCCGCATCCAGGACCGGATCACACTGGTCGCCGGTGACCTGCTCGACGAGGTCTCGATGATCAACATCCTCCGCGAGCACCGGCCGACCGAGGTCTACAACCTGGCCGCGCAGTCCTTCGTCCAGACATCGTGGAGCCAGCCGGTCCTCACCGGCGAGACCACCGCGCTCGGGGTCACCCGGGTGCTCGACGCCATCCGGACGGTGGACCCCGAGATCCGCTTCTACCAGGCGAGCTCCTCGGAGATGTTCGGGAAGGTGCTCGAGGTTCCCCAGGTCGAGACCACGCCCTTCTATCCGCGCAGTCCCTATGGGGTCGCCAAGGTCTACGGCCACTGGATCACGGTCAACTACCGCGAGAGCTACGACCTCCACGCCTCCTCCGGCATCCTCTTCAACCACGAGTCTCCGCGCCGCGGGCTCGAGTTCGTGACCCGCAAGGTGACCCACGGGGTGGCCCGGATCAAGGCCGGCATCGACCGGACGCTCTCGCTCGGCAACATGGACGCCCAGCGCGACTGGGGCTTCGCGGCGGACTATGTGCGGGCCATGTGGCTGATGCTCCAACAGGATCGGCCCGACGACTACGTGGTCGCGACCGGGGAGACCCACTCGGTGCGCGAGCTGGTCGAGCTCGCGTTTGCCGCCGCGGACCTGGCCGTCGAGGACCACGTGGTCATCGACGAGCGCTTTCTGCGGCCCGCCGAGGTCGACCTCCTCGTCGGCGACCCGACCAAGGCGGAGAAGACACTGGGGTGGCACCGCGACGTCGAGTTCCCGGCCCTCGTCGAGATGATGGTCGAGGCCGACCTGGCGCTGGTGAAGCGCGAGCTGGTCTGACGGTTGGTCGTGGCCGGACTGGCGGCGATCCACGCCGACCCCCTCGGCCTCCTCGTGGCGTTCGGTGCGGGCATGCTCTCGTTCCTGTCGCCGTGCGTGCTCCCCCTGGTGCCGGCCTATCTCTCGATGGTCTCGGGTCTGTCGGCCGCCGAGCTGCAGGCGCTGTCCCCGACGCCGGCGCCTTCCTCCGCGCTGCAGCCGGTGGCGGTGGGCGGCGCGGCCCGCGGGACGCCGGACGCGCCGGACCCCGCAGGTCCCACAGGTCTCGCACCCGAGGTGCTGCGGTCCGAGCGGGCCCGGTTGCTGCGGGGCATCCTCGCCTTCATCGCCGGCTTCACCGTGGTCTTCACGATCCTCGGGGCATCGGCGTCCGCCATCGGTCGGCTCTTCCTCACCCACCAGCGTCCGTTGGAGGTAGTCTCGGGTGCCCTCATCGTGCTCTTCGGCGCGGTGCTGGTGGCCATGGCGGCCGGGGCCGACCTGCCGGTGGCGTTGGTCGGAGAGCGCCGGTTCATCGTGCGGCCCTCGGCCCTCGGCGCCTGGGCCCCTCCGGTGATGGGCATGGCGTTCGCCTTCGCCTGGACGCCGTGCATCGGCCCGGTCCTCGGGAGCGTGCTCGCGCTGGCGGCCGGAACGGGAGGGTCGGCCACCGGGGGCATCGCCCTCCTGCTGGCCTACTCCCTCGGTCTGGGCGTCCCCTTCCTCGTCGCCGGTGTCGCGTTCGGCCGGATGACCGACGTGCTGGCCCGGGTGCGTGGGAGGCTGCGGCTGGTGGACCTGGTCGGGGGGTTGATCCTGATCGCCTTCGGCGTGCTGCTGCTCACCGGCCGGGTCGACGTGCTCTCGGCCCACATCGGCAGTTGGCTCCGTGACCTGCACCTCAACCGGCTCTCGACGAGCTGACCCGAGGGTCACCCGACCCGCCGACGCCCGCTCGCCGCAGATCGCCCCGTCTGGCTCCCGGACCCCGGCCCTCGTAGCATTGTGGCGCTCATGGCCCCGGTCGCCCCACGCACCTCTGCAGTCTCGCTCCGCGACGCGGTCGCGCTCTCCGGTCGATTCCCGCTCCTGGCCGGTGTCGATCTCGAGGTCGCGGTGGGGGAGACGTTGCTGGTCGAAGGCGCGAACGGGGCCGGGAAGACCAGCCTGCTGCGGGTCTGCGCCGGGTTGGTGCCGCTCGCGTCGGGGCGGATCGGCGTCCTCGGGCTCGACCCGCTCCGCGACCGGAGCCGCTTCAGGCGCCGCATCGGACTCCTCTCGCATGCCTCGCATCTCTACGACGACCTGACCGTCCGGGAGAACGTCCGCTTCGCCGTGCGGGCCTCGGGCGGTGACGTGGACCGTATCGAGCCGTCGTGTGGGCGTTGGGGGCTCACCGGTCGGCTCGCGCGGACCTCGGCGTCCAAGCTCTCGGCCGGCCAGCGCCGCCGGGTGGCCCTGGCCATCCTCACCGCACGGTGGCCCGAGCTGTGGTTGCTCGACGAGCCCCACGCCGGTCTCGACGCGGCGGCGAGGTCGCTCGTCGACACGCTCGTGGCCGAAGCGTCGCAGTCGGGGGTCACCGTCCTCATCGCCAGCCACGAGACGGCGACGGCCGAGGCGCTCGCCACCCGTGCCGTGACCATGAGCGGCGGCCGGGTGACTGCCGAACGGACCCTCGTGCAGCGTGCCGGAACCGGTGACGGGTCGCCCGAGGCCAGGGGAGCGGTCGCGCATGTGGCGTGACGCGCTGCTGGTTGCCGGCAAGGATCTCCGGATCGAGGCACGGTCGCGGGTCGGCCTCTCGCAGATCGCCCCGTTCGGCGTCGTGGCCCTGGTCCTGTTCGCCTTCGCCCTCGGCCCCGAACGGACCCTCATGGCCAAGGGGGCACCGGGGCTCTTCTGGGTGGCCGTGCTGTTCTGCACGGTGCTGGCCATCCAGCGCAGCGTCTCGGTCGAGTCGTCGGACGGCGCCCGGGACGGCCTCCGGCTCTCGGGGATCGACCCGGCCGGCCTCTTCCTCGGCAAGTCGGTGGCCGTGGCCGCCCAACTCGTCCTGCTCGAAGTGCTGCTCGGCACCGGAGTCGTCCTGCTCTACGGGGCGCGGATCGCCGTCCCCTGGCTGATCGTGAGCTCCTGTCTCCTCGGGACCATCGGGCTCGCGGTCACCGGCACCCTCTACGGCGCCCTGTCGGCAGGTCTGCGCGTGCGCGAGACGTTGCTGCCCTTCTTGCTACTCCCCATCACCGCCCCGGTCCTGCTGGCCGGTACCCGCATCTGGCAGGCGGCCATGCACGGCGGTGTGCCGTCGGACGGCACCCAGTGGCTGCGCCTGCTGGTGGTCTTCGACGCCATCTATCTCGCCTTCGGCGTCGCGGTCTTCGGCCCGATCCAGGAGACGGCATGAGCCAGGACGCCGCGAGCGGTCCCCTCACCAGCGCGCGCGCCCTCCGGGTGGAGCGCATCATCGGTGCGGTGGCGGTGCTCGGCACGGCGACCACCGTGTGGCTCGGACTGTGGGTGACCCCGCCAGACCAGACCCAGGGCGACCTGGTCCGGCTGGTCTACATCCACCCGGGCGTGGCCTGGGTGGCGCTCTACCTCGCCTTCGGCCTCGCCGCGGCTGCCAGCGTCCTCTACCTGTGGCCGCGGACCCGCTCGCTCGCCTGGGACCGGCTGGCCGCGGCCGCCGTCGAGGTCGGGGTGGTCTTCAACGTCCTCACCCTGGTGTCCGGCTCGATCTGGGGGAGGCCGACCTGGGGTGTGTGGTGGGCGTGGGATGCACGGCTGACCAGCACGGCGGTCCTCCTCGTCCTCTTCCTCGGGTACATGGCCATGCGCACGGTTCCGGCCGAGCCCGAGGTCCGCGCCCGCCGGAGCGCGTTCATCGCCTTGTTCGCCGCAGCCGACATCCCCATCGTCCACTTCTCGGTGCTCTGGTGGCAGACCCTCCACCAGGGCGCCACCGTGCTCAACTCCAATCTCTCGCCCACGATCCACGGGTCGATGGCCTGGACGCTGCTGCTCGGCTTCGTGTCGCTGACCCTCGTCTTCGTCTGGATGCTCCTCGTCCGCTACCGGATCGGGGTCCTCGAGGACTGGTTGGGCTCACGCGAACTCGGCCTCGCATTGCGCGAGCGCCGAGCCGAGGGCGCCACCGCCGCAGACCCCGACGGCGACGAAGCACTCGACGACCCGGGGAATGCCGCCTGATGAACTACGTCGTCGCGGGCTACGTGATCGTGCTCTGCACGCTCTTCTTCTACGGGATCCGGCTGGCCTGGCGGCGGCGTCGCCTGACCCGGGCGGTGGCCCGCGTGCTCGGGCAGGCAGCCGACCCTCGCGGCGGGGTGGAACGGTGACCACCACCGCTCCGGACCCGACGACCGACAGCCTCGACGGAGCCGGTGCACCCGAGCGCGGGTCCGGCGGGCCACCGGCGACGCGTTCGGGATTCCGGCTTCGCTACGCCGTGGTCGGACTGGTGCTGATCGGGGCCTTCACCTTCCTGCTCGCGAAGGGCATCGGTTCGGCCCTCGCCTTCTACCTGCCCGCCAACCAGGCGGTGGCCCAGGAGGCCTCCCTCGGGACGAGGACGATCGACCTCGAGGGTCTGGTCGAGCCCGGCTCGATCCACGCGACCCGGTCCGGGGTCGACTTCGTGGTGACGTCGGGTCGGACCCACCTCCAGGTCGACAACGCGGGTAGCCCGCCCGAGCTCTTCCAGCCGAACATTCCGGTCATCGCTGTCGGCCACTTCGCCGGGGGGATCTTCGAGTCCAACCAGATCCTGGTCAAGCACACCGCCACCTATGTCGCGCAGCATCCGAACCGGGTGACCGCGCCCGACGGGACCAAGCGGTGACGGCCCGGCGGCCGTGCCGTCACGGCGCCGGCCTCCGGTGAACGGCACCCTCGGCCACACCGGCGTCCTGCTCGGCTTCGCCGCAGCAGTGATCGGCGGGGCGGTCCTCCTGGTCGGCCTGCTCCGGGGGCGACGGGGTTCGCTGCGCGGCGCGCAGCTCTACGCGCCGTTGATCCTCCTCGGGGGACTGGTCGCGGCAGTCGCCATGGAGCGCGCCCTCGTCACGCACGACTTCACCCTCTCCTACGTGGCCGACAACAACAGCCGGTCGACCCCGTTGCTCTACTCGATCACCGGGATGTGGTCGGCACTGGCGGGATCGATCCTCCTCTGGGCGCTCATCCTCGGCGGGTACGCCACCGCGATGGTCTGGAGATTCCGCAAGCGGGCCGACGACGACCTGGTGGCTTGGGCCACCCTGACCGTCTACGTGGTGGCCACCTTCTTCTTCGGTCTCATGCTCGGCCCGGCAGATCCCTTCACCCATGTGACCGGGGGGGTCCCCCCGAACGGCCTCGGGCCCAACGTGCTCCTCCAGGACAACCCGTTGGTCCTTTTCCACCCCCCGATGCTCTACCTGGGCCTGGTCGGCTTCACCCTTCCCTTCGCCTTCGCGGTGGCCTCCTTGATCACCGGGAGGCTCGACGACGACTGGCAGTGCGAGACCCGCCGCTGGACCCTCTTCGCCTGGACGTTCCTGACCGTGGGTATCGTGCTGGGTGCCTGGTGGTCCTACCAGGTCCTGGGCTGGGGCGGGTTCTGGGCCTGGGACCCGGTCGAGAACGCGTCGCTGCTGCCGTGGCTCGTGGGCACCGCCTACCTCCACTCGGTGATGGTCGAGCAGCGCCGGGGTCTGCTGCGCATCTGGAACCTCTCACTGGTGGTGGCCACATTCAGCCTCACCATCCTCGGGACCTTCCTCACCCGTTCCGGGGTCCTCCAGTCGGTGCACGCCTTCTCCACCTCGACCATCGGGCCCCTGCTGCTCGGCTTCTTCGGTCTGGTGCTGGCGGTCGGCGTCGGTCTGATCGCCTGGCGGGGCGACCGGTTGCGCTCGCCCGGCGGCATCGACGCACCGCTCAGCCGCGAAGGAGCCTTCCTCGCCAACAACCTCCTCTTCGTGGCATTCGCATTCGTGGTCCTCCTCGGCACGGTCTTCCCCCTCCTCTACGAGGCGCTGAGCGGCGGGTCCCAGGTCGGGGTCGGAGCCCCCTACTTCAACCGGCTGATCATCCCGATCGGCCTGGGTCTCCTCTTCCTCATGGCGGTGGCACCGGCCCTGCCGTGGCGAAAGACCACGACGGAGGTGCTGCGGGGGCGTCTCGCTGTGCCGGCCGTCATCGGGGTCCTGGTCGTCGTGAGCTGCGTGGCCGCCGGCATCCACGGGATCGAGCCCCTGCTCGCGTTCGGACTCGGCGCCTTCGCCGCCGCGTCGGCCGCACGGGCCCTCGTGCTGTCGGTGCGCGGCGCGTGGCGGGCCGCACGCGGTTCGGGTGCCGCCCCGCTGCGGGCGGCCGTCGCCGGGTGGCGCGGCTTTGTCGGGCGGGCCAACGGCGGGATGGTCGTGCACATCGGCGTGGTGGTCCTCGCGGTCGGCCTGGCCTCGGCCACGGCGTTCGGCCAGCGGACATCGGTGGTCCTGGCCCGCGGGGAGGCGGCCAGGTTCGACGGACACACTGTCGAGTTCGTGGGCACGAGGACGGTGCGCACCCCGGCCCGCGTGTCGTCCGAGGCGGTCCTGCGACTCGACGACGGGGGCGTGTTCACCCCGGCCATCAGCCAGTTCGGCACCGGGACCCAGGCCGTGGGCACCCCGGCCATCGACTCGAGTTGGACCTCGGACGTCTACCTGACCATCGACTCGATCCCCGACGGCGGTGGGTCGTGGACGTTCGGGATCGTGGTCCAGCCGATGGTCGTGTGGCTCTGGATCGGTGGGGGGCTGATGGCGATCGGATCGGTCCTGTCGGCCGTCCCGGGCCGCAGGCGTCGTCCGACCGACCCGGTCTCGGCCTCCCTCCAACCGGCGTTCCCGCGCCCCGATGAGACGCCGGATCACAAGGACCTCGTCGGCGACGACCGCACGCCGGCCGGTGCCGCGCTCGACCGACTCCCGGTGGGCGCCGGCGAGACGCCATGACCCTCCCGGATGAGGGCGGCCCGGCGTCCCCGGTGTCCGCGCCCGCACGCGGAGGCACCCACACCGCCCGCTGGGTGGGGGTCGGGGTGCTGGTGGTGGCCGCCGGACTGGTCGCCGTGCTGGCCACCCGCCCGCCCGCGGCGGTCAACGAGGTACAGAGCCCGCTGGTCGGCGCCCAGGCTCCCCCGGTACGGGGGCTCACTGTCGAGGGAGCTCCCTATGCCCTCGCCCGCCACCCCGGCTCGTTCGTGGTGCTCAACTTCTTCGCCAGCTGGTGTCAACCGTGCCAGCAGGAAGGACCGGAGCTGGTCAAGTTCGCCTTCGATCACCAGCGCTCCGGGGACGCGTCCATGGTCAGCGTCGTCTTCGACGACACTCCGGGCGCGGCCCGCTTCTACCAGGGCACGCTCGGCGCCACCTGGCCGACCCTGGCCGACCCCGGGGGAGGGATCGCCCTCGGCTTCGGGGTGCGCGCACCACCGTCCACCTTCGTGATCGCGCCCGACGGCCGGGTGGTGGCCTACATCGTCGCCCCGGTGACCGCGGCGAACCTCGACGCCGTCCTCGCCGGTGCCAGGAAGTCCGGCGCATGAGCCGGCGGCGGTTCCCGGTCTGGACCCTCATCGGGGTGGTACTGGTCGTGGCGCTGATCGCCGGAAGCGGCGTGCTCTCCTCGACGCCTCCGACCTCCGCCCAGCGCGCGGCCTCCATCGAGTCGGTGATCCGCTGCCCGAGCTGTGAGGACCTGTCGGTGGCCAGTTCGAGCGCGCCGACCGCGGTGGCCGTGCGGGCCACCGTCCTTCGGCTGGTCGACCAGGGCCGCACCGATGCGCAGGTCGAGCAGTACCTCGCGGCCCGCTACGGGTCGACCATCGTGCTCGACCCGCCCGCCAGCGGGTGGTCCCTTCTGGTCTGGGTGCTGCCGGTGGCCTGCGGGCTCCTGGCCGCGGTCGCGTTGACGGTGTTCCTTGTGCGACGGCGACGGATCGGCGACGGGGACGACCCGGTCGCCGGGGATCTCGACCCGACCGTCGTCGAGGAGCGTCGCCACTTCATCGCCCGGTCGCTGGCCGATGCCGATGCCGAGTTCCTGGCCGGGGATCTCACCGATCGCGACTACCTTCTTTTGCGCAGGCGCGACGTTCGCCGACTCGCCGCGCTGGACACCGCCACCCCGGGCGCGCCGGCCGTCCCGACCACCGCTCACACCACGGCCGGGTCCGCTGCGAGGGTCGCCGGGTCGTCGGCCCCCCTGGCGGTGGCGGTCGCCGAGCGTCCGGAGCCGGCGACCGCGTCCGAGGAGGTCTCCGTCACGCGACCCCGGACCCGGAGCCGTCGCAGCTGGTGGTTCCTGGGTGGAGCGGTGGCCTCCTTCGCCGGGGCGCTCGTCCTGGCCGTGGTGCTCTTCTCGTCGTCCCGCCTTCCCGGGCAGACCGCGACCGGCAGCGTCTCCCTGAGCCCGACCCAGCAGACCGCGCGCACCCTCGACCAGGCGGCGACCCTCGAGAACGAGGGGCAGGTCGGCGAGGCGGCCCAGCTCTACCAGTCGGTGCTGACCGCGCACCCGGAGAACGTGGTGGCGCTGGCCCAGATGGGGTGGCTCGAGTACCAGACCGGGACCCAGGGGGCCAGCGCGTCGCTACTGGCGGATGCCCGGGCCCTGCTCGAACGGGCGGTCGCACTCGGACCGGGCGACTACGCCGCACACCTCTACCTCGGGACCGTCCTGCTCCAGGAAGACGGCAACGCGGCGGGGGCGGTCGGGCAGTACCGCGAGTTCCTGGCCGACGGTCCGCCCCGTGCCGTGGTGGACGAGGCTGCAGCAGAGCTGCGCGCGGCCTACGGCCGGGCGGGCGTCGCCCTCCCCTCCCAGGTGCCGGCCGCCTGAGCCGGACCATCCTGACGGCGCCGCCGCCGGCCGGCTCAACCCTGTAGGGCCCGGAGCCGGCCCACCACCCCGGGAAAGGCGGTTGCGAACGCCTCCACGTCGTCGTCGGTGGTAGACCAGCCGACCGAAAGCCGCAGTGACCGGTCGCCGTCGACCCCCATCGCCTCGAGCACGGGCGACGGCTCGAGTGACTCCGACGAGCACGACGACCCCGAGTGGACAGCCACCCCGGCCTGGTCGAGGCCGAGCAGGACCGGCTCCGCCTCGACGCCCGCGACACCGAGGCACAGGATGTGACCGACACGGTCGTCGGTTGCTCCGATACGCACCACACCGTCGACCCCCATGGCCGCCTCGGCCAGCCGCTCGGTCCGACGCCGGGCGGTCGCGGCCTCGGCCTCCAGCCGCCCGGGTGCGGCGAGGGTGGCGGCCGCGGCCCCGAAGCCGATCGCAGCGGTGAGGTTCTCGAGACCTGCCCGCCGCGCCCGCTCCTGTTCCCCACCGAGGATCAGCGGGCTGATGCGGAGCCCGCGGCGGAGCACGAGCGCCCCGATGCCCGGGGGGCCGCCCAGCTTGTGGGCAGAGATCGAGACGAGGTCGGCCCCGAGGGCCTCCACGTCGACCGTGAGGTGGCCGGCGGCCGCCACCGCGTCCACGTGGACGGGGACGCCGACGTCGCGACAGCGCGCGACCACCGCGACCACCGGCTGGACGGTGCCCACCTCATGGTTGGCCCACTGACAGTGCACGAGCGCCGGGAGCCTGCCGAGGTCGTTCCGGCAGCGGGCGAGGGCCTCGTCGACCGCGGCCGGTTCGATGCGTCCGACGCCGTCGACCGCGATCGCGACGACGGGGCCGAGACGGACCGAGGCATCCCGTACCGACGAGTGCTCGACCGCGGCAAGCGCGACCGGCCCGGGATCCTCCGCGAGTGCGCCCCAGACGGCGGTGTTGACCGACTCGGTCCCCCCCGAGGTCAGGACCACCTGGCGCGGCCGGGTGCCGATCAGGGCGGCGATCTGCTCGCGTGCCCCCTCGAGGGCCTCCCGGGCCATCCGTCCCTCGGTGTGGACCCGTCCCGGGTCGGCGGTGACCCCGAGCGCCTCCCACTCTGCGACCGCGGCCCGTGCCTCCGGCCGTAGTGGGGTGGTCGATGCGTGGTCGAGGTAGTGGCGGGCCAACGGAGGGCCGGTCAGACCACCGCGGCGCAGGCGTCGTCGCCCCGGGCCCGCGACGACGAGAGCACCACCGGGACCGTGGCAGGGTCGTCCCCGCACAGGCCGGCCAGCAGTCCCTTCACCATGCCCCGGTCGACCGCGCAGAGCACCGGGTACCGCGAGGCGGCGTCGCCGAACGGGCAGTTGTCCGCCACCACCGTGGTCGTGGCGCCGTCGTCTTCGGCATGTGCGGCGAACCCGTGCGCAGTGAGGGTGTCGGCGATCGCGTGCATGGCCGTGCGCAGCGACCGCGGGTTGTCGCCCGGCGACATCTGGCCGGCGAGGGTGCGCCCGTACTCCTCGCCCACCCGCTCGGCCATCTCCTCGGCCGCCAGCGGCCCGAGCAGGTGGAGCGCCTCCTGGAGGAGCAGGACGAGCAGGTCGTCGCGCCGGGTGAGGAGGTCGAGCGTCGGGTCGTCGCCGACCGCACGAAACCGCTTGGAGGGTCTGCCCGCACCGCGGCCGCTCGACCGTTCCATCGACACCTCGACGTACCCTCCGGCGGCCAACCGCTCGAGGTGGTGCCGGGCGACGTTGGGGTGGAGCGAGAACTGTGCGGCGACTTCCGACGCGGTCGCCCCCGGGTTGGCCCGCACGAACAGGTAGATCTCCCGGCGGGTCGGATCGCCGAACGCCGACGTGACTGCGGTCACTGCGGCGGCGAACTGGCTGTCCGAGTCGCTCGTCTCGCCCGGCTGGGCGGCTGCCGCAGGGCGGTCCGGGTCGTGCTGCACGTCCCCTAGTCTACCGGTGACGCCGAATTTCCCTCAGGAGCCCCTCCATGTCCATCGACCAGCCCCAGGTCAACGCTGCAGTGGCTGCGGTGTGCGACCCCGAGCTGCGCCGGCCGATCGGTGAGCTGGGCATGGTGGGCGGGGTCCAGGTCAGGCGGCGGAAGGTCACCGTCGAGGTTGCGCTGCCCGTGGCCCACTACCCGCAGGTGGACGAGCTGATCGCACGGATCCGGCGGGCCGTCGGCCCACTCGCCGGCGTGGACGAGGTGCTCGTCGAGACGGCCGTCATGGACGACGAGCCACGCGCCCGGCTCCGGATGCTGCTCAGGGGGGATGCGGTCGACGGGGGGACCATGCACGCCGGCGACGAGCCGGACCACGGACATGCGGCCCCGATCGGCCACGAGACGGGCCGCCCGAACCGGTTCATGGACCCCCGCTCGAAGACCCGGATCATCGGCATCTCCTCGGGCAAGGGCGGGGTCGGCAAGTCGTCGGTCACGGTCAACCTTGCCGTGGCGCTCGAACGCGCCGGCTTCGACGTCGGCATCCTCGACGCCGACGTCTACGGGTTCTCGGTGCCCGGCATGCTCGGGGTGCAGAGCGATCCGCTGATCATCGGGGACCTGGTCGTGCCACCCACCGCCAACGGGGTGCGCTGTCTGTCCATGGGGTTCTTCGTCGCCGACGACACGCCGGTCATCTGGCGCGGTCCGATGCTGCACAAGGCGCTCGAGCAGTTCCTGGTCGACGCGTACTGGGGGGAGCCCGACTTCCTGCTCATCGACATGCCACCCGGCACCGGCGACGTGACCCTCTCGCTCGGGCAGTACCTCACCAAGACCGAGGTCTTCGTGGTCACCACGCCCCAGCCGGCCGCCCAGCGGGTGGCCCAGCGCTCGGCCTACGCCGCCCGCAAGCTCAAGCTCGCGGTGCGCGGTGTCATCGAGAACATGAGCTGGTTCACCGGGGACGACGGTACCCGGTACGAGCTCTTCGGAGCGGGTGGGGGGCAGCTCCTCGCCAAGGACCTCGGCGTGCCCCTGCTCTGTCAGGTACCGCTGGCGCCGGTCATCCGGGAAGGAGCCGACACGGGCGTCCCGATTGCGGTGGCCGAGCCGGACTCCGAGATCGCCGCGGTGTTCGCCGACCTGGCCGCGAGCATCGCCGGCCTCGGGCCGGCCCGCGTGTACCGACGCGAGCTGACCGTCCGCTAGGCCGTCGCCTCAGCCCCACCCGATCCGGGTCGACGGCATGCCGCTCGTACCGTCCGCCGCGGGGACGACGCCGAGCACCTGGTGGATGGCCAGGCCTCCGTCGTCGAACCCGAGGACCGAGGCCGCCATGTAGAGCCGCCAGACGTTGGCCCGGCGCAGACCGACCAGGGCGACGCACTCGTCCCAGTGTGCTTCGAGGTTCTGCACCCACGAGCGCAGGGTGCGCGAGTAGTGCTCGCGCAACGACTCGACGTCGCGTACCTCGAAGCCGGACTGCTGCATGGCCAGCACGACCCGGCCGACGTCGAGGAGCTCGCCGTCGGGGAACACATAGCGACCGACGAAGGTGTGCCGCCCGAGTGTCGAGCCGCCCGGCTTGGAGATGGCGTGGTTGAGGAGACGCCCGGTGGGGCTGAGCAACCCACGGAGGGTGTCGAAGTACTGGGCGGTGCGGGTCGATCCGACGTGTTCGAACATGCCGATCGAGGAGATGGCGTCGAACTGCTCCCCGTGGAGGGCCCGGTAGTCCTGGAGTCGGATCTCGACCCGGTCGTCGAGCCCGGACTCGCGCACCCGCGCCCGTGCGTGGTCAGCCTGTTGCCGGCTGAGGGTCACCCCGACGACTTCCGCCCCGTGGAGGCGTGCGGCGTGGAGGGCCATCGAGCCCCACCCGCAGCCGACGTCGAGGAGCCGGGCTCCCGGCCGCTGGTCGAGGCCGAGCTTGCGGCAGACCAGCTCGTGCTTGGCCGCCTGTGCTTCCTCGAGCGTCGTCGTGGGCGTCACGAAACGCGCACAGGAGTAGGTCATGGAAGGGCCGAGCACCAACCCGTAGAAGTCGTTGCCGACGTCGTAGTGGTGGCTGACTGCCCGTGCGTCCCTGGCCGGCGAGTGCCGCCGCCCGGCCCGACGGCTCTCCTCCGGGGGAGGGGGCAGGGGGGATCCGAGGGCGCCCATCCGGCGCGCCGAGCGCGCAGCACCCGCCAGCGACCGCCAGCCCACCGTGCGCAGATCGCGGCTCGAGCCGTCTCGCAGCGCGCGGAGCATCCCGAAGAGGTCCCCCTCGACGGTCACGTCGCCCCAGACGAAGCACCGGGCGACGCCGAGCTCGCCCGGTGCCCAGAGGATCCGCCGGACCGCGTCCGGGGAGTGCACGTGTAGGGTCCCGGGTCCGTCAGCGGGGCCGAAGGAGCTGCCGTCCCAGAAGGAGAACCGGACCGGAGGGGTGTCGCCGAACAGGACTGCCAGCATCGGGGCCGCGGCCTCGGCGGCACTGCCGGGGGGTGCGGCCGCCGAGACAGAGACCGCCCGGTCCGGGACGACCCGATCAGCGACGACCTCGTCTGGGTCTCGGTGCGGGGGAGTGGGGGTGGCGCCCCTGCCGGGGGCCGGTCGGCGGGTCCGTTGCGAGACCTGGGTGACCATGGCGACCTCCTCGATCGGTGTACCTGGTACCGACCGCGTCGATCTTAGGGCGAGCTGCCCCGGGCGGTCCCGGGCACGAGGTCCCCGGGCACGAAGGTCCCTCGACCGACCCAGGCGCGGATGGACCCGGTGCCATGCTGGAGCGATGAAGACGATCCTCAACATCGTCTGGCTGGTGCTCTGCGGGTTCTGGCTGGCCCTCGGCTACGTGGTGGCCGGCGTGATCATGTGCATCCTGATCGTGACCATCCCGTTCGGCATCGCGAGCTTCCGGTTGGCGGCGTTCACCTTCTGGCCCTTCGGGCGGACCCTGGTGCCGAAGCCCGGTGCCGGTGCCGGTTCGCTGGTGGGCAACGTGCTCTGGTTCGTGCTCGCCGGCCTCTGGATGGCCATCGCCCACGTGGTGACCGGGATCCTCCTCTGTGTGACGATCATCGGCATCCCGCTCGGGATCGCCGACTTCAAGCTGGCGGCCGCGGCCATCGCCCCCCTGGGCAAGGACATCGTGGCGACCGACGACCCCAGGGCCTTCTACCGCACCTGAGACCGCGCTACCGCAACTCAGACCGCGCTACCGCAACTCAGACCGTGCATTCGCAACTCAGACCGTGCATTCGCAACTCAGACCGTGCATTCGCAACTCAGACCGTGCATTCGCAACTCAGACCGTGCATTCGCAACTCAGACCGTGGAGCGCTGCGTGCCGGAACCGACCGGGCAGGTCACCCGGCCGCCAGCGGCAGCTTGTCCGGGTCCCATCCGAGGAGGGCCACGGCCTGGCTGAAGGCGAACCGGTCGGTCATGCCCGCCACGTAGGCCACCGCGGCCCGGACGGCGCCCGGCTCACCGCCGGTGAGGCCGTCGTGGTCCTCCCCGCGTGACGGCATGAGGTGGGGCCGGTCTCCGAAGTGCTCGACAAGCGCCCCGAGGACCGAGACCACCGCCCGCCCTTGAGCGACCGAGCTCGGCCGGAGGTAGATGTGCTCGTAGTTGCTTGCCCGGAACGCGGCCAGTGCCTCCGCTTCCGCCTCCGCCATGCCGATCCTGCCGGTGTGCAGGACGGTGCCCACCACCGCGTCGATGAACGTGCCGAGCTGCTGGCCGCGCCGGTCGCCACACCGCTCCCGCACCAGCGCGGGTAGGGCGGCCGCCGTCACGATGCCGCTCCGCACCGCATCCTCGAAGTCGTGGCAGACATAGGCGATGCGGTCGGCCCAGCTGACCACCTCACCCTCCGGGGTGCTGGGCGCGGGGCGGGACCACGAGTGGTTTCGGACGCCGTCGAGTGTCTCGACGCAGAGGTTGAGCGGGGTGAGCGAGACGTCCGCGCCCCAGGGCGCGTGGTCGAACCCGCCGTCGACGTAGGGGGAGAGGGCGTCCTCGCTCGCGTGGCCCCCCGGACCGTGGCCGCAGTCGTGCGCGAGGGCGATGGCCTCGGTCAGGGCGACGTTGAGCCGGCAGGCCCGGGCGATGCCAGTGGCCACCTGGGCGACCTCGAGGGCGTGGGTCAGACGGGTGCGCTGGTGGTCGTCGGGGAAGACGAAGACCTGGGTCTTGCCGGCGAGACGGCGGAAGGCCGTGGCGTGCAGGACCCGGTCGCGGTCCCGCTCGAAGCAGGTCCGCCACGGGTCGGGCTCCTCGGGCCGGGCGCGGGTGCCCGACCCGGCTGCGCGTGTGGCCCCCGGGGCGAGGTGCAACCGTTCGAGCTCCTCGCGCCGGGCGCGGTCCAGTCCCGGTGCGTCCGCACCGGTGCCGGTGCCGGTGTGGCTGTCGTAGTGGGCGACGGTCGTCCCGTCGGCATCGTGGCCGGCCATCGTGGCCGCCCATCGCCGGCTGCGCTCGGTCTCCACGGACGACACGGTCCGCTCGCGACCCCGTGCCTCGCCTCCCATACAGTCAGTGTGCCCGATCGGTGTGACCGGGCGGCGTCGGCACCCCGGGGAGCTTGTATGGTCGGGGTCACCAGGCAGTCCCTCGGGCTGCGACGACGTGAGGAGTGTGCAGGTGGACGTGCGGATCGGCATCGTGCAGTCGATGAAGGAGCTCGACATCGAGCTCCCCGACGACGCGGACCGCGACACCGTCCTGGCCGACATCGAGACGGCACTGGCTGGGGAGGGGACCATCCTCTGGCTGACCGATCGCAAGGGCCGCCAGGTCGGGGTCCCGGTCGGCAAGGTGGCCTACGTGGAGGTCGACCCGCCGAGCTCCGACCGCCGGGTCGGCTTCGGGATCTCCTGATCGGACCCTGTCGTGCCGGCCGCCGTGCCGGGCCCACCTGCGCCCGTGGGCGACGCGGCCCCTGACCCATGACCGCGCTGCTCGACCTCAAGCTGGTCTTCGTCACGGGCAAGGGCGGTGTGGGCAAGACGACCGTCGCCTCGGCCCTCAGCCTGCTCGCGTCGTCGCAGGGCAAGCGGGTGCTCGTCTGCGAGGTCGATGCGAAGGGCGACGTCGCCGGCTTCTTCGAGGCGCCACCGACCGGCTTCCGCGAGACGGAGATCCTGCCGGGGCTGTTCGGCATGACCATGGACACCGAGGCGTCCCTGCGCGAGTACCTCAAGCTCCAGCTGCGGATCCCGGTGGTCGGCCGGATCGGGCCCCTGGCCAAGGCGTTCGACTTCGTCGCCACCGCCGCGCCCGGGGTCCGCGAGATCCTGACTGTGGGCAAGCTCTGCTACGAGGTGCGCGAGCGCAACTACGACCTGGTGGTGGTCGACGCGCCGGCCACCGGTCATATCGTCGGGCAGCTCGCAGCGCCCCAGGCGATCAACAATCTGGTCAAGGTCGGCCTGATCCGCTCCCAGACCGACTGGATGCTCGAGATCCTCTCCGATCGGTCGACCACGGGATTGCTGGCCGTGTGCACCCCGGAAGAGATGCCGGTCAACGAGACGATCGATCTCGCGGCCCGGATCCGCGACGAGACGACCGTGCAGCTGTCGGCCGTGGTGGTCAACCGCGTGCTGCCCGAGTTGTTCGGGCGCCAGGAGGAGGCGATCTTCGACGCCCTGGGTACCGCCGGACCACTCGCCCGCCTCGACAGCCTGGTGGCCGGCGACGCGGGACCGGTCCTCGACGCCGCCCGCCTCGCCGTCACGATGCGCCGGACCCGCTCCACCCATCTCGACCGCCTCCGGGCGGGTATCGACCCGGCGGTGCCGATGCTCTACCTCCCGTATCTGTTCACCCGGTCCCACGGCCTGCGCACGACCCGGCAGGTGGCCGCCTCCCTGGGTGAGGAGCTCGGCGACTGATGGCGGATCGGGCGAGGGACCAGGCCGGCGCCCCGGCCACCAACGGCACCCTCGACGGACTGCTCGCCACCAAGGAGATCGTGGTGGCCTGCGGCCCGGGGGGTGTGGGCAAGACCACGACGGCAGCGGCCGCGGCGGTCATGGCCGCGGTGCGCCACGGGTCCAAGGTGCTCGTGCTCACCGTCGATCCGGCCAAGCGGCTGGCCAACGCGCTCGGGCTCGACGGGATCGGCAACACCGAGCACCGGGTGCCGGAGGAAGCCTTCCGGGCCGCGGGGGTGCGGCCACGCGGTCAGCTCTGGGCGGCCATGCTCGACACCAAGGAGTCCTGGGACGCACTCATCCGCCACCACGCGCCCGACGTGCAGACGCGGGACGAGATCCTGGCCAACCCGCTCTACCAGAACATCTCCGGCCGGTTCGTCCAGAGCCACGACTACATCGCCATGGAGCGCCTCTACGAGATCCACTCGTCCTCCGACTACGACCTCATCGTGGTCGACACCCCTCCGACCCGCAACGCCCTCGACTTCCTCGACGCTCCGCAGCGGATGGCCGACTTCTTCTCCTCGCGGCTGCTCCGGTGGCTGATCGTCCCCTACCGCTCGCGGCTGGTCAACGTGGCGACGAAGCCCTTCTACCAGGTCGCCGATCGGATCCTCGGCACCGAGTTCCTCGCCGACATCTCCGAGTTCTTCATCCTCTTCCAGTCGATGTACGACGGGTTCGTCGCCCGTTCGGAGGCCGTCGGGCGCCTGCTGTCCGATCGGCGGACCACCTTCGTGGTGGTCTCCACCCTCGAAGCGGTGCCCCTGCGCGAGGCCGAGTACTTCGCCGAGCAGCTGACCGCCCGCCGGCTCCATCTCGGGGCCATCGTGCTCAACAAGGTCCTCCCGGACTACCTCCAGGGGTCGGCGGGAACCCGGGTCGCCGAGACGGTGAAGGATCGCGCCGAGGAGCTCGCGACCGCACTCGCAGCGGACCTGGCCGCGACCGATCCGAGCCTCGACGTACCGGACCAGATCGCACGGGTGCTCACCGAGGTGGCCGAGAGTTATCTCAACTTCCAGGTGGTCGCGCTCCGCGAGAAGGAGGAGCGGGCGACGCTCTCCGCCCACCCCGACGTGCTCGCCACCGTGCCGTTCTTCGACACCGACATCTACGACCTCGGCGGGCTGCTCCGACTCGGCGAGCAGATCTGGGAGTAGGAGCAGCCGACCACCGTGCCGGACTGCCTTACGATGCAGGGATGAGCGACATCGTCGATCCCGCGCTCGAGGCCTACGCGTCCGAGCACACGACGGCCCCCCCGCCCCATCTCGAGGCGTTGGCGGCCGAGCTCCGGGTCACCCTCGACTCACCGGGGATGATGGTCGGTCGGCTAGAGGGGCGGTTCCTCGAGCTGTTGACCTTCGCTGTGGGGGCCCGGTCGGTGCTCGAGGTCGGGACCTTCGGCGGCTACTCCGCTCTCGCGATGGCTGCCGGGCTGCCCGCCGGAGGCACCATCACGACCTGCGAGATCTCGCCCGTCCACGCGGAGTTCGCCCGCCGCCACATCGCGGCCAGCCCGTATGCGGACCGGATCGAGGTCGTGCCGGGGCCGGCAATCGAGACGATCGCCGGATTGGCGGGACCCTTCGACCTGGTCTTCCTCGATGCCGACAAGGCCGGGTACCCCGCCTACTTCGAGGCGGTGCTGCCCAAGCTCGCCCCCCGCGGGCTCATCGTCGCCGACAACACCCTCTGGAGCGGCCGCGTCCTCGATCCGGCCGACACCAGCAAGGACACCGTCGCCCTCCGCCGGTTCAACGACGCGCTGGCCACCGACCCGCGGGTGGTGGTCGTCCAGACGACCGTCCGTGACGGGGTGACCCTCATCCGGAGGGCCGGCGCGGGCGGGTGACCCGCTCGGGCGGGTGTGCCCGTGCCGTGCACACGGCTCACGAAAGGATCGACAGCGAGCGTGCTGGACTACCACCTCCACCTCTGGCCCCACGAGCAGAGCGACGCCGAGACGACCATCGAACAGGTCGTCGCCTACTGCGAACGTGCCACCGCCGCGGGGGTCACCGAGATCGCCCTGACCGAGCATCTCTTCCGGTTCACCCAGGCCCGGGACCGGCTCGACGGCTTCTGGGACGACCTTCCTCCTGAAGCCCTCCGCCCCGGCATGGCGGAGTACTGGGACCACCACTGCCGGGTCGATCTCGACGCCTACGTCGAGGTGGTCGAGGCGGCCAAGGCCGAGGGGCTCCCGGTGGTGCTCGGCCTCGAGGTCGACTACTACCAGGACCGGATGGACGACGTCGCCGACCTGCTGGCGGGCTACCCGTTCGACGTGCTGCTCGGATCGGTCCACTGGCTCGGCGCCTGGCGCTTCGACGTCCTGAGCGACCCGCTCGTCCTGGCCGAGTGGGGAACCCGCGCCGTCGACGCGGTCTGGGACGAGTACACGCGCGCCATGGAGGAGCTCGGGGCGTCCGGCGTGTGCGACGTCTTCGCCCATCCCGACCTGGTCAAGATCGCCGGCCGGGTCCCCGATGTGCCCGACGAGTTCTACGACCGGATGACCGAGGCGGCGGTGCGCTCGGGCATGGCCGCCGAGGTCTCCTCGGCCGGGTGGCGGAAGCCGCTCGGCGAGCAGTACCCGGCTCCGCCCCTGCTCGAGCGCTTCGTGGAGCAGGGGGTGCCGCTCACGACGGCCTCCGACGCCCACACCCTGCCCGATGTCGCCGACCGGGCGGACGAGGTACGCGCACTCCTCGTCGCCGCCGGGGTCGACCGGCTGCAGGCCTACCGGAAGCGCCGGCCGCGGGTCGTCCCGATCGGTGACCTGGCCGTCGCGCATCCCTCCGACTCCGCCGGCGCGGGGAGCTGAGATGCCGACCCCCGCAGAGCTCGCCTTCGAACGCACCGACCTCGACGAGACCCAGCTCGCGCATCTCCAGCGGTTGCTCGGGACCTGGGGCATCCTGGCGGACCTCTCCTTCTCGGACCTGGTGCTCATGGCACCGATGCGCCCCGGCGAGGTCGACGACCCACGCGCCGAGGGCCTCGCGCTCGTGATCCTGGGGCAGATGCGACCGTCGAACAGCGCCACGGTGGTCGAGCACGACCTGGTGGGCCAGACGGTCGCCGCCGACGCGTGGCCGTTGGCGGTGCTCACCTTCGAGTCCGGGGAGTCCTCCCGCGGGGAGATGGTGCTCGAGTCCGGGGGCGAGCCGGTCCGCCTCCACTGCATCCCGGTCCGGTGCGAGGGAACGACCGTGGCCGTGCTGGCGCGCCTCGCCGCCGGCGCGGGCCGTCGGCCCGGGCATCTCGAGCGGACCTACCGGGACGTGTTCAACCGCTTCGCGGTCATGCTCTCGGAGTCCACCTTCCCCTTCCCGAGCGAGGAGGTGGCCACCGAGGAGGCCCCCCGGGTGGGTGACGGCGTGGTCCTGGTCGACGAGGAGGGGAGGGTCTGTTACGCCTCGCCGAACGCCACCAACGCCCTCCACCGGATGGGCATGTACTCACAGATCGAGGGTCACCGCCTCACCGACCTCGGGATCGAGGAGTCGGCGATCGAGTGGGCCCTGGCGTCTGCGTTTCCCGTCGTCGAGGAGGTCGAGCGCCGCCCCGACGTGACCGTGCTGCTGCACTGCATCCCCTTGATACAGGCCGAGGATGTGACCGGATGCCTGGTGCTGCTGCGCGACGTGACCGATCTCCGACGCCTCGACCGCCTGCTGCTCTCGAAGGACGCGGCCATCAGAGAGGTCCACCACCGGGTCAAGAACAACCTCCAGACCATCTCGGCCCTTCTCCGGCTGCAGGCCCGCCGCCTTCCGCCCGGCGGTGGCCGGATTGCATTGTTCGAGGCCGAACGGCGGGTCCGTTCGATCGCGATCGTCCACGAGATCCTGTCCCGGGAGCCGAGCGACCAGGTGCCCTTCGACGAGATCGTGACCTCGCTGGTCCGGATGGCCGAGGACTCGCTGGTCTCCCGCCATATCGCCATCTCGGTCACCGGGGGGTTGGGGGAGGTCCCGGCGGACGTGGCCACGCCGCTCGCGGTGGTCCTCGCCGAGATCATGCAGAACGCCATCGAGCACGCCTTCGTCGACGGCGATGCCGAGGAGGAGGAGCACTCCGGTGCCGGCTCCGGGCCGCCCTTGGCGGGATCGGCCGGCAGCATCCGGGTCGACCTCCACCACGACGGCGCACTGCTGCGGCTCGATGTGATCGACAACGGGTTGGGGCTGCCCGACGACTTCGACTTCGACGAGTCCCAGAGCCTCGGCCTCTCGATCGTCCGCGACCTCATCCGGAGCCAGCTCGGCGGGTCGATCACCATGAGCAACCGTTCGGCTGCCGAGCCGGGGGCGAAGGGGACCGTCGTGGCCATCACGCTGCCGGTGCGTGATCCGCAGCCGATCGGGCAGTAGGCCCCACCGGCGGAGGACCGGGAGCGCGGGCCGTCAGGCGGTACGGGTGATGCGGGAGTTCAGCTCAGGAGGCGCGGCGACGCGCGGCGAGCCAGGCCTTGCGGAGCTTCCGGCGCTCCTCCTCGGAGGTGGCGCCCCACACGCCCGACTCCTGGTTGGTGGCGAGGGCGAAGTCGAGACAGGGCTCCTGGGCCTCACATCCCCGGCACACCCGCTTGGCCGCCTCGATCTGGTCCACTGCGGGTCCGGTGGTCCCGACCGGGAAGAAGAGGTCCGGCTCGGTGCTCCGGCATGCGGCGAGCTGCCGCCAGTCACCGTCGTCCCAGTCGACCGTGCGGTTCCACATGAGAGCCACGCTGATTCCTCCATCACTCCGGATCACCCTGTTTGTGATTTCGTTCACATAGCTCGGCGCCGAACATGTCACCGGCCGTTCAGGATTCGTTCACTAGAGTAATCAGCGGTCCCCACGGTTGCAAGCAGTTTTGGGCGTTCCGCACGATGCGAGGGCCGGGGCGGGGTCCTGGTGGCGGCCCGTGTCGGAGGGGGTACGGAGCGTGACAAATCCGATGCAGGTGCAGGCCCATCGCGGCAGCCCCGATCCCGCCGGGGGGGTGGTCGAGAACTCGCTCGGTGCCTTCGCCCGCGCCCGGCGGTTGGACGCCGACGGGGTCGAGCTGGACGTGCGGCTGACCGCCGACCACGAGCTGGCTGTCCACCACGACCCCGAGATCGACGGGGTGGGTCCGGTGTGCGGGCTCCGCTCCCGCGACCTGCCTGAAGGGGTACCCCTGCTGGCCGAGGCACTGGCGGTCTGTGCCGGCATGGTGGTCAACATCGAGGTCAAGAACCTGCCGACCGAGGTGGCGTTCGACCCCGACGAGCATGCCGCCCGGGCGGTGGTCGACCTGGTCGAGTCCTCCGGCCGCACCCGGTCGGTCATCGTCTCGTCGTTCTGGTCGGGAGCCCTCGAGGCGGTGCGGCAGCGGGGTGCCGGCGTCGCGACCGGGCTCCTCGTGGGCCCGGCGTTCGACCCCGGGCGCAGCCTCGTCGAGGCGGTCCGGCTCGGCTGTGCCGCACTCCACCTCCCACTCGGCCTGGTCGGGACCGCGACGGTCGGCGCCGCCCACGACGCGGGGCTGGCCGTGGCCGCCTGGACGGTCAGCGACCGCGCCGGCCTCGAGCTGGTCCGGTCGGCCGGGGTGGACACCGTCATCACCGACGATGTGCCACTGTGCCGCGCCGTCCTCGGCCGACCATAGGCGGCTGACGCCGTTCCCCAGCCCTGACCTGGGATCGCGGCCCGATTGGTCGAGGTGGGCAGTTTTCGTCAACAATGCACGGCCATGAACGTCGTCGTCTGTGTGAAGCAGATCCCCGATCCCGCCGCTCCCGCCGCGCTCGATCCGGGGACGAAGAACCTCGTCCGGGGCGGAAAGCTGATCCTCGACGATTCCGACTCCTACGGCGTCGAAATGGCCCTCCAGCTGGCCGATGCCGCCGGAGGCGGCGAGGTGACCCTGGTGTCGATGGTCCCCAACGGCGAGACCTCCGGCCTGCGCACCGCACTGGCCATGGGTGCGGCCAAGGCCATCCTCATCAGCGACGACGCGCTTGCCGGAAGCGATGCCCTGGGCACCGCCAAGGTGCTCGCCGCGGCCATCCGGCGGGTCGGACCCGACCTGGTCCTGGCCGCGACCGAGTCGACGGACGGCTACACGGGAACGACCCCGGTACAGATCGCCGAGCTCCTCGGGCTCCCCTCGGTGACCTTCGCCAAGAAGGTCGAGGTCAACGGAGGCTCTGTCAAGGTCGAGCGTCAGACCGAAGCCGGCTACGACGAGGTCGAGTGCCCGCTCCCGGCGGTGGTCACGGTGACCGCCGGCGTGGTCGAGCCTCGCTACCCGTCTTTCAAGGGGATCATGGCGGCCAAGTCGAAGCCGGTCGAGATCCTGACCGTGGCCGACCTCGGCCTCGATGCCGGCGAGGTCGGCGCACCCGGAGCCCGTCAGGAGGTCACGAGCGTCTCCCCGGCGGAGGCCCGGGGCGCCGGCGAGATCGTCGTCGACGAGGGCGAGGGTCATGTGCGGGTCATCGAATTCCTCGAGCAGCTGAAGGTCCTCTAGGGACCGGGCAGGAGAACACAGCGCATGTCCATCGACAAGATCTGGGTCCTCGCCGAAGTGGCGGACGGGGCCGTCATCAGCACCTCACTCGAGCTCATCAGCCACGCGCGTTCCCTGGCCGGAACGGTCGAGGCGGTCGCCTGGGGCACTGATACCGCCGCTGTGGCCGCCGTCGTCGGCGACCACGGGGTGACCACCGTCCACGACGTGGGCGACATCGGCGGCTCCCTGCCCGGGGTCCCGGTGGCAGCGGCCATCGCCGCCGCGGTGGCAGCAGGTGCCGGGCCCGACGCCCTGTTGCTGCCGGCCACCTACGACGGGCGCGACGTCGCCGGGCGGCTGTCTGTGAAGCTCGACCGGCCGGTGCTGACCAACGTGGTCGCCCTCACCGAGGCCGACGGCGGCCTGGTCTCCGAGCACGCCATCTTCGGGGGAACGGAGGTCCTCAACGCCCGGTTCACCGGCGAGGGTCCCGGGATCTACGTCATCCGCGCCAAGTCCTTCCCCGCCGAGTCGTCGGGTGGTGCCCCGGCGGTCGTGACCCCCGCCACCGTCCCCGACTCCGGCGCGACCGACGCCGCCAAGATCCTCGCCCGCCACGTCGAGGAGCGGACCGGGCCCAAGCTCGACGAAGCCGATGTCGTCGTCTCCGGCGGGCGCGGCCTCGGCGAAAAGGAGCAGTACGCCCTCATCGAGGAGCTGGCCACGTTGCTGCACGGGGCTGCAGGGGCGAGCCGGGCCATCGTCGACGCAGGCTGGGTGCCCTACTCCCACCAGGTGGGCCAGACCGGCAAGACCGTCAAGCCGACCGTCTACATGGCCTGTGGCATCTCGGGCGCGACCCAGCACATGGTGGGCATGAAGAATTCGAAGAACATCGTGGCCATCAACAAGGACCAGGACGCGCCGATCTTCCAGATCGCCGACCTCGGGATCGTGGGCGACGTGCACAAGGTGCTGCCCAAGCTCATCGAGGCCATCAAGACCCGCAGCTGATCTCGGCTGGCCTTCGCCCGCCCGGTGTCGGGCGGCGGCCCCGGGCGGACGGTGCCCGTCGGCGGTCACGGGGCGCAGAGGCCAACAGGTAGTGTCCGCAGCGGTGCCGCACGGCGCAGCACCTGGCGTCCATCCCCTGCCCCGACGACGGTCACGTGCTCTTTCCCACCATTGACTTCGCCATCTTCTTCGCCGTGGTCTACACGGTGCAGTGGCTCCTCAACCCCTACGCCGGACCGTGGAAGGCCTTCATGGTGCTGGCCAGCTATGTGTTCTACGCATGGTGGGACTGGCGGTTCGTCTTCCTGCTCGCCGCCTCCACCGCGATCGCCTTCGTGGGCGGGCGGCTGATCCATCTGGCAACAGGCCGGCGTCGACTGGCGACCCTCTGGGTCACTGTCGCCCTGCTCCTCGGCCTGCTGGTCTGGTTCAAGTACTACGGGTTCGTCGCCGTCAACCTCGACAACCTGACCCACGCCATCGGGCTCGGGCGCCCGATCCCCCTCTGGACCGTCACCCTGCCGGTGGGGATCTCGTTCTTCACCTTCATGGCCCTCAGCTACGTGATCGACATCTACCGGGGCGTGCTCCGGCCCGCCCGCGGCGTCGACGTCACGGTCTACCTCTCGTTCTTCCCCCACCTGGTGGCCGGGCCGATCGTCCGGGGCACCGAGCTGCTCCCCCAGATCCGCACGATGCGCGATCCCACCGACGTCCGCCACGTGGAGGCCTGCTGGTTGATCCTCGGCCGGCCTGGCCAAGAAGGTGGTGCTCGCGTCGTACCTGGCGACCTATGTGGTCGACCCGGTCTTCGCCGACCCGCGGCAGCACTCGGCACTCGAGGTCCTCTTCGCCATCTGGGGCTACGCCGTCCAGATCTACGCCGACTTCAGCGGGTACACCGACATCGCCATCGGCATCGCCCTGCTCCTCGGCTTCCGGTTCCCGGTCAACTTCCGGCGGCCGTACACGGCGCTCGACCTCCAGGACTTCTGGCGGCGGTGGCACATCACGCTCTCGTTCTGGCTGCGCGACTATCTCTATATCCCGCTCGGCGGCAACCGCGGGAGCGAGTGGCGGGTCTCGGTCAACATCCTCGTGACCATGATCCTGGGCGGCCTCTGGCACGGCGCCTCCTGGACGTTCGTGTTCTGGGGCGCCTACCACGGTGTCGGCCAGATCATCGGGCGCCGTCGCCGGGCGGTGCGGACAGCCAGGGGACTGCCGGCCGAACCGGTCGACCCGCGGCAGCGGGCGTGGGCCCGGTTCGTGACCTTCCAGGTGGTCTGCCTCGGGTGGCTGTTCTTCCGGGCGGACACCCTCGGGACCGCGTTCACCATGCTCGGTCGGCTGGTGGTGGGCTGGGGACCCTCGCCACTGGTGACGCCGCTCGCCGTACTCGCCATTGCCTCCGGCATCGCCAGCCAGTACCTGCCCGACGGCGTAGTGGGCCGGATCCTGCGGGTCTTCGCCGACCGCCGCGCGGTTGTCCAGGGCGGTCTCCTCGGTCTGGTGCTCCTCGCCGTCACCACCCTCGGGCCCGCGGGCGTGGCCCCCTTCATCTACTACCGGTTCTGATCGTGCCACCGCCGATCACGCCTCCGACCGAGCACTCCGGCTCCGCCTACGACTGGGCCGAACGCGACCCCCGTCTGCGGACCGCGGAAGACGCGACTGCGGGCGCCTCCGCGGACGGGACCGTGGGCACCCCCCGACGCGACCGCGCTCGGCGTGGGCTGTGGCGGTTCCCGGGGATCCCATGGACCCGGATGCTCTTCATCGGGGTGGTCTGCTTCGGGCTCTGGTTCCTCCTCGACGCCCCGAGCCTCCAGCGCTCGGCCTCGATCTCGCCGGTGGGTGCCCGTCGCACGGTGTCGCTGGACGTGGTCGGCCCGGTGGCCGCCCTGAGCCGCACGCTCGGCCTCTCCCACGTGGTCGGGTGGACCGATCGAGCTCCTCGGCCGGACTCCCGGCGGAGGCCCCTCACTCTCGCCCGCCGATCCCGGCCACCGACCGCCCAACCCACGGGGACCGGTGGTCACCCCGCCCGGCGGCGCGGCGGTCACCACCACCACGCTGCCCGTCCTGAACCTGCGGCCGAGCGCGGCGGACCCGTTGCGGGTCCTCGTCGTGGGGGACTCGCTCGGTCTCGATCTCGGCCAGCCCCTGGTCGACGTCCTGGGCATGACCGGCGAGGTCGTGACCACCCTCGACGCCCGGATCGACACCGGGCTCACACGGCCCGACTACTTCGACTGGCCGGCCGAGCTCCGGATCGACCTGGCCAACCAACGGCCGGAGCTGGTCGTCGTCATGATGGGGGCGAACGACGCCCAGAGCCTGGTCGACGGCGGCAGGGTCACCCAGTTCGGCACCCCGGCCTGGAACGCCGACTACGGCCGTCGGCTCGGTGCGTTCATCGACGAGGCCAACGCAGGGGGCGCCCACGTCTTGTGGGTGGGGATGCCCCCGATGGCCTCTCCCCAGCTCAATGCGCAGGTGCAGGATCTCAATGCGGTGGCCCGGTCCCAGGTGGCCGCCCGCCCGCGCCTGGCGGTCTACCTCTCGTCGGTCAAGGTGTTAGGGAACGCGCAGGGCGGGTTCAGCACGTATCTCACCAACACCTCCGGGGCCGAGATCGCCGTCCGCACCCCCGACGGGGTGCACCTCACCCCGGGTGGCGGGGCACGCCTGGCGGCCGCAGTCATCGCCGCTGCGCGGGCCGACCTCCACATCCGATTCGGCCCCTGAGGTCGGGCGCGTTCGGGTGCGGTCGGGTCGTCAGACCAGCGGCCAGGGGTACGGGTGCCAGTCGCCACCGGGATCGGGGAAGACCCCGTCCCGGACCAGGTGCGCCGCCCGGTCGAGCAGCGACCCGCATTCCGCACCGTGGAGCAGTGCGGCGAGGTCGTCGGGCAGCTCGACCGAGAGGAACCGCTCGAGGTCGGCGAGGACCCTCGCGGGCACGGCCTCACCGGCGAAGTCCCAGATGACCGTGCGCAGCTTGCGCTCGGAGTGGAAGCAGAGACCGTGGTCGATCCCCCAGAGACGCCCGTCGGCGGCGTGCAGGACGTGCCCGCTCTTGCGGTCCGCGTTGTTGGCGACGACGTCGAAGGCGCAGAAGACCTTGAGCTCGTCCTCGTTGTCACCCTCCTCGAGGAGGGTGAAGTAGTGCTGCTCGTAGTCGGCTTCGACGAAGAGCTGCACCGAGCCGACTCCGAAGGGGCCGTCGTGCCGGAGCACGGTCGGTGGCACCAGACCCCAGCCGAGGGCCTCGGAGAGCGCGTGGGCGGCGACCTCGCGCCGGTAGAGGCCGTCGGGGAAGTCCCAGAGCGACCGCTCGCCCCGATGCGGCTTGTAGACCGCCAGCAGGGGAGCCGGGTCGCCGGCAGCCCCCTCGCCGCTCGGTGCCCGGTCGTCGTCGCCGGCTCCCGGACCGGTCCCCTCGAGGCGGACCAGGTAGGTGAGGTTGGAACTCCACGGCAGGCGCCCCTCGACGGTCAGCTCACAGGTCGCGAGGAGCCGACCTGCTTCGGTGAGCTCGGGACCGGTGTCCGGCCGCCAGCCGGTTAGACGGCCGGGGGATGGTGGCCGTTGGTCCGTGGACACTCGTGCCCCGACGGGTCGAGGGGGGACCCGCAGAGCGGGCAGGGTGGCCGTCCGGCCTCGACCAGGCGGGTGGCCTGGACGGTGAAGGCGGCGGCCTGCTCGCGGGTGATGGTCAGCCGGGCGATGGCGCCGGCCTCGTCCTCTCCGACCAGCTCCTCGATGACCAGGACCACCCGGTCCTCGGATTCGTCGAAGGAGACGCCGATGGTCCCGATCGCCCAGGCGGGCTCCGCGGGCTCCTCGAGCGGTTCTTCGTCGGGCAGCTGCCGCGGGCCGCTCCCGGTCCTTGACCACCCGGGCGAGGTACTCGGCCATGGCCGCTACCTGTTGCTTCTCCATCTTGAGGGTGAGCAGCGTCCGGCCCTGGCGGCACTGGATGAGGAAGAGCCGGCTTCCGACAGGACCGACCGTGCCCACGGTGAGGCGGTCCGGGGTGAGGTCGTAGCCCTCGCTCATGCGATGGCCAGATCCTGGAGCGAGAGCGTCGAGTTGACGGTCAGGACGAAGGGACCGGACCACGAGTACGCGATGGCCGAGACCGAGCACGGAGCCACGGTCAGCCGCTGGAACTGGTCGAAGGGGGTGCCGGCGGCGAGGGCCACCGCCGCCTTGATCGGGTCCGCGTGCGAGACGGCGACCACCGTCTCGCCCGGGTGGCGCCCGACCAGGCCGCCGAGCGTCGAGGCGATCCGCGCCTGCATCTCGAGGAACGACTCGCCCCCCGGAAAGCGGAACCCGCTCGGCCAGCGCTGGACGGTGCCCCACTCCGGCTTCCGGGCGAGGGTCGAGAGCCGGGCCCCGGTCCACTCCCCGAAGTCGCACTCGAGCAGCCCGCGCTCGGTTCGGACCCGGAGGCCGAGCCGCCGGGCGATGGGACGGGCCGTCTCGGTGGTCCGCTCGAGCGGCGAGGCGTACACCGCGACCGGCGGGGTCCCCCCGGTCTCGGCCAGGTCGCCGATGCGCCGGGCGACGCCTTCCGCCTGGGCCAGTCCCGCATCGGACAGGTGGAGGCCGGCTGCCCTACCGGGCAGGACCTTGCCGGTGGTCGGCGTGCTGCCGTGGCGCACCAGGAGGATCACCGTGGGTCGTCGAGGGGAGGTCCGTCTGCTTGCCACGCCCGATCACCGTACTCGGTCGGTCGCGGTGCCCGGCCGTGCCCGACCGCCCGGTCAGGCCCCGAGGTCGGCGCCGACCGGGGTGCGGTCCACTACGGCGCCGGCGGTCACCACCGCATCGGTGGCCACCTCTGGCAACAGACAGTCGCCGGCGGGGGGACTGCAGTCGGGACCACCCAAGCCGGGTGGGATCGGGTCGTGGTCGCGGTCCTCGCGGCAGAGAGCGCGACGGCCACCAGTTCCACCGGCCGAGGAGGACCACCACCGACGGGACGAGCAGGGTTCGCACGAAGAAGGTGTCGAGCAGGATGCCGGCGGCGAGCCCGAGGCCGATCTCCTTGACCTGGGTGGTGCCGGTGACCGTGAGCACGCCGAAGGTCCCTGCCAGGATGAGTCCGGCCGAGGTCACGGTGGTGCCCGTCGCCTCGACGGCACGTCGGACGGCCACCCGGATCGGCGCGTCGTGGGCCTCCTCGCGGATCCGGGTCATGACCAGGATGTTGTAGTCCTGGCCCAGGGCCATGATGAAGATGAACATGAAGAACGGCAGGACGAAGTTGATGCCGTTCTGCCCGCCGATGATCACGAAGACCAGGACGGCGAAGCCGAGCGAGGCCAGGTAGGAGAGGCCCACACTCGCCACGAGGTAGAGCGGGGCCACCAGACTGCGCAGCACGATGGCGAGCAGCAGCCCGAGCACCAGCAGCACGATGGGAATGATCCGTATCAGGTCGCTGCCGGAGATGGCCCCCACGTCCGCCGCGGATGCCGCCACGCCGGCCACGCCGGAGTCGGTGGCCCCGATCGAGTGACCGACAACGGCCACCGCGGAGCGGACCGCGGGCATGGCGCGCGCGGCCGCGGTACTCGTCGACGGACCGGCGACGAGGGCGGTCTGGAACAGGACGGAGCGGCTGTCGGGGCTGATGTACTGCGCCGAAGCCCGGTACGCGTTGTAGACGTCCATCGGGAGATGGATCCCGGTGGGCGGGGCGAGGGGCAGGTCCGCCGCCGGGCCGTCGGCGGCCAGCAGCGTACGGGCGGATGCCAGCTCGTCCGGGGTCACCGCGTTCCCGTTCGGATCGAGCGCGCCGGTGACCCCAGAGAAGACGCCGGAGGCGGTGAGGCCGCTCGCTGCGGTGGCGAGGACCGCCGGTTCGTTCCACACCGGGGTGGGGAGTCGGAACACGACGCTCGTCGGGTCGGACTCGGCCATCGGGTAGTCGGCGGTGAGCAGCACCTGCCCCTTGCCCGAGTCGGACGAGGCGGGCGTCGGCTGATCGCCGAATCCGGCGGGTGAGTAGGCCAGCATCGAGAGGGCCAGTCCGCCGAAGAAGACCAGACCGACCAGGAGGGTGGCCACCGGCCGGCTCACCACCTTGCCGGCGATGCGTCCCCACGTGCCGTGCTTGACCGGGCCGGCGAGCGGGATGCGGGGCCAGAACACACTGCGGCCGAGGATGGCGAGCAGGGCGGGGAGCAGGGTGAGGTTGGCGAGCAGGGCGACGCCGATGCCGATGGCGAGTGCTGGGCCGAGGCCCTTGTAGAGGCCGAAGGTGGCGAACACCACGGCCGCCAGCGCGGCGATCACGGTCAGGCCCGAGAAGGTGATCGACTCACCGACCTTGCACAGCGAGAACGCGACGGCATCGTCGGTGGCGTCGTCCCGCGCCGGATCTCCTCGCGGACCCGGAAGATGAGGAAGAGCCCGTAGTCGGTGCCCGCGCCGAGCATGACCACGACGAGGAGGATGGGGGTGAGGTCCGAGACCTGGACGCCCAGGTGGGTCGAGGCGGCGATGAGCGGACCGGCGGCAACCAGGGCCACCGCCGACGGCAGCAGTGCGATCACCGGGGCGAGCACGGCCCGGAAGGTCAGGAACAGGAGGAGGATGATGAACAGGACCGAGAGCAGCTCGGTGAGCGTCTGGATCTTGGAGGTCTGGTTCTGCTGGTCGACACCCTGGGCCACCGACCCGGTCAGGTGCATGACCAGTCCTCGGGGTGTCTCGGGGTGGTGAAGGTCGACCGGATCTGGTCGACCGTGCCGCGTGGCCGCCGCCGAGGTGTTCCGTGACGGCAGGACGAGGTCGACCGTGGCCTTGCGTGCCCGGCCGTTGGCCGACACCCCCTGGTCGGTCACCGCGGTGACCCGCGGACGCCGCGCACCGGCATGCTCGGCGCGGTCGATGGCGGCGTTGTCGGCCGCAGTGAGCGGCCCGGTCGGCGAGGCGGCGACGAGGGTGGCCTGGGACCCGTGGGTGGGCTTGAAGGCGGCCGCGAGTGTACCGGCCCGGACGCTCGCAGAGCTGGCCGGCAGGAAGTCGGAGTTGCTGCTCTTCTCGACGCTCGAGAGGGTCGGGAGGCCGGCGACCAGTCCGACTATGGCGACGATCCACGCCGCGACGACCAACCAGCGGAAACGTACTGTGAACCGTCCGAGGGCGGCGAACAATGGTGGTCCTCCAGGAAGCGTGCTGTGGCCCCAGGGGCGGGTGGCCCCACGACGGACGGGCGATCTGCGGCGTGGCGTCACCTGTGGAGACGCCACCGGATGCCGTGGCGGCCGGGAACGCGGTCGCTCACGCCACTGTACGCCCCGGGACCCACCCCAATCGGGGAACCGGACCGTTTCGCCGGATTCTTAGCGCATTCTCACTCCTGGCCGGCCGGCCGCGGGCGGCAGGGTGGCAGCGGGGCGGATCCGCTCGCCGCTCAGGCCGTCTTCAGGTGCGGACGGGCAGCCGGCGGGGCATGGGCACGGCGGTCTCCGGCCAGCGCCTGCGGCTGACCCGGGACAACTTGTGGAGGAGGGCGATGGCCCCCGGATCGTCGTCACCGGGCCGGGTCTCCACCGCGCCGTCGTCGATCATCCCGTTGAGCACCTCCCGCCCCTTTTCGGTCCGGACCATGGTGAGCGTCCAGTCGTTGAACGCTCCGATCCCGCCGGTCGAGATGTCGGCGTGCTCGGCGGCGAAGTCCGGACAGGTCGTGCATCCCTCACGGGTCCAGGCGTGGGCCTCCTTGAGGGGGATCTCGTGGAACTGGCCGTCCCTGGTCCACACCTGGAAGACGCCCTTGATGTTCATCTTCTCGATGTCGGCCCGGGCGATCCCGTACCGTGCCTCGAAGAGCTCGGGGAAGATGGCGTCGTCGAAGGTCTTCGAGCAGAGCAACCCGATGCTGAGCGAGAGCCGGCGAGCGATCTTGCCGGCCTTGCGGGCGGCCATCACCGGGGGAGCCGAGGCCTGGCACCCCATGCCGACGAGGGCGATCCGTTCGGCGCCGGCGGCGATGGCCTGCGGGTAGGCCAGCGGGTTGGCCGAGTACGTGTAGCGGGACCCCGCAGCGGCCAGGACCTCCGCGCGGGTGGTGGCGACCCCCGGGACGGCCTTCCAGGTCGAGCCGTCGCCTTCCAGGTACGACACGAGCGCAGCGTCGATCACGTCGTGCTCGAGTGCCCAGATGAGCAGGGCCGAGACCAATCCACCGTCCTGACCGGACCCGAGTACGTCGGGGTCGGTCGCACGCACCAGCAGGACGTCCGAGGAGATGCCGGCAACCTCCTCTTCGGTGCGCTCGCGGCCGTGCAGGTGGGTGTCGATCTCCGGCTCCCACAGTCGGAACCGGGGACAGGCGCGGGTGCACATGGTGCACCCCTTGACTCCGTGGGTGCAGCTGTCGGGACCGCCCTCCGCGTCGATGTGGAAGGGCTTGTACCGGCCCCCGGTGTCGTCGTAGGAGAGGACGTCGTAGGGGCAGGCAACGATGCAGGCGGCACACCCGGTACACAACCCGGACGTCACCACCTCGGTGAGGAGCTCGGTCCAGTGCGGCTTCTCGGGCGGCATGGGGCCACCCTAGTGTCGGTCCCGGCACCGCTTGCCTGGGTCGCCCGAGCACCGCTTGCCTGGGTCGCCCGATGCCGGCGTGCCCTCCGGTGATCCGACCTGGCGTTCAGCCGCTCAGCCGTTCAGGCGGTCAGCGCCTCCAACACCTTGGCTGCATGGCCGTCGGCCCGAACGTGGTACCAGGCCCTGGCGATGGTCCCGTCGGCAGCGACGAGGAAGGTCGACCGGATGACGCCGGTCGTCTTCTTGCCGTAGAGGGTCTTCTCGCCCCAGGCCCCGTAGGCGGTGCCGACCGCGTGGTCGGCATCGGTGAGCAGCGGGAACTTGAGCCCGTACTTGGCCCGGAAGGCCTTGTGCTTGGCCGCCGTGTCGGCGGAGATGCCGAGCACGGGGACCTTGGCCTTCTTGAAGGCCTGCAGATTGTCGTTGAACTGGCAGGCCTCCTTGGTGCATCCCGGGGTGTCGTCCTTCGGGTAGAAGTAGACGACGACCGGTTTGCCGGCGAAGTCCCGGAGGGAGACCGGTTTGCCGTCGTGGTCCGGAAGGGTGAAGTCGGGGGCCTTGTCTCCGGTGGCGAGCGTTCCCAATGGCCTTCCTTTCGCTGGTACGGGTCCGACGCACACGATGGCACACTCGGGGGCACGCGGGGCCGGCCCCCGTGGGAGACTCACCCTGCACCCGGTTGGAAGGGACGACCATCATGAGCGACTCGACGAGAGGCCGTGTGACAGACACCACCCCCGCGGCGGGCGGGACCGCGCCGGAACCGGTCCATGCGCGATCCAAGGTCTACGTGGACGGGATTCTCGGCGTCCGCGTGCCCTGCATCGAGGTCACGCTCTCCGACTCGCCGGCCCGGGACGGGTCCACGCCCAACCCGGCGATCCGCCTCTACGACACCTCCGGCCCGGGCTCGGAGCCCACCGAGGGCCTCCCCGACCTGCGCCGTCCCTGGATCACCGCCCGGGGCGACGTGGGCGAGTACGACGGTCGCCAGCGCGGGCTGCGCGACGACGGCCGTGCCGCGGCCCGGCGCGCAGGTGGCGCTCCGCAGTCCGTCCCACCCGTCGGACGTCGCCCCCTGCGGGCGACCGGCGGACCCGTGACCCAGCTCCACTACGCCCGCAGGGGGGAGATCACCACGGAGATGGCCTTCGTGGCCGCCCACGAGGGAGTGCCGGCGGAACTGGTCCGTGACGAGATCGCCGCAGGCCGGGCCATCCTCCCCGCCAACGTGAACCACCCCGAGTCGGAGCCGATGGTGATCGGGAGCCGGTTCCTCGTCAAGGTCAACGCCAACATCGGCAATTCGGCGGTCACCTCCTCGATCGAGGAGGAGGTCGAGAAGCTGACCTGGGCCACCCGGTGGGGCGCGGACACGGTCATGGACCTCTCGACCGGCCCGGACATCCACACCACCCGCGAGTGGATCGTGCGGAACTCACCGGTGCCGATCGGGACGGTCCCCATCTACCAGGCCCTGGAGAAGGTCGACGGCGTCCCCGCGGACCTGACCTGGGATCTCTACCGGGACACCCTCGTCGAACAGGCCGAGCAGGGGGTCGACTACTTCACGATCCATGCCGGGGTGCTGCTCCGCTACGTGCCGCTGACCGTCGCCCGGACCACCGGGATCGTGAGCCGTGGCGGGTCGATCATGGCCGCCTGGTGCCTGGCGCACCACACCGAGAACTTCCTCTACACGCGCTTCGAGGAGATCTGCGAGATCATGGCCGCCTACGACGTGGCGTTCTCGCTCGGTGACGGGCTGCGTCCCGGCTCGATCGCCGATGCCAACGACGAGGCCCAGTTCGCCGAGCTGACCACCCTGGGGGAGCTCACCGAGGTCGCCTGGCGCCACGACGTGCAGGTCATGATCGAGGGCCCCGGGCACGTGCCCCTCCACAAGATCGCCGAGAACGTGACCCTCCAGCGGGAGGTCTGTCACGAGGCGCCCTTCTACACGCTCGGCCCGCTCACCGTCGACGTCGCCCCCGGGTACGACCACATCACCTCGGCCATCGGCGCGGCGGTGATCGGCATGCACGGCACGGCCATGCTCTGCTACGTGACCCCGAAGGAGCATCTCGGCCTGCCGGACCTGGAGGACGTGAAGCAGGGGATGATCGCCTACAAGATCGCGGCCCACGCAGCCGACCTGGCCAAGGGCCACCCCGGGGCGCAGGCCTGGGACGACGCCCTGTCCAAGGCCCGGTTCGAGTTCCGGTGGGAGGACCAGTTCAACCTGGCCGTCGACCCGGAGACGGCCCGCAGGTACCACGACCAGACCCTGCCCGCGGCCCCGGCCAAGACGGCCCACTTCTGCTCCATGTGCGGCCCCAAATTCTGCTCGATGCGGATCAGCCAGGACGTGCGTGACTATGCCGAGCAGAAGGGCATGGACCTGGAAACCGCCGTCGAGATCGGCCTCAAGGAGAAGGCGGACGAGTTCCGCGACGCCGGGGCCGAGGTCTACAGCGAGCCGTCGACCACCTGAGCCGCCGGCCCGCGGAGGGCCCCGGTCGAGACGATCGACCTGGTCATGGGCGGTTGACGGGTACACTGGCACTCGTGGTCGGGCGAGTGCCCGCCACCGGGGTCTTCCTCATCCTGTTCTTCTGGCCGGTCACGCCGGCCCGGATACCGGCCCGAGGCGGGCCCGTAAGCGCCCGTGACTCGCACGGCGCCGACGGTCGGCTCCGGCCGTCACCGAAGATGAGAGAGAGCTTCCGAATCCCATGACCACCCTCACCGATCCACCGGATCGCGTCCTCGATCCGTCCGGGTCCTCTGTCGGACGCCGACGGCGTCACCGACTCCCCGCCGTCCTTCGCAGACCTCGGCGTCGCACCCGCGATCGTGCAGGAGCTCGAGAAGCAGGGCATCCACTCCCCGTTCGCCATCCAGGCCATGACCGTCGTCGACGCGCTGACCGGCCGCGACGTCTGCGGCAAGGCCAAGACCGGCTCGGGAAAGACCCTCGCATTCGGCATCCCGCTGCTCCAGCGCACCATGGCCTCCCGCTCCACCGAGCCGGGGCGCCCCCGGGCCCTGGTCCTCGTGCCCACCCGCGAGCTGGCCGTGCAGGTGAGCGAGGTCCTCGAGCCCCTGGCCGACGCGACCGGCCTCCGCACGGTCGCGGTCTACGGCGGGGCCGACATCGAGCGCCAGATCAAGCGCCTGCGCCGCGGCGTCGACGTGGTCATCGCCACCCCGGGGCGTCTCATCGACCTCGGAGACCGCGGCGAGCTGTCGGTCGCCGACATCGAGACCCTCGTGCTCGACGAGGCCGACCGGATGGCGGACATGGGGTTCATGCCCCAGGTCGAGTGGGTGCTCCGGCGCCTCGAGCGCGAGCACCAGACGCTGCTGTTCTCCGCCACCCTCGACGGAGCCATCGACCGCCTGGTCAGCCGCTATCTGACCGATCCGGTCCGCCACGAGGTGGCCTCGCCCTCCACGACCGTCGAGGCCATGGAGCACCGGTTCCTCGAGGTGCACCAGATGGACCGGGTCAAGGTGTGCGCCGCCATCTGCCGCAACTCCGAGAAGGCCCTGGTCTTCGTGCGCACGAAGCACGGGGCGGACCGCCTCGTCGAGCAGCTGGGCAAGGAGCGGGTCCTGGCCGGCGCCATCCACGGCGACCTCCGGCAGGCCAACCGCGAGCGCACCCTGAAGGACTTCACGGACGGTCGGTTGCACACCCTGGTGGCCACCGACGTGGCCGCCCGGGGCCTCGACATCGACGCGGTGGACGTGGTCGTCCACTTCGACCCTCCGGAGGACCACAAGGCCTACCTCCACCGCTCGGGCCGCACCGCCCGCGCCGGCTCGACCGGCATGGTGGTCACCCTCGCCCAGTGGAACCAGGTCCTCGAGGTCGAGCGGATCCAGACCCGGATCGGGCTCAGGATGCCCATCGTCGAGATGTTCTCCAACGACCCGCGCTTGGCCGACCTGGCCGGATGGGTGCCCGAGGCATCCTGAGCCCCCACCGGCTCCCGTCGCCGGAGACGGGCGCCCGCACAGGGACCGACGCATGAGGAGACCCCCGTGGCCAACAGCCCCGTCCCAGCGCTGACCGTCGACGACGGCACCGAGCCGGTCGCGCGCATCCTGGTGGTCACCGCCCACCCCGACGACGTCGACTTCGGCGCGGCCGGATCGGTCGCGGTGTGGACCGAGCGTGGGGTCGAGGTCTCCTACTGCATCGTCACCGACGGCGACGCGGGAGGATCGGACCGCTCGATCAGCCGTACCGAGATGGCCGCCGTCCGTCGCGAGGAGCAGCTGGTGGCCGCCCGGTCGGTGGGCGTGACCGACGTGACCTTCCTCGGGTTCCCCGACGGGATGGTCACTCCCAGCCTCGACCTGCGCCGTGCCATCGCCGCGGTCATCCGCCGGGTGCGGCCGGACCGGGTGGTGACCCAGTCTCCGGAGCGCAACTGGTCGCGCATCTACGCGAGCCACCCGGACCACCTGGCGGCCGGCGAGGCGGCCGCGTGCGCGGTCTACCCGGACGCACGAAACCCGTTCGCCTTCCCCGAGCTGCTCGAGGAGGGCCTCGAGCCCCACACCGTCCCCGAGTTGTGGATCATGGCGACCGAGCGGGCCGACAGGGTGGTCGACGCCACCGGCGTCTTCGAGCGGAAGCTGGCCGCCCTGCGTTCCCACCGGAGCCAGGTCGGTGACGGAGACCATCTCGAGGACCTGCTGCGGACCTGGATGTCGGGGACCGCACTCGCAGCCGGTCTGCCCGAGGGCCGGCTGGCCGAGTCGTTCCAGGTGGTGAACACCGCCTAGTGACCGCGCCGACCGATCGCACGCAGCTGGTGGTCTGCGAGGGCGACGAGACGGGCCAGGAGCTGCTCGAGGAAGCGCTCCGGGTGCTCGACCCCGCGGTGCTGGGGGTCCCGGTCGACCTCGCCCGGTTCGACCTCTCCCTCGACAACCGCCGCCGCACCGGCAACCGGGTGGTCTCCGAGGCCGCCGAGGCCATGTGCGTGACCGGCCTCGGTCTCAAGGCGGCCACCGTGACCCCGCCGACCACCGGCGACGTCGGGTCGCCGAACCGCATCCTCCGCGAAGGGGTCGGGGGATCGGTCATCGTGCGGACCGGGCGGCGCATCCCGGGGGTGGTCCCCCTGGCTCCGGTGGTCCACCCGATCGTGGTCGTCCGAATGGCCGTCGGCGACGCCTACGGCGCCGAGGAGGGGCGGTCGGGTCCACCCGGCGGCACCGGCGAGCAGGCGTGGCGCACCGAGCGCATCGAGCGGTCGATCTGCCGGGCGGTGGCCGAATTCTCGTTCCGGACCGCCTCGGACCTCGGGGCCTGCGTCTACGGGGGCCCGAAGTGGACGGTCTCGACCGTCTACGAGGGGATGTTGAAGGAGGAGATGGACGCCGCCGCGTCGCGCCATCCGGGGGTCGCCTACCGGCCGGTGCTGATCGACGCCGCCTACGCGGGCCTGCTGACCGAAGCCGACGACCAGTCCCTCGTGGTCCCCGCGCTCAACCGCGACGGGGACTGTCTCTCCGACCTCGTGCTCGCCATGTTCGGTTCGATCGCGGGAGCCGAGTCGGTGCTGCTCGCCCTCGACGACGACCTGCATCCCACGGTGGCCATGGCCGAGGCCCCGCACGGGACGGCCCCGTCCCTCCAGGGCAAGAACGTGGCCAATCCGATGGCCATGCTGCTCGCCTGTGCCGCCGTGCTCGACCGTGCCGCCGACGACCCCGACCATCCGCTCGCCACCGCGGCCCGATCGATCCGCGAGGCGACCCTCGGGGCGGCGGCCGACGGCATCAGGACCTTCGACCTCGGAGGAGCCGCCTCGACCAGCGAGGTGGTCGACGAGGTCGTCCGCAGGATGCGCGGGAGCGCCGGGAACTGAAACGCAGACCGGGTGCGAGCGCGCTCAGCCCGCCATCTGGCGCAGCATGTAGGGCAGGATCCCGCCGTTGCGGTAGTACTGGGCCTCCATGGGCGTGTCGATCCGCAGCCGGGCCTCGAACTCGACCGTGCGGTCCCCCTCGACCGCCGTCACCGCCGCGGTCTTCGGGCTGGTGCCCTCGTTGAGGGACCCGAGCCCGGTGATCGAGAAGACCTCGTGTCCGGTCAGCCCGAGCGACTCGGCGTTCTGGCCCTCTGCGTACTGCAGGGGGAGCACCCCCATCCCGACCAGGTTCGAGCGGTGGATGCGCTCGTAGCTCTCGGCGATGACCGCTCGGATCCCGAGCAGCAGCGTCCCCTTCGCCGCCCAGTCCCGAGAGGAGCCCGACCCGTACTCCTTGCCGGCCAGCACGACCAGTGGGACGCCCTCGGCGGCGTAGCGCTCGGCGGCGTCGAAGATCTCGGTCTGCTCGCCGTCAGGCAGGTGGAGGGTGATCCCGCCTTCGGTGCCGGGGGCCAACTGGTTGCGCAGGCGCACGTTGGCGAAGGTCCCCCGGACCATGATCTCGTGGTTGCCGCGCCGGGCGCCGTAGGAGTTGAACTCGGAGCGCGCCACCCCGTGGTCGGCCAGATAGCGGCCCGCCGGGGTCGTCGGGCCGATCGTCCCCGCCGGCGAGATGTGGTCGGTCGTCACGCTGTCCCCGAGTTTGGCCAGCACCCGCGCGCCGGACACGTCGGTGACCGGGGCCGGGGTCCTCGGGAGCCCCTCCAGGAAGGTCGGGCGGAGCACATAGGTCGACGAGGGGTCCCACGAGAAGGTGTCACCCGTCGCGGTCTCGACGGCCCGCCAGCGCTCGTCGCCGTCGAACACGGAGGCATAGCGCTCGCGGAACATCTGCGAGGTGAGCGAGGTGCGGATCGCCTCGGTCACCTCCTCCGGGGTCGGCCAGAGGTCGGACAGGGTGACCGGTGCGCCCGCCGCGTCGAACCCGAGCGGGTCGCTGGTGAGGTCGAGGTCCATGGTGCCGGCCAGGGCGTACGCCACCACCAGGGGCGGTGAGGCGAGGTAGTTCATCCGCACCTCGGGGTGGATGCGGCCCTCGAAGTTGCGGTTGCCCGACAGCACCGCGGCGACGGAGAGGTCGCCGTCGTTGACCGCAGCGGACACGCCCGGGAGCAGCGGTCCCGAGTTGCCGATGCAGGTGGTGCATCCGTAGCCCACCAGGTCGAACCCGATGCCGGACCAGGGGCTCGGTCGAGCCCGGCCCGGTCGAGGTAGTCCATGACCACCCGCGAGCCGGGGGCGAGCGACGTCTTGACCCACGGCTTGGAGGTCAGCCCGCGGGCGACCGCGTTGCGGGCGAGCAGGCCTGCCGCCACCATCACCTGCGGGTTGGAGGTGTTGGTGCAGCTCGTGATGGCCGCGACCACCACGTGGCCGTCGGCGATGTCCGCCGACGTGCCGTCGGCGAGCGTCGCCTCCCGCGAGCGCGGGTCGCGGCCGAGGGCTGTGCGGAACCCGGCGTCGGCGCGGTCGAGTGGTACCAGGTCCTGGGGCCGGGACGGGCCGGCGATGCTGGGCACCACGGTGGACAGGTCGAGCTCGATGACCTCGGTGAACACCGGCTCGGGGTCGCCCGCGGCGAGGAAGAGCCCCTGCTCCTTCGCGTACGCCTCGACGAGGGCGACGTGGTGGTCGTCACGTCCGGTGAAACGGAGGTAGTCGAGGGTGACCTCGTCGATGGGGAAGATGGCGCAGGTCGCGCCGTACTCGGGGGACATGTTGCCGATGGTGGCCCGGTTGGCGAGCGGCACCGAGGCCACACCGGGCCCGAAGAACTCGACGAACGCGCCGACCACCCCGTGCTGGCGGAGCAGGTGGGTGATGGTCAGGACCAGATCGGTCGCAGTGGTCCCCGCCGGCTGCTGACCGCTCAGGCGGAACCCGACGACCGGGGGGAGGAGCATCGACAGGGGCTGGCCGAGCACGGCGGCCTCGGCCTCGATGCCGCCGACGCCCCATCCGAGCACGCCGAGCCCGTTGACCATGGTGGTGTGGGAGTCGGTCCCGACCAGGGTGTCGCAGTAGGCGCGGCCGTCCTCGGTCGCGAACACCACCCGGGACAGGTACTCGAGGTTGACCTGGTGGCAGATGCCCATCCCCGGCGGGACGACCCGGAAGCCGTCGAAGGCCTGCTGGGCCCAGCGCAGGAGCTGGTAGCGCTCGATGTTGCGCCGGTACTCGATGTCCACGTTCTCGTCGTACGCCGTCGGTGTCCCCGACGCCTCGGCGATGACCGAGTGGTCGATCACCAGCTCGACCGGCACCAGGGGGTTGACCCTGGCCGGGTCACCGCCCAGCTCGGCGAGGGCGGCCCGCATGGCGGCCAGGTCGACCACCCCGGGAACGCCGGTGAAGTCCTGCATGAGGACGCGTTCGGGGGTGAGGGCGATCTCGGCCGCGTCGCCGCCGGCCAGCCCGTGGCGTTCGGGACGGTCGCCCCATCCGGCCACCGCCTCGATGTCGGCGGGTCGGACGGCGATGCCGTCCTCGTGGCGCAGCAGGTTCTCGAGGATGACCTTGATCGAATAGGGCAGACGGGCGACGTCGAAGCGGTCGGCCAGTGCCCGGAGACGGAAGATCTCGTATGTGGCGTCACCGACCTGCAGGCGCCGCGGGCGCCGAAGGTGTCGGGGGAGGGGGAGGAGTGTGCCATGTCCCTATTCTGCCCCGTCGCGGGCACCGGGCAGTCTGTGCCGGGGGTCAGGTGCGGGTGCGGTACCGGCGGACGGCCAGGGGAATGAGGACGGCCAGGAGCACTGCCGTCCAGACGAGGGACTGGACCACCCACTTCTCGCCCGTCCGGTCCCCCGATCATGAGTGCCCGGCAGGCGGTGATGACCACGCTCACCGGTTGGTAGGTGGCGAACCCCTGCAACCAGCTCGGCATCTTCTCGACCGGTACGAAGGCCGACGAGACGAAGATGAGCGGGAAGAGGATCGGGAACGACATGACCTGCGCCGTCTCGCTGTTGGGCGCCGAGAGACCGATGACCGCGAACCCCCAGGACAGGGCGTAGGCGAACAGCAGGATGATGCCGATCCCCGCCAGGTAGGCCAACACTCCGGTGGTCGGCCGGAAGCCGACCAGGAAGCCCACCACGGTGATGATGATGACCACGAAGACGTTGCGCACCACGTCGGCCGTGGTGCGTCCGGTCAGCACCGCGCCACGCGACATGGGCAGGGCGCGGAACCGCTCGATGAGGCCCTTCTGGAGGTCCTCGGCCAGGCCGATGCTTGTGCTCACCGCACCGAAGGCGACTGTCTGCACGAAGACGCCCGGCATCAGGTAGTTCACGTAGCTCCCGTTCGGGGTGCTGATGGCGCCGCCGAACACGTACCGGAAGAGCAGGACGAACATGATCGGCTGGACCGTCGAGAAGAAGAGCGCCTCGGGGATGCGGGTGATGGCCAGCAGGTTGCGGCGGGTCAGGGTCAGGGTGTCCGAGATGCCCCAGCGCAGCTTGGCGAGCGGTCCGACCGGGAGCGGCGCCCGCGACACGGTCGGTGCCGTGATGGTGGTCGTCATCCGAGCTCCCCGGTCACCACCGGCATGGCCTGTTCCGCCATGCGCATCCGGCGCCGGCGACCCCGCCCAGTCGGGGTCCCGTCCCCGTCCTCGTCCCCGGTCCCGTCGCCCTCGGTCCGGTGGCCGGTCAGTGAGAGGAAGACGTCATCGAGGCTCGGCTGGCGGAGGTTGAACATGGTCGGGACGATCCCCGCGCTGTCGAGGGAGCGGAGCCCGGTCATGGCCGCCTCGGGGCCGTTGTCCACCGTGACCTCGACCTTGGTGCCGGTGACCTGGGCCGGATGGGGGCCGAGGGCCTCGAGGAGGGCGCCGGCCCGCTGCGCGTCGTCGATGCGGGACAGGCCGACCTCGAGCACCGTCGCGCCGAGCTCCGACTTCATCGACGCGGGCGTCCCCTCGGCGATCACCCGGCCGTGGTCGAGGACGGCCAGGGAGGTGGCCAGCCGGTCGGCCTCCTCGAGGTACTGGGTGGTGAGGAGCACCGACGTGCCCCCACCGACGAGCGCCTCGATGACCCCCCAGAGGTCGTTGCGGCTCTGGGGGTCGAGCCCGGTGGTCGGCTCGTCGAGGAAGAGCACGGTCGGGCGGGCGACGAGGGCGGCGGCCAGGTCGAGCCGTCGACGCATTCCTCCCGAGTAGGTCTTGAGCGGGCGGTCACCGGCGTCGGTCAGGCCGAACTGCTCGAGCAGCTCCTTTGCCCGCACGGTCACGACGGCGCGTTCGAGGTGGTTGAGGTTCCCGACCATCTGGAGGTTCTCGCGGCCGGTCAGGTTCTCGTCGACCGCGGCGTACTGACCGGCCAGGCCGATGAGGCTGCGGACGAGTGCTGCTTCCTTCCGCACGTCGTGGCCGAGCACCCGTGCGGTGCCGCCGTCCGGCTGAAGGATGGTGGTCAGGATGCGGACCGCTGTGGTCTTTCCGGAGCCGTTGGGTCCGAGCAGGCCGAAGACCGTCCCCTCCTCGACGGCGAAGCTGACCCCGTCGAGTGCGCGCACCGGTCGCTTGCCGGTGAAGGTCTTCTCCAGGCTGTCGACTTCGATCGCGATCGGCATGTGGGCGAACTCCCGTCTTGTCTCGTCGCGCCGCAGCGCCGTTCCGACCGCATCAGAGCTGAGGAGCACGCACGGGATCCCGGCGTGCCGGAGGCAGCAGTGGCTACTGCCCGGCCATCTTACGGGGGCTCCCGTGCGTGTCCGACCACGTCCCCGGCGGGACGGGCCGCTGTTGGCTAGCCTCCTCCACGTGGAGAAGGGCGATCTGGCACCGGACTTCGAGCTGCCCGACGAGGACGGCACCCCGCGCCGGCTGAGCGACTTCCTCGCGGCCGGACCGGTGGTCCTCTTCTTCTACCCGGCGGCGATGACCCCGGGTTGCACGAAGGAGAGCTGCCACTTCCGTGACATGAAGGCCGAGTTCGACGCGGTCGGTGCCCAACGGGTCGGCATCAGCGCCGACGACGTCGCCAAGCAGAAGCAGTTCTCGGACAAGCACTCCTTCGACTACCCCCTCCTGTCGGACCCGGAAGGCGCGGTGGCCACCCAGTTCGGGGTGAGGCGTCGGTTCACCAAGCTGTCACCGACCAAGCGGGCCACCTTCGTGATCGGCCCTGATCGGCGGGTCCTCGAGGTCATCCAGAGCGAGGTCCGGATGAACCTGCACGCCGATCGTGCCCTCGAGGTGCTCAAGGCAGGCGTCGCCTCCTGACCGGCGCCCGCTCGGCCGACCGTCCGGAAGGGAGTCCCCGCCCGGGACGGGCACCGATGCGAAGCTGAAGGGATGGATCTGGCGATGACGGCTCGGGTGCGATGAGCCCGCTCCCGGGTTCCGGTCGGATGGACCAGCTGGCCCAGACGGTTGCGGAACGGGTCGTGAGCCTGGTGGTGGATGCCATCGACATCGACGCGCTGCTGGCCCGGGTGGACATGAACGCACTGCTCGCCCGGGTGGACGTCGATCAGATCGTGAGCCAGGTTGATGTCGACGGCCTCATCGACCGGGTCGATGTCGAGAAGCTCATCGAGCGGGTCGATGTCGAGAAGATCATCCAGCGGGTGGACATCGACGCCCTCGTCGAGCAGACCGAGCTCGGCACCATCATCGCCCGGTCGACGAGCGGGGTGGCCTCCGAGGTGCTCGACTCGGTCAGGGCCCAGGGAGTCGGGCTCGATGACTTCGTGGCCCGAGCGGTGAACCGGATCCTCCGCAGGTCCTCCGCCGACTGGCCGGCCGGTCCTCCGGCGCTGGTCGGGTCGCCGGCCTCGGCGTCCGGACCGACCGCGGCGCCCGGGGAGGGACCATGAGCACGGCCGAGAGAGCGAGCAGCCCGGCCGAGCCTCCGATCGCCGGCCGCCAGGGAAACTACGCGGGCGCCGTGACCCGCCTGGTCGCCTTCGCCGCGGATGCCGGCGCCTCCTGGGGCCTGTTCACCCTCGGGATCGCCGGGCTCGACTTCGCGATCCAGCTGGTGACCGGGCACCAATTCACCCTGAACAAGCACCAGATCTTCGGGCTGGTGGCCCTGGTGGTCTGGGAGTTCGTCTACTTCTCCTACCAGTGGTCGCTCGGGGGGAAGACCGTCGGCATGGCCGTGCTCGGGATCCAGGTGGTCCGCACCGAAGGGACTCCCATCGGTCCGCGTCAGGCGGTGATCCGGACCCTGGCCCTCCCGCTCAGTTTCCTCATCCTCGGCCTCGGATTCATCGGTATCCTCTTCAACCGGGACCGTCACGCCCTCCACGACCGGCTGGCAGGCACCGTGGTGGTCTACTCCTGGGACGCCCGGGCCTCGCGCCTGCGCTGGCTGGCCAAGCGGGAGCCGGCGCCCACCGGCTGACCCGCGCCGACAGCACCCCGCCCCTGCTGTGCGAGGGTGGTGCCGTGGACCGACGACCGGCCCGCGATCGACCCGGCCCGGAGCAGGGGGAGGGACCGCAGCGGTGAGACTGATCCCCCGAGAGCCGACCCTGCTGGCTCCGGGTGCCGTGTACCTCCCGGGCTGGCTGGCCCCCGAGTCGCGGGAGTGAGCTTGCGCGCGCCTGCCGGCAATGGGGTGCCGACGCGGGGGGGTTCCGTGCCCCTCGGATGCCCCGCGGGGGCGTGATGTCGGTCCGGATCGCCTGCCTCGGCTGGCACTGGTACCCCTACCGGTACGCACGGACGGTGGAGGACGGCGACGGCCGGCCGGTCGCGCCGTTTCCGGAGTGGCTGGCCTCGCTGAGCAGGGCCGCGGTCGGCGACGCCGGTGCCCTCGACCCCTCGGTCACCTCCGGCGAGGGGCGGTACGAACCCGACGTCGCCCTCATCAACTTCTACGGTCCCGGCGCGCGGATGGGGATGCACGTCGACCGGGACGAGCGGACCGCAGACCCGGTCGTCTCCCTCAGCGTCGGTGACGCCTGCGTCTTCCGGTTCGGGAGCCCGTCGGGGCGGGGCAGGCCGTGGACCGACGTCACCCTCGAGTCCGGTGACCTCGTCGTGTTCGGCGGACCGTCGAGACTCGCCTACCACGGGGTCCCGAAGGTGCTGGCGGGAACGGGCGATCCCGCGGTCGGTGCCGACGGCGGTCGGTTCAACGTGACCGTTCGGGTGACCGGTCTGGGGCCCTGAGCAGGGAGCCCTGACGGTCTCCTTCCGGCAACGGGAGTCCTTCCGGTAGCGTGAAAGGGTATGGAAAGGGGCCGGGGGTCGAGTCGGTGGGCGCTCGCGGGCGCGTGCTCGTTCGGAGCGGGCACGGCTGCCTTCGCGCTGTGCAGCCCGGCCTCGACAGGCTGCACGACCAACCTGGTCGTCCTCACCAACGGGGCGGTGACCACCCGGAGCTGCGCGGCGTACTCGGTCGCGGCCCATCTCGGGATCGGGCTCATGGTGCTCGGTGGGGTGCTGCTGGTCGGGTACTTCCTCATCGTGGCGGTCCGTCCGAGGGCGGAACCGCCGCCCGCCGCCCCGCCCGCCGCCCCTCCGGCTGAGCTGTCGGCTGAGCCGCCCGCAACCGAGCCGGTGGCCCCTCCGTTCGTCCTTCCCCCCGGGTGGTACGGGAATCCGACCAACCCGACCAAGCCTGTCCAGTGGTGGGACGGGACCCGGCTCACCGACGCGCCGCCGGGCCCCGGAGAGTGATCCCGGTTCCCGGGTAGCGCGGCCCACGGCCCGGGCACGGGTCACGTCGTCAGGGATAGCCTCGTGGGGACGTTCGATCGGTGGTATCAGGTCGGGAGGTGGCCGACATGTCGTACAGACGGTTGCTCGGAGGGTTGGCCGTTGTCGCGGCAGCTCCGGTCGTGGCGATGCTGGGGTCGCCGGCGGGGGTGTTCGCCGCTCCAGGCACATCGGGCGTCGTCACCCACGCTCCCGTGCAGATCGTCCGACCCATGCAGGGCATCAACCCCACGCAGAGCATCAACGCCACCGACACCCTCAACTGGGCTGGATACGACGCCACCACCGCGCACTACTCCAGCGTTGCAGCGTCTTGGGTCCAACCCGCGATCAAGTGCAGCGGCGCCAACGAGTTCGTCGCGGCGTTCTGGGTCGGTCTCGACGGAGGCAAGAGCGGAGACAACTCGGTGGAGCAGACGGGGACCGAAGCGATCTGCTTCTACGGCCTCCTCACGGTCTACGCGGCGTGGTCCGAGATGTATCCGGCCGCCCAGTCGCTGTATTCCACGACGGTCGATCCGGGCGATCACATGAGCGCGTCGGTGACCGTGAGCGGATCGACCTACACGCTGACCATCTCCGATGCGACGAGAGGGTGGACCAGGAAGACGGTCAAGACCTCCTCGGACCACGACGCGACGGCTGAGGTCATCGCCGAGGCTCCGGCCACGGTCTCCGGTGGCAAGATCACGATCCTGCCGCTCGCCGACTTCGGCAAGGTCACCTTCACCGGTGCGACGGTCAACGGGGCCTCCCTCGTCACCAGCCACCCGGAGCAGCTCACCATGGCCGCCGCCAACGGCACGGTCAAGGCGGTGGCGTCGCCGATCTCCGGCGGGAGGAGTTTCAGCGTCACCTGGGAGCACAGCTGATCAGACGAGACGTCGAGCCTCGTTGACGGAGATCGCCCGACGTCCGACCCGGTCGGCCGGCTGTCACGTGGAATCAGCTGGCGAGCCCACGATTTGCGTCCTCGGGTCAGAGCCGCGACAGTCCTCCGACTGTTTGTGCGGCTGAGCCGGCGGCCGCCATTGGCGTGAGCGTCGCCGGCTGACGGTTGGCCCGGCGCTACCGTCGGTGGCAATGAGAAGTCAGGTTCCGACATGAGTCCCCGAGCGCCGCGCTCGGGGGCGCCGATCTGGAAGCGCTGATAGCGACACTCGATCCCGACGAACTCCGGGCGATCGTCGCCGAGGCGGCCGAGCATCATGAGCAGGTGGCCCGGGCGGTCCGTTTGGCCGTCCGCCGCGGATCGGGAGATCTCGGTCAGCTTCGGGCCGAGATCGACCGCGGGCTGCGGGCCGGCCGGTTCCTCGGTTACTACGAGAGCCGCGCCTGGGCGCACGACGTGCGGCCGATCGTTGAGGAGATCCGCGGCGCGGTCAGGTCGTCGCCGTCTGCTGAGCTGGTGGTCCTCATCGAACGGGCGATCGGACGCGTCGTAAAGGTGATCCTCCATGCGGACGACTCCGACGGGCTGATCGGAGGTGTGGCTCGCGAGCTGCTTGACCTGCATGCTGAGGCCTGTGACGCGGGCGTGGCCGATCCCATCAAGTTGGCGCGCTGGATGGTGAAGTTCCGCTCCGACGACCAGGATTTCTTCGAGACTGACCCAGTCCGATACGCCAAGGCGTTGGGCGACATCGGGCTGGCCGCCTTTCGCCGGGAGGTGCAGCAACGGCGAAAAGCCGGCGTCGCCGACTCGTTCGCCATCAAGTACGCCGAGGAGCGCCTCGCAGTGCTCGATGGTGACACGCAAACCATCATCCGCCTCCTCGGCGGTGACCTCACCGCGCCATACCAATTCATCAGGATTGCCAAGGCCATGGAGGAGCTTGGTCGCAACGATGACGTCCTGGCCTGGTCCATCCGGGGGATTGCCGAGACCAGCGGATGGCAAGTCGCCCAGCTGTACGACTTGGCTGCGGATGTACATGAACGTCAAAGCAACCAGCAGGAGCTGCTTCGGCTACGGCGAGAGCAACACAACCGGATGCCGTCGTCGTCCACCTACAGTCTTCTTCGCAAGTCTGCAGAAGCCTCCGGCGCGTGGTACGCCGAGCAACCCAGAGCACGGTCGATCTTGGCAGAACAAAACTCTGGTGGATTGGTCGACGTGCTCCTCGAAGCCGGGGAGCCGGACGCGGCTTGGCAGATCACGGTGGACCGCCCGGATTGGGACCCAAGCGACCAACGGTGGATGCGGCTGGCCGAGGCCCGGGAGCCCTCTGAGCCTCGCGACGCACTGGCGGTCTATCTGCGGCTTGCTGAGAGCCAACTCGAGACGACCGGCCGGGCGGCCTACGCACGGGCGGCGGCCATCCTCAAGAAGGCGGCTCGCGCCGCCAAGGCTTCGGATGGCGAGGAGGCATTCGCAAAGCACATGGTTGCACTCCGGGAGCAACACCGGCGGCGGCCGACGCTCCTGGTGGTCCTCGATAAGGCGAGGTTGCCCTGACCCAGAGGTGCACGATCGTGGGCCCCATGACCGTCTATGTCACCGGCTTCCAGCACCTCGGCCACGAGAAGATCGTCGGGTATTGCGGCGGTCCGAGAACCCCAACTTTGATGTGGCTATTCAAGGCTGGTCGTCAGGTCAGCAGCAAGAGCAACCAGCGATCCGGCGATCGTCGCGGCATTCTCGCCAGCTCCCGCGGCTCGGATGGCCATTTGCACTCCGTCGCTTTGGGTACTCCCGAAAAGGCTCGGTAGGAGGATCAGCGCTTCCTCCGTGACTGGTCGTGCGAGATCGTCATCGGACAGCGCGCGGATGCGGTCGGAGAGGACGTCGGTGTCGACCGCTCGAAGCAGTCGAAGAACGTCCAGGGCGTCCTTGTCTCGTAGTCGGTCTCTGACCTCGGCCCGTTCGGCGATCTTGTGGATCTTGGCGACGAGGAGGGCGCCTGGTCCGGCAACCCATAGCAACGTCTGCCGAGAGTCCGCAGGATCCAGGGCAATGACGGTGTGCTTGTCACGATCGACGAGGGCTCCTTCGAGACCCTTGGCACGGCGTGCTACTCGCTTACCGTGCGGTCCAAGGCGTGCACCTGGCGTACCAGGACCGGCTAGCTAGCCTCGGGAACCATGAGATCCACGTAGATCCCCTGGGGACTGAGCCAGCCTCCGGGGTGTTCCCGTGGCCTGAATCCCGCCTTGTCCAAGAGTTCGTCGAGTAGCGGAGCGCCTGCAATCTCGACCGGCGAGATGGCGAAATCCGCGTCGGTCGTGTACTCGGCGACAGCGAGGTCGGCGTTGCCGGTATGTAGGTAGACGGCCTGCGCGCCGACGAGGACGACGGCGTTGATGTGGGGGCCGAGCGCTCCGACGGTGTCGAGGAGCGCTGTCCGGGCACGGACATAGAGCGGGTCAAGCACGCCAGGAATCCTCATTGGCCCGCATCCACGACAGTAGTTCGTCGCCCTCGGATGGCTCGCGTCCCGAGCCGGTCAGCAAGTCGGCTGCCAACTGGGTGGCGGAGACAATCTGTAGGCCGCCACGGGCCACCGACCGATCGAACACGACCGAGTCGAACGGTTCGGCCAACGCGACATTCGCGCCGGCCTCTGCCGGTCTGAGCTTCAGGATCTCGGCCAATCGGGAGGGATTTTCGACGTAGATGGCCGCCTGGCGTGCAGGGGCGACAGGTGCGAAGCGCTGCGCGGCGTACGCACCTGTGACCGCGTACGTGACGCCACTCGCTTCGAGCTTGGGTGCCAGGGCGTTCAAGCCGCGGGGCTCGAGGTAGAAGCTGAGCCGATTGGACCGAGCGAATTCGTAGTCCTGGGTCCAGCGCCGGATCGTCGCTTCCCAGTCGAGACGGGTGACCGCACCACGATCGCCGCGACCGACGAAACCTTCGCGGTCGAGGAGTTCGAGCGTCCTCGACAGCGAGCCGAGCGATACCGAAGCCCGCTTGGCGAGATCGCGCACGCCGTAGGGCAGACGGAAGTCGACCAGCGCCCGCACGGCGCGACCGGCAGCCCGGCCCCGGAGCGACTGCAGCGACTCATCCGACGGCCATGGATCCTTGGTCCCGCCCTGCCGCTCTACGAACAGACCCGGCCGGTCCGCGACGAGCCGGAGGTTGCCAGTCGTGTCCGCGAAGCTCACACCGCGTTCAGCGAGGGAGGCTCGCAGGGCGCTCCCCAGGTACGGCGCGGCCACCAGCGGCCGACCATCGAATTCGGCAAGCTGCGCCAACAGGTTGTCGAGCTGGCGTGCGAGGATCGATCGCTGGACTTCGACGACGAACGTTGCTGCGACCCCGTCCGGGGAGCAGATGGTCCATTCGGCGTCCACTCGACCAGGTCGTCCCCTCGCCTCTCGGATGGCACGGAGCGACCAGCTGGGGGGAAGTGCGTCATTGGCCAGGCGCTCGACGGTGCGGAGCGTTTCCGTTTCGCTGGGTGGACTGCCAGCCACGGCGGCACCTCACTCTCTTCTGGCAGCTCAAGTGTTCCAGAACTATAGCCGTTCCGGTTATACCGGAACAAGGGCTTTTTTGGAACATCACGCCCAGCTCAACGTTGCCTACAAACCAGCCGACAGCGCCGTCGATGTCTCACTCACGCTCTACGACGGCGGTAGCAGCCGGCGCAATCGACACAGCAGGCCCCGTCGCAGGACTGGTTGGTGCCCCCGGCGGTGACGTCCCGGGCACTTGCGTCCAGCGGCACAATTTTTTTGCGCCCCCGGCAGGACTCGAACCTGCGCTTCCGGCTCCGGAGGCCGGCGCTCTATCCGCTGAGCTACGGGGGCGATCGGCGGGACGCGTGAGCGTCCCCTTTGGCAGGAGGGGTGCGCCACCGAGGTGCCAACACTAGTGCCGGCGCCCCGAGCCCAGGGCGGCCTCTCTTCGCGGTCTCCCACCGACCGCGTATCCTCGCTGCACAATGTCGATGAGAGACCAACTGGCTGAAGCTGTGTGCGCCGCCGTCGGCGTGGTGGCAGGCTCGGAGGGCCTCGACCTGTCCCTCGACGAGTCGGCGGTCCACCTCGAGCGCCCAGCCCGGCGTGAGCACGGCGACTGGTCGACCAATGTGGCCCTGGTCACCGCCAAGCGGGCCGGCACCGACCCCCGGTCCCTCGCATCCGCGCTGGTCGAGGTGTTCCGGTCGGACATCCCGCCCCATGTCACCTCCGCGGAGCTGGCCGGTCCCGGGTTCATCAATTTCCGGCTCGATGACGGCTGGCTCCACGACGCCCTCGCCGGGCTCCTTGTCGAGGGGGAGGAGGGCTATGCCCGACCCGACGTCGGCCACGGTGAGACGGTCCAGGTCGAGTTCATCTCGGCCAATCCGACCGGTCCGATCCACGTGGGCAACGGCTGGTGGGGCAGTTACGGCGACGCTCTCGCTCGGGTGCTCGCCCGCACCGGGCACCGGGTGAGCCGCGAGTACTACGTCAACGACACCGGCGGACAGATCCGGGCGCTCGGCGAGAGCCTGTTGGCCCGCCACCAGGGGAACGCTGTCCCGGAGGGCGGCTACCAGGGCGAGTACCTGGCCGGGCTGGCCCGTTCCTATGACGGGCCCGACGACGTCACCGCGGCCGGCCGGTGGGCGGCCGAGCGGATCCTCGAGCACATCCGCTCCACCCTGGCCTCGATCGGCATCGTCTTCGACGAGTGGTACTCCCAGGCATCGATCGAGGAGAGCGGCGCGGTGGACGAGACCATCGCCCTGCTCGCAGAGAAGGGACTGGTCTACGAAAAGGACGGTGCCACCTGGTTTCTGGCCACTGAACTGGGGGACGTCCGCGATCGGGTGTTGCGCAAGTCGGACGGGGACGCCACCTACCTCGCCGGCGACATCGCCTACCACCGCGACAAGTTCCTCGTCCGCGGCTTCGACCGGGTCATCGACGTCTTCGGCGCCGACCATCACGGCCAGGTGGCCAGCCTGGTGGCCGGGGTCTGTGCCCTCGGGGTCGATCCGAGCCGTCTCGAGGTCAAGCTCGGCCAGATGGTCTCGTTGGTGGACGGTGCAGAGGCGGTCAAGATGGGGAAGCGGGCCGGCACCGCCATCGACCTCGACACGGTCATCGCCGACATCGGGCCCGATGCCACCCGGATCCTGAGCCTCATGAGCACGCTCGACCAGGCGGCCACCTTCGACCTGGCAACCGTGCGCGAGCAGTCCGTCGAGAACCCGGTCTTCTACGTGCAGATGGCCAGTGCCCGCATCGGGGGCGTCGGCCGCAAGGCGGCCGAACGTGGCGTCGTCCGGGCGCCCGTCGCAGACGTCGACCTTTCGCTGCTCACCCATCCCCGGGAGCTCGAGTTGATGCGCTGCCTCGAGGAGCTGCCCGAGGTGGTCGCCGACGCGGCGATCACCCGCGCACCGACCAAGATCACCACCTGGGTCCGGCGCCTGGCCGCCTGCTTCCACGGCTTCTACCACGACTGCCCGATCCTGGCCGAGGACATCGACCCCGGGCTCACCCAGGCCCGGCTGTGGCTCGTCGAGGGGGCCCGCATCGGCCTCTCCATCGGGCTCGGGCTGCTCGGGGTGGCCGCACCCGAGGCGATGTGAGCGGGGACGAAGCCGGCGGGTCCGCTCCCGCCGACCCGGTCGCGCACAGCGTGCCAACGGATCCGGTGGCTCCGCAGCTGCTTCCGCTGACGGCGACGACCGATGCCACGGGTCGTCTCTCGGTCGGGGGATGCGACCTGATCGAGCTCGCAGAGACGCATGGCACCCCCCTCTTCGTCTACGACGAGGCCCACCTCCGCTCGATGTGCCGCGAGGCGGTCGAGGCGTGGGGGGACGGAGTCGCGTACGCGACCAAGGCCTTCCTCTGCGTCGCCATGGCCCGCTTGGCCCACGAGGAGGGCATGTGCCTCGACGTCTCGACCGGGGGGGAGCTGCACGTCGCGCTCACCGCGGGCGTCCCGGCCGACCGGCTGGTCCTGCACGGCAACAACAAGTCGACCGAGGAGTTGGCTGCCGGTCTCGCGGTCGGGGTCGGCCGGATCGTCGTGGATTCGTTCGACGAGATCGACCGCATCGAACGTCTCGTCGCCGATCCGACCCTCGTCGGCGTCGCGGTCGACGTGGGGACCGCGTCCGTGCTGCGGCCCAAGGTGCTGGCCCGGATCACCCCCGGGGTCGAGGTCCACACCCACGAGTTCGTCCGGACCGGCCAGGAGGACTCCAAATTCGGGTTCGGGCTGTCCTCCGGAGCCGCCGGTCGCGCCGTTGCCCGGCTCGCCGAGCTGGATGCCCGCGGGGTGGTCGAGTTCGTGGGGATCCATGCCCACCTGGGGAGCCAGGTCTTCGCCCTGGACCCGTTTGCTGCTGCCATCGAGGTCCTCGCCGGGTTCTTCGCCCCCCTCGGACTGCCCGAGCTCGTCGTCGGTGGGGGTCTCGGGGTCGCCTACGTCAACGGCGAGGAGGCGCCGCCGATGGCGCAGTGGGCCGCGTCGGTCCGCAAGGCGTGCCGGGGTGCGGGCATTCCCGAGACGGTCCGGGTGACCGCCGAGCCGGGCCGGTCGATCGTGGCCGCCGCCGGGGTCACCCTCTACCGGGTCGGGACGGTCAAGGACGTCCCGGGGCACCGGACCTACGTCGCGGTCGACGGGGGCATGAGCGACAATCCCCGACCGGTGCTCTACGGCAGCGGGTACGAGGCCTTCCTGCCGCGCGAGACCCGTGCCCCTCGCCCGATGCCGGTACGGGTGGTCGGCAAGCACTGCGAGACCGGCGACGTCGTGGTGGCCGAAGGGTCCGTCCCGTCGGACCTCGCCGTGGGGGACATCCTGTGCACCCCGGTCACCGGTGCGTACGGACACTCGATGGCCTCCAACTACAACAAGGTCCCCCGGCCGGCCGTGGTCTTCGTGGCCGACGGAGCGGCACGGGTGGTGGTCCGCCGCGAGACCCTCGACGACCTGGTCCGTCTCGACCGCTGACCGCCTCTGCGCCGGCCGTCGCGCCGGGCAGGAGACGATAGCGTGACCGCGTGACCCTGGCCCCCCCCGACCGAGTGGTGCGCATCGCGCTGCTCGGATGCGGCAACGTGGGTGCCGCACTGGTCGGGATCCTCTCGGACCGGGCCGAAGCGCTCGCCGTGCAGTCCGGCGCCCGCTACGAGCTCGCCGGTATCGCAGTGCGCGACGCGGACGCCCCACGGCCGGCACACGTCCCCCGCCACCTCCTGACCACCGATGCCGCCGCACTGGTGGCCGATCCGTCGGTCGACATGGTGGTCGAGCTCGTCGGTGGGACACGACCGGCCGGCGATCTGGTCCGGGCGGCCCTCGACTCGGGCCGCCCGGTGGTGACCGCCAACAAGGCGCTGCTGGCCTCCCCCGAGGGGGTGGCCCTGCGGATGCTCGCCAGGGACCGCGGCGTCGACCTGCTGTACGAAGCAGCGGTCGCCGGCGCGATCCCCCTGGTCCGGGCGCTGCGCGAGTCACTGACCGGCGAACGCATCCACCGGGTGATGGGGATCGTCAACGGGACCACCAACTTCATGCTCACGAGGATGGGCGAGCAGGGGGCGAACTACGAAGACGTGCTGGCCGAGGCCCAGGCGCTCGGGTACGCCGAACGCGACCCGACGGCTGACGTGGAGGGATACGACGCCGCCGCCAAGGCCGCCATCCTGGCGGGCGTGGCGTTCGGGTACGACGTGGCCGCCGACGACGTGTTCCGCGAGGGCATCTCGGGGGTCCGGAGCGCCGATGTCGCGTTCGCCGAGCGCTTCGGCTACGTGGTGAAGCTGCTGGCCATCGTGGAACGCTCGGGCGAGGACGAGCTCTCGGTGCGGGTCCATCCGGCAATGGTGCCGCGCTCCCATCCGCTCGCCGGCGTGCGCGACGCCTACAACGCCGTCTTCATCGAGGGGGAGGCTGCGGGCGAGTTGATGCTCTACGGCCAGGGCGCCGGGGGCCTGCCCACAGCGAGCGCGGTGGTGGGCGATCTCATCGACGCGACCAGGAACCTGCTCGCCGGCACGACCGCGCCCGCGCCGGACCGCCAACCCGCCCGACTGCTGCCCGAGGACGATCTCGAGACCGCCTACTACCTCAGCATCGACGTGGTGGACCGCCCCGGGGTGCTCGCCGCGGTGACCCGCGTCTTCGGCGACCGGGGTGTCTCCATCCGTTCGATGGAGCAGGAGGGCGCCGCCGGGGAGGCCCGGCTGCTCTTCATCACCCACGTGGCACGCGAGGGGGACGTGCGGGCAACGCTCGCGGACCTGGGCGCGTTGGGCGCCGTCGAACGGATCGGCGGGGTGATGCGGATCGTGGGCGGCCGATGACCGGCGGACAACGGGCCACGTACCCCTGGCGGGGGGTCATCGAGGAGTACCGGGAGTTCCTGCCGGTCAGCTCGTCGACCCCGGTGATCACCCTGCTCGAGGGTGGGACGCCCCTGCTCGAGGCGCCCCGGCTGTCGGCCCGGGTCGGCGCCCGCGTACTGCTCAAGGTCGAGGGTGCCAATCCGACCGGCTCGTTCAAGGACCGCGGCATGACCGTCGCCATCTCGAAGGCCGCCGAACAGGGGGCCAAAGCGGTCGTCTGCGCCTCGACCGGGAACACCTCGGCGTCGGCTGCCGCATTCGCCGCCCGTGCCGGGCTGACCTGCGCGGTCCTGATCCCCGAGGGACACATCGCGCTTGGCAAGTTGGCCCAGGCACTCATCCACGGGGCGCGGGTGCTCCAGGTCAGGGGCAACTTCGACCAGGCGCTGGCCATCGTGCGCGAGCTCGGGGAACGGGCACCGGTGACCGTGGTCAACTCGGTCAACCCTTTCCGCATCGAGGGGCAGAAGAGCGGTGCCTTCGAGATCGTGGACCAGCTCGGGAACGCCCCCGACGTGCACTGCATCCCGGTGGGGAACGCCGGCAACATCACCGCCTACTGGAAGGGCTACCTCGAGTTCAAGGAGGCGGGCCGCTCCACGCGGCTTCCGCGCATGCTCGGCTTCCAGGCCGCCGGAGCCGCGCCGATCGTGGAAGGCCACCCCATCGAGCACCCGGACACGGTGGCCACCGCCATCCGGATCGGCAACCCGGCCAGCTGGTACGGGGCGACGTCCGCCGCCTCCGAATCGGGTGGCGGCATCGCCGCGGTCACCGACCAGGAGATCCTCGAGGCGTACCGCTACCTGGCGACCGAGGAGTCGGTGTTCTGCGAGCCGGCGTCGGCCGCGTCGGTCGCCGGCCTGCTCAAGTCCGGGGTCCCCGACGGCCTCGGTCCGACAGCCACGGTGGTGTGCGTGCTGACCGGCCACGGGCTCAAGGACCCGGACATCGCGATCAGTCAGATCTCCGTTCCGACCGTGGTCGACGCCGATCTGGCAGCCGTCCTCGACGAGCTCTCGCTCTGATTCCCGGCCTGCGGCGGGCCTGCCGGAGGGGGGTTGTTGCCGCTACCGGGCGGCACCTGTATGCTGGGTGCACCTTCGCCTCCACAGTTCGCCCGTTCGGGCCTGTGGGCGGGACCTTCTGGATCGATTCTCTCGACCAGCCCGTGCCCGGCGTCGGGGGGAGTGGCTGGCGAGAGTCCATCTCGAATTCCGCACCTCCCCACCCCTGAATCCCTGGCAGTGGGATCCAACCCACCTGCCGATGAGGACACGCTGAAACGAGGAGGCCGATGACTGCCGAACAGCAGCTCGAGCGCTCGGTGTTGGAGAGCAAGGAGCGCGATGAGCTCCACGCCATTGCACAGGCCCTGTCTGTGAAGACCAACACCAGGACCAAGAAGGCCGACATCATCGACGGCATCCTGAAGGCCACCGGTGTGGCCGTGGACGGCGAGACGGGCAACGGGCACGCCCCGCCGTCGGCCGAGGCCGGCGCACGGCGCACGCCCCGGGGCCGGCCCACGGCGGGCAATGGCGGCGGGTCCGCAAACGGGGCCCATGCCGATCCCGGCCCGGCTCAGTCGCCAGCCGCACCGTCCCGACCGGGGACACCAGGCCGCTCCTTCGGTCCGGCGGACGACACAGCCGTCACCGACGTGGCCGCCGAGCTCGACTACGACTTCGACGACCTGCCGTCGGGGGCCTCCACGACCGAACCGGTCGCAGCTTCCACACCGCCGACGGCCTCGACCGACGGCGGCCGGCACCAGGGCGCTCCGACCGCCCCCAACCCACAGGCGGGCCACGGCGCCACATCCCCGGGCAATCAGAACACCCAGAACTCCCAGGGCACCCGCAACAACCGGAACTCCCAGGGGAACCGTGCCGGCAACCAGGGGAACCGGCCCGGCAACCAGAACTCCCAGGGGAACCGGCCCGGCAACCAGGGCGGCAACGACGACGTGGGCAACCGGCGGTCCAACCGCCGCCGCCGCGGGCGCGACCGTCAGGGCGGTGGTCCAGAGGGCGATCTCCAGGGCGGCGCCAACCAGGACCAGCAGTACCAGGGCGAGCTCATTCCGGTGCGCGGGCTCCTCGATCTCCGTGACGAGGGCTATGGATTCCTCCGGTGCGAGGGCTACCTGCCCTCCGCCAAGGACGTCTACGTCTCGATCAGTCAGGCCCGACGGTTCGCCCTCCGCAAGGGGGACAGCCTCGAGGGGTACTGCCGGCCCGCAGGCTCGACCGAGAAGTTCCCGGCGCTCCTCCAGATCGACACGGTCTCCGATCTCGATCCCGAAGCGGCCCGCAACCGCCCGCGCTTCGAGGACCTGACCCCGCTCTTTCCCGACGAGAAGCTGCACCTCGAGATGCCGAGCGACAAGGAGAACATGACCGCTCGCATCGTCGACCTGCTCTCGCCGATCGGCAAGGGTCAGCGCGGCCTGATCGTCTCGCCCCCCAAGGCGGGCAAGACGACGGTCATGAAGCACATCGCCCACTCCATCGAGGCCAACAACCCCGACGTGCACCTCATGGTGCTGCTGGTCGACGAGCGCCCGGAGGAAGTGACCGACATGCGACGCTCGGTCAAGGGCGAGGTGGTCGCATCGACGTTCGACCGTCCGTCGGAGGAGCACACAGCGGTGGCCGAACTGGCCATCGAACGGGCCAAACGGCTGGTCGAGGGCGGTCGGGACGTGGTCATCATCCTCGACGGCATCACCCGCCTGGCCCGCGCCTACAACCTGGCCCAGCCGGCCACCGGTCGGATCATGTCCGGTGGGGTCGACTCGGGGGCCCTCTACCCGCCCAAGCGGTTCTTCGGAGCGGCACGCAACATCGAGGAGGGCGGATCGCTCACCATCCTGGCCACCGCGCTGGTGGAGACCGGCTCCAAGATGGACGAGGTCATCTTCGAGGAGTTCAAGGGGACCGGCAACATGGAGCTCCGGCTCGACCGGCGGCTCGCCGAACGGCGGCTCTACCCGTCGATCGACGTCAACGCGAGCTCCACCCGACACGAGGAGCTGCTCTTCGACCGCTCCCAGCTCCAGCAGGTCTGGAAGCTGCGCCGGGTGCTCAACGCGCTGGCCAACGAGGGAAGTGCCGCCGCCGGCCTGGAACTGCTCATGGACAAGATCCGCACGACCAAGAGCAACGACGAGTTCCTCGCCGAGATCGCCAAGGGCCCGGCCACCTGACACCGACGACCACCGGCTCACGGACTCCCGGCGCTGCGGACGGGCCACTCGTCCGGTCCGGTAGAATCGCTGGCCTGCGCTCGAACGGCCGCCCACGATCCGTGCGCCGCCACCACGGGAGACTCCAATGAAGACCGACATCCACCCCGACTACACCGAAGCCTCGGTGCGCTGCTCGTGTGGGAACACCTTCACCACCAGGTCCACCAAATCCGAGATCCATCTCGAACTCTGTAACGAGTGCCACCCGTTCTTCACCGGAAAGCAGAAGCTGGTGGACTCCGGGGGCCGGGTCGAGCGGTTCCAGCGTCGCTACGCCACCACCGGCCGCAAGAAGCGTCCCGCGGCGAAGCCCGGGGCCTGATCCACCTGACGACCGGCCGGTCCGTGCCGGCCGGTCCCTGCTCGCCCGACGCTGAGCGGCCGGCGGTTCGCCGGGTGGGTGACGGTACCCTCTTCCCGTGCCCAACGACCGCCTGAAGGACCGACTCGTCGGGCTCGAGCGGGAGTACGAGACCGTGCTGGCGGAGCTCAACGACCCGTCCCTCTCGTCGCAACCGTCCCGCCTGCGCGACGTGTCCAGACGCCATCGCGAGCTCGGGGAGGTCGTCGAGTGCTGGCGCCGCCTCCAGTCGGCCGGGTCGGATCTGGAGACGGCCCGCGAGATGGTCGCCGACGCATCGGGGTCCGAGCGCGAGCTGGCCCAGGCCGAAGTCGCCGAGGCCGAGGAGCACGTCTCCCGCCTCGAGGAGGAACTGCGTGCCCTGCTCGTCCCCCGCGACCCCAACGCCGGGCGCAACGTGATCGTCGAGATCCGGGGTGCCGAGGGCGGCGAGGAGGCCAACCTCTTCGCCAAGGATCTCTTCGAGATGTACACCCGGTACGCGGCGACCAAGGGGTGGACGGTCGAGGTCCTCTCCTCCAGCCCCTCCGAGCGTGACGGGCTCAACGAGGTCACGTTCCTGGTCAAGGGGAAGGACGCCTGGCTCCGCCTCGAGCACGAGGGCGGGCCCCACCGGGTGCAGCGGGTGCCGGTCACCGAGTCACAGGGTCGGATCCACACCTCGTCCGCGGTCGTGGCCGTGCTGCCCGAGGCTGAGGAGGTCGACGTCGACATCGACCCGGGCGACCTCAAGATCGACGTCTACCGGTCGACCGGCCCCGGGGGGCAGTCGGTCAACACGACCGACTCGGCGGTCCGCATCACCCATCTCCCGACCGGGATCGTGGTGGCCATGCAGGACGAGAAGAGCCAGATCCAGAACCGCGCCAAGGCGATGGTGGTCCTCCGCTCACGTCTGCTCAAGGCAGAGCAGGACCGCCAGGCGGCAGAGCTGTCCGAGCAGCGGCGCAGCCAGGTGGGCGGCGGAGGCCGTTCGGAGAAGATCCGGACCTACAACTACAAGGAGAACCGGGTCACCGACCACCGGATCAAGCTGACCCTCCACAAGCTCGACCGGATCCTGCTCGGCGATCTCGACGAGCTCACCGACGCCCTCGTCGCGGACAAGCGCGCCCATCAGTTGGACGAAGGCTGAGCCCAGGATGGTCGCGATGTCCGGACCGGGCAGCCGCACCGATCTGGTCGGGAAGGTCGCGGCCCGGGTCGGGTCACGCCGGGAGGCGGTCTGGATCGTGGAGCACGCCGAGGAGGCCGCGCCCCGGGAGGACGGGCCGGCCGCGGTGGCGGCGAGGGCCCTCGTCCTGGCCGACCGGCGGGCCGACGGCGAGCCGCTCCAGTACGTGCTCGGCACCTGGCCGTTCCGCACCCTCGAGCTGGAGGTGGACCGCCGGGTGCTCATCCCGCGTCCGGAGACGGAACAGCTGGTCGGCGCCGCACTCCTCGAGCTCGACCGCATCGCCGTCGGCCGGGATCCGGGCGAACCGTTGGTCTGCGTGGACCTCGGGACGGGCTCGGGGGCGATCGCCCTCTCGCTCGCATCGGAGGGGGGCGGCGACAGGGTGCTCGAGATCTGGGCCACCGACGTCTCGGACGACGCGCTCACGGTGGCCCGGGCCAACCGTGACCGGCTCGCCCGGAGCGACCCGGCTGCGGCCGCGGGGGTCACCCTGGCCGCAGGCGACTGGTTCGCGGCGCTCCCGGGAGAGGTGGCCGGCGTGGTCGACCTGGTGGTCTCGAACCCGCCCTACATCTCGGAGGAGGAGTACGCCGGTCTGGAGGAGGACGTCCGCGGGTACGAGCCGCGGCTGGCCCTGGTGGCCGGCCCCGGCGGGTGCGGCCGGCCTGGGATGGCCGGTGTCGAGGCGGTCGTGATCGGCTCGACGCGGTGGCTGCGGCGCGCCGGGGGGCTGGTCGTCGAGCTCGCCCCGCCCCAGGCCGGCCCCGCGTTGGACGCTGCGCGGCGGGCCGGGTTCACCCGGGCGGGCACCCGGCGCGACCTGGCGGGTCGGGTGCGGATGCTCGTGGCGGAGCGCTGACCGTGCCGGTCACCCTGGCGGCCGACGATCGTGCCGCGTTGCAGCGGGCCGTCGAGGCCCTGGCCGGGGGAGCGGTGGTCGCCCTCCCCACCGACACGGTCTACGGGCTGGCGGTCGATCCGACGCAACCCGACGCGGTCGACCTGCTGTTCCGCTTGAAGGGCCGACCCGCCGATGTCCCGGTCGCGATCCTCGTGGCCGGCCCCGAACAGGTGGACCTGGTTGCCGGGCGCATGGAGGCGGCCGCGGAGGCGCTCGCCGAACGATTCTGGCCCGGCCCCCTGACACTCGTGGTTCGCCGGCGCCCGTCGTTCACCGCAGACCTGGGCGGCCCGGCCTCGGCTCAGCAGACGGTCGGGGTCCGGCGGCCCGACCACCCGGTGGTCGTCGCCCTCTGCGCGACGTTCGGCCCCCTCGCGGTCACCAGCGCCAATCTGCATGGCGAGCGGCCTGCCACGACGGCCGGAGCGGTCGCGGCCGCTTGGGCCGGCGCGGACCAACCGGCGGTGATCCTCGACGGGGGGACCTGTGACGGTGTCCCGTCCTCGGTGGTCGAGTGCAGCGGAGGGGCCACAGTGTGCCTCCGGGAGGGCGCGCTGCCCTGGAGCACGATCTCCGGTGCGCCCGGTGGCACCCAGGGCGCTGCCCCGGCCGTGACCCGCCGCCGGGGTTGACGATGGGCCTCCCGGCAGGCGACACTGGAGGTCTGATGCGCACCGGGACCCTTCTCCGCACCGTAGGCATTATCGACTAGGCACAGACCCTCGCCGGTGTGTGCCTTGTGACCGTCCACCTCCGGTGGACGGTTTTTCAAATTGGCATCCCACACTCCACGGACCGGCACCACGCAGACTGCACAGACCGACAGACTGAGACCCACAGAAGGACAGGAACGAGTGAGCACCTATCAGGTTGGCGTGATCGGCGGTGACGGCATCGGCCCCGAGGTGGTGGCCGAGGCCCTCAAGGCGGTCGCCGCGACCGGCGTGCACCTGGACACGACCGACTACGACCTCGGGGCCGACCGGTTCGTCCGCACCGGTGAGGTGCTCCCCGACGCCGTCCTCGAGGAGCTCCGCGGTCAGCAGGCCATCCTCCTCGGGGCGGTCGGCCCCCCGGTCGGCTCGACGGCGGTCCCCTCCGGTACCCTCGAGCGGGGGCTCCTCCTCCGCCTGCGCTTCTCCCTCGACCTCTACATCAACCTGCGCCCCTTCACCGGGGTGCCGGGAGCGCTCGCCCCGGACTGTGACTTCGTGGTCATCCGCGAGAACACCGAGGGCACCTACGCGGGCGAAGGTGGGTTCCTGCGGAAGGGGACGCCGTACGAGGTGGCCACCCAGGGCTCGGTCAACACCCGCCACGGTGTGGAGCGGTGCGCCCGCTTCGCCTTCGAGCTGGCTGCCGGCCGGCCGCGCACCCACCTCACCCTGGTCCACAAGACCAACGTGCTGACCTTCTCCGGAGACCTCTGGCAGCGCACGGTCGACGAGGTCGCAGCCGACTTTCCCGGGGTCACCACCGATTACAACCACGTGGACGCCGCCTGCATCTACCTCGTCGAGCGCCCGTCGCGCTACGACGTGATCGTGACCGACAACCTGTTCGGCGACATCATCACCGACCTCGCCGGAGCGATCGCCGGCGGCATCGGCTATGCGGCCTCGGCCAATCTCAATCCGGACCGGACCGGCCCGTCGCTCTTCGAGCCGGTCCACGGCGCGGCCCACGACATCCGGGGGACCGGCAGAGCCAACCCTGCGGCCGCCATCCGGTCGGCCGCCCTCATGCTCGACTTCCTCGGGGAGCACTCGGCCGCGGCCAAGGTGACCGGAGCGGTCGAGGAGTTCATCGTCTCGCACCCCAATCCGTCCCTCTCGACAACCGAGATCGGCGACGCCATCGCAGAAAGGCTCTGAGCCATGCCCCTGACCCCGACCGACAGGATCTGGATGGACGGCAAGCTGGTCGACTGGGACGCCGCCACGGTCCACGTGCTCAGCCACACCATGCACTACGGCTCGGGCGTCTTCGAGGGGATCCGCGCCTACCCGACCGACCGGGGCGTGGCCATCTTCCGACTACGCGACCACATCGAGCGGCTCTTCACGTCGGCCGGGGTGTTCCTCATCGACGTCCCCTTCACGGTCGACGAAGTCATCGAGGCGTGCCGAGAGGTGGTCCGGGTCAACGGCCTGTCGGACGGCTGCTACATCCGACCTCTGGTCTACCTGGGCTACGGCGAGATGGGCCTCAACCCGATGCCCTGCCCGGTCAACGTCTCCATCGCGGCCTGGCCCTGGGGCACCTACCTGGGCGACGAGGGGGTCGCCAACGGGGTGTCGACCAAGATCAGCTCGTGGCGCCGCCACGACCCCAATGCGGTCCCCACCGCCGCCAAGGGAACCGGTATGTACGTCAACTCGTCACTGGCGAAGATGGAGGCTCTCAACGCGGGGTACGACGAGGCCATCCTCCTCGCGCCCGACGGCCACGTCAGCGAGTGCACCGGAGAGAACATCTTCGTTGTCCGCAAGGGGCGCCTCATCACTCCGCCGACCTCCGACGCCGGGGCGCTCGACGGCATCACCCAGCAGTCGGTCGAAGCGATCGCCTGCGACCTGGGCTACGAGGTCTCCCACGAGCCACTCATCCGCACCGACCTGTACACCGCCGACGAGGCATTCCTGACCGGGACCGCGGCCGAGGTGGTCCCGATCCGGGCTGTCGACGATCGCCCGGTCGGCGGAGGCAAGCCGGGACCGATCACCCAGCAGATCCAGGCGCTCTACTTCGCCACCGTGCGGGGCGAGGTCGACCGGTACAAGGACTGGTTGGACTATGTCGAGTGACGGCCCGACCCTCAACGACGACGGCCAGGGGGGCCAGGCCCACGGTCACGCCCACGGCCACCCACACCGCCACGCCCTGACCCCGGGCCAACAGGCCCATTCCCTCGGGCGACGCCCGCGGGACCGGGCCCAGGCCGATGCCGACGACGGCACCCAGGCAGGGCCCGGCCACGACTTCGACCTTCCCGATCTGCCGGCTGCGGTCGACATCTTCGACACGACCCTGCGCGACGGCTCACAGCAGGAGGGCCTCTCGCTCACCGTGGACGACAAGCTCCGGGTGGCCGAGCAGCTCGACCATCTCGGGGTGACCTTCATCGAGGGCGGGTGGCCGGGTGCCAACCCGAAGGACGCCGAGTTCTTCGCCCGGGCCCCGAAGGAGCTCGTGCTCGGGCATGCCACCCTGGTCGCGTTCGGGTCCACACGGCGGGCCGACGTGCGGGCCGAGGACGACGAGACCCTCCGTCACCTGGTCAACGCGCAGACCGAGGCGGTTTGCATCGTGGCCAAGTCCTCGGAGATGCACGTCGTGGATGCCCTGCGGACGACGCTCGACGAGGCGGTGGCCATGGTGGCCGACTCGGTCGCCTTCCTGCGCGCCAACGACCTGCGGGTCTTCCTCGACGCCGAGCACTTCTTCGACGGCTACAAGGCGAATCCCGAGTTCACCCTCCGGATCCTCCAGGCGGCCGAGGAGGCAGGGGCCGAGACCCTCGTCCTGTGCGACACGAACGGGGGGACCCTTCCCTACGAAGTCGAGCGCATCGTCGAGACGGTGCTCGGCCGGTTCGAGACCCAGGTCGGGGTCCACTTCCACAACGACAGCGGCTGTGCGGTGGCCAACTCCCTGGCCGGCGTGGCGAAGGGGGCCACCCACGTCCAGGGGTGTGTCAACGGCTACGGCGAGCGGGCAGGCAACGCCGACCTCTCGGCCGTGGTCCCCGACCTCTCTCTCAAGCTGCGGGTTTCCACCATTCCCGACGAGCGCCTCTCGCTGCTCACCCCGGTGGCCCACCACATCGCCGAGCTGGTCAACATCGCCCCCAACCCGCAACAGCCCTTCGTCGGCGTCTCGGTCTTCGCGCACAAGGCCGGCCTCCACACCTCGGCCATCGCCCGGCGGTCTGACGCCTACGAGCACATCCAACCGGATCTGGTCGGAAACGGCACCCGGTTCGTCGTCTCGGAGCTGGCCGGTCGGTCGACGCTGGTCATGAAGGCGGCCGAGCTCGGCCTCGAGCTCGACTCCCAGGCCATGACCTCGGTGCTCGACTCGCTGAAGCAGCTCGAGTACGAGGGTTACCACTTCGAGGTCGCCGACGGCTCTCTCGAGCTGCTGCTCCGGCACGCCACCGGGTGGGAGCAGTCCTTCTTCGAGCTCGAGTCCTATCGGGTCATTGCCGACCAGGGCGTCCTCCTCTCCACCGAGGCGACGGTCAAGCTACGGGTGGGTGACGACCGGATCGTGGCGACGGCCGAAGGCAACGGTCCGGTGAACGCCCTCGACGCCGCTGTGCGGAGCGCCATCGGCAGTCGCTTTCCGGCCCTTGCCGGGGTCCACCTGGTCGACTACCGGGTGCGGGTCCTCGACTCGGCCAGGGGCACCGGATCGGTCACCCGGGTGCTCATCGACTCGACCGACGGGGACCGCACCTGGACCACCATCGGCGTCTCGGAGAACATCATCGCCGCCTCCTGGCAGGCCCTCTCCGACTCCATCGTCTACGGTCTGCTCCACGCTGGGCAGGGCGGGGTCGCTCCGGCGGATCCCTCCTGACCACGGCGATCCAGCCCCCGAGGAGCACCAGGTGACCCAGCCGAGCTTTGTCCCCATCGTCGAGGCCGACCAGGTCCGTGGCTCCTATCAATTGCAGGTACCGGCGGCCTGGACGACCTCGCGGCCGTCCGAGGTGCGCGGCACCCACCAGCCGTCAGGTCTGTCGCTGGGCTCTCCGGGCCCCGACCAGGGGTTCGCCCTCAAGCTCGCACGCCGGTTCGAGGACCGCCTGGTCCTCGAACAGGGAGAGCAGGCCGAGGACGTCATCGCCGGGTGCACCGCGGTGGCCATGCGCCGTGCGGCGCGGTTCGGCCGGGCGCCGTTGGTCCACGACCTGACGCTGGCGTTCACCCTCTGGGGATTCCTGGGCGGAGCCCCGGACGACCTGGTCGCAGCGCGCGGCCCGCTGTTCCGGAGCGCCGCCCACCACTACATGGTGCAACGGACCATTGCCGACAGCGTGCCGGAACACACCCTGCGTCTCACCCCGGAGGCCGTGGCCGACCGCTTGGACGAGTGGCGCGCGCTGATCGAGCTACCAGAGCAGGGGTGACGGAAGCCGGCTGGTGACAGCCGGACGGCGGCGGTTCAGTGTCCGCGGCGCCACCGACGCTTGGTGGCGGTTGCGCCGCTGAAGCTGCCCACCGCCCCGGAGCTCGAAGCCGTTCCACCGTTCGCGCCGGCGGGGGCGGACGACGGGGCCTTGCGCCCCGTGCCGAGTGAGCTCTGCGCGTTGTCACCGCTGAACGTGACGTTGTCGGCGAGGTGAGAACCCTCGAGAGCTTTCTGGAAGAGATCGGGGAACTGCGGCCCTACCTGCGGTGCCTCGTGGTCCGGACTCTGTGCACCGCCCTGGCTCTGCCAGCGATGGGGAGCCGGCGAGGAAGCCGCGGGCACCGTCTCGGGTGCCGTTGCCGGCTCGGGGGCGGGGTCGTCCGTACGGACGGAGGGATGCAGTTCGGGCGGATACCACTTGCCGTCGCTGGCGATCCACCAGCCTGGACCCTCCGGATTATCACTCATAATACTGCCTCCACTACTCTCAGTGAGAATCAATACCCGAACACTACCCTCTCGAGCGCGCAGTGTCAGGTGTCAATTTGGATCGGCTGCCTCAGTCGGCGCCTTGAGCTTGGGGTCCGGCCGACGTTCCGCGGGCCGCACAACACGGCCAAAATGCCAGGTGGGAGGGTGTCACTGACGGCGTGGCCACTCGGCCGGGCTGACCGCGACCGATCCGCTATCCGCCCAGGGGCCGTCTGACGTTGACAGCCGTGACCCGGAGCCACCAATGTGCCGGCGTGGGAAACCCCTTCCAGAACGTCACCACGGTGTCGCCATCGGGCGACGCGCCCGGTCGCTATCTCGGTGAGATCGACGAGTCGTGGTGCCTCCGCCCGATGCCCCAGGGGGGCGTCGTGACTGCGGCCGCCGTCCGGGCGATGGCTTTGGAGCTGGGACATGCCGAGCAGCGGCTCCGGACCCTCCACACCACGTACGTGGCCCCTGTCGCCCACGGTCCGGTCGAGATCCAGGTAGAGGTCCTGCGCCTCGGCAGGTCGGTGTCCCACCTGCGGGCAGAGGTCCGGAATCCCTCGTCGTCCCACGGCCACGTGACCACCGCCGTCTTCGGGTCGGACCGGGGGGGATTCGGGTTCACCGATCTCGAACCACCCCTGGGGTTCGTTCCGCTGGCCGAGGCCAGATCGTTCCGTGATCCGCCTCCGCCGGGTGTCGAGCCGTTCGCCCCCTCTCCCTTCTGGGACCGGCGCCTCGAAGGACGCGGAGCCCTCGGTCACGCACCGTGGGATGCCTACGTGCCTGATCGGGCCGAACACGGCACCTGGTACCACCTCGACGAGCCGCCCATGCTCGGGGACGGCTCACTCGACCCGCTCGCCCTCATCGTCTTCGCGGACACCATGCCCGGTGCGGTGCGCGAGAAGGTCGGTCCCGAGCTTGGAAACGACTGGTTCAGCCCGAGCGTCGACCTCACCTTCCACCTCCTCGATACGTGCCGGTCCGATTGGGTGCTCGCCCACAACAGGGCCCGCCACGCAGGGGACGGCTACGCGTCCGTGGACATGGCACTGTGGGATTACGGGCCCGAGGGGACCGACGGCGGACGGCTGGTGGCCTACGCCACCCAGCTGTGCATCTTCACCGCGCCGACCTAGCCGCTCGATGAGGCGTCTACCTGGAGCGGTCGGCGCCTTCAGGCCGTTTCGAGCGCCTGGAGCACGATCCTGGCGCGGCAGGCGAGCTCGAGCTGGAACCGCTGGTCCGGGTCGGTGAGGTCGCGGCCGCTGACCTGGTAGATCTTGGAGAGGCGGTACCGGAGCGTGTTGCGGTGGACGTGGAGCGCTGCAGCCGCCGTTTCGGCGGCACAAGAGGCTTTCAGGTAGACGGTGAGCGTCTTCACGAGCTCACTGCCATGTAGCGCGTCGTGCTCCGCCAATGGCCCGATCCACTCGTCGACGATCTCGCGCAACTTCCGTGGCTCTGTCGAATCGACCAGCATCTTCCAGACCCCGAGATCGGCAAACGCCGTGACCGGAGCCTCGCTCCGCACCGTCGTCCCGAGCTCGAGCGCAAAGACCGCCTCGGTCAGGGACCGGTTGAGCTCGGTGATCGGGTACCCACCCCCGACGCCGATGCGCACGTCCATGCTGAACGCGCCGCTCAGAGCCGCAGCCAGCAGTTCCCAGTCGAGCTCGTTCGACGTGAGGAGGACGATCCGGTTCGACCGCGCCGTGACCAGGGGGCTCATGACTCCGAGGTTCCGTGCCACCTGTTCGGCCATCTCGACCGCCGCAGCGTCGGCCGAGGGAGTATCCATGGCGATGGTCTGGTGGGGCCGGTCCAGGTCATAGCCGAACCTCGCCGCTTGCGACCGCAGCCGGTCGGGGTCACGGCCTTCGAGGAGCTCGGCGGCGAACCCGCTCAGCGACTCTCCTCTGGCGCCGTCGGCCGCCCGCTCTCTGATCAGCTCGACGGTGAGGATCGAGGCCGCCTGCTCGAGGGACATCAGGTCCACCTCCGGCAGGTCACCGGCCGGATCGTGGATGCTGATCCTGCCGAGCACTGTCTGATCGGGGCAGGCGGCTGCGGTCCAGCTGTCCGCATGCCGCTCGCGGACGCCGTGGAGCGGTCGCAGGCGGTCCGCCGTCGAACACCCTGCGACGAGCCGGTCCTGGGGGACGTCGTGCTCTCCGTAGCCGGCCCCGGCGAGCATCTGCCCAGCTGGGTCGATGATCAACACCTTGCGCCCGGTCCGCTGATGGAGGACCCGGGCGATGCCGTCCGCCCCGTTGTCCTGGGCGATCTCGGCGAGGAGCTCTCGTTGGAGCGCCATCATCTCCTGGGTGGCTGCCCGATAGGCGGCCGACGCGACCTGCTTGGCCGTGGAGGGGGAGTAGGCCGACTCCCGGACGACGGCAAGGAGCAACGGCTCCACCGATCGACTCAGTCGTGTCACTGTGAGACACAGGGGAAGCAGTGTGCCCCCGCGTACCCTTCCTTCGGTTTCCAGACGGCGGGAAAGGAAGGAGCCCTCTGAAGCATCAGGCCCCTGCACTTGCTCGAAGGACTCGATCGCCAGATGCCCGTTGAGCTCAGCGGCGAACAGGCTCGAGAGATTCAGGGCGGTGAGCGCGTCGTGGTCGAGGCCGAAGAGCTGTTCGGCCGCTGGGTTCCCAGCCAGGATGTTCCCGGAACTGTCGGCCACGATCATGGCGTCCGGGCTGGTCTCGAGGTATTCGTCGACCGCGGACTGCGGGAGCACCGTGCTGACGCGGATGCCGTCCCTCTCGGAGGGAGCCTCGGCGCCCAGTCCTGCCCCGTCCCGACTCCGTACGACCGTCATCGCCATCCCGCCCTAACTTCGATCCTTCGCCTGTGGTTGCTGGCTCTTCCCGCTGGCCCGTCCTTGCCGCTTCCCGTTGGGCCCGCCCTGCACTGTGTAGTCCGGTTGGCTGGAGGTGTCCAACGCGAACGGCCACTTCGCCACTCTGAGCGAAACCCAACCTCACGCTGCGCGGCGAAATGCCGGTGGATGCGCAGAATCCAAGAGTTCCCCGAGATCGGCGGCCGGGCCGGATCGTGAGTGACCGGCTCACGGGTGGGCGGATTGAACAACCAGCGAGGGGAATGTTCGTTCGGTTCGGACGATGACTTGTAGGCGCTTTTCGGGGATCGTTAGTACCGGGTACCCATAGGTATCTCCCGATAGCTCAGGAGGAACACACGCATGTTGACAAGAGAGCGGCCGAAAGCCGCGACGAAGAGGGGTCGGCGAACGTTGCTGGCAGGGGTCGTAGCGGTTGCGCTCTTAGGGGGCATGACCGTTAGCGTTGCTTCTGCAGGCGTTGCCGGCGCCCTACCCACCCAGACTCTCAAGGTCTGCAAGGCCGGGGATGTCAGTGGATCGTTCACGTTCAGTGTGAACGAGGCCACTCCGTTTAGCCTGACGACCGGCAACTGCAGGATCGTCGGTGCGAAGGCAGGACATAACACGGTTACCGAAGCGCTGGACTCGACCGGTGCGACTCACTTCACCCACGCCACGACCATGCCAGCGAATGCCCTGGTCAGTGTCGTCGGTCAAACCGCGACGGTGAACGTCACTCTCGGTGGCACCGCTGAAGTGTCCATGTTCAATGCTCCGGTCATCGTCGGCCTAGAAGTGTGCAAGGTTGCGGCAGACGCAACTACGAACGGTCACACCTTCAATTTCACCGAAAGCACGTTGGCCGGCCTGAGGGCCTCCTTCAGCCTCACCGCGTTGCAAGTCGGTAGTGTCGTCGGCGAGAACTGCAGCACGCCGACCAACTATCCGGTCGGCACTCATGTCACCGTGACGGAGCTGGGACAATCCCCATTCACGTTGACCTCGATCAGCCCGACCGCCAACGTGAGCTTGAGCAACGTGGTTCTCGGCACCGCGGGTGCAGGGGGGAGCGCCACAGTGACGGTCCATCCCACCGCTGCGGGGACTGCGGACAGCATTGTGACCTTTACCAACGCTGACCTGGTCCCGCCGACGCCCGGTGTGATCAAGGTCTGCAAGTACGGCATGGATCACTATGTCCAGGGTACGTTCAACTTCTCGTTGTCAGGCGTCGCCGGCTCGCTTCCTTCGATGTCGATCCCGGTGGGCCAGTGTTCCTACGACGCCGCTCCTGTGGGACAGGTGACGGTCACAGAGGCAGCGAACCCGCCGTACCGGCTGGATCACGTGTCTCCGAATGCTGTCGCCACGAACATCGACAACGGTGAGGCGACGTTCAACGTGCAGGCGAACACCATCACTGAGGCTGACTTCTACAATGCGACGAGGTACGCCAATGTGGAGGTCTGCAAGACGCTGTCAGACACAAGTGCCGCCCTGGAGGGGTTCACGTTCGTCTACAACGTGAACGACGTTCTCGGTACGCAGACCGTGTCGCTGACCGCAGCATCTCAGACAGGCGTTCCGGCCTGTGTGACCGATCCACTGTCACTCCCGGCTGGGACTCTGGCAACGATCACCGAGGTTGCGCAGCCAGATATCGCCGTCACCGGAGTGTCCGTCTATCCTTCTGCCGCCGATGCGGGTAGTTCACTTGCCCAGGCGGTTCTGACGGTGGGTGGGCCCGACGGCACCAGCGATGTACTGGCGACGTTCACCAATCAGGCGTACGGCTATGTCGAAGTCTGCAAGAATGCCGCTGATCCCTCGACCGGGAACCAGAGCTTCCCCTTCGTGATCACCGGTGGCTCGCTCGCCGACCACGACTTGACCACCTACAACGTGACGATCCTCGCTGGACAGTGCTCGGGAGCGCTTTCGGTTCCCTTGGGTACAGCGTCGATCAATGAGATCCAGGCGAATCCCAACTTCTACCTGGCGAACGTCACGGCCGTTGGCGGGAACCCGTCGCAGGACCGTCTCTTGAGCAGTCCTACTCAGGACCCGGCTCTGGTGTCCGTTGTTTGGGGTGGAGTTGCCAACGAGACGCTGGCAACCTTTACCGACGCCGTACACACGGGGATCGTCAAGATCTGCTCGGGGCAACTCGCCGCCTTGCAGACAAGCCTGGGACAGTTCTCGTACGCCTACTCGTACACGGTCAACGGCACGCCGTTCAGCAGCACATTCACGCTGACGAATTACGCAGGCGGGGCGACCGCCTGTGCGGAGATCGGTGGACCGTTGAACCCCACCCAGATCCCTGTGGTGAACGCGGACGGATCGGCTGTGATGGTTTCGATCACCGCCACCTCAGCCACGCCCAATCTGGTCGTGGACAGCGCCTCCTACCAGGGTGCTGGGATGCCGATCACGATTCCACCTATGGACGCCGCCCCGCCGGTGAAGATTGTCTTCACCGTCGGTTATGGAACCAACTCGGCGACGTTCATCTGGGAGCCGAGCGCCGGCACCTGAGAGAAACGTCTGAAAGGACGCCACTAGGCATCCTGCCTGACCCCGGAGGGCGGGGCTCCCGAAGCAATCGGGAGCCCCCGCCCAGGGTAGAACAGAGGGACCCCCAATGGGGGTCCCTCTGTCGCGGTACGCCTCGCGCCGTGCACGGCTCTTCCGTCGATGCGCATTCTCCTCCGACCGACAGCCTCGGACGTGATCGAGGATGGCGGGTCGCCAGGTCCCTTCGCCGGGCTCGGCACGTGTGAGGATTCCGCCGTCACCTTCACCCAGAGTGAGCTCCTCAATCGGCTAAGTGAACTCTCTCGGCTGACCAGCGCATTCCCCTTGTAATTGCACGAGTTGTCCCGTAGATTTTGCGCTGGTTGGGGGAGTTGTACGGGGCAAACCGAACTGCGTCAACCAATCGCAATCGCGGATGGGCATGAAGAGCTCATATCGCATAAAGCTTGAGGAGACACGCAGATGAGGACCTTTCGAGCCCGTTTTCGCCGCTTGACATCGATTGGCAGCGCGGCGGTGTTGCTTACCGCGGTGTTCGCTGGCTCGTTCGCCTTCCTGGGTGTGAACGAAGCAGCGGCCGGCGGCACCATCACCCAGGTGGCCCCCTTCTCGAACAGCACCACAGTGGTCGCCGGCAACCCGTTCAGCGATCAGCTGGCCACGACGGGAAACATCGGACCGGCCACCTTTATCACGAACTCTGCTGTTGCACAGCCGATCACCGTCTCGTCGAGTGGGGCTGTCGTAGCCACAGCCGGCGTCGAGCCAGGCACCTACTTCCTATTCGGCACCGACAGCGACAGCATCAGCGACACCGGGACCTGGAATTACACGTTCACGGTCACGCCTCCCGGGACCATCACACAGACCGCACCGACCTCGGGCTCGGTCAGTGCAGGCACTCCATTCACAGACCAACTAGCCACGACTCCCAACACGGGCGCTGTCACGTTCACCGTGACCTCGTCCTCTCCGGCCTTCGCGGTCTCGTCGAGCGGCGCGGTCTCCGCTGCGGACACCCTCACCCCGGGCCTCTACATCGTCTCGGGGACGGACACCGACTTCTTCGGCGACGCCGGCATCTGGTCGTTCGCCCTCACCGAGAACCCGGCCGGTGGGACCATCGCCCAGACCGCACCGACCTCTGGCTCGGTCAGTGCGGGCAACCCGTTCACCTCCCAGTTGCTCACTTCGGGCAACAACGGTGCGGTCACCTTCACCGTGACCTCGTCCTCTCCGGCCTTCACCGTCTCCGGGTCCGGCGCGGTCTCCGCCCCGGACACCCTCATCGTGGGCTCCTACACCGTCTCGGGGACGGACACCGACGCCTTCGGGAACACCGGACACTGGTCGTTCGCCCTCACCGAGACTCCGGCCGGTGGGACCATCACCCAGACCGCACCGACCTCTGGCTCGGTCAGTGCGGGCAACCCGTTCACCTCCCAGTTGCTCACTTCGGGCAACAACGGTGCGGTCACCTTCACCGTGACCTCGTCCTCCCCGGCCTTCACCGTCTCGTCGAGCGGCGCGGTCTCCGCCCCGGACACCCTCATCGTGGGCTCCTACACCGTCTCGGGGACGGACACCGACGCCTTCGGGAACACCGGACACTGGTCGTTCACCCTCCACGAGACTCCGGCCGGCGGGACCATCACCCAGACCGCACCGACCTCGGGCTCAGTCAGTGCGGGCAACCCCTTCACCTCCCAGCTGAACACTTCGGGCAACAACGGTGCGGTCACCTTCACCGTGACCTCGTCCTCCCCGGCCTTCACCGTCTCCGGGTCCGGCTCGGTCTCCGCCCCGGACACCCTCATCGTGGGCTCCTACACCGTCTCGGGGACGGACACCGACGCCTTCGGGAACACGGGGAGCTGGTCGTTCACCCTCCACGAGACTCCGGCCGGCGGGACCATCACCCAGACCGCACCGACCTCGGGCTCGGTCAGTGCGGGCAACCCGTTCACCTCCCAGTTGCTCACTTCGGGCAACAACGGTGCAGTCACCTTCACCGTGACCTCGTCCTCTCCGGCCTTCGCGGTCTCGTCGAGCGGCGTGGTCTCCGCCCCCGACACCCTCATCCCGGGCTCCTACACCGTCTCGGGGACGGACACCGACGCCTTCGGGAACACGGGGAGCTGGTCGTTCGCCCTCACCGAGAACCCGGCCGGTGGGACCATCACCCAGACCGCACCGACCTCGGGCTCGGTCAGTGCGGGCAGCCCCTTCACCTCCCAGCTGAACACTTCGGGCAACAACGGTGCGGTCACCTTCACCGTGACCTCGTCATCCCCGGCCTTCGCGGTCTCGTCGAGCGGCGCAGTCTCCGCTGCGGACACCCTCACCCCGGGCCTCTACATCGTCTCGGGGACGGACGCTGACGCCTTCGGGAACACAGGCATCTGGTCGTTCGCCCTCACCGAGAACCCGGCCGGAGGGACCATCACCCAGACCGCACCGACCTCGGGCTCGGTCAGTGCGGGCAGCCCCTTCACCTCCCAGCTGAACACTTCGGGCAACAACGGTGCGGTCACCTTCACCGTGACCTCGTCCTCCCCGGCCTTCACCGTCTCCGGGTCCGGCGCGGTCTCCGCCCCGGACACCCTCATCGTGGGCTCCTACACCGTCTCAGGGACGGACACCGACGCCTTCGGGAACACCGGACACTGGTCGTTCGCCCTCACCGAGAACCCGGCCGGTGGGACCATCACCCAGACCGCACCGACCTCGGGCTCGGTCAGTGCGGGCAGCCCCTTCACCTCCCAGCTGAACACTTCGGGCAACAACGGTGCGGTCACCTTCACCGTGACCTCGTCCTCCCCGGCCTTCACCGTCTCCGGGTCCGGCGCGGTCTCCGCCCCGGACACCCTCATCGTGGGCTCCTACACCGTCTCGGGGACGGACACCGACGCCTTCGGGAACACCGGACACTGGTCGTTCACCCTCCACGAGACTCCGGCCGGCGGGACCATCACCCAGACCGCACCGACCTCGGGCTCGGTCAGTGCGGGCAGCCCCTTCACCTCCCAGCTGAACACTTCGGGCAACAACGGTGCGGTCACCTTCACCGTGACCTCGTCCTCCCCGGCCTTCACCGTCTCCGGGTCCGGCTCGGTCTCCGCCCCGGACACCCTTATCGTGGGCTCCTACACCGTCTCGGGGACGGACACCGACGCCTTCGGGAACACCGGACACTGGTCGTTCACCCTCCACGAGACTCCGGCCGGCGGGACCATCACCCAGACCGCACCGACCTCGGGCTCGGTCAGTGCGGGCAACCCCTTCACCTCCCAGTTGCTCACTTCGGGCAACAACGGTGCGGTCACCTTCACCGTGACCTCGTCCTCCCCGGCCTTCACCGTCTCCGGGTCCGGCGGGGTCTCCGCCCCGGACGCCCTCATCCCGGGCTCCTACACCGTCTCGGGGACGGACACCGACGCCTTCGGGAACACCGGACACTGGTCGTTCACCCTCACCGAGACTCCGGCCGGTGGGACCATCACCCAGACCGCACCGACCTCGGGCTCAGTCAGTGCGGGCAACCCCTTCACCTCCCAGTTGCTCACTTCGGGCAATAACGGTGCGGTCACCTTCACCGTGACCTCGTCCTCCCCGGCCTTCACCGTCTCCGGGTCCGGCGCGGTCTCCGCCCCGGACACCCTTATCGTGGGCTCCTACACCGTCTCGGGGACGGACACCGACGCCTTCGGGAACACCGGACACTGGTCGTTCACCCTCACCGAGACTCCGGCCGGCGGGACCATCACCCAGACCGCACCGACCTCGGGCTCGGTCAGTGCGGGCAACCCGTTCACCTCCCAGTTGCTCACTTCGGGCAACAACGGTGCGGTCACCTTCACCGTGACCACGGTCTCCCCGGCCTTCACCGTCTCCTCGAGCGGCGCGGTCTCTGCCCCCGACACCCTCGCCGTGGGCCCCTACACCGTCCAGGGCACGGACGTTGACAACCTCGGGAACACCGGGACCTGGACCTACACCCTCACGGTGAATGTTGCCCCATCCTCGGGATACACCCTGGTTGCCTCCGATGGCGGCATCTTCGCCTTCGGGGACGCCACGTTCTTCGGCTCCACCGGTGCGCTCACCCTCAACAAGCCGATCGTCGGGATGGCGGCGACCCCGGACGGCAAGGGTTACTGGCTGGTTGCCTCCGACGGTGGCCTCTTCGCCTTCGGGGATGCCAAGTTCTTCGGCTCCACCGGTGCGCTCACCCTCAACAAGCCGATCGTCGGGATGGCGGCGACGTCAGACGGCAAGGGCTACTGGCTGGTCGCCTCCGACGGCGGCATCTTCGCCTTCGGGGATGCCAAGTTCTTCGGCTCCACCGGTGCGCTCACCCTCAACAAGCCGATCGTCGGGATGGCGGCGACGTCAGACGGCAAGGGCTACTGGCTGGTCGCCTCCGACGGCGGCATCTTCAACTTCGGTGACGCCAAGTTCTTCGGCTCTACCGGTGCGCTCACCCTCAACAAGCCGATCGTCGGGATGGCGGCGACGTCAGACGGCAAGGGCTACTGGCTAGTCGCCTCCGACGGCGGCATCTTCGCCTTCGGGGATGCCAAGTTCTTCGGCTCCACCGGTGCGCTCACCCTCAACAAGCCGATCGTCGGGATGGCGGCGACGTCAGACGGCAAGGGCTACTGGCTGGTCGCCTCCGACGGCGGCATCTTCAACTTCGGTGACGCCAAGTTCTTCGGCTCTACCGGTGCGCTCACCCTCAACAAGCCGATCGTCGGGATGGCGCCATAGCCTGACGATCGATGCCCGGATCCCGTCACCGGCATCGATCCTGCATGTGGTCGATCCATCTGCGTCGCTATGATCCGGAAGTGACAACTCCACTCGGGCGGCTCATTGGTCGAACACCGGCGGGCATGTTCTTGGTTGCGACCGCCATGACGCTCGCTGGTTGTGCATCCGGGACGACGACCGCGCCACAGAGCCACTCGACGACAACAACCGGCCACCCGACGGCAACGACCGGCCACCCGACGGCAACGACCGGCCACCCGACGACGACAACCAGCCACTCGACGACAACGACCAGGGTGGTCCTGCCCGTACCGAAGCTCACTGTGGTGCCTTCGACAGGACTTCACGATGGCCAAATTGTCAGGGTCACGGTTTCCAGATTTCCGTCCGGTAAGGTGCACCTTTCGGAATGCGCATCCGAGGTCGACGCCAACCCGTTGGGATGCGGTGCGCAGCTCGCTGCGCAGGCATTTGTCGTCGTTGATCGGGGCACGGGTTCGGCGTCTTATGTGGTGTCCAGTGGAGCCGCCAGCTCTCCACTCTCGACTGGTTCCACCACCCCCTGCAGCCAATGCGTTGTGGTCGCCACCTCAGGCATCACTGCTTCGGGCGCGGTGGCGTACACGGCTGTCCCGATCAGCTTCGGCCCCTGACATCGATCCCTCCACCTCACCCGTGCTCAGTCAGTCAGTCAGTCAGTCAGTCCGTCGGCTGGAGCTTGGGGCCAGACCCCTGGATGACTGCACCAAGTGGTCCGACAGTTAACGCCGATCGATCGCCATCGAAAGGCGGCGTACACCGACTGATGGAGCAACCCACCACGTCGGCGCGATCTGTTGACCCTGCGACCAGGGAGAACGACCCGACCTTGGGACGCGTTCGGCACTGTCGGGGGCGGGCGGGGATGGGCGCTTTGCGAAGCAGCCGTCCGCACGGTGCCGGCCATGGTGGGGCAACCGGTCGGAAGGAGCTCACTCCAGCCGGTCGTGGCGCCCGAATCGCCCCCAACCGGCTCAGGCGACGGCCGCCGGCCGGTGGTCGGTTGCCCACCCCGGTCCCCGCAGTACGTAGGAGAGCCGCTCGCCCCAGCCGGTGGATCGGGCCACGTCGCGGAGGATGTCGGCGTGCTCGTGGGTGGCGATCCGCACGGGGTCGAAGGAGTTGAGGTTCTTGGTGAGCCCGTAGACGACCCGTTCCCCCTCGGGTTCGAAGGTGCCGAAGAGGCGGTCCCAGACGATGAGGATGCTGCCGTGGTTCCGGTCGAGGTACTGCCGGTTGGACCCGTGGTGCACCCGGTGGTGGGAGGGCGTGTTGAGCAGCTCCTCGACCGGACCGATCCGTCCGACGGCCTCGGTGTGGATCCAGAACTGGTAGAGCAGGTTCACGCCCCGGGCCGTCGCCACCAGCTCGGGGGAGAGCCCGACCAGGCAGAGGACGCCGTAGGGGAGCATGGTGCCGAGCGCATCGGCCACCGGCTGGCGGAGCGCGGTCGCGAGGTTGTAGCGCTCGCTCGAGTGGTGGACCACGTGGATGGCCCACATGTAGCGGCTCTCGTGCATGAAGCGGTGGTTCCAGTAATAGATGAAGTCCCATCCGAGGACGGCCAGCCCGAGGGCGACCGGCCCGGTGCCGAGGGAGGGGAGGATCCGCTTCCGCCAGAACCGGTCGGGGGTGAGGTGCGCCGCACAGGCCGTGGTCACCGCCATCCCGCCGGCCGCGATCGCCGCCACGCCACCGATCGACGCGACCCGTCGGGCGACCGGCACGGCGTCGGGACCCTCGAGGGGAGCTGCCGCGGCCCTGCGTGCGAACTGCCGGGCAAGCGCGTCGGCCACGGTGGTGACGGCTGCCGCGCCGATCGCGGTGCCCAGGAGCACCTTGCCGAAGCGCCCGCGCCCCGGGGCGAACGGACGCAGGAGGCGGGGCACCAGCAGTGGGACGATGAGGCTCGCGGTGCCCATGGTGAGGCTGGCCACGGTGTCCCGGCGCTCGTAGTCGCCCGCCGTCGGTGTACCGCCCCTGGTCAAGCGGCGGCGCTGCAGGAGGTACTCGGCGCCCATCGAGGCGAAGTAGGCGGGCACCGCCACCACGGTGAGGTCGGGGGGGCTGGACCGGGAACGTCGGGCAGCCCGGTTCATCACGAGGCCTGGGTCACGGTGACCGTGAATCCGGGGAACTGTCCGGCGGCCGGGGACGGGACCGTCGCGGTCGGTTCGTGCTGGAACACGTTGTGGAGCTGGAGCACCGTATAGAACTGTACGACCGGCCAGAACCGGCTGGGAGGCAGGTCCGAGCTCCGGCACCCGTTGATCGCGAACGCGGCGTTCGCCGCCGAGACGAAGTGCTGGCTGAGGGCGTAGGGGATCAGCCCGATGCCCGACCGGATGCCCGTGCAGATGTCGGTGTACGTGTTGTGGCCCTCGCCCGAGATCTCGACAAGGACCTTGGGACCCTGGAACGCGTTGAACGTGTTTCGGACCTGAGACGCTGGCACCACCGTGTCCCCCTCCGCGCCGATGAGCATGACCGGCTTGGTCGATGGGGTGCCGGTCGGCGGAACAGGGGCCCAGCCCACCGCGGTGGCCACCTGCGCGCCTCCAAGGGCGTCGAATGCGGTGCCGCCGCCCGACGAGTGGCCGACCGCGGCGACCCGGGAGGGATCCGCCGAGGCGTAGAGCACCGACGTGGGATTCTGCGAATCCTGCTCGACCGCGGCCAACGACGATGCCATGACCACCGAATCGTGGGCAGGGGTCGAATGCTGTTTGGTCTGGAGGACGTAGGCAGCCAGACCGCGTTCGAGGTAGTCGGCGCTGACCACCACGTAGCCCCACGAGGCGATGCCCGCCAGCAGCGACGAATACAGCACTCGCTGGCCGCCGTCCCCGTGACTGAACAGGACGATCGGGAACGGGCCCTTCCTCGATGCCGGCGGATCGGTGAAGGCATCGATCGTGGTCACCTGGTTGTACTTGGCCGGCAGGATCGCCTGGTAGGAGGCGGGCAAGGTCGAAGCCTCGGGGTAGCTGAACTGGCCGTGCCCGGCGAGATGGGCCGGGTCCGCGGGGTAGTAGACGGTGGCCAGACGCTCGCCGAAGACCGGGCCGGCCGAGCCGAGATCGAGCGTGGTGACCCCGACGGGGTCCGGCCCCTTGTGCTGGTAGGGCGGCAGGGGAGAGGCCGACCCTGTACCGGAGGACGAGCATCCGGCACCGAACACGAGGCAACAGGCCGCCACCGCGGCGATGACCCTCGGAGACACCATCGCCATCCTCCCCCTGGACTGCGGTCCCGGTCCCCGCTCGCCCGACCGGAGAGTACCCCACCGGGCCGGGGCACTGGAACAGGTTCTATACTTTTCCCAACCAGAACCTCCAAGGGGGACCCGCCATGGCCGAGCCGGTGATCGTCGAAGCAGTCCGCACCCCGATCGGGAAGCGCAACGGCTGGCTCTCCGGGTTCCACGCCGCAGAACTCCTGGGTGCCGCGCAGGTCGAACTGGTCAAGCGGGCCGGCATCGAACCAGGGGACGTGGAGCAGATCGTCGGGGGATGCGTGACCCAGGCCGGCGAACAGGCGTCCAACGTGACCCGCACCGCCTGGCTGAGCCAGGGGCTCCCCTACGAGGTCGCAGCCACCACCATCGACTGTCAATGCGGCTCCGCGCAGCAGGCCAACAACTTCGTGGCCAACCTGATCAGCGCCGACGCCATCCACGCCGGCATCGCCTGCGGCGTCGAGGCCATGAGCCGGGTCGGGCTCGGGGCGAACGCCTTCAACGGTCCGGGCAAGTCCCGTCCCGAGGGCTTTCCCTGGGACATGCCCGACCAGTTCAACGCGGCCGAGCGGATCGCCCAGAAGTACGGCATCACCCGCGACGACGTGGACTGGCTCGGATTCGAGTCGCAGCGCAAGGCAGCGGTCGCCCTGGACGAGGGCCGATTCGATCGCGAGATCGCCCCGATCGAGGCTCCGGTGGTCGGAGCGGACGGTCCGACCGGCGAGCGGACCATCGTGGCGAAGGACCAGGGTCCACGCGACACCACCCGTGAGGGTCTGGCCGGCCTCAAGCCGGTGCTGCCCGAGGGCATGCACACCGCCGGGAACAGCTCGCAGATCTCCGACGGTGCGGCCGCGGTCCTCTGGATGTCCCGGGCCAGGGCCGGTGAGCTCGGCCTGCGCCCGCGGGCCCGGATCGTGGCCCAGACCCTTGTCGGCTCCGATCCCTACTACCACCTCGACGGGCCGATCGCCGCCACGACCGACGTGCTCAAGAAGGCCGGGATGACCCTGGCCGACATCGACATCGTCGAGATCAACGAGGCCTTCGCATCTGTCGTGATGTCGTGGGGCAAGGTCCACGAGGCCGACTGGGACAGGGTCAATGTGAACGGCGGGGCGATCGCCCTCGGCCACCCGGTCGGCTCGACCGGTGCCCGCCTCATCACCACCGCCCTCCACGAGCTCGAGCGTTCCGACAAGAGCCTGGCCCTCATCACCATGTGCTGCGGCGGGGCTCTGGCCACCGGCACCATCATCGAGCGCATCTGATCCCCGCGGCGAGTGCCGGTGCGCGGGCGCGCGATCCGTGGTGAAGTGGGGAGATGTGCACCCCCCACCGTTCTCTGCGCCGGGCGGCCACCTTGGTGCTCGCCGCGGCAACCGTCCTCGCACTCGGCTCAGCCCCTGCCCTGGCCTCGACCGTACCCGGGCCGCGTGTCGCGCCATCCTCGAGCTGGACCACCTTCGACCAGAACGGGCTCCGCACGGGGGTCGACGCTTCAGGCGCACCGTTCTCCCCCGCCACCGCCGCGTGGAGCTCGGCCACCCTCGACGGCAGTGTCTACGCCCAGCCGCTGATCGACGTCGGGCGGGTCTACACGGCAACCGAAAACGACACCGTCTACGCACTGGCCGCCGACACCGGCGCCGTGCTGTGGGTCACCCACGTCGGCACGCCGTTCTCCCCGTCGACCGTCGCGGGGCTCTGTGGCAACATCAATCCGACGGTCGGGATCACCTCGACCCCGGTCATCGACACTGCCCGCGGTGAGATCTTCGTGGTGGCCGCCGAGCAGGCGGGTGCCCATGCGGCAGCCCACCACCTCATCGGCTTGGACATGTACACCGGGGGGATCCTCCTCAACGAAGTCATCGATCCTCCGACCTCACTCGTCTCGAACCCGGCATTCGAGCTCCAGCGGGCCTCTCTGGCCTTGGACGACGGCCGGGTGATCGCCGGGTTCGGCGGAAACGCCGGTGACTGCGGGCAGTACCACGGATTGGTGGTCTCGGCCCCCGAGACCGGGGCTCCACCCTCGACCTTCGTCGTCGCCAACGGCTTCAACCAGGGCGCGGTGTGGATGGGCGGGGCGGCTCCGACCATCGACGCCCAGGGGAACGTCTGGGTTTCGACCGGCAACAGCTCGGCCTCGGCGAGCTCGTACGACTACAGCGACGGCGTCATCGAATTGAGTCCGACCATGCAGGTGATCGACTACTTTGCGCCGACCTCCTGGCACTCGGACAACTCCTCCGACGCCGACCTCGGATCCACCGCGCCAGCAATCCTCCCCAACGGCCTGGTCTTCGAGGTGGGCAAGTCGCGCATCGCGTACGTGCTCCGCAAGTCCGCCCTCGGGCACATCGGCGGGCAGGTGCAGTCGACTCCCGGTTTCTGCGGCTCCGACCCCGACGGAGGGTCCGCCGACCTCAACGGCACCCTTTTCGTGCCCTGCGGCGACGGGGTGCGGGCTGTCACGCCCACCGCCTCCTTCCCGCCGGCCGCGAGCTGGCACACGACCAGCGGCGCTCACGGGTCCACCATCGTGGCCGGGGGTCGGGTCTGGTCGATCGGCGGCGGGACCCTCTACGCCCTCGATTCTGCAACCGGTGCCACCCTGCAGCAGTTCTCGATCGGCGGCACCAACTCCAGCTTCCCGTCGCCGGCAGCCGCCGACGGACTGGTGGTGGCCCCGTCCAACGACCAGCTCCACGCCTTCATGGGCGCGGACGGACTGCCCGGACCTCCGGCACCGGCGCCGCCCCGACCGGGCTACTGGTTCGCCGGCTCCGACGGCGGGGTGTTCGCGCTCGGCGGTGCCGGCTTCTTCGGCTCGGCCGGGAACATCCACCTGGCCCAGCGGGTGGTCGGTATGGCCGCCACCCCCGACCACCGGGGCTACTGGCTGGTGGCCGCCGACGGCGGCATCTTCGCCTTCGGCGACGCCGGGTTCCACGGCTCGACCGGCGCCTTCCACCTCAACGCCCCGATCGTGGGCATGGCACCGACCCCCGACGGGGGCGGCTACTGGCTGGTCGCGGCCGACGGCGGCATCTTCGCCTTCGGGGACGCCAACTTCGAGGGATCGATGGGAGGTAAGCACCTCAACCAGCCGGTGGTCGGCATCGCCCCCGGCCCCGACGGCTACGGCTATCTCATCGTGGCCGAAGACGGCGGCATCTTCGCCTTCGGGGACGCTGCGTTCGCCGGCTCGACCGGGAACATCCGCCTCAACCAGCCCATCGTGGGCATGGCCGCCGAACCCTCGCCGGGCACCCCGGGCTACTGGCTGGTCGCAGCCGACGGCGGGGTCTTCGCCTTCGGACGGGCCGGGTTCGACGGCTCGACCGGCGGGTTCCCCCTCAACCGTCCGGTGGTCGGCATGGCCGCGACTCCCGACGGTGCCGGTTACTGGCTGGTGGCCGCGGACGGCGGCATCTTCGCCTTCGGGGACGCCCTCTTCGAGGGGTCGACCGGCGGGATCGCCCTCAACGCTCCGATCGTGGGCATGGCCGCCGGGCCGTTCGTGGCCTGAAGGGACCGCTCCGGTCCGCCGGGCCGGACGGGCCTGCTGCTGCGGCTGAAACTAGAATAGGTTCTAGTTCACCGTGCCCTGGCTCGACCGCGAGGCGCGGCCGTCACGATCGTCGCGCTGCGGCGGAGCAGGGGACCGGGCGCGAGGCGCCCTCCCCGGAGGGAGGTCCACCATGACCGGCACCGAGCACCTGACCTTCGAGCGGGTCGGGTCGACCGCCGTCGTGACCATGAACCGCCCGGAGGCGAAGAACGCCCTCTCCGGGCCCATGTTGGTGGGGATGGCGGACGCCTGGGTCGAGATCGACGGTGACGACGACATCCGCTGTGCGATCCTGACCGGGGCGGGGGGCACGTTCTGCGCTGGCATGGACCTCAAATCGATGTCCGGGCCGGCCAGCGAGGAGACCCAGCGCCGGATGGCCGAGGACCCTGACCTCCACTGGAGGGCCCTGCTCCGCCACTACTCGCTCAAGAAGCCGCTCATCGCAGCCGTCGAGGGGTGGGCCGTCGCCGGTGGCACCGAGATCCTCCAGGCCACCGACATCCGGGTGGCCGGAGAGGGCGCCAAGTTCGGGGTGTTCGAGGCCAGGCGCGGCCTCTTCCCCCTCGGGGGATCCACCGTGCGCCTGCGCCGGCAGATCCCCTTCACCGTGGCGATGGACCTCCTGCTGACCGCCCGCGAGATGTCCGCCCAGGAGGCCAAGGAGGTCGGCCTCATCGGCCGGGTGGTGCCCGACGGCACCGCTCTCGAGACCGCCCTCGGGATCGCCGAGATCATCGGGGCCAACGGCCCGCTCGCCGTCGAGGCGATCAAGGCGTCGGTGAAGGCCACCGAGGGCATCCCCGAGGAGGAGGCGCTGGCGATCGAGCTCGACCTCGGCTGGCCGATCTTCGCAACCGAGGACGCCAAGGAGGGCCAACGGGCGTTCGCGGAGAAGCGCCCCGCCGAGTTCAAACGCCGGTGATCGACCCCTTCGCCGCCGAGCCCAGGGCCACCGACCCCCGCCGCCGTCTGGCCGAGGCGCTCCGGCCGCTCATCACCATGACGGTGGCCGCCGAGCTCGACGACCGGTCGCTCACCGAAGCCACTGAGGCTGTGGAGGCGGTGGCCCGGACGCTGGCCGCCCGGGCCGGCCCGCACCGCACCCGCAACCAGCCCGACCTGGCCCGTGCCGCCCAGGACTTCTTCCCCACCAGCCCGATCATCGGGCTGGCCAATCCGCTCGCACCCCCGGTCCTGGTGGACATCGTCGACGGGCCGGACGGCCAGCGCGAGATCCGCGGGACGGCCAACTTCAGCTTCGCCTACGAGGGTCCGCCGACCTGTGTCCATGGCGGGGTGATCGCCGAGCTCCTCGACGAGGCGCTCGGCGCGGCCAACATCGTGGCCGGGGTTGGCGCGATGACCGGGACCCTGACCGTCCGGTACCACAAGCCCACCCCGCTCAACGCCGATCTCCGGCTCGAGGCCCGGACGGTGCGCAGGGACGGGCGCAAGATCTTCGCGTGGGGCGGGATCTACCACGACGACCAGCTCACCGCCGAGGCCGACGGGATCTTCATCGCGGTGCGGCCGCGCCAGATGCTGGACATCGCCGAGTCGAACGCCGACAGCGCCGATCCGGCCATGCTCGACGCGATCCGGGCGGAGGCGTCGCGGGAGGGCGCCGCTTCCGACGTGCAGCCCGTCGGTCCGGTCGGCCCGCCGCCCGACGGACCGGGCTGACAGGCCGGCGCCGCTCAGATCTTCTGGCGTCCCTCCCAGTAGGGGTCGCGCAGCCGGCGCTTGTAGAGCTTGCCGTTGGGGTCGCGGGGCATCTCGGTGGTGAAGTCGATCGACTTCGGCGTCTTGAACCTGGCCAGCCGCGTCGAGCAGTACTCGAGGATCTCTGCTGCGAGCTCGTCGCTCGGCTCGACGCCCTCGGCCGGCTCGACGACCGCCTTGATCTCCTCGCCCCAGTCCTCGTGGGGGATGCCGAAGACGGCCGCATCGCCAACCTTCGGGAAGCTGAGGAGCACGTTCTCGATCTCGGCCGGATAGATGTTGGCGCCGCCGGAGATGATCATGTCGATCTTGCGGTCCCGAAGGAAGAGGTATCCGTCCTCGTCGATGAGTCCGACGTCGCCCACCGTGAAGAACTTGCCGATGCGGTTGGACCGGGTCTTCTCCTCGTCCTTGTGGTACGAGAAGTCACCGGTCTGCATGGACATGTAGACGGTGCCGATGACGTTCGGCTCCTCGATCTTGTTGCCCTCGTCGTCGAAGATGGCGATCTCCGAGATGGGCCATGCCTTCCCGACGGTGCCCGGCTTGCTCAGCCACTCCTGGGCGGTGACCAGGGTGCCGCCTCCCTCGGAGGCGGCGTAGTACTCGTCGATGGCATCCCCCCACCAGTCGATCATCCGGTGCTTGACGTCGACCGGACAGGGAGCGGCGGCGTGGATCATGTGCCGCAGCGAGGACACGTCGTAGCCGGACCGCACCTCCTCGGGAAGAGCGAGGAGGCGGTGGAACTGGGTCGGCACCATGTGGGAGGTGGTGACCCGGTACCGCCCGATGAGCTCGAGCATGTCCTCGGGCAGCCACTTGTCCATGAGCACGATGGTGTGGCCGAGGTGGAGCGAGGCTCCGGAGAACCGCATGACCGCGGTGTGGTAGAGCGGGGAGCCGACGATGTGGACATTGTCGTCCTGTGGCTGGATGTTGAAGAGGAAGAGGATGCCCGACTGGCCGAGCGCGGCCTCCTCGGGCGAAAGGCCGGAGAGGCGACGGAAGACCCCCTTCGGGTTTCCGGTGGTGCCCGAGGTGTAGTTCATCACGTCCCCGATGGTGCGGCCTTCGGGATCAGCGGGGGGCTGGCTGTCGCGCATGCGGGCGTAGGAGCCGAACCCCCCGATCTCGCCGACCGCGAAGCAGATCGACGATGGGAGCTCTGCCTCCTCGGCCGCGTCGAGAGCGACCTGGGCGAAGCGCTCGTGGGCCACGAAGGCCTTGGCCCCCGAGTCCCGCAGGATGTATGCGACCTCGGGAGCGACCAGGTGATGGTTGATGGGCACCAGGTACCAGCCGGCCTGCAGCGCGGCCGCGTAGAGCTCGAACATCTCGACCCCGTTGGGCAGGAGGGTGGCCACGACGTCCCCGGGCTGGAAGCCGAGGGCCCGGAGTCCGTGCACGACCTGGTTGGCGCGACCGAGCAGCTCGCCTGCGCTGTACTCGGTCCCGTCCGGCCCGACCACCGCGAGGTACCCGGGATCCTCGTGTGCGAGCGCCCAGAAGCCGAGATCGCCCATGGTGTCCCCTCCCCCTGTCGTCGAGTGCGCCGTGCGGCCGGGGACCGCGGAGCGGGGTGGCGCGGACCCGGTCGGCACGCTAGAACAGGTTGCAGTAGTGGTCAACCGCCCCGTGGCGGGCCGCGCCCCGCGGGCGCCGGCCGAACGAGTGGGACGAGCAAGGGGAGCAGCGCCCGATGAGTGGATTCCTGGACGGCAAGGTCGTCGCCATCACCGGTGCCGGCGGGGGCATCGGAAGGGCCGTGGCACTGCTCGCGGCGGGCGAGGGGGCCAAGGTCGTCGTGGCCGACATCGGGGTGTCGATGGCCGGAGAGGATCCGAGGAGCGAGGTGGCCGACGCGGTCGTCTCCGAGATCGAGCGCGCAGGGGGGGAGGCGGTCGCCGTTGCCGAGAGCGTGACCACCCTGGCCGGCGGTGAGCGGATCGTGGGCACCGGTGTGGACCGCTGGGGCCGGATCGACGGCGTCGTCGCGGTCGCCGGCATCCTGCGGGAGCGGATGCTCTTCAACATGTCCGAGGACGAGTGGGACGCAGTCATCGAGACCCATCTGAAGGGTCACTTCACCGTCTTCCGGGCCGCCTCGGCCGTCATGCGCAAGCAGGAGGGCGGTGGCGCGCTCGTGGCCTTCACCTCGGGGGCGTTCGCCGGCAGCGTGGCGCAGGCCAACTACGCAGCGGCCAAGGGCGGCATCGTGTCCCTCGTCCGATCGGCCGCTGCCGGCCTCCAGCGGTACGGCATCACCGCCAACGCCATCGCCCCGGTGGCCCGGACCAGGATGTCGGCCAACGTGCCGATGGACCTCGCCGAGATGGGCGATCCCGAGGACGTGGCGCCGCTGGTCGTCTACCTGCTCTCGGACCAGGCCGGGCACGTGACAGGCCAGGTGTACACCTCGGTCGGCCCGAAGATCGCGGTCTGGAACCAGCCCCGCGAGGTGCGGGCCGCCTACGCCGACGGGCGCTGGACGGTGGAGCAGATCGCCGCACGCCTGGACTCGACCGTCGGACAGGAGCGGATGCCCCTGCTCGACCAGCTCGAGGCCTATCGCAAGGCCGCCGAGGCCAAGGCCGAGGCCGAGGCCGGCGGGATCTGACCCTGGCCGCCCGCGCCTAATTCTCCTCGAGCACGCAGAATTCGTTGCCCTCCGGATCGGCCAGCACGACCCAGCTCTCGTTGCCGGTCTGGCCGATCGAGGCCCGGGTCGCCCCCAGGGTCTCGAGGCGCTCGACCTCCCGCTCCTGATCGTCGGGGACGAGGTCCAGGTGGATGCGGTTCTTGGCCGTCTTGGCCTCGGGTACCCCGAGGAACAGCAACGGGCGCGCCGCCCCGTAGTCGGGGTGGTCCTCGGACGGCTCGACCCAGATGTCACCGTCCTCGTCGACCCGGTGCCCCCACCCGAGGACCTGCGACCAGAACCCGGCCAGTGCGAGCGGGTCGACGGCGTCGAAGCTCACGGTCTCGATGCGCAGTCCCACGGACACCTCCCGGGAATCGTCTCCGGCCCTTCGACCGGTGCGGAGACTCTAAACGGGATCGTCCATCCGTGTCCTTGTTTCCGCGCCGCCACTGCGGAGCGGAGACCCGGAGCGACCCGGTCGTTTCGCGGGGTGACACCACCGCCGGCTCTCCCGTCCCTACAGTGAACCCGGGAACAGTGGGACCGGCGACCGTGGCGTTCGGCGACCATCGGCGCAGCCGGCCCGATGACGCGGAGGTCGCAGATGATCGCACTGACCATCGTCCTGGGCCTGATCGTCCTTCTCCTGGGCGTGCTCGTCGCCGGGTTGCTCCGCAGTCACGCGGACATCCTGAAGGCCCTGCACGACCTCGGTGTGGGCGTGGGTGAGCCGACGGACGAGCACGACCACGACCGTCGATCGGATGTGGGACGGAGCGGAGGCACGGCCGGACGATCGATCCCCGTCACCATGGGCCCTCCCCTCCCTGCGGAGCGGGACTCGTCCTCGGTTCCGACCATCGCGGGGGTCACCCCCGCCGGCGACGCCCTGGCTGTGGCGCCCGCCGGCTCGGACCGGCTCACCCTGCTCGCGTTCCTCTCGTCGGGGTGCGCGTCCTGCGCCGGGTTCTGGAAGGATCTCGGCGCGCCAGGGGATCTTGGCCTCCCGGCCGGCACGAGGCTGGTCGTGGTGACCAAGGGACCCGACCGCGAGATCCCGGCCGAGGTGGCTGCCGTCGCACCCCCGGGTCTGTCGGTCGTGATGTCCTCCGACGCCTGGAGCGACTACGAGGTGCCCGGCGCACCGTTCTTCGTCCTGGTCGACGGGAGGGCCGGACGGCGGATCGGCGAGGGGGTGGCCAACCACGCCACCCAGGTGGCCGATCTTGTGCGACGGGCCGAGGTCGACGTCAGAGGAGGCACGGCCGGCAGCCGGGGTCGCGCCGTCGGATTGGACGGACCGCGGCGCGAGTCGGCCAACGACCGCGAGCTCGCCGACGCCGGGATCCTGCCAGGTGATCCGAGTCTGTACCCGACGTCTCTGGACGAGATCTTCGGGCCACCGGGGCCGGTGCCGGTGCCGCGCCCGGCCCCTGACCGCTTCGGCCGGGTGAGCTGAGGATGGCCACGCTGAACGCGCACGGGATCGTCGCTCCGCTCCCCACCGGGTTCGAGGGGCGGATCTTCGTACGGGGAGCCTCCGGTGCCGAACGGGCGCATACGGTCGCCCAGTTCGCCACATTCGCCCTCCCGCCCGGGACCGGGGACTTCGGTGGTGGTGCGACCACCTTGATGGGAGCCGACGACATCCTGGTGGTCCTCTTCGAGTACGGGCCGGAGAGCCTCGGGACCAGCCTCTTCGCACGGCTCGGGATGCCCCGCGCACTGACCGCGGCCGACTTCCTCCCCTACGTCCTGCGCAGGGGCCTGGTCGGCCAGTCGGGCACCCAGTGGTTCTTCACCGAGGCCGGTCGGCCCTTCACCCTCTACGTGGTGCTCGGCAGTCACGCCCGTCGCTCGCTGCTCGTGCCGCGTGTCAACGCGTTGCTCGCCCGGCTGTCGGTCGCCCACACGCTGCTCGCCGCCGGACCGGTGAACCCGTGGAACTGATCGGTCCCTACCTGGCCGCATGCGTGCTGCTCGTCGCAGCGGGAGCAGCCAAGGTGCTCCGGCCCGATGACACCGCACGGGCGCTCGTGGACACGGTGCCGCTACCACTGCGGCCGATGAGGTGCGCCGTCCGTGGCGGTGCGCTGGCCGAGGTCATCCTGGGGGCTGTCGCGCTCCTGCGACCCGGTCCGACGACCGCCGGGCTGGTGGCCGCCTCGTATCTCGCGTTCGCCCTCTACGTCGCGGCCGTCTCTGCCCGCGGTGGCCCGCTGGCCAGTTGCGGCTGCTTCGGCACCCCCGACACCCCGGCCATGCCGATCCATGTCGTCGTGGACCTGCTCCTGGCCGGCTCGGCGGCGCTGGTGGCTGCAACCGTCGGGCCCGGCACATTGCCCGGCGTGCTCGCGGGCCAGCCCTGGCACGGCATCCCCCTCGTCCTGCTGAGCCTGCTCTGCGCCTGGCTGCTCATGTTGACCCTCGCGACGCTCGCCCGGGTGGAGGGTGCGAGACGGCGGCTCGGGATCACCCGTGGGGCGACCGCGTGACGACGACCCTCGTGGAACGGGCGTCCGGCTTCCTCGAGTCGCATCTGTCCCGGCGCAGCTTCATCAACCGTTCGGCCATTGCCGGCAGTGCGGTTGCGGTCGGCTCGGGCCTCGACCTGGTGCTCAAGCCGGGTACCGCCTACGGCTATGTCTGCACGTGCGGCAACGGCTCCTGCGGATGCGGCTCGACCTGCTGTGCGGGGTTCTCCGAGTTCTGCTGTTCCGTCAACGGTGGCTACAACTACTGCCCGACGGGCACGGTGATGGCCGGGTGGTGGAAGGCTGACAACTCCTCGTACTGCAACGGGCCCCGCTACTACATGGACTGCAACGCGACCTGTGCCTGTGACACCGGCTGCGGAAACGGGTGGGGCTTCTGCGACCCCGGTTGCGACGGGACCAACTGCGGCTGCGGTCCCGACGGGTGTGATTCGTTCGTGACCGGCTGCTTCCAGTTCCGGTACGGACAGTGCAACCAACAGCTGGACTGCGTCGGCAGGATCGTCTGCCGGGTCGTGGCCTGTGTCCCGCCGTGGACGATCGACCCGACCTGCACGACCGCGCTCGCGCAGGACGACAGCACTGCCGAGCAGAACGAGCCCTGCTGGACGCCCGCTCCGCCCGCCCCGCCCCCGCCTCCCTGCACCTCGGTCCTCACCAACTGCCAGGTGTGCGGCATGGCGGCGGGAAGCGGGGGATCGGGGTACGCAGTGGTGACCTCGTTCGGGCGTCTCCTGGCATTCGGGGACTTCCCGTCCGACGGGGACCTCTCCACGGTGGCGCTCGACCGGCCCATCGTGGGCATGGCCGCCACCCCGACCGGCAAGGGCTACTGGCTGGTGGCCGAAGACGGCGGCATCTTCGCCTTCGGCGACGCCGCCTTCCAGGGATCGATGGGCGGGCACCCGCTCAACCAGCCCATCGTGGGCATGGCCGCCACCCCGACCGGCAAGGGCTACTGGCTGGTGGCCGAAGACGGCGGCATCTTCGCCTTCGGCGACGCCGCCTTCCAGGGATCGATGGGCGGGCACCCGCTCAACCAGCCCATCGTGGGCATGGCCGCCACCCCGACCGGCAAGGGCTACTGGCTGGTGGCCGCAGACGGCGGCATCTTCGCCTTCGGCGACGCCGCCTTCCAGGGATCGATGGGCGGGCACCCGCTCAACCAGCCCATCGTGGGCATGGCCGCCACCCCGACCGGCAAGGGCTACTGGCTGGTGGCCGAAGACGGCGGCATCTTCGCCTTCGGCGACGCCGCCTTCCAGGGATCGATGGGCGGGCACCCGCTCAACCAGCCCATCGTGGGCATGGCCGCCACCCCGACCGGCAAGGGCTACTGGCTGGTGGCCGAAGACGGCGGGATCTTCGCATTCGATGCCGGTTTCTACGGATCGCCGGCCTGAGATGATCACCGCCGTCCTGCTCGTCGCCGGCTTCGCCGTGGCAATTGCTGCAGCCGTCCGTTCCACCTGGTCGCCCTGCGGCCTGTCCATGCTCTCGACGATCACGCCGTTCGGCGAGCGGGCCAAGGCCCACCGGTATGCGGTCACGGCGACCTGGTTCGTCGTCGGCGCGGTGCTCGGTGGCCTGACCCTGGGTGCCTGCTCCGCGGCCCTGGCGGTGGTCACGAACACCATCGTCCCGTCAGCTACAGCTGCCGGGCTGTGCGCCCTCGGCGCCACCCTCATCGCCCTCTGCTCCGACACCGGCATCGCCGGGGTCCGTCTCCCGGTCCACCATCGCCAGGTCAACGAGCGCTGGCTGGACGCCTACCGCCCCTGGGTCTACGGAGCGGGCTTCGGGTGGCAGATCGGCGCGGGGTTGGTCACCTACATCACCACGGCCGCTGTCTATCTGGTCGTCGTGCTCAGCGCCTTCGCCGGCAGTCCCGCGGCCGCGCTCGCGGTGGGGGGCGCCTTCGGCCTGGTCCGCGGGCTCGCGGTGACCCTGACCCGGGGAGTGTCCTCGCCGACTGCCCTGCTCGAGTTCCACCGGCGGTTCATGCTCGCCGCCCCGCGGGCCGACCGCGTGGTCCGGGTGACGATGGCCGCCGCCGCTCTGGCCCTGGCCGCCGCCACGTGGTCGGCGTGGTCGGTCGGTGTCCTGGTGGGAGTCGGGACCGCGGCGCTCGCACTCCGGGCGGCCAACGGACGGTTCGATCGTCGCGGGCGCACCCGCACGGCCGCCGGGCCTTGCACAGCTCGAGGAGCCGGGATGCCCGCTGACCGGTCAGCCGCCCCCGGATAGAGCGGGCCCAGCTCCACCAGGCACCGCACCACCGGAGACGGCCGGCGCGGCAAGGTCGCCGAGTTCCTCCTGGCCGGGGCGCCCCGCGACCACCGTGTCGTCCTCGTCGACGTCGGGGAGCCCGCCATCGCCACCTCCGGGCGCGCTGCGCCACCGTCGCAGGGGTCCGATCCGCGAGGCCAACAGGATCAGCCCGGCGAGCGCCAGCCCGATGCCGGCGAACTGGACCAGGAGGGAGCCGAGGTGGCCGTCCTCGCCCAGCCAGAGGTGTTCGTCGAGGAACCGCTCGATGCCCCAGAGCACCATGCCCACCCCGAGGACGATGCCTGCCGGGGGCAGCGCACCCGCGTCGCCGGCTCGCGAGCCCTGCGGTGCCTCGGACCGCAGCCACCGTTCGACCAGCAGCAGGATCCCGAAGATGGTGAAGTCCTCGATGGCCTGGAAGATCGGAACGGGCAGTCGCCGGCCGTTCTGGCCGGCGTAGTACATGCCGAACCACTGCGTGGTGGGATGTCCGCCCCCTGCGACCATCAACTGGGGACCGAGCAGTCGTCCCATCCCCCAGCAGGCCATGAGCACCGGGGCCATGAGGTCGGCGAAGCGCAGGGTCGGCAGCTCCGGGCATCTCCTGCGCGGGCTCACGATGGCCACCGGCACTGCGAAGAGCAGCCCACCGAACGAGGAGAGCCCACCCTGCCAGATGGCGACGATCTGACCCGGGTGGGCCGCGTACGTCGAGTAGTTGGAGACGACGTGGAGGGCACGTGCACCCACGATCGCCGCCACCACCACCCACAGGAACATGCCGGTGACCCACTGCGACGGGTAGCCGGACCGCCGCAGCCGGCGCTCGGTGTAGCGCAGCCCGAACCAGAAGGTCAGGGCCAGTCCGATCCCGTAGGTGTGCACCTCGAGGAACCAGATGTGGAAGGCGACGGGGATGGGTCTCATGGAGGAGGTCCGCTGCGGCGGGAACCCGGGGTCCCGTGGGCGCAGGCGACGCCCCTCAGTATGCCCCAGGGCCCCGGTAGGGTGGCTTCGGCACGTCCGGGACGGCGTGCCGGGCGGTCACAGGGACGGGGACACGATGGCAGATCTGTCGGGCAAGGTGGCGGTGGTGACCGGCGGGGCGTCGGGCATCGGGCTGGCCACGGCGATGCGGCTGGCCGGCGTCGGCGCCTCGGTGGCGGTCGTCGACCTCGACGGGGCGGCGGCCGAGCGGGCGGCGGCCGAGTTCGAGGGCCTCGCCCTGCAGGCCGACGTCGGCCGGTCCGACGAGTGGCCGGGCATCGTGGAGGCTGTCGTGCGGCGGTTCGGCGGCATCGACCTGGCCCACCTCAATGCCGGGGTGACCACCGGCGAGGGCGACATCACCAAGGTGACCGACGGGATCTACCGCCGGGCCGTCGGCGTCAATGTGGACGGCGTCTTCTTCGGGATCCGTGCCCTGGTGCCGGCGCTCACCGAGCGGGGCGGGGGCGCCATCGTCGCCACCGCTTCGCTCGCCGGGCTGATCGGGTTCTCGCCCGATCCGGTCTACTGCCTCACCAAGCACGCGGTGATCGGCCTCGTGCGGTCACTCGGGCCACAGCTCTCCGATCGTGGGATCACCTTCAACGCGGTCTGCCCGGGGATCGTGGACACCCCGCTCATCGACGACATGCGCGAGCTGCTCGAGGGCAGCGGGTTCCCGCTCATCGACGCGCAGGCGGTCTCCGAGGCGGTGGTCGAGCTGCTGGTCGGCGAGGAGACCGGCGAGGCGCTGGTCATCCAGGCCGGGAGGGAGGCCATCCCGTTCCGCTTCGCCCGCCCGCCGGGCCCGCGTGCCGGTGGCGTCGTCGGGCAGATGCCCCCACCGGGATTCGCCGCGCACGACCAGGGTCGGGGCGAGCGATGAGGTGAGAGCGGCTCAGCCCACCCGGCCGACGCCGGCGAACCCCCCACCCGTGCGGACGCCGGTGATCCAGACCGACGCCCCGGTGTAGGGCGCCTCGATCATCGAACCGCCGCCGACGTACATGGCCACGTGCTCCGACCCGCCGGGACCGTAGAAGAGGAGGTCGCCCGGCTGGATGTCGGCCAGCGGGATGTGCGTCGTGGCGTCGTACTGGCCGCCCGAGTAGTGCGGAAGGCCGATCCCGACCTGTGCGTAGGCCCACTCGACGAGCCCAGAGCAGTCGAAGCCGGCCGGGGTGTCCCCGCCCCAGACGTAGGGGACCCCGATTTCGCGCTCGGCGGCCTGCACGGCCCCGAGCGCGCCCGCTGCGAGCGGCGGCGGTGGTGCCGTCGGGGCGGCGGCCCCACCCGAGCCCGATCCGGAGGAGCCCGAGGTGGATCCGCCGGAGTTCTGCGGGGCCTGTGCCGCCGCGGCGGCCTGTGCGGCCTGAGCCGCCTGCACCTTCTGGTTGAACGCTGCGGCCGCTGCGGCCTGGGCGGCTGCCGCAGCAGCGGCCTGCTGCTGGGCGACCAGCTGCTGGATGTTGGCGTTGACCCCTGCCAGCGTCTGGCGATCCTGGGCGGCCAACGCGGCTCGCCTGGTTCTCCGAACCCGAGAGTGCGTTCCGGGTGTCGGTGGCCTGCGTCTGCTGCTGCACGAGCGAGGTCTGCGTCGACTGCAGCTGGGCCTGTGCCGTGTGCAGTCGATCGATGGTCGTGGTCACGTCGCCGGTGGCGATGGACGAGTACTCGGAGCGGATGCTGTTGGCGTTCATGTTGGAGGTGAACAGCTGGGTCGTGGTGCTGCTGGTGCCACTGCTGGTGTAGTCGCTGATCGCCTCGGTCTGCAGTTGCGACGTGTCCTTGGCGACCGTCTGCTCATCCTTGGCCATCTGCGCCCGTGTGGCCGAGATCTGGCCCTGCAGCTGTGAGAGCCGGTAGTCGGCCGCGTTGACCTGAGCGGTGAGCGTCTGGATCTGGCCCTCGGTCGCCTGGATCCTGGCCGTGATGGCGGCGGCCTGGGCCCTCGCGTTGGAAATCTGGTCCGCAGTGGCAGGCGCGGTCGTCGAAATCACGGCGGCACCAGTCACCAATGAAGTGGCCAGTGCGAGTACCACAAATACCCGTCTGGGGGGCGTATTGCGTACGGTTGGGCAGGCACCTGGCTCGGACGTCGAGTACCGCTCGGCGTGAGTCATATGGAGGTCCTTTCTAGTCCACAGGACCCGGGCCCACAAGCACCGGCCCGCCGATAGTGCTGTTGAGCTGGTCGTTCATCCGGCGAGAACGGTCCCGAACCGCGCGCAGGAGGGCGGTTGCGCGCGGCTGCACCGGCTCCTCGGGCGGGCTCGCCGGACCCCCACCGGGTAGGGTCGGCGGGTATGGGTGAACTGGTCGGATTTCCGGAAAATGGAAACACCGGTCATGGCTATATCGCCGTGCCCGACGGAGGCGCTGAGGGGAGCTCCGGCGTCCTCGTGATCCAGGAGTGGTGGGGACTCGTCGACCAGATCCGCCACACCTGCGATCGGTTCGCGCAAGCCGGGTTCACCGCTCTTGCACCCGACCTCTATCACGGGACCGCGGTGCCGCTCACCGAACCCGACGAGGCGGCCTCCCAGATGATGGCCCTCTCGATGGAGAGCGCGGCGCGCGATCTGAGCGGTGCCGTCGACGAGCTGGCGCGCCGGACCGGTCGCCCCGGGGTCGGGGTGGTCGGCTTCTGCATGGGGGGCGGTCTCGCGCTGGTGCTGGCCTCCCAGCGCCCGGACGCCGTCCGGGCCGTCGTCCCGGCCTACGGGGTCATCCCCTGGCCCGACGCGCGGCCCGACTACGGCGCGCTCCACGCGGCGGTGCTCATCCACGCGGCGGAGCTCGACGGCTCGTTCCCGCCCGATACCGCGCACGCGCTCGAGACGGAGCTCGTCGGATTGGGGAAGGAGGCGTCGTTGCACGTCTACCCGGGAGTCGACCATGCCTTCTTCAACGAGGACCGCCCCGAGGTCTACGACCGGGCATCGGCCGAGCTGCTCTGGGAGCGCACCGTGGCCTTCCTGCGCGAGCAGCTGCGCTGACCCCCGGTGGGCGGGACCGCGCTGGTCGATGACTACCTGACGCTCGGGCTGCGCCTGGGCCGCCACATCGACGGCCTGGTCGACGCCTACTACGGGCCGCCTGGGCCGGCTGCCCTCGTCGGGTCCGAGCCTGTCCTGCCGCCGGCCCGGCTGGTGGCCGACGCGCGATCCCTGTTGGCGGCCATCACCGCCGGCGATCCCCTGGATGCCGGATCGCCCACGGACGGGCCGGCGGACTCGGCAGCGCCCGCCCGCCGTCACTGGCTGTCCGCCCAGGTGGTCGGCCTGTTGACCACCGCCCGGAAGCTGGCGGGTGAGCCCATCGCCTATGCCGACGAGGTCGAGGCCTGCTACGGGGTGCGACCCTCCCGGGTCGACGAGGAGGTCCTCTCCGGCGCCCACCGCCGCCTGGACGAAGCGCTCCCCGGAACCGGGCCGCTCGCCGAGCGCCTGGTGGCCTGGCGCGAGTCCCATGCCGTCCCCGTCGAGCGGTTGCTGGCTGCCGTGGACTCACTGGCCGAAGACCTGCGCGAGCGCACCCGACGCCTGTTCGGGCTGCCCGACGGCGAGCACGTCGAATTCGAGTTGGTCTCGGACGAGCCGTGGGCCGGATTCAACTACTACCTCGGAGAGCTCCAGAGCCGGGTGGCCATCAACACCGACCTGCCCGTCCTGTCCATCGGGCTCGCCCACCTCGTGGCCCACGAGTCCTATCCCGGCCACCACACCGAGCACACCCGCAAGGAGGTGGGCCTGGTCCGCCGGCGACGCTGCTGGGAGGAGTCGATCTTCCTGGTCGGCACGCCCCAGTGCCTGCTGGCCGAAGGCCTCGCCGACCTCGGGCTCGAGGTCGTGCTGGGTCGCCGCCCGGAACAGGAGGTCGCCTCCCACCTCGAACCGCTCGGCATCAGGTACGACGCCGAGGTTGTCGCCGCGGTGGCCGACGCGGGAGAGGCGCTCGGGGCGGTGCGCCAGAACGCGGCCTTCCGCCTGCACGAGGACGGCGCGGACCCGGACACGGTGGTCGACGAAATGGCCCGTTGGGGTCTGCTGCAGCGGGACCGGGCCTCCAAGGCGGTCGAGTTCCTCACCCACCCGACCTGGCGGGCGTACCTCACCTGCTACGTGGAGGGGCTGCCCCTCTGCCGGGCCTTCGTCGGCGGCGATCCCGGACGGTTCGAACGCCTGCTCTCCGAACAGCTCACCCCGGAGGACCTCCTCGATCAGATCGCCCGGGACGGGCGGCCCGCCCCGACCCCGGTCTGAGCCCGGGTCACCCCGGCCGCTCCCACCCCTCGACCGGTTTGGCCGGCCGCGACCGGGGTCGTACCATCGGTGGCATGTCCGAACGCTCACGTACCCTGCCCCGCCGCTCCTGCATGTCGTCCCCCGGCTCCAACGAGCGCTTCCTGGCCAAGGCGCCGACGGTCCCGGCCGACATGAGCTTCCTCGACCTCGAGGACTCGGTCGCCCCGCTCGAGAAAGAGGCGGCCCGGGCCAAGGTGGCCGACGCGATCAAGAACCTCTCCTGGGATGACCGGGTCCTCTGCGTCCGGGTCAACGCATGGGACACCGAGTGGACCTACGGCGACGTGATCGAGGTCGTCTCGAACGCCGGAGAGCGCCTCGACGAGCTGATGCTCCCGAAGGTGCAGTCGGCGGCCGAGGTGGTCGCCCTCGACCTCCTCCTCTCACAGGTCGAGAAACGGTGCGGCCTTCGGACCGGCCACATCGGGATCGAGGCCCAGATCGAGACCACCCGCGGACTCATCAACGTCGAGGAGATCTGCGCCGCATCCCCGCGCCTCGAAACGATCATCTTCGGTCCGGCCGACTTCGCCGCCTCGATGGAGATGCCGGTGCTCACCGGGGGCGTGGCCATCCCCGAGTACCCCGGCGACCATTTCAACTACGTCTTCTCGAAGATCCTGATGGCCGGTCGGGCCAACAACCTCCAGGTCATCGACGGCCCGTTCCTCAAGGTCCGCGAGCTCGACAGCCTCCGCGAGTTCTCCCAGCGCACCCGGGTCCTCGGCTACGACGGCAAATGGGCACTCACCCCTGACCAGGTCGGTGTGCTCAACGAGGTCTACTCGCCGACCCAGGAGCAATTCGACCGGGCCTGGCGCATCCTCGACGCCTATCGGAAGGCCACCGAGGACGACCGGTCGGGCGCGGTCATGTTCGGCGACGAGATGATCGATGAGGCCTCGCGCAAAATGGCCCTCAAGTTCGTCAGCCGCGGCGAGCGGGCAGGGTTGGTGCGGTCGCCGGACTGATCCCCGCGTCTGTCCCGGAGACGGGTCGGACCCGTCAGGACCCTGCGGCGGCCAGCAGACGACGCGAGATGACCTTGAGGGCGAGGGTCTCGTCGGCACCCTCGAAGATGGAGAGAACCCGCGCGTCGACGAAGTAGCGGCTCACCGCGAACTCCTCCGCGTAGCCCATGCCCCCGTGGATCTGGAGCGCCTCCCTGGTGACCCACTCCGCGGCCCGGCAGACGTAGGCCTTGACCATGGACGCCTCGAGGGTGCCCTCGCCCTTGGACATCAAGCGCGCCACCTCGTAGGAGAACTGTCGCGCGGCCTGGATGAGCACCGCCATCCTGGCCAGCTTGGCCCGGGTCAGCTGGTAGTCGAGGATGGGCGACCCGAAGACGACCCGGTTCGACGCGTAGTCGAGCGCGGCCTCATAGGCGGCCTGCATGACCCCGATGGCCCGGGCAGCTGTCTGGAGCCGGCCGTTCTCGAAGCCCTGCATCTGCAGATAGAAGCCCTTGCCCAGGCCCCCGTGCCCGCCGACCAGGTTTGCGTCGGGTACGAACCAGTGATCGAAGGCGACCTCGTAGGAGTGCATCCCGCGGTAGCCGAGGGTGTCGATGGGCCTGCCCTCCATCCGCCCGGTCGAGTCGGGAGGGCGGCCGTCCGCTCCGGGGTCCTGGAGGAAGACGAAACCGTGGCCGTCGGCCTGTGGCTTCTCCACCAGGAACAGGGAGAGGCCGCGATGGGCCTTGGTCCGGTCCGGATCTGTCCGGGCCAACAGCATGAGGACGTCGGCCCGGGCGGCGAATGTGCACCACGTCTTGACCCCGTTGATGAGCCAGCCCCCGGGAGCGGCGACTGCGCTGGTCACCACACTGGCAACGTCCGAGCCGTAGTCGGGCTCGGTCACAGCTACCGCACCCATGACCTCGGCGGTAGCCAGCCGGGGCAGCCAGGACTGCTTCTGCTCCTCCGTGCCGCCATGGACGAGCGCGCGGGTGAGGATCTCGGGACGGGTGATCAACGAGCCGCCGGCGCCGAGCGATCCCCATGAGAGCTCTTCGGTGGCGACCACCATGCCCATGTAGTCGGCCTCGCCGCCGGTCGCGTAACCGCCGTACTCCTCGGGAACCGACATCCCGAACCCGCCCATCTCGGCCATCCCCGAGATGATCTCCTCGGGGATGTCGGTGTTGGCCCGGTGGATGTGCTCCGCCCGGGGCCTGATCTGCTCCTCGGCGAACCGGTGGAAGGTGTCGCGCACCAGCTCGAAGTCGGGGTCGAGGTGGCGTGGGCCCTCGGTCTCGGCCAGGGAGGCCAGGAATTCCGGGGCGCGGAACCTGGCCATGAACGCCTCGGCCGGGGCGGACCAGTCGGTGGCCACCCCCCACTCGGCGGTCCGGCCGGCCGTCCGGGCGGCCAGGTCGGCGAGGGCGTCGGCGGCGAAGGCACAGGCGATCCGGGCCTCGGTGTCGCCGTGGGCGCCGTATGCGAGCACCGCCTCGGCCGTGCGCACTGCTGCGGCCGCATGGGCGACGTCGTAGGCGAGGACCTGGGCCCGGTCGGGACCCCCACCGGCAGCCATGGCCGCGATCCCGGCGGCGACGACGGACTTGGCCACGGCCACCGCCCCGACGGCTCCCTGCAGGTCGGCCCGGGGCGGCGCGTCGGTGCTCACGGGCCCAAGGTTACCGACCGCTCAGCCCACCGGGCGCTGGGCCACGACTGTCACCAGGGGCGGGAGCACGACCGGATCGTCCCCCGGGTCGACCTCGGTGAGCAGCGTGAGGTACTCGGCCACCGGTCCGGGACCGGCGCCGGCCGGTGCCTCCGCCCAGGCGTCCACGATGACCAGCCCGGCGTCTCGGGCGAGGGCCGGGAGCAGGGCCCCGATATCGGGATGGCGGGCATCGGGCATCGAGAACGGGAGCCCGGCCACCCGTCCCGCCGAGGTCACCGGTTCCTGGGCTACGACCCACCCACCGGGACGTACCGCGCGTGCCATGCGGTCGAGGACCACGACCGGATCCACCACGTGGAGGAGGAGGAACCGGCAGAAGGCCAGATCGACCGCCTCGGGCAGCCGGAGGTCCTCGCCGGCCTGGGTCACCGCCAGCACCTGGCTGTGCGCGGACGCGGCCTCGGCCACCTCGTCCCGGGTCTCGGGGTCGCTGTCGACCGCGTAGACCCGACCGTCCCGGCCGACGATCTCGGCGAGGGCGATGGTCACGTCTCCGCCTCCGGCGCCGACGTCGACGCAGACCCAGCCCGGGCCGATGCCCAACCGCTCGAGCGCGGTGGCCAGTGGTCGCCGGTAGACGTCGTCCCGAAGGCCTCGGAGCTCCATCACGCCACGTTACCGGCGGTTCCCGCCCGACCCGGTAGCCTCCCCTTCCGTGAAAGTGACCATGATGCTGTGCGACTCCGCACAGGTTGCCGACGGAAAGCTCTATGTCCTCGGAGGCGGCTGGAGTATGACCGGTCCCGATCCGGTCCCCTCGGCGATCGCCCTCAAGATCGACGTCGGGTGGCATGAGGCCGAGGCCGCGCACCACTGGGAGCTCTACCTCGAGGACGCCGACGGAGGCCCGGTGCTGGTCGACACGCCGGACGGTGAACACCCCGTCGAGGTCCGCGGCGAGTTCACCGTGGGCCGTCCCCCCGGTATCCCCGAAGGCTCGCCCATCGACGTCGCGCTCGCGGTCAACCTCGGCCCGTTGCCCCTGGTGCCGGGCACCCGCTACACCTGGCGGATGGCCATCGACGGCGAGAGCCACCCCGACTGGGTCCTCTCCTTCACCACCCGGCCCGCTCCACCTGCGGGCTGAGGCCGCCGCCGTCGTGGGGTCCCGCAGGCCGTTGGACGACCGGGCCGCCGGCGTACTACACCAGCGGGCATGACCGTCCACGAGCGACCCTTCGGCCGCTTCTTCGAGGAGTTCGTGCCAGGGGACGTCTACCGTCACTGGCCGGGCAAGACCATCACCGAGGCCGACGACCACCTCTTCTGCATGATCACCATGAACCACCACCCGCTGCACAGCGACAGCTGGTTCGCCGAGCACGAGTCCGTCCAGGGGAGGAACGTGGTGGTCGGCAACCTGGTCTACTCGCTGGCCCTCGGGATGAGCGTCCCCGACGTGAGCGGCGCAGCCATCGCCAACCTCGAGGTCGAGTCGCTCGTCCACCGCGCCCCCACCTTCCACGGCGACACCATCTACGCGGAGACGAGAGTCATCGAAGCGGTCGCATCGACGTCCCGCGACGACCGCGGCGTGGTCACCGTCGAGACCAAGGCCTTCAACCAGCGCGCCGAGGAGGTCTGCTTCTTCCGGCGCAAGGTGATGGTGTGGAAGGAGGCGGCCGCCCCGGCGCGCCGCCGGCCCTATCCGGACGACGTCTGGGGGTGACCGGGGGGCAGCTCCCGCCCCGACCGACCGGCCAGGTGCGCGCACTCGGCGCCGCGGTCGAGGCCTGGGGATCGGATGGTGGGACGACCTGCCGGCGTCCCGGCCTGCCCTGGCGGTCGACCCGGGACCCGTGGGCCGTGCTGGTGAGCGAGGTCATGGCCCAGCAGACCCAGGTCTCGAGGGTGGTCCCGGCCTACCGTCGCTTCCTCGTCGCCTTCCCGACCCCTGCCGCCTGCGCCGCCGCCCCGCTCGGGGACGTGCTGCGGGCCTGGGAGGGGATGGGCTACAACCGCCGCGGCTCGCGACCTGCAGCGCGCCGCCGCCTCGGTCGTCGCCGACCACGGTGGCGCGGTCCCGGACTCCCTGGGGGCGTTGCTGTCTCTGCCGGGGGTAGGCCCTTACACCGCCAGGGCTGTCCTCGCTTTCGCCTTCGGGCACGACGTGGGGGTCGTGGACACCAACGCCGGACGCGTCCTCGCCCGGGCGGTGGCGGGGCGTCCGCTCCGGCTCGCCGAGGCCCAGGAGCTGGTCGACTGCATGGTCCCGCCGGGACGGGGCTGGTCGTTCGGGCAGTCCCTGCTCGACCTCGGGGCGATGGTGTGCACGCCGCGTGCGCCGTCGTGTGGCTCGTGCCCGGTACGGCGGCGATGCCGGTGGGCCGTCGCAGGGCGGCCCGACCCGGATCCTGCGGCGAGGTCGGCCGGCGCCCCGACCCGGCCGGACCGGTTCGCCGGCTCGGACCGTCAGGGCCGGGGACGGTTGGTGGCCGCCCTGCGCACCGGTCCCCTCCGTGACGGCCAGGTCGCCGCTGCCGCCGGGTGGGCAGGCGACCAGCGCCGGGCCGGGCGGGTGCTCGATGCGTTGGTGGTCGAGGGGATGGTCGTGCGCGACGCGACCGGGTCGGTGCGCCTGCCCTGAGCCGCCGGCACGGCGCAGCGACGTGAGGTTCTCGTCAGGCGCTGAGGAACCGGAGGATGTGTGCGTTGACCTCGTCGGGCTTCTCGACGTGCAGGAAATGCCCGGCCTTGCCGACGACGACCATCTCCGACCCGGGGGCGAGGAACTCGGTGACCGGGCCGATCACCTCGAGCCCGAAGCAGCCGCACTGTTCGCCGTGCAGGTAGAGGGTGGGCTGGGGGGCGGTGGTCGCGCCGGCAGCCTGGGCCGCCGCAGCGGCCGGGTCCTCCGGGGGCCCTGCGAACATCTGGCGGTAGTAGGAGATCGCCGCGGTGAGGTTCTCGGGAGTGGCGAGGGCCTCCTTGACTCTCGCCGCGTACCACGAGCCGTCGAATCCGGGTGACCAGTCGGCCCACAGGCGATCGATCATGGCGCGGTCGTCACGTGAGAGGGCGTGCTCGGCCAGTGCCGTCTGGAAGACGAAGATGTACCAGCTCCGCTTGAGCTGGTCCACCTCGAACAGACCGTCGCCGATCGACCGCGGCGGCGGCACCCCCGCGGTGACCACCCGCCGCCAGCGCTCGGGCTGGTGGGCCGCGGCGCAGTAGGTGGTCAGTGCTCCCCAGTCGTGCCCGATGATGACCGCGTCGGCGGTCCCGCCGAGCGCCTCGTGGAGGGCACAGGCATCGAGGGCGAGGGTCCCGGTGTCGTACCGCCCGTCCGAGGGCACCCCGGTCGGCGCGTAGCCGCGCATGAAGGGAGCGACCGCGTGGTAGCCGCTGTCCGCGAGGCGGGGGAGCAGGTGACGCCAGCTGTGGGCGGTGTCCGGGAACCCGTGCAGACAGAGGGCCAGGGGACCGCCCACCGGCCCGCAGCTCAGGTAGGTGAAGTCGAGCCCGTTGGCCGTTACCGTGCCCTGATCCATGGCCGGAACGGTAGTTCGGGACCCGGCCCCCCGGGCTAGCCTGCCTCCGACGTGCACATCACCTACTTCGGAGTCCGGGGCTCCTGCCCGTGCTCGTCCGCTCAGCAACGCCGGTACGGGGGTAACACCTCCTGCGTCCTGGTGGAGGTGGCCGGCGAGCGACCCCTGATCCTCGACATGGGGACCGGCCTGCGCGCCCTCGGCCACCATCTCAACGGCCCCCTGCACGCCGCCGGGCGTCCGCTCCGGGCCGATGCCCTGCTGACCCACCTCCACTACGACCACGTGCTCGGGACCCCGTTCTTCCCGCCGATGCGCGACCCGGGAGCGCTCCTCGAGATCTACGGCCCGTCCCAGGGGGACGAGTCGCTCCAGGACACGATGGCCAGCATGGTCAAGCCGCCGTTCTTCCCGGTCAACATGGCGGACTTCCGCGGCGTGCTCCGCTACCACGACCTGGCCGGCTGCGACGAGTTCTCCCTCGGCGGCGTCGACGTGAAGGTCCGCACCGTCCCTCACATCGGCAACACGCTCGGCTTTCGCATCGAGGCCGGTGGAGTGGCGGTGGCCTATGTCCCCGACCACCAGGCCCCGCTCGATCGCGCGACGGTGGACGACGCGGTCCTCGGGCTCTGCGAGGGGGTGGACCTGCTCATCCACGACGCGCAGTACACCGAGGAAGAGTTCGTCGAGCTCTCGGACTGGGGCCATTCGACCCCGGCCTACGCCGTGCAGGTCGCCAACGAGTCCGGAGCCCGACGGCTCACCATGTTCCACCACGACCCGGGTCACAGCGACCGGGACCTCGACCGGATGCTCCGCGCGGGCCGCCGCATCGCATCGGCCACCGGCAAGCTGGAGGTCGACGCCGCAATGGAGGGCGTCACCGTCGAGGTCGGCAGGAGCTGACCGTGCCGGCAGGGGACCGATCCTTCGGGTTGGACGGGTTCAAGGACGCGATGAGCCGGTTCACCACCGGTGTGACCGTGGTGGCCGGCATGCACGGCGACGAACCGGTCGGCTTCACCTGTCAGAGCTTCGTGTCCCTCTCGGTGGACCCCCCCTACGTGGCGGTCGCCCCCGCCCGGACGTCGACCAGTTGGCCGCGGATCGCCCGTGCGGGCAGCTTCTGTGTGAACGTGCTGAGCGACCGGCAAGAAGACCTGTGCCGCGGGTTCGCGGTGTCCGGCGGATCCAAGTTCGAAGGAGTGGCCTGGCACCCCGCGCCGTCCAGCGGCTCCCCGGTGATCGAGGGCTGCCTGGCGTGGGTGGACTGCACGGTCGAGCTCGTCCATGACGCGGGAGATCACGAGCTGATCATCGGACGGGTGCTCGACCTCGGAGTCGGGGAGGGGACCCCGCTGCTGTTCTTCCGGCGGGAGTTCGCTACGGTGGCAGAGCCCGAGCGGCGCCGAGACGGGGGGTAGCAGTGCCGAAGATCATCGAATCCGACGTGATCGCCGACGTGATCGTGGTGGAGCCCGAGGCCCACGGTGACGAGCGGGGCAGGTTCGTCGAGACCTACCGTCGGAACTGGTTCCCCCTGGGACGGGAGATGGTCCAGTGCAACCGGTCGACCAAGCAGGCCGGGGCGGTGGTCGGGCTCCACTACCACCTGCACCAGGCCGACTACTGGTACGTGCTGGCCGGCACCGCCAGGGTCGTCCTCCACGACCTCCGCCAGGGCTCGCCGACCGACGGCGCCACCCTCTCCCTCGACCTCTCCGGGGATCACGACCGTGGCCTGTTCATCCCTCCGGGGGTCGCCCACGGCTTCGCCTCGCTCACCGACCTGACCCTCTGGTACCTGGTGGACAACTACTACAACCCCGGCGACGAGCTCGGGGTGGCCTGGGACGATCCCGCGATCAGCGGGGACTGGGGACTGACCGACCCCGTCCTCTCGGCGCGGGACCGGGACAACCCGCGCCGCTCGGAGATTCCTCCAGGGGTCCAACCCCGGACGGGATTGCGCACCTGACGCGGGGCAGCATGCGGACTCGGAGACGGCGCGCGTGACCCCCGACCCTGCGGACCCGACGCCCGGACGGCTCGGCAGCCCCGGCACCGGGGTCCTCATCACCGGGGGCGCTTCCGGCATCGGCCGGGCCAGCGCGCTCGCTCTCGCCGAGGTCGGACGACCGGTGGCGGTCTGGGATGTCGACGCCTCCGGCGCCCGCGAGACGGCGGCGCTCTGCGCTGACCTGGGGGTGGCCACCCACGCCGCGCCGGTCGACGTGGCGGACTCCTCGGTCCTGGCACGTGCCCTCGCCGAGGCGATCGGCGCGCTCGGGTCGATCGGCGGGTTCGTCCACGCCGCCGGCGTGTCCGGGGCGATGGGCGTGGACGGCATCGATGACGAGCTCTGGGACGCGACGCTCAACGTGAACCTCCGGGCGCCGGTCATGATCTGCCGACACCTCCTCGCACCCTTCCGGGAAGCCGGTCCGGGGTCGGCCGTGGTGCTCGTCTCCTCGATCGAGGGACTCTTCGGGAGCTCGATCCTGACCGCCTACTGCGCCTCCAAAGGCGGCGTGCTCGGCGTCATGCGCTCGCTCGCCCAGCATTTCGCCACAGAGGGCTTCCGGGTCAACGCGGTCTGCCCGGGCGCGGTCGCCACGCCCATGCTGGCCCCCGCGCTCGAGCTCCCCGGCTTCCGTGACCAGCTCGAGCAGCGAACGCCGCTCAACAGGGTGTCCACGCCCGACGAGATCGCCCGGCCGATCCGCTTCCTGCTCTCCGACGAGGCGTCCTTCGTCACCGGCACCCACCTCACCGTCGACGGTGGCCTGACCGCGGTGACCGCTATCTGAGCCTCTCAGCTGGGACGATGTCGCCGGCTGGACCTCGACGACGGTGCGTCGGGTGCCTTCAGCCCTCCGCCGGTCGGCGGATTCGGAGTTGAATGGTCGCGATGTTGGTCGGCGTCTTCCTCGTGATCGTGCTGGTGGTGGGTGGCCTGGTGGTCGTCCTGCTGCGCCGCCCGAGCAGCGACGACCTCCATTCGGTGCGCAAGTACCACTCGGCCCTGGGCACGCTCGAGCACCTCTCCGACCGGGTCGTGCCAACGACGGTCCGGCCGACGACCCGACCCGACCGACCCGGTGCCGAAGGGGTGGTCCCACCCGTCCCGGTGCGGGGGAGCGACCAGTTCCCGGACCCCGGCGCGCAGGTCGTCTTCGACGACGCCCCACCGCCCACGCGCTGATGCGCCCCGCGCCGAGGGAACCTCCGGATCCAGTGCCGACCGCGCCCAGCGCATCGCGCTCGACTCGATGAACCACCGCCGCCGACCGGGCTCGATGGTCCTGCTGGTCGCCGCCGTGTTGCTCCTCTTCGGGGTGCTCGCCTACGTCGGAAGCCACCGGTCCAAGGCCTCGTCCGACCACGCGACGACGACCACCGGCACGGTCCGCTCGACATCCCGGCCCGGCGCCGGGCACTCGAGTCCATCCACCGGTCGGCGTTCCGGCACCCACCCGACCCGGCCGCCGCCGACCACCCTGCCCACCCGACTCGTCGCCACGACCTCGTCGGTCGACGGCACGTCGGCCACCTACACGGTGCCGTTCACCTCCTTCACGATCACCATCAACGCCACGGGGCCTTGTTGGGCGAGTGCCTCGACCGTGGCCACGCAGACGACGCTGTGGTCCGGCGAGCTGGCCGCGGGCGGGGTCCAGAACATCCCCGCCAGCGGGGCGACCGCTCTCGATCTCGGGGCCCCGCCGGTCACCCTGTCGGTCAACGGGATCCCGGTCGTGCTGCCGACACCGATGCACACCCCGTTCGTCGCCACCTTCACGCCGCCGATTGCGCCGGCCGGGTCGGCCTCTCAGGTGACCGCGCCGTCGACCAGCGCTCCGTCCAGCACCACGTTGCCCACCACGCCGTCCACCAACACGCCGTCCAGCACCGCTGCGTCCGCCGCTGCGTCCACCACCGGGGCGATCCTGTCCTCTTCGGGCGCGCCCGTGTCAGCGACCGCCCCGTTCGCCGGAGCCGTTCGTCTGCAGCGGTTCAGCCGGTCTCGGCCTCGGGATAGGGAATGGGCGCTGTCTCGGCGAGCCCGACCGCGTCGAGGATGAAGGCGTAGACGAAGGCCTCGTCCCGCCAGGCGTCGTAGCGGCCGGACGGGCCCGCGTGGCCCGCCCCCATCTCGGTCTTGAGCAGCACCCGGTTCTCGGGGTTGGCCGCCCGGAGCCGGGCCACCCACTTGGCAGGCTCCCAGAAGCCGACCCGCGGGTCGGTCAGCCCTGCAGTCGCCAGGATGTCGGGGTAGCGGAGCGGTCTCCCGGCCGGATCGGTCGAGCGCACGTTGTCGTAGGGGGAGTACCCCTTCATCACCGCGTAGATCGCCGGGTCCTCGACCGGGTTCCCCCACTCCTCCCATTCGGTCACGGTCAGCGGGAGGCTCTCGTCGAGGATCGTGGTCAGGCAGTCCACGAAGGGCACCTCCGCCACGATCGCCCGGAACAGGTCGGGCGCGAGGTTGGCCACTGCGCCCATCAGCAGGCCGCCCGCGCTCCCGCCACGAGCCACCAGGCGATCAGGAGCGGTCCATCCCTCGCTGATGAGCGAGCGGGCGCAGGCCACGAAGTCGGAGAAGGTGTTGGGCTTGGCGGCCAGCTTCCCGTCCTCGTACCAGTGGCGGCCGAGCTCGCCACCGCCCCGCACGTGGGCGATGGCAAAGAGGAACCCGCGGTCGAGGAGGCTCAGCCGCAGCGAGGAGAATGCCGGGTCCATCGAGATCTCATACGACCCGTAGCCGTAGAGCAGGCACGGTGATCCGCCGGCGCCGTCGGCTGCTCCGCCCTGCGGAGCCCGGACCAGGTCGGGGCGGTAGACCAGGGAGAGCGGGACCTCGGTCCCGTCGTCGGACACCGCCCACCGGCGCTCGGTGCGGTAGCGCCCGGGGTCGAAGTCGCCGAGGACCGGCTGACGCTTGCGCAGCTCGAGCTCGCCGGTGACCAGGTCGAGGTCGAAGACCGAGCGGGGGGTGACCAGCGAGGTGTATTCGTAGCGCAGCACGGTCGAGTCGTACTCGGGGTTGGCCCCGCCCCAGACCGTGGAGGGCATCTCGGGTTGATCGACCGGGGTCGAGGTCCCGGTGGCGGCGGCGACCACCCGCATCCGGGTGTCGCCCCCCGCACGCTCGTAGACGACCAGATGGTCGGCGAACGGGTCGATGCCGTCCAGGCGCACCCCGGTCCGGAGCGGGATGGCCTCTTCCCAGTGGTCCCGCCCCGGAGTCGCCTCGGGGGCCTCCATGAGCCGGAAGTCCTCGGCGTCGTCGTTGGTGAGGATGAGGAAGCGGGCGCTGCGGCCTGCGGCGGGATCGCCGCGGTCATGGTCGACGCTGTACTCGATGCCCTGGCGGCGGGCCTCGATCAGGGCGAACGCTCCGAGGGGGTCGTCGGCGTCGAGGAAGCGCACCTCCGAGGTCGTCTTGGAGTCGAGCCCGCAGAGGAGGAAGCGCTCGTCCTTGGTCCGCCCGATCCCGAGGTAGAAGCGGTCGTCGGGTTCCTCGAGCACCACGGTGTCCCCCGAGGGGTCCGCACCCACTCGGTGACGCCAGAGCTGGAACGGGCGCATCGCGTCGTCGACCCTGACGTAGAAGACGGTGGCGTTGTCGTTGGCCCAGGCCACTCCGTAGGAGGTGTCCGGGATCGCTTCGGGCGACGTGGCCCGGGTGGTGAGATCGAGGAAGCGCATGGTGTAGCGCTCACCCCCGGTGGTGTCCGTCGAGTAGGCCAGCCACCGGTGGTCGGGGCTCACCGAGAGGGCGCCGAGCGCAAAGTAGACGTGCCCCTCGGCCAGGAGGTTCTCGTCGAGGAGGACCTCCTCGTCCTCCTGGGGGCCCTGCGCGGGGCGGCGGCAGTGGATCGCGTAGTTGCTCCCTTCGACCGTCCGGCCGTAGTAGAGCCAGGGCCCCTTTCGCGCCGGGACCGAGAGATCGGTCTCCTCGATCCGTGCCACCATCTCCTCGTAGAGCGCCTCGCGGAGAGGGGCGGTGCCGGCCATGGTGGCCTCGGTGTAGGCGTTCTCCGCCTCGAGATGGGCGATGACCTCGGGGTCCTCCTTGTCCCGGAGCCAGAACCAGTCGTCGATACGCACGTCCCTGTGGGACTCGAGGCGCACCGGGCGGCGCTCCGGCTGCGGCGGGCGGAGGTGGGTGGCGACGCGACCGGGGCGGGGGGTCTCGGGCATCCGCACAGGATGGCACGTCCGCCACACCGGCCCACCGGGCGTCGGTACGGCCCGGGTCCCCGAGTTGTTACTATCTGGATAGGGGAAATAGCCCGATCTACGGTGCCGGACCCGATCCAGGAGACCCCATGTCCACGACCGACCTCGACCTCGGGAAGTACAAGCTCGGGTGGTCCGACGAAGAAGACTACGTCTTCAAGCCCAAGAAGGGCCTCTCCGAGGCGATCGTGCGCGAGATGTCCGCCATGAAGAAGGAGCCGGAGTGGATGAGGGACTTCCGCCTCCGCGCCCTCCAGCGATTCGAGAAGCGGCCGATGGCCGAGTGGTTCGCGGTCAACATGCCGGATCTCGACTTCGACGACATCTACTACTACATCAAGCCCACTTCGGGGCAGGTGGAAGACTGGAACGACCTCCCCGACGCCATCAAGAACACCTACGAGAAGCTGGGCATCCCCGAGGCCGAGCGCAAGTACCTGGCCGGAGTGACCGCCCAGTACGAGTCAGAGGTGGTCTTCCACCGCAACCGCGAGGACCTCGAGGCGCTGGGGATCATCTTCTGCGACATGGACACCGCGGTGCGCGAGTACCCCGAACTGGTCCGCAAGTACTTCGGCACGATCATCCCGCCGAACGACAACAAGTTCGCAGCCCTCAACTCGGCGGTCTGGTCGGGTGGCTCGTTCATCTACGTGCCTCCCGGGGTGGTCGTCGACCAACCGCTCCAGGCCTACTTCCGGATCAATGCCGAGAACATGGGACAGTTCGAGCGGACCCTGATCATCGCCGACGTGGGCTCCCAGGTGCACTACATCGAGGGCTGCTCCGCCCCGGTGTACACGACCGACTCCCTGCACTCGGCAGTCGTCGAACTGGTGGCCCTCGAAGGGTCCCGGATCACCTACACCACGATCCAGAACTGGTCGAACAACGTCTACAACCTGGTCACCAAGCGGGGCAGGGCCGAGGCGGAGGCCCACGTCGAGTGGATCGACGGCAACATCGGCTCACGCCTGACCATGAAGTACCCGTCCGTCTACCTGATGGGACCCAAGGCCTCCGGCGAGGTGCTCTCTGTGGCTTACGCGGGCGCCGGGCAGCACCAGGACGCTGGGGCCAAGATGGTCCATGCGGCGCCGGAGACCACCTCGACGATCGTCTCCAAGTCGATCTCCAAGGACGCCGGGATCACCACCTACCGGGGCCTCGTCCACGTGGACGAGGGCGCCAAGCACGCCAAGAGCTTCGTCCGTTGCGACGCCCTCCTCCTCGACGACACGTCGGTGTCGGAAACGAAGCCCTACATGGAGGTCGGGGAGCGCGATGCCCGCATCGGGCACGAAGCCACGGTCTCCAAGGTCGGCGACGACCAGCTCTTCTACCTGATGAGCCGCGGGCTGTCGGAGACCCAGGCGATGGGGATGATCGTCAACGGGTTCATCGAACCGATCACCCGCACGCTCCCGATGGAGTACGCGGTGGAGTGGAGCCGCCTGATCGAGTTGCAGATGGAGGGCTCCGTCGGCTGACGCCCCAGGGCGTGCCCGATTCGGTCAGACTATGGCCCAGGCGACGAGGGAGTTCCCATGCCGATGAGGGAAGAGTGCAAGCACTTCCAGTCGAGGACCTACGACTCGGGTGAGGTGGCCCGTTTCTGCGTGCTCGACCTCGCCCCCGATGCGCCCTGGAAGTGCCCCGACGACTGCCCCTCCTACTCGCCGCGCTATGCCGACGTGGGATGGGACCACGGTTCGCTGATCGAGCCCGCGCTCGAACCCATGCCGGACGTCCCCGACGAGGACGCAGCGACCCTGCTCAACCAGGCCGAGGAGATCGTCAACACGGTGGCTCCCGGCGTCCTGGCCGACGTGCGCAAGGACGACGAGGCGCGCGGTCGCAAGTGGTGGCGCCGCAAGCGCTGAGGATCCATCGGGCGCGCCGGCCTAGCGACCGGTGAACTTGGCCGGGCGCTTCTCCGCGAAGGCGGCCATGGCCTCGGCCAGGTCGTTCGAGCCGAGGAACCCAGCGTTCCAGGTGGCCACGTAGTCGAGTCCTTCAGCCACCGTTCGCCCGTCCCCGGCAGCGAGCACCGCCTTGGTCCCCCGCACCGCGAGGGGGGAGTTGGACGCGATCTCGGCGGCCAGCTCCCGGGCGTCGGCCAGCACCGACTCGGGGTCGGGGCTCACCGCGTTGACCAGCCCGATGGCCTCGGCCCACCGCGGCGCTGATGTCCTTGCCGGTGTAGGCCAGCTCTGCCACGTGGCCGCTGCCGATGATCCGGGGGAGCCGCTGGAGGCTGCCGAGGTCGGCCACGATGGCCACCTTGGTCTCCCGTACCGAGAACAGCGCCTCGGCGCTGGCGAGTCGGATGTCGCAGGCCGCGATGAGGTCCACGCCGCCCCCGATGCAGTACCCGTGGACGGCGGCGATGACCGGCACCGGGCAGTCGGCGACAGAGGTGACCGAAGCCTGGAGGCGCAGGATCTTCGGGCGGGCGCTGGCGGCGATCGCGGCCGGCGATGGCCTCGAGCCCTCTCCGGGGTCGGGAGGGCGCCCGATGTCGGCCATGGCCACAAGATCCAGACCGACCGAGAAGTGGGGGCCGCGGGCCACGATGACCAGCACCCGGACTTCCGGATCGGCGCCGATGGCGCGCATGGCCCGCGGGAGGTCTTCCCAGAAGGCGGGTCCCAAGGCGTTGCGCTTCTCCGGTCGGTCGAGCCAGAGCGTGGCCACGTGGCCGTCGACCTCGACAGCCAGGACCTCGGAGGTGAAGGACTGCGCGGTGGGAGCGGTCACGGCACCGAGCGTAGGCGGGCTAAGGGGGGTGTGCAGAAGCCGGTCGCCGCCACGCGGCGCCCCGGTAGGCCGGCATGCGGCGCCCCGGTAGGATGTGCTGCGAGGCTCGTCGACCGGGCCTCCTTGCGCGAGAGGCTCCTGTTCTGTCCACCTTCACCCCCGACATCGCGGCCGGACTGCCCGGTGCCCCCTGGCTCCGCGAGCGCCGCACCGCCGCGGCCGAGGCCTTCTCGTCTTCCCCCCTCCCCTCACCGAAGGACGAAGTCTGGCGGTACAGCCGGATCGACCAGCTCGACCTAGACCGGTTCCACCCGGCGGGCACAGCCCCGATGGGTCCGACCGACGAGCCGGGTCCCTCGCACTCCGAACGGGTCCACGTGCTCGTGGACGGCCTCGGGCCGCGTTCGGGCCTCGTGGTGACCGTCAACGGTGTCCTGGCAACCCTCTCGACCGCGCTCGACGATCGGGTGCTCACGGTGGGACGGATCACCGACCACCCCGCGGGCCGCGGTCTCATCGGATCGGTCGCCTCGAACCCGCACGACTTCCCGCTGCTCAGCGACGCGTTCGCCATCGACCCGCTGGTGATCGACGTGCATCCGGGCGCGACCGTCACCGATCCGCTCGTCATCGTCCACGTGGTGACCGGCCTGGCCGACACGGCGGTCTTCCCACGTACGTTCGTCCGGGCCGGGGAGGGTTCGACCGCCGCCGTCGTCGAGATCCTGGTCGACGCAGACGCCGGTGTCCTCGTCGACCCGTCAGCCGCCGGGATGCGGGCCACGGGGCCACCCGCGAGCAGCTGGTGGTGCCGTTGACCGAGCTCAGGGTGGCCGACGACGCGACCCTCGCGTACTTCTCGCTCCAGTCCCTGGGTGCGGCCACCTGGCAGATCGCAAACCAGACCAGCACCATCGGCGCCCGGGCCTCCCTGTCCAGCTACGCAGTGGCGCTCGGCGGCGGCTACGCCCGGCTCCGCACCGATTCGATCCTCGAGGGCGAGTCGGGAACCAGCCGGTTGCGTGCCGCCTTCATCGGCCGTGGCAACCAGATGCTCGACTTCCGGACGCTGCAGGACCACCGTGCCCCGAAGACCAGCAGCGACCTGCTGTTCATGGGCGCGGTGGCCGACACCTCGCACTCGGTCTACAGCGGGCTCATCCGCGTGGCGCGCGGAGCCGTGCGAACGGAGGCCATGCAGACCAATCACAACCTGGTGCTCGACGAGGGTGCCCATGCCGACTCGGTGCCGAATCTCGACATCGAGGAGAACGACGTACGGTGCAGTCACGCGTCAACGGTGGGACCGGTCGACGAGGACCAGCTCTACTACCTCGAGTCGCGGGGCATCGAGCCGGGCCGCGCTGAGCAGCTCATCGTGGCAGGCTTCTTCGACAGCATCGCCGACCTGGTCCCGGTGCCCGGTGCCCGGGCCCTGGTGGGGCGCTCGCTGGCGGAGCGCTCCGGGGTGACCGGTGGATGATCCCGGGACCGGATCGGTGACCGACGGCGCGGCCGCCGTCACGGCCCGACTCTGTGCGCGCGACGACCTGGCGTCCGGTGAGGCCCGGCGGTTCGACGTGGCCGGCCGTCGGGTGGCCCTCGTCCGTATCGGCCAGGATTTCTACGCCGTGGGTGACCGTTGCAGCCACGAAGACTTCTCGCTGGCCGACGGCGAGGTGTGGCCGGACGAGTGCGAGATCGAATGCGCCAAGCACGGCTCGACGTTCGACCTGCGGACGGGCGAGCCCTGCTCGCTCCCGGCCACCCGGGCCGTACCGGTCTACCGCGTGGTGGTCGAGGGGGACGACGTCTCGGTGGTCCTACCGTGAGCACGGACGGGCTGCGCATCGAGGGCCTCCGGGCCGGCGTCCCCGGACGGGAGATCCTTCGTGGGGTCAGCCTCACCGTGCGCAGCGGTGAGGTCCATGCGGTGATGGGACCGAACGGTTCCGGCAAGAGCACCCTGGCCCACGTCCTCATGGGCCGACCGGGCTACGAGGTGATCGAGGGCTCGGTCATCCTCGACGGGGTCGACATCTTGGCTCTCCCGACCTGGCGGCGGGCACGGGCCGGTCTCTTCCTGGCCATGCAGCACCCGATCGAGGTACCCGGGGTCTCGCTGGTCGGGTCGTTGACCTGCGCCCGAGCGCCCGTCGCCGGCGAGCCACCCGGGGACGCCGACCTCGACATCTCCGAGCGCCTGCACACCGAGGCGCGCCGGATCGGGTTCGAAGAGCGCTTCCTCGACCGGCCGCTCAACGTGGATCTCTCCGGCGGCGAGCGCAAGCGCAACGAGACGCTCCAGATGGGGGTGCTCCGCCCCCGGTTCGCCGTGCTCGACGAGATCGACTCCGGTCTCGACGTCGACGCTCTGACCGACGTGGGTCGCCGGGTCCAGGCCGCGACCACCGAGTGGGGACTCGGGGTGCTGGCCATCACCCACTTCCGGCGCCTGCTCGACGTGCTCCACCCGGACGTTGTCCACGTCCTGTCCGATGGGCGGGTGGTGGCGACCGGCGGGAGCGATCTGGCCGAGACCGTCGACCGGTCCGGGTACGCGGCCTACGGCTGAGCCCGCAGAGTCCCGTCACGTGGGGGACTCGGATTCGAACCACCGTTTGGGACCGCACCAACGTTCAGCAGAGTGCAGGGACAGGAGCCAGGCGAGGGGTCGGAGCGAGTGTGCGGCTCCCTCTACGAAGATGGCGCGACTCCCTGCTAAGGAAGTCGCAGCCTGATTCCCGACGCGTCGGCGAGTACGGGATCCATGTACGCGTCAAGACGACGCAGCGTGTCGTTTGATCCTTCGAAGCTTGTCCAATCGACCGCACCGGTCCACTTCTGCGCGAATTGGAGAACGGCGACGAGCGTTTCCCCTCGGCCGTTCTGGTTACTCACGCCAGCAAGGCTCACCATGTAGTTGGTTCGGTACAGGGTCGGGATCACGATACGGATCTGACCGGCCGCGGACAGGGCGCCGTTCGCCATGATCCTGGCCACCCTCCCATTTCCGTCGTCGAACGGATGACACTCCGTGACAAGAAGCATGACTGCAACCGCTCGCTGGAATGGATCAGTGATCGGCCGGAACACATCGAACCCACGCCGCAGCGTTCCTTCCACGAGGGTCGGCTCGACAAAGGCGTAGCCACCCGCGTAGTTCGGCCGCTCTTTGAAGACGCCAGGATGCTTGTCGGGCCTGGCGGCCATCAAGACGCGGTGGTGCTCGCGAAGCAACTCGACCAATTCGTCGGCGTTGCTGGCCGCAAGGCTGTTGGAGCTGGGACCAGACACGATGCGGTACGTGGCCTCGACGTCGTGCGCATCCGCGGGGCGTTCAGGCGGGATCTCGCCTTCGAGGGCGATCCGGCGTGCCTCGTCAACGCCGAACTGGGTCCCCTCGATGAAGTTCGAGAAGTAGGCTTCGAAGAAGGGCTCCCAGGTCCACCGGCTCGGGTCACCGAGCGCGGGTCGCGGCTCGGGCGCCAATTCCGAGAGCAGTTCAGCAAGACCGCGAAACATCGCCAGGCGGTGTTCGTCGTAGGGCTCTCCCGACAGCCGTGCGGCGAGCCGCTCTGATGCCGGCGTCAGGTCGCTGAACGTTCCGAGGACGGCCCCGAGCCGCTCCCGAACCACCCTGACGGGGGTCCTCGGTAGATGGCCGGCGATCAAGTCCAACTGGCTGAGCACGTCGCGGATCACTCCGGCGCCTCCGCGCCTCGCCAGGCTATCGATCTCGTCCTCCGTGGCAGCGGTGCCGGCCTGGCGGGCGGGTCGATCCTGGGGAGGGCGTCCCCGGAGGCTGACGTTTTCCACCAGCTTGCGAGCGACCCCGGATAGGTACAGCCCTTGCGGCATCTCCATGTCGCCAGGCAGAGCTCCCGGACCGACTCGGACGGAGATCGTGACGCCAGGCAGCTGGAGGTCGGCGTGACGTCGCGGCTCCGGGTGTGCGACGAAGACCCATCCGTCGACAGGTTCGCCGCCTGCCAAAGCGGTGCGGTCGCAGAGCACCGCTTTGGGCCAGACCGCCGCGATGATCGCGAGTCGATGGTGCCTGACCGCCGCTTCCCGAGGAAGCGTCGACCCCACCACGTACACACCTGGCGCCGCTCGGAACGCGGTCCCAGCCTTTTCTTGGCGCGAAAGCCCGGCCTTGTTCTGGGGAGTCGCAATGATGACCGAGCCGGCTGGATGAGCCACCGGCTCGCCAGCAACTCTAGACCGAGAATTGGGCTGTCTGGCAGGCATGTAAGCAACTATAGAGCATATATTGGTGCTTTATAGCAACTATGGAGAATAAATTATGGCCGTCTGAAGGATTTAGCAACCACAGAGCAAGAAAAATCGGGTCATGTCATCCGCTCCGAGCAACCAGGGAAGCTGAATCCTCCTCCATGGGACATCGCACACGTTGACCGCGTCCAAACGATTCCCCAACCTGTCTGGGCATGCGTCCAGGTCACACGGGGTTCTTGCTGCTCATCCCCGCTCCCCGTTGGGCTCCCTCAGGAGGGGGACTCGGAGGCGTCGAGCCCCTCGGCCAGCGTGTTCCAGCTGAGCGTGGCGCATTTGATGCGCACCGGGAACTTGACCACACCCTGGAGCGCGGCGAGCTCGCCGAGCGCGTCGACGTCGATGACCTCGGGCTCGGCCGGCTCAGCGAGGCCGTTGGTTCCCGCCCCGCCGGCGGAGGGGAGGGTCGACTCGTGGATCGACATCATGCCCTTGAAGGTTCTGATCAGGTCGCGCACCTCGGGAACCGGCCGTCCCTTGACCGCGGCCGACATCAGCGATGCGGAGGACTGGCTGATCGAGCACCCGGTCCCGGCGAACTTGATGTCCGTCACCGCCCCGCCGTCGACCATGAGCGTGACCACGATCTCGTCCCCGCAGAGTGGGTTGAACCCCTCCGCACGGGTGGCGGGTGGCGCCTCCAGCTCCCCCCGGTTCCGGGGCGAGCGGTAGTGGTCGAGGATGATTTCGCGATAGAGGTCTTCGAGACCGGGCATCAGACGGTCAGCCTACCGGTGCCCGCTCATTCGAAGAACCTCGCGGCCGCGTCGAGGGCCTCGACCAGCGCGTCCACGTCGTCCTCGTCGTTGTAGATGGCGAACGAGGCCCTGGCGGTGGCGGCCACCCCGAGGCGCCGCATGAGGGGCTTGGCGCAGTGATGGCCGGCCCGCACGCAGACCCCGTACTCGTCGAGGATCTGGGAGATGTCGTGCGGATGGAGGTCGCCGAGGGCGAAGGACACGACGCCGCCCCGCTCGGCGCACCCCGACGGACCGAAGATCCGGATGCCGTCGCCGAATCGCTCATGGAGCGCGCCCAGGGCGTATCCGGTCAGGGCCATCTCGTGCTCTCGCACGGCATCCATGCCCACCGCCCGCAGGTAGTCGACGGCGGCACCGAGGCCGATGGCCTCGGTGATGGGCGGGGTTCCCGCCTCGAAGCGCCAGGGGATGTCGTTGGGGGTGAAGCCGTCCTTGCGCACGTCGAGGATCATCTCCCCACCACCGAGGAACGGCGGCAGGCTGGCCAGCAACTCGGCACGGCCCCAGAGCACGCCGATCCCCGTCGGCCCCAGCATCTTGTGCGCGCTGAAGGCCAGGAAGTCGACCCCGAGTGCGACCACGTCCGTCGGCAGATGGGGTACGGACTGGCATGCGTCGGCCACCACGATCGCCCCGGCGGCATGGGCGGCCGCGGCCATGGCGGCCATCGGGGTGAGGGTGCCGAGGACGTTGGACATGCAGGTGACCGCGAGGACCTTGGCGCCCTCGAGGATCCGGGCGAGATCGTCGAGGACGAGGAAGCCGTCGTCATCGATCGGCACCCACCGCAGCTCGATGCCCCGCTCGGCGGCCAGCATGTGCCACGGCACGATGTTGGCGTGGTGCTCCATCTCGGTCAGGACCACCACGTCGCCGCGCTGCAGATGGGTGCGGCCCCATGCGTGGGCGACCAGGTTGAGGGCCTCGGTCGCGTTCTTGGTGAAGACGATCTCGCGGGCCGGGTCGGGAGCACCGATGAACCGGCCCACGTTGACCCGGGCAGCCTCGAACCGGCGGGTGGCCTCCTCGGCGATGCTGTAGACGCCCCGGTGCACGTTGGCGTGGGTCGTCTCGTCGTACTCACGCATGGCGTCGAGCACCGCGGTGGGTCGCTGCGAGGACGCGGCCGAGTCGAGATAGGTGATCGGCCGGCCGTGGACCTCCACCGACAGGAGGGGGAAGTCCTTGGCCACCGAGGCGGCGTCGATGCGGGCCCGGGTCAGCTCCGCCACGTGTCGTATCCCTCCACCTCGAGCCTGCCGGCGAGCTCGGGCCCGCCTTCTGCGACGATGACCCCGTCGACGAGCAGGTGGACCACGTCGGCCGACAGCTCTTCGAGCATGCGCTCGTAGTGGCTGATCACGAGCACTCCCATCTCGGGACGGGTCTCCCGAACGGTGCGCACGCCGCGGGCCACTGTGCGGAGGGCGTCGACGTCGAGCCCCGAGTCGGTCTCGTCGAGCACGGCCAGTTCCGGCTCGAGCATGGCCATCTGCAGGATCTCATTGCGCTTCTTCTCGCCGCCCGAGAAGTCCTCGTTGAGGTGGCGCTCGCCGAAGGCGGGGTCCATACCCAGCTTGTCCATCCACTCCATCATCATGAGCCGGACCTCGAGGACCGAGAGGTCGACGCCGCGGCGGGCGGAGAGGGCCTGGCGGAGGAACTGGATGACCGACACCCCCCCGATCGACTCCGGGTCCTGGAAGGCCAGGAAGATCCCGGCCTTGCCGCGGACGTCGGTCGGCCAGGCGGTGATGTCCTCGCCGCGGAACCGGATCGAGCCGCTGGTGACCGCGTAGGCGGGGTTGCCGAGCAGCACGTTTGCCAGGGTCGACTTGCCCGAGCCGTTCGGGCCCATGAGCGCGTGGACCTGGCCGGCCTCGACGGCGAGGTCCACCCCGCGCAGGATGGGCTGCCCCTCGACCGAAGCGCAGAGCCCGACGACCTCGAGGAGGGGTGGGGAGAGGTTCGGGGAGTCGGGCGGCACCATCGTGATTGTAGCCCCTCGCGGGTATTTCTCCTACGCCGGTAGTGAGAATACCGACAGCGGGAAGGACGTGGGAGAATTGGGTCGATCCCCAGGTCAACCGGTACGGTACCCTCATGACCGACCCCTGGAACTACGCCGGTCCGGTCACCATGCTCTCCGGATCGGGCCAGGTCACCCTCGTCGACGAGTCGACCTTCGCCATCAGTGGCAGCGCCGGTGACATCTCTCCGGGGTCGGCCCAGGGCCTCTTCGTGCGGGACACCCGGATCCTCTCCCGCTTCGAGGTCCTCATCAACGGGATCCGCACCGAGCCGCTCGCCGGCCTGAGCGACGATCCCTTCTCGGCGACGTTCGTCTCGCGCAACCTGCCCGCACCCGGCCGCGCCGATTCGACGCTGATGATCTTCCGCAGCCGCCACGTGGGACGGGGCATGCGGGAGGTGTTGACCCTGCGCAACTTCTCCGACGAGGCGACCGCCTGCACCCTCGAGATCCTCCTCGACGTCGACTTCGCCGACCTGTTCGCGGTCAAGGAGGGGCGGGCGGCGAGCGCGCCGCTCAACGGCGAGATGACAACGTCCGTGGACGGACCGCATGATCCGGGGTCCTCCGGGACCGGGTCGGCGGCCACCCTCACCTACACCTATCGGAGGGGCGGGGTGACCCGGGGGGTCGAGATCCGGACCGACGGTACGGTCGCGGTGGCGCCGGGACTGGCCACCTACGAGATCGTGGTCCCGGCCCGCGGCGAGTGGTCGACCTGCGTGGAGGTCGGCCCGGTCATCGAGGGCGCCGTCTTCTCGCCGAAGTACCGGTGCGGGGAGCCCGTCGAGCAGGCCATCCCCTCCGAGCGCCTGGCCGAGTGGCGCCGCCAGGTCCCCCAGGTCGAGACCGACCACCCCGTGCTCAAGGAGGTCGTGGCCCGCAGCGCCGAGGACCTCGGTGCACTCAGGATCTTCGACCCCGACTACCCCGAGCGGGTGGTGGTGGCGGCCGGGGCGCCGTGGTTCATGACCGTCTTCGGTCGGGACTCCCTGCTCACTGCCTGGATGGCCCTGCTCGTCGACCCCGACCTGGCCCGCGGGGTGCTCCAGACCCTGGCCCGGTTCCAAGGTACCGACGTCGACCCGAAGCACGACGAGGAGCCGGGGCGCATCCTCCACGAGATGCGCTTCGGGGACGCGGCGTCGCTCTCGCTCGGGGGCGGCAGCATCTACTACGGGACCGCGGACGCCACCCCGCTGTTCGTGATGCTGCTCGGCGAGATGCGGCGCTGGGGCGTCGCCCGCGAGCTGGTCGACGAGTTGCTGCCCAACGCGCACCGGGCCATCGAGTGGATCGAGCAATTCGGCGACGCCGACGGCGACGGCTACGTCGAGTACCGGCGGGCCACCGACCGCGGGCTCGCCAACCAGGGTTGGAAGGACAGCTGGGACGGGATCCGCTACGGGGACGGCCGGGTGGCCGAGGCCCCGATCGCCCTCTGCGAGGTGCAGGCGTACACCTACGGGGCGTACCTGGCGAGCGCCCACTTCGCCTTCGAGGTCGGCGACACCGCCACCTACGACCGGTTCCGGACGAAGGCGGCCGACTTGAAGGCCGCGTTCAACCGCGACTTCTGGCTCGAGGACAAGGGGTGGTACACGGTCGGCCTCGACGCGGACAAGAAACCGATCGACTCGCTCACCTCCAACGTCGGCCACTGTCTGTGGACCGGGATCGTCGACGAGGACAAGGCCCGACGGGTGGCCGAGGCGCTGGTGTCCCCTTCGATGTTCACCGGGTGGGGGCTGCGCACGCTCTGTCGCGACAACGGGGGCTACAACCCGATCAGCTACCACTGCGGGTCGGTCTGGCCGCACGACACGACCATCGTGGCCGCCGGCCTGGCCCGCTACGGCTTCGACGGCGCGGCCCAACAGCTCATCTTCGGGCTGCTCGACGCAGCGTCCGTCCAGGGAGGCCGCCTGCCGGAGCTCTTCAGCGGCCTCGACCGCGACGAGCTCACCGTTCCGGTCGGCTACCCGACCTCGTGCTCGCCCCAGGCGTGGGCGGCGGCCTCCCCGTTGCTCTGCCTCCGCACCCTGCTCCGCCTCGACCCCTGGATCCCCTACGGCAAGATCTGGCTCTCACCCAACCTGCCCGAGACCATCGGCTACCTCAAGGTCGAGGGCATCCCGTTGGCCGGCTCGCGGGTGACCGTCGAGGTGGGGAGCGGGGTCACCGGCGGGGTGTCGATCACCGGGCTCCCGCCCGAGATCGAGGTCATCCGCGAACCCCGCCGGCCCTCCACCGCCCTCTGAGCGCGACCGCCCGTCCGGGCCTCGACCAAGCGACGGGGGTCACCACCCCCGGTCGACCCACTCGGCCAGGTGGGGGGACTCGGCGCCGATCGTCGTGCCCGCCCCGTGGCCGGGGAGGACGATGGTGTCCGGATCGAACGCGCCGAACAGCCGGCCCTCGATGGAGGTGATGATGGTCCCGAAGTCGGAGTGGTCGAACGAGGTGTTGCCAGGCCCCCCCGGGAAGAGGGTGTCCCCGCTGAAGAGCAGCGGAGTCCCCTCCACGGCGAAGCACATCGAACCCGGGGTGTGACCGGGGGTCGCGATGGTGGCCACACGCAGGCGGCCCACCTGGAGCACCGACTCGTCCTCGAGGATCTGGTCGTAGGCGGGCAGCATGTCGGCATCGGCCCGGGTCACCGCGACCTCGAATCCGGCGTCCCGCACGGCCTCCACGGCCTGGATGTGGTCCCAGTGACCGTGGGTCTCGACGACCTGGCGTACCCCGAGCGACCGGCAGAGCTCGAGGAGCAGGTCGTGCTCGTTGGCGGCGTCGATGAGCGCGGCCTCACCGGTCTCCCTGCACCGCACGATGTAGACGTTGTTGTCCACCGGGCCGACGACGACCCGGTGGACCTCGACGGCCGTGTCCTGGTAGTCGATGATGGTCTCGGGCATGGGCACCTCCTGCGGCCGAGCGTAGTGGGCCCCCCGGTGGTCCCTACCGACGCCGGTCTGGTAGACAGATGCGGGCCTGGGAGACGGGCGCGCCGCCCCGGTCGGGGCGCATCGGGATGGAGAACCGGATGAATTTCGCCTTCAGTGAGGAGCAGGACGAGCTCCGCAGGTCGGTGCGGCGATTCCTCGACGACAAGTCCCCCGAGACCGAGGTCCGCCGCCTGATGGAGACCAGCGAGGGCTACGACCCCGCGGTCTGGACGCTGATGGCCGAGCAACTCGGCCTCCAGTCCCTGATCATCCCCGAGGAGTTCGGCGGCTCCGGCTTCTCCTACGTCGAGCTCATCGTGGTGCTCGAGGAGATGGGTGCCTCGCTGCTCTGCGCTCCCTTCTTCTCCACTGTGGCGCTGGCCACCAACGCCCTGCTCACCTCAGGCGACCAGAAGGCGCAGGAGTACCTGCTGCCGGGCATCGCCGGGGGCGAGACCATCGCCACGCTGGCATTCACCGAGGACTCGGGCCGATGGGACGCGGACGGGATCACCCTCGTCGCGTCACCCGCGGACGACGGGTGGACGCTCGACGGCCACAAGTCATTCGTGGTCGACGGCCATGTCGCCGGTCTCGTGCTGGTGGTCGGGCGCACGCCGGCAGGCCTCTCCCTCTTCGGCGTCAAGGGCGATGCCGAGGGACTCACCCGGACGCCGCTCGCCACCATGGACCAGACCCGCAAGCAGGCCCGGCTCGAGTTCGCCGGCACACCGGCCTGGCTCATCGGCACCGACGGCGGCGCCGGCGCCGGCCTGACCAAGACGCTCGACCTGGCCGCGGTGGCCCTGGCCGCGGAGCAGGTGGGCGGTGCCCAGAGCTGCCTGGACCGGTCGGTCGAGTACGCCAAGACCCGGATCCAGTTCGGGCGCCCGATCGGCAGCTTCCAGGCCATCAAGCACAAGTGCGCCGACATGCTGCTCGAGGTCGAGTCCGCCAAGTCCGCCGCCTACTACGCCGGCTGGGCCGCGTCGGAGGACTCCGACGAGCTCCCGGTCGTGGCCAGTCTGGCGAAGTCCTACTGCTCCGAGGCCTACTTCCATGCGGCCGCCGAGACGATCCAGATCCACGGCGGCATCGGGTTCACCTGGGAGCACCCTGCGCACCTCTACTTCAAGCGGGCCAAGTCCTCGGAGCTCATGCTCGGCGACCCCTCCTATCACCGGGAGCTGTTGGCCCAGCGCATCGGCATCTAGGCGATGCGGCGAGCCGTCGGCTTCCTCCTCCTGGCTCTCCTGCTCGTCGCGTCCGGCGCAGGCGCCGCCGTCGGGGCCACCTCGAGCGGTGCCCCACTGTCTCAGGCGGTCTATTTCACCCTGGCGTCCCCCAATTACACCGAGGTCCTTTCCGAGAGGTCCCCGCAGGGCAATCAGGTCGCCCATCTCGTCTTCCAGGCGCCCGACCGGCTCGGCGGCTACGTGCAGAGCGGTTCGCGTCGGACCTACATCGCGATCATCGGCTCAACCGAGTACCAGAGCGTGACCGTGACGCGTCCCACGGCCCCTCGCACCTGACCCTCTACAGCCAGCCGAGCCAGGGCGCCATCGCGATCGACCCGGCGCACACCTATCTCCCCTTCTACAGCAGGGGCACCAATGTGCAGAGGTCCGGATCGACCACGACAATGACCCTCACCACGGGTGGGCAGCCGGACAAGCTCACCTTCACCGTGGGCGGGAACTACGTGGCGAACTTCGCAGCGACAACCCCGACCGGCGACCTCTCTCTCGCCATCTCGGACGTCGGGACCTCTCCGCCGGTCGTCCTGCCGGCCAACTCCAAGGTGGTCAGCGTTCCCCCGTCCTCGAGTCCGTGAGCACCGCGTAGCGACCCACCCGCCTCTGACCGCGGTCACCGAGTGCCCGACGGGTCCCCCGATCCGACGGCTTCCGAGCCCGCCGAGGAGAGTGCCCGATCGATCCGGTCCTTGAGGGAACGGGCGGCCGCTCTGGGATCGTCGGCCGTGGTCAACCAGCGCACGACCACGAAGTGGCGGGCCCCGGATGCCACCAGGCCGTCCACCCGGTCCGGGGTGACTCCGCCGGTCACCCACACCGGCCAGGGCGACCGGGCGGCGGCCAGCCCCACGTACCCGAGCCCGGTCCCCGACCGTCCCGGTTTGGTCGGAGTGGGGACGACCGGTCCGGCGGAGAGGTAGTCGACCGGTGCCGGAGCACCCGTAGACGCGGAGCCCACGGCCCGTTCGAGCTCATCGGGTGCGTGGGTCGAGAGCCCGACGAGGGCCTCCTCGCCGACCACGGCACGAGCCTGCTCGGGGGTGGCGTCGTCCTGGCCGACATGGACACCGTCGGCACCCACCTCGGCAGCCAGGTCGGGCCGGTCGTTGAGGATGAAGGGCACCCCGAGGCCGGCGCAGACCCGCTGGACCAGAGCGGCCCGGGTCACGACCCCGGCATCGGGCAGGTGCTTCTCGCGCAGCTGCACGATGTCGACGCCCCCCTCGACGCAGCGGCCGACGAACCGCTCGATGTCGGGGCGGTCCGGGGTGCAGAGATAGAGCCGGCGGGCATCGAGCCCCCAGTCCTGCGCCCGACCGGACGGGCCGCTCACCCAGGCGGGGAGGCCTTGGCCCGTGCCTCGGCCTTCGCCTGCCGCTTGAACTGGCGGACCTTCTGCAACGCCTCCAGTGAGTCGATGTCCGCCACCGAGCGGTACGTGCCGGACTCGCCGTAGGGAGCGGCGACCGCCTCCCAACCCGGGGGCCGCACGCCGAACTGCTTCGCGAGCAGCGCCACGAAGATCTTGGCCTTCTGCTCGCCGAAGCCGGGGAGGGACCGGAGGTTGGCCATGAGTGCCTTGCCGTCGGCCGCCGAGGTCCAGATGGCGGCTGTATCCCCGCCGTAGGTCGAGATGATCACCTCGCAGACCTGTTGGACCCGCCCGGCCATGGACCGCGGGAACCGGTGGAGAGCGGGTCTGGCCGCGAACACTTCGGCCAGCTCGTCGGGCGGCATGGCGGCGATCGCTGCCGGGTCGAGCTGTCCGCCGAGCCGGTCCCGGAGGTCGCTCGGCGCGCTGAACGCACGCTCGAAGGGGACCTGCTGATCGAGGATCATCCCGATGAGCAGGGCAAGCGGGTCGGACGAGAGCAGCTCGTCGGCTTCAGGTCTGCCCGTGGGCGAGAGCACCCCCGCAGGCTACTCGGGAGGTCGGAACGCCGCCCCCGGCTCAGCCCGACCAGGGGTCGTCGGCGTCGGCGTCGATGCCGAACTTGGCGATCGCATCGGCCACGGTGCCCGACGGGATCGTGCCGTCGGCGGCCAGCCCGTCGAGCACAGCCACCACCAGATGGGCGGCGTCGGTCTCGAAGTGGCGGCGGAGCACGTCGCGGGTGTCGGAACGGCCGAACCCGTCGGTGCCGAGCGAGCAGTACCGCCGGGGCATCCAGCGTGCGACCTGGTCGGGAACGGCCCGGAGGAAATCGGTCACGGCCACGATCGGCCCGTCCGACCCGGCCAGGCTCTCGGTCACGTACGGGACCCGGGGGACGGACCCCGGATGGAGGCGGTTCCACCGCTCGACGGCCAGGGCCTCTTCGCGTAGCGACTTGTAGGAGGTCACCGACCAGATCTCCGCGGCCACCCCCCAGTCGTCGGCCAGCAGCCGGCGGGCCTCGGTCGCTGCCAGCCAGGCGGTGCCCGAGAAGAGCAGTGTGGCCCGGGGCGCCGTCGCCGCCTCGGGGCGCCCGGCGACATCGGGCGCGACCTCTGCGAACCGGTAGAGGCCCTGGATCGTTCCGAGGCGGACCCGTGTCGCTTCGTCGGGGTCCGTGGGGAGCGCCGGCATCGGGTAGTTCTCGTTGTAGAGGGTGAGGTACCAGTAGCGGTCCTCGGGGTCGGGACCGGTGAACCGCCGGATCCCGTCCTCCATGATGATCGCGACCTCGTACGCGAACGCGGGGTCGTAGGCGACCACGGTCGGGACCACCGAGGCGAGGAGCAGCGAGTGACCGTCCTGGTGCTGGAGGCCCTCTCCGTTGAGCGTGGTCCGGCCGGCCGTGCACCCGAGGAGGAACCCGCGGCCCCGACTGTCGCCGAGCGCCCAGAGCAGATCGCCGACCCGTTGGAAGCCGAACATCGAATAGAAGAGGTAGCAGGGAATGAGGGACTCCCCCCAGGTGGCGTACGCGGTGGCCGCCGCGGTGAAGGTGGCCGTCGCACCGGCCTCGGTGATCCCCTCCTCGAGGATCTGGCCGGTGGCACTCTCCGCGTAGTGGAGGGGGAGGCCGGCGTCGACCGGGGTGTACCGCTGCCCGTCCGGGGCGTAGATCTGGACCTCGCTGATCAGCGACTCGAGGCCGAAGGTGCGGGCCTCGTCGGGAATGATCGGGACGATCCGCCTTCCGATGACCGGGTCGCGGGTGAGGGTGCGCAGCAGCCGGGCGAAGGCCATGGTGGTCGAGACCTCCTGGCGGCCGGAGCCGGCGAGGAGGTCGGCGAATGCGGCAGGCTCCGGGGCAGGCAGGGCTGCGGCCCGGTCCACCCGGCGGGGGAGCGGACCACCGAGGATCCGCCGCCGCTCGGCGAGGTAGCGGCTCGCAGGGGCGTCGGGAGGGGGCCGGTAGTAGGGGGGCAGCTCGGCGTCGAGGTCCTCCTCGGCGATCTCTTCGTGGAGGAAGAGGCGATCGCGAAGGGCGCGCAGCTGGGCCTTGGTCATCTTCTTGATCTGGTGGGTGGCGTTGCGCGCCTCGATCTCGGGTCCGAGGGTCCACCCCTTGACCGTCTTGGCCAGGATGGCGGTGGGCGCTCCGACGTGCTCGGTGGCCGCCTGATAGGCGGCATACAGCTTCCGGTAGTCGTGGCCCCCGCGGGGAAGACTCTGCAGCTCCTCGTCGCTCAGGTGCTCGACCAGGGCCCGCAGACGGGGGTCGGGACCGAAGAAGTGGTCCCGGATGTAGGCGCCCGACTCGGTCGCGAACTTCTGGAATGCGCCGTCGACGGTGGAGTTCATCTTGGCCACGAGGACGCCGTCGACGTCCCGCGCCAGCAGCTCGTCCCAGGTGCGCCCCCAGATGACCTTGATCACGTTCCACCCGGACCCACGGAAGAGCGCCTCGAACTCCTGGATGACCTTGCCGTTGCCCCGGACCGGGCCGTCCAGCCGCTGCAGGTTGCAGTTGACCACGAGGGTCAGGTTGTCGAGGTGCTCCCGGCCGGCCATGCCCAGGAGGCCGATGGTCTCGGGCTCGTCGAACTCGCCGTCGCCGACGAAGCCCCAGACCCGGCTGTTGGCGGTCTCGGCCAGCCCCCGGGCCTCGAGGTACCTGCTCAGGTGGGCCTGGGCGATGGCGTTGATCGGACCGAGCCCCATCGACACCGTCGGGTACTCCCAGAAGTCGGGCATCAGGCGCGGGTGGGGATAGGACGAGAGTCCGTTCCCACCCACCTCGAACCGGAAGTTGTCCAGCTGCTCCTCGGTCAGGCGACCTTCCACGAAGGCCCGCGCGTAGATGCCAGGTGAGGCATGGCCCTGGAAGTAGACCTGGTCACCGGGTGCGCCGTCGTCCTTGCCGCGGAAGAAATGGTTGAAGCCGACCTCGTAGAGGGCGGCGGAGCTGGCGTAGGTGGAGAGGTGGCCGCCGATCGCCTCCGAGCGGATGTTGGCCCTGACCACCATGACCGCGGCGTTCCACCGGATGAAGGCGCGGATGCGGCGCTCGAGGTGCTCGTCGCCGGGGAACTCCGGCTCGACATCGGAAGGGATGGTGTTGACGTAGGGGGTCGATACGGTGGCGGGGAAGTCGACGTGGGTCTGGCCTGCCCGTTCGAGCAGGCGCATGAGGAGGTAGCGGGCACGGTTCCGTCCGCGGGCCCCGACGATGTCGTCGAACGCGGCAAGCCACTCCGCGGTCTCCTCGGGGTCGTTGTCGGGCAGTTGATGGGCAACACCGTCGAACAGCATCGTGTCCATGCTCCCACTGCTCACCTGCGGGGCAAAGTCACGAGCCGGTTGGCGGTGCGCCGGGCACCCGGCCCGGTCGGGCATGCTGTCCCGATGAGCGCCCCCACCGACCACGGCTCGCAGACCGTCGTCTACACCGACGGGTCCTGCCTCGGGAATCCCGGGCCCGGCGGGTGGGCGTGGGCAGTGGACGACGGGCCGTGCGACTCCGGGGGGGAGCCGCACACCACCAACCAGCGGATGGAGGTCACCGCGGTCATCCGGGCGCTCGAGTCCCTCCCCGGGCCGCTGCACGTGACGAGCGACTCGACCTACGTGGTCAACTGCTTCGAGCAGCGCTGGTGGGCCGGGTGGTTGCGGCGCGGATGGAGAAATTCACAGGGCAAGCCGGTCGCCAACCGGGACCTGTGGGAGACCCTCCTCCCCCTTGCGCTCGAGTCCGACCGACCGGTCACCTTCGGGTGGGTCAAGGGGCACTCCGGCGACCGGATGAACGATGTGGTCGATCTGCTGGCCACCCAGGCGGCGGCCAGGCAGTAGCCCGCCTGCCCGGTCCTGCCCGGTCCTGCCCGGTCCTGCCCGATCCCTGGCGGCGGTCGTGCCCTGGGTGCCGCGACGCTCGTGTTGGCAGGGGGCCACGGCTCTCGTAACCTGCCGGCATGGAGATCAACGGCTGTTCCGCAATCATCACCGGCGGGGCCTCCGGCCTCGGCGAGGCCACGGCGCGCAAGCTCGCGGCCTTGGGCGTCCGGGTCACCGTGTTCGACCGGAACGAGGCGCGGGCCAAGGAGGTCGTCGCCGAGATCGGTGGATCGACCACCTGCGTGGCCGGCGACGTGACCGACCCCGCCGACTGCCAGAAGGCGATCGACCGGGCGGCCGAGAGTGGCACGCTGCGGATCGCGGTCAACTGCGCCGGGACCGGGTGGGTCGGGCGGGTGATCAACCGGGACGGCTCGCCCCATGACCTCGAGCCGTTCCAGTTCATCCAGAACCTCAACGTGACCGGGACGTTCAACGTCATGACCAGGGCTGCGTCGGTCATGTCCACGGTCGAGCCCCTGGAAAACGGCGAGCGGGGCGTGATCGTCAACACTGCCTCGGTGGCCGCCTTCGACGGACAGATCGGTCAGCTCGCCTACTCGGCCTCCAAGGGAGCCGTGGTCGGGATGACCCTGCCGGCAGCGCGGGACCTGGCGGTGGTCGGGATCCGCGTGGTGGCCATCGCCCCGGGTCTCTTCGACACACCGCTGTTGGCCATGCTCCCGGACGAAGCCCGCAGCACGCTTGCCGAGTCGGTCAACTTCCCCAAGCGCCTCGGCAATCCGGCTGAGTACGGCGAGCTGGTAGCCCACATCGTCGCCAACAGCTATCTCAACGCCGAGGTCATCCGCCTCGACGGTGGCATCAGGATGCCGCCCAAGTAGCGGCGGCACGCCACTGTCGCTGCCGCCAACACCGGGCCGCTCGTCACCACCGATCCGATCATCGGGAGGTCGGGGCCCGGGGACCGCAGAATTGCGGCCTGACGGGACCAGGGACTGAATTGGGCCGCCGGCCGCGGCCGATAGGCTGGTCTGCGACCCGACGGCGACGGACGCGTCCGATGGAGGTGGTACCCACGACACCCGAGGTGGCAAGGCAACAGACAACACCGGGGGGAGTCGACGCAGGGGCGGGATCACAGGAGCACTTCGATGTGGTGATCATCGGAGGTGGTCCCGGAGGGTACGCCACCGCCCTCTACGCGTCCGCAGCCGGGATGTCGGTCGCCCTGATCGAGCACGACAAGGTCGGCGGCACCTGCCTCCACCGCGGGTGCGTCCCCGCCAAGGAGTTCCTCGAGACCGCCGCGGTCTACCGCACGGTGAGCTCGGCACCCGACTTCGGGATCTCCGCCGGGGCCCAGCCCTCCGATCCGACGGTCGACTTCTCGGTGAGCCAGAAACGCAAGCAAGAGGTGGTCGATCAGCTGTTCAGGGGTCTCGAAGGCCTGCTCAGGGGCAGGGGGGTCGCCATGTACGGCGGCAGCGGGACCCTGCTTCCCGACCGGCGGGTGCGCATCGCCGGCAACGACGGCGACACCATCGAGATCACCGGATCCGACGTCGTCCTTGCCGCGGGGTCGGTGCCACGCACCGTCCCCGGCTTCGACATCGATGGAACGGTCGTGATGACCTCGGACGAGGTCCTCGCCCTCGACCGGCTCCCTGCCTCGGTGGCCGTCATCGGTGGCGGCGCGATCGGGTGCGAGTTCGCCTCGCTGTTCGCCGACCTCGGCACGTCAGTGACCATCTTCGAGGCACTGCCCTCCATCCTGAGCGCCTGCGACGATGACATGGCACGGGTGGTCGCCCGCTCGTTCCGCAAGCGCGGCATCGACGTGAAGGCGGGTGTGACGCTCCACGGGCACACACCCGACCCGGGGGGTCGGGGGACGGTCGTCTCGTTCGGCGACGGCGAGAGGCTGGAGGTCGAGGCGGTGGTGGTCTCGGTCGGCCGACGCCCCCGCACCGAAGGGCTGGTCGCGAACGGCACCGGCGTGGTGATCGACGGGCAGGGGTTCGTCGTCACCGACCGCTACATGCGCACAGCGGCCGACCGGGTGTGGGCGGCTGGCGACGTGGTGGCCGCAACCCCGCAGCTCGCCCACGTGGGGTTCGCTGAGGCGATCGTGATAATCAAGTCCATCCTGGGGGAGCCGGTCTTGCCGATCGACTACACCCGGGTGCCCTGGGCCATCTACTGCCACCCCGAGGTCGCGTTCGCCGGCCTCACCGAGGCGCAGGCCCGAGCGGCCGGCCTCGACGTTGTGGTCAAGAAGGACCCGTTCGGGGGCAACAGCCGAGCGCGGATCATCGGCGACACCGAGGGGATGGTCAAGATCGTGGCCGAGCGCCGAGCGGACGGCACGACCGGGCAGATCCTCGGCGTCCACATGGTGGGACCGTGGGTCACCGAGCTGCTCGGAGCGGGATACCTGGCGGTCAACTGGGAGGCGACCGCCGACGAGGTCGCCGAGTTCCTCCAGCCGCACCCCTCGCTGTCGGAAACCTTCGGCGAGACCGTCCTGGCCCTGACCGGAAGGGGACTGCACGTTGCCTGACGTGACCATGCCGCAGCTCGGCGAGACGGTGACCGAGGGGACCATCACCCGGTGGTTCAAGGCGGTCGGCGATACCGTGACACGTGACGAACCGCTCTTCGAGGTCTCCACCGACAAGGTCGATTCCGAGGTGCCTTCTCCGGCCGAGGGCGTGCTGACCTCGATCCTGGTGGAGGAGGGTGACACCGTCGACGTGGGCGCGACCCTCGCGGTCATCGACCCCGCGGGGGAGCAGGCTCCCGCTCCGGCCGCACCCGCTCCTGCAACGGCTGCACCCACTCCAGCTCCTGCCGCACCTGCTCCGGCTCCAGCTCCCGCCGCACCTGCTCCGGCTCCCGCCGCACCTGCTCCGGCCGCAGCCGCTCCTGCTCCGGCTCCAACCGTGCCGACTCCGGCCGCACCCGCTCCTGCAACGGCTGCACCCACTCCGGCGCCCGCTCGACCCTCCGCCACCCCGCCGCCCGCCTCGGCTGCCAGCCTCAAGCACGAACTGCCCGACGAGCCGGTGGTGGGTGAGAGGCCAGCGCGACCCGCTCCAGTGGCAACTGCCGGTCGGCCGGAGTCCCCGGCACCGCGCGGACCGACACTGACCTCGTCCGAAGGCGCGTCGGGACTCGTGCTCTCACCCGTGGTCCGCAAGCTCCTCGCCGATCACGGGATCGATCCGACCACGGTCACGGGCACCGGTCTCGAGGGGAGAATCACCCGCAGCGACGTCGAGGCCGTCATCGCGAGGCAGGGCGGGGCCGCGGATCCCTCGCCGGTTCCGAGCATCGTGGATCGCGTCGAGCCAGCGTCTGCGCCGCAGGCCCGCTCGGCACCACCCGCACCCGCTGCCGCACCACCTGCTCCCGTTACTGCGCCACCTGCTCCCCCCCGGGCTGTTGTCGCACCACCCGCACCACCCACACCCGCTGCCGCACCGCCCGCGGCTGCTTCGCCCGCGCCCCCCGCACCTGCTGCGAGCTCGCAGGATGCCGATGGCGTCCGTGCGGCCGCACGGGACGAAGTCGTGCCGTTCACCAACATCCGGCGTCGCACCGCTGAGCACATGGTCCGGTCGAAGGCGGTCTCCCCTCACACCCTGATGGTCAAGGAGATCGACTACGAGCGGGTCGAGCAGGTGCGGCGTGCCCATGGCGACCGATTCCGAGCGGAGGAGGGGTTCGGCCTGTCCTATCTCCCCTTCGCTGCCCTCGCCGCCGTCGAGGCCCTCGCCGACTACCCGAGGCTCAACGCATCGGTCGGGGACGACGCCCTGATCGTCCATCGCGACATCAATCTTGGCATCGCAGTTGACCTCGACAACCAGGGGTTGATCGTCCCCGTGATCCACAACGCCGAGGAGCTCAACCTCAGGGGCATCGCGCGCAGGATCCATGACCTGGCCGACCGCGCCCGGAACAAGCGCCTGAGCCTCGACGACATCAGCAACGGGACGTTCTCCATCACCAACGCAGGACCGTTCGGCACCCTGCTCACCGGGGCGATCATCAACCAGCCTCAGGTGGCGATCCTGTCCACCGACGGCGTGTCCCGGAAGCCGGTGGTCGTCGAGCTGTCGGACGGGACCGAGTCGATCGGTATCCACTCGGTCGGACTGGTCGCCATGAACTTCGACCACCGCGCCGTCGATGGCGCATATGTGGCCCGGTTCCTCTCCCGCCTGTCCGAGATCCTCGACGATCGCGACTGGGCCGGCGAGCTCTAGGCGCGACCCAGCCCATGATCTGCCCCCACCTCCGGGACGACGGGAACGTCCGCGCATGAGGGCCCGTTGGCTCGGACTCGTGCCCTATGCCGAGGCGTTGGACCTCCAGCGCGCCATCGCAGGGCGCTCGGACGACGACTACCTGCTCCTCCTCGAGCACCCCCACGTGTACACGACGGGCCCCCACGCCGATCCGACGCACGTCCTGGCCGATCCGGCATCTATCGGAGCCGATCTCGTTCGTGTCGACCGCGGCGGCGACGTGACCTATCACGGTCCGGGGCAGTTGATCGGCTACCCGGTCCGCTCCGTGGGCAGAGGACCCCACCGCGGGCCGCACCACGTCCGCGGGGTCGAACAGGTCGTCATCGACAGCCTGGTGGCGCTCGGGCTCCCGGCGCACCAGGTCGGGCGACTCCCCGGGTACCCGGGCGTCTGGGTCGGTCTGGGCGACGCGCCCGGGTCGCCTGGGCCTCGCAAGATCGCGGCCATCGGCGTGCGGACGGCGCGGGGCCGGACCACCCACGGTTTCGCCCTCAACGTCTCCACTGATCTCTCGATGTTCGGCCACATCGTTCCATGCGGCATCGCCGACCGACCCGTCACCTCACTCGCGGCCGAGGGCTACGACCTCCCGATGGCCGAGGTGGTCGACGCGGTGATCGACGCCGCGCGTACCACCTGGGGACCGATCGAGGACATCCAACGGGTGACCGGTGGAGTGCAGGAGTCCGCAGTCCGGCCGGTGCCGGTTGCCTTCGGAGCGACGTCCGCACGCAGCACTCCGCTCGAACGCCGACTGGTGCGCTCGGGCGTCGATCCGGCGAGCGGGCTGGCTCTGTCCGCCCGCAAGCCGGACTGGCTGCGGGTGACGGCGCGGATGAACGGGGACTATCTGGGGCTTCAACACCGGTTGCGCGGTCTCGGGCTGGTCACCGTGTGCGAGGAGGCAGGCTGCCCCAACATTTACGAGTGCTGGTCCGACGGCACGGCCACCTTCATGATCAACGGGTCGCGTTGCACCCGGGCCTGTGGCTTCTGTCAGGTCGACACCGGCAGGCCGCTGCCACTGGACACCGCCGAGCCGGAGCACGTTGCCGAGGCCGTTGCCCGGATGGGCCTCGCCCACGCGGTGGTCACCGCGGTTGCCCGCGACGACCTCACCGATGGTGGCGCCGGCGCCTTCGCCGAGACCATCGCCGCCGTGCGGCGACAGAGCCCCGGCACCTCGGTCGAGGTGCTCATCCCCGACCTCAAAGGCGGGGCAGCCTCGCTCGCACTGATCCTCGACGCCCGCCCGGACGTGCTCAACCACAACATCGAGACGGTCGCCCGCCTGCAACGGGCGGTGCGCCCGTCGGCCGGTTACGCCCGGAGTCTCACCGTGCTGGCACGGGCCAAGGACGCCGGACTCACCACCAAGTCGGGCATGATCCTGGGCATGGGCGAGCAGGAGGACGAGGTGTTGGCCACGTTGGCCGATCTGCGAGCGGTCGGTGTGGACATCGTGACCCTCGGGCAGTACCTGCGCCCCAGTCGGAGGCATCTGCCGGTGGCCCGGTGGTGGACCCCAGAGGAGTTCGACGCGATGCGAGCGGCCGGTCTGGCTCTCGGGTTCGCGCACGTGCAGGCTTCTCCCCTCACCCGGTCCAGCTACCACGCCCGGGAGGCCGCCGGGGGCGCGCTCGAGACCCGGTCGCCTGACGACACGACAGTGGGCGCAGTGGCAGCGGTCCCGGCCGGATGACCCGGTCGTGAGCACCGCGACAGGACCTGCACTCGACGCCCGCTGCACGCGGCTCGACCGGGTGCGGGCCAGGATGGACGAGCTCGCTGTGGAGGCCCTGCTTCTCTCCCATGGTGCGGACCTGCCGTGGTTGACCGGATACCGGGCCATGCCGCTCGAGCGGCTGACCCTGCTGGTGCTGCCCCTGCGCGGCGACCCGGTACTCGTGGTGCCGGCACTCGAGGCACCGAGGGTGCCCGACGCAGCGGGCCTGTTCGGGCTCGAGCCGTGGGCGGACGCCGAGGATCCGCTCGACCTCGTCGAGCGGATGGTGCGCCGTCCAGGACAGATGCGCCTCGGCATCTCAGACCGGGCCTGGGCCACGACGGTCCTCGCTCTCCAACGCCGGCTTCCCGGCGCCGAGTGGGTCGAGGCGTCGCGCGTGACCGCCCCGGTCCGTGCGGTGAAGGACGAAGGAGAGCTCGAGGTGCTGCGCGCAGCGGCGGTGGCGGCCGACCGGGTCGCCGCTGTGCTCCAGACCGGGGGCATCCCGCTGATCGGGCGGCGCGAGGCCGACGTCTCGGGCGAGATCGCCTCGCTCCTGGTGGCCGAGGGCCACAGCCACGTGAACTTCGCAATCGTGGGCAGCGGACCCAACGCCGCCAGTCCCCACCATGAGCCCGGCGGTCGGGTCATCGGTCGGGACGAGACTGTGGTGTGCGATTTCGGTGGCGCGCTCTCGCTCGACGGTGGCGTCGGGTACTGCTCCGACATCACCCGGACGGTGGTGACCGGCCCACCGTCCGACGAGGTCCGTGAGTGCTACGACGTCCTCGAGGAGGCGCAGCGGGCCGCGGTCCTCGCGGCACGGGCCGGGGCGACGGCCGAATACGTGGACGGGGTGGCCAGGCAGCTCATCGGAGCGGCCGGTCTCGGTGAGCTGTTCATCCACCGCACCGGTCACGGCATCGGCATCGAGGAGCACGAGGATCCCTACCTGGTGGCGGGAAACCGAGAGGAGCTCCGACCCGGGCACGCATTCTCGATCGAGCCGGGCATCTACCGGCCGGGCCGCTTCGGGATGCGCCTCGAGGACATCGTTGTGATCGCCCCGGACGGCTCGCCGGAGCCACTCAACACCGTCGATCACGGGCTCACGGTCGTCGACGCCTGAGGAGGCTCTATGGATCTGGGCATCGCGGGGAAGGTGGCCTTGGTCACCGCGGGATCGAAGGGCCTGGGTCAGGCGGCGGCGATGGCACTGGCCGCCGAAGGGGTGCGGGTGCTCATCTCGGGGCGCAACGACGACGCGCTGGAGGTCACCCGGCGAGCAATTGTCGAGCTCGACGGCGAGGTGGCCACCCTGACCGGTGACGTGACCGATCCGGCCGAGCCGGCTCGTCTGGTGGAGACAGCGCTCTCCTGCTTCGGTGGGCTCGACATCCTCGTGGCCAACGCCGGCGGTCCGCCGCCCGGGCGCGCCCTCGACCTCGGAGACGACGCCCTGTGGTCGGCGCTCAACGCCAATCTGATGGCCTCGGTCCGCCTGGTCCGCGAGGCCCTCCCTCCCATGCGTGCCGCTGGGTGGGGACGGATCTGTTGCATCACTTCCTACACCGTGGTGCAGCCGGTTCCGGTCCTCGCCCTCTCCAACGCCGCCCGGGTCGGGTTGTGGGGGTGGGCCAAGACCGCCGCCCAGGATCTCGCGACCGAGGAGAGTGGGATCACCCTCAATCTGCTCTGTCCCGGTCCGCACGCGACCGACCGGATGAAGCAACTCGGAGGATCGGGGGCGATGGGCGATCCCGCCGACTTCGGCGCGGTGACCGCCTTTCTGTGCTCGACGCAGGCCGCATACGTCAACGGCGCGGCCATCGTGGTGGACGGAGGCTCGACCCTGGCCCTGTAGTCGAACGGCGGAACCCGACCGCCCTGGGTGGTCGGGCGGGCGTGGCCACCCGACGGCGTCAGCGGGGCGGTGGTGGTACCGCGGGCGGCGGGGGCACCACCAACAGCGGGATCCGCGCCCCCGGAGGTGGTGGCGGTGGGATCTCCGGAACGGGTGATGGCATCGCGTCGTCGTCGGCGTCCTCGGCCGGGGGTCGGAGGCGCTCGGCCTCGACCGGGTCAAATGCACGCACGCTCGCAGCCGCCCCGAAGCCGGAGAGCGTAACCGTCGGCACCCGGGGTGCTGACCGCGACGCTTTCCGTCCGGCGTGCGTCGGTGCCACGAAGCTCGGGGCCATCGTCTGGGGCTCGTCGTCCACGCTCGCCTCGGGCAGCGCACCGTTCGCGTAGCGGGCCACGTCCCTGTCGTAGTACCCGAACGCTGCAGCCCGGCGCTTCTTGCGGTCCGCAGAGCGGAACTGCCTGAGCAACAGCAAGATGGCGGCGAGGACGACGGCAACGGCCAGGACGAGCATCTCCAGTTGCCCCCAACCACCCGAGGCGCCCGGGACCCCACCCACGAGATCCGCGATCACCTGCACCCACTCCATCGTACTGACGGCGGTGCACTAACGCACGGGTTGTTACCGGACCGGGTGGCGGTTGGGACGGAGCGACGAGGGCGGCGGAGGCAGGTCGAGGTCGGACACGGTCGTGTCCGCCTTGCTGTCGACCGGGATCATCAGGAGCTCGGGGACCGAATGCGCAAGGCCGCGCGGAGCGTCGACAACGGTCCTGTCCGCGCTGGCGTCTGCAGGGTCGCCGGCCACGGCTCCGAACACGCTGAGGACACCGTGCGGACCCCATGGGTCGGGCGAGACGATGGTCCGCCGCGACACGCGGCGTCGACGACTGATGATCCACCCGGCCGTGCCGGCCAGCAGCAGTAGCGCGGTCAGGACGCCGACCACGACCGGTGTCGAGCTCTGCGCGGCGGTACGCACCGCTGTGGTGGCGGGTCTTCGGGTCTTCGGGTGGGCCGGCGGGAGTGGCACGGGCGGTGCGTGCTCGACCGAGGCCGACTCGAGGAAGGCGACATCGATGACCTGGGTCGGGCTGAGGCGGGCGGTGTTGGACGGGGCGGCCGACGAAGCGGCTTGGATCGCGGCGACGTAGGGTCCGGTGGCGAAGACCACCACCTGCTCGAGAGCGGCCACCGGCTGGGTGACCGTCACCGTGTATCCGGTTGCTCCGGGGATGCTCGGAATGTCGAAGGGGACGGCCGTTCCCGGCGTTCGGTACGGGGCGACCAGTCCGGCCGCGAAGAGCCGCGCCGCTGCCGGGTCTCCGATTCGGAACAGGAGGACCACGATGTCGTTCTCGCCCTGCCCGGGGCCGCCGGTGTCGTTCCACAGGCGGATTGCCGCACCGAAGCCCGGACGGGCGGCGAGGGCGCCGAACGCTGCCACGGCCTGGGCGGGATCCGATGACTGGGCGGCAAACGTCTCCGCGGTGAGCGGGCCGTTGGTGGGTCCCGGCGCGGCCGCCGTGAACCCGGGGAGGCCGGGATCGACGATGAGGGCACCCAGGTCCGACCCGGGCGCGACGGTCGCGGCCGTCGGCGGGGCAGGCGCACGGACGGTCGTCGACGGGAACCCGGAGACGGGAGCGGCTGCGGCCGGCACGTCAACGGCCCATGGCGCCGACAGCCCGCCCAGCACGAGCCCGAGAACCGCCCCCAGCGGCACCCAGCACCGTCGACGTGGGCCGGTGATCACACCGCAGAGCGTGGCCGATCCGGAGCCCCGTCGGTGGGATGGCCCGGTCTCCCGGAGTAGCTCCCTGTCAGGCGACGAAGTACTTCGCCTGGGGGTGATGGCAGATGATGGCGGTCGTCGTCTGCTCGGGGTGGAGCTGGAATCCCTCGCTGACCTCCACACCGATCCGTTCGGCGGACAGCAGCTCGACCACCTTGGCGTTGTCCTCGAGATCCGGGCACGCCGGGTATCCCCAGGAGTAGCGGCCGCCGCGGTACTTCTGGCGGAACAAGCCGGTCAGGGTCGGGCCGTCCTCGCCGGCAAAGCCGAGCTCCTCGCGGATCCGGTGGTGCCAGTACTCGGCCAGGGCCTCGGCCATCTCGACGCCCAGCCCGTGGAGGTAGAGGTAGTTCCGGTACTCGTTCGCCTCCTTCAGGCGCGCCGCCTCCTCGGTCAGCCGTGTCCCCATGGTCACCACCATGAAGCTGGCCCAGTCCGGTTCGTCGGAGTCGATGGACCGGAAGAAGTCGCTGATGCACAGCCAGGGCGACTCGGTCTGGCGGGGGAACGCGTATCGCATGAGCTCCTCGCGCCGGCTCTCGTCCTCGAAGAGCACGAGGTCGTCACCGTCGGCGTTTGCCGCAAAGTGGCCCCAGGCCACTTGGGGCATGAGGAACTGCCCGGCCTTGGCCGTGGCCAGCTGCTCGCGCAGGAGGGCCCGGACCCGGTCCTTGAAGGCGGCATCGTCCTCCCCGCCCTCGGGTCGGTAGCCCCACTGGTTGCGGAACAGGGCGGTCTCGTTGAGGTAGGCCGCGATGTCGTCGATGGGGATCCCCTTGGCCACCCTGCTGCCCAGGAACGGCGGCTTGAAGGTGGGGTTGTCCGTGGCCACCTCGGGCGAGCGGGTGGGCAGGGTCTCTCCTCGTGCCAGCGCTTCTTCCGCAGCCTGCTTGCGCAGTTCGCTCTTCCGCGGGCCGAGGTCCCGCCCCCCGATGGTCGTCCCGAACTCGGGATCGTCCTCGCCGCTGCGGGTGAGTTCGACTAGCCGGTCCATCGTGCGCAGTCCCTCGAAGGCGTCCTTCCCGTAGAAGAGGCGTCCCTGGTACACCTGCCGCAGGTCGCGCTCGACATAGGTGCGGGTGAGCGCAGCTCCGCCCAGGATGACCGGGATGTGGGCGAGGCCCCGCCGGTTGAGCTCCTCCAGGTTGTCCCGCATGATCAGGGTGGACTTGACCAGCAGCCCACTCATCCCGATGGCGTCGGCGCCGGACTCCTCCGCCGCGGCCACCAGTTCGTTGATCCCGATCTTGATGCCCAGGTTCTTGACCGTGTAGCCGTTGTTGGTGAGGATGATGTCGACCAGGTTCTTGCCGATGTCGTGCACATCGCCCTTCACCGTGGCGAGGACCATCACACCTTTGCCACCCTGATCGGCCTTCTCCATGTGAGGCTCGAGGTAGGCAACGGCCGTCTTCATGGTCTCGGCCGAGCCGAGCACGAAGGGCAGCTGCATCTCGCCGGAGGCGAAGCGCTCGCCGACGGTCTTCATGCCGGCCAGCAGGAAGTCGTTGATGATCACCAGCGGGGTGTGACCGTCAGCCATGGCCTCGTCGAGGTCAGCCTCGATGCCGTTGCGGTCACCGTCGATGATCCGGTGCTCGAGGCGCCGGCCGACGGTCCATCCGGAGCGGTCCTCTCCCGCCGAGGCCGTAGCGGCCGAGACCCCCTCGAAGAGGGCCAGCAACTCGGTGAGCGGGTCGTACCCCTCGCGGCGGCGATCGTAGACGAGGTCGAGGCAGACCTCGCGCGCCCGGTCGTCGATCTTGGCCAGGGGCAGGATCTTGGACGCGTGCACGATGGCCGCGTCGAGCCCCGCCTCCACGCACTCGTGCAGGAAGACCGAGTTGAGCACCTGGCGCGCTGCCGGGTTGAGGCCGAAGGAGACGTTGGAGAGCCCGAGGACGGTGTAGACGCCGGGCAGCTCGGCCTTGATCCGGCGGATGCCCTCGATGGTCTCGATACCGTCCTTCCGGCTCTCCTCCATGCCGGTGGAGAGCGGGAGCGCGAGGGCGTCGAAGATGAGGTCCTCGGCCCGCAGGCCGTACCGCCCGACGGCGATGTCGTGAATCGCCCGCGCCGCTCGCACCTTCCATTCGGCGGTGCGCGCCTGTCCCTCGGTGTCGATGCAGGTGCAGACCACCGCGGCGCCGAATTCCTTGGCCAGGGTGAGGAACGAGTCGAGGCGGGTGCCCTCGCCGTCCCCCTCTTCGAGGTTGACCGAATTGATGACGGCGCGGCCGCCGATCCAGGACAGCGCGGTCTCGATGACCGGCGCCTCGGTCGAGTCGACCATCAGCGGCACGGTCGACTGGGTGGAGAACCGGGAGGCGACTTCCTCCATGTCGGCGACTCCGTCGGCGCCCGTGTAGTCGACGCACACGTCGATCAGGTGCGCGCCCTCCTTGACCTGGTCACGGGCCATGGCCACGCAGGTGTCCCAGTCCTCGTCGAGCATCGCCTCGCGGAACCGCTTCGACCCGTTGGCGTTGGTGCGCTCGCCGATCACCAGGAAGGAGGTGTCCTGGTGGAAGGGGACGGCCGTGTAGATGGAGGCAGCCCCGGGCTCGGGGAGCGGCTGCCGGGCTGCAGGGGAGAGATCGCGACAGGCGGCCACCACGGCTGCCAGGTGAGCCGGGGTGGTGCCGCAGCAGCCCCCGATGACCGACACGCCCAGTTCGCCCACGAACTGGCGATGGAAGTCGGCCAGCTGATCCGGAGTGAGGTCGTAGTGCATCGCCCCGTCGACCACAGAGGGCAGTCCGGCGTTGGGCTGGCAGCTGATCGGGACCGCGGCCTGGGCCGAGAGGTGGCGCAGGGGCTCGAACATCTCGGCGGGCCCGGTCGCGCAGTTGAGGCCGATCACGTCGACGTCCATGGCCGAAAGGGCGACCAGGGCGGCTCCGACCTCGGTGCCCGGGAGCATGGTGCCGGTGAGCTCGATGGTGACCTGCACCTGGACGGGTACCTGCCGGCCAGCCGCTGCCATGGCACGGCGGACGCCGTTGACGGCCGCCTTGGCCTGCAGCAGGTCGAACACCGTCTCGATGACGAACAGGTCGACGCCCCCCTCGAGGAGAGCGGCCGCCTGGTCCCGGTAGGCGTCCCGGAGATCGGAGTAGCGGATCTGGCCGAGGGTCGGGAACTTGGTCCCGGGCCCGAGGTTGCCGGCCACCCAGCGCGGGTGCTCCGCCGTGGCGTAGTCGTCGGCTGCCTGCCGAGCGAGTCGGGCAGCGGCCAGGTTGAGCTCGTGGACCCGGTGTTCCTGCCCGTACTCGGCCAGGACCGGTGCGAATGCTCCGAAGGCGTCGGTCTCGACGACGTCGCAACCCACCTCGAGGAACGAGCGGTGGACGCCCCCGACGATGTCGGGGCGGGTCACCACCAACAGCTCGTTGCACCCTTCGAGGTCGGGCCCACCGAAGTCGTCGGCGGTCAGCCCGGCCAGCTGCAGGTTGGTCCCCATGGCGCCGTCGAAGATCACGACGCGTTCGGCGACGGCCCGGAGGTAGCTCGACTCGGAGAGGGGGACGGCCATAGCTCCTCAAGGCTACCGGCGCCGGAGTGCCGCTGGGACGGGGCAACCGGCCAGGAAGGGTCGCCGGCCTGTTTCCGTTCGTTAGCATCGGACGGGTGAACGGACCGTGCTGAGGATCTACACGAAGACCGGGGACGACGGAACCACCGGGCTCCTCTACGGGGGGAGAGTCCGCAAGGACGACCCGCTCATGCAGCTGACCGGCACGGTGGACGAGGCCCAGGCGACCCTCGGCCTCGCCCGGGCCGAGGCGGTCCCGGGATCCGAGCTCGACGAGCTGCTGACCCTCCTCGAGCGCGAGCTCTACGTCCTGATGGCCGAGGTGACCACCGATCCCGCCCACCGGGCCAAGCTCGTCGCGGGCACGACGCTGGTCACCGAAGGGATGGTCGAGGCGCTCGAGACGACGATCGACGACCTCATCTCCCGGGTCGAGATGCCGACCGACTTCGTGGTTCCCGGAGGCAACCGGACGTCTGCGGCCCTCGACCTGGCCCGAACCGTCGTGCGGCGGGCGGAGCGGATCCTCGTGTCGGCACCGATCGAGGGCTCGCTGGTCGGTCGCTACCTCAACCGGCTCTCGGACCTCCTCTGGGCCCTTGCCCGGTGGGCGGAGGGCCCGGAGCACCCGTTGGCCCGCGGTGCGCCCCGCAGGTCCCGCCGGACCCGGTCCGCGGGTTCGGACGTCGCCGACGCCGACCCGAGCTGAACGCCACCGACCGACTGATCGAAGAGGAGTGACCCTGTGATCCGAGTCACCGTCCCGTCGGCGACCGACGTCCCCGCGGGGTTGTCGGCCGTCGGCGTGCCCATCCATGCCTCAGCGGACGGACCGGTGGCGGCCGTCGACCCCGGCGCCCTCCCGGGTGTCGTGTTGCCGGCGTTGCTCGACCCGGCCTGGTGCGAACGTCAGGGCTTCACCGCGAAGGTCGGCCAGGCACTGGTGCTCCGCTCGGTGGCCGCCGCCGGGACGGGCGGAGATCCCGATCCCGATCTGGTCCTGGTCGGGATCGGCGACGCCGACGCGTACGCCGGCGACCCCGGCCTCGAATCGCTGCGCCGCGCGTCGGCCGCCTTCGTGCGGGCCGTCGGCCGGGGTGCGGTCGCCCGCCTGGTCGTGACCCCGCCCGCCGGACGCGGGCTCGACGACGCCGCGGCAGCTGCGGCGGAGGGAGGTGCACTGGCGGCCTACCGCTACGACCGGTTCCGGAGCGTGGTGACCCCGCCGGGCCTCGCCGAGCTCACCCTGACCGGGAGCGCGCAGGCGGACCCGGGAGCGCTCTCCGACGGCGCAGCGCGTGGTGCGCGCATTGCCGAGTCGGTGGCCCTTGCCCGCGATCTGGTCAACGAGCCGGCCGGCTCCCTCAGCCCCCAACGGTTCGCCGATGTGGTCGTCGAGCGGTTCGCCTCCACCCCCGGTGTGACGGTCGAGGTGTGGGACGAGGACCGCATCGCCGAGGAGCATCTCGGCGGTCTGCTCGGGGTGGCCGCCGGTTCGGTCCGGCCCCCACGCATGGTCCGCATCGAGTACCGACCGGCCGACCCGTGGGAGTTCGACGGCCACGTGCCCCACCTGGCGCTCGTCGGCAAGGGGATCACCTTCGACTCCGGCGGCCTCTCGCTCAAGACGGCCGGAGGCATGGAGACCATGAAGACCGACATGGGCGGCGCCGCGGCAGTGGTGGCAGCGGTCGACGCGGCTGCAGCCCTCGGTGCCCGCATCGCACTCTCCGCGTGGACCCCGCTCACCGAGAACATGCCCAGCGGGTCCGCCACGAGGCCCGGTGACGTGCTGACCGCCCGCAACGGCAAGACCATCGAGGTGCTCAACACGGACGCCGAGGGCCGGCTGGTACTGGCTGACGCGCTCTCGTTGGCCGTCGAGGCCGGACCCGACGCCATCGTCGACCTCGCGACGCTGACCGGTGCCGCGGTGGTCGCGCTGGGCAAGGAGATCGCCGGCCTCCTCGCCAACGACGACGAGCTGCGGGCCGAGGTGCAGGCGGCCGGTGACCGGTCCGGCGAGCCCTCGTGGCCGCTCCCCCTGCCCGACGACTACCGCGTCCACATCGAGTCAGAGGTGGCGGACATGCGCAACGTCGGCCGTTCCGGCCAGGCCGGGACCATCTCGGCCGCCCTGCTGCTACGCGAGTTCGTGGGGGACGTGCCCTGGGCCCACCTCGACATCGCCGGCCCGTCGCGGGCAGAGGAGGCCCGTGGATACGTGACCAAGGGCGCCACCGGATTCGGGGTCCGGACCCTGGTGGCGCTGGTGACCTCGGAGGCCTTCGCCCGGTGGCTCGCTTCGCGGGCATCCACCTGACCCGGGCGAGCCGGCGGTCTACCCGCGCGGCCTGCGGGTCCGGTGCACTACCTTTCGTCGGGTGAAGATCGCCGTCCTCGGGGGAGGGTCGTGGGGGACGACGGTGGCCTCGCTCGTCGCACCGAGGCACGAGACGGTGCTCTGGGCGCGCGATCCCGACGTGGCGCGTTGCGTGCGCGACGATCACCGCAATCCGAGGTACCTCCCCGGCTTCGACCTGGCCCGCGAGCTCACCGCCACCTCCGAGCTCGAGGAGGCGGTCTGCGAGGCCGACCTGGTGGTGGTCGGCGTGCCGGTCTCGGGATTCCGCAAGGTGGTGGAGGAGGCAGCCGGGTGCATACGCCCCTGGATCCCTGTCGTGAGCCTCTCGAAGGGACTCGAACAGGGCTCCATGCTGCGGATGACCGAGGTGGTGAGAGAGGTCGTCCCCGGACACCCGGTCGCCGCCCTCACCGGTCCCAACATCGCCGTCGAGATCCTCTCGGGCAAGGCCGCCGCCGCGGTCGTCGCGACCGAGGACCTCGAGGTGGCCGGCGCCATCCAGAAGGTGGTCACCCGTGGGGTGTTCCGGGTCTACGTCAACGACGACGTGATCGGCTGCGAGATGGGCGGTGCCCTCAAGAACGTGATCGCCATCGCTGCGGGCATCGGCGAGGGTCTCGGCGTCGGCGACAACACCCGGGCCGCCGTGATGTCCCGTGGCCTGGCCGAGCTGACCCGGTTGGGCGAGGCCATGGGGGCGAGGCCTGCCACCTTTGCCGGGTTGGCGGGGATGGGCGACCTCATCGTCACCTGCATGAGTCCGCACAGCCGCAACCGGGCGGTCGGTGAGCAGCTGGGCCGGGGCCGGCGGCTCGACGACATCCTCGCGGACATGCAGATGGTTGCCGAAGGAGTCCGCACCGCGGCGGTCGCCCTCGAACTGGCCGAGCGGTACGGGCTGGAGCTGCCCATCTGCCGGATGATCGACAGGGTGGTCAAGGGGGAGCTCGAGCCGATCGATGCCTACTGGGGCCTCACCCCGGCCGGCCACGAGGCAGAGCCTGGCTGAGCCGCGTCGCCGGGGCCCCGGGCGGCGCCGAGCGCATCCCCCGCTGCCCGGTGGGCCACCGCCGGATGGAACCGCCAGGAGAAGAGCGTCCGTTCGATGGTGCTGCGGTCGTGGCCGGCCGCGGCCAGCCCCTCGGCCAGGCGGAGTGCCCGCCGGCGCATCTGCTCCGGTTCGGACAGCCGCTGCTCGGCGAGCCACCGCCGGTGGCTCTGCTGCAGCGGGTCGGGCAGCCTGCTCGCGTGGCGGAGCGGCAGGGGAGGGATGGAGGTCCGCACCGCCAGCTCGGCCCGACCCTGGGCCCGCGCCAGCTCGAAGATGCACAGACGGCTCAACGCGCGGCGGAACGGTGCGTTCCTGCCGGCCCGGTCGCCGAGCCCGAGCGCCCGGGCGGTCTCGGCGAGGTGGAGGTCGAACCCGTCGCCGTGCACCTCGAGACCGTAGAAGAGGCGGCGGAGCAACCACGTGGTCGACGGCCCGATCAGCGGGAGCCAGTAGAGCTCGACGTAGCGGCTACAGGGGTGGACCCCGTGGGGGTCGGCGACCGGGTCGACCCAGGTGACGACCCGCAGTCGCTCGGCGCTGCCGAGACTGATCGACGGTCGGCGACGATCGGGGACGGGTCGTGACGGCAGTGAGACGACGGGTGAGGTGGACACGGTGCACTCCTCGGGGCAGGGACCCGGTCACGGACCGGGGTCGATCGGACTCCCGCACTGTGTGAGGCCGTGCTTGCCGGTCACCTTGCCGGGGAGCTGCCCACCCGGCGGACCTCCGGGCAACAGGGTGGCCGCCCGGAACAACCCGCCGGTCTAGCGGCCTGCGTTGTCGACGTAGGCGTCGTAGCAGGAGCGGCACACCGGGAAGGGGTTGCCGTCTCCGTCCAGCTCGACCGAGCGGCCGCAATCACTGCATGACCGGCCGTCCGGGGCCGGTTGGGGCTCGCGCGCCGCAGGTACTCGGCTCCGTCGATCCAGGGACCTCTTGCCGGGTCCGGCTGCGTCGTCACGCCTACAGCATCGGCAAGTAGGCGCCGGCTCTTGAACCGACCCGCCCGGTGGACGCTCAGTCGGTCAGTCGGTGACCGGTTGCCAGCGCGCCACCGAGTAGGCGAGCAGCAGCGGCACATCGACGGCGAACAGGAAGAGCAACGAGGTGAGGATCCCCAACCGCTGACCCGGCGTGTGGTCGAAGACGAACACGAACTCGAGGATGCCTGCGATGACCACGTACGCCAGGAGGGCCCAGCCCAAGACCCGGAAGAACACCGTCCAGGCGAACTCCCTGATGCGGGAGATGAGGGCGATGTTGACCAGCAGCAGGACCCCGGCAGCGGAGGCGAGCACGATCGGGACGGTCGTCGACGAGGACCCTCCGTATTGCGCGGCCATGAGGATCCCGCCCACGACGGTCAGCGCGAGGGTGCCCACGGCCATCAGGTGTACCGGAGGGAGCTCGGCCTGGCGCAGGTCCTCGGCATCGGGACCCCCGACTCCGGGGGGGTGCGAGTCCGTGGCGGTGCTCATCGGCTGGCGAGGAAGGTCATGATCACGATGGTCGCGATCTGCATCACCCCGGTGATCCCTGCGGTGAAGATGAAGACCTTCATCAGCCGCCCGATCCGCTCGCCGTTGGGACGGGCCTTCTTGAGCTCGAACAGCACGGCCAGGTTGGCGGGCTCGAGGAGCCCGAGCGCGATGACCGCCATGACCCCCACGATGACGTAGGAGGCGACCAGCCAGCCGTGGTGCGGGTAGGACTGGTCGAGATTGCCGAGGTGGCGGGCCAGCTGGAACCCGGCCCCGAGGGTCATGGCCACCAGGGTCGGCATGATCAGGAGCATCTTGGGCATGAACCTGGCGCTGAACTCGACCCGCGCCGGGATGGTCATCCCACCGATGATCGGTCCGAGCACCAGGCCGAGGAAGAGGTCGAGACTGGTCCACAGGCCACCGCCCGCGACGTGGAAGAACGTGAGCGCCCACAGGTTGTTCGACGCGATGGCCACGATCAGGCCGATGAGGATGGCGCCGACGATGGGCAACCCGCGCACCGGCACGATCGAGAACGCGGGGACCGGCGGGGGACCCTGTCCTGCCTCGGGCGGTCCTGCGCCCCGCTCGAGTGCCTGGTCGAGCGTCGTGTCGGTCATCGTCCCTCCAGTCTGGGAGCGCCGGATAGGACCGGGTGGTTCCGGCCCGGCGCTCACCCTTCCTGACCCAGTGCATCGTATTCGGGCGGGCGGCCGGCATGCGGGTACCGGCGGTGCGCTACCAGGCGCCCCGGTGCACGCTGTCGGTGAGCGTACGTCTGGGACGGCTCGCCGACGTGGACGGCCGGTCGGGACGGGCCGGCTCGCCGAGGAGGACCGCGCCGAGCCACCGCATGTTCGTGGGGACACCGAGGATGTCGCGGAGCGACTCCTCGCCGCGGAAATTCCCGAGGAACGCGGCTCCGATCCCGCGGTCGGCTGCTCCGAGCAGGAGGGTCATCACGAGGAAGGCCGCATCGACGTGCCAGAAGGGGACGACCCAGTCGATCGTCCCCTCGGGGCGGGCCTTGTCCGGCTCCCGGTAGCGCTCGGCGTAGGCGGCCGGGTCGGAGAACGCAAGTACCACCACCGGGGCACGCGAGAGCCCCTCGAAGCGTCGGGACCGCTTCCGCCAGGCCTCGTCGGTGGTCGCGTTCCAGAAGCGCCCGGTCTCCTCCGGTCCTTCCAGGACGACGAGATCCCGGCCCTGGGTGTTGCCGGCCGAGGGCGCGGCGAGGGCGTCCGAGAGCAGGGCGTCGAGGAGGGCGCGGTCGAGGAGGGCGCCCGTGAAGTTCCTGGTCATGTGCCGCCGCCGCACGGCCTCGGTGAGCTCCATCGGAAGGGGACGCTACCGTCCGGCGACAGCCGGGTCCGGGCCCGGGGAATCTTGACCCCGCTGGTAGTGTTTACATGGACGGAGGGTTGGCCGGCGGGCGTCTTGGCCGGCCAGCTCACCCCTCCCGCCACGGGAGCAGCCGCCACTCCGGGAGGGAGCGCGGCGGAGAAGGAACAAGAAGGAGTCGGATCGCCGTGCCCACCTTCAGAGAGATGTTGGCCGCAGCCAAGGCTGCGGTGCGCGAGATCGAGCCAGCGGAGGCAGAGTCCGAGATCACCCGTGACGACGCGGTCGTCCTCGACGTCCGGGAGCCCGACGAGTACGAGCAGGGAGCCATCCCCGGAGCGCTCCACATCCCGCGGGGCACCCTCGAGACCTCGATCGAGGGACGCATCCCGGACAAGTCCGCCCACGTGGTCGTCTACTGTGCCGGGGGCACCCGGTCGGCATTCGCCGCCGAGACCATGCAGGAGCTGGGGTACACCGACGTCGCCTCGGTGATCGGCGGCTTCAACCGCTGGAAGGACGAAGGCCGGCAGTGGTCGGCCCCGTCCTCGCTCACCCCCGACCAGCGCAACCGGTACCAGCGCCACCTGCTGCTGCCCGAGGTCGGGGTGGACGGCCAGCTCGAGCTGCTCGACGCGAAGGTGCTGCTGCTCGGCGCGGGCGGCCTCGGTTCGCCGGCCGCCCTCTATCTGGCCGCTGCCGGGGTCGGCACGCTCGGCATCATCGACATGGACGTGGTCGACGCCTCGAACCTCCAGCGCCAGATCCTCCACAACACCGATCGGATCGGTGAGCGCAAGGTCGACTCGGCCAAGAAGACCCTCACCCTGATGAACCCCGACGTGAACGTGGTCACCTACGACGTGCGCCTCGGAGCCGACAACATCCTCGAGATCATCGACGGCTACGACGTGATCGTGGACGGGACCGACAACTTCCCGACCCGCTACCTGGTCAACGACGCGTCGCTGCTCAAGCGGATCCCGGTCGTCCACGGCTCGATCTTCCGGTTCGAGGGCCAGGCCACCGTCTTCCATCCCTACGTGGGCCCCTGCTACCGGTGCCTGCTCCCCGAGCCGCCACCGGCCGAGTTGGCGCCGAGCTGCTCGGAGGCCGGCGTCCTCGGCGTCCTGCCCGGCATCGTCGGGTCGATCCAGGCAGTCGAGGCCATCAAGATCATCCTCGGCATCGGCGACACCCTCGAGGGGCGCCTGCTCGCCTACGACGCCCTCGAACAGAGCTTCCGCACGTTCCGGGTCCGCCGCGACCCGGCCTGCCCCGCGTGCGGGCCGGACGCGGGCGAGATCGTGATCGCCGAGTACGACGACCTGTGCATGCCCCACGTGGTGGAGGCACCCCCAGGCTGAGCCTCGCCGGTTGGGCGCGTCCCGGGGCCGTCCCGTCGGACCCCGGTGGGCGGAGACCGTAACCTGTGTCGATGCCGTCCGAGCACCCGTCCCCGCCGCCGTCTCACGACCGGGCCACCGACTCGGGCATCGAGGTCCGCCGGGTCTACGGCCCCGACGACCTCGCGGGCTGGGACCCGGCCACCCGGCTGGGCGTGCCCGGCAGCTACCCCTACACCCGCGGCATCCGCCCGGACATGTACCGCGGCCGCCTCTGGACCATGCGCCAGTACGCCGGGTTCGGCACGGCCGAGGCCACCAACGCCCGCTTCAAGTTCCTGCTCGGGGCGGGGCAGACCGGTCTCTCCTGCGCCTTCGACCTGCCCACCCAGATGGGGTACGACTCCGACCACCAGCGCTCCGAGGGTGAGGTCGGAAAGGTCGGCGTGGCCATCGACTCCCTGGAGGACATGCGCCTGCTGCTGGCCGACCTGCCGCTGGACAAGGTCACCACCTCGATGACCATCAACGCGACCGCCGCGATCCTGCTGCTCCTCTACCAACTGGTGGGCGAGGAGAACGACGTCGATCCCACCCAGCTCGGGGGGACCATCCAGAACGACATCCTCAAGGAGTACGTGGCCCGCGGCACGTACATCTACCCGCCCCGACCCTCGATGCGTCTGGTCACCGACACCTTCTCCTACTGCGAAGCGCACCTCCCTTCCTGGAACACGATCTCCATCTCCGGGTACCACATCCGCGAAGCCGGCTCGACGGCGGTGCAGGAGATCGCCTTCACCCTCGCCAACGGGATCGCCTATGTCGAGGCGGCCCTGGCCGCCGGGCTCCGCGTGGACGACTTCGGTCCCCGGCTCAGCTTCTTCTGGAACGCCCACAACAACCTCTTCGAGGAGGTGGCCAAGTACCGGGCGGCACGACGGATGTGGGCCCGGATCATGACCGAGCGCTTCGGGGCGAAGGACGAGCGATCGCTGCTGCTCCGGTTCCACACCCAGACCGGGGGGTCGACCCTCACCGCCCAGCAGCCCGAGAACAACATCGTCCGGGTGACCCTGCAGGCACTGGCTGCCGCGCTCGGCGGCACCCAGAGCCTCCACACCAACGGCTTCGACGAGGCGCTCGGGCTGCCCACCGAGCGGGCGGCCAAGATCGCACTGCGGACCCAGCAGATCGTGGCCCACGAGTCGGGCATCGCCGACACCGTCGATCCGCTGGCGGGCTCCTGGTTCGTCGAGTCGCTGACCGACGAGGTCGAGGAGGCCGCCTGGGAGTACATCGAGCGGATCGACGCCATGGGCGGGGCGGTCGACGCCATCGAGGCCCAGTACATGCAGCAGGAGATCGAGCAGGCCGCCTACGCCTACGCCAAGGCCATCGACACCGGCGAGAAGGTTCTGGTCGGTGTCAACCGGTTCGTCGACGAGCAGGGTGCCCCGACAGAGGTGTTCCCGATCGACGCCGATCTCCAACGCTCCCAGATCGCCCGGGTCGGCCGGGTGCGGGCCGAGCGGGACCAGGCCGCGGTGGACGCGGCGCTCGCCGACGTCGAGGCCGCGGCGCGCGGCACCCAGAACCTTCTGGTTCCGATGAAGGTGGCGCTCTCCCGGATGGCCACTCTCGGCGAGGTGTCCGACGTGCTGCGGGGCGTCTTCGGGGAGTTCCACCCCGTCGGGTGACGGGGATCCGGCCTCAGCCGGCGAGCAGTCGGTCCCGGAGGGGGCCCGTGGCAGCGTCGATGGCCGTCCAGGCCATCGCAACGGCTCCGTCCCGCAGTGCCCGGTCGGCCGAGGGGGTCACGCACGCCGCAGCGAACTCGGGCTGGTGGTTGACCGCTCCGGCGGAGTCGATGCCCAGGAGCGGGTGGATGGTCGGCACCGACAACGACACGTTCGCCATGTCGGTCGAGATGGTCGGCCGCTCCGACCCGTCGTCGTCGGCCTCGAAGGTGCGTCCGAGACGCTCCGCGTTGGCGCGGAAGCACGCGAGCAGGTCGGGGTCGCTGACCATGTGGGAGTAGTCGGGAGCCAGGGGCTCGAAGCGGACTGCGGCCCCGGTTGCCCGTGCCCCTGCCTCGAAGCAGGCCCGGACCCGTGGCTCGAGCTGGCGGAGCCCCTCGAGTGTCCGGGAGCGGGCCATGAACCGGCCGACGACCTGCGCCGGGATGATGTTGGCGGCCTCGCCGCCGGTGGTGACCACGCCGTGGACCTGGTCACCGGGGGGAGCTGTTGGCGCATGAGGCCGAGGGCGACCTGGGCGATCACCATCGCGTCCCCTGCGTTGATCCCCTGCCAGGGCGCTGCCGAGGCGTGCGCGGTCCGGCCGGTGAAGGCCACGTCGAAGTGGGAGACGGCGAGACAGGTCGCCTCGAGCCGGTCCTCGGGCCAGGGGTGGACCATCATGGCCGCGTGGACGTCGTCGAAGACGCCCGCTTCGAGCATCACCACTTTGCCGCCTCCCCCCTCCTCGGCCGGGGTCCCGAGCACCCGGACGGTCAGGCCGAGCCGGTCGGCGAGCGGTGCGAGCCCGAGTCCGGCCCCCACCGCCGAGGCGGCGATGATGTTGTGGCCGCAGGCGTGGCCGATCTTCGGGAGGGCGTCGTACTCGGCGCAGACGGCGAGGACCAAGGGCCCCTCGCCGACCTCGGCGCTGAACGCGGTGGGCATGCCGGCGGTGCCGGCGGTCACCGAGAACCCGGCGGCGGCGAGCGCCTCGCTCGCCAGCGCAGCCGAGCGGACCTCCTCGAAGGCGGTCTCGGGGTCGTCGTGGATCTCATGGCTGAGCCGGACGAGGTCGACCAGCGCCGCCTCGACCGCGTCCTCGGCGACCTGCTTGCTCTCGGGCATCTGCGGATCCGTTCCGTCCGCTAGCCGATGACCGCGATCACGTCTCCGGGGCCCACCGACCCGCCCGCCGACACCCGGACCTCCATGACCGTCCCCGCCTTCTCGGCGTTGACGTTGTTCTCCATCTTCATGGCCTCGAGCACGACCACCGTCTGACCCACCTCGACGGTGTCCCCCTCGGCCACCAGCACCTTCACGATGGTCCCCTGCATGGGCACGGTCACGGTACCCGAGCTGACGCCGGCCGTTGCGGCCCTGGCCCGCCTCGGGCCGGCCCCGACTGCCCCGCCTGACACGTGGCTCGGTGCGGCGGCGACCACGTCCCCGGGATCGGGTACCCAGAGCTTGACCTGGTAGCGCCGCCCGTCGACCTCGGCGGTCACGTCGCGGAGCACGCGGGGCACGGCCTCCTCCCCGTCGGCGACGACCTCCGGGACCGGAGACGCGGCGTGGGAGCTGATCCCGCTCAGGTCGAGGGTCTGCTCCACCCAGTTGGTCGAGTGGGTGGCGGACGCGAAGTCCGGATGGGAGAGGATGGCCACGTCGGCCGGGAGGGTGGTGGCCACGCCCTCGACCACCGTCTCGCTGATGGCCCGGAGCATGCGGCGCCGGGCCGCCTCCCGATCGTGCCCCCACACCACGAGCTTGGCCACCAGGTTGTCGTAGAACTGGCTGACCGTGTCCCCCGAGCCGTAGCCGGCGTCGAGCCGGACCCCCGGGCCCCCGGGGGCCACCAACCGGGTGATGGTTCCGGGCGAGGGGGTGAATGCCCCGCCGGCCGGATCTTCCGCGTTGATCCGGACCTCGATGGCGTGGCCGTCCCGCCTCACGTCGTCCTGGCCGAAGCCGAGCGGCTCGCCCGAGGCCACCCGTAGCTGCCACTCGACCAGGTCGAGGCCGGTCACCATCTCGGTGACCGGGTGTTCCACCTGGAGCCGGGTGTTCATCTCGAGGAAGAAGAACTCGCCGTCCTGGTAGAGGAACTCGACGGTGCCGGCGTTGACGTACCCGCAGGCCTCGGCCACCTTCACCGCGGCTGCTCCCATCGCCTGGCGCACCGGGTCGGGGAAGTCGGGTGCCGGGCTCTCCTCGACCAGCTTCTGATGGCGCCGCTGGGCGGAGCAGTCCCGTTCGCCGAGCCAGAGGGTGGTGCCGTGGGTGTCGGCGATGATCTGCATCTCGACGTGCCGGGGCCAGGCCAGGTACCGCTCGACGTAGCACTCGTCGCGCCCGAAGTAGGCCTTCGACTCGCGCATGGCCGACTCGAGGGCCTCGGCCGCGTCCTCGGCATGTTCCACCACCTTCATGCCGCGGCCGCCGCCGCCGTATGCCGCCTTGATCGCGACCGGCCATCCGAACTCCTCGCCGAACGCGACGATCTCCTCTGCCGACCGGAGCACCTCGGAGCGGCCGGGCACGCCGGACACCCCGACCCGCTCGGCGGCGTGCCGGGAGGAGATCTTGTCGCCCATCACCTCGATGGCCTCGGGCGGGGGCCCGATGAAGGTCACCCCGCGCTCGGTGATGGCCCGGGCGAAGTCGGTGTTCTCGGAGAAGAAGCCGTACCCGGGATGGACAGCGTCGGTTCCGCTGCGCTCGATGACCCCGAGGATCGCCTCGGTGTTGAGGTAGCTGTCCGCGGCGGTCTGCCCCCCGAGGGCGTACGCCTCGTCGGCCAGCCGCACGTGCAGGGCGTCACGGTCGAGCTCGGAGTAGACGGCGACGGTGGCCACCCCCATCTCGAGGCAGGTCCGGATGACCCGGACCGCGATCTCCCCCCGGTTGGCGATGAGGACCTTCTTGAGCACGCTGCGCCTTTCGCATCGATGTGACAGGACCGCCGCGCTCTCCAGCCTGGCACGGGCCGTAGGGTGGGCGCCATGTCGGGCACCGTGTTCACCGACATCAGACGGTTCACCTCGATCGACTCGACCAACCGCTACCTGCTCGACGAGGCCCGGGCCGGCGCCCCCGCCGGCATCGTGGCGACTGCCGATCACCAGACCGCCGGTCGCGGCCGTCTCGGGCGCCGGTGGTTGGCGCCGCCCGGAGCCAATCTCCTGCTCTCCGTCCTCCTCCGTCCTCCGCTCGATCCGGGCGACCGCCACCTTGCCGCCGCTGCGGTCGCGCTCGCCGCGATCGACGCCGTCGGCACCGTCCTGCCCACCCCCGACCACGATCGGCTGGTGGGCGTCAAGTGGCCGAACGACCTGGTCGCCGCCGACGGTCGCAAGGTCGCCGGGGTCCTGGCCGAGGGAGATCTCTCCGACGGACCGTCCGGGTCCCCTCCTCCGGTGGTGGTCGGGATCGGCATCAACGCCAACTGGCCCGCAGGCGACGACGACGGTCCCCCGGAGCTGGAGGGACGGGCTGTCTCGCTCGCCCGGCTCACCGGTGGCCCGGTCGACCGCGACGCGCTCATGGGGGCACTGCTCGACGCCCTCCCCGCGTGGGTGGATGCCCTGGCCACTGCCGAGGGGCGGACGGGCCTCGCCGCAGACCTGCGCGCGGTGTGCGTGACCCTCGGGGCGCAGGTGCGGGTGGAGCTGGCCGGCGAGGTGCTCGAGGGGACGGCCACCGGGCTCACCGGTGCGGGTCACCTGGTGGTCCGCACCCCTGCGGGAGACCGCACGGTGGTGGCGGGCGACGTGGTCCACCTGCGGCCCGCCGTGCCTCCCCGGCCGCCGGGAGACCCTGCCACCAGGGGCTAGCATCTCGCCCCATGCGACTTCTCGTGACCGGCGGTGCCGGCTTCATCGGATCGAACTTCGTTCGCTACTGGGTCGAGCGCCACCCCGAGGACGCGGTGGTCGCGTTCGACGTGCTCACCTACGCAGGAAACCGTCCCAACCTGGTCGACGTCGAGGACCGGATCGCCTTCGTGCAGGGGGACATCGGAGATCTCGAAGGCGTCGGCAAGACCCTCGCCGTGCACGAGATCGACGTGATCGTCAATTTCGCCGCCGAGTCCCACAACAGCCTGGCCATCCTCGACCCGACCCGGTTCTTCAAGACCAACGTGCTCGGCACCCAGACCCTGGCCGAGGCCGCGCGGCGTCACGGCGTGACCCGCTTCCACCACATCTCCACCTGCGAGGTCTACGGGGACCTCCCGCTCGATTCGGACGAGGTGTTCACCGAGGAGACTCCGTACCGCCCCCGGACGCCGTACAACGCGTCCAAGGCGGGTGCCGACCACGCAGTGCGGGCCTATGTCGAGACCTTCGACCTCCCGGCGACCATCACCAACTGCTGCAACAACTACGGCCCCTACCAGTTTCCCGAGAAGGTCATCCCGTTGTTCACGTCCAAGGCCCTGAACGACGAGCCCCTGCCGCTCTACGCCTCGACCCAGAACAAGCGCGAGTGGCTCCACGTCGACGACCACTGCCGGGCCATCGAGCTCGTGCTCCGCGACGGCGTGGTGGGCGAGACCTACAACGTGGGGAGCGGCGTCGAGGCGAGCATCGCGGAGATCGCAGACTCGGTCCTGGCCGCGACCGGCAAGCCCCAGACGCTCAAGGAGATCGTCCCCGATCGTCCGAGCCATGACCGCCGGTACCTGCTCGACTCCACCAAGATCCGGACCCTCCTCGGATGGGAGCCGACCGTTCCCTTCGACGAGGGGTTGCCCGCCACGGTCGAGTGGTACGCGGCCAACCGGAGCTGGTGGGAGCCGTTGCGCGACCGTGCCCCGGTCGTCGAGGGCGCCTGGACTGCGACCGGCTCGTCGACCTCGCCGTGACCGATCCCCTCCGGGTCCTGGTGACCGGTGGGAACGGCCAGCTCGGACGCGACGTTCGCGATGTGCTCGCCGGGAAGACCCCGGTCGGTGGGGTGACCGGCGCGGAGGCCGCCGCGGGTGTGCTGCCGCCGGTGCCGGCGGGGGCGCACGACGTGCTGTCAACCGACATCGACACGCTCGATCTTTGCGACCGGGACGCGGTCCGCGCAGCGGTGGCCGCATTCCGGCCCGGGCTGGTGCTCCACGGAGGAGCCTTCACCGCCGTCGACGCGTGCGAGTCCGACCCGGACACCGCGTTCGCGGTCAACGCGCTGGGCACGCGGCACGTCGCCGAGGCCTCGGCTGCCGTGGGCGCCCACCTGGTCTACGTCTCGACCGACTACGTCTTCGACGGGACGTTGGGTCGTCCCTATGTCGAGTGGGACCAACCCGCACCCCGCTCTGTGTACGGACGGAGCAAGCTCGGGGGCGAGACCGAGGTCCGCTCACTCTCCGGCGTCGCCGGCACGGTGGTGCGCACTGCGTGGGTGAGTGGCGCCCACGGCGCCAACATGGTCAAGACGGTCCTTCGGCTGGCCGACGCCACGCCCGGCGGGACCCTCCGCTTCGTCGACGACCAGCACGGGTGCCCGACCTTCACGGCCGACCTCGCCCGGGCTCTCGTGCGCCTCGGCCTCGACCGACGTCCGGGCACCTTCCACGCGACCAATCAGGGCGAGACGACCTGGTTCGGCTTCGCCCGCGCGGTGCTCGAGGCCGCCGGCCGCGACCCCTCGGTGGTCGAGCCCATCGCGACCGCCGACCTCGACCCGCCCAGACCCGCTCCGCGACCGGCCAACTCGCGGCTCGACAACGCGGGGCTCCGCCTCTCCGGACTCCCGCTGCTGCCGCCATGGCAGGAGTCGCTGGGCAGGCTGGTCCGCGCGCTCGCCACCGCGGGCTGACCGGGCTCCGCCCCGCCGGCGGCACCACCCGACCAGACGATGGGAAGTGACAGATGCCAGTGAGCGACGCCACCCCGGACGCGCCAACCGCTGAGGCGACCGCCGGACGTCTCCCCGCCGGTCAGTCACGATCGATCGCGGTGATCGGCGCCGGCTACGTCGGGCTGCCCACGGCCGCCACCCTTGCGCACCTCGGCCACCGGGTGACCTGTGGTGACGCCGATCCGACCCGGGTGGCCATCCTCCAGCAGGGACGGGTCCCGATCGTCGAGGAGCAGCTCGAGGAGCTGGTCCGGGAGGGCCAGGCAGCCGGGAGGCTCAGCTTCGTACTCGGTGCCGCGGCTGCGGTGGCCGATGCGGAGTTCGCCTTCCTCTGCGTGCCCACACCACAGAGGGACGACGGGTCGGCCGATCTCTCCTTCGTCGAGTCGGTGGCGACCGAGATCCGCCCCCACCTCGCCGCGGGAACCGTCATCGTGAACAAGTCGACGGTACCGGTGGGTTCGACACTGGTGGTGGAGCGGGTGCTGGGCCGTCATGACGTCCAGGTCGTGTCCAACCCGGAGTTCCTGCGCGAGGGGTCGGCGGTCTCGGACAGCCTGCACCCCGAGCGCATCGTGGTCGGGGCCGACGACCAGGCCGCCGCCGCCCGGGTGGCGGAGCTGTTCGCGGGCACGAGGGCCCCCCTGCTGATCACCGACGCGGCGACCGCCGAGACCATCAAGTACGCCTCGAACGCCTTCCTCGCAACCAAGCTCAGCTTCGTCAACGCGGTGGCCGGGCTGTGCGAGGCGGTCGGCGCCGACGTCCGCGACGTGATCCTCGGACTCGGGTACGACCGGCGGATCGGCTTCGAGTATCTCCGGCCCGGACCGGGGTGGGGAGGGAGCTGCCTCCCGAAGGACACCCGGGCCCTCGTGCACATCGCGGAACAGGCGGGCTATGACTTCTCCTTTCTCAAAGGGGCCATCGCCACCAATGACGAGCAGTTCAACCGGGTGGTCGACAAGGTGCGCCGCGCCCTCGCGCTCCACTCGTCCGGCCCACCTGGTGCGGCCTCAGAGTTCAACGGGGCGGTGATCGGCGTGTGGGGTCTCACCTTCAAGGCCGGCACCGACGACCTCCGCAACTCGCCGGCCGTCGAAGTGGCCCGGCGCCTGATCGCCGGCGGTGCGACCGTCAGGGCATTCGATCCGACCGTGACCGTGCCGACGGGCGAGGAGTCGGTCGAGGTGGAAGCGATCGGACCCGCAGCGACCGGGAGCCTCCCCGGGTCATTGCTCGCCTACCCCGATCCCTACGCGGCCTGCAGCGGGGCGGCCGTGGTCGTGGTCCTGACCGAATGGGACGAGTTCCGCTGGCTCGACTTCACCCGGGTCCGGGATGTCCTCGCCCGTCCGGTCATCGTGGACGCCCGCAATCTCCTGGACCCGGCTCAGGTCCGTCGTCTGGGCTTCGAGTACGTGGGGATCGGCCGGTGACGAGCGGGCAGGTGGTCGTGTTGGGCGGGGGAGGGTTCCTCGGCTCGCACCTCTGCGACCGGCTGCGCGAACGGGGTGACGACGTGGTCTGCGTGGACGACTTCTCGACGGGACGGCCGTCCAATGTGGCCCACTTGGCCGAGCACCCCGGGTTCCGGGTCGTAGAGGCCGACGTGTCGCGGTCGATCCCGGTCGAGGGCCCGGTCGCTGCGGTCTGCCACCTGGCCAGCCCGGCCTCCCCTCCCGACTACCTGGCCCGGCCCCTCGAGACGCTGGCGGCGGGCAGCGAGGGGACCCGCAACGGCCTCGAGCTGGCCGGCCGGCACAACGCGCGCTTCCTCCTGGCCTCCACCAGTGAGGTCTACGGCGATCCGGAGCTCCATCCGCAGCGCGAGGACTACTGGGGCAGGGTCAACCCGGTCGGACCGCGCAGTGTCTACGACGAGGCCAAGCGGTTCGCCGAGGCGCTGACCATGGCCCACCACCGCGCCCGTGGCACGGACGTCGGCATCGCCCGCATCTTCAACACCTACGGCCCGCGTCTCCGGCCGGACGACGGCCGGGTGGTCTCGAACTTCCTCCTCCAGGCGATGAGGGGGGAGCCCCTGACCGTCTACGGCGACGGCAGCCAGACCCGTAGCCTCTGCTACGTGGAGGACCAGGTGCGCGGCCTGCTGGCCCTGCTCGACTCCGAGCTCACCGGCCCGGTCAACATCGGCAACCCGGACGAGACCACCGTGCTGGACCTGGCCCGCACCGTGATCGCGCTGCTCGGCTCGTCCTCGAGGGTCGAGCACCGTCCGCTGCCGACCGACGATCCCACCCGGCGTCGCCCGGACATCTCGCTGGCCCGCGCCGCACTGGGATGGGAGCCGGTGATCGGCCTCGAGGAGGGGCTGGCGAGAACCGCGGACTTCCTGGCCGGCGACGCCGGGGTGGCGGCCCGGGGCCGGGCGTCCGCACCGTCCGGGGTGCCCGTGCGGGAGAATGGCGGCGCGATGCCCCGGCCAGAGACAGGAGCAGCCAGCGATGCCTGAATCCGAAGAAGGCGACCCGCGTCCACCCGGCGGAGACGCCACAGGTGAGCAGGGGTTGGGTCCGGGCCGGTTCACCCTCCTCTCGGTGATCGTGCCCGTCTACAACGAGCGGGTCACCGTCGCCGAGATCATCCGCCGCATCCGCGCGGTGGAGCTGCCGGTCGACGTCGAGATCATCGCGGTCGACGACGGGTCGTCGGACGGCACGGACAAGGTGTTGGCAGCGCTCGGCGACTCGACCGTCCGCGTCCTCACCCACCCGGTCAACCGGGGCAAGGGTGCAGCCATCCGCACCGGGATGAGCGTTGCGCGGGGGGACCTCCTCCTCGTGCAGGACGCCGACCTCGAGTACGACCCCAACGACTGGCCGAAGTTGCTCGATCCGATTCTCCGGGGCAAGGCCCGCATCGTCTATGGGAGCCGGTTCACCGGTGAGCGGATGAACATGTTGCCGCTCCACTGGATCGGCAACCGGTTCCTCTCGTTCGTCACCAACCTGCTCTACTCCTCGACCATGTCCGACATGGAGACCTGCTACAAGCTCTTCGACCGGGCGGTCCTCGACGGCATCACCATCCAGTCGGATCGGTTCGACTTCGAGCCCGAGATCACGGCGAAGGTGTTGCGCCGCGGACACCGCATCTACGAGGTCCCCATCTCCTATGCCGGCCGCGAGCTCGTCGACGGAAAGAAGATCACCTGGCGCGACGGCTTCGGCGCGCTCCGGGCCCTCGTCAAGTACCGGTTCACCCGGATCGACCCGTGACGCCCGGCCACGGCGCCGACGGGCACACCGCCGTGGTGATCGTCAACTACGAATCCGGTCCGGCGCTGGCGCGTTGTGTCGGGTACCTGCTGGCAGAGGGACCGTCCGAGGTGGTCGTCGTGGACAACGGCTCCGCCGACGGCTCGTTGGCCACAGCAACGCGCGTCGCGCCCGGGATCACCGTCGTGGAGCCGGGGGCCAACCTCGGCTACGGGGCGGCGGTCAACCGGGGGGTGGCGGCGTCTGTGGCCCCCGTGGTCCTGGTCTGCAATCCCGACCTCGAAGTCCGACCGGGCACGGTCGACGCCCTCCGGAAGGCCCTCGACGACGACCCGGGGTGCGCGCTGGTCGGCCCGCTCATCCGCACGCCGGACGGTCGTCGGTATCCGTCGGCACGACAGTTCCCCTCGCTGGTGGACGCGGCCGGGCACGCCATCCTCGGCCTGTTCGTGCCCGGCAACCGCTTCACGCGTGCCTACCAACGCGCCGAGCTGGACGGAGCGCACGGAGCCGCACGCATCGTCGACTGGGTGTCGGGGGCGTGCTTTCTGGTCCGGAGGTCCGCCTTCGAGGCGGTGGGCGGATTCGACGAGAGCTACTTCATGTACGCGGAGGACGTCGACCTCTGCTGGCGGCTGGGCCGGGCGGGCTGGCGGGTGGCCTACGCCCCGGCCGCGGAGGTGACCCACACCCAGGGGGTCTCGACCGACCGCCACCCCTACCGGATGATCCTCGAGCACCACCGATCGTTGCTCCGCTTCGCCTCCAGGTCCTCGGTGGGCGGGCGGCGGGCGCTGCTCCCCCTGGTGGCGGTCGGGATCGCCGTGCGCGCCGGCCTGGCATGCCTGGTCCGGGCCGCCGGGTCCTGACGCTCGCGGCCGGGGGGCAGGATCCGAGGCTGTAGGGTGTCGACCGATCATGGCGAGCAACTCGACCGGCAAATGGGTGCAACGCGCCGCCACCACCGGTGGCGGGCGGACCTACCGCGGTCAGATGCCGGTCAACTGGTACGCCAGCCTGGCCATCATCTGCATCGTGGGCCTGCTCCTCATCGGCTTCAGCCGGTACGAACGGTCCCACCCGACGACATCCTCGTCCGGTCCGCCCACCACCAGCCAGACCTGGTATGCCGCCCTCGGGATCGACGTGTGCGGCACCATGGAGCCGAACCTGCCGCCGACCACGGCCACCTCGAAGAACGGGTTCACCGCGAACGGCAACGGCGTGCTGACCGTCGCGCCGAAGAACAGCTCGCAGTCCGGCAGCAACGCCACGCTCGGAAAGTTCGTCTCGGGATATCCGGGCTTGCAGCTCACCAACAGCGTCCTGCAGTATCCCGGCACCCCGGCGATGACCAACGGGGACGTGTGCAAGAAGGGCACGCCCGATGCCGGGAAGCCGGGCGTCGTGATCGTCATCAGCTGGCCCAACTTCACCGCCAAGACCGGAGCGGAGACGAGCGGCGATCCTCAGAACCTGCTGTTCACCAACGGTCAGCTCATCACCGCGGCGTTCGTGCCCGCCAACTCGTCGGTCCCCAAACCGCCGGCGAAGGCGATCACCGCCCTGATCAGCGCCGCCACCGGCGGAACGACGGCCGTCACCGTCCCGCCGACCGCAACCTCCGTCCCGCCGACCGCAACCTCCGTCCCGCCGACCGCCACCACCTCGCCGACCAAGTGAGGGCCGTCGTCCTGGTGGGCGGCGAAGGGACGCGCCTGCGACCCCTCACACTGACCACGCCGAAGCAGATGCTCCCCGTCTGTGAGCAGCCCATGATCGAGCGGGTTCTGGGTCAGCTGGCCGTCCACGGGATCGAGGATGCCGTCCTCTCCCTCGGTTACCGGCCCGACGCATTCACCGAGGCTTATCCTGAGGGGCGCATCGCCGGAGTGCGCGCCAGCTACGCGGTCGAGCCGACTCCGCTCGACACGGCCGGTGCGATCCGGTTCGCGGCTGCGGCCGGCGGGATCGACGAGACGTTCGTCGTGCTCAACGGGGACGTCCTCACCGACATCGACATCGGCACCCTGATCGCCTTCCATCACGACCGCGGTGCCGAGGGAAGCATCGCGCTGACCCCGGTCGACGACCCGAGCGTCTTCGGGGTCGTTCCCACCGACGAGGACGGCCGGGTACAGGCGTTCATCGAGAAGCCGCCGCGCGACGAAGCCCCGACCAACTTCATCAACGCCGGCATCTACGTCCTCGAGCCTTCGGTGCTGGGGCGGATCACCCCCGGGGTCCGGGTGTCCATCGAGCGGGAGACCTTTCCTGCGCTCGTCACCGACCGTTCGCTCTACGCGCAGGGGTCGGACGCCTACTGGCTCGACACCGGAACGCCGGACGCCTACCTGCGCGCCAACCGTGACCTGCTGTTCGGCCGCCGCGGCGGACCCCCCGCCCCCGGGGCCGAGGAGGACGGCTCGCTCGGGCGGGACGTGTGGCGCATCGGACAGGTGGACGTCACCAGTGCCTCGATCGCCCGGTCGCTGATCGGAGAGGGTGTCACCGTCGAGGCCAGGGCCTCGGTGGTCGACTCGGTGCTCGGCGCCGGCGCGGTCGTGGAGGACGGGGCCACAGTCACCGGCTCGGTCCTCCTGCCCGGCGCCCGGGTGGCGTCCAGCGCCACCGTCGAGGGATCGATCGTGGGCCCCCGGGCCATCATCGGGCAGCGGTGCGTGATCCACGGGGTGTCGGTCATCGGCGCCGGTGCGGTGACCGCCTCCGGAACGACCCTGGACGGCGAGCGCTACACGGGAGGGGAGTGACGTGCGGGCGATGGTCACCGGTGGAGCAGGGTTCATCGGCTCGACCCTGGTCGACCGCCTGCTCGCCGAGGGCCACACGGTGGATGTCGTCGACGACCTGTCGACCGGGTCGCTCTCCAACCTCGCCCAGGCGCGGTCGTCGGCGGACCACGATCTGACCATCCACAAGCTCGACATCCGCTCCCCCGAGGTCGTCGACCTGATGGGACGGCGGACCGCCGACGTGGTGTTCCACCTCGCCGCCCAGGCCGATGTGCGGGTGTCGGTCGCCGATCCGGTCTTCGACGCAGACGTCAACCTGCTCGGGACGCTGCGCGTGCTCGAGGGGGCGCGGGCGGCCGGCACCCCACGTGTGGTGTTCGCGGCGAGTGGAGGGACGCTGTACGGGGAGCCCGACGTCTCCGAGCTCCCCCTCAAGGAGTCCCTGCCGCATCACCCGCTCTCGCCGTACGGTGTCTCGAAGAAGGCGGCCATCGACTACCTGGTCGCCTACCGCGAGCTCCACTCACTCGAGTTCGTGGCCCTGGCCCTGGCCAATGTCTACGGGCCCCGCCAGGATCCCCACGGCGAGGCCGGAGTCGTTGCCATCTTCGCCGAGCGGTTGCTGCGGGGGCAGGAGGTGACCATCTTCGGTGACGGTGAGCAGACCCGCGACTTCGTCTTCGTCGACGACGTGGTCGACGCCTTTGTCAGGGCGGCCACCAAGGGCGGCGGCCTGGTCTGCCATGTCGGCACCGGACGGGAGACGTCGGTCAACGCGCTGTTGGAGGAGATGGCGGCGCAGGCAGGGGTGGAGCCCGTGCGGGCCAACAAGCCGCTGCGTGCCGGAGAGCTCATCCGCAGCAGCCTCGATGCCTCCCGCGCCGCGATCCACCTGGGTTGGACCCCGTGGACCTCGCTCGGTGCCGGAACGGCGGCCACGCTCGAGTTCGTGCGCCGCCGGCTGGAGGCGTCGGGCGACCTCTGAGCGCCCCGGCCTGCGCCGCAACGGGTCGGTGCGTCCGCACCCGGCCCCGGAGGGACTAGCCTGTGGATGATCCTGGTGCGCCGAACGTTGGCGGCAGGCCATCCTCCGAGGCAACCCTCCGTCGCCTCCCCTGTCGCACGAAAGCGCATCCATGCCCTCCTCCACGCCGTCCTTCGCCGATCTCGGCGTCCCCTCCGACATCGTCGCGGTTCTCCGAGCCCGGTCGATCACCGCTCCGTTTCCCATCCAGGAGATGACCCTGCCCGACGCCCTCGCAGGCCGGGACGTCTGCGGCAAGGCACCGACCGGATCGGGAAAGACCTTGGCCTTCGGGATCGGCGCGGTGGCACGACTGAGCGGTCCGGGAGCCCGGTCCAGACATCCGAGGGTGCTGGTGTTGACCCCGACCCGGGAGCTGGCCGCCCAGGTCGCCTCCGAGCTCCAGGTGTTGGCCGGCCCGCGCGGCCTGAAGGTGGCCTGCTTCTACGGCGGCGTGGGCTACGGTCCCCAGCTCACCTCGCTCTCACGCGGGGTGGACGTGGCCGTGGCCTGTCCCGGCCGCCTCGGCGACCTCATCGAGCGCGGCAGCATTCGCCTCGACGCGATCGAGATCGTGGTCGTCGACGAAGCCGACCGGATGGCCGACATGGGGTTCCTGCCCGACGTCCGGCGCATCCTCGACCGCACGCCGTCCGATCGCCAGACCATGCTGTTCTCGGCAACCCTCGACGGTGACATCGACGTCCTGGTCCGCCGGTACCAGCGTCATCCGGTTCGTCACGAGTTGGAGCTCGACGATGACGACGCGGGCAATGCGGTCCACCTGTTCTGGCGCGTCGCCTCGGGCGACCGGCTGGCTCGTACCGTCGAGACGGTGGCGGCTGCGGGCCCGACCATCGTGTTCTCACGGACCAAGCACGGGACCGACCGGATCACCCGGCAGCTCGAGCAGCACGGAGTCCGGGCCGCCGCGATCCACGGGGACCGCAGCCAGAAGCAGCGGGAGCGGGCGCTCGACTCCTTCGTCCGCGGTGCGGTCGACGCGCTGGTTGCCACCGACGTGGCCGCCCGTGGCATCCACGTCGACGGGGTCAACGCGGTGGTGCACTACGACCCACCGGCGGACACCAAAGACTACGTGCACCGGTCCGGTCGCACGGCCCGGGCCGGCGCGACCGGTGTGGTGGTCAGCCTGGTCACCCCTGACAAGGCCGGCGCGGTCAAGAAGCTCCAGCGCGAGTTCGGGGTACCGGTGGGCACTTCGGAGCCGGACATGGCCGCGGTCACGGCGGTCGTCGGCCCGCAGCCGCAACGAGATCGGACACGGCCCGTCACGCCGGCACAGCACGGCAAGCCGGCCAAGCACGGCAAGCACGGCACGTCGGGTCAGCACGTCACATCGAGCCAGAACGGCAAGCCGGTCACATCGAGCCAGAACGGCAAGCCGGGCCAGCACGTCACGTCCGGCCAGCCCGCCAAGCACAGCAAGCCGGGCAAGCCGGGCCAGCACGTCAAGCCGGGCAAGCGCGCCAAGCCGGGCCATCGGGCGCCGGTGACGGGCCACAGGAGTCGGAGCGCGAGCGCTGGAGGCTCGCACGCCGTGCGGCGTGGTGGTGCCGATGGTGCCCGGGTCGCCAACGGGGGCGCCGGTCGCGCCCGACGGAGCCGCTGACAGACGGTCGCCCGCCCGCGGATGGTTGGCAGGGCCGGGATCAGCGGAAGAGATCGTCCGCGGGTGCCCGGACGATCTCGGCCGCCACCGACGAACGGCGCAGCCAGCCCGGGTCGATGCCCCGGACCACAGCGGCCGGCACCGAACGGTCCTTGCCCATGACGAGCTCGGCTGCACCGGCCACCTCGTCGGCCACGCACAGCTCGGTCGCATCGAGGACGCGTCCGGCGGCATCGCGGGTCCCGCGGAGGTCGACCACACCGGCGATCCCGGCGATCCCGATGGCCACGTCGGTCACCCCGTTGCGCCAGGCGCGCCCGAAGGTGTCCGATATCACGACGCCCACCGTGACCCCGAGCCGGTGACCCAGGGATTCGCGGATCCGCCGGGCCGAGCGGTCGGGATCGACGGGCAGCAGGGCCGCGGTGCCCGCGTCGACGTTGGACAGGTCGACACCGGCGTTGGCACAGACGAACCCGTGGCGCGTCTCGGTGATGAGCAGCTCGTCACGACGGCGCAGGATCCGCACCGACTCGGCCTCGACCAGCGCACGTTTTGCCGCAGGATCGTCCGGGTCGACGCGCACGAGCCGCCCTTCGGCCTTGGAGACCACCTTCTGGGTGACCACCACCACATCACCGTCGCGGACCCAGGCGCCTGTGTCGTCACCCTCACCGGTCCCGGAGCCGACCAGGGCGTCGGCGAGCAGCGCGGCGAGATCGTCCCCTGGGCGCACCTCGCCGATGCCGGTCACCGGCAGGATGGTGAGCGCGCCGGGAGGCGCGTCTTCAGGCGGTGGCACCGAGCACGGTCCGGGACAGGGCGGCGGAGCGCTCGCGGCTGGACATCACCGTCGGGGCCACCACGCACCGCACCCCCTCGGCCTCGACGGCCGGGGCCAGTCCGGCATCGGCCTCGTCGATGACCAGCGTGCCCATCCACCCCGCGTACCAGCGCGCCACCCCGACCACGGTCGACTCGAAGCCCATCTCGCGCAGGAGCCGGTCGGCTGGACCCTTGATGGCTGCACCGGCCACGATGGGGGAGACCCCGACGATCCGGTCGCGCCGGGATCCGAGCGCCTCGAGCACGCCCGGGACGGCGAGCAGCGGTCCGATGGAGACGACCGGGTTGGAGGGGCACACCACGATCGTGTCGGCCCCCGAGATGGCCTCGAGCACCGCCGGTCCGGGACGGGCCCCCTCGGACCCCTCGAAGCGCACCGCGGCGACGGCCACATCGTGGCGCAGGCGCACGAAGTACTCCTGGAAGCCGATCTCGGGACCGTCGACCAGCCGGAGCCGCGTGCGCAGGGGATCGTCGGTCACCGGCACGACCCGGATCCCGATCCCGAAGGAGCGGGCCAACTCGGCGGTGACCGTGGTGAGGGTGGCTCCCTCGGCCAGCCGCTGGGTCCGGTAGCAGTGGGTGGCCAGGTCCCGGTCGCCGAGACGGAACCAGGTGGCACCCCCGAGTCGCTCGAGCGAGTCCATCACCCGCCAGGTCTCACCGGCGAGCCCCCAGCCGGTGTCGGGATTGATGGCGTCGGCCAGCGTGTAGAGGACCGTGTCCAGGTCGGGGGAGATGTGCAGGCCGTGCAGGACGGTGTCGTCTGCGGTGTTGACGACCGCGGTGATCTCGTCCACCGGCACCACCTCGACCATGCCCCGCAGGAGGCGGGCTGCCCCCACCCCGCCTGCCAGCGCAGTGATCACCAGGCCCTCGGGACACGCGATGCACTCGGGTCGCTCGGGTGGGCGGTGGTCACCGGCGCAGGCTACCCGTCCCACCACCTGCGCCCTTTCGTCGTCGCGTCGGTCGCGGCATCGTCCGGAGGATGTGCAAGGCTCACGGCGTGCCGCCGGAGCGACCAGCGACCGCCGCGCCAGACCGGCTGTCGGTCGGATTCGACGCCACCCCCCTGCTCGGTCGGCCCACCGGGGTCGGCGTCTTCTGCGCCGGGGCGCTCGCGGGGCTGGCGGAGCGGTGCGACCTCGTCACGTCCGCGTACGCGGTGAGCTGGCGCCGTCGGGGAGAGATCGACGATCGGTTGCCACCGGGTCTCGGGTGCGCGCAACGGCCCATGCCGGCCCGCCCACTGCACTGGGCCTGGAGACACGGTCACCGTCCACCGATCGAGTGGTTCGTCGGGGCGAGGGACGTGGTCCACGGGACCAATTTCGTGGTGCCGCCGACCAGCCGAGCCGCCAGGGTGCTCACCGTCCACGACCTCACCGTGGTGCTGTACCCGGAGCTCTGTGACGGACCCACCCTGGTCTTTCCGCAACTCATCCGGCGCGCCGCAGCGGACGGGGCCTGGGTGCACACACCGTCCCGCTTCGTGGCCGGCGAGGTCGTGGCCGAGCTCGGCGTCGACCCGGAACGGGTGCGGACCGTCCACCACGGCGTGCCGCGGCTGCCGGCCCCCGACGAGCGGACCCCGGCCCTGCCGCTCCCCGACGGGTGTCGCCGCTACGTGCTGGCGGTCGGCACCGTGGAGCCGCGCAAGGACTACCCGCTCCTGGTCTCCGCCTTCGGGGCCCTGGCGTCCACCTGGCCGGACGTCGCGCTGGTGGTGGTGGGCGGCGACGGCTGGGGGGCGGACCGGTTCGCGGACGCGGTCGAGGCCTCGCCGGCCCGCTCCCGGATCGTGCGCACCGGCTATCTCGACGACCGCTCACTGGCCGCCGTGCTGCGCGGCGCTGCGGTCCTCGCCTACCCGTCGACCTACGAGGGATTCGGGTTCCCACCCCTCCAGGCCATGGACGCCGGGGTGCCGGTCGTGGCCACCGCGGCGGGCGCCGTGCCCGAGGTGGTCGGTGACGGTGCCGTGCTGGTGCCGCCCGGTGACGCCGACGGGCTCGCCGGGGCGCTGCAGGAGGTCCTGACCGGTGGGGCCGGGGTCGAGGCCCTGGTGGCCCGCGGGCGGGCGCGCAGTGCCGGGTTCAGCTGGGCGGCGTGCGCCGACGGCCTGGCCTCCCTCTACCACGAGGCCGGCGCCGTTGGCTCGGGCCCGCGGGGGCAGCGGTGAGCCGCCTCCGTCTGCTCCTTCTGGCCGAACAGCTGCGCAGATCGGCCTCGGGCGGCATCGGCACCTATGTCCTCGGCCTGCTCCAGGGCCTCGCCGCACTCGGTCCCGACGTCGCTCCGGACCTCACCCTGACCGCGAGCCGTCCGCCGGGCGGAGGACACGGTGAGGATCCGCTCGCCGCGCTCGGCCACCCCCTCCGGGTCTCGCGCCTGCCGGGACCACTGCTGACCCGGGCATGGGACCACGGGTTGGTGCGGGAAGGAAGCGGGTACGACGTGATCCACGCGCCCTCGCTGGCCACCCCCGAGGCCCGGGGACCCGCGCTGGTCGTCACGGTCCACGATCTGCTCTGGCGTCGCATCCCCGAGGCCTACCCGCGCCACGGTCGGCGGTGGCACGAGGCGGCACTCGGCCGGGCGCTCCGCCGCGCCGACCGGTTCGTGGTGCCGGCCCAGGCGGTCGCCGACGACCTGGTGGCCGCAGGAGCGCCGTCAGGGGCGGTCACGGTCATCCCCATGGGCTCCGACCACCTGCCACCCCCGGACCACCGGGCGGCCGCGGCCCACCTCGCCGCCCTCGGCGTGAGCGGTCCGTTCCTCCTCAGCGTCGGCACCGCCGAGCCGCGCAAGAACCTCCAGCGCCTCGTCGAGGCGTACGGCGCGGTCCGGGACGCGCTGCCCGAGCCGTGGCCCCTGGTGATGGTGGGTCCTTCCGGATGGGGAGCCGATGTGCGGCCGCAGGTGGGGGTGATCGAGGCGGGCACCGTGACCCCGGCCGAACTGGCCGGCCTGTACGCCTCGGCCCGGCTCCTCGCCTACGTGCCGCTCCTCGAGGGGTTCGGCATTCCGCCGGTCGAGGCGATGCGCCTCGGCGCGCCGGTCGTGTCCAGCCCGCTGCCGAGCACGGACGGCGCCGCATTCGAGGTCGACCCCGAGGACGTCGCCTCCATCGCGGCGGGACTGCTCCGGGTGGCGACCGACGAGGAGGTGCGCGCGGACCTCGTGCGGCGCGGGACCGAGCGCTCGGCCGCGCTGTCCTGGGAGAGCATCGCCCGACGCCATGTGGATCTCTGGGAGCGGACGCGCGCCCACTCCGTCCCCGGCGGCTCACCGTGACCGGTGACCGCCCCCTCCGGGTGGCCCTCGACGTGAGCGCAGTGCCGGAGCGCCCGGTCGGCGCCGGTCAGTACGTCCTGGCCCTGGCGGAAGCCCTTTCCGAACGGCCCGACGTGGACCTGGTCGTGTGCAGCCGCCGCTCGGACCGGACCCGTTGGGTGCCGCTGACCGGGTCGGGTGACGTCGTGGCCGCAGCGCCGGACCCGCGGCCCCTGCGCCTGGTGTGGGAGCAGGTCCGGCTCGGCCCGCTGGTGGGCCGGACCCGGGCGGCGGTGCTCCACGGGCCGCACTACACGATGCCCCGGCACCCGCCGGTCCCGTCCGTGGTCACGATCCACGATCTCAGCTTCTTCGAGTGGCCCCGCTGGCACGAGCGGTCGAAGGTGCTGCTCTTCCGGAGGGCGATCAGGGCGGCCGCCCGCGACGCGCAGGTCGTCGTGTGCCCGAGCCGGATCACCGCCGAGTCGCTGCACCGGTGGTGCCGGGTGGACGCCGAGGTGGTGGTGGCCCCCCACGGAGTGGACGCCGACCGGTTCCGCCCCGTGGAGCCGGTTCCCGGCGCGGACGCGGCCGCCATCGCCCGGCTCGACCAGCGCCTCGCCGATCAGCGGCCCTTCCTCCTCTTCGTCGGCACCCTCGAGCCGCGCAAGGACGTGCCCTCCCTCGTCGAGGCGTTCCGCCGGGTGGCCGGACGCCATCCGGACACCTTGTTGGTGCTCGCCGGCGGACGTGGGTGGGGGGCGGACGCCGTCGACCGCTCGGTGGCCGCATCCGGCCTCGCTCCGCGCATCGTGCAGACCGGGTACGTCGCCGACGCGGACGTCGCCGCCCTGCTGCGGACGGCCTCGGTCACGGTCTACCCCTCGCGCTACGAGGGGTTCGGCCTTCCGGCCCTCGAGGCGCTGGCCTGCGAGACGCCGCTCGTGACCACATCCGGAACGGCGATGGAAGAGGTCGCCGGCGCCAGCGCCCTCCTGGTCGCGCCGGGAGACGTCTCCGCGCTCGCCGACGCCGTCGACCTCGTGCTCTCCGAGCCGGGCGACGCCGGGGCCGAGGAGCGTCGGGCCTTGGGGCGCGAGATCACCCGCCGCCACACCTGGGAGGCGAGCGCGGCCGTCCACGTCGAGGCCTACCGGTCCGCCCTCTGCCGTCGGGGATGACGTGGCCCAGATGATCCGCTCCGCGCCCAGCCGGTAGGGTGCCGGTCGTGCGCTCCTTGATCACCGGAGGCCACGGCTTCGTGGGCACGTGGCTCGCCGAGCACCTCCGCGCCGAGGGCGATCTGGTGGTGCAGATCGACCGCGAGGTGGAGGTCACCGACGCCGACGCCGTCCTCGTCGCGCTCACCGAAGCCTCGCCCGACGCGGTCTACCACCTGGCCGCGCTCACCCATGTCGGGCAATCGTGGGACGACCCACTGCGGGTGCTCGCGGTCAACGTGCTCGGGACAGGTGCCGTGCTGGCCGCGGCCCGGCGGTGCGGCACCGATCCGGCGGTGCTGGTGACCAGCTCGGCGGAGGTCTACGGCGCGGTGACCGATCCGTCGAGGCTCCCGCTCACCGAGCGGTCACCGACCGCCCCGCTCACCCCCTACGCCGCCTCCAAGCTGGCTGCCGAGGCGCTGGTGGCCCAGGCCCATCTCGGCCACGGGCAGCGGGTGATCACCGTGCGTCCCTTCAACCACATCGGCCCGGGGCAGTCCCCGGAATTCGCGGTCCCCGCCCTCGCCGGGCGCATCGTGGACGCGGCCCGGACCGGGGCTGCCGCGATCCCGGTGGGCAACCTCTCGGCGCGGCGTGACTTCACCGATGTCCGTGACGTGGTCCGGGCCTACCGACTGCTCGTCGAGGCGGGGGAGCCGGGTGGCGTCTACAACGTCTGTTCCGGACGCGACGTCTCGATCCAGGAGATCGCCGACCGGCTCTGCGATCTGGCCGGGAGCACGGTCGAGCTGGAGACCGACCCGTCGCTCGTGCGGCCTGTCGAGGTACCCGTCCTGCGCGGTGATCCGACCCGCCTCCAGCAGGCGACCGGTTGGAAGCCCGAACTGGACCTCGACCTGACCCTCGCCGACGTGCTCGAGCACGCGCGGCGGCAGGGCGGCTGACCGGGCGGCGCCGAGGGTCAGGCGGCCGTGGTCGGGCGGAGGGTGCGGAGCTGGGTGCGGGCCTCTTTGGCCTGCACATGGGCCTGCTTGGCGAGGTCACGGGCCTGGGTGGGCAACCGCTCCTCGAAGGGGGCGAGCACGCCCTCGACCCGCTCGATGATCTCCTCGAACCGGTCCATGAGATGCTCCACCCTGGCGTCGACATCCTGGATGGTGCCGGCGAGGTCGGAGCGGACCGCGGTGACCCGGTCGCCGAGGCCGGGGTTGGTGCCCGAGAGCCGCTTGGTCAGCTGGTGGCGCTCGACCTGGAGCCGCTGGACGCCGAGGACGCCGGCGCCGATGACGACGTAGGTGGCGTCCTTGGCCGCGTCGGCGAGGTCCTTGGCGGCCTTGGTGATGTCGGTCGCGATGTCTGGCATGGTTGCTCCTTGTTCGGGGTCGTGTTGCGTGTTGGGGTCGTCGTGCGACGAATACAAGTGTATCTGTCGTGATAAACAGTTGCAAGCATACCCGGGCGTCCCGGAGCGTTGTGCGCGGAGAGGCCGGGACGGCCTCGAACCGTCCGGACGCCTCTCCACACCCCCTCTGAGCAGGCAAAGCCCTGGGGACGGGGTCGCGGCCCGATAGCCTCTCCCCCTTGATGGACACCCTGGCCCCGCCGGTCGTCGCCGTCGTCGTGGCCCACGATCCCGGCCCCTGGTTCGAAGAGACGCTGGCCTCACTCGCCTCGCAGGACTATGCCGAGCTCTCGGTGCTCGTGCTCGACGCCGCCGGTCGCGGGGAGGATCTCGCAGCCCGGGTGGCCGCCGTCCTCCCGTCGGCATACGTCCGGCGGTTCGAGCACAATCGGGGGTTCGGGGCGACCGCCGACGAGGTGCAGGGCATGGTCGACGGTGCCGACTACTACCTGCTCTGCCACGACGACGTGGCCCTCTATGAGGACACGGTCCACCTGCTCGTCGAGGAGGCCTTCCGGTCCAACGCCGGCGTGGTCTCCCCCAAAGTGGTGAGCTGGGACGATCCCGAGCGGCTCGTGCACGTCGGGATGGTCGTCGACAAGGGCGGCTCGGTGGTCGAGCGGGTGCAGCCCCATGAGATCGACCACGGCCAGCACGACGCGGTCCGAGACGTCTTCGTGGCCCCCGGCGGCTGCACCCTGGTCCGCACCGACCTCTTCTCGGAGCTCGACGGGTTCGATCCGGCCATCGCCGCCATGGGCGAGGATCTCGACCTCTGCTGGCGGGCGCAGGTGATGGGGGCCCGGATCATCGTGGCCCCCGGGGCCCGGGTGCGGCACCTCGAGGTCCTGGCGAGCGAGACCCGCGCCCTCGAGCCGTCCCTGATCGGCGCCGCCGAGGGTGGGGCGCCACGTCATCCCGTCACCATCCAGGAGCTGCAGCGGCGTCACGAGCTCCTCGCCGTGTTCAAGTGCTACGGACGGATGCACCTGCTCCGGGTGGTGCCCCAGGTGTTCCTGCTGTCCCTCGGGGAGATCGTGGTGGCCGAGCTGGCAGGCAACCGGGTGCGGGCGCGGGCGGTCGTGCGGGCATGGCGCTGGAACCTGGGCCGCCTCGGGGCGATACGGGTCCAGCGGGCCGAGCTCCGGGCCAAGCGCCGCCTCGCGGACAAGGAGATACGACTGCTCCAGGTCGGCGGGAGCGCCCGGCTGTCGGCCTACACCCGCCGCGTGGTCCAGCATGGCTTCGCCGGGGCACATGCCGAAGAGCTGACTGCGGCCGCAACCGCGACCGCGGCCGACCAGGGCATCGATTGGGTCCCGGACAGCGGACCCGACCCTGATGCCGGGTCGGAGGCGGTCGGGCAGGTGGCGGGGCGGGTCCGGCTGGCGGTCTGGCTCGCCGCCGCCCTGCTGGTGGTGATCGGGTCACGGAATGTGCTCACCGGCCACCTCCCGGCCCTCGGTCAGTTCACCCCCTTCCCCGACTGGTCGCAGACCCTCTCGGGGTTCTTCGGCGGCTGGCACCCGTCGGGTGCGGGGACGACCGCGCCGGCTGCCCCGGGGCTGGCCGTCTCCGGAGCACTCGGGACGGTTCTCATCGGGGCGATGGGCCTCACCCAGAAGGTCCTCGTCTTCGGATGCCTCCCGGTCGGGGCCTGGGGCGTGGTCCGCCTCCTGCGCCCGTTCGGCTCCCAGCGCGCCTCGCTGGTGGCCGGCCTCGCGTACCTCGCGATGCCGCTTCCCTACGACGCCCTGGCACTTGGCCGATGGGGTGCCCTCGTCCTCTACGCCGGGTTCCCCTGGGTCCTCGGCACCCTGCTGCGGGCGACCGGCGTCGAGCCCTTCGCCCGGGTGGTCACCGGTCCCAGCGGCGTCCAGCCGTCGGAGGACCGTGCATCGGCGGCCGGACGGGATGCCCTCCCCCAGGCGGCCGAGGGTGCCGCAGTGGCGGCCTCGGCCCCAGCGGCGCCGCCGGCGGCGACCGGCGCGTGGACATCGCGTCACGGCCTGCTCGGTGCGGCGTTCGCGCTCGGCCTGCTCGAGGCGCTCCTCATCGCCTTCGTGCCGGCCGCAGCCATCGTGGTGGTGCTCGCGGCACTCGCCCTCCTGATCTCCTCGGTCCTCCTCGGGGACGCGCGCCCGGCCGCCAGGGCCGTCCGCCTCGCGCTCGCGTCGACCCTGGTCGCCGCAGTGATCTGCCTGCCCTGGGTCATCGGCGTGCTGTCGGCCGGGTCGGGTGCGCTGGCCGTGTTCGGGACGCCGACCCCGGCTGCCGGCGCAGCCGCGTGGGGGTCGTTGCTGCGCTTCGCCGTCGGTCCGATCGGAGGTTCCCCACTGGCCTGGGGCTTCGTTGCGGCCGGAGCGGTGCCGCTCCTGCTCGCCCGTGGACCCCGTTTCCAGTGGGCCGTGCGCTTCTGGTCGGTCGCGCTCGTCTCCTGGTTGGCAGCCTGGGTCGTGGGCCGCGGGTGGACGGGTCGGCTGGCCGTCGACCCCCTCGTCCTCCTCACCCCGGCGGCGGTGGCCGTCTCGGCGGCGGTCGGGCTGGGCATCGCCGCCTTCGAGGTGGATCTGCACGCCGCCGACTTCGGCTGGCGCCAGCTCACGACGGTGCTCGGGGTGATCGCGGTCTCGATCGCCGCGTTCCCGACCCTCGTCTCGGCACTCCCCGGGCGCTGGGATCTGCCGGTCAACGACTTCTCCCAGTCGGTGAGCTGGATGGACGCCCAGGTGAACCAGGGAGCCTTCCGGGTCCTCTGGATCGGGGATCCCCGCTCGCTCAACCAGGGTGGGTGGAGCGCGGGCGACGGCCTGGCCTACGCCACCTCCGAGAACGGGGCCCCGGACGCCCGGTGGCTGTGGAACGCCGCATCACCGGGTCCCGCCGGCGCACTCGGTGAGGCGGTCAACGCAGCCCGCTCGGGCCGTACCGACCAGATGGGTCTCCTGGTCGCGCCTGCCGGGGTGCGGTATGTAGCCGTCCTGACCTCGGTCGCCCCGGAGATCACCGGCGAGCAGAGCCCGACCCAGTACCCCGTCCCGGCCGACCTGCTCCCGGCCCTGAGCCGCCAGCTCGATCTCCGCCCCGAGCTCGCGGGGACCGGGATCACCGTCTTCGACAACGCCGACTGGATTCCGCAGCGGGCGTCGGTGGCCCCCACCGCCGCCGTGGGACCCGCCCAGCCGCCACCGACCGCGTCGCCGCCGGGCACCCCGTTGGTGCCTGCGGCCCGGCCCGTCCTGCCCGGACCGGCCGCCGGCCGCTCCTATACCGGTCCGCTCCCCGCCGGGACGGTGTTGGCAGCGGAGGCCCCGGCCAACCGCTGGGAGCTCACGACCTCGGGGGGACGGGCCGCTCCGCGGTCGGGTGCGTTCGGGTGGGCCCCCCGGTACCGGGTGGCGCGCGCCACCACCGGCACGCTGCACTTCGACGGGGGCCTCGTTCCGGTGGCGGAGGGGCTCTTCACCGTCGTCGTCTGGCTGCTAGCGGTGGCCGCCCTCATCGACCGGCGCCGACTGCGGCGGCAGTGGGAGCGGGTGGGCCGCGTGCGTCACCGACCGGTCGCACACCCCCGGAACGAGGGCGATCTGGACGACGTGTGGACCGAGGAAGTCGGTGCGATGCGGTGAGCACCTCCGAGCCGCCGACGATCGCCCCGACACCCCGATCGGCCGCCCGTCGCCACGCGGCCCGCCCGGTCCCCGGACGCACGGCCGCGGTGCTCGCGGTGATCGTCGTCCTCGTCGGGGTGGGCCTGATCTCGGTGAGCGTCCCGCCGCCGGCCGCCGCCCCGCTTCCCCCGTCAGCGGAGGGCGTCGCGGTCGCCCCCGCCAGTGCCGCCTCGGCATCGCTCTTCTGCGTACCGGGGACAGCGGGCACCGACACCGTCTTCCTCGCCAACACCACCGATGTCGCCGCCCGGGGCGTGATGACCACGGTGGGGTCCACCGGGGCCGCGCCCGTGCGCCGCGCGCTGGTCGTCCCCGCACTGGGCACGGCGGCCGTGGACCCGACCGGGTCGACGGCCACCACCACGGCGACCTCGTTCACCTTCGACGGCGGCGGGGTCACCGCCACCCAGTCGGTCGGGTCGGCCGCGGGATGGGACACCGCGCCGTGTGCCTCGCGGGTCTCCTCCCAGTGGGCATTCGCCGGAGGATCGACGACCGCGGGGGACTCGCTCACCCTCTCCCTCTTCAACCCGACCGCGGCCGCGGCCATGGTGAACGTGAGCTTCCTCACCGTCTCCGGTGCGGTGCTCACCCCGCAGGCCTACCAGGGGCTCACCATCGCCCCCGGGCAGCTCGGTGAGGAACAGGTGGATGCGTTCGTCCAGGACCAACCCACCGTCGCGACCCTGGTTTCGTCCGCGTCCGGGTCGCTGGTGGCGACCGAGCTCCAGCAGCGGACGGTGGGGTCGTCGACCGGGCTCTCCCTCGAGCTCGGATCCCCGACCCCCGCGACCACCTGGCACTTCGCCCAGACCACGGCCACGACGGCGGGGACGGTCGATTTCACCCTGGCCAATCCCGGGACGGCGCCGCTCACCGCCCAGGTCTCGGTGGGTCTGCCGTCGGCCACCGTCGTTCCCCGCCGGGTGGTGGTCCCGGCCATGACGGCCACCGTGTTCGACGCCTCCTCGATGGCCGGGTGGCCGCAGGGGACCGCCTACGCGGTGACCGTCGATGCGCCCGCCCCGATCGTGGTCGGTCGGTCGGTGCTCGCCCCGCCGAGCGCTCGGGCCCCCGGATGGGGTGCGTGCTCCGGCTCGTCCTCGCCGGCGACCGCCTGGCTGGTCATGGGGCCGGGGGTGCCGGGCGCACCGGCCGTGGCCCGCGCGACCGTGCGCACACTGGCCGTCGCCGATCCGGGCGGATCGCCGGCGAGCGTCGAGGTCACCGTGCTGGGTACCGCGCAGCGCGTCACCAGGGCCACCGTCGCGCCGCACTCGCTGGTCGTGTTCGGTTCCTCGCAGATCGGTGGGGTTGGTCCCTATACCGTGCGGTCGTCGGTCCCGGTCGTCGTCGAGGCGGACGCCCTGCCGTCGGGTGCGCCGGGCGTGGTCGCCAGCGACGGGGTGTCCCTTCCCTCCTGAGCAGCGGCACGCTCGTCCGGCACATGCTGTCCCGATTCGGACTGCCGACCTGGACTGTCGACACGGTCTGCGTTGCGTCCGTCCACCCGCAGGAGGATCAGGAGGGTCAGCGGGACGTTGGAGGTGGGGGAGGAGGCGGCCAGGGAGCCTGCTTGCCCGGCCACGGCGCGGATGCCGGCGGCGGCCAGTGGCCGGTGGGCGGCGCCGGGGGCTGTGACGCGCCCGGGGCGGGTGCGGCACCGTTCGCGTTGTCGGTGGCGTGGCTCACCGTCTCCGTGCCCTGTTCGGCGCCGGACTCCGTTGCGGCCTCCTCGAGGGCGTCGGCTGCGGTCGGGACCGCGCCGGCCATCCAATCGGGAGGGCCGTCGGCGTTTTCCGCGCCGGTCGGACCGTGCTGGTCGGCGACGAAGATCGGCGGCACCGACTTGACGCCCTCGGCGTGCACCGGGCGCCCGTAGGCGGTGTCGACCAGCCGACCGACCGTCTCGCCGTCGACCGTCTCCTCGTCGAGCAGTGCGCGGGCGAGCGCGTCGAGCCCGCCGCGGTGGCGGGCCAGGACCTCGAGGGCGCGCTGCTCCTGGGCCCGGAGGATGAGCTCCACCTCGTCGTCGATGACCTGGCTGGTGTGCTCGGAGTAGTCCCGGGTGTGCATGAGGTCCTCGCCCAGGAAGACCTGTCCCTGGGAGCCCCATGCCATCGGGCCGATCTTGTCGCTCATGCCCCACTCGCGGACCATCTTGCGGGCGAGCTCGGTGTTGCCGACGAGGTCGTTGCTCGCACCGGTCGAGAGGTCGCCGTACACGAGGAGCTCGGCCGCACGGCCGCCCATCCGCACGCAGAGCGAGTCCTCGATGTGCTGGCGGGGGTGGATGTGGCGCTCCTCCATGGGCAGCTGCATGGTGACCCCGAGCGCGAGCCCGGTGGGGAGGATGGTGACCTTGTGGACCGGGTCGGCGTCGGGCAGCACGTAGGCGAGCACCGCGTGGCCCCCCTCGTGGAAGGCCACCCGTTCCTTCTCGGCGCCGGAGAGGACCAGGCTCTCGCGGCGTTGGCCCATGAGCACCCGGTCGCGTGAGGCTTCGAAGTCCACGTTCTGGATGACCTTGGAGCCGCGGCGCACCGCGTGCAGGGCGGCCTCGTTGACGAGGTTGGCGAGGTCCGCGCCGCTCATGCCCGGCGTGCCGCGGGCCACGGTGCCGAGATCGACCGTGGGGTCGACCCGCTTGTCCTTGCAGTGGACCTGGAGGATCGGGAGGCGCTCGTCGAGGTCGGGGAGGGGGACGACGATCTGGCGGTCGAACCGCCCCGGACGCAGGATGGCCGCGTCGAGGATGTCCGGCCGGTTGGTGGCCGCCATGACCACGATCCCCTCGGTCGGGTCGAAGCCGTCCATCTCGGAGAGCATCTGGTTGAGGGTCTGCTCCCGTTCGTCGTGCCCGCCACCGAGGCCCGCGCCCCGCTTGCGCCCGATGGAGTCGATCTCGTCGATGAAGACGATGGCGGGCGCCTGCTTGCGTGCGGTCGCGAACAGGTCGCGCACCCGGCTCGCTCCGACGCCGACGAACATCTCCATGAAGTCCGAGCCGCTCACCGACATGAACGGCACGCCGGCCTCACCCGCCACTGCCCTCGCCAGGAGGGTCTTGCCGGTGCCGGGCGGACCGACCAGCAGGATCCCCTTCGGAATGCGCGCCCCGATCTCCTTGAACCGGCCGGGTGTCTTGAGGAATTCGACCACCTCGCTGATCTCGAGTTTGACCCCGTCGTAGCCGGCCACGTCGTCGAAGGTGGTCGAGGGGCGCTCGGTCGAATAGAGCTTCGCCTTGGAGCGGCCGATCGACATGATGCTGCCCATCTGCCCCTGCGCCTTGCGGCTGATGTAGAAGAAGATCCCCCCGATGAGGGCGAATGGCAGGATCCAGGTGAGGAGGAAGGCCAGGAGCGTGTTCGAGCTGGGGGTGACCAGGTGGTAGTCGGAGCCGAGCGGCTTGAGGGCGGAGAGCTCCGAATCGGTGATCGGGTTCGGCCCGTTGGCCGTGTAATTCGACCCGTCGGCCAGGGTCCCGGTGATCACGCCGGTGGTCTGGTCGACCGTGGCGGTCGTGATCCGCTTCGACGAGACGTCGGTGAGGAATGCGTTGTAGGTCAGCGTGTTGGTGGTGGTCTTGCGCAGGAGGCTCGGGGCGACGATGACCGCGAGCACCGCCACCATGATCACCAGGTAGATGATCAGTCGGTTCCTGTTCGGCACGTCCTTCCCGGGCCCACCGGAATCCGGTGGGCCGGTCGGGATGTTCGGCGATGGCGGGGTCACGACATCATGCTATGCGCCCGAGGCGGCGGATGAGGCATCGGCTGCCCCGTCGCGGCCTGCCGTCTGCGGTCCGGAACGCCTCTGTATCGTGTGGGGGTGACCGAGCGGCCCGAACAGGCAGGGGAGGCCGCGATGGCCGCCGCCCCACCGGACCCGGGCCGGGCTCCGCCGACCCCGCTTCCACTCGCCGCGGACGCCCCGCACGAGGCGCAGAGCGCCGATGTCACCCTCGGACGCCAGCTCGCGGCGGGCGCCGCTCCGGACTCGCGGCCTGCGGCCTGGATGTGGCTGGTGTTCGCCGGCCTCGGCTTCCTCGGCGGACAGGTCCTCGCCGGGCTCTTGGCCGCGGTGACCGCCGCGGTGAGTGGCAACCTCCACTCGCTCTCGACTGTTGGCACGCTGAGTGAGCCCCCGACCTGGTACATCGTCTCCACCCTCTGCGGCCTCTGGGGTGGGTTCGCCGGTGCGGCGTGGCTCGCGAGCTCGGTGCGGGGCACGGGGAGCATGGTGCGCGACCTCGGGCTGCGGTTCCGGTGGATCGACCTGCTGGGTGTGCCCATCGGGATCGGCGGGCAGTTCCTGGTGGCCCTCGCTTACGTGCCCATCGCCAGCCACGTCCACAACTTCCATCAGCGCTTCAACGCCCCGGGCCAGCGCCTCACCGGGGGATCGCACGGCACCGCGTACGGAGTCATCGTAGTCTGCGTCGTGATCGGCGCCCCCTTCTTCGAGGAGCTCTTCTTCCGGGGCGTGCTGCTCCGCTCGCTCGCCCGGTTGTTCGGAGACGTCGGACGCTGGGTGGGCCCCGCGCTCGCGATCGTGCTCAGCGGCGCGCTCTTCGGCCTGTTCCACTTCGAGCCGCTCCAGCTGCTCGGCCTCGCGCTCTTCGGGGTCGTCCTCGGGCTGGTCTCGTGGACGACCGGACGCCTCGGCATGAACATGGTCGCCCACGCCGCCTTCAACCTGATGGCCCTGGTCGCCGTGATCACCCCCGCCACCGTCGGGTTGCGGTCCCTGATCTGAGGTGACTTCCGACCTGACCGTCGTGCCGGACGTCTCCTCCGGGACGGAGGTCGCCGGGGTCACACTCGCCGAACCGCGAACGCACCACCCGCGGTGGCCGTCGCGGCTCACCCGGTCGTCGGCGCGGCCGGCCTTCGCCAACGCCGCCGTCGTGGTCGGGGTGACCGTGGTGGCGCTCTGCCAGCTCCACCCCTCGCTGCTCCTGGCCAACAGCACGACGGCCGGCGGCGACACCGGGGCGCACGTGGCACTGCCCGCATTCCTCGAGGGCCACCTGCTCGTCCATGGCCAGCTGACCGGTTGGGATCCGAGCTGGTACGACGGTTTCCCCCTCTACACCTTCTACTTCCCGCTCCCCGGTCTGATCACCGTCCTCTTCAACGCGGTGATGCCCTACAACGTCGCCTTCAAGGTGGTCACGGTCCTGGGCACGCTCCTGCTGCCGGTCTGCGCCTGGGCGTTCGGGCGGCTGGCCGGGTTGCGCGACCCGGGACCCGGGTGTCTCGCGGCCGCGACCCTTCCCTTCCTGTTCGAACCCAGCTTCTCGATCTACGGCGGCAATCTGCTCTCGACGCTCGCCGGCGAGTTCTCCTACTCACTCTCCCTCTCCATCGCCCTGCTCTTCCTCGGGGTGGTGGCCGCCGGGCTGCGCACCGGCCGCTACCGCGCGCTGGCCGCGGTCCTGTTCGCGGCCACGTTGCTGTGCCATCTGATCCCGGCGCTGTTCGCCGCCGCCGGGGCTGTGGTCTGGCTCCTGCTCGACGCGGACCTCCCCCGGATGCTCCGCGCCCGGGCCAGAGCCGCCCGGCGTCGCTGGGGGCGGCGCGTGGTCTGGGCGGTGGTGGCCGGCGCGGTCGGGGCCGGGCTCACCGCGTGGTGGTTGATTCCCTTCGCGGTCGAGCAGCCCTACACGACCAACATGGGCTACACGAAGGTCTTCGGCTATCCCCACCTGCTCTTCCCAGGCTCCTTCCGATGGGTGCTGGCGGCCGACCTCGTCGGTCTGCTGGCCATGGTGATCCGGCGCAACCGGGTAGCGCTGTTCCTGGTCGTGATGGCGGCCCTGTCGGCGGCGGTGATGATCCTCGACCCGGCGGGGAAGCTCTACAACGTCCGGTTCCTACCGCTGTGGTTCCTCTGCCTCTACCTGCTGGCCGGCTACGCAGTGGCCGAAGTCACCGGTGCCGCGGCCCGCATGGTCCGACGGCGACGCCTCGAGCGCTGGGTGGTGATCGTCCGGGAGCGCCTGGTCACCGCCGACTCCCTGCACTGGGCCCCGGGGATGCGGATCAGCCGGTTCCGCCGCCCCGTCCCCGCGGCGGTGCCCGCGGGTGCGGTCGTGGGCCCGCTCGTCGCCCTGGCTCTTGCCTGCGTGGCGGTGGTGCCCCCGCTGGTCGTGCCCGCCGCGACCCTGCAGCACATCGGGATCACCGTGGGAGCCGACCAGCCGAGCGCCTGGGCCGCGTGGAACTACAGCGGCTACGAGGGCAAGCCCGCCTACCCCGAGTACCACGCGGTCGTCCAGATGATGGCCTCGGTCGGCGCAGAGCAGGGTTGTGGCCGGGCCATGTGGGAGTACGACCCCTCGCTCAACCGGTTCGGCACCACGATGTCGCTGATGCTGCTCCCCGACTGGACCGGCGGCTGCATCGACTCCATGGAGGGTCTGCTCTTCGAGTCGGCCTCGTCGACCCCGTTCCACTTCATCAACCAGAACGAGCTGTCGCCGAACCCGTCGGACGCGGTCGTCGGCCTGCCGTACGGCGGACTCGACGTGCCGCTCGGCATCGAGCACCTGCAGCTGATGGGAGTCCGCTACCTCCTGGCCTCCTCGACCACGGTGCAGGCCGCCGCCGCGGCGGATCCGAACGCGACCCTGGTCGGGTCGACCGGTCCGTGGAACACGGCCTACAACGGCGCGTCGCTGAACACGACCTGGAAGGTCTACCGGATCTCCCAATCGTCGCTGGTCGAGCCGCTCCCGGCGCGACCGGTGGTGTGGAAGGGGGTGGCGGCCCCCCAGAACAGGTGGCTGGCACCTTCGGTCGCCTGGTACGACGACCCGAGCCGGTGGGGGGTGGTCCCGGCGGCCGACGGGCCGCCCGACTGGACGCGGGTCCCGGTCGGAACCGCCCACCCGGCGGTGACGCCCGAACCGGCGACGGTCGTCTCGGACGTCCGACAGTCCGACGGCGGCGTCTCGTTCCACGTCGACCGGGTGGGCACGCCGGTCGAGGTCCGGGTCTCGTACTTCCCGAACTGGCACGCCTCGGGGGCGGAGGGCCCGTACCGGGTGGCACCCAACCTCATGGTGGTGGTCCCGACCGGCCACGACGTCGTCCTGACCTACGGCCGTTCGCCCGCGGACGTGGTGGGCCAACTCGTGTCCTTCGCCGCGCTGGTCGTCCTGGTGGCGCTCGCGGTGTCCGCACGGCGGAGGCGCCGTGCCCGCCGTGATCCCCGTGCTTCACCGGGGGCCTCGCCGGGGGTGGGGGCGCCCGCCGGGTGACCGACCCCCTTGGCATGTTCCCGCTCTCGACGGTGCTCTTCCCCGCGCCGGGCTGCCGCTCCACGTCTTCGAGCAGCGCTACCGCACCCTCATGGCCCACTGCCGCGACCGCGACGGCGAGTTCGGGGTCGTCCTCATCTCCCGGGGCTCGGAGGTGGGCGGGGGCGACCAGCGGGTAGGCGTCGGCACGGTCGCCCGGATCGCCAACGTCGCCGAACTCGAGGACGGGCGACTCCTGGTGGTCGCCACCGGAGTGAGACGGATACGGGTGGAGCAGTGGCTCGACGACGACCCCTACCCGCGGGCCGTGGTCGAGGACCTGCCCGAGCGACCGCGAGCAGCAGGGGGCGCGGCCCTCGGTGACGTGCTTGCATCGGCGGAAGCGTCGCTGCGGCGGTTGCGATCGCTCCTCTCCGAGCTCGGGGACGTGCCCGCACTGCCGCCGGGCCAGCGGATCACCGGCGGCCCCGACGACATCGGCTGGCAGCTCTGCGACATGGCGCCACTCGCCGTCCTCGACCTGCAGCGGCTCCTGTCGACCGACGGGCTGCGCCAACGGATGGAGCTCCTCACCGCGCTCTGCGACGCGATGGCAGACGACGTGATCGGCCTGCTCTCGGAGGCGGGCGGCGAGTAGTCCGCCTCGCCGGTCCGCTCACCGCCGGATCCCCCGACGGGGGTCTGACCGAGACCGTAGGATGGCCCGGCCATGCCCTCCCTCTCCCAGGTCTTCAAGGCCTACGACATCCGCGGCATCGTCCCCGACGAGCTCAACGCCCTCCAGTTCCGGGCCATCGGGGATCGCTGCGGCCCGGTTCACCGGTGCGGACACCTTCCTCGTGGCCCGCGACATGCGCGAGTCGGGGGTGGAGCTGTCGGCAGCGTTCTCCCTCGGGGTGCGGACCGAGGGCACGACCGTGGTCGATCTCGGACTGGGCTCGACCGACCTGCTCTACTACGCGGCCGGCAGCCTGGACGCGCCCGGGGCGATGTTCACCGCTTCCCACAACCCGGCCCGCTACAACGGGCTGAAGCTCTGCCAGTCGGGCGCCCGCCCGATCGGCCGGGACACCGGGTTGGCGGAGATCCAGGCCACGGCGGAGTCGCTCCTCGAGGACTGGGCGCACGCCGGCCCTCCGGAACCGGACCCGGGCACTCTCGGGGCCCTCGAGCACCGCTCGGTGCTCGGCGCCTACGCCGACCACGTGCGCTCCTTCGTCGACCTCGACGTGCTCCGCCCGCTCATGGTGGTCGCCGACACCGCCAACGGGATGGGGGGCCTGGTGGTCCCCGAGGTCTTCGCAGGCCTCCCCTTCGAGGTCGACCTGCTCTATCCCGAGCTCGACGGGAACTTCCCCAACCACCCGGCCGACCCGATCCAGCCGGAGAACCTGGTCGACCTCCGCCGCGTGGTGCTCGAGCGCGGAGCGGACCTCGGCCTCGCCTTCGACGGCGACGCCGACCGGGTCTTCCTGGTCGACGAGCAGGCCGAGCCGGTCTCGGGTTCGCTCACGACCGCGCTGGTGGCCTCGTCCCTGCTCGACAAGTACCCCGGCTCCACGGTGCTCTACAACTGCATCTGCTCGCGGGTGGTGCCGGAGGTCATCGCCGAGAAGGGCGGTGTGGGCATCCGCACCAAAGTCGGTCACAGCTTCATCAAGCAGGTCATGGCCGACACCGGGGCGGTCTTCGGTGGCGAGCACTCCGGTCACTACTACTTCCGTGACAACTACCGGGCCGACTCGGGGATCATCGCCGCCCTGCTCGTGCTCGAGCTGCTGAGCGTGACCGGCAAGCCCCTCTCGGAACTGCTGGCGCCCTTCAAGCGCTACGCCGCCTCAGGAGAGATCAACACCGTGGTCGACGACCCGGCCGGCACGGTCGAGCTGCTGGCTGCCGAGGTGGCGGCCGCCGGGGGCGCGCTCGGTACGGCCGATCGCCTGGACGGGCTCACGGTGGACCGGGGGGACTGGTGGTACAACCTCCGTCCGTCGAACACCGAGCCACTGCTGCGCCTCAACGTCGAGGCGCCGGACGAGGCCTCCTGCGCCGCCCGGGTCGCCGAGGTCGAGGCGGCGATCGCCGGCGTGCTCGGGGCCTGATCGCTTTGTCACACCCTCCGTCGGAGCAGCCGCCAGGCACCGCTGTCGAACCCCGGACCGCGCACCACCCAGCGCACCACCCAGAGAGGAACGCCCGATGACCCTCGACCCCCTGCTGATCGAGGTGCTGGCCTGCCCCGAGGACAAGGGCCCGCTGCTCTACTTCGCCGACGAGGACCTGCTCTACAACCCGCGTCTGCGGCGCACCTACGCGGTGCGTGACGGCATCCCGGTGATGCTCATCGACGAGGCGACCACCGTGGACGAGGGCGAGCACGACCGGCTGGTCGCCAAGGCGGCGACCGGCGGGGCCACCGAGACCAGCCAGAGCGAGTCGGCATGACCGTGCGTACCCCGCCGCTGGACTCCCTCGACATGTGGGGTGCCACCATGGCCCTTCCGGAGCAGGTGGCCGACGCGGTGAGCGCCACCCGGGAGGTCGGAGATCTGCCCGGTCAGGACCAGGTCGAGAACGTGGTGGTCCTGGGCATGGGCGGCAGCGGCATCGCCGGCGACGTCCTGGCCGCGGTGGCGGCCCCCTTCATGGCGGTTCCGGTCGCCGTCGTGAAGGGGTACGTGCCCCCCGACTACGTCGGCACCGGGTCGCTGGTCTTCGCGGTCTCCTTCTCTGGCAACACCGAGGAGACGCTCGAGGCGGCGGCCGCCGCCTACGAGGCCGGTGCGTCGCTCGTCGTGGTGGCGGGAGGCGGCGAGCTGGTGCGCCTGGCCGGTGAGTGGAACGTGCCCGTGGTCCCGGTCCCGACTGACATCCCCCAGCCGAGGGCCGCCCTCGGGGCCATGGCCGTGCCGCCCCTGGTGCTGCTCGAGGCCATCGGGCTCTTCCCGGGAGCGGTGCAGTGGGTCGTTCAGGCCGTCGACCAGCTGCGACGCCGCAGGGACGAGCTCGCCCGCCCCGGCAGCACGGCCGAGGCGGTGGCCCACCGGATCGGCCGCACCATTCCCCTCATCCACAGCTCGCAGGATCTCGGCAAGGCCGCCGCCCTACGGTGGAAGGCGCAGATCAACGAGAACGCCAAGTGCCCGGCGTTCTGGAACCTCCATCCCGAGCTCTGCCACAACGAGCTGGCCGGGTGGGGGCAGCACGGGGACGCCACCCGCCAGATCCTGACCCTGGTCAATCTCCGCCACGACGCCGAGCATCCCCAGGTCAGCAGGCGTTTCGACCTGGCGGTCGAGGTCCTGCGCGAGGTGATGGCAGACGTGATCGAGGTCCGGGCCTCGGGGGAGGGGGACCTCGCCCAGCTGCTGGACCTGGCCCTCATCGGGGACGTGGTCTCGCTGCACATGGCCGAAAACGAAGGCATCGACCCCGGCCCGATCCCGGTGCTCGACGAGGTCAAGCGCGACCTCAGCACAGGCAGTCGCTGACCTGGGCGAGGGCAGTCGCTGACCTGGCCGGGGCTCTCGCCGGCACCGTCCCGGCGCCTGTTTCGGCCCGGTGACAGCCGGGTGGCGACCGTGTGAACTCGTGCCCGGAACCCTGGCCGCAACCTACCGGCGGGCGTACACTCGAACGGTGAGCAGCGTGCGGGTCTGTGGTTGCAAGTCGATGCCAGTCGCAGGCGAAACGACCCACGTAAGGCAACTTCTCGTTGCTGAGCATGGTGCGGCTTAGGAGTCAGTCCTGCCCGTGGCGTCCCCGGCTGTCGGGGGCGGGCGGAGAGGAGATGACGCGTGCCCTCAGTGGTCCCGCTGGGTGGGCGACCGGAAACGGCCCCCATCGCCGGGGTCCGGCCGTGGCTCTCCCGGCAGGCGAGTGTGGGGTCAAAGACCAGGTCAGCCGCACGCCGCTCACGAATTTCCGCACCGCATCACCGCACGACACCTGAGTACAGACACCGACGACAGGACAAGGAGGCCCGGACAGCAGTTGCCGTAACACCCTGAACGCACAGCCGAGGAGGCGAACCAGTGGACGTAGTCATCACGCATGGCAGGAACATCGTGTCCGACGAAGTACGGGCCCTGACCGAGGAGAAGGTGCTCCGGATCGGCGGGCACTGTCCCAGCCTCGACCGTGCGGAGGTCCACTTCTCCGAGGAGCGCAACCCGAGGATCTCGGACCGCGAATGCTGCGAGGTGATCATGAGCGGCCACGGCCGGACCGTCCGGGCCCACGCCGCCGGCCGGGTGCCCCTGGTGGCGGTCGACCTCGTCGTCGAGAAGCTGCAGCACCAGCTCGAGCGGACCAAGGGCCGGGTGGTCGGGCGATCCCAGCCCCGTCACCGGCCGACCAGCACGGTCACCCTCTACCGGCGGGTGCGTACCGCCTGACCACACCCGCAGCCGGCTCGCCGACGGTGGTGCCGCCGAGGCTGGGCTGCGCCCCCGACGGTAGAGTGTGGTCCCCATGAGCATGTTCTCGAAGGTCCTCCGCGCCGGCGAAGGCAAGAAGGTCCGGCGCCTCGCCGAGCTGGTGCCGCTGGTGAATGCGCTCGAGCCCGAGATGGAGGCGCGCTCCGACGAGGAGCTCCAGGCGCTGACCGCCAACTACCGCGAGCGGGTCGAACGCGGGGAGAGCCTCGAGGACGTGCTGGTCGAGTCCTTCGCCCTGGTCCGGGAGGCAGCCTGGCGGGTGCTCGGGCAGCGCCACTTCGACGCCCAGCTGATGGGGGGCATGGCGCTCCACTTCGGCTGGATCGCCGAGATGAAGACCGGAGAGGGCAAGACGCTCGTCTCGACCCTCCCCGTCTACGTCAACGCGCTGGCCGGCAACGGGGTCCACGTGGTGACCGTCAACGACTACCTCGCCACCCGCGACTCGGAGTGGATGGGCCAGCTCCACCGCTTCCTCGGCCTCACCGTGGGCAGGGTGGGTCCGGACATCGAGGATGCCTCCGCCAAACGCGAGGCCTACCTGGCGGACGTCACGTACGGCACCAACACCGAGTTCGGCTTCGACTACCTGCGCGACAACATGGCCCGCACCCAGGAGGCCATGTGCCAGCGCGGCCACCACTTCGCCATCGTCGACGAGGTGGACTCGATCCTGATCGACGAGGCACGGACCCCGCTCATCATCTCCGGGCCGGCGGCCGAGTCGGCTCAGCTCTACTACCAGTTCGCCGGCATCGTGCGCACCCTCCGGGCCGAGGACGACTACGAGGTCGACGAGGAGAAGCGCACCGTCGTGCCGACCGAGAACGGCATCGAAAAGGTCGAGCGGCAGCTCGGGGTGTCCAATCTCTACGACGCGGTCGCGGTCAATTACGTGCACCACCTGACCCAGGCCCTCCTGGCAAAGGAGCTCTACAGGCGCGACAAGGACTACCTGGTCGCCCAAGGCGAGGTGCGCATCGTCGACGAGTTCACCGGGCGCACCCTCGACGGGAGACGCTGGTCGGACGGCCTCCACCAGGCCGTCGAGGCCAAGGAGCGGGTCCGGATCAAGGAGGAGAACCACACCTGGGCGACGGTCACCCTCCAGAACTACTTCCGCCTCTACGGAAAGCTCTCCGGGATGACCGGCACCGCCGAGACCGAGGCCTCCGAGTTCGCCAACACCTACGAGCTGCCGGTCGTCCCGATCCCGACCAACAAGCCGATGATCCGGGCCGACCAACCCGATCTCATCTACAAGTCCGAGGATGCAAAGTTCGCCGCGGTCGTCGACGACATCGGCGAGCGGGTCCGCGTCGGCCAGCCGGTGCTTGTGGGCACCGCCTCGGTGTCCAAGTCGGAGCACCTCTCCCGGCTGCTCGAGAAGCGGGGTATCCCCCACGAGGTCCTCAACGCCAAGCAGCACTTCCGGGAGGCGGAGATCGTCGCCCAGGCCGGGCGGGTGGGCGCGGTCACCGTCGCCACCAACATGGCCGGCCGTGGCGTCGACATCATCCTCGGGGGGAACCCGGAGGGACTGGCCCGGCGGGAGGCGGTCGCCGGTGGCATCGACCTGTCGACCGACGAAGGAGCCGCCGAACTGGCCCGACTCGAAAAGGAGTTCGAGGCGGTGTGTGCGAAGGAGGGTGACGAGGTCCGTTCCCTCGGCGGCCTCTACGTCCTCGGGTCCGAGCGCCACGAGAGCCGGCGCATCGACAACCAGCTGCGTGGTCGCTCCGGGCGCCAGGGCGATCCCGGGCAGAGCCGCTTCTTCCTTTCGCTCGAGGACGACCTCATGCGCCTGTTCGCCACCGGTGCGATGAACTGGGTGATGGGCCGGGCACTCCCCGACGACGTGCCCATCGAGGCGAAGATGGTCACGAAGGCCATCGAACGTGCCCAGAACACGGTCGAGGGCCGCAACGCCGAGTCCCGCAAGGACGTCCTCAAGTACGACGACGTGATGAACGAGCAGCGAAAGGTCATCTACGGCCGCCGGCTGCAGATCATCGAGGGCGAGGACCTCCACGACGACACGATCGAGCTGCTCGAGACGACGATGACCTCGGTGGTGGCGGCGTCGTGCCCCTCGGACTATCCCGAGGAGTGGGACCTCCCCCGCCTCATCACCGAGATCACCCAGTACTACCCGACCAAGTTCGTGGCCGAGGACTTCGCCGAGGCGGCCACCGCCGGCCAGGTCACCGAGAGCATCATCACCGAGGCGCTCGAGCTCTACGCGGAACGGGACGAGACGATTCCCGGCGGGGAGGAGACCGCCCGCCAGCTCGAGCGCGACATCATGCTCCAGATCATCGACCAGCGGTGGCAGGACCACCTGGCCGACATGGACTACCTGCGGGAGGGGATCAACCTCCGGGCGATGGGCAACCAGGACCCGTTGGTGGCCTGGCAGCGCGAGGGCTTCGCCATGTTCGGCAAGCTGATGGACTCGATCAGCGACGACTACCTCCGCTACATCTTCCACGTCCAGGTGCTCACCGACCAGCAGGCCGAGCCCGATCTCGCCCAGGCCAACTACGCCGCGGCCGACGACCCGGTGCAGGGCGACGCCGCGTTGGCCGCCGCGTTCGCCGCTGCCACCCCCGCGGAGATCGACGCCGCAAATGCAGGGCTCGGGGGCGCCGGCAACGGGTCCGTCGGGCTCACCAACCAGTTCGACGACGGTGAGACCCAGGCACCGATCGTGAAGTCGGAGCGGGAGAAGTTGGGTCGGAACGAGCCGTGCTGGTGCGGGAGCGGCAAGAAGTTCAAGTTCTGTCACGGCGCCAACTGAGATGGCAGCGGACGCCCCCCGCCGAGGGGAGGGCGCGCCCGAGCCGATCGATCTGAGAGGTTCGCTCGCCGCGCTGCGAGACCGGCTCGGCGAGGCCGGGACGTTCCTCGACATCGACCGCCTGGCCGAACGGCGGGTCGAGCTCGAGAAGGCGGCGTCTGAGCCCGGGCTCTGGGACGACGCCGACCACGCCCGCGCGGTGACCACCGAGCTCGGTCGGGTCACCGAGGACCTCGAGGAGATCAACGGGCTCACGGCCCGGCTCTCCGACGCTGAGACCCTCCAGGAGCTCATGGAGGAGGAGCATGACGCCTCGTTCCGCTCCGAGGTCGAGGACGCCGTCGCCGATCTGGACCGGCGGCTGGGGACGATCGAGCTGCGCGCGCTGTTCGCCGGTGACTACGACGACGGCGACGCGGTCGCCGAGATCCACGCCGGTGCCGGCGGGACCGACGCCCAGGACTGGGCCGAGATGATGCTCCGGATGTACACGCGGTGGGCAGAGCGGCGCGGATTCGACTTCGAGGTGGAGGAGGCCACCCCGGGCCAGGAGGCCGGCCTCCTGTCGGCGACGTTCATCGTGCGCGGCCGGTACGCTTTCGGTCTGCTCGCCGCCGAGCGCGGGGTCCACCGTCTGGTGCGCATCTCACCGTTCGACGCGCAGCACCGGCGCCAGACCAGTTTCGCCTCGCTCGACGTCGTCCCCTTCCTCGAGGACGTCTCGGGTGTGGTCGAGATCGACGAGAAGGATCTTCGCATCGACACCTACCGGTCCTCGGGGGCCGGCGGCCAACACGTGAACAAGACCGACTCTGCGGTGCGTCTGACCCACCTCCCGACCGGGATCGTCGTCTCGTGCCAGAACCAGCGCAGCCAGCACCAGAACAAGGCCAAGGCGATGCAGGTGCTCGGCGCCAAGCTGGCCGAGCGGCAGCGTGCCGAGCACCAGGCCACCCTGGACCAGCTCTCGGGGGACCGCACCGACAACGCCTGGGGCAACCAGATCCGCTCCTACGTGCTCGCGCCGTACCAGTTGGTGAAGGACCTGCGCACCAACGAGGAGACCGGAAACGTGGAGGCGGTGTTGGACGGCGACCTCGACGTGTTCATCGAGGCAGAGCTGCGACGCAACGCCGGACGCCGGAGGAACGGCTGAGCCGACTGCTCGGACAGGTGCCGCCGTTGCGCGACCGCTCGTCGCGTCGACCGAGGTCAGGGCACGTTGTCGGGCCTGCGCCATCCTGGCTGGACCCGCGGGTAAGATGGTCCGAAGTGCCAGTGCGCCCGGACACTGTCCCCCCTTCGCTCATGCCTGTTCCCTCATGATCAAGTTTCAGGACGTCACCAAGACCTACAAGGGCTCGACGGTCGCACTCAAGGATTGCAACGTCGAGATCGACAAGGGAGAGTTCGTCTTCCTCGTCGGCCCCTCCGGCTCGGGCAAGACCACCTTCATCCGCCTGCTGCTGCGCGAGGAGATGCCCGACTCCGGCCGCATCTGGGAGGCCGGCAAGGAGATCGGGCACCTGGCCAAGTGGCGGATCCCGTACCTGCGTCGCAACATCGGCTGCGTCTTCCAGGACTTCCGGCTGCTCCCCAACAAGACCGTCTTCGAGAACGTGGCCTTCGCGCTCGAGGTGATCGGCCGCCCCAAGCATGTGATCGCGGCCCAGGTTCCCCAGGTGCTGGACCTGGTCGGCCTGGCGAAGAAGCGCGACAACCTCCCCAACGAACTCTCCGGCGGAGAACAGCAGCGGGTCGCCGTGGCACGCGCATTCGTCAACCGCCCGCTCATCCTCCTGGCCGACGAGCCCACCGGCAACCTCGACCCCACCACCAGTCTCGGGATCATGCGCCTGCTCGATCGGATCAACCGGACCGGGACGACGGTCATCATCGCCACCCATGACGCCGGCATGGTCGACCAGATGCGCCGGCGGGTCATCGAGCTCGACCGCGGTGTCGTGGTCCGCGACCAGGCGCACGGGGTCTACGGCATCGACAGCGCCACAGCAGCCGCGGGTGCCGGCACACCGACCGGGACCCTCGCCGAGCATGCGCCGGTTGGGCCCGCGCACGCCGCGCGCGATCCTTTCGCGACCCGCGCCTGATGCCGGTCTCGGCCGGCTACGTCTCGAAGGAGGCCGCCACCAACCTCTGGCGCAACCGGCTGATGACCGCGGCCGCCATCCTGACCGTGGCGGTCTCCCTGGCCCTGGTGGGCTCCGCCCTGGTCCTCAAGCAGGGGGCCTCCAAGGCCACCGAGCTCTGGCAGAACGGCGTCCAGACCATCGTCTGGGTGGGTCCGACCGCCGGACCCACGCTCACCAACTCCATCCACACCGAGCTCGTCCAGTCGCCGTACGTGAAGACGTGCCTCTACCGCGACCAGGCCTACGACTACAACGAGGCCAAGTCGCTGCTCCCGGCGGACGAGGCCGCAGCGACCCAGGAGAACCAGTACCCCTCGTCCTTCCGGTGCGTGCTCAACAACCCGTCCGAGGCCACCGCCGTCTACCAGGCCTTCAACGGCAAACCGGGGGTCTACGGCGTCAAGTACCCGGGCCAGCAGATCAAGACGATGCAGAGCGTCATCCACATCCTCCAGTGGGTGTTCCTGACCGTGGCAGTGGTCCTGCTCCTTTCCGCATCGGTGCTCATCCTCAACACCATCCGGATGGCCATCTTCGCCCGACGACGGGAGGTCTCGGTCATGAAGCTGGTCGGGGCCACCAACTGGTTCATCCGCCTGCCGTTCATGGCGGAGGGGATGATCCAGGGGTTGCTCGGAGCCGGGGTCGCCGTGCTGGTCGTGCTCGCGCTCTACTGGGGCGTCGGCCTCGACCGGGCCAACACCGCGGCCAACCAGGGCAGCATCCTCGCCCAGATGTCGTTGAGCGGCTGGGAGGTGTTCGGCACCTGTGTGCTGGTGTCGGTGGTCGGCGTGGGGGTGGGGGTCGTCGGGTCGGCCTTCGCGGTGCGGCGCTTCCTCGACGTCTGACCTGTTCGCCGACCGGTGCGTCGCCCGACTACGCCGCGTCGCGGGCGAGGTCGCCGTTGGCGCACGAGTCCGTCCCGGTCGTGCCGTCGATCCGGTCGACGATCCACTGGATGAGCGTGTTGGCGCCCGCGCCCAGCACCGCATCGTGGTCGGAGCCGCGCTCGGGCACGTAGTCGACGGTGTCGTACTGGTTCCGGCAGAGCCGCTGGCGGACGAGCTCGGTGGTCGCGGCATAGGGGACAAGCGTGTCCCTGGTGCCCTGGAGGATCAGGATGGGGGCCGAGGTCGGCGCAGATCCGGGCTCGTTGGCGGCGTCTGCCGCCTGGACCGCGGGGATGTTCTGCCACCCGTCACGCAGCGTCCGCCCGGGCGGACGGGTGTCGAAGGTCTGGGACACCGCACCGTTGCACGCCGACGCGATGACCGGCGAGGCCGCCGCCCCGGCCGGAGTCAGCACCGTGCCGAGCCCGAAGGTGCCGTAGAAGTGCGACCAGGCGTAGAGGGCCATGACCACGAATGAGGTCTGGCCCCCCGCCGTCGACCGGGCCGGGGGTGGAGCCAGCTCGACGAGGGAGGCGACCGGCGCCACCGCCGCCACCCCGGCCAGGAACAGCTCGGGTGCGTAGCTCTGGGCCACCTCGCCCGTGAAGAGCGCGGCCTGCCCGCCCTGCGAGTAGCCCGCAGCGATGACCGTGTTGCCGGCCGAGGCGCCGGCGAGCGCCCGTGCCGCCCGGGCCGCGTCGAGGACGCCCTGTGCCTCGCTGAGGCCGACCAGGTAGGGGTGGAGGCCCGGCCCGCCCTGCCCTTCGTAGTCGGTGGCGGCCACGATGATCCGGTCCCGGAGCAGGGCCCGCAGGTCGGGCAGGGAGGCTGTTCCCTCGAGGGAGGGCGCGCACCCCGCGGCCACCCCGGTCGTCCCGTGCGCCCAGCTCACGATCGGGAAGCCGCCCGTCGGGGGAGTGCCCCCGGGGATCACCACCATGCCCGATTCGGCGATGTCCGCCCCGCCGATCGACGTCGAATGGAAGAGGACGCGGTAGGCGCGGGTGCCGGCGGGGAGGCCGCTGCCGGTCGGCAGTGGCTGGCTGTGGATGATCGTGCCGGCAGGAGCCGCCGCGAGGGGTCGGGGTGCCCGGTAGAAGGCGGCGAGGGAGCCGGTCACGGGGGCGCTCTGTTGGGCTCCGGCCGGGGAGTCGCCGATGCCGGGGGACGTCCCCTGCCCCGCTGCCGACGCGGCCGATCCGCAGGCGGCCAGCGACGCGAGGAGCAGCGCGGCCCAGATGTTCCTCCTGTTCCGGTGCTGCCCCCCGGTGCCCCCGTGGCTGGTCGCCATGGCCGATCACCGTAGTCAGGTGTACCAGATGCCGCCCAGTCACGGCTCGCGGCCCTCGCTACGGCGGGATGCAGGTCGCCGTCCCCTACGCTGGCAGGGAGATGGAGTCGCTGCAGTTGGTGGCCGCTTGGCCGGTGGGCAGGGCTGCGGTGGGGGTGGTCCCCTTCACCGCCGGACCGGACGGCCCGGGGGCCGTGCCCGGTCCGGTCGAGACCGTGGGCGACGAGCGGTGGAGCTTCCCCTGGGCGTCGGTGACCAAGCCGGCTACGGCCCTCGCCGCCCTGGTGGCGGTCGAGGAGGGCACTCTCGCACTCGACGAGCCGGCAGGCCCGACCGGGTCCACGGTGCGGCACCTGCTCGCCCACGCCTCCGGCCTCGGTCCGGAGCCGGGTCCTCCGGTCGCAGCGCCCGGCGCCCGCCGGGTCTATTCGAACGCCGGGTTCGAAGTACTGGCCGACCTCATCGCAGCCCGCTCGGGGATGCCCTTTGCCGAGTACCTGACCCTCGGGGTGCTCGCGCCGCTGGGGATGGGCGACACGGCGCTGGCCGCGCGCACCCCGGTGGGCGGGGCCGCCGCCGGGCTCTCCGGTCCGCTCGTCGACCTCCTCGCACTCGGACGCGAGTGGGCGGCTCCCACCCTCGTCAGCTCGCAGACCTGGCGTGCGGCCACCTCGGTCCAGTTCCCTGCGCTGTCGGGCATCCTCCCCGGGTTCGGACCCTATGACCCGTGCGAGTGGGGCCTCGGCGTCGAGGTGCGCGGGGCCAAGCAGCCGCACTGGACCGGGCACACCAACGGGGAGCGCACCTTCGGTCACTTCGGACGCTCCGGGTCGTTCCTGTGGGTCGACCCGGAGGCGGGTCTCGTCTGCGCCGGACTCGCCGACCGCCCCTTCGGCGTGTGGGCCGCGAACGCGTGGCCGGTCCTCGCCGACGCCCTGCTGGCGGAGCACCTCCGGCGAGTTGCGGTCTAGGCTGCGCGCCATGAAGGGCGTCATCCTCGCCGGCGGGACCGGCTCGCGACTCCACCCGCTCACCAGGATCACCAACAAGCACCTGCTGCCGATCTACGACCGGCCGATGATCAACTGGGGCATCGAGGCACTGGTCAACGCAGGGATCACCGAGATCATGCTGGTCACCGGTGGTACCCACGCCGGTGAGTTCCTCCGCCTGCTCGGGAACGGGCACGAGTTCGGCATCGACCGGCTGAGCTACGGCTACCAGGATCGTCCCGGCGGCATCGCAGAGGCCCTCGGCCTGGCGACCCGTTTCGTCGACGGTGATCCGGTGCTGGTGATGCTCGCCGACAACATCGTGGAGGGATCGATCCGGCCGATGGTCGAGGCCTTCCGTACGGATCCGTCCGGAGCGCGCATCCTGCTCACACCCGTCGAGGAGGACGAGCACCTGCGCCACCTGGGCGTCCCCACATTCGACGGGGACAAGCGGGTGATCGGGATCACCGAGAAACCCGAGCAACCCGCCTCCAAGTTCGGGGTGACCGGCATCTACTGCTACGACGCCGACGTCTTCGACGTGATTCCGACCCTGGTCCCCTCCGGGCGTGGCGAGCTCGAGATCACCGACGTCAACAACCACTACATCGGCCTCGGCTCGATGGCCTACGACGTGCTCGAGGGGTTCTGGGGCGACGCCGGCGAGTCGATCGACGCCTATTACACGGTGAACGACTTCGTCCGGACCCACGGGGCCAACAAGGGCTGACCGGCGGATCGGCCGGGCAGGTGCTCCGGAACTACGAGAGGGCGACGCCCGCCCACTCTGCGGTCTCGGCGCGGTGGCGCGCGTAGTCGACCTTGCCGGACGGCGACCGCCCGATGGTCGCGACGAAGCGGACCTGGCGAGGGGCCTTGAAGCTGGCGAGCCGGCCCTTCACGTGCTCGATGACCGTCTCGGGGGCGACCGACCCCTCCGGGATCCCGTCCGCGAGCTGCACGACCGCCACGATCTCTTCGCCGAAGCGTTCGCTCGGCATCCCCACCACGACCGCGTCCAGCACGCCCTCGAGTGTCTTGACCACCTCCTCGACCTCCTCCGGGTAGACCTTCTCGCCCCCGGTGTTGATGCACACCGATCCCCGGCCGAGCAGGTGGATGGAGCCGTCACCCCGGACCTCGGCGTAGTCGCCGGGCACCGAGTAGCGCGACCCTCCGATACACGCGGAAGGTGGCGGCCGATTTGACCTCGTCCTTGTAGTAGCCGACCGGGATGCGCCCGCCCAGTGCCAGGACCCCGGTCCGCCCCGAGCCCGGTTCGACGTCCCGTCCCTCGGCGTCGATGACCCGTACGTCTTCGCCGAGGGTGAACCGGGCCGTCTCGGCCGCCGCCCCCGCGGAAGAGACCGACGAGCCCATCCCGAGCGCCTCCGAGGAGGAGAAGGCGTCGACCAGCAGCATCCCGGCATGGTGGGCGAGCAGCCCACGCTTGGTCTGCTCGCTCCACATGACGCCCGAGGAGACGATGCCGACCAGGCTCGAGAGGTCCCAGCGTCCGGGGTGGGCGTCCAGCATGGCGAGGATCGGCTTGGCGAACGCGTCACCCACGATGATGAGGCCGTTGACCCGTTCGCGCTCGACCGCGTCGAGGAGCTCGACCGGATCGAGCTGGCGGGAGGGGAGGATCACCACCCGCCCCCCCTCGCTCATGCACTCCATCGCGGTGAACCCACCGGTGCCGTGCATGAAGGGGCAGGCCGGCAACAGGGACATGCCCGGTCCATGGGCGGCCAGCTCGGCGCGCACTGCGGCGATGCCCCCGTCGGCCGGATAATGGCGGAACCCGCCGCCGTTGAGCCGCGCGAACAGGTCGTCCTGGCGCCACATGACCCCCTTGGGCATGCCGGTGGTACCACCGGTGTAGAGGATGTGGAGGTCGTCGGGGCTGCGCCCCCACGGGCCGCGCACCGACCGGTGACCGTCGCCCGCCGTCGCGGTTCCGGTCGTCTCGGCCGCTTCTTCGTAGGGCACGGCCCACACCGGGCAGGTGGCCGTTCCGTCATCGACCCAGAGCCAGCTGCGCACACCGGGGAGGCGGGAGCGGATCCGTTCGATCCGGTCGACGAACGTCCCGTGGAAGACGACCGCGACGGTGTCGGCGTTCTCCCAGAGGTAGAGGAGCTCGTCGTCCGCGTACCGGTAGTTCGTGTTGATCGGGACCAGCCCGGCCTTGTAGCAGGCGAAGGCCGTCTCGAGGTACTCGGGGCCGTTGTAGAGGTAGAGGGCCACCTTGTCCTGGTGGGAGACGCCGGCCCCGAGCAGCCAGCGAGCCACACCGTCCGCTCGCTGGTCGAATGCGCCCCAAGTGCGGAGGAGAGGGCCGTGGACGATGGCGGGCGCGGCCGGCTGCACGTCGGCCACCGTCTCCCAGACGTCGGCGTAGTTCCAGCTGGTCACCGCGGCTCCTGTCCCCCCTGCCCTTTCGGGCCGTCTCGGCACGGCCCGTTCCCGGCCCCTCGTCCCGGCCGGAACGACCGCTGCAGCCTACGCTGGCCGGCGTGGACTTCGCGCTCCCCGTCGACGACGACCCGCGCCGGGCCGAGGTGCGTACCTGGCTCGAGCGACACCCCGCCCCGACCGGTGGCGAGCTCGCCGGGCGGGGACTGGTCGCCCCCCACTGGCCGGTCCCCTACGGGCTCGGGGCCGACCCGACCCTCCAGCTCGTGGTCGACGACGAGCTGCGGCGGGCCGGTGTCCGCCGCCCCGACAACGCCATCGGCATCGGTTGGGCCGGACCGACCATCCTGCATGCCGGGACCGAGGACCAAAGGGAGCGCTTCCTGCCGCCGATCCTCTCCGGCGAGGAGATCTGGTGCCAGCTGTTCAGTGAGCCCGGGGCCGGGTCCGACCTGGCGTCGCTGACCACCCGGGCAGACCTCGACGGTGACGAGTGGGTCGTCCGGGGGTCCAAGGTGTGGACCTCGTACGCGCACACCGCGGCCTACGGCATCCTGCTCGCCCGCACCGAACCTGACGCCCCTGTCCACCAGGGCATCTCGTACTTCCTGTGCCCGATGGACGCACCGGGGGTGACCGTGCGCCCGTTGGTCGACATGACCGGTACCCACACCTTCAACGAGGTGTTCCTGGACGAGGTGCGCCTGCCCGCCGACCATCTGGTCGGTCGGCGCGGCCAGGGCTGGTCGTTGGCCAAGGTGACCCTGGCCAACGAGCGGGTCTCGCTGTCGGGAGCGGGGTCCATCTGGGGGATGGGCCCGACCGCCGAGGACCTCATCGCGGCGGTCCGCCGGACCGGCGGTGCCGCCGACCCGCTGCTCCGCCAGCGCCTCGCCCGGGTCTGGGGAGAGGGGGAGATCCTGCGCCTGCTGCGCCTGCGCACCGTCTCGGCCGCGGTGGCGGGTGAGACACCCGGACCGGAAGCGTCCGTGCGCAAGGCGCTCGCCGACGAGCACGGCCAGCACGTGATGGCGGTCGCCCGCGACCTGGCCGGCGCCTCCGGCATGCTGGCGGGGAGCGGACCGTTCGCGGCGGGTGACCCGGCCGGGTGGCCCGACGCCATCTGGAGCTTCGGCTATCTGTTCTCGCCGGCCCTCACCATCGGGGGCGGCACCGCCGAGGTGCAGCGCAACATCATCGCCGAGCGAACGCTCGGGCTTCCGCACGAGTCGTCGGGCTGAGCGACGCGCTCGACCGGGGAGCCGGGGTCAGCGGACGAGCGGGCCGGCGTCCTCGTACCCCTGGCGCACCCCCTGGCCGGCGAGGGCGGCCAGCCGTCCTGGTTCGTAGAGCATCCAGTAGGCGTTGCGGGCGTGCCTGCGGGACCGGTTCACACAGACCACGGCCAGCGCGGCCGGATCCTCCTCCTCGCTCTCGTGCACGAAGACCTCGAGGATGTGGGTGGACGTCATGAGCTGGGCCAGCATGATCCCCTGGGACGCCTCGTGGGCGCAGACCTGGTCGATGGCGGCCCGGCCGGGCATCCCGAGCGCGACCACGATGCGACACTCCTCGCCTTCGATGATGCGCTTGCAGGCCACGCCGAGGTCCTTGAACCCGGGCACGGTGCGGTGGACCACCTCGAAGGTCGTGCCGTATCCCGGGCAGGTCTCGAGCTCGGCGACGGCCTCGGCACCCATGTCGAAGCGGGCGAACATGGTGTCGACGACCCCGATCCGGTCCATGCCCGCATCCTACCGGGGACCCCTGCACGCACCCACCGGTCGCCTGCGCATGCCGGTTCGAGGCGGTCCGGCCGGGTCGACCGTCCGCGCGCTGGTCGGCAAGACTCGCGGCGATGAGCGTGCGACCGGAACGGATCGTCCTGGTGTGCGGCACGGGGACCGAGGTGGGAAAGACCTGGGTCGCAGCGCGCCTGTTCCGCGAGCTCCGCTCGCGTGGGATCACCGTCGCCGCCCGCAAGCCGGCCCAGTCCTTCGACATCGACGGGGTCGGCGCCCGGCTCGGTGGGCCGACCGACGCCGAGGTGCTGGGGAGCGCCTCCGGCGAGCACCCCGACCGGGTCTGCCACTCCTTCCGCTCCTACCACCGGGCCATGGCGCCCCCGATGGCCGCCGAGGCACTCGGGCTGCCACCCTTCACCGTCGACGACCTGGTGTCGGAGCTCGAGTGGCCGGACCACCCGGTCGGGGTCGGGTTGGTCGAGGTGGCCGGCGGAGTGCGCTCGCCCCAGGCGGTCGACGGGGATGGCACCGACGTGGTCGCCAGGCTCCGTCCCGACCTGGTGGTCCTCGTGGCCGACGCCGGCCTCGGGACCATCAACACCGTGCGGCTCTCGATGGACGCCCTGGTCGCGGCCGGCGACGGCGGACCGCCCGTCCCGGTGGTCGTGCTCGACCGGTTCGACAGCCGTCACGAGATCCACTGCCGCAACCTCGAGTGGCTCGCCGAGCGCGACGGCTACCGGGTGATCACCCTGCCCGGGGAGGAGAGCGCCCTCGCCGACCTGGTGGTCAGAGTCCGGTCGGCCGGTTGACGAAACGGCGGGCAGTCGGCGAGTAGAACCAGCCGCCCCCCGCCCGCGTGCCGCCGTCGACGGGGATGTTGTGCCCGGTCACGAACGCCGAGAGGTCGGAAGCCAGGAAGAGGGCCACCCGGGCCTGGTCCTCGGGAAGCCCGACCCGCCCGACCGGGCACCACGAAGGCCACAGCCCGTCGGCGCCCCCCGAGCCGTCGACGAGATAGTCGACCTGGGGGGTCTGGGTCAGGTCGGGTCCGATCCCGTTGACCCGCACACCCGACCGCCCAACCGACACCGCCAAGCTGGTCGTGAAGTGGGCGACGGCCGCCTTCATCGCTGCGTAGACCGGGTCGGGCGGGTAGCCACGCATCCCCTCGACCGAGTGCACGTTGACGATGGACCCGCCTCCCGTCTCGACCATGGGCCCGAGGAAGGCGCGGGTGACCGCGAGGACGTGGAGCAGGTTGACCTCGTACATGGCCTGCCACGACTCGGGGGACGACACCTCGAACCGGACCAGTGGGCGGTAGTCGCCCACATTGTTGACCAGGACGTCGACCCGGCCATGGGTGTCCAGCACGGCCGCGGCGAGCGAGTCGACGCCGTGCGCGGTGGTCACGTCGACCAGGTGTGCCCGCGCGATCCCGCCGGAGGCCTCGACCGTGGAGACCACCGCTGCGGCGCGTGCCGGATCGACCTCGGCCACCTCCACCCGGGCACCATGGGCGGCGAAGAGCGTGGCGATGGCGGCTCCGATGCCGGCTCCGCCACCGGTGACCACAGCCACCTTCCCGTCGAGCAGTCGGGTCCAGTCGTCGATCCCGGGGACACCGTCGGGTCGTTGCGGGCTCATGGTCCTCCTCGGTGGGCGGCACGGCAGTGGGTAACGGCTCCCGCCACCTGCTCCTGTCTCAGGCCCGGCGGAAGTCGGCCGCAGCCACGACGACCCGTGAGAACGGTCGGGCCAGCGCCCGCAGCTCCGCGCAACCGTCCTCGCCGAGGGCCTCGTAGCCGTGGGCCGAGAGGCGGTCGGTGGCTTCTTCGATCTGTGCGCGGACCGTCGATCCCTCCTCGCTGAGGGCGAGGCTCTCGGCGGTGCCGGCAGGCCGGAGCCAGCCGCGCGACCGGAGGCGGTCGGTGGCGGTCTCCCACGCATCGGGCGGCCAGCCACGCGTCTCGCGCAGGAACCCGACCGGCAGCTCCCCGCTGCTCTCGTGCAGGACCAGGGCCTCGACCGGTCCGATCCCGTGGTCGACGAGCTGGGCGAGGTGGCCGTCACCGCGGAACTCGCGCAGCATCGTCTGGGCGTGCCAGAGGACGAGGTGTGGTGCCTCGGGCCAGGGAAGGCCGGCATGCCCGGCGAAGAGGGGCCTTCCCTCGGGCCGCTCGGCCGCCCGCTCGGCCGCCCGGCGGGCGAGGGTCGCAGCCCGCAGCATGTCCTCCGAGTCGACCGCCTCGCCCAGCATCCGGCGTAGGGCCTCGCCGGCCGCCGCAGCGCGCGCCTCGAGTACCCGGGTGGGAGGGCTCGCCTGCCAGACACCCTCCATCGCCGCGTGGACGAGCGTCGGCGAGAAGTTGAAGAAGGTGGCGACCACGGTGTCGGCACTCACCGCACCCATCGGCGCGGCGCGTGAGGCGAAATAGCCCGACTGCCCCTGCAGGCCGAGGCTCCGGAAGGACGCATCCGCCTCGGGGGCGAAGTAGACCATGTTGTGGAGGGGCTCGAGGGTGCGCCAGGTCTTGCGGGCTGTGAGCCCGGGCAGGGGCGTGGTCGGGGCGTGTGTGGCCATGGACCACGGTAACCCGGGCGCGGCGCGACGGGAGGTCCCGGGAGGGACCGGTCCGGAGCACCCCGTATAGTTGGAGCGAGCAGCGCGCATCGTTGGGGTACGGGAGGACGGGGGCGTGGTCGGTCGGGGCCGGAAACAGGAGACGGCGATGTTGAACGGAGTGCCGGGCATGATCGGCGAGACGGCGGTGGTGACCAAAGAGGTCACCGACCGCCACCTGCCCGGTTCGGTCCTCGCCCGCGGGGAGACCTGGTTCGCCGTCTCGCTGTTCCCGGGGACCACCATCGCGCCGGGCACCACCGTGGTCGTGGCCGATGTCGACCGCGGACTGCTCGTGGTGTACCCGACCGACGCCGGCTGAGCTCGACCGCGCGGGTCCGGAGGGCGCACTGCCCCCCTGCGCCGCACTGGGGTGTGCCGGTGCGTAAGGTGGGGGGAGGAGGTGGTCGTCATGATCATCGGTTCAGCTGCAGCGTCCGTCGCGGTGGCGGTAGTCGGGTTCTTCGTCTTCGCCTTCATCGTCATCTTCCTGAAGTCCTCCCTCAAGGTGGTCCAGCAGGGGTGCGTCGGGGTGGTCAAGCGCTTCGGCGAATTCCGGAACATCAAGCAGCCCGGGCTGCACGTGCTCATGCCCCTCGCCGACCGCATGGACAAGGTGGACATCCGGGAGTTCCCACGGACCGGTGACCAGCAGGCCGTGATCACCAAGGACAATGTCTCGCTGTGGGTCAGCGCGACCATCTTCTGCCAGGTGACCGATGTGAAGCTGGCCCTCTTCGAAGTCAACGACTTCGGGTTGGCCATCGACCAGATGGCGCGTACCGCGCTGCGCGCCGTGTTCGGTGAGCTGACCCTCGACCAGTCGCTCTCCGAGCGCGAGACGATCAACACCAAGATGCAGGACCACATGGCAGAGGCCACCCTCAAGTGGGGGGTCCGCCTCAACCGCATCGAGATCCTCGACATCACCCCTCCCAACAACGTGCTGCAGGCCATGTCGGAACAGAAGGAGGCCGAGCAGCACAAGCGGGCTGCGATCTTGAAGTCGGAGGGGGAGCAGCAGTCGGCCATCAACAGTGCCCAGGGGCGCAAGCAGGCCAACGTGCTCGAAGCCGAGGGGCAGAAGCAGGCCTCGATTCTCGCCGCCGAAGCTCAGAAGCAGGTCCTCGAACTGCGCGCCGACGGCGAGAAGCGCGCCGCCCAGCTGCGCGGCGAGGGGGAGGCCGCCGCACTCGGGGCCATCGACAAGGCAGAGGTCAAGCCCAACACCCTGGCCATCATGCAGCTGCGCGCCCTGCAGGCCGTCGCCACCTCGCCCAACTCGAAGATCGTGGTGCCCTACGAGGCCGCCGGCCTGGTCGGGGCGGCGGAGGCCCTGGTGGGGGTCATCAAGGACGTCGGCATTCCGGTCGAGCCCGTCGCTGACAACGGAAAGGCCCGCCAGCCCACCTGAGCGCCTGCAACGTTGGCGCCTACTTGAGCTCCACCAGGTCGAGCGCCTCGTCCCTCCAGTGGGTGAAGACCTCGTCGGGCAGGGTCAGGCTGTGGGTGGGGTCGAGCGCTTCGACGAAGGAGCGGTCGTGGCTCACCACCACGATGGTGCCCGGCCAGTTGCCGAGCATGGTGCCGACTGCCTCGATCGAGGTCGGGTCGAGGTTGTTGGTGGGTTCGTCGAGCAGCAGCAGGTTGGCCCGGCCGGCCGCCAGCATGGCGAGGCCGAGCTTGGCCCGCTCGCCGCCCGAGAGCGTCTTGGGCATCTGGTGGGCCGCCTTGCCGGCGATCCCGAACGAGCCGAGCAGTGACCGTCGTTCGGTCTCGTTGACCAGGACGGTGTCGTCGATGTTGCCGAGCACGGTCTTGTCCGGATCGACCTGCTCGTGCTCCTGGGCGAAGTAGCCGGGGGTCACGTTGATCCCGAGCTCCACGGCGCCCTCGGACGGCTCCTGCACGCCTGCCAGGCAGCGCAGCAGGCTCGACTTGCCGGCGCCGTTGCGACCGATGATCACCACCCGGTCGCCCCGCCGGCAGTGGAAGTCGACGTTTGCGAGCACGGTGAGGTCCCCGTAGCGGACGGACAGCCGGCGGACCCTGAGCGGGACCTCGCCCGAACGGACCGGGGTCGGCAGGGTGAAGGAGCTCTTCCGCTCCCGGCGGCGCACCTCGGTCCTCGAGGATTCGAGGCGCTCGACCCGCTTGTCGAGGGACTTGGCGATCCGGGCCCGGCGGTTGGTGCTCCCGCGCATCGAGTCGGCCAGGGTCGAGAGCCGGGTGATCTCGCGGCCCTCGAGCAGGGCCGAACGCTCGCGTTGGGACTGGTCGGTCTCGAGCTGGACCAGGTACGAGGAGTAGGTGCCCTTGAACTCGTGGAGACGGCCGTCGGACAGGCGCAGCACCTTGTGGATCGACCGGTCGAGCAGCTTGAGGTCGTGGGAGACGACCAGGATGGACCCGGGGAACCGCTCGAGCTCGTCCATCAGCCACCGCTTTGCCGGGCGGTCGAGATGGTTGGTGGGCTCATCGAGGATCATGGTGTCGGGTGCCTGGAAGAGGATCCGGATCAGATCGACCCGGCGCCGCTGGCCTCCGGAGAGCGTCTCGATGTCCTCGACGAGCAGCTCCTGACGGAGTCCGAGGCCGTCGGCCAGCCGGGCCATGGTGGACTCGGCCTCGTAGCCCCCGTTCTCACGGAACTGCTCTTCCAGGTCGGAGAAGAGCGCGATGTTCTCCTGCGAGGGGTCCTTGGACATCTGGGTACGGGCCTTGCCCAAGGCGTCGTCCAGCACGTCGAGGCCTCTGCCCGACAGGACGTGGGAGAAGCCGCTCGGATCGATGCCGAGTCCCCGCGGATCGGGGACCTGGGGGAGGTACCCGAAGGTGCCCCGGACACGGGCGTTGCCGGTCGAGCGTACGTTGCGTCCGGGCTCGTCGATGACCACCGAGAGGAATGTCGATTTGCCCGTTCCGTTCCTCCCGACCAGTCCCACCTTCTCGCCGGCGCCCACCACGAAGGACGCGTCCGAGAGCAGGGTGCGGTCACCGATCTCGATGGTGAGGGAGGATCCGACGATCATGGGGAGCGGTGTGACCGCACCGCGTCCGGGGGGTTCCCGGGTCACGGCGCCGGGGATCCCGGCGGGTCTGGCCATCTTCAGTCTCCCACACCGGTGGGGCGGCCACGCTCAGCGGCCGCCGGGGAGACAGCTGCGCCCGATTCTGACTGGAGTGCGTTCCGTCACACGCATGACACATGAGCACGCAGCCAATACGGGGTCTACCGTTGTTGCACCTTCGAGCGGGGAGAGGCGGATGAGCGTTGAGACCAGTGGGGCGTCGGGGGGGAAGGTGAGCGATCTGGACGGGGTACGCGTCAAGTTGGCGATGGCTCGCGCCAACGCTGAGCAACTGGATACCCTGCTTCGGCCGTTCGTCGAAGCGGCGCGGCGGTCGATCGAGAGAACGCCCTGCGACAATCCGTTCGAGGTCGTCTACAAGATCACGAAAGTGCCCTGGATCGATCCGGCGTGGAGCGCAATCTTCGGGCAGGGCATCTACAACATCAGGTCGGCCCTCGACCATCTCGCCTGGCAGCTCGTCCTCCTCGACGGCCAGGAACCCACCAGGGCTACCCAGTTCCCATTGCTGGACACGAACAGGGACAAGAGCGGTCGCAAGGTGCAGGTGGACATCGCTCCCGGCATCAAGCGACCGGACATTCTGGCAGCGGTTGAGTCGATGCAGCCGTATCACGGGGGCGGCAAATGGGGCGATCAGCTCGGGGTGGTTGGCGAGTTGTCGGGCATCGACAAGCATCGTCTGCCCATTGCGGTCTCGACGATGCTGAACGTCGACAACATCTTCTGGGGTCTCCCGGAGGGCTCGACGCCTCCGAGTTGGTGGTTCCCCGTGGGCAAGGCTCTGCACGAAGGGGACGTGGTCGCCAAGTTCTTGTTCAACGAGCCCGTGGCGCCGGAGATGTTCGATCCTCATCTCGTGCCGCAGATTGCCCTTGACGAAGCTCCCCTGGGAAGCCCGTATCGAACGCAGGACCTCGCGAGTCTCCTGGGTGGTTTGGCCAGGATCGCCGCATTCAAGATCGACACGTTGATCGTTGCGCCTCTGTTCGAGGGTGAGCCACCAGCCTGGATCGCACCGGGGCCACCCCGGCCCGATGCCTCTCCGAGAACGGATACGACCCTGCTGGAGAGCAGTGGGCGCTGGGGCGCCGATGACAACGGTCAGACGGCCCCCACGGTGGAGGCAGACGCGACCTGATCCATCGCCGGGCCGGTCATTCGGCATCCGACTGCAGGCGCGACCTCGACCGGGTGCTCCTCGAGGGATTCTTGTCATCCTCGATTCCTCTCGGCAACGAGACAGAACGCCGGACCGTTCGGGTGCGACCGGTGGTCGAACGTGATGCCCTTCACGTCGAAACCGAAATGGTCGAGCGCTCCGAGAATCCCGTCCCGAGTCATCCAGGACGTCCAGGTCTGCAGGCCGCCGCAGAATCCACGCCACCCGGGCGCTGTTCCGTAGTCATGACGGTAGAGCACGTGCTCGTAGCCGGCTGTCGTCGTCGTGATCGGCTCTGAATATCTCGCGCCAACGGTCGGGTTCGCCTGCAGCAGGTCGGCGTCGTAGTAGTGGGTCCAGAGCAGCAGGCGGTCGCTGACGCTCGTCGCCAGCTCCAAGAGCGCTACCGGGTCGGGTTGGTGATAGAGGACTCCCACTGCCAGGCAGAGGTCCCAGCTTCGTCCCTCGTCCGTTGCATCCCGAAGGAATGGCACGAAGTCCCCGCAGAGGAAACGCACGCTCGGCATGCCCGACAATTCCTTGGCCAACAGGCAGCGAAGGAATGCTCGTTGGTTCGCCTCCACAGCTATGACCTCGGCCGCCCCGAGGCGATCGAGCATGTAGCTGTGCCCGCCTTCGAGCGGTCCCAACTCGATGACTCGCATGCCCTTGATCCCGCCGAACTGTTCGTCGGCGTAGGTGATGCGCCCGTCCTCGAAGAGTTTCGCTGCGCCTCCCGTCAGTCCCTGGAACGGCGCGGGGAACTCAGAGCTCCACTGACCCCGGAAGATGTCGACCGCCGTTTTCGGAGTTGGCAGTTCCCGACAGAACACGCCCTCGGCTCCCGTCGAGTCCAGGCACGCTGTTCCAACAGGGGGCTCGGCCGCGGGTGCTCCGCCCCGCAAGGCGCGGAGAGCAGCTCGAATCCTCCGCTCTGCGCCTCCTGCGCTGACAACCATCTGCCACTCCTTCTCGAGAAACGGGGTTCATCGGTCAACTCGGTGGCGCGGTGTTGCAGTGAGTCACCCTCCCGAGACGAGGAGGTCACCACCGGCCGGGGGGGTGGGGTCGTCGACGTTCTGCAGCCACCCTTCGGGCAGATGGACCGGTCTCGGGCCGTGGGTGTGGCCCCGCGCGATGCGCAGGGCCCCGGCTGGCAGGCGCAGGTCCGGATCGAGCCCGTCGAGCAGGGTGGCGACCTCGGCCGTCGCGGTGGCCAGTGCGAGCGAACGCCGGACGGCAGAGCCCACCGGGAACCCGGTCAGGTACCACCCTGCGTGCTTGCGGAACTGGCGCACACCCAGGTCCTCGCCGAACGAGTCGCACAGCAGGGCCAGATGGGCCTGCATCATCGAGCAGATCTCCCCCAGGTCCGGGGGAGGCGGCACCGGCTCCCCGCGGAACGCGGCGGCGAGGTCCCTGAACAGCCATGGCCGACCGAGGCAGCCGCGCCCGACCACCACGCCGTCGCACCCGGTCGAGGCCATCATGGCCAGGGCGTCGCCCGCCTCCCAGAGGTCACCGTTGCCGAGGACGGGCACAGACGTCACGGCCTGCTTGAGCTCGGCGACGGCTCCCCAGTCGGCCGCGCCCGAGTACAGCTGCTCGGCGGTGCGGGCGTGCAGGGTGACCGCCGCCGCCCCTTCGTCCTCGGCGATCCGCCCCGACTCGAGGAAGGTGCTGTGGGCGGCGTCGACCCCGATCCGCAGTTTGACCGTGACCGGCACCGACCCGGCCTGTGCCACCGCGGCCCGGACGATGGCCCGGAAGAGGGCCCGGTGCAGCGGCAGCGCCGCCCCGGCACCCTGCCGGGTCACCTTGCCGGCCGGGCACCCGAAGTTGAGATCGACGTGGTCGACCCCGGTCTCGTCGACGAGGCGGCCGACGGCCCGACCCATGACCACCGGGTCGACGCCGGACAGTTGGACGCTCCGGACCTCCTCGTCGGGCGCAAAGGAGGCCATGGCCTCCGTCTTGGCGTTCCCCTCCACCAGGGCCCGTGCGGTGATCATCTCGCTCACGTAGAGCGCGGCGCCGTACCCGCGGCACAGGGTGCGGAAGGCACGGTTGGTGACCCCGGCCATCGGGGCGAGCACCACCGGCACGTCGAGGACGATCGGTCCGAGCTTGAGGGCCGGCGGTGCGGAAGGCGCGGGTCCGCGAGCGGTCGTCACGGTGCGCTCGCAGCCCACAGGTCGGTCACCGAGTGGCCGAGCCGTGAGAGCAGGCTTCGGAAGACGGGAAGGGAGAGGCCGATCACGTTGCTCGGGTCGCCTTCGATCCCGTCGATGAACGGCGCCGAACGGCCGTCCAGGGTGAAGGCCCCGGCCACCTCCAACGCCTCGGGGGTGGCGAGATAGGCGTCGAGCTCGGCATCGGTGGTGGTCGCGAAGTGGACCGTCGTGCTGGCCACCGCCGTGGCCTGTGTGCCGGTCAGCTCGTCGATGAGGCAGTGACCGGTGTGCAAGGTGCCCGACCGACCGCGCATCGACTCGAGCCACGACCTCGCCTCGCCGACCGACGCCGGCTTGCCGTGGGGACGGCCCTCGAACTCGAGCATCGAGTCGCATCCGATGACCAGGGAGCGACCCGCTGAGTCGGCGACAGCCGTCGCCTTGGCCGCGGCGATGCGGGTGACCGACCCGGCCGTGTCGGCCGGATCGAGGTCGTCCTCGTCGACGCCGCTGACCACCACCGTGGGGTCGAAGCCGGCCGCCCGCAGCAGCCGCAGGCGCGCGGTCGAGGCGGAGGCGAGGACCAGGGTGCGTGCCGACATGGGCCAAGCGTACGGCGCAGGACGACCGGGCCGGTCCGGCCCGCCGGGGCTGTCCACCGGTGCCGGGATGCGCGATCCTGGTGACATGACCGACACCGGCACCACCCTGGCTCCGCAGCACACCGATCCCGTGCCCGACCACGACCACGAACGCATGTCCCATATCGTGCTCGAGGGGTACACCCCCGAGGAGGGTGACTTCGTCGCGACCGGCCCGTCGGTGGTCGAGGGGATGGTCAACGGCACGGCGGTCAGGGCCCTCTGCGGCAAGATCTGGGTGCCGGGGCGCAACCCCCAGCGCTTCCCGCTCTGCCCGACCTGCAGGGAGATCGCCGAGGCCCGTGGCTGGACGGTCCCGGCCGGCTGACCCGCGGACCGATCGGACTGCCCGGACCGCAGCCTGCGCCCGTCGTAGAGTCGTCCGGGATGCCCGATCAGAAACCGCCGCGCACCGTCGGCGGCGAACGCACCGTCCTCCGTGCGCTCCTCCAGTACCAGCGCGAGTCGGTCGTGCGCACGGTGGCCGGGGTGGACGAGGTCGCGGCCCGCACCGAGCTGGTGGGGAGCGGCACCAGCCTGCTGTGGCTGGTCCGTCACCTGACCGGGGCCGAGTCCCTCTGGGTCCTCCACCGGTTCGCGGGCGGGCCGGTCGGGGAACAGCTGTCGGCCGTCGGGTCCGAGCTCGCGCTGGCCGACGCGGTCGACGCCTACCGGGCGGTGTGGGGACGTGTCGACGACGTGGTGGACGCCGCGCCGGACCTCGAGGCCTTCTGCGCCGACACCGGGACCGAGTCGCCGGTCACCCTCCGGTGGGTGCTCATGCACCTGCTCGAGGAGACGGCCCGCCATGCGGGCCATGCGGACATCCTGCGCGAGCTCATCGACGGTCAGACCGGGCGGTAGTCCCCGGGACGGCGACCTCACCGTGGTCCCGGCACCGGGCCCGGTAGGCGCGGGGTGTGACCTCGACCGTGAGCCGGCGCCCGCAGGAGGCACAGAAGCGGGGCGGGTCGAGCGGTCTGGTGCAGCCGTCGCAGCTCAGCGAACCGCACCCGGTGCAGTGGGAGGGATCGGCCACGGTCCCGGTGTGGCTCAGAGGACGCCGGTGAGCGCGCCGACCGGCATGCGCAGGTCGGAGAGCATCTGGAGGTCCTCCTCGGGCGAGCGGCCGAGCGTCGTGAGGTAGTTGCCCACGATGAGGGCGTTGATGCCGGAGGTCATGCCCATCGACTGCAGTTCGCGCAGGGTGACCTCCCGGCCGCCCGCGTAGCGGAGGATGACACCGGGCAGCCCGAGCCGGAAGAGGGCGATCCAGCGGATGGCATCCCAGGCCGCCACCGGACGGGCGTCCCCGAGCGGCGTGCCCGGACGCGGGTTGAGGAAGTTGAGCGGCACTTCGGTCGGATCGAGCCCCTGGAGCTCGACGATGAGCTCGACGCGCTGCTCGTCCGTCTCGCCCATGCCGATGAGGGCGCCGCAGCACAGCTCCATCCCGTGGTCGCGCACCAGCCGGCAGGTGGCCTCGCGTTCCTCCCAGGTGTGGGTGGTGACCACGTTCGGGAAGAACGACCGTGACGTCTCGAGGTTGTGGTTGTAGCGGTGCACGCCCCCGGCAGCGAAGCGACGGGCCTGCTCGTCGGTCAGCAGTCCCGCGCTGACGGCGACGTTGAGGCCGGTGCGCTCCTGCACGAGCGGCACCAGCTCGAGGATGCGCTGCATGGTGCGCTCGTCCGGGCCGCGCACCGCCAGCACGATGCAGAACTCGGAGGCGCCGGCCGCCCTCGTCTCCTCGGCGGCCCGCAGCACTTCGTCGGGGTCGAGGAAGGGGGTGGCCTGGACCGGGCGTCGAGAACCGGGACGACTGCGAGCAGAAGTGGCAGTCCTCGGGGCAGCCCCCGGTCTTGGCCGAGAGGATGCCCTCGACCTCGACGTCCGGACCGCACCAGGCCAGGCGGACCTGGTGGGCGAGGGCGGCCATCGAGGTGACCGAATGGTCGGGCAGGGCGGCCAGGCCCGCAAGCTCCTGGCCGCTGAGCAGGCGGCGTTCGTCGAGCAGGGCGGTCTCGGCCGCCCGTAGGCGCGCCCGGACCGTCGCCGGGTCCAGGTCGGGCGGTCTGGACGCGGCCCGCCGGGGGGGTGGGACAGGCGACCGCGGTGGATCGGTCGGAGAAGGCGGGCATCGCCGGGCATGCCGAAACGGTACCCGTCCCCGCCGACCCTCACGACACGGCAGGAGGCGCGGTGCTCAGCTGCCGGGGGCCGGGTCGCCGAAGACCGGGGGTCGCTTCTCGCGCAGCGCGGCCACCCCCTCGCGGTAGTCCGGGCCGGCCATCATGGGGCTCGAGCAGGGCCTCGGCCGCCCGGACCGACTCGGCCGCGGTCAGGTGGAACGCCTCGTAGACCTGCCGCTTCGACGCGGCAAGCGAGGCCGGGGAGACGGTGGTGGCGAGCATCCGGGCGTACCCGGTCACGTGGTCGAGGAGTTGGTCGGGCCGCGACCACCGCCGTCACCAGTCCGAGTGCCTGGGCCTCGTCGGCGTCGAAGGTCCGGCTCGACAGGATGAGGTCGAGGGCCTGGGGCAGCCCGATGAGCTTGGGCAGCAGCCAGGCCAGACCGAACGCGCAGGGCAGGCCGAGCTTCCCGTGCGCCGTGGTGAACTTGGCCCCGCTGGCGGCAAAGCGAAGGTCGCAGTAGCAGGCCAGGGCGAAGCCGATGCCGGCCACCGGACCGTTGATCGCGGCCAGCACCGGCTTGGGGATGCCGAAGTGGTAGGCCAGCTCGGCGTCGAATTCGGGGCGCACCCCCTGGCCCGGCGTGGCCAGGTCGTCCGGGGCACCCGAGTCATAGGCCCCGCGTTCGGCGTGGCCGGCCAGGTCGTCCGACTCGGCGCCGGCGCAGAACCCCCGTCCGCTCCCGGTGACCACGATCACCCGCACCGCCGGGTCGTCGGCAGCGGTCTGCAGGAGCACCCGGTACTCGGCGTTCATCCGCGCCGTCCACGCGTTGAGCCGTTCCGGGCGATGGAGGGTGATGGTGGCGACCGCTCCGTCCACCCCGTAGCGGGTCGCCTCGAGATCGGAGCGGCGTCATGGTCGGCTTCCCTCGCCGGTCGCGGGCCACGGCCGGGCGCGGGCGATTCAGTAGCGGTAGGTGTCCGGCTTGAACGGACCGTCGACCGAGATCCCGATGTACGCGGCCTGCTCCTTGGTGAGGGTGGTCAGACCGCACGCCGAGGGCGTCGAGGTGCAGCCGGGCCACCTTTTCGTCGAGGTGCTTCGGCAGCACGTAGACCCGGTTCTCGTACGGCGTCGGTGTTGGTGAAGAGCTCGATCTGGGCCATGGTCTGGTTGGTGAAGGAGTTGGACATCACGAAGCTCGGGTGTCCGGTGGCGTTGCCCAGATTGAGGAGGCGACCCTCGGAGAGGACGATGACCGCGTGGCCGTCGGGGAAGACCCACTTGTCGACCTGGGGCTTGATGTTGATCCGCTCGATGCCCGGGAGCCCCATGAGGCCGGCCATGTCGATCTCGTTGTCGAAGTGGCCGATGTTGCCGACGATGGCCTGGTGCTTCATCCGGGCCATGTCCTCGACGGTGATGACGTCCCGGTTCCCGGTGGAGGTGACGAAGAGGTCGGCGGTCTCGACCACGTCCTCGAGCGTGGCCACCTGGAAGCCCTCCATGGCCGCCTGCAGGGCGCAGATCGGGTCGATCTCGGTGATGACGACCCGCGCACCCTGGCCCCGGAGCGACTCGGCGCAGCCCTTGCCCACGTCGCCGTACCCGCAGACAACCGCCACCTTCCCGCCCAACAGGACGTCGGTGGCCCGGTTGATGCCGTCGATGAGCGAGTGCCGGCACCCGTACTTGTTGTCGAACTTGGACTTGGTGACCGCGTCGTTGACGTTGATGGCGGGGAAGAGGAGCTCGCCGGCCTGCTCCATCTCGGCGAGACGGTGTACCCCGGTGGTGGTCTCCTCGGAGACGCCCTTGATCCCGCTCGCGACGGTGGTCCAGCGGCTCGGGTCATCGGCAAAGCCGCGGGTGAGGACTTCGAGCACCACGCCGAACTCCGCGGAGTCCGCGGTCGACGGGATCGGGGACGACGCCTCGCTTCTCGAACTCGACCCCCTTGTGGACGAGGAGGGTCGCGTCGCCGCCGTCGTCGAGGATCATGGTCGGTCCCTCGCCCGGCCAGAGCAGTGCCCGCTCGGTGCACCACCAGTACTCCTCGAGCGACTCGCCCTTCCAGGCGAAGACCGGGACGCCACGCGGGTCGTCGGCGGTGCCGTCCGGCCCGACGGCCACCGCTGCGGCGGCGTGGTCCTGGGTGGAGAAGATGTTGCAGCTGGCCCAGCGCACCTCGGCACCGAGGCAGGTCAGCGTCTCGATGAGCACCGCCGTCTGGATGGTCATGTGCAGCGAGCCGGTGATCCGGGCGCCGCGCAACGGTTGCTCCGGTCCGTGCTCGGCCCGCATGGCCATGAGGCCAGGCATCTCGTGCTCGGCCAGCAGGATCTCCTTGCGGCCGAACTCGGCGAGGGAGAGGTCGGCGACCTTGAAGTCGTGGTGGCCGGGCTGGCGGGTCATGGCGGCTCCTTCGCTCTGCCGGCCACGTTCGCAAGCCGGTGTCGTGCGCCCGAGCCCCATCCGTCGGCCGGGGCCCCGGGGTGGTCGGTGTCGCCGTGAAATGCTAGCCCACGCCCCTGTCCGGGCCACCCGGTGTGGACACAGCCACCCACACACCTGCGGTCGGACCGGGATGGTGACCCACGGCCGGCCCTACGGGATCTTCATCGTCGGACGCCTCCGTACCCTGCTCCGGCGACGAGCGGGTCAGGGGACCGTGATGGTGGTGGACAGCGGGAGGTCCGATGACGACTGACCGAGGGCGAGTGTGTAGACGCCGGGAACGGTGGCCGGGGACCCGCCGGCGGCGGTGGTGAACGCCGTCGCGGGGATCGGAAGGGTGACCTCGGCACTCCGGTGGGCGCCGAGCGTGACCGACCGGAAGGCGACGAGCTGCCCCGGTGGTTCACCGGCCGACGGCGGGAAGGTGAGATAGGCCTGGGCGACCGTGGTCCCGGCCCGCGAGCCGGTGTCGGTGATCCGGAACGAGGCCGAGTACCCGGTTCCCGAAGGGGCCACGGTGAGGTCGCCGAGGGCGAAGCTGGTGTACGAGAGCCCGAAGCCGAACGGGAACAACGGTTGGGTACCGGTGGCATGGTCGTACCGGTAGCCCACGTCGAGCCCCTCCGAGTAGGTCGAGGTGAGACCGGTCCCCGGCCACTGGGCCGGCGTGTTGATCGCGGCGGTGGCATCCGAGGTCGGGAACGTGACCGGAAGGTGTCCGGACGGATCGACGTCCCCGAAGAGCAGGCGGGCAACCGCCGCGCCGTCCTGCTCGCCCGGATACCAGTCCTCGAGCACGCCGGCTACCTGGTGGAGCCACGGCATCAGCACCGGGCCCCCGGTGTTGAGCACGACCACCGTGCGCGGGTTGGCGGCGGCCACCGCCGCGATGAGCGCGTTCTGGTCGCCCGGCAGCGCGAGCGAGGGCTTGTCGAAGGCCTCGGAGGTGTAGTCCCCGACGAACACGACTGCGACCTGGGACCGGTGCGCGAGGGCGGCGGCCTGGGCGATGCGGTCGCTGACGAAGGCCCAGCCCAGGGTCAGCGTGCTCGGCACGAATGCCGTCTCACCGGAAGGAGTGAGCTGGTTGACCGGCTCCCAGGACAGGGCCACCCGGTACGGGTGGCCGGCGACCAGTGGCACGGTCTGGGACCACAGGCCACGGGCGTGGCTGAGCATGTCGGAGACGGCGGTCTGTCCGTCGAGCGTGAGGCTGGCCGCACCCGAGCCCTGGAGGGAGAAGGTGTAGAGGCCGGACCGGGGCGGAGTGAGCGTTCCCGTCCACTGGGCGCTGACATCCGACCAGCCTGAGGGCAGCACCACGCTGGAGCGGTTGTCCGGGGCCCCGGCCCTCCTCCGCCGGGCCTGCGAGAGGAGGGGGAGCAGCATCCGGCGCTGGTCCGACGCGAGCGCCGTGGCCCCTCCGGGCAGGAGGGCTCCGGTCGGGGGAGGCGAGACCACCGAGGTGTCGACGGTGGGCTCGACCGTCCCGACGGTCCGGGGACCCGTGTCCGGGTCGGTCTGGGTGAGGGTGAGTGTGAGGCCGTGGCCGACACCCGAATCGGGCGTCAGGTACGCGGACGGGACCGGCGGCAACGGGGCGGTGGTGCTCCCGCCGCCGGCGGCCCGGATGGACACCGAGGTCCCGGCGCGACTCCGGAGTGCCTGCAGGGGCGACGAGACGAACGGGGCGATCACCTGGGAGCTGCCGTGCCCGGTGGTCACGGGGGAAGCGGCCGCGTCGGCCCCGATCACGGCGATCGAACGGGTGCCCTGCGTGCTCAGGGGAAGGACGCCTCCTGCGTTCTTGAGCAACACCGCCGACCGCTCGGCCGCCTTCAGGGCGAAGGCCGCATGCTGGCGTGTGTCGACCGGGGACCCCGGTGTGCCGGTGGTTCGGCGGCCCACCAGTCCGTAGGAGAACATCTGGGCGAGGACGCGGGTGACCGCGCTGTGGACCAGCGCTGCGGGTAGACGTCCTTCGCTGGACAGCTGGGCAAGGGAGGCCACGCTGGACGGCTTGATCAGGTCGGTGCCGGCTGCCAGGGCCGCCACCGGGTCATGGACGGCGCCGAGGTCGGACCGCACGAACCCGGTGAACCCCCACTGGCTGAGGACCTGGGACAGCGCGGGGTCCTGGCACTGGTAGGTGCCGTTCCACTGGGGGTAGGCGCACATCAGCGATGCAACGTGTCCCTGTGTGACGGCCGCCTCGAACGGGGGCAGATAGATCTCGTCGAGCACCCGGGGCGAGAGCGCATCGTCGAGCTCCAGGCGGTCGGTCTCCTGGGAGTACACGGCGAAGTGCTTGGCCTGGGCCATCACCCCGGTGGCCTGGATACCCTGGATGTCGGCGACACCGATGGCCGACACGAGGAGCGGGTCCTCGCCGTACCCCTCGTAGGCCCGGCCGTTCTCGGGGACGCGGAGGACGTTGAGGTTCGGGCCCTGGACCACGTCGATGCCCTGCCCGGCCGCCTCCTCACCCTGCACCTGGCCGTACCCGCGCGCCAGCGACGGATCGAAGGTTGCCGCGATGCCCAACGGGGACGGCAGCTGGGTCACGTGGGTCGCTCCGAAGGCCAGGCCCTGGGGCCCGTCCTGCAGGGTGAGCGACGGGATGCACAGCCGCGGCACACCGGCATTGGCGTTCTCGTACGGGCCAACCTGCTGGAGCACGATCTCGCCGAGCTTCTCCGTCAGGTTCATCCTCGACACGACGAGCGAGGCCAGGGCGGCGGGAGCCTCATGGCGGTCGAGGGCCGACTCGAGCCACGGACACCGGGAGACGTCGGTCGTGAGGGTGATCGGGCGGTGGACCGGGCGTGCGGCCGCGGAGGCGGTGCTCGGAGCCGTGTCGGTGGGGTTACTCGACGGTTGGGGTCCGGGTGTGGCGCCCACGACGACCGCGGACAGGACGAGGACGATCCCGACCGCCAGCACACCGCCGAGTCGCAAGGAGCGAGCGCGGTGCCGTCGGGTCGGCGGGAGGTGGTGCGCGGGATGGTCCACGGTCTCGGGTCGTCAACTTACCCAGAGCGTGGTCCGGATCCAGGTCGGGTCTCGCGGCGAGCGAGCCGGTCCTCCGTGATGCAGGGTCAGCAGGGCGTGACCGGCACCGGCAGTGACGTCAGGTCGACCACCGGCGACGCACGTCGACGAACGGCGTGACGCACGGTGGCCCGTCGGCCACCAACAGCTCGGGAAGGGCGGCCGGGTCCCGGACGACCCGGATGAGCGCGGCTGACCGGGTGCCGTAGTCCTCGGTGTGGACGCACGCGGCGAGGGTGGCGGTGGGCCGGGTCGGGGGTTCTTCTCCCTCCGACGGCAGTTCGGCGCTCTCCGGAATCGTGTGGTCCACGAGCACCGAGGCCAGGTTCGACCAGAGCGGCGTCCCCCCGGCGAGGGCGCCCGACACGAGCGAACGGATGCGATCCGCCTTCGGCGAGGGAGCGGCGAGCGGGACGTTCTCCAGCACATGGACTCCGGGTTCCAGGCGGCGGACCGTGGGTGGTCCGACGCCGGGCACCTCGACGAAGTGGAGGGAGTGGCGATCGCCGACGAGCAGCCATGCCGGGTTGTAGGAACCGGGCTGCACCACCGAGAGCAGCTCGTCGACACCCGCTTCGGCGCTGCGACTGCCGGCGAGCAGGAGGGGCAGTTCGCCCCGGGTCCGCTTCGTCGGATCCCGACCTCCAGGGGACGGGCGGTTGGTGAGACCGGCCACGACCCCGTGCTCGTTGACGGCCAACCACGTCCCGCCGGCGAGCTCGTCACGGCCGCCGAGGATCCGCGGATTGCGATCGCGGAGCACGCAGAGCGAGCAGGCCGGTCGATCCATGCGCTCGTCGCGATTCGCCGCGACCAGCAGGGCCCGGTCGGCCTCGGTCTGCCAGGCGAACACGAGGAGGCACATGCGGGTGAGGGTAGCGGCGTCGACGTCGGTACGGATCGCCGGTCCCGGAGCAGGGCGGTCCGGTGGTCTCGCCAGCTACGGTCGCGCTTGTAATCAGGGTGTGATCATGCTCATATGGGCGCCGGAAGGGACGGATTCCGCATGGTGGCATTCCGGGTGGACAAGACGCAGCGACTCGCATTGCTGCGCGCGGTGAACTTGTTCTCCAGCTGCACGCACCGCGAGCTCACCAGGATCGAGTCGCTCACGACGCTGATCGATGTTCCGGCCGGAACGGTCTTGACCGAACAGGGAGCTCCCGGCGAGGAGTTCTTCGTCGTCGTCGAGGGAACCGCGACCGTGTCACGCAACGGTCGGACGCTCGCCACCCTTGAGCCCGGTTCGTTCTTCGGGGAGATGGCGCTCCTCGATGGAGGCGACCGGACCGCCACCGTCGTCGCCGACACCGACATGGGGCTCCTCGTCCTGTCGAGGCGCGAGTTCAAGTCCCTGCAGTTGACCGTGCCCTCGGTGGCCTTCAAGCTGCTGACCGAGATGGGGGCACGGCTCCGGTCGACGGACGGATTGCTCGACCACCTGGTCGACCCCCGGCAGAAGACCACCCCCGAGCTCGCCGCCTTCTGGTCCATCTGATCCACCCGAACCTCTCCCGGTCCGGGGAGAACCTAGGGAAGCGGAGCCAGCCCGATCATCGCCCGGAAGTCGTCGGTCGTGTTGGTGACCGGGAACGGCTCGCCGGGAACGTCCATGCCGAGTCGATCACAGATGGGGCCCCACCCGTCTGCAGGCGCCCATTCCAACAGGCGTGAGGGTGCAATCGCCTTGCGCACGGCCGCGTTGTGGCGCTCGTACGCGTCGATCATCGCGGTGGGATCGTCGAGGCGGTCGCTGAAGCGGTCGTGGAGCAGCGTACGCACGGCCTTCATCCACGGTTCCAATTCGGGCGGCACCTTGTCGAACGACTGGAAGATCGTGTTCGATGCGCTTCGGTACCACGACTCCGGATCCCGCACCGACAGCAGCACGAGGGCATCGGGGTTGGCGGCCGACAGCTCGGGCCAGAACGAACACCCGGGCCAGTCGACGAGGGAGACGTAGCCGGCGGGCATGGTCGTCCAGTCGACGGGGCGCCCTTCGATCGCGTCGATCCAGCCCGCCGCCTGCGCCGGATCCCCGAGGATCTCGACCATGTGATGACAGGGCCCGCCCAGCAGCTGTTCGAGCGCGATCTTCAACGAGTGGGTACCGGTGCGACCGACACCCGCTCCGACGACCTTGAGTGACATCGTTGTTCTCCCGCCTTGTTTGCTCATTGAGTGACCGGGGTACCGGTCGGCCACATCCTTGCGCATCCGGGACAGGCCAGTCCATCGGGGCGGATGCGTCCGGCCGGTCAGGAGGACTCGTCTCATCGGGGCCGGCGATCGACGATCCAAAATGGAAACGGATCCACCCGCAGTCAGCAAGCAAGCTCTCGTTATCTGGTATACGGTGTTCTGGCGCAGAAAGAACGGATAGAGACGTAGCAGCGAGCAAGCCGACAGAACGATACGGCTGCCCTCTGTTCAGGCGCGGCTTCGACCGGCGGAAAAGGGGGAGCGCGGGTGATTCAATTCGTGATCGCCGGACTGGTGCTCGGGGGCATCTACGCGATCGCATCGGCCGGTCTCGTGATCACCTACACGTCGTCGGGCATCCTCAACTTCGCCTTCGGGGCGCTCGCGTTCTTCATCGCCCGCTTCTACTACTACCTCCACACCCAGCAGGGTTGGTCGATCGCGCCTGCAGCCGTGGTGGCCATCGGGATTGCGGCGCCCCTGCTCGGAGTGGTGCTCTACGCCGTCCTGTTCCGCTACCTCCGCCTGTCTTCGCCCCTGATCAAGGTCGTCGCGACCATCGGTCTCTCGGTCGCCATCCCGTCCTGTGCGACGTTGATCTTCGGCAGCCAGGCCATCCAGCAGGCTCCGGGGCTGGCGCCGGAGCCGGTCCGGGTGTTCCACTTCCTGGGCGTCCCGGTGACGTTGGACCAGGTCATCGTCTACATCTGCGTCCTGGCAACCGTGGTCGTCGGAGCGCTGGTGCTGCGCTATACGGACGTCGGCCTCAAGGTGAGGGCCATGGTCGACTCGACGGCGATGACCGATCTGTCCGGGACCAATCCGAGGACGATCTCGATCGGTGTCTGGGCGGTGAGCACGTTCTTCGCCGGCCTCACCGGTGTGCTCGCCGCACCCATCATCGGGCTCGAGGCCACCAACTTCACGCTGCTCATCGCTGCGTCATTTGCGGCGGTCATCGCCGCCAGGCTCAAGAGCCTGCCGGTCGCGGTCGGAGTCGCGTTGCTGATGGGAGTCGCCACGTCGCTGATCCAGCGATATCTCCCGCCCGCCAGTCCGTGGACCGCCGAGATCATCGACGCCGTCCCCTTCATCGTCATCGCGTTGGTCCTCATCTACAACCTCGTCCGCCGGGGACGGGTGGGGGAGGCCGAGGCGTGGGGAGGCGCGTTGGATCGGGCGATCATGCCGCAGGGCGAGAGCCGGATCGCGGCTTCGACGGCCAGCGTGGTCGAGGCCGCTTCTCTCAATGTCTTCGCCAAATATGCCGGACCGCTCGCGCTCGTCCTGCTTGCGGTCGCCCTTCCCCTCGTGGTCGGCGGCTACTGGGTGGGGTTGACGGCCCAGGCCTTCGCCTTTGGCGTGATCTTCCTTTCGTGGACACTGGTGACCGGAGAAGGGGGCATGCTCTGGTTGTGCCAGATCACCTTCGCGGGGATCGGAGCACTGACGACGGCGCAGTTCGCCAACAACCTCGGCTGGCCGATCCTGGCTGCCGTGGTCATGGGCGGGGTCGTCGCACTCGTGCTGGGCGTCATCGTCGGATTCTTGAGCATCCGACTCGGCGACCTGTACGTCGCCCTGGTGACGCTCACGTTCGGGCTGCTCATCGAGAACCTCGTGTTCACTCTGCCGAGGTTCGTGAACCAGGGTCTCGGGCTGACCCTTGTCCGACCCGGCTTTGCGACGTCGGACGCCTCCTTTGCGTACGTCTGCCTGGTCGCCTTCGTCATCGTGGCGCTGTTCATCGTCAATCTCCGACGGTCCACCACCGGGCTCGCCCTCAATGCGGCTCGGTGGAGCGAGGCCGGTGCCAGGACGACCGGCATCAGCGTGGTGCAGATGAAGGTCATCGCCGGGGCATTGGCCGCGTTCATCGCCGGCCTCGGAGGTGGGCTGCTCGCCGTTGCACAGACAACGGTCGTACCCAGTGAGTTCGCCACCTTCGCGGGGATCGTGTGGTTCGCCGCACTCGTCACGATCGGTGTGCGGTCCACCACCGCAGCACTGATCGCCGGTCTCTCGTTCGTCATGCTCCCGGCGCTCGCCCAGGCGTATTTCCCGAGCTGGACGGGCAATGTGCTTCCGGTGCTCTTCGGCCTGGGTGCCATGACCGCGGCCAGGTACCCGGACGGCGTCCTTGCCGAACAGAGCCGGCGATTGCGGCGACTGATGTTGCGCCTGGCGCCCGACCGCTTCGAGGACCCCCAGTTCGGCGATGTCCTGGACCCCGGGCCGCACGCGCCGGTCTCGGTCGACGTGCCAGCGATGGTCGCGGAGCACGCATCGTGATGTCGACGTTGACCGACACGGAGGGACCCAGCCGGTCCGCTGGTGAGCACGCGACCGCTCTCGTTGCGAACGAGATCACGGTCCGCTTCGGCGGGCTCACCGCGCTGTCCCAGGTCACACTCGAGGTCGAACGCGGGTCCATCGTCGGACTCGTCGGGCCCAATGGGGCCGGAAAGTCGACCCTCCTCTCCGTGCTGTCCGGCCTTCTCAGGCCCAACTCCGGCAGGGTCTGGCTGTTGGGTGAGGACGTCACGGCCACCTCGGTTCGATCGCGGGCCGCCAGAGGGCTGGCTCGGACCTTTCAGCAACCCGAGCTGTTCATGGGCTTGACCGTACGTGAGCACGTGGTCCTCGCGCATCGTGCACGCGTGGCACCTCATCGGCTCTGGCGGGACATGTTCGACCCGCGCTCGCTGCTTCCGCCCTCGCGGGAGGAGAACGAGAAGGTGGACGGACTGCTCGAGCTTCTCAGGCTCACCCGGGTGGCCAAGGCTCCGGTGGCGGCGCTCCCCTTGGGTGTCGTCCGTCTCGTCGAAGTGGGTCGTGCCCTGGCCAGTGAGCCGCGTGTCCTGCTGCTGGACGAGCCGCTGTCCGGATTGGACATGAGCGCGTCGGAGAACCTCCTGTCCGTCTTCCGACGGATCGTCACCGAGAGCGACCACCAGCTCTCGCTCGTCATCGTCGAGCACGATGTGGCTGCGGTCCTGGCGCTGTCGCATTCGGTTGTCGTCCTCGACTTCGGGGAGCGGATCGCTGTGGGCAACCCGGAAGCGATTCGCTACGATCCCCACGTTCGTGCCGCCTACCTCGGCGACAGCGACGTGCAGCCACGATCGCCGGTCGGCTCGCCGCCGAGCGCGACCGACGTCGGGACCCCGCCCGAGAACGGGGGAGCATGACCCAGCCCCTCCTGAGCGTGGAAGGTCTCGACGTTCGGTACGGCCCCTCGCAAGCCCTGTTCGGAGTGTCGTTCGAGGTCCTGCCCGGAACCGTCCTGGCGGTGCTCGGTGTGAACGGTGCCGGCAAGAGCACGCTCGCCCGTTCGATCTCGGGTCTCGTGCCACCGGTTGCAGGTCGCGTGACGTTCGACGGGAAGGACATCACCGGGCTTCCGGCCAACCGCGTCCGAAAGCTGGGCCTCACCTACGTACCGGAGGGACGAGGGATCTTTCCCGGTCTGTCGGTGACCGACAACCTGCGGATGGCGGTTGCACAGGAACCTCGCAACGACCGGGCCGCCGCCATCGACCGGGCCATCGAGACGTTCCCGGTACTGGGCGACCGTCCGTCGCAGCGCGCGGGGAGCCTCTCCGGTGGCGAACAGCAGATGCTGGCGCTCGCCCGGGCGTTCTCGATCTCGCCGAAGCTGATCATTGCCGACGAACTGTCGCTCGGCCTCGCACCCACCGTCACCGAAACGGTGTTCCACAGTCTCGAGGAGGCCAGGAGATCGGGGATCACCATCGTGCTGAGCGAGCAGTTCGTGCACCGGGCGCTGTCCATGGCGGACAGTTGCGTGATCCTGACCCGTGGCAGGGTCGGGTGGTCCGGACCTGCATCCGCGGCGGGCGAAGAGGTCCTCAACCGGTATCTGGGAGAGGCGGAGCCTGAGAACCCCCCGGTCGGAGCCGGCCGAACAGATGGCAACACTGCATAACCAACCGGGCGCTGCGCGCGCCGTCGACATGGAGGAATGATGCTGGCACATGGGAAAATGAGCAAGGCGTTGCTGACCGCGGCCGTGGCCCTGCCGCTCGTCGCTGCCGGGTGCTCGAGTGGAGGATCGGCAACGTCGACCACCTCGAGCGGGGGATCCTCGACGAAGACCCCGATCACCATTGCGTACGTCACCGACCTCACCGGCCCAGGTGCATCCCAGAATGTCTCATCTCCCGCCGGATTCAACGCTCGGATCGACATGCAGAACGCGGCGGGGGGAGTGAACGGACACCAGCTGGTGCCCCTGATCATCGACGATCAGACGAGCCCGTCGCTCATCGTGACCGCAGTTCAGAGTGCAATCTCCAAGGGCGCGTTCGGGATCGTCTCCCAGAGCCCGCTGTTCTTCCTCGCGGCCAGCTACCCGCATCAGGCGGGCGTTCCGGTGACCGGTACCTACGACGACGGACCGGAGTGGGGTACGCAGCCCTACACGAACATGTTCGCGTCCGACAACGGAAGCGTGGATCCCAAGTACCCGGTCAACACCCAGATCGGGGACTTCCTCAAACAGCACGGGGCGACGACTCTCGGATCCTACGGCTATTCGATCTCGCCGTCGTCCAGCCGGGCCGCCATCGGCACCGCGCAGTCGTTCCAGCACGCCGGGGGCAAGACCGGGGTCCTCGACACCACGGTCCCTTTCGGTGGTGTGGACTTCACGAGCGAAGCGTTGCTCGCCAAGCAGCACAACGTCGACTCGATGGTCCCGGCCATGGACAACAACTCCAACTACGCGCTGGCGACAGCGCTCAAGCAGGAAGGGGTGAAGCTCAAGGCGGTCCTCTTCGCGACCGGATACGAACCAGACGCCATCAACTCTTCGGCGTGGGGTGATCTGCAGGGAGACTACTTCCTGTCCCTGTTCCGACCGTTCTCCCTTCCCAATGCCGGCACCCAGCAGATGGCGTCGGCGCTGCAGAAGTACGCCCATTTCACCAGCACCCAGTTTCCGACGTTCTCCCAGTACGAGTCATGGGCGGGGGCCGACCTCATGATCAAGGGCCTCGAGTTGGCCGGACCGAATCCGACCCGCGAAGCGGTCATCCACGACCTTCGTGGCGTGACGTCGTACAACGCCAACGGGCTGTTGCCGATCAACCTCGACTACGCAACCAATTTCGGGCACAACCCCCCGCAGACCTGCGCCTGGATCATGAAGGCAGAAACGACGGGATTCACTGCGATCTCCTCGACACCGACCTGCGGGACGGATCTGCCGGGTACGTCCACCGCGAGTGCGAGCTGACGCCCGCCCTGCGGCGGTCCAGCACCACCTCGCCAAGGAGTCCGAGACGATGAAGACGCAAGCTGCCGTGCTCTTTGACCGGGAACAGGACTGGCAGATCCTCCAGATCGACCTGGACCCGCCCACGGACCACGAGGTGCTGGTCCGGTGGGCGGCCGCGGGCCTCTGTCATTCCGACCAGCATCTCCGGACCAACGACATCGGTTCGCCCACCAACCCGGAGGTGGGGCCCGATCCGAGGCTCTTCCCGTTGGTGGGGGGCCACGAGGGGGCCGGCGTCGTCGAGGCGCTCGGGCCGGGCGTGGTCGGCCTCGCGGTGGGCGATCACGTGGCCGCCAGCTTCTTCCCGATCTGTGGCCGGTGCAAGATGTGCCTCACCGGGCACACGAACCTCTGCGACCTGGGTGCGGAGACTTTTTCGCGCGGACAGATCTCTGACGGGACGGTCCGTTACCACTACGACGGACGCCCGCTCAACGTGATGTCCAAGCTGGGGACCTTCGCCGAGTACGGCGTCGTCCACGAGGCGTCGCTGGTGAAGGTGGAACCGGACCTGCCGATGTCGGCGGTGGCCCTCGTCTCGTGCGGCGTCACGACCGGCTGGGGCTCGGCGGTGTACCGGGCGCAGGTCGAACCGGGTGACACCGTCGTGGTGGTCGGTGTCGGGGGCGTCGGGATGAACGCGGTCCAGGGTGCGCACATGGTCGGGGCGAAGCACGTCGTCGCTGTGGATCCCGTGGAGTTCAAACAGAAGGCGGCGCTCGACTTCGGCGCGACGCATACGGCGGGGTCGATGGAGGAGGCGCTTCCCGTTGTCACCGACCTGACCCGTGGCCAGATGGCCGACGCGGTCATCCTCGTGCCGAGCGTGATGTACGGGGACCTGATGGCCGCCGCCCTCGCGCTCACCGGAAAGAACGGCACGTGCGTGGTCACGGGGGTCGCCCCGCAGGCGCAGTCGGAGTGCAGCATCAATCTCTTCGAGCTCGCGATGTGGCAGAAGGAGGTGCGGGGGGTCGTCTTCGGGGCAGCGAACCCGCGCTTCGACATCCCCAACCTGCTCGCGCTCTACCAGGCCGGACGGCTCAAGCTGGACGAGCTGGTCACCCGGACCTATCGGCTCGACCAGATCAACCAGGGCTACCAGGACATGCTCGACGGGGTGAACATCCGTGGCGTCGTCACCTTCGACTAGCCGCGCCGCGCTCCTCCCCGGCCTGCACCACGACCGATGACCGAACCCGCGCCACCGACCCTACGGTGAGACGCACGGAGGGGCCGCCGCTGCGCAGAACGGCCGAAGAGCTGTTCGGCCCTGCGGGTACGCCGCGGGTGGTGGTGATCGGCGCAGGGTTCGGCGGGATCGCGGCGGGGGTAAAACTCAAGCAGGCCGGCATCGAGACGTTCAAGATCTACGAGTCCTCACGCGGGGTCGGGGGTACCTGGTGGGACAACACCTACCCCGGCGCAGAGGTCGACGTGGACTCGAACCTCTACCGCTACTCGTTCAAGCCCCACAACTGGACCCGGACCCATGCCCGGCAGGCGGAGCTCCAGGCGTATCTCGACGAGACAGTCGAGCAATTCGGCCTGTCCCCGCACCTCCGGTTGGGAGTCACCGTCAGATCGGCACGATGGGACGAGGGCCGCCACGTCTGGACGGTCGATCTCGATCCGGGTGAAAGCGACGAGTGCCACGTCGCGATCAGCGCTGTCGGGTTCCTCAACGTCCCCCGCTGTCCCGACTGGCCGGGGCTCGACGACTTCTCCGGCCCGAGCTTCCACACCGCCCGCTGGGACCACGGCTGCGACCTGTCCGGCAAGGTGGTGGCCGTCGTTGGCACCGGATCCACGGCGGCCCAGGTCGTGCCCTCGATCCAGCCGATCGCGCAGAAGGTCACCGTCTTCCAGCGGGAGCCGGGGTGGGTCCTCCCGAAGGGTGAGCGCGACCTGACCACGGCGGAGCGAACCTTGCTCGCCCGGTCCTGGTGGCGGTCACTGGACCGCTTCCGCTCGCGCTGGACGTTGGAGCGGAACCTGTGGGGCGGGGCGATGTTCAGGCCCGGCACGCGGCTCAACCGGAAGCGTGAGCAGACCTGCCGTGCGTACATCGCCCGCAAGTTCGCCGATCGTCCCGACCTGCGCGACGCGGTCACCCCGAGCTATCCGTTCCCCGGCAAGCGGCCGATCCTGGCCACCACCTTCTATCCCGCGCTCCGGGAGCCCAACGTGGAGCTCGTTCCCCGGGGCGTGACACGGATCACCCCCACCGGCGTCGTCGACTCGGACGGGGTGGAGCGGCCGGTGGACGTGCTCGTCATGGCGACCGGCTTTCGGGCCGCCGACTACCTCGCCCGTCTCGCGATCGTGGGGAAGGAAGGTGTGACCCTCCACGAGCACTGGGCGGGGGAGCCGCGGGCGTTCCTGGGCATCACGGTCCCCGGGTTCCCCAATCTCTTCCTGCTCTACGGTCCCGGCACCAACGGCGGTGAGCTCGTCTCGATGCTCGAGGCCCAGGCCGAGTACGCCGTGCGCTCGGTGAAGCGCATGCGGCGCAGCACGGGTCAGCGCCATCGAGGTCACTCCGACCGCCGAGGCCTTCTGGAACCGCTGGCTGCAGTCCAAGATGCGGGGCACGTCGTGGACGCTCACCCGCAACTACTTCACCTCCGAGTCCGGCAGGGTCGTGACGCAATGGCCGTCCGGCAACCTGGTGTACCGCGTGCTCACGAAGCTCCTCGGCCGGGTGTCCGAGACGACCCGACGCTCGGCGGGTGGCCCGGACGACCGGCGTTCCGTCGACGTCGGACAACCCGGGACGCAGCCGGGCGCGGAGGCGCCGACGACCGTCTCGATCCGTCAGTGAGGCTCCACGTCCACCAGGTGGGAGTCACCGAACCACAGGAGGGATTCCAATGGACGAGATGATGTTCTCGTGTGACGATCACCTGGACCTGAGGGCCGTGCCGGTCGGGCTGTGGCAGTCACGGGTGCCGAAGGACATCCTCGACCGGGCCCCCCGGGTGGTCACCCGCGACGGGCAGCCGACCTGGGTGAGCGGTGACCGTGTGCTCGGGGCCAGCGGAGCGCCGCTCGCCAACCTCAGCGCGATCGGGCGGGCCGGTCTCGAGGACGACGGCTTCCGGGCCAGCACGACGAAGCTGCGCCTCGAGGACATGGACCGTGACGGCATCTGGGCATCGGTGATCTACGGGCCCGTACCGCTCACCCTTTCGATCCCCGAGCCCGACCTCCAGGACGTCTGTTACGCGGCCTGGAACGACTGGGCGGTCGAGGAGTTCAACGCGGCAGCACCGGACAGGCTGTGCATCCTTGCCTTCCTCCCCAGCCATTCACCTGAGGCGGCGGTCGCCGAGCTCGAGCGCTGTGCCGCCATCGGCCACCGGGGCGCGCTCATCGACGTCTTCGACTTCGATCCGGGCGATCAGGCCTGGGACCGGCTCTGGGCGGCGGCCGATGCCACCGGCCTGCCGATCAGCTTCCACATCAAGGGGGGATCCTCGCCGAGGCTCAGCTATCAGATGGGATCGTGGAAATCCGCGGCGTTCGCCACGTTGCTGCCGCTCCAGCTGGACGAGATGCTCGCCATCATGGTGTTCTCCGGCGCACTCGAACGCCACCCCGGCCTGACACTCGTCCTCGCCGAGGCTGGTGTCGGCTGGCTCCCGTACTTCCTGGCCCGGATGGACATGGAATGGGAGAACCTTCGGGGACTCATCGACTACGCACCGAACATCCCGCCCTCGGAGCTGTTCCGCCGTCAGGTCATCGCAACCTTCGAGGAGGAGAAACTGGCGGATCAGTTCATCCCGTACCTGGGTGCCGACTCGTGCATGTGGGCGTCGGACTATCCGCACACGGACAGCACGTTCCCCGAGTCACGCCGCGCGATCGAGGAGACATTGGGGTCACTCCCCGCCGAGGACCGCCGGAAGATCACCGCGCTCAACTGCAAGAAGCTGTACGGCTTCGAGCATGCCGACTGAGCCGCACGCCGGCCCGGAGGCCGGTGCCATCCTGGGATTCGACCACGTCGCCCTGCCGATGCAGGACAGCGAGGCCATGATCGGGTTCTACCGCAGGCTCGGACTCGAGGTGACGGAGAACCCCTACCTGGTGCAGGTGCAGTTCGGTACGCAGATGGTCAACTTCCACCGTTCCGAGCTCTGGCGCACGGACTTCGAGCTCCGGGCACCGGCGGCGACCCCGCCGTGCGGCGACCTCTGCCTCGTCTGGGAGGGCTCGGCGGCTGCCCTCGACGCACTGCTCGAGCGCGCCGGCGCGAGGGTCATCGAGGGGCCGGCCGAGCGTCAGGGTGGGCGTCGGATCGCCGGTTCGAGCGTCTACGTGCGCGACCCGGATGGCAATCTGCTCGAGTTCATCCGCTATCCGGAGCCCGTTCGGCCGGACGTGTCGGACGAGACGGCGATCACCGCGCTCGTCTACTCGTATGCGTTCCTGGTCGACGCAGGCGACGTGGACGGAGTCGCCGCACTGTTCGAGCATGCGACCTGGCGGTCGGGCGGCAGTGACGTCGTCCGGCACGGGAGTGCAGAGGTGAGGCCGGTCTACGAGCAGCTTGCAGCCTCCGGAACTGGTTCCCGTTCCAAGCACCTGCTCACCAACCTGAGCGTCGAGGTCCAGCCGGGCGCCACCGCTGCGTCGTCGCGGTGCTACTGGTCCGTCCTGCGTTCCGACACCGACAACCGGCTCAGCATCACCCTCTCGGGCCAGTACATCGACCGCTTCGCCAAGGTCGACGGCCGGTGGCGCTTCGCCGACCGGCTCATCACGACGGACCTGGTCGGCCCCGACCGACTGGGCCCCGATGGATCTCGGGTAGCTTGACGCTCCGGCGTGATGGGTTCGGCGCGCGAGCGGATGGAAGGGATGCCTTCCGGGGATCTGCAGCCTCCGGCCGATCAGAGAGGACCGACGATGACCGACACCGAACAATTCGCGAGGATCAAGACCAGGACGGACGACGGGATCGCCGCGCTGACGCTCGCCAGCGACAAGGTCAACGCACTGGACGTCGAGACCCTCGAGGAGATCGCCGCGTACGTCGACCGCTGCGACAAGGATCCCGAGGTCCGGGCCCTGGCGGTGACCGGAGAAGGCTCGATTTTCTCTGCCGGGCTCAACGTGAGCGAGGTTCTGGACAACGAGAAGAGTCGCACCGGAGTGCTCCTCGACGCACTGAACACGGCGCTCGTCCGCCTGTTCCGGTGTGCGAAGCCGACCGTCGCTGCGATCAACGGACCGGCGATCGCCGGCGGGTGCATCCTGGCGTGCGCCTGCGACAAGCGGGTGATGGCGGAGGGTGCACGGATCGGGGCAACCGAGCTCAGGGTGGGCGTGGCGTTGCCGGTCTTCGCGATCGAGCTCCTCCGACACGCCTGCGGCGAGCAGGCGGAGCAGCTGGTCTTCGACGCCGCCCTGCTCGACGCCGACGAGGCATGTCGCCTCGGGCTCGCCCACCAGGTCGTCCCTGCAGCCGAGCTGCAGGCAGCGGCCGTCGGCGCTCGCCGGGCAGTTGGCGGACCTCGATGCCAGGGCGTATGCCCTGGCCAAGGCCGCCACACGACGGGTCGCGCTCTCGGTCCTCGAGGATGACGGGTGCCGACGCATCGAGCGGGATGTGCTCGAGCACTGGCAGGACGACACGACCCGGGCCAGTCTCGAGCGGCTGCGCAAGCCGAAGGGTTGAGCCGCCGGAGCTCAGCGCACGGACCGGAAGAATTCCTGCAGGTCCCCGGCGAACAGTTCGGGCTCTTCCATGGCGGCGAAGTGGCCGCCCCGCGGCATGGTGGCCCAATGGGTGACGTTGTACTGCTGCTCGACCCATGAGCGCGGCCAGCGCAGCACTTCCTTGGGGTACCGCGCCACCCCGGTCGGCACGTCGATGAAGGGCAGCTTCTCGGTGAGGACGCCGGTCTGGTTGGTCTCCCAGTAGAGCCGGGCCGACGACGTGGCGGTCTCGGTCAGCCAGTAGACCATCACATTGGTGAGGAGCTGGTCCCGGGTGAAGGAGCGCTCTGGGTCACCCCCACAGTCGCTCCAGGCCCGGAACTTCTCGACGATCCACGCCAGGAGTCCCGCCGGCGAGTCGTTGAGGCCGACACCCACCGTCTGGGGCTTGGTCCCCTGCTCGTTGGCGTAGGCGGACTCCTGGCGGGTGAAGCGTTGCATGTCGGCGAGATCCGCCTGCTCCTCGTCGGTGAGCTCGCCGGGTTCGGCCGGCCGGACGCCGATCGGCATGTTGAGGTGGATGGCGGCACAGTGGGCCGGATCGAGCGCGCCGATGCGCGTGGTGACCTGCGCACCCCAGTCACCGCCCTGGGCGCCGTAGCGCCCGTAGTCGAGACGATCCATGAGGACGATGAATGCCTCGGCGATACGCCGCACGTCCCAGCCGCGTGTCCGGGGCGGCTCCGAGAACCCGTATCCCGGAAGCGATGGTGCGACCACGTGGAACGCATCGGCAGCCCGACCGCCGTAAGCCGGCGGGTCGGTGAGCCGAGGGATCGCGTCGAGGAACTCGACGATCGAACCGGGCCAGCCGTGACTGAGGAGCAGCGGGAGCGCGTCCTGGTGGGGAGAGCGGACGTGGACGAAGTGGATCGACTGCCCGTCGATCCGCGTCCGGAACTGTTCGAATTGGTTGAGGCGGGCCTCTTCCCGACGCCAGTCGTACCCACCGAGCCAGTAGTCGACCAGCTCGCGCAGATAGGTGATCGGGATCCCGGCCTCCCACCCCGTTCCCGGGATCTGGTCCGGGAACCGTGTGCGGGCGAGGCGACTCCGGAGATCCTCGAGCTGCGCGTCGTCCACCGCCACACGGAACGGCTCGATCCCGTCACTCATCGACGAGCCCCCTGCTGATCCTCCGACGCTGGGCGTCCGGCGCGGGCCATCAAGTACTCTCGACCTACCGACCGGGTGCCGGGCGGACCTCGACCATGGACCTGAACCTTACAGACGAACAGCACGACCTGGTCTCGGCCGTCCGCGCCTTCCTCACCGACCGCTGCCCGCCGGATGTCGTGCGCGCCAGCGAGCCGGGCGGCTTCGATCCGGGCCTCTGGGCCGCCTTCTGCCAGATGGCCGGCCCGACCGTCGGGGTCTCCGAGAAGCTGGGCGGAGGTGGGGCATCGCTGCTCGATCTGGAGCTCATCTGCGAGCAGCTCGGCAGCCGCCTCGCCCCGCTGCCCTTCATCGACAGCGCAGTGGCCGCACGGACCCTCGCATCGTGCGGCGGCCCTGGCAGCCAGTGCCTCAGCAGGCTGATCACCGAGCCGACGACGGTGAGCACGGTCGCCCTCCGCCCCGCGGTGGACGGGACGGTCACGCTGGTCCCCTCCGGATCGATCGCCGACGTGGTCATCGCCATGGACGCCGACGAGCTCGTCCTCGTGACCGGTGACCGCGGCGGCGCTGCACGGAGGAACCTGGGGTCGTCGCCGGTGGCCGACCGGTCGCTCCTGGGTCCCGGGCGCTCGGTGCTCGCGGAGCGGGACATCGCCCGGTCCGCCTACGGGCAGGCGCTCGACGAGTGGCGGTCGCTGATGAGCGGCGCGCTGGTCGGTCTGGGCGAGGCAGCGCTGGCCCTCGGGGTCGAGTACGCCAAGAACCGCCGCCAGTTCGGCGTTCCCATCGGATCGTTCCAGTCGATCGCCCGTGACCTGGCGGACGCGGCGACCCTGGTGGACGGTGCGCGGCTCATCGCTCGTGAGGCCGCCTGGGCGCAGGCCGAGGAGGAGGAGCACTTCAGCGCACTCTCCTCGATGGCGTTCCTGTTCTGCACCAGGGCGGCACGCCGGGCGAGCAACGTGGCGCTGCACGTGCATGGCGGGTACGGATTCACCCTCGAGTACGACATCCAGCTCTACTACCGAAGGGCCGAGGCGTGGCCGCTCGCGATCGGTGACCCGAGACGGGAGGTCGCCGAGCTCGCCGACGTCCTCTTCGGTCCGGTCGAGGCCCGGTGATGGACTTCCGCCTCGGGCCGAAGAGCGACGCCTTCCGTGCGGAGGTGCGTGCCTTTCTCGACGAGCACCTCGATGCGGAGACCATCGAGCGTGCCCACCGGACCGGGACCAACCACGACAAGGAGTTCCACCGGGCCATCGGCGAACAGGGCTGGATCGCCGCCTCGTGGCCGGCAGAATACGGCGGCCAGGAGCGCGACCCGTTCGAGATGACCGCCCTCCGCGACGAGCTCCGGCTGGCGGGGGCGCCGACCGACGGCATGGGCCTGACGGTCATCGTGTGCCAGACGATCCGGCGTGTCGCCACCGACGAGCAGAAGCGCGACTTCCTCCCCCGTGCTCTGGCCGGTGAGATGATCATGTCGCTCGGCTACAGCGAGCCCGACTCCGGCTCCGACGTGGCCTCGATCAAGACCACCGCCGTGCGTGACGGCGACGAGTGGGTGATCAACGGGCAGAAGATGTTCACCACGCTCGCCCACGTGGCGAACTACGTCTTCCTCCTGGCCCGGACCAACCACGACGTGCCGAAGCACAAGGGGCTGACCATGTTCCTCGTCCCGCTCGATTCGCCCGGCATCGAGATCCACCCGGTCCACACCGTCGGCGGAGAGCGGACGAACGCGACCTTCTACACGGACGTGCGGGTCACCGACCACTATCGGATCGGCGAGGTCGACAGGGGCTGGGACGTCATGACCGTCGCTCTCACCTTCGAGCGTGGGGGATTCGGCCTGAGTGAGGCCGATCGGGTCTGGGAGCAGACCGTCGACTGGGCAAGGGCTTCCCGACGCCCTGACGGGACCAGGGTCATCGACGACCCCCACGTCCGTGAGCGCCTCGCGGTCATGCGCACGAACAACGAGGTCGCGAGGCTCCTCGCCTACCGCACGTCGTTCGTGGCGGCAACCGGCGGACTCCCCGGGGTCGAGGGGTCCATGCACAAGCTGTTCTATGCCGAGTCCATGAACGCCGACGCCACCGAGCTGGTCGACATGCTCGGCGCGGAAGGAGTCCTCCAGCGCGGTGAGGCGGACGCACCTGTAGAGGGATGGATCGAGCATCTCTTCCGCCACGCGGCGGTGACCACCATCTACGGCGGCACGAGCGAGATGCAGCGCTCGATCATCGCCGAGCGGGGTCTGGGACTCCCGAGGTCCGGCCGCTGAGCTGCGAGCGGGTCCCAGTGGTCCTCCCGGGTCGCGGAAACGGCGTTCCTCCCCGTGTGGCTCGCAGTGAGGTGCCGCGGCTCCGGTGCTATCGTCGGCTCATGGTCCAACAGGCTGAGAACGGTATTTCCGCCAGCGAGATCATCGACCGGGAGGCCTGCATGGGGTCGGGGAACTGCCTGTACTGGGCACCCGGTGTCTTCGACCTGGACGAGGCCGGCGTGGCCGTCGTCACCGGCGACCTCGCAGCGAACGAGGAGCCGGTACGGCTCGCTGCGAAGAATTGTCCTACGCGGGCGATCCGCGCCGATGCGTACTACGCGTGCTGACCATCCCGCGGTGACCGCCGGGAACAGGCCATCCGGCGGGCGCCTCTCAACGCTTCCACTCGCTGCGGATGCAACTCCACACTCCAGGGAATCGAGGATTCGTGTCCACGTATGAAGGCCCGATATTCGACGCTGACAACCATCTGTACGAGACGGCGGACGCACTCACGCGCTACCTCCCCAAGCAGTACGAGGGGTTCGTCAAGTACGTGGAGGTGAACGGCCGCACCAAGCTCGCCATCAACAACTGCATCAGCGAGTCGATCCCCAATCCCACCTTCGAGGTCGTGGCCCCGCCGGGCTCGTTCGCCGACTACTTCGCCGGCAAGAACCCCGAGGGCAGGACGCTCCGCGAAATGGCCGGCACGCCGATACGTGCCATCGACGCGTACCGCTCCGCCGCACCCCGCCTCGAGCTGCTCGACGAGACAGGGATCGATGCTGCCCTGATGTTCCCCACACTGGCCAGCCTGATCGAGGTCAATCTCCTCGACGATCCCGACATGACCTGCACCGTCATCCACGCCTACAACCAATGGCTCCTCGACGAGTGGGCGTTCGACTACCAGCAGCGCATCTTCGCAACGCCGGTGGTCAACCCGTGCATCGTCGAGCGTGGGATCGCAGAGCTCGACTGGGTACTGGAGCACGGTGCCAAGGTCGTGCTGCTGCGTCCGGGCCCGGTCGCAGGGACCCGGGGAACACGGTCACCCTTCCTCCCCGAATTCGACGCGTTCTGGAGCAGGGTCGCCGAGACGGGTGTCCTGGTCGCCATGCACGCGTCGGACTCCGGGTACCAGCGGCACGCCAACGAGTGGGAGGGCGATGGGCGCGACATGCAGCCGTTCGCTCCGCGGCCGTTCACCGATGCCGTCAACACGGGACGGCCCATCAGCGACACCGTCACCTCGGCGATCTGCCACGGGATGCTCAGCCGCTTCCCCACTGTCCGGCTGCTGAGCGTGGAGAACGGCGGGAGTTGGGCGCTGCCATGCCTCAAGTCGTTGGAGAAGACCTACGGGAAGATGCCCAAGGCCTTTGCAGAGCCCCCAGCCGAGGTCTTCCTCCGGAACATCTACATCAACCCGTTCTGGGAGGACTCGCTCGAGGCACTCATCGACGTGATGACCCCGGAACATATCCTGTTCGGGTCGGACTATCCGCACCCGGAGGGACTGGCCGAGCCCTTCGAGTGGGTGGAGGAGCTGTCGGCGCATCACACGGAGTCGGAGGTGCAGAAGATCATGGGCGGCAACATGTACGAGCTCCTCGGGATGAAAGTGCCGGCGTGACAGCTGTACACCCGACCTTGTGTCGGCGGGGCGGCTGACGACGACGGAGCCCGCGGCTCCGTGCACGACCCTTCGTTTCTCCTTATGCACACCAACATTACTGCTGGTCGTTGGCAGGAGGGACTTGATGCCGCTTGCCTCACGCTCACGGAGCATTGGTCGGTCAAGGTTCGGTAGGGACAGCGAACTCCGTCGCGTTGGAATCGCTGTCGACAGCTGTGATCGGGAGCAGTCCCGCTTATCTACCCCAGGGAACGGGGAAGGTTACGGATCATGGAATTCCTTGTTTTTCCTTCGCGACGTGGCAATGTCGATGACACTCACAGGGGCGCCAACCTGCGCCCTGATCGGTCGGCTCTTCCTCTTTCTAAATACTCAGGTAACGGCAAGCCAGCTGGGAGAGCTACCACTATCCACGATTGGCGCACCTACCGCATCGGTGGAGGTATTGATGACGCTCACGGTCCCAGAGCCGGAGTTGACCACATACGCGTCGGTGCCGTCAGGTGTGATCGCCACGCCGAACGGCTCGTCTCCTACGTCCACCGTAGCGACGACTGCATTGGTGGACGCGCTGATGATGCTGACGGTATCAGTGAGGGAATTGGCCACAAACACATCGCTGCCACTAGGTGTGATTGCCACGCCGAACGGCTCAACTCCCACGTTCACCGTGCCGACGACCCCGTTGGTCGTGGTGCTGATCACACTGAGACTGTTGGAACCGAAGTTGGCCACATAGACGTGACTCGGTGTAGCCGCCACGCCGTATGGATCGCTGCCGACACCTACCGTGCTCAAAACGGCGTTCGTGGTGGTGTTGATGACGCTCACCGTTCCCGAGCCGGAATTTGTCACATACGCTTCGGTGCCGTTGGGGATGACCGATACCCCCAGGGGATCGCTTCCCACAGTGACGGTGGCGGACACCGTGTTCGTGGCGGTGTTGATGACGCTGACCGTGCCGGAATGGGCGTTGGTCACATAGACGTGGCTGCCGTTCGGGCTTACCGCCACCCCGTACGGGGAGCTCCCCACGTTCACGGTGCCGATCACCGAGGCGGTGTAAGTGTTGATAACGCTCACGGTGTTCGAACCCGAGTTGGCCACATACACGTCACCGCCGTTGGGTGTGACAGCGACCCCACTTGGAGCGGTACCCACGTTCACAGTGCCGACCAGCGAGGAGGTGGTGGCGTTCAGCACACTGACACTGTTCGAGCCAGAGTTGGCCACGTAGGTATCGGTCAACCGGAATGTCCCCGAGTAGGTCTTTCCGAGCGTGAACATGGTGTAGTTGTCACCGGGGTCGAAGGTCCAGCCGTTGTGTTCATAGCAGGAGCCTGGCGTGAAAACTACCCGGGTATTGGAGTACGAGGAGATCGAAACGCCGACTGCGGCGAGAGCTGGTGGTCCGAGTCCCGCGACCCAACCCCTCGTCTGATCGTCGATGTAGAAGTTGGTGTGATAGTCGTAGCCGGTGGCGGGCGAGCAGTTTTGGGTCGCGCTCGCCGGAGTGGCGGTTCCGAGCACGGACTTGGTATCGCCGAAGCCCGAACCTGAGACCGTAATCGTCGGGGACGACTGGGTACCTCCGAACGATACGGACGTGATGGTCTCGGTCCCTGGCTTGATAGACGGCGACGCGGCAGATGGCTTGCCCGTGCCGGCTGCATTTTTCGCGGAAACGGTGAACGTGTACGACGTCCCATTGGCGAGCCCGGCGACTGTGCACGAGGTCGCTCCTGTGGTGGTGCAGGTCTTGTTCCCCGGACTGGAAGTCGCTGTGTAGCCGGTGATCGCTGCGCCACCGTCGGACAGCGGTGCGGTCCAGGAGAGCTGGGCGCTTGCCTTATCGGGTATTGCGGTGACCGAGGTCGGAGAAGACGGCACCGTCGCCGGCGTGACCGGCGTCGAGGGCGTTGACAGTGGACTCGCACCGACGGCGTTGGTGGCCGACACGGTGAACGAATAGGGCGTGCCGTTGGCCAGCCCGGTCATGATGCACGACGTGGAGGTGGCGGGTGACGGCGAGCAGGTTCCAGTCCCTGGCGATGCTTTCACCGCATAGCCGGTAATGGTCTCACCACCGTTGCTGATGGGAGGTGTCCAGCTGACCGTTGCCTGGCCGTTGGCACGGGTGGCCGTCACCGCGGTCGGCACGGTCGGCACGGAGACTGCAACGAAACCGACTGGTACGGACACCGGTGGTGTGGACGTCGATGTCAGGATCCCCTGGAGGGAGGGTACGCCTGCTGCGGTGTTGCACTCCGCGCTAAATGGCGTATTGGTCAGGGTCGACGTCAGTGAGAGGTGCACTCCGTTCTTTACAATGCTGCCAAGATCAAAGCCCACATCATCTCCGGTCGTTGCCCGGGAGAACCCGCTGAAGATCACCTGGCTGGTGCCCAGGGCGGGCGTGGACCAGCTGATCGCGAGCGAGGTCGGTGCGGTCGATCCTGCGCTGAGCGTCGAGCAGTTGCTCGACGCCAAGGGCAGTTCGGTGATGCCGGTTCCCTCACCGGCCACCGCGGCGTTGGTCGCCGCGTTTTTGCAGCCGCTGATCAGCACGTGGACCAGAGCCATCTCGGAGGTGGCAGCCGAGGCGTTGGAGAGTGGCGGGTCGAACTGGGTCGTCGACGTCACCGTCGAACAGGTCAGCCGTTCCGGAGTCGGGCTCGCAAGGGGACCGTTCGAGGGCGACCCCCCGGCGGTTGCGCTCGGGGGCTCAGGCGGCGCTGCGGATCCGAGCTTGTGTGTCGCGAGACCAGCGACCGCCGCTGAGATGGTCACGCCGGGAAGGTCGGGTGGTTGGGCGATCGCCGCCGGGATGGGTGTGACCGGAAATGGGCAGGTGGGTAGGCTCGTGGTCGGGAACTGTTCAAAGACCGTTCCATTCAACGCGGTGTTGTGGCATTGAGTATCCCCCTCGAAAGATGTTGAACCGCTGTCTCCGGACGCACCCGCGCCAGTCACGAACGCCGTCGGCGAGTTGATGCCCGAGTTGTTGCTCCCATGGAGAGAGTTCCCGGTCACCTCGACACCTCCACCCTCGGGGCCCTGCCAGTGGTTGGTTGGCGACGGAAATCCGGGCTGGAGCACGATGACGGACTGGTTCGGGTGGCTCGCACAAGCGGCTGGCCATCTCGCCTGGGCTCCTGAGAGATTCAGTGCGAACGTGCTGAATGTCGAGCCCGGAGTGGGCGGGGTGACCGTGCCCACGGTATACGTGCCGGGAGTAAGGCACCACGTAGTGGGGGCGGAGGTGGAATTGGGAACGACCACCGTGTCACCAGAGTCTCCGGGTTGGATGAGCGCGTCGCTGGTCTGGTTCAACGTGTCCGTGCAGGAGACCAGCGCTTGTGTACTGCTATAGAGACAGGTCGCACCCTCCTCGTCCTCCTGGGCAGGCGAGGTGTCCACGAGCGCTGCGTCATAGGGACCACAGCTATAGAGGTAGTTGGAAACATTGGTGTATCCACACATCGGAATTGTGTTGCTGCCGGAGACCACTCCGCCGATCTCTCCCCAGATGTTGAAGCTGGCCGGACCGATGCTGCTCGGCGCCACCGTGGTGGACGAGTTGTTTTTGAAGGTCAGATTCTGCCCCGGAATCGCCGGAATGAAGGGGCTGGTGCACCCGCCAAGGGAGTTGACCTTCACGGTCATCGGGCCGGTGACAACGTTGTTGTTGAAAGCGACCTGGTAGAGCTGTTCGGTGGTCTGCCCGCTCAGCGACCACTGGGCGGTGATGGCATTGTGGTTGATCTGGATGTTCCCGAGACCACCGGTGGAGCTCGCGCAGTCACCTTCGAGGTCGACCCCGTCGGTCGGCACGATGAGGGTGTTGCCGTCTGCTGCGTTCGTTCCGTCTTCCGGCGTCTGGTGACCGTCGGGTGCTGCTGTCCCTCCGATGGTCACCCGTTGGGAATATTGCACCGACACACCGTCCCGACCGGCGGGATCGTTGCAGGTGTTATTGGACACCGTCACGTCGGACGCGGGGTAGGCACCGACGGGGTTCGCCTCGTGGAGGCCGATCACGGTGACACAGTCGCCCAGTACCCCGGTCATCACCGTGCCCGTGATGAGGACCCGCTGCGCACCTGCCACCTGGAAGCCGGCGTCATTGTGGCCCCCTTGCCCGGCCGCATTCGAGGTGATCGCCATGTTCTCAAACTGAAGATCACAGCCGCCCTCGATGTACCACATGATGTCGTCAGGCAAGTGATCCTGTGGGTTCTTGTACTCGGGAATGGTCGCGAAGGCGTACGCCGAAGCTGCCGCCGTGTTGAACTGGGCGGGGTCCTGGCAGTAGGGGCCGACGGCCTGGGAGGTGTTCGTCGTGAGTTCGGTGTTCGTGTCGGAGTCCTGCTGGAAGGTCGCGCCATTCCCGTCGACGATCATGTTGTGGAGCCCGCGTAGGAAGAGCATCCCGTTGACCTCGTAGCACGGCGCAGGGCTCGCGTTGGTCGGATTGAAGAGCACCTCGACCGGGGCATTCGCTGTTCCGCCGGGGAGGCCGTTGATGAAGTTGTAGATGTTCTGTGTCTGGTCCGGGGCCGACGACCCACAGCCGGTCTGGATGGAGGAAGGCACTGGGTAGCACGTTTGGACCGCTGCGCCACACGGTGTGGTCCCCGTGGCGAGCGTGGGCGCTGCGATGGCCACGCCCTGGCCTCGCCCGGCGGCGAAGCACGGTCCGCAGTCGGCCAACTCGACCCCACCCGGGAGACTCACGGAGGTGGGGCTTGGTTCGTCCATGCAGCTGTTGTTGGCGCAGGCATTCCCTGGCAGCGTCGCATAGCCAAGGTCACCAGGAGAGCTACCGGTCGCGCCCCAGGAGTACAGGGCACCAGTGGTGTTCATGACCTCGTCGAACTGGTAGCCGGCGGAGACACGACTGATCGTGCCTGACAGGCCTTGGACCGGACTAGGCAAGTCGTCACAGACAGACTGGGTAGCGGCGATCACTCCGCCGGGCTGGTCGCCGGTCACGTCGTGGCAGGATGCTGCCTGTCCGGTGATGCTGCCAACGCCGAGCTGGCCCTCCGAGTTGTCACCCCAGGTCTCCACGGTGCCAGAGGAGGTCACCGCCGCCGCCTGGTCGAAGCCTGCAGCGACCTTGCTCACCGTGCCGTCGAGCGCGGTCACGTCGACCGGGGTGTTCTGGCAGAGGTCACCGATCGCGCTGAACCCGCTGAGGGCGGTCGAACACGGGTCATTACCGGTGGTCGCGCTGGTGCCGAGCTCTCCATCGCCGACGTACCCCCAGACAGAGACATTTCCTGGGCCGACATTCCCTGGACCCAGGGTGGCGGCGAGGGCGTAGGTGCCTCCGGCGGCGATGGAATGGATGTTGGTGAGACCCTGGACCTGGACGGGCACATCGCTATGGGCGATACCCCCGGCACCCGTGGTCGGTTGGCCGAGCTGACCGAAGGTGTTGGATCCCCAAGCCCAGACGTTGCCGTGGATGGTCAACAACAAGGCGTAGTTCTGCCCGGCGGCGATGGCGATGGGATAGTCGCCATTGGTGTTGTTGGCCGTGACATATTTGAGATTCACGTTGACCGGCGTGTACTGGCAGGGAGTGCCGGAGAGCCCGAGCGTTGGCGAACACGGGGTATCGCCGGTGGTCGAGCCGTCTCCCAGCTCGCCGTCTCCGTTGTAGCCCCAGGCCCAGATCTGGTGTGAGGCGGTGAGGGCCAGGCTGAACGAACCGCCTTCGGCGATGGCGGTCACGTTGTCCTGCTCATTAGGGAAGAGCGGGATCTTCACGTGGTAGGGGGTGGAGATGGTGTTCTCGGGCTGGCCGTTTGCGGCCAGGACCGGCTGGCGTCCGAATTGCGCATATTCCTCGTTGCCCCAGGCGTAGACATTCTGGCTGGCGTCCACAGCCAGGACGGTGCCGTCGGATCCCGCAGCCACTTGGGTGATGCCGTTGTCAAACAGTCCGCCGTTCGCACCGGTCGAAACCGGTACCGGCACAGCACTCCTCGCCGTGCCGGACTCTCCAGTCGGATTCCCCCATCCGTAGGCGGCGGCGGTCGGTGATCCGCTTGAGGACGCCGCCGTGTTCTCGATGTAGAAGGGCGCCGGTGTGGGCGCTCCGGTGACCGAGGCGGTCACCTGGTAGGGAGTGCTGACCGGACTGGTACTGGCATTGGTGGTGTAAGGAGCCGATTCGGCCACCCCGTCGGGACCGGTATCGACGACGCAAGTTTGGGCGGACGAGCCAGAATCGCATTGCGCGTCGTCGAACGTGCCGCTTGGGCCACTGAGGGGAGCTTGGAACGTGACCGGAACTCCAGCCACGGGGTTTCCATAGTGGTCGGTCACGGTCGCCGTGAGCGGTCCATAGAGCTCGCTGACCGGTACGGAAAGCGGAGCGGTCGACGTCGTCGTCGCGGGAGTGGTTGTGACGATCGAGGTCGCAGGACCGGGCTCGTAGGCACCGATTGCGCAGGGCACCGTTCGAGACAGTCCCCGCTGGTCGGTGGCAGGGCACAGTGACTGATCGTCTACGACGTGCTGGGCGAACGTCGCTCCCGAGTCCAGTGCGATTGTGTCGGTTAGAGCAGGCGACCCGTTCGGTCCGGCGTTGTCCTGGAGGCCCGACGTGTCCAAAATTGGGGAGGCCTCTTGGAAATTAGAGGTGGGGGCGGTGAACTCGACGCAGCTCCCGTCATCGGCGAGGTTGTAGCCGCCGTCGGTGAGCGGGCTCGTCCCGTCGGTCACGCAGTCACTCCCGATTGTGCCGCTGTTGGCGAAGATCGACGCATTCACGTCTACCGTGCCACCCCCGGCGTTGTAGATGTCACCGCCGGCGCCGGTCGGTGCACTGTTCTGCGAAAGGGTGCTGTTGGCCACGGTCAGGTTTCCGGAGGAATTGAGAATCCCGCCTCCGTCTCCTGCTGTCGCATTGTTGGCCACCGTGACCTCGGAGATGCTTCCGCCACCGCTCAAACTGATACCGCCACCTTGGTTGTTCGTGACGGCGCTATCGCTAACGTTCAGCTGGCCAAGACCACCGTCGATACCTCCGGAAGAGTTTCCGGACACCGTGCTATCGGCGATGGTCACCACGCCAGGACTTGTCACAGCGCCGGTGTTTGACTGGATTCCTCCAAGGGAGCCGTTCTGAATCGTCACGCCCGATATGTTGGAAAAGACACCGTCTCCCACCGTCAGAACGGTCTGTTGTAACGCTGGGTTCTGGGCAGCCCCGCCGTCCAGGATGGGGTTCGTGACCATAGGAGCGGGTTCGATCGTGATCGGATCTGCAGCCGACGTTCCCGTTACGCCGATGGTGAAGCCACCGGTGTAGAAGGATGAGGGATCGCTCTCGTTCCCTGAGGTCACCAGTTGGATCGTGCCGCCCGGACCAACGTCGCTCAGCGCCGTTGTCAGTGAACACACGTTTGCGGACGTGACGCAGTTGCCGTTACCTAGGGCGCTAGGTGCCGCGTAGAGAACGGGCGATCCGGACGAGGTGACATCTACGCATTGATTGGCCGTTGCCGTGAGTTGTTTCCCTGAGTAGTGGTCGGTGTCACCCGAGTACGAGGTGCCGAGACACCACCAGCCGTCTCTGGTCGGGGTCACGTTGCCTGTCGGAACTGTCCAAGTGGACTGGTCGCCGCCGCTCGGCACCGGTCCAGTCACTCCAGCAACAGGGGTCGTCGTTGATGCGCACCCGGAGGAGGGTGCGCCCCCTGTTCCCTCGAAGCACTTGTACACCGTGACCGACCCCCCCGGGGCGGCTAATCCGGCCCCGGCTCCGGTGACAGTGATGGTGTCCTTCGACAGCGAGTTACCGAAGGTGAGATTGGCAGTGGAGGCAAGGCTCGCGCTGGTTGTGGGTGTGGCCGGATCCACCGTGAAGCTCTGGGGGTTGCCGGTGGCGCCCATGTAGTCGGTCCCGGCCGCCACCTTGGCGGTCAGGGTGCAGGTGCCCACCCCGATAAAGGAGACATCGAGGGGGGGACTCCCGGAGACCGTGCAGACCGTGGGCGTCGTCGACACGTCGACCGACGTGGCGCCATCGCCGGTGGTCGAGACGTTGGCGGGGAAGCCTCCCCCGTAGGTGGCCGACATGGGCAGGTTGGAGATGGTCGGGGTGGTCGGTGTGGCCTGACCCACCGTGAAGCTCTGGGGGTTGCCGGTGGCGCCCATGTAGTCGGTCCCGGCCGCCACCTTGGCGGTCAGGGTGCAGGTGCCCACCCCGATAAAGGAGACATCGAGGGGGGGACTCCCGGAGACCGTGCAGACCGTGGGCGTCGTCGACGCGTCGACCGACGTGGTGCCATCGCCGGTGGTCGAGACGTTGGCGGGGAAGCCTCCCCCGTAGGTGGCCGACATGGGCAGGTTGGAGATGGTCGGGGTGGTCGGTGTGGCCTGACCCACCGTGAAGCTCTGGGGGTTGCCGGTGGCGCCCATGTAGTCGGTCCCGGCCGCCACCTTGGCGGTCAGGGTGCAGGTGCCCACCCCGATAAAGGAGACATCGAGGGGGGGACTCCCGGAGACCGTGCAGACCGTGGGCGTCGTCGACGCGTCGACCGACGTGGCGCCATCGCCGGTGGTCGAGACGTTGGCGGGGAAGCCTCCCCCGTAGGTGGCCGACATGGGCAGGTTGGAGATGGTCGGGGTGGTCGGTGTGGCCTGACCCACCGTGAAGCTCTGGGGGTTGCCGGTGGCGCCCATGTAGTCGGTCCCGGCCGCCACCTTGGCGGTCAGGGTGCAGGTGCCCACCCCGATAAAGGAGACATCGAGGGGGGGACTCCCGGAGACCGTGCAGACCGTGGGCGTCGTCGACGCGTCGACCGACGTGGTGCCATCGCCGGTGGTCGAGACGTTGGCGGGGAAGCCTCCCCCGTAGGTGGCCGACATGGGCAGGTTGGAGATGGTCGGGGTGGTCGGTGTTTCATAGACGGAGAAACACCCGTCGCTCGTAGCATCCGTAGAACTCGTGTAGTTCGAGTCACCAGAATATTCGGCGACAAAACACCACGGCCCGGGGGAACTCGGATCGAAGGCTGTCGAGTTGACTGTTCCGGGGTAGCTGCTCCCGCTCAATGACTGCGTGTCGAACGGGGTCCCCGAGGGAGTGCAGGGATCGACGACACTGACAGCCTGGCAGGCATAGAACTGAACCTGCTGCGATGGGTCTGGAGCGCCAGGAGCGTTCACTGCCGTGACGGTGGCCAGGTCACTGATAGATCCTCCGAACGCGATGCTCGGGGGATTGGTGTTGTTTGGTGGGATTGGAGAGGGAGAGCTCGTGACGTCCGAGGTGATCACGGGGGGAGCGCCTGCAAGAGTGCAGCTCACTGTCTCATTGGTATGCGTTACACAGGTGGAGGAGTCTCCGACGCTCACCCCTACGTCGGTGCCGCCTCCTGGGAAAGGAGCATTGCCGAAGCAGAATAGAGCGCCATCTGTGGCGACAGCGCACCAGCCCATGCCTCTACTATTGCCGCCAACGCTGACCTGCTGAAAATGGCCGGAGACACTAGAGGGAGAGCCATTGTTGCCCCAGCAAGTGATCGATCCTCCCCCGGTAGCTACAGCACACGCAAGACCCACGCCAACGCTGACTTGTTGGAAACTTCCCGACGGTTCATAGGTGTCATCGCCCCAGCAGTAGACCGCGTTGGTTGTCTGAACGATCCCGCAGGCGGCGTCGGATCCGGTGCTCACCTGGGTAAAGTCGGTACTCGACTCGGGCGAGGGCGGACCTGGCGTGATGTGGGTCGACGGGTCCCCCCAGCAGACAACGGTCGCGTCCACCTTCAATGCGCAGACGGTTCCGATCCCGTCGCTGACCTGCTGGAAACTGCCTTGCGGGTAGGTCTGTTCGCCAAAGGCATTGTCCCCCCAGCACGTAACGTGGTTGCCCGTATCCACGGCGCAAGCCGAGAAGTTTGGCTCGGTACTGCCGCTGTAGTTGTCGCCAACTGAGACCTGGGTGAAGGTGCCGGTGCTTGGTGGAGTAACTGAGTTGGTGCCCCAGCACTCCAGGGATCCCCCGGTTTCGACTCCGCACGCGGCGGAGCTCCCAACACTGACTTGAGGAAGGGTCGGAGAGGCCTGAGCAGGGTTAGACAGGTCGATGAAGAAGGACAGGATGGTGAGACAAAGCGAGAAGAACACCGCCGAAAGGGCCGTAGCTGCAAAGGCCAAGCGACGCCGCTTGCGTCTAGCAGACCAGCCCCGAGTGGCCGATGGAGAGAGAATTGCCGCCCGTCGTGCCGCACCCGCCCTCATCCGCCGCCCACCTTCTCATAGTTCCGCTCAAACTGGCCTAATGGATCGGGAGGTTTTTGTCAATCGGCCACCCCGAAATGGCACCGCTTGTAGCGCTTCGCACGCGAGCAGTAGGTGTTCACTTATTAGGCACTTGCCTGGGAACCCTACGACTTGACCGCCTGCAACCGCCCCAATGTCCATTGGGTGAACCGGCCTGGCTTTCCTGGAGGCTCCAAACCTTGGAAAGGTTGGAGTCATGGAAGGACAGAAACCATCATCGAAGCGATATCCACCTGAGCTGAAGGAGCGGGCCGTACGCATGGTCCAAGAGCTCCGGCGCGAGGATCCCGGCGACAAGGCGGTGATCTCGAGGGTGGCCCGCCAGCTGGGCATCGGCACCGAGTCGTTGCGCAACTGGGTCAAGCAGGCCGACATCGACGCCGGGGATCGCGGTGGCCTGACCACGGCCGAACGGGCCGAGCTCGTCGAGCTGCGGAAGAAGAACCGCGACCTGCAGCGCTCCAATGACATCTTGCAGGCTGCAGCAAGTTTCTTCGGGGCGGAGCTCGACCGCCGACAAAGGAAGTAGTCGCCTTCATCGACGCCCATCGGGACCGGGAGACCGGTGGGCGTCGATGGGGGGTCGAGCCGATCTGCACGGTGCTGCAGTTCGCCCCCTCCACCTATTACGCCGCCAAGTCCCGGCCACCGTCAGGGCGGGCGCTATCCGACGCCATCTTGGGGCCCAAGCTCCTCGAGCTGTGGAAGCACAACTACTCGGTCTATGGGCGGCGCAAGCTCTGGAAGGCCGCCGGTCGGGCCGACCTCGACGTCGGTCGGGACCAGGTGGCCCGCCTCATGGCAGACCAGGGCATACGCGGTGCGAGCCGGGCCAAGAAGCGCTTCACCACCAAGTCCGATCCGACCGCGGTCCGGGCCCCCGACCTCGTCAACCGCAACTTCGAGCGCGTCGCGTCCCGACGCCTTGTGGGTCGCCGATTTCACCTATTGCTCGACGTGGTCGGGCGTCGTCTACGTGGCTTTCATCATCGACGTCTTCTCCCGGCGTCTGGTCGGCTGGAAGGCGGCGCGCTCGATGACGGCGGCGTTGGTGATCGATGCGATCAACATGGCGGCATGGACCCGACGGCACACCACGATCGACGGGCTCATCTGTCACACGGATGCGGGAAGTCAATACACGTCAATTCTCTACACCGAACGCCTCGACGATGTTGGGGCCGCGCCGTCCATCGGGACCGTCGGTGACAGTTTCGACAACGCCATGGCCGAATCGGTCATGGGACTCTTCAAGACCGAGCTGCACCGCAACCCGGCCGCGCTCGCGGCCAACGGCGGCCCCTGGAAGGGCCTCGACGACCTCGAACCGGCGACGTGTGGCTGGGTCTCATGGTTCAACGAGGAGCGACTGCACTCAGAGCTCGGCGACCGCACGCCGGCCGAAGCCGAAGTCGACTACCGTCAAAGATCTCAGCCCGATGTGGCATGAGAAAACAAAGCCAGCGAGTCTCCATCAGACCCAGGCCGGTTCAGGGATGCGACCCAGCCTCCGGATCCGAGAAGTACACCTTGGAGATAACGTCGCGGAAAGCGAGGTCCTCCAAGTGACCGCGGACCGAGGTGTGGGGCAGGTCGAGCCTTGCTGCGGTAGGTGGCGGTCATCATCTTGCCTCCAGCTGCGACCGCCAGCTCTACGACTTTCCTACGAAGCGGGTGCATGCCGTCGAGGGCGATCTGCGCTAGAAGCGACCAGGCCTCTGAGTCGGCCACGCCGATCAACCGGAGGGCTTCCAGGAGCTGACCTAGCTGGCCGAGGATCCGACCCACACCTTCGGCCCCGGGGACCCGATGGATGACGACAGATCGACTCTGTCGGTCTGCAAGTTCCCGTCTCTTGCCCCGACCTCCACCTTGTGTGGTAGCGGACAACGGGGAAAATGCCATCGTCGGTACCGGGTAGCCGCACTCGTTGGCAGACGATGCGCGATTGGAGCAGGAGGATGGGAAGCTGCTCATGTTGCTGCCATAACAGTCGTGCTGCTTGGGACAGTTGGCGCAACAGACACTCCAGCGCAGTTCCTGCGCGCTTCCGATGACTGTTGGTTCGCCCGCAAGAGCCAACCAGCGTGAGCGCAGTCAAGGTAGCCGCCGGTCAACTCATGGTGACGGTCACGCCCGGCTCGAACAAGGGCGCTGCGACGACCAGCCACACCGCCACCTGCACATCCCTCAATGGCGGGGTCACTCATTCGGCGTCAGTAGCGCCAGCCCGGTAACTATGCTCGGGCTGACAGCAGGGAAGACCTACCGGGGCGCGGTCTCGGGTCACCGTGCAAGAGGGCGCCGGCCTGTCATCGAATCCGTCGGGAGGAGTCCCTCCGCAGCCCGGCCGGCGGTCCTGGTGGTGGTCAGC